>NZ_CP065545.1:1970000-5122675 GCF_015999525.1 Lysinibacillus sp. JNUCC 51 | reverse complement strand
TACTTTTCATAGGTTAACAGTATATTCTGTTATAAAAAAATTAAGAGAACTGAGTTAGTGCAAAATCAAAAATAAACATTAGCAAATTTCGGGTATGAAAATGTGGATATTCATATTGTCATTCATGAAACCGACTATACGTGCGTTGGAGCTGATGCAGACGTCCGTGTTCGTCAATGGCAACAGTATTTAAGATGCATAAGTGGGTATGTATTTTTAATATTCTATGAGGATTTTAGTTGACTGCTTCGTGGAAACGAGTAAAATAGAAAATCAGTACCATTATATACCTTCAACTTAGCAGATATTAGAGGTGCTTTTAGGAAGTATTTCAATAGCACCTTTACTTTTTCAAAATCTAAAGCAATAATACATAGAATAATGTGCTTAACAATATATTGATTAAGGAATGCTGGATTTTATGAAGATTGTTGTAGGACAAGAGCTGTCGAGAAATTTTGACAGTATTTTTCTTTTCGTCTTCTATATAACCTGTTAAGATGGTAATAGTGTGACATCAAGTTAGTGTATATGAGAGTGGTGACAATCAAGATGGATGAACAGAAAAAAGATAGTATAGAACAGCAGCCTGAACAAATACCCCCTGCTGAAATAAAACCTGCAGGCAAATTTATACGAATGAAACCGTTTAAATTCATTATGCTTATGTTCTTTACAATCCTAATTACTGCAGGCTTAACGATATTTGCGTTAACATTTGGAGAAAAGAAAGTAGTTGAAGTGAAAGTACCGACCGGGCGTGCGGAATTTTCGAAATTATACGAAGCCTATGATTTGCTTAAAAACAACTATTACAAAGATATCGATGATTCAAAAGTGGTCGATGGTGCTATTAATGGCATGTTTGACGCTTTAGGTGATCCGTATTCTGATTTTATGGTAAAAGACGAAGCAGATCAATTTAAGTCTGGATTGTCTTCTAGTTTCCAAGGAATTGGTGCGGAAATTCAAGAGCGTAACGGCTCTATTACAGTTGTGTCACCTATTAAAAATTCACCTGCTGAAAAGGCAGGGCTATTACCGAAAGATATTATCTTAACTGTTGATGGAAAAAGCATTCATGGATTAAGTGCATCTGAAGCGGTAGCTCTTATTCGTGGTGAAAAAGGAACACCTGTAAAATTAACCGTGAAACGTGAAGGAAACGCTGAGCCTCTTAATATGACAATTGTCCGTGATGAAATACCGGTTGAAACGGTTTACGGTGAAATGCTTGAAGGGGATATTGCCCATATTCAAATAACGTCATTTAGTGAAAATACAGCAAAAGAATTTGAGAAGATTCTTGCAGATTACGAAAGTAAAGCATTGAAAGGTATCGTTTTAGATGTACGTCAAAATCCTGGTGGCTACCTAGATGCTGCAATTGAAATTTCGAATTTATTTGTTCCAGAAGGTAAACCGATTGTACAAGTACAACAAAAAGGTGAAGAACCGAAAGTTACAAATGCTATTGCTGGTAAAAAATATAATGTTCCAGTGACAGTGTTAGTCGATAGCGGTAGTGCTTCTGCTTCTGAAATATTAGCTGGGGCATTAAAAGAATCTGTCGGTGCTAAAATTGTAGGAGAGACTTCGTTTGGTAAAGGGACAGTGCAAAATGTCACAGCATTAAAAGATGGCTCTAACCTTAAATTCACGACAGGTAAATGGCTAACACCGAATGGTAACTGGATACACGAAAAAGGTATTGCTCCAGATGTTAAAGTGTCATACCCATCTTATGCATCATTACCATACTTAGATCCATCTATGGAAATGAAAATGGGCGTGCAGTCTAACTCTGTAAAAGCGGCACAAGAGATGCTAGAAGTTCTAGGATATGAGCCTGGTACAGCTGACGGTATTTTTGAACGATCCACAGAACGTGCAGTGAAAAAACTGCAAGCTGCAAGTGGTCTTGAAGAGACTGGTGTTTTAACAGGCGATACAACGTATGCTTTAATGGATGCATTACGTGCTAAAATAAAAGCAGATGATCCTCAATTGTTAAAAGCAAAAGAGCTGCTTACTGGTACACCAGCAAAAACTGAGTAAACTACAAACTAACAAAGTAGCTGTCGCAGCAGGCGTCTCTAGTGGCCTTTTGCGACAGCTTTTTATATGGAGGTAATAATTATGAAGGACGTATACTTATTTAGTGGCTTTTTAGGTAGCGGAAAAACATCCATGCTAACAGATGTAATTCGACAACTGAAAGAAAAAGATTTAAAGCCTGCTGTCATTATGAATGAGCTTGGAAAGCTACCATTTGACTCACAGGCTGTGGAAAAGGATATTCCGCTAAAGGAAATGCTAGAGGGCTGTATTTGCTGCTCCGGCGCTGAAAAAACAGAGGCACAAATTCAATCTCTTCTATTAGATAGTGATTTTGATGTCTTAATAATTGAAACTACAGGTGCTGCACATCCTGTTGAAGCGTTAGACGCTGTTTATTCACCGTTATTTGCGGAACAGTTAAATGTCAAAGGGATTGTCACGGTCGCTGACTCAAAGCTGTGGTTAAATCGAGAGACATTAACCCCGCAAGTGCGCTCCTTATTTATGGAACAAATCCGTCACGCACATTTATTGCTGGCTAACAAAACGGATTTATTAACAGAGGCAGAGCAAGCACAGGTTGTTTATGAGCTACAGGGCTTTAATCCTCATGCCTTTATTTTGCAAACTACAAATGGGCGAGTACCGTTACGTTTATTAGAAGATTTAAAGGCAACAGCTCAGGTGGATAAAGAAGATGTTGTGAAAGCCCCAATAGCTTCAATGCATCTTGGTTCACGATTAGTTGAATTTGAGGATGTTGACTTTACACAGGAGCAATTTGAAGATTGGGTACGTACATTGCCTGAAACCGTGTATCGTATGAAAGGTTATGTGCCAATTGAAGGTGTGAAAAATCCTATGCTATTTCAATATGCGTATGGCATGGTCCAGTGGCTTCCGGAATACGTAAAAATGCCCGCAAAACTCGTAATCATTGGTGAAGATGTAAGTAGCTTAAATGTTATAGGTCTTAATTAAAATATTAGGTTTTTCTATATAGAAAAATAAAATCTGCTCATTTCTACTTGTAAGACACGTAAGTTCTGTTGTCTTATGTAAGTAGTAATCGGGCAGATTTTTTTGTGGATTCGTAAAAATAAAGGAAGGATGTTTCGATATTTTAAGACTTTATTTGGAGTGTTTTTCTATTTGAATATTGAAAATATTTGATAGTTTTTTAGAGGTGTCAACCCTATTTGAAACGTAAGTATTTCATAGATTGGCGAAACATGCTAAAAAATATTGTTAAAAACCCTCTATTTGATGCGAATTTATTTCTCTGATGGTGTTGTTAGCAGATGCTGGTAAAAAAATTATTAAATTCGTACATTACGATTGTTTGCAGAGAAGGAGGAATTGCAAAAATGAAAAAAACACTAACTGCAATTTGTGCAACATTTTTATTAGCAGCTCCAATTCAAATGGCTTCCGCTGCAGAAAATACTACAGAGGGGAACACAACTACAGACTGTAATAAAGTTGTTTATTCTTATAAATGGTCAAATCAATGGTCAAATCAATGGTCAAATCATAAGTGGTATGTAAATCTACCACAAACACAAACACCATCAAAAGAAACACAAGCACCAGAAAATAATCAAACAACTAATAACAATTCACAAGCAACTAATAACAATACTCAAACAACTCAAAAAGATAATACAGCTACTGCACCATCACAGTCTACACCATCAACAACTACTTCAGATGTGAATGCATTTGAACAAGAGGTAGTAAAATTAACGAATGCTGAACGTACAAAAGCTGGTTTAGCACCATTTAAAACAGATGATAAACTGATGGCAGCTGCTCGTGAAAAATCACAAGATATGCAATCTAAAAACTATTTTTCACATACAAGCCCAACATTCGGTTCACCATTTGATCGTATGAAAGCTTTAGGTATTACGTATAAGAGTGCAGGTGAAAACATTGCACAAGGTCAACGTACACCTCAAGAAGTAGTAAAAGCTTGGATGGATTCACCAGGTCACCGTGCGAATATTTTAAATGAGAAATTTACGCATATTGGTGTTGGCTATGTGAAATCAGGTAACTACTGGACACAACAATTTATCCAAAAATAATAATAGCTTGATTGAAAAAAGAGGATGACCAATAAGTCGTAAAAGGCTTAGCGGTCATCTTTTTTATATTTCATAGTAGAAGCTCGAAATTATACGTTGTTGACGCATACTTTTATTTAGCAGTATAGCCACCGTCAACTGTAATAGTGTCGCTAAGAATACCAGCATTAGCTATATCTACTTGTCCGAACCAATTAACTTTTTGTGCAGTAGTTTCCTTTACTTGTTGTTCATTAGAAACATCCACTTTAAAGAAACGTATGTTTCTGTTATCTCCTAATGTGTTAGCTTCATCCTGTCCTTTTTCTATATAACCTGCAATAACGTGTATTACTCTATTTGTTAATAGACTTTTATAAAAACTAACCCTAATCCACTTGCACCAACTGTTTACAATCGCAACTTTACCGTTTAAATTATGCATACTATTTGTACATTAATAATTAAGCGAACATACCACCATCAACAGGTAAGCAACACCTGTAATAAAGGAAGTTTGTTCAGAAGCTAAGAATAATACAGCTTGAATAACATCAATTGTTTCACCATAAGGTCCTAATGGATTTGTACTAGTATAGAGTTCTATTACATCATCACTTTCACATAGTTAAATTAGATATATTTTTATACAGGTATTGCTGCCAGTCCCACTAACATAAAAAACCTTGAATTAAACTATCTCGAATCTGAGATAATATTAATACTAATCATATTTTTTGTCAATAACCTTTTTTTACTTTAGGTAAGATATAAATTTTGTTTTGTTCTTTGTCTAATTAATATCTGATTTCACATTTTAAACAATCTGTAAGTAGGGATAGGGGAACGTTAGGAGAAAGAAAATTTCCCTTCATATAGTTTGGAGGTTAGTTACTTCATTAAATGAAAAATAGCAAACTAGAACAAAGTCTAGTTCGCTATTGTTGTTTTGGCAGTCCTTGTATATCTTTTTTGAACAAGTAATAAACGTATTAATAAAGTAATCGCTCCTGTAGTAAGACCTGCAACTAGCCCAATCCAATAGCCAAACGGTCCGAAGTCTGTGTGAGTGGCCAGTAAATATCCGACAGGCAAGCCGATGATCCAATATGATATGATCGCCATGATAAATGTCATTGTAACATCCTTGTAGCCTCTCAAAGCTCCTTGAACAGGCGCTTGGATAGCATCAGATAGCTGGAATATGGCAGCGTATATTAAAAAATGACCAGCGTATTCTAGCACTTTTCCATCAGTCGTATACATATGTGCAACAGGCTCACGAAGGATAAAAAGGATACAAGCTGAAATAAAGCTAAATAAAATAGCGGTGCCAACACATAAATAGCTGTAGAGTTTAGCATCGTACATTCGGTTTGCACCCATTTCAAAACCTACTAATATCGTAACGCCCATTGATATACTAAGCGGTACCATATAGAGCAAGGAAGTGAAATTTAAAGCTATTTGATGAGCTGCAATAATCGCTGTACTAAAGCTACTCATCATCATTGTTACAGCAGAAAAAATACTCGTTTCTGCAAATAAAGATATTCCGATAGGTACACCAATGACTAATATTTCCTTCCAACGAAGCCATTCGAATTTTGGCCAGTCATGGAATAGGCGGAAGCGTTCAAATGGCACGCGCTTTGCAATAATCCAAACTGTTATCAAGAAAACTAGCCAGTATGTAATCGCCGTTGCAACACCTGCACCTATACCACCAAGCTCGGATGCTCCAAATTTGCCGAAGATAAAAATATAATTCAACACAATATTAATAGGTGTTGTAAGTAATGTAATAATCATAGTGACACGAGTTTGTCCAAGCGCATCGATAAAACAGCGCATGACAAAAAATAAAAAGAGTGGTATAAGACCAGCGCACATCGCATGAATATAGGATTTAGCAATAGTATGTACAGAGGTTTCTAAATTCATTTTGCCAAGAATCCAATCAATACCAAAGAATAACACAATAAAAATAAGTATCGATAATACGATAGCGACATAGATTCCTTGCTGAACTGCCTTCTTAGCTGCCAACTCCTTTTTAGCACCAACAAGCTGTGAGACAATAGGTGTGATCGCAAGAAGAATTCCAGATAACCCTATATAAGTAGGCATCCAAATAGAGGAGCCGATTGACACTCCGGCAAGGTCAGCAGTACCGTACCGACTCGACATTAAAATATCGAAGAAAGAAATAAGATAAATAGCTACTTGCGTGACTAAAATGGGTACGATAATTTTTAATAGTAATGCATATTTTTCTTTTAACGTAGTTGCCTGATTCATAGTGTATATCTTCCTTCATTTACATATTTAATTAATGAGTATAGCATAAAAAATAGAGGAAAGCTGAAAAATCAATTATGCCTCGACATAATTGTTGCTCTTTTAACATTGTACTTTTGCACCGAAAACATTCGTAGCAGACGCTGCAATCTCGCTACATAAAACACAAGTAGCAGACGCTGCGCTTTCGCTACATAAAACACGTGCTGAAAGAAGTTAAAAGCTTCATCTATATCTTTTCGTTCGCATATAGTAAAATAAAAGACTGTAAACAAAAAGTAGTATGGCTTTTAAGGAATAGGAGAATTAATGTGAAACAACAAACAATCATTTTAACCGGTGGAGGGACAGCTGGTCATGTATCGCTCAATCAAGCGATACTCCCGTCTTTACAAGAACTAGGTTATGATGTCCACTATATTGGCTCAGACCAGGGCATTGAAAAAGAATTAATAGGCGAGGCGTTTCCTAGTGTTCCGTTTTACGGTATTTCAAGTGGGAAATTGCGTCGTTATTTCTCAATGAAAAATTTTACAGATCCATTTAAAGTGCTTGCTGGAATTATGCAGGCTTTTCGTATTATCAAAAAAGTGAAGCCCCAAGTAATTTTTTCAAAGGGCGGCTTTGTTTCTGTACCAGTCGTTATGGCCGCGAAACTTGCTGGTGTTCCGGTAGTTATTCATGAATCAGATGTTACACCTGGCTTGGCCAATAAAATTGCGCTGCCATTTGCATCACACATCTTTACGATTTTTGAAGAAACATTGCAGCACTTACCGAAAGAAAAGGCAACATGCACAGGCTCAATTATTCGCCAAGAGTTATTTACTGGAGATCGAGCGAAAGGGTTATCATTATGTGGCTTTACAACATTAAAACCTGTACTTCTTGTAATGGGAGGGAGTCTAGGTTCAGTTGTCTTGAATGATGCGCTTCGTCAAAATCTACCAGAGCTTGTAAAACAGTTCCAGATCATTCATTTGTGTGGTAAAGGAAATTACGACAAATCATTTGAAACTACTCCTGGTTACAAGCAGTTTGAATATGTGACAACAGAATTACCAGATTTATTACATGCGGCAGACTTTATCGTCTCACGTGCTGGCTCCAATTCGATTTTTGAATTTTTAGCACTTCACAAGCCGATGTTATTAGTGCCATTATCCGCACAAAAAAGTCGTGGTGACCAAATATTAAATGCCAACCTATTTAAAAGACAGGGTTATGCGGAAGTATTACAAGAGGAAGAGTTAACAAAGGAATCCTTTAAAAAATCAGTCCATGTATTAACTGAGCGCAAAGCAGAAATGGTTGCAACAATGGAGAAAACACAAAGACCGAAAACGCCAGAAGAAATGGCGAAATTGATTTTACAATATAAAAAGTAAGCTCTTTACTTGTATCCTATTGTACAGCTGTACTTATATAATAATACAGCAATAATATGTACCAAAAACACAAAAAAGCTATGTGCCTGTCTTCAAGACAGAACACATAGCTTATTTTTATGAAAATTAAATAGATTACATCGCTTGTTCTTCGCCTTCTGCCATTTGATGGGCTGTTGTCAGATAGAACAAGTCTTTTGGGATTTTATATAAATTAAATTGCGCCTCGCCTCTGTTAACCTGAGCTAATAATGTTGGGTGGCTTTCATTTGCGCTCACAACATACGGTAGCTTTAAGGCTGCACGCTGTGATTTTATATTTTCAACACGAATACGGAGAAATACCGTATGGAAGTTATATTCAAAAAATAGTTCGTTCAAAAAAAGCATTTTCGCCTTCTGGTTATAACCTTGCCCTTGATAAGGGAGACCAATCCACGTTCCTAAAAAGCCTGCACCATCCTCGACATCATGAATGCTAATGGTGCCGATTGGTTGACCCCAATCATCAGTAATCGTCCTTGAAATAGCGAGTCCCTTCGCTTCTTCTTCAATCAGTTGTTTTGTCATAAACCAATATTCATCAGCTGATGTGGCTTTTTGACGAACAAAAGGGAAAACAGAAGGGTGTGATAATAGCTCATAGAGCTCTGTACATTCATGTAGGTCTCGATGTTTAAGCATACGAAACGCCTCCTTTACTAGGGTAGTTAAAACAATTCCTTTAAAACATAAAGAAGAAAACTAAAATTCGTACTGGAATTAAAACCCAAAGAACTAGACGTTATAACTATGAAATCCATAATCTCCCGCTGTCTTACTGATTTTTGACCATACCGAAAAATGGCTAGTTTTTTTAATATAATATAACAATCTTCGTGCTTTATGCAATCATTTTCCTCGCTAAAACAAAAATTAAATTTATTAGTCAGTAAATTCTGAAAAATAAACTATTGCATCAATAGTTAAATTTTATTTATTTACATTTTTTGTAAGTATTAAGTCTAAAATATCAATTTAATTAGTAAAAATTAGTCATTTGTATTTCTTTAGAATTATATTATTTCTTTAGAAGAGGTAAATTATCAAAAAATACCCTGAAAAGGATATAATTTTTCCAATTCGAGAAGGGTGATTCTTTTAAATTATGTTATAATAGTAGTATTGATTTTTTTTTATATACAAAAACTATATAAAAATTCTATATTAATATTAACGACTTATGGGGGTGACAGCATGGAAAATCTTTTAAGCGAAGATTTATTTAATGAATTGTTTATTGGCAAAGATTTTGTCTTTTTAATGAAAAAAGTGGGAGACGATTATCAATATATTCGCTTAAATAAAGCAGCTAGAGCATTCTTATCACATGAGGCGATTGGGAAAATGCTTTCTACCTTTACGTTAAGTCGCAAAAATTTTTCTATAATTAAAGAAAATTACAATCAAGCAATTACAAAGCATAGTCAAGTGGATTATGTTGATTATGCTTATTATAAATCTGAAGTTCGTAAATATGAGACATCTGTTCGACCGCTTAAACATAATAATGAAGACTATATTTTAGCAATTACAAAAGAAATTCTCTATGATCGTAGCATCGAAGATAAGTTTTTATTTCTGCGTTCGATGTTTGATCATGCTTTTTTTTCGACGGTTATCTTATCAGATGAAGGAGCTATTTATGAGGTGAACTCCAGCTTCACAGAAGACTTTAAATTAGATACTGAAACAGTTAAACAACAATTATTCGTCGATTTACCAATTGTTCCTAAAGATGAAGTAGGGAACATACAGACTTATTTACAAAGAGCGGCTATGGGCGAAAATATTGGCGAAAAACTCATCAAGCTTCATACACTGGATAAAAAAGAGCGCATGTATTTAGTTTCACTATCTCCGGTTATGCAAAAGGATAATTCTTTTGTAATTTTTCTTCTCATGCAAGATTTCACACAATTTACTGAACAAAAAGCAGAGTTGCGCTCAAAATCTCATGGTTTAGAGGTTTTTAAGGCTGCTCTAAATTCAGCAGCGTCCATTGCTGTTTTTGATAGTGATGCTAAAATTCTAGAAGTTAATGATTTGTTTTTAAATGCGACTGGCTTCACAGCAGAAGAACTAATAGGGCAACCATTTAATTTAATAGAGCCTCGTGAAAATAATGAAAATTTATTGAAATTAATTAGGAAAACACTTAAAGCGGGGAATATTTGGCGAGGGGAGCTATGCTATCGTACAAAATTCCATGCTGATTTTTGGGTAGAAGCAGCTATAGTTCCATTAAAAAATGAATTCGGCGAGACAGAACAATATTTATCCATTAACTATGATATTACGGACAAGAAAAGAATGTTAACGGAATTGAAAAATATTGAACGCACATTCCGTCTTATTACAGAAAATACAAATGATTTGATTGTCATTACAAACGAAGATGGCATCATTATTTATACCTCGCCTTCTTATGAGATATTTTTAGGTTACGAAAATGTGGAATTACAAGGTCAGTTTTACAGTAACATTGTCGATGAGCAAAGTAGGAAGTCTTGGCAAACATTTCTAAATAATTTTTCAGGCCAAACGGAAACGCAGTTTGAGCTACTGTTAAAGGCAAAGGACGGTACGCCTGTTTGGACTGAAGGAAACGTAACAGTTGTTCATGATCCAGAGCGCGAAAAAGTTTCACAAATCATGATGGTATCTCGTGAAATAACTCATCGTAAGGAACGAGAGAATGATTTATTATATTTAGCTTATCATGATACGTTAACACAACTACCAAATCGTCGTTTTTTAGAAAAGGAGTTTCCGAAACTATTGGCTGAAGCGCAAGAGCGTAATGAGTGTTTAGCCATGCTCTATATAGATGGGGATGACTTTAAATGTGTTAATGATCGGTACGGCCATGACACAGGGGATGATTTTATCCGAAATTTTGGGCAAGTATTAATTACTGCTGTACGTAACAATGATGTAGTAATACGAATGGGTGGGGATGAATTTATTGTCGTCCTTACAGGTTTAACTCGGAAATCTAAGACGAGACATACACAAATGATGGATATTATTAATCGCATTCGTAATGAACTAAAAAATGGTTGGACGATCGAAAGTCATCACTTTGCACCAACTGTATCCATTGGTATCGCATATTATCCTGATCATGGTCAAACATTAAATGAATTGCTAGAATTAGCAGATCAAGCTTTATATAAAGCGAAGGAAATTGGGAAAAATAATCTCTATATTACTAACGCCTAATCAATTACGCCTCGGTATAATTCCGTGACATTCGCCGGAAGCTTTGGGTCAACGTGATGTTGGTCACTCTGTCGTGTGTTGTTGTTACGCTTTTGAACAGATGGATTGCCACAGAGTGTGGTGGTCTTTACTGAGTTCTTCAATTTCAGTCGATGTCTTTTGTACCGAAAGAGCAGAGACGGGAACGGACGTTTGGAGTACCCGCTGAAAAGTGCTTAAAAACGAATTCATCTCACCACCTATGCTGCTGACGCTTTGCTTACATTTGCTAAAAGAAGTTAAAAAAGTCTGTACAAACAAGTAGTTGCTTGTGGTACAGACTTTTTGTTTGATGTTATGCTATAACAGATTAAAGAGGAAACCCCACATAGGGTTATTTTAGAAAAGAAGGTGAAGAAATGCCTAAAAAAATACTTTTGGTAGAAGATGAGAAGCACATCGCACGCTTTGTGGAGTTAGAATTAAAGCATGAAGGTTACGATGTATTCGTCGCTTTTGATGGACGTGAAGGACTTGAGCTAGCCTCATCTGAAAATTTTGATGTGCTGTTATTAGATGTAATGCTTCCGGGGATAAATGGAATTGAAATTTGTCGTCGAATACGCACGCAGTCAAAGGTGCCTATTATATTGTTAACGGCTCGAGATGCTGTTATGGATCGTGTAGCTGGCTTAGATGCTGGTGCAGATGACTACATAGTAAAACCGTTCGCTATTGAAGAACTACTAGCTAGAATCCGTACTATTTTACGTCGGATAACGCCTGATGAAAAAATTGGGGAATCATTACATTTTCGTGATATCGAAATCGATGTAGCGGCATACGAAGTAATTGTACAAGGGAATAAGCTTGATTTAACAAAAACTGAATATGATTTACTTAAATTATTGATAGAGCATAAAAATAAAGTTTGTACACGAGAACTAATTTTAACCTCCGTTTGGGGGTATGATACGGATATAGAGACAAATGTCGTAGATGTATATATCCGGCATTTGCGAAATAAACTACCTGGTGATATGAATGCTTATATCGAAACAGTTCGTGGTGTTGGGTACGTGATGCGCGAATGAAAAAAATAAAAGATTATTTAGTTAATCAATCGTTACAAAGAAAATGGATGCTAACATCTAGTGCTGTTATATTTTTTAGCTATACAATTATTTGTATTGTCGTTTATATTTCTTTGCATACATGGCTAATAAATGATGAGCAAAGTAAGATTAAACTTACAAGTGATGATTTGGTATCCTTTTTAGAGTCACAAGGTCCTAATCTTACTGTACAGCAAATTCAACAAAACACAGGTCTTTTAAAAGCCATTGTGGATCGAGATCAAACCGTCCGAATGTATAATGCAGACGGAATTGAGATTTTAAGCATTAATAATACTTCGAAGGCTGCGCCCCTAAGTGTAATGCATGAAATAGTAGAAATGACAATTGATAAAAAGGATGCCTTTGTTATTAATGAACCGATTCAACTCGGCTTCTTCAAAGGGTATATTCAAGTTGTTCATCCATTAACTAAGTTTCAGTCGTTAATGCATTATTTATTGACAGCCATGCTCATAGCGGGGTTAGGAGGATTGGTGTTATCAGCATCAATTGGCTATTATCTAGCTAATTATTTGATGAAGCCATTGCATGCGTTACGTTCATCTATGAAAACCGTTATGGATAAAGGCTTTAATGAACCAATTCAATTATCATACACGTCTCATGATGAGATTGGTGATTTATTGAAAATGTACAATGCAATGATGAATGAACTGCAAATATCATTTACAAAGCAGCAACAATTTGTTGCGGATGCTTCTCACGAGTTACGAACGCCTATTCAGGCAATTGAAGGACATCTCTCCCTTTTAAAACGATGGGGGAAGGATGATCCAGAGATTTTAGAGGAATCTATTAATACTTCATTAATGGAAATTGCGCGGATACGTAAAATGATCGAAGAATTACTAGAACTTGCACGTCGAGAAGAAAAGGACATCAAAAGTGAGGCTAATGCAGTAGCTGTTCTAGAAGCAGTTATAGAGGAAACAAGACTCCTTCATCCAGAAGCTCGAATATCGCTGTCGAAAGATGAAGAAATAGGGCGATTATTTATTACAGAAAATGCACTTAGTCAAATTGTTCGTAATATAATAGAAAATGCAATTCGTTATTGTGAAAAAATTCCTGAGATTCAAATTTCATTATCTGTCTTAGAAAAGGAAGTAATGATAAAAATAGAAGATAATGGGATTGGTATAGCAGAAGAAAACATTCCATACATTTTCGATCGCTTTTATAGGGTTGATGAGGCAAGAAATCGTCAAATAGGCGGTACAGGCTTAGGACTTAGTATTACAAAAATGTTACTTGAAAAATACAATTGTTCTGTGGAAGTCAAGAGTGTTAAAAATGTTGGAACCGTTTTCTTGATGAAATTCCCGCTGAAATATTGAGAAAAATACATGCTTTATTTAATTATTTCATCCTTTGGGAAAAAATTTGCTTAATTTGCTAAAAAGAGTTGTATTTTTTGTGAAGAGTAGTAAGATTGAGATGGAAAAAACGTTCTTTAAATAATGGATAAGATGTCAATCATCCTTTAAAAGAACAGAAAAATATTATATAATTAATTGTATTTTAATTAATGGAACTGCCGAAAGGCAAAATTTGGAGGTCATTTTTCATGTCGAACAACGTTACAACTGTAAGTTCTCCATGGTCAGCTTTCTCTGGTCCTAACCTAGGATATGTGATGGAGCAATACGACTTATTCTTACAGTCTCCTGAAGAAGTAGAACCGGAGTTAGTATTATTATTCCAACAATTTGGTGCACCAGTAGTAGTAGAAGGTGAAGTAGCTGTAGCTAGTAATGCAGCAGCAGCTCCTGCTGGCGATTACAAGAAAGTATTAGCAGCTGTGAAATTAGCAGATGCAATCCGTACAAACGGTCATTTAGCGGCAGATATTTATCCTTTGAAAAACCGTGAACTACAAACAGCTCAAATTGAAGAGAGCGCGTTCAACCTTAGCGCTGCAGATTTAGCTGAAATTCCTGCAGCTATCTTCTTCAAAGATGTGCCAGCAAACGTGAAAAATGGTAAAGATGCAATCGATTACTTAAAATCTGTTTATACAGACAAAGTAGCATTTGAATATAATCACGTAGTAGCAACAGAAGAACGTGATTGGATTCAAGCACAAATTGAAACAGGTTCATTTAAACAAGCATTATCTTCTAATGAGAAAAAAGCTTTATTAGACCGTTTAACTCGTGTTGAAAACTTCGAGAAGTTTATTCATAAAACTTTTGTAGGTCAAAAGCGTTTCTCTGGTGAAGGTTTAGATACTCAAATTATTCTATTTGATGAAATTTTAAAAACAGCTGAAGCAAACAACGTAGAAAAAGTACGTATTGGTATGGCACACCGTGGTCGTTTAAATGTATTAACTCACATTTTAAATAAACCATACGATATGATGTTCTCTGACTTTGCACATGTTTCTAATGAATTATTCATGCCAGAAGATGGTCGCCTTGAAATTACTAAAGGCTGGACTGGTGATGTTAAGTATCACATGGGTGCTTCATACATGCGTGAATCTGGTATGAATGTTAAGCTTGCTTACAACCCATCTCACTTAGAAGTAGGAAATCCTGTTGTTTTAGGTACTGCACGTGCAGCACAAGATGACACTTCTAAACCAGGGCAAGCTATTCATAACCGCACAAAAGGACTAGGTATTCTTGTGCACGGTGACGCTGCGTTCCCAGGGCAAGGTATCGTAACAGAAGTATTAAACTTTGCAAAAACTGAAGGATTCACTACGGGTGGTACAGTTCACATCATTGCTAACAACATGATTGGATTTACAACTGAACTACAAGACTCTCGCTCATCTGTTTACTCTTCTGACCCTGCAAAAGGATACGAAGTACCAGTTGTGCATGTAAATGCTGATAGCCCTGAGTCTGTAGCTCTAGTAGGTCGTTTCGCAGCTAGCTACCGTCAAAAATTCGGTAAAGATATCATCGTTGACCTTATCGGTTACCGTCGTCATGGTCACAATGAAACTGATGATCCAACTGTAACAAACCCTGAAACTTATAAATTAGTTTCTAAACATGAGCCAGTTCGTGCTTTATACGGTGCTCAATTAGTAGCTGAGGGTGTAGTTTCTGCTGATGAAGTTGCAGCTTTAGATAAAGCTATTTATGCAGAAATGCAAGCAGCTTATGATCATGTAAAAGAAATGGCAGATAAAGATGAACACAAACATTTAGAAATGCCAGAAGAATTAAAAGTAGAATTCCCACAAATTGATACAGCAGTTGGTGCGGAACGTCTAGAAAAAATTAATGAAGAGCTTTTAGTGTTTGAAGAAAACTTTGAACCACAGAAAAAACTTGGCAAAATTTTGGAAAAACGCCGTGATGCATTTGCTTCTGCAAAAATTGACTGGGGTCATGCAGAAACTCTAGCTTATGCAACAATTATTCAAGATGGCACACCAGTACGTTTTACAGGTCAAGATGCACAACGTGGTACGTTCTCTCAACGTCACTTAGTGTTACATGACAAAAACAATGGTAATTTATTCACGCCACTTCACCATATTTCAGGTGCAAATGCATCATTTACAGTACACAACTCTCCACTGACAGAAGCTGGGGTAGTGGGCTTTGAATATGGTTACAATTTAGAAAACAGCAATGTACTATCAGTTTGGGAAGCTCAATTCGGTGACTTTGCTAATATGGCACAAGTTATGTTCGATAACTTTATTTCAGGTGCACGTGCTAAATGGGGTCAAAAATCTGGTTTAGTTATCCTTTTACCACATGGTTATGAAGGTCAAGGTCCAGAACACTCTTCAAGCCGTATGGAACGTTACTTACAAATGTCAGCTGAAAATAACTGGTTCGTAGCAAACTGTTCAAACGCAGGTAACTACTACCACTTATTACGTCGTCAAGCAGCATTATTAGGCACTGAAGGTGTTCGTCCGCTTGTAGTTGTTTCACCTAAGTATTTACTTCGTCACCCATTAGCTGCAGCGAATGCTGATCAATTAGCAAATGGCTCATTCCAAGAAGTAATTGAACAACCAGGCCTAGGTTCAAAATCAGAAGCTGTAGAACGTATTGTATTAGGTTCAGGTAAAGTAATGATCGACATTGCAGACCGTATTAAAGATGGTGAAGGCTTCGATCACTTACACATTGTTCGTGTAGAACAACTTTACCCATTCCCAAAAGAGCAAGTTGCTGGTATTATTGCTAAGTATCCAAATGTAAAAGAAGTTGTATGGGTACAAGAAGAACCTAAAAACCAAGGTTCTTGGAATTATGCATTAGAAACATTACATGATCTTTCAGAAGGTAAAAAGCTTCGTTATGTAGGCCGACCTGCAATGAGCTCTACTTCTGAAGGCGATGCAGATTCTCATAAAGCAGCTCAAGCCGCACTTGTAGAAGAAGCAATTGCTGAGCCTGTAAAGGTTAAATAATCACTTATTAAATTTTGAGAGCCGGGCTACTTGCTGAGGCAGTAGCCCTTTTATGTGCATAATGCACGTTAACTAAAGGAGGAAATGAAAGTGGCTGAAATTAAAGTCCCTGAATTAGCAGAATCGATTACAGAAGGTAGTATCGCACAGTGGGTAAAAAAAGTGGGCGATCGCGTTGAAAAAGGTGAATTCATCGTTGAACTTGAAACAGATAAAGTAAACGCTGAAATCATTTCTGAAGAAGCAGGAGTTTTAACTCAAATTTTAGCTGAAGAAGGCGATACTGTACTTGTAGGTCAAGTAATCGCAGTAGTAGAAGCTGGCGAAGGTGCAGCACCTGCTCCAGCAGCACCAGTTGAAGCAGCTCCAGCTCCAGCAGCGCCACAAGCGGCACCTGCTCCTGTTGCAGCAGCTCCAGTTGTAGAAGAAACTACTGGTGAGCGTGTAATCGCATCTCCAGCAGCTCGTAGACTTGCTCGTGAAAAAGGTATTGACCTTGCTGCTGTATCTCCAGTAGATCCACAAGGCCGTGTACGAGTACAAGACGTAGCAGCACATGGTACAGCTCCAGTTGCAGCACCACAAGCAGCTCCAGCAGCACCTAAAGCAGTTGCAGCAGTTGATGAATCACGTGTAACAATTGAAAAAATGAGCCGTCGTCGCCAAACAATTGCAAAACGTTTACTTGAAGTAAAACAATCTACAGCAATGTTAACAACTTTCAACGAAGTAGATATGACAAACGTTATGGCTTTACGTTCTCGTAAAAAAGACCAATTCTTCGAGTCAACTGGCTCAAAACTTGGTTTCATGTCATTCTTCACAAAAGCTGTAGTTGCAGCTCTTAAAAAATACCCATATGTTAACGCACAAATCGTTGGTGATGAAATTCACTTAAACAACTTCTTTGATATCGGTGTAGCTGTATCAACTGAAGAAGGTTTAGTAGTACCAGTTGTACGTGACGCTGACCGCAAAAACTTTGCTGAAATTGAAGATTCAATCGCAGACCTAGCGAAAAAAGCACGCGACAAAAAATTAGGTTTAGCAGATCTTCAAGGTGGCTCATTCACAATTACAAATGGTGGGGTATTCGGTTCATTAATGTCTACACCTATCATGAATGGTACACAAGCTGGTATCCTTGGTATGCATACTATCAAAAAACGTCCAGTTGAAGTGAATGGTGAAGTAGAAATTCGCCCAATGATGTACTTAGCACTATCTTATGACCACCGTATTATCGATGGTAAAGATTCTGTAGGCTTCCTTAAAACTGTTAAAGAACTACTTGAAAACCCAGAAGATTTATTATTAAATTCTTAATTCCTGAATATTTTAAAACCCTGCAAACATTGTTTTGCAGGGTTTTTTGCTTTTCAAAAATTGTTCATCAATACCGAAAGCATATAGTGCAAAAGAAATTAATTTTGTTGAATAACAGCTCCATTTGAATTACTAGTATAGAGTTTTAATGATAAAAATATATGAATTTTCTGAAAAAATACGATCGTTTTTGTAGAACCTTATACAGTTATATAAGTTGATTGGAGTTGAGGGTGGACGACTAATTTGAAATCTGTAACGCCACAAGGAAAGCGCGGTCAGGCGGAACGGAAATAATATCTAGGTAATTGTGAAGGCTAAAAAAACTAAACATCATTTTTAAATTTGTAAAAGTGTAAAATGGATTTAAGAAGTATAATATCCTAATATTGTAATTAGTCAGAAAAGTAATAAAATAATCTTGACGAACATATTAGTTTTATAGTAGTATCTTATTATCAATTAAATATACAAACCTCACATTTATCCTATTGTGAGGTAGAGGCGCGGTATTTATTAGTTTATTGTTGAGTACAAGCAAGCGAAGACGCAATGGAGAAGGAAATACCGCCGAAGTATAAAAGGAGCTCGTACTTTTATGCTGGGTCTGCAGTGAATAACTGCAGGACTGTCCTAGTAAATTATTTTCCAGGTTTACTAGGTTGTGCTATCTCGGAATGATGGAATAATAGTGAGGATTTGGGCAACTGTTAAAAAAGTAAGACCTAAGTTCAGTACTTAGGTCTTTTTTGGTACAGTTGTCTTATTTTTTTTACAGAAAAGGGGAATGTTACATGAAAAGAAAATTGTTGGTATTAATGTTGGCCGTAATGACTGTAATTTTGCTAGCAGCTTGTGGTACTGGTGACAAAAAAGCTACGACGTCATCTAGTAATGAGGGTAGTAAAACGAATACGGATGAAGGTGGCGGCCAATTCCGTATTGGAATGGAGGCAGGCTATGCTCCGTTTAACTGGACGCAGCAAGATGATGCAGATGGGGCAGTGAAAATTGCTGATAATGCAGAATATGCAGGCGGTTATGATGTACAAATGGCTAAAAAAATAGCTGAAGGGTTAGGAAAAGAATTAGTCATCGTAAAATTGGAATGGGATGGGTTAGTACCAGCTCTACAATCAAATAAAATTGATGCAATCATTGCTGGTATGTCACCTACTGAAGAACGTAAGCAAACTATCGACTTCACAGAAAACTACTATACATCTGATTTTGTAATGGTTATTAAAAAAGGTAGTAAATATGAAAAAGCAACATCTATCCAAGATTTCTCTGGAGCAAAAATCACATCACAATTAAATACATCTAACTACACTGTTATTGATCAAATCAAAGGTGTAAAAAAACAAACTGCAATGGATAACTTCCCAGCAATGCGCGTTGCATTAGAAGCTGGAAAAATTGACGGCTATGTAGCAGAACGTCCAGAAGGTATTTCTGCTGAAGCTGCAAATAATAAGTTCACGTACGTGAAATTTGAAAAAGGCTTCGATACAGATATTTCAAATACATCAATTGCAGTTGGTTTACGTAAAGGCGATGCAGACCTTCAAAAGATCAATGAAATCTTAAAAGGTATTTCTGAAGATGAGCGCCAAAAAATTATGGAAGAAGCCATTCACCAACAACCAGCAGCACAATAATTGAATGCACGGACTATTTGCTAGTCCGTGCAATCTCAATACTATCTATACTATCAAAATCTCTCTAAAAATAATAATGTCTTAGCTAAAAGTTTCATAAGATAAAAGAAACAAAAGGCCCAATCAAAATGGTAGATAGCTAAGACGACTGTAACGAACAAACAACACGAGGTTGTTAGGAGGAACATCATGAGTCTTGAATGGATTATTTCTATTGTTGAGAACAACTGGCAAATGTTTTTACGAGGTGCGTATTTTACGTTACTTATTTCAATTAGTAGTACAATTATTGGTGCACTTATCGGATTTTTCATCGGAGTTATGCATACCATCAAGGTTCGTAAAAAAGGTGTAAAGTTCTATAGCTTAAAGCTCATTAATTTTATACTAACATGCTATGTCGAATTCTTCCGTGGTACACCAATGATTGTACAAGCGATGGTTGTATTTTACGGATTAGATATGGCGTTCGGTATTGATATGCACTTTATTACAGCAGGTATTTTAGTTGTTTCGCTAAATACAGGTGCTTATATGGCTGAAATTGTACGTGGTGGTATTGTATCCATTGATAAAGGGCAGTACGAGGCCGCATCGGCAATTGGTATGAATCATTTTCAAATTATGCTACATGTTGTATTACCACAAGTTGCGCGAAATATATTGCCTGCAACTGGTAACCAATTAATTATGAATATTAAAGATACAGCCGTATTAAACGTTATCGGGGTGACAGAATTATACTTCCAAACAAAGTCAATTGCGGGTAATAACTTCCGATATTTCGAATCCTTCTTTATAGCCTGTGTCCTTTATTTCATCATGACATTCACAGCATCAAGAATTTTACTGTATATAGAAAAACGACTGGATGGACCAGATGCCTACCAAAAAGAACAGAAAGAAGCAGTATAGGGGGACGAACAAGTGACAGTTATTAAAATAGAACATTTAAGTAAATCATTTGGTCGTAACCAAGTGTTAAAGGATGTAAATTTTCAAGTAGAAAAGGGCGAGGTTGTCTGCTTAATCGGTTCTTCAGGATCTGGTAAATCAACACTACTACGCTGCATTAATTTACTAGAAACACCGAGTGGCGGTCAAATCATTTACAAAGGTGAAAACATTTTAGACGAAAAACATAATATCCAAGAATACCGTACACATTTAGGTATGGTGTTCCAGCAATTTAACTTATTCAACAATCATGATGTGCTAAAAAATTGTACAGTTGGTCAAATGAAAGTATTAAAGCGTTCAAAGGTAGAAGCAGAGGAAGTTGCTTTACAATATTTGCAAATTGTTGGTATGGATCAATACGTTAATGCGAAGCCGCGACAACTATCTGGCGGTCAAAAACAGCGTGTTGCGATTGCAAGAGCATTGTCTATGAGTCCTGATGTAATGCTGTTTGATGAACCGACGTCAGCACTTGACCCAGAAATGGTTGGTGAAGTGTTGAAGGTAATGCGTCAGCTAGCGGATGCTGGGAATACAATGTTAATTGTTACACATGAAATGGAATTCGCCAAAGAAGTAGCAGATCGCGTCGTATTTATGGACAAAGGTGTAATTGTAGAAGAAGGACCACCATCACAGGTGTTAGTAAACCCTCAGCATGAACGAACACAGGAGTTTTTAAAACGAACATTAAAATAATAAATTTACGTGTACGGTTACAATAACAAAAAAGTGAGCCCAAATTAATGGGCTCACTTATTTTCTTGAATTCCATTCTGCGTATAAAACAAAGCAAATTGCAAATGCAACGGCCAAGATAAAAAACCATTGTGGTACACCACCAAAGCTCATATTAACACCTCGAGTAAAAATTATTATTATTGATATGGTAAAAAAACGATAGTTACGGAAAAAATATGGTCTACTATGGTTTTTTTCTCCACAAAAGTACAAAAATATTATAAAATAAGCAGTATACATTAGCTTCATGCTAGTAAAGAGAGGTAGAGAGATTATGTTACATTTAAAATGGAAAGATGCCCAAACAGTACGCACAGTTACTTGTAAGCATACAAATGCATCAAAATATTTAGTTTCAAACGTATTAACAGTAGGGAAACAATATGATGTGAAAAATGAAACAGAAGAATTCATTTTTATTATCGATAATACTGGTAATATTGGTGGCTACTATAAAGATTATTTCGAATAAGCATAAAATCAATTTCGCCTTGGCGTAATTGAGTCCGTAGACTATTTACATTCATTAGGTTTGAATGTAAATCAAAGGGTGGTTCAGATGTTTTCTGAGCCACCCTTGTTTTTTGGAAAAACGGAATCAATCTCTCTTTAAGGTTTTTAATTCTGCTACATCCTGTAGATGCTGCTTTTCCTGTTCTGTAGCTGTATGAAGGGCGAAGACGTCTTTGATAGCTGTTTTAAGCTCATGCTGAGTTTCTTTGAATTTCGATACTTGCTGTTCAAAGGAAGGGCTCGTAAAACGATCATTTGTACGAGATAATCTTTCCTCTAGTTGCGCGTAGTGATGATCCATATGCATAGATAACATCATGGCCAACTGATTTTTCCAAAGTGGAATAAGAGTAACGATTGAAAATTCGATTTTCTCAGCTAGCGTTTGATTGGACTGCTGAATCATCCTTATTTGTGGCGCAGTTTGTAAAGCAACCTGCTGAGAAACTTGTAGGTCATAAATACGTTGATCTAGACGCTCGATTTGAGCGGCAAAATCATTTAGATGTTGGATAGCTAGAGGCTGTTTCGTCGCCTGTACACTAGTCACTTTTTCAGGAAGCTCAACTTCAATGGCTTGCTGCTTCTTCATTTGTCCTGCTGCAATAGCCGTCGCTAACTCTTCAAAGAACCCTCTATTATGTGCATAAAGTTCCTCAAGCATTTCGACATCTTTTATCATTTGGAGCTGTGCACGTTCAAGCTGAACACCAATTCGTTCTACTTGGATACTAACACGTTCAAACTCCGTTAATGTCTGCTTAACAGTAGGCTCTATTTTACCAAATATTTTTTTAAAAAAGGACTGCTTTTTTGGCTCTAATGCGTTAGGGTCCACACGGTCTAACGTTTGCATTAATGAGTCTAACATTTGACCAATTTTTGTGACGTCTTTTTGTTTTACTTGTGCAAGCATGCGGTCTGCAAATTGAGAAAGCGCTCGTTGTGAGCCTTGCCCTAAAGACAGGACTGATTCAAAGTTTGTCAGGTCAAGTTGACTAGCATATAGAAGTGCTCGACTTTGTGCAAGAGGCGACAGCGTTTCATACGTCGCCATCGCCTCATTATTTGTTGTTTCCAAATAAGATTGCACAAGAGGGGAAATACCTTGTATTGTATTTAGTTGAAATGCGTGATTATTTGCTGTCACTTATCATCGCCTCGCCATTCCAATTGTTCTTTACGTCTTAAATTGGAACGATTCGCAAATTCGATTTCCATTTGAAGATGGTCGATATCGTTGGAAAGCGCATCCTTTAAATCAATTTGAATCGTATCATTTAAATCTGTAAGTGTTTCTCTTGTTTTTGATAATGTAATTTGGATATCCTTATCCTTCACAGGCTGTCTCGATAACATCGTATATTTATCCGTTAATTCGACAGCAGAAGGAAGGTGTGCATAAAAAAATTGTTCTACATTATAAAATTTTCGTGGATCTGTTTTAACTATTTTTACGATATTTTTTGAAATACGTGTCATCTCGAGTAATTGCTTAAATGCAGAAACAGAACGTACACGTAAGTAGTTTTGACTTAAAGTTTGAATGTTCTTATTGGCTGCTGTAAGTTGTGTTTCAATATGTTTGTATTCTTCTTTTGTTATACCTGCTATTTGCATGAATTTCTTTTTCTGTCTATGTTTCAACAACGTCGTACTCGACGCGTATGTTCCAGCAAATAATAAACCACCAAGGAAGTATCCTGGACTTGCCGCAAATGCTGCGATAGAAACAGTTGAGAGAGAAATTAAGAAGCTAGCGGTATGTCTAGAGAAAAACTGTCCGACACTGAGCATGTTTCTTCCTCCTAGCATTAAATATGTCTATATTCTTATACGAAATAACCGACATAAAGTTTCAATTAAATAATAAACCTTACATAAATTTTACTGCTATTTGTAAAGTTTCTCAATGATATTACCATAAGAACAAGAAAAACCTTTGTATTATTAGGAGAAAAGAGGAAAGACGAAAAAGAAGCCACTCTAAATGTCCGACATCGCTGTTTTTCTGCAAAGACGGATAAGGCGCCGAAGTGACGGATAGAACTGCCGAAGTGACGGATAAAGTGCCCACCGACGGATAGACTCGCCAGAGCGACGGATGAAACTACCGAAGCGACGGAAAGAGTGCCCACCGACGGATAGACTTGCCAGAGCGACGGATGGAACTGCCAAAGCGACGGAAAGAATCGCTAGAGCGACGGATGGAACTGCCGAAGCGACGGAAAGAGTGCCCACCGACGGATAGACTCGCCAGAGTGACGGAAAGAGTGCCCACCGACGGAAAGAATCGCCAGAGCGACGGATGGAACTGCCAAAGCGACGGATGGAACTGCCAAAGCGACGGATGGAACTGCCAGAGCGACGGATGGAACTGCCAAAGCGACGGAAAGAATCGCTAGAGCGACGGATGGAACTGCCGAAGCGACGGAAAGAGTGCCCACCGACGGATAGACTCGCCAGAGCGACGGATGGAACTGCCAGAGCGACGGATGGAACTGCCCAAACGACGGATAGAATCTCTATACTCGGATAGGTGTTAAAAGGCCTATAATGAATTAATTATTTTATTGTATTCAAACTTAATGTAATTCGCGAACTTTTGGATTGCTTCACACGTTGTTAGTCAAATTTTTATTTATTAGTATTGTTTTTTTCACTGTTGTTAATTCCTCACCATCATCGTTATATTAGTTTATAGAAATGAGCGTAATAAAAAAATTAAAGTATGTTATTTATGTGTTGAATATGCTGAGAGACGAGCTTTTCGAAATAAAATATTGTTTGCCTTCCGTATTAATTATGGAGGGCTTTTATTATTCAAGGAGGAAGAAATGTAATGGGAAAATAAAAGTACTTAATAATAATTAACTTTTAGTGTAATGAATGGATGGTTTGGACTGTTCAAAACTGTCTATGTATTTCAGTCGAAAGATTGATGTGAATGGGAATTGTTTTTATTATA
Organism: Lysinibacillus sp. JNUCC 51; assembly: GCF_015999525.1. Lineage (NCBI taxonomy): Bacteria > Bacillati > Bacillota > Bacilli > Caryophanales > Bacillaceae > Lysinibacillus > Lysinibacillus sp. JNUCC 51. The sequence goes on along the minus strand of NZ_CP065545.1, from coordinate 5,097,912 downwards.
TTATTTTACAAATACATGTGAAATAGGAGAATGTTGCATATGGAAATTAAATCCCTTACTTTACAAACTGATAATTTACAATCTATGAAAGAATTTTATATGAATAAATTAGGGTTTCATTTGATTGCTGAAAATAAAGATAGCTTTCAAATTCAAACAGGTACTAGTATTTTGGAGTTCACGAATAGTGATACAGTAAGCAAACCATTTTATCATTTTGCCTTCAATATTCCAGCAAACCAATTTGAAGAAGCAAAATTTTGGTTGAAGAATAAAGTCCAACTTTTAAAAGAGGATGGAGAAGATCAAGTAAAATTTTCACATTTACCAGCACACGCAATATATTTTGAGGATCCATCAGGAAATATTGTAGAATTTATAGCTCGTTATGGCATAAATGAAGAAAGCTCAAAGCAGTTTACTATTAATAGTATTTTACATATTAGTGAAATTGGTCTTATCGTTGATGATGTGTTAAAGGTAGGAAAAGAATTAAATAAAGCTCATATATTTGAAAGGGATAACAAACCATTAAATGAGAAATCTCTAAATTTTATGGGCGTAAGAGAGATAGGGATTTTTATTATCCTTGCTCGTCCCGGAAGAAGATGGATTTTTTCAGATAAAATTTCTACCATTTTTCCTCTCGAGATTTCAGTCCATAACGGAAGGAAATTAATTGTAAATCATGATGGTGAATTCATTATCGAATAATGATATCGTATGATCTTTTGAGGGATGAATTTTAAGTAAGGAAATATAAAAAGGGTCACCGGAGGATAGTGACCCTAAGTAGAGTAGAAGGGAAAGGATAAAGTTTATATTCTCTTATTAGTTATGAGCATTTGGAGCGGTATTTGGTTTTGGGATTAATAATAATTTGACATGAAACTTGCGCCGACGATAATTAGAAGAATAAATAGAACAACAATTAGCGCAAATGCTGAACCACTTCCGTAACCATTTCCATTACCACAATATTGAGACATAGTAATTTCCCTCCTTTCTATAATTTATAATATGTATAGTTTTCAATATGGATTGAGATATCTATCATAGAGTGCCACAAAAAAGATTTAAGAATATGTATGCACTATGAAGAACTTAATGTAATTGCTAAATAGAGTCATATCAAAATGGCGCCTAGTTACAATGTGGTCATCTAATTGTAAGCAATAAAGACATGCTAGGACATTTTGCTGTTTGGGTTCTAGTAAATTTATTAATGCCAAGTTAAGTAATAAATTAGTGATTTTATAAAGCACTCTTAAAAAAATATTTTATTTCGCATTGAGAGTTGAAAAATATTACCATATATTCTATTATCTTTATGAATGAAGAAAAAGGTAATTAACGGAATTAGGGGGATGAATTATGAGTCAAGTTTGTGTTATCAGCTTATATGTACCTAACATTGAAAAAGCAATTGATTTTTACACTACAGTTTTAGGTTTTAAGGTAAACAAACAATACGGACCTAAAATCGTAACACTTATTCACGGAGATTTACCATTAGTTTTAGAAGAGACAAAAAAATCCAAATCCATTCCAAAAGATACATTAGGTGTGGTTTTAGCTTTAAAAACAGAGGATATTCATCAAACTGTCAATAAGTTAAAAGAGCATAATGTTGAGTTCATTATTGATGAGCCGATGGATTGTCCTCCAGGAAAAGTTATTAGCTTCAGAGATCCTTTCGGGAATGTCTTAGAGTATTTACAATTTATTTAGATAATATAAAAATCATAATATTTCAGGATCCACATCTAACAAGGTGTGGTTTTTTAATTTTATTGAATAAAAATGACATTGTTAAATAAGTTAATCAACATTATAATAGTGTTAATTAAATCCAATTGTTAAATTTTTTTCATATCCTAGGATGTTTTTCAATAATTCATGTAATAAAGATTACACCAAAAAGATGACTTTATAGGTAAAAGGGAGAGTCAGCCATATGCAAAAAAACACAAACAAAAAGATTGAGCTTATTGATACTAAAATTATTTTAGAGAAATACAAAGAAAATATAGAATTAGTTCAAAAATCATTAAAACAACTAGAGCTGGAAATTAGTACATTGCAAAGTGAAGGTTTAGTTGAATTAGAAAAGTTGACTAACGACTTAAGTAAGTTGCAGAGACTTTCAACGAGTATAAATTTTAAAGCTAAAAGTCTCATCTGTAATAACAGTAAAACCATTGAGACATTAACGACTAAATAATATATATATCAAGTCATATCTAATTTGTATTGCAACCAAAAAGTAAATCTAATATTTGGGGGTGTAGTACAAACAAGGTATGGCCTTTTTATTTCTAGTTGTGACATTTGATTCTATATATTCTGTGGTTAGTGTGGAAGGTGGTGACAAAGATGAGAGAAAATTTAGAAGAGATTACAATCAGTTTTTGTGAACAAAAACTGATTGTAATTATGACGTATGACATCAACAACTCTCTATCAGCTTTGATTCCGAACGTTAGTGATGTAGTTAATATTGATGGTAATTACAGGGCTCTTAGAGTTCAAGAAGTATCGTAGTTACAATCTATTTAGAAGAATTATAATCAGGATTTCACAGTCACACTCATTATGAGTTGTGACTTTTTTTATGACATGAAATCCGATTAATATATCTAATGGACTTCATGAGTTGAATGATTAATCGTTGTGAAAGAGTCTTACATGCGCTAATATTTGCATACAGTGTTTGGAAGTGTATTTTCGAAAGGATGTGTGGGCAAATGAAAGTAACGGTTAAAGAATGGCGTGTAATGTCTGATCACAACAAACAATTACTTTTAAATGCGGTAGCAACTAAATAAAACATAGATGCAAGAGGAATGAGAACATGCAGCGACAAACAAAACAAGTATTAGAAAAAGCAGTGCTAAAAAGTAATAACAATGTTTATTGTTTTAAGGCGACATCTCATTTAATGGATAAAAATGGTGAGATATCACTCATAGAGGCTGGTTTGAAAGACGTGGAATTACTATGCAGCCACTTTAAAGTGAACTACTCGACACTTTGCAATGGTTGAAGTGGGAGCTTCTCGGTTCCACGACGAAAGCTTTCGTCTCCCTGAGCGTTACTAGAAATATGGTGAATCGACCTTCAGATAAAATACCTTAATAATTATTTACACTTGCTACGGCAGGTGTTTTTTGTAGAAGGGATAAATGAAAAGGACTTGGGTATTATTACAGAGCAAAATTAATAAAAAAATTTTTTCTCCCATCAACGCTATCTTAGATAAACCGTATTCAATCATTATCTGTTATAGCCATAAACCTTGATAAACCTTAGTATTACAGCACTACAAAAATGAGGAGCCAGACACTAAACAATGTCTGACTCCATGCGTGTATAACCTTTTAAATCATCAAAAAGCTCTAAAGTAAAAGAATTGGAATCTGCTTGAGGGCTAACACCCTTTTGAACAAATATTAAAAATTCATCTAATGCTTTTTTTGATCCTTCTACTTCAACCTCAATTTGATCTTGATTATTTAGTATACAGTATCCTTTTAATCCTAGCTCAATCGCTTTTTGTTTTATGAAAAAACGATAGCCAGTCCCGTAAACATCTCCGAAAAATTTAATTAGCGCTCGCTTGTTCAAGCTAACACCTCCTACTAGTGAAGAGGGGAGAGGCCCCCCTGTGCTTATTGCATAACACGTTCTTTTTCTAAATATGCAATTAAATTATTGATAAAATAGAGAACTTGCTTAGAAGCTTGATCTACTTCTTTTAAATGAGTTTCAGCCTGTTGAATATTCCCGACTTTATAAGCCTCAGCTGCTAACTTCGCCGATTCATGAACACGTAAATGATATGCGTCTAGTTCACTATACTCCTGCAAGTGTCCGAATCGTTCTACAGTGCGAGCAGATGTATACCACTTACCGAGACGACAATCTCTATGTGAAGAAACATCACTTGGCTCGACATTTTCAAGTCCAAGGAACATATTATAAATTCGCCATTTCCATAAAATATGATCGGCCTTTGATAATTGTAAAAGTGCTATAGATGATAGCTGAACATTATTATTAGAAATAATGTCATTGCGGAAACGATCAATTTCTTTCCCTAATGCGTGTATATCACTAGAGGTGTTATGGCTATATTCGCGAATATCATCTTGAAGACTAGAAATTTCAATCATTCTTCCTGATACTTCATCAATAGCAGCTGCCTGTTCTTGTGATATCGCAGCTGTATTTGTGACATCCACATTAATACCTTCAATGGCACTAACTATTGCATTTAATAATGGTAACGATTCTTTTGCTTCCACTGTTGCATCTTTAATAATTTCAGTCGTTTCTGTTATTGAGTTTGACACTTCATTTGAATAGCTTTTTAAATGATGCACATTTGTAGTTACTTCACTAAGAGCTGATACAGTTCCTTCGGCAAGCTTGCGAACTTCTTGTGCAACTACTGCAAAGCCTTTACCATGTTCACCTGCTCGTGCAGCCTCAATAGAAGCATTTAAAGCCAGTAAATTCGTTTGATCGGCAATTTGGTTTATTAACGTTACAACATTTTCAATATCCTTTACCCGCTTTTGTAATTCAGAAAAGGACTCAACGATTGATGTAAATGTCTCTTCTGTTTTAAAGATTTCTGTAAGGGCATGCTCTATTGCATTTTTTCCTTGAACGGCGTGATCAACAGATTCAGTTGTTTTTTCAGAAATACGGGAAGACATTCGAGCAACCTCGTTAATAGAAGCGGCAATTTCTTCAGTTGCCGCGGTAGAGGACTGGATTTCTTCGTTTTGTTTATCTAAGCTAAATACTAAATCTTTCATGTACATGATTTTTGCATTGACATCCATTAAAGAGGAAATTTCAGCGACTACATTTTCAATTGTACGTTCTGTTAATACTTCAATGAGTAATTCCTGGTCAACATTAACAGCTGATTGGAAAGATTTCATATATCCAAATGCTTTATTAGGTTTTAAACCAAAATTATGTAAAATGTATGTAGTAATATAAAATGCAAATTGATTGAAGACGACGATTAACTTACCCGGCTCATATTGATTCTTTCTGAATAAATTAAAAAATTTAACGGTTTCATCTACATATTCATCATCACGAGTAGCTAAGAAAAATTGAGTTAAGTATCGATTAATATTTTCTTCACTAATTGTTAGCTGAGAGGAGAGAGAGATTTCTTTTAAATAGTTATTAAAAATAGCATTCATTGAAGGTGTGATATCTTTTAATTTATTGTAGAGAGTTTTTAAATTTTCTTCATCTTGAGAATTGAAATGATTAAATGCTAGTGTTTTATTAAAACGACCTGTAGCATTTAAATTTGTACCACGCTTTAATAATTCCTCGATTTCGGCCTTAGGTCGAATACTTGAAAACATAAAAAAATACCTCCAAAAATATTGAATAATAAGATAATAATAGCATATTACAGAGTGTTTTAATAGACATTTCAAATGTGTTTGCTAAAATGGAAATATCTTATTACAGCAGGGAATGTGGCAAATATGTATACAATCATTTACATGAAAGCTGATTATGAGCCTTGGTGGAAGTTTGAAGGCTGGGAGGCTTTTATTCAAACAAATGAAACATTTGAAACGGAGGAGCAATTTGAGTCAGCATTACAAACGAAACTTCAGCACTTCCGATTAACATATGACAATGAGGAAACGAAAGAAGGGGGATTTTGGGCCTTCTGGTCAGAGGATGAAAGTGTTTTTTGTGAAGCCTGTGATGATGATGTACAAATATATCACGGTATTATCGCTTTAAAATCTGACAAATAGAAATAAAATTTAGAAATTAGAAAAAAAACATTTTTCTTTATTTGACAAAATTATGAATGGCAGTTATACTTAAGTTAACAATTTAATTGCTTCACCGGAAACATGAATTCACATATTACAAAAAGTGATCGCGTTAGTTCGGTACTCTTTGTAATATGTGAATTTTTTTCAATCGCTGAAGAAATTACATATTGTTCACTTTTATTTTTTGGAGGTTTTCTTAAATGAAACAAGGTACAGTAAAATGGTTTAACTCAGAAAAAGGTTTTGGATTCATCGAAGTTGAAGGTGAAAACGACGTATTCGTACACTTCTCAGCTATCCAAGGCGAAGGTTTCAAAACTCTTGACGAAGGTCAAAAAGTGGAATTCGAAGTTGTAGATGGCAACCGCGGACCACAAGCTGCTAACGTAACTAAACTTTAATTCTCAGTAATTAAAATTACTTTCGTTAAATTAAGACATCCTATTGATATAGGATGTCTTTTTTTGTATTCAAATAGATATAGGTGATTGGGAATAAAAAACGTGATGAACTAGTTTCGTGAATAAAGAATATTATAATTTTATTATGTAAACTTAACATCCTTATCTACATAATTTTGTTTTCGTATATATAAAATACTTTTACATGAGAATAGGGAAGGAGAAGAAATTCTTTCATATATTTATTTGATTTAAGGTATGGAATTATAATGGAAGCACGAGTATCAACAGTAAGCGTTAGCGAAACTGTGTTTTGTCGAAGTGTTAGTGAACACAATGGCAGGAGCACAGTGATGTAGCTCATGTCTAGCCCGCGGAAGTCGAAGCAGAATTTTAACATAAACAATTATGCTTGATTTCTACAACAGTACTTTTCAAGCCATTAATTTAATATGGAGAGGTATCAAAAAAAAATGACCTTCTCACAATGGAGGTTATTTTAATGTAAAGGCTGTTTTCGAAAGGATTGTTGTTATTCAACTAACGTGGCACTTTAGTTGAATAATCTTCGGCTCATACAGTTATAGCTGTAAATGAAGAATAATTAGTAGGGGATAAAGATGAAGGCTGTTTAATTTAAGTCGTTTAAAAAATGGAAATATCCGGAAAGGAAGGTTTAAATACAAAAGAGGCTTATTATGTTAATTAGCCTCTTTAAATAATGAATTTCTATCAAAGAAATCTATTGATTATTACTACTGTCTGTATGAACAATGATTTTCTGCTTCATTTTTTTCACTTCCGATTGACTATAAAAATAAAATAACAGCCAAACTAGTGTAAAAATTAATACATTAAATAGTAACAATAGAATCGTTAGTTTTATCGAAAATGTTGGAAGCCATTTTAAAGTAAAGGCGACAGTAATAAAGGCCCCTATAGCGATAAAAAAATGACAAGCACTTTGTTGTAAAAATGTTAAACGTTCTGTTCTATAGACGTATGAAGGTAGTATACAGGCAATGCCAACAGTAACTGATCCGAAAACTTGTTGTGGAAAATTAGATATTACAGCTTCTAAAAACAAATCCCCTTTCAACCAATATCCAATAAGATTTACAAAAACAAAAACTGTACAGCCCATACTTATTCCGAACCATAAATTCTTGAAAAAGTTCATGTACTTATACCCCCAAGCGCTCTTTAAATGATTTTTTATAATTGCGTGAAATGACTTCTTTTATTCCTAAAGTAAGCTCGATTTCCATTGTGCCATTAAAGGAAGCTTCAATATTTCTGATTTTTCTAGGATTAATGATGGCAGATTTAGAAATCCGAATAAATCCTTCCCCTAGTTGCTGCTCTAACTCGTACAAAGGTTTATTCATAAGTACACGATTACCATCGTCGCTATATAGTACTAAATCTTTGCCTTCCGTCCTAATAGCTATAACAGAATTAGGCTCGATAATATGTACTTTATTGTTAGCGGTCCCTGTTAAAATTTGTTGTTCTTCTTGTTGTAAGAGTGAGATTGCAGCCTGTATAGTTGGCGTTAATTTAGAAGCGCAGATTGTTATGTAGGGTTCATCAATTTGTGGATCAATTTTTATGTCTATCTTCAACTCCATCACCTCTCTATAAAAATATACCATAAATTACAAATCGAATAATGCAAGTTGTCATCAATAAAAAGCATTTCACCTTTCAATAAAGACATGTTACATGTAACGTATTGTTGCTAAACTTTGATGTCGTTATATTAGGCCTTAGAAACATTAATTTAATATAAGGGGGCAGTTAATATGAACGAGATCACAACGCTAAAAGAGCGAAGAAAGGCAGGATGGATATTAGCAAGCATATCAAGTATGCTTTCATTAAGTGTTATTTTTTGGTATGTAACTAATTCTAAAAAATTTATTGAGAATGGATTGGGCTATTCACCGGAAATATACCTGAACTTACCTATGTGGTTTTTTACTGCATTCATCGTAATCGGGTATATTTCCTATACAATGTTTGCAATACCTTTAGTAAAAAGCAATTTGTTCACATTTTCTTGGCTTAAATTGATTGGTATATGGGCTGCTATTGTAAGTGGAATAGTAGAAGAAGTTGTATTTAGACATTTGCTCATGGAGTATGTATTATCTATTGGATTTTCAAATCTTTTACAAGTAATAATCTCAGGAATTGCGTTTGGAATTGCTCATGGCGCATGGGTGTTATTGCGAGGAGAGATGGAAATTGCGCTTCCAGCAATTCTTTCAACGACAATCTTAGGTTGTCTACTTGCGATGCTCTATATTTATACCGGAAGGAGTACCTTTGCACCAATTGTAGCCCATATTCTAATCAATATGGTAATAGAGCCATGGTTGATGCTAGCTGCCATTTCAGGGAAATGGCAGCTAAATAAAAATTCATGGTAATAATTGAGAGGAATGTTGTGTAATTTCGCACCTCGATATTAAATAATTTTATGGGAAAAGGCTATTTAATTTACCACCGTTAGCAAATTTGATGTTTTTCAGGACCTATGCTAAACTCTTCAATTCCCATAAAAAACGTATTAATCTTTCATTTTCTGTGATGAAGCGTCGATTTTACCCGATGTGGATTGCTAACGGAGGGAATTAATTCAACCAGCTATAGGCTATTTTAGGAATAAGCCCATTTTTTAGTTATTCCATTAAAGGGCCCGATTGTGGAAGAAGCGTCGCTGTTCTTATTAAACTCCCATGAAAGAACTTATTCATCTTTCATTTTCTGTGGTGTAGCGCTGGTTTTTGCGCTACATGGATGGCTAACGGGGAGCTTTAGTTGAATAAGATAGACAATCCATAAGCAACAATCTTTGTAAAAGAACTGACGGCTTTACTTCTGAAGCATAAGAACATTGTAATTCCACTCAAGGGTTTTATTGTTAAACGTTCAAATGTAGTTAAATATCAAAAACTAAACTACGAAACTTTCAATCAATACTAAATTACATTGTTATACTTTTTAATGCCATAAAATATAACTAACTTATGCTAATTATACAGTTGAATATATCGCTGTATAAGAGCCTTAAGTATTATGGGCTTAATATACGCTGTAGAACTTCAACAGGAATAAACAAACCGACACGACCATAGGGATCTTTTTTCGCCGTTGCAAAAACGATCCCGATAACCTCACCAGCAGCATTTATGACAGGACTGCCACTATTTCCCCGATAAACAGGGGCTTTCAACATCATAACAGGCTCCTGCCAATCATCAAGGTAAGTTGACTCAAGTAAAGTTCCTTCATTTGCAATGCCCGTAAAGGCTAGTGGATTACCAATGAAATAGACATGTTCATTTTTGCTATAGCTAGGATTTTCAGCAAGTGAAAGGGAAGGTAACTCATCACCAGTTACTTGCAATAATGCTAAATCTACGTCTGGGAAACTTTGCAGTAACTTAGCACTCATTAAACCTTCCTCAGGGAAAATGACGGATACTGATTGAGCATCTTCTACAACGTGAGCATTGGTAACGATAAGTCCATCTGAAGAAATCGAAAAACCAGTGCCTTTACTAGAACCTGTAGAGATTTCTACAACAGCTTTTTTATAGGTTCTTATATCTTCTTGCGCTGATAGCCGAGCAGACACCTTTAAAAATTCAAGAGCTGGAATGGAGTAAATTTGAAAGATAAGTGCAAATGTATTCAAAAATAACACAAATGCCATACTCCAGACAATCCATTTGACAATTGGTTTTCGTTTTAAAGGATTTTTACCTTGCAGTTGTTCATCTTGTTCTTGTGCTAAAGCCTTTTGCTGTTCAGCGAGAACAAGTTCAATCAGCTCTTCTTCGGTTAATTCTTCATCCGTTGTTGATCTATGTATATCATTCATAAAGACCCTCCTTACCCAAAAATGAAAGCGACCAAGCAGGACACATGTGAACTATATTCAATTTTTTAGGGCCAAGATAATGACGAAAGATTCCTTATCAGGTGTCAGCATTGTGTCGCTGAAAGAAGTTAATGCCTCCGTATGCAATTATGCCAAGGCATAATTAATCCAATTGCCTTCATTATACGCGAAGCAAATAGGTTATACGAATGTTATGAAAACCAGTTTTCTAGAAAAGTAATCTCTTTGTTAGTAGCATTGACACTTACACGTAAGCCTATGGGCATGGCATGCAGGGGATGAGTGTGGCAGCAATCAACATCAGCGATGATAGGCATAGTACGTCCATCTAACTGCTCTAACAATACATCAAAAGGATTTCTTCCAGTTCCCAAATCATCATATTGTTCATGTTTACCTAAAATAATCGCTGAGGCTTTGTCGAAGATGCCGTGTAGTTTTAGCATGGCAAAGTTTTTCTCCACAACAGCAATAGTTTTAGATGTATCTTCAAGAAGTAATATATCTCCCTCATTAATGTGAGGGAAGTAAGGTGTTCCAATGAAGCCATACATTGTATTTATATTTCCACCTATTAAACGACCTTCAGCAATGCCAGGTTGAACAGTAATCCATGAATTGTGATGCTGAGTTTTTTCCGTCGTTTTTTCTAACCAGTTTAGTCGATCATCTGTCCAAATTGGTGGGATTGGCATGGTATAGGGAATCGATAATGAATGTAAAAACAAATCTTTAAAATATTGCTCAGTATAGTGGACAAAAGGTGGGAATTCACCAAATGTAGAAGCAACAGAAGGTCCATAAAAAACAGGAACACCAGTTTTTGCATACATTGCGAGTAGTATAGCGGTCACATCAGACAAACCTATAAGTATTTTGGGATTCTGCTTAAATGCTTCGTAGTCTAGATATGGCAGCATACTATTGGCGTTAGTACCACCCATAGTTGGTAAGATCATTTTGATGTGGGGATCACGAAGTAAGGCATTAAGCTCTTCAGCTCGTTCTTTCGGTGTGCCGGAGCGATAAAAATCTTCCTTTCCAGTTAAAGAGCCTTCTATTATTGTAAAGCCGAGTGCTTGCAGACGTTCCTTACCTCGTTCGTAGCGTGCTTTTGCAATAGTTGTAGCTGGTTTGGAGGGCGAATAAATGCCAATGGTATCGCCTTTTTTTAATGGGGAAAACATATAATACCTCTTTCTATTTAAATTATTTCAACGTTTGTCTAAACATCCGTATCTGTCGCCAAGCTTTCGAACAAAAGAAATCGCTCAAATAGTGAAACTCAATCTAATAACGCCTCGACATGATTTATCCTTGACCTATAGCCTTTGGACGCAATAAAGCCAAAGCATAATTGATTATAAGATAAAACTATTATACATGATTTTACAATTTAAAGATTCGTATACTTGTTTTGATGAAAGAGAAGTAAAAAGTAACGGAAATGAATAGTTATAACAGATTAGTTTATAATAATATTATGTAAACATGAGCTTGAAACTTGTAAGAGAGTTTAGAATTTAATAAGATAGAAATGAATTCACCGAAAATGGGGGGCTTTTTATGTATCGACAAGTAGATGACTTTTTAAATGAATGGTCAGCATCAGCACAAGGTACTATTCAAGTATTAAAGGCTTTAACAGATGACAAGCTTGAACAAAGTATCGTGGAAGGTCATAGCACACTAGGTTGGTTAGGTTGGCATTTAGTAGGTGCTGCTGGTTATTTCAGTTTTTTGGCAGGTTTAAAGGTGCCAATGACTCGACAAGAAGATCCAATTCCATCTACAGCTGTTGAAATCGTAGCTGCTTATGAAAATGTAGCAAATAGTGTGAAAGAGGAAGCGGCAAAGCTATCAAATGAAGACATGCTGGAGGAAGTAAAGGGCTTCACTGGACCAATAGCAAGAGGTGCATTATTACGTGTAATGGTCGATCATCAAACACACCACCGTGGACAAATGACGGTGCTCCTACGTCAAGCGGGCTTACCAGTACCAGGTGTATTGGGACCAACGAAGGAAATGCAAAAGTAAATGACAAAGGCAGATACTCAATGTATCTGTCTTTTTTCTATAATAAGGTTTTGTGAGAATGAAGAACAATTAAATATTACGAGAAAATAGGCAAATCTAATTTAAGGAAATGCCTATTTTGGTAGATTAGTTAACTTTTATAGGGTACTAAATTGATTTCTCCTTAGTTAACAAACCATCTAAAAATATTGCAATAAAGCCTTTGCTTTCTTGTAATAAATCAAAATCTTTTCCGAAGACTAACCAGTCATATAATGAACCTCGCATACAACGACTAATGTAAATAACAGTTTGTTGAACATTTACTTGTACAGATAATTCGCCATCATTAATAGCTTTTTGTATAAATGAATGCAGAATTTTATACAATTCGCGTTCAGAATTGGTAAAAAAATTCTCTTCGTTTTCAATTAAGCCACTCTTGTAAACAGAACGCATTAAATCCATTCCTAAATCATCTTTTAAATATTTCATTTGTGCATCAATTAATGAGATAACTCTTTCCTTAAAACTAAGATTTATGGGCAGTGTAGTTGTAAATTCCTCGTAAAAATGATCAATTTCTTTAAATTTTTCTAGGAAAATATCATACTTGGAAGAGAAATGACCATAAAAAGCACCTTTTGAGCTTTTGCTTTTTTGCACAATTTCATCAACCGTTACTTGATCAAAGCCTTTCGTTTCGAACAATTTAAGTGCTGTTAAATAGATATGTTTTTTCGTTTCTTGAGCCTGCTCTTTTCGTGTCTTTTTCATTCTCCGTATCACCTATTTCCCAAAAGATATTCTACTTAACTTTAGCATAATACTCGCTCATGTAATTAAGTTATTTTCTGAATTATTAGAAAAAATATTGACAAATAATTGTCTTGCCGATTAATATACAGACTATAGTCTATGAAACTAGAGGGGGGATATCATGGATTTAATAGGGAATAGAACGTTGCGTACTGTTATAAGGGAGAAAGTAGAGCAACAACCTGAAAAAAGTTTTATTCGATTTGAGGATAGTAATGGAAACTATTTCGAAAAAAACTATGGGGATTTTTATCAGGAGATTATGCGCTTTAGTAATGCACTTCTTAAGCTTGGCATCAAAAAAGGGGATCATGTTGTGTTACATTTACCAAACAATATGGAATTTTTCACAGCATGGTTTGCTTTAGCTGAAATTGGGGGCATTATGGTGCCAACTAACGTTTTATCACCAGCAGATGAAATGGAATATATTATTTCTCATGCTGAAGCTGTCCTCATTATTACTGAAGAGGATTATATCGAAAAGTTTGTCAGTATTAAATCTAAAACACCGACTTTACAAAATATTATTATTACGAGACAACAAAATAGCTCTGATGGTGTCTTATATTTCTCAGAGCTCATAAAAAATGAAAGCGATACTAATGTACATTTCCCAATAGTTTCATCAGAAGATATTGTGGCATTGCTTTATACTTCTGGCACAACATCAAAACCAAAAGGAGTTCAAGTGACACATGCCAATTATATTTACACTGGTGAGTTAATGGCTCGTTCAATAGCTTTAACACCTGAAGATCGAACATTTATTGTCTTACCGCTTTTCCATGGAAATGCGCAGTATTACTCAACGATGTCAGCCATCATGGTAGGGGCAAGTATTGCACTTACAGAGAAATTTAGTGCTTCACGTTATTTTAAACAAGCAAAGGCATTAGGCGGAACAGTTGGTTCTTTATTCGCCGCACCTATTCGAATGATATTAGCGAAAGATTATGAAAAAGAGGCCAAGGACAATCCTCTACGACTCATCCTTTTCGCACAGACAGTTGCAGAACACCAATTAGTACAGTTTGAGGAGCAATTTGATGTGAAGTTATTGCAACTGTACGGATTGACCGAAACAGTTGGGATTCCTTTGATAAACCCTCTATTTGGAATACGGAAAAATATGAGTATTGGTAGACCAAGCATTGGTTATGAGGTTCAGCTTGTAGATGAACATGGGAACCCCGTAAATCAAGGGGAAACTGGACAAATTGCCGTTAAAGGCATACCAGGGAGAACCATAATGAAAGGCTACTTTAAAAACGAGCAAGCGACAAATGACATTGTAATAGATAACTGGTTACTAACTGGGGATAACGCACGATTAGATAAAGATGGTTATTTTTATTTCGTTGATCGGATAAAGGACATGATTAAACGTTCAGGTGAAAATGTGGCAGCGAACGAAGTAGAGAGTGTATTAACAGAGCATCCATCAGTATTTGAAGCAGCAGTTATCGGAGTACCAGATGAAATGCGTGACGAAGCTATTAAAGCTTATGTCATATTGCAAACTGGCGCTACTATAAGTGAAGAGGCATTGATTGCGCATTGTCAGGAACGTCTCGCAAAATTTAAAGTACCAGATAGTATTGAATTTGTGGCCGATTTCCCTCGGACACCTGTTGGAAAAATTAAAAAGCATGTTTTACGTAACGCTATTTTAAATTAATGAGAATGAAAATAAAAAATTGAATGTAGAGGGAAGGGATTAGATGAAAAATGTGAAGATATTATTAGCAAGTTTAGCAGGTTCAATCATTGAATGGTACGACTTTTATTTGTATGGTACTGCAACGGGATTAGTTTTTACAACACTTTTTTTCCCTGCGACTAACCCAGCAATTTCGATTTTAATTGCATTTGCTACGTTTGGAGCTGGCTATGCAGCTCGTCCAATTGGAAGTTTGATTTTTGGACATATGGGGGATCGAATCGGAAGAAAGGCCTCGCTAATGCTTACTTTAATAGGAATGGGCGGTAGTTCTTTTTTGATAGGTTTATTACCTACCTATGCACAAGTAGGGTTACTCGCACCAACGCTTTTAGTAATATTACGTCTGATTCAAGGGATTGCACTTGGTGGTGAATGGGGAGGTGCCGTGTTATTAGCTACTGAATCGGCTACAAAAGGTGTGCGTGGATTTTTTGGTTCTATTCCACAGCTTGGTGTACCGATCGGCTTAGTTTTAGGTACATTTAGTTTTACACTTATTTCTTCATTAACGACTGAAGCACAATTTATGGCCTGGGGTTGGCGTTTACCATTTCTTTTTAGCGCAGTTTTAATAGTATTAGCTATTTGGATTCGAAGTGGGATTGAAGAAACACCTGAATTTAAGCGTAAAAAAGACAATGGTGAATTAGCGAAATTACCAATTGTTCAAGTCTTTAAATATAATAAGAAAGATATTTTCCGCATTATTGGATTAAAAATAGGGGATGGATTCTTTAATGTGTTTTTAATGTCGTTTATATTGGTGTATGCAACTACGTATATAGGCTATACAAGGGATACCGCGTTATTTGCTCTTACGTTAAGCTGTGCAACAATGATTGTCACAATTCCACTTGTTGGATATTTTTCAGATTTTATAGGTCGAAAGAAAATTTATATTGGTGGACTTATAACTATGTTAATGCTAGCGATTCCATACTTCGTAATGATTCCAATCAATTCAACCTATTTCTTTATGTTGCAAATCATTTTACTTGGTGTCGTATGGGCAGCCATTTTCGCTACTCAAGGTACGTTTTTCTCAGAATTATTTCCTGCGAATGTTCGCTACACAGGATTATCCTTTGGCTATCAAGTCGCTGCGGCAATTGTTGGTTTTGGACCAATGCTGTGGACATCTTTAGCAACAGAGTATGGGGCATCACCATATTTATTTGGTGGATTAATGATTGCGGGGCTATTGTTATCACTGCTACTTGCAGTATTTTCACCAGATACACGGGTGATCACTCAATATGAAGAAGCTGTCGAGAAAGTACAAGAAAATGAAAGCATGTCAGATGCTCAAGTGGAAGTAGCTATGACAACTTCGACAAAATAATAGTTCACGTGATGTTGTTTTATACAAAGAAAGATAGTGAAGTTTGCTATTCGTTAATATGAAAACAGGGTTCTCCTTTTTGAATAGGAGAACCCTGTTTTGTTCATTAGTTTAAGCCTTGGCTATCTTTCCACTCAAGGAATTCATCATAAGTTAATAGTTTATCTAAAATTGTGCCGTCTTCACGGATTTCGATGACACGGTTCGCAATTGTTTGGATGAACTGATGGTCATGAGATGTGAAGAGCATAGCACCTTTGAAGCGCATAAGTCCTTCATTTAATGCTTGAATAGATTCAAGGTCAAGGTGGTTCGTTGGTTCATCTAGTAAAATAACGTTTGCTGTTGCAAGCATCATTTTAGATAACATACAACGTACTTTTTCTCCTCCTGATAATACTGAAGGGGATTTTTTCACTTCTTCACCAGAGAATAGCATACGACCTAAGAAGCCGCGTAAGAAGCTTTCTGTTTCATCATCAGGAGAATATTGGCGTAACCATTCCACTAATGATTTCTCTGAACCTTCGAAGTATTTATCGTGATCATTTTCAAAGTAACTTTGAGAAGTTGTTACTCCCCATTTGAACGTACCAGCATCTGCTTTTCTTTCATCCATTAAGATATCAAGAAGAGCCGTTTTGGCCATTGGATTACCAAGTAAAATGATTTTATCCTCTTTGTTCATTGAAAAGCGGATATCTTTAAATAGAGTTTCGCCTTCATTGCTTGCTGTAAGACCTTCCACTGTTAAAACATCATTACCGATCTCACGGCCAGTTTGGAAGTTGATGAATGGATATTTTCGGCTAGAAGGTTTAATGTCGTCAAGCTCGATTTTATCCAACATTTTCTTACGAGAAGTCGCTTGGCTTGATTTCGAAGCGTTCGCAGAGAAACGAGCAACGAATGCTTGTAGCTCTTTAATTTTTTCTTCTTTCTTCTTGTTTTGGTCTGCCATCATTTTTTGTGCTAATTGGCTAGACTCATACCAGAAGTCATAGTTACCAACATATAATTGGATTTTAGAGAAGTCTAAATCCGCGATATGCGTACACACTTTATTTAAGAAGTGACGGTCATGGGATACGACAATAACTGTATTTTCAAAGTTAATTAAGAACTCTTCTAACCATTGGATAGCTTTTAAGTCAAGGTGGTTGGTAGGCTCATCTAGTAATAGAACGTCTGGTTTACCAAATAGAGCTTGTGCTAATAATACTTTGACTTTGTCAGAACCTTCAAGGTCAGCCATTAGCATATAGTGAAGCTCGTCGCCAATTCCTAACCCGTTTAATAATGTCGCTGCTTCTGAGTCAGCTTCCCAACCATTTAGGTCAGCGAATTCACCTTCTAATTCAGCAGCACGCATGCCATCCTCATCAGAAAAGTCTTCTTTTGCGTAGATAGCGTCTTTTTCAGATTTTACTTCCCAAAGACGTTTGTTCCCCATAACAACTGTATCTAATACATTGTATTCATCGTATTCAAAGTGGTTTTGTTTAAGGACTGATAAACGTTCGTCCTTACCCATTGATACGTGTCCTTCTTGCGCTTCAATTTCACCAGAAAGAATTTTTAAAAATGTTGATTTACCAGCACCATTTGCTCCGATTAAACCGTAGCAATTCCCCGGTGTGAATTTTATATTTACGTCTTCAAATAGTTTACGATCGCCATAGCGAAGACCTACATTACTTACTTGAATCATGCAAGTTCCTCCTTTTTTCACAATGGCATTAGTATATCATGAAATATGTACCATAGTCTATAAACATTATTAAATCAACGTTTGTGTTATTTTAATTATTGTATAGACCTGAGTTCCTTGTAGAAAATTTCTGAATAAAGATACAGATTCTGATTACAGTAATTTGGTTAGTCGTGTCTGCTCCAACGGCATTAGTCTAGTTTGCAACAGCTGAATGAAGTGGAATAGGTACAACCATTAGTACATTACTGAGCAAAATTTATTTCTATTCTTCAAGAGGTTTACAATCGTTTTGGTACTTTGGAGAGCTTTACTTTCTTATTTAAATAGAGTAGTTTGGGGTAAAATTGATGCGAATATTCTTATTTGTTTCAAGGTTACTTTTTATGTTTAGACAAAACCGTGGAATATGTGTTGTGAGATCTCGTTAGCTAAATAAGCTGTAGGAAGAGTTCTAGGAGGTAACAATAAGGGGTACTTTAAATAGTAGGGTGAAATGGCAAAACTTTATATAGAAAGGCGGGAATTCTGAAAAAATTTACGTTTATTTTAATAATCATCGTAATTATTTGTATTGTCTTTAGTAAAAAAATATTTTCAATTGATCACAGTGTTTCTAAATCTAATCTTTACATCAATGTGTTTGACCCTAAGAGTTTGAAGTTTAACTTCTATCAATTTGACCAGATTCAGAATAAAAGTAAATTATTATTAAGTAAGGAAACGGCAGATTATACTGCTTTCGCTTATTCTGAGCTTAATAAAAAATTGTACTTTGCTGATGGCATATCAGATCATACAATACAATTATTTGAAAATGACTTAATTACGAATCAGATGAAACAATTAACCACTGTATTCAATAACGTTGATTATATCCAAATAGACAAAGAGCAAAAAATTATTTTGATGAGAGTGCTATTAAGAGATGAATTTAGAAATTTTCATATAGCTACGTATAATCTTCAATCAAAGAAAATACAAATATGGGACGAAGAAAACAAAGATAGAAGTGTTTTAGATTTTAATTATAACCCGAATAATAATCAATTAATTGTAGTTACTTTCTCCGAGAAAGAAGATCAGAAGAAACTTACCGAGGCTAATAAAAATCAAATGAAATTACAACCGATCAAACACAGTTTGGATATTTATAATATTCAAGGTCAAAAAATAAAACATATAGCCGATGTTGAGAGATTTATAAGTGGCGTATCATTGGCACCAGATGCGAACTCTGTAATAATCAGCTATGATGAAGCTGTAGACAGCCCTATTTCGCATGTTGTAGAAATAGATTTCCAATCAAAAAAAGTAAAGCCTCTACTAGATAGTAGTGGTATTTACTCAAAAATTCGTTCTGTTAAATATGATGAAAATAAAAACGGATTTTATTTTTTATCTAGTATGATTGATGAAAATAAACGTTATAGTATTTTAGAAATACCTAAAGAGAGCGTACTCTCATACTATGACTTCAAGAAAAATAAGGTGAGAACGGTCTGGCGGGCTGAAAAAAATGTTATTGCTAATTATTCAGCGGAACATTTTTAATGCAGAATTAATTTTTCGGATAATTTCGAAAAGACTGTTGACGTAAAATGGCGGCTCGTGTAAAATATTTTGAAATTACAGATCAATTATGCCTCGGCATAATTGCGTCCGGAATCGGCTTTGTGCTTAGGCCTGCTGGATGCAGGTCAGTTAGCCGTTATCGCACGGATGCGATGATTTTAGGCTAACATCCTTTATTAACTCCTTCCCGATTTCCGTGACATCCGCCGGAGGCTTTAACTTATTCCAGCGGATGTTTGGACGCCCGCTGAAATAAGTTAAATTCAGTGAAAAAGAGAGTAGTTTATGGAGCTACTGGAAAGCGAATTAGGGATGGTGTGAGCCTAATGCAGAAGCCATAAATGAAACGCACTTTGGAGAAGGTTCTCGAATTAGTAGTAGAGAACATCGGGGAGTCACCTCGTTAACAATGGAAAGTGGTCATATTTTTATGGCAACTAGAGTGGTACCACGGGATAACTATGCTCTCGTCTCTATATTTAGAGACGGGGGCTTTTTTTATCTTCATTCGGTAAAATCTCTTACCTCATTGGTGCGAGATGAAAAGGAGATGTGGTCCCTTTTCAGTGAATGACAAACACCTACCGTATGAAGATAAAGCCTCCGGCGGATGTCACGGATTTTTAAAGGAATGAATTGTGCTGGCACAATTCAAAATCCGGACGCATTGTTTATCTGTAGCGACAGCTACAAAATGTTTACTGCGCGAAAGCGAAGCGACAGCTACAATTACGCCAAGGCGAAGTTGATTTTACTTGAGAGGAGAACGAACATGAATACACAAATCGCGAAAAGCATCGCTGTGGCATTAAATAACGAGCTATCTGTCAATGACATTCAAAATTTACTAGAAAAACCGAAAAATTTAGACCTAGGGGACTTGGC
Source organism: Lysinibacillus sp. JNUCC 51 (assembly GCF_015999525.1). Lineage (NCBI taxonomy): Bacteria > Bacillati > Bacillota > Bacilli > Caryophanales > Bacillaceae > Lysinibacillus > Lysinibacillus sp. JNUCC 51. The sequence continues at coordinate 5,077,690 of NZ_CP065545.1, read as the reverse complement.
ATTTCCGTGCTTTACTTTAGCAAAGAAATTAAGAAAATCTCCTAACAGTATCGCATCCGACATAAAAAACAATTTAAGCTGTGACTTAATACAAGAGGTTCAAGTAGTAGGTGGATATGTCAATATATTTTACCATCAGCCAACGATTACGCATCAAGTGCTTAGCCAAATAGTAAAAGAAAAAAATTTATATGGGACTCAGCAGGAATCGAAGGGAAATGTAGTGTTGGATTTTTCTTCACCTAATATAGCGAAGCCTTTTTCCATGGGCCATTTACGTTCTACAGTGATAGGCAATGCTTTGGCCAACATTGCCAAGAAGAATGGCTATCAAGCAATCCGCATCAATCATTTAGGTGATTGGGGAACACAGTTTGGTAAGTTAATCGTTGCTTATCGAAAATGGGGAGATCAAAAAACGATTGAAGCCGCCCCAATAGAGGAATTGTTAAAAATTTATGTAAAGTTTCATGAAGAAGCGGAACTGGAGGATACACTCAACGAACAGGCTCGTACCGCGTTTAAAGCATTAGAAGATGGGGATGACGAGGCGTTAGCGCTTTGGCAATGGTTTAGAGATGCATCACTAGAAGAATTCAAGTCCATTTATCAACTACTTGGGATAAACTTTGATTCATTCGCTGGGGAAGCGTTCTACAATGACAAAATGCCTGCTGTTGTTAAGGAGCTGGAAGAAAAAGGGCTACTTGTACAATCTGATGGTGCCTATGTTGTTGAAATAGACAAAATGCCTCCATGCTTAATTACTAAAACAGATGGTGCTACGCTATATGCTACACGTGATTTAGCAGCCGCTTTTTATCGTAAAGAACAATATGATCCTGAAAAAATATTTTATGTTGTAGGGAATGAACAATCTCTTCACTTTAAACAACTATTTAAGGTCATTGAGAAGATGGGGTACGATTGGGCAAAGGATTTACAGCATGTGACTTTTGGTATGATTCTAAAAGAGGGTAAAAAATTGTCCACTCGAAAAGGAAAGATCGTTTTATTAGCAGATGTATTAAAAGAAGCGATTGCTACAGCGAAGCGAAATATCGAAGAGAAAAATCCTAATCTAATGGATAAAGAGAACGTCGCATATCAGGTTGGTGTAGGAGCGGTTATTTTTAATGATTTAAAAAATGATCGTCTTCATGATATTGAGTTTTCTATTGAGCACATGATGAATTTCGAAGGTGAGACAGGGCCATATATTCAATATACGTATGCACGTATCTCATCTCTTTTGGAGAAAGCAAATGAACATAGTTATGAAGTATCGTTCGAAGCATTGGGGGAGCATGCATGGCCAGTTATTTTATTGCTGGAGCAGTTTCCGAAGATAATTTCAACCGCTTTTGAGCAAGCAGACCCATCGCAAATTGCAAAATATGCCTTACAATTAGCACGTCAATTTAATAAATATTATGCGCAAAATAAAGTATTGGTCGAAGACAGCCAAAGAACATCAAGATTAGCCTTTTGTCATTGTGTAGCTGTTGTTTTAATAGAATCGCTAGCATTATTGGGAATAGCGGCGCCTAAAAAAATGTAAGGACTATTCATAAATGCCATGAAATTGACCGATACTAGAAAAAATGGTAAAAGGAAATAGTAAGAATTCGGAAGTCTGACAATAATGTTAGATGTCGGTTGAATTTTTAACCGTATTAATAGAGAGAAGGTTTTTAGAAAGTATGGAGAAAAAGCACTGGAGTGTTTCCATGGTACTTGTAGTTGTTAGTATTTTCTTCGTTGCGCTCAATTTGCGACCAGCAGTCACTGGAATAGGGCCACTATTTAATGTACTTTTGGAATCACTCCATATATCAAATACAAAAATGAGCTTTTTGACATCTATTCCGGTGTTTTGTATGGGACTCTTTGCACCATTCGCGGTACCATTACAAAGAAAACTCGGAACAAAAACAGCTATTACGTTCTTAATAGCTATCCTGGTTTTAGCAAATGGGCTACGTTTTTTAAAAGAAAGTTATGTATTACTTGTAGTCACAAGCTTTGCTGCAGGATTTGCTATTGCACTTATTGGACCCATATTAAATGCTTATATAAAGAAAAAATTCCCGAACCGTTTTACTACGGTGGTAGGTATTTATTCATTTGGAATAGGAACAGGGGCAACATTGAGTGCAGCACTAACATTACCATTTTATAGTCATTTTCATGAGAGCTGGACAATGGCGCTTGGTAGTTGGGCAATACTTGCTATTATTGCTCTTTGTATATGGGTACTAGCAATACAAAATCAAGAGCTGCCAGAGACAAGTGTATTAACAAAAGATGCAGCACGAAATCCTTGGAAAAATGTCCGTGCTTGGACAATCTTAATTTACTTTGGCATACAGACATCTTTGTTCTTCTCGATAATGTCCTGGTTAGCACCGATATTACAGGCGAAAGGCTTTTCCCTTGTCGCTGCAAGCTCTATGCTAACATTTTTGTCTATTGTACAAATGATTGGAAATATTTTGGTCCCTATACTAATGGAAAAATGGTCGAGTCGAATCAGTTGGCTCTTTTCCTTAAGTATTTTAGGTATGGTTGGCTTTGTGTTACTATGGCTAGGCTCAGGATCTTTATTATGGATTGCGGTATTAATAATAGGTATCGTTTTAAGCGGATTATTTCCAATTGGTTTATTGTTACCATTGGATGAGGCAAGAAATGACGAGGAGGCAAATAGCTGGTCATCTATGGTGCTTTCAGGTGGCTTTATGATAAGCTCCATTATCCCTATACTTATTGGCTATTGCTATGATGTGACTGGAAACCATACATTTACCTATATGATTTTTTTAATATTAATGATGGGTATTATAGCTACTACAATTATGCTTAAGAAAAAATAATGTCGAGACATGCGCTAGTGTACGTGCATGTCTTTTTTTAGATAGTGCTATTAGGCATGAAGAAAGCCGATTTCGCCTTGTTTTATATGGCCAGTATTAATTTTAGTAAAGAAACTTTTTAACTTTTTATATGAGTTAATTTCATAATTCTAATCCCTTTAGTATCAAGGGTTCTAAAACAATAAAAAACGGGCACCTCCCCAATTCGGTATAATGGTAGCGACTAAACTAAACCATACTGAATGAGGTGAATGCCCTATGACTATTGTAAAACAAATGAGCCTATTTGGCATCCAAGAATTATTGGAAATGGAAAGTTCACGTCGATTTGATGAAATTTTCGCCACTTTCGACGTGCAGCCCGTTTTTCAGCTGTTTTCCAAAAAGACGTTACGTGGTGCCCCACGTGAATTAAATTACGGCGCGATGATACAATCACTCATTATTCGTATTGTCGAACGGATTCCAACAATCAAGGATTTAATCAAGCGTTTAGTCAACGATCCTTTATTTCGATTCGATTGCGGTTTTCTCGTTTCAGACGTGGTTCCATCTGAAGCGTCTTATTCACGTATGATCGATGTCATCAGTCAATCAGATGTTCTCGACCACATGCAAGATACATTGATTCAAACTGCCTTTATAGAAGGCTTTCTTTATGATGAACACCTCGCGATTGATGCCACACATTTTGAGTCACGTGATGCGGCAAAGCCCTCGGAGAAAAAAGAGCCTGTACCACCAAAAAAACGTGGACGAAAATCAAAAGAAGAACGCGAGGCTTGGCTTACGGAACAAGCAGAAATCAAAGCCAACCAGTCAGCTTATGAAAAAGAGATCAAGGACCAACTCGATACATCACTAGAAACATTGTGGCAAGATGCGCCCATCGAACCGAATTGGGGCATTAAAAAGAACAGTGATGGCAAAAACACGTTTTGGTTTGGCTTTAAGGGACATCTCGCGGTGGCTACAAAGAGTCAATATATTGTTGGACGCCTTATGACATCTGCCAATTTGTCGGATAGTAAAGCAGCGATTCCTCTTTTAAAGAAAGGAAAAGACCTATTTCTAGAACATTTTACGACCGCTATTTTGGATGCAGGGTATGATTACGAGCCCATTTACAGTCAATTACATACGTATCAAATGCGTGCAGTTATACCATATAATGTCCGCAATGAAGGAGAGTACCTTGGCTTTGATGAACATTTCAGACCGACCTGTGTACGTGAACACAGCTACTGTTACGACAGCTTTGATGAAAAGTATCGAACACTAAAATTCACCAAACCAAAGGAATGTGTAACCTGTCCGTTACGTAATGATTCCCTCTGTCAGAAGGTTTTCAAAATCAAATGTGACACGGATATACGAAAATTCACGTATCCAGCACGTGACTCTGAACTTTGGAAACAACTGTATAAAGAGCGCACAGCCGTTGAACGTGTGAATGCCTATTTAAAACAATATTTTCAGTTAAACAACATCCGTCACAGAACAGGAAGAAAAGCCAAACTTCACTTCAACCTGGTGACGTTTATTTATAATGCCTGTAAATTAGCGGTGGATCGTTTGAATGCATTATTACAATCACAAACTCAAGCAGCATAATTTTTAAAAACGTAAATTTTCTTAATTGGAGCAGTCTAAGCTCTTGAAAAAAGTGATTTATGAAATTGATTCATGTAGTTAATTTTTCATTATAATAAAACAATCATAAAGACCTACAATAATTTTATAGGTTCTAGTTGCTTCATTGTTACTTTATCGACTAGAATGATTATGTGTCTTTTTTGTTTTAGGTTATACTTACATATCTATCGTTTCTTGTGCTCTAATGCATTTGGGTAGTTCTTAAAGTTGATATTCTGCAATTCCAACCCCAACGCTTCACCACTACGAATATCAGTATAGGTAACTGTCAGTAGAAGACTAATATTCATCATATTTTCATGCAACATCGTCCACAAATGATATCACTTGTTATTGGAAATGATCGTCAGGTAATGTTTGTATTTGAAGGATTCGATAAGACCTCCTGCATGAATAATTATTTTGAAAAATACCTAGACTGAAGCGACCCTCTAGGTTTGCTACGAACTCACGTTGAAATGTAAAACCGTAAATAACTTTCTACATATGTCATGACGACTCTTTCAAGAGATGAGCATGACTATAAAAGAAGAGACACGAATGGAAATTTTATCTATCGGAGGTATATTATGGGTAAGGGCTTAATAAGGTCAGCCATTTTAATAATAGTAGTTGTACTAGGGATAGTAAGTTATTATTTTATAACAGAAATTAGAAATGAAATGGTGCATAAAAAACTTGTAGAAAACTATGAAAAGCCAATTCCTGATAAAAATATAAATGAGGAATATGATGTTATTGTGATTGGTGGAGAACCAGAAGGAGTTGCTGCTGCAGTATCATCAGCTCGTAATGGTGCAAAAACACTGCTAGTAGAAAATCGTGAGGAATTAGGAGGGCTATTTACGTATGGAATGCTAAATTTCCTTGATATTCCTCGAAATGATGCTAAGCGACCAGTCAGTATGGGTCTTTTTAAAGAATGGCACGATCTTGTTAGAGGGAAAGATGCATTTGGAATTTTAGATGCTAAAGCTGCCTTTAAAAAGCTTGTTGATGACGAACCAAATTTAACGCTTTCTGTACAAACAGAAGTTATAAATGCCAATCTTGACAAAAATCAGCTGACATCAGTGAAATTAAAAAATAAATATGGTACGTATGTTGTGAAAGGCAAGGCATTTATTGATGCTACGCAGGATGCCGATTTTGCTGCAATGTCAAAAGTTCCTTTTTTCATGGGTGGAGAAGATATAGGCATCAAGGATAAAAGAATGGCTGTTACCTTGATGATTCATTTAAAAAATGTTGATTGGGATAAGGTGAAGGAAGAAGCAAACGCAAATACTTTCGGTGGGGCTCACCTAAATGATTCAGTCATGTGGGGATTTACAAAGCTTCATGATGATTATAAGCCAGTAGAAGAAGGTACGAGATTGCGAGGCTTGAATTTAGCAAAAGTAGATGATGAATATTATATTAACGCTTTACAAATTTTTGGAATCGATGGTTTGAATAAACTTTCCAAACAGGAAGCAATCGAAAAAGGAAAGAAAGAGACAAAACATATTTTACAATATTTACATGAGGAGTTTCCTGGCTTTGAAAATGCAGAAGTTGTGAGTTATCCGGAGGAACTATATGTCAGAGAAACAAGACATATAAGGGCAGAGTATCAATTACCGATGTCCGATGTTTGGAAGAATAGTGATCATTGGGATAGCATTGGCTTAGCTGCGTATCCAGTTGATGTACAAGCGCAAACACCTCATGATTATGGATATGTTATTTCTGCTCCAAATCAATATGCCATTCCTTTCCGTTCTTTAGTACCTAAAGAAATAGATGGCTTGCTTGTTGTGGGTCGTTCTGCTGGCTATTCATCGCTCGCAGCGGGAAGTGCACGTGTCGTTCCAACGGGTATGGTGACAGGAGAAGCAGCGGGAGCAGCGGCAGCCTTAGCGATTAAAGACGACGTAACCTTTAGAGCAATGAGTAAGAACAAAAAACTCATCAATACGTTAAGGGAAGATTTAAAAAAACAAGGGGCTTTAGTAGATCCATTTAATATGGATTATCCATATAAAGGTGAATGGTATGATAAATCTATTCAAACATTAATCAATTACGGACTCGTTGTTGGTGGTTATTCGAATGACTTGCATGTAGAAGATTCAGCAACAAAGATTAAGTTTGCGAAAATGCTTAAAGAGGGTATTCAACGTGTCAGTCCTGAGAAAATGAAAGAGCTAGGAGACAAGCTGGATATCGTTATCTATAAAGTAGCTAAAGAAGAAAATAGCAAAATTACGAGAGATGAAGTTGCAGAATTCTTGACTGAAGTATTAGTAGGCAAATCAAGTGCAAACAATTGGGATTTATTGATTGAAAAAGGGATTATCAGCGAAAAATTAGGAAAAAGAATTTCTGACAACAAAAAACTAAAATTAAAAGAGATGTATGCCATTATGGCTGATGTCATCCATTATGCAGAAAAGGAACATTCCCACTTATGAGGAATGTTCCTTTTCCTTATCATCATCTTGAATTTTAAATATTGACACTTTATGACAAGTTGCATTAATGAAAGAGAGAAGCTTGTCTTTTTTATAAATAATATTTTAAGCGCAGGATATAAGGCGTTTTTCATAGCAAATCTAAAAAAGAATAGATTTTTCTAGGTATTACGAATTGAATAAAAGGTAAGAGAAGTATTTTTATAATATGTAACCATTAATAATATTATTATGTAAACTTGAAACGTATAAAAACCTTGTTTATGATAGAGAGGAAAGTTTTTTAAAGAAAGATGTTTAAAGAAAGTTTTGGTGAATGTATGCGGAAAAAGATGCTCATTCTTGGAGCAACAGCTTTATTATTAACAGGCTGTGGAAATGAAACATTGGCAGAGGTGTTTCATACTAAAAAGACTGATGTAAATTCGGAAAAGAATGTGACGAAGCAGCAAGAAAAAATTGTACCGGAAGTAAAGGTAGTTGGGGAGAATGGAATCGGTGCAGGAGTCATTTTTAAAAAAGAAGACGCTAAGCTCTATATATTGACAAATGGTGGGCTCGTAGCGTCAAAGCCAGCTGCTCTCGTACAATTTAATAATGATAAACTGATGGAAGCCGAAGTGCACTATATATCTACAGCTTTTAATATAGCCATTTTGGAAGTTGAATATAACGCATCGGTTAATATGCCAACCATCTATAACGGTGAAATAAATCAGTTAGCTGTTTATGTCGATAGTTTACCGTATATAATTAAAAAATATAGTGACAACGTAGCAGCCTATTACATAGATGCAGAAGAAAAAACACTTATAGGGAGCCCAGTTCTAGAAGCAGAGAATGGTGAACTTGTGGGCCTCTATTTTAAACGCAAGCAAAACGGTGTATCTCAGCCATTTATATTGCCATATAAAGATATTGTAGAGTTATTGGATGAACGGATCTCAGGTAAAATGAAGCCAAGTGATCGACTAACACAATCCCAAAACTTATATCCATATATAGAACAGGGCGATAAAGAAGCGGTTCAGCAAGCTATTAACCAATATGGGAAAAACATTTTTGCTTATAATGCCGATGAAATAAAGCTGTACTTAGATACATTTCATAAGCATTTAAAAGGAGCTGTTGAGATTCAAGATGCTAGTGTCATGAAACCTTTCGTAGGTAATGACGATTTACAAGGCACATTGGATAACATGGTTGCATACTATGCCTCCAAGCAAGCGAAAATTAATTTTACCAATACTTCAATTAAAAACATCAGCATGAAAGGACAAAATATTGTTGTTCGTGCTAAATCAGAATATGTTCTAACAAATTCTGCTGGGCAAGAGGCACTTGCGAACTCTATGATGGTATATGAAATAAATAAAAATGAACAAGGCGAGTATAAACTTATTCGTCTAACAACTGAGGAGTGAAAAGTTGGATGGAGCAAGCAAGACAAATGCTACAACATCATTTTGGCTATGATTCATTTCGCAATGGACAAGCACCAATTATTGAACAAACATTACGAGGTCAATCAAGTCTTTGTGTGATGCCAACTGGCGGAGGGAAATCAATTTGCTATCAAATTCCGGCACTAATGCTAGATGGCCTTACAGTCGTCATATCTCCTTTAATTTCTCTTATGCAAGATCAGGTAGAAGCATTACGTGCTGCAAATATCCCAGCCGCGTATATTAATAGTACCTTAACCGTGCAAGAAGTGAATGAAACGATGCAGTTAGCGAGTGCAGGCTATTTAAAGCTTCTTTATATAGCGCCTGAGCGATTGGAAAGTGTAACATTTTTACAAGTATTATCGAATTTATCTGTACCTTTACTTGCTGTGGACGAGGCACACTGTATATCCCAGTGGGGTCATGATTTTAGACCAAGTTACCGAGCAATCCAAAAATTATTTACATTGTGGCCGCAAAAGCCAACTGTCTTAGCTCTTACAGCAACAGCTACACCAGCTGTATGTGATGATATTAGACAATTATTAGACATTGATGAGCAATCAACTGTGATTACCGGTTTTTCGCGCGATAATTTATCATTCTCTGTGTTAATCGGAGAAAACAAAGAGCGCTACATTAAAAACTATTTAATGAAAAATAAAAATGAAGCGGGCATTATTTATGCAGCTACCCGAAAGGCTGTAGACGCAATCTATGAGCTTTTAAGTCGCTCTGGTGAAGCTGTGGCAAAATACCATGCAGGTCTGTCAGAGGACTTGCGTATGTCAGAGCAGGAGCGCTTTTTAAAAGACGAAGCGCGCATTATGGTAGCTACCAATGCGTTTGGGATGGGTATTGATAAAAGTAATGTACGTTTTGTTATTCATTATCAAATGCCTCGCAATATGGAGAGCTATTATCAGGAAGCGGGACGTGCAGGACGGGATGGCTTGCCAAGTGAGTGTATATTACTTTATGCATCAGGTGATGTTCAAACACAGCGCTTTTTAATTGAACAAACGCAGGATGAAACACGAATTGCGCAAGAATTAGGAAAGCTACAAACGATGGTTGATTATTGTCATACTGAAGGCTGCTTACAAAACGCTATTTTAACGTATTTTGCTGAAGATGCAGGGGAGCCTTGTAGTCGTTGTAGTAACTGTAATGATGGACGGGAAGTCAAAGATGTGACGGTAGATGCACAAAAAGTATTAGCCTGTGTCGTAAGGATGGGGCAAAAATTTGGTAAGACAATGGTGGCTCAGGTGTTAATTGGCTCCAAAAACCAAAAGGTTATTGAATTTGGTTTTGCAAGGCTGTCTACCTATGGCATTTTAAAAGGCCAATATTCCTCAAAGGATGTGTCAAACTTTATTGAGTTTTTAATTGCTGAAGGCGTACTTGCCGTTAAACATGGCACGTTTCCAACAGTATATGTACCAGAGGAAGGAAAAGAAGTTCTACTTGGAAATCGACAGGTCATGCGAAAAGAAGCAGTTACTGTGCGTAAGCTTGTAGACAATGATCCGTTATTTGAGCACTTACGATTATTACGTAAAGAGATCGCAGACGAGGAAAAGGTACCACCATTTGTTGTGTTCTCTGATAAAACATTACGTGATTTATGTGACAAAAAACCGAATGAGCTTGAAGATTTACGACATGTTAGTGGGATTGGTGAAGTAAAATTCGAAAAATATGGAGAGCGTTTCTTCAATGCTCTTCAATCTTTTTTGAAAACAGTTTAAAGTGATAAAGGAAAAAGGGAAGTGCTTAATTCAAAAGAATAAAGCACTTCCTTTTTATTCGTAAAGTATTACAACTCGTTATTTCTCCCAAAGCTCGATCAATCGACCTTCAGGATCTTTAATCCAAATAAACTTTCCATATTCACTAATCTCTTGTTTTTTTTCAAGAGGTACACCAATATGTTCAAGATGCTTAATCATCTCGTTTAGGTCATGTACTTGGAAATTTAACATTACTTGTTGTTCTGTTGGAAAATAACTGTCATCTTCGGGAAAGAAAGAAAAGATCGTCTCATTTCCTAATTGAGGTTTAATCACGGCCCCATTCCAATTTTCCATTTCAATATTCAACACTTCACTGTACCATTTTTTTACTACATCAAGATTTTTAGTTCTCCAAAATATTCCTCCGAAACCTTTTATCATCGTAACTAACTCCTGTCTGTCTTGAAAATTTTGATTTTCGATTGAATGTTAAGTTCCTTCTTCAACTATATCGCTCCGTTAGTTGAAGTGCAATTTTAACATAAATATCCATAAAAAATCACCGCTAAGAAAAACTAAAGAGATGATTACAGTATCGAAGCAAAAATTAAAAAACCCGGGAATAAAATCCCGGGCATGATTCTCACTTACTTATAGTGCTCCATGACACACTGCCTCGCTTCCGCGTTGTTCTTAAATTTTAAGACAACTGTGCTTTAGCTTCATTCAGCTTTGATGGTCCTTCTGAGTTACCGGTCAGCCCCACTCATCGGGTTAACCCTCCTTGTCATTGGATTTGAAGTGAAATCTTTAATAGTATAGACCGTTCATTATTTTCTATGCACGTTTATAAAAAGGAAAAAAATCCAAAGGCTATACTTTCCAACATAAATACGTCCTTAATCACCTTAGGCTCCCATATGTCTTTTGTACGAAAGAAATGCGACAGCAACAACAGGGTGTCAGTTAGCCGTTATCGTATGAAGAAAAACTAAAGAGGTGATTACAGTAACAAAAAACAAAAATAAAAAAACCCGGGAAAATATCCCGGGCATGATTCTCACTTACTTATAGTGCTCCATGACACACTGCCTCGCTTCCGCATTCATCTTAAATTTTTAAGACACTGTGCTTTAGCTTTTTCAGCTTTGATGGTCCTTCTGAGTTACCGGTCAGCCCCACTCATCGGGTTAACCCTCCTTGTCATTGGATTTGGAAGTGAAATCTTTAATAGTATAGACGGCTTATTATTTTTTATACACATTTAAAAATTAATGAAAAAAACTATTTCGAAAACTGTAATACCTTTAGTAAATAGGTGATCGGCAATCAAAATGTAAGTTATTTCTCCCAATGCTCAGCGATGAACTGATCTCGACCGGAAAGTGCTCGGTCCTTCTGATAATGCTCTGACTCTTTTTTATAAAAGTCTTGGTGATAATCTTCTGCAGGGTAGAAGTACTTGGCATCGCGAATTGTTGTTACAATAGGTTTATCAAAGCGACCACTTTTTGCTAGCTTTTCCTTGGATGCTTCTGCAATGCGCTTTTGCTCATCTGAATAGGTAAAGATCGCTGTTGTGTATGATTCACCACGGTCGTGGAATTGCCCGTAAGCATCCGTTGGGTCGATTTGTATCCAGTAAATATCAAGGAGCTGCTCATAACTAAAAACGCTAGGGTCAAATTCAATTTCGACTACTTCTAAATGGCCAGAAGTACCTTTTTTGACATCCTCATAAGTAGGGTTGTCTAAATGGCCACCCATGTAGCCCGAAGTGACCTTATGTATACCATCCCATTCAACAAATGGTTTTACCATACACCAAAAACAACCGCCAGCAAAGGTAGCTTTCTCAATCATGTTCATCATCCTTTCTTTCGTGAAAATATTATAGCATTATTTTGTTCATTACTGGCAAATTAGGTGTAAAATAACCTATAAGTAATTGTTGATAGGATTCGTAACATCATATAAAATGAACCTTTCTTTATGTTGAATCGTTACATTACTATAAAAAATAGAGGAGTTAAAAGTTATGGAAGAGCAAGATTATTCAAGACGCTCGCAGCGCCCCAAAAAACGCCGCATGCGTAAAGGGAGAGCATTGTTCACATTGTTATTACTTTGTGTCATCGTTATTGCAGGTTATTCCGTTATGCAATATCGAAGTGGACTCAAATTGGCAAGTGATACAAAGGTTGATCAAGAGGATTTCGCCGGTGATACAGTAAAAGGCGATGTTGAGAACTATTTATTATTAGGGATAGATACTCGTGGTGAAGAAAAATCACGAACAGATACAATGATGGTATTATCTTGGAATAAAAAAACAAATGATGTTAAGCTCGCATCATTAATGCGAGATATTTATGCGGATATTCCTGGTTATAAATCATATAAGCTTAATACTGCATACTATTTAGGCGGTGTCCAATTATTAAAAGATACGATTGGTAATATGTTTGGCGTTCCAATTCATCATTATGCTATTATCGATTTTAAAAATTTTGAATCACTTGTAGATATTCTTGCGCCACATGGTGTTGAAATCGATGTAGATAAGGATATGTCCGAAAATATTGGAGTTTCTTTAAAACAAGGTGTGCAAAACTTAAACGGAAAAGAATTACTTGGCTTTGCTCGATTCCGTCATGATGCTGAAGGGGATTTTGGTCGAGTAGCACGTCAGCAAAAGGTTATCGAAGCGTTAAAGAATGAAGTTTTATCACCTCAAAATATGTTGAACTTACCAAAATTCGTTGGTGCAGCACAAGGGTATATTACAACGGACTATTCTTCAGCAGGAGAGATTCAACAAGTGCTGAAAATGGTGTCGAAAGGTAAAGTAAAATTAGAAAAAACAACTATTCCAATTGAAGGTAGTTATAGTTTCAGAAACATTAGTGGTGTTGGTGATTCAATTATTATTGATGTAGAGAAAAATAAAGAGTTTTTAAGTAATTTTTTAGGCATTTCCCTAGAGTGATTTTTCGCAAAATCCAACATTATCCTGTACTATATGGATAAAGGATTTTTAATGGGGTGAGTAGATGGAAAAAGAAAGACCAAAAGAGCGTTCAAATTTCTTTTCAACGAAGTTTATTCGCTTTTTAGGTGGAAAAAACTTATTTTTTACACTGATTGTTTTATTATTGATAGCTTGTGTTATTTTCATGTTCCAAAAAGTATCCTTTATATTTACCCCGCTTAAAGTTTTATTTGAGGTAGTTATTCTACCAGGGGTACTGGCCAGTATTGGGTATTATTTATTACGTCCAATAGTAGGGCTATTCGAAAGATGGCGTATCCCAAGAGTTTGGGGTATCTTTCTTCTATATATAATTCTGATTGGCATAATAACGTTATTAGTAGTACTTGTCTATCCGTTTTTACGAGACCAGTTTACTAATTTAGTACAGGAATTCCCTGGGTATTTTATGGCATTTACACAAAATATCGCTGATTTTTTTAATAATTCACGTATCAACGAGTACCTAGATAAAATTAATTTAAACTATGATTCAATGGTTAAGAATTTTACTACGGATACGGTGGAGACGGTAAAAGATACAGCTGCGAATATAGCGCAAGGCGTGGCATCTGGTATTACTGGCTTCGTTTCAACGTTAACAGGAATTGTTTTATCATTAGTAACAGTGCCATTTATTTTATTTTACTTACTAAAAGATGGCGAAAAACTACCGAGCTTTATTTTAAAAATATGCCCGCCACGTATCCGTAAAGAAGTACATGAAATTTTCCACGATATGGACAAGCAAATTAGTTCCTATATTCAAGGACAAATTTTAGTGTCAATGTGCATTGGTGCCATGGTGACTATTGGCTTTTTGATTATCGGTATGAAATATGCCTTATTGCTTGGTTTTCTTGCTATGATCACAAGTGTGGTTCCATACTTAGGGCCAGTTATCGCCATAACTCCAGCGGTCATTATCGCTCTTGTAACATCGCCATTCATGCTATTTAAGCTAGCCATTGTTTGGACAGTCGTACAACTCATTGAAGGGAAGTTCATTTCTCCTCAAATTATGGGTAAATCACTTAGTATCCATCCAATTACAATTATTTTCGTGTTATTAACGGCTGGTTCTTTATTCGGCGTTCCAGGTGTTATTTTAGGGATTCCGGGCTATGCCATTTTTAAAGTGCTTGTGACACATTTATTCAAGCTATTTAAACAGCGTTATAATCGTTACGAGGATGAGATCCATCAAAAATATGATGTGTAAGAAGAGACAGTTACTGCGAAAGTGCAGTAGCTGTTTTTTTTAGGCTATGTTAAAAACTAAACTAAATTGTAATATTTATACTGGACTATTCGTTCCGGAAATATTATACTATTTTTATTGAAAGGAGGAATTAACCATCGGACGTTCAAAAGAGTTTGATAAGGAGTGGGTACTCCATAAGGCAATGTTAGTTTTTTGGGAAAAAGGCTACGATGCAACAAGTATTCCGGATTTGTTAAAAGCAATGGAATTAAGCAGATCAAGTTTGTACGAAACCTTTACGGACAAACAAACACTTTATATTGAGGCAATACACCAATACAAAAAATTCAATCAAAATAAACGCAATCTCTTGGTAAATGCACCTTCCGCGAAAGTTGGAATACGCCAGTATTTTGATCAGCATATTTCTTCTGCATTTGATGATGATTTGCCCAAAGGATGTTTGATTACAAAAGCAAGCATTGGTTTGGATTCACCGGATGAACAACTAAGTATATTGATACGAGACAGCTTTGAGGAATTAGAACTGTCTTTCTATGAACTTTTAAGTAAAGGACAGCAGGTGGGAGAAATCGATCCCAAGAAAGATATTAAGGCTATATCACATTTACTGCTTAACCTAAATCACAGTATCAAAGTAGTATCCAAGGTGAAAAACAACAAAAAAATTATGTATGACATGATGAATACTGTAATTGAGATGCTATAGACAAATTTTTTTAATATTAACGGAACGATCATTCCAGTAAATACGACTTTAATAAAGTGAGGGAGAGTTTTCTATGAGTTCAATCGCAAAACAAAAAATGGAGAAACCTGTTTCATCGTGGATTATACTCATTCTGGCTATAGCTTGTGGAGTGATTGTTGCTAATCTCTATTATGCACAGCCCTTAGTAGGACCTATCAGTTCTACACTCGGATTATCTTCCGGGGCAGCGGGTCTCATCGTCACGCTGACTCAAATTGGTTACGGAATCGGATTGTTATTGATCGTTCCTTTGGGAGATATCCTGGAAAACCGAAAACTTGTTGTTACTTTATTGCTCTTTACTGCAGTCGTATTGGCGATTGCTGCAGTGGTCAAAAGTGCTACGTTATTTCTTGTAACTTCACTGTTTATCGGGATAGGCTCAGTAGCAGCTCAGGTACTAGTACCGTATGCAGCACATCTTTCACCCGATGCCACCCGCGGCCGAAATGTGGGTAATGTTATGAGTGGTTTGTTACTTGGTATTATGCTCGCTCGTCCGATATCAAGTATTGTGGCTGAGTTTATGGGCTGGCGTGCTATATTCGTTTTTTCCGCTGCAATAATTTTTGTTCTGGCTCTTGTATTAGTAAAGTTACTTCCTACAAGGCAGCCGATGACAACAACACAATATCCAAAACTGTTGGGATCTATGTTGCATTTACTCAAAACGACACCAGTCCTGCAACGAAGAGCAATTTATCACTTTTGTGTATTCGGAACTTTTAGTTTGTTCTGGACAACTGTTCCGTTGTTATTGACCAGTCCAATTTTCGGTTATTCCCAAAAAGAAGTTGCATTGTTCGCATTGGTAGGAGTATCTGGGGCGGTAGCTGCACCTGTGGCTGGCCGTCTAGCTGATAAAGGGTGGATTCGACCAGCTACAGGATTAGCTTTAGCTTTAGTTATCATTTCAGTAATTTTACCTATTATGATCCAAAGCGGCTCTACATTAGCATTAGTAATCTTGGTAGTTTCGGCCATTATTCTAGATATGGGAGTTTCCGCTAATCTGGTCCTTGGTCAACGCGCTATTTTCTCATTGGGAGCAGAGATTCGAAGCCGACTTAATGGTTTATACATGGCCATTTTCTTTGCTGGCGGTGCTATTGGTTCTGCCACTGGAGCATGGGCATACGCCGTGGCTGGCTGGAAAGCAGCATTATTAATTGGAATAGCTTTACCGACCATTGCAATGATTTATTTCGCGACCGAAAAAAAGTAATTGAACTACCTGTGTTGATAGTTGAAAAGAGCAATAAAATGGGTATGCTGCAAGCTATATTGCGGTAAATTCATGTTTAACTTGTTTAGGAGAAGGTAGACTTTGTTGTTGCTCATCAAGTTTATTTATGCGTTCTCGTTTCTTGAAGAGGTTGAAGCTACATAAATGCCACTAGATAGGAGATGGGGAAATGTTATTTTTCGAAGGGGAACACATAAAAAATATTTTATTTCAATCTTGGTCGTTAGAATCAAGTTCTAAGTGGACTATAAAGAATCCTGCAAAGGGGCAATGCGGTGTAACAGCACTAGTGATAAATGATTTGTATGGAGGAAAAATACTTAAGACAGAACTTGAAGATGGATGGCATTTTTATAATGAAATCAATGGAAAACGTTATGATTTTACAGAAAGCCAATTTTCTAGTTCTATTGAATATATGGATGTTCCTTCTAATAGAGAAGAAGCTTTTGCTGATACAAATGACAAACAATATAATTATTTAAAGAAAAGAGTAAACGAAAAAATAACAAATAAATAGTAATTACCTTCCTTCGAATATTTGTATTCGGAGGTTTTTTGTAAGGTAACTCTTCGTATCCCGATTCTTTTTTTAATATATCCATGCCTTTTACTATCATCATGACTCACATATATAATAGGAGGATTTACAGAAAAACAATTATAGAATTAATAAATGATTCCGAGTAAATCAACCTGGACAATCTAGATTATAAACTGTAAGATTAGATGTTGATCAAATTTGATAGCATAGAATATATAGAAAAAGGTGTTAATTTTTGAAAATCAATAAAAAATTCGAACCATTAATTTTTAGTATCTTTATGATATTAGGTATATCCAGTATTATTTCTTTCGTTATGACTTCAATGAATGTTGGATATACAGTTTTATTCCTTAAATCATGGTTGAAAGCATGGGGAATTGCTTTTGTGGTTGCATTTATAGCTTCTAACTTACTACCTTTTATAGTTAAAAAGATAATGAAAATGTTCACATTTATCGAGAATGAAGCTTAAGAATAAGATGAAATACTACCTCACTATTAAATAAGTCATCATAATATTAATTCAAATCCATAGACAAAATTTTTTTGAAAAAGATCAAACTTCGGACTCTGTCAAACCAGTCCTCCTAATCATTAAGAAAAACAACATTTAAAGGTTTAAATCGCTCCCATATATCCATTTCTTAATGCTACTTTCATTGATCAGCACAAACTGTTGATCCATGAAAGCCTGCCTTATTATTCTTATCCAATCATTATATTAGCCTCAAATACAATATTTTTGATTCACTATTTTAATCATGTATTTATCTAGTAATTTCTTTATTTTGCATGACATTTGAAAGAAAAATATGCTAGCAGTATCCATTCAATTTAAATCTGGAGTAAAATAGGGTGGTGGAGGTATTTATGGATATTTGTAGAATAATTCAACTGGAGGTGTTATATGAAAAAGGTGTTATTAACAATCGGAATAATTGTTTTCCTTGTTGGAGCATTCGTATTTTACAACAAACTCTATCTTCCTCCACTCCCAATAGAAAATATAAGTAAAAAAACAGTTATTGAAAAAATTAATGATTCTGAGACTCAAATGGTTAAATTGTCGAACGAAAACGGTCAAGAATGGTATGTAATAAAGGAAAGAGATACATCTGTAGCTGATGAGATGATCAAAGAAATGCTTGATCAAATCGGTTGGACTTTCAAAGAAAAGGATGGAAATGGACTCTTTTTTGAAAGACATGGTGAAAATTTGATTGTAGCGACACAAAAGTGGACTGAAGACTATGTGTTAGTGAAAATACCAGTCAATTTTAACGAATAAGAGCTTTTTATAAATGAAACTTATATAAAGGAGGGTATTATGGGATATATAAAGGATTTGCGTAAGGTAGTTGGAACTCGCCCCTTAATTATGTGTGGCGCCTGTCTATTGGTCATTAATAATCGTCAACAGGTGTTATTACAGCTTCGTATTGATAATGATTGTTGGGGACTAATTGGGGGTTCGATGGAGCTTGGTGAAACATTAGAACAGGTTGCTCATCGAGAATTATTTGAGGAAACAGGATTGAAGGCAAAAAATCTGAAAATGATCAATACTTATTCTGGACAAGATTTTTATTATCAATATCCACACGGTGATGAAGTTTATAATGTTGTTACTGCATTTGAATGTAAAGAATATAGTGGCCACCTTGTTCATGATCAAAATGAGGCAACGATGCTACAATTTTTCTCTTTAGATGATTTACCTAAAAATATTAGTCCTCCTGATAGACCGATACTTGAAGATTACATAAAAAGCTATAGCAAAAACCCTTCCAACCATTAAAGTTAGAAGGGTTTTCATGTTATTTATATGATTATTTTTGTGATGTAACTTGCACTTGTGCTAAACGATCAACAGCTTCCTGTAACAATTCTTTTGGTTGTACTAGTGCTAAACGTAAATAGCCTTGTCCAGCTGATCCAAATACTGTACCAGGGACTGTTACGATACCAGCTTGTTCAATTATTTTAAAGGCTAGCTCTGTGCAGTCAATATCGAATGGATACTTTGCCCAAACGAACATGCCACCGTCAGAAGGGGCTGCATCCCATCCTAAGTCACGTAAGCCGTTCATTAATGTTTTATGGCGTTCTGAGAATGTTGCACGTAGTCCAGCTGTAATTTCTTCTGCGTTATCAAGCGCTACGACCGCAGCATCTTGAATTGGCTCGAAAATACCGAAATCTAAATTTGATTTTAATTGTTTTAAAATCGAAATCATCTCAGCATTACCTGCGATATAAGCGATACGTGTACCAGCAAGGCTAAAGCTTTTCGATAAAGAATTAATCTCCATCCCAACTTCTTTTGCGCCAGGAGTTGATAGGAAGCTAATTGGGCCATCACCAGTAAAGTAGAACTCAGAGTAGGCAGCATCATGTAGAACGATGATGTTATATTTTTTCGCAAAGGCAATGACTTTTTCAAAATAGGCGATTGAAGGCATTGCAGGCACAGGATTACCTGGTAAGTTTAAAATTAGTAGTTTAGCTTTTTGCGCAATCTCTTCAGGAACAGCGTCTAAGTCTGGTAAATAATCGTTGTCAGCTGTTTGAGGCATATAGTAAGGAGTTGCCCCTGCTAGATGAATCCCTGCATCATAGGCAACGTAAGCTGGGTTTGTGGATAATACGATATCTCCTGGGTCACAAAAGGCGATTGGTAAATGCACTAATCCCTCTTGAGAGCCAATTGTTTGAATAATTTCTGAAGCGGGATCTAAATCTACATTGCTACGGCGTTTATAATAACGACTAACAGCTTCATAAAAACGTTGTGTACCTGTTAATGTATACCCGTAGGATTCTGCTAAACCCGCTCTATACGATAAATGCTCACGAATTTTTGCGTCAGGGGGTAGGTCTGGACTACCTAAGCTTAAGTCAATCATTTTCATGCCTTTAGCTTCCTGTAGCTTGGCATGATTTTTTAAATCTCCAAAAATTGCTGGTGTAAATAAAGACATTTTTTTAGATGGTACGATTTTCAAACTAGTACACTCCTTATAGTTATATAACAGAATAGTAGTTCACATTTTATCATACTAAAGCACATAAAGGGAAAGTTATTCTGAAAAAAGAATATATTTCTAAATTAAAGAAGATGTGTGCATAGTCTAGCGGAATCGGAAAGGAGTACGTTGTGCTTGCACAAAGCCGATTTCGGACGCATTGTTTATCTGTAGCGAAAGCAAAGCGACAGCTACGATTATGCCAAGGCATAATCGATAATAATGGGAATAATAATATTGACGGAAAAATTGTTACGTTTCTGCTATCATGAAATGGAAAGGAGCTGTTTGTCATGAATGTTTATTCTTTAAGTGGTCCAAGTGGAACAGGGAAAAGTACAAGCGCACTTGTTTTCGCACATAAAATCGGCGTAGAGGCTCTTATTGATGATGGTCTTCTAATTGTAAATGGTGTGAAAGTAGCGGGAATCTCCGCAAAATTTGAGAAAAATACGATTACAGCCGTTCGACGAGCTATTTTTACAGATGATACACACTGCGAGGAAGTAAAAAAAGCACTTGATACATATAAGGTACAGTCGATTTTATTGATCGGGACGTCCGATAAAATGACAAAAACGATTGCCCGACAGCTAGAGCTTGGTCCTATCGATAAATATTACTATGTTGAGGATGTACGTTCCCAAAAAGAAATTGCCAAAGCTCGTTTTATTCGGCAGACACAAGGGAAGCACGTCATGCCAATACCGTATCGACAAGTCGAACAAAACTTTTTTAAACGACTCGTTCAAAGAGGGATAGAGATTTTCACTTCGAAGCGTGAAAAAATAGGGGAAACGACGATTGTTCGTCCTGATTTTCAACAGGAGTATATCGATATTGGGAAGCATGTTTATGTGCAGTTACTAACATATTGTTGCGCCAAACAAGATATTGTACATAAAGTTGAACACGTACAATTCGTATTAGGTGATCTAGCGCAAGCAACGATTACATTACAGCTAAAGCTACCCACTAATTATTCCTTACCAGAACGATTGTATGCATTACAAAAAATGATACAGGATGAATTTCATCAGCATTTTGGTTATGAATTGGATGCGATTCATCTCCATATTAAGTCAGTAGAATTAAAGCGAAAATCTTAAAAAACAGGTACTCCATTCGCATGAGAGCGAGCAGAGTACCTGTTTATTATTTTGATTGACGCATAAATAGCGGCTGACGTTTTTCTACAAAGGCACGGCAGCCTTCTGCAAAATCATTTCCGACAAACGGTGTAGACCCTTGCCATAGTGTTGGTACACTGTCCACGCATTCTTGTACAGATTTCTTAACGGCAAGTAAAGATTCAGGTGACATTCCTGCCACAAGCTTGCCCATACGAATCATGTATTTATTTAAATCTTTTTCAGTTACTAAGTAGTTAAGCATACCAATCTTGAATGCTTCTTCAGCTTTAAACATACGACCGGTAAATACTAAATCCTTTGTTGTTGAAGGGCCAACTAGTTGAACTAAGCGCTGTGCAAATTTGTTATTTAAAGTGATACCTAATTTACCGACAGGGATACCGAGCTTTGCTTTTTCAGAGCCGATGCGAATATCACAAGCTAATGCAAGCTCTAAACCAGCTCCCATTGCAGGACCGTTAATAACACCAATCGTAGGAATTGGTAAACGCTCGATTGTGGAAATAGTTTTTTCCATATGTACAAATGCTTCTTCAGCTTTTTCAAGGGAAATTGCGTTGAATTCTTTAATATCAGAGCCGGCCGTAAAGTTTTCACCAGAGCCGCGTAAAATTAATACTTTATTTTTCGGATTATCTAATACTTGTAGGGCAATTTTAGCTAATTGATCCCACATATTTGCTGTTAGTGCGTTTTTAGCCTGTGGTCGATGGATCGTAATGATCGCTAGCCCCGCTGTTTCTTGATAAATAATTTTTGCGTCTTCTGCTTCAAGTCGAGTTGTTTTTACTTGCATACTTGAAAAGCCCCCTACATTTTATAGTTGATAAACTTATTATATAACACAAACGGTTATAAACACTAAATTATACGAATTTTCATGTAAATTAGGCCTGTTATACAAAAATAGAGGCATTTTAAAGAATTTGTACTACAACAGGGTGAGTGGAATTACTATTGTAAGAAAGCAAAGAATGTGAGACACTGCTATAGGAATATTTGTTTCTTCATTGTAAAAGGAACTATTAAGAATAGAAGCGGGTTAGTGAAACTTTAAGACAGATTATCCGACATTACAATTTATATTAATTTATTGTAAACGTACGCACCCAAAATATAGTAAACTAAAATAAACACACGCACAGTTATATAAGGAGGGAACAAGATGGTCACATTAGTGGAGGCATGGAACAGCTATTTATTACTATTAAATTCTTTAAAGAAAAGTGCTGCTACCAAAAAGCAGTACAATATAGATGGACAGCAATTATTAGCGTTTGCTCATGAGAACAACTACATGAATGTGGATCATCATTTGAAAGAATTATTATTTACATATAGTAATTATTTAAAAGAAGCCTACACAAATGTCAACACATTTAATCATAAAATTGCTACAATACGAGGCTTTGTAGACTTTGTCTTTTTAAGAGAGTGGGTGGAGCCATTTGACTATGAGGGCATTTTACAGCCAAAAAAGAGGCAAAAAGAGGCTTTAACATTACTAACAAAGAAACAATTAATGCAAATTGCGAATGTCTGGCCAACTTATTTTCAATACGCTAAAACAATGGAGCATGCTTGGCTAGCAAGACGTAATGGCTGCATTGTCCAACTACTTATGGAAACAGGATGTAAGCCAGCGGAGCTTGTACGTATAAAATGGTCTCATATAAACTTCGACTCATCGGCTGTTTTCATTTCTAACAATAATGGTCGTAGAGAAATAAAGCTTTCTCCAATATTAATGAACATGCTCATGCATTTTAAAGAAGCGACAGAGGAATTTCATGAAGAAAAGTTGGGAGAATGGGTTTGGGTGAGCGAGGCTAGTCAAACAAAAGCCATCTCAACGAAAACAATTGAGCGAATTTTCCAAACGATCTCAAAGGATATCGGCACAAATGTAAGAGCCACCGATTTGCGCTACACCGTCATGCAAAAGGCATTTCAAAGTGAAAAAACAATCGAAAATATTCAGGAAAAAATGGGCTATGTACGAAAATGGGTGCTTACTGAAAGACATGGGCGTTTTGAATAAAGATGGATTGTTTATTATATTTTATCATTATAAAATACGCCTCTTGAAAATATTTGAAAAGGTATGTGAACTGATTGTTTTGCATGCCTTTATAAATGAGGTAGGTTCCGAAAAATGGTTATAGATAAAACAGTAAAAAAGTAGAGGAGTTCTTTTATGAATGCTCCTCTACTTTTTTGTAAAGGCTGTTTTCGAAAGATTGTTGCTATTCAATTACGGAGCAATTTAGTTGAACAATAGTCATTAGTTTTTTTCAATAATCGGGCCATATTGCGGAGCAGCGCTTAAATATCTATATAGAAGAGATTGTGTAATGCACTTTTTCAAAGAGTTATAAAGCTCATGTACACTAAACTTTTTCCATGGGAAACATAGGTTAAAAACCTCATGGAAATAAAACCAATATTTTGTATACTAGGATAGATTTATTTTTAATATAGTTGGGATTTTCACTGGAGGTAGCTAAAATGTTTTTCAAAAGAAAACCGAAATTAAATGAGAAGACAATCAAGGAACTCTTACAGAAACTAGAAACAACATATACTGATAAGGAAATCGAAAAATTGTCGAAAATGTTTCATCCCGACCATCGTGATATTTCCTTTTTAAATCACTTTTCTCTCATGATGAACTTTCAAATTTACAATATTACATCTGAAATTCTCAACTTCGAAGTATTGGATATGAATGAGGAGGAGGCAAGTTTTACATATACGCGGAAACATATGTTTACATGTATAAATAAAGAGGATGAAAACGGGACAAACCCGAACAATATATCCAGCTACTATGTCCAGCTTAAGGTAGAAAGTAAAACAATTTGGATCATGAAGTATGCAAGATACAGTGAGCTTTTTTTGGATCTTGAAGGAAAAATTCTACCGGATGAAAAGGCGGTTGTGCCACCGGGGGCCGTGTACTTGGACAATATGAAGCGCTTTATTGATATTATTCATCTTGAGCATTTTAAGCCAGCTACCTATCTTACATATACCGATAGTGAGTTCATCGGCTACTATCCCGAAAAGGAGCGCTATACCTATCGGACATCGGAAAAGCTTACCTTCGATTACTTTCAAAAGAT
Organism: Lysinibacillus sp. JNUCC 51; assembly: GCF_015999525.1. NCBI lineage: Bacteria > Bacillati > Bacillota > Bacilli > Caryophanales > Bacillaceae > Lysinibacillus > Lysinibacillus sp. JNUCC 51. The sequence goes on along the minus strand of NZ_CP065545.1, from coordinate 5,053,410 downwards.
GGATGCTGGCTCGATAGAAGAACATACAAATGCGTATATTGAGGGAAATACCCTGGAATATAGTGATATCCTGATGAAGGAGGAGAATTTCTCTATCATTGAATCAAAATTCAAGGGCAGCACCGGAATACAGCATGAACTGGTTTTGAGCATGCTTGCCCCGGATGGGTTCTTTATGGTCCGTTTCTTGAAAAGTCGCAACGCTCCCATTGAGGAGGAATTGCGCCATCGTCTAATAGAACAGATGAAGATCGCTACGACAAATCTTGACGTTTCCGTTTGACTGGCTGTCATTTTTGAGAGCGTGAAAATTATAAAGTCATCCAAAGTTACCTTTATTGTCAAAATATTCGAGAATGATATTTGAACTCGGTTTTGAATTATTTTTTTCACCTTACAACTGGACCCTATATATTATGAAAGTGAAAAACATTGTGAAGGTTTTCACTTAAACTAACGGGTGCTTCTTATTATATAGTTCAGCCAGAACTTTCTGGTTGAACTTTTTTTATTTAGATTTAATCTATCAGTAGCCAGGGTAGAACGTACGGGTGCGAGGGACATTGATCCCGTCAACTAAACTGTTCACCCCCTACTTGTAGAAATAAGTTTGAGGCTGGTTGGGACTTATATCTCGAATAACAAGCGAAGCTATAATACTACTTCTTCAATGGGTATATGTGTTATTTAAGAGAAAAGAAGCTTTCCTTGATTTGCATTAATTTATTAAATCGACTATTTTACGGAAACCCTTCCGCGATACACTTGAAGGGTTATTTGGTATGCCCAAAAACAGTATAACATAAAGGAAAGTACCATTTTACAAATAGATATTGACAACCTATTAGCTGGTTTAGTTGTAGAAGATAGCCAAACTAGAAGCAACAATCTTTGGAACAGCCTTTGTAAAAAACTTCATTTATTATCTTAGGCTTTCACTTTAGAATACAACTTTAATTGATACTACATGTTTTAAATCAGGTGTTAAAATTTACGAAATATAAGATTATGTACCAAAATTTCTTTTGATTTAGGTGAAGGTTCTTGCCAACTGATAGCGATCATCCGTAGTGGAAATCAACCTAGCAGTTTAATAAATATGGTTAAAATTAGTTAATCAACACACATGGTTTGAGATCAAAAATCGCCATGATTTTCTAAAAAACTGACCGAAAATAATATTCCGAATTATAGAAATTTAAATGATTTCTATAAATAAAAGACTCTAATAATTCCTAATCCTTCTTTGCTAATCTAAATTTTTTTATGTTTACAATATGTTATTTTGACGCATCTATTAACAAAATTAGTAGTAGTTCATTCTATTATAAATATAAAATAACCCAGTGTGCATTAATATTCACTTTTATTCATAAAAATAGATTATATATATAATGTTAGACTTTGTATTTTGTGTACAAAAGGGAAAATGAATTAATTTACTTAGTGAGTAATCTCAAAAAAATATTAAAAAATAAATTGACACTCAAATGTTTATGACTTAATATGAGTCTCAGCATAATAATATAGCTCTTATTAATAACCGTTGAGACGAGGGGTCGAAGATACGGTGGCCAAACAATTTAGTTCATTATTAATTAAATCCAGTGGGCCGAACCTGAGCACAAAATTAACTTTTGTGAACAATAAGAGGAACAGCAGCTGATAGTATTCGAAGCTTTCCTTAAAATTGGGTGAGCTTTTTTTTATGCCCTAAAAATCTATAATTTGTTAGGAGCAGATAAAATTGTCAGAAAAAGTATTATTCACATCGGAGTCTGTATCGGAAGGACATCCAGATAAAATTGCAGACCAAATCTCAGATGCAGTATTAGACGCAGCATTATCGCAAGATCCGCTATCACGTGTGGCATGTGAAGTATTCACAACTACAAATACAGTAATTGTTGGCGGAGAGATCACAACAAAAGCAGAACTAGATATCGAAAAAATTGCCCGTGATACCCTAATCGGCATTGGATATACAGATGATAAGTTCGGTATTGATGGTCATAACTGCAATGTACAAGTTTTAGTACACACGCAATCTCCTGATATCGCAATGGGGGTTGATTCTTCAAGTGATACAAAAGAAGTTGGTGCAGGTGACCAAGGTATTATGTTCGGTTTTGCAACAAATGAAACTGAGAACTATATGCCGTTAGCTATTGAAATGGCGCATATGCTTGTAAAACTTGCAACTGAGCAACGTAAAAATGGTCAATTCAAATGGGCTCGCCCAGATATGAAATCACAAGTAACAATTGATTATACAGATAGTAAGCAACCTAAAATTGATACTGTTTTAATGTCAATACAACATGATGATGATTTTGACCAAGTAGAATTTATTGATCACGTTACAGAAAAAGTAATTAAAGCTGTTGCGAAGCAATTTGATATGAATGAAGACTTCCGCATTTTAATTAATCCTACTGGGCGTTTCGTAGTAGGCGGACCACACGGAGATGCTGGTTTAACAGGACGTAAGATTATTGTTGATACTTATGGCGGCGCAGCACGTCATGGTGGTGGCGCATTCTCTGGTAAAGACTGTACAAAAGTTGACCGTTCAGCGGCTTACGCAGCGCGATACGTTGCAAAAAATATTGTTGCAGCAGGCTTAGCCGATAAATGTGAAATCCAATTATCATATGCAATTGGTGTAAGTGAACCAATTAGTATCGCTTTAGAAACATTTGGTACAGAAAAAGTAGCGAAAGAAGAAATCTTAAAAGCGATTCGTCAATTATTCGACTTAACTCCAAATGGCATTATTAACATGCTAAATTTACGTAAACCACAATATCAACAAGTAGCAGCTTATGGTCACTTTGGACGTAGTGATGTAAACGTAACTTGGGAAAAAACAGACAAAGTTTCAGAATTAGAGCAACTCTTAACAGTTGCTATGGGACAATAATGCAATGCGTGAAAAATCGAGTGGCTACAGAGGAATTTTTAGCCACTCAAGATCGCATGCCATTATTTGAAGCTTTAGTCAATTATACTAAACAAGATGTTACGCCGTTTGATGTACCAGGACATAAAATGGGGCTACAAGAAAACCCATTAAAATGGACGCTTGGAGAAATGGCATTAAGAATGGACGTAAATTCGATGAAGGAACTTGATTTATTAAGTCACCCAGAATCGGTTATTAAAGAAGCTCAACAATTAGCTGCACAAGCATTTAATGTAGACTACGCTTACTTTTTAGTAAATGGAACTACTGTAGGTATTTTAGCGATGATTTTAGCGACATGTAAACAAGGCGATACATTGATCGTACCTCGTAATTGTCATAAATCAGTTATGAATGGCATTATATTAAGCGGAGCAAAACCAATATTTATTCAACCTGAAGTTGATCAACATTTTGGTATTGCACACGGAATCTCAGTTGAAAATGTAAAATCGGCACTTGCAGAAAATCCACAAGCGAAAGCTTTACTTGTGACATATCCAACATATTTTGGTTCGATGAATCAACTGCAAGATATTTGTAAGCTCGCACATGAACAAAATGTAACAGTTATTGTTGATAGTGCACACGGGGCGCATTTAACATTTTTACCTGATGCTAACGATGCGATTAGTGCTGGTGCAGATGCAGTAACGATCAGTATGCATAAAACTGGGGGTTCATTAACGCAAAGTTCGCTTCTTTTACTACAAGAAAAACGAATCGATTCGAAGCATTTGCAAAAAGTATTAAATATGCTTCAAACGACGAGTGCAAATTATTTATTAATGAGTTCTTTAGATGTAGCACGAAGAGAATTAGCGATTTATGGACAGCAACGTTATAGCCAATTAAAGTCCATTGTTGATGCGGCAATTGAAGAAATTGAAAATAATTCACGCTATGAAGTACTACAAGCAGAATACGTACAAGAAAATTTCAATCAATCCTATGATTGGACGAAACTTGTTATTCGTGTGAACGATATCGGTTTAACTGGTTTCGAAGTTTACACAATATTGAAACAACAATATGGAATTCAATTAGAGCTTGCAGAAGGATATGTCATAATGGCAGTCATTAGTTATGTAGATACGAAAGAAACAATCGGTAAGTTAGTACATGCGTTAAAAGATATAGAACTTTATCACGCTAAAAAAGAGGCGATTCAGTCGGCTCATGTGACAGCGAATCAAATTAATAGATTAGCAATGACACCGCAACAGGCGTGTAATGCAGAAACAGAAACAATCTTAATTTATGATGCGGTAGGTCGAATTAGTGCAGATACATTAATGATTTATCCACCGGGAATACCACTAGTAATCCCCGGAGAAGTTATTTCAGAGGAATTAGTAGAATTATATAACTTCTATTTTCATAATTTTGGCAATGTTCTGAACGAAACTAAAGAAGAAAATTATATAACAGTCGTAAGGGAGACAAATAAATGAGCATTGAATTATCAACATTAGGTAGACACGTATTAATTGAATTTTATGGTTGCCCAAGTGAAATTATTGAGCAAAATGCGTTAATCGAGCAGTTTATGAATGAAGCTGCTGACTATTCTGGGGCAACAATTGTAGAATCTTGCTTCCATCATTTCAACCCATATGGTGTATCAGGTGCAGTAATTATTGCTGAATCACATTTAACGATTCATACTTGGCCAGAATACGGATTCGCTTCTGTAGATGTTTACACTTGTGGTGACTCGGTAAGTCCTTGGAAGGCAGCAGAATATTTAGAACAAAAACTGCAAGCAAAAAAGACAGAATCATTTGAAGTACCTCGTGGAATGGCAGATAAAATTCGTCAATTTGCAGAACAAGAAATTGATACAATTCTAGTGAAACAAGAAGTATTAGAGGACGTGATTTAATGAAATGGTATACAGAACAATGGAGCGATCAATGTAAATTTTCAATCGGATACAACGAAGAAATTCATAGTGAACAATCTCCGTTCCAAAAAATCGATTTTTATAAAGGTGAAGATTTCGGTACTTTCTTCACTTTAGACGGATTGATGATGGTCAATGAAAAAGATGAGTTCGTTTATCACGATATGATTACGCACCCAGCATTCGCTACCAACCCAGATATAAAAAAAGTATTAATTATCGGTGGTGGTGATGGTGGTACTGCTCGTGAAGTACTACGTTACAAATCAGTAGAAAAAGTAGTTATGGTTGAAATTGACGAGTTAGTATTCCGATTATGCCAAAAATATCTTCCAATTACAGCTGCTGGAGTCGAAGAAGATCCACGTATGGAAATGATTTTCGACGATGGCTTAGCTTATGTGCAAAACGCAGCTGATAAATCATTCGATTTAATATTAGTAGATTCTACTGATCCAATTTCAGTCGGTGAAGGTTTATTTACAACTGCTTTCTATAAAGAATGTTACCGTGTTTTAAATGATAAAGGCATTCTAATTAACCAACACGAATCACCATACTTCACGGAGTATGCAGAAAACATGCGTAAAGCACATAAAAAAATTAAAGGTATTTTCCCAATCGCAAGCGTATATCAATTCCATATGCCAACATACCCATCTGGACACTGGCTATTCGGATTTGCTTCAAAAGCATTACATCCTATTAAAGATATTCAAGTAGATGCTTGGGACAAATTTGGTCTAAAAACGAAATATTACAATACAGATTTACACGTTGGTGCATTCGCACTTCCTACATTTGTGAAAGAAGCACTTGATCGTGATGAATAGAAACTAGCTTTGCAATACAAGTATTCCGTCAGAATAGAAGTGAACAAACAAAAAAAAGTCGCCATATGGCGACTTTTTTTTGTAGGTCTAAAGGTGGGAGATAATTAGTATTTAATAGAAATATTGACAATTATTTTTTGGACGACTAAGCTTAATAAAAGATAGAGCTGGGAAGGGGTTAGCCAGTGGAATTCATTAAATTAAATTGTCCGAATTGTAATGGGAAAATTGATTATAAAGAGGGCCAATCATTCAAATGTCCTTATTGTGAAACTGAAATAATGTTGAAAGAGAATAAAGTGTATTATGTTGATCAGACGATTAATAATTATTATGGTCCAACTTCTGCGAATAAAGATACAGGGCCAAAAAAGAATTTAAAAGCGCTTATATTGATACCGATTGTCATCCTTTGTACATTCCTTGGCTATTTTATTTTGAGTGGAAATCAAACAGACTTCGGTACCAGTAAGGAAATCCCTGTGCGGAAAATGCCTGAAAGCGAAGTTCTTTTATTCTTTTTAAAAGATATTTTTGATAAAGGTGAAGCAATGCCGACTAAGGAAGAGATAGCAAGTATTCGTTATTTGAAGACTTACTACTCTGAAGATCAATGGCATTTTGATTACAGTCTAGACGATCCGTTTACAAATAAGGAAGCCGAAATTTCTAACTATATCATTATGGATAAGTTATTAAATACACAAAAAATCGAACAAAAAGATTTTGAAGCCTTTACTGGTCTGACAGTATTGAATTTGATGGGTGATTATGAAATATCACAAAGTGAAAAAGTAAGCTTCCAACATCTGAGTGGATTGAAAAGCTATACAGGTAGCTTTAATGAATCATTTAGTAAAATTGCCGAATATTTTAGCGATAAGTCTAATGTTGTTGAGCTCTCTGTCCAAATACGAAGTAATGATGAACTCGCTTTATTATTAGAGTTTCCCAATCTTCAATCCCTTGAAATTTCGTATCACACCGAGACAGTTACCGACTTCTCTCGTCTGAATCAGCTACCATTAAAATCATTGTCTTTAAGTTTTGCCAATGATTTGAAGTGGTTGTCTTCATTAAGTAATTTAGAATCGTTAGCAATAGATATTAGTGAAGCGACAGATTTTAGCTCGTTCTATTCACTAAATCAATTACAAGAATTGAAGCTTACATCGGTAAAAAATTTAAAAACGCTTGATTTTATACAAAACATGCCTAACCTGCAATCTCTTGATCTGGAAAATATGGATATTACGAATTTAGAACGCCTTAGAAATAAGTCTTCATTGACAAAGCTGCGTTTATCTTCTCTTTATAAATTAGAATTACTTGATATTGTGAACAGCCTAACTTCACTGACCGATTTATCGATAACTGGTTATAGTGGAAAAGTATCAACCATTGTAGCACCTCATTTAAAAAAAGCGGAGATAACAGGTTCTTTCATTCCTCAGTTAGAGGCGCCAGCTTTAAAATATTTGACTGTTTATATAAGTAGCATGAAGTCGTATTTGAATGGAGCACAGTTACTGAAATACCCACAGCTTGAACAACTTACAACGATGGAGTATGGCGATTTTACAGGAGTTCGTTCTTTGAATAATCTGCCAAATCTGCAAACAATAAATTTAAACCAAACAACTTTTTATGAAGAGACGAGTGAATTATTCAATTTACAGCATGTAAAAACGTTAAATTGTAATGAGTGTAGGTTTCAAATTAATAGTCAAAATCCGTTTAACAACAACATTCTGGAACATTTGACTTTGAATGATGTATCCTATCAAATAGGTAATGGTGACTGGGTGTATGAAGTTGATAAGATTATGCCTTACTTTGCTGGATTTTCAGCTCTTCGTTCATTCACTATACAAGATAGTTCACTACAATCGTTAAGTTTTATGGAAAATTGGCAACAAATAGAGGTGCTTCATTTGGAGAATAACGCCATTTCAAATGTAGAGCCTTTAGTGAATTTACCTAATTTAAAAAAGCTGTATATTTTAGGAAATCAGGTACAAAATAAATCAGTTCTAGACAAAGGAATTATGATTTATTGAGGTAATGTGCAATAAAAAGAGCTCACTCGTTATACTGTTCGCTAAAGCTCAGCAATACAGTGGGTTTTTCCAGAGAAGTTTTTATGGTGAGATTTTACAAAAAAATCAGTTTGACGTTTTAAACTATTTTTTGTATTATAATGAAGAAAAGAATGCCCGGACTAGAACGGGAGAGGTTCATAGCTAATACCCTCTATAAAAAACTATGGAAACATGACAATATGCCATGTCCATATCGGACGTGGCTTTTTTTTATGTTTTTACTTATGTTTTAATAGATTGATTGGTGAGCCTCTCTTGTAAAGTGTTGGGAAACATTTTACAAGGAGGTTTTTTATGTTTGGCCGAACCCATGAAGAAGGTTGAAGGATTTAATATTATTGGGTAACCAATGTAAAAAATATTCGTAAAAAACTAAGAAAAAGCAGTACTTTTTCTTTTAGTGCTGTTTTTTGATACAAGGGAGATTTTACACATGAAGCAGGAAAAAGCAATTGTTGTATTTAGTGGAGGTCAGGACAGTACAACTTGTTTGTTCTGGGCAAAAGAACGTTTTGAAGAGGTTGAGGCAGTAACTTTTGATTATGGTCAAAGGCATCGTCTTGAAATTGAATGTGCGAAAGTGATTGCAGAGGAGCTTGGTATCAAGCATCACATTCTTGATATGTCACTCTTGAATCAGCTTGCTCCGAATGCATTGACACGACAAGACATAAAGGTAGAAGACGGTGAAAATGGTGAGCTTCCATCGACTTTTGTACCTGGCAGAAATCTTCTCTTTCTTTCATTTGCAGGCGTTTTAGCCAGCCAAGTAGGAGCTAAGCATATTGTAACTGGCGTTTGTGAAACGGATTTTAGCGGATATCCGGATTGCCGAGATGTTTTTATTAAATCTTTGAATGTAACGTTAAATTTATCGATGGATGATTCATTTGTGATTGATACACCTTTGATGTGGCTGAATAAGGCACAGACATGGGAGCTTGCTGATCAATTTGGGGCGCTTGAATTTGTTCGGGAAAGAACGTTGACTTGCTATAACGGTGTAATAGCAGATGGCTGTGGTGAATGCCCGGCATGCCAACTGCGAAAAAAAGGGCTTGATGAGTATCTGAGTTATAGGAAGGAGTCTTAACATGTCAGATTTTAGAATCGTCGAAAAGCTCCAAAAAATAGATGAAGATATCCAAAGAAATCAATTGCACTATCATGCAAAGCGTGTTCTCGTAAGCAAAGAATTTACCTTCGATGCAGCACATCATCTACATGATTATGAGGGAAAATGTAAAAACTTGCATGGTCATACGTATCGCGTAGTTTTAGCACTGAGTGGATATACAGATGCACGCGGTTTGATGATTGATTTTGGCGATATAAAAGCAATATGGAAAGAAAAAATAGAGATTCATTTGGATCACCGTTATTTAAATGAAACACTTCCACCAATGAATACGACGGCAGAGAATATTGTTGTTTGGATTTACGAAAAGTTGGCTGCAGCCTTGCTTGATGAACAAAGATATAACGGTGCACGTGTAGAGTTTATCAGGTTGTATGAAACTCCCACAAGCTATGCAGAAGCGAGACGGGAGTGGATGGAAGTTGAGTAAGATACCTGTTATCGAGATTTTTGGACCGACGATTCAAGGTGAGGGAATGGTAGTTGGCCAAAAGACAATGTTTGTGAGAACTGCCGGCTGTGATTATTCATGTTCTTGGTGTGATTCATCGTTTACGTGGGATGGCAGTGGAAAGCATCTTATTGTCCAAATGACAGCTGAAGAGATTTGGTCTGAGTTGAAACTTCTTGGGGGCAGTGGCTTTTCATTTGTCACGATTTCAGGCGGCAATCCTGCACTCATCCGCAATTTGGAAGAGCTCATTGCAATTTTAAAAGAAAATGACATAAAGGTCGGAGTGGAAACACAGGGAAGTAGGTGGCAAAATTGGATGTATGAGATTGATGAGTTGACAATTTCACCAAAGCCACCTAGCTCTGGAATGACGACAGACTATTCGGTGCTCTCTGATATCTTCGAAAAACTTAAAAATCATAACAGTAATAAACATATATCACTCAAAATAGTCGTTTTTAATCAAGAGGATTACGAGTATGCTAAACAAATTCACCACCGGTATCCAATTATTCCTTTTTATCTACAAGTCGGTAATGAAGATCTGACGACGACGGACAACTCACGATTAATTATAGATTTATTAGATAAGTATCATGCACTGATTGATAGAGTGATTAAGGATGAAGAATTAAGAGATGTCAAAGTACTACCACAGTTGCATGCCCTTGTATGGGGGAATAAAAGAGGTGTATAGTGCCATGACAAAAATGGGTTTAAGACATATGCTATTTGAATTAAAAAATACTATTTTAATAGAAAGGAAATGATTACCTTATGTCGAATAATCTATATAAGAATAGAAAGTATTCTAGATGAGGTGTTCGATTGAATAAAATAAGAACTGAAACAGAAAGATTAGTTATTCGATTTCTTGAAGAAGGTGATTATTCTTCTTGGCTAACCCAATATGAAAATCGTTTACCTTCTCAACATAAATACGATCAAGGTAAATTAGATATGAGCATCTGTACGAAAGAATGGTTTCGTGATTTAGTTACTAAACAACATCAAATGGCTGAAGATGACAAGGTCTATGTTTTTGGAGTGTTTAGAAAAGTAGATAATACTCATATTGGTTTTATAGACTTTTCTACGATTATGAGGGAAGAATTTCAATGGGCCAGGTTTGGATATACAATTCATAACCAGTTTTGGAGAAAAGGTTATGGGAAAGAGGCTGTAAAAGCTGCTTTAGATCTAGCGTTTAAAAAATTAAATTATCATCGAATAGAAGCTCACATTAACCTTGATAATATAGCATCTATAAAGTTAGCAGAAAGTGTTGGAATGGTGTATGAATGCACGAGGAAAGGATTCATATTCGAAGACGACAAATGGACGGATCATCTAGTTTACTATATAAACGCAAAGTAAGTATATAAGTAGACAAGAAGGATGCTGTTTTTTGTACACATTCTCTTAAGAAGATTTAAAAGCAATAAATCTTAATATAACCCCTGATTCTTCTGCTTAGCGTAGAAGAAAATCAGGGGTTTTAATTTTAGACACTGCCTGTTTTTGTTTAAGAATTTATAAAATCTCATTTTCACAAATAATAAAAAATCCTACCATTTTATCTACTATTCAATCTCTATTTGTGTTAACTTAATATAAATACGAGTTAACACAAATTGTGAATAGGAGGAAATAACATAAAGCTATTACAGGTTAATTTAAAAAGTAAGATGGAGGAATAAAATGATCCGAAAGTTTTCTTCATACGATCTTGCGCAGATTTCTTTGCTAGCTTGTCTTATTATAGTTACAGGCATGTTTAAAATCCCAACAGGTTTTCCTGGGTCTGAATTTCAATTATCAGCACCCATTGCAGTTGCGATTGCAGCGGTATTTGGATTTAAGCGATATTTTCTAGCGGGGATCATTGCAAGTTTAATCTTATTTTTACTAGGTATACACTCAATCTTAAATGTGGAGATCTCATTAATTTTTCGATTGACTGTAGGTCTACTCATTGTTTTATTTGGGACTTCAATTCCGGTACTTGTTTTGGCAGGCCCAATTGGAACAACGATTGCTAGATTTGGTTTGGCTTTTACGTTAGGGACTCCATTTTTTCCGTTATTAGTTTTGGCTATACCAGGCATGGTAATCACAGCTGTTAGTGTTTATCCCCTAACGAAAATGTTACATACAATTAATAGGAAAGTAGCAGGTAATAATCATGTTAAAAACGTGTTATAGCATAAGAATGCGAGCGGCTGAAAGGAGTCCTGAAATAGGAGAAAAGCATATTTCTGGTGGTGAACGGATAGGTAGTAAATCTCAGATAGAGTCCATTGTAAAACAGTTATTGAACAAAGCAAGTAATCATCCACGTGGAGATGCTGACTTTATTCAAATTACCGTTGAAAAAATTGCGCGTGATCAAATACAGTATATACCACCGTTAGAAATTACGACAGTTGAGGCGACTTCAATCGAAATGGCCCATAGTGAAGCAAGAAAAATACTAACCTCCTTAGGTGTTTCGAAACATGCACTAAATGTTGCTTTTCATCAACTTGGTAGTAATCAAAACCTCCGTGGAGCAATCATCCTAAATAGTAAAACCGGCTTACGGCTTGACGGTCGGGGGGAAAAGGGTGTGCGTGTATCACGAATCGATTGGCAAGACACTAACAAGGAGCTTAATGAGCGTGTCCGTGAAGCGTTGGCTCTGGCATCGAAAGTGGCAAATTCTCCGTTTACAATTGCAGAATTATGTTGGTCTGATGACCCAGATTACGTGACTGGATATGTAAGTAATCGTGACATTGGATATGTTAGAATTACACCTTTAAAACGGGAAGGCTGTGAGAGCGGAGGGCGTATTTATTTTGTGTCAGATGAAGTTGAACTAAAGTCTTTTATAGAGTATTTAGAAAGTGTACCGGTACTCATTAGGAGGGATTAAAAAATGGATCATTGGTTTCAACGGGAACTACAATTAATAGAAGAGAAAGGTCTGACAAGGAAGTTACGTTCGTTTTCAAATGGAAATGAGAGCGAGATCATCATGAATGGTAAGAAATACTTACTTTTTTCATCTAATAACTATTTAGGTCTTGCAACAGATTTCCGGTTGAGAATGAAAGCATCTGAAGGTATTAGTAAATACGGTACAGGAACTGGTGGTTCGAGATTAACAACTGGAAATTTCGTCATTCATGAACAGCTTGAATCTGAAATTGCGGATTTTAAAAAAACGGAAGCTGCCATTGTTTTCAGTAGTGGTTATTTAGCGAACATTGGCGTGATTTCGAGTGTAATGAAGGCAGGGGATATAATATTTTCCGATGCCTGGAATCATGCGAGTATTATAGATGGATGTCGACTTAGTCAAGCAAAAACAATTGTTTATGAACATGCGGATATGGTGGATTTAGAGCATAAATTAAGGCAATCACGTGGAGATGGAAAGATGTTAATTGTGACGGATGGCGTCTTTAGTATGGATGGTGATATTGCTCCACTTCCCGAAATAGTTGCGCTAGCAAAGAAATATAATGCTTACATAATGATTGATGATGCACATGCGACAGGTGTCTTAGGAAGTGATGGTCGTGGTACTGCTGATTATTTTGGATTGAAAGATGAGATTGATTTTACAGTAGGCACGTTGAGTAAAGCGATTGGTGCAGAGGGTGGCTTTGTGGCGACATCGTCAATTGCAAAGAACTATTTATTGAATAACGCTAGATCATTTATTTTCCAAACAGGTTTATCTCCAAGTGCGATTGAAGCAGCGCGAGAAGGAATTTCTATTATTCAAAATGAGCCCGAACGAAGGGAACAATTGTTGAATAATGCTAAGTATTTACGATTGAATTTGGAGGAATCCGATTTTGTAGTTACGGAAGGGGAAACACCAATTATATCTCTTCTTATTGGTGATGCCCATGAAGCTATGCAATTTTCTGAGAAACTTTTGGATGAAGGTGTCTTTATTCCAGCGATTCGACCACCAACTGTGCCAAAAGGGTCAAGTCGGTTGCGGATTACAGTGATGGCTACACATACAATCGAGCAGCTCAATACAGTCATAAATAAAATTAAGAAAATAGGAAAAGAAATGGGTATTGTATAATCCTTATAAGAATGATACCGAGATAAAATCTATACTGAGAGTAATTCTTTTGATATATTGAAATTTAAATGGCTAAATTGTCGTTATACAATTGCAAAATTAAAGATTAAAATCCGAAAACAATAGATCTTAATAAACCCCGAATTCTTCTGCTTAACGTAGAAAAATCCGGGGTTTAATTTATACGATTGCGTTTTTGATTACAAATGATTCAATGCTTTAACACTCACTTTAACTGATAAATCATGTTTTCCACCTGAATAAACACCTTCAACAGGGCTTATATCGGAATAATCACGACCAATGCATAAAATAATGTGATTTTCTAATACTTCAACATTATTAGTTGGATCTAGACCAATCCAACCGATCCCTGGTATCATGACTTCTACCCAAGCATGGGTTGCAATATCACCGACCAATGCAGAGTTTTCATCAACATATAAATAGCCGCTCACATAACGGGCTGGAATTCCTTTAGCTCTTAGCACCGCAAGCATGACATGTGTGAAATCTTGACAAACACCTCGCTTAAGGGTGAAGGCTTCAGTTGCAGTTGTCGTAACATCGGTTGCACCTGGAACGTATTCAAAAGTCGAGTATATATATTGCATTAAATTTAATGAAAACAGTACAGGATTTTCAGCATGACCAATTGCATGATAAACTTCCTCTAACTGATTTTCTGTCATATACGTAAAGTGTGTAGACTTTAAATAGGGCAAATAATGCTCATAAAATAGTTGCGAGTGAAAAATAGTCTGCATCTCTGGTGAATATTGAATGCGATGAATAAATGGTGCACGTTGAATGCTGACAATAGATGTCGTCTGAATTTCTAGCTCTTGGTGCTGCTCAGGTATATAAAAAGTGCCAACCGTATTGCCCCATATATCTGTATGCTCACGTGTTAAAGATGAAGGTGAAATGGCAATTCGATAGGATAATAAGCGCTGACGCTCATCGCCCCTTGGCTTTAAGCGGATTGTATTTAGACTTTGATCGACTTCAGACTCATATTGAAAAATATTAGTATGTTGAATTTCAAATTTCATTGTGTCCGCTTCCTTTGGATTACTGACTTGCTTGTTGAAAGGGAGCTGTGGTTGATTCCTTTCAAGGTTGTACGCTGGGTTCATATAAATGATAAATTGTTGCAAATGTATTGCCAAAATCAATACATTGACACAATCTTTCCTCCATTAATAAAATAGTTTCCTCTAAAGTAATATTCCATAAATCTACATTCATCACAGCAAATAATAAGCTTTTTAATGCGGTATGAAGCTCTAAAAACCTTGCTGAAAGAGGATCGTTTTCTAAACAAATAAATGCTTCTTCTAATTTTTCTAAGCAAAACATTACTGAACGAGGGGAATGCTTATCCTGTAATAAATATTGTATAACGCAAAGTAAATTAGTTTGGCGATGCTTTCTCAAATAAGACTCCGTCGCCCCAGATAAATCGAGTAAAAACGATCCGTCCGCCTCTATTAAAGAGATGGCTATTTCCTTATGTTGCTCTAGTATAATTAAAGCCATACGAATCGTCTTTTCTATACGTTCTAACCATTTCCCACCTTGCATGAAATAAAAGGGTAAATCTCGATCCATCGAGCCTTCGATAAGTCCTGTAAGTGTTAAAGAAGTCTTTCGAACATTTTGTAAAAAAGAGTTAAGAACGATTAGAGGAATTGGTCTTTCACGCTCCATCATTTCTTGCTGTAACGATAAATAAAAGGCATTTAGCAATTCCCAAAGCTCAATCGGGATGCTATCTCGAGTTACACGGGCGTTTTCTCGAACCGCACGTAAAGTTGCATGAAGGGCGTTACAGTTATTATTAGAAAAGAGTAGATAGTCGATTAGTGGATTAACTCGAATCGACTCATAAAAGGACAAATATTCTTCCTTCGAGGCACAAATATTCAACACCGCTTCCCAATGATCGATGTATTCATTTTCTTTGCCAGATTGCTCCAACATATTCAACAGCTGTACTTGTAATATATGTGCATTTGTTTGTGATCGTTCACTATATCGTGCCATCCAGTACAATGCATCGGCTACTCGACTTAGCATACTGCAATTCCTCCTTTAATATCCATGTATCTTTAGCTCCTCCGCCCTGGGAAGAATTCACAACTAGGGATCCTTCTTTTAATGCTACACGCGATAAACCTCCAGGAAGCACATAAATATCCTCGCCCTTCATCACATAAACACGTAAATCGACATGACAAGGATAAAATCTTCCATCCTGGAAAGCTGGTGCTCTAGACAGGCTAATCGTTGGTTGTGCAATATATTGATACGGATTTTCTAAAATCTTTTCTTTAAAAATAGTGATTTCTTCATCAGTCGCATGCGGACCAATTAGCATATCGTAGCCACCAGAGGCACTAACATTTTTTATGACAAGCTCTCTCATATGCTTAAGAACCCATTCTCGCTGTACATAATCAGCTAGATGATAGGTCTCCACATTACGTAAAATAGGTTCCTCTTTCAAATAGTAGCGGACCATATCTGGGACATAGGCATACATCGCTTTATCATCAGCAACACCATTACCAACAGCATTTAAAATAGCAATATTTCCAGCCTTATAAGCAGCCATAATATGGGGAACCCCAAGTAAAGAATCTTCACGAAAAACAGCAGGGTCCAAGAAATCATCATCAATTCGGCGATAAATAATATCAATTTGCTCTAGGCCGTAGATTGTCTTCATGTACACTTTTTTATCTTGGACAACTAAATCACGCCCTTCAACAAGATGAATATTAAGCTGCTGTGCTAAGAAAACATGATCGTAATATGCCGAATTATACATGCCTGCAGTTAACAGGACCGCTTTAGGTTCTCTATCTGGTTTCATACAAGGTGGCCGATGAGCAAGAAGTGCTTTCTTCATAAAGGCCATTTGTTTGTCGAGTGACTGGATAGTATGTTTAGAGAAAAATTCAGGATACACTTCCTTCATCACAGATCGATTTTGAAAAACATAGGATATCCCTGAAGGATTGCGTAAATTATCTTCTAACACGTAGTAAACGCCATTTTCATCACGGATCAAATCTATGCCTGCTAAAAAAATATGATTATCAATAGGTACTTTTACACCAAGCATTTCTTTATAATAATACGGATTGTTTTCAACGAGCTGTTTTGGAATTAGCCCATCCTCAAAAATAGACTGTTCATGGTAGACATCTTGTAAAAAACAATTTAAGGCTTTAACACGCTGCTTCATACCTGCTTCAATTACTTCCCACTGTTCATCTGGAATAATAATAGGTATAAAATCAAAGGGCATTGTTCGCTCTGTTCCACCATGTGCTCCATATACGGTAAATGTAATGCCTTGTTTAAGGAAAGTTGATTGTGCTTGCTGATATTTTTCATCTAATTGTTCCTTAGTGAAAGCATTAAGCTTATGGTGGAAAGACCGATAATGAGGCTTCGGTTGATCACCTTCGAACATCTCATCAAAAAACATACCAGATTCATAGAACTTCATCATATGGATCGCCCTCCGAATTTAAGTAGTAGAGAAAACGTGTTACACTTAATAAGAATCAATTTCGCCTTGGCGTAATTGTAGTAAATGGTTACCAATTAAAAAGGAACCACATCTGCATTCATCTCATCACTTTTAGAGGAATGAAGATAGATACATATAAAAAAAGGAGCTAATAAAATGACAATCATTAATTTAATGCAAGCTTATGAACTAGACAAGCTTTCAAAATTAGATTTTACTGATGAGGAGATTGTACGCACATTGCAAACAGGGGATGTATCAGTTTGGCAGGAAAAAGTACCAAACTATGAATTTTCCGAAACAATGGCACTTTACCTAGAAGGGGAGCAATTATTCTTAAACGCTCTGCACGGTAACTACAGTATCAAATATGTAACTTTGCCAGGCATTCAACGCTTATTGTATATTCGTTTCCAATTAGAAGAAGGTAAGGATTATCAATTATTAGAAACAGGAATCCAACATTTAACTTGTGATGAGGAAACTATTACTAAGCTTCAACATATGCTATCAACAAACTGGTCTCTAGCAAAACAAGTAGATGGGACTTATAGTATTTTTGTTAAGTAACGGTTTTCGCTTTGGCATATTTACACCGAAATCGACAAAAATCCAAATAATCCCATGCGCGTTGTGAGAAGAATCGACATGTATAGTTACCCATCTTTTCATTTTTCGAATCGTCTCAGAGCATTTAGTTCACTAGATTTAAATATTCATTTTTTCTTCACTTTATGCCTAAAAAATGAAACTTTCATAAAAACTTTTAAAAAAGGTGATTTTCTTTCTAAAAGAGAATCATCTTTTTTCTCGCTCATAAACAGAACATTCGTTCTAATTCGTAAAAAATAGCATTTTTTTCACCATAAAGTTCCCAAATTTATATTTGGGAACGTTTTTTCGTGGTAAAATAGAAGAAATAGAGGTGATTTTATGGAAAAGACTAAACTTCCTAAAATAATGAGGGATTTCCTCGTCTATTTAACGACGATTAAAGGAAAGTCTCATCGTACAAGAAAAGAATATGAATATGATTTGACATTATTCTTCCGTTTCTACATAGCAATTCAGAATGATCATGATATATCAGATTTAACGAAAATAGATATTTCTACTATTTCAATAGACGAAATTCGTGAAATGACACTAGAAGATCTTTATTTATTTATGGAATATTGCGAGGTGCAGCGAGGGAATTCAGCATCTGCGAGAGCACGTAAAGTAGCAACGCTGAAATCATTTTTTAAATACCTGAAAGGGAAACGACGTCTTCTTGAGGAAAATCCGGCAGATGAATTAGAAACACCAAAAATTGGACGAAAAAGACCTATCTATATGAACATCGAAGAAGCGACGCAATTTATCGATGGCATCCAGCCAAATCGTGCTTCACCAAGGAATTATTGTATGATGATGTTTTTCTTAAATTTAGGGATTCGTGTTACAGAGCTTTGTCAGCTAAATAAGTCATCTATACAAGGTCGCTACTTAACTGTTGTTGGTAAAGGGAATAAGGAGCGGACCGTTTATTTGAACGATAGCTGTATACAGGCACTTTCAGACTATGACAATAGCGGAAAGACAGTATATAAAGGTGAAGGAGAAGAACCTCTTTTCGTCTCGCAAAAGGGAACGCGCTTTACTCGTCAAACCGTTGCAAAAATCGTTAAACAAATTAATCAGCAATCAGGACTTCAAAAAGAGCGACTGACACCACATAAGTTACGTCATACATCCGCAACAATGATGTATAAATCAGGAGCAGATATTCGAAGTCTTCAGCATATACTCGGGCATTCAAGTGTTGCGACCACACAAATTTATACACATATTGAAGATGAAGAGCTGCAACATGTACTCGAAAACAATCCGTTCAATATTGTTCGTAGTAGAGAGCATTTCATTGAATAAAATAGCCAACAAAAAAAAGCCGATTATCCTTAATTTGTAGGAATCGGCTTTTTGGCACTAATATCATTTGTTAATTTCCATTTCATCAATAGAGTTTGTTAGCTCAATAAACTGTCTTTCAATTGGCGTAAATTCGTGGTTTAAACGAGTAATTAAATATAAATCAACGAAACTAAATGGTGATGGTACATCTAAGTATTGTTCAATATTGTATCTTCTTGCAATACGTTTAGAAACTAAAGAAATTCCCATACCTATCATGGCAAATTGTAATAAACTTTCTGGATCTCCCACTTCAATAATTTCACCTTGAGTAATATTAAAACTACTATACATATTCTGTAATATTGAAAGGTACAAACAGTTATCAGATAGCACAAGCAAGTTTTTTTTACTTATATAATCCCCGAATATTGTACTCCGATTAATACCTTGACCTATGACAACCATTTCTTCTATAGCTACTTTTTTATACTTAATATTGTTATTCTTTAATGATCCAATCGTATAGGCTAGATCAATTTTCCCTAGCAAAATTTGACTTTCTATATACTCTGTTGAACCTGTTTTTAATGTTACTGATAAATCAGGATATGTTTGATAAAGCTTATTTAAAGCTGGTGATATTTGAGTTCCTCCCATTGAAATCATCGTTCCAACTCGAAGTTTTTCATCATGTTGTTTCATCACATTTTCCGTTTCTTCCCAAACAAATAAAATTTTCTTAAATTGATGATATAATTTTTCTCCATCTTTCGTTAATGTTACACCTTTAGAATTTCTAATAAATAATTCTTGATTATAATAGTTTTCAATTTTTTTAATTTTCGCCGTCATATTCGATTGTAGGTGATTTAATTTACTGGCAGCAGCGGAAATACTTTTCAATTCTGCGACTGACACAAATGCTTTCATATTTTCAATATCCATTTCTGTTCACATCCATCAAAAAAAGTGATAGCAACATCACAAATTAACATTTAATATGATGTCTATTTTTCATTATACTTTGTATAAAGATTTAGTGAAACTTTCACAACAGGGGTACTAATCTTCACTAGTCAGGCTTTTACAGGCAACTCGATTTCATCATAGATACATTACTGCCGTAAGATAAAAGTAATCATAATGTTTTGGAGGAATATTTAATGGAAAATAGAATTATACATGTAGGGATTATAGGTGGATCTTTGAATAATCAATGGGCAAGTCAAACACATATTCCAGCACTAAAAAACAATCCTTATTACAAAATAACAGCAATCGGAACTTCGAATATTGACACAGCCAAAGAAAGTGCTAAAATTCTTAATGCTCCTCATTCTTTTACAGAATATAAAGAATTAGCACAAACGAAAGATGTCGACTTAGTTGTTGTGAGCATCAAGGTTCCTCATCATTATGATGCAGTGATGGCTGTATTAGAAGAAAATAAACATATTTATTGTGAATGGCCACTAGCTATTAATACGAAGCAAGCAGAAAAATTGGCTCAATTGGCAGACGAAAGAAATATTCATCATGCAATTGGACTTCAGGGAAGGCAATCTCCAGAAGTTAATTATTTAAAACAAGCAATTTGGCAGGGGGATATCGGTAATATCATTTCCTGTACTATGCAAGTAGCAACACAAGGAAAAGGGGCAGTAACAGATGAAAAAAGCCGTTATCTTTTACACGAAGACAATGGAGCAACCCTTCTTTCAATTAACGGCGGGCATTCCCTAGATGTACTCTGCTATATTTTAGGTGATTTTAAAGAGCTATCCGCTACAATGAATGTCCACTATAGCGAAGCGTTTGTACAAGAAACAGGCAAGAAAACAGTAAAAAATACAGCTGATCAAATATTGATACAAGGGACGCTCATTAATGGTACTTCAGCATCTGTACATATCCAAGGCGGAGTATATCCTGCTTTTCAATTAGAAATTAGGGGAGAAAAGGGAGCATATCGATTAACACAGAAAAATTCCTATGGTCATGTCCAATTTGGTAACCTTATCATTGAAAAAATGATACACCCTAATAATTTGTTTAATTCAAAAGATGTTTTATATGAAGAAATAAAAATTCCATCAGAACTAAATAATGGCCCTATAAGCTATGTAGATCAGGCTTATACGATGTTGGCAAAAGATATAGTTGGATGCACAAAGCAAATTCCGGATTTTAATGATGCTGTCAAACTGCATCAATTATTAGATGCCGTTCGAAAATCTGCAAAAACCGGTAAACGAATACTAATATAAACAAATATAGAATACTTCACATTGTATAAAACATATACAGAAAAGGGATTAAAAAACTTAGTGGAGGAGATATTATATGAATCAATTAATTAACGATCAACTATGTGAAACAAGAAATAACTTAGTAGAGGAGATCAAATTATTAAGTGATACTCAATTAAACGCTAAGCCTGATGCAAACAGTTGGAGTATAGCACAGGTTTGCCATCACTTAACTTTAACAGAGGCATCTTTTATAAGATTGATTGCGTGGGCATTAAAACAAGAAGATAGTAAGCAAGCGGAACGTAAAAATATTCATCTTATCGCAGATAGAACAAAGAAAGTCCCAGCACCAGAATTTGTTGTTCCAGCTGAAGACTTTTTTACAGTTCAGCAAATTATTGAGTTACTTGACGAATCGAGAGGTAAATTTACAGCATTCCTTGATAAAATTGAAGATCCATCCATATTAGCAGAAAAATCCTATAAACATCCTTTTCTTGGCGATTTACCCCTCAATCAATGGGTAGAATTAGTTTCTATTCATGAACAACGACATATTGAACAAATAAAAGAAATCAAAGCATTTATCAAAGTTGAGCACTAAAAAACTAAGCTAGAAACGGAATACCAAGAAAGGGAAAAACACGATATTACATTAAAAAAATATTAAAAGAGATTCAAAAATCAATCGTATTAGAAATAATCTGGAATATCTTATTTTTTATTCCCAGGATGATAATCCGATTATTGAAGAATATATGGTGATAAAAAAGGTGAAGACAAAGAGCAACACCTATAAATTTTAAAAAAGGTGTCCCGAAAGGTTAAAACTGGTAAAAGTTAATCGAGAAATTGGTATATTGATTCTAGAAATATGTAAAAATCTTTCCGATAACTGAAAGTCCTCTTATTGCAAAGAACTTTGAAGGAAATTATTTTTAATTATATTAAAGAATTATATTTAAAGGGCGAATAGTAGAATCAAGTTGAACACTTTAGAAAAATAAAAACATCGTACGCGAAATCGTGTATTATTGAGGTTCCTACACCAATCAATAAGAAGGGATTTCGAATACGATGCTAGAACAGGATAACATAAAAACACGCATTAAGAAACCACGCCTTACACAGTTCCAACGTGGAGAACTTCAAGGCTACTTGAACGCTGGAATTACAAATAAGAGCGAGCTTGCGCGAAAACTCAAGGTTTCGCGTGGGACAATCTACAATGAACTCGCTCGTGGCACGACCACTCAAGTAAAGAAAATTAACGGAAAACATATCTACACGACGCAATATCTTGCGGAAACAGGTCAAGCTACAACTGATCGAAACGTGGCTCGTTCTCGTAAACCGTTGAAGTTTGAACGTGTGAAGGCATTCTTATCGTTCGTTGACGGACTGTTACTTGATCGCACAAAGACCATGTCTCCAGATGCGATTGTTGGTCTCGCGAAGCTCAAAGGGTTGTTTTCTCCGGAGGAAATGGTCTCAACAAAGACGCTTTATCACTATATCGCGCTTGGTCTTCTAAAAACTCGAAACAGTGACCTTCTCTTAAAGGTACGTCGAAATACCAAGAGTACTAAGAAAACGCACCGCCCGAATAAGACGGTTCTCGGTAAAAGTATTGAAGAACGTCCTGATAGCGTTGAATCTCGTGAAGAATTCGGTCATTTTGAAATTGACTCCGTCGTAGGGCGCAAGGATAAAGAAGATGATGTGCTATTAACCTTGATTGAACGTAAAACCCGTCGTGAATTCATTGTAAAAATGGACGGGAAAGACGCTGATTCAGTTAACTACGCACTCTCTTCAGTCCTCAAAGAATTTGGTGAATATGCATCTACTGTCTTCAAATCAATCACGGCAGATAATGGTTCTGAATTCGCGGGGTTGTCAGAAATGTTTGGTGATAGGATAGATATCTATTTCACTCATCCTTATTCTTCATGGGAGCGTGGAACGAATGAGAACCACAACGGAATCATCCGTCGTTTCATTCCTAAAGGACATGCGATTGAGGATTATAGCCGGACGCAGATTCATATGGTTGAGGAAGCTATGAACAACCTACCAAGAAAAATGTTTGACTACAAGACACCAAATGAACTGTTTGAGGAGGAACTCCAGAAACTTGTCGCTTAAAGATTGCGGGGACACCCCGCACCCCTTGAGCCTCCCTCGAAACAGAAAAGTCTCCTGTTCATCAGTCAGCAGCAAATCCTAACCTGTATTGGCTAAATCCGCAAGGGAAAGCGCCTTGCAGATCTAGCCAACACAGGTTGAACGACCTATGCCGACCGACGAACAGAAGACAAAGGAACCTCTGGGGTGTTTTTGAAAAAAGTGTTCAACTTGTAATTGTAATTTAGGATTATATTTAAAGGCTTGATTCACTTGAAATTTATTTTTCAAATTTTTCTTTAAAGTCCTGGATAGAAATAACATTAACAAGACTTTCATCTTTTTGAATATAAGGATATATTGTGGGATTAACTGTTAAAATCCCAACAATTACTTCTTTAAATTCTGATTTTAAAATTTTCTCAAAAACATTCTTTCTTTCCAATATAAACTGTCTAAGCTTGTTCATTTTGGCTTTTTGCCTATTAATATTTGCTACAACTTTTCTAACATCCGTAAAATTATTCTGAATACCATAATTTTTCAGATCCATAATCACAAGTGAGTTTTCTTCAAAATATAATAAGTCTATTTCATGGGGCATCTTCTTTATTGATTCTATATCTTTTTTTAAATCTTTCATTTGTGCTAAATCTACATTTATCTGTGCATTGATATTCTTCTCGTGAAGATATAGTTTCATTTTGGGAAGATCATACTCATCATAAGTTTTCTTAATCAACTCATTCCATGTATCAGTAACCATATCTGAGAAAATATCTCTATTCAATATTCTAGAGGATAAATAAAGAAGAGATTCTAGCCATGTATAAGTTGGAACGAGGATTTTAGTTTCCAATCTAATTATTGGAGATCTGAAAAGTCTACTATTTGCACTACCCATATGATTACTTTTTTTCATCTTTTTATCGTTACTATTATCCTTTTGTTCATAAAAATCTTCTTTGTTTAGTGTGAAAGTATTCATTAAATTATTCACACCTTGGTAAGAAAGTTTTTGATTTAACATTATATCGAGAGGCAATAATTCTTTATCTGCTATAGTTAAATAATTATCATATATTCGAAATGCTCGTTTTCCCTCTTCTTGAGCAGCATATTTAAAAATATTATTAGGCTGAAAACCTAGAGAATTGTAAAAAATATCAAATATGTGTGTTGTAAGATCATTTTCTATCCGAACCTTCTTATCCTTTGTTATATCAATATATGAAGAGAACGATTCTAGTATTTTTCTCGGAAGTATAATTCCTCTATCTTTATCTAGTTTAAAATCTTTACGATCATTTCCTAATATCGGAATGATTTCTTTTATCTGATAGAGTGTGTTCTTTGCATTAAATAGTGTTAGTATTTTAAAAAGGTCGACTTGTTTCTTTGTTATTTCATTGCTAAATTTAACCTTTTTTAACAAAATGGAATCTACAGCACATTCTAGTGCTCCTTTCATTTCTCCCGTAAGACCTCTAATATCATCAATATTAGATATATCAATAATTTTTAGTAAGAATTCAACATCTGCAAAATTCTCATTCGGATTGATACTTTCACTATCTTCAGCGTACAACGAAAATGTTAATTTACTTAAAACACTTGCAAATGTAAGGATTTTTATCAAAAGTTCTTCAGCTGTATAGTTGATGGTGTACTTGCTGATGTACTTATCAAGTTCTTTTTCAATAAAATCTAGCAAATCTCTAAAATTGGCATTGCTAAATGAACTGAAATCTAAAGACATAATATCCAAAAAATTATATTCAATTATTGATCCTATCAAATTTGAGGAAGAATGTTGCAAAGAATTAATATTAGAAAACTCTTTCAACTCTTTTTGAAGTTCCTCTTGACCGTTTAAATCACGTAATCGACCAATAATCACTTTTTGAAATGTTCTTAGTATTTCATCATTAAACTCGACATTTGTTACTGCACCTTCAGTGAATATGTCTATCACAATGTTCTCTCTTAAATTGAACATTTAAAACTCCTCCCCGACTGTTAATTTTTACCATATATTTATTAACTGTATTGACTTGGACCTTTACTCCTTTTTGCTCAAGCGAATTTAGCATGAGCAGAAAGCAGAAACAACAATATTTATAGAACAGTAGAAGAACAGGGCTACAAAAGATAACCCTGTTCTGTTTCTATTACTTATTTTATTACTTATTTTGGATTTTTAAAAGGGCATCAATAAAAATGACCTGTTGTTGTAGATATCACACATAAGGAGAAAGTCGAAGAATCTTTTCGCCCCCGCGAGATTGAAGCAGAGATAGCTTCTCCGATAGGCGAAAGTCAAACTTATTTTGCTTATGAAGGTGATGTTCCGTTCAAAATATCCTTATCAAATACTGGTACAGAAAGCTTTTTATACAAAATTCGAAATGTAGATAAAGAAACAAAAGTAGTAAATGGTGTTTTAAAAAGTAACGAAAGTTTTGAAAAGGTTTTTGAAGGATTCCCTAAAGGAGCTTATGTTTTATCTTATGTTGTAGAAGAGGAAGAACCTCCTTCAGATATAAAACTAAAGGTAAAAGTAGAGTTACTTTACTAAAGTATTAATTGACGAAAGCCATTGTTTTGATCATTCTTTTTCAAAACAATGGCTTTTGTTATGTTTTTAATCAAACTTTATTAAAATACTTGACGAAATAAACCAACTGTTATATATTAAATAAAAATAATGACAACTGTTATAAAACAGTTTGATTCAAGGAGGAATTCTAATGTCAAAGTATCGTGATGGTTATGAATTTTATTGTGAAATGTGTGAGCACTATGGTCTTGAGCCAATTTCATTCCGCTATTATTTGCTTCAATTATCACAGCAACAACTTTCAGCTTATAATATGCAAGCAAAACAATTAGGAATTTAGATGTTTTGTAATAAAAGGATGTGGTTATTACGGAAGCCGACGTGAATATTTTATGAAAAGCCCAGCCATACTAATTTAAATGGACTGGGCTTTCGTATATCTGAAAGAAATATCAGAAAATTCATTGACATAGCAAACTACCTGTTATATATTATTAATTAAAATATTATTCTGTTATATAACAAGACGTGTCAATCAATTACCGCAAGAGCAATTAGAATATTATAAAGAAGCTTTACAAATGAAAGGAAGTTATTAGGATGACAGATTATCGGGAAGGCTATGATTTTTATCGACAAGTGTGTGAGAAACACGGTTTAGAGCCAATAAATTTTCATTATTATATTTTAAACTTATCCCAGGAGCAACGTGATGCCTACAATGAACGTGCCAAAACATTGGGAGGTCAAATAGAATATGAAGTGTCTTAGCTCCTAAAACGCCTTACTGCCTGCATATGACAGTAAGGCATTTCTTGTGATTAACATAAATGAAGAAGTTTTTCAAGTGTCGTAAAAATACAGAAAATTCATATTTTATGAAGACGAATAGGCTAAACATAACATATAAATAGCGCTAAGGTAATTAAAGTATTCAAAAAATAGCGTATAAAGTAAGATAAAAGACCTTATTATTGGGGTTTTTTTTATTAAAAACCTTCAAATATAGGTTTGAATGTTTAGATATTTAGGTTGAATTAACTGCTTTTTTAAGACTATAATATAATTACATAAAAAAGGGCGATATCCCATAACTTTATACCTCGCATCTATATAAAACAAAAGTACCAAACCCTTCTAATGAACGGAGAATGAAAATGATGAATATCACGCCTAGTAGTATTAGTCAAGTTAACTATAGTTTAAAAGAATTGCAAGATATTTTTTCAGCAATGAATAGTTCAATCATTGTAGCAATTACGGATCGAACTGGGAAAATTACGTTTGTTAATGATCATTTTTGCAAAATATCTAAATATACTCGTGAAGAATTATTAGGGCAGGATCACCGTTTACTCAATTCAGGTTTCCATCCAAGATCTTTCTTTAGAGAGATGTGGAATACTATAGGCAATGGTGAAATGTGGAATGGCGAGGTGTGTAATCGCGCGAAGGATGGCAGTCTTTACTGGGTGAAGACAACGATTTTCCCTTTTCTTGATGACAATGATAAACCGTATCAATATATTGCTATAAGGGTCGACATTACCGCACAAAAAGATATTAAAAAGATAACCCATATTGCTTATCACGATGAATTAACAGGGCTACCAAATCGTCGTAAGTTAGAACAACGTTTAGAAAACGAATTCCATCAATCTCGACGTACAGGAGAAAAATTTGCGTTATTTTTCATTGATGTAAATCGTTTTAAAAACATTAACGATGGACTTGGTCATATAATCGGAGATATGTTCTTAGTGGAAATGGCTAATCGTTTACGCAACGTTGATTATACATCCAATTCTATATACCGCCACAACAGTGACGAATTTGTTATTATACTAAACGATGTTGACAGTATTGAAGAGAAGGCTGAGGAAATAATTAGCGTTTTTAATGAGAGTTTTATTGTAGATACGTATGAATTTTACGCAAGTATAAGTATTGGAATTAGTATTTTCCCAGATCATTCAAACTCTGTCGAGGAATTATTGAAAAATGCAGATATCGCTATGTATGCTGCGAAATCTTCACGTGGTAATCAATATCGCTTATACCGTCCAAATATGGAGGAAGTCAATGATAAGTGGTTATTACTTGAAACAAAATTACATCAAGCACTAAAAACAGATGTTTTAGAATTACATTATCAGCCTAAAATCAATTTAAAAACGAATACAGTGATTGGCATGGAGGCATTACTTCGCTGGCATGACCTAGAACTAGGTCATATGCCACCTGATCGCTTTATTCCATTTGCTGAGCAATGTGGGCTCATTAATGATATAGGAGTATGGGTGTTAAGAAAAGCATCTGCCCAAGCACGCACTTGGAATGAAGTACATAATTTAAACTTACGTGTTGCCGTGAACATTTCTCCGATTCATATTAGTACAACAGGTTTTGTAGAAATGGTACAAGAAGTTATTGCAGAAACAAAATTAGATCCGCACTTCTTAGAAATTGAGATTACTGAAATGAGTATGTTGGATTATACGGAAGACTTAATTAATACAATCAAGCAATTAAGAGCACTTGGTATTACGATTTCATTAGATGATTTCGGAACTGGTTATTCGTCGTTAAATTACTTAAAGACTTTCCCAGTAGATGTTTTGAAAATTGATCGTGCATTCGTTCGTAATATTGTGCCTGAAAAATCAGGCATTGCTATGATTTCAGCAATGATCTCTTTAGCGCATGCCTTAAATCTGCAAGTAGTGGCTGAAGGCGTCGAGGAAGAAGCCGAATTAAACGTTCTTCGGGAACATGGCTGCGAGTACGTTCAGGGCTATTATTTCAGTAAGCCGTTATCTGTAGGGGATTTTACGAGGTTTATAGTAGATAGTTACATGTAGACAATGTGGAGGATCTTGTCCTTATTTGAGGGCAGGATCCTCTAAGTGTTTATAATTATTTTAAAAAAACACAATACATATAGCCAATCCAATCTCTTTTAGGTTCATAATCCTTCGAAACTATTACAGATTTTGTTTCGCCTATTTAATAAATATAATTTATCAAAGGTAATTTTTTAATTTAACTAATTTTTGAAGGTAAATGGAAAATTTATGTTAAAATTTATTGTGGATTATTAACGTCAATTGGAGGGAGCGGTGACTTGAAGAAAAAAGTAATAATTATTGTTTCTTTCCTGGGTGTAATTATATTGTTGCATTTAACACCAAGTATGGCATTAAGAACACATATATTTTTTATGGGTTATCCAAAAGCCGCAATTTCTTCAGGAATTATTGAAGATAAAGAACATAATGAAGTAGATAAAGAGAGATTTGCTGAATTAAATGCCAAAGCATACGCCCTGACAAATCCTCCAGTAGAAAAAGCTACTCAGGGCGAATTAAGAAATTATCTTGTGAGGAAATTTGGATTTTTACATTTCGCAGAATACTTAGGTAATACTTAATAACCTTCGTATCATACGGGAGCTTTCGTATTATATAGTTCAGCCAGAACCTTGGTTGAACTTTTTTTATTTAGATTTAATCTGTCAGTAGCCAAGGTAAAAATGCACGGGGACGCCGGAAGTTCAATTGCTCAGAAATATTTATGTATTATGGCTAGTTAGAAGAAATTTAGTTACGGAAAAGTAAATTAAATTTTCTGATATTTCCCGAAAAATAATTGCATTTAATTAATTGTTTGAAATCATTTAACTGTTTTGATAAAGTTATATAAAATATTAATTGATGATGTGGCCAAGTAAGAAAGAATTGTGAAACAGAGAATATAGCATTTGCTGAGAGCTATATCACCGCTTCTTATCTGAAACCTACCACGGAAATGTTATGCAAACATAACCGAGTCGTTTTCGTTACAAAACGTTAGAGGGTTTTAAGTTTTTCTTAAAACTAAAATCAAGGTGGTACCACGTTAAGTCGGCACAAAGACGTCCTTATTTTTGAGGACAGCTTTGTGCTTTTTATTTTTTCAGTAGGTAAAGTTACAGAAATGGAGGAGAGAATATGACAACACAACAAAACGATTTTTCAAAATGGTACATTGATACAATTCAAAAGGCAGATTTAATGGATTATACACCAGTTCGCGGCTGTATCGCATTTAAACCAGATGGCTATGAAATTTGGGAACATATTCAGGAAGAGATGGACCGTCGCTTTAAAGAAACAGGTCATCGCAACGCCTATTTCCCTATGTTAATCCCTGAATCCTTCTTCCAAAAAGAAAAAGAGCATATCGAAGGTTTCTCACCTGAGCTTCCTTGGGTGACAGAGGCTGCAGGTGAAAAATTAGAAGAACGTCTAGCGCTTCGTCCAACTTCTGAAACGATGATTGGCCATCTCTATTCAAATTGGATTAAAAGTTACCGAGATTTGCCAGTCTTAATTAATCAATGGGCAAATGTTTTTCGTTGGGAAAAGAAAACACTTCCATTCATTCGAACATCTGAATTTTTGTGGCAGGAGGGTCATACAGCACATATTGATGAACAAGATGCACGTCAAGAAACGATGCAAATGTTAGCTATATATAAGGAAGTAGTAGAGGGTTTACTTGCCATTCCTGTTTATGATGGACAAAAAACTCCTTCTGAACGTTTCGCGGGCGCAGTTGATACATTTTCTATTGAAGCTATGATGAAAAATGGAAAGGCCGTTCAAGCAGGTACCTCTCACTATTTAGGGACAAAATTCGCCGAAGCCTTTGAAATTAAATATTTAAATAAAGCCAATCAGCATGAATATGTGCACACAACATCCTGGGGGACTTCCACACGTTTAATAGGTTCAGTAATTATGGTTCACGGTGATGAACAGGGGCTTATTTTACCGCCACGAATTGCACCAACCCAAGTTGTCTTAATACCTGTAGGTCCATGGAAAAAGACCCCTGAAATTATAGAGAAACTAGATGACCTTTTTGCGGCCCTTAAGAAGAAGGGAGTTCGAGTACGTCTTGATGATTCGGACCAATCACCTGGCTTCAAATTTAATGAATGGGAATTAAAAGGTGTGCCAATTCGTATTGAATTAGGACCTCGTGACTTAGAGAAAAATCAGGCATTGTTAAAAGCACGAGATGAAGATGAGAAACAATCCGTTGACTTGAATGACATTGTTTCAGCAATTGAAGCGGAACTAACAACAATGCAATCTCGATTATTTGAAAAAGCACGCAAATTCCGGGATGAAAACGCTCATACAAATATCGATACACTGAAAGATTTACAGCAGCACATTAACAATTCCAAGGAAAACGGATCTATTCCGGGCTGGGTTCTTGCTGGATGGTGTGGAGATGATGCATGCGAAGAAAAAGTGAAAGAAGAGACAAAATATACTACTCGTAACATTCCGTTTAACCCACCAACTACAAAAACGTCTTGTATTTGCTGTGGAAATGAAGCGAAACATACAGTTTGGTTTGCTCAAGCATACTAAAAAACTCTTGTTGTTTAGTTTTGTATAATTGTTCTGTTTGTTTCGATTTCGTCTGAACGATAGGCTGTTTATTAAATTCCTTGAAGATAGAGGTCATCTATTTGCGCTTGAATGGCTCGTAATACATCTTCTGTGATGTCCTCTATACTCTTATTGTGTCTTGTGCATTTCCAGCTATATTTGAATTACATGAGTAAAACAAACGTAGTAGGTATATACTTTCAATCCTGTTTTTGTTTGTTTACGGCTCGTTTTCCCCTGCATTTCTAGCTGAAATTGCAGGGTTTTTATCTTAATTGGGCCATATTTTTTCTATGTTTTCAAAAAAATGTTTGTATGCTAGAATAAAAACAGAACATATATTCTTTTTTAAAGGGTGAAAACAATGAGTTATGATTTAATGGTCTTTGATAAAGAGCAAACTCCAAACAATAAAGAAACATTTTTGCAATGGTATGATGAACAAACAAAGTGGGCTGAACCACATGATTACGCAACAATATCAGTTACAACACCAGCATTACAAAATTGGTATCAGGATATGGTGGAACATTTCCCCAATATGAATCTAGTGGATGAGGAATTATTGGATGAGGATGAAGATAACGAGTTAGAGAGTTATTTGACTGAATATAGTATTGGTTATGCCATAATTTACACAGCTTTTGCCTGGTCTGTAGCGGATGAAGCATATAGTACGATGAAGGAACTTGCAAAAAAACATGGTGTCGGCTTTTTTGATGTGAGTGGTGAGGGGGAGATTTTCTAAATCATTAAATCGTATGTCGAAAGGTGGATAAGAAATGACAGAAAATCTTAATGCACAATGGCAAGAGCAAAGAAAAACGTTTGATGCAAAGAATGCCAAAGCAATTAACGCCATGCATAAGCTAATGAAGCAAGTAAAAAAAACGGAGCCAACAGAGGTAAATTTGCGCATGCTTGTCGAAATTTTCTGCATGTTGCAAATGTATGAAGAGGCATACAAAATTTTTACGTCCGTCATGGATTTACGCAATAAAAAAGATCAGAAAAAATACGGGGCGATCAAATATTGGATTGACAATCCACAAAATGTAAAGTCATTATCACCACGTGTCATACAGGAGGAAGCAGAGATGAAAATACCATTACCAACATTTAAATATATGCCAAATCCAATACAAGCGAATATTTTTAAAACGGGTGAATTAGTTGTTTGCGACTGCTGTGAACAAGAAGTGAACATTTATTGTACAAAAGGCATTTACGCGATTGAAGAGGTTGAATATCTTTGTCCAAGCTGTATTCATAGTGGGCTGGCTGCGCAAAAATTTGATGGTCAATTTCAGCAAGATTTATTAAATTCCGAGCTTGTAAAGAATGATGACTATACAGATGAAGTGTTGCATCGAACACCTGGCTATATTAGTTGGCAAGGAAATGATTGGGTAGCCCACTGCACGGATTATTGCGCATTTATTGGTTATGTCGGCTGGCAAGAACTAGTGGAGATGGGCATTACGGAGGAGTTTGAACATTTTAATGGTCATACCAAAGAAGAGCTAGCTGCTACTTTGCGTAATAATGGCTCGCATCAAGGTTATCTATTTCAATGCTTAGAATGTCAGCAATACATTCTGTACTCCGACTTTGATTAAATCTAGGTTACATGGGTGAAATATGGGGGAGTTGATCTTGAATATGGAGAAATTGTACGAGAGCTACTACATTAGTTAGTGCGGAAGGTAATTAGAGGTACAAGGCATGTCATTTCTTTTTCATTGGTATATGTAGTCGTAACTTCATCCAATACCAAAATAAGAGAAGAGCAAGCTTTATTGCTCAGACACTTAAACTTCAATGATTATTTATATATTTTTTGACAATACGATTGGATAAAGAGTGGTGTATAGATGAAACAGAAAATTAAATTAGCCGTACATGAAGCCTACACGGCTATGTATGAGACTCTAGAGGACGAACAGATATATGCAGTTGTGCTAGTGACAGACGGTGATTGTGGTAGCCTCTATTTAACAATGGGAACGGAAAAATCACTTCTTCAAATCGGAGAAAGTTATGAGGACAACCCAGAAAACTATCGTTTTTTGAAAGATGAATTTTTGCATGAAGATGATACAGACTTGTTACAAAAAGTGAGCCGTGAGCTATTAGATAGAGCATTAAATGCTGGTGAGCACTTTGCAACACATAAAGTGGAAATTCATGAGGCAATGAGCAATACAATGTATGAGTTAAAACAAGAGGGCGTTCTTGATGAAAGCATTTTTGCATTTATTTCGGTAACGGATGATGCTGACGAGGAAAGGTTGGAAATAGCATCAGCCAAACGCTGTAATCCGAATCATCCATCGCTCCCTGCCTTTTTGCTTAATTGGCAGCAATAATTCATAAGAATTATCCGAAGCCATTTTTGGACACCCCTTTTACGATTAATAACTGCAGGAACAATGATTTTAGCAAAAAATTAATAGAAAAGTTAGGGCTGTTAAAAAAGATATTCCTCTTTTTAAAGGGAGGACAATACTGTGTTACGAAGTTGAGATTGTTTGTGTTTCTTACTTTAACTCTACAAAATTTAGCGTAAGGAACTGAAGCATTAGAAGATATTCAAGCGAAGAAATCATGACTGATTTTTACTGATTTAGAAGATGAATTTGATGCATAATGACCTTGAAACGGTCGCATGAGATAGTATTGCTAAAACGGTTATGGATATATTGCAAGGATACAATATTGAGTTGGATTTAGAAAACGCTTTAAGAGAGTATGAATGGTAATTGAGGGAGGAGCTACGAATATGGAAAAATTACGTACTGTATTACAAGATTTTGAACTTAAAGAAGCCGCAGATCAAATATTACATTTCGCTAAAAATTCAATTCGCGCTAAAGCGACACTAACTGCGGATGCAGAAATTCGAATGGGTCATTCTAAAATTGGAGGAGCACCTGATACACCTACAGATTTTGTATGGCCACAAACAAAGAGTGGGCAACCGCTCTATTTTCTTTGCCAGCTAAATTTAGCGGAGATAAAGCCTTTTGATTCGAATCATTTACTTCCTACCGAGGGGCTATTATCCTTTTTCTATGATGCTGTCGAACAGCCTTGGGGTTATGATCCCAATGATGAAGATGGCTTTCATGTTTTCTACTTCACGCAAGCAAATTTTCAGAGAACGGAACAACCCACAACTTTAAAGGAGTCTATTAATAGCGCGGCACTATCCTTTAAAAACGAATGGACACTGCCGTCATGGGAATCGCCTGATGGTCAAAAATTAACAGCCCTTTTAACTGAAGAACAGGCAGATGCTTATGATGACTTCTTGTGGAGAGATGAAACAGACATTACGGCACATCGCATAGACGGATATCCTAATACGATTCAAGGGGATATGTACTTACAATGCGAGTTAGTGACGAACGGTTTGTATTGTGGCAATTCCACAGGCTACGAGCACCCTTTGCGCAAGGAGCTAGAACCTAACGTAAAAGATTGGCAACTACTATTACAGCTTGATTCTGAAGATGATCTCGGCTATATGTGGGGCGACAGTGGAAGACTATATTTCTGGATTCGCGAGCAAGATTGTAGAAATAAAGCCTTTGACAAAGTATGGGCCATTTTACAATGTTATTGAAACTACTAGAAATTGTAGTAGTGATTTGAAAACTATTTCAATAAATAATTATGGGGGACAAGTGAATGAAAGCCGAACAATTTATAGAAAACGAAGCATTATGGCAACAGCTAGCACAAGAGCTCCTTGAAAAGCAATATACAATTGATAAAGAGGGCCATTATCCCGCTAGCATTCGCACGACCTCTTTTGCGCTTGATGCCTTCGACTTAACAGAGGTACTTTGCCATTACCAACAACTTGCATTATTAGAAGTATTACGTCAGGAGCTTGACTTTGAAACACAGCGCTACTGTCTTTCTCGTTTCACGCAAAAACAAAAATCTGTAGCATATTTGCCTTTGCTACGCTATTATGCCATCAATTTAAGAAAGTACGGTGCAAACTTTGAATCGTTAACGGTTGAGGAATTGTTGCGAACGATTAAGGAATTAGATGCGGAAACGTATAACAATTTACTCAAAATTGGCTCTGGCGATTTGCCAATCAATAAGCAACGAGCTGAAACTGATCTTATATATTGCTATGCAAATGATGTGCTAGCTACCATCTTGATTCATATTAAAGTAGAAACAGAGGAAGCGTATCGTGAAGCCATGCACTATTTAAATGCTTTATTGGAGGAGGATTTCCCGAAAAGCTATAGCATTCTCTATGAAGGGGAAAGTGATTTAGTGCTGCCAATTGAGCGTTTACCTGTCACACGTTCCCATCATTTTTTTGCAAAGGTATTGAGCTATCCAAGCCTACATACCGCGCTAGTGGAATATAGCTACAAAGCAATGGCTGAGTATCATTTTTACGGGGATGTTGCGGATGAGGAAGCGGCAATGCCAAGCACGTTTGCCGTTTTTGGTCTTGGTTTATACGATAAAAGTTATAGCAAACTCATTATCGACTATATGGAAATATGCGATGCTGATCATTCACCACCGACTGAATATTTTGCGAAAGCCTATGTGGAAAGGTGGGGGCTAACACCTGAAACATTGCCAATCTTTGCTTACATTGTTGCAACCGTGCCAACTGTTCCATACGAACCTTTCTTTGAACAGGCAATGAATACAGATGAAAATTTACAATGGCTTGAAAAATATATGACAACACCCTTTATCGAGCTTTGTCCAGTGATTTCACCTGAACAAAATGAACGTATGGAAGAATATAAAGATATGGATGTAGCATCATTACTGTATGCTTGCTTTGAAATTGTCCATTTGAATGACTTCACCAACCCAAAATTTATGCGGATTTTATCGCCATATCGTGAACGTTTTGAGGAAATATTGAAGGAGCTCATATCATGACAATAGAAAAAAATCATACATCGAACGAAAGAAACACTCGTTGATTTAGTCCATCAACATCAAGAGTAATTGAAGGAAAAGAATATATTTGATGATGAAATGTCGGCATTTGTATAGGAAAGCATTATTATTAACCAAACATCACAAAAGATACAAGATACTTGTTTAGCTAAAAAAAGTTGATTGAGAGGGAGTGAGATTATGCCAAAAAAATTATTGAATATGTTAGAAAAATGGTATGAGGAAAATCAACATGACAAAATTGTAGAAGCAATTGAACAATTGTCTAAGTCAGAGCGAGATTATGAAATAGTAGGTCATTATGGTCGTGCGCTTAATAATTTAGGGCGTTATCATGAAGCGTTGTCCCAGTTATACACAGTTAAAAAAAAGGGACAACAAGATGCGGATTGGCATTGGCGCGTAGGCTATGCCTATTTCTATATCCAGGAATGGCAAGAAGCACTGGCTGCATTTGAAAAAGCGAAGGAATTACAGTTTGATACTAGAACTGAAGAGTATATAATAGCGTGTCGAAATATTTCGAAAAATTCAGCGAAAGCGCTAGATGATATCAAGCTTGTACCTTTTCATGAGCGTGATTTCAGCCAATTTTGGGAAAAAAGCGATTATGCGGACAAAAATTATGTAGAAGTATCCCCCACTACTGAAATGATTGCTTCAATAGAAGAGGAACTTGGCTATAAATTGCCAGCAGATTATATTTGGTTTATGCAACAACAAAATGGAGGTATACCAATAAACACTTGTTTTCCAACGGCTATGCCGACTTCATGGTCGGAAGATCATGTGGCGATTACAGGAATTATGGGCATTGGTCGCGAAAAGACTTATAGCTTGTGTGGCAGTTTGGGAAGCAGATTTATGTTGGAGGAATGGGGCTACCCAAATATTGGCGTTGTCATAGCCGATTGCCCGTCAGCAGGCCATGATGTCATTATGCTTGATTACCGTGCATGTGGTGCAGATGGTGAACCTGCTGTTGTACATGTAGACCAAGAGGCAGATTACTACATTACTTTCCTTGCACCGAACTTTGCGACTTTTATTGTAGGTTTGGTGAATGAGGAAGTATTCGATACATCAGAACAAGATAAACTTGACGATTTGGATATGGTGAAACATGTACCATTCTCTCCTTTGTTACAGTCGTTATGTGAGAAAGCTGGAGAGAGAAATCAGATAGAAACAGTTATTCGAGGTATTTGTACGCAAATTGTAGAGGACAAAGGCTATTTTGCTTTACATGCTGATGAGCTATCCATGCTGATGTATGATATCCAGTTTTGGTTGTACACTGCTGCTAATCCGAAAGTGACACAAGCGCAATATTTAGCGGATTACGAGAATATCATTGCACTTGCACAAGGTTTCAGTACAGGAGGGTATGCCCCGGATTTTGTTTCAAGTTGGTTAAATGAACGCATAGAGCAGGGTGAAATTGTAAGTCAAGAGGGCTTATTAAGTTTTACAGCGGATAAGGTAGCTAATCTACATGCTCAAATAATGAATGAAGAACTAAAACCATTTAGATGGTTAGAACATGATAGTGGAAATATTTCATTCCTATTAGAAGCAGGCATTTATAAACAGGAGTTGTTTGAAACACGGGCAGACGAAGGATTCCAAGGTAACGGCTACGATTGGTGCTCGCTTGCGGATGTGTATTTGCAAGAGAAGTTGCCAGAGCTAGAAGGCATTGTGCGTTTCGACCCAGAAGCAGATATGTTCTGTGCATATGCCTGCGAAAAGGACGCTTTGTTGCGATTCGCTGTTGGATTTAAACAAGCATGTGAAAATGATGAACTGATACATGATTTATTTTCTAGGGCGATATTGGATTAATAAAGGGGAAAAGTAACTGGTTTTATTTGGATATTATTGAAGAATAGTAGATTTATTGGGGGAGTATAAGATGAAAGAAATCATTTTTTTAAAGGAAATGTATCAAGATAGTTATTATCCTAAATTTTTAGTTGATAAAATTAAAGATTTGTTGGAGCAAATTGTCCGCTATTTAGAGCAAGGTCCCTATCCATTAGAAGATATACAAGTAAAATTTGATGAAATTACACTTGCGATAAATGATTTAGAAGACGAGTTCTTAGAACATGACAGTGAAATTGAAACGGTTGCACGAGATAGTATTGCATTAACTGTTATGGATATATTGGATGTATATAACGTGAAGCTTGATATTGAAGACGCATTAAGAGAACGTGAATGGTAGTGTGTTTTGTTTAAAATAAAAGTTACGATGCTAGCCAATACACTATATTAAAAAAGTTTTTCAAAGAGGTTTTTTATTAATTAGAACTCAAGATAAAGGGGAATGGCCTATGCAAGATATTCGACCGACGTCACGCTGGCGCAATGCTAAAAGAAAAGAAGAGGAAGAATATACTGCTGGATTGATTGAGAAAGATGACTGTATTTACGCGGAATTGTTTCCAGATAGTTTTATTCATCAGACGGAAATGGTGCTAGAGCAGTATGCTGCATCCATTGCGAAACTGCCAAATCACCCAGATAGCTATCCTGCAATTATGAAATCTATTGAAACAGCGGTACTTGCCCTAAATGAGATTAATGAAGTAGGTGGAGGAGGATTAATTGAAACTGAAGAACGAGAGGAGCTTTGCGACTATTTTGACCAAGTGCTGATTCATTGTGGATTTGATATTGATGACCTTACTAAAAGCCAGAACCTTGGACGTTATGAGTTAACAGATGATTGGCGTGAGTGGTAATTAGAGGGAGGTGTACGTTTTGCTTGAATTGACGAGTGCAGTATGCGGAAAATCTTACAGGACCAAAGGGCTCTGGAGAGAATGTGCCAGCGTTAGTCAACAAGAAATAGACGGATTATAGCAAGATTGACCAGTATTTGGAGTAACGAGATACCGAACCGTTCATATGTGACGGAAGTAATTGATGAAGTAAAGGTTATCAAAAATATTTGTTAGAGACTCTTAGTTTGGTAGCTGTTGAGTATTCTAAAAGACAAACTCGATTGCTCTAGTTGGTCCTGCGCCCCTAAAGTTAGATTTTTAACTCTAACTTTAGGGGTGCAGGACCGTTTCGGTTTGTCTTTTTTTAGATGTTATCAAAAAATCGAGTAATCAGATGGAAAGCTTCATGAATGCCATTAAGGCTTTGACTTCTTGGGGAGGAGAAGCTCAGCAAATTTTATTCGTTTTAATGATCGGAGAATAAAATTAATGCAAATATCTCAAAATAAAAATTGACTGGACACTAAATGGTGTCATATAATTAAGACACCAATCAGTGTCCAATTCAAAAGGGGGAGGGGATTTTGAGCGACAAGACTCAAGAGCGTGATGTTTATGCTGCTATAGCTGATCCAACAAGACGTCAATTAATACGCTTGTTGGCAGATGCGGAAGAATTACCTCTTCATGAATTAACGTCTCAATTTGAAATGGGGCGTACAGCAGTTTCTAAGCATTTGGCTATCCTTAAAGATGCTGATCTCGTAATTGCTCGAAGGGTTGGTAGAGAAACGAGGTATCGGTTGAATGCCGGTCCATTGAAGGAAATTCAAGATTGGGTATCGTATTACGAAGGATTCTGGAAAGCAAGAATGGCTATATTAAATCTTATATTGGAGGAAGAAAAATGAAAGCAGATGTATCTTTAGATTATCAATTTACAAGTTCAATTGAGAAAGTTTGGAACGCATTAACGGATTCAGACACTCTTGCAAAATGGATATGGAAAAATGACTTTAAACCAATCGTAGGACATAAATTCCAATTCCGAGCTGAGCCAAATGAATGGTGGGATGGAATTGTCAATTGTGAGGTACTCAAAGTGGAAGAACCTCATACATTATCTTACATTTGGGCAAGTGCCGGAGAAACTACTACAATTACATGGACGTTGACAGAAGGTTCGGATGGAACTACACATTTACATCTTGATCAAAGCGGATTTAGTGAAGCAACAAAAGCTCGTCAAGGAGCAATCGAAGGAGCTAAATACGCTTGGATTAACAATGGTAATCAGCTCGAAAAAGTGTTAGCAGAGCTGTAAAAAAGATTTCTTCATTTTCTATGTTACCTACTTTTCAATAGGAACCTTTTAAGCAGGTAACACAGAATTTACATTAATTGTTGGACGCTTTTCGGAACACGGGAAGCGTCATTTTTTTTACTTCTTTCAGCAAAGGCTGAAATAGAGGAACTCAGTCTAAGTGCGCCACATCCTGTGGCAATTTATCTGTGCGAAAGCGAAGCGACAGCAACACGGTTTTATCTGTGCGAAAGCGAAGCGACAGCAACACGGTTTTATCTGTGCGAAAGCGAAGCGACAGCAACAACACACGACTGAGTGACCAACATCATGTTCCTGTCGCTGCGTTAGCACTACGCTTTCGCACAAAAAACATCTGTTGGCCTAAAGCCTCCGGCGGATGTCACGGAATCGGAAAGGAGTACTTTGTGCTTGCACAAAGCCTATTGCGGACACATTGTTTATCTGCGCGACAGCGGCAAGTGTTTTCTGCGCGAAAGCAAAGCGTCAGCTACAATTATGCCGAGGCATAATTGATTGTCATTCCAACACAACAAATACAGTTGAAGTTGTGCTAACATGACAGTACTAGATGGAATGGAGAAATTATCCGATGAAAATAAATCAATTAATTGCTAACAATCTAAATCGTTTAGATGTCGAGTTGCCAGAAGATCTATCTTTAGGAATTGCTGGTTTGTCTGGATCTGGTAAAACTACATTTTGTCAAACAATTGGTGAAGAATCTAAGAAGCGTCTCGTTTCTTTATTGCCAAAGGCTGAATATCAGTATTTGTTCCCAAATATTATGGAAACGAATTTCAGTGCCATCAAGATGGAACAAATGCCTTTAGTTCTTTTTCTCGGGAAGTCATCAATTTCTACTAATCCACGTTCAACAGTTGGTACTCATACGGGCGTTTTTAAAGAGGTTCGTGAAAAGCTTGCAGATAAGTTTGATCTTTCACCAGAGGTTTTTTCCTTTAATAATGCATTAGGATGGTGTACTGCTTGTAAAGGGCGTGGCACAACCAAAAACGTCGAATGTAAAAAGTGTGAGGGCAAGCGTTATAGTCCGGAAGTTGAACAATATAAGCTAGAATTACGGAATCAACCACACAGCATTTCCGATATGAACAACTTAAGTATTGAGGCGATTTATTCCCTTTCAGAG
This sequence comes from Lysinibacillus sp. JNUCC 51, assembly GCF_015999525.1. NCBI lineage: Bacteria > Bacillati > Bacillota > Bacilli > Caryophanales > Bacillaceae > Lysinibacillus > Lysinibacillus sp. JNUCC 51. The sequence goes on along the minus strand of NZ_CP065545.1, from coordinate 5,011,928 downwards.
GAATTAAATATTAGTGAAGAGAGACAACATATTCTTAAAAATATTATCGATATGAATATTGGTTACTTAACTTTAAATCGGATCATGGGGACCTTGTCTGGAGGTGAATTAACTCGACTGTACTTGGCAGAATTTATGGCCGCTAGTGAAAATACCGTGATAATTATTGATGAAATATCTGTTGGTCTTGACCACCAAACTCTCTTGAAAATTTTAGAACAGATCAAACAATTGGGCTATAAAAATCAAATTTGGCTTATTGATCATTCTGATACAGTGCTCGATACATCGGATGAGCAACTATTCTTTGGACCTGGTAGCGGGAAATACGGCGGCAAAATCGTCGAAGAATCACCTCGTCCAGAGCCAATCCATTGTGAACGAAACCAGGCAATGCCTACAGAATACTATCAATTTCATGATCTGTACTGTCGTAATATTGAAATGGCTGAAATTCAAATTCCTAAAAATAGACTAGTAACCGTTACAGGCGAGTCTGGCTGTGGGAAATCGACTCTTGTCAATGAGTGTATCTCCAATGATTTCTTAAAACGATATCCAAAAGATAAACTGGTTATGGTAGGACAAGACCGAAACCAATCGATAACTAGCAGATCAACTGTTGCAACGTTTCTTGATATCAAAAAGAAAATGACGAAATACAGTGACGATATTGACGATATTTTCCAACGTTCCATTGAAGACATTATTGAGGAGCTTCCAAATGACGATATCGCTCATAAGCGCTTAAGTTTATTAATTAAACTGGGTCTCGGTTATTTAACGTTGGAAAGAAAAACACAATCTTTATCGACAGGTGAATTTCAATGTGTTCATTTAGTTTCTGAGCTGTTTTCGAACTCAAGAAACCCACATACGCTGTTTATTTTTGACGAGCCTTCAAAAGGTTTATCACAAAACATATTAAATCAATTCATTGATAGTGTGAGGGATATTCTCCAAGATGAATCTGTCTCTATTATGATGATTGAACATAATGCTTATATGATTGATAGCTCTGATTTTATCGTTGATTTTGGAAAAAGACAGCAGGAACCTATTCGACAACTTGATGTTGTTAGTCATGATGATTTTTTTAGTCAACATAACAGTACAAACAGTGATGCTCCATTGCATATATCTTCAACATTAACTTCAAAAAACGGCATCCATTACTTAGAAGACAATCATATTAGCTATTTTAAAAATGCCGAAAACATCTATAAAGGCGGTATTTTAAAAAGCTTATCATCAATGGCCCGTTTGATATATGGAGAGTATGAATCTGCAACAATTGCACCGGTCGTCGCCATTGATCTAGAAAGACACTTGTATAGTCAGTATAGTTTTTTATATGAAATCGGTGGCCTAATTAACCATATAGTGGCTGCACATCCGACGAATAAAGATACAAGAAGCTTCGATTTCTTTAGTCAGGAAAATCATTGCCCTAGCTGTTCCGGTCGCCTGCAAATTGAAGAATTCGATATTGATATAGTCATTCAAGACAAAACAGTGCCATTCTGGGATGGTTTATTACATCCAGACGTGATGGAAGTATTAAAATATTATCAATATCCGAAATTACAATTCCTTTTTGATGAGATCAAGAATGAACTAGGTCAAGATATTAGTAAAAGCTACAATGAGATGACAGAAGAAGAAAGACATACATTCCTATATGGCTATTGGGAAAAATCATTTTATGATAAAGCAAGTAAGTCTTCGAAAAAATGGGAAGGTTTTAATTTTATCCTTGGACGTTATATGGTTATTTCAAAATCAATTATTAAGGAGCAAATGAAAGAATCCAAAAAAATGATTGGCTGTCCAATCTGTCAAGGAGCCGTGCTAAACCATAAGAAAAAACTAACATTTGGGGACTCTGATATTCGTGAGCTTATTCATCAACCTCTCGACCAAGTCATAGAAACAGTAGGCAACCTACCACAGCTTGAAAAACTAAAAGCAATTGTTGGTGGCGATATGACTCTTACAGAAGATGTCTCATTACTTCAAAGAGAAACACAAGTGTCGTTAAAAATGCTTGAATTAGATCTAGCAAGCTTTGCGGGTTATGAAATAGTACTAAATAATGTTTTACCATTCTGGGACAAAATTAAAGATAATATCGAAGTAATAAGTAGCAAAAATCTAATTACAATCTGTGATTTTGCCAACATTGACGAAACGAGAGAAACCATTATCGATAAGTATTTCACTAATGGAAAATACAAAAAATTAACTTACGTCTATGAAGCATTTGGCTACAAAAAAATAGTGACACAAATTAATAAAATTAAAGCAAGCCATAAATGTCCATTCTGTAATGGAAAGAAAGTCATTTCAGAAGACAATCTCCATGATGGTGTCTATAAATTATCCGTACCATGTGTTAGTTGCTCTGCAAGTGGCATTAATGATGAAGGACGGAAGGAAATTGTCGAAGGCGTAGACTTACAAACATGGCTAACTGGCAAAGTAAGCGACGTTGTAGATGAAAGCTTACTCACGGAGGCTGTTGCAGATATTCCAATTTTCAACCGTATCCGAGAGTTGAATAAACGAGATATGATGGCAATTTATCAATGCCTTGAGCAAAATAATTAAAGCAAGCCATATGTAAGCTACCTATGACAGACTCATTTGTAATGATAAAATTGCAAATGAGTTTTAACATCTTTCAGCGGGAGTCCAAATATCTCTGTACCTGACGCTACGCTTTTGGTACAAAAAACATCTGCTGCTGACGCTACGCTTTCGCGCAAAAAACATCTGTATCTGTCGCTATGCTTTCGGTACAAAAGACATCCGCCGAAATAGAGGAACTCAGTCTAAGTTCGCCACGTCCTGTGGCAATTTATCTGTGCGAAAGCGAAGCGACAGCAACAACACACGACTGAGTGACCAACATCACGTTGGCCTAAAGCCTCCGGCGGATGTCCAGAATCGGAAAGGAGTTCTTAGGGGATGTTAGCCTAAAATCATCGCATCCATGCGATAACGGGTAACTGACCTGCATCGTGCTGCTGACGCTACGTTAACACTCCGCTTTCGCGCAAAAAACATCTGCAGGCCTAAGCACAAAGCCGATTCCGGACGCAATTATGCCGAGGCATAATTATAATTGATTGTTATTCTAAGAAGGAGCTTAGAAAAGTCATTAAAAAGGGGAAAGATTTGAATGTCAGAAATATTGGATTGGAAAAATAATGCTCAAGGGCATAAATTTATAGCTTCATTTAGTGGAGGTAAGGATAGTGTCTTAGCGTTATATAAAGCAATGAAGGTTGGAGAAGCGGTTGGATTAATCGTTATGCTGGAGGAAGAAGGGGAACGGTCCAGATCTCACGGAATGCCTCCGGAACTCATACGTGCTCAAGCGAAATCTATAGGTTTACCTGTTTATACTGCAGCAGCAAGCTGGATAGAATATGAAAGAGTATTTATGAGTCTTTTAGAAAAAGCTAAAAATCATGGTGCAGAAGTTTTAGTAACAGGAGACTTAGATATGCCTGAACATGGCTGCTGGCATGACAAGGTTACGAAGAATGCTGGATTAAAACTAGGCATGCCTTTATGGGAAATGTATCATCGTGAAGCTGTTGAAGAATTTATAAACTTAGGATTTGTTACAATCATTGTAACTGTTAATTTATCTTTGGGGATGCGCGAGGAAGATTTAGGGCGGACGTTAACCCATGAATACATAAAGGAGCTTGAAGCTCGTGGTATTGACCCTTGCGGAGAAGGTGGAGAGTTCCATACTACAGTATTAGATGGGCCAATTTTCAAACAACCTATTCCAGTTCGTAAATGTGAGATTATTAGAAATGGTGAATATGCTTTTTTACCTTTAGAACTTGCTCAAAGTGCTGAAAATCATAGGGAAATAGTGGAATAAAAACATACGGAGAATTACATGGGCATCATCTATCTATTTGAGGTGGGGTCTCATGTTTTTTTGTCTGCTTGCAAAAAATGTGTTAGGTGTCTTCGTTATCCTACGTGTCACCGACAAACATATGCTTAACCCTGTACTAGATTGAATGAAAACACAAACTTTTTAGTGTCTCTATTATTTTCAACTGACTGTATATTAAAGTGTTTTCTACATCTCAAAAACGTCACTCAGTCCCAAATCAGATGCGAATAATTAAAGGGTCACCGGAGGAGTGTGACCCTTTGTATATATTAGAAGGGAAAGGATAACTTTATATTATCCTAAAAATTATGAGCATTGGTGGCGGTATTGGGTATTAATAGAAGCCAATGAAGCTAGTGCCGACAATAATCAATAGAATGAATAGAACAACGATTAGCGCAAAAGCTGAGCCATTACCATAACCGCCGCCACTACCGCAGTATTCAGACATAGTTATTACCTCCTTTCTACAATATATAATATGATTAGTTGTTAAATGGAATTGCGATATTTAACTACTCATTGAATTTAAATTTTTTTAAAAGAATCCCCTAGTAGTTGTTCTGTCTATTTTATCTTGCAGGGATACAATTGAATATATTTTGCTTCAAAATCTTCCATGATTTCAAATAAACACTTAGTACTTCGACAATTTTATCAATCTGAAGTGATAACAACTGATTTTGCGTATTTATACACTACCTTTCTTTATACCTTAACTATGCCAAAAAGGGGAAATTAATGTATATATTGACCATTTGATTTTGCTTATATTAGTAAATTAACTAAATACTGATGCAATTGCGCAAGATATTTAAATAATACTCACTATGTGATATGATGGGAATGTATGTTTGGTTATTACAGGGTAGTAAAATTTAGGGGGAGAAATAATTGGGCGAAACAAAGTATAGGCAAGTATGGAACTTAGATAGTCTGTTCCAAGGTGGAAGTCAATCATCTCAATTACATGAACATATAAGATATTTAGAAAAAGAAATTTCGGAATTTGAAGAAAAAACAAATTTCTTAGATCTTCCACAAAGCATAAATGAATCAATTAATGTTGCTGTTTTAGTGGAATACATAGGAGATATTCGAACTAATATATCTCAAGCAAGTTCTTTTATAACCTGCCTTCTTGCTCAAGATTCTAAAGATCAGGATGCTATAATTTTGCAAGGGAAAATTACGATCCTAAATACTCGTTTTGAATCTGCATTAAAAAAAGTGAAAAATACGCTGGTAAAAATTGATCTTCATTTGTGGCAAGATTTATTGAATACTGATGTTTTAGCAAATTTTAAGTTTATCCTGAATGAATGGCGTGAAGATGGTGAGACAACCCTTTCAGATGGAGAACAAAATTTACTATCAGACCTTATGGTAGATGGATATCATGCTTGGGGGCAATTTTATAATTCTTTTATGAATACTATTACGATTAAAGTTCAAATAAATGGAGAACAAAAAAATTTATCAGTAGGTCAAGCTATCAACTTACGTTCACATCCTAATGAAGATGTTCGTAAAGAAGCCCATAATGCTTTAGAAGATACGTGGAAAGAAAATGAAGAACTTTTTGCGAAAATATTAAATCATATTGCAGGCTTTCGATTACAAGTTTACAAGAAGCGTGGTCTGGATAATGTACTACAAGAATCTTTAAATAAAAATCGTATGAAGGAGGAGACACTTGATGCGATGTGGTCTGTAGTTAATAAATTTAAAAAACCCTTCACTGACTACCTAAATCAAAAAGCAAAAATAAATGGCTATAAAAAGATGCAATCATTTAACTTTTGGGCACCTATTACAACAAAAAATCAAAAAATAGAGTACGAAGATGCTGTTAATTTTATTTTGGAGTATTTCAGTGAATTCGGAACAGAATTAGAAAATTTCTCTAGAAAGGCATTTAGTAAAGGATGGATAGAGGCTGAAGATCGTGCAAAAAAGTCAGCTGTTGCATTTTGTTCAGGATTTCCACTTTCGAAAGAATCAAGAGTTTTCATGACATTTGGCGGTACAATTACTGATGTTTTAACACTTGCTCATGAATTAGGACATGCCTTCCATAACGATGCAATGAAATCTATTAATGGAGTGAATAAACAATATCCAATGAGCGTTGCTGAAACTGCTTCAACGTTTTCAGAGATGATTATATTAGATGCAGCAATGCAAAAAGCTAAATCTACTAACGAAAAATTATTTTTACTTGATGAGAAATTAAAGCGTAGTGTCATGAATTTCATGAATATTCATTCTAGGTTTTTATTTGAAATGAAATTTTATGAAGAACGTAAAGAAGGAATTGTTTCATCTTCACGCTTAAACGAAATTATGCAAGAAGCAATAGATGAAGGATATGATGGTTCTCTTGATAATCCTTCACTGCATTCATGGATATGGACACCACATTATTATATTACACAATCTCCTTTTTATAATTTTCCATATTCATTCGGATATTTGTTTGCATTGAGTTTATTTGCAAAGGCAAAAGAAAAAGGTAAAGAATTCGAAAGATGTTATTTGAATTTGCTTCGCGATTCAGGGAGTATGTGCACAGAAGATTTAGTGATGAAACATTTAGGTGAAGATATCACTTCGGAAGCATTTTGGATAAAAGGAATTGAATTATGCATTAAAGATGTGGATGAATTTATCAAATTAAGTAGTGAGTGTAACATTATTTAAAGATAACGAAACCTTAATGATAAAGAAAATAAACCACCTTCATTAGTAAGTAGACTTTCCTGGTGGACTTATTGAATATGGTGAAAACATTATCTCGATGGTACTGGTGTTCATAGTATATTAAAGATTAAATTTCGAGATAAATAACGCTGCCTGGTCTGTGAGGTGTAATCAAAAAGAATACGCTATTTTGATCAATCTAACGGCATTTTATTTGTTAAGAAGAGTGGTGATAAAGTGGAATTGATATTTATTCGTCATGGCCAAGGTGAACACACACTAGCTTTTCCAAATAGCTTGCAAGTAAATAATCCTTCATTAACAGCATTAGGAATAAGTCAAGCGAAGTTGTTAAGGAAAAAGTTCACCTTAACGGAAGAAGATATTATATTTATTAGTCCTCTTAAAAGAACGCTGGAAACTGCACTAATTTGGACTTCGCATGTTGATTGTCGTAAGATAGTAAGCCCATTTGTTTCCCCACGAATATTTCCTTTCCACCCAAATGGAAAAACATTGCCTTGTGATAAAATCATTAATTTAGAAACAATCAAAAAGGATTATCCGAATCTAGAAATCGATATGAATGTGCCTCCTGATTTGTGGTCAGATGGTATAAATACTATGCCAGATAGTGATTTCAATAACATTGCACAACAATTTATTGCAAATTTGAAGTTATTGAAAAAAGATAAGATTTTTATAGTTTCACACGATGGTACTATCACTTCATATCGTCAATTGATTTCTGGCCAAACGTTATCCAGAAGGGACTTTCCTGATGAAACAGGATGGTTTCAAATTAATGTTGACTAATAACTATTACATTGTAATGAAAACAGGAGCTATTATTGAGAAATGGCGCAGGGAATAAAGTTTGATAAAAAGGGTCACGGGTTCATTAATTTTCGACCGGGCGAATGTAAATCCATGATACCTAGGTTTTACAGAGTTTATTGGCGTGCAAATCCGATATCTAGGGCTGGAGGGGTTGCAGCGAATTTTAACCGAAACCTCGTGGGTTATAGAAGATTCCCATGAAATTGATAAAGATCTATATTCTGTTTTCATTGAAGAAAGCTGAAGTCAAACAAGGCCAGGTTTAAGCTCCTGGCCTTGTTATGTTAGTCATTATTTATTTTGTGAATTTTATTATATTCAGAAAATAAAATTGACGCGAACATTAGAGCATGTTATGTTTAATACTAATTTCATAGCAATCATTACAAGTTTGAGTGAGATAACTTTCATTCAATTAAAAGGAAAATGGGTGTAAATCCCATGCTGTCCCGCAGCTGTAAATGAGGAGTTTTGTTTCGATTACCACTGAGTGATTACTTGGGAAGGTGAAGCAAAATCATGATTCATGAGCCAGAATGCCTGCTTGTAAAGAGATTCATTGATGATCTACGAAAGATAGGGAGATGGATGGGAGTTTACTCATAGTAAGTTATTCTGTCCTTATTCTTTTGAAATAAGGTTTTTTTTATGCCTTCTTTTAATAAGTAGATTCGTGCACCGCAAACAACGATAGGAGACAGAAAATGAGATTGACTAAGTATTTACTTCCTTTCATGCTTGTTTTGATCTTCAGTTTACTCACTGGCTGTACAAGCACTGATCATGAAAAGGGAGAGACAGCATCGAAACAACAGACAGACGAAAAAATGATAACGATTGGGTGGCCATTAGATGTAGGTCCATTAAATCCCCATACATATTTACCAAATCAAATGACAGCACAAGCAATGGTCTATGAATCATTGGTTGAATATAACGATGACGGAACAATTACGCCGAAACTAGCGGAAAGTTGGGACATCTCAGAGGATAAAACCTCTTATGTTTTCCATTTGAGAAAAGATGTTAAGTATTCTGATGGAACGGCTTTTAATGCAGACAATGTGATTCGTAACTTTAATGCAGTTTTAGCTAATCGTGATATGCATTCTTGGATGGGCATGGTCAATCATATTAAAGACGTTGTGAAAGTGGATGACTTTACAATTCGTTTGCAATTGGATGAACCCTATTACCCTGTATTAAACGAACTTGCCTTCGTAAGACCGTTCCGTTTTTTAGGGGAAAATGGATTCCCTAAAGGTGATACGACACAAGATTCAATCAAAGCACCAATTGGGACAGGCCCATGGGTATTAACAGAATACAAAAAGGATGAATATGCTTTATTTAGTCGAAACGAAAACTACTGGGGTGAAAAACCTCTTGTAGATAAAATAAAAGTAAAAATTATTCCTGATTCAGAATCTATTTCGTTAGCATTTGAAAACGAAGAATTAGATTTAATATATGGTCGTGGCATCATTAGTTTAGATAACTATACGTATTTAAAAGATAGTGGAAAATATAAAACCGCTACGTCTGAACCTTTGTCTACGCGAGCGCTGCTTTTTAATACACAGTCTGGACCATTGGCAGAATTAAAGGTACGTCAAGCGATTCAATATGCAATCAATAAGGAGCAAATGGTTGACAGTATTACACATGGTACAGAAAAAGTTGCCCATACACTATTTTGGGATGCTATACCATATGCCAATATTGATTTAGCTCCAATTTTATATAATCCGAAAAAAGCGCAGCAATTTCTTGATGAAGCGGGATGGACGCTACAAAAGGGTGAAAAAATTCGCTCTAAAGACGGACAACCACTAACATTAGATTTAATCTACATTGCAACAGATGCGATTCAAAAACCAATGGCGGAACTCATGCAAGGTGAACTAGCAAAAATAGGGGTACAGTTGAATTTAGAAGGCGCAGATGTGATGGTGGGTCTTCAAAAATTAATGGATAATCAAGTCGATATTAATTTCTGGCGTACAAATGGACCACCAACAGATCCACATAGCTTTGCTAATGAATCAGCTACACCAAACGCTAATGGTGTCTATGAAGCGAAATTAGGCTTACCAAATGCCAAAGAAATCGATAACAAAATTCATCAATTATTAGTAGGTACAGATGAAAAAGAGAGAGTGCAACTTTATACGGATATTTTAACCATGTTCCATGACCAAGCACTATTCTATCCTATATCTTACGAAACTAATAGCGTGATTTATCAGCCATATATGAAGGATTTTGCTCCACGTGCATCTGAATACGATATTCCATTTGCACAAATGGAGAAAGAAAAATAACTGTAAAAGAGAGAGTATGTCGATAAAAGACAACTCTCTCTTTATCATAGGATTGATTAGGAAGTGACAGCATGTATGAATCGACATGGATGTTTTGTTTAAAAAGAATTTTAACATTACCGTTTGTACTATTGGGTGTATCCATCCTGACCTTTGTATTTATTCGTTTCGTCCCAGTAGAACCTGCTGAGGTCATTCTTAGATTAGCAAGAGTTGCACCAACAGCAGAAGCCATTCAAACTTTACGAGAAGAACTTGGAACAGACAAACCTTTTTTTATTCAATATTTGCTATGGATAAAAGGCGTTTTGCATTTAGATTTTGGTACATCTTTTGTAAGTAAATTACCTGTAGCACATGAGCTATTCGCTAAAATACCCGCAACCATTGAATTAGCAGTTGCTGCATTTGTCTTGATTTTAGGAATAAGTATGCCATTAGGAATAATAAGTGCATTGTATAAGCATTCCATCATCGATAAAGTAATTAGACTATTTACGGTCATGAGTGTATCGATTCCAACATTTTGGTTAGGTTTTTTACTATTATATTTATTTAGCTTGAAATTAGGAATCTTCCCGACAAATGGGAAAGGTACACTAGCTCATCTAGTTTTACCTGCATTCGCATTGGCTTTACCAACGATTGGACTGTTCGTTCAGTTTATTCGTTCAGCTATCATTGAAGAATTACAACAGCATTATGTTCAATATGCACAGCTAAGAGGATTAAAAAACTCAGTTATCCTCGTCCATCATGTTTTGAGAAATGCTGTTATACCGCTATCTACTTTGTTAGGTATGACGCTTGGTAATTTACTAGGTGGTGCAGTAATTGTGGAGCAGGTCTTTAGTTGGCCAGGACTCGGTAGATATTTAATAGAATCCATTATTAATAGAGATTACCCAGTTGTACAATGCTATGTATTGATTATAGCTGTCATTTATGTGCTTACAAATTTATGCACAGATGTATTGCATCGTCTATTGGATCCTCATCTTATGATGAAGGACAGGAGAGATTGAAGTGAGCCTATTACGAAAAGAAAGAGCAAATATTAAAAGATTATTTAGTCTAACGATACTGCTAGTCATTGGCTTATTGGGATTGTTTGCGCCAGTATTAATGCCCCATGACCCTATAGCAGTTGATATATCAAAGAAATTTTTAGCCCCTTCATGGGACTATCCATTAGGTACAGATCATTTAGGAAGATGTGTTTTCTCACGAATGCTTTTAGGTATTCGCTATTCTTTAGGATCAGCGCTCGTCATTCAAATAGTAGCTATTCTTTTAGCTATCTTAGTAGGTGCTTTCGTTGCGCTAAAAAGAGGCATTGTAGATTATCTATTTATTCGAATATGTGATATATTATTAGCTTTTCCTACACTTGTCCTTGCATTTGGACTTTTAGGTTTATTAGGTCCTAGCTTAAAAAATGTGTTAATCGCACTTATTTTTACGCAATTTATTTATTATTCAAGATTGATAAGAGGTTTATTTATTGGGATGAATGAAAAAGATTTTATTCAAGCAGCAAGAATCAGTGGCACTTCAGGCATCAAATTAATCATACGCCATTATATCCCCAATTTACTGCCACCTATTGTTACAATAGTTGTTTTAGATATAGGAAAGGTTATTTTAGAAATCGCAGGCTTTTCCTTTATTGGACTTGGTGTGCAGGCCCCTATTCCTGAATGGGGAATGATGGTGAATGAAGGGAAACAATACATCCGTCAACATCCTGAATTAATGCTTTATCCTGGACTTGCCATCGTCCTTGTTGTGCTATTATTGAATCATTTGGCAAGTAGTTTTAAGAAGCTTGACTAGTAAAGGGGTAATTATGGAGAAAGTTTTAGAAGTGAAAGACTTAACTGTAAAAATCGGTGAGAAAAATATATTAACCTCAATCAATATGACAGCCTATAAAGGACGTGTCTTAGGGATTATAGGTGAAAGTGGTAGTGGAAAGACAATGCTTTGCCACGCCATCATGCAATCTTTACCGGCTGCGGCGCAAATCACCCATGGCCAAATCATCTACCAACAAGAAAATTTATTGAATGTATCAGCCTCTAAAATGAGAGTGTATCGCGGAAGGCATCTGTCTATGATTATGCAAAATCCGTCTACAGCTTTTGATAGTATTCAAACAATCGAAAGCCATTTTCGAGAATCATTAAAAGCTCACTTTGTGATGACTAAAAAAGAAATAAGACAGATTGCTATTGATGCCATGTATAAAGTCAACTTACCCAATCCAGAGAAGCTTCTGCACTATTATCCTTTCCAATTAAGTGGTGGAATGTTACAGCGAGTAATGATTGCTTTATCATTGGCGATAAAAGCTTCTATATATATTGCAGATGAGCCAACGACAGCCCTTGACACAGTCAATCAAAAACAAATATTAACACTTTTTGATCGTATTCGCTCAGAAGCAGAGGCTACTATTATTCTTGTGACACATGATTTAGGTGTTATTGCTGAACTAGCTGACGATGTGGCTGTGATGTATCAAGGCGAAATAATTGAGCACGCCAATGTCTATGATTTTTTTGATGAACCTCAGCATCCCTATACAAAGAAACTTTTACAATCAAGAATAATGTTTTAGAGGTGAAAAAATATGACGCTACTAGAAGTGAAAAATATAGAGATGCAGTATGCTCAAAGACCATTCATGTTCAAACGAGGACAGGAAGCTCCTGTATTACAAGGGGTGACATTTTCACTTCAGGAGGGCGAATGTTTAGGAATTGTTGGTCAAAGTGGTTCTGGCAAAAGTACATTAGGGCGCATTATTTTAGGAATTGAGCGACCAACAAAAGGTGAGGTTCTATTTCAAGGTATTAATCTTTACGAAACAACAAGTAAGCAAAAAAAAATAATACGTAGAGATTTACAGGCTGTCTTTCAAAACAGTTATCATTCATTTAATCCAAAGCAGACGATTTTTGAGATAGTAGAAGAACCTCTCCTTAATTTCGAACAGTTCAGCAAAACAGAGAGGCAGCATAAAGTAAAGGAACTGCTAGACTGTGTGGAGTTAGAAAGTACAATTGCTGAAAAAAACCCTTCGCAACTTAGTGGAGGGCAACAGCAACGTGTCAACATCGCAAGGGCTCTTGCTTTAAATCCAAAATTGATTGTATTAGATGAAGCCATTAGTAGTCTTGATATGATCCTGCAGAAGCATATTATACAATTACTACAAACACTGCAAAAAGATATGCAGCTTGCTTACATTTTTATTTCTCATGATTTACAAGCGACACGTTATATGTCAGACCGCATCGTCGTGATGGAGAACGGACAACTAGTTGAGGAGATTGGGAAAGATGTAGCATACAAGCATCCCGCATCTCTAGAGCTATACAATGCAATTTTGCCATCACATCCTCGAGAAAGAACTAAGAAATTTTTTCGATAATGAAGCGGGAAAGTTATTTTTACAAATATTATTGTTATAATAAGGAAAAATCTTATACAGTTGATAATGGAGGTATGGCATGAGGAAAGGTCAAATTCGAGCCATTGCTATTTGTGTATTTAGGAAAGGCGATTCAATACTTGTCGCTGAAGGCTTCGATGAAGTAAAGGGAGATCATTACTATCGGCCAATTGGCGGAGGAATTGAATATGGGGAGACAAGTTCTCAAGCAATAAAGAGGGAAGTACTCGAAGAAATCGGGGCAACCATAATGAACTTAAACTATTTAGGGACAATCGAAAACATATTTACATATAACGGTGACCTCGGACACGAAGTAGTTTTTATATATGATGCAGAGTTTATTGAAAAGTCCTTTTATGAAAAACCTTCTTTTTTCGGACAAGAAGATAATGGTGCAATCTTCAAATTGCTTTGGAAGCCAATTAGCGATTTTACAAATAATAAATTAGTATTAGTTCCAGACGGATTAGTCGATTTGCTTTAGATTACTAAATGAGTTAAGAGCCTTCTTACTTGTACATTGGGTAGTATACCTGTAGGTGGAGGTAATAATTCGATAAGGGATATTAGAATAATCAAGCTTTATTAAAAAGAAACTCTATTTTAATATGGTACCTGTAGATAGGACACTTGAAAAATAGTCTTTTATCTTCCTAAAAAATGATCAAACAACTTGAATAATTTTTTAAGTCAGTACAATTAGTACTGGCTTTTTTATATGTATAGTGATTATGAGGTTGGGAGAAGTGTGAAATAATATTGCTTAGAAGCAAATGAAGAAAAAGGTATCTCATCCATAGATGAAACACCTTTTCTTGAAGTTATTGAGCTAATCGTTGGATAAAGGCATCTAATTGTACAAGTGTAACATTGTCGTTCACTCCGAAAGTATTGTCACCTTTTCCAACTGTAACTTTATTGGAAGCTAGAATTGATACATAATTGTAAGCCCAATGCGTACTTGAAACATCATCAAATTGTACTGCTGCTCCTTGTTGTTTTAAATGGAATGCTTCCACTAAAACTTTCGATAATTGACCACGTGTCATCGGAGAACCAGGATTGAATTTTCCATTTTCATCCCCGGTAAAGACGCCGATTTTTTTAAGTGCTTCCGCAGCACCCGCATATTTAGACGTTGGTGTTACATCAGGAAAACTTGAATTAGTATTACTAGTATCTAAATGTAATTGTTTAGCTAGTTTAAGAGCTACCTCTCCACGCGATGCATAAACGCTAAAGTCGATTTCCTCACCTTTTACTTCTCCTAAATCATTTTCAGTGAAGTTTGCTACGCGTTTTGCCCCTACGTAACGAGATCCCCAGTAATAAGGATCATTGATTTTATCAATTTTAACCCCAGAGCTTGTAGTAGCTGAAATAAAGTTGCTGTCACCTATGTAAATGCCAACATGAGAAACACCGCTTCCCGAAGTATTAAAGAATACAAGATCACCAGACTTCAACTGATCTTTAGCAATCGAAGAACCTTGCTGATATTGAGCTGTAGATGTACGTTGTAGTGAAATCCCTAACCTAGAATAAACGATTTGTGTATATGCTGAGCAATCTATACCTGTCTTAATATCTGTCCCTCCATATTGATAAGGAACACCTATATATGCTTTTGCTGTATTTGTTATATCTGCTATTGTTGCCGCTTTCGCTTCATGAACACCCATTCCTGTAAAGAACATAAACGATGCGAAAATGGGTAATAATATTTTTTTCTTCATAACCTTACTCCTTTCAAAAAGCTTTTGTTTTTGAATAAAGTAAGAATAGCATGAAACAGGCATGAGTTATTTTTCATTAATATTACCGATTACTCTTAAACAGCAAAATTGAAACCTTATTTTTAACTGTGTAAAACTTCTGCAATAATCATGGGCAATTTTACTAAAAATTGTAGGAATAATTGGACGAAAAGGGTCTATAGTGTTAATTTGGATAATTAATATAACTAAATATTACCAGAACTCCAGTTAAGAATGACCTCTCGATTATTAACTGGTGGATTTTTATACTTTAACACCTATATTTTCTTTACAAGCTTTTCGACCATCTGCAAGCTGTCATTCATTTTTAGGCTGATTCGTAAAGATTGTTGCTATTAATACACTTTATATCTTTTCTTAAATAGTCTGTGGAATAAATATAAAATGACAGTTAATAGGCTCAGAATAAAAAATTGTATTGTTGATGTCAAAAATATTAATATAAGATCTGTGCCTAAAACAAGCTCACCTGGTGGCAATTCTTTAGCGGGCGAAGGGAATAAGAATATAAAGGAATAAATAAAGACAGAAGAAAAGAATCCTATATATATAGAAAGTAAGTATTTGTGGAATTCCAAATTAAATTTTATAAGCAAAAAGAAAATATAAATAGGTACAATGACAAAAGGAAGAAGAAGTTGCAAAAGTAACGAATTCAATAAATACTTGAGCAAAGCAAGCAATAGCAATATATGAGATAGATACTATTGCGTAGTTTATGTTATTCATTTTCATCCTCCACGATAAAATACATACAACACTTTAAATCTTAAAATCAACCTACTTTATAGTAAGACGAACGAAATGGTATGATGTTCCAATTACTCCTTCACCTAAGCTGCGCTATTAGAGAAGAAACATCAATCTTTGAGAAAACAGCTTTTTTTAAATTCAAAGAAAACGGATAATCAATAATATTGAAAAACAAATTAACATTATTGATTATTTTTATTCAAAAAATTAATTTTAATGTTCACATTTTTAATTTCTTGTTGTATAATCAAATCAACTAAAAGGAAAGGACTTCATTATGGCTTATAAAGTAATTACAAATTGTCCTGTCTGCAGTAAAACATTGAAAATTACAAAGTTGCAGTGCTCTCATTGTCACACGACGATTGAAAATGAGTTTGAATTATCTAAGTTGGCATCCTTATCGAAGGATCAGCTTCATTTTGTGGAAGTATTTTTAACATGCAGAGGGAATATTAAAGAAGTTGAAAAGGAACTTGGGATTTCGTATCCAACAGTTCGAGGCAAACTAACAGATATCATTTCATCCCTTGGATATGTGCAAAAGAAGAAAAATGAAGTAGACGAGAAAAAAGTTGTTACTATGTTGGAAAATGGCGAAATCACACCAGAAGAAGCCATAAAACTCTTAAAAGAAGAATAAGGAGGAATTTATCATGAAAGAGGAAATCTCAAGAGTGTTAACAATGGTTCAAGAAGGTAAGATTGATGCAGATAAGGCATCCGAACTGATTCAAGTATTAAAAGAGAAAGCAGAAACAGATGATAGCCTTTTAGAAACACCTACTAAATATTTAGATAAAACTTTAAAAATTCGTGTTGTATCAGCCGAAAATGATAACGTTACAGTCAATTTGCCATTAAAGCTTGTGAAGGTCGTATTAATGGCTGGACATAGCATCGCAGCGAGTATTCCTCAATCGGAAAAATACGTTAAAGATATAGATATAAACCTTATTATTGAAGCAATCGAAAACGAATTAGATGGCCAAATTGTTGATATTAAATCGGCTAACGGGGATACCGTTTCAGTCATTATTGAATAGTGATTGGCTTATGATGTACGTAAAAGTGAAAGCAAAAGACGTTCGGTTTACGATTCCAGTTCCATATGTTTTTCTAAACGTTGCTATTTCAATCTTGTCATCTAAATTTATTCAGCAATCTGCAAACAAATGGACAAAAGAGCACTTCGAAAGAAAAAATATAGACTTTACCATTCCCCTAATAGACAAAAAAACGCTAAAGCCTATCGTCCAGGAACTGAAGAATTATAAGGGAATCGTTCTAGTTGATGTTAAAGCTAAGGACGGTACTGAGGTTAAGGTTAGACTTTAAAGTTAACACCGACCAGTAAAAAGCCTAATTTATCTCGCTTCCAAAGCCGAGATAAATTAGGCTTTTATTTACTTTATAATAATTTGAATAGGATATACAAAATAAATCTTTATAAAGGATTCCTTTGATAACATTCGGTACTATGGGACATTCTACAAATAAGTGATAGCAGCACATGAAGCGGATAATCCTTAACAATTCAACGAATGCAGACCACTAATGTTGAAAAGAGGGCCGTTTTAGGTTCCTCCATCAAACGTCTTCAAATCCTCCAGCTTGTTACTTCAAAGACGTATCTCCTTTATAGAAACTAGCTGAGGTTCACTTAATATTAAACATACGAAAATGAATGGCTTTAACAATAGCGTTTAGAATGCTCTTTAGTACCCACTCAATTTGTTGCTTTATTATTGTACATAAATGAAATGTATCACCGTCAAACGTCAAAAAAATGTATTGCAATTATTGTTTAACATGCATAATATAAGTGTATAGTTATATATTAATTTATCACCTATAATTAGTTTAGGTGGTTTTATTTCAAATCATATATAAGTAAATGATTATATAAGGAGAGCATACATATGGAAAATACACTAATTGAAAAACAATTAAAAGCAGCAGCAGATTTGAACCGCATTAAATTACTTGCTTGTATGAAAAACGGGGAGGTTTGTGTATGTGATTTTGTGGATGTTCTAGGAATTTCACAACCTGCAGTTAGTCAACACCTAAGAAAATTAAAGGAGGCAGGAATTATTACTGAACGAAAGGTTGGGACATGGAAACATTACCGTTTAGTCGAGGAACAAACGCCACTTATGAAAGGTATTTTAGAACAAATTGAGCCTGTTAAAGGATGCACTTGCGGCTCTGACTGTACACCCATAAGGGAGGAAAATTAATGGGTAATGAATCTTTAACAAAACAGCTTTCATTTTTAGATCGCTACCTTACTCTTTGGATTTTTGTGGCGATGGGTATTGGCGTTTTATTAAGTATCACAATGCCCAATATTGGTGAAGCATTAGAATCCATGTCAGTTGGTACAACATCCATACCTATTGCTATAGGGTTAATTGTGATGATGTATCCACCTTTAGCGAAAGTTAAGTATGAGGAAATGTGGCGAGTATTTAAGGATTGGAAGGTACTTTTACTATCACTTTTTCAAAATTGGTTACTTGGACCAGTCTTAATGTTCTTTTTAGCGATCATCTTCTTACGTGACTATCCAGAGTACATGGCTGGGCTCATTATGATTGGTTTAGCTCGATGTATTGCGATGGTTATCGTTTGGAATGATTTAGCGCGTGGAGATCGAGAATATGTAGCTGGTCTAGTTGCTTTTAACTCCATTTTTCAGATCTTAACATATTCGATTTTTGCTTACTTTTTCTTAAATGTATTACCCGGTTGGTTTGGTTTAGAGAATTTTAATGTGTCCATTTCAATGTGGGAAATTACAAAAAGTGTTCTTATTTACTTAGGAATACCATTTGCTGCCGGAATACTAACACGATGGATAAGTATCAAAACAAAAGGGAAACAGTGGTATGAAGAAAAATTCTTACCAAAGATTTCACCACTTACTTTAATTGCACTGCTGTTCACAATAGTCATGATGTTTGCATTAAAGGGTGAGAAACTAGTGGAATTACCACTCGATGTTGTACGAATCGCTATCCCATTATTTATTTACTTTGTTGTGATGTTTGCAGTTTCATTCTTTTCTTCACGTAAAGTAGGTGCATCTTATCCCGTTACAGCGGCCCTTTCTTTTACAGCTGCTAGTAACAACTTTGAGTTAGCAATTGCTGTAGCTGTAGGTGTTTTTGGCCTTCATAGTGGAGTGGCCTTTGCCGCTGTTATTGGTCCACTTGTCGAAGTACCAGTACTCATCGGACTTGTTTGGGTTGCATTGCGCTGGCAGAAAAAATATTTTAAGAACATTAAATTATAAGAAGCACTAATATGATTAGCACACATGTTTCTTATGTACAGAGAACCCTTGCTATTAGTCAAATGGCTGACTTTCAGCCTAGTCCCAATTCGATAAAGTTACAAAAGAAATAAGGAAAAAATCGTGTGAAAATTAAGTATGATAATTGCATCAAATTAAATTACGTCTAGCTTGATGCTAGACGTAAAAAATACACTGTATATAAGGGAATGCTTATATTAAAAAATTTATAGAAAAGAAGGATTTATTTATGAAAACATTTTATGAAATTAAACAAAATAGTTCTTGCTGTACTACCGCTAAAGACATCGAGGTACAAGAAACCTTTAATGATTTAACTAAGGTATTACCTATTGTAATAATTGGTGCTGGTCCAATCGGGTTAGCTGCGGCAGCTCATTTAGTGGAGAAAAATCAATCCTTTATTTTATTAGAGGCTGGGAGTGAAATTGCTCATAACATTCGCACTTGGGGTCATGTTACACTATTTTCTCCATGGCGATATAACATCAATAAAACTGCTAAAATCTTACTCGAGGAAACGGATTGGCATGAACCTATCTTGGAAACATTACCGACTGGACATGAGTTAATTGATCTCTATTTAAAGCCTTTAGCAGAGTTAGCACAAATAAAACCTTTCATTCAATTAAACTCAAAAGTAGTAGGTATTTCACGTCAATTGAATGATAAAATGAAATCAAAAAATCGAGAAAATCAGTCCTTTAAGATTTATGTTGAAAAAGGGGACGACATAAGTATTATTGAAGCTTCAGCAGTGATTGATGCAACTGGTACATGGGGAAACCCTAACCCGGCAAACTCTACAGGTATTTGGCTACAAACTGAAAAAGCTTTAGCAGAACATATTGAATATGGAATACCAGATATAAAGGTGAACTCTTCGAGATACACAAATAAGAAGATTGCTGTTATTGGAGGCGGTCATTCTGCTATCAATACTTTATTATCTTTGGTTGAACTACAAAAAGAGAATCCTTCAACGAAACTTGTTTGGATTATGCGTAAAAACTCTGTAGATGAAGTATATGGTGGGAAAGAAAAGGATGCATTGGAAGCACGTGGCGCTCTAGGTATTCGTATTCAGGAATTAGTAGATACAGGGAAGATAGAAGTAGTTACACCATTTTATATTTCGATGGTGAAAAAGGATAAAAAAATAAATATAATTGGTACTTTAAATGACGAACAAACAGTATTATCAGGATTCGATGAGCTTATTGTAAATGCAGGAAACCGACCAGATTTTACAATTAATAACGAACTACGTCTTTCCATCGATACTGTAACAGAGAGTGTGCAAGCGTTAGCACCACTAATTGATCCGAATGTGCATAGCTGTGGAACTGTACGAGCACATGGAGAAGAAATTTTAAGACAGCCAGAAAAAGATTTCTATATTGTAGGCGCAAAAAGTTATGGCCGTGCACCAACATTTTTAATGGCAACAGGTTATGAACAAGTCCGATCAATAGCAGCCTATTTATCAGGTGACGTAGAAGCTTCGCAACGAATGGAATTAGAACTACCAGAAACAGGCGTGTGCAGCAGTAATCTTAATAAATCAAATACATGTTGTTAAAATATTCGACTGTTAGCTTTCTCTAGCAGTCCTTTTCTAAAAGGGGAAATTGAATGGACACAATTCTAATTCGTAAAATGGCACAAAAAGATTTAAAAGAGGTATTAAAGATCTATCAAGAAGGAATCGATACGGGGATGGCTACCTTTCAAACAGAAGTGCCAAGTGAATATGAATGGGATAAAGGACATCATGATACTTTGCGTTTTGTAGCAGAAGAACATGATGGAGTGGTTGGATGGATTGCCATTTCGCCTGTTTCTACCCGTGCAGTATATTGTGGGGTTGGGGAAGTAAGTGTTTATATTTCTAAAGATAGTAAAGGGAGGGGTATTGCCTCTAAATTGTTTAAAATACTAATTGCCGAGAGTGAAAAAGCAGGTTTTTGGACGCTTCAATCATCTATTTTCGCTATCAATACGTCCAGTATACAATTACATAAAAAAATGGGTTTTACAAAAGTTGGTACGAGAGAAAAAATTGCTCAATTACATGGGAAATGGCATGATACTATTATAATGGAAAAAAGAAGTTCAAAAATATTATAATTCAGTAAATATATTAATTATGTACTAGCCTTCTAATCTATTTAGTAAGGCTTGTTTTTGTATCATTTATTAATGATTTAGAGGTGAAATTTAGATATGGAGTACAGAATTTAAAAGCTTAGTACATTGCTCTTGATGATGAACTATATTTTATCATCTATACTATGTTCAGAGACTTACGATCCCCAAAATAATCTTAAAATCACTCCTGTTTTTCTTTGTTTTTTTTATGCCATCCTTAGAATCAACGATAAGTACTGTTTTTCTTATCCAAATTCTAATGTATACCGATTGAAATTTTATTGGAAAGGAGATTCCTTTTTCTTCGATTTCGCTACCATCACTATACTCTGTTTCTGTCCGTAAAAACCACTTATTGCCTATACCGATCTCTATAAATTTCAATTGTGCCTCCTTACAATTACATAATAAATTGATGCTCAGCTCCATTAGAAAAAATTACTCCGTTTTATTTCTTTTTTACTAACCATTGGTCGCAAATAGTTCCAGCGTGGTTGATCGCTAAATACAGAGGTTGGTATGTCCTAAGTTTTTTATATCTTTTGAAAATACAATATATACCAATTGTAAATCCTCACTTAAAAGTTTGCAATTACACTTCATTTAAAGGATATTCTGTATTAGAAAATCACGGTAAATCCGAGTTAATAATTTGGTCTCAGGAAACTTATTTTTATGCTCTAAATTTATTTAGTAATGGTAAAAAAGGTTGTTGTAGACCCACTCGATATTCGTCTGATATCATAGTTGAGTATTAATTAAAGGTAAAAGGTTAAGGGTATTTGAGGGGAATTTCTTCCCTCATTTTTAGTAAATAAACTCTTAATCGGAGGAGAAATAAATGGTTAGTGAGAGAGAACAAATCAGCAAAAAAGTTGCATGGATTGCACTTGTATCCAACCTAATTCTAATGATAGGTAAAATCTTCTTTGGTCTTTTTGGGGGGAGTGAGGCTGTATTTGCAGACGGGATTCACTCTGGTGCAGATGTAGTAGCTTCGATTGCTGTGTTAGCAGTTGTAGGTATCTCTAATAAGCCACCTGATAAGGATCATCCCTTTGGGCATGGTAAGGCAGAGGTTATTAGTGAAGCGATCGTTGGAATTATTTTAATAATAGTATCAATATATATATTAGTAGAAGCAATTTTAGCATTTTTTGATAAACCCGGTGTACCACAGTACAGTGCATTGATTGCAGCTATAATTTCTTACATAGCGAAAGAAATATTGTATAGATACTCCATTAAACAAGGGAGAAAATGGAATAGCAAGGCTATTATCGCAATTGCATATGATCATAAAGGTGATATTGTTGCTTCCCTTGCAGCATTTATAGGAGTCCTCTTAGCGATAATAGGAAATGCAATTGGATGGACATTTTTGTTATACGCGGACGCTATTGCAAGTGCTTTAGTAGCTTACTTTGTTTTTAGAATCGCAATGGAATTAGTTAAACCTTCTGTTGATGTTTTAATGGAAAAAAGCGTAGATCAAGATCTTTTAGACGGATATGAATCTACTATTCATGAATTTTATCAAGTAAAACGAATAGACAGACTCCGCGCAAGAGAACACGGTCACTATAAGATTCTAGACGTGCGTCTTTCACTTAATCATGATTTAACAATTAAACAAGGCCATGATATAGCTCGTGATATAAAAAATGAAATATTAAATAAATACCCAGATGTAGGGGAAGTCCTTATTCATATTAATCCTTACTATATACCTGATCAAAACTAACTTACAAAAAATTGCAGTTAAAAGCGTTAGTATTAAAGTGCACAGGGGAAATCTGAATGCTATCGATGAAATGGTTAAGTACCATACTGTCTGAATCCAATAAAACATAAAGTTGAATAATAATTAAAGAGCATGCTTTTTACTACATAAAGTAAAGGCCATGCTCTTTTTCATTTTATTAGAAAGAAGGTGCTCAATATTATCTTTTAAAGTCCTTTGGAAGGTGAGCGATTGAAGTGATATTTAGTTAGAGACGATTGTTCCTTACAAAATGTAACGTGCAAACTATTTTACATAAAACGTTCCGAAAGTTCGTAAGTAGTGAAAATGCTATTCGTTCACTATCTGGATACTTAATCAATTGAATAAAACAAGAATATTATACTAGTCCCAATGTTAATGAAACCTGTTCAGAACATCACAGACTTGATGTTGCTAACAAATTAAACATTAAGCTCCTTCCTCAATAAAAAACGTGGATGATTACATTCTTTATCGCCAAATAGCGGTTTTAAATCCTTTATTGTTATAGAGTCGGGTAGTTTATCATCGGTCTTTGCTGACTCAAACAAGTACTTAAAATTATAAGCAAGGAACAAAGAAGGTATTTTTCGGTTCACCAAACGAGGTTTTTTTTAATAAATTGATATTGGATATAGCGACGTAGTTGGGTCTTAGTAATTTCATTTAAACAGGTCGAACAACCATGATTCGTTAAATAGGTTAAGAGGGCTTTAAATCGTATCCATGACTCGTGACCGTATTGACTTAGTAATTTTTTCAATATCAATATATTAAACAAATTCATCAATAGCCACACATTTATTGATTGAACATTTATGGAGATAATCGGTATAATAATTAAAAAATTATATTTCTTTCATATTTTTACTCAATCTTACATTTATTATTATTTGAGGATTGGAGGCGGAATAAATAAAGAAGAAATTATTTTTTATATGTTTAGTTTTATTAAGTATTTTTCTCGTTGCTTGTAAGATAAATAAACAAGTTGATAATGAGGACTCGACGATTACTAAAAAGGTGAATGGACAAGAATTCATTCCAAAGGAGATAAGTCCTGGTAATTTTAGTGAATACGATATTAAACTAAAGATGGGGAACGATGGGAAATTTCAGCTAGAATCAACCGTAGTAGTCAAAAATTTATCTACTGATGATTGGGGACAATTAACTTTTTATTTTGTACCAAATATGTTTACAAAAAGTGTATCACCCGAACTAGAATATCCATCGACCGTCGATTTTTATAACATTTCAATTGATGGAAAAAAGGCAGAATATACACTTGAAGAAGATACATTAAACATTCAGCTTATGGAAAAGTTAAAACCTAATCAAGAAATTAAAGTTTATTTTTCCTATGTACTAACTCTTCCTAAAGAGGGGTTAAGATTCACAAAGAGTAATGTTGATAATTACCATTTAGCTCAATTTTATCCGATGCTTGCCACATATAGAAACCATCAATGGAACAAGGAAAAGTACCTGTTTAGAGGAGAGACCTATCATAACACATATAGCAATTTCAAATTAACATATGACATTCCTAAAGAGTACACCTTGGTATCTTCATTTGATCAAGAAGTATACCCAAGTCCAAACAAAGGTTTACTTGAAGTTGAGAATGTGAAGGAAATATTTCTTGCTATTTTAAAAGATCCAATACTAGTGGAGAAAAACGGAGGAACATCCATTAGAGTCTTTGGATTTGAGAAGCATAAAGAGGAATTATATCGAGAAATAGCGAACGAGGCTACAACCGCATTTAATTATTTTGAAGAAATAATAGGACCTTATCCTTTTAAACAATTAGATATTATTATAGATGGATTGGGGATGGAGTATCCAGGAATTGTGACAGCTCATACGATTTATAATAGTGATCCTGTCAATTCTGAGGCGCTTAAAAGTATGGTGGTTCATGAAATTGCTCATCAATGGTTTTATGGGATGATTAACAATGATCCTTTTTATAATGCATGGTTAGATGAAGGCTTCGCTGTATTTGCCACTGATCTATTCGCGTTTAAAAAATTGAACCTTAGCAAACCTTATACGAAGTACAGTATTGATCCTAATATGGTGCTTCCAGTGAATTTACCACTTGATCAATATGAATCAAAAATGAGTTCATATATCTATGGTAAGGCTCCCACAATGCTATGGGAATTATTTAATAAAAATGAGGGTTTAAAAGAAATTGAACAATTTTTAAAAAGTTATTATCAATTTTATAAATATAAAGAGATCGATTCCACAGAATTTATGAGATTCGCAAAATACTATTTTGATTTAAAAGATGACTCCATATTTGAGGGGTGGTTAGAATTTGAAAAGACTCAAAATGAATAATTAATTAACATATTTTAGATAGTTATAATTTGAATTTTAATATTTTTTATCTACATTTTAATCAAATGTAGAGGTTTTTGAGATTGTATTACAAAAACCTATTGATATGAGGGAGGACTTATCAAGCCTTATTAAATAAGTAAATCATTAAAAAGTTAGGTTAATTTTCAGATTATAGTATGCACATAAAATTTTAAGGAGCTATCAAAGATGAAAAAGATATTCACAGGTGTTTTCCTTGCTTTGATTCTAATCATTTCATCGTCACCTGCTTATGCAGCAAATGCAAACATTAAAATAAAGGTTGACGGTATAAAAGTTGTAACCGATGTGAATCCTGAAACCAAAAACAATCGTACAATGGTACCTTTACGTGTAATCAGTGAAAATTTAGGAGCTACGGTCAATTGGTCGGATTCCCAAGTGACACTTACTAAAAGCGATATACGAGTAATCTTAAAACTGAACAGTAATACAGTTATGAAAAACGGTAAAAAGGTGTTACTTGATGTAAAACCATATTTAAAAAATGGACGCATCTTCGTTCCACTTCGATTTCTTGCAGAAACATTTGATTGTAATGTCGATTATAAGGATTTGACAGTAAATGTCATTACAAAACCACTAGTTATAAATGGTGTAGAAGTGAAAGCAGTGCTTTATGAATACCATATGACTATGGGTGGAGTAGTAGAGCGAATAAAAGGGAATGCCTATGTAGAAGAAATGCATAATATTTTTGTAAAAAACAAAGGAAGTAAGGTAAAAGAGCCTTTAAATTATACATGGTCTGTTCACAGCACTACTCCAGGTGGTTACTATAAAGGTGGTCAATTTGATTTTATAGACCAAGAAGGGAAAAGCATAAAACAGTTTGATCTCTATACTTTAGTTCAAACTTTCGATGAAACTTTGCCTGACCCAAAAGTTTTGATTTATGATGCTACTGATGATCAATGGTATTTGTTTAACGATGCATCAAGTAATTCTATTTATCAGTTAATTGATACCGCTGCTAAGAACGGTTTTAAGACAACTATTGAAAATACAGTTCCATAAGGTAGATAAAAATGTATTTCTGATGCAATTAAAGGATGGTTCAAATTACGATAATTTGGTTGAAATTGAAGAACCTAATGGTGTTTCTCCTACAAGATATAGATATTTTACAATATTAGTAAAACAAAAGCCCTTATTCGTTTATAAGGGCTTTTGTTGTTTTATTCAAATTAATTACATACTCTTATAAAAACTACCTGAAAGGGGATGTTAATTTGAAAGGTACAAAGCTTACACTTTTTATAGCAAGTTTAGGTGTACTGTTACTGTTTTATTTGAATAACCAAATGACTGTGAGGCCAGGCACTATTTCAGGCAATGGAAATCCAGCATTGATAGTTGGTGCTTCATTGCTCCCGCTATTCATTTTCATGGTTATATTATGGGGAAGAATTTTTCAAGTGCATTCAATAAGTCAAAGCTTTTCAATTGCTGGAATAATTTTGACTTTCGTACACTTGATAATTGCTTTTATTTATCAAAAAATTTCTCTAGCAAATTATCGCGAAATTATTAAAGATGCATATCTGAAAAGTATGGGGAAGTAGATAGTCAATATCTACAACAAATTACAACAGGATTAACTATTCATGTAAACAACCAATATTTTAATGTCAATACATTCTAGATGTTTATCAGTTTTTGCAATTTTAATCGCCTTAGCTCTTTATTTAAGGGATACTCAAGAAAATAAGGTAGTAAATAGAGATGAAAAAGGGTGAAATACTTTTTATTTAAAAAGAAAACTATTTTAACAGTGAATTAAACCTCCCCTTATTTAGAGTAAAACCAGAAAAGCTAGCTCCCGAAAAACATGGATTTTTCTTAGACTGTCATCCCTGAGAATCATTAGAAAAATTACACGCTATGAATCAAAAGAAACGGCGATTATTGCTTGCAATATGAAACCACTCCAAATGAATATCTATTCCTACGAAATTACAAACTTTAAATAGAAACCTTTCAAATGTAAGAATTGTAAAAATATTCATAATAGATTATCATATTACGTAAATGCATTGATTGCAAAGGGAGGAGGATGACGGTGTTAAGAGCATTAAAAGTAGGTCTAGTTATTGAGCGAGCGAATCGGAAAAATTTAGTCGCACTTGTCGCAGTTGTTATTATCGTTTTCGGCTTTATGTTTTATATAAATGCACAAGCTCTTGGTAATCAACTTGTCGAGAAAAAGGGTGATTACTATTCAGCACAAGCTATACTTTCAAAGTTTCAAGTTAAAGATGCTTCAGAAACAGGTGACGGAAGCGAGTTATATAAGAATTTAACCAAACAAAAAAGCAATATTGCTTTACAAATAGCAGCGTTAACGATGGACAAACTATCTATGTATTATGAAACTTCACTTCAACTCGCAGAATTAAGAGAAGAGGCATTCGAATTAGAAGGATATGAAAATGTTGCAGAATTATTACCTTCTAAATTGCAAAATTCTATGGACTATCTTTATTTTAAGAGGATGAATGATGAGGGAAAGGATACAATATCCGATTTATTTCAGTATATGCCGTTTTTATTATTTTTCTTTATTCATGTTGGAGCTGGCTGGTACATATTTATAAGCTTCCATACAAGTTCTATTTTGCTTGATGACTTTGAGCATTCTAGTATAATTCAGGGCTTTCCTGTCCGATTTGATCACTATATTTTATCTAAATGTATTATTACTTTTTTATCTATAGTTACAAGCATTTTGCTCATTTTTATTTGTGCAATTCCATTGTGGCTATTAAATGGACTTGGTAACCCATTAGAGCCTGTAGCGATATATCTAGGAAATGCCACATTAATATCTACGATTCAATATATTGCAATGAGCATTGGCTATATGATATTTATTTCAATTTTTGTAATGCTGTTGTCGATTATTTTAAATGTGTTACTGAAAAATATGTATTTAACATTATTTGTACACTTTATTTTATTCTTTTTACCTATGATTTTCCCATCTCTTATTAGTTTAATTCCCTATAATCCTTTTAATTTCATGAACTTCAATGATATTTTACGAGGCTTACCTTTAGATTTAGCGAAGCCTGTTGATCTTACTATGAATTTAGGATTAATCATCATGTCTATAAGTATCATTTTAATGTTATTCGTTATTAAAACATTTTTCTCAACAGGAAAAATCAAAAGGGCATAGGGGAGGTATTATTAGATGTGGAGTTATTTTAAATTTGAATTCAAGCAGTTTTTTACGAATAAGAAAAACTTAGCAATCTATTTTTTGCTTGCTTTTACAACCTTTTTTTATGTATTTAAAATAGCGCCAACTTACAATCCGATTGAAAGTGTTGACTATGATGAAATTGAGGCGCGCTATTTAACACGTCAGGAATTTTTAGATCATATGGAGGGACAAGATTTAAACACGCTTCATCCTTCCGTTATTTATGCTATTGAAATATTTAAACAAGTTAACCCTATCGATAAAAAAAGATTAGATGCATTAGATGAGGGAAATTTAAAAAAATATGCAGATTTAACTCGTGATTGGTACTACTTTACGAATTCGTTTACATATAGAAACGAGGCAATTTCATATAACTCAAAGTATTTTATAAAAAATAACAAGTATGCTGAAGATGATGCCTTTTACGCCTATTTAGAGCAGGCTGTCCGTTATGATACTTATTCGAAAGCAGAATATGAATTATCATTGGAAATTTTTGAACAACGTACAGCACTTCAAACGTTCGAACGCCTATTAAAAGGAGTACTTCCTATTATTTTGATTGTCTGTGTACTTCTTTTATCAATTGATATAGTAAAAAAAGATCAACGTCATCCATCTATTTTAAAGGGATTTCCAATTAGTGATTGGAAAAAGCTACTTGTAAAAATGTTCGTTGCACTACTAGGTAGCGTGGTATTATTTGTACCGCTTATAGTTGGCATCTTTATCATAGGCTTACAATCCGGTTTTGGGAATTTCAATTTACCATCTCCAGTGTATGCAGCTTATCTCGATTGGCGTGTGGATGGTAAATTTGAAATGATGACATTAGGTACGTTTTTAGGACAATCCTTAATTTTGCTTTTCACCTGGTTTATCGTCATTATCAACGTTGTGCTATTTAGCAGTATTATTTTCCGCAGTGAGATGGTAAATTTCGCTGTTTGCTTGTTCCTTATTTTCGGTGAGAATTTTTATTCCAGCCGTTACATCGGTTATTTTTGGGACGTTCAGAACTATCCGACATCTTACATTCAAGTCGGACAAATTATTTCAAAAAGACGTAATTTTTATTACTTTAACGACCAATTAGATTTTACTTTAGGATTACAGTTGTTACTTGGACTAGCAGGGATTGTCATTTTTTTAATGATACTTATTGCATTAAATAAGCGATTTAAGCTCATTAAATAGGAGGGATAAAGTTGATTGAAATTCAAAATATTACCGTGCAATTTGGGGAAAGTAAAGTGTTAAATGATATTTCAATGACATTTGAGCAAGGTGAAATGATCGGGCTTGTCGCACCAAATGGAACTGGAAAATCCACATTTATGAATGTGTTAATGAATTATTTGAAACCGATGAATGGAAAGGTAGTTTTTAAAGATGGCCTAAGTTACTCGAATAAATCAAATGAAGTAAAAATTCATAAATTCGTGTCAATGATGCCAGACCAAAGCGACTTATATAATCACTTAAGTGGGCGCGAGCATTTAAAAATGTTTGCAACAATGTGGCAATCGGATTTAAAACTGATTGATGAAACAATCGAAGCATTAAATATGGGGCATTATGTGAATAAAAAAACAGGCACATATTCCCTTGGTATGCGCCAACGACTATGCTTTGCAATGCAAATTGTCACAAATACGGAAATTATGATGATGGACGAAGTAATGAACGGTCTTGATCCAAATAATGTAGAAATCATTTCGAAAATATTATTAAAGAAAAAGGCGGAAGGTAAGATTATTATTATTGCCTCCCATTTACTTGATAATTTAGAGAAATATGCAGACCGAATTTTCTTATTTAACAACGGGAAGCTAGTTGATACCAATCAAGTAATAGAAGGTTTTAGTCAAGCGCATATTAAAACTATTCGAGTGAAAAATCTGGAAAACAACACTAAAAAACAACTTCATGAGCTATTTCCAAATTTAGAACTTCAAACACTTACTAATGGAATGTCACTAATTCATTTACCAAGTTCTGAAGCAAGTTTATTAAGTACACTTACATCTTTTTTAGTCGAGAGAAATGTGGTGGATTTTGCATTTGGTAAAGTTACATTAAATGATTTGTATACAATGTATTATCACGAAGATAGCAATGTGACAGCGAGTTAAAAAGAACAACTACTATAATTATTATGACTAGGAAAGAGGTTGTAGCATTCTTAGTTATTACACTAATACAGACTTCCCAGGTTTAAGGGGGTGTTTGTGTCATTGACTTTTTACACAAACACCCCCTATGTCGAGGTTTTAGATCTCGCTTCTATGAGTGATTGGGGTAAGACGGATTGCTGTACATAATATAATGGGAAAAAAGGTAGTACTGTGAAAACAACAGAAAATTTTACCGACAAGGCAGACATATATGCAAAATATCGCCCTAGTTATCCTAATGAATATATAGATTATTTGTTTTCAGCTAATCAACTAAAAGGGGATCGGATTGTGGCCGATATTGGTTCAGGTACGGGGATATTTAGCCGCCAGCTACTTGATAGAGATTTAAATGTTATTGGAGTTGAGCCAAATGATGACATGAGAAAGATGGCTGAGCAATCTTTAAAACTATATTCTCGTTTTAAATCAATAAAAGCAACTGCTGAAAATACCACTTTAAAAGGGAATAGTGTGGATTTAGTAACTGTTGCCCAGGCATTTCATTGGTTTGATAAAAAAGCGTTCAAAATCGAATGTCAACGGATTTTAAAACAAAATGCAAATGTTGCTCTTGTTTGGAATAGCAGAGATTTAAATAGTCCGATTATTAAAGAGAATGCAGAAATTTGCCAAAAGACCTGTTCAAATTTCAAAGGATTTAGCGGTGGAATAGAGGAAACTCCAGAAGTTTTTAACAGCTTTTTTAAAGATGGAAATTATGAGTTTAAAAAGTATCAAAATGATTTGCTTTTTGATTATGAAGGTTTTTTGGGAAGGAATTTGTCATCATCCTATGCTCCGAAAAAAGATGATGAAGAGTATAAACGTTTTGTTTTTCTTCTGTCTGAGTTATTCGAAAAATACAGTAAGAATGGAAAAATTTTTCTCCAAAACATTACGCGAAGCTATCTAGGCAATATCTAAACATCCGAACATAATAATTTAGTATAGTGAATTATCTTATCCATAATATAAAACGGGGTTATGATTGTTTGAGCCTTTCAACTTAACTTTTCACACCTACATTTTTTGTTTTTGAGATAAATTGTTTTATTAATATGCCTAAAGGATATTGCAAATATGGATAATCACCGGCCTTTTCTACATCATTTTTATCCCTTTGATCTATTTTATGGCTGTGTAACCGCCATCTACTAACAATGTAGCACCTGTCATAAATTCATCTGAACATATATACAAAATATTAAATTTAATTCTACATATATTTGAATACTCTATCGTTTGTTTGGATAACATATTTTACGAACACCAAAATATGTAGTGGAATATAAATATTTACTTTTTGGCACATTATAACAGAGGCAAAGAAAGAGTCAAAAAGGATATCACACCTAGCAGTACTATTGTCAGGTGTTCCTGTTGTAATCCGGCATGGTCTTTAAAAATGAAAATGCCGTTTGAAGATTCGATTTTGTAGGAAAAAATCTTGGAGTGACAGATGCAATATGTGTAACCAACAATTACAGTAAATTAGGAGGACGAAAATATGACAAAAGATTTCTACACTACACTTAAAGAAAGACGTACTTATTACGGGATAAATAAAGAGGTAAAAATATCGGATGAAAGAATTAAAGAAATTGTAGAATTTGCTGTGAAATATACTCCGTCAGCATTCAACTCACAAACTGCACGTATTGTAGTATTATCAGGTGAGGCACATAATAAATTATGGGACATCACAACTGAAACATTAAAAAAAGTAGTTGGAGATAGAGATTTTTCAGCAACTCAACAAAAAATGGATTCCTTTAAGGCTGGTTATGGAACAGTATTATTCCTAGAAGATGAGGCTGTAGTTAAATCGCTTCAAGAGCAATTTGCTGCATATGCTGAGAACTTTCCAATTTGGTCAAATCAAGCATCAGGTATGCACCAATTAGTTGTGTGGGCAGGATTAGAAGCAGAGGGATTAGGAGCTTCTTTACAACATTATAACCCACTAATTGATGATGCAGTGAAAAAAGAATGGCATATTCCTGAAAATTGGAAGCTTATTGCGCAAATGCCATTTGGTAATCCGACGGTAACACCAGGTGAAAAAGAATTCCAACCACTTGAAGAGCGAATGAAATTTTACAAGTAATGTATAAGATATATAAACAGCCAGTACCTTATTGGAACTGGTTTTTTTATGGAGATCAACTCTGTAAATACAATAGTTTCTTTAAATAAGGAAGCATTCAATCAAACTTCATTTTAAACCCAACAAATTTTCTTTCGGTTTTCAAGAAGCCCCTACGTTTAAAGAAGTTAAATTTTCACAATATTCATTGATGCTTTTGTGATAAATAATAGCATAAATAAAAACTTGCATTGGAACCTAATGGGCATTCAAACCCCTTCCAATGCTTTATTTGTAGGAAAACAAAAAGCTTGTAACTTTTCCTAAAAAATTATGTTTTTGGATAGGAACTTTAAAGTGCCTATATCACTTTTTTCTTACTATAAAACTTAAAAGTGCGTACTTACTTTTATAAAGCACACTTCTTATAATACATTTGTAGATAACTTCTACTAGAGTTTTTTAAAGACAAAAGAATGGAGAATGATCCATAGTCTTTATGCTTAAGCTCTCTTTAAAAACTTAGTTTTCCAAGCTTAATATTTTCAAATCAGTAGGTGCGGCTTACTATGATTTAGCTGTCGCAAAAGGGATATTTCAAAAGGCTAAGCAGCAAGGAATTGGCATTGAAATTGATGTGTAATGGTAGAGTAAAATAATAAATTACAAAGCTCGATGTCTTTTAGATCTACTAATTGGTGAAGCTACTAAGGGTTAAGGGGTTGGTTCTTTTCCATTTAGTTAATCTGCCCCCATTCAAATAAGAGCATGTTTTGATCAATCTTTTTCAAAACATGCTCTTTAGATTTGTTCTCATATCAAGGTTACGATTTAAGTTGTAATTATTCAGTAAAGGACACGCCATAAATAAAAGGTAGCATATGATTCCCAGTTTTTCCATGGCAACGATATTTCTAAGATTTCATCCTTCGTAGGCTTTCGGTTCATATTATTTAATATTTTTATCGAATTAATAAGACCTACATCATCTATTGGAAAAGCTGTCTGGAACCTGAGGCAGCGCATCAGCACATAATTGGCTGTCCAAGGACCAATTCCTCGTATTTTAATTAAGTATTTTTCAGCTTCTTTAAAGTTCATTTTCATTAATTTTTCCCTCGATAATTCTCCACTTGCCATTAATCTAGCAATTCCTATGATATATTCACTTTTTCTTACCGTCATTTTAATATCCGCTAGGTCGGTAGGTGTTAACTGTGCAATTCGTTCGTACGATGGGAACACCCAATACTTTTTACCATTCCATTCGATGGAATCGCCAAATCCTTCTACAAATTGCTTCTTTAAGGAGTATGCGAAGGCTAAGTTAATTTGTTGCCCTAAAACTCCCCAACATAAAGCTTCAAATAAATCGGGAATGCCGATAACTCGCAAACCATTGAATTTTCGTGCAGGCATTTTAAGTAATGGATCTGCTTTTGCCATTTCAAAAAATGGCGTTAAATCGTTATCAAGATCAAACCATTCATGAATATATTTTACAATCTCTTCCCGTTGCCACTTTTCACTAGGTCTAGACTCCTTTAGGAATTGAACAACCATTTGTTCATTATTGACAACGCTAACCCGTACTAAGGACCGAATTTCCCCAATGGCTATAACTTTTGTAATTGTATCGTTCTCTATTTCATACATGCATTCATTTTTTTCCCTTGTTAGATAGCCTAGGTTTGCATTCATATCGAAATTTTCAGGTAATGTAATTACAATATCATCATTGACTTCATGCCATGTCACTTTTTCATTCTCCTCATCTTATTACGATTTTCTATTGTAACTTTACTTTATCACATAATAATCTTTACTAATTTTGTAATCTTGCTATTACATTCTAAACACCTTATTTTTTTCTAAATATGAGGTTATAGTGTTAGTTATTAAGAATGCAAAATAGGAGTTGATAAAAATGGTCCAAGATATAAAAACCCGTGTCGAAAACTTAAATTGGGATTCAATTCAACATGAATTAGATGAGCAAGGATTCGCAAAGCTTCCAGCGATTTTAACAAAAGAGGAATGTGAATTCTTCATTGAATCTTATCGTGAGGAACAGTCATACAGAACGACAATCAATATGACGAGATACCGCTTCGGGAATGGAGAGTACAAATATTTTTCCTATCCATTACCTGAAATCATCCAAAGTTTAAGAGAGTCCTTTTATCTCGAATTAGCCAAAACAGCCAATCGGTGGTTGGGTTATTTAAAGAAAACAGAACAGTTTCCAGATCATCTTCACGATTTTTTGAACACCTGTGAAGAATATGAACAAACTAGACCGACACCTTTAATATTAAAATATGAAACAGGTGGGTTTAATTGTTTGCATCAAGATTTATATGGCGATATATTTTTCCCGTTTCAAGTAGTATTTGTATTAAATCAACGAGATAAAGACTTTTGCGGTGGAGAGTCTCTATTAGTGGAACAAATTCCTCGTGCTCAGAGTAGGGGACATGTTATTACTTTAGAACAAGGCAGTGCGCTGATCTTTCCTACTAACCATAGACCTGTTCTTGGTAAAAAAGGATATTATAAAAATAGGGTTCGTCACGGAGTGAGTACGGTTACTTCTGGAGAACGATACGGTCTTGGAATCATTTTTCACGATTCTAAATAAAGTGAAACTTTGATCAGTGGGGGTTTTCTTCATCCCCCACAGATCATTAGTTAAACCAATCGGGCTTTTACGGGCTGTTCATCTCCCACCTAAACTTCTCCGATTTCTCTATGGTTTGAGGTTGGAGTCTTACAGCCCGTAAATGCGGAATAAAAAAATTAAATTTTATTATCTTGCTATTCTATTCCCAGAATTGTACATTCTGAATTTATAGATAGTATATTGTAAGGAGAGGTGAGATTAATGCCAGATAGTATCAATAACGGACATATAGAGAGCCATGATCATAGAGTTTCGAATGATGTGGAAATGATAACGGATGAAAAGTGGCAGGCAATTATAAATAATGATACAGCGTATAATAATCTATTTTTCTACGCTGTAAAGTCGACAGGGATATTTTGTAAGCCATCCTGTAAATCTCGCGTTCCGAAAAAAGAAAATGTATGCATTTTTCAAAACGCAGAACAAGCTCTACGTGCAAATTTTCGCCCTTGTAAACGTTGCAAACCCACTAATGAAAATCTGCCTGATAGCGAGTGGGTTGATGTAATTACGGAATACATTGATAAAAATTTCACAGAAAAATTAACGCTAGAATCGTTAGCAAATATTTGTCATGGGAGTCCGTATCATATGCATCGAACCTTTAAAAAGATTAAAGGCATCACGCCGGTTGAGTATATTCAACAAATTAGAGTACAAGCAGCTAAAAAGTTTTTGATTCAGACAAATAAAGCGATTGGAGATATCGCCATATGTGTGGGTATGGCTAACGCGGCTTATTTCATTACTTTATTTAAAAAGAAAACTGGACAGACTCCAGCACAATTCCGTCAAATGATCAAAATGGAGGAAAAGAACAATGGAAACAAAGAATAAACCCACCCTTTATTGGTCTTTACTAAAGTTTAAGGATTGGAATTTTTATATTGCATCAAGCTCAAATGGGCTTGTATTTGTAGGTTCACAGAACAATCCATTCGAGGAGTTGTTCGAATGGGCTAAAAAACGCTTTCCAGGAAGTCCTCTTGTTGAAGATGATGAAAAACTTGAACCCTATGTCGTTGAAATCACTCAGTATCTAGAGGGAAAGCGAAAAACCTTTACTGTTCCATTTGAATACGTAGGTACACAATTTCAGCAAGCAGTCTGGAATGCACTTTGTGAAATTCCTTATGGACAGACCAAATCCTACTCCGACATTGCAAATGATATAAATAAACCAGCAGCTGTTCGTGCAATAGGTGCGGCTATTGGGGCTAATCCGGTATTAATTACCGTACCGTGCCATCGTGTAATAGGAAAGAATGGCTCATTAACTGGCTATCGAGGAGGATTAGAAATGAAGACGATGCTCCTCGATCTAGAAAAGCAAGCATCATCTAGCAAAGAGTAGTTATTTCCGTACATTGAATGGAGGTTCCGTCATGAAAAATGATTTATTTTATAAAAGCCCGAAAACCATTCTGAATAAAGGGACTGGCTTTCTTTGTGGATATACTCATTCACTAAATCCTTATACAGGCTGTTCATTTGGGTGTTCCTATTGTTATGTTCGCCAAATGCCTGTAGCACTTTTTCGAGAAGAGGAATGGGGAAATTGGGTCGATGTTAAAAGCGGTGCTGCTAGTTTATTAAAAAAGGAGCTCCATCGCGCCAAAGCTAAAGGGAATGTCACTATATTTATGTCATCAAGTACAGACCCGTATCAACCAATTGAGCATAAGGAAAAAGTGACGCGATCTTTACTAGAAGTTATGGTAGAAGATCCCCCTGATTTCTTATTTGTACAGACTAGAAGTCCACTTGTAAGTCGAGATATTGATTTGCTACAACATTTTAAAGATAAAATTAGGGTAAGTATGACAGTAGAGACTGATAGGGAAGATATTCGCAAACATTTTACGCCCTATGCTCCTCCTATTCCAGCAAGGCTTAAAACACTCCAACTACTTACTGATTCAGGTATTCCTACACAGGTTGCCATCGCACCTGTATTACCAAGTAGCGAGCGATTTGCAGAAATATTGCGTCCTTTAGTAAACCGAGTATGTATTGACGATTATTTTATGGGGGACGGCAGTGGTGGTAAACGAACACACAAGATGGGCTTACAAGCGTTATATAGAAATTTGGAAATGGAAGAATGGTATGATCCATCCATCTATCAAATGGTATATAAACGAATGCGGCAGTATTTTTCAGAAGATGAACTATTCATTAGCCAGAAGGGTTTCGAACCGTAGCGTTATAAATAGTAATGAAATCGCTTTTATAACAGGTTTTGAATTTTTAGGTGATAAAAACATTAGATGAAATTATAGGGGTGTATTATGAAAAATAACAAACAGTTTAATTTTCACAGGCTTTGGCTAGGGCAGTCTATAAGTTTGTTAGGTACCCAGTTTACAGTAGTAGCTTTGCCTCTTTTTGCATTACAGGTACTAGAAACAAGTGAGGCGAATGCTGCCTTACTTCGTGGGATTATATTCATACCCTACCTACTTTTCGGATTAGTAGCCGGCGCTTTGATAGACATCCTTCATAGAAAAAAGGTTTTGCTAATTTGTAGTATATGTCAGGGCATTTTATTTTTATCAGTATTCATACTGACTGTAACAAATGTAATAACGTTCCCTTTATTAGTATTAATCATGTTTTTAAACGGAATATTTACTACGTTTTACAATATTGCAATACCTTCTTTCTTACCGGAAATATTAACAGATAAAGACAACTTAAAAAAAGGAAATGCTCAGCTAGCCCTTTCGGAGTCTCTTTCTATTGTAATTGGTCCTATGCTAGCAGGAATAGTTATTACTCTAGTTGGATTAACAGGCTTATTCACTGTTGACGCAGTAACGTATTTTGTTTGTTTTATGTGTGTATTATTTATTTCAAGATATAAACCGCATACAGAAGGCTCTTTGAAAAATGTAAATATAACATCGATATATAAAAACATATATGAAGGTTTGATATATTTTAAAAACCACCCTGTCTTGGAACCAATTGTAAGCTGTGGCGCTGTTTACGGGTTTTTTAAATACATATTAAATAGCATTTTAGTAATATTTCTTTATAAGGTAATGGGTCTATCTGAACTTGAAATAGGCTTTGTTATAGGCTCGGCAGCAGTGGGATTTTTAATAGGTAATTCGATACTCGTAAAAAAAAGTCAAAAATTTAATAATACAAAAATGCTTATTTATAGCGCTACTGTATCAGTTATCGGTCTGTCCTTCATACCGATAATGGGATATTTAGGAACCGTTTACGGAATAGTAGCTGCAAGTATTATACATGGTATGGGAGAAGGTGTATTTGGCCCTTACGCTGCAACCATACGACAACTTGCCTCACCAAGTCACATGCTAGGCAGAGTAAATGCTGTTCAGCGTACACTTAATTGGGGAGCTTGGGCATTAGGAAGTTTTGCTAGCGCATTTTTAGTTTCTATAGTTGGGCTTCAAGCTACGTTATTTATAGGGGGCTTCGGAACAACATTGTGTTTAATAGTGTTGTTAAGGCGAGGCGTAATAAAAGGAACCAACATTGAAAATACGAGTTCAATTTAGAGGAGATGATTATGATGTATAAGGTATCAAAAGGAACTGAAAAGGAAAATACACCACACGTTTTATTTATAGGGGGATGGACAAAGCCAATACAAGATGCTCTAGACAGGGGCTATACTGTTTCGTATATAGGATCTTACACTAAACACATATATTTCGATGGAACTATCTTAGAAAAGTGTTTCTTTAAAAAAGAAATAGACACAACAAACATACCTGTGTGTGTGTACTATGCTGTAGAATTGTACAAAGAGAAACCGTTTGATGTGGTTGTATCTTTCAACGAAGTAGCCTTAGATACAGCTTCTATAATTGCAAAGATTTTAAATGTTAAAGGATTTTCTTACAACGCTAATATGATAACCCGCAATAAAGACATGATGCGTGAAATTCTAGAAGGCAAAGACTTTTCGATAGATTCTATAGTTTGCAAAAACATAAAAGACATTGATGAATTTTTGAACAAAAAAGATAGTATTATTATAAAGCCCCCCATTGGCGCTGGTGGTAAAGGTGTATCTAAGCTAGACATAGGAGATGACGTAGAGGTATTTATTAAAGATAACGGGATTCAACTACCTATTTTAGTGGAAGAGTACGTTGAAGGAGACGTAGTTTATACAGTCGAAGCCGTTTCATATAACAAAAAACATTCTATACTAGCTATATCAGCTGAAATATTTAAAGAAGATACGTTTTTAATAAACTATACTATTATGCCGGCACCTATAGATGAATCTCAAAAAAAGTTAATCATTGAAAAAGTAATGCTATTTTTGGACGATATCCAACTGGAAAACGGCATTACTCATACAGAGGTAAAGATAGACAAACAAAATAAGCCAATAATCATAGAGTCTCAAGTTAGGATAGGAGGAGGCAATATTTGGAAGATGGTAGAACTAACAACCGGCATATCTCAATTCGGATACTATTATGATGCATTAGCTACTGAGACTATAGATGAATTTAGATGTGTACCTTCAAAGTGTCAAGCGATGTCTTTAAGCTTGATTCCAAAAACAGGTTGCTTAAAAGAAATCAAGTATGAAGGGTTAGCTAACATATCCGAGATCGTATTAATTGATTTATTAGTAAAAGAAGGCGACACCATACCAACTATTGTAGACAGTACAGGGCGCAAAGGATATATATTATTTACGGCTAATGATATAAAACATATGTACGAAGTTGCAGATAAAATATGTGACAATATAACATTTGTTTATCAGGATTTGTCTGAATGGAAACCTTCGTTTAAAAAAATTTAAAAGGATTGTGGCACATGACGGGTCTATTGTGGCTTTCTCGAATACTAATATTTATTTAGTAAATACACGAGAACCACAATCATGGGGGAGAGATTTAAATAATGTACGATAAAATCACATTAATTGATTGGCATTCCGCAACGATTAATCATTCGGAAT
Organism: Lysinibacillus sp. JNUCC 51; assembly: GCF_015999525.1. NCBI lineage: Bacteria > Bacillati > Bacillota > Bacilli > Caryophanales > Bacillaceae > Lysinibacillus > Lysinibacillus sp. JNUCC 51. The sequence continues at coordinate 4,971,378 of NZ_CP065545.1, read as the reverse complement.
ATTTCGAACCTTATGGCGTGACGTCATTTAGTACCCGGAGGAGTTAAAAATTTAACGAACTTAATACAGCATGCCATAACGATCTTTTTGTAAATTATAAAAATTGCAGTAGTGACCATTTGTTTTCAAGACTTCCTAAAAACGGAAGGCTTTTATTTTACGCTGTGAGAGCGATCGAGATGGGCAACAGTACGTGTTAGTGAATCTCGATTACTCTCACAGCGTTATTTTTATTGTAAAAATTAGTAAATGGAAATTTAATAGAGTCAAAATTTAATTGTTATAATTAAGGGTGAAATGAACATTAAACTGCAAACTTACTAAAGAATAAATATTGATTTTAAACAAAGCCAGAATCCCAACTAATATAAGGTAAAGACATTTGTCCAAAAAAATAAAAAATGTCTTGAAATTCTTGTCCTCATATTTTCTAGATGTAATTTATTTTACTCTTCGATACTTAATTTCCTCTTTTTAGTTAAAAAACAAAAATAGAAAATAAGTATTATTATTACATTAGTGATATAATATAGTTATTTGAGTTTATAGAATGGAGACATGTTATGTTAAAACGATTATTCTTTGTAAGTTTTTTATTTTATCTATGTTCTTTAATTTATATAGGAGGTGGTAGCTACGCATATGCAAAAAATGAAGTAGTTTTTTTGGATGGTGGTACAGCCATAGATGGTAGAACTATGTTACCGATGAGAGGTATATTTGAATCATTAGGTGCAACTGTTGCTTGGGATGCCTCTAGCCAAACCGTAACAGCGAGTAGAGGTAAAACAACTATTAAATTAAAGGTAGGTTCTAATAAGGCAATAGTTAATGGTAAGGAATCTTTTCTAGATAGCCCAGCCAGAATTATCAACTCCACTACATTGGTACCAGTAAGATTTGTTGGTGAATCATTAAATTTACCAGTTGAATGGAATTCAAAACTAAGAGTAGTTAATATAAACACAGCAGGGAAAAACATTTTTATTTATGTTAATGATCCTACAATAAATACAGATAAGAATTCTAATGTTAATAAGTATAACCAATTGGTGGCTTTACATAATAACATTTTAGTTGTATATCAAAATTTAGAAAGGCAAGAATCATTATATCCTACATATTCTCAAGAATATCGTAATGTATTAGAGAAAGAGTCAAAGTTGCTCGAACTTCAAATAAAAGTAAACCAAAGAATGGAAGCAATATTAAATGCAATTATAAGACAAGGATAGAAAAGACATATTTTAATTACATTTATTCTAAATTATCTAAGCTTTAAACACCTGAAAATATTTTTGATAGATTTTGCTGGTGCTAATGCCGTTAACTCGAAATGGTATGCAAATTCTTATCCTGTTATTGTAAAAGTATTGCACAAATAAAAGGGAATAGGATAAATGATTAGCGATAGTTAGCTCTTGGCAACCAACTATCATTAATCTAAAGCTTGATAACGAAACAATTATTGAATTCGAAATGGCTAGAAGATAATTCCATTGTTGTGAAATTAGAAGATTTACAACATCAAATACATTCAACAAATTTAACAAATAATGAAGTCGTTGCGCTAAGAGATGAACTCTCGTGCAACGACTTCATTATTTAGATAAGAATGTAGTTACTAATAATTTAAACATAAACATTAACTCATTCCGCATTGCAAGACATGATTGGTTGTGTTCATAATAGCCAAACTTCCACGCCAAATAATAGAGAGCTTTCTACTCGAATGGAATTTATAGTATGCTAACCATAAGGAGGAGAGGAATTTTATGGTTAAACAATTGATCATCAGTGACGCAACTTATGAATTGGCAACTACTCGTCGCATTTTGGAACGCTTGCCCGAGGAGCATATGTCATGGAGGCCACATGAGAAATCAATGACACTTGGCGGGCTGGCCACGCACCTAATCAACCTGCTGAACTGGCAAATCGCGATTTTTCAGTTCGCGGAGTTTGAACTTTCGACCGTTCCGCAGCGACGGGAACCTTTGGAAAAACGATCTGACGTTATGGATGAGTTTGACGCAAACGTCTGCAAGCTTGAAAAGTTGCTCGCCGAATGTGACGAAAATACGCTCCGCGAAGAATGGACGCTACGCCATGGTGACCATATCATCCGCCGAGAGCCGCGAGCGATGGCATTCCGTATATTCGGATTAAACCACATGATCCATCATCGGGCACAGCTTGGGGTTTACTTGCGCCTACTTGATATTTCAGTGCCAGGCATTTATGGTCCCTCGGCCGATGAGGAAGCCAAATGAACTAGATTTTTGATTTGATAGGTGCAATAAACTTTTGTATAACACTCATTTTTTGTGCAGATGTATGTCACCATTTTAAGTACCTTGGACAAAAACTTTGATCAATAGTAAGTTGTAGAATAGCTAACCAAAACACTAGAGCAATTGCCATCAATCGTTTATCTGGACACCACAGCGATTGATGCGATCATGATCAGATAAGATTCTGAGGTACAAAAAAATAATGATTTAAATTATGATAGCAATAGCGCCCCCTGAATAACAGGTGGGCGCTTTTGGCCGTTTACATTTATCCTTTCTGTGCTTTAAAATTGTGCTGCTTCCCTCGGATGAATCCTCATCATTTGATATAATAACAAATAGATTTTTTAGAACGGAGCGATTTATATGAATGTAGCGCAAAAAGCGTATTTTGAAGAAAAGGAGCGTTCACTTGGCGTTCGTCTGAATGATGTACAAACGCAGGCGGTGTTGCAAACGAATGGACCGCTGTTACTATTGGCATCTCCCGGTTCAGGAAAAACGACGACGATCATTATGCGTATTGGCTATATGATTGAGGAGCTTGGTGTGAAACCTTCTCGCATAAAGGCTGTCACGTTTAGTAAGGCATCGGCAGGTGATATGAAGGCACGTTTTGCAAAGTTTTTCCCACATTTGCCACCTGTTGATTTTTCGACGATTCATAGTTTAGCATTTCAAGTTGTACGGCAGACACTTGAACGTCAGGGCATTACGTACGGCATCATTGAAGAATCGGACAAGCCTGGTGTTATTTCAAAAAAGGGAGTGCTTCGAGAGATTTTTGAACAATTAAATGGCTCAAAAATTACCGAAGATCAGTTAGACGAGCTAATGACGTACATAACATTCATCAAAAATAAAATGCTGCCAGAACAGGAATGGGAAATTGCAGAAGTAAAGGTGCCAAAAAAAGTTGAGATTTTACGACGTTATGAGGATTATAAACGCACAGGTAGTGAGCGTTTGTTAATTGATTTTGACGATATGCTATTAATGGCGAATGATATTTTCACGAAAGATCGAGGGGTGCTGGCGCAATACCAACGCCGTTACGATTATTATTTAACCGATGAAAGTCAGGATACATCACCTGTTCAACATGCAATAATTGCCAAGCTCGTCGCAGTCCATCATAATTTATGCGTCGTAGCGGATGAGGATCAGGCCATTTATAGCTGGCGTGGTGCAGAGCCAGATTATTTGTTGAATTTCCGTAAGACATATCCGGAAGCGCATGTTTTACTTATGACGCAAAACTATCGTTCATCTGCATCGATTGTAGAGCCAGCCAATATATTCATTCAGCGTAATAAAAAGCGTTATAACAAACAAATGTTTACGGAAAATCCTGCAGCAGAGCCAATCTCGTTTAAAATCCTAGAGAATTACAATTTACAGGCCAAATATTTAGTGGATCAGTTGAAAAATCTGTCTAAGCATGGTTCAACGGCTATTTTATATAGAAATAATATGTCAGCCATTCCGCTTATGGACGCGCTTGACAGAGCAGGTTTGACATTCTATATGAAAGATTCCACGATTCGCTTTTTCACGCATTGGGTCGTGGAGGATGTTATGAACTTCATGCGTCTAGCGTACAATACAAAAAATATCACGGTATTTGAAAAAGTTTACAGAAAAATGAATGCTTATATTACACCAACGCAATTGAAAGCACTGCAGAAAGTGCCAGGAGATGGGTGTGTATTCACAAAGTTATTAGAGCATGTTGAGTTAAAGGATTATCAGCCTGAATATATTAAACGGATTCGCAAAACATATTATAGCATTCAATTTGATAAAACAACGCCAACAGCCATGCTAGAGCATATCCGTTACGACTTTGGATATGAGCGTACTTTGAAGAATATGAGTGAGAAACTTGGTTTTAATTATGAAAATTTACTAGATATTGTAGACGTACTTGGTTTAATTGCTCGTCATACGTCAACAATGACCGAATTTGCAGGTCGTTTAATGCAACTTGAAAATTTAGCACGTTCGTCTCATACGAAAAATGAATTGAATGCAATTACACTGACAACGTTGCACAGTTCAAAAGGCTTGGAATTTGACCGTGTGTATTTAATTGACTTGATTGAAGGGATTTTACCTAGTGAGTCGGAAGAAGAAAGCGAGGAAGAAGCGCGACTCTTTTATGTCGGTATAACGCGTGCGATTCGCCATTTGGAATTAATTTCGTATAATAAGCGCTTTAAAACAAACGTAGTGCCATCAATTTTCATGAAGGCGCTAAAACAAATCGTCTCACCGGAGGAATTGCCAAAAAAAGCGCCAAAAAATCCGAGGAAAGCACTTAAGCAGTACCGAAATGAGCAGACGATTACAAACGAGTCAACGCTAATCGTTGGCTCAAAAGTAAAGCATATGGTTTTTGGAGAAGGGGAAATATTAGCTGTTTCGAGTAGCACGATTGAATTGTCATTTGCTTCAGGGATTAAGAAGTTTTTGATTGATACATGTTTAGAGCAAGGCTATTTAGAAGCGGTGGTAGATTGAATGAAGCGTATTCGGGATATTTTCGAATACGCTTTGTTATAGTAGTTCTATTTTGAAGGGGGAAAGGCGCTACAACTAAAAAAGCTGAGACGCATCAAGAATCAATAAAATGTACAGTCGCTTATCTCAATTGCTCTCATAGCCCAAAATAAAAAGCACTTAAAATACACGAACTATTTCCAGTGAATATAATTGAATAATTCGTGTTTGAATAGCAAAAATGCTATTCGTCCATCAGCTGGACACTTCACGATTCGAATAAAACACGAACATTGAAGTATCTATTAACGTAGCAAATAAAGATGTTTTCACTAAGAAACTCACCTTGAGAGATAATCATTTTAATCTTATTCTTATTATGGTTTAGTCAAAGTCAACACTGATGAAGGTCGTTTTAGAACAAATTCAGGCCTTATATATGTGCATTTGAGTTATGATTGTTGCCGTAAGGTTAAGAAGAGCTGTAAATAGTATTCATAACTTGTAACCGTATTTTTAAGTAATTTTCAATATACAAAACAAATTCTTTAATGGCAGCATTTAGTTGCAAGTATATAACCTCCAAATATAGTATTAATCATTTAATATTATCTGTACAAAATCATGCCATTATCGTAAAAATTAGAATATCTGGACATTCTTTTCTAAAATCAGATACAAGAATATCCAGACAAACATGTTAAATTTTTTATATAAACCAAAAAGAAATAGTTGTTGATGGATAAGACCAATATCAGTTGGATAAAATATTTGTGAACTTAAAGAGTTCAAATTTTCCAAGGATTGGGAGGTCTATATATGTCATCTGAAATGGGAGAAATACATCGTACTGGTCAAGACATTAACGACGAAATAGTACATTTTGGTGGGCAAGCTGAGAGTGTTTTTAGTTCATTAGCTGAACAAGGTCGACTTTCAATACAAAAGAAAGCAGACGAATTAGCTACACAGTATCTTGAAAGTAATCCTAATCCAGACTATTATGATTGTGTTAATTTTGTAGCAGAGGGAGTTTTGACAGCTGGGAGCGAAATAAAGGCTAGCAGTGGTTCTTGGGGAGAATCAGTAGAAGCAGCACTTGGTGCTGGTGTTGATGTTCCAGCAGCAAAAATAGCTTGTAAAAGAATATCGATGCATTAATTTTTGAAAAGCGTAGGCGTAAAAAGCTTATGCTTTTTGATATTTATTGATTTCTTTTATCCTCAAAATGTGGACTGCAAACTTCATATTTGGCTAGGGTTGAAAGAAGAGCTTAAATATTACCATTCAAACCTTAGAAAAGATTACATAGGGTTTGGAAAAATACCAAGTGTAAAAATTCTGTCATGAAAAATAAAATATCTTGGGTGTTAACCGCTACATAATCACCTTAGTAGTTCGTATTAGGATTTTTTCTCATGTAACAATCGGTCCAGTTTTGTGTAGTAGTCAAAGCCCAATTTCTCTTCTACAACTTCGAAATTGGGCTTTTTTATTTTTGGGTTTTCTTAACAAAGAATATTAACAGAACTTAGGAGAGGAACGCTGAATCCGTTAATTCATAAAAGAGAATTACTTGCTTAAATAGAAATGCATCGATTTTAACAATCTTTGATCTTCCACAATATCTTCTAACTTAAACCATTTTGATATTCTAAAAAAGGACGCTTTACTTAATCTTCAACAAATAGTGCAGCATTCTTGTTTGAAGGTTGTTTTAGTTATTTCGTTTGATGCTTGAGTGTCAACAACCGTTGACCCATCAACAATCATCAGTTCCTGGTTTAGCTGATGTGACAACAGTTGATTTACTAACAGAAGTAGGAAGCTTTTCATTTTTTATGAAAATCCACCCCAACTTAAAACTAGAATAAGTTTATTATTCAAAAGCGTTATCATCCATTAAACGTTTTGCAATAGTATATCCAATTAGGTATGCAGATGCAGACGTGTTACCATCTACTGTAAAAGGAATGGTTTGTGCATCAGCAACTATTAAATTATTGACGCCATGTACATTGCCATACCGATCTACAACTCCACCTTTATCAATAGGGGCCATTCGAAGAGAGCTTTGTTGATGGTGATTATGATCAAAATTTTCTTTAATAAAGTTTTCAAGTTCATCATCATTATCAATGGTCGCAAACGTTGGATTAACAAGCTGATAACTTGGGTCGAGTTTTGGAAGTTTCTCCGCAATACCTTTAATATAAACTCTATAAATAGACTTAATTGCTTCTAGGTCATATTCATTTTCTAAGAAACCTTCATCCGCAAGTACAATTTTTAAAGGGTCGTTATTTTGTATTTTAATGGATCCTTGACTTTTTGGTTGTAAAAATAAAATAGCAATAATTAAACTTCCTTCTGCAACAATCCCAATGAGTTGAACTCCTCTGCAGTGATTGTTATTAATATTAAGTGGATTTGGTAAGAAGGCGCCTCCTGTATAAAGGGAAAATGGATCGTTTTGAAGCTGAGGGATATCTTTTGGATTCACACTAAATGTAGCAGTGTTTAAGGTATGATTAGTCAAATGTTTCCCTACATTTGGATTGTTAAAAATAACGGGGATACCGGCCTGATGTAGGTTATTTGAAGGTCCGATTCCAGATAACATTAAAAGTTGCGCACTGTTTATACCTGCTGAAATAATTACTTTTTTACGGGCAAAAGCTTGGACCTTTTTACCTTCCTGTAGATATTCAATACCTATTGCTGTTTTCTCCCTAAATAAAATACGAAGTCCGGTTGACTTATAAACTACCCTTAACTTACGTCCATTCACCCCGTATCCACCAGGAGTCATAATGTCTGAAGATAAAAATGCGGTAGAAGAGCTTTCACGTTCTCCATTAATCTTTTGAAATAGTTGCCATTGAGTAAAAGGACCAATAGGGGTTTTTGGGTTATTATAGTCAAGAATTTGTTTATAACCTGTTGCTAGTTCGATCGCTGAAACTAATTTTTTCGTTATAATTGGTGGATTGTTTGGGGCTTGCCTGATATTTAAACGACCATTGAAGCCATGAAATTCAGGATTACTTGTTTCTCCATGAAAATTTTCTAACTGTTTAAAGCTACGAAGTGCTCGTTCAGGGGACCATAAGTTCCCTAAAAGACGTTCCCATTCTTTTAAAACAGCCGGTGTAGGTCTAACATACTGTTCACCATTGATTGAAGATCCGCCCCCAGAAAGCCGCCCCGTTGTCCATTCAAATTTTCTGTCATCTACTTCAGGTTGAGGCACTCCTTCACCTTGCCAAAAATATTCTGTGAAAAATTGCTCTTCTAGTTCAGGAGCGAATCTAGAATCTCGAATTGGTTTATCTCTATCATTGTTTTCTCCTGCCTCTAGGACTAAGACTGAGGTTTTTTTATCGTCTGTTAGTGTTTTAGCTATAACTGCCCCAGCTGGTCCCGTCCCGACAACAATAAAATCAAATGTATTGTTTGAATGTTTAGAATCCACTTCACTATCTCCATTTCTATTTTTATTTATCTTATGTAATCTGGAGGGGAAGAAGTAGGTAAAGTAAATCATACTATTAAAGTTAAAAAGGATTTGGGGATAGATAGAAAAAATTTTAGAATAAAAGGCGCTTGACGGTATAATTCCCAGCCACATTACGCACTTGTGAATATATTATTACTATAAAAATAAAAGGAGGTGAATAGATTGGAGCATGATAATCATTCACAGTCAGAAAAAGATTGCAGTTGCGCAAGTCCGATAAATTGTCAACGACTTGCTAATATCATCGGTGGGGAAGTTATTACTTCAACACCTGTTTGTGTTGTACAGCGCCTTCGCGATATTAAAGCTACCATTCTTGGACGAACTACTCGATCCCCTCTCGCACTTCCGTTTGCCCTATCTTTTGAAGGTATTTTGGCTAATACACTGAACCTTGGCGAGTCTGTTGTACTTCAGGAAGAAATTAATCCATTTATGAAAGAGCTTCAAAGGAGAGGACTTATTGTTACAGCAGTGCATAACCATTGGCTTTTTGATAATCCTAGATTAATGTACATGCATTGGGAGAATGTCGGGGATCCAACTGAATTTGCAAGAAAAAGTTTTAATGCAGCAGTTGCAGCAGGCTTATTTAAAAAGGAAAAAGGGTCAATATCTTAATGGTATATAAACAACAAGGCTCAATAGTATGTTCCTGTTATTCTCAATATGTTTTAGAGGCTACTAATTTGGTAGCCTCTTTTCAAGTGAGTATTGAATATTAATAGCGAAATGAATCGATTTATTAAGGAAAATATGTTACTTGGTACAAGTCAATTCTTAGAAAATCTAGAGAGTGGTTTATGAAGATGCTACGGACAATCGTTCAACGTTTTGGAAAGGACGGATTGGTATTGCACACAAAACATTCTGAGAACAGAAATTATAAAAGGGTCACTGAGGGTGACCCTGAATGAGGGAGGATGTGACGGTCAACCAACGCCACAACCGAATAAGTGCGTGCGATACACTCAATATTAATTTGTGCAGGTAGAGGTTACTTATACATAAAAAAAACGTAGCGTCGTCACACGCTACAGCTAAATAATATTAGGATGAATAATCAAATGATATTGTTCAGAAAAATTATGGCTAAATGTGATGTTTGTAATAGAGAGTTTAACAAGGATTATGTAGTTAACATCCATTGCAAAACATTCTTTTTGAAGAATTTTATTATTTTTTAGGAATATTTTATTATTACTTAATATGTGAGCTAATAAGAATAAGTGTAATTCCCGTAAATAGGCAAATAATTCTCGCCACAGGAATTTTATCAGCTAGTCCAAATAATGCAATTGCAGTCGTTACGATTAAAACTGTTGGACCAACCAAAGCAAGCATTGTATTAATATAGAATGCTTTTTCTAAATTATTTAACTTTAGCATCAACAATCCAGCACTTACTTCAATACTTCCAGACAATACACGTAAAATAACCATAGCAAGAACCGATTTTTCAATAATTGTCATCATCCAATCTTTATAAATAATTTTCGCTTATATTATAATTCTATCATTAGAATAATTATAGACTTTTGATTTAATGAAATATTAAAATCAATATATGTATGTTTCGTATCAAATATTCTATTATGTTTTATAGTGTTAGTTAATAATGATTTTCTAGTTAAATGTTCAAGGAATTTATTAATTGAATCAATTTCATAAATCCATTTTTTGTTTTTGAAAGTAAATAGTATAGGTGCATATAATAAAAACATAAGGATTTATGGGATTAAATACAAAATTGTTGCCCTAATTAGCTTCGAAAGATTCAAATTCTAAATTGTATATGCACAAGAACTTTTGGACATTTATATTTTTAATACGTTTATTTTGGAATGGTAATCTACGATAATGGATGGAATGGGATACATACATTTTGGCGTATAGATATTATTTGTTTTTAGAAAAAACGCTGATTTCTCCAGAATAAAATAATATAAAATAGGGAGGAGTAGCTGAAAAATGCTAAGATGCTCCTTTTACTATCGAAGGAGATTGCTCTATTTTTATTTAATTAAAAACGCTTAACGGCGCAATATAATCCTTAAACAATTTGAGTAAAAACAATTAGGGGGAAACTAATATGACAAAGAAAAATAAGGAGTTATCACTAGAACAACGTGAGGAAATACTCAGTACTTTGAAAGCCCGTTTTGAGAAAAACATGAACCGCCATAAAGACCTTGAATGGGCTAAAGTACAAGCTAAGCTCGAAACTAATACTGAAAAACTGTGGTCGCTCAATGAAATGGAGGGAACTGGCGGTGAACCGGATGTAGTTGGCCATGATAAAAACACGGGCGAATACATTTTCTATGATTGTTCAGTGGAAAGTCCTAAAGGTCGCAGAAGTGTTTGTTATGACCGTGAAGCACTGGAGTCAAGGAAAAAACACAAACCAGAAAATAACGCTATTGATATGGCAACTGCCATGGGCATTGAACTTTTAACAGAAGAACAATACCGGGAGCTACAGAAACTTGAAAATTTCGATATGAAAACGTCGAGCTGGGTGAAAACACCTGCTAATATTAGAAAGCTCGGCGGGGCCATCTTTTGTGATTATCGCTATGAAACTGTTTTTGTGTACCACAATGGAGCAGATTCCTACTATGCTGCAAGGGGCTTCCGCGGCTCACTAAGGGTCTAAAAATTTTGCATAGACAGAATAAATATATATTGTTTAGTGATGTGTCTTCAGGTCAACTACTCTGACTTGTAGACACTTTTTTTATTCATGTAAAAATTTCGCTCTATTTGGATAAATGACTGTTGATAAGGGAATAACTATTCACACTATTTAGGCGGTGAGTAATTAATGATTTCATCCATAAAAAGGCTTTTAATCGGAAGACCTTTGAAATCCAATGAATTAGGAGAACAGAAGCTCAACAAAACAAAAGCATTAGCGATCCTTTCTTCTGATGCTCTGTCATCAGTGGCATATGGTCCTGAACAAATTTTAATAGTATTAGTTACAGTCAGTACAGCAGCATTTTGGTATTCAATCCCTATCGCAGTTGGCGTAATAATTCTCTTAACAGCTCTGATCTTATCTTATAGGCAAATCATCTTTGCTTATCCTCATGGGGGCGGAGCATATGTGGTTTCAAAAAGTAATCTAGGTGTAAATCCAGGCTTAATAGCTGGAGGTTCTCTATTGGTGGACTACATATTAACTGTTGCTGTTAGTGTGTCTGCTGGCACTGATGCTATCACATCTGCCTTTCCCACCTTACATGGCTTTAATGTAGAAATTGCCATTGCTTTTGTGATTTTTATTACAATTTTGAATTTAAGAGGAGTAACGGAGTCTGCTTCCATATTAGCATACCCCGTCTACTTATTCGTTTTAGCGTTGTTAATATTAATTGGGGTGGGTATTTATAATATTCTAACAGGAGGAGTTTCGCCCGAACTACACACTCCAATTGGTACACCAGTGACGGGAATCAGTTTATTTATCCTGTTAAGGGCATTTGCTTCAGGAAGCTCTGCCTTAACAGGGGTTGAAGCCATATCGAATGCCATTCCTAACTTTAAAGACCCAGCTCCTAATAATGCTGCTAAAACATTAATGGCAATGGGAACCTTGCTTGCCATATTGTTTTCAGGAATCGTATTTTTAGCCTATTATTACGGAATTGCGCCAAGTGGAAAGGTAACCGTTGTTTCCCAAATTGCTGAAGAAACTTTCGGACGAAATTTTATGTACTTTTTTATTCAAGGAACTACAGCATTGATATTAGTCCTTGCAGCAAATACTGGTTATTCTGCCTTCCCATTGTTGGCGGTTAATCTCGCTAAAGATAAGTTTATTCCCAGAATGTTTCTGATGAGGGGAGACCGGTTAGGATATTCAAATGGGATCATCATACTTGGAATTGCTTCTATCATTTTAATCTTTGCTTTTCAGGCAGAAACAGAGCATCTTATTCCACTTTATGCAGTTGGAGTATTCCTTCCATTTACTTTGTCTCAATCGGGAATGATGGTTAAATGGCTGCGCGAAAAACCTAAAGGGTGGATTTCAAAATTCTTAATCAATACAACGGGTGCCGTTATTAGCTTTACGGTCACAATGATATTCTTATTAACAAAATTCTCGCAAGTTTGGTCAATTTTAATTTTTCTACCTATCATTGTCTTTCTCTTTCATCGAATTAGAAAGCATTATGAAGATGTTGGAGACCAACTTAGGCTCACAACTTGTGAATCATCAATAACCATTGAAGGTAATGTTATGATAGTGCCTGTTGCTGGCATGACTCATGTTGTAGAAAATTCCTTGAATTATGCTAAATCCCTTTCTCCTGAACATATTATTGCGGTATATGTGGCATTTGAAAGAGAAGACGAGCATAAGTTTGAAGAAAAATGGAAGAAGTGGCAACCTGATGTAAGATTAGTAACACTGCATTCTCATTACAGAAGTATCATCAATCCACTTTCCAAATTTGTTGATATTGTAGAGCATAAAGCGAGGGAAGGAAATTATAAGGTAACGGTTGTCATTCCACAATTTATTCCTAAAAAAGGCTGGCACAATATTCTTCACAATCAATCAAGTCTACTAATTCGTGCCTTCTTGTTGTATCGGAGAGACGTAGTAGTAACAACTGTACCTTATCATTTAAAAAAATAAAAAAACGAGACTTATTATCTCAGTTATTTGCATAAATACGGTTCCAAGATATTTTTGATCAAACTATTTTAAAGCCACAATAATTTGTGGAAAATGATAAGGACGATCAAATAGTTGAATTTGTTGAGGAAATAGACGAGGAATTTATGTCTGTTATTTATCGATTAAACGATAGGACATGAAGAGCATTAGTTAATGTATAATTTGTTTAGACAATCATATCTATATTATTTATTTGAAAAAATGAGCTGTCTGGACATTCTTATCCAAAATTTCTGTAGAATCTTGCCCATATACAATATAGAAACACTTACAAATACGAGTAATCCCATGATAATACCAGAAGAAATATTTTAATTAACTAAATAAATCATAACCCCATTCTAAATTAGAACGGGGTTATTTTATTAAGAAATGACATTTTGTAGCTCTTTCGCATTTTTCACTATTCCGCAATCTGGCGCTTTCCTGGAAACAAGGAAAGTGCCTTTTTGATTAATTAGAGTTCGAAACTATCAATATATTTTTTAGTTTGTTGAATATCCTTGTATGAAAAAATTTTTCAATGAACATAATAGAATATAGAATTAATAGATTTATAGGTGGGAGAGTGAAATTCATTAGGGCGGGTTTACTAAGGAGGCAGATTGATTAATTAAAGTTAGAAGTAGCAAATATAAATGTACCCCCAGGTCAATAGAAAAAGGTACTTTTGCAATAGAGCGACAAAAGTACCTAAACGCTTTATTTAAGGTTTTAAAACCACTTTAATACAGTCTTCCTGTTTTGTATCGAATATTTCATAACCATGTTTTGCTTTTTCAAGAGGGAGGACGTGTGTAATGATATCACCTGCGTTCACTTTACCATCAGCGATTAAGTTATAGACATGAGGCATGATATGAACAACTGGGGCTTGTCCAGTACGAATCGCTACATTACGCTGGAAAATATCTCCGAGTGGGAAGGCGTTGTATCGACCACCATATACACCGGTAATTTGGATAGTTCCTCCTTTACGTACAGCTTGACTGGCTGTGACAATGGCTCCCATAGCACCACTTTGAAGTTTTACGCCACTTGCAAGAAATTCGAGAGGCGTCATTTTTCCGCTCATCCCGACACAATCAATGACAACGTCTGCACCGCCCTTGGTAATCTCTTTCAGATATTCACCACAATTTTCATGGTCTTCAAAATTAACGATTTCGACGTTATTTGTCTTCTTTGCATGTTTAAGACGATACCCGATGTAGTCAACTGCTATTACTCTTTCTGCTCCTTTCAACCAAGCAAATTTTTGTGCTAATAGTCCAACAGGTCCGCAGCCAAGAATAACAACAGTATCTCCTTTCTTTACACCAGCATTATCTACACTCCAAAAAGCAGTTGAGGCAGCATCGGCAAGGAGAACTAGACTTTCATCAGGAACTTCAGATTTCTCTGGAATTTTGAAAGGGATAAAATTGCCATAAGGAACTCGCATATACTCTGCCTGTCCTCCTGGAAAACCGCCTGTTGTGTCTGAATAACCAAAGTAGGCACCCATTTCGCCATTATCGTTTGCATTATCACATTGACTTTCCAAATCATGATTGCAATACCAGCATTCCCCACATGCGATATTAAAAGGAATGACAATTCGGTCACCCTTTTTAACCTTCGTCACACCCTTGCCAACTTCTTCTACAATGCCCATCGGTTCATGGCCAATGACATAGTCCTGTCCAATATTTGGAATCATCCCGTGGATCAAATGCAAGTCTGACCCGCAAATGGCAGTAGTGGTTAAACGAACAATAATATCATCGGCTTTTTTTATTTTAGGGTCTTTCACTTCTTTAACCTCAACATTTTTTATACCTTGAAAAGTGACAGCTTTCATTAAAAAATCCCTCTTTTTCGTTTATTTTTTCGGTGGAGTAGGGAACATTCCTTTTCGATTCATGCTTTTAGGGAATAAATCCAACTGTGCAATACTAATCGCATTTTCGGCAGATTTAATATCCAGTTCTTTTTGACCTTCTAGATCATAAGGTTTTAACCATTCTTTTTTTAACATCAGTTCAGAAATTTCAAAGTATAAATCAACCATGACATCCAGCTGAGTTTTCATGATTTTCTGAAGAGCAGGGGAAGCTGTTTCTGTTAAGGCAATTGAAAGATTTCTAATACCCGTCTTGGTTGTTAGTAAAAACTCAAGAGCAATCCCCGAATCAGTTAGTTCAGGCATTCCAATTGAATTTATAGGATCTAAATAGTCTTCCATACAATTGTCCTCCTAATATTCTAATTCCGATTTAGAGTAGAGCTTAATCATAGCAGTGAGTGCTGGGGTAGATAATTTTACATTTTTGTCCAATAACGCTCTTAAATCATCATCAAAGACCACACCTTGACTCAGCTTCGATTTAAGTAAACTAGTTGTCATAAAGTTAATGACTTCATGAAATTCCATTGTTTCATGAAGTGCTAATTTTTTCTCAAACACGTAATTCGCACCTCCAGAATTTTCTTTAAAAAGTCTACCCTGTAGCAAGTCTATTTATACAAATTCGACTTGGATTAAATTGTCTTTCTAAAACTATATTGATAGCTAGAAAATTAAGGTGGTTTGATTGAAATAACTGTATGAAAAGAGAAGAGAACTTTGATTTAAAATTGAATTTCCTCCAGGGACGTCAATTGCATTTTAATCTTCTACTTTACCGAACGGGCTAAATACATTAACATATGGAACTTTTCATCCTTAACATGATAATCAAAAAAAGGTCCAGGATCTGTACAATAACCGATATTATCGCTTTGTGTTATTTGAAAGCCATTGACTAATAAATTCTCCTCTATGTAATGTGGATATAAAATGTGTTGGTGAGAATCTGGATATATGGATGAAATATTTTTCAATGAATTGGACGAACTTTCGTAATAAGAGTAACCCCCAACGATAATTGAATCGCTGTGGAAACGGTCTTTTAGAATAGGTATAGGAAACTGTGGATTGAGTAATGAAAAATCATTTGTTGTAAAACTGTCCACAAAAACATCGATACTAAGTGGTTTTAATGGAAGGTTTAAATCGGAATTCAAAATATAAAGTACGTTAAGTAAAGGATTGATACATTCAATCCTTTTTCTAACCTTCTTGAGCATCTCAAGTGAGTAGCCACTGAATACATAGGATGCACTCAAGTCAAAATTATCACTAAATTTGGGTAGTGTCACAAAAGCATCTATGTTAGTTTCCACAATTAATTTGTTTTTCAAATCTATATTTTGCAGTATTTTTTGAAACCAAAAGTTACTTTTTTCAAACAAATTTATCATCCCGTGATTCATCTCTTTAATTGTTTGTATGTCGTAAAAATAGGACGGGTATGGAGAAATCTCATACAAGTTAGCGGTGATGATAATACCTTCTTCAATAACTGCTTCGTAATCACAAGTACAAGTTAAATAACCTTTTTGAATGGAATTATTAATAATCGACACATCTTTCATTTCAAGTGGGATGTGGCACTTTGGACAATAGAGAATATTTACAAAGGATAGCGGGACACCTTTTAAATATTCCTTTTCGGACGCAGAATTTTTGGTGTGAATCGATTTATCAATTAATTGGATTGCCTTTGATAACTCGTCTTTTTTCTGGATTAACTGGTCCTTTTTATCGATTAGCAAGGTATTGTAGTAGACGAGATCTTCATGGTCCATGAAATTTGTAACACGCTGATACGATAGAATTTGTTGTATTTCTAGCAGTGAAAAATGGAGCTTTTTTAGCTTAGTAATAAAAGTCATATCATCGTGGCTCGATTGATTCATTTGATACTGAGTGTTTTTTTTGTCTGGAAGTAACAAACCAAGTTCGATGTAATAACGAACAGTATCGATTGAAACATCGAAAATCTTTGCAAATGTACCGATTTTCATAGATTCCCCCCAGTAAAAAAGTGGAGTAACTCCACTTTTTTTTTTGAAATGTGTCTAAAAAGTGAAAAAAAGACTATTGACCTTGAGTCAGCTCCAAATATTATGATAACTCCAATAAGTTTAAATAATCAGAATATTGTTGTGGTAATTGTAACATATCAGCCAACAAAGGAGAATTACTATATGGATAAAATGGATCGAATGGATACACTTTCATTGTGGAAAGCGACTGAAAACAGCTATAAAAAAGAGAATTCTCTTGAAGGAAATCAAGAGGCAGATGTCGTTATTATTGGCGCAGGATTTACAGGTCTTTCTTCTGCGTATCATTTACAAAAATTAGGGCGAAGCGTTATTGTGCTTGAACAAGAATCGATTGGATATGGTGCTAGCGGTCGTAACGGCGGAATGGTCTTACCAGGCTATAAACCAACAATGCAGGAGCTTTCTAAAAAATATGGGTCTGTCGAGGCGGAACAACTAAATAATCTTTCATTACTTAGTGTTGAGCTAGTAAAAGAAATAATAGAAGAGCATCAAATTAACTGTGATTTTAGAAGGACAGGTCATATTGTAACAGCTTTCAAGGCGAAACATTTTGAAGGGTTGAAAGCTGAAAGCGAATACTTAAATAAAAATTTCGGATATGAATCAAGTGTACTTGATAAAAGTCAGTTACATGAAGAGATTGATTCTCCAATTTATCATGGTTGCTTAGTTGACAATTCAAGCTACTCATTCCATCCGTTGAACTATGCAATTGGTTTGGCAGAAGCCGCTAAATCAGTTGGTGCGAAAATCTTTGAGTTTTCGAAAGCGCTATCAATTGAATATGACCAATCAAGTGTGAAAGTTGTAACAGCAAATGGGATTGTTACTGCGAGGGATATTATTGTGGCTACAGATGGCTACTCCGGGAAAATCGTAAATGAGTTAAACAAAGGTGTACTCCCTATTTCAGCACGTATTATTGCTACAGAACAGCTTCCGGAATCACTGTTAAATGCCATTATTCCTAAAGATCGTATGGTTTTCGATACAAGCAATTTTTTATACTATTTCCGTCGTACACCTGATAATCGAATGATTTTTGGAGGGGGGGATATCCGACCCAACTTAGGAGATAGCGTCTACCAGAGTGTTTATAATGCTATGGTTACAACTATGCCAAAATTGGCTGGAAGCAAGATCGATTACCAATGGGGTGGATTTATTGGCGTAACTATGGACACTTTTCCGGTTATAGGTAGATCTAAAGAAGGTGCCTATTTTGCAACAGGTTATTCTGGACATGGAGCATCGCTTAGCACTTTGTTCGGTAAATTATTGGCTCAATGGATTGTTACGGGAGATGCAGGAGGATATCGTTTTGAAAAGGAACGTTTAAAAACAATCCCATTTTATAATCAAAAAACGATGTTGGTAAACCTCGCACATATCGGATTCAAAGTGCTAGATAAAATTAGATAAGGGGGAGATACAAATGAAAATTGATATGTTTATTGATGGGAAATGGAGAGAATCGTTATCAGGTGGAAGAAAAGACATTTTAAATCCAGCAACTGGAGAGGTAATGGCTTCGGCTGCTAGTGGAACAGTAGAAGATACAAAATTGGCAATCAAGGCAGCTCGTGTAGCGTTTGATAGTGGCATCTGGTCAAATTTATCAGCAGATGAAAGAGCGAATTATCTTTATAAGATAGCAGATCGTCTTGAAGTAAAGGCGGCAGAAATAGCACTCTTGGAAACGGAAAATAACGGTAAGGTTATCCGTGCAACGACAAATGTGGATATTCCCGCTACTATTCAAATCTTCCGCTATTATGGAGACCAGATTAAACTTATTAAAGAGAAATCCTATAACCGCGAGGATTCTTCGGAAACGATTATTACTCAGGAACCGATAGGTGTTTGTGGTTTAATTGTCCCATGGAATTTTCCACTTATGATAGCTGCTCAGTCTATTGCTCCGGCCCTTGCCGCAGGAAATACAGTTGTACTTAAGCCTGCTGAAGTCACTCCTGTAAGCGCATACAAATTATTTGAAATTTTCGAAGAGGTCGGTCTTCCAGCAGGTGTGGCCAATTTGATTTTAGGACCTGGATCCAAAATGGGGAACGAGCTTGCTGAGAGTTTTGAAGTTGACCAGGTAACCCTTACCGGCGGAACAACAGCGGGACAAAGCATATTGAGAGCTGCTGCTGGCAATATGAAAAATGTCACGCTTGAGCTGGGGGGGAAATCACCACTGATAGTATTTGATGATGTGGATTTTGAAACGGCAGTCGAAAATGCAATGTTCGGCATTTTCCACAATGCGGGTCAAGTTTGTACAGCCGCTTCACGTTTACTAGTACACGAGACTATTTATGGTAGTTTTATAGAGAGATTGGCAGAACGTGCAAACAAAATTGTAATTGGCAATGGGGAAAGTGAGGTCATTGAAATGGGGGCACTTACAAGTGAGTCCCATATGAATGAGGTTTTACAATACATTAAAGTTGGAATTGAAGAAGGCGCAAGATTAGTATGCGGTGGTAATCGCATAACGGAAAATGGGCTTGATAAAGGATTTTTTGTCGCTCCAACGATCTTTGCAGATGTAAATTCGAACATGCGTATAGTTAAGGAGGAAATTTTTGGTCCAGTTCTTGTTGTAGAGAAATTTAAAGATGAGGAGGAGGCAGTCCAAAAAGCGAATGATTCCATTTATGGATTAGCGGCTGCTGTATTTACGGAAGATATGGATCGCGCAAGACGTGTGGTTAATAAATTGCGGGCAGGAATTACTTGGATAAATAGTTATCACTTAGCTTATATTGATAGCCCTTGGGGAGGGTATAAGCAAAGTGGAATTGGCAGATCATTGGGGGTTTCTGGACTAGAACACTTTATGGAATTGAAGCAGATTAATATTCATCAGAAAGCTAAGCCTGTAGGTTGGTATGAAAATTAGAGTTAACTTGCTAATAAAATTGAATATATAGGGGGATATGCCTATGGGGGATAAAGAAAATCGCCCTTCTCTAAAGAAAGATCAAGGAGAAGTATTAAATAACCTGGAGAAGGATTCAATACTAGGAACAAAAAGTATTCCTTCACTGTATTTTCGGTTTGCTTTAGCGGGAATCATGGCTAACTTGATTCTGGGGTTTTTTGCCCTTATTGATGGTCATTTCGTCGGCTTTTTTTCGGTTTTAGAAATTGAAGGGATCGGAATTGGTTTCACAGTCATGGTTATTACTCGTATGGTAGGGATTCTTTTTGGAGTAGGAGCAGGAGCAGTTATTTCTCTCCGACTAGGTAAAGGGAAGGTCGAAGAAGGTAGATCAATAATGGGTCAAACCCTATGGTTCACACTATTCGTCTCTACTTTGATAGCTGTATTAGGATTGATCTTTGAAAAAGAATTGATGCTATTATTTGGTGCGAGCAGTGAGTCTCTTCCTTATGCGATAGAATACAGCCGCCTATTATGGATTTCACTGCCATTAACGATATTAGCTGTTGTACTTAGTATTTTAACTACTATCGATGAAAAACCTATATTATCCATGAACAGTTGGTTAGTGGCTGCTGTTGTTGCCGTAGTTGTAGAATGGGTAATGGTTACGCAACTTGACATGGGAATGATGGGGTCGTCATGGGGCAACACAATTGCTCAATCAATTCCCGCCCTACTAATATTATATTTTTGGTTTGGTAAAACAAAACTGAAACCAAAAATGAAAGATATTAAGATTCAACTCAAAAAAATCGGTGAAGTGGCTTGGACGGGATTTGCCTCTTTCTCGGGTCTAGTTATGATGTTTTTTGCCATAATATTCATGAATAATTTACTTCAAGAACACGGTGGTGGGTTGCACGTAGCCGCTTTCACTATTCAAAACGGATATATTACAAACCTGCTTTCCTTAGCAGCGCTCGGTGGAATGACAGGACTTCAACCAATCATTAGTTATAATTACGGTGCTGGTAATTTTGATCGTGTTAAAGAGGCCATCAAGTTCGGACTCATTTTTACGACAATATTCTTTGTAATTTCTACTACTATGCTTATCATTTTTGCGGATCCAATAGTGGCGTTTTTCGCCAGCGGAGATTCAGAATTACATCAACTAGGTGTTTGGACAACTATCGTCTTTAATTTATTGTTTACATTTAATGCGATTAATACGCTTATTTCTGGCTATTACGAAGCACAGGAGCGAAACTGGACGGCAACATTTATTGTAGCAAGTAAAATGCTAGTGTTTATGATCCCGTTAATGTTTATACTTCCGAAATTCTGGGGTGTTGAAGGTGTTTGGTACTCAGCCCCTGTTGCAGAAATACCTGGTGTACTCATCGCCCTTTATTTTATAAGAAAAGAATTTAAATATTTAAATGGAATGAGTGCGAATAAAGAATTCAAATATTTAAATGAAATGAATACGAAAATAAGCTAAGTTTATAGAACTCTGCTAATCTATCAAACGAAAGAAGGTTGTTAAAAATGTTTTTTGCGAAAGAAGTAACAGAGGAAGAAGCTAAACAACTAAATGTTGATACGTGGGAACCATGGGTAGGTGAAACGGATAAAGGAATGTGGCACTTAGAAGAACAAGAGGTATTCTATGTAACAGATGGAGAAGTGTTCATTACGGTTGACGAAAAAAAATATCATCTTACGAAGGGATGGGTGGCTTCTTTAGCTAAAGATCTTGTCTGTGAATGGGATTGTCCTGTCCTTGTAAAAAAGAATTTTATATTAAACCAAGAAATTGATTTGAAATAAATATTGGAGGTGTACTATGGGAGTATCAAAAGTGGAAGCTGAAGTTGTATTTATTAATGGAGAAGTAATCACAGTAGATCAAAAGAATACAGTAACAGAGGCTGTAGCTGTTAAAGATAATCACATTATTTTTGTAGGTTTAAATAGTGAGGTTAATAGTTTTATAGGAGAAAAAACGAGTGTCATCGATTTGCAAGGAAAAACACTTCTTCCTGGATTTATAGATTCTCATATTCACTTAACGTATTATGGATTGAATCAATTGGCGATAAATTGTAAAGCTGAGCATATCGATTCCATTAAGGTTTTATTAGATGATTTGAAAAAGAAATCCTTAGAGACTCCTAAGGGTGAATGGATACGGGCTTTTGGATTCAATGAAACCGCTGTAAAGGAAATGAGGTATCCAACAATCGATGAACTGAATGCAGTTTCAGTAGAACATCCAATTATGATATCGCGTACTTGTAACCATATCAGTGTTTTAAATAGCAAAGCACTTGAACTAGCGCAAATAAACGAAAATACACCAGATCCTGACGGGGGAGTTATTGAAAGAGATCTTGAAGGGAAATTGACAGGAAAATTAATTGAAGCAGCAAATATGGAAATGAGCGATGTTGCAAGACATACAGAAGATGAACAAAGACAGGCTGTAAAAATTGCATCAGATCATTTCATTGCTTCGGGCTTAACAAGTGTACATGATGCTGGAGGACAAGGACCTGATAGTTTCCGCATACTGCAACAGGCTGTGAAAAGCAGGGATATTCGCGTCAGAGTATACGCAATGATATGTCAGATAAATAACTCCCAAGAATTTGTCCATAAAATGATGGAATCTGGTGTAGTAACTGGTACAGGAGATGAAAGATTTAAAGTAGGACCGGCAAAAATGTTTACAGATGGAAGTAGCACTGGGCCTACCATTGCGACCCGTAAGCCATACGACAGTGACCCAAACAATTATGGCATTCTATATCAAAGTGAGAAAGAAATTTACGAAGTTTTAGGAGAAGCACATAAAAAAGGATATCAACTCACTGTACATGCACAAGGTGATAAAGCCATTGAAATGTATTTAAATTGTGTGGAAAAGGCGATTGAGGAATCACCAAGAACAAACCATCGCCATCGAATTGAGCATGCGGGAATCTCATCGCCAGATTTACAAGAACGAATGAAAAAACTTGGAATTATACCGATTCCAAATCCTCCATTTCCGTATGAATTCGGAGAGATTTATGTAAGGCATTACGGTGATCGCGTTCAACATATGTACGCTGCCCGTGATTATATTGATCAGGGGATCATAGCAGCAGCTGGATCAGATGCGCCAGTTACTGATATTAACCCTTTATTAGGAATTCATGTTGCTGTTAATAGAAAAAGCCAGTCGGGTATGGATATTGGTTCCAGTCAATGCATAAGTGTTATGGAGGCTATAAAACTATATACTTGGAATGGTGCTTATGCGAGTTTTGAAGAAGATATAAAAGGGAGCATCGAGGTTGGTAAGTTAGCCGATTTAGTAGTCCTTAATGACAGCATTTTAAAAGTCAGCCCAGACCAAATTAAAGATTTAAAAGTAGAAAAAACTATGATCGATGGTGAAATTATCTATTCTAAAGAAAATTTTGTGGAACTAAATCGAGTATAGATTATTTGCTGAATACTCCTATACGCCAGTTTGTATGTATAAAAATCAAGTGATTTGTACCTATTAAATTATCACGGTGAACCTTACTATGAACGAATCCCCGAATAGTGGACCTAATCGGGGATTTTTGTGTTATTAAAAGGCAAAATCCCATTATACTTTCATTTGAGAATTTATTTTCCCAAAACGGTTGCATAAGTATAACCTCTTTTCATAATTAACTGTAACTCTCTTAGCAAAGAAATTATAACATGGTAAAATATAGATTGGTATATATATGGTAAATGAAGTGATTAACTATATTCAAAAATCTAATATAAGGAGCGAAAATACATATGGTGAGGAAGAGAAAAACGTTACCGAAAAATTTTAATGAACTAATTGAAGCAGGTGATATTGCGGCATTACAGGAGGTATTTACAAAGTGCGAGCTAGATGCATATGGTGGTTATAGTAAAACAACAGCCTTAAGCTTTTTCAATGTACCGGAAGAATTGGTTCGCTGGCTCGTGGAACAGGGGGCAAATATAAATGCGAGAGACAATTACAAAAGGTCGGCTTTACATAATCAGGCAATAAGTTGGCAGGGGAATATTGAATTGCTTCTTGAGTTAGGTGCAGATATAGAAGCCTTGGATTATCAAAACGAAACACCTTTATTTGCTGCGGCTACTTTTTTTAAACCAAATGCGGTGCGCACATTGGTTTCTAAAAGCGCAAATATTAGCGCGGTAAATATGATGAATGAGACGCCTTTGGACAAAGCTTTAGCAGTTTGTAGAAATATAAATATTGTTGATCTAGTGGAAGTTTCTGAGATTTTCCTGAGCGCTGGTATAGCTGTAACACCGAAAATGAAAAATTCTATTAAGCGAATTGGAAAAGACTTTGAATTTCACAGAGAAGGTTTTAATAAAGAATATTTGAACGAAACGGATGAGGCACTTTCCCGTCTTTATGAGCTATTTGATGTTCCACCAGTAGAGAAGCGAAAAACGCATGATGGTATGTCTCCAATAACAGTATGTACTAAGGGCTGGCAGGCGCAACATAATGAACTTTGGGATTTACTAATTCCTTCGCAAGGATATGCGCAAACTGTACAAGGAGAGGTTATTCGTATTACTGGTAAAGTCTCATACGAAATTTTAGATAACGGCGGCATTAACTGGGATAATGATTTTCGTAAAATGCTCAAAAGTTTGAACCATTACTTTAGCTTAGGTACGCCATTACATCCCGGTGCACTTCAGGAGTCTATCACTTTAGCGAAAGAACTTGACAATGGTGATGGAGATGAGGAACCTGCGAGACTATGCGAGTTGGCAGTGCAATGGGTACTTAGCAATCCGAATCCGATTATTTTAGAAAGCCCGAATATAAGCGCTAACATATTTAACGAATCCAATAAACATTTTTATAAACAATACTATCCCTTTGCTAAGCACTTAACGGCTAAGAAAAGGGGATAGTATGCCGTATTTGAAAGCAATGCTGCAATAATTATCAAATCTTTTAAAGAAAAATTCCTTGCTAAAAGTGAATTTAGATTTTTTTTACGTTTAAAGTTATCAGGAATGTTTATTGGTTCTGTAACATTAAGGAACATTGATTGGGAAGGAAAGACCGCTGAGATAGGATATTGGTTAGATGTTGATTATCTAAATAAAGGTTATATGTATGAAGCAACTAATTTTTTGTTAGACTATGCACAAATAAAATTAGGATTATTAACTGTTAATGCAATTACTTATGTAGATAATGAATCTTCAATAAAATTATTAAAGAAGTTAGGATTTGAATTTGAACAAAATATAAAAGACTATCCAAAAGAAATTTCTATTTATTCTAAACATTTATAAGGGAGTGAATTTTATGGAACTAGGGTTAGAAAGAAATAAAGTAAAATTGGTACCTTACGACAAAGATTGGAAAAAGGAATTTGAAAAAATAAAAGAAATAATTCATAATTCGACTGGTATTGAAAATGATAAGATCGAACATATTGGAAGCACTGCTATAAAAAATATAATGGCAAAACCATTAATAGATATATTGGTAGGTGTAGAGAACATTAGTTGCATTGAACCTGATTTGATAAAGAAATTAAAACAAATAGGTTTTTATAAATTAAAAGTGGAAAGGCAAAATGAAATTGTATTTGCTAAATTTACAGATGATACATTTAATAAAAAAACACACTTCATTCATCTAGTCAATTACGATGGGGAAATATGGAGAAATTTGATCTTTTTTAGAGATTATTTAAATTATGACGAGTCTTCGAGAGAAGCTTATGAGAATATTAAAAAGAAATTTGTTGAAATTCAGTCAGTAGGGATTGAAGAATATACTGATTCAAAAGAAGAATTTGTAAAGTATATATTCTCCAAAAGAACATAATAAGAATTAAACAAATCAAAACTATTATTTTTTGCATGTAAAAAGTACATCTTATATCAAATTTGTAAAAATTAAGAATGAAAAATTCCAAAATAATTCAATGCACCCTTATAAATAATTCAAGGTAAAAAGACTTTACACTCTATATAAAATAAATAGCCTAATAAGAGGTTGTGTTTTCAATAGTAGAGGGAAGATTATAATTACTAAAAGCTTCATAAATAAAAGCATGCTGTATCAGGCATGCTTTTTTGATTTTCAAAAATGTATGTTCTCATAAGTTATATAGACATTTAGATCAGTATATTTTATCTTTTTAACCAATCGAACAATGAATATATACATTTTTTATTCACTTTATAATAGTATAAATTACCGCAAAATAGAGTGGAATTTATACTATTATAAAAATATCGAAATGAATAAGTGTGTAATCTTTGTGTCCGAATATTTTCGAATTTAACAATAAATTAAGGATGAGCGTACTTTGTGTCCCGAAATGAGACATCTTTGTGTCCTTGTACATATGGGTAGTTGACGTATCCAAGCCCTCCTCCACGCAAAATAATTTTAGTTTACATAATATAAATTATAGGAAGTTACGTATCAGTGAAAAGTATACTAATAATAGTGAGACAAAACTTCTTTAATTGACCATAATTTAGACTTCGATAAATAAATCGTCATTCTTAAGTCTTAAGTATTCTTAAGTTCAATTAAAAAGAATCCATTTTCAAAGCTAGGCTTGATTAAAATGGATTCTTCTCAAGCAAATTCACATCTACTTGTTAAACATGCGATTACAATTTCAACGAGTAAATCTTTTATAAGAGTTTCAGCCATTGATCTGGCCCAATTCGCATTTTACTACCTCAGGATACTGATATGTACGCTGTAATTGATTAGCTTTTAGATTCTTAAGTAAATATATCCAGCGTTCATGTAGACACTTTTTTTCAAACAGTACGACTTTATTTCAAAGACACAACGATCTTACTACACGCTTTTTATTTATCCCACAATCTCATCTGCTACTATTTTTTATTACCAAATTAGCCGTTTCACTCGGATGGTTAAGAGGAAAATGATGACCATATGGAACAAAATCAACCTTACCAAGATGCGAAGGAGCAGAATAACCTCTGTCATAATCCCCCCAAATAATGTGAAGATTATACTTTGTTACTTCATTGAAATTACCTTGAACGTTTTTCAATAGTAAACTGTTAAGCTGAACCGTAGTATTTAAAATTCTAGGAGAAGTAAAACTGTTACTTATTTTTTCAATATAATGTTCAGGGATGCTCTCCGTACTTTCAAATAAACCATTACTTAATAAATAACGCTCTATCAAATTAGTAGTTGCCAATTTCAATGTCCATTTGTTTATAAATTGAGGAACATTTATCGATTTAGCATTTTTTTTAGCAACAGGTGGCTGAAGTAAAGTAATTGTATACTTCTTATCTATGTGCTTTTGTACTAATGCTTCCAAAAGAATATACGCACCAAATGAATGGCCAATTAGATGAGCACCGTTAGTAGCTTTCTCCAATAACTTTTTCACTACATTTAAATAGATATTTAAAAGATTTTTCTCTCGTTTAAAAGGAGAACGTCCCAAACCTGGAAGGTCCATAATCCATACAGGTCGACCCGTTTTTTCATGAAGCTCTTTCCCTAAAGGAAATAAATCCTCTCCATCACTTAATAAACCATGTAATAAAATAAACGGTTTACCCTCTCCTTGTGATTGGTAAATGGTAGTATTATTACATAATGTTCGTTTAAATAAATGACTGTACGGGCCATTTTGATACATCATGCGATAATCCAGATCAGCTATTACGGCTGGTAAAAATTTCATTACATTTGTCTCCTTAAACCAATCTTCTCCCATAATTTTTTTCGCTGAACCATTTGAAAATGTTCGATTTGTAATAAAGTTCAGCCCATCAGTAGGAATTTGGGTTATTTTGCTTACGCCACTATTCATAAGTGCTTTCATAAATGGCAATGGGGCAGAAATTTTAGGTGCAGTCATATTCATACTTTCTGACATAGCATCTAATAATTCTGAAATATTCTGATCATGTTGTTTATCTTCAACAAGTGTATATGTTTGTATAGCTGGTTGCTCCAATCTGAAAACCTGCACAATAAACTTTGCTAGTTCATCGTTTGCAATAAGTGGTAATCTATATTCCTTCCCTCCGGGAATCACTGGCATGAGCCCTTTTCGCATACTCATCACAAGCAAACCTAAGCCTCCTGTTTGCTCCGTACTCCCTGTTTTACTACTACCAACTACAGTTGGTGGATTAATTACTGAGAGCGGATAACCTACTGTTGATGCCTGCTGACGGATATAAAGATCTGCTAAAAACTTTGTTCTTTCATATGGATTTTTTATTTTCAAAAAATTGTTTCCTTCTTTAAACACATCTATCGCAATCTTGCTATTTTCATCATCAAAGGGACTCATATAGCCTACAACATGAATAAATTGTTGCAATCCCTTCAATTGATGAATATTTTTTGCGAATTCACTAATATGTTGGGCACCATTCAAAAATACGGAAGCTGCCTCTTTGCTTGTCGCTTGAATATCCATGGGGCCTCCTGCGTGAATAATCACATCCGTTTTCAATACCAACTCCTTATCTTCAGCACTTAGACCTAAGTCTATTTTCGTCAAATCACCTTCAATAAAGTGCATAACTGCCTCTTTTAAGATGCCTCTTTCTTGATAAATGCGTGTTGCTTTATTTTTCGATCTCACTAATAGAAGAATTGTAACATGCTCTTTGGCTAATTCCTTCACTAATTCCTTTCCAATAAAACCTGTTCCACCAGTTAAAAATACTGTTCTCATATAAATCCTCCTTTTAGTACTATTCAGTACTAATTTGATGTAAAAAAAATGCTTCTTTTATCGAAGCAAGTTAAAAAAATGATCTGCTGTTTTCATGATTACAGTTGCATCCTCCAGTGTTTCTGAAATAAATAGCGCTCCTTCTAGATTTGTAATAAAAAGAGATGCAACCTCGTCAATATTAATTGTCTTTCTAAATTCACCATTCTCTACCCCTTGTTTAAGTAATAGAGAAACTTTCGTTTGTAATCCTACAAAAAAAAGACCTATTTTTTCTTTTACTTTTGTGGCATTTGTAGGGCTTTGAATATAAAGCGTAATAAATGGACAGCTCCCCTTATATTCTCTCGTCTGAACTCCTTGTGATAATTGCTTTAAAAACAGTTGGATACGATCTTCAACTAATAATTGGTTTTGAGATAGTAAGCCATCAATTGCAGATTGATACATTTCAATCCAATAATCAACGACCCCTTCCAACAATTCTTCCTTATTAGAGAAGTGATAATACACATTAGACTTTGAAACTTTGCTTACACGAACTAATTCATCCATGCTTGTATAAGCAAACCCTTTTTCTAAAAATAATGTTGCAGCTACTTCAATAACACGTTTTTGATTCATTAATTTTACCTTTGTCATAATTAGTACTGTACAGTACTATAATAGGTATTGCAAGTATTTTTGTTAGTTTTAAAAAAAATTGGTCAAAAAAGCTATACTTTAATTGATTTTACTGCTAAAAATTAATCTCATTTTGAACAAAGTTGAACTGAACCCCAAAACTGTTTTGGATGGCTTGCAATTTTTCACTTGTGTTTTAACGCTAGGTTCATAATCCTTTTATATAAGCATTTATAAGACATTGATTATGTCCAAAACTAATTGGCTTTTTACAGCTTTAAATGACCATAATTTAGGGTTCGATGACTTCGTTCACTACTTAAATAAATTGTCACCCTTATAGTTCAATTAAAAATAATCCATTTTCAAATCTAAACTTGATTCTCAAGCAAATTCACATCTACTTGTTATAGATGCGATTACAATTTCAACGAGTAAATCTTTTGTAAGACACCTCGTTTCAGCCATTGATCCGGCCAGCTGCGGGGATTCTTTCTTCTTAACTTAATTGGTTTATATCCCAATGTCATCCTCAACGACTCAAAAGCAATTTGACCTAAACTCCTTAAGAGTATGTCCAATTGCTTTTGACACTTTTTAAAAATATAATCGCTAAAAATATTATACAACCGTTATTATTGAAGGTTTTCAACTGTTTTCTCATTTGTAGTTTCATCATTTTTACAAGTTACTTTCCTTGTAAACACACTAACAATTAAACTTACTAAAATATTTACACTTAATGCTAGGAAACCAATGTTGATATCTTGTATGTAAGATGGCCAGCTTGGAAACAGCTTACTTAGATGAGCACCAGTAGCTGCTTGCCAACCTACAATCGTGACACCCACAATAATCCCAGCAAAAACACCTTGTACAGTTAATGGATTTTTCTTCAAAAGACTACATACAACCGCTGGTACAAATTGAGTAACTAATCCGTACCCCATTAAGAATAATAACGTAATTGCTCCACCACCACTAAAAGTAAAGTAAAGTGCAACGAGTGCAATCACTGGAACTGAATAGCGAGCAATGATACCAATTTGTTGATCAGTAGTTTGAGGTCGAATAGGTTTTACAACATTTTTTGCAAGTAAAGTAGCTGCAGACATCAAAATCAATGAACCAGGTACAATTGCGGTTAATAACCCTGCTGCTCCAATAAAGCCAACGATGACTGGATTAAATGTTTGCGTCGAGATTTTAAATAATGCTAAATCCACAGCTCCTCCTTCTAACTCACGAACTTGTAAAATTGCTGCTGCTCCAACAAATATGATAAATAATAAAAATAATGCATATATAGGAAGCATAATCGCATTTTTTCTTAGTGCATTTCCACTTTTCGCTGAAAAAGTAGCAACAAATGTATGCGGCCACATATAAAACCCTAACGATGTTAACATTATCGTTGAGATATACCATGAGGCACTAAATCCTGTGTCTGGAAGCGTTAAAAATCCTGGTTTAACAGCTTCAATTGCTTCCCACATTGGTTCAATCCCACCATAATAATGTATAGGTAAGTAGATACCAAGGAATAACACAACACCAAGAATAAGAAAATCTTTAATAACAGCTGTCCAAGCAGAACCATGAATGCCTGAAACCATAACATAAGCAATCATAGCAATTGTACCAATCCAAATTGTTATTTTCGGATCAATCGTTCCATAGGAAGCTTCAGAAACTATAATGCCAAGTCCTTTTAATTGAATGACTAAATAAGGGATTAAAGCTGCTAACCCTACAATTGCTACAAGTGTGCCGAGAATTTTACTATTATATGCTTTTTCAAAAAAGTCCGATTGTGATAATAAACTATGTTTCTTTCCATAAGCCCATATTTTAGGTGTTAACCAGTAAGCAATTACATAGTTCAGCATTGCGATATTGTAAAATGCTACGCCACCTTTTCCATACATCCAACCACTTACCCCTAAAAATGCATTAGTTGTATAAATTTCACCGGCCATTAATAAGAAAATGAAGATAGATCCAAATCCACGGCCTCCAACACTCCATTGTTCAAGGCTCATATCTTTACCTCTACTTGCAGTAATACCTAAAAATAAAGCAATCACTAAGAAAATTGCAATGATTCCAACTGAAATGATCATATTATTCCACCTCCTCTTCTGTATCAGGATTTATACGATGAACTATAATCATTAAACCAGTTCCTAAAAAGATCCATAAAACCATCCAAAATAATAAAAACGGGAGACCCAAAATATATGGTTCGGCACTTTTAATAAAAGGAACTCCTAAAGGCATTCCAAAATATGCAATGAACGTGAGTAAGTAACAGACCTTTTTTTGTGTCATTTTTCCTATCTCCTTTGTATTCAATGAAATTTTACTCATTTATTAATTGTTGGAATCCGTTATCAATAAATAGACTATTTATATCTCTTTTATCAGGAGTAAAATTAACTTGTTTTTCACTATCTAGAAAATCAATTGTGTATTGTATAGTAGCCGCCACACCTAGTTTTAAAGCATCTTCATCTAGGTCAAAGTAAACATTATGATGTTCTGCCCCAATCCCTTCTTCGAGGTTTTGTATGCCCACGAATGCAAACACACCTGGGAAGTATTTTTCATAAAACGCAAATGATTCTGATGCCATCCATGCAGGGATTGAATGTAATGCATCTGTACCAATTGAATTTTTCACTGCATTAATCGCAATTTGTGCACAATCATTTTGGTTGTAGACAATTAAATCCGATTCTTTAGGCTCTGAAATAAATTCATAGGTGCAATTATGCAGGTCACAGACTTTTTCTAGAATTCTCTTAAATTCTTTTGCAGCATGGGCACCTTGGTTAAAATCTAAATATCTAGCTGTTCCTGAGAACTGTAAACTTTCAGGAATAATATTTGCTGCTGAACCTGAATTAATCGTTCCAATTGAATAGGTAATTGTATTAAAAGGATCTAGATTATTTAATCTCATCGCTCTTAAATTGTTATAAAAATCGGTAAAACAATCTAATGGAGCAACTGACAAATCTGGTCTAGAACCATGTCCACTTTGTCCTTTTATTAAGACATCAAAAACAAAAGAAGCTGCCATCCTTGGGCCTGGTTCAACAGATATTTTCCCAGTCGGTAGATCAGATTTTAAATGGATACCCCAAATTCCGTCTCCTCCAATTTCGTGTAATCGTTTACAGAGATTGTAAATTCCTCCACCCATTTCTTCCCCTTGTTCAAAAGCGAGAAGCACTCTCCCTTTAATATTGTTTTGGTGTTGAGTTAAGATTTTCGCTACACCCAAAAGCATCGCTGTATGTCCATCATGCCCACAAGTATGAGCTGCTTGGTCAGACTCTGAAAATACTACTTTTTTCTTTTTTAAATTATTTTTCTCTTCCTTCATCGGAAGTGCATCTAAATCTGCCCTAAGAATTAAAGTTTTTCCCGGTTTTTCACCTTGAATATAACCAATAATTCCTCCATTAGGGACCATTTCGTAATGAATGCCTAATTTAGTTAACTCCTCTGTAACCACTCTCATTGTTCTTACTTCTTGTAATCCGATTTCAGGATGTCTATGAAGATCTCTTCTTATCTCAATTACATAATCTTCTATTTCTATTGCAGCTTTTAATGCATTAATCTCATATTCGATTGTTTTCATTATCTTACACCTCTTCCAATTGATTTTTAGATTCGATTTCTTGAAATTCTATAGCGATTCTTTCAAGTGCTTCTTTTATAAGTGGTCTTGGTGAAGGGATACAGATTCTTTGGAAGTCTTCACCTTCTATTCCAAACAAATGACCATCCTCAAGTAACACATTGGCTTTGTTATAGATACGATCATGAACATCTTGAGCCGGAATACCATATCCACTAAAGTCCATCCACATAACGTATGT
Source organism: Lysinibacillus sp. JNUCC 51 (assembly GCF_015999525.1). Taxonomy (NCBI): domain Bacteria; kingdom Bacillati; phylum Bacillota; class Bacilli; order Caryophanales; family Bacillaceae; genus Lysinibacillus; species Lysinibacillus sp. JNUCC 51. The sequence goes on along the minus strand of NZ_CP065545.1, from coordinate 4,938,243 downwards.
TCCTTCAGGAATCCTAACTTTAACTGTAGGCATTTTTTCAGCTAAGTAATTTTTCACATACTCCATTGTGTCGTCCATATATTCTGTTAGTTGCTCTAACCACTCTTCTCCTTCGTTGTAAACAGCTATCAGGGCAGAAATTGTAAACGGTGATGGTAACTGCATCCCCATTGTGTCACTAAATTTTTTTCTAATTTCTGGGTTTGAAATAATAACATTTGTACAGTGCAGACCTGCAACATTAAAAGTTTTGTTGATCGCTGTGCACGTTATAATATGGTCGGTACTTTTTGAAACTTTTGCGATTGGTATGAATTTTTGGTTTCTTCTAATGAGATCTCCATGAATCTCATCAGCTATAATAATCACATTATTTTCCTCGCATATATCTGAAAGCCTTTTTAATTCTTCGCACGTTAAAATCCTTCCGGTCGGATTGTGTGGGTTGCAGAGAATGAACATTGTTGTATTTTCTTCTTTTGCTCTCGCTTCAAAATCCTCAAAATCAATTGAATAGTAACCTTCAGCATCAAATTTCAACGCGTTATTTCGAACAACTCTCCCGTTACCTTCTATCGCAGCTGTGAACGGCGGATAAACTGGACGTTGAATAATGATACCTTCATCAGGTTTAGTTAAAGCTTTTATAGCTGTATTCAAGGCATGTACTGTTCCAGGGCTATATACAATCTCTTCTCTTTTGATTGTCCAATCATGTCTCTTTTTGAACCAATGTTGAATTGAATCAAAGTACTCATCTGGAAAAACAGAATATCCAAAAATACGATGATCAACTGTTTTATGTAGTGCATCTATCAATGGTTGTGGTGCGGGTAAATCCATATCTGCTGTAAATAGTGGAATGGTCTCACAGTCATATCTTTCTGTATAACCCATTGTTTTGATTAAATCTTCACCATCCCACTTTAAGGAATAAGTATTTCTGCGATCAACTGCTTCATCAAAATTATATTTCAATGTTACTCCCCCTTTTGTTGTACAAACATTCTACTTAATCGCATTTTTCGACACGTTTAGATTATTTTTTTCTCAGTTTAACACCTTAACTGTAAAAACGTCAATATAGATTTCAGAATATTTCTAAAATTAATTAGATTCAAAATGGAAGTTAAATATAGATTTCCTATATGTTAAAATTAAATTGGCTACCAATTATGGGGAGGAGGATTCATTGTGGATAAAGAGAAGATTTTTTATGAGCTAATGGAAACGATTTATGAGACATCTAGACTTATTAGTTCATACGAAAATATTCCAAGAAAATATGGAACAGAAGATGAATTGTATATGATAGAAGTTCATACACTCAACTTAATTGGAGAACAAGTAAAAACTACTACTTCTGAACTTGCAAAAATTAAAAATTGTACAAAAAGTGCTGTTTCTCAAATGGTTGATAAACTAATTAAAAAGGATTTAGTAATTAAATATAGGAATCTGGACAATTATCGAGAATTTCATATTGAATTAACACCAAAAGGCAAAATAGTTTATGAATATCATAAAAATCTAGATCTTGAGGAATATCAGAGTCATTTGAAGAACCTCGAGCAATTTACAGCAGAGGATTTTCAAAAGTATATTACAGTCTTAAACTTAATTAATCAAAGGACACAAAGCGTGCTTAATGACAAGAAATCAAAGGCGTATTAATTTTTTTGATTCTCTATACTATTTGATAATAAAAGGAGTGTTTCAAAGTCTAAATTGAACTTTGAAACACTCCTTTTTTACGATATAAATTGCTGTCATTTTTGCTGAAATCTCTAGCGCTTGTTTTAAACGAAGAATTCCTTTCTGGTGGCCGCTTCTGGTACAGTTAACGCCCTATTTCTTTCAATTAACTAATTATATTTATAATTTTCTGTTGCGCATCTTCCGCTTCAGGAAATGGCATAACAACAAACACATGATTCATTTTAGGATAAACAAAGGTTTTGATTTCAATTTCTTGTTCCGTTAGTTGTTCATCAAGTTTTATTGCATCTGGATACAAACATTCATGTGTTCCAATAAAATGAGTAATCTTCCCAAGTCCTTTAAAATCACCGTACATTGGACTAATCAATGAGTCTTTTAAATCTTTATCAGCTGCCCAAATCTTTGTAATGACTTCCATTCCTTAACTAGCTAACATCGGATCATTTTCTTCATATTCAGATATAAGAGGATTTTCAAAACTCATATCAACACATGCTGACAATAAAATAATATCTTTCGGTTGAGGTAAATGGTTCATTTTTAAAAGATGAGCCAGGCCAAGTGATATATTTCCGCCTGCTGAATCTCCCATAATCGTTAATTGATTCGAATTTTCAACAGTTGCAAGCATTTCTTTATATAGATTTAGAATTTTTGGATAGGTATCTTTATAGTTAAAATGAGGCACTTTAGGATAAATGGGAGCAATTATTTTTGCATTCAAAGATTGCGCCATTTTATCAAGGAACCACCAATGAAAATTTAAAGGTTGATTCGACCAAGCACCACCATGTAAATATAAAATAACTTTTTGCTTCAAAGACTCTTGATCATTTAATGTGAAAACCTGCATATCCTCGAATGCCCGCTCCTTGACATCGCTTAAAAATTGAACATCATCCCCAATTACATAAGGTTTACTATTTTCAGTTCCCCTTAGCTCCAAAAACTGTTTGGTGTTTTCAATACTAGTAAATCTCTCCTTATTACTTTCGTAAGTTAACAATTTTTCAAATTGAATACTTTCATCAGAACGTTCTCCGTTATAATTTTCTATACTCATTTTTTATTTTCTCTCCTTTAAACATTTTTATTGTTCATCTTGTTGATTCATAACACGGTATGATTTGAAATAGCTATTTATCTCATTATCAAAAGTCTTTAACAAGTTGGATAGATTTTCTTAATTTAACAAAGGCGTTTAATATCTATACCATCGTTTGCAGTTTAAAGATTTAACTATGCTTTAAGGTTTAAATAAATTATTTTAATTTCCCTTTTAAACTATTTAACAAATGTACCCCCTGAATTTTTCCATTCAACACTTGAAAGGCTTGTTTCTTTTTTTAGGCTGTTTTCTAAAAAATTGTTGCTGTGATTACGTAAAAACAGAGTCAAACTACAAAATGTGTAGAATCAACTCTGTTTTTATGTTTGATATTTCGTAAATCGATTAATTAACAAAAGCCCCTTATAATCATTTATTTGGATTTCCATTCATATTGAATATCAGCTAAATTTTCTTCATTTTCATGTCCTCTACCTATGATTTCAAATCCTTGCTTTTCATAAAATCGTTGTGCATTTTCATTTACTTCAAATGTGTATAATGTTAATCTCCCACTTGATTGTGCTTTTACTTTATCTAGTAATGTGTGACCTATACCGAGTCCTTGATAATCTATATGAATATATAGTTGGCTTATTTCCCTTTCATTATAGGCAATCATTCCAACTACTTTTTCATCAATTAACGCTAAATCTATTTGAAACTGTTCAGTTAATATATGATTTAAAAAATAAACGTGACTTTCAAAGCTATGAATTTCTTTCTGACCAATAGCTTGTTCCTTACTATCTCGCCACATTTCCACTGTTTGTTCAGCGTATTTGGGGCTATACTCAGTAATTATCATTTTATGTTTGTTCACTACAATACCTCCTCAAATTTTGGATACTGCTTTATATAATGTTTTCCTGATTTGAATTTAATGAATACTACCTGTTGCAGGTATATAAGCATTTATAAAACCATTTGTTAGTTTCTTTCACTTACCTGTCTCGTAAGTTAAATAGCAACAATCCTATTAGAAAACAGCCTTCTTTTATTTGTAGTTGTTCTCTCTCTTAATGTTACTGTATGAAACTTACTAGCTTAGTTCCCTCTTTAGCTCGATTCCGCTCAAACAAGAACATATGTTCACTACCCGTAAAATGGGCATTTTTCTTAAAAATTTTAAAAAAGGCAGCGAGTTTTACATTTACGGTAAGATAACTTTCCGTGTTGAAAGTATAGTGAACACTCACCCAATCATACCAAGACTTCAATGAGATTCATATTCCTCAGGCTTGTACTTTGCCTTCAGCTTAATTCTGATTCCACGTCACCACAGACCCATTGCTACCGATTTTCATACCAGCATTGTTAAGCGCTGTGGATCGTTTTCGTCGAATAGGAGTAAAAAACGTGGATAAGTAAGTTAAGTAGATAAAACTGAAGAAATATAAATATTAGATAAGCGCAAGAAATCAACGTTTCTAAAATTGATTTCTTGCGCTTTTTAAGGTTTTGTCCCGTTATGTCTATGCCTCTTTATTTTGTTAATGCTGAACGGTCTTTATCAATCACCGCTTCAATAGCCTGTAATTAACCAGTCTTCATGGTATACGTGTATATCGCCCCCACCATATGAAATAACAATCGTATCATCGATTAAAGGCTTTCGTTCATTCCATGAATCAATTGTGGTTCTGATGAAGGTACAACTTGTAAGTATTAACACCTGGCATCTTCTAACATCGTGATGCCTTTTCTTTTAAACATGTCACTTCTTCTTCTGTTTTCCCCTTCAAATCTACTCCACACTTTTTAACGATTCAATCATATTTATTTTGGTAACTTTTCTTCTAAGAAGTAAGTTAGAGATAATAGTCAGTAAGAACGAAAGTATTATAGAAACTACTATGATTAAAAGATTTAATTTATTTGGGATTTGTTGATGGGTACTTGATAGAGCCTTTACTATAATTTTATAGACATAGCCACTGATCGGTAAAGCAACAATTACTGCAAATGTCGTTAGGATGATGTTTTCTAAAAATATTAGTCTATTTATTTTATTTTTTTGATAGCCTAGAACTTTAAGTGTTGCAAGCTCACGATTCCTTTCATATATGTTGATGGAAGATATCGTATAGATGGCGCCAAAGGAAAGTATGATGGCGCTTGTAATAAACATGATAAATACAAAACTGTTTTGCTTCACAATATATTGAGCCGATTTTTTTAAATCATTCTTATCTGCAATTGAATCTACACGGCGATCTTGTTCAAAAAACTTACGAGCGCTCATTACATCTGTAGAGTTATATGCTTCAACTAAAAGTGAGGTAGGATTGTAGTCTATGTTAAAGCTCTTTAAATACTCTGGTGTAATATAGAATGATGGATTCGAATACTGTGTAGATATATTTAATACCTTCATATCTACTGAAGTATTTTTAAGCTCTGGCGCTGTGAACTTTATGTTGATAGTATCTCCTTGAGAAATATGATATTTGTCAGCGTAAGATTTGGGTACAAGCACACCGTTATTATTTAAAGATATCCTATCTTCATTTTCGTCAAAGAAATGAATGAGATTGTTTTCTTTTTCTGTAACAACTAAATTGGCGCTTTCTTTTTCATTATCTTTTATGAATTCAATAGGAAAAGTGGATAACAAATAACTATTATTAATTTCAGAAGGTAGTTTTACCCCATTAGAATTTGTGCCCATTTTGTAATCTACTCTTAGATCATAGGTATAAACATCTTCAATTTGATCTGCTACTTTTAGCAAGGATGCTTCGGTACCGAAAGCAGTAATCAATAATACGGTACTTACTACAACACCAATCGAACTTGCTAAGGCTTTTCGTTTATTTAAAAATATATTTCTCAAAATGAGTTTATAACTGTAGGAAATACGACTCCATAGACCTGGAATTCTTTCTATCAGTAGCTTTTTCATCTTCTTTGGCGGTTTAGGACGCATAGCCTGAGCTGCATGTTCCTTTAATATAGTTCTACCACTTAAGTAACATGCGAGTACCCCAAAAGCACTGGAGAAAATAATCGGTGGAATGATTGAAAATATAGAGAGTGAGAATTTAATATCAGGCAACGAGTAGGCTCTTGCACACGACATAGTTACTAAAGGAATAAATACTAAAGCGGCAATTATACAGCCTATGATTGAGCCTAGTATACCTGCCAGTACAGGGTAACCCATATAGTGAAGCATGATGTTGCTGTTTTTTACTCCTAAAGCCTTCATAATACCAACTTGATTGCGTTGAGAATCGATAGTTCTCGACATGGCGAGAAATAGAATAATCGCTTCAATCAAAAAAAGTACTATAGGTATAACCTTACTCATTAAGTTATTATTATTAATCGTTTGATTGATTTTAGAATAATTGAAAGTCCGTTCTTTACTTACTTGATCTAAATAACTAAGCTGCTTGGACTGTTCTTCAATTGATTTGCCTAATTTTTCAATATCGTAACCTTCTTTAGCATCAATGATGATTTCATTATAGTAAAAACCTTTTATGATTTCAGGTATTGTCTCTTCAGCAATATAAGCTACTCCGTACGTTTTATGGTCTTGAATTTCGTTCTTTTTTGCATATTCGACATTTTCACCTAAACCACTAATTGTAAAGTTAAAACTGCTTTCATTCGCATTTATCGTGATTTGTTCGCCGACACGATAATGATGTTCTTTTGCATAATGAGAATCTAATAAAATCTCATCCTTTTTTGATGGTATATTTCCTTCAGTTAAAGTAGGCGTATTTATTTCATTGTTTTCAGGGATCGAATGAATTTTTAATGAAGTCTTGTAATCTTCAAAGGTTTGCGTACCTTCAAAGGTATAACGTCCTTCGATTTTATTGATACCTTCAATTTTACTTAACCGAATCACATCATTTTTAGAAAGATGACTAAAATACACATTTAAATCGCTTAAATTATGTTTTTGAAAGTAATCTTTTGTATAAGCACTAAGGTTATTGCTGTAGGTTACTAATCCAGCGTAGAAAAAAGCACCTACTGCGACCACTAACAATATGGCCATAAATTGCCCCATAGACTGTTTTGTGTCCCTCAATAACTTTAAAAACAATTTCATGATTACCACTCAATCCCTTCAACACTTTGTTTATCCTCATTTATCGTAATACTTTCGATTATTCCGCTTTTTACTTTAATAATTTTGTCAGCCATAGGAGTAATGGCTGAATTATGTGTGACTAAAACGACGCATTTCTTCGTTTCCCTGTTTAAATCTTGCAGAAGCTTTAATACAGACTTGCCAGTTACATAATCCAAAGCGCCGGTTGGTTCATCACAGAGTAAAAGTAAGGGATTTTTCGCAACAGCTCTTGCTATAGCGACTCTTTGTTGTTCTCCTCCAGAAAGCTGGGAAGGGAAATTTTTAATACGATTCTCTAAACCAACTTTATGTAAAATATCTTTAGCATCCAGATGGTTTTTACATACTTCAGTGGCAAATTCAACATTTTCAAGAGCATTTAAATTCGGAATTAAATTATAAAATTGAAAGACAAAGCCAATCTTCTCACCACGATATTCTGTTAACTTTTTTTCGTTTAATCTTGTTATTTCTTGATTCCCTACAAACACTTGACCTGAGGTAGCAGTATCCATACCGCCAAGAATATTCAAAATCGTACTTTTACCAGCACCACTAGCTCCTAAAATAACGACGAATTCCCCTTCATTTATGGAAAAATCAACACCGCTAAGAGCCTTGATTGGGACTTCTCCTATTTTGTATTCTTTCGTTACGTTAATAAATTCAATCAGCTTTTTCATTTATTACATCTCCTCAAAAAATAACTCTAAAATAAACAACATTTGTCGTATATTTTAGAGTTACTGTTTATTTTCCTTCATTTTTTTCGATACACTTTATCAAGAAATCGTTGAGACAGCAAAATATTAGATATTTAAATCAAATTAAAAAGGATCTCAATCTACCGTTCTGCAGTTTCAATCACACTAAACATGGCGGTTCATCACTCTCCACCAGCTTCCATCCAATTGATGGACTATATGCATCAGCATAATTTTGTCCCTATTCGGTCGAAAGCAGTTAAATCTTTCTAATAATATATAAGCCGACCGTAATAAATATATACACATTTGGTAAAAAATACATTTTGTATTCCTGTATTTAAAAATAGATGCTTTATAAAATTTCATAAAGTCGAATTATTCGTTTTGGTTATTTAGTAGACATAATAAAATTATTTATTAAACAAGGCTGAATGATGAGTTATGAAGATCGGGGCTTAAAATATGTTATTTAGTTATGATCACTATTTCGATGAATTCTTTTATTATACTTAAGCATAGAAAAAGACACTTAAGCAAAATGCTTCCGGTGTCCTTTGACATTTTATGCAAGTTGGCAATTGAATGTTCGATATTTTTCCTCTTGTAGCCATAAAAAATAACTCAGAAGTCATTCCAACCTCTGAGTTATTTTTTGTTATTTAGTTAACGCCTTCATATCTGCCACAATCGTCTCAACTGGTACATCTGTTGTACCTGAATAATCCTTCACTACAATCCCATCAGCATTTACTAAGTAATAACTTCCCATATGTATAACTTGGTCCGAATTAGGATCGTTCTTTACTACTGAATTAAATGATTTCATTGCAAACTGTTCAATAAACTTTTGATCATAGCCAGTTAATAATTGCCATTTGCTTTCATCAGGTACTGAATATGTTTTTAAATAATTCGTTAAGACTTCTGGCGAATCAACCTTAGGATCAACACTAAAAGCTAGAATTTGATAGTCTTCCACGCCTTTATCCTGAAGTGCCTTTTGCACCTCTGTCATGTTATACGTCATTGGTGGACAAATGGAATTACAATTAGTAAAGATGAACATCACTAATGACGGTTTGCCTTTCATATCATTAAGGCTAACCTTTTCATTTTTTTGATTTATAACCGAAAAATCCTGTACTTCTATGTTCATTTCTGGTTCAAATTTATAACTTCCACAAGCAGTTAGAATGCTACTTAATATTAGTATCAACACGAGCAGGACACTGTTCCTTTTCATTTATTTGCACACTTCCCTTCAATTTACCATCGTTATTTATTGTATAAATTATCGTTACTTTATACAAGATATGAGCTTATCCTTTCATTTTTTTATGTCAATTCAATGTATATTGTACGATTTTGGTATATTACTTCCCTGTATTTTCTAAACAATTCACACTTTTTAAAAAATATTTTAAAGCTGTTTTTTAATATTTCGGTTATTTCCCAAGACATCACACAATTGTTATATAACAAAGATTTTCTCTTTTCCAAGCAAATCTTCCATTTGAAAATAAAATAACAAATTCTAAAAAATTCTCTTTCACGTTGAAATTTTCTCCTACATTCAAAATTATTATCATTACGCTATTATATGAATATTATTCTATGCAACAATCTCATTCTCTTTCATGCGGATTTTTTCTATTAAATCCTTATTATTTCTATGTTATTTTCACGTTCTAAAAAATGATTAAAAATTATAAAAACTCAAAATTTAGTATTGCATTATAAGAATCTTCCCCATAAAATAAGTGAATATAACGACGATGGATAAAGAAATATGTCGTTTGAAACAGAAATATATCACTTTAGGGGGAATAATATTGGCAAACATTTCTGGGAACAAAAATATAGATTCAGTTGACTATACTGCAATTGAAGCTATGGAATCGTTCAACACGTTCGTAAAAAAGAAGAATACCTTCCTTTTCTCGATCACAGCAGTATTTTTAACGCTTTATATTTTGTTACCAATCCTCGCTTTCCAACCTGTACTACAACAAAAATTTGTCGGAAATATTACGGGTGTTTGGGTTTATTCAGCAGGATTATTCATTATGACAATCGTTCTATGTACAGTATATGTGAAAAAAGCTGCTTCATTCGATAAAGCTGCGGCAGCAGTACTAGCTGAGTATCAGGCGAAAGGTGGAAAATAAATGAACTTAGTATCCGTTGGTTTCTTTTTAGCAATCGTTAGTTTAACTCTTGTAGTAACATATATTGCAGCGAAACGTACGTCTTCTGCAGCTGATTTTTATACAGCTGGCGGTGGTCTTAAAGGTTGGCAGAATGGCTTTGCGATCGCTGGTGACTACTTATCTGCCGCTGCATTTCTTGGAGTGTCCGGTGCGATTGCATTAACTGGTTTTGATGGATTCTTCTTCTCTGTCGGCTATGTAGTGGCTAACTTAGTTCTTCTTTATGTAATCGCGGAGCCAATGCGTAACTTAGGTCGTTATACTTTAGCAGATATGCTTACTGCTCGTTTTAATGAAAAACGCATTCGTGGGGTTGCTGCGTCAGGAACAATTATCATTGTAATCCTATATATGATTGCACAATTAGTAGGTGCAGGTGCCCTTATTAAACTATTATTTGGTATTGAGTACTGGATTGCGGTTTTAATCGTAGGTGTAATGATGACTACTTATGTATTATTCGGCGGAATGACAGCTACTTCTTGGGTGCAAATTATTAAAGCTAGCCTTCTTTTATTCGGGACAGGCGTATTAGCTACATTAGTATTAATTAAATTTGATTTCTCTCTTATGAAAATGTTTGATACAATCGCCACTGATCATGGTGAGAAATTCCTTGTACCAGGGATTAAATATACAAGTACAATTGATTCGGTTTCCATGATGATGGCGCTTGTTTTAGGTACATCTGGGTTACCTCATATTTTAATGCGCTTCTTCACAGTTAAAGATGCCAAAACTGCTCGTTCTTCTATTTCATGGACGACTTGGATTACAGCTATTTTCTTCTCATTAACTATTTTCTTAGGCTTCGGAGCATTAAATTTTGTAGGGATCGATAAAATTCTTGCTGAGAGTAAAGCTGGGAACACTGCAGCCCCACTTCTAGCTAATTATTTGGGCGGAGATGTGTTAATGGCATTTATCGGTGCAGTAGCATTCGCAACCATTCTAGCAGTTGTTTCGGGCTTAGTTTTAACAGGTGCTTCTGCGATTTCTCATGATATTTATGGAGAAATCATTAAAGGTGGTAAATTAACAGAAAAGCAACAAGTTGTAGCAGCTCGTACTGGTTCGATTTCTATTGCCATTGTATCCATTATCCTTGCACTATTTGCGCAAAACCTGAATGTTTCGTTCTTAGTGTCCTTTGCATTTTGTATCGGTGCTTCAGCAAACTTACCAGTTATTCTTTACACAATTTATTGGAAAAAGTTCAACTCAACAGGTGCTGTAACAGCGATGGTAACTGGTTTAGTATCATGTTTAGTTTTAGGGGCCATGGGGCCAAATGTATGGAGTCCAGTTGAAGGTGCGGCAATCTTTGTTGGTAATCCTATCGTACCGTTAGCAGTTCCAGCGGTTATTACAATTCCACTTGGTTTTATCGCAGGTTATTTAGGCACTGTACTATCTTCTAGCAAAGTACCACAGGCAGAAGCAGATCGTATTTATAAGGAAATTCGCGTGAAAGCAAATACAGGTGTATCTGTTTCCGATATCTCTCATTGATCGCTTTCTACAAGCCAAATAATTGTAAAAGAATATATCAATCGTCCTATCCTATATAATAAAAATAACAAGTTAAAAAACTCGATTTTCCATCGGGTTTTTTAACTTTTTTTGTAAAATTTTTACCAATTTATTTATCTAACAATACTATTCTCTTTCAAAAAAAGTTGATTTTCACTGAGTAAATAGTGTTTATTTTTTATAAAAAACCATTTTCTTTTTGAAATTTCATCCTAATTTCTTTCCTAAAAAATCTAGAAATGACCTAACTCTATTTACTTATCAGAATTTTCCGAAACCCTTTTATTTCTCATATTTGTCATGTATATTCTCTTTTAAGACTATTTTTCCAAAAGCTATTTTTTCATAATTTTTTCTGAAAAGTATTGCAATTTTGTGAACTCTCTCATAAAATGAAGATGTGAATTCACTAAACTAGCAAAATTAAGTATTTAAGCAGTAAAAATAAACACAAAATGGGGAATGTTAATGGGGAAGAATCAAGGCAATAAGGGCATCATGATTGACTATGATGCGATTGCAAATCAAGAATCGTTTAAAGCACTTGTGCGGAAAAAGAAATCATTTCTTTGGTCAATGACTGTATTCTTTTTAGCAGCGTACATGTTGCTTCCAATTCTTACTTCGTACACGAAAGTACTACACCAAAAGGCATTTGGGGAAATTACTTGGGTGTGGGTATATTCAGCAGGGCTATTCATCATGACTTGGTTCTTATGTCACTTATATGTAGCAAAGGCAAATAGCTTTGATAAAGAGGCAAAGGCGATTATCGCTGAGTACGAGAACGGAGGTGGCCGCCGATGAATAACGGAATGAGTTTTACAGCTATATTCTTCTTCGTAGCCATAGTTGGTTTAACATTAGTTATTACATGGTGGGCATCTAAACGAACTTCTTCTGCAAGTGATTTCTATACTGCAGGCGGTGGGTTAACAGGCTGGCAAAATGGACTAGCCATCGCTGGTGACTACTTATCAGCAGCATCTTTCTTAGGGATAGCCGGAGCGGTTGCATTATTTGGATTTGATGGATTCTTCTTCTCTATCGGTTATTTAGTAGCTTACTTAGTGGTTTTATATATCGTAGCTGAGCCATTACGTAATCTTGGTAAATTTACTTTAGCTGACATGATCACAGCGCGTTTTGATAGCTCTAAAGTTCGTGGTACAGCAGCTTTAAGCACTATTACAATTGTATTATTCTACATGATTGCACAACTAGTTGGTGCAGGAGCACTTATTCAATTACTTTTAGGGATCGACTATTGGGTTGCAGTTTTAATCGTAGGCTTTATGATGACGACTTACGTACTTTTCGGTGGTATGACTGCAACATCTTGGGTACAAATTATTAAAGCTTGTCTTTTAATGTTAGGTACCGTTATTATTTCATTCTTAGTATTAAAAGAATTCGGCTTTAGTATTGCAACGATGTTCAAAGAAATGGAAACTGCTACTGATAGCGGTGCAGCTTATTTGAACCCAGGTCTTAAATATCAAAATGGTATTGATACTATTTCAATGTTAATCGCTTTAGTATTAGGTACAGCTGGTCTTCCACATATCCTAATGCGCTTCTTTACAGTAAAAGATGCGAAAACTGCTCGTTCTTCAGTTATTTGGGCTACTTGGATTGTAGGTATTTTCTACATTCTTACAATCTTCTTGGGCTTCGGTGCAGCTAAATTCGTTGGTAAAGAAAAAATTATCGAAGCAAATGCTGCTGGTAACATGGCTGCTCCACTTCTTGCGGATGCGCTTGGTGGGGACATCCTATTCTCATTTGTATGTGCGGTAGCATTCGCAACAATCTTAGCGGTAGTAGCTGGTCTTGTACTTTCTGGCGCATCTGCCCTATCACATGATATTTACGGTCAAATCATTAAAAAAGGAAAAGTTACAGAGAAAGAACAAGTACTTGCAGCTCGTATCGGTTCTATCACAATCGCTGTTATTTCAATCCTTTTAGCACTTGGTGCACAAACATTAAACGTAGCGTTCTTAGTATCACTTGCATTCTGTATTGCAGGTTCAGCTAACCTACCTGTAATCATCTATACAATCTACTGGAAACGCTTTAATACAGCTGGTGCTATTACAGCAATGTTGACAGGTTTAATCTCTGCTTTAATTCTAGTTGCAGTTTCACCAAACCTTTGGAATCCAGTTGAAGGAAAAGCAATTTTCGTTGGTAATCCGTTAATTTCGTTAACGAACCCAGCGATAATCTCTGTACCACTTGGCTTCCTTGGAGGTTTCATCGGAACGTTGCTTTCTAAGGAATCAGATGCTAAGAAATATCGTGAAGTGGATGTTAAAGCAAACACAGGTATTTCTGTACAGGACGTATCTCACTAATATAATAGTGACCTCGTAAGTTAATAATACTTACGAGGTTTTTCTTTTTATTAACTTTTGGCCCTATGAGATTTAGCTGAAGTCCCCCAGTAAAGCGTACAGCCTGAACGGAAATAAATCCCACGTTATGGTATATTTACAATAACAAGGAGGAATGACAATGACACAATCAAAAGCAAAAAAGAAGCGCTCGCATATCAAGCGTACGAAAGGGAAAGACGTTGAAAAAAATCGCCAGTTCTCCCCTTTCAGTACACATGAACGTGTAACGAAAACTAAAAAAGAAAGCCTTGAACAAAATTTTACAAAATATAGAAAACACAACCACACCGAGGATGATTAGTGGTTGTGTTTTGCTTGTAATGAGACATCTTGATATTTAAATGTAATAAGCTTTGGAATAAAGTACAACGGATAAAGTAAAAGAAATAGGTTTGGTATCCACCACATAAGATCAAAATCAAGCTTTATTGTCCAAAAAGCAATCGCCTGTAGTCCTGAGCAAAAAGTTAGTGCAAGAGATAATAAGGCAAACGCTCTCCACTTTTCATTTTTATTTTAAAAAGGTAGAAACTTATAAAACCAGTAATTGAAATTAAAATATCTAAGGGAAAAAACGACCAATTCCATATTACTAATAATTCATTTTGATAATCCTGATATAAATACTCTTCTGGAATCAAATGAAAAAAAGTGACTAGCCAATAGAGTATAAAAAAGAAATCTGTAACTAAAAATAGTAGTCTTAAAGTTTTACTCATCTACAGCCCCCATTTAATTTTCTTTATGAACGTTTTCTTTAAGAATCCCAAGCATCAGAATGTCCACCATTTCCTGCATTGTATCCTGAAGCGAAATCATATTTCTGTTTTTTGATGCATGTTCCATCAATCGATAAAGCCCTCCAACATAGACTTCTATAAATATCTCTTTATTAAATGGACGTATTTGATTTGCAGCAATCCCTTCATCAATTAACGAAAAGATTCCTGTCCATTGCTCATGAATAAATTGATCGAGTATTTCCCATTGCTTAGGGTAATATCGTTGAAGCTCCTCTAAATATTGGAGCTGAGCAAATTGAAAATCTGCTGGAATGAGTACAAGACATTTCTGTAGTTTCTCTAATAGATTTAAAGCTGAATCATGCAATATTTCTTCCTCTTTCATCTTCAGTTCATCAATTGCAAGATTAATCATTTCATTTAGAAGTTCTTCCTTTGAGGGGTAATATCCATACAATGTTTTAGTACTCATACCCAGCTGTTTTGCTAATTCCCCCATCGTAAATCTGAAGCCTTTTCGTTCAGCTTCACTTATTGATACCTTTAAAATTCTATCTTTCAAGCTGATCACCTGCCTATAGGAAAACGAAAAAATATTTCCATTTTCCTTATTTTCCACTTAATGATAGTATTAAATGGAAATAATGTCAATGTTACGACAGTCTAACAAAAGTTAAATAACCCCAAAAGAATACCCCCGTCCTGTTTTGGATGGGGGTAAAATAAAGTTTTATTCTTTATATGAAATTACTTTTTGTAACTGATCATTAATATTTACCTTAGTTAATCCTCCGTGGTAACAAACCAAAGATTCAATATCGAGGTCTAGATATTTCTTTAAAGAGAGACGAGCCTCTTTTAAATCCAGTACGGTTGGTACATGAATTCCCCCAATTATTCCGTCAACACTGTACATCGAATCCCCGGCAATCAGTGTTTTACTTTGTTTCAAATATAGACTGATATGGCCAGGCGTATGCCCCGGTGTATGAATGACACGAATCCCGCCACAATACGACAGTTCTTGGCCGTCAGTCAAGGTACCATTTACTTTTCCCTTCGGTGGATTCTCTATGTGTCCATCTTTCAAAAGAGGTAAATCCCCCTGGATATAAGGCTTATCTAGTTCGTGAGCATAAACTTTAATATTCCTTCCATACTCCTGTAATATCTCAGGAAGACTACCTATATGATCTATATCCTGATGCGTCAAAATGATAACTTTTAGTTTGTCGAACGACACTCCTACTTTTTCCATTGCCACGCGTAAATCCTCTATTTGTCTAGGGAAACCAGTGTCGATTAGAACAGCCATTTCTTGATCCCATAAAAGAGTTGGATGAATAATATTTCCGTGAAATTCAAGCTGGAGCATCTCTACTCCCTTAGAAATTTCCATAACATTAGGCTCCTTTATAATTAGATTTTATTGATGTAAAAGAGTGGGTTTAGTTACATAAGAACGTCGAATGAATAAAGCTAATTTTGTATGTAATATTCTATATTACACAGTATTACTAATTACCACACTAACCTACAAATTAATTGAATAACACAAACATGCTATTAATTTTGACTCGCTACATAAAGTTGCTGCTGTTCTTCAACAATCTGTTCCAATTCCAGCGTAAATTTGAATTTACTGGAACACAAAATCTAGCAAGTTAATTTTTAGCATCCTGAAGAACGGTCCCGTTCCTCAAAAGCAGCTTCCGTAATGTTTCGAAATTGACTAGAACCGTTCCTACAATAATCGTCAAAGTTCCCATGCCTGTTAGCCAAGAAATATATTCATGATAAACGGTAACACCTAACATAACGGCAATTAATGGTGAGATATACAGCCATGTAGAAGGAAAAACAGGATTTGTTCGTGAGACAAGCCAATAATAAATGCTATGGCCGATCATTGAACCAAAAATAGTTAAATAAAGAAGAGAGCCAATTGAAGCTGGGCTTAAAAGATAATCAAGCTGAATGTTCTCCGTAAAAAATGATAAAATCATTAATAAAATCCCACCATGCATCATTTGCACTGCATTTAAAGCAATCGGTGATGACGTTTCAAATTTTCGGATGACATGCTTTGAATAAATCGTTCCGGATGCGTAAAAAAATTCACCCAATATAATGGCGAAACAACCAACCATCCAGAAGGGACTAATCTCAATCGAAAAACTTGGTAGGATCAAGAGCGTGACACCAATGACTCCGACGACACAACCTATGAATGATTTCCAACTTCCTTTTTGCTTCAATATGAATGTCTGAATAACTATGATCATCATTGGACCTGTAGCAGATAAGACAGCTGCAATCCCTGATGTCACATACTGTTCTGCCCAGTATAATGTGGTGAACGTCCCAAAGGTTAACCCTATTCCTGTAAAAAACATCTCTTTGCGAAATAATAACCGTATTGTCGTTTTTTCTCTCCAAACCATAAAACTAAATAGCAGCAAACCAGCAATTAAAAAACGAAGTCCAGCTGATAAAAATGGAGGCCCTCCCGCATCAACCCCAATTTTAATCGCTAAAAATGTCGTTCCAAAAATCAAACACATAAAGAAATAATTAATTATAACCATATAAAACTCCTCCTCTTTTTCTATCATAAAAGAAAGACGGTAGAACAGATTGAATAAGATAGAACAGATTACATTGGATCGTGGTACAATCGTCTTGAATAGGAGGAATCGATGTGAGTAAAGCGATTCAAAATGGAGATTATCTTTTTAAGAAAGTATATGATTATGTTTTGGACCGAATAGAACGTAAAGAATGGAAAGAACATGAAAAGATTCCCTCCGTCCGCCAATTAGCATCTGAAATGAATGTTCATCGATTAACTGTATTAAAGGCTTATCAATTACTGAAAAAGCATGACAAAGTTTATGTAAAAGATAAAGCAGGCTATTTTGTCCAATCAAGTGTGACGAAAAATCTTGAATATCTACATTTGGACAATCCAATTGTTTCTGCATACGTTCAAAAAAATCATTTATCTGAAATTCATCAATTACCTGTTTCCTATCATTTTTCTCAGGCATTAATTGATCCAAATCTTTTGCCTAATCATTATTTTTCAGATTACGTGAAGAAAGTGTTTGACCTTTATCCAAAAGTACTTGCAACCTACTCAACTGTGCAAGGTGATTTAGAGCTACGTGAAACACTCACTCAATATTTTATTAATCAGTATAAAACTCATCTTAATGCAGATGACCTGTTAATCACTTCTGGCTCACAGCAAGCGATTCACTTAATCGCTCAAACTTTCATTAAGCCAAGAGACGTCGTTTTATTTGAACGTCCAAGCTATAGTTCTGCAATTGATGTTTTTAGAGCACAAGGTGCCCAGATTGCAACGGTTGATATCCATCCAGACGGGTACGATTTAAAGCAGGTTGAATTATATATGAAACAATATAAACCACGCCTATTTTATCTCAACCCAACATTCCATAACCCAACTGGTTATACTGTTTCAGTTGAGCAGCGCAAAAAATTAGTAGAATTAGCTGAACAATATCGATGTCTATTAATTGAGGACGATGCCTATCACGACATATATTTTGATCATGCCCCGCCTCCACCAATTTACACATATGATACTGCTGGGACAGTCATTTATATCCGGAGCTTTTGCAAATATATATCACCTGGATTGAGAATTGCGGCTGTTATTTGTCAATCAACATTAATGAATTCACTACTAACAGTAAAATCGTTAGCTGATAATGGCTCACCACTTCTCAATCAAAAAATTTTCCTCCATTACTTTTCATCACTAAGATTGCAGCAGCACTTGGAGAAAATCCGGATCGCCCTACAGATTCGAAAGGAAATTATGGAGGAAGAGCTGGCAGTAACAGATTGGAAATGGACCAGTCCAAAAGGCGGGCTTAATTTATGGGTGCAACTCCCAGATAAACTTTCAACTGAATTATTATTAACCAAAAGTATTGAACAATCTATATCCTTTGTGCCAGGTCAAGTTTGTGATCCATTAAAACAACTTTCATCCTGGATACGTTTAAGCTATTCTTACACAAATGAAAAACAACTAAGAGAAGGGGTAAAAAGGTTTGTTGCAGTGGCGCAATCTCTTTAGGAGAGGGTCTTGGATAGTTTGCAAGGCTATATCAGGGCTTGCCTTCCTATTTTGCTCTACGAAAGTTGAGTTAATAAATAGATCATTTTTTAAACTTTCTCTTAAAAGTGGACGTTCTTTTTATTATTTTCATCAGCGATTCTGGCATTTTATAAAGGCTGTTTTCGTATAGATTGTTGCTGTTAAAAATTAAAAAGCAAGTTGCTTCTACACATTATGTAGATCAACTTGCCTTTTGTCTTTTGATTTTCAGTAAACCACCATTCAAATACAGCATCATACCTTGCCAGTAATCCAAAATAATAATCCCCCAATAGATGTGACCTTAATACGCGTTATTTTGATAGGGGTTACCATTCCCATAGAGGTACGATTCCAATTCTTTAACCTTGTTCCCGTCTAATTGGCGTGTAAGCCCGAATGTTTCGCCCTTTCCATCGTAATTTATTATAATGTCGAGATCGTGAAGTAATTCAGTGAAATACTTGAAAGTCTGTTTTAAGTCGTTATTAAACCTTGGTCTATCAGAATCTGGCGTGTCCGGTCTCGATAAAACATACTCAAGATGTCCCATCCAAATTTGAAGAACATTCAGGTTTTCAAAGTCCTTTTGAAGGTCATCGCCTTGAACCCGAAAATATTTCATTTCAGAAGTGAGTCTATCTGCCTTCGGATAATATTCGTTCACGTCGGTTGTTTTGGTAATATCTTTAGCGTGATAGGCAATCCAAGCTTCTAAAGTTGGTTCGATTCCATAATCGTTAAAGCCTTCGGGGGTTGAAACATCCTTCCACAGCTTCGCGTTGTTGACTTTAGTTTCTTCCGGCTTTACTTTTTCAATTTTAGATTCTTCCGGTTTTACCTCTTCGATTTTAGTTTCTTCCTTCGTACATCCTGTTAATAAAACAGTTACAAATAATCCTGTATATGCTATTTTCGTTAACTTCATAATTCGGCTCCTTCTATAGATGAAAAATCTCACCCTAATTACATCTATATTATAACTTAAAAACCAAATAATACCTATACTACCTAGTTAGTTAGATAACAACAATCTTTAAAAAAACAACCCTTAAAAAAAACACAGCTACTCTTTAATAGAACAGCTGTGTTTTTTACTATAAATTATAAAATATTGTCGTATTTCTTGTGATGATGCGTGCCGCTTCCTTTGTTGTAAGCCCCTTTATCGATGCAATAACCTCTACGGAATGATCAATCATCCACGGAGATGTTCGCTTATTGTCAAAAGGACCTTCAAAAGGCCATGGTCCATCTGTTTCTACCATTATCAGTTCGATTGGATATTTTTTAAGAAGCTGTTGAATCTCAGTCTCATACGTACAATCAGGCGTCACAGAAATGAAATATCCATTAGAAATCATCCGTTCAATCACTACCTCATCGCCTTTAAACCAATGGAAATGCGCTTTCGTTACTTGATGTTTTTCTAGCAAATCACAAACAATCCCCGCATCTTCATAAACAGCATGTAACACAATTGGTTTATTTAATTCCTTCGCCAATATTATAAACCGTTCTAACAATGCCACATACGGACGATCATCAATCGCCTTCTCCTGCCTCAAATAATAAGGCAACCCTACCTCTCCAATCGCCACCATTTCATCTGAGTGTTGGCGTATCCACTTGAATAACATCTCTTCCTCCGCAACACTAGGTAACGGTTGTTCAGGATGAAAGCCAAACGCTGCCTTTACCTTCGTAAAAGCTTTTGACAGCTTTAACGTCCTCTCGCACGATGGAAGATTCATACTAACCGCAATGACATGTTCAGCTTCCTCAAGCAAAGTTGGTATGTCTTGTTCCTTATACTGATCTAAATGAATATGTGCATCAATCAACATTCGCCTCATCCTTTTCTTCTTTTAAATACGTGAACAACTGTTGCTTCAAAGCCGTAAATGTAGCGGAATGGCGAATTTCTTCTTGTCGTGGCCTTGCAAAAGGTACTATCATTTCCTTTTTAACCGTCGCCGGACGTTTCGTGAGTACGATAATTCGATCAGCTAAAAAGAGAGCTTCCTCAATACTATGTGTAACGAACAATATAGATTTTCGATCTTTCTCCCATATCGATAATAGCCACGCCTGCATTTCAAGCCTTGTAAACTCATCCAGTGCAGAAAACGGTTCATCTAAGCATAAAATGGGCTTATTACTGACAATTGCGCGAATAAACGATACCCGCTGTTGCATACCGCCCGACAGCTCATTAGGATACGCATGTTCAAACGCTGCGAGCCCTACTTTATCTAACCATTCCTTGGCAAGTTCAACATTTGGTTTTCGATGAAGCTCCTCGACAATCGCGACGTTTTCTAATATCGTACGCCACGGTAGTAAGCAGGGCTGCTGAGGCATATAGCCAATCGTCCCTCTTTTTTGCTGGATATCTGTATCGTTTAATAAAATAACGCCCTTATCAATAGAAGTAACACCACCAATTAATTGAAAGAGTGTACTTTTTCCACTACCTGACGGACCGATAATCGCAACAAATTCCCCGTCCTTCACCTCAAAAGATAAATTGCGAATAACCGGAAGAGCATCAAAGGATTTATCAATGTTTTGAATGCTTAACATGGCGTCCTCTCCCCTTCACAACAAGTTTTTCTAATAATTGAATAGCACTAAATAATAATAAACTTAAAAATACGATGGCAAATATCGCTACAAACACTCGATCTGTTCGAAATGAAGATTGTGCTAATGTCATATAGACACCAATCCCCTTTTTCGCACCCAACCATTCCGCAATTACAGCTCCCATAACGCTATACGTTGCGGCAATCTTAATGCCTGAAAAAATCGCCGGGTACGCATAGGGCCATTCTAGCTTCCAAAAGGTTTGTGCTTTCGTAGCCCCAATCATTTCAAAATAATGCTTGAGTTCAGGCGAAGTTTGACGAAAGCCATCCATTGCCGAAATAACAATTGGGAAAAAGCACACAAGACAAATAATAATAAGCTTTGGCAATAAACCAAAGCCAAACCAAATGATTAAGAGCGGTGCTAGGACGAGCACAGGGACATTTTGTGACATAATGAGAATAGGATAAAACAGCTCTCGCACAAATGTAAAACGATGTAATAGCACGGCAACCGTTAGCCCACATAATATTCCGATGGCAAGACCTAGAAGTGCTAATTGAATAGTCGCTAAAGCATGTGGCACAAACGTCTCATACGATTGAAAGCCTTCTTTCAAAATGGAACTTGGTGTAGGCAATAGCCAATGTGGCACGTCTGCAAAACGGACAATAAGTTCCCATATGAATAAGAGGAAGGCGATAAAAATTATCGTCCTTCCTTGTTTAACAGCTTGCTTCATCACTGGTATTTCTCCGTTAGCGTATCCATTGTAATACCTGATGGCTTATATAAAATTTTCACTTGCGTAATGACATTGATAGCGCCAAGCTCAATCATCTTGTCATTCATTTTTTCAATGATTTGTAGTAAAGTCGATAGCTCGCCCTCCATTGTCGTTTCTAACGGATGAACTTCATATTTCACCCCTGATGCGTCTATAACAGCAATCGCTGCATCGACATACGGGATAACATCTTCATATTTTTCAGTTTTCGGGATAATTTGTACACTAATTAATGAGTTTGCCATACTACTTCGTCTCCTTTTTCGGTAAAAAGTCGTTTGTAAATGCTTGTTTTGCGTTAAATTCGCCCTCTAAAACTTTGTTATCTGTCATCCATTTCGCGTAGTTTTCCCAAACAGATAGCTTTTGCTCGCCCCATTGTGCAGCGTCGTCTTGATACTTATCTGCTAGCCATTCCTGACTTTTATGGACAAGGTTCTTATCTAAATCAGGTACCGCTTCAAGTAAAATATCAGCTGCTTCTTTTGGATGATTTATCGCATATTCATAACCCTTTGCTGCAGCAGCGACAAATGCTTTTACCGTCTCAGGATCATCCTTAATCATTTTTTCATTTGTAGCAAGTACAGGTGTGTAATAATCTAACTGATCGCTATAATCTGTTAAATATAGCATGTTTAGTTTTTCGCCACGCAATTCTGCTTCAATACCTGTCCATGCATAATAAATCCACGCAAAATCAATATCTTTTTTCATCATTGTGAAGAAATCTAAATCTCCCGCATTGACAATATCTAACTTATTAATATCTGCATTTTTTGTTTGCATTAGTGATTGTAGTACAGCCTTTTCAAGTGGTGCACCCCAGCCACCGTATGTTTTACCTTCAAAATCCTTTGGTGACGTAATGCCTTTTGATGCAGTGGATGCGAAGCCAGAAGTATTATGTTGAATAATCGCTGCGATCGATACTAAAGGTACATCCTGCACACGTGCCTGTGTAATCCCTTCCTGATAACTTACTCCAAACTGAGCCTTGCCAGACGCCACAAGCTGATCGGCTCCCGTTTCGCCAGGTAATAAAATATCAACATCTAAGCCCTGTTCCTTAAAGTAGCCAAGTTTTTTCGCTACATATAAACCTGTATGATTTGTGTTCGGTGTCCAATCAAGAACGACTGACACTTTCGTTAATCCTTTAGCATCCTTTTTAACCTCTTTTTCGCTACAGCCCACTAAAGTTAAAAGTACAGCCATCAGGATGAATAACCATTTTTTCATGCTGAATCCTCCAAGTAAGTAATGTGAAAGTGTTTATGAATGATGAATGTTTTTACCAGAAGAAAGCGAAGTCTGAAAACATAAAAAACGCCTAGGATTCTTCCCAGACGTTTTGCAAACAATATCAAAAACTTTTACTTTTTGAATAGATGTTCCCTACGCTGGTACGAGCCAAATCAGGTTCAAAGGGTCAGCGTCTATCGGACACAATCTCAGCTGGCAACACCAGCCCCCCTACATTCTTTCCATATGAACTTTTCGTGATTATTATACCCATACCTATCCGGAAATGACAAGGCTCGATTTACTGAAAGCGCCATAAATATTTTAACTACCTGTAAATATAGAAAAAAACCCTTTATTATATTGACAATGGAAACAAATTACAATAAAACTTGATTGATTAATCAATCATTTATTATGAAAGGAGTAACAAAATGAATTCGATACTTACTAATGATGAAAAAAAGAAAAGAAAAAGATCTACAATTTTAAATGCCGCAATTAAATTATATAGTGAAAATGACAAAAGTGGCCGAAATTGCTAAGGCAGCAGGAGTTAGCTTTGGCACCGTATTTACGTATTTTAATTCAAAAGAAGAACTTTATGAAGCGGCAATATTGGAACCCTTGGAGGAAATCAAACCATATTTTATTGAAATAGAAGAACGCTTTACAGGTGAGCCTCTTGAAATAATTAAGAAAATGATAGATTGTCATGTGCAACTTTTTGCAACGAGAAGTGAATACCTACGATTAATTCAACAGGTTCTTGCAAGACCTGAACGATTTCCAAAGCTTTTTAAAGAACTAGATGATTTTGTTAAATTATTCATAGACTGTATTTATCCGGTTATTGAAGCAGGTCAAAGGCTTGGTTACTTTTATGAAGAGTCACCTTCATTAATTACTTAGTCATACCTATCCATTTTAAACGGAATGCGTTTAACGTTTATCGATGAGTATACAAACAGGGTGTGGAAGGATATAACGAGACAAGCCCTAAGATTATTTGGACCTATCTCTAATTCATAAGCCTTTTCCATCCTTCTCATGTACCCAATAAAATTAGGAACCTCAAAAAACTGGGCGGCATCTATAGACAATATTTTTTTCCACATGAAAAATAGTTTGGATGATTTCCTTTTTGACTCCCCTAGCTATGCAGGCCTCAATTAGGAAAACATAAAAAGAGTAAATGAGACCACCACTTCCTTTATCGGAAAAGCGCTTACTTATTATACGAGGAGTGATTTATATGAAATTGAGAGATATCCATCCCAACATCAAACTTCGCCTAGTCATGCAATTTCTAGGCGGCCTTATTTCTATGGCTGTTATACCTTTTCTGGCAATTTATTTTACTCAAAATATCGGAGCTACTAAAACGGGTATTATTCTTATAATAATAGTGATTAGCGGGGGCATTGGAGGATTTATCGGAGGGCATATTTCAGATAAAATTGGGCGAAAAAAAATAATGATTTATGCTTAAATTGGTATATTGCTTTCGTATCTGTTTATAGCACTTTGTAATTCACCTTGGTTTAACCTTCCATATATTTCTGCCGCATTCTTTATCATCAATATGTTTTGTGGAGGAATGTTTCAGCCAGCCGCACAAGCTATGATTATTGATGTTACTAATTCCGAGTCGAGAAAGCTTGTATTTACAATTAGCTACTGGTTGGGGAATTTATCAACTGCAATTGGAGGAATCATTGGCGCATTTCTTTTTAAAAACTACTTATTTGAGCTATTTATTGGGATTTCACTAATTTCATTGCTATCTGTATTCATGACCATATTCTTTATCACAGAAACCTACTTACCAGAACCTTCATCTAAGACTTCTTCTACTCATAAGAAAGAATTTTCACTAGTAGAGATGTTTCAAACCTATTCAACCGTTTTAAAAGATAAGCTGTTTATGTTTTATATTTTAGGAGCAATCTTGATCTTTACCTTGGAACAGTCTTTATCGAACTATATTGGGATTCGTCTTGATAAAGATATACCCCAGCAATCAGCTTCATTGTTTGGTATTGATTTCATCGTGGACGGCACAAAAATGCTTGGTTTTCTCCGAACAGAGAATACTATTCTTGTAGTTCTCTTATCAAGTGTTGTATTATTCTTATTTAAAAAATGCAGTGATCGCTGGACTCTTGTTACAGGAATGCTAATTTTTTCAATATGTTTTAGTGTTTTGCTTCTTCAAATAACCTGTTGTTTCTTTTTATCGCCATGTTTATTGGAACAATTGGTGAGTTGATGTATATCCCTATTAAACAGGCGATGATAGGAGAACTTGCCCCATCAAACGCTCGTAGCACCTATATGGCTTTTAATAGCTTGACTATGTACGGAGCAATGATTATATCTTCGTTATTAATCATTATTGGAGAGTGGATTCGCCCCATATATATGAGCGGACTACTCCTTATTCTCGGATTAACTGGTACATTTTTGTACTACATAATAACAAAATCGCTATACGCTAAAGTTAGTGAACAGAATGAAAGAAAAGTACCTGTTTCATCTTAAAGGTTGTTTTTCCACCTATTTCGGAAATCGGTCGATATTATGTAATAAAACTTAGATTTTCTAACGACTTTATTGTTTTATTTAAGTTCGGGAATTTGTAACATTACAATCCCCCTTCTTAGATTGTAATATTACACTAGCACCAAGCTCATCGGTTTCCATATAACTGAAAATAGCCCAGTGCTCAAAGGAGCATGGGCTATTAATGTTATTTCTCTTCTTTTTTGACCGCAAAGACATTTGAAATGGCACCGTCTGTAGATATATCCACTTTAAAGGAGCCATTTGAATGGCGATCTGCTCGAGTTAATGCTTGCACATCAAGGATCTCTTGCATACCTTTTTCCGTTTCAATCATTAACTGTTCCTCATCAGTTACCTTAACTACAGCTACGATACGATGTGGGTTCGCTTTTAATTCTGTTAACACTTTTAAGCCGCGTTTTGCACGACTCGTCATCTCTACCTCGGCAACATTCATTTTCTTCACAGCACCGCGATGCGTCACAATCGCAACATATGCCGTGTCGTTTGGCGGTAAAACATTGACGCCGACTAATGCTTCTCCGTCTTTCAGTGTAATCCCTTTGACGCCACCTGTTTTTACGCCAGTTACCGGTAATTCCTCCATTGGGAAACGAATAGCATAGGCAGTATCTGTCGTTAACATTAATTCTGCATTGTCTGTCACAATACCTGCAAATATCATTTCATCGCCTGACTTAACATTCATCGTTTTTATTGGCTTCGAATAACGTGTAACAGCGTAATCCGCTAAAGGTGAACGTTTGATTTGTCCATCTTTCGTAGCCGTTAAAATATACGTATTGGCCTGTTCGAATGTCTCAAATCCATATACAGCTATAATAGATTCATCTTCCCCAGTCGGCACAATACTTGAAATATGCTGCCCAAGATCCTTCCAACGAATATCAGGTAGTTCATGAACAGGCTGATAAATATAATTGCCTCGATTTGTGAACAGCAGAAGATGATGCTGTGTATTTAAATTGGCTTCATATAATAAATAGTCGGAATCCTTCATCGCAAAATCCTGACCATTCGAAGCTGCATGTGAACGTGTAGATGTACGCTTAATATAGCCATCCTTTGTGACAGTCACTACAACCTCTTCACTTGGGACAAGGACATCTAACGTAATTTTGATTTCTTCAATTTCTTGTTCGATTTTTGAACGACGTGGCTCCGCAAAGCGCTTTTTAATGTCGAGTAGTTCTTGTTTAATAACACGAACAAGTTTTGCTTCACTATTAAGAATACCTTCAAGCTTAGCAATCAATTTATTTAACTCTTCCTGTTCAGCACGTAATTCTGTAATATCCGTATTTGTTAAACGGTATAATTGTAAACTAACGATTGCCTCTGATTGTACTTCTGTAAAGTCAAACTTCACCTGTAAATTCGTTTTCGCATCTCGTTTATCATTAGAAGAACGAATTGTTGCAATGACTTCATCTAAGATGGACAGTGCCTTGATCAAACCATCAACAATATGCGAACGATCTTTAGCTTTTTGCAAATCGTAAATGGAGCGGTTCGTCACGACTTCCTTTTGATGGGCTATATAAGAATCCAGTAACAATGGCAATGTCATCATTGTCGGACGACGATTATGGATAGCAATCATATTAAAATTATAAGCTACTTGTAAATCAGTTGTTTTGAACAAATAGTTTAATATTCCTTGGCCAGGAACCTCTTTTTTCAGTTCAATGACAACACGTAGGCCTGTACGATCCGATTCATCACGAATTTCCGCAATTCCTTCAAGTCGTTTATCTACACGTTGCTCATCGATTTTCTTCACAAGATTTGCTTTATTAACGTCATACGGTAATTCCGTAATAACAATTTGCTCTTTACCACCTTTAATTGGCTCAATGACTGCTTGCGCACGTACTATGATTTTACCGCGTCCTGTTTCGTATGCTTTTTTAATGCCATCAACACCTTGAATGATACCACCTGTAGGGAAATCAGGCCCTTTAATAACGGTCATTAATTCATCAACAGTAGTATTTGGGTTATCTAAACGCATAAGAACACCGTCTAGCACCTCATCAAGTGCGTGAGGAGGGATGTCCGTAGCATAGCCTGCCGAAATACCCGTTGAACCGTTGACTAGTAAGTTCGGGAAACGAGCGGGTAAAACAGTTGGCTCCATATCCTGATCATCAAAGTTTGGTACAAATTCAACAGTTTTCTTGCCAATATCGCGTAGCATCTCCGCCGCTATAGCAGACAGTCTTGCCTCTGTATAACGCATCGCTGCTGGTGGGTCACCATCAACGGAACCGTTATTTCCATGCATTTCGATAAGCATATGACGCGCCTTCCAATCCTGACTCATACGCACCATTGCTTCATATACTGAGCTATCACCGTGTGGGTGATAGTTACCTATAACATTACCGACAGTTTTTGCTGATTTACGGAATGGTTTATCGTTCGTATTGCCCTCTGTAAACATCGCAAATAAAATACGTCGTTGCACAGGCTTAAGACCGTCACGTGCATCAGGCAACGCGCGGTCTTGAATAATATATTTACTATAGCGACCAAAACGGTCACCCATAACTTCTTCTAAAGGTAAATCTTGAAATTTTTCCGTACTACTCATGCTTGGTCCTCCTCTTGTTGGATGAATTCATTATCTAAAATATTTGAATCATCCTCCATACCGAAGTCTACATTCGCTTCGATCCATTTACGGCGTGGCTCTACTTTATCGCCCATTAATGTTGTCACACGTCTTTCAGCACGTGCACCATCCTCAATTGTTACACGAATTAATGTACGCGTTTCAGGGTTCATTGTCGTATCCCACAGCTGGTCAGCATTCATCTCACCAAGCCCTTTATAACGCTGTAATATGTAACCCTTTCCAACTTTTTTAATGGCCGTTTGTAAATCATTTTCGGTCCAAGCATATTCAATCACTTCTTTTTTTCCAGTGCCTCTTGATATTTTATAAAGTGGTGGTAGTGCGATAAATACCTTTCCAGCTTCAATCAAAGGTCGCATATAACGATAGAAGAACGTTAACAGCAGCACTTGAATATGCGCACCGTCAGTATCAGCATCGGTCATAATAACGACTTTATCATAGGATGAATCCTCGACAGAGAAATCTGTTCCGACACCAGCACCAATGGCATGGATAATCGTTGAAATCTCCTCATTTTTCATAATATCCTGCAGCTTTGCTTTTTCCGTATTTATAACTTTACCACGCAATGGTAAAATCGCTTGGAATGTACGGTCTCGACCTTGTTTTGCAGAGCCACCTGCAGAGTCACCTTCGACTAAATACAGCTCGTTTTTCGCCGCATTTCGAGATTGTGCAGGTGTTAATTTCCCTGAAAGAATCGTACTGCCTTTTTTGCTTTTTTTGCCGTTTCGTGCATCTTCACGCGCTTTACGAGCCGCTTCACGTACTTGTTGCGCACGAATAGCTTTACGCACAAGAGATGCAGACAATTCAGCGTTTTCCTCAAGCACATATAAAATTTGCTCCGAGACAACACTATCTACTGCCGATCGTGCCTCACTCGTCCCTAACTTACCCTTCGTTTGCCCCTCGAATTGTAGTAAATGTTCTGGTATACGAACAGAAACAATCGCCGCTAAGCCTTCTCGAATGTCTGTCCCTTCAAGATTTTTATCTTTATCTTTTAACAGACCAATTTTTCTTGCATATTCATTAAAAACACGTGTTAACGCTGCTTTAGCACCTGTTTCATGTGTCCCACCATCTCGTGTACGTACATTGTTAACAAATGAAAGGATTGTTTCTGAGTAACCATCATTGTATTGGAAGGCGAATTCTACTTCAATTTCGTCTTGAATCCCTTCAACATACTTTACAGGATGAAGTACATCTTTCTCCTCATTCAAATACGCAACGAAAGCTTCAATGCCGTTCTCATAAAAGAAAACATCGCCTTTGCCTTCCTCGCGTTCATCGATTAACTCAATTTTTAAGCCTTTTAATAAAAATGCTGACTCACGTAAACGTTCTGCAAGCGTATCATAATTGTATTTTGTTACAGAGAAAATCGAATCATCCGGTAAAAAATGGACAAGTGTTCCTGTCTGTTTTGTTTGTCCAATTTCTTCTAATGTCGTCACAGGATGGCCACCGTTTTCAAAACGTTGACGATACTTTTTACCATCGCGGTGAATCGTTACTTCTAAATAAGTGGATAGAGCATTAACAACAGAAGAACCTACACCATGTAAACCACCACTTGTTTTATAGCCACCCTGTCCGAATTTACCACCAGCATGTAAAACAGTGAAGATAATCTCTGGAGTTGGTTTCCCCATTTTATGCATACCAGTTGGCATTCCACGGCCGAAGTCTCGAACGCTGATACTTTGATCTTTATGAATTTTGACAATGATATGAGAACCAAAGCCAGCCAGTGCTTCATCCACCGCATTATCGACGATTTCATATACAAGGTGATGAAGTCCACGGCCATCTGTAGAACCGATATACATGCCGGGTCGTTTTCGTACCGCTTCTAATCCTTCTAATACTTGAATGGCGTCATCATTATAGACGCTTGGTGACTGTTTATTCGCCAAAAATTTCCCCTCCAAAAAAACAAACGCATGTTCTATTTATATTCTCTACCTAATAATAATAGCATTTCCTGTCAATAGCTAGTGACAGGCCCAATAAATTTTAAAAATTTCTTCACAGCTTTATCGTTTTGAGCTTTTTACCGGAAGAAAAAGTTGCAATAGTTGTTTCAATATGTATTACTAACTTTCCTATTCCCCTTGACGCAGGATTATAAACATTAGTTGCATAAATAAAACAACATATGACTAACTTCTGCTCATCACTCTTTTTCAAAACGATACTAAACGCTGAAGGCTTTAACTTTCATTCAAAAGCATTTGAATATTCTCTGAAAAATATACAGGTACAGTAATAGATGGGTTTCTTCTGTCTAAAGAAGATTCATACTAGCTTACTCTAGAAATTAAAGATAGACTTCTATTCTACCAAAGGAATGAGTGATTGACAAAATTGCCATTTTACCTATATTTTTAGAAAGTGCTTTCATGCTGACTACATAAATCATGTCAAAAAGACTAACCTACATTCAAATACATCTAAAAATCCTTGAAAGATAGTTATCTTTTGTAATGAATTCAAGATACACTAAGAAATCTCCTTCATGACATTGTAGATTATACAGAAAAAGTGTAGAATTATTGATACATATTATTAGTACCAAGTAATAATCAATGAATGAAAGGAGTCCAAATATGCTAAATGGACTTATTATTTTATGTGCTTATCTAATCGGCTCGATCCCTTCTGGGTTATGGGTAGGCAAAATTTTTTATAAAACTGATATTCGTCAACATGGAAGTGGTAATCTAGGTGCGACAAATACTTTTCGTATTTTAGGAAAAAAAGCAGGAATAGTCGTAACGATTATGGATGTCTTAAAAGGTACAGCAGCCGTTTTACTCGTAGCTCTTCCTATATTCTCTGATGTCTCTATCCACTCACTAATACTTGGACTAGTAGCCGTAATCGGTCATATGTTCCCGATTTTTGCTGGTTTCCGTGGAGGAAAAGCGGTAGCAACATCAGCAGGAGTTCTCTTAGGATATTCATGGCCTCTATTTGTCTTACTATTTATTGCTTTTATTGTAACATTAAAAATAACGAAGATTGTAAGTTTAACTTCAATGATCGCCGCTTTAGTAGCACTTATTTATTCAATCGTTTATTATTTTGTTACAGGCGACTTTGCGCTGGGCATTTTAGTAGCTTGTTTATTTACCTTTATCATATACCGTCACCGAGCAAATATAGCACGCATTAAAAACGGTACTGAACCAAAGGTGAAATGGCTGTAACAAAGAGAGGAGCATTCTAATGAATATCGTACTAACAGATGAAGCCCTACAATGGTTTAAAAATGAGATGGAAGTAGAATCCGGAGATACTATTCGTTTTTATGCAAGATACGGTGGTTCCAATCCTTTTCACGAAGGCTTTTCTCTTGGTATGACACGAGAAGAACCAATCAACATTGGTGTAAAGACAGTTATTGACGATGTTACCTACTATATAGATGAAAAAGATTTATGGTTTTTCAATGATCATAGTTTATATGTAAATGTGGATTCTACAAATGACGAATTAAAATATGAGTATAAAAAATAAAGCAGTGTTTCCTTTCGTTCATACGAAGGGAACACTGTTTTTTTTATCAATTATGCCTCGGCATAATTGTGTCCAGAATCGGCTTTGTGCTTAGGCTTGCAAATGTTTTATGTGCGAAAGCGCAGCGGCAGCAACAAATGTTTTTTGTGCGAAAGCGCAGCGGCAGCAACAAATGTCTTTTGTGCGAAAGCGTAGCGGCAGCAAAGTGTTTTTTTCTGTGCGAAAGCGAAGCGACAGCAACAACAGGATGTAGGTCAGATAGCCGTTATCGCATGGAAGCGATGATTTTAGGCTAACATCCTTTTAAGAACTCCTTTCCGATTCAGTGACATCCGCCGTAGACTTTAACTTCTTTCGGCGGTTGTTTGGAAACCCACCCGCTGAAAGAAGTTAATTGAATTCTATTCCAACCTTGGTTTATCTTCTCTCAAAATTGTACATTCTATAGTTATGTAAATCTTGAGGAGGAATGAAAATGTCTATTTCTAAAATTACTGATACCTCCCAAAACCACGACGAACTGTATAGTTCTCTTTCTCAAAATTTGAAGATAATTAAAAATGCACTCGGGAATAGTGATGACCTGATCATACGAGAAATTACCGTTGGAAAAGCTGAAAAATATGCGTTCGCGATCATCTATGTAGATGGCTTAACCGATAAGATAAGCATTTCTGAATCTGTAATTGATAAACTAATGCTTGATATTGAGGCAAGTCAGGAGACAGAAACAGACAAGATTATTCGCTATTTAAGGGATTCTTGTTTAACAGTCGGCGATGTGAATGATATTTTCAATTTTTCAACACTATACAATTCGATTTTGAATGGTGATACGGTCATCTTATTAGATGAATCTTCAACTGGTATCGTGACAAGTACAAAAGGTGCTAAAGATAGGGCTGTTATGGAGC
Organism: Lysinibacillus sp. JNUCC 51; assembly: GCF_015999525.1. Classification (NCBI taxonomy): domain Bacteria; kingdom Bacillati; phylum Bacillota; class Bacilli; order Caryophanales; family Bacillaceae; genus Lysinibacillus; species Lysinibacillus sp. JNUCC 51. Next base: position 4,905,285 of record NZ_CP065545.1, on the reverse strand, counting down.
CTTCAACAGAATCGGTCATTAGAGGTCCAAGGGAATCCTTTACGGAAACATTGCGTACAAATACGGCTCTAATTCGTCGGAAAATTAAAAGTCCTAATCTATGGATTAAGTCCCGTATTGTCGGTGAAGTAACAAAAACAGATGTTGCTGTTATGTATTTAAATGACATTGCGAATGAAAAAATAGTTGCAGAGGTTCTTTCTCGATTAGATCGTATTAATATTGATGGTATTTTAGAAAGTGGCTACATTGAAGATTTCATTCAAGATTCCAAATTCTCGATATTCCCTACAATTTATAATTCAGAACGACCTGATGTTATTGCTGGTGAAATATTAGACGGAAAAATTGCAATTCTAGTGGACGGTTCACCGTTTGTCTTAGTTGTACCAGCTCTATTTACATCCTTTTTACAATCTGCTGAGGATTATTATCAGCATTGGATGATTAGTTTCCTTGTACGTATATTAAGGTTTTTCGGAATTAGCCTAGCTTTGGTGGCACCATCGCTTTATGTAGCTATCACCACCTTCCATCAAGAAATGCTACCAACTCCTATGCTGATCAGTGTTGCATCTCAACGAGAAGGAGTCCCCTTCCCCGCTGTTGTAGAGGCACTCATTATGGAGGTTGCATTCGAGGTGTTACGAGAAGCGGGTCTTCGAATGCCTAGAACCATTGGACCAGCTGTATCCATTGTTGGAACATTAGTGATCGGTCAAGCTGCCGTAGAAGCTGGAATTGTATCAGCCGTAATGGTTATTATTGTAGCATTAACAGCCATTTGTAGCTTTTTATTCCCCGCTTATGGCTTATCTAATACCGTTCGTGCTCTTCGTTTTCCATTAATGATTTTAGCATCAATTGTTGGATTGTTTGGTGTAATGTTAGGCCTTATGATCATCATCCTACACATGTGCAGCATACGATCTTTCGGTGTTCCATATTTAAGTCCATTCGGCCCATTAATTTTACAAGATCAAAAAGACGCGCTAGTGTTGTTCCCTCGTAGAGCATTATTGACTCGACCACGTTTAATTAGTCAAAAAAATACTGTCAGGGGTCATAAATATTTTAATACGAAAAAAAGGAATCAATCGAATATGTAAATGAGGAATAAACCATGTCAAAAATTAAGGCGATATGTTTACTAATGATTCTTTCTTTGCTTTTAAGTGGTTGTTGGAGTAAGCGGGAACTCAATGAATTAGCGATTGTGGCAGCATTAGGAATAGATAAAGTAGATAATGAATTTAAAATAACTGTTCAAGTTGTGGTTCCTGGTGAAATTTCCTCTAAACAGCCTTCTTCAGGACGATCACCAGTTATTACCTATCACTCAACAGGTGCGACGGTCTTTGAGGCAATTAGAAAAATGACAACAGTAACAGCTAGAAAACTTTATTTTGCTCATCTTCAAATAGTTGTGCTCGGAAACCAATTGGCAGAAGAAGGAATTAACGAATCGTTAGATTTGATTTCAAGAGATCATGAATTCAGAAATGATTTCGAAGTTATCGTTGCCCATGAAGCAACTGCCGATGAAGTTTTAAATGTATTAACACCTATCGAAAAAGTACCCGCTAATAAATTACTAAATTCTCTAAAAACGTCAGAGAAAACTTGGGGTACAACCGAATCCATTAAAATTGATGAATTAATCAATACTATAAATAATAAAACAACAAGTGTAGTCATTTCTGCCATTGAAATAGAAGGGAATAAAAGTGTTGGAATGGAGCAAACGAATGTTAAACGATCGAAATCTCCTGTGCTATTAAAGTACAAGGGCTTAGCTGCTTTTAAAAAAGGTAAACTCATTGGGGTTTTAACGGAAGAAGAGAGTAAAAGCCTAAGTTTTATAAGGGACAAAATACAAAGTACAATTGAAATTCTTGCTTGCCCCAAAGGAGATACGTTAGCAACAGAGATTACGCACTCGAAGACGAAAATAAAAGGTAAATTTGAACATGGGGCTCCCAAAATCGAAGTTCTTATAGATGTTAACCAAAATGTTGGAGAAGTTCTATGTAAAATAGACCTTACGAAAGAAAAATCGATTCACCTCATAAATAAAAAAACAGAAGAACTTATAAAAAAACGAATCGAAGAAACAATCCGTTCAGTTCAGCAAAATTACAGGGTCGATATTTTTGGTTTTGGTGAAGAACTTCATCGCACAAATCCCAAAGAGTGGAAAAAAATTAAAAAAGACTGGCTAACGATATTTCAAGAACTACAAGTGAAAGTTGATGTACATGTCAACACAGAAGGAGTAGGAACGATGGAAAACTCATTAGTGAGTAAGACGAAGGGAGAATAAGCCATGATTATGACGATATTCATACTAATAATTTCAGTTGTTATTGCCTTTGTCTTCATTCCAAAATTAAAAAAAAATAAAGAAACGAAAACGATTGTTATTTTTTCGACTTTTTTATTGATCGGCGCTGCATTAAATATTGCGGTCTCATTAAAGGTAAAAATTCCAAGCCCCCTTGATTTGATTACCTTTATTTTTTCACCTATTAAAGATTTAATCGTCTCCCTAACAAAATAATAAGAAACTTTATGTTAAGAGAAAGGGGTATCGTTCATATGGAAAAAGAAATAATTAGTTCAAGACAATTTATGATCATTACCCTTCTCTTTTCAATTGGGACAGCCATTCTATTTCTCCCTGCTAGTGTAACAATCGAAGCAAAGCAAGATGCATGGATTGCAGCTATCATTGGTGTCGTTTTAAGTTTACCATTATTAAAGCTTTTCGTTGCTTTCGGAAATAGAACACCCACCCTTACATTTGTAGAGGCTAATGAAAAGATATTAGGTCGTTTTTTCGGAAAATTTACTTCGATTGGCTTTATTCTTATATCCCTTCTTTCTGCAGGTGAATTATTATATTTCATTGGATTATTCATGAGAACGGAAATTATGCCAGAAACACCTACGATGGCTTTTGCATTTCTGTTCAGTATTATAATTATTTATGCTGCATTTCTCGGAATTGAAGTTTTTGCCCGTTCTGCAGAAATATTATTTCCTATATTTATGTTAATTTTTATTTTCTTTGTAATTTGTATTTCACCATCCATCAAGATTGAAAATTTACAACCAATAATGGAAACGCCAAAAAAATCAATATTCTTTAGTATGATTCGATTTATAAGTCTTTTTTCATTCCCACTTGCTGTATTATTAACGATTTTCCCTTCCGCAGTTAACGTCCAAAAATCTGCACAAAAAGGTTTTTACATTGGTTCAATTATTGGAGGGATTGTATTAGTTACTATCATTACACTGTGCATCCTTGTCCTAGGTCCAGAAAATACTGCTACTAGGACATTTCCAAGTTATTCATTAGCTAAAAGAATATCAATCGGGAATTTCTTGCAGCGTATTGAAGTTATTTTGGCAACGATGTGGATTATATCAATTTATATTAGAACTTTTATGTATTTTTATGCTGCGGTTATTGGTATCGGACAACTATTTAAAATCAAAAATCATCGCCCGCTCATTTTTCCACTCGGAATGATTATCCTTGGACTTTCACAAATTGTTCATCCTAATATCATTCATTCAGATATTTACAATAGAGACACATGGCCTATATTTTCCTTCGTTTTCATGGTTTTTTTACCACTAGTTTTATTAATAGTCGCGAAGATTCGTAAAATTAATGGTGATCAAGGAAATAATACGCAAAGTAATTGTATTACACAGAATGAAAGTAGTAGTAATAACGGAAATGTTACTCAAGGTACAGGTAGCAATAATAACGATAATTCTTCACAGAGTAATAGTAGTAGCAATGGCGGAAACGATACACAAAGTGAAAGTAGTAGTAATAACGATAATTCTACTCAAAGTGACAGTAGCAGTAATGGCGATAATTCTACTCAAAATGGAAGTAATAGTAATAACGATAATTCTACTCAAAATGGAAGTAGTAACAATACCGGCAATACTACTCAAAATAGTAATAGTAGCAACAATGTCGGTAATTCTACTCAAAATGAAAATAGTAGCAATAATGTTAATTCTATTCAAACTGATAGTAGTAACAATAGCGGTAATTCTACTCAAAATGAAAATAGTAACAATAGCGGTAATTCTACTCAAAATGAAAATAGCAACAATAGCGGTAATTCTACTCAGAATGATAGCGATACCGGCAATACTCCAAACAGTGAAAAAAATAAAGAGTCTCCAGAAAATTAACAGCATAGTGGCATAAAAAATGATGACCCTTATCATTTCATAGTCATCATGGAAGAAGACAATTGAAATTCTTGCTTGCCCTACAGGAGATACTTTAGCAACAGAGATTACGCACTCAAAATACCAAAATAAAAGGTAAATTTGAAAATGGAGCTCCCAAAATCGATATTCTTATAGATGGTAACCATAATGTCGGAGAAGTTCTATTCTCCCTCAAAATAATAAAGAACTTAATGTTAAGAGATAAGGGGTATCGGTCATATGGAAAAAGAAATAATTAGTTCAAAACAATTTATGATCATTACCTTTCTCTTTTCAATAGGGACAGCCATTTTGATTATCCCTGCTAGTATAACAAGTGCAGCAAAACAAGATGCCTGGATTGCGGCGATCATTGGTGTCGTTTTAAGTTTACCCATAGTAAAGCTTCTCGTTACTTTAGGAAAACGGACACCTACCCTCACATTTGTAGAGGCTAATGAAAAGATATTAGGTCGTTTTTTCGGAAAATTTACTTCGATTGGCTTTATTTTTCTATCCTTACTTTCTGCAAGTGATTTATTATTTATGATTGGCATTTTCATGAAAACAGAAATTATGCTAGAAACACCAACGATGGCCTTTGCTTTTCTATTCTGTATTATCATTATTTATGCAGCGTTTCTAGGAATTGAAGTTTTTGCCCGTTCTGCAGAAATACTATTCCCTATGTTTATTTTAATTTTTATTATTTTTGTAGTATGTATTTCACCTTCCGTCCAATTAGAAAATTTACAGCCAATAATGGAAGCTCCAGCAAGATCATTATTTTTTAGTATTATTCGATTTATGAGTCTTTTCTCATTCCCGCTTGTCATACTATTAATGATTTTCCCTTCTGTTGTTAATGTCCATCAATCAGCACAAAAAGGTTTTTACATTGGCAATATTCTTGGTGGGATTGTCTTAATTGCTATCATCACACTGTGTATCCTTGTCCTAGGTCCGGCAAATACAGCTTCTAGGACATTTCCTAGCTATTCATTAGCTCAAAGAATTTCAATCGGGAATTTTTTGCAGCGTATTGAAGTTATTATGGCAACAATGTGGATAATATCAATTTATATAAAAACTTTTATGTATTTTTACACTGCGGTCATCGGCATCGCACAAATATGTAAAATTAACAATCATCGACCGCTTATTTTTCCACTAGGAATGATTATCCTTGGACTTTCGCAAATTGTTCATCCTAATATCGTTCATTTGAAAGTATACGACAGAGATATCTTTCCAATTTTTTCATTCATTTTCGCGATTTTATTACCATTAGTCTTACTACTTGTCGCGAACATTCGCAAAATTAACGGTAATCAAGGGAATAATACAAATAGTAATTGTAGTATACAGAATGAAATTGGTAGTAATAACGGAAATGCTTCTCAAGTTGCAGCTAGCAATAATAACGTTAATTCTACACAGGATGAAAATAGCAGTAATAACGATAATTGTACTCAAAATGCGAGTAGTATTAATAACGTTAATTCTACTCAAAATGTAAGTAATAGTAATAACGTTAATTCTACTCAAAATGTAAGTAATAGCAATAACGTTAATTCTACTCAAAGTAATAGTAGTAGTAATAGCGAAAATCCTTCACTGAGCAAAAGTGATAACGCTTCAAGCAATTCTACACTGAATGATAGTGATACCGGCAATACTCCAAACAGTGAAAAAAATAAAGAGTCTCCTGAAAGTTAACAGCATAGTACCAACGCCTATGCTAATAAATGAGCATCTCAACGAGAAGGAGTCCCTTCCCTGTCATATATCATGGAGATTGCCTAAAGGTGTTAAGAAAAGCGGGTCTTCGAATGCCCAGAACCAACTAGACTTGCTTACTTTTATTTTTTTACGAAATAAAGATTTAATTGTCTCCATGACAAAATAATAAGGAACTTTTAAAAAAAGGGGTAATGTTCATATGGAAAAAGAAATAATTAGCTCAAGACAATTTATGATCATTACCCTTCTCTGTTCAATTGGGACAGCTATTTTAATTAGCCCTGCTAGTGTAACAAGTGTAGCAAAACAAGATGCCTGGATTGCAGCGATCATTAGTGCCGTTTTAAGTTTACTCTTAATAAAGCTTTACGTTACTGTAGGAAAACAGACACCTACCCTTACATTTGTAGAGGCTAATGAAAAAATATTAGGTCGCTTTTTCGGAAAAATAACTTCGATTGGCTTTATTATTCTATCCTTTATTTCTGCCGGTGAATTATTATATTTCATTGGCATTTTCATGAAAACAGAAATTATGCCAGAAACACCTATGATGGCCTTTGCTTTTCTGTTCAGTATTATCATTATTTATGCAGCATTTCTCGGAATTGAAGTTTTTGCCCGTTCTGCAGAAATACTATTCGCAATGTTTATTTTAATTTTTATTGTATTTGTAGTTTGTATTTCACCTTCCGTCCATATGGAAAATCTACAGCCAATAATGGAAACACCAGCAAAATCACTATTCCTTAGTATTATTCGATTAATGGGTATTTTTTCATTCCCACTTGTCATATTATTAATGATTTTTCCTTCTACTGTTAATGTCCATGAATCAGCACAAAAAGGTTTTTACATTGGCACAATTCTTGGAGGGATTGTCTTAATTGCTATCATCACACTAGCTACCCTTGTCCTAGGTCCGGAAAATACTGCTTCTAGGACATTTCCTAGCTATTCATTAGCCCAAAGAATTTCAATCGGGAATTTTTTGCAACGTATTGAAGTTATTATGGCAGCCATGTGGATAATATCAATTTATATTAAAACTTTTATGTTTTTTTACGCCGGGGTCATCGGCATCGCACAAATATGTAAAATTAAAAATCATCGACCGCTCATTTTACCATTTGGATTGATTATCCTTGGACTTTCACAAATTGTTCATCCTAATATCATTCATTCAGATATTTACAATAGAGAGACTTGGCCTATTTTTTCCTTTTTTTTCGCAATCTTATTACCATTAGTTTTACTACTTGTCGCGAAAATTCGCAAAATTAACGGTAATCAAGGAAATAATACACAAAGTAATTGTAGTACACAGAATGAAAGTGGTAGTAATAACGGAAATGCTTCTCAAGTTGCAGGTAGCAATAATAACGGTAATTCTACACAGAGTGCTAATAGCAGTAATGGCGGAAATGCTTCTCAAAATGTAAGTACTAGTAATAACGATAATTCTACTCAAACTGATAGTAGTAGCAATCCTGGAAATGCAACACAAGGTGAAAGTAGTAGAAATAACAGTAATTCAGCCCAGAGTGCTAGTAGCAGTAATGGTGGAAATGCTTCTCAAAAATTAAGTACTAGCAATAACGATAATTCTACTCAAAGTAATAGTAGCAACAATGCCGGGAATGCTACTCAAAATGAAAGTAGTAACAATGCTGGTAATGCTACTCAAAATGAAAGTAGTAACAATGCTGGTAATGCTACTCAAAATGAAAGTAGTAACAATGCTGGTAATGCTACTCAAAGTGCAAGTAGTAACAATGCTGGTAATGCTACTCAAAATGAAAGTAGTAACAATGCCGGGAATGCTACTCAAAGTGCAAGTAGTAGCAATATCGAAAATCCTTCACAGAGTGATAGTAGCAGCAATACTACACAGAGTGATAGTGATCGGGATACCGGCAATACTTCAAGCTAAGATAGAAATAAAAATTCATCAGAAAATTAAACAGCATAATGTTAAAAATGATGACCCTCAAATATCAAGGTCATCATTTTATTAATTGCTACAGTGTTAAATATGATATTCAATCTCATCAACGAAATCCCATTCGTATGGTGTTTCTTGGTAAACATAGTAGTTCAACCAATTCGAAAATAATAAATGTGTATGGGCACGCCATGAATTAATCGGTTCATTTTCTGGATTATCATGTGGGAAGTAATTTACAGGTACCTCAATATCTAATCCTTTCGCAACGTCGCGACTATACTCATCGGCTAAAGTTGTCGCATCATATTCAAGATGGCCAGTAATCATAATGTTTTTATTATCCTTAGATTGCACAATGAAAACTCCAGCATCTTCTGAATAAGAAAGTAATCGTAAATCAGGATGGCTTAGTACTTCATCAATTGATACAGATGTATAACGTGAATGTGGTGCCGTAAATAAATCACTAAAGCCACGGACTAAATCCACTGTTAAATCCGTAATGACATGAGAATATACACCTGAGCATTTAGCAGGAAGCCCAATTTTACCGATACCGTAATGATGGTATAACGCTGCTTGTGCACCCCAACATATATGTAAAACCGAAGTTACGTTTGTCTTGGACCAATCCATAATTTCTGAAATTTCCTGCCAGTAGTTCACTTCTTCAAAATCCATTTTCTCTACTGGTGCACCCGTAATAATCATGCCATCATAGCGGCGATGACGAATTTGATTGAAGGTCGTGTAAAATAACTGTAAATGTGATTTACTGACATTTTTCGATTCATGCGTAGCCGTATTTAAAAATGTAATATTTACTTGTAAAGGTGTATTCCCTAATAAACGTAGTAATTGCAGTTCTGTTTTTTCTTTTTCCGGCATTAAATTTAAAATTAATATATTTAACGGACGAATTTGTTGAGTTTTTGCTCTGTCCTCTTCCATAACGAAGATTTTTTCCTCACGTAAATGTTCTCCAGCTGGTAAGTTTTTCGGAATATTAATTGGCATCTTGCATTCCCCTCTCAATAATTTTTCTCTGTTAGAATCAATTAGTGCCTTAAGATCAATGCACGGGCCCTGCGCAAAGCTCAAATATCAAACGATAAATTAAAAAATCCCCCTCATTCCATATGAGATAGAATGAGAAGGATTTTTCCACGTTCACTCTTATCTCTCAAAGGATAAATCCTTTGCTGGAATTAGCACCTTTCTAACTTTAGTTAGAGGTTGCTGAAGCGTCATCGGGCCAAATCCCTCAACTTCTCATGATAAGATTATTTAATTAAAAAGAATTGTAACATGAACAATTAAGAATATCAATAAAACATAGAATATTTTGTTATTAACTATGCATGTCATTATGTAATTTGTTAAACACTAATTCTGAAGGGAACTATGTTTATTCTATGGTAAACATGCTGTAATTATGTTAACATATACCTTTAGTAACAGAGAGGAACGTGAATAGTTTGATTAATATTGAATTTCCAAAACCAAATGTGGTTATTCGCCAACGCGAACAAGATTTAAAACCAGGTGATGTACCAATTACACCGTACCACGGTTTTATTGATTTCCATAAAATCACACGTGAAAACGGTGGTATTTTCTTATTCTATAATGAAGAGAATGAGTTATTATTTGTCGGTAAAGCACGTAAAATTCGTCAACGTATTAAAAAACATTTTGAGGACAATGTGTCACCAATGAAAAATCATCGTGATGAAGTTTTCAAAATTGAAGTGTACGAAGTAGAAGATCCAATGGAACGTGAAATTTACGAAACGTACGCGATCAATAAATTCCGTGCTAAATACAATGTTGATAAAGTTTTTTATTAATATTTAACGAAAAAAAGAATCTGCTTGCCCTCTGTAATGTACAGGACGGCTTGCAGATTCTTTTTTTATACTTTCATTCTAAGAAAAATGCTTTACGTTCTTTAGTAATCCATTCCTCAAGTTCCGTATCATCGCTCTTTAACAGTCGATTGACAAGCACGTCATGCCATATATAATCCTCTAATAAATATATATGAACAGGATCATTTGTAATAAAAGCCGTTTCTTGATTTGACGGAGAGTGACCATAAATCATTTGCTTGCCATCTATCGATAAAATAAACCAATGAGGTGTAGACGCATTCTTTGTATAGCGAGTGATACGGTGTTGATCAATGGAAGCTATATGGTCCTCTACATACAAGGTAATTCCATGAACAGGAATATGCTTCGCGACCTCATGTATATCTTCTCGCAATTCTTCATACATATCTTCCCACATCGATAATATAACTTTTTTCTGCGCTTGTTTTAATAATGACTGACAATAATTGACGATTGCATCTTTCCCTTTTAGCGTGACAACCTTATGCTCCGCTTCCTGCTCTTTTATCTCTAATTTTTCTAATTGATCACTAATCGACGTAAAATTCGATTGCCAACGTTGCTGAATTTGTTGTAAAAACACAGCGACAGGAATGGAAGAGTATGTCGTTTGATCTGCCGTTTCTTCTTTCAGTACTAACCCTTTTTCAACAAGTACATCAAGTATGTCGTATATTCTTGCACGTGGGATACCGGAATTTTTACTTACTTGATAGGCACTCACATGACTATTTTGGACGAGTGCAGTATAGGCCTTTGCTTCATATTCTGTGAATCCCAGTTCTTTTAATTGGGCGATTAATAATTCCATCGAATCCCTCCATTACCTCTATTATAAGTTAAGGCCATGAAGATAAGCCAACGAAAAAATTAATCTTTACAGTTCTATAGAATTTAGTTACTATTTCAGTAGTAACTATTTAAAGAGGTGTAAGCATGCTATTTGAAGTAGATTTAAATGTAGTTATATTATTAATATCTTTTGGATTTTTAGCCGCCTTTGTAGACGCAGTCGTAGGAGGTGGTGGATTAATTTCATTACCTGCCCTTATGTTTGCTGGTTTAAATCCAGCGGCGGCCGTAGCGACCAATAAACTTGCCGGTACAATGGGAGCATTGACATCAACCATTTCCTTTTATCGCTCTGGTCAGCTAGAAATTCGTTCGGTTATCAAGTACTTTCCATTAGCATTTGTGGGATCACTTTTCGGAGCTTGGACTGTGCATTTAATCAATCCTGAATTACTAAAACCACTAATGCTCATAATGCTTGCAGCCGTTGCAGTCTATACAATCTTTAAAAAAGATTGGGGTTCAGTAGCTGCAGTCAAAAATTTAAAGTTTACACACTTAGTTTTATTCATGCTATTGATATTTAGCATTGGTTTTTATGATGGATTTCTTGGCCCAGGAACTGGCTCATTTTTAATTTTTAGCTTTTTATTAGTCGGCTTCGATTTCTTAAAGGCAGCAGGAAATGCGAAATTTTTAAACTTAGCAAGTAATTTAGCAGGTCTTTTAATGTTCGCCTACTTAGGTCAGATTCATTATGTCTATGGTTTACTAATGGGTATCGCACAAATTGCCGGTGCACTCGTTGGCTCACGTATGGCGATTAAAAAAGGTAGTGGCTTTGTCCGCGTATTGTTTATTTTCGTAACGATTACGTTGTTAACTAAAAATGCGTATGATTACATAGTTCTTCATTAAAAAACGCCGTAGATTCTTAGCTCTACGGCGTTTTTGCTTTCTTTGGGTGTTCGTTCCTTCATATGGGAGAGGTGTATCCGTCGGTTCGAGGGTTCTTTCCGTCGGTTGAGTGATTCCTTCCGTCGCTTCAGGGGGTTCTTCCGTCGCTTCAGTGATCATAGCCGTTACCTCGAGGGTTCTTCCGTCGCTTGAGTGATTCTTTCCGTCGCTTCGGGGGTTTCTTCCGTCGCTTCAGTGATCATAGCCGTCACCTCGAGGGTTCTTCCGTCGCTTGAATGATTCTTTCCGTCGCTTCGGGGGTTTCTTCCGTCGCTTCAGTGATCATAACCGTCACCTCGAGGGTTCTTCCGTCGCTTCGGGGGTTTCTTCCGTCGCTCGAGAGGTTCATTCCGTCGCTTTGAACGTTCTATCCATCAATTCAGAGATTCTATCCACGACTTCGGACGTTCTATCCATCTTTTCGGAGTTCTATCCACGACTTTGAACGTTCTATCCATCTTTTCGGAGTACTTTCCGTCGCTTGAGTGATTCTTTCCGTCGCTTCGGAGGGGCTATCCGTCACTTGAGTGATTCTTTCCGTCGCTCCGGAGGGTCAATCCGTCGATTCAAGTTTTATCCATCATTTCAGTGATTCTACCCACGACTTTAGACGTTCTATCCATCTTTTCGAAGGTTCTATCCACGACTTTGGATGTCCTATCCGTCGCTTCGAGGGTTCTTCCGTCGCTTGAGTGATTCTTTCCGTCGCTTCGGGGGTTTCTTCCGTCGTTTCAGTGATTCTTTCCGTCGCTTCGGGGGTTTCTTCCGTCGTTTCAGTAATTCTTTCCGTCGCTCCGGAGGGTCAATCCGTCGCTTCAGTGATCATAGCCGTCACCTCGAGGGTTCTTCCGTCGCTTCGGGGGTTTTTTCCGTCACTCCAATGGGTTCTTCCGTCGTTTCAGTGATTCTTTCCGTCGTTCCGAAGGGTCTATCGGTTCTATCCATCTTTTCTAACGTTCTATCCATCTCTTATTGTCTACAATATAAAACGCCGTAGATTTCTATCTCTACGGCGTTCTCTTAATTAGATAAATAATTTTTCATTTTTAAATTTATGACTTGTTAATAAGCTAACAATAACGAAAATGAAAAAGGACGCGACAATTGGAATTGTAACGGTATGCATGCCAAAGACAGAAGGATAAAAACGATCAATGATGATATATAAGGTCATACCCGAAATCATTGACGCAATCGCACCATATTTGTTGGCCTTTTTCCAATATAGTCCTAATACGACGGTCCAAATAAAGACTGCCTCAAGTCCGCCAAAAGCAAATAAATTAAGCCATACTAATAAATCTGGTGGATTTAGTGCAAAAACGATTACTGCTAAACCGATCACTGCTGTAACAATAAAACTTGCACGCTTGATTTCTGTATCATTAGCTGTTGGCTTTATATAATTTAAATAAATATCTTTTACGACTGTCGAGCTTACAAGCATCAGTAGTGCATTCACTGTAGACATCGTTGCTGCCATTGGTGCTGCTAAGACAACACCTGCTAAAAATGGCGGTAAAACCTTTAATGTCAGCAGTGGCATTACTTTATCACCAATTTCAATACCTGGCATCACTGGTCGTGCTAAAACACCAATTAGATGCATCCCAAACATGATTGTCCCAATGGCAATAGTGCCAATGATAATGGCTAAATGCATGCTTTTTGAATCTTTATAGCTCATTGCACGAACTGCGATTTGTGGTAGCCCCACAACTCCGACACCTATCAAAATCCAAAATGTAGAAACGTATAATGGCGTTAATTCACCTTCTGCTCCAAATGGAGACACAAGATTTGGATTCTCAGCGACAAGTGAAGCCATAATATTATCGATTCCTCCACCAGCGATGATTGTCCCAATTAATAAAATAATTGTCCCGATAATCATAATTGAGCCTTGCACTGTATCCGTCAATGCAACAGCGCGGAAGCCCCCTATAATTACATAAACTAATACGGAGATTGCAAAAATAAAGAGTGCAGTTGTGTAGTTTAAGCCTGTTAATGATTCAATTAAACGAGCACCACCTACCCATTGTGCCATCATTGCAGAAAATAAAAAGATGATAATACTAATGGCGGATAGGATGACTATAGCATGACTCTTATAGCGTTCTCGTAAAAAGTCTATTAACGTGATGGCTTGATAACGTCTTGCGATAATAGCAAATTTCTTCCCTAAAATCATCAAAACAAAATAACCTGCAGGAAGCTGAGCCATTGCAAGTAATACCCAGCCAAGCCCTTTCGTATAAGCTACACCTGGACCACCAATAAAGCTACTTGCGCTTCCATACGTAGCGATCATTGTCATAGCAAGGATGAAGCCTCCCATTTCACGACCACCGAGGAAGTATTCCTGTAAAAATGAATTGGAAGAGCGTATATGCTTATTTGACCAGATACCAATACCAAAGATGATGACTAAAAATAATAGCAGTGGAAAAATAACTTGCCAATGCATTATTGATCCACCTCCTCATCGTCAAATGGTACCTCTTTGAAAAAGAGTTTCATGACGATCCAGATTAAAATAATCATGAAGCCTGTCCCTGCAATACAGCTATAGAAAAACCATGCAGGGAAACCGAATACATACTTATAGTTTTTTGGATCACCAGAGCCTAGTCCATAGGCAAAGCCGTACCAAATGGCAAAGTTAACGATAACAAGCCCGATACCGATAAGCGCCTCTCGATGCGCAATTTTAAAGCGTTGATCTTTCAAAATAAAGTCCCCCTAACCTACTCTATTTTACTGATATGTTCGTATTATGGGAACCTTTGTGAGAAAAATAAATGTTTGATTAAAATAAGATTTAATTCTTTGCTTTTCTCTCGGGACATTATTTAAATTATTCAGATTATTTAGCATAGCCACTACAAAAAATGAAGGTAAAATGAAAAGGCATGAGTCCAGTAAAATACGAGGGCACTGAAAAACTTGCGTTTTTTTATAAATAAATTCGTTTTAGAGAAAGATAGGCCACTTTTTGTTCAATTTTGAACAGGAAACGCCCTATTTTTTTACCTATTTATTACCCTTTGCCATTCAGAAGCTTCAAGATTCTTTTTAGATTGACAGCGAATATCGTCGTTGCTCCCTGAATTCGCATGCCAAATGAACCCGCAGCAAATGCTTGATCGTACCCGTGTTTATTTTTTAACTCACTATTTTTTTGCTTCGATTTTATAACGTTCTCGAGCTAAGCGTTTAAATTCTTCTGTTTCTTGAAAAGCTTGTGGTCTAAATGTTCCTCTGATTTAATGGCAACAGAATAGGTTTTAGCTATTGCATCTTCTTTAAAACATCCTTCTCTGAGTGGACAGACCTTACATTTTTCAACGTCAAAAAAATAAACCATTCTTACACTTGCTCCTGGATGTGAATCTGGTTTTTTACTTTTTCTATTTGCTAAATGTCCTGCTGGACATACAAATAAACTTGCATCTTTATTAAAGTCAAATCCTTTTCCGTTTGCTCGCCTATTTTGAGTAATCATTGGATTTAACTTAGATATCAGTTGAATGCTTTGTTCTTTTGTATAAAGTAAATTGTTTTTCTTCCATTTTCTAAACAATATTTTGTTTTCAATTCTTCTAAAATGAATGGGAAATCCACTAGTTCGTTAATTTGACGAAGCATATTACTTTTGGCACGACAATATCGTAAATGGCCATATATGGACTTAAGTTGAAAGTCACTTGGTTTGAAATCATTGGGAACACCACCTGCAATTAGTCTCTCAATTATAAATTAAAAAGGCGAGGTATTCGACGATTGAATCGTCGAATACCTCGCTAAGTGGAACCAGATGAAGTTTTTCAGTGCCCTCGTAAAATACTGAACTCATGCCAGACAATTAGCTGCATAATAAAAACTCTACTTTAATGGGTCCTACATTAGGTGCTCTTTTTAATTTTTATAATTATTTGTGTAAAATAAAATGAAGAAAGATAATATTTACACATATTTTTAATTCTATATCTCTATCAAGTAATGTTTTTTTTCTAAAATCTATTAGATCTTTTTCTTCTACATAAATGATTTTAGATAAACTTTCTGTTGTTAACATGTAATCAGTTAGCAAATCATTCAATATTAATATTACTCTTTCTTTTACATTGAAATTTTCAAATCCAAAGTTTAACATTGTTAATTTATTATCAATTTCTTCGGACTTTTCATTTGTGATGATATCTGAATCATTCATTAAGTTTCCTATCTCGCTTACAGATAAATTTAATAATTTGGATAGTTGTTGATTATTTAAATTAAATTTTTTAACTAATTCTAGAGTTTGATCTTTAAGGTAGTCATATTGTTTTGAGTGATTAGATACAGCAAATAATTCCACTTCATTCTCATAATCTTCCATTATATCACACCTCGTCATTTATTTGTTAATCACAATATAGTATATGATCCCCTTAAAATAAATGCAAAGGGCCTAAAATGATATTTTAAATTTTTCTTCTTTCAAAGAATACAAAAAACTAGGACAATTGATATTTCAATTTTTCATAGGTAATGATCAGACTGGTAGAAGTCAAATTTGCTCGGATTGTTCAAAAAAATATGGTTAGTATTGAAAATAAATAGTATAACTCTTTTCATCATGATGCATTCTTTTTTATTAACTTCAATAATAATTTAATAATTATTTTTTATAAATCCACATTATACTAGCCCCAGCGAGATTAGAACCATAACCCGTTGTAGTAGTAACAGTACCAGTTAATGTGGAACGGAATGTATGACCATTAAGTTGAGCAATTTGAACCGATCCACTTTTTCCAGAAAGTTGTTTTCTGCCTTGTGATAAACCACTTGTTAAGTCCGTTGTAACTAATGCTCCAGAAAAAGATTTAAACTTATAACCTTTATTCATAACCACTTGGTAACTTATCAAATTAGTTTTATCAACACCGAAATTCACTTTAGCCACTTCTTTCGCTGCAGCAAAAGTTTCGTTTTTTTCATCCTCAGAATTCTCTGTATCCTCTTCAAACACTAAAACATTATTATCTTCATAAATCGGAACACTAATTGTTGTTTGGAAATCTTCTGAGTATTCCTCGGTTTCTAAATATTCTTCAGCTCCAGCACTATTTATTGGCATAAATCCAATAAATAGTAATATCGTTAAAACTAATTGAAATAAACTCTTCAATTTCTTACCCTCCCATAAAATGTGTATTAATCACATGAATTATTTAAAATTTAATTTTAAATATATTAAAGATATTGAAGTATTGTTAAAGTGTAGCGATAATACCATCATGGATACTTGTTACAGTGCTATCGTAGTCAAGTATTCCATTTAATTAGCTTTGGTCTTGCTTTTACCCGGGTATGAAAAAAGCATATCATTAGCTATAAATATTTAAAAATCAATTTTTGACATAAATTGAACAAAAATTGATAAAAGTCAGAAAATTATTTACTACTTTCTAATATGCGAATCTTCGAAATTGCAATATGAAACTGTTGCTAGGACAACACTTAAGGTCTTTTGAGAAATTAATGATATCAGTGATGATACTACTAAGAAAAAAAGGAAGTCTAGTAAAAACTAGACCTCTACATTTAATTTGAGGTATTAAAATTCTTTAGAGAACCCAATGCTACTAGTCTATTAAAGTTCAAAATCAAGTTTTGTTAATAATTGAACAAAACTTGATAAAAGTCTGAAAATCATCTACTGCTGTCGATATAAAACAAAGTTGTACTGTTTAAAATAAAGTCGCACTATTAATAAAACTGTACCCGGTATGATATACACTTTGAAAAGAGTCTATCCGATAGGGTACTTTTGTTTATAATGAGAAAGCGATTATTTATACTGAGGAATTTTAACGTCATTTTATTGCAGAAAATGAAAAAGAAAAATTCACAAGAACGATTTCTGAAGAGGCAGGTTTAGATGTTGAACTGATTAGTTTGAAGCGCATTAGTACAGCAGGAATGCATAGGCGTGCAGCTTATTGTACAACTGGAGTAGCTAGTCTACAAGATGCACGTAAAAAACGAACCCAGGTCTTCCGATAGAAAGAGAATTAAGTTTAGACAGAAAGAATTGCACGAAAAATATGCTAAAGAAAATAGAATGACTTAGTCAAATAGGAAAAACGGGAAATCGAAAAGCATCGATTTCCCGTTTTTCTTTTAATATCAGCTCGTTTTATTCCCAGTCTCTAGTGCTCAAAAATCTTTCTCTCCTTTCTTACATTAATTAGGAATAATATGTATAAAATATAAACCATTTTCATTAAACATGATTCTATAAATAGTTTCAATACAATATCAATAAATTAACAATTTTAATCAATATAGGTTTCTAATGAGCAGTAGGAAAGACTGTACAATCACAATGTAGGGTTGATTTCCGTTCCCCTTAGGGGCGTCGAGGCAACAAATGTTTTTTGCGCGAAAGCGGAGCGGCAGTATATGTTCTTCAAAAGGATTACTATGATTTCTTATTAAAGCTCCTGATAACTCTATTTAGTTATTGAATGTTCATCAATCGCTTGAACAGCTAGTTTCAACGCTTTAATTCTTCTTTCTAAAAGCGTTCTTTGAGGGCTACCGACCTTTGACTTCATATATATGGTCTCAATTGATGGTAATAAACCAGCGAGAACATTTCGCGATTTGGCTAAATCTTCTAGGGTACAATGATGGGGGCTTTGATTCCAAACGTTTTCTAGCATTGCTAAACCAATGCATACAGCTTTGAGTCGTTTCTTTACTAAGGTAGTATTTGCGCCTTTCTCGGTCATCTGTGACAAGGCATTTTCGAGTTTGCGGATTGTCGATTGTAAAGACTTTATTGACTCTAATTTTTCTCCATTTGTTACGTTTTCCATTGTAGTACTGCCCTTTCTTCATTTATTCTTTGATACTGAATATCGTTAAAAATCTGATTTCACTTGCAATATTTTATCATAATTAGACAGGAGATTCTCAACAATCTTGCGCAGTTGAATAGAGTCTTATATCCATTTATCTCCATCTTTAAGAGACTTCTTCGAATAGAGAATTAAGGAAACAATTATAGAAACAAAAAAACGCCTGAATCTCCAAGCGTTCTTTGTTATTTCGCAGCTTTCGCATATATTTGTAATGCTTTTTTATCAATTTTCCCGACACTTGTTTTTGGCAATTCATCGATGAACATAATCTTTTTTGGAATTTTATAGCGACCTAGATGTTTGCTACAGATTTCTTTGAGTTCTTCTAATATAGTATCTTGCTTATCCTGACAAACGATAATAGCTGCCACTATCTCTCCCCAATATTCATCTGCTACTCCAATTACCGCAACTTCTTGCACTAACTGATGGCGCAAAATACATTGCTCTACCTCCTGAGGATAAACATTTTCACCACCAGAAATAATCATCTCTTTACTGCGACCGACAATATAAAAGTCACCATCCTCATCCATCATGGCTAAATCGCCGGTTTTTAACCAACCATCATGAATGATTTTTTCAGTCTCCTGCTGATTATTCCAGTAAAACCGAAACATATGCTTTCCTCTAACAAAAAGCTCTCCTACTTCGTTTGGCGCACAGCTTTCTCCTACACTATTGATAATTTTAGCTTCATTGAATTGCATGCTCTTTCCGACGGCCCCTTTTTTCAAATAGGCTGCCTCTGGAGAAATATAAAAATTATTCGGCCCCGCTTCTGTTAAGCCATAGCCCTCTTTAAAAAATAGCCCCTTCTTATAAAAAGCATCATATATTGGATACGGGCATGGTGCACCCCCTGATAAAAAAACTTTCACTGAAGGGAAGCTGCTGTTCTTAAAGTATTCCGTCGCAATCATCGCTTGATACATCGTTGGAACAAAAAGCGATATCGTAGTCTTGTACTGATTAATCGCCTTAAGAGCGTTTTCTGCCTCAAACTTATCACCAATTACAACTGTACCGCCAGTCATTAGTAGCGGTATACATAAGGCATTCAAACCTCCTGTATGAAACAACGGCATATAATTTAACGTACAATCACTATCACTCAAACCCCAGCTAATAATTGTATTAATGGCGTTCCAATTCACAGAATTAAAGGATAGTACAACCCCCTTTGCCTTGCCAGTTGTGCCCCCTGTATAAATCATTAACCAAGGATCATTAAGATCTACTTCTCGAATGCTGAGAACTGCTCCTTCATTAACTAAACGAAGAGAATGCATATTTTCGAAAGATAAAGGGCAATTCATCTCTTCATCGTAAAGCAGTAAAGAAGGCGTAGCATCTATCAAAATATCATTTAATTCCTTCGTACTCATACGCCAATTTAATGGAACGTAGATAAGTCCTCTTAATCCGCAGGCGAATAAAACAGCAAAAAGATGGATGTGATTTTTCGCAAATACGGCTACACGACTCCCAGCCTGCAGATTTTGATGCTCAAAAAAATGACTCCATTTTGCAATTTCCTCAGTTAACTGCTGATAAGTCCACTGCTCCTTTGTTTCTAGGTTCACCAATGCTAGACGTTTAGGTGTTAGCGATGCACGTTTTAAAATCCAGGATTGCTCTACAAACATCTTGAAAGCCTCCTTATCACATCATAATTGCTCCATCCACATGAAGCGTGTGACCGTGGACATAAGAAGCCTCATCAGATGCTAAAAATAAATAAGCATTGGCAATATCCCTAGGTGTTCCTAATCTTTGCAGTGGGACGACTGAACGCATTTGTGCTAGCACATTTTCTGGCATTTTTTTCACCATATCTGTTTCTGTAAAGCCAGGAGCCACCGCATTCACGTTGATACCCTTGCGACCCAATTCCTTCGCCCATGTTTTAGTCATGCCGACAATAGCCGCCTTTGTGGCAGCGTAATTCGTTTGACCAACATTTCCATATACCCCGCTAACTGAAGATGTATTAATAATTTTGCCCCCGCCGGCAGCAATCATATGTGGGATTACCTCTTGTGTACAATGAAACACTCCAGTTAAATTCACATCAAGCACCTGTTGAAACTGATCTTCCGTCATTTTTGTTAACATTGCATCACGTGTAATACCTGCATTGTTCACTAAAATATCAACTCGGCCCATTTGCTCTATGACTGTTGTCACTAAGTTCTTGACGCTCTCTCTATCTGCAACGTCTACTTGCACAAATAGTGCTTGATTCCCTAATTGCTCAGCAGCTGAAACACCAGCATCCTCATTAAAGTCTGCAATGACAACGAATGACCCCTCTTCAATAAATCGTTCAGCAGCAGCATAGCCAATCCCGTTAGCAGCTCCTGTTATAATGGCAATTTTATTGTTTAAACGCATAATTTTTTCCTCCAATTTCTAAAAATGCTTCAATTTCAGTTGTAAGCTGTGGTAAATCGTCAATTAATGGGGAGTGGCCGCAGTCTTTTAAGCTGACGAACTGTGCGTTAGTACCTAAATCGAGTATTGTTTCGTCATTCATTCCTTCTGTTATGACGTAATCGCGATCCCCTCTTAACACTAAAATTGGAATGGTAATCTGTTGTGCCTCATGAGTGCCTTTGGAGACTTCATTGTCAACAGCACTTATATTGAAGACATTTAATGCATGATAAACTTCAGCTAAATTTCGTTGCGTCAGCATATCCTCCACATATGTCTGATAGTGTTCTGCGCTAGGCTGATTATGAGTGTAAATAAGTGCGTCCCAGACGGACTGTAAGCCCTGCACATTTTTCGAATCGTAGAAGCCTTGTACTAATTTTGTTTTAGATGTATCTACGAGTACCTCTTCATAGGTAAAAGCTCTCTTTAATGCAGTTTGATCGCCAGAACCTAAATCCGTGTAAAATGGATAGCCTCTCGTAGACGCAGTAGCTAGTAAAATAAGCTGCTGACAATAACCTGGATACTGAGCGACAAACTGCATACTTACAGCCCCGCCCGTTGACCAGCCAATCATGTCAAACTGTTTTAATTGAATAGCGTCCACAAAAAGCTTTACGTCATCGCTAAAATCTTTAATCGCGGAAATCGGTTTATGATAAGATGAACCACCAAAGCCTCGTAAATCCATCGCATAAATTGTATATTTTTCATCCAATGCATCGATTAGAACGTCCCAATGCTTGGAGGATGTCATATTACCATGAATTAGTAATAAAACACGTTCTCCCCCTTGGCGTTTACGATAAGCAATCGTTTCACCATTTGATAGCTGAACAGTTTTTAACATCACTTTTCCCCCTTATCCCCATTGAATTGTAATAGCTCCCCAGACATAGCCAATACCTGCACTTACAAGTGTGACGACGTCTCCATCATGGATTCTCCCTTCCTCTAATGCTAGCTGCAACGATAATATTTGGTCTATCTGTCCGATATGACCATAATCTTGCAAGTATATAGACTGCTCCTGCTTTAAGCCGAGTTCAGATAAAATATAATCATGAGCAGATCTTTTCATGTGAAGGATCGCTAAGTAACTAATATCCCCCTCAGTTAATCCACTTTTCGCCAAGGATGTTCGAATTACCTTCAAAAAATTGCTTAAAGATTTTTGCTCTAAGCGCTCCTTCATCCCAATTGGATCTATCACATCTAGCTGATACAATTTATTCTCTAAATCATCCGGCGTCAAAGGTTTTTTTGTACCACCGACAGGCACAACTACATCCTCTGAGAATGAGCCATCCGTCATAATATCCGTCTCTAATAAATGATTCTTGTCATAGTTTTTTTGTAAAAGGATAGCGCCACCACCAGCTGCTAAATTGTACATAAAGCGCGTTCGAGGATTGCTGTAATCGATAAAATCAACATTTCGATAGCCACCAGCTAGGAGTACAGTATGAATAGTATCATCCGAAGCCATTAAACTTTTCGCTAGTTTTAGTGCCATAATGGTCGTGCCGCACCTTAATTGCACATCAAATGCCCAAGCATTTACGGCCCCTAACTCTTCCTGCATTTTTATCGAGGCAGTCCACAAGGGATACTCCTTATGCTCCTCTCCCATATAAATCACAACATCAATGTCCTTCGGGTCGATATTAGCCTTGCGTATAGCGTCTTGCGCTGCCCATATTCCCATTTGAACCGTATGATCGTGCTCACCAGGAATAGGCTTTTCATAGATACCCATTTTTTGTCGAATAATATCCTCTGGAATATTGGAAAGCCTCGCAATCTCTTTAGCTGTCATTTTCGTTTGCGGAATATAGATTCCTGTACTTACAATGCCTACTGTCATTCAAATCGCTCCTTTTCCTGCGACGGGGCAACCGATGTTTGGTCTTTTTCCTTGTGCTTTAATCGCCATTTCCAAAACATCAAGCGCAGTGATCCAATAATTCCTTTTGGGAAAAAGATAACAGCTAAAATATATAGAATCCCAAAGAAGATAATCCAACGTTCAAATATTGGATAATCACGAGCTAGCCCTGAAAGTGCATGCTGTGCATATTCAATAACAGCCGATCCTAGTAATGGTCCAACTAATGTACCCACACCGCCAATAATCGTCATTAATAATGCATCTAGAGTTATGTCCATTGTCATCACACTCGTATTAACAAAGCGTAGTGACACAGCATATAAGGAGCCTGCTAAGCTTGCAACGGTACCTGCCACAATCGATGCAATCACTTTATAGTGCAAAGTGTTATAGCCTAATGATTTTGTTCGTTGTTCATTTTCCCGAACTGCAATTAATATTCGACCCGTTGGCGAGTTAACGAAACGATACAGCGCAAGAAAGATAACGACTAAGCATGCAAGTACGAAGAAATAAAACGTCATTCTATCTCTAAATATTTCAGGTGCTCTAAACGTAAAACCATCATTACCGTATGTGACAGAACGCCATTTTTCTGCCACTACTAAAAATAGTCCCGAAAAGGCTAATGTCAACATCGCAAAGAAGTGACTTTTTAATCGAAGTGTTAGTAAGCCCACTAAAAAACTAATGAAGCCAGCTAACAACACGCCAACGACGATAGATAATAAAAATGTTGAGAGTGTTGGCTCCATCTGTTTCAGCATGACAGCCGATGTGTATGCACCTAAACCAAAAAACATAGCGTGCCCGAACGACACAATACCTGTATAGCCAAGGAGAATGTCATAGCTCATCGCCAAAATACCGAAAATAAAGATTTGCGTTAATAAAATGATGAGCGTTCTTGAATCATTGACGAAAGGGAGAAGCACTAATATTGCCAGCATGAGGAAAAAGCCTACATACTTTAATGAAAGCTTATTTTTCATGTCGATCTCTCCTTTCTCATAGCAAATAAACCTTGTGGTCGGAAGATTAAGACAACGGCCATTAAAATCATATTGACCGCGAGCGAAAGCACTGGCACATAATAAGCCATAAAGCTACCTGCTAAACCGACTAATATAGCTGCCAGGAGCGAGCCTGAAAAACTGCCAAATCCTCCGATTACGACAACGATAAAGCCTAAAATCGCATACTCCATGCCCATTTCCGCATAGATGACACCTGAATACGGAGCCATTAACATACCGCTTAGCGCTGCTAGTGCCGCACCAACCATAAAGACATATAAAAATACCCGCTTTATATGAATGCCAAGCGCTTGTGCCATTTCTTTATCCTGTACACCAGCCCGAACGATTAGTCCAATCTTCGTTTTCTTTAACATGTATTGGAAAATACCAAAAATGATAAAACCTACTACGATAATAAATAATCGATATTTTATGATAATAACGTCTCCAATTTCCCAGCTACCCGTTAAGTAACTCGGTGTTTTCACTGCCACACCATTTGGACCAAAAACAACTTTAATCAACTCCTGTAGCACAAGCATCAGCCCTAATGTAATTAAAATTTGCTGAATATGATTGCCATACACAGGTGTAATAATTAATTTTTCTGTAATAAGTCCCAACAAAGCTCCTGTTACGACGGCACCTACAATACCAATCAGAAAGCTCTCTGTGTACATATACGTAAATATCCCAGCATAAGCACCCCAAACGAATAAACCACCATGAGCAAAGTTCAAAACATCCATTAATCCAAAAATTAACGTCAGACCCGCTGCCAGTAAAAAAATTAACATGCCAGTTGCCAGGCCATTAACAACTAAATTGACGAATAGTTCCAATAAAATACACCACCTTTATCCGATTCCAAGATATTTTCTTTTTAGTTCTTCATGATGGATAAGATCCTGCATTTTGCCCGAATGAACTGTTCTGCCATCATCAATCAACGTATACGTATCGCCAATTCGGCTCGCCATAATAAAGTTTTGCTCTACAAGAATGATAGACGTTTGTTTTTTCATTTCAACAATGGCCTCCATCACTTTCTCTACCACTATTGGCGCCAGTCCTTTAGAAGGCTCATCAATCAACATTAACTTACTATCGTTGATAAATGCCCGTGCCATGGACAGCATTTGTTTTTGACCACCAGAAAGATGTCCACCAGCCTTCTTCCAAAATTTCTTTAAATCAGGAAACAGCTCCAGTACATAATTTTGTCGCTCTAAAGTAGCTGTATCTTCTTTGCGCATGGCCACTTTCATATTTTCCTCTACAGTTAAATCTGCAAAAATACCTTGGTTTTCAGGTACATAGCCAATTCCTAATTTTGCAACTTTATAGGTCGGGCTTTTTTTAATAGAATGTGAACGAAATTCTACCTCGCCCTTAGAAGCTGGCGTTAACCCCATAATCGTTTTTAAAGTGGTCGTTTTGCCTGCACCATTTCTGCCGAGCAGTACACTTACCTGCCCCTCCATTGCCTCAAAATTAACCCCCTGCAAAATATGGTATTGACCGATATATGTGTGGACATCATTTAATTTCAGTAAGGTGTTCATCGTAAAGACCTCCTAAATATGCATTTTGTACGGTTTCATTTTTCATGATGTCCCCTGGTGTTCCATCCGCAAGAAGCTGGCCATTAAATAGCACCATAATCGAGTCCGACAAATCTAGAATCATATCCATCTTGTGCTCAATGAGGAGAATGGTTTTATCACCTTGATTTTTAATAGTGCGAATCACCTCTAAAATCGTCGGTACCTCCTCCAAGGACATACCTGCCGTTGGTTCATCAAGTAAAAGGATTTCCGTATCAAGTGCTAACAGCATTGCAATCTCAAGTTTTCTCTTTTCACCATGGGACAGCATTGTCGTAAGGGCATCTCTTTTATTATCAAGCAAGACAAGTGATAATAGCTCTTCTGCTTTTTCTGTAATCGCCTTATAGCTTTTATAATGGCGAAATAATTGATATCGAACTTTCTCCTTGGATTGCACAGCTAAACGGACATTTTCTAAAACCGTTAAGTTCGGAAAAACATTCGTAATTTGAAAAGAACGCCCTAGCCCCATTCGTGTTCTTTCAATAGCTGATTTTTGCGCAAGTGATTGTCCTTTAAAATAGACATCCCCTTCAGTCGGCTTTAACTCTCCACTAAGCAAATTAAAGAAGGTTGTTTTTCCAGCTCCATTAGGTCCAATAATTGACTTCAATTGCTTTTCCGGCATATTAAAATTCACATGGTCGACAGCTGTGTGTCCGCCAAAACGAATGGTTAAGTTTTCTGTTCGTAAAATAGGTTCCATCGTATTCTCCTTTCTAGTACTTCCATCTCTCTTCACCCATTCTCATTTGAAAGTGGGTGAAGAGAGACAGAAAAATATCTGTCTCATAATTTTACTTATTCAAAATGGGCGGTGCCGTTTCTTCAGGGCTAAGCTCACGAATTAGCACTGGTACCGGATAATCTACACCATCTTGTTTTTCTAGACGGATAGAATACATCGACTGTAATGCTTGATGGTCTTCTTTTCGGAAAGTCATTGTTCCTTTTGGTGTTTCAAATGACATCCCTTCCATAATGCCAATTAGTTTTTCCGCATCCGTATCGCCATCTGATTTTTTCAGAGCATCTACAATAGAAATGGCTGCAGACATACCTCCTGGCGTAAATAAATCTGGAACTTCATTGAAGCGTTTTTTATGTTCCTCCACTAACCATTTATTCACATCATTTTGTGGTAACGTATGATAATAAACAGAAAACCCTTCCATTCCGATTAATGGATTCATAAATTTCAATGCAATAATATCTGGTGCACCTGTTGAAATTTTAATGCCCTTTTCTTGAATTTTTAAATCTGCAATTTGATTCCACGGTGAGTTAGCGCCAGCCCATACAACAAATAAATAATCTGGTTTTGCATCAATTACTTTTTGCAAATTGGATGTAAAGTCAGTCGCTGCTGGATCTGCATATTCCTCTAAAACTATTTCTGCACCTAGCTTTTCCGCAGCTGTCTTAAACGCCTTCACCCCATCCCAGCCAAAAGAATAGTCCGGAGCAAACGTTGCGATTTTAACACCCTTCCCTGCGATCGCTGCCGCTGCTGCATAGGCATCCTGAGAAGAATTTCGACCTGTACGGAAAATATATTTATTAAATTCTGAGCCCGTAATGCTATCCGCTACGGCAGGCTCCACCACCATAATCTTTTGGTATTCTTCCGCAAGTGGTAAAACAGCTAGCGTATCACCTGAGCTCGAAGAACCTACTAGGAAATCGACCTTGTCATCTTCTAATAACTTTGTAGCTTTTTGAACCGCAACCTCAGGCTTTGTTTCAGTATCTTCATAGACAATTTCTATTTTCTTACCCTTAACCTCCATCGTACCGCCTGTAGCATAATCAATCCCTAATTCAAAGCCATTTTTTGTTTGTTTCCCATACGACTCCAGAGCACCCGTCAATGACGCAAGCACACCGATTTTAATAGTGCCGCCTTCTTCAGTAGTAGTCCCCTTTGTATCATCCTCTGAAGCTTTACCATCCGTTGAACTTTCCTTCGTCCCATCCGAATTACAAGCCACCATCAACATCGACAACATCAATAAAAGCACAAATAACCAATGCTTCTTCATCCCATATCCCCCTTCATAATAAGTTAAAAAGAAAGCGCTTTCGTTGCTATATCCACTATATAAAACTGTAGTTACAAATTAGTTACAAGATAGTTGGGTCAGGTTACTGAGCCAACTATCTCTGTCGCGAAAGTGGAGCCCAGCGCAACGACTGCGACAAAAAATCTTTAATATGCTGCAATGGGGAGCTCATTTTTCTGCGACGAAAGTGGAGCGGAGCGGAACGACAGTAGCAAGATCTCTTTCGCGAAAGTGAAGCCCAGCGCAACGACAGTCGCAAGATCTCTGTCGCGAAAGTGGAGCGTAGCGCAACGGCAGCTGCAAGGGGCT
This sequence comes from Lysinibacillus sp. JNUCC 51, assembly GCF_015999525.1. Lineage (NCBI taxonomy): Bacteria > Bacillati > Bacillota > Bacilli > Caryophanales > Bacillaceae > Lysinibacillus > Lysinibacillus sp. JNUCC 51. The sequence continues at coordinate 4,877,451 of NZ_CP065545.1, read as the reverse complement.
CTGTCGCGAAAGTGTGGTTTTTTCCGGGGATGAGGGTTTATCGAAACAGTTTTGAGATTTATCGAGAACTTTTGATTGTTTATCGACCAACTTTATTGATTTATCCACCAACTTTTTTAATTTATCCACCAACTTTTTTAATTTATCAACCAACTTTTGAAAAATATCGACATCTACCTTTATGCACGCTATCTGAGCGCACAATTTGCATCGCTTTTGACATAATCATATTTTCAAGGCAAAATTAAAAAAATTTAAAAAAAGCGGGAGAAATCAATGTTTCTAAATTGATTTCTCCCGCTTAAGGTTTTGACCAGTTTTATCCCAGATTGTCTAGCTCCTTTTCGGTATCAGTTAAAAATCATAACTATATAAAAATACGTTTAGTTTTTCTTCCGTTGTATCAAATTGAATTTCTTTTTCATCTATTCGATCGAATTTTTGACTGTCATAATATCCATAGTTACATCTAGTATCTGTATATAAATACAAAGATTTAACATCGGCACTTTCCATATAATTAAACAAATGATTCATTAGAGCCTTTCCAACCCCAAGGCCTCTGGATTCCCCCGAGACAATGAATAATTCTATACAACCTTGAAAATCATTTTCTTTTCCGTGTATCAGTTCTTTATATGCATCTTGAACCTTCCCAAACTCTTTCATGAATTTTTTATTTTCCTTTTTAGCCATGAGTACTTTAAGTATGGAATAGGCCAGACTGAAAATATTATGTGCTTTCTTTAAACGGTTTTTGTCTTCTTTTGAATTGCCTAAAATAATACCAATAACTTTACTGTCTTTTTCTGCTACTTCGCTAAATGAACTTTCTAAAATACAACCTTGTAGATAGATGTTCAATACTGTATCTAAAAATTTCTTATCCTTAATAAATTCATTAAAACCAAATGCTTCACCAATCAATTCTTTAACGGATTCATAGTCTTCTTTAACTATGCTTCTGTATATTACTTTATCCATGTTTATACACTCCTGAAGTAAATTTATTTTTCCTTGTAAATATCTTATTATGATAATAAGGTCTCCCCTAAGAGGAGAGTCAACAATTCTGTAAGGAAAAATATAAAGGAAGTGATTTCGGTGCAACATTTATTTTCTATTGGAGAAGTTTCGAAAATGAAAGACATTACTATAAAAGCGTTAAGATATTACCACAAAATGGGGATTCTTATTCCCAAAAACATTGATGAAACAACAGGATATAGATATTATTCTATAGATCAATTTATTCATATAGATATTATTAAAAGCTGCAGAGAGTTAAACACAAGTATCGTTGAACTTCAAGATATTTTTAAGAACTGTGATACTAATGAATTACTAGCATTTTTACAATTTAAAAAATATGAAGCAGAAGAAAAAATAAAGAAAATGCAGGACGTCATCGAAACCATTGATAACTTAAATATGAAGGTAGAGACTTCTAAGGAAATATTAAATAATGATGAGATCTCTATTCAGTTCCTTGAACAGCGTTCTGTAGTTGTTGCCCCTTGTAAAGAAGTAGGTAGTTTACAGGAGTTACTATACTATTCAGATTTAGAGAAAAGCATTCAAGATAAAGGCGGAAAAATGTCACTTGAAAGAGGGATCCTCTACAACGTTAAGGCAAAGTCTTATGTAGTACCAATGTATGTCTTTAGTAGTCTTCAAGGAAATTCCACTTTAGAAGCTGAACATAATATAAAAATATTACCAAAAGGAAAGTATTTAACGATAGCTTATAATAAAGAAAATGAAGAGGAACGTAGGAATAAAATAATTAAATATGTAAAAGAGAATAAGTTAAACGTTAAGAGCTTTATTGAAGTGGAGTTATATAATGATTTCTTTAATACAGAATCTTATAGTTGCCAAATTCAAATATTTATTGAAAATAATGAGGCAGTTAATTGTTAACCTTAACTTTAAAAGGTCACCCTAAAACAAACTTAGCTCATCACCAAAAGTTGGTGATGAGCTATTATTACGCTAGAAGACCAACATCAATCACGTATTGACTTCCAGTAATATATGAAGACGCATCTGAGGCTAAAAATAAAACGAGATTAGCTATTTCTTCTGGCTTTGCATAACGTTTCATTGGAACATTCTCCATTGTCTTTGCTCTTAATTGCTGTGCTTGTCCAGATGCTTTACCTTCTTCAATGGCAAGCATCATACTTGTATCTACATAGCCAGGACAAATAACGAACTCCAGCATCTACAACTTCTAAAATAGACGCTGATTTAATAACGCTTCCATAACCCACTAGAACAATGGCTTTCTTTGTTTCAAAGATATAAAATATGTATTCCCCACCGCTCAGGTTTTTTATGTCATATCCATCTTAGAGATTCTTATTTTAACAATAAATAGACAGCAAAAAATCCATTAAATAATGATTATTCATGGATTTCTTTCTGTCTATATTTAATTAATTAATAAGAAAAGGATATCAATCGATTTATTCCTCTACCCGATCCAACCATTCATGCATTAGACTATTAAACAAATTTGCTTGTTCAATTTGCAAGTTATGTCCAGCCTTATCTAAAATTGTGAAGGCTGCTCTTGGATATTTATCTAAAATGGCAAAAGCGTCCTTATAGCCAACCATGGAATCCTGTTTGCCTAGCAAAAATAAGCAAGGTTTAGCAAATGAAATCTCATCTACTGGAAAAGAAAAACTATAGCCCTTTTGGATTTTTTCTAAAAACTCCACATCCGCATTTTTTTGACCAGCCAATACTTCATTTGTGTAACGGTGACAATTATATTCATCTAAGACAACTAAATGGGAGCTAAAATCTTCAAGTTCCTGTTTCGTTAATGTCGATAAAAACGCTTTATCCGTTGAGACAATGCTTTGTGGGGGTACTGTTCGAGCTTGTTTATCAGGAATAATTAATGGACAAATAAACGCAGCCCCTAATATTTGTTCATGATACTCCCTCATGATTCCACGCACTAAATATCCACCATAAGACTCTCCTACTAATAAATAACGTTCGTTTGGTATTAAGGTGTGTATTAGTTCTACTACAGCCTCTAGCATTTCATCTGAGTTATGTATCTTTTCATAATCTGTCGTCTTGCCCATCCCTGGAAGGTCAATATAAATTCGTTTCCAGCCCTCTCTGTCTGCAAAAACGGGCTCCATACATCCCTTCATTAGTTGATGATCTGGCGAAAATCCATGGAGCATTACGATTGGTGTTCCGTCACCATTTATTTCATAATAAATATTCGCCTTACTTACCTTACAAAATGACATAGTAGTTCCTCCAAATATTATTATAAAGTGGATTTTCGTTCCGACTGGACGCTTTCCTGGGAGTCGCCCAGTCTCCAATCCTATTCAAGAACCATAATTACAAAAAATGGTTTTTACACAAAATAAACACTAGCCCATTATTAAATCATAAACAACCATCGTCGATTCCATTGGTGTTGTATTAAGTTCATTTTTTAATTGCTGCACACATTTTTCATACCATTTTAATGCAAGGGAGCGGTTTTGTAATTGATAGTAACTATACATCAACAATCGATAGCCTTCTTCCCATAATGAATCCTCACGAATCATTCTTTCAGCATAAAAAATAGCTTGCTTATAATTTTGTTGCCGCGTCGCATTTTGTGCTAATCTTTCCAGTACTTCAATATATAAAGATTGTAGCTTTTCTCGATCCCGTAGAAGCCAGTCTAACTGCTTTTTTTCAGCATAAAGAACATCCCTATAACTAGTTTCAGCAAGATGCAACCATTCGTTTGACAATTGTGGATCGAACTCCTCCATACCTAATTCATAAAAATAAAGAAAGCGTTCGATATCGATTTGCAGAAATTGAATTTGCTGCAATTGGTACATATTATTTTTCCGCTGAACGAAAAAGCTGTCCTGACGCGCATTTCTATTTGGCTCAAGTACCTTTAATAACGTATTCAATACAACTTTAAAATCTCGGTCTAGCGATTCAACATTCCGCTCTGGCCATAATGCCTGTGCAATCTCTTCCTTTGGCGTAAACCGATTACGATGACAATATAAATAAACGAAAAGCTCCTTCGACTTATCGCGCTGCCATTCTTTATCATCAAGCTTTTGTTGCTTTCTTACAAAGTCTAAACTTCCTAAAAAATTCACCTGCACTTCCTCATTCGGATAAACAATATTGTCCTCAACTTGAAAATAATTACGCATCGTCAAAATAGCAGCATTTTCCCCATCACATTTTCTACTAAATTGTAGAAGCTCATAAAAAATCATCCGATTCGGTGGACCGAGAATGGTTTTCCTTTGTAAAAAATAGTCATAGCCATTTGTGATGCACAAATGTGCAAACTGCTGAAAATAATGATTGAATTGCTGAGGATTATTTTCTTTGAAGGCAATGACAGATTGAAAGAATAGTACATGCATTTCACCATTTTTATCGCCACAGTCGTTGAAAAGTCGCTGTGCCTTTATTAATAATTGGTGTGCCCGTTCAAATTCATGCTGAGAAATAATAATTTTAACCTCAGCGATTAATATAATAGCAGTCATCCATGCATCTTGTACTTGCTCTGTTTCACGTAATCCAAGGGCTACATATTTTTTAGCAGAGATAATATCTCCTTGCACATGTTTGACAATTGCTAATCCCATGTATGGCTCGGCCTTTACGCGAGAAATATTAATGGTATTCATTAATGTAAGGGCTTTCTCATAAGCATTACAGGCTCCTGTGTAATCTGGAAAATCTACTAATAGTAAAGCATGTGCTTTGCGAATATAGCCAACAGCCTCAATAAAAACCGATTTTTCACGTAACCCCCTACGAATCCCATGCTGAGCTGCATACCAAGCATCCTTCCCTAGCCCTAATAACGCATAAACAAATGATGCTAACAACTCACTCTCTCTATGCGTAGCGACAAGCTGTGGCGGTAATTCCAATCTCTGCGTCAGTAATTCCTTTGCTTTTAGAAGCTGCCCAGTTCTTAATAATATTCGAACGTCAACATTTGCTCTTTGTAGCACTTCCTCCGGTAAAGCAACCTCTTCTGTAAAAATTCGTGCTCCCTTTGCCTTCCCTAAATTCACCAAGTTTTCTGCATACTGACGTTGCAATTCGAGAAGTTCTTCTTCGTTTAACGGCGTATGATTCGCTAACTCTAATGCTCTCTTTAAATGCGGCTCTGCCAATGCAGGCTGGATTGTATCAAGATAAATATGTGCCAAACCTGCTTGTGCTTTTGTCATAAAGAGATAATCATTCTTAGTTTTTGCGATGTTTGCACAATTTTCATAGGATTGCTTCGCTCTTTCATAATAAGCACGATAGCGGTGGCATTCTCCTTCATAAAAAAATAATTTGTAATATTCCGATTTTTCATCAGCTGTAAATCTATTTATTTTTTCTAATAACCACTCAAATTGCCCAGCACGAACTAGACTGTCAGCATGATTTTGTAATAATTCACCACAAAAATCCTGATCATTCGTTTTAAATGCATGATGAAGAACAGCTTGTATATTGTTTTGTTTAACATAATACAACGCTGCTTGTTTATGCAATGCAATATACTGGGGAGCATTATGCTGCCATTTTAGCTCTAAAAATCGACTGAACAAGGCATGAAAACGATAAAAACCATTCTTTGTGATCGGTTGAATAAATAAATGTCGCTGTACAAACAATTTTAACGCCTCTGCTATTTCCGAACCATAAAACTGTGTGATAAACTCCTCTGAGAAAGAGGGGAAAATCGCCAGCTTTAATAATACCTCTTGCTCGAATGTAGACAGCTTAAAATAAACTTCCTCCGATAAATAGGTGAAAAGGTCATTTGTAGAGATATTTAGCCAATGATCTAATGTCTCCTTGTTCCATTGTTCAGCTAATAAAGAAATACTAATTGCCCAGCCCTCAGTAATTTCTAAAACCTTAGATATTTCTCCTTCTGTTAATTGCACTGATACGTAATCCTCGAAAAAAACAGCGATCTCCTCTGATGAAAACGCCAATTCTCCTTCTGAAATAACGAGTAATTTTTTTTGTAGCTTTAATTTTCTCGTAATATCCCAATTCGGTAACGTTCTAGATGCGATGATAAAATGTACATTCGGTGGTGAAAATTCAATTATTTTTTCCATCACATAATTAATATGGAATACATGGTCAACAAGATGGTAGTCGTCTATGACAATTAAAATCTGCTCTTCGATTTCACATAAACTATTAACAAATAGCTTGAACCAACGATTTAGTTCCTCTATTTTCGGAAAACGGGATAATTGATTCCATGCATCAAATTCTTGACCGAAGCTCGGAACAATTCGTGTGATACTAAAAAATAAATGATTTAAAAACGGCAATATATTATCATCTTCCTCCGACACACTATACCAGGAAAATGTGCTTGATTGTGCATGTAGAAATTGTGTAAGGATTGTTGTTTTGCCATACCCTGCTCCACTATGAATAAGTGTGCAAGAATGGTTTAGGCTTTGTTTTAATGTTCTCATTAATGTAGCTCTACTAATACAATGATTGGACGGACTCGGTGAAATACATTTTGATTGGATAATAATGTCTGTAGTCATTTGGTGATAACCTCCCCATTCAGCTGGTTATGTAAGGTTACAAGTCTTCACTTTTAAATTATCGGCTCATAGTCATAAGGTGTGGTTGGTTTCCGTTCCTACAGAGTACCATTCTATAAGCCACTTTTTTGTTGCTGTCGCTTCGCTTTCGCACAGATAAAACATTGTTGTTGCTGTCGCTTCGCTGTAGGTTCACGGAACAACACGATGTTGGTCACGAAGGCAATATCACGGGGCAGGATCTTTTATCCTTCGTTCGGCTATTGCCAATCCCTAAGAAGTCACCCAGTTTCCACTCTAATCAACTAATATACATAGCATACTTTTTTTCTAAATTCATTCTAAACTTTTGATTATTAGTTAAATTATTGACAGTTTACCATATACTATATGTTATTTTACAGAATTGACTTCCTAAAAATAAAAAATCCCGATTATCAAATAATATGATAATCGGGATTTTGAATAGTATATTATAAAAGTTCTTTACGTAATTCAGCAGCTGATTTTGGTGATAACAGACCGAATGGAATATCGAATACTGTTTTTGCACCTTTATCTCCAGCTTGGTTTAAACGATGAGCTGCACGTGCAAAAGCTACTAGAACACTAGACGTGAAGTTTGGATTACTTTCAAGCTTTAATGAGAATTCAAGAATTTGTTTATCGTTAGCGCCGCTTTCACCACTGCGAATAACAAATCCACCGTGTGGCATACCAGTATGGTTTGCTTTAAATTCCTCTTCAGAAATAAAGTTTACTGTTGTGTCATACTCGTCAAAATAGTTTGGCATCGTCACAATTTCTTGTTCAACTTTTGCAGCATCTGCACCTTCTTCAAGAACAACCCAGCATTCACGTGCATGTTTTTCACGCGTTGTCAGCTCAGGATTTTCACCGTTGCGAACACGATCTACAGCCTCTTTAATTGGTAATGTGTATTGTACAGCGTTATTAACACCTTCAATGCGACGAATAGCATCTGAGTGGCCTTGACTTAAACCGTCTCCCCAGAAAGTATAAGTTGTACCTACTGGTAGAACTGTCTCTCCAAGTATACGATTTAATGAGAACAAACCTGGATCCCAACCAACTGAAATGACTGATACTTTACCAGATTTTTGTGCTTCTGCATCTACAGCCTCGAAAAACTCAGGAATTTTCGCATGTGTATCAAAGCTGTCAATTGTATTAAACCATTGTGCAAAGTGTGGGCCTTGCTCTGGTAAATCAGTTGCTGAGCCACCACATAAAATCATTACATCAATGTCATTTTGGAATTTTTCAGCATCATCCACTAAATATACACTTGCATTACTTGCAATGTTTACAGTTGAAGGATCGCGACGTGTGAAAACCGCTACTAATTCCATATCTGGATTTTGCGAGATAGCATACTCTACTCCGCGCCCTAAATTTCCATAACCTACAATACCTACTCGAATTACACTCATTAAAAATTCCTCCTCACGATTACGTGACTATGTGAAGCCTTTCACGTTAAATCTAATTACAATAATACGTTTTGTTAGGAAAATTCACAATAGTTTGAGTACGTGTTTTTCTCTATAAATCATACAAATTTTCTATGATTTTTATTCGTTTAAGGTATGAATACGGTTACATATTACTAATCTAACTTCTTTCAGCGGATTCACGGACATCAGAAAGGAGTTCTTAAAGGATGTTAGCCTAAACACAAAGTCGATTCCGAACGAAATTTTATCTGCGCTAAAGCAAAGAGTCAGCCTACAATTATTCCAAGGCATATTTGATTAACGAACCTTTAAGTTTTCATTAAAGCCTTGTAAATGAAGACTATTCGGACCGAATGTCTTGTACAATAAAACTAACGACAAAGGGGGCATGTTGAATGAAAAGTAATTGTTATTCACCTAACACAACATTGGAACAAGGAGAATTACTTGCTTGTCCATTTCAAAATGCACAAAAAAGTGCTAAAGCTCACATTGAAACTGATGCAAAGCACAAAAGATTTTCACCTAACAAACACCAATGTATAAGGGTTTTACCTTTTGACGTTATAGACGAAACCCTAAATATCTCCGTACAAAACCAACAAGTCGATGAGGTTAGCTTCTACCATAGCGGCAAGGAAATCGCACGCTGGTTGATTAAAAAAAGTGAATACAATAAGCTGTAGTTTTCCTTACAGTATCTCCTGCGCCAATTCAGAAAGACGCTTTTCATCCATAATGTGATAGCCATTCTTTCTCTTCTCTAAAATTTTTTCTTCACAAAATTGTGCAAGTACATATAATAAATGGCGATAGGAAACCCCTAAATATTCACAGATTTCAGTATGCTTTTCTTTATAGATTCCTTGATCTGACGAAAATTGAATAAATGCAGCAAGTCGATTTTCAAGTGGAAATGCTTGATTTTGTGTATATTTTGACGTCATTTTGAATGCCTTTTCCCCTAAAAACACACAAAGTTTACGTAAAAATAGTACATCCGTGAGTAACTTTTCTTTGCAGGACTGTGAAATCGAAAAACAAATCGTCTCGGTTACTGTCTGAATCCCCTTCGTATATCTTGCCTCATTAAGCAACTCAATTTCCCCCATAAAACGTGGTGCTTCCAAGTAATCGATAAGCGAGACCTTGCCATTTTTATGTGTCATATATAGCTTCGCCTTTCCTTCGATCATGTAGTATAACGTATCTGGAAATGACCCTTCTTGAAAAATCCATTCACCTTTGTCAAACTTACATATTTCTAGAAATGGATCAATTTCAAAAGAAAAAAAATCATCTATTGGATATTTATCAAGATAGTATGAACGTTCCTCAGCTGTCAGTATATGCATTATTTAACTCTCTCCTCCGAAAAAAATGTGAGATATCTCACATTATTGTACCGATGAACGTGCTATTATTCAACTTAGTTAAATTGGAGGTACGGAAAATTTATGAACAATCAACGATGGCTTTCTCAAAATTTCTTTGCATTTTTCTTTACATGGGGTATTTTCTTACCTTACTGGACTGGTTGGCTTGTAGATGCCAAACATCTCACTGTCTCACAGGCCAGCGTCATAATGGGCTGCGGTCTTTTAGCACGAGCAATTTCAAATCTATTTTTCTTCCCAACGCTTGCAAAATATGTGCACAAAAAACGACTAGTTAGTATTCTAGCAATAGGTGCACTAATCACGACTTTATTTTACTTACTAAGCACGAGCTTTATCTCGCTGCTTATTGTTACCCTTTTATTTAGCGTGTTCTATCCAGCACTGCTACCTGCAGTAGAAAGTAGTGCGGCAACGCTCGTACAGTATGGAAATGTACACTATGGTAAAAGCCGCTCCTATGGTTCCCTTGGCTTTGTCATTGCAGTATTAATCATTAGTATGATGACTGGTGCATTTGGCAATGACATAATCTTTTGGAGTATGGTGGTCGGCCTGATCGGTATGCTATTGATGCAGCAAATGGCTACACCTAAAGAATTACTCGTTGTACCTACGAAAGAACAACGTGCAAAATCATTGTCGATGAAAACATTATGGACTATTAAAGGTTTCCCTATTGTTTTATTAGTCGTTATTCTGTTGCAAGGCGCGCATGCTTCTTATTACAGCTATGGCTATATATATTTAGGTGATTTACATGTTGATCCATTTTATATGGGGATGATTATTAACATCGCAGTTATGTGCGAAATCTTATATTTTATGAAGGCAGATACACTATTTAAAAAATGGCGCTCTTCTTCTTTATTACTTTTAGCAGCAAGTGGTTCTTCGCTACGTTGGCTACTCATTTACCTATTCCCGAATGTTTGGGTATTTATCGCTTCTCAAACATTACATGCGTTATCTTTTGCTCTAGCGCATTTCGCTTTTATCAGCTATTTAACAAAAACATTGCCGAAGGAGCAAATCCCAAATGCGCAAGGCCTCTATTCTGCATTAGCGATGGGCTTAAGTACAGCAGTCCTTACATTTTTAGGCGGCTATTTATACGAGATTTCACCTGGACTATCATTTGCAGCAATGCTTATTTGTACTGTACCAGCAATCGGTATTCTGCTTGCTACTAGAAATAAATATCAATATTAAAAACAAGCAGGTGGAAAAGATAAGATCTTTTATCTTTTCCACCTGCTTTTTTATACGCTCACCTTGGATAATAAGAAAATCCTGGATATTTTACAACCGGCCACTTTTCCTTTCTCAATACATTAAGAAGTTCAGGACCAATATTTAAATTGCTTTGTACTAGTTCAGTTGGAGTAAGGGCCATCCATTGATTTAACGAAACATCCTGGAATCTATCACTTTTAAACATTTCAAGGAACCATAATGTCTCAGTACCGGTATTTTGAATGTAGTGACCATTTGCAAATGGTACGTAGCCTACATCTCCTGCACGATAATCGAATGTTCTAGCCACACCGTTTGCTGCAAATACGGTCATACGTCCTTGACCTTGAAGGTAATATTGCCATTCATCATTATTCGGGTGCCAATGTAGCTCTCTCATTGCACCAGGCTTAATCTCGACAAGCGCTGCGGCGATATTTTTAGAAATAGGAAAGTTTGTCGAATCCACAATTCTAACACTGCCACCAGGAGTTTTAATAGGCGTTTGCGCAAGCAGGCGATGCTTGAAGGTTTGGGGGACTGAACCGTAGGGTGATTGTACTTTTTGTGTGTCTATAGGTCCAGGAACTTTATCTTGAAAAATATAGACCTGTTCTTTCGGAATATGATTAAAAGCGCTCATTGGAACACCAAAATTGGCGGACAGCACATCTTTAGGAGTATGAGCAAACCAATCAGATATTGAAAATGTACTAAGATCTGAGAAATGTCCATCGTCAAACACCAGTAAAAATTCACAGCCATCTTCAAGACCCTGTATGGAATGAGGAATGCCTGGTGGGAAATACCATAAATCCCCCGGTCCTACATCAGCAATAAAATTACACCCATTTTGATCGACCGCCGTAATGCGAGCATGACCAAGAAGCATATACGACCATTCTGCTTGTTGATGCCAATGCAGCTCACGAACCCCACCAGGTGTCAAACTCATATTGACACCTGCTAATGTAGTAGCAATTGGCAAATCACGAGCAGTAATTTCTCGAGACCAACCGCCATTTTTTAATACCATATGCGTATCAGAAAAAGAGAACTTTAAATTTGGTACAAGTCCAGCATCTGTTTTTGGAGGGACAAGCATATCAGGGTTTTCCAGATCTCTCATAATATCTCTTGGCCCTTTATCTACCCACCCTGCCCCATCTTTCCGAATAGGCTGTGGTACATAAGAATAGCCATCTGGCATGTTCTCCAATTATTCACCTCTTCATAAAGAAATCGTTATTTCAATATGTATGGTACCTTAACTAGAATTATTCTTTTCCTTTCAGCTTAGTTGCGAGAATAGCAGAGGATGTTGCTGTTAAATAAATTTCTGTAGCTCTTAATTCTTTATGAATTAACCAAAAGTCCCTGACCTTATCAGGTTTCCCTCTCCATTCTTCAAGAAAATGTTCTACAGGCGTAAAATCGTCCATTAATAACATACCTCCAACAGCTAATGCTTCCAATAGTTGTACACCTTCAATCGTTTTAGCAGCAGCTGCATCAGCAAAAATAAATTGAAAAGGACCTTTTGCTACCTCTTCTTTCCAGTCACCTACTAAAAATTCTGCCTGCTGATGACGAATTGTTTGAGCAGTAGCATCGATTTTTTCCTTTGCATGATCCACTGAAACAAACTTTACATCTGGTGCAATGGTAGAAAGAATCCATGCACTGCCTACACCGTAGCCAGTCCCGACTTCAAGGATTGTTCCATGTGTGACTTAACCAACAAACACTGATAACAATCTTCCAGCCTCATCTGAGCATGAATACTCGAAATTATGTCTTTGGGCTAACATTTTACTAGCCTTCACCAATTCCTGAAAGTTAACATAATGACAAACCACCAGATCTTGTTTCATTGCCTTAACTAGTTGATCTGCTCTTTGTAATTCTACGACTTCTTCATAAACAATCAGTATTTTCAGAGCAACAATCTATACGAAAGCGGCCTTAATCAAAGAGTTTTTGTTATTATATCAATTTCTAAATTGTGACCACTCGACTTAAAATAACTATAAAATTTATATTGGTTTGAAAAAGTCGGTAAATCTTTAATATTCTCTTTTGGCATATCTGTTTTAAAAGAAATAACCTCACCGTTTTTTAATACACAAGTATACACTTCTTTCATTTCCACACCTTCCTGCGGTAAACAGAAAGACCGAATTAAACTACAGAAAATGTTTATGAACTCTGCCTTTTTGTTTTGATATATTGTGGATCGAATATTTAATTAAAGCACTCGTTAATTAAAGTGCAATTAATTCTCCACGATTATTGCTCTAATAAATATAATATTGGAAGTAAAATCAATCCTAGTAGAAAAAGCACTGGAATCAAGGAAACAATTAAAGCAAAAATTCTTAACTTCCCCTTTTGGCTAAAAAATGCAGTTAGAAATGAAGCAATTACTAATAAAATGATCACAATGTCCCCAGTTTCCGAGGTTCCATTCACTTCAATTTGTGTAATAAAAGCGAAAATAATGAACAAAGAAAACAATAACAATGAAATAATACTTAAATATCTTCTTAACACCCTTACTTCACCTCTTCTGCTCTTTTTTACAATCAACTAAATCACATAAACCGCACCGCTAGTTCAATAAGAAAGAGTTTCCTATGCACCACAATAGTCTTCCTCCGTTAGTTCATCAATATTAGGATATTTATTTACTTCACACACGAAAAGGCAAGTACAATTGGAATTCGTTGTCTTCTAATAAATTCATCTTCACTACTAAAATGTTCACGCTTTGGTGTACCTTCACGTAAATCTAGAACCGAAAAGCCAGCTTGTTTAAGTGCTATAAAATAATGTTCGATTGTACGATGATATTTAACCACTATTTGATCAATCCAAGGCTCTTTTCTTTCCCCCTCACGGAAATAGTCATCGACGATCCAATTACCATGTTTATCCCCTGATTGCTTACTAGCAAATGACGAGGTTGTAAGCGGATGCTGGATACTAAAAATAAATCTTCCGTTTTCTTTAAGTGTTTTATAAACATCTTTAAACAGGCGGTTAATGTCTGAAACATAATGGATAGCAAATCGAGATGTTACAAGATCAAATGCCTCTTTTGGGTAATCATATGACTCCATTGTTTCAAAGTGTATTGTCCCGTTTTGTTCAAGCATGTTAGAGCGTGCCACTTCCACCATTTGTTCCGAACCTTCCACTCCTGTGTACTTTTTTGCGCCTAAATGTAAGAGTTCTTTTCCGAAAGATGCATCACCACACCCTAAATCTAAAATGCAACTATTTTGAAAGCTCCCAATTAATTCATAGATAATCGGTCCTTCAATGGCATTATTTGGACTATCTTTTCTGTTTCTTCTAGTCATGTAATTTTTAAAAAAATCCGTTTGATCGTAAACGCTATATCCTTTAAATTCCAACGTAACGTCTCCCCTCTAATATTTGATGTCGGGCCATTCATCGCCAAATACACAAATTAATGTCTTCTATAGAATAGATGGTTAGGAAGTTTTTAACTTTAAAGAAAATTATATAAAAACCTTTCACCATAAACAACACCCTATTGAAACTGCTCTTGAATAGCAACAATCTTTTAAAAAGGCTGTTTTCGTAAACTTTATTACTTTGCAACAGTCTCTGCAAAAACAACCTTTCCTTAAAATTCTTTTTTAAAAGTGACACATCCCTAAATAGAGGTGCGATGTAGTTATTAATAAATTCGACTTCTTTTTTTGTAATGCTACTTACGTTCAACGGTTTAATCTAAAATATTTGTTTAGTAATAGCCATTGTCATTTTAAATCCTTTTTCAACATATTCACAGTTGGAATATTCTCAAATCATTTTACATATATTTACTTCGGGATAGCTTACCTTATGCATCGCCCCAAACGTTTTGCAGTTTGCTATCCCACCATTATTTTAATTTTTCTAATAATATTTAGTATCTAAAAAGCACAAACCCTTTATCAAATGCAAGTTCATTCTCTTTTAAATCTGAGCTGTAGTGTGTTCAAAGGCTGCAGCTTTTCATATTTATAATAAATATTAAATGAGGAGTTGTGCCGATGAATGGAGCATCAATTCCAGCTTTACTAAAGGCTGTCTTTATTTTCGTCAGTGGCATATTCAACAACAAATTTTAATAAAGTTTTAAATTAGATTTTAGAGCGATATTTTAATCGCTCTTTTTTCATTTGGTCTGTAAATGAATCAATTCATAGTTCTATTAACTTCCTGATTGTGTTATCCTTTTATTTCCAACAACCTTAATGTTAGGTGGTATCACAATGACTCTAAAGATTGTTAAAACGTTTTTATCTATCTTTCTTGTGTTTATGTATTATTTGGGCTTCTGGTCAGCTAAATCGTCTATAAAAATTACGTTATTCTTTATTATGATCCTCTTTATATATGAAGTTGGCATTGTAACTGGTAAGAAGCAAATGAACAAAAACTAACCGGAACTTCTGTACATTTTCCTTCGACTAATTTTCATAACTTTTTCTGTAACTCACTAAGGAATTTATAAAAAAAGTTTGTTACAATAAATTGGAAATTCTTTTTTTCGAAGGGAGCTTTTAAATGTTTAGCAAACTATCCATCATTTTCGCAATAATCGGTGCTGTTGTATTGAGTTTCTCTTACATCTATTCAACTAACTTTGAGATTTTTATGATATCTGGATTCGGTTTATTATTTGTAAGTTTATTGTTAAGTCTTGGAGCTGTATTTAAAAGCGAGCAGGGAAAATATAAGTTTTTTCCTGTTGTAACATTTTTCTTTTGTTGTTTCATCATTGCTTGGTATGACCCATTTCAAATTGTAAGATTACTAACTTGGATTAAGAATTAATCCTTTACGTTACATAAAGCATTTGTACCTGCCACTACTCTTTCGGTAAATAAAACACTTGTAGCTGAAAACTTCGCTTTCGCTACGAAAACATTTGCTGAAAGAAGTTAAATAATAACCGCTCCATATAAAAGACAAATCAAAAATAGGAGATGGATAACATGCATAATTTCCAAATTTTCTTCCTCACTTTATTTTTAAGTGTCATTAGTTTTTTTGCTTTAGGTGCGGTAGGATTCCTTGATTATATAGATGGTATAGTAATGTCTATTGGGCTATAATAGTTGCTTTACTTTCTATTATTATTAGCTTATTAGTGAGCATTAATAGACAGTTGAAAAAGAGAGTGTAAAATATTTTGTGTAAATGAATAAAACGACAAAAAAGGAAGACCTTTTCTTGGTTGAATTAAGTCAGCAAAACCAATCCTAAAAAAGAGGTCTTCCCTAATAAGGATTTAGGGGACTTTTAATATTTTATTTCCTGAGTATATCCCAAAATCCCTGTCTTAACATTTCGCTCACTTAACTAATTTTGGAATATATGAATATGAATGATTACATGGTTACCTTTACTAACCTTGATTTTTTCTCAAAAAAGACAATTTATCGGAAAAGTAGTAGCAATTGCATTATCTGCAAAAATATTATGGTAAAATATCTCTTTATTCTATAAGCTTCAAGAAAGAAGGAAAGATATGGATAAAGACAAATCAAAAAAGATAAAGAAGGATTTTAGCCCAAAAGACGCTATTTTTGTATTCTCTTCTTTTACATTTGTTTGTGTAGCTATCATTTTCGCTCTTATCGTTTATGATGTATTCACAATAGAAAATTTCCTATCATTTAATCAGCCATCCACAATAGTATTAAACGTAGTTCTCGCTTCAATCGGTCTACTTTTATTTGGCGTAATTTTAACATTGTATATCCCCTCGAAATACATAGACGAAACAAACAAAAGTTATCAAGACAATTCGTTGTTAAGCATTATTGCCTTTATGTTTATAGGGGCGTTCTTTGAAGAAATTTTGTTTAGGGGAATTATTCAAAATTTACTTCTTGTATTTCTAGAACACCAGTGGACCGCAATAATAATAACTACTTTACTGTTCTTAGGGATGCATACTCAATACTTCAAAAAACCTGTTATGTTAATAAATATAACCGTTCCAAGTTTAATTTTCGGATGGATATATTTTGAAACAAACAATATTTTAGTACCATTTCTTGTACATTTTTTCATGAATATCGGCATGACACTATTATTCAAATACAATTTAATAAGGGTTAAAAGGTAATTTACAAAAAACATCACACCCCTAAAGGTGCGATGTTTTATTCTTATTGTCTTTTTACTACCGTTTTACCAACGCACTCATGTAATATTTGCAAGCCGGCTTTCAACTCTTCATATGTTGCATAAGCATATGATAATCGAATATGCTGCGTATCTTGAGGATCGTAAATATAACCAGGATTAATGAGTACCTGTCGTTGTAAAAGCTTGGTAAATAACTCTTTATCAACGATTGGCTCATGAAACTTTAACCAAATATAAAAGCCACCTTTCGGCTTATCCCAACTAGCAATCTCCGTAAAACTTTCTTGTAATATACCCTCAACAAAATTAGCTCTGTGTAATAATTCTTTCCGCAAACTCTTAATATGCTTTTCATACTTACCAGATTGGAACCAATGCAGCACAATTTCCTGTGAGATTGCGCTTGATCCGTAATCTGTTTGCATTTTTATATCTGCTAACCGCTCAATAACTGTAGTTGGACCGATTAACCAGCCAATACGAAGTCCAGGGCTTAATGTTTTCGAGACACTCCCTATATAAAGGACTTGCCCGCTTTCATCTATTGATTTAATTGGAGCCGTTGCCGCTTCAAAGAGCAACTCATGATAGACGTCATCCTCTATGATGGGGATGCGAGACGCTTTACACGCTTCGTAAAGCGTCTTTTTTTCAAGCGTCGTCCACACCCCACCATTTGGATTGTTTAATGTTGGAACAGCATAAAATACAGCCTGCCTTTTTCTTTTCCGCTGGGCCAATGTTTGTGCAAGCTGTTCATCACGATCGATAGCTATCATTTGCATACCAACAGACTGAAAAGGATGGACTGAATTTAAATATGACGTCTGTTCCTGGAATACAATTGAACCTTGTTCAAGTAGTCCAACAGCAATCAACTGCAATGCTTGAAGTGCACCAGATACAATACAAATATTTTGCGGCTTTGCATGGATCCCCCTTTTTTTCACGTATTCACAAATCGCTTCTCGAAGTTTATCGCTACCTTGGGGTGATGAATAGCCTAAAGCTTTTGGCTGCAAAGAGAGCTCTTTCAAAGACGCTTCAATTTCAGCGGTCGGCAATAAACATGGGGCAAGCTCTCCAGTTCCCAATCGAATGACATCATCGCGCTGCTCGTATTCATTGATTAATTGAATGGTATGATAATTTGGCTTATGGATACTTGTGTCAATGTACTTTTGCCAATTTGGTTGTGTTTGTGTAATTAATGAATCCCAGGAACTTTGTGCTACATAAATACCTGAACCTACCTTCGATTCTAATATTCCAGCTGCTTTTAACTCCTCTAAGGCCTGCTGAACAGTACTACGATTGACCCCAAATTGCATAGCTAGCTGTCTTTGTGTCGGTAGTTTTGTTCCTGCCACCCAATCTCCACGTTCTATATGCTTAGTAATCCATTGAATAATTTGCTGCTGTAATGTTAATTCATCCTTTCTACTTGGCTGCCATTTCATTCTTATCACCCACCTCTAACATTCAAAATTGGGTGGCTTAAAAACCACCCAATTGGTCGTTTTCTTTTAGTTATAACATATTTAAAATGTTTAGTGAAAGGAGGAATTACATTGGAAGCATTTCTACATGGAATGATTTTAGCATTTGGACTTATTCTGCCCTTAGGTGTACAAAATGTCTTTGTCTTTTCTCAAGGTGCAACACAGCCACAATTAGTTCGTGCCTTACCCGCTAGTATCACTGCCTCAATTTGTGATACGCTTCTGATACTACTTGCGGTATTCGGTTTATCTGTAATTGTGTTGCAATTTGAGTGGTTACGCATCACCTTGATGAGTGGCGGGATACTTTTCTTACTTTATATGGGCTATACAATTTGGCGCTCAAATCCGGCATCTACCGATAATAACGAAGCACTTCCTGTAAAGAAACAAATTTTATTTGCGGTTTCTGTCTCTCTCTTAAATCCACATGCCATTTTAGATACAATAGGTGTTATCGGGACGAGTGCTTTAAAATATAGTGGGACGGAGCAAATGTTGTTCACTACTGCATGTGTTTTGATTTCTTGGTTGTGGTTTTTCGGTCTTATCATCGCTGGAGCATCATTGAAAAGACTTGATAGCTCTGGAAAGCTTATGAACATTTTTAATAAAAGCTCAGCGATTTTTATTTGTGCAACAGCTCTCTATCTTCTTAGTGGTTTACTATAAAAAAACTGGTTTTATTAAACGTAAATAGTTAAATAATGTACTTAATTGAATAGTATCCTATATACGTTGTGCTACAAGATACTACGCTCTTTTTAAGCTGAACTAATTTTGAGATTAGTTCAGCTTTTATTTATGATTTAAGATATATTCTGAAAATATATAATAAAGTCGTCATTCGACTAACGGTGAATGACACAAAATATTGAATCAGATTGGCAACATTAGAGAAGCGTGGAATAGAACGTAACAATTTATCATTTAGGATGTTTTTAATATGGCAGAAGTATTGATTGTTCCATACGATAGTGAATACAAGGAAGATTTAAAAAGACTTTCATACGAATGGCTTGAAAAATATGTAAGCGTTGAGCCTGAGGATGAAAGAATAATAAATAATCCGGAAGAAGTTGTTTTGGGGTGCAGTTCAGTTACAGAAAAGCTCCCGATTGTTGAATATTGTTTTAAAGTAAAGCACCGAGATAGTTTAAGTGAACTTATTCACAAAGTTATTTTATTATTGAATAAATGCAAGTGTCTGTTAATCGACATCCATCTGCTGACAAATCCTCATTCCTTAGTGTTCCTTCTAACTTAAATCCGAGTTTTTCTGGGATGGAACGACTCTTATAATTTGTTGATTCACACCTAATTTCAATTCTTCTAAATATGATTTGAATTAATCCAGTATCCAATTTCACATTTTGGAATATTCCAATCAATCCCCTGAAAGCTCGCTGCCCCAATAAATTCATCAGTATCTTTATGAAAGATAAGCAAACGAAAGCTTTCTCTTTTTAAAAAGTTGATATGAGCATTTCTTAGGTTAATCTCTGTTTCTTCAATACTAGGAATTTCTTGAGCAAAGGGCATCCAAAAAACAACAGTAGAGTCTCAGTGCCAAATGAAAAAAGCGAGGTATTCAACGATTTAATCGTTGAATACCTCGCAATGTGAGAAGATATAGACTTTTTCAGTGCCCTCAAATTAATAGGATTCTTTTTGTAGATTTTTAACAGGAACATTTAATTTGATTTTGCGATTAGTTATATAAACTCCCATTAGTATAAAAATTAATCCAATGATTAATTTCCAACTAATAACTTCATTTAAAAGAATATATCCCCAGAAAATAGCTGATACTGGTACTAAATATGTAGATATGGAAGCGAAATCTGGACTTCCCTTTTGAATTAAGTAAAAGTAAAGTAAATACGCTATACCTGATCCAAATACACCTATTCCAATTAATGCGCCTATATGATGCCATGATATTGTAGTTAAAATGTGAATTGGATCTTCTAATAATAGAACTATGAAACCACTACATATACTACCGACTAATAATGTACCTAAAGAAATTTGAAACATAGATATTTCTTTAAGATAACGTTTAGTTATATGGGTAGCTAAACCGTAGCAAAAAGTTGCTGTCAACATAGCAAAAAAGTTTAAAGAATTTACTGAAAAAACATTTGATAGATGTATATCTGAAAGAATTAAAATACCTATGAATCCAATAAATAAACCTATAAGTTGATTGCGATTGGAACGTATACCAAAAAATACAATCCCTAAAACCATTGTCCATAAAGGTTGAGTTGCATTTAAAACAGAAGCTAGATTACTAGTCATTTTTTGTTCGCTAAAACAAATAAGTGTCCATGGAATTACAGTATTTAGTATTCCTACAGCAATTAAAGGTATATATGGGATTTTTCCTTTAAAAGATTTACGGAAAAATGGTATAAGTACAATAAGTGTTATAACTCCAAAAGTTGAACGTAAAAATGCTACAACTAAAGGATTAAAATCTGCAACTAATACCTTGAAAAAATAGAAAGAGCCTCCCCAAATAAGACTTAACATAATGAGCGCAAGGTATAATTTACGAGACATTTCTTCCCCCCTTTTTATTTTTAATATAAGTAGTTTTTCGCTCAATACACTTCGTAAATTGAAGCAAAATCACCACCATTTAACAGAAGATGCATTTATTCATACGAATCCACAATTCCAGAAACTTGTGAAGAAAATGGGACTAGTGCAATCGATGTCACGCCGAGGAAACTGTTGGGATAACGCCCCCCAAGAATCCCTCTTCGGTCATTTTAAAGATGAAATCAATATGAAAGCGTGCTAAACATTAGAAGAAGTAAAACGAGAAGTGAAAAGTTATATGATGTATTACAACCATTATCGAGGGCAATAGAACTTGAAAAAGCTGCCGCCTGCAAAATACAGACAGCGCTCCAAAAGGTTGCCTAGCTTTTTTCAAAATGTCCTTTACAAAGGGTACAATTTAATGAACCATGTAGCCTTTTTTGCTATTGTTTTGAGTAATATTCCAAAATTCCTTTGTAAATAGATTCTGCAAATAGCTCAATATATTGATCATTTGTCAGTTTAGCTCGATCTTCACTATTTGATAGGAAGCCTAGCTCAACTAGAATGGCTGGAATATTCGTATTTGCAATTACAATGAAATTTCCTTTTTTGACCTTTCGATCTTTCATATTTACGTTTTTAACAATTTGATTGTTTACAAACGTCCCAAGATCAATGTCTTCCTGATGCATATCACCTGGTGTTTTAGCGAAAAATGTTTCGGTACCTTGCGCAGTAATATTATCTGCATAATTAACATGGATACTTACGAAAATCTCACCATAATTAGCATGTGTAAAGTCAACTCGGCCTTCTCGTGTAGGATACGTATCCCCAGTACGAGTCATTAAAACCTTCGCACCTGCCGCCTCAAGCTTTTGCGTAACAAGAGTACTGACCTTTAATGCAATGTTTTTTTCTGCAATAGTACCGACTACAGTTCCAGGATCCTTGCCACCATGACCTGGATCAATAATGATTATACGATCTTTTAACGCATTACCACTTTGATTTAATATCTTTAAATAAGATTTATGGACATACGCTTCTTGTCCGTTATAAATAACTTGTGCCCAATAACCGTTAATACTATTAACTTGAACATATTCACCTTTTTTCAACTTACATAATACTGTAGAAGTAGAGTTAGCTTCTTTGCGGATATTTAAATTATCAACTGTCACTCGACCTAGTAGATCACCTGAAACTGTCGGAGGAGTTTGGGTTGGATTCGGAATAGAAGGTTTTTCTACTTTCACATCCGCTGTACTATCTGCCACGATATAGCCCGGTACACCATTTACTACAGTTAAATAGTAACCATTTACTGTTTTATAAACAGGTAATTTCACTTTACTATTGATAGTCGAAATAACCTTTGAAGAAGATGTAGGTTTTACATAACTATTTATACTTTGTGTTGTAGTAACTTGCTTTTGAATATTCCCTAATGCATTACCATCTACATCTAAAAACTGTGCATACGTTTTATAAACAAAGGCAAAGGCATCATTATAGGAAACTTTTAACCAATCTCCTTCAACTGCATAGACTGATAGTTTACCACCTTTATTGATAGTACCTACAATGTTAGCTTTAGATGACGAATCTTTGGATTTACGAATATTTAATCCATCAGTTGTTGAGGAAACTAATCCAATGACCTGTGATGTATCAAGTACAGCTACACCTTTAACAGGTAGCTCCTTTTCACTTTTAAAGAAGCTATGCTGTTCTACATAGCCCGAAAGCTCACGGCCAACTGCAACATCTGCGAAGCTTGATTTATTGACAACAAAATTATTGATCTCTTCATAAGCTTCATGCTTTGGAGAAATATCTTCAAAACCACCACTTGCACTTGCATTATGTATGGTAAATATAGAAGCTGAAATGAATAAGATGCATAACATAAGACTGACTTTCTTGAAATACAATGTTCTATTTCCTCCCTTTCTATTATCGAGTAAATTTTAACAAAATATACCACTTAAAGCTACTATAATAATATAATCATTAGTATTTTTGGAATTTATAGGCCCATTACTAAAAGTTCTGGATGATGATATTTTTAAAATATAACTGTATATTGGTTGATTAGAGTGGAGGCTGGGCGACTCCTTGGGGATCGTTATTTAGGTTGCGCTTTTTAGTATTAAAAAATTTTTATTGACAATCTATTAGCTGGTTTAGTTTAAGTAAATCTCCCCACAAATGTATGATATTATACAGTTGAATAGAAATACAAATTAGAATTTGGAGGTTCAATATGAAAAGTGAAGATAAACAATATGCTTTAACTGTTATTGCCAATATATTAAAAGTAATGCACCGTAAAGAATATGAAAACATTTTAATTTATGTGGATGAATCTGAAGTGGATGATATTGGTGAGTTATTCTATTATGTCCAAGAAACATTAAACTTAAATGGATTTGATTCATTTGATGAATATGGAGCTCCATGTAATTTCCACCCAAAATACGAATATTCACAAATCAACTTCTATGAATTCAATGATAACAGTGGATTTGCTGTTGATTATGATTTAACTTCAAATTCTAAATTGGCAGATATGTGTTTGCAAATGGAGTTTTTATTTACGGATGACGGATTAAAAAGTGTTTTTATCACAGTTGACCCGCAGTAAAACAATAATTCGAAAGAATCGCTAGAATATGGATAATGAATTCAAGGAATTATTGAAAAAATTAATGAGTTTTTAAAACTATTAGGATAAAAAAAGGTACATTGAACTTTAGATTTTATGAAAATGATGGGTTATGCAGTATTATCAATATTCAAAAAACATATGAAACCTTAAAGAATACTTTGAATTTGTTATCAAAATGGGAATCTATATTTTGGAGAAGCAAGCAAAATCAACCAAGGTTATTAGTAGATATGGGATATTCAAATTCAATGTATTATCAAAGATTCAGAAGTTCGACTTTTGGTTGAATTAACGAATAAAACAAGAAATAACAACTTATAAATCTAAATATTAAAAGGAGAACATATGGAAATATACAATATTAATTTGAATATTCATTATTCTGCCCCGCAAGAAGTATGGCATAAGTTGGAGAGTTTATATAGAGAAATGCCTAACTGGAACAACTTTGTAAATAGCTGTCCACAGTGGTATGGTTCAGATGGTAAATTGATAGAAGTAAGTATTGAATCAAGTGGATTACAATTCTATGCTAAATTACCATCAGAAGAATGGAATGAATGGATTACATTATTTAAGAATAGAGCTACAAAATTATTGGGATATGAAGTTGGTGAACCAGAAGACGGTTTTGAATTTCACTATTATGATTAACCCTACAAATTCCATGTTGTCCATAAGCTTAATTTGAAAATACATAAGATACTTCGGTGTCTTTTTTATATCATCGACAATTCTTCCAATCACACCTAATTACTATTCAACTAACCTCCATCGTTAGTTCAATAAAGAAAAAAAGAGCTGCATAAGCAACTCAATGTTCTTCAAGAAAAGCACCCCGTTCGTACTATAAGTTCAGCTAGAGTAATCAATCTGGTTGACTATTTTTCATTCAATTTATAGATTGATAATAGCCCGGCACGAACGGAAGCACCCGTGGGACTAGATCCCGACAACTAAACTGTTCGACCTCTACTTGTTAACAGATGATTAGGCTGGTTGGGACATTACGATCTCGTATAACAAGCTAAATAGAAGTTACCGGTCAATACCCTACCTTAGGAGGAGATAAACTATGAATCCAGTAGTTGGTCTGGATGTCGCAAAAGGTGAAAATCAGGTTCAAATGTTCTTAGATAAAAAAATGCCCTATAAAAGCAGCGTGAAAGTTGATCATACGGTGGATGAATCACATTACTAAACGCGGCTCAGCTAGGATTCGCCACATGTTTTACATGGCCGTTCGCTGTTCAATTCGAGTTAGCCGTAAAAAGAAAATAACAGATGAAACCAGCACGAAACAAAAGATTACGAGCCTTCTACGATATAAAACGTGAGGAAGGAAAGCCATATAAAGCTGCCATAATTGCTTGTGCTAATAAGCTTTTACACTGGATTTATGCGATTTTAAAAACGAAAACACCATTCCAAGAAAACTATTGCGTTATTATATCCGGATATTTTCTCAATTTCTTTTTCGTCCTTAAATTCTTCGTTTTCGAACTTTACTTTAGCAGCAAGCTCTAAATCGTCGAAATTTTTTTGCCCTACGATTTCTATTAGGAAGAAGGAATAATAATAGAAAACTGTGTTCCCTTTCCCTTTTCACTTTTTATTTCTATATCTCCGTTTAATCCTTTTACAATACTGTATGCAATCATCGTACCTAGCCCGGTTCCCTTCTCTTTTATAGAATAAAACGGCATAGCGATTCGATTTATCTCCTCAGAAGACATTCCAATTCCTGTGTCAATAATATCAATCACAATACGATTCTTTACCTTTTTCACATTAATTCGGAGCATCCCTCCATTAGTCATGGCTTCAATCCCGTTCGTTGCAATGTTAATTAAACACATTTTTAGATTATCGGTGTTGGCATATATATAATAGGAACATTCATTATCGCTTTCAACTTTAACATTACATTGGATGGCAAGCGGTAAAATAACCTCTATTACTTGCTCAACAATTGGTCTAATATCTAATAATTCTCTTGCAACATTTTGTGGTTTTATAAGGGACAAATAATCGTTAATAACGAGTTGCGCTTTTTCTATCTCCATTAGCATGACTTGCAAATAGTCATCCTTTTGTGTTTCAGAGATTTCGTTTTTACTAAACATCTGCATAAATCCATATACTGTAGTCAACGGGTTTCTTATTTCATGGGCTATTGACGCTGCTAATTCACAAGTCACCATAAATTTTTCTGCACGGTGAATTTTTTCTTTCATTTTAAACCTTTCTTTCATTCCTTCAATTAAATAAAGAGACAATAAAACAGTCAGAATATTGATCACTATATAATTGAATAAAAAGTGAATAAAATCAGGTTGAACTTTATCGTTTATCCGTATTTGGTTCATTAAAGCGAATATAGAAAAGGAAATAGTGCAAAGAGACATAAGCAATAAGCTGAACAATATTTTTCTTTTTTTATAATAACCAGCAAGAAAATATTGGGATACCATAGTAATGGAAGTGGCCATAAAATATACAATAACTGCAGGGTAGACTCCGTCTCCGCCTAAGTAAAAACGGTAAGAAACAAATATAACAGTAATAAAAATAAAACTCCTAAAACCACCATAGAGAACAGCTAAAAGGATTGGGATAAGCCGTAAATCATATATGTATCCACAATTAAACTTAAACGGGAATGTCATACAAAGAATAATCGCAATGGATGAAAGAAAGGAAATTAAAATAGTATTACGCGCTTCTTTTCCATCTTTATCTAACCAAAATATTTGATAGAAAAAAATACAAATGATAATAATAAATGCATTTAATAATAATGTCGTTATCCCCATGATCAGCGCCCCTAAATTGAGTAATAAATGTTAGAAAAGTGATAAAACACAAATGGTTAAGATAAGTATAAACATTTTTTCAAAAAAAGAAAGATGTTGAAAAAAGTGTAAAAAAAAATTGACTAACCTGCTCCGTTAGCTCAACAAAAAAAGATGCTGCCGCTGCAACACCTTGTTTAACTCTTGCACCCAGTTAGTTGAAGAAGAGTTTGTTAGTCAGATATAATGATTACATTTTCTGCAACTTGCTTTTGACCAGTAGAATTAGGGTTATCAACTAAATCAAAGGATACTTTCTGTCCTTGTTTAAGGAATCTGAATCCATTCAGAAATCTTTCATTATCAGGTAAAATCGAACTAAAATGAACAAAAACATGATTTCCATCATCACCGTCAAGCATGTTACGACCATAACCCTTTTCATCTTTAAACCATTTAACAATACCCTCTCTTTTCATATCTCTTCGACCTCTAATTCATTTTTTTCTCAACACTGCTCCGTTAGCCTCACCTGTTAGTTTAAGTACGTCTCTTCAACAAAAGTAAATGAAATATTCTAAAAAAAGAAACTATTACTTCGATAGTTTAACTAAGTGGTGGCGAACTTTTAAGAGGAATCATAAGAAAAAAGAGCTGTCTAAAACAGCTCAAAGATCTAAGAAAAACATCCGTTAGTTTACATACATTTCTTCAATAATACGAAAGAGTCGTACTTTCATTTTAATTAACATTACTTATTTGATTTCCTCAGCCAACTCCAAAATAATTCCTTCTGGACCACGAACGTAGCATAATTTATAACTTTCTTCATATTTCTGTATCTCACTAAAGATTTCCGTACCCTTCTTTTTCAATTTGGCAACAACCGCTTCTATATCTTCAACAGAAAATGCAATATGTCGGATACCCAGTGTATTTGCAAAGGTTTGCTGAACATCTTTTTCATCTGACGGTGAATAAAACTTGATTAGCTCTATCCATGTCTGACTGTCTTTCGTTCCCAATCCTACACACGCTACTTTAGCGTCATTAAGCCCAACTGCATATCCCATTAAATCTCCATCCATTTCCCATTCGCCTTTCACCTCAAGTCCAAAATCGAGAAAAAACTCTTTAACGGCAGAGAGATCATTTACGATTACACCCACATGATCTATTCTTTGGATCTTCAAATTTCATACCTCCATTGTTTCTGTTATTTTGCAATATCCTGTATTCAAATTCTAGTATTAACAAAGGGGCGATTAATATAATAAGATACCAGGTTCCAAAAGCGTCGTTTGGTCGCCTTCCAAAAAATGTTATTCAATAATATGGCCCTATTGTTGAAAGTCACAAAATATAAAAAATGACGACTTCATACATACGTTGTTAAGAAGTAAACTATACTAATAAAGTACAAATGATTTTGTGCTTTATTAGTTTAGTTCGATTCATCAAAAAGGATTGGATACTTACAGAATTTAAGGTAGGAATTATTAAGAAAAGAAGGAGAGATACGATGTTCGATCAAGTTGCATATTTTATTTTTAGAGCCCTGGTAATTCTAACGGTTTTGGTTGTTGTGTTTGGAATCCCTCTTGGGGATACACTGATTAGAAAAAAATAAGACTGCATCCAAATGGATGCATTTTTTTGATTTTACATTTTGCTTCGTTTCTATAATAGATTTAGGGATTGGAGAAAAAAAGTGGACCATATTGAAGTAAATCCCTCCGGTAGTTGAAGAAAAATAGCGTCGCTTATTAAACAATCGCGCCTTATTGTGGAACAAGAAATGTAAGTTGTCTCACTATCTCATTTAATATTAGTTTTCCAGCCTTTTTGTAGTTGTTTTCGGATGTAAACAATTTGTCCAATATGGTAAGCGTTATGCGTAGACATATTTCCCAGTACCCCCCACCACTTTGCAGTCTCTGGGAAACCATTCACTTCACTTTCAACCTTTTCTTCAGTTAGTAGATCTTGCCACTGAAGCAGAACCTTTAGGAGGCACTCTTTTAAGTCAGCAAATCTTTTATTTTCCGGAACAATAAAGCTTTTATTATTATCACCTATTGGCGCAACAGCATTCAGATGAGATTTTTGGTACCTCTTTTGCCATGTCTCATTCCAGTAAAGTAGATGTTGCACAATTTCAGCGATACTGTTACTTTCATCGTTTGGTTTCCAAAACGCTTCTTCCTCTGACAAGTTTGCTACTGATTCCGAAAACGGAGCGTAAAAGCTAGGGTCGTTCGCATTTGCTAACAACTGATCGACCAAAACATCTTTAGCATGAGACACTTCAATCACACTCCCTTTTAATTACTGTTTCATCCTTATATATCTGTGAGGATATCCATTTATCAATCATAAAACCCTAAAATCTTTCATACTTTCTCCAAAAATATAGTGTGAAAACCACATCAAATTCTGCTTCATAATAGCTACGTGAACCCCTGGTTGATCAGAACTATATGCCATTCCTTTAAATATAATTAATTCTGTATCAACTTCCATATCCTTTAGACCCTGATGTAGCTCATATGCATTTGTAATTGGAATTCTTGCATCCTTTTCACCATGTTGAATTAAGGTAGGTGTACAGGCTGATTTAATATATGTCATTGGTGATGTTTTCCTATATAAATCTGGATCATTCCATGGAGTATTTCCTAAATGCATTCTAATAAAGTAAGGGATATCTGTATTTACATAATGAGTACTCCAGTTCGTAATTCCGCCCCCAACTGAAATAGCTTTAAACCTACTACTAAATGTAGCACAGAAAGCTGATATATATCCCCCGTTACTCCATCCCATAACTCCTACTCTATCTTTATCTACAATCCCTTGATCAACTAATTTATCCACTCCAGAAATAACATCATCGTAGTCAGCCAGTCCTTGTTTTCTATAGTTTGCTTTTAAAAATTCATTACCATAACCAGAACTTCCCCTGTAGTTTGGTTCTAAAACTATAAAGCCTTTATCGATAAACTGTTCGATAGGATATTTCTCATTAAAACAGTCTGAAAATATTGGAAAGGATGCCCAGGCCGGTCCACCATGGATTACCACTAATAAGGGATATTTTTTATTTGCGTCAAATTCTACTGGGGTTGATAAAACTCCCTCTATTTCAAGACCGTCACTACTTTGCCATGAAATTATTTCTCTGTTACTTTTAAGCCTTCCATTGAAAAAGCTATTCTCATTCGTTATTTTTTCATCGTCTAAATAGATTTCAAAGGTTTCATTTGTAATAGCCTTATTATAGGTTGAATGATTTCCATCCCTTGTTATTGAAGCATCCATTATAAAGCAATCTTCTTTTTCGCTTAACATTTCCACAGTGCCATCGTCAGATAGCAAACCAATAAGATAATTAGTTTTATTCTGCCATCTAATTAAAATTCCTTTAGATGTCCATCGTAATGGAATAACCGTACTATCAAAATCTGTTAAAGGTTGAATTAGCTCTCCATTATTAATATCATATATCTCTAGTGTACTGTCTTGTATATGAGTCTTATAGTAAGCCTTCTCCCTTATGCTTGCTGAGTAACATATTTTACTACCATCAGGAGAAAAGCAAACGCTCCCTCCCAACAACTTATCTATATTAATCTTTTGTAGTTCACCAGCTTTAATATCTAGTATGTATAGATTTCCATTAATATAATCTTCCATATTTGGGCTTGGTGTAGCCATTAATACAACCTTTTCCCCATCATTTGAAATATCAAACTCTTGGACATGAAAATCCTTACCCTCAGTTAGTTGATAAACAACGCTATTTTCGTGTTCATTTATCACTTTTTCTATTTCAATGTAATATAAACAATTATTCTGGTATTCCTTACCTATATAACGGAAATCTCCATATAGTTCCTTACGTTTCTTTATCGTCTTAGATTCTATTGACTGTGCAACATAATAAAAGCCCTTGCCAGTAGGCTCCCATTTGAAATTATTGACCCCTTCTTTCTCATCAGTAATTTGAACCCCACTATAACCATCTATGGACTTAACAAAGATCTGATTTTTCTTATTATGCCCATCACCAACTGGGCTAAGGTATGCGATATTTCTAGAATCTGGAGACCATAATGGGCAGGTACTATCTATATCCCTAGTTGTTAATGGGTAACACTGCCCCTTATCTTTTTCATATATCCATACATGATTCCTATATGTATTGTCATTCCAGTTAGCTGTCTTTTTGACAAATGCTACGTTATTGCCATCGTCACTTATGTTTGTATCTGATAAGGTTGGTAGAGAAATAATCTCTTCTATACTTAGATATGTTTTTTCATTCATTTTCTTTAATACCGCCCCTCGTTATCTCTCTCCCAACAAAGTTAGCAGGTACAGGGCTTAGTTCTAATTCTCTTGCCCAAACAGAAAGTTGACCTATGTGGTGAATTTCGTGAGTAATTATATGGTGTAAAATATCATCAAAAGTGTATTTATCTTCATCCCAAGAAATACTGACTAGTTGTTCTCTTAAACCTCCTAAATTTGTTTTTATAAATTCAGCTATTTCATTTCGTGTTTTATCTGAAAGAGATTTAACCTTTTCAAGTGTATTATAATCAGCAAACTGAAATACTTTATCTTCTTTGCCTTGAATACCACGAATCCAACTATATTCCACATCAATTATGTGAAAAAGTGTATATAATATATTCCCTACTCCACCCCTGCGTTCTTTTAATAACTCTTTAATTGTCAGTTGATTGCACCAGTCAAACCATTCATCTCTTACATGCCAGTTATATTCAAAGAATTTAATCATTGTAAGCACTCCAATCTAGGTTATTACATTATATTTCAATTTAAATACAACTATTTCCTTCTTCAGTAACTTGCACCGTTAGTAAAAAAGCGTCTTCAATTGTTGTAAGTAAAATAGAAAGTTTCACAAATGACAGAAAATAGATTATACTTAACTAACTATCATATTCAAAAAGGAGCATTTCCTATGACCGAGAATAATCATTCTGAAGTAACCCCAAAAAAAATCAGCCTGCAAGAGGCCGTGAAAAAGCAGCTTGAAAACAAAAAGAACCATTCCTCTTCTAATAAAGGAAAAAAGAAAGCTGACCTTTCAACAAAAAAAATGAAAAGCCAGCAAACGAAAAAAACAAGCAATACCCGTAGAAAAATGGGTGTCTAATTTACTGACAATATCGGAAGACATATTACTGTTGATTTTGTTAAAAAAGGACCGAAAAAGGGAAGAATACACGGGATTTCCACGGAATTAAAGTATCAGGCTTACAGATGGATAGATTGGACGTGTACAGGAAATCCACTCTAAATAAAAGAAATGAAAAAGCATTCAATGGTTGAAGTAACCCCTGAATGCTTTTAAATTATTTTATCCTTCTTTTCATTTTATAACGTGTTTAGCTAAATGCTTCGTAAAAAAAGAGCTGCTTATGCAAGTCAATGATTTTCAAGTAAAACACCCCATGGGTTCTAATTCACATATAGCTTCAAAACATTTCCCTGTTTTTCATACCTTCCATTTATTACTCCGATTCCATCAATTTTAAGTGAATCGACATTTTCAATGGGATTAATCTTTAATATTAGATGTAATTTAATTATTTTATGAAGTCCATCCTTACAATAGGCAATAACAGGTTGTTGTACAAAATAGTCTTCTTTGTTAATTCCAACTTTTATAAAGTTCTTATGTAAAAGCTTATTTTCAAATGAGACGATATTCATCGGGTCAAAAGATTTAGCAGTTATTTCACCTTCAATAAATAGATGAATTCCTTTTTGTTGTTCAAAGTTTTCAAATGTATTTTTTCTATTTTGTATAGCAAAATTAATTACCTCCTCTGTTTCAGGGCTTATTTCTATGTTACTTATTTTTATAACGTCATCCGAAAGCTGTTTAAATATATCGTATAATGTTTCCTCTTTACCCCAAAAACTTTCCTTCCATCCTGGTGAAAACTCATCTAGTAACAAACACATAAACAAACCTGAACTATAACAACTCTTTCGTATATCAGAAGTAGATTCATATTTGTCTTTAAGGTTTTGTCCATATTTTTTTAGAACTGATTTGTAAGCTATAGGGCTATTTTCTGAGTAAGCTTTTAGTTCAACATACCACGCAGGTCCTTCAATTGTTTCAATTAAATTTTCATATAATAAATTATTATTAAACTTAGCAGTTCTTTTTTCTCTCAAGGCAATGAATGTATTAAGATATTGTTTCTTTTTAATAATATTATTTTCTAAAACCGCACTATAAAGGTTGATTCTTTCCTGATTTCGTAATTCCACATTTTCTTTTGATAACGGATATGTGATTCCCAGAATTTCATTCGCAAACCGTGTTTCGCCTTTAACATATTGAAAACCGTGGAATAATTCGTGTACAAGAATAAAATATAAACTTTCGTAATCCTCATATAATTCTATATTTACAATTGCTGTTGGATAATCATTATAAAGAATAAGTGTACAACCCATAAATTGTTCATCCCAATTTAAAATTTGGTAATTACTTTGTTGATTTTTTTTCATTCTAGGATGGTTGAAAAGATAAACATAACTCTTATCATATAATGCATAAGCAACCGATTCAAAACCTGACCAATAATTATTCAAATTTGCATTTACTAAGTCTTCGGAAATTCGATCAAGATATTTATTCATTCTTTTTATCCTCCTTATAAAAATTCATTATGTCTAAATTCTCTTTGGGATGAAAAAAATCCTTTTCAAAACGGGGCTTATGCAACTATCCTGTACCGTTAGTTCAATAAAAAAAGAGAGCTGCCTAAGCAACTCCATGTTCTTCAAGTAAAGCACCCCGTTTGCTCAATAAGTAGTTTATTTAAGCAACGGTTGAAGACCTATTAGCAAGGGTGCATACACGATTAGTGGAATAAGCAAAATTACTACACCAATTTTTTTATTTCCCTTTTGTAATAGCAAAAGAGAAGTCATGAAAAATAATGGGTAAATAATAAAAGCAATTATTAATATACCATAAACTAATTGATATAGTTTTCCTGTAAATGCTCCCGTGAATGGGATTAAAATCCATTCTAGTATGCTAAACGCAATAACCAATATCCATAACCATTTAAGTGTCATCACTAATCACCTCAATATCCCTGATTGGTCAAAAAAGGTAAAAATTCTTATTTCACTTTATCACCGATTAATATTTATTAATTTTACCAAATAAACCTAGTTGCTGTTCAATTAAAGTGCTTCATTAGCTCAATAAGAAAAGCTCCTTTGTTCGAACTGTGAACTATAAATAATTGAAATAAAAAACAATTAATGTTCAGAATTTTCTTAATATATAATTTAGGTTATGTTATAATTTTCCTTATCGTAACAAGGAGGTATAAGTCCAATGGTAAAAAAATAATAAGAGAAAATCTTAAATTATTTTAATAACTTTAGAATATACATGTAGATTTTCTCTTTCATGAATGAATATATTGAAATGAGGAAAAATTCCATGTTAAATAAATTAAGTGATACTATTTATTATTTATCTAATCAAGATGATAGAGAACGACCAACATTAGGATTGGTATGTGGTAACCGATATAGTCTTATAATAGATTCTGGTAATTCTCCTCAGCACGCTAAGGACTTTTTACTAGAAATCTAGAATCTAAATGTACCACCAGTTAAATATGTTGTTATTACCCATGCACATTGGGATCATTTCTAAGGAATGAACGAATTTGATGCAACGGTTATAGTTAATAGTCAAACAAACGAAATAATAAAAGAATGGCAAAGTTTGTCTTATGATGATAGTTCACTTCAAAAGTATGTGACCACTAGTCAGATGAGTGCTATGTGTATGAAGATTATACAAACTGAGATGCCAAATAGGGACAGTTTTAAGTTGAAATCTCCAGATGTAATCTTTGAAAATACATTAACTATTGATTTAGGAAACAAAATTTGTATTCTCAAAAGTATCAAAAGTACTCATACGATGATTCTAAAATCATTTATATTCCTGATGAAAAAGTTATCTTTTTAGGTGATTGTGCATATGGTACGACCACAAATTCTTTATTTCATTACAAGCAATCATTGTTATCGCCTATGATTAAAGACATTCAAAAATTTGATGCGGAAATGTTCCTACTGGGACATGAATCTATCTGTGATTTAAATGAAATGAATATATATTGGGAAGAGTTAACAACAGCAAGTCAAGTTGTAAAATCCACCTCACTAGAAAATGCGATAGAGTCCTTTAAAGCAGAAAATAAACGGGACCCTAATGATAATGAAATATTTTTCATAAAAGCATTTGTTAATGACCATATTATTCAGTCACAATAGTTATCTAGAAAAGTAGCCCCCTCATTTGAATGAGGGGGCTTTTAACTGTCTACCCGAGCATTTTCTACGCTTAGCTAATCATTTCTTCTGTCGATCCGAGCAGTTTCCCGGCTCAAGCCAACCAGTGAATTTGAAACTTACCTGACACGAAAGATATTACAGTTTAAAATAAACAGTAACTTTTTCATCGAACACTTCTGTTTCCAAATATCTTTCTCCGTGATTGTCATCCGAATATTGAATATCATTTAACAACACATTAGCCTTGAGTAACGATTCATGCTGTTGGATGATAGTTGTTGCTTTAGAACTTCCAGCAATCGAAATCGATACATACTGTTCAACAGGAAGTTTCCATTTTTTGCGTGTATCTTGAATTGTGCGAATTAGTTCCCTAATCTGTCCTTCTTCAAGTAAGCTAGCTGTCAGATGAACATTCATAAGGACTCGACAAGAAGCATCTTCGGCTAAGATATAATGTTCCTTCACAATAGATTCAGTTAACACATGTGCCTTTAATAATGTTGCCTGTTCCCCATCAATCGTTAACGTAACTGAACCTGTTTGCTGTAATACATTTTTCTCCTCATCAGGTAAATTCACTACATAATCTTTTACTTTGTTCACTTTTGGTCCAAACGCTGCACCAGCCGTTTTAAAATTAAGCTTATAATGAACTGTTTCATATGCTGAAAAATCATTTGTCCAAACACATTCTTTTATATTTAATTCATCTTTTACGAGCTCGCTATATGGTTGATAATCTGTTAACTCGCCATCAACAGCGACAATCATTTCACTTACCGGCTGCTTTACTTTGATCCCTTGACTATTACGTATGCTGCGACCTAGCTCTACGATTGTTAATATATTCGCCATTTCTTTTTCAAGCTTTGTATTCAATAGTTGATCATTACATGTTGGGTAGTTTTGTAAATGAACACTAAATCCTGATAATTGTCGATATAAATCCTCTGCGATAAATGGAGTGAATGGTGCTAGTAATTGGCAAATTGTTGTTAGTAACTCATACAGTGTACTATAAGCACCTCGTTTATCCTCTGTCAGCCCATTTGCCCAAAATCTTGCTCGTGAGCGACGGATATACCAGTTACTTAGCTCTTCCACAAGCTTGCCGATTTCGCGTGTTGCCTGTGTAAATTGATATTCATCCATAGATTTTGTAACGATCTGGATTGTATGATGCAATCGAGAAAGTATCCAATGATCTAACTTTGTACGTGTACCAGTCTTTTCTGCATCGTATTGGAAACCATCTATTTCTGCATATAGCTGATAAAATTTGAACGTATTATCTAATGTATCTACTAGCTTTGATTTCGCATCCATCACAATTTTTTTTGAAAAACGTTTAGGATTCCAA
Organism: Lysinibacillus sp. JNUCC 51; assembly: GCF_015999525.1. NCBI lineage: Bacteria > Bacillati > Bacillota > Bacilli > Caryophanales > Bacillaceae > Lysinibacillus > Lysinibacillus sp. JNUCC 51. Next base: position 4,841,292 of record NZ_CP065545.1, on the reverse strand, counting down.
GGGGAACTGTCGACTAAGAACGCCCATCGTAAAGCATCCGCTCCGTACTGCTCTATCAGTTCAACCGGCTCTAACGCATTCCCTTTACTTTTCGACATTTTCTGCCCATGCTCATCTAAAACATGCCCTAAAGAAAGTACATTTTTATAAGGTGCCTTTCCTGTAAATAAAGTAGAAACCGCTAATAAACTATAGAAAAAGCCTCGTGTTTGATCGATACCTTCGATGACCACATCAGCAGGAAATTGATTGTTAAAAGTAGTAAGGTCTCCAAAAGGATAATGATGCTGAGCAAACGGCATTGAACCACTATCAAACCATACATCAATCACTTCAGGTGTACGTTCCATGTCACCACTACACTTTGGGCAAGTACACACAACTTCGTCAATATACGGCTTGTGAAGCTCGATGTCATGTAAAGTGCCCTTTGCTAATTTTTTTAAAGATGCAATACTATTTGGCGCCTCTTCATAACCACAATCCTGACAAACCCACACATTTAACGGTGTACCCCAATAGCGATTACGGCTAATATTCCAGTCCACTAGGTTTTCTAAGAAATTACCAAATCTACCGTGTTTAATATGATCAGGATACCATGTAACTTGTTCATTATTTTGTAAAAGTTTATCTTTCAATGCAGACATATTGATAAACCAGCTGTCAGTCGCATAATAAAGCAATGGTGAATCACAGCGCCAACAATGAGGATAGCTATGCTCATATTTTTCCTTATCAAACAATAGCTCCTTTTTAGCGAGCATTTTAATGATTTCGACATCGCAATCTTTCACAAATTTACCATTAAGCTCTGGAACCTCTTCTGTATAGCAACCCTTTAAATCAACAACATTGACAAATGATAGCCCATTTTGCTGAACCGTCTTATAATCGTCCTCCCCATATGCAGGTGCGATATGAACAATTCCAGTTCCACTGTGCTCTGTAACATAATCCGCTAGTACAACGACATGACCCTTATCAACTGTTACATAAGAAAAAGGTGGGGTGTACGATACACCTTCAAATTCACGCCCTTCATGTTCACTCAACACTTCAACAGAATCAGCAAAAACTTTATTCACTAGTGATTTTGCTAAGATATAGACTTTATCGTGCTGCTTCACTCGAACATATATGAGCTTAGGATTCATGGCTAATGCAACATTGGCAGGTAATGTCCATGGAGTCGTTGTCCAGCCAAGAAAATATTCATCTTTATCCTTTAGCTTAAACATTGCCGTGACAGATAAATCCTTTACATCCTTATAGCCCTGTGCAACTTCATGAGAGCTTAATGATGTTTGACAGCTAGGGCAATATGGTGAAACACGGTGCCCCTTATATAAAAGCTTTTCCTTATGCACATGGCTTAAAATATTCCAAACAGACTCAATATAATCATTACTTAGCGTTAAATACGGGTCATCCATGTCAATCCAATAGCCTAGCTGCTCAGTAAAGGAGCGCCATTTCTTCTCATAGGTAAAGACACTTCCCTTACACTCTTGAATAAATTGTTCGACACCATATTTCTCAATTTCTTGCTTACCAGAAATACCAAGCTTTTTTTCCACGCCTAACTCTACAGGTAAACCATGTGTATCCCAGCCAGCTTTACGTTCAACTAAATAACCTTGCATCGTTTTATAACGAGCAACGACATCTTTAATAGTTCTGCCAAATGCGTGACCTACGTGTGGTAAACCATTCGCTGTTGGCGGTCCTTCGTAAAATACAAAAGGCTTATTGTCAAAACGGTTCGCAACAGACGCTTGGAACGTTCCTTCTTGTTCCCACAATCGACGAATCCTTGTTTCTCTTTCTACAGTCGTTTCTTTCTTCTCTTCAGCTTGCATGTAAATTCCTCCTATACTAATTGTATAAAAGGCATACAAAAAACCCCGTCCCAAGTAAGGGACGGGGTTAACCGCGAATACCACCCTAATTCTATTGAATCAACGTTCAATAGCACTCAGCAACGTACAATCATACGTGTTCTTTTTAACGGTAGACACCCGGATTAGCTTACTATGTTCAGCCAATCTTCTCAGAGAGGATCTTCATGTAACACCTGCACACCGACTTCCACCAATATGTCGGCTCTCTGTAGAACAAAATGAAACACTACTCTTTCTCATCAACGAATTTGTATGCTTTTATTGTCAATCATCTTAACAAACTAATTATTGTCTGTCAATAATTTCAAAGCACTAATATTGGTAGTAATTTTCCTATAATTCATCAAGACATGCTTCGATGCTTTTATGAAGAGTTGCGAACTTAGGCTTCCCATTTGTTTTAATATAAAAGCTTTTCACAAAGGATTTACAGTTAAAAACTAAAATTCTGTGATGCTGTACATCGAGCTGCTCTTTTTTTACTTTTAAAGTTGCAGGTAATTCTTGTAGCAATTTAATGATCTCTTGCTCCTCTAAACCACGTTCATGCATAGTGAAAATAGGTGTTAAAATCCGTTCATCTTCATTGTGAATGAAAGCATAATCTTCTTGCAAAATGGCGTTAAATAATGTGCCTACTACTTCAATATAAGAGTCTTTATTTAATTTCGGATTTTTCACCAATTCATCGATTGCATCAGCCATATGGGCAACACTATGAGCCCAACCTTTCACCGGCACGTAGCCTCTTACATCCTTTTCAGCTGATAAATATGCTAGTAAACGATCTTTACACTCATTTATGTTGTGCTCAGATAAAAAATTGTCTTCGTTATCTCTATATAAAATAAGTGCGATTAAGAGCGACGTAAATGTGCGGGTAAAAACTAAATCTGATTCCCCTTCTTCAATCCCTTTACATAATAAATTATTCAAACATTCCTCTAAAAGCTCAGTTAAGAGTGAATGCTCGAGTAAGTTCTTTTCACGAATCAATTCATAAAAAGACCCATAAATTAAGTTATCTCGTAGTTCACTATCTAATGAACCGATATGTAACATCATCGATTGTATGAGTTGAGTTTGGTCCTCTTGCTGCCATGTTTTATTTCCACTGCTTATGTTTGTTAGTATTTCTTTTAATTCAATTTCCTTAAGTAGGTTTTTATTTAGTATCATTTCCAATCTTTCTCCCCTTACCTTTTGTGAATTTGCATAATCGTCTGTTACCACACCAGCCGATCATACAAATACTTACAATAATTGTACACTAATCCAAATATAAAAACAGCAACTTAAATTCTTCTCATTATTCGAACACAACTCCGAATTGACTTTTTCTAATTTTTATCAGAAAAAGGCTCAATGACCGCTTTTTCGTTTGAAGAAAGCACAATATTCGTTGATGGGGTTCCATAAGGCATTGCCTCATCAATAAACTGCTCCAATGTTTCCACTGAATTGGTTGCAATTTTTACAATATAACTTATTTCACCTGCTACACGATAGCATTCAAGAACATCGGGATGTGCGTTACAAAAATCCGAAAGACTCCTACAATCAATTGATTTAAATAAAATAATAGCTTGAATGTCGCGATTCAACTTTTTTAAATTTACTTTTGCACTATAAGCTTCAATAATCCCCTGCTCTTCTAATTTTTTAACCCGCTCAATAACTGCTGGGGATGATAAATGAACTGTAGCCGCCAATTCTTTCATCGATATTTTTGCATTTCGCTGCAATTGCTGTAAAATTTCTGTATCTATTTGGTCCATATGAATCCACCTTTTTTAATAAATTAAATTTAATAAAATTCCTTTTATTATAAAGTAAAACATCTAAATTACATTATACAGATTCTGTCATTGAATAGCCTCATTTATTACAATTAAATATATAAAGGAGGCATTAACAACATGAAAAAAACATTATTACTATTGGCAAACGGTTTTGAGGCTGTTGAAGCGAGTGTTTTTACAGATGTACTTGGCTGGAATAAATGGGAGGGCGACGGTACAACAGAGGTCGTGACCGTAGGGTTACATCACCAATTGCAATGTACATGGAATTTCAATGTAGCACCCGAAAAATTACTTCATGAAATTTCATTAGAGGAGTTTGATGCCCTAGCGATTCCTGGGGGTTTTGAGGAAGCTGGATTTTATAATGATGCCTTTAGCGATGAGTTTCAGGCAGTTGTTCGTCATTTCGATGAACATAAAAAACCGATTGCTACGGTTTGTGTAGCTTCGCTAATTTTAGCCCATAGCGGAATACTACATAATCGCAAAGCTACTACTTATAATCACCCAACAAGTAAACGACTGGCACAGCTACAATCCTATGGTGCAGACATCGTCAATGAACGAATTGTTCAAACTGGACATATTATTACATCCTCCAATCCCGGCACTGCATTCGACGTTGCCTTTAGCTTACTAGAAATGCTGACATCTGAAGAAAATACAAAAAAGGTAAAGGACTTAATGGGATTTAAATAATTTAATGAAGCTGTCTCATAGCGTTAAGTTGAGACAGCTTCATTCCGTTTAATTTGATAATAAATGATGTAACTTCAATCCAAATTCTTTGCTTTTTGTAACCAATGAAATTGTTCTTGTTCTTCCAAAATTATTAATTGGTAAGGCAAAAAGCTGAAGATGACCGATATTTTTAGCCATAAGCTCTGGTACAATCGTAATTCCCATTCCAGAACTTACTGCTCCAAAGATAAAATCCCCAAAGTTTACCTCAGTAATAATATTAGGTGTGTAACCAAGAGATTGTATTTGTTCCACTATGTCCTTCCTTGAATCACAAGGAGCTTGATGAACAATAAGCGGCTCCTCACATAATTCTTCCAGATCGACTGCTGTTCTTGAATTAAAACGATGATTCAACGGAAACACAGCATAGTATGGTTCCGTAAACAATTCACAACTCCACAAAGATTCTCTCGAATATTTCGCATCCACAAAAACTGCATCAAGTCTACCTTTTTGTAAAGATTGCAACAGTTCATTTGAAGTATTTTGAATCATTAATGTTATAGGTCGATCTAGTTGCTTAAGTTCATTCATTTTATTTGGCAAATAGTAAGTAGCTAAGCTAGGCAGACCACCGATGGCAATTGGATTGCTCTGACTAAATTGCTGTAATTCGTCACGAATAGCTGTTATCTCATTCAAAACTGGTGTAATACGAGTGTTAAAACGTTCACCAGCCTCCGTTAATTCAATACCAATGGATGTCCTATGGAATAGCTCGATGCCAAGATTATTCTCTAAGTTTCGTATATGTTTACTTAGTGCAGGTTGGGAAAGATTAGTGATTTGAGCAGCTTTTGAAAAACTTTTCTGATTGGCTGCAGCAATAAAACTATATAACCATTCTACATTCATTATATTCCTCCACATCCTATAACGATTCGTTATACCCTTATAAAATAGTGATTGTTCCATATTCTTATTTTTCTAGTAACCTATTAAATATACAAGGTGCTTCGATTATAACATAACGTTATAGGTCGTCTATACTTAACATCTTTAATATTTTTGGAGGTTCACTATATGAAAAATGTTTTATTATTATCATTCGGTATGTTTGCTCTTGGATTTGATGCCTATGTAATCGCAGGGCTCCTTCCAGGAATTAGCGATACATATCAAAAAAGCACATCACAAGTTGGCCAGGCTGTGAGCATTTTCACATTATTTTACGCTATCTCAGCGCCGTTATTTTCTACTTTACTTGCAGGAAGACCAATTAAAATAATCTTAATATGGTCAATGCTTATCTTTACAATTGCGAATAGCATTACAGCTTTAGCTCCGACCTTTTCTATTCTTCTACTATCGAGAGCGATTGCGGGGACAGGGGCTGGTTTATTTTCACCATTAGCAGTTGCGGCCTCTTCAAAGTTCGTATCAAGTGATAAGCGAGGGAGAGCATTAGGATTGACTATTGGAGGAATGAGTATGGGAACAGTGCTTGGGGTTCCTTTAGGTATTTATATATCAAACTTATTTGATTGGAAAGTAACACTTTGGCTATTAGTTATGATCGGTCTTATTGCTGTTTTATGTATGTATATTTTCCTGCCCGATTTTCCAACAACGCCTCCCCCTACACTTAACGAACGATTAAAGATGTTCCTCGATAAAAGAGTAACTATAACTGTAGGTATAACATTTTTCGCCAGTGTTGCAAGCCTTGGATTGTATACATATCTATCTCCCCTTTTAGAAGAAATGACAAGCTCCAGTAATTTAATAATATATCTTTGGGCATGGGGATTCGGTGGGCTGGTTGGAAGTATAATGATCGGTTACATAATCGACTATTTCGGAAAACCAAAAACTTTGGTTACAATCATTTTATTTACTTTAACTTTATCCATAATTTGTTTACCATTAATGATTAACTTACCTATATTAAAGTACTTACCTTTCTTTGTCTGGGGAGCAATGGGTTGGGCATGTGTAGCCCCTCAACAACATATTTTACTATCATATCAGCCGAACAACGGGAGTTCGGCAGTGGCTTTAAACAGCTCTGTAAATTATTTAGGCAGTGCAATCGGTGCAAGCTTAGGTGGGATTGTACTATCCTTACAAATTGGAACAATAACATTGATATATTTCGCAGTCTTCTCTATGTTATTCGCCATTTGTTTACAGTTCTATAGTTTGAAGGGCAAATTTAGCGTTTAAACTTATTTAATTTATTGCGGTTCTAACTATGGATTTGATGATCCTATTCGTCACTTTGATGGTTAGAATCGCAATTTTGTGTTCCTAACTTTCTTTTGGTTGGGCTTTCCGTCGCTTAGGCCGGGTTTTCCGTCACTTCGATGGTTCCATCCGTCGCTCTGACGATTCTTTCTGTCACTTCGGTGGGACCTTCCGTCTTTGGAGATTCCTTCCCTCGCTTTGGCCGGTCTTTCCGTCGTTGGAGATTCCTTCCCTCGCTTTGGCCGGTCTTTCCGTCGTTGGAGATTCCTTCCCTCGCTTTGGCCGGTCTTTCCGTCGTTGGAGATTCCTTCCCTCGCTTTGGCCGGTCTTTCCGTCGTTTCGATGGTTCCATCCGTCGCTCTGACGATTCTTTCCGTCACTTCGGCGGGAACTTCCGTCGTTGGAGATTCTTTCCGTCGCTTTGGCTGGGCTTTCCGTCGTTTCGATGGTTCCATCCGTCGCTCTGACGATTCTTTCCGTCACTTCGGCGGGACATTCCGCCGTTGGAGATTCTTTCCGTCGCTTTGGCCGGTCTTTCCGCATTTCGATAGTCTTATCCGTCGCTCTGACGATTCTTTCCGTCACTTCGGTGGGACCTTCCGTCGTTGGAGATTCTTTCCTTCGGTTTGGCCGTTCTTTCCGTCGCTTCGATAGTTCTTTCCGTCGCTTTGGTGGGATCTTCCGTCGCTCTGACGATTCTTTCCGTCACTTCGGCGGGACCTTCCGTCGTTGGAGATTCTTTCCTTCGCTTTGGCCGGTCTTTCCGTCGTTGGAGATTCTTTCCTTCGCTTTGGCCGGCCTTTCCGTCGTTTCGATGGTTCCATCCGTCGCTTTGGAGTTTCTATCCATCGTTTCTGAAGTTCTATCCGTCACTTTGGCGTTTCTATCCACGATTCTGGTGGTTCTATCCATCACTTTGACGTTTCTATCCACGATTTCGGTGGTTCTATCCATCACTTTGACGTTTCTATCCACGATTCTGGAGGTTCTATCCATCACTTTGACGTTTCTATCCACGATTTCGGTGGTTCTATCCGTCACTTTGACGTTTCTATCCACGATTTCGGTGGTTCTATCCGTCACTTTGACGTTTCTATCCACGATTCTGGAGGTTCTATCCATCACTAAGCGTTATATGATGTATTACAATCATTTGAAAAAGTTGCCGCTTGCATTAATTGTAAACTCCTATGATCTGTAACTATTTGTAATTTATTTCGTCTATTTGGAAATAGAACTAACTTTCTGGAGGCAGTCTAATGAAAAAATTTTTGATTCTAATTTTGTTGGTAAGTCTGTTTTTAGTTTCTGCTTGTACAAATGGAAAAACGCAATCATTAGAAGCCTTTTATAAGGATGCAAAAATTGAAAGTATAGATAGAGTGGTTATCCAAGATGGTTCAACAGGTGCTTCGAAAACGATAAATAAGCAAGAACAAATCAATGACTTTGTTTCTCTGATTAAAGATATACAAATTACTCCGCAAGACAATCAAGAAAATCGTGTTGGATGGAGATATGGTATTACTCTTTTGGACAGTGAGAAAGAATTTAAATTCACACTAAGTGAAATTGACAACATCTACTATGATTCAAACCCAGATATTTATCCTATTGTAGATAACTATTACAAACAGTTAGAAATTTTAGAAGAGTAAAGCTTTTAAAACTTTTGACCTCTTAATGTTAAAGCCTTTTTTATGCATTTTGTAAGTTCTATCCGCCACTTTGATTAATTTCTATACCGACCAGTCATTTAGACAGAAATGGATAAAAAAACCGACTTCACTGTAAACTGTACCCTATAAGATAGACACTTTGAAAAAAGTCTATCCTATAGGGTACTTTTGTTTATAATGAGAAAAAAGATGTTGGAGTGGAATAAATGACGAAAAGATTATTTACTAAAAAAGAGCAAGAACAACTAAAATGTAATCCTAATATCCAGGCTATTAGTGATAAAGCGATTACTTATACTGAGGAATTCAAACGCCATTTTATTGCAGAAAATGAAAAAGGAAAACTCCCAAGAACGATTTTTGAAGAGGCTGGTTTAAATGTTGAACTAATTGGTTTGAAGCGCATTAGTTCAGCGGGAAAGCGTTGGCGTGCAGCTTATCGTACAACTGGAGTAGCTGGTCTACAAGATACACGTAAAACGAATTCAGGTCGTCCAATAGAACGGGAATTAAGTTTAGAAGAAAAAATTGCACGATTAGAAGCGAAAAATCGATTATTACAAGCGGAGAATGAACTTTTAAAAAAGCTCGATCTACTCGAAAGGCAGATGTTAAAGAAGAAATAACAATTACAACAGAACTAAAATTTGATTTAATCAGTAAAACGATTCAAAAATATAAACTAAAACGTTTAGTAAGTTATCTATGCGAAATCATGGGTGTATCTCGTTCAGGTTACTATAATTATTTCACAGAAAAATCAGCACAAAAGCGTGCAACCCATGAGTTAGCAGATAAAGCCATCAAAGATATCATTTTAAAAGCGTATCATTTCCGTGGGCGTAGGAAAGGTGCACGTCAAATTAAAATGACGTTAGAAAATCAATATGGGATTACATATAACTTAAAACGTATTCGCCGTATTATGAAGAAATTCGAGATTGTATGCCCAATTCGAAAAGCAAATCCTGCACGTAGAATGGCCAAAGCAACAAAAGAACATCGTACATGTCCAAATGAATTACAACGTAACTTCAAACAAGGTGTAGCAGGAAAAGTATTATTAACAGATATCACGTATTTGACGTATGGAAACGGCAAACGTGCTTATTTATCAACGATTAAGGACGCTGAGACAAACGAAATTTTAGCGTATGAAGTATCTGCTTCATTAAGTATGGATATTGCGCTCAATACTCTTCGTAAATTGAAGCGAAATCACCACCATTTAACGAAAGATGCATTTATTCATTCAGATCAAGGATTCCATTATACGAATCCAAAATTCCAGAAACTTGTGAAGGAAATGGGACTAGGGCAATCTATGTCAAGGCGAGGAAACTGTTGGGATAACGCCCCTCAAGAATCCTTCTTCGGTCATTTTAAAGACGAAACCAATCTGAAAGCGTGCGAAACATTAGAAGAAGTAAAACGAGAAGTGAAAAGTTATATGATGTATTACAACCATTATCGAGGGCAATGGAACTTGAAAAAGCTGCCGCCTGCAAAATACAGACAGCAGCTTCAAAAGGTAGCCTAGCTTTTTTTCAAAATGTCCTTTACAAAGGGTACACTTTACTGGAAATCGGTTTTTATTTTAAAGATTCCTTATCAGCCTACAATAAACAATTCACCGAAAAAAGTTAAATATTACTGACAATAACTTCGCCAGTTGTTGCGTCAATATACCGGATTGGTGATCTAGTATGTCGATCACAAGCTTGATAGACAAGTTGATAAGACTCTATTTCTTCATCATAATTTTTGTCCCAAACCAATTGAAAGTCGACATTTTCTAGAAATCGACGATACGCTTCTTCCGTAGAAATAGCTGGTTTTATAGGAATTTGGCTAAGTTCATCCAAATCAAAATTCGGTCCACTATAATAATCAATTTGACCTGTTGTACGATTAACAACGACGATAACCATATCAAGAATAGATATTCCTTGGCTATAATGGATATGGAAAATAAACGATTCTTTTTCACTTTCACCCTCTTCCTCATCTTCTCGAATTAATCGTTGAAGATAAGGATAGTAATCAGGGATTATTTTCATTAAAAAGTCTATTGCTTTTTGATAACATGCTTCTTGACTAAGCTGTAGATTTCCCAAACGTTCATGCATCCATCCAAAACTTCGTATTTCACCAGTTTTCTTTGAAATAATAGCTTTTACTGTATCTTCTGAACGCATTTTAAAAAAGCTGTTCATCGATAAGTCTTGCTCTCTCATTTTCCAGTCCCGCTTACGCCATACACTCCCTATCTCTGGTCCCATGTCTACTTCTCGAATATGCTCCAGTTCATCTGTTATACCAATGATCTCTTCATTCGTATATTCATTGGCAATCATATTAGTTGGCAATGGAGGAAGAGCAGCATAACATTCAGGCTTATTCTCATCACGAATAATCGTTAATGTTGGTTCTAAAGCATCTGCTTTAAAGTGTAAAAATGAATTTACCTGATATACGAGATGAAGACCATCTTTCTTTACATTGTAAACATCACGAGATAATTTTGATATTACTAGTTGTAATGCTAATGCATTGCGCACATATTCCAACAAAGCTTCCTTCGAAACTAGGCTTGAAGGGATTTTAGGGCTTATTTTCACTCCGTTGTATCTAAATCCAACAATATTTCCTAATGCATCAACATCTATAAAGCAACCAGCATGTTCTAACGGTAAATCCATGACAAATTGTTCAAAATAAAAACGATCCACTCTAGATAGATCTTCAACTTTTGAAAACGTCAAATCTTCCAGAGCAGATGGATAATGACTAAGTAAAAATTGTTCGGCACACTTTCTTTTTTTATCAATAGATAAAGATTCTGCATCAGAAACAGAGTCATTTTTTTCAATTGATAAGTATATGAGGTTTCCAGTGTAGTCTAACTCAACAGTCAGACTTTCATCTTGTTGTTCATTTGCCCATGAGAACATCACTCTCTCATCATTAGAATACTCTTCTATGATTAGTTTATAGTGATTGGGTAATTCAACAATTGATAAAGCGCGTTCTTTTAGTTTATCTTTATGCAAATCTAAGACCCCTTACAGTTATTTTCTATGTATAGACAAAAACCGACCTCCTAAGAGATCGGTTTTTATTTAAATGATTATTGAGCAGCTTTCGCGCGAAGAACCATTTGTAGGATACCACCGTGACGGTAGTAGTCTACTTCTACTTCTGAGTCGAAACGAGCTAAAGCTTGGAAAGTTTTAACTGATCCGTCTTCAGATTTAGCAGTAACTGTTAAGATTTCACGTGGTTTCACGTTGTCAGTAATGTTAACTGAGATTTCTTCTTTACCAGTTAAGCCTAAAGTATCAGCTGATTCACCTGGCATGAATTGAAGTGGAAGAACACCCATCATTACTAAGTTAGAACGGTGGATACGCTCGTAAGATTGTGCGATAACTGTTTTGATACCAAGTAAGTTAGTACCTTTAGCAGCCCAGTCACGAGAAGAACCCATACCGTAGTCGTTACCAGCAAGTACTACTAAGCCAGTACCTTGTGCTTGGTATTTCATACATGCGTCATAGATGTACTCTACTTCGCCTGTTGGCCAGTAAGTAGTGAATCCACCTTCTGTACCAGGAGCAACTTGGTTACGGATACGGATGTTTGCAAATGTACCACGCATCATAACTTCGTGGTTACCACGACGAGAACCGTATGAGTTGAAGTCACGGATTGCAACACCGTTTTCGATTAAATATTTACCTGCAGGTGTATCTTTACCGATTGCACCAGCTGGAGAAATATGGTCAGTTGTAATTGAGTCACCGAACTTCGCCATAACGCGTAAGCCTTCTAAGCCTTTAATAGCTTCTGGCTCTTTCGCAAGACCTTGGAAGAATGGTGGGTTTTGGATGTAAGTTGATTTGTCATCAAATGTGTATAGAGACTCAGTTGATGTTTCAATTGCATTCCATTTTTCGTTTGCTGTGAATACAGTTTCGTATTCTTTTTGGAATAATTCACGGTTAACTACAGTACCTAATACAGCGTTAACTTCTTCAGTTGTAGGCCAGATATCAGCGAAGAATACATCGTTGCCATCTTTGTCTTTACCGAATGAATCTTTTTGTAGGTCAACATCCACAGTACCAGCAAGTGCATAAGCAACAACAAGTGGTGGTGAAGCTAAGTAGTTAGCTTTTACAAGTGGGTGTACGCGACCTTCGAAGTTACGGTTACCAGAAAGAACTGATGTTACGAATAAGTCGTTATCTTTGATAGCGTCTTCGATTTCAGGAAGTAATGGACCTGAGTTACCGATACATGTTGTACAACCGTAACCTACAGTGTTGAAACCGATTTGGTCAAGGTATGTTTGTAAACCTGAATCTTCAAGGTAACCAGTTACTACTTTAGAACCTGGTGCTAAAGAAGTTTTTACCCATTTAGGTACAGTTAAGCCTTTTTCTACAGCTTTTTTCGCAACTAAACCAGCAGCGATTAATACGTATGGGTTAGATGTATTTGTACAAGAAGTGATTGCAGCAATTGCTACAGCACCTGTTGGGATTTCTACATCACCTTCAGCGAATTTAGCTACAGAAGTTTTTGCGAATTCATCTTCAGTTAAACCGAAACCTTGTGTACCTTGTGGTGCCACTACTGCTTCTTTGTAACGAGTACGCATTTGAGATAGTGGAATTAAGTCTTGTGGACGTTTTGGACCAGAAAGGTTTGGTTCGATTTCAGCTAAGTTTACTTCTAATACGTCAGTGTAAACTGGCTCTAAAGTTGGATCGAAGAACATGTGGTTAGCTTTTAAGTAAGATTCTACAACCGCGATGTGCTCTTCGTCACGACCAGTTAAACGCATGTAGTTTAATGATTCTTCGTCAATTGCGAAGAAACCACATGTAGCACCATATTCAGGAGCCATGTTAGAGATTGTCGCACGGTCAGCTAGTGGTAATTTAGATACGCCAGGTCCGAAGAACTCAACGAATTTACCAACTACGCCACGTTGACGTAATACTTGAGTTACTTTTAATGCTAAGTCAGTAGCAGTAGTTCCGTTTGGAAGATCGCCAACTAATTTAACACCGATAACTTCTGGGATTGGGAAGTATGAAGGTTGACCAAGCATACCTGCTTCAGCTTCGATACCACCAACGCCCCATCCAAGAACGCCGATACCGTTGATCATTGTTGTATGTGAGTCAGTACCTACTACTGAATCTGGGAAAGTTTCGAATGTACCGTCAGCATTTTCGTTTACGTGTACAACTGGAGCTAAATACTCTAAGTTTACTTGGTGAACGATACCAGTTGCTGGTGGTACAGCACGGAAGTTATCGTAAGCAGTTTGTGCCCATTTTAAGAAGTTATAACGCTCAGCGTTACGTTCGAATTCTAGGTCCATGTTTGCTGCTAATGCAGATGCATTACCATATTTGTCAACTTGTACTGAGTGGTCAATTACAAGGTCAACTGGAATAGCAGGGTTGATTTTGCTTGGGTCGCCGCCCATTTCTTTCATAGCAGAACGTAGAGAAGCAAGGTCAACTACTACTGGTACACCAGTGAAGTCTTGTAATACTACGCGAGAAGGTTTGAATGGTACTTCTGCTTCTGGATCTGCACCGTTACCCCATTTTGCTAATTCGTTTACGTGCTCTTCTTTGATAACATATGCATCATATTGACGTAAAACTGATTCTAATAATACTTTGATTGAGTAAGGAAGGTTTGAAACTTTTGCAACGCCAGCTTTTTCAATCGCAGCTAAGTCATAGTAATTATAAGTTTTACCATTAACTTCGAATGATGCGCGGCTGTTGTGTAAATTACCTTGTGCCATTTGCGGATCCCCCTAAATATCTTTTTGAAAAGGCCTATATAAATTGTTAAAGCATCTTTTCTCCAATACCCATATTAGCGCATTTATATTCATAAGTAAATTACATTAATATTATCTTTTTCAATAAGGATTACTTATGACCTCGGTTTGTAGCCTAATGTATTTAATTTTTTGATGTGCATAATATCAAGGTTTCGCTAAAAAGAAATTTTTATACCTATATAAATAAGTGTATTTAAATGTTTTTAACTGTGGTACAACTTGAGGTACAAACTGAGGTACGAGGAGTTTTTTATTAAAATTGTACCACAGCAATAAAATGGTAAATTAATAACTGAAATTTTGAATTCCCGAACAGGAAAATTTAATGGTAGGAAAAACAAACTTACAACTCGGTATTAAAATCCTGCAGCTTGTAAAAAAAAGTAAGTCATAATGAAGTGACCACTAAAAGTTATAGTTATCTCATTAGGCAACGGTTTGGGCATGAGTTCGATATTTATTGGATTCACGCCTTTTAATTTTGCTTTTATCGTCTTGTATTGTAATACGGTATGTATTTTTCTAATTTAATTTTAAAATGCACGATATTTATAGAAATTCTGATTTCACAATGCCAAAGAAATTCTCCATGACGGAATTGTCGTAACAGTTTCCATTACGAGACATACTTTTTTAATTCCTCTTGATTGAAGTGTGACGGTAATTTTTCATTTGATAGTGTTAGTCTTGATCTGAATGCATCTTTAATTGGTGCTCTTCTGTTAGGCGCTCTAAAGCCTATTCTAACATCTTTATAACAAGTAAGTACGATGGCCGAAAGCCTATTGTATACGTAATAATTTCACTGTTGAATAAATCTAAGTCAGTTGATAAATAACGTTTCTCTCCAAATAATTTAAATTCCGTAATATCCGTAACCCATTTCTCATTTGTTTCTTAAGCCGTAAATTGACGATCTAAATGGTTTGGCGCAATTTTACCTACTGTTCCTTTATACGATTTATACTTTTTTATATGAACAAGGCACTTTAAACCAAGTTATTTCATGATACGTTGATACTTCTTATGAGTCACTTTCTTCCCACGATTCACTAATTCGTAAAGAATACGACATAGCCATAACGACCTTCATGCTCATCGTAAATAGATTGGATTTCCTTTTTAAAATCTGCATCGGAATCAGTCTAATTCATTTTGCTCACATAGTAAAAGTAACTGCTTCGAGGAATTCCTGCTAGCTTTACAAATACTTCACCGGAAATTTATGCCTTAATTCATAGACTGCTTGTGATTTGTCTTGTTTGGTGATTGTTCCTTGTTTTGAATTAAGGCATTCAACTTTTTTATATACGCATTTTCCATTTCAAGAATGTATATTAAACGTATCTGCTGTTTCAATTAAGGATGTACCGTTTTCAATCATAAAATTTTGTACGTCCAGTTTAAACTGTTGTGTGTTTCAAAAGGCATCAAGGCCATTATGTTCATATTGTTTCACCCATATAATGATCATTTTCTTGTATACACCAATTGATTGCCCAATATCTTTATATCTTCCATTACCATTTAAATAGCGTTGAATAGCTTGTAGTTTTTTTCTGCAGTAAATTTAGACAAAAAACTGCATCTCCAATTGTTATGCGTTAATTGATTAGCTTTTAGAACTGGAAAGAATAATAAAAAATTCATGCTTCACAGGGAAGCACGAATTTTAGTGTGCAGGATAAAATACAATGAATTTTTTTAGTTTTTATAAAGGTTTAAAACGTTCTTCTTGTTTGTTTAAATAATTTTCCCACTCTTGATAGAAATCAGTTAAATCGGACTTGTCATTATTTAATATAAAATCCGACGTATCATTAATAATGTCTCTATTTACAAAGAGATTCTCAAGAATAGACGTTCGTTCAAAATCGTCCCAAATCACAGTTACTTTTTCATAAACACCTTCAATTTCATACGGTACTTCAGCATATAAAATATTATACTGTTCTTGATGGTTAAATAACCAACTTAGTATCAGATATAACCACTTCTCTCTAATAGCAGTAATATCTTGTAATGGTTCTAGTTCAACTAGTTCAACTAGATATTTTTCTACTAAAGATGATTCATGTTTGTATAAACTTCCCAAATCAAATAATGTAGTAGAAATCTCTTTTTCTTGTTCAATAAGTTTAACAGCTTTATCAATTGCTGCATCAGGTATTATAAATCCACACTTAACCCCAAAATATAATTCACTCCATGATAAATCTGTTATTTTGATAATAAACTCATAAGGTACAACAATAAATAACGAATTATTTACAAAATCATTTGTTTGAATTTCTCTTCTCATTATTACAATTTCCCTCCCTTTATAAACAATTGGTGCGTGACTTGTCCCTTACTATTTTAAATATATTCGAAAATACCATTAGATCCATTTACACTTCCTTTAGTCTTTAATCCAACGTATCTTGTTCCATCCTTTCCAATCCATGTGGATATTTTTCCTTTCTTTAATTGATTTAAAGTTGCCCAACTAGCAGCTCGATGATAGGTATCACTTTTTAAAGCTGACCCTATACGGGGAGCATTTTTAATAAAATTCGCAACAGCGCTAACTGTGTATTTAAGATATTTAATTTTTTTGTATGCTTGGTATCCTACATAAACATAATATACAGCCATGGGAATAAACTGAACAAATTCCCCATTCGGATCAACATTCATCACCGGATTATTATTCGCATAATTATAACCATTCAATGTTAAAGGATTTATTGCATCCCCACGAACTGGATCACGAGATAAAAACACACCTGTATCTGGGTTATAGTAACGTGCCATTAAATAGAAGTGCTTTGTATCTTCATCTTAACGATAACCAGCATATCTATAAGGGTTTATAGTTGGCATTGTACCGCTTTGGTTCATGATATTGCCCCATGCGTCATATGTGTATTGCGCCACAATGTCACCATTTGTATTCGTTAGGGCTAGTACATCCCCACGATAGTTCGTTAAATAGTAATAGGTTGAACCTAAAAAAGGCATCTACAACTTTCATTGATTAACCAAAATTATATTAATAAGCCAAATTTAAACAAAATTTAAACAAAATTTAAACTTACTTGCTTATTATTGGTCTTAATACATGGACTGATTGAGAGTGTCAAAAGGTAAGAAACGTAAGATTTTATTTTCATTAAGTATTGCTCTAACAAGCTTTGTTACGTTTAACGGAGTATCAAATGCATCAGCAGCAGTTCCAACAGTAGAAGAACGTGTAGCTTTAGATAATAAATTAGAAGTCAAACAAGCTTGCACATCCAATGAAACACTTCAAGATTGGAAAAAGTGGACAAACGACCATTCTTACAGCTTAACATCCATTCAACCTGAAACAGTTGGCAAACAAAAAATACCAGCTAATAAATTTCAAGATTTAGAGATGCTTAAGCCTTTATTGCATGATAAGCGCATCGTTTTTTTAGGGGAAAGTTCTCATGGTGTGGCTGAATTTAATCTAGCAAAAACGCGTATTATTCAATTTTTACACCAAGAAATGGGCTACAACGTTCTTGCCTTTGAAAGTGGTTTGGGGAATGCCATGAATGCCCAAGGTCAAATTGATAAACAAACAGCGCAACAAACGATGAAGGATGCTATTTTTCCCCAATGGTGGGCAAAAGAAACACTACCGTTATTTGAATATAGTAAGAAAACACAGCATACAGATAAACCTTTAAAATTAGCAGGCCTTGATATTCAACTGCAAGGTACATTTACGAACGGTGACTGGCTACAAAATAGTCAGCTTGCTAAACATTTCGATGAAGCAGAGAAGCAACTTGCAAAATGGAACTACAGTAATGATTTAAAAGGCTATCAAAAGGTAAAACCAGGAATTATCGCAGTATATAAACAAATAAAATCACAAGTACCGCTTAAAGAAAAAGAGTTAAAAGCAGCTTATCCAAGCGAGCCTCATATTGTAAAGCTTATGGAACGTACTTTTGCTGACCGTATCCGTTTTGCGGAGGAATATGTAGAATTAACAATTAAAACAACTATTGACCTTGAACAAGATAAATATGTTTCTTTTTTAAAGACAATGGAATGGCGTGACCAAGCGATGATGGAAAACCTACTTTGGTTAGCGGAAGAGGTTTATCCAACTGAAAAGTTTATAGTCTGGGCACATAATGACCATATTCGTAAAGCACAATCCGAAGTAAAGGGTTCCCCTGATTCTGTAAAATTAATGGGTGAACGTCTACCAGATATCTACAAAAAATATAGCTATGTACTTGGTCTTTATATGGCTGGTGGTGAAACTGCAAACAATCTACGCGAACCAATGGCTGTCTTACCGCCAATAAAAGGATCAATCGAGGATATTCTTTCATCGACAAATGAACCTTACACATTTATCGACTTACGCAACCGTCAAAATGAACGAGGGAACTCATGGATGTTTCAGCCACGCTTATCATATAGCTGGGGAAACATGGAGGAAAGTCTAGTTCCACGCGATCAATATGATGGCATTCTACTAATTGATAAAGTAAGTAAGCCAAATTATATAAAGTGAAACTTTAATCAGTGGGGACTTTCTTCATCCCCACTGATTATTAGTTGAACGAATTGGGCTTTTAATAAAAATAAAGAAATAGCAAACTATCGAAGCAGCTCATTCCGAGATGGGTTTTGCCCCATCCTCTTTCTATTCAAATGTGATTTGTTTGCCCATTAGGTTTGCCCTCCTATGGTGTGATATAATACTTTTGAGAAACCTCAAAGAGCATAAACCAATTCTGAGCTGTAGCGTCTGCAAACGCTGCGGCTTTTTCTTTTTCAATCGCCATGAACTATTTGGAACCTTTCCCATTTTCATCCGTAAATTAATTACAACAGTTTTTCTTTATTATTATTCGGAGGTATTTAAATGGACTCTTTTACGCTTATGACTTTTTCTTTAGCTTGTTTGTCATTTGTCTTTGCTGTTTCAGCTGATTCTAAAATCAAAAAGTCAGAAAAACGTATCGAAGAACTTGAAAATAAGAAGTAATTTTTAATACATAACTGGAGTATAGAGCGTTATTATAATCGCTCTATTTTCGTTTTATCCTCATATTGTTCATTAGTTTACTGTAGCGTGTGCAAACGCTGCGGCTTTTTTATGATATAATTTACAAAAAATGCATAACGAGGTAATGCAATGGACATATTTTCAGGATTATCAATTGGCGGAAGTCTACTATATTTCATTCCACCAATGCTATTACTACCTGTTGTTATGGTAGTATGCGCAGCGATATATAAAGTCCTATTGGGCAATATTTTACCAACCAAGATTTATAATTTTTTACTTGTCCCCATTGCCCTACTTGGATTCTTTATTTGGGCTATCCCTATGAATATGGGATTTTATGAGTTTTTTAGGGCAATGTTTTAATCGCTCTATTTTGGAGAAGAAGCTTTATTCAAAGTTGCTAAACCTTAAAAATTCCAATAGTTTCGTACTGAAGCTGTAGCGTCTGCAAACGCTGCGGCTTTTTTAACGTATAAGGAACTTCGATTTGCACAAATTAACGTTGAGTGTATCGCACGCACTTACTAGGTTGTGACGCTAGTTGACCGTCACATCATCCCTCTACAGGGTCACTTCCATCTTGAGTGACCCTTTCTTAGTTTCTTTACTCATATTGTGCAGTAAAATTAGTTGTCATCAACTTGTATTACATCAACTAATTCCCGTGGGCTTTCGTGCGGTCGAAGCGTAGAATTAAAGTATTTAATTACATTTTGAGCATTTTCTTCTGCCGATTTTTTAGATGCATTTTTCCTTAATGGTGTTACTCAAGTTCGACCTCTGTAATCGACTTCTATAACAGCTATATCCTCTTCCCATGTTGACTCTGTACCAACTTTTTTAACTATCATTTTCCACATAAGCTTGTCTCCTTTTAATTGCACATTTTCTTTCAATGGTTCAACAACTATTTGCTTTTGATTTCTATAATTTCGACTTGTACATTTTGTTCATTTTAGATAATTACCTGTGCATCTTCATCAGAATGAATACCTTCTATTTCTCTGATTTCTAAGCCCCTTCCATGTTGTGTACCAATATGTGATGCCACATATCCCAATACTTCTTCTTGTTCATATCCTTTTAAGCCCCAATAATTTCGAACTTGTTCAATGGCTCCTTGATAGGTTTTAGATTTTTTTGATTACTTACTAGTGTCGTTGGTAAATATAGGTAACTTCATGAGTATTACATAATAATTTCTAGTGATAATAAAACCTCTTCTGAACAGACTAACTTGAGGAGGTGAAATCCATGTCAAAAAATCGAAACAAGAACCAAACTGCTGACCAAATTAGACAAAAAATCCAGCAAGCTGAAGCTAACAAAAATCAAGCTTCTGGTCGTTTTTCAAATCAAAATTTTATGAGATCAAAGAACAACGTAGAATTAGGAACTGAGACTGATGCCAACCAAGTAAGACAACAAATTCAAAGTGTGGAAGAAGAGTACCTCCAAGGAGCTTCTGGCCCTAAAGCAAATTATGGTTTTGGAAATAACTTAAATTAATTTTTTATTCGGCAGATTTTTTCTGCCGGTTTTTGATTTTAATCCCCAAAATTTACCACTCAATCGTCACCTCTGCCCTAGGTTGCTCTGAATAAAACTTCCTCACAGTCATCTCAACAACCTGAGAATCATCGTGCTAAATAATCTTGTTGCATCCATCCTTGATGCCTTTAATCAAGTTATCGAGATCAGGCTTTGTTGTCGGACGTAATTCTTCACTCGCTTTAAGCTTTCTCTTTGGCCCTGTATGAATGGGCTGATTGATGGCGACTCGGACGATTTACCTTTTGAAGTCTTTGAAGTCCTTGCTCTTTGGTGCGTCATGCGTGACCACCTTTTTGCCATGTCTACTAAATCGAGGTCGTTCCTGTGGTTGAATGCCCCCTGGTATTTCAAATGTTAAAGTGTTCATATTTCCACTTCCTTAATCATCAAGCTTAATAAGCTGTAATCTGTTATTTACTTCACTTTTCGAACGTCGTTGATACACACCTGAACCTTAGAATCGAATCGTATCAGGCTTTACACCACGTTCCCAACTGACCGACTTCACCATCTGTTGTTTGTTTTTCTATTTTATTTTCTTCTTCTTTTTCTTCTTCTTTTTGTGCACGTATCGTAGACGTATCGTAAGAACCCGCACCATTACTGGATTCTGGATTCTTCATTTTCTTGCGTTACGTTATTGTGAGGTATCGTAATACGACTCGTAGACGTTACGTACAGAATCATTCGAGACTCCTTCGCCTACCCACTGAATTAATGAAGTATCTTTCACTTCTTTTAGTCCTGATTTCACACAATCAAGAATCGGTTTGCCTTCACGATACAGGTTGTATTTGCCCCAGTTTTTAATAGCTATTTCACGAGTTTCTTCATTGCTTGTGATGTTCTCTGAAGCGTTGTAGTAATGCTCCTACACTTTCCATTGAGTAACCCATATCAAAAGCTATTTGCTTTTTGGTAATTTGATAGATGCCAATTTGAGTCGTGCTTTCATTTGTCAGCAAATACAGGAAGAAGTATTTATCCTCTGCTGTCATTTCCTCAACCACACGAGGATCGTTCCAAAAAGTTGTATAGACGTATCTGAATTTTGCCATTTGCCCTCGCATCTCCTTTTAACGTAGTATTCAAATTTTTAATCACAGACTTAATTAACAATCCAACCTCATTATTTTTTATCAGCCTTACCAATAGCTCTATTTTGAAAAGTGGTTACAGGTTAGGAAATAAAAAATAATTTCCCAGGTAAGCGCAAGAAATGACAAGTTAAGTCTTACATTTCAGCACCAAGCGACTGATTTCATCGTTATCCTTCGCCTGCTGGAATATCCAAGCGGGTAGAAGGGCTTTATGGGTTACATTACTGTTCAACGATTAATTCCTCTTGGACCGTTTCATCTTCCACAACTGAAAAATCAGTTACATCGATAACGTCGCACATATCTTTAGAAACCTCTGTTTTTATAGTTTCATCTGCCTCAACAACTTTTTGAAGCTCGATTGATTTAGGAGCATACTTTAAAACTTCTTTAAGTACTGTCTTTTTGGTCATTGCGTCATAGTTGGTTTTCCAAGGGCTAGTCCAACCCTTCTGAACGGCTTGTGAGAACTTATGTGCATGCTTTTCAATACGTTCTCTAGTCCAGTAAACAAAATCGTATCCACCGTTTTTTAAGTGGTATACAGCATAGTAGCCAATTGGCTCACCTTCTGGGTTCTGTGAAGGAACATGTACTAAATCCTTGTGTAATCCATATGAGTATGAAAATTCATCTTCCTGGAACACTTCATGGGCATAAATAGCTTTGTACTAACCACTTCTGACCGCTAAATCGATTAATCCCTTATAACCTAACTGGAACTGAACCTGTTTGCCGTAAGGGATTAAATACGCTTGTCCTAGCCCTGTATTTGGTTCTACCCCTAGTTGAGCTGATTGCATAAGTGCTGCTACAAAACTGATTTGGTCGCATTCTAGTAGCTTTGGTGTTGTTCGAACTGCCGTTAATGCAATACGTGCGATACGATCAGCATCCATGTGTTTTGGTAAGGCGCGCTTAATTTCAGGACCCATCTTTTTTAAAAAGGCATTTAATGATGCTTCAGGCGAAACATGTTTCTGTACTTGATTTTGTGATTTGCTTTTAACTCATTTGTAGTAGCAATTTATTAAGCTTCCAATTTTTTATAGTTGAATCGTCTGGACAATGATTGTTTCGTTTATTTCTCGTAGATTTCAGGTGCCTCTTTTTTCAAACGTTGACTGTCTATACGATTAGAGACAATCGTTTTAAACGTAACTTCATGGCGTGGAGAATGCCCTTCTACAGCATTTTCGAGCTTAAGTTTTATCTGATTCTCATACTTTTTCTTTTGTTGCTCTAATGCTTTGATTTCGCTAGAAATAGTATCAATAGCATCTAAAAGAACATCGTCATCTTTTGTGAGCATGATGGCTGTACCATCATCTTGTGGGTACATTTTTTTGATTAAGTCATTCGCTGCATCCAAGCCATCAATTGGTGGAGCTACATCTTTTAAAACGTGATTCTCCCAGAAGTCTTTCTCTCGATCAATTAGGATTTGAATAAATTCCTCGTCACGTTCTATTTCTTTCCAAATGAATTTATTGCCACCAACAAGTACAGCTATATAAGCCTTTTCAAATCCTGTGACTGCAAGGTAATGGTGCACCTGACATAAATAACTTGCTGGTATTTCTTCACCCTCCCAACCATCTTTCGGATACTCACTAGCCGTATTACATTGAAGTACAGCCCTTTCTCCAACAACAACTCGGTCAAGGTTAGCTAGCATGAAATCATGTTCTGGATGGATCAACATTTTATTTAATCGACGTACTTTTTTCCCTGTTCTTTTAGCAAATTCTTGTGCAACAAAATCCACTAGTGCATTCCCAAAATAAACAGCTTCATTATCAACTTCTTCGTAATATTGTCCTGTCTTTTCTAAGAACACCTGGTAAGCACTTTTATATTGATTAAGTCCCATAATTGCGCCAACATCTGACCCACCGATACCAGCTCGACGAGCGTCTAACCACTCGACTCATATCAGTAGTCGAATTTTTTGCTAAAACCATGCAAATTACTTCCTTTCATGATATGATGATAAAAATGATTTTTCTTAAGCCACTATTGCGAGTAGTGGTTTATTTTTTTGTGCAAAATTCTGCGTTGTAACGATCCTCAAGATACGTATGAATGTTATCCTGGACAATGTCACCGTTTGGAAACTCCATATAATCGTCATTACTTACAATAAACGAGCCGTACAAATCCTTGAAATCTCTCTTAACATAGCAAATGTCGGTACATTATTAACTGTCAATCGTTCCTAAAACCATTGGATTTTCCACTTGATAGTTCATGTTCTCACCTACTTCCTTTTATGTATTTGATGGCATCCCATCAAGCAACTTACAGTGGCAAAGCATACCGGGGAGCCGGTCCTGTAATCTGCTTGACGTTGGCGAGTTTCGACTCGCAAACGTCTGATTTTGTGATATAAGGGGTATATACTAAACCGCACGGCTGTTTAATTGTTGCAACCAATTAAGCAGCTTTTTTATTGCCAACATGTGATTATCACTGATACCCCACTGGCTATGATGATTAGATTAACCCACATATCACACAAAACTCCTTATGTTTTGATCTCGGCCATCATCTGGCATATAAAGATAATTCACTAACAGCTTCAACACCCAAACCATCACTTGCCCACTAAAACCAAGCGCTCTTATAACGATAACTTTCCCCATTTTGTCTCATATTTTTATTCTTTCTCTTTTTCTTTTGCTAAGAACATCTCATATATCTCTCTACCATTTCCAGCCAATTCTCTATGTTAGGACTACTTTTTATTCATTTGAAAGACTACCCCTTTCCATGTGATTATCTAAATTAAATTTATTTATATATAATTACCAAGGAATTTTACCAATTGTATAAAGTTAGCTTTGCACAAAGGAAGAAGCTATAAATGCGTATAAATTAAGCAAATATAGAAACTGATAAAACAGATAACGAATGACAGTTGTTTGTTTTCAGTATGTACTTTTACCTCCAAATTACCTAGAATGGAAATATAGAGGGAGGATTTACAAATGAAAAAATTGATTTTTAGTGCTACATTAGTATTAAGCTTAGGATTAGCTGGATGCGGAGAAGACAAAGCTAAGGAAGAACCGAAAAAAGATGATGTCCAAACACCAGTATCATCAGACAAAACAAATGATTCATCAAAAAAAGATGAGAATAAGAAAGATGACGATAAAAAAGATGATGTCCAAGAAGATGAAAATTTAAAAACTATTAATACTTATACTGATAAAGAATTAGGTATTAGCGGACAAACTGGACCAATGAAATACAATATCGATGCCGTACAGTTAAAAAGAATTACAGTAAAAACAGAAGAAGCTGCAAATCTGTTTGATGTCGCTGTCGGAGAAGAAGTGAATGCAATTACTATTTCTATGAATGGTGAAAATACATCTAAAGAAGATATGAGTTTCTATCTGGGGCAAGCAGTAATCATAACGAATACAAAAGAACAACTAGAGCCGGATATGATTTTATCTGAACATATAGAAGGTGATTATCTTGGTCAAGTAGAACATGAAGGCTATAATGTTTATGTTCTAAAAAAATCAAAAGTTGAAGATTTAAAAACAATTGAAATTCGTGTAAGTGCACCCGAAAATTCCAACTTTGATAAACAAGGTGAAGATATTGTTCATACAATAGAAGTTAATAAATAATAAAATTAGTCACTCAAATGAGTAGCTTTTTAGATAAAGAGGATTAAATGATTAAAATTCATACATTACAAAACTTACAACAACGTGATGTTTTTGAATTCATGCACGGTGATTATAAACATGAACATTGGCATGAATCTTCAATTTTTTTAACAGAAGAAGCATTTGCTTTTTTACATCTACATATATATGAAGTTTTACCGAATTTTAATTACTTTGGCCCAAATTCAGTTAACCTTGAACAGTGGAATCAAATCGCTTTCACTGCATGTACTTTAAATAATTCAATGGACATCGATTTCATCCGTTTTTTTAACAAAATAGATGATTGGGTACAAAAAAATTTCAAAGAACACACTTGTTTCTCGATTTGTGGTCCATAAAAGTTTCATAATTTTTTAATATTCATCACAAAAAAAGACCAGGTACTCACATTTTAATGAGCGCCTGGTTATTTGTATATCCGTTTCATCAGCAATTTTTCTACTTGCGTTTTTTAAGCTTGCTTCGCAAAACTGAATTTCCTCATCTTCTCCTGCTGTTATTACATTTCAACTCCTATTTTGGTACTTCATAATAGAAAAGACTTCCATCATCTGTCCGACTCTCAAACTGTCTACCTGGTTGAGTACAAATTTTATTATGTGCCCAATATCGATATGTCTCACCCTTAAGAAACTCATTTTTTGATGTAGTCACACCCAATTGGATGTAACCTTATGCATTAACTCAAGAAAATATATACCTCAACAGTATTAAGTTCTTCTACGTATACAAAGTCCCGTCTTTCTACTTTGTAAAATGAATTTCCCAAACCTACTTTATCTCCTACATTAGGCAATACAGGTATCGTATTAGTAAACGTTTTAAGATGACATTTCCCATCTGCTTCACAATAAGTTATGGATAACTTTTTCATTGGCATTCACTCCTTCTACATTAATCATATTGTAGATGGATACCAATAATACAAAGAGACTACCAATTTAGTAGCCTCTCATGCTTTTTTTTGCGAAATACACGTACAAGCGAACAAGCTTATATTTATAAGGGAATTTTGTTTACACATTTCCGTGCGCTTTTGTTATTACTTCACAATATATAATTTAATACAGACTTTCGTGAACTTCGCTAGTGTTAGGAAGTTCACTATATTGAATACAAGAAATTTCGATCTTCTACACAAACACAAAAACAACAAAATATATTAATGCTGTAGGAACTACGTAAGAAGATATACCACTTAAACTCCATTTGTCTTCATCAAGTGTCCAAAGAAAAAGAAATAATGTTATCATGGTAATCCCAAATGCGTTCATAATAATATTTATTAATCCAATATCCCCCATCCCCTTTTCTATCCTTTACATTTAAATTAATATATTCTCCATACATTAAGTCCATGCTAAACGCTTGGTTGTTTAATCAATTAATGCATTGCGTTTACGTAGCACCTTATTGCGCGACATATACAATCGGTCTGCAATGTCTTCCCACTCACAACAGTTTTTTCCATATCCCAATACAGCATGTCCACTATGGTTTTTAAATTGTGATCCAACTGGGATTAGATTTCTTCGATCGTATTAACAATGTCCTTCAGCAATTTGAATTTTAAAACGTTGTGCTACATACGATATTCCCTATCTGTTCATTCCATACAAGAGGCTCTTAATTACCAAATTATTCCACAAGCCACTTTAATACCTCGTATTCGTCATCACCCGGTTGCAAATCTATACGTGGGTTATATGGTGCTGGATAGAATTTTTTCAATAGGCATATTTTTTATACCCATACCGACTCTCCCTTTAATAAACTCTCAAAACCACACCAAACTCGTCCCTCTCATAATAAAGTGTTTTGGCTGTTTGATGCAGTTTTCAAAACAAATGAAAAAGCACTCCATGCAGGAATGCTTTTAAAATGTATGTATTTTTTAATCCTCAGCCCCCATATGGTAGTCCGTTACTTTTGAAATCTTCTTCAACTCTTAATTTTAATTCGTTTTGTTTAGCTTCATCTAAATTTTCGAATAGAAACTTTAGTAGTTCTCTTTTTTCTTTGATAGTTCTAATAAGTTCTACTTTGTTTAATTTTTTGTAAGTTGGGTCTAACATTAACAAACTAGCATCTTGGCCTATAAATAATTTTAGCGCACGTATTTCTTTGATAGCGTTAACCATCCAGTGGTAGTCCGTAATCATTGAATCTAAAACATCTGATGTAATAGTTATTGTTTTCTCTTTTAGCATAGGTGCCCTCCTATGGTGTGGTATAATAATGTTGTAAGCACCGTCAAAGAGCATAATCCAATTCTGAGCTGTAGCGTCTGAACACGCTGCGGCTTTTTTTCTTCATATTGTTCAGTAGTATTGAGTATCAACCATTGCTATAAAAATTAGGATTAATAATAAAAAAGTTAAGTAAGTAATTTTGAATTTGTTAAAACTCCTGTATTTCGGGCGAGTTAACAGAGTAGTCTTTAATGCTACTTAATGCTTGTGCATCAGCAAACTGATGTTAAGAATACTGAACGAATTTCTATATTAAAACCTCCATTTATTAACTTTAAAGGTTATAATAAGGTATAAAAAATACTAAATTCTAAGGAGAATTATGATTGAAAATTCAAACCGGTAATACGCTAAATTATTTGAGAACAGAGGTAAATAAAAATATAAAAAAAGAAAGTCTCTTAGATTTATTTGGAATTGAAGATACACATAAAGACGAAAACGAAAACGAAAAAAATAACAAACCTAAACTTGAAATCAGATATGAAGATGGTTATATACGTACATATATTGTGAAAACAATTGGAAAAAAATTAGTTAGACTACTTATTAGGGAAGTAAAACAAACCCAAGAAAACATGAAAAATTTAAATGATATTTCTCACGATCTGTTGTTACAACAGCTTGAACAGTTATCTAATCCAAAAAAGCATGAACAGAATACTTCTATTTTTGAAAATAAAAAAAATATTTCTAAATATAAAACAGGTATTTGAGGACGATCGATGTAAACGATGATTAGAAATGATTATTAATACCTGAAGGTTTCACATCTTTTAAAGAGCTGTAGCGTCTGCAAACGCTGCGGCTTTTTCTTTTACTTATTTTTAAACAGTTATTTCATTCACCATCGGCTCACTGCCTGTAATGGTGAATGCTTTTAAATTTGCGTTATTTCCTCATTTTGTTCAGTAACAAGGTAAAAACCTATCACCTGTACTTCTTCAAAATTCATTTTCATAACTTTCATTTCATTTTATGTATTTAAAAAATCCTATCTTTTCAGAGAAGAATATTTAATTAAATTCTGTTTAATAGACGCATTACCAATCACCTTCCAATTTCAAATCATAAATTATTAGTATGTGAAAAGATTTTATATGTCTTTAGAAAATTTTAAAGAAACGTCTATGTTTCATGGGGTCAGCAACATATTTAAAAAGGGGGTGAAAAACAAAAATGAATAAAATAAATCCATCAAAATCTATTTGCGACGGTTGTTGTGAAGAAAATAGATTTAATTGGCCCCGTATAAAAGCTATTGATGAATCTTCGATCACACCTTCTCCTGTCGATATCCCAAGCGGAACTATTATTCCAACAATAAATAGATATTTCTATATTGTTACAGAGGATATTGATCTAACAAACGGATTAACCTTACTAGCCAATCTATTTTCAGATGATAATGGTAATCCAGTTACAGAATTCAAAATTTTCACTCCAAATGGATACATCAACCTTTACATTAATGCTGTGATGCAAGAGGGAGGTGCATATAAAGTAACCTCAGATTCGTTAATCCTTAACCCATTCAATGCAACTATTTTTGCTGGAACTCCAATAATTATAGAATCATTGGGATTCCAACAAATGTAATATAAAGAATCTTCTAAATAATACTTTTATCCTTGAAAGGAGGTGAAAAAAATGGCTCTTTCAATTATTAATATTCATGTAAATGTTAAAGGTACTTCAACTAGATTCTTTAATGTTTTAGCAGCAAATTTAACTGTCACTGCTGGTACCTCTATACCTGTAACCGACTTTCTAAACGATAGCGGCACTGCTGCTACTGCTTTTCCAGTAGTAACAAACGGGTACTATAATTTCTATATCAACGGTGTATTGCAAGAAGGTGGATCGTATACAATTTCTGCAACAGAGTTAGTTTTTAACGGAGTTACTGGTACAATCACAGCAGGAACTCCATTGGTAGTAGAAGCTGTAGAATTAGTTACACAAACTTAATAATTAATAATAAACAGCCACATCATAAGTTTTAAGTTTTCTAGCCTTTCTTCTATTTGATGCTTAGGGTCACTTTTATTCCAAGTGACCCTTTTGTTTTTACTATCAAACCTCAAAGGGCATAAAACAATTCTGTGCTGTAGCGTCTGCAAACGCTGCGGCTTTTTTTTATGTATAAGGAACTTCGATTTGCACAAATTATCGTTGAGTGTATCGTACGCACTTACTAGGTTGTGACGCTGGTTGACCGTCACTTCCTCCCTCACTTAGGGTCACTTCCAACCCAGGTGACCCTTTTAGTTTCTTTCCTCAGATTGTTTTGTAACTACTCAACTGAACAAAATCTTTCAGATATTCACTACTCATAACTATCAATTAATATTTTTCTTTACTAGAAATAGATTGCTTTTAATTTATCCATTTTGACCATATAATTAATAAACTAAAAGGAGGTTAGAAAATGAAACATAATCCTTTGAACCAATGGCAAAAAGAACATAATAAACGGGTAAAAGATTTCCATAAAAAACACTCTTTAGAAATAGAAAATGGCGAGAATGGAAATGGATTGTTAGCTAAGTGGGAAAGATTTGTATACAAAAAAGGAAAAGCTATTTTTAAAGCTGTCAAATAATAATTTTTTATTAATTAGCTGTTCTTTTCAGGGCAACGGGCGTAAAAGCATACCTTCTAGCAACCAGAAAATTACTCACAGTTCGATGTCACCTGTTACCATGTTAGTTGAATTTTAAACCACTTAGCAAAATTCTAGATTTTGTTAATATGAACCTCACTTTTAAGCTTCTATTTGAACATGGGCTTGTACTGGATCACTAGTGATTCCAACCGATTTGGGCAACATTGCCTTAATTCGAAATTTAGCTTTAGATGTGCTTTTAATGAATCAAGCTCGTCTTTCATTCTCATGTGCTTTCACTTATTGTCATGGTCTTCTAAATAGCCTTGTCTAGTTGTTAGCTATTTAATTCTACTTTCACTTTTAACATAGATGCCCTCCTGTGTCTCCGATGTGTTATTATTACTTATCAGACTAGCCTATAGAAGGACTTAGGGCTGTGGCGTCTGCAAACGCTGCGGCTTTTTCTTAAAAAGGAATGAAGTTATGAATCAATTGATCCAATATATCAGCTACATGCCAAGCTTGTAGGGAGTGCCATATTATCCCTTGACCTCTTTGCAAGCTCGGGTTTCTCAGGGGAGCTGATATGTATGAAAAATCGTTCAAAAGCCTATATTCGCCATCAGAGAGAGCGAATTATTCGAAAGAAATGGACTATTTTAAAAGATGTTTGGTTACAAGAAAGTGAAGACATGCCTGTACGCGGCAGATTGAGCAAAGGAAAAATTCATTGTTCTTGTAGAATGTGTCGATACGAGCAGTATCACTCGATTCCAAAAGCTAAACATAAAGCAAAATTAAAAGCTATGGAACAGGAAATAGACGATTATGTCTATTTCCTGTTTTATTTTATCCTCATATTATTCGTTAGTTTTCTGTAGCGTATTAAGATGTTGCGGCTTTTTTTATGTATAGGTAACTTGCAATTTGCACAAATTAATATCGAGTGTATCACACGCCTTATTTTGGCTGTGGCTTGACAGACACGGCCTCTCTCAACATGGTCACTACCAACTCAGTGACCTTTTTTGCATATTTATAATACATTTAGAGGTGCTTTAATTGACTATATTCGGAAAATGCTTATATATTGTTTTCTTTGTAATACTTTTATTATTTACAACAGTTTGGGATTATTTCAAAAGTGGTAATTTGGCTTTGCTTGAAAATTCTTTCTTTTCCTTTTGGGTAGCAAGTTTTTTATTCACGGCATTGCTCCTGAGAAGTAAAAAAGATGAAACGGAAAAAAGCTAAAACAAAAGCTCATTTGAATTTGAATATTCAAATAAGCTTTTTTCATATTGTTCAGCTAAAAAAAATTTTTTATTCGGTTTCTTAAGTCATCCACTATACATATCTCGCCATTTCAACATAATTATTGTGGTATTAAGCAAATCACCTTAGCTCTGCACCTTGTAAAATTTATTGGCTTTGAGCCACTCTAAAGAAATCAAAATATAGTATCCTTCGTTTCTCCAATTCTTCAGAGCCATTCCTTATTAAGGATATGGCTCTTTTTCCCATCCTTTTCACACATTTTTGTATTGTTCTAAATGTTTTTATATTCCATTACAAATTAGTCTTGTGGTAGCAACCTGTTGCTTTGCATCGGACCACATTTTTTCCACACCGCTATCCGCCCTACCCCTTCTCTACATAAAAACTCAGCATCTTCCGCTTCTTGTTTAGCCTTCTTCTTACAATGACAACCCATCCCACTTATTTTTCTACTATGATAAAGTTTTAAAATAAAATCTCTTTTTATTTATCATGACCCATGAATCATATTTTATTAAAATATACATACCTTTCATGTAAGGAGGAATTAACATCAAAAAAATCATCTTGTCCACTATTCTTTTGATAATTACAATTGGTATCTTCGTATTTTATAATCGTTATTCCCAACCTGTAACAGATATTTCCCCTTTTACATTCGTTTCGAACTCTGAAGATCAATTAAAAGAAGTAGAAAAGATAAATAAAAAAATCGAAGAAACTGAATTAACTAAAAAAATAATAAACGGTCTCATAGAACACGGATTTTCTCCAGATAAAAGAATTCTCTATACAATATATTCACCAGAAAATAAAGTTCTGACAATTTCACTATCCAACTTTGACGGGGATGATAAAACAATAAATTTAATAACCAACATTATTAACACAATTTCAAAAGAAAACAATCTAGACACTTTTTCAGTGGAGTTTTCAGAAGCTAAAAAATAATATTGTAAAACTTAAATCTTTACAAATCTCCTTGTAACTTTTATCTGATAAATAAGCATGTTAACGTTTTAGCAATTATTTATAGGTATTTTTTGCCGTTAGCGTTGCTTTATAGCAACGCTTTTCTAAACGGTATTAAACATTTCTTTCAGTTACCATTACAATCCAAATGCTCCGGAGTTGCCTAATTGAACTCTGTCTAGCATCGATACATATGAATAGTAGCTTCAAGATTTGCTTTTAAATATGTTGTTATTTCTATTTAGTAAAATTAGTTTTTTATTTGATCTTCTTGAAAATTACCTCGATCTCTCAAAACTATCTTCCAAGCCTTTTTTATCTGATGGATTAAACATACCTGGTGTATAATTGGTTACTTCCCCAATAGAACCAACTATTTCTCCTTCATACTCATATACATTTATGATGAGATTATCTCCTTCAAGGTCTTTCTCTTTTAATTTATATGTTGTTATATTAAGCACTTTTCCTATATAGTCTTCAATAATTGTTATATTTACTAGGTCAAGAATGGATAGAAAAATATACAAAAAAAAGAAAACATTTATTGGTACCTGAATATCGATAAAAGAAAAAATTCGCATATCGTTATTGGTTTCCGACCATAACGGTATGCGAAAAGAGAAAAAGAAACAAAACTTTAACACTAGCCTTGAAGCAAAACGTGTTCTGTTTTAAAAGCTACCATTGAATGGTGGAGAAAAAATTGTAGTTAAAGATAATATGATAATTAGCAAAAAAAAAATTTATTAAAGTGAATGATATCGAATAGTTGCTGATACACCGTTTGCAAAGGATCCGCCCGAAGTTGTTATTTCTACAGACAGAAGAGTACAACTATTTACTGAGAAATTTGACGTTGTAGTTGTACAACACTTTGGTGTAGTAGATGTACTAGGACCTGTAATAGTTGCTATAATACCTGTAGCTACCGGTGCAGTAAAACCACAATTTGTACTTAAATATATTTGTGCAGATGCAGTATCTCCAGCATTTAAGTTATGATCTCGTATATTAAGAGTTAAACTTGTTATAACTGCATTTTGAGGAACTACAAATGTATTTTTAATAAAAGAAGCTGAGGCACTCCCAATCCCAAGAAAATCATTGTTTGCAACTGATTGATCTGTACTTAAGTAAACTTCCATTAGTCCTTGGCCATTCGAACCTGTTGGACCAGTGGAACCAGTTACTCCTGTCGCTCCTGCGATTCCTTGAAGTCCTGTTGCTCCTGTCGTTCCTGTATTTCCTTGAAGTCCAGTTACTCCTGTCACTCCTGTTATTCCTTGAAGTCCTGTTGCTCCTGTCGATCCCGTTATTCCTTGAAGTCCCGTTGCTCCTGTCGCTCCCGTTATTCCTTGAAGTCCTGTTGCTCCTGTCGCTCCCGTTATTCCTTGAAGTCCCGTTGCTCCTGTCGTTCCTGTTATCCCCTGAAGCCCTGTTGCTCCCGTCGTTCCTGTTATACCTTGAAGTCCAGTTACTCCTGTCGCTCCCGTATTTCCTTGTAGCCCAGTTGCTCCTGTCGCTCCCGTTATTCCTTGTAGCCCAGTTGCTCCTGTCGTTCCTGTTATTCCCTGAAGCCCAGTTGCACCTGTCGTTCCTGTTATTCCCTGAAGCCCAGTTGCACCTGTTGCTCCTGTTGCTCCTATTCTCCCCTCTATTATTTGCAGACCTGTTGCACCTGTTTCTCCGTTTAACCCACTTTGAAATTTATTAATTTTCATTGGATCACCTCCTCCCTCTATTTCATAATATTTTTATTTGAAATAATGAAATAGACGTAACACTAGGTTATATAACTTGAAAAATTATATCTTATAGATTCATTATTTCATCATAAGCCCGTGATTTGGATAATCCCTACAACCGAAAAGAGTAATGTGATCCTGTAAATTAATTCTTTGGGGTTAATTTGTTTTGTTTATCATACCTCCAACGCATCTAGGTATTACAGCGTGTATTTACCTTTTGACTTAACTTTTACATTCTTATTTTTCAAAGGTCTTGTTTTGGTTGTTTCAGCTCGAGATTAACTTAAAAATAGCATTCATTACAATCGATAAAGTTTTACCTTAGTGCATACTATTGCCATCTTATTTCTATACTAGCTCATTCCTATGACCCAATGTATTTCCAGACGCATGCAAAATGCGATGCTTTAATTAAAGCATCGCACACATAAATTGATTAATATTTTATTTAGATTCCATTACTGCAAAGTAATTGTTTTCATTATCTGCAAAATTAAATACCCTACCTGAAGGCATATTTACCATTTCCCCAACAATAACGTTTTTGTTTAATAAGTCATTATATAATTTATCGATATCTTCCGAGAAGAACATTAAAGAAGGTGTACCAAGATTCAATTCAGGTTGCATCTTAGCAATTAATTCCTTATTGTGGAGTATAATTTTTGTCTCAGCTTCTTCAGTTGGAGAAATTTCAATCCATTTCATTCCTTGGCCGTTATCTTGCTCTGAAATTACACTAAACCCAACTTTTTCTGTCCAAAACTCTTTTGCTTCATTTTGGTTATTAACGTACAACATGATTTGACCGACTTTATTAATCATTGATTTTTACACTCCTTAAAAATGTTTTTAAACTTTTTTATCTAAAAAACTTTTTCTATTACTATAACGACTGTAAATGCTCATTCAAACGATCCCATGTCTCTGTGATGCCTTGTAGCATGCCCATATCCATAACGGTCTTAAGGGCTTCTGCAGATACATATTCTGCACGGTTTATCAACTTAGTCTTTCCACCCATATCGATGAATTCCAATGCTATCTCAGTTGACGGCATGGAGTCATTCGAATTGCCTTCAGCATCCGAAAAGTAATCGGTATAGCTGATTTTCTCAGGCTCATTAATCTCCTTATAAACCCCTTTTCCCCACGATTCCATACCAAAAAATTCACCTTGGTTTTGATCGACACACTTCATACAGTAGTGCCAAACGCCTCCTGGACGAAAATCAACGGTGCAGACTGGAATTTCCCATCCTCTAGGCCCCCACCAACGTTTCAGATGCTCTGGATCTTTGAACATCTTAAATACTAAGTCTCGTGGAGCGTCGAAAACGCGCTCTAGTATTAGTACGCGATCGTTTTCTATTCTGGATACCATTGAATTGTTTGACATTGCAATTCCTCCTTGAAGATGAAATGGTTTTATGATTTATCTTTTTTCTGCAATTCCTTCAAATATTCATCTAAATTATCGAATCTTTCTTCCATTACACTCTGGAAAGACTGTATCCAAGAATCCAGCGCTTGGAATGGCTCGGGTCGGAGCTTGTAGATTCGACGGTTAGCTTCAGCCTGCACTTCCACAATCCCGTTGTCGTTAAGTACTTTTAGATGCTTTGAAGTTTGGGGCTGCCTCAATCCCAATTGGTCGGCAATCTCACCCACGGTTAGAGGACCCTGGCGCAGGAGTTCGACTATATTCATACGATTTGATTCTGACAAAGCGCTCAAAATCGTTATGTTTACTCCTGGAGTTTTCCCTGACATGTCGCTCACCTCGTAAAATGATTGTCGCCGGTAAAGTATCATCTACATCAGCACAGGTTTATGATCCCGTTAATCAAAATATAACTTAAGGGGAATATTCCCGTCAAGGAATATTTTATTTACTCACCAGAATGCAAGGAAATTTTTTACCAATCCTATTTCAATAATTTAAAACGTAGGAATGTTTCATATGAAATATTGAATAAACCGACAACATACAGAAATATGCATATCATACCAAATGATCTTCCGTAAGTTATCCTTTTGAATGGAGCAGGATGGGATCTACCATTTGGTAAAAGTGATTATCTACAATCCACGCAAGTCAGCATTCCCCATATAGAAACCATAATGTTATACCAAATACAAGTTACTGCTTCGATCGTCAATTTTTTTACATAAAGATCAGCCAGGTGAACTAAACTTTTAAGTAACAGGTACTCATGTTTAAGCATTTTAGAACTTCTATAACCGGCCGCTTTTATCAAGTAAAAAAGTCCAATTTCTCAATTTTAATACTGAGAAATTGGACTTTTTAATTTTGCTGAAGCTGCAACATGCTTTGCTTTCGCTACAAAAAAATAGTAGCAACTAGAAATTATATTGTTCTCGCAATGATTTGAATTGTATGTGTAATAATAACTAATAACCCAAAAACAATACAACAAGTCGCTAGTGTACTCTTTTTATTATTTTTTTGCTTTACAAGACCAAAAATAATAAGGCATAATCCAATCGCAATAGATACTACTGATAGAATATTAGAAAATGGTGCACTTGATGTTATTGAAAAAATACTTTCTAATTGCATTTTAATTCTCCCTTATTCAGATTCTAAGTTTACTTCACTAAAATATGTACGCAGGGCACTTTGCACTGGCGTTGTATAAATCACTTCGTCCCCAGTACTTTGCTCCCGTTATTCCTGCAGCGTTACCTCCTCTGATCCATATACTTTTATACCAACAAAAATTTTCCTTTTCAATCTCTATTTAAAATAATACAAATCGATTTTCACTTTTTTCTTACTCATTCCTTACGAATTTATTAATTTTAATTTATTGCATTCAGTGAAAAACTAAAAGTAAAACTGCACATTTTAATAGTAGGAATTCAGTGTTATCAATCCTTATGTTTTTATTGATATGAACTATGTATGATGTTGAAAAATCTATTCTTATAAGGATAGTTTATTTCAAAAATGCTAATAACCATTTCTATGTAGCCAACACCCAAATTTCACCATGACGACAATCCGTTTAAAATTCGTATGAATCTGTCATTATGAGCAAATGCTTTAGTTATGTCAATATTTCTGAGTCCAATGCAGCGATTATGGTTTTTATTAAAAAATAATTTATTGAACGATTAATGCATAATGAACTCATTAAAACAGACATTATAGGATAGCATCCTTGTTAATTTATTTTTACTCAAAAAAGTGAAAATAACTCATCACCTTCTCTAGGAGGAAAAAATGAATATAAAATTACGTCTTAAAATTATGATTTTTCTTCAGTTTTTTATTTGGGGATCTTGGCTTGTTACATTTGGTTCATATATGATCAATACATTGAATTTTACTGGCGCGCAAGTTGGAATCGTGTATAGTTCTAACGGTCTTGCAGCCATTATAATGCCAAGTCTTATTGGTATTATTGCGGACCGTTGGGTAAAAGCAAATGTGTTATATGGAATATTACATTTCCTCGGTGCAATTATCTTATTTAGTGCTGCTGAAATTTCAGATCCTACAATGATGTTTTGGGTAATGTTATTTAACTCAATCGTTTATATGCCAACACTTGCTTTATCGAATACAATTTCTTATTTTTACCTAGAAGACAAAGGATTTGATGTTGTAAAGGATTTCCCACCTATTCGTGTTTATGGGACAATTGGTTTTATTCTAGCGATGTGGATTATTAGTCTTGCCAAAATTGAATTAAGTAATATTCAGCTATTCATAGCTAGCGGCTCTTCGTTGTTACTAGCACTTTACACAATTACGCTTCCTGCCTGCCCGACTTCTAAGGCAATAAAGGACAAGTCGTTAGTAAGTCATTTGGGACTTGATGCATTTGTTATGTTTAAAGATAAAAAAATGGCTTTGTTTTTAATTTTTTCAATGCTATTGGGTGTTGCACTTCAAATTACCAATACATTTGGAGATCCGTTTTTACACGACTTCGCGTTGAATCCTGATTATAAAAATAGCTTTGCGGTAAAATATCCAGCTATTTTATTATCAGTGTCACAAATTTCAGAGGTTTTCTTTATTCTGACCATTCCATTTTTTTTACGTAAATATGGCATTAAAAAAGTAATACTAATTAGTATGGTAGGATGGACATTACGTTTTGTTTTCTTTGGATATGGAAGTCCGATTGGCGGAGGCTTTTTACTTTTGTTGTTATCAATGATTGTTTACGGTTGTGCCTTTGATTTCTTCAATATTTCGGGGGCCATTTTTGTAGAAAAAGAAGTCGATCACCGAATTCGTGCAAGTGCTCAAGGATTATTCA
The DNA here is from genome assembly GCF_015999525.1 of Lysinibacillus sp. JNUCC 51. Taxonomy (NCBI): domain Bacteria; kingdom Bacillati; phylum Bacillota; class Bacilli; order Caryophanales; family Bacillaceae; genus Lysinibacillus; species Lysinibacillus sp. JNUCC 51. The sequence goes on along the minus strand of NZ_CP065545.1, from coordinate 4,802,543 downwards.
GTACAATGGTCAATGGAATCGGCGCCTATGTGGGGGCTATAATTAGCGGAAAAGTAGTTGATTATTTTACAGTTGACGGAGTCAGGAATTGGCAATATATTTGGTTAGTTTTCGGGGCATATACGCTCGTTTTGGCATTCATTTTTGCAATAACTTTTAAATATAAGCATGACAGTAACGCAATGAAAGATGTAACAACGAAATAGTGATTTAAAAGGAAATAAGAGAGAGCCTTACCGTTTTCGGTGAAGGCTCTTACTGTATTACAAGATGGAATAACGTTTTCTCCACTCTTCAAGAGACATCTCATTAAAACTCTCAATATCATCTAGTCTCAATGGTGTAATTAATTCTAATGAATTACCATCTGGGTCTGAAAAGTAAATTGCAGCATGTGCATGAGGATAATTCGATAGTACTAAAGGTTGTTGTTCGGAAGTAAGGCCAAATTCTGTTCGAACCTCAATTCCAATTGAAGACAACCACTCTTTTACATGCTCAAGATCTTCTTCCTCAATTTTAAATGCCAAATGTCGGATTGATGGATGGTAGTTTACATGAACACTATCATTTTCCCATAATCCTAACCAGCTTTCTCCTTTAACGATCCAAAAGAAAGCAACTTTTCCTTTTTGATAGGCGAGTTCTAACCCTAATTTTTTGTAAAATACAATCGAGTTTTCTAAATTACTTACTGGTAAATGCGCTTCATATAAACCTTTTATCATGTCAATATTCTCCTATTCCATCATTATTTATGAAATAGTATATTAAAAGCATAAACCATTCACATCAATCTTTCGTCTGAAATATTAATAATTTCTAAATCAATTTAATTTCCTCATAGCTCTAAGTATAACATTTCACTTGGATGATTATTGCGTGAACTAATTAAATATTAGGGCGTAAATGTATCAATTGCCACAACAATAAGATAGATTGTATACATAATCATCGCGAATACGCTACCGATTCTAATTAATTTGATTTGAATATCTGATAACTCAGGGATTTCTTTGTATCGCCACCGATCAAAGAAGAAATAGCTTTCCTCCGGCTGATACAAACTCCAAATACAAAAGCCGTATATAGGTATGGAAAATACGATACTTATGAATAACACCTTTTCATCTCCTTTAAAACTTTTCTATTTATTACGATTAATTTCGCCATTTGTTTCAAATTTCCATTATTTTTTATATAGAACAGTTTACTTTTCGAAGGCAGTTACACTCATTGCTGCCTGTATAGAAGCGTCGAATACTGTGAAAGCAAATGAAAACGCCGTTGTTCAAGAAGGATAAACGATTCATAACATATAGAAACTAGATCAATTTATGTAGGACGCTAAAAATGGGAATGAAGCAGAAGTAAAGGTCATTCGTCAATATGGCGAACTCTATTTACGATGGTGGTTGAAGCTATTGTAGACCAATCGTGACTCTAGAAAAATGATCTATGATTTATAAGCTATACACGATGAAAATGCTGGAGCAAAATGTATTGAAGTGTATTCAAATATGAATGATTTCGGATGATTGTCCTGAAATAACGATTGACTCCCAACAGTGCGCTCGATGAACAGAGAGGAGCCTATGTTAACAGAATGCTTCCAGGCGTTGGATTAATACTAAAAGGCCTAAAATCAAGTACATTGACTGTAGGCCTCCCTTTTTTTAAAAAGATTCCCTTTCCTTTTTCATAACAATTGACTTTAATGTATGGCTTAATTCCTGAATACGACTAGTTGTGTTCGTCATCATTTCTAACATATTATTTTCGTTTTCCACTGAGTGTACAATTTCTCCTGTAGAAGTTGCATTTTGTTCAGTCATGTCATTTAGTTTTTCAATCTGTACTTGGATAGTTTCAAACTGAGAAATGGCGCTACTTAACTCATTCATCCCTCGAGTTAAATCTACATTGGCCATCGCAAATGAATCTTTTATGACATTGAAGAAGGTGCTCACGTCTTGTAAAAGCATTTCCCCCTGTTGCAACGCTTTTTCACCTTCATCAGAGCGTTGATGAGCTTCTGTTGATTTTTCGAACAATGTTCTCGTTACATTCGAAATACTTACCGTAATCGCCGCACTTTCTTCTGCTAATTTCCGCACTTCATCTGCAACGATGGCGAATCCTTTACCATGTTCCCCTGCTCTTGCCGCTTCTATTGCAGCATTAAGAGCCAGTAGATTCGTCTGTTCTGCAATATGCTGTATGCCCTTTAATAAGCTATCTACAGTTTTCAAGCTAGTCTGTAGCTCATTCACAGTTTCGGCTGTAGAACTCATAGCATGATTCATCACGCCCATTTGCACCATCGCATCCTGCATTTTCTCCCAACCTACTAAAATCTCCTGCTGCAGATCAGTAGATTTAGATACAGTATTCTTTGAAATCGCGAATGTTTCGGTAACAAAATGCACTGATTCCTTCATCGTGCCATGAATCATTTGCAGACTAGATGACTCCTGCTGAATACTTGCGGATATATCCTCAGTAGCTAAAAGAATTTGTTTACTCGTTCCAGTTATACTCTGCATAGTTTGTTGGAATTGTGTAACGTGCTCATCCAAGGCTTGACTACTTTTTTCAATTTCCTGAAACGTATTCTCTAGCTGATTTAATGACGCTTTCACTTCATTTTGCTGAATCGCAGCATGCTCGATTAGTTCATTACCCCATTTTGCGATTAAATAAAATGCAATAATAACACCATTCATGATCGCAAAAAGCGTAATGAAAACGATCATATTATTTGAGGGTCCTAATAATGATCCAGACTTAGCAATATAAAGAATTAGGAAGCTGATATTTGTTAGCACGCCAAAAAATACTAGTAATTCTTTCTTAAAATAAAGAGCGATAATGGCCACCGAACAAAGTAGAATATAATGTTTAGTTAATGAAAAGCTATCGACTAAAAATAACGTAAAGACAACACTCGAAGGAATCATTCCAAAAATAAAGCCTTTAACGTATGTATTAATAGGTAAAAAATAATTACAAACCGCTAATGCAATTACGGCAAGTCCAACAAATAAGAACATAATGCCCTTCGAAAGTATTAACGGTCCACAAATAAGCACAGCCAAAATTGAAATGATAGCTAAATTAACACGATGAACTTTTCTTGTGTCGTAGCGAATCTTTTTCTCCATAAGTAAATCCCCCTAAAAAATGAATGGACATTCAGTATATTTTTCTATTATTATAAAGTATAACTACTGCTTTTTGTAGATAAAAATTGCATATTAGAGAATAATTTACACTCAACAAAATTGAAGGGGGATTATTTACATGGGGAGAGTCCAACAACTTGCACCAAATTTTTATTGTATTGATACACATGATTTAAATCGGGAACAGCGTACAAGCTCTTATTTGCTTATTGATGAAAAAATTACATTAATCGAGACTTCTGCCAGTCCTTCTATGCCGTATATAGTAGAAGGCTTAGATGAATTGCATATTTCTCTAGAGGATATTCATTATGTAATTGTTACGCATATCCATTTAGATCACGCTGGAGGTGCAGGTTTGTTTTTACAAAGCTGTCCAAATGCTACTTTCGTTGTACATCCTCGAGGTGTATCTCATATGGTAGATCCTACCCGTCTAATCACAAGTGCAAAGAGTGTTTACGGGGCGGAGTTCGATCGTCTATTTGATCCGATTTTACCTATCGATATAGAGCGCATTATAGAAATCGAACATGAGGAAGTACTATCTTTAGGTCAACATCAGCTAACGTTTTATCATACTGAAGGTCATGCAAAGCATCATGTATCCATGCTTTATTCTGCAACGAATGGATTGTTTGTTGGAGATACAACTGGTGTGCGTTATCCAGAAATGGAGGGCGAATCAATTGATTTAATCATTCCCTCTACTTCACCGAATCAGTATGACCCAGATACAATGGAGCAATCTATCCAGCTGTATGAAAAGTTAAATGCTACAGAATTGTATTTCGGTCATTTCGGTGCATATAAAAATCCAGCCGAAGCTTACAAACAAGTGCGCTACTGGACACCGCTATTTTTAGCAGAAGGAAAAAAGGCGTTAACGGTATCTAGTGATTTTAAAGAACAAGTACAATTTTTAGATGGTCGCTTAAAGGCACTTTTGTACAATTATTTACAGGAAAATGGCATCGCAGAGAATCATCCGGTTTATCAAACAATCCCATTCGATACAGTTGTTTCAGCAATGGGGATTCTGGATTATCTAGAAAAGAACGACGCATAGAATGTTGTCCTTAACATGATTTGTTTAAAGATTCAGTAGAAAACTCATCTGCGAACTGTTTTAATACTTGATTGAGAGAATTCGTTTGCCCCTTCCTGTTTAAATGGCTGTCATTAGTTTTCTAAATATAGGGAAAGTAATGGTTTATCCTTATATTGTCATCTAATGAGCCATTCTAACTTACTGCTTTTATATGATCAAAAAGGTTAACCATCTCATACGGGGTGGTCTTTTTTGTTGTTTTAATCAAAAATGATAATAATGAATTGAGACTGATAAAAAAAGAGGCAGTTTCTCTTTCAGAAACTCTTTAATACCCCTAAATAAACTCATTACTACCCTTGTTGAATATGGGAAAAATTACACATACATAATAGCGTAAAAAATGGTAATATTTAATAGGTAAAGTATTCTATGGAATGAAATTGGAAAGGTGACTTTTCTCCAACAAGTGAAGTCGTTTTTTACAAACAGAGCAAAATAGTAATAAAATTATCCTTTACTTATCCGAAAGTTATCATTAAAAGAGGTGAGAAAAAGGGAGTTCCTTATTTTCAGGAGTTTGGTGGGAGTAACATTACCTATTCTTTTATCATTCATTTTTGAACTGCTTAAACCGATTGTTATTGTTGATGTTACTGGTATAATTTTAATAATTGGTATATTTATTTGAGAATACAATCCAACTTCAGTTAAAAAGCAAAAGAGTAAACATTTGGTTTGTTTAACTAGCGAGTGTGCTCTAAACAATACATAGATGAATGATGTCTTTTTTGTTTTACAGCAACAATCTTCCAGAACATAATCATTAACAAATATAAAAAGGAGTAACCCAATTGAAATTATTTTTAAATGTAACATCTTATTTAGTTACTGCTATTGCTGCAGTACTCGCATCTTTTTCTTTAGCAGATATTTATCATGATTTTAATGGTAATGATGAGTATAGGCTTTACCAAATTAATATCATCTTAATGTCACCTATTACTGTGATTGTTTCGTTTTTTATTTGTTATTTTTTAATAAAAAAAATTACTATCAAACCGATAATTTTTGGTACATTAATCGGCTTTTGGTTAATCAAAGTTATACCAATGGTTATCTTTTCATATAAATCATATCACTACAGATCAGACGAAGGTTACATACCAAACATCTATATTAGCAACATAATCGACCACTATATTCAGTTATTGCCAATCATTCTTGTGGTTTTATCTCATTTCTTATTAAAAAAATATAACAACTGGTTGCATATAAGTGGTTTTACACTTGGAGCAACTATCAGTTTCTTTACAACCTACGCAATAGTTCTTTATATGAGACATGTTAATAATTCATTAACTTCGTATCTTTATTTCGATAACATAGAATTAATGATAGTTATCGTTGGAACTACTATCTTCTCGATTTTAGGAAATATTATCGGACTCAAGAAATTTAATCAGACACATGAGAATTAATTTATCCCCCATAACTCGAACCCGGAGTGAATGTTTATTGTGTGAAAGCGAAGCGTATGTAGCTGACGCTTCGCTTTCGGTACAAAAGACATTGATCTGCAAACGGAATCGATTTCTATCAATATCTAGTAAGACCGATAACAAAACTACCTAATTTGCCACATCATCAACCTAGATTTCACATAATTATTAGCTGGAAAATACCTAAGCTGCATATGTAAAATAGCCAACTATCTGAAAAACTTTCGATAGTTGGCTAATCCTCGTACTTACCATAAAGGAGCGTTATTTTTTATATTTCGTGCTTACTTTGCTTTTTGCCGGATCATAATTTTTTAAGTCTTCGGTAAGAATTTTCTTACCATCAATCTCGTAATATTCAAACTGTCCTTTTAAATCATTAGCGAAATAAAGATAGACGATTTTGGGTTCGTTTTTAAAAGTTACTTCCACGTGATACTTCGGTATGCCAAAAAAGGTATACTTGCTTTCAAGAGTTATTATTTCCGATTCCTTATAGCCCCTTACTTCCGTTAAGTATTGCAATACTTTATCGGAAGCCTGATGTTTTTTAAATTGAACGAAAGCAACAGAAGCGAAAATAATTAATATTAGAATAGCCAGGATAATTAAAAATTTTTTTATTTTACCCACTCCCCTAAATATATTGAAATTTTAATCACGACTTTTGAATGATGTTAAAGAGGTCATAGTACTAGAATTTTTAATAGGTTCCGGCGTTACCCAGGACTAACTTGAACCTTTTAATCCTATATGCGTAAGATCAATTGAGCTGCCGTAATAAAGTGCTTGCCAAATAAATTTAGAGCAATAATTAGAACTAATTGAACTCAAAGGCTCTAGATTAATAATTTCATAAGTTTTTGCAGAAGAATAGTTGATACTCGCCCAGTTTGCTGCTCCTGTTGCGCCACTACTTGGACCATAAACATAAATCGTTTCCCCTACATAATGGCGGTTGCGATAATCCGTTAACGTATCTCTTTTGCCCGCTACGTCACCTACAGGATTTACATGGTATATACGATAATCAGGTCCCACAATTGCTACATGCCCAACAATTTTTGTTGAAGTTAGAAAGGATTTGCTTGAATATAAAACATCCCCAGCTTTCATAATTGTTGACGTGCCTGGATAGTAGTTTTCATTAGGAACACCTATAGGATTTATTTCAATATATGGATCCAGTTGATCAATTAATAAATGCAATAATCCCAGAAATTAATTTGTAGTCCCTCACACTAAAGAAATAGGAGAATATAACGCAAAATATTAGCAAAACGTTTAATATCAATAATGAGAAAAATGTAATTTGCAGTGTAACTTTTAAACTTTTCAAAATAACTAACTCCACTATAATCATAATCCGAGTGGTAACAAATCGGAACAATTTTCTACAAATTTCACTCTCAAAACCGCACCAAACTCAGCCCTGCTAATAACTAATCCCTTAAACTCCATTTGGTATCGTAATTTTCCTAACAATACATAGTAGACCTTGAACTAGCCTCCGATTGTTTATGGCTGTTTGATGCAGTTTTCAAAGCAAAAAACATCCCGGGGGATGTTAACTTCTAACAATTTCTATTCGTTTAATTTTATCTCTTGCAACAAAAGAGACTCGATTTTCCCAGAAAGGGAAAACTAAAAATTTATCAGCAGTATTACTATATAGATAGTTGAATGCAGCAACATGACTATCCCTGTTTAATTCAAATTCAATAAAAGGCAATGTTTCACCCTCTGTTAAATATACTTGCGCTCTATATTTATACATATCACACCCCCATCCAAATCATATGGTTGAAAGATAAAAATTATGTAATTTATATCCCATATAAAAAGCCTTACTGTGTTAAGGATAAGGCTCGTCAACTGCAGTATAATACTTAATTGTCGAGTTAGCTCACTTTTAGAACGGTGGTAGAGCTACACCACGTTATATTTGTAAAGCGAATTGTGTATTTATAGCGTATTTCCGAGCACTTGATGCTCAGTAAGTTTGTTTTAGTAAGTTTGACTGAATTATGGAAAGTGGATGAAGTTCACATGATAACCACTCCTTTCAAATTTCAAACTGTAAAAACAAAACTAATCTATAAATGTAAAAAGCCACACCTGGTTTGATGTGACTCAAATTCAAATCCTTAAGCTAATCTTAAAATGACAATAGACGCGCTGATAACCTGAGTGCCTCCAATAATTGTATTTAATAAAGCTGTTGGGTTTGGATGAATATTTCTCAAAGTAAGAACATCCGATGCATTTAAAGTAGTGATTACTTGACCATTTTGCGGGTCGGAACCACCATTGCCTCCGTAATTGGAACCTGCAATTTGGTTGTCGCCATTGAAAAGGGAAAATGCAAAAGGGCCACCTGTAACAAACACCTCGTAGGTAATAAGATAAATACCCGTTTGATTTATTATGATAGGTGCTGTTCCTGGTACATGTGTTACAAACCCTGAAGGTGTTATATTGCCATTTGTATTGAAAGTAACTGAACCATTATTCGGGATACCTGGTTGAGCAGTTGTATCATAAATATAAGCAAACCCTGGAAGACCTGTACCTAAATGTTGTTGTGGGACTTGTACTCCTGGAACATTTTTATTATTACAACTTTCTTCGCAATCATCATGAATTCTGCTAAATTTTTTATTAGTTGAACCCTTTTCACTTCTATTGAAACTTTCAAAACTCATTTTGTCACCCTCCTTATTATTACATTATTCAATGAAGGGAGACGATTATGATGAAGGGAATCCATTTTAACATCTTATTCTTAAATAAAACATATAAGCTAAGTCAATCGATAATCTCTTAAAAAATTTGAGCCGGCCGTGTATGTCTTGCTCCGAACAATTTATGGAGCTCAGGTCGGTCGTTGGTCTGTCTTTCCCTAATATTTAGGATTTGATAAATACCAAGGGAGGAAAACCTTACCGCACTGCCCTACCTCCGAGTTTACATTATTTTTTTATCTAACCTAAAATTACGAAAGTTTAGCAAGAATGGAAAATATCTATTTTGCTTTATTTAAGACTTATGAAAGGAGTTTTTATATGACAAAAAAGAAATGAGTTTTATTAATAAGGGTATATTTATTATTGCTATTTACAGCACATCGACACTGAAGCCAATGCTTATTGCCTTTTATCGAAGTTTTGCCTCTAAGCTCTACCATTTTAATTTCCGGCACATCACTGCTCTTTTAAACGCTCTAAAGCCGATCGAAAATCCTGACTTTCCCCTACTTGACGGAAATTTTTAAATGGGTTGCTCACTTTTTTCATTCTCTCCAGTACAGCGGGAATAGTAAAGTCGTCTGGTGTTAAATGCTCATTTACCTCCTCCCAGTGTAATGGTGTTGCCACTAAGCCTTTTTCGTTGCCACGAGTTGAATATGGGGCAATAATCGTTTTGCCTTCTGCATGCTGTACATAATCTAAATATAATTTTTGATGTCTATTCTTCTTTAAACGCTCGATGGTATACAATTCTGGTTTTTGTTCACATAAAAAACGACAGACAAATTCAGTAAATACTCGCACCTCTTCATAAGTAAAGGCATTTTCAGGCAACGGTATATAAAGCTGTATTCCCTTACCTCCTGACGTTTTAACAAATGATTGTAGCTTAAAATAATCGATAATCCCCTTTAAATCAAGAGCTCCAGTAACAGCAAGTGAAAATTGCTCAACGGAAGGAGGATCTAAATCAAAGACAATCTCAGTCGGACACTCTGTTTGCAACGTTTGAAATGGTATGTGCAGCTCTAGTGCCAGCTGATTGCCTAGCCATAATAATGCTTCAAGATTGTTGCATACAAGATAATGAATATCGTCCATCCATCCAGTAGAAACAAACCCAGGTATTTTCTCGGGACTACTTTTTTGATAAAAGCTTTCACCAGGTACCCCATGTGGAAAACGAATTAATGTAAGAGGGCGATTACGAAGAAAGGGTAATAAATACGGAGAAATCATTTGCAAATAATGCAAATATCCATCCTTAGTAATACCGATTTCTGGCCAAATAGGCTTATCAGGATGCGTAATCTGAACCGAATCTGGGATAGGATAAAGCTGTCGTTGCATATGCTGCCAATGACAGTCCTCTGGCAACATCTCCAGTCGAAATGCATGAAAACGCGGTTCTCGACATTTGCTTCCATCGAAATCAATACAAGCTATATCAAGACAAATGGATGGCTCCAGCTCCCATGTTTCATTATTCCTCTGTCCATTTGACTGAAAAAAAGCAATGAGTGTTTTCCGCTCTTCCTCTGACATTCCATGTTTAAAAATAACTACTTCAACTAGCCCCCCTTGTTGATAAATACTGCCATGAAAATAACCATTGCTATGATCATATTTCGTCACTATGACCGTTACATATCTCCAATTCTTTATTTTTAACCAATGGTTCGAGCGTGTATCTCCTATCCATTTACTTGTTTTCTTCTTTGCAACCATTCCCTCTCCATTGTAATTCTTAATAGCCTGCCAAAGAGGTTCACTATGCTCCATACTACTAATCACTTGTAATGGACATTGATCCTCATAATTGACAGTTGCCGGGAGCTTTAAAGTTGTAAAAAGCTTAGAAAGTTGCTGTTTGCGTGTTTTTAAATACTTATTTGTCAGCTGCTCCCCTCTATAGCTCAGTAAATCAAACGCAATATAATGACAAGGGAAGGTTTTTGCATGAGTAGCAATAACTTCTTTATTTTGCATCCGCCCTCTTTTTTGGACTTGAGAAAAATCACTATTGAAGTTATTCGTTAAATAAACTAACTCACCATCAAATGTTAATGGTAAATATTTTTTAACTTTATTAAATATACTTTTGCAAAAATCGAGTATCTCTGGAAACAAGTGATTTAAGTTATTGCCATTTCTGCTTATTAACATTGGCTGTTCGTCCCAAACTAACATACATCTAAATCCATCATATTTTGTTTCGTACATCCACTCCTCACCAATTGGTGTTTCGAGCACTTCTGTTAATAGCATTGGTTTCATTTGAATACCTACTTTGCTTTTTATCTTCAGTTTTTGACGATTTCACTTTAAGATACATAAAAATAAGCAAAATATATCATAGTAAGATAAACGAGGTGATACAAATGCATACAGTTTGGAAAGGCAGTATCTCATTTGGTCTTGTCAATATACCGGTAAAACTACATGCCGCTACAGAAAATAAAGACATTAAATTGCGACAGCTCCATAAAGAATGTCATACACCTATCAGCTATAAAAAGGTTTGTGAAGGCTGTAACCAAGAAGTAAAAGATGAGGATATTGTTAAAGCATATGAGTATGCTAAAAATAAGTTTGTCGTATTAGATCAAGAAGAGTTAGAGAACTTACGGAAGGAAAATGAAGATAAGGCCGTTGAAATCATTGATTTTGTGAAATTAAACGAAATCGATCCAATTTATTTTGAACGCACTTATTTTTTATCCCCTGATTCGACTGGCGGGAAGGCTTACTCCCTATTACGTCAAACATTAGAGCAATCTGGAAAAATAGGCGTTGCTAAAATTATTATCCGTTCAAAAGAGCAACTAGCAATTGTACGCGTTTATCAAAACGCTTTAGTAATGGAAACGATTCATTACCCTGATGAAGTAAGAAGTGTTGGTGATGTTCCAAATGTTCCAAGTGAACCAAACATTGTTCCAAAAGAGCTAGAAACCGCACTGATGCTTGTCGATCAATTAACAACAGAATTTAATCCAGAAAAATATACAGATGATTATCGTAATGCTTTAATGGAGCTAATAGAGGAGAAAAAAGCTACTAATACAATTTCGACTAGTGATAAACGTCCAGTACCTGATAATGTAACGGATTTAATGACAGCACTTCAAGCTTCATTAGAGAAAACGAAAAAGCCAGCAACAAGAAAACGAACGACGAGAACGAAGAAAAATGCTTAAAATGTACACGTAAGAAGCGTATCCATTGTTTATGGATATGCTTTTTTAAAGAATTTCCCTTTTACTAGTTACGACCAATAGTTTGTCACTATACATTCCATATTTGTGAAAAAAATTAGGCTTGCTAATTTCCTCAAAATAACGATTCCATTTAAACATTTTTATAAATATTGAAAAAGTCGGTTTGTAATTGGACTTTTCCAAACCGAGTTTTTGTAACGTGAATCTCTTTATTATTCGATAGATTCTGATGAAATAATTTGTATCTAAGAAAATAATTAAGTCGGCATTCGAAAAGCTTTGTACTACCCAGTCCTCATTATGAACGCCCTCAATAATCCACTCTTTCGTATGAATAATATTATTCAAATAATCGACTTTTTGTTGATCGGTTCTTCTAATATCACCAGAATTTTGTCTTATCCAAACGACATTATCTAACTCATAATATGGAATATTTAATTTAGCGGATAATTCTTTCGCTAATGTTGTTTTCCCACTCCCAACAGAGCCAATGATATGTATCCTGTTCTGAAATTTCTTGTTCAAATGACCCCCTCCTATTCTTAAGAGTTTGTTAATTTTAGGTTAAACGGAGATACTTTATAAGATGACTGGAGTAGAGGCTAGGTGACTCCTTGGGGATCAACGGCTCATCGGACGCCCCGCTCCCAGGAAGCTTTGCTCTGTGCGAAAGTGAAGCGGCAGCAACAATCTTTTAACTGCGCGAAAGCGAAGCGGCAGCAACAAATGTTTTCTGCGCGAAAGCGAAGCGGCAGCGATAAAAGCACCCCAGCCGTAACGAAAATCAACCTCATATTTGTAATAAGAATCTAATTTGTGCAAATATTGGATTTGTTATACAATATCTCTTAAAAAAGATAAAGGTGAAGGAGTTAGAGGTATGTATCAAAATGAGTTTAGTGGAAATTTAGAGAAATATAAAAACCCTATTGAATATGATGTACTTCATGAAAATTATAACGTAGATTTATATTTTATTGAAAATCTTCTTAGCAATAATAACGATACGATAATTGAATTAGCCTGTGGCACTGGTCGGTTAGCTATTCCACTAGCCAAGCAAGGATTCAACGTTTATGCAGTAGACATCCATGAAGGGATGCTTCAATTGGCAATTGAAAAAGCGAAAAAACAGAATGTACACGTGCATTTTTCAGTGCAAGATTGCACGCAGCTTCAACTACCAATAACATCAAATTTTGTCTATATGACAGGTAATGCATTTCAGCATTTTTTAAGTAATGAAAGTCAAAATGCTTTATTCCAATCCGTTAAAAAGCACTTACAGCAAGGAGGAGAATTTGTATTTGATACGAGAAATGCTCTACTAAGCGAACTGTCTATCGTGGATGAATACGAAGAAAGTTCAGTAAATAGTAAAGGTGAAAAACTAACTATTCAGCATCGTGAAGAATATGACCCTATCACACAAATTTTAACTTGCCGTTCTATAAATAAGCTAGAACACGCTACTTTCGAAGATTCAATTCGACTTCGCTATACATATCCAATGGAAATGAAGAGGCTATTAGAACAATATGGGTTCGAATTGTTACACATATATGGCTCATGGAAAAAAAGTGACTTTACAAAAAATAGTCCGTCTATGATTGTACACGCACGATTAATAAAGTAAAACCCCAAAATACAAACAATTGTTCTGAAACTTTGTTATAATTAAGAAAAAATTAGGAGCTATAAAAGATGATAAATATTCGTGAACGCATGGAGCATTACAGTATAGCTGGCCTAAGTCTTGTAGCTATCGAAAAGGGAAAAATCAGTAAAACGGATCATTTCGGAGTTCTAGAAGCAGGTACTGATAGAAAAATTAATGAAGACTCCATTTTCAACGCTTGCTCGATCAGTAAGTTTCTAACAAGCGTTTTAGTGATGAAATTGGTAGAACAAGGGATCGTGGACTTAGATGAAGATGTTAATAATAAACTATTTTCATGGAAAGTTCCTGGCAATCAATTTACAAAGCATAAAAAGGTTACATTACGAAACTTACTATGTCATCAATCTGGGATTGTGGATCCTGAAGGCAGTTTTATGCCCGTAGATTCATTTAAGGAAATGCCATCCATAGTTGAAATATTGAATGGTAAAACTCCTTATTGCCATACTTCAATCGAAGTGACTTATGAGCCTGAAAGTGAATTTCACTATTCTGATGCAGGATTTTGTCTTATTCAATTATTAATAGAAGATATAACGCAAAAACCTTTTTCTCATCTTATGAATGATTTTATTTTTAAGCCACTAAGTATGAAAAACAGTACTTGTTCAACCTCTCTTTCAGCATCAAATTTGGATAATTTCGCATGTGGTCATGACCAAAATGGAGATTTAATTCCAGGGAAATATTCTATTTACCCTTACCTTGCAGCTTGTGGTATATGGACTACCCCAAGCGATTTAACAAAATTATTACTGGATATTATGAATGCTGTCAAAGGACAAAGTAATATTGGCCTTACGTCAAAACAAATAAATGAACTGTGCCGCTCACAGGGATGTAAAGAATGGACGGGCCTTGGAGTATTTCTAGATAGCACGGACCAAAAGCTCGAATTTTCCTCTCTTGGCTGGGGTGTTGGGTTTCAATGTATGCTCGTAGCCTATCCGCACCTCGAGCAAGGAATTATTATGATGACCAATACTGATACAGGTATGCATCAAATGAAGGGAATCATGGGTGAAATCTATCATTCGCTTAATTAAGAACTGAAAAAGAGGCATGCTATTTTATCTTAGGGTGACAACCTTCAAGCGTATGTAAATAAATGGACCAAACATATTATATAAAAATATGCTTGGTCCATTTTTTATGATTCTGTTCGTAACGATTGTTGTTTTACCTTGTCTTACTCAACTAAAGGGCAATTTCTGTAAAGTCATCCGTATATTTCAGTCATTTACTTTGCCTTAAGGTCTAGGTGCTTATTCCCCTACCATACCGTCGTTATCATTGTCTTTCATATATGGGTATAACCAGTGATCACTAGTTATTGGCATGCTATAACCTGCTGCTTTTGCTTCTTTAATCGTTACTTGACCATTTCCATCTGTATCAACACTAGAAATATCATCAGTGCCTTTCAAAGCATTGGACTTATTAGAACTTGTTGACTTATTTGAGTTAGTTGATTTACTTTCAGTTAATCCTAGAGATTTATTTATTTCATCAGGGTTGCCGTTATCAAACTCATCTACAATTTTATTCCCTTTTAAAGTGTAAGTGTACTTGTAATGAGAAGGAATCTGCGTTTCCGTATTAGGATATGTGATTATTGCTTCAAAATTAGTAGCTCCACCAGCTTTACGAATAGCGTCTTCCATATATGCTTGATCACCATGTCGGTTAAGCGTACTATCTTGTGGCGTAATATTATAAGCATTTGATACCCCACCAAGAGAATCTGCAATAATGTGTCCTTCATCTAAATCCGCTCTTTCGACACCAGGAACTTTTGCTTCATCAGCGTAGTATCTGCCAGACGATGTTACAGGTTCGGTACGATCATCTTGTAGAACAATTTCTTTAGCAATGACACGGATTAATTGCCCGTGTTCATTCGTAAAGGACCAATATTCTCGGTCCCCAAAACCAATGTCAACGACGACGTTAGATTCACGATGTCCAGACAAATTACCACCATCAACTTCAATTAGTTTGTAACCTTTGAACAGTTGATCTTTTGATTGAGTTGATGTTTCCTCTACTACTTGTTTTTCAGTCGTAGTTTTTTCTTTTTCACTATTTTTTGTAGTTACTTCTTGTGAATCAGCTTTCCCATCAGTATTCGATACATCTTCTACGTTAGTACAACCAACTATAAAGATGGCAGTTAAAAGTAAGATTAAATAGTTTATTTTCTTTTTCATTTTAGGACTCCTTATAATAAACATTCTTAAGATCTTTGAATAAAACATAAATTAACATTGTTACCTATTTAAATAGTATATTACAATATTAATATTATTACAGTAGATACTTAGTACGAAGTATGTAGTGTTAATTTCCAATAAAGATTAGTAGAGTCCAATGCATTATATTTTTCAAATATAAAATTTAGCTATACTAGCTTATGGCGGAATATATTCTGTTGTAAAAAAGATGTTATTTAGTAATATCGGTTCTAGTACTGAAAAAGGCACAATTCCAATTCACGAATTTAGCCCAATTGTTTAATATTAAAGACCCGAAAGCCACCGCTAGCTTAATTACACTCTCTTAAAACCTAAAGTATATTTCAATCGTACGAACAGGAGACTAATATCCTACTTTTTGTTCTGTCTATATACAATAAAAGTAAGTCCATTTAATATAAATGTAATAATGAGAAGAACTGCTGTGGCTATCACTACTGCACGTGTTGTGTCCATTAGTGCCGACCAATCCTCAATTTTTACTAAATGATAATTATAGAAAATCTGAAAACTAAGTGATATAGCACAGGCACTGATGCTGATAACGGAAAGGACGCCCCAATTCTTATGTTCATGTTTTTTATTTCGCATAAGATTAATAACTGGAAGTATCCAAGCGATTAGTCCAAGTAAGAGACTGCCAATATTAAGCCAACCAATCATATCTAATCCCTCTTTCCATTTTGTATTGTTGTCTAACAATACTTAACGGTAAATCGTGGGAAAGGTTTCAAATATAAACACTAACCATATTTAATTAACCTGTATTATTCAACAATATGGCTTAAATTTTGAACAACTAGTTGAATAAGAAAAAGATGGGATCTCTGCGGAATCCCATCTTAAGTAAAGCACCCGTTTGTAGAAATCATTGCTGAGCATTGATTAAGAAAAACACTTTTTCAATAAAGTCTTTTTGTGTAACTTTCCTGAAGTCTTTCAGCAATTATATCAACACTAGAGTTTGGAACCTTAGCGTGTTCAAATAAAATTTTAGCAGCAGATGGTAATGTTTCTTATTAGCACAAGAGGACGGTTCCCATAATATCTTTTTTATGGTGCTTTGTCGGTAAGTTATCATCTAGTTCTTTCGAACGTCTTACGTGCATTGGATTCACCATGACAAGTGGGATTCCATATTGATCTAAGAAATAGGCTAAGTTCATCCAGTAGTGACCAGTAGGCTCAATCCCTATCATTACTTCAGTTTTCTTAGCTTCCTTCATCGTTTGAAGAATCTTTTCATACAAGTTTTCGAAGCCTTCTTTCGATTGATGTACCGCAAAGGCTTTTTCTATTACTCGCCCGCGTTCATCGACAAAGCATGCGTAATGAATACGCTTGGCAATATCCATACCGACAACGAGTGTATTTTCAGTAACTTGATTAATTTTGTTATTCCATTTAAAATGCATAAAGGAGTCCTCCTTGTTTGATGATGGGTCAATGGTCGTTGACACTCATGCATCATACTAGAGGGCTCCTTTTCTTTCAAGACCTCGAACATCCTTCAAACAGGAACGCTGCCCCGATGTCGATATTGCTCCCGATATTATAATAAAGTTTAAAGAATTACGCCTGATACATCTCCTTTCAAGACTTCTTTTTCATTCTGATTTTTACATAAAAAAGATGCAACAAACGCTGTTCTATTATTTTCTTGCCTTTCGTATTTCTCAATTTTAACTATACAAAATATTGTATCTCCTGTAAAAACAGGTCTTAAAAACTCAAAACTCGTATTACGAGCCAGTACGTTATGGTCTCCAGCTATTTTTGTTGGCAGAGTTGCCGTTAGTAACCCTTGAATGACAAGTCTTCCTTGTTCATCTGGGGTTATATGATGAATCCCTTCATCCCCTGAAATCTCAGTAAATAATTCAACATCCCTTACTGTAAAAGTTCGTTCAAACGTAATTATATCTCCTGCTTTTAATGACATTTATAACTCCTCCCACTGTCTGGCTAATCACAATGTGAATATTACATCAATACCAGACTATTTAAGGTAATATATTCCACGTAAATCTAAAAAAACCTTCTTCAACTAATCTGTCCCATTCGTATTATAAGGTCAGCCAGATATCGAAAAACACCCCAAAAGTTAGATTTATTACTCTAACTTTTGGGGTGCAGCACCCTTAGTAATTTAAGATATAGGCTTTTCTTATTAGGCTCTTATGGTATATAAATCATTTAGCCTCTTTCTTCACCTTATAATGCATTTGCACCATTTGACCATAGCGTTGTGTATTTACTAACTTCAAATCTTGAAATGGATTATTATCCTTAAACAATGGAATTCCAGAGCCTAAAAGATGTGGTGTAACTGTAATAATTAATTCATCTATTAACTGTTCCTTCATAAAGGCATCGAGAATTCCCGCTCCCCCAACCATCCAAATTTTCGACCCTTCCTGCTCCCTTAATTTTTTCGTAAACGCTACTACATCTTCATTCACAAACTCAACATGTTCGTTTTCACCACTATGTGACGTTGTGAATACATAACATTTTTTATCGTTATAAGGAAAAGACTCAATATGGTCTACAACCCAATCATAAGTTCTTTTACCCATAATAATGGTATCGATGGATTGATACATGTCGGAATAGCCGGCATCCCCTTCTCCCTCTGCTTCTTCTAGCCATTGTAAATCATCATCCTCTTTGGCAATAAATCCATCCACACTAGTCGCAATATATAAAATAATTTCTCGTGACATAACGTCATCTCCTTTTCTCTTTTGTAAAACTCATGAACAATATTTATACTAAATATAAAACATGACAACTACTGGCATGATTTAATGAAAAAGGGTGAAAAAATGTCAAAAGCAAAACGATTATTAGATATCCTGCTTTTTGTTAGTGCAAAAAAGAAATTTACTGCACAGGAAGTTGCTGATGAATTCAATATATCGATTCGTACAGTTCATCGATATATTTTAGATTTAAGCGATATGGGTTTGCCTATTTACGCTGAACAAGGACGAAACGGTGGCTATACCGTCCTAATGAGCAGACTCCTTCCCCCTATTTTATTTACAGAAGATGAGGTCGTTTCGATTTTCTTTGCGTTTCAATCACTACACTATTACCGCAATTTACCTTTTAATACGGAAATTAAATCCGCTTCTCATAAGCTTTATAGCTCACTTCAAGAAGAAGCGAAGGGTAAAGTGGATAAACTTCAATCCTACATCGCATTTTGGAATCCTAAACGAGCAATTGAAACACCTTTATTGAACGCTGTTTTAGAGGCAGCCATTGAAAACAAAAATCTACATATTCAATATGAATCCAAATCAGGTACAACTACGAAATATATTCACCCTATTGGTGTTTATGCTCATGATGGATTATGGTATATGCCCGCCTTTGATTTCTCTAAACAAAAAGTATTATTGTTTCGTGTAGATCGTATTCTTTCTATTGTAGAAAGCGAAGAAAACAAAGAGGAATTTTTAAATTTGGAGGAGTGGTTTGGCAACACCTACGAGATTAAACAACCCATTCGTTTACATGTACTATTATCAAGGGAAGGTGTACGTCAATGCAAAAGCGAACCAAGCTTTGAAGATTTAGTCGTCATAAAAGAAGATGGCACAGGTCTTATTGATTCCATTATAGACAAAGGTGAGCTTAATTTTATTAGCTCCCTCTTTTATCGACTTGGTGTACATGCTCAAATTGTAGAACCAAAAGAATTAATCAATATTTTAAGACAGCAGGCAAAAGACATCCTATCTATGTATCAAGAAAATGATTAATGGAATATGACGATTTTGTAAGATTGGCGTAACATTCATCGTTACTACTTTATGGATAATTTCCTTATACTTTGTAAGTGAGGAGGAGATAACATGCAACCAATTGAATTAAATAAACGAATTGATACATTAGATTATTTAAGGGGCTTTGCTTTATTAGGAATTATATTAGTAAATATTCCGGCATTAATGTGGATTAATCCACCAGAAACATCTATAGATATTGGATACAATAGATTTTTAACACTTTTTGTGGAAGGAAAGTTTTTCTCCATTTTTTCATTTTTATTTGGTGTTGGATTTTATATTTTTATTTCACGAGCAATGGCTAAAAATAATAACGCTAA
Organism: Lysinibacillus sp. JNUCC 51; assembly: GCF_015999525.1. Taxonomy (NCBI): domain Bacteria; kingdom Bacillati; phylum Bacillota; class Bacilli; order Caryophanales; family Bacillaceae; genus Lysinibacillus; species Lysinibacillus sp. JNUCC 51. The sequence continues at coordinate 4,782,775 of NZ_CP065545.1, read as the reverse complement.
TCTTTTATTTATTAGAAGAATGATTATCTTATTGTTAATCGGACTTGTACATTTTTATTTCCAACCTGGAGAAGCATTAACCGTCTATGCAATTTTTGGCTTAATAGCGTTACCATTTTACAAAGTTCGAAAAGAGATAAACGTAACTATAGGGCTTATACTTTTAGCAGTAACAGCATTTTATGGCATCAAAATTGCTATGCCATTTCCGCTTATTTTACTGGGATTAGCTGCTGGGCAGTATCGAATTTTTGAAAAGATCAACGACAATCGTAAAAGCATATTTATCTTTACTGTTATAATGTTCTTTATTAGCATAGGGGGCTTGCTGTATCAATGGCATTATGTCCCTGAAGCAATGGTAAACATTGACAATATGACAAAAGATGAATTTACTGAACATGTGACAAACATTGAAAAGTTCTCATTAATCGGGCTACAATTTAGCCCATTTGTATCGGCATTTTATGTAGGATTATTAATACTTTTACTGCAACAACCTTTATTTCAGGCTTTGCTTTCACCATTAAAAGACTATGGCCGAATGGCATTAACAAATTATTTAGGGCAAACAGCGCTAATCTTACTAATTGGCAATGCCTTTCATCTAATTGGCAATATTCGTTTTATCCAATCTCTTTGGATATGCATAGGCATTTACATTTTCCAATTACTGTTTAGCAAAATTTGGCTTACATTCTTTAAATTCGGTCCTTTAGAATGGTTGTGGCGCATGGGTACTTATTGGACAGTTCCTTCATTGCTTAAAACTTCTACTCATTCTAAGGAACGCTCCTAAGAGAGTATAGTAAATGTTGAAAACATGGCGAATACCCAACAGAAAGTTTTTATTCTTCATAATATGGTAGTGTACCTAATTTCGCTTCCAACTTGCTCACATCTTGGGCAAGAAACACACCCCCATCATGAAATAATTATTTTTGGTCACTTTACATATAGGTAAAGTGACCTCTTTTCATATACTCTCAAAAATTTACTTTATATAAAAAACCGACAAAATCATTAAGATTTTGTCGGTACTCTGCTTATTTAGCAGCCCAAATATCTATTTCTAATTTAATGTCAGGGAGTCCTAAAGCCGTAATATAAGCAATCGTCATAGAAGGATAGGGATCTCCAAACATTGATTCCCATTGTTGATAGAAATCATCCCAATTTATTTCTTCCGTTGCCCAAATATTGGCCTTCACCACATTGTCTGCGTTTAGTCCCTCTGACTCTAAGATAAATTGAATATTTGTCAATGTATTTTTAACCTGCTCAGAAAGTGATGATGGCAATTCACCGCTAACCCCTACTCCAATCTGTCCAGATAATGCATACATTGTTGCATTCTTAGAGATTATTGTAAGATGACTATAATTTCCAACTGGGCTAGGTACTTGGATAGGATTTTTACGTGTTATTTTATGATTCATTGTTAATCTCCTTTAGGTTTTTATTTTTCTAAAAAAGGGCAGACTCGTCCCTTAACACTTAATTTTAGAAAAAAACAGCTGTTGAGAATCCAATACCCATACTTAAAAAACGTATTGATCTTTTTTTCATTTGGATCCTCCCCCTTACCTAAAGTTATTTTCAAATTACCATGTTTTTCATAAACAATCAAATCTCTACACTTTTAATTCATTTTGCTTTTTGGTGAAAATTTTCACTAATCCCAATAAGCAATAAATCAAACTTGACACAATAACACTATAAAATAACACAGTGATTGAAGTTGGCCCCCATACTTTAGCAAACTCCCAATTCGAGCCCCCAGCTAAAATTTCCGGTAACATAGTGATAAGTGCTAAAATTATTGCAACACTTAATAAATGAATAAATAATAATAAAGTCCGTTTCATATTCAAAGCAACTTTAATTCGTTGTTTTTTAACAATTTTACTCAATGTTGTTAGCAATAGAATGCTTAAAAACATCCCAAAACCTACAACAATAACACATAGAAGTGAGACAATTTTATCCAACTTTTGAAGGTTATCTGAATGCATAGCATTTACAGACTTCCCTTCCCATAAATCCATTACACCTTGACCAATCGCCGTTGTATAGCTCGAGTTCATATTGGATAATATGGCCACTCCCAATTGTTCATCAGGCTGCATAATAAAATAAGATGTAAATGTCGGATTTTCCCCGGCATGTAATAAATATTGTTTTTTGTCTCTTTCTAGAACGCCCCATCCACTAGCATAGTATGTATCCTTATCGAAAGGCTCTACAGATTGATCAGGGATATGTGATTCTTGAATAATTTTTTTATCAATCGAATAAATTTGACTATTGCCTAACTGCAGCTTTAACCATTTTGCTATATCATTTGAGTTACTTATAATATACCCAGCAGGCACATTTCCACGGTAGATAGGTGGTGTGTATTTCTGCTCTCTCATAAGTCCTATTTTATAGCCTGACGCCATCTCATTAGATTTAACTTGATGCAGCCCAACAAATGAATCATTCATGTTAATCGGCTCTAGTATTTGCTGTTTGATATACATATCAAAGGGTTGTTTTGAAACCTTTTCAATAACGAGGCCCAAAACATCGTAATTGAGTGTTGCATATTCATACGAACTACCCGGTTTTCTATTTAATGGCTGATCAAGCAATTGTTTTACAGTTAACTCAAGAGCATTCCGTTCGTTACTTTTAGGGATATTATAAATAGTGTTAGTAGGTATGCCACTTGTATGATACAGTAACTGATTAATAGTAATTGCCTGGGGCTCACCATTATATTTTAACTTTAACCACGGGAGATACTTTCGGACATCATCAGAGCGTTTGAGTAAGCCTTCCTTTTCCAATTTTAGAATGGCTAGTCCCGTGAATGCTTTCGATGTAGATCCAAGTTCAAATAATGTATCAGAGGTAACTGGTGTTTTCGAATTTACATCAGCGTAACCAAATCCTCTTTCATAAACCGTTTTCCCCTTCTCAACAATCACTACTGATATCCCTGGAATTTTACTAAGCTCCTTTTGCTCTTTAACAAATTGATCAATCTTTTGAATTTTTTCAGTTGAATCTGCATTTACGATTGTTGGCATTAAACTATAAAAGGCTACAATCATTGCAATAATAAGCATATAGATTTTTAATGATGGTTTCATTTTCATTTCTCCTTTAAGTCGATTACAAGGTAATAAATTTCCTTTATAACATCGTTAACTATAACAAGCAATTAGTACCAAATCCATCGTTTTACATGACTAAAAACATCACAACATGACAGTTTTGTAACATAGAATCTAAAATAAACACAAAAAGATCAGATTCCCATTCTAAAAAATGAGAACTGATCTTTGTTCATGATAGCAATTAGGATTTAAATTTCTGCTCTTAAAGCTTTACCCAGCTGGTGTCCAAGTCCAAAATAATGACGGAAATTATAAATTAGTGGGCTCCATTTATTTGGATCAATATAGTTTTCTTCAACAATAATTTCCTTATGTGCGTGTACATGTATTACTTGCGTCTCAACAATGGCAAAAAAAGGAGCATATTCAGGAATTCGAATATGTTTCACTCTAGCCTCAAGTTGAATGGGACACTCTGCAATTCTTGTAGGCTTTACTGATTTAGACTCGGCTGACGTTAAATTACTAATTTCATATTTATCTTTTTCAAATGTAAATCCATTCACTCTCTTATATTCAGGAACGGGGTTTTTCCCTGTAAAAGGAGCTATTTTTTCTACATTCTCCCATAATGAAGGATCTGGAACATTAATGACACATTCAGGATGTCGTTCTAAATTTTCAATGGCCTTTCCCCCTAGCCCAATTCCTAAAATAACACAATCTCCTAACACCCATGATGATGAAAGAGGGCTTATATTTACTGTGTCGTCTTCATTTAGCGTGGTTAATAAAATCACAGGTGTCCCGTAGTATAGAATTTTTGGATTAATTATTTCCGTATTAGCAATTTGAGTCATTTTATCTCCTCCTATCCGTACTTACAATTTTCATAGTACAAGATAAATATTTCAATTTTCATCGAAATATGGATTACGTTTTAAGACTTATACTTTATATTAAATGAAATAGAAAATGACCAGGCTCAACATTAATGAAGTGCCAGGTCATTTCCTTTTCGTTATCGTTTATTTTTAATAACAACTTCAGTTACAGCTAACGCTTTTCTTGGTTTAATATTTTCCATAATAATATCCGCGATGTCATTAGGATCCATTAGTGTCTTAGTTTTTTCCTCAGAAAACACTCCGTCCCAAAATTCTGTTCTCATCCCCCCCATATATACAGCACATACATGAATAGAAGTATCACTTAATTCTAGCGCTAGACTTTCTGTAAATCCTCGTACACCAAATTTACTAGCACAATAAACAGATTCCGTTACTTTACCTTCTAGACCAGCTGTTGAAACGATATTGACGATTGTTCCTTCATTTCGTTCTTTCATACCGTTTAACACTTCTTGTGTGCAGAAAATTGTTCCTTTTAGGTTAATATCAATCATTTGATGAACTGAATCCTCATTCAAGTTTTCAGCATGCTCAAAATAGCCAACACCTGCATTATTAATTAACAATTGAATAGATCCAAATTCCTCTTGTATAGAATGAATGACTTGAGCGACCATTTGTTTCGAAGTAACATCGACCTCATAAATAGAATACCCATTGGTTAAAGTTTTAGCTGTATTCTCAAGCTTTGATTTCGTTCGACCGAGTAAACAAATGTGATTTCCTAAAGACGAATATTTTTTAGCAAGCGCTGCGCCTAAACCACTGCCAGCCCCTGTTATAACCACGATATTTTTGCTCATATTGATCATCCTCTCTCGCGGTTAATTATACCAGAATTGGAACTTCTATCAATATCATCACACCTGCCTATTCAATAAAGTACCGATCCCTGTCGCCCTTATGACGCTCAATAATCTCAGTTATATAATAATGCCTCTGCATAATTTCATCCGGAGGCTTTAACTTCTTAGGTAATCCACTTTTCTTGATGCATTCGCCATAATAATTTAACGATTTTGTTGGGTTGTACTCCATTATTAATTTCGAAATAAAGAACCTGTTAGAATCCATATTCTTCAAATTACAATGTAAATGAATATAAGAGCATTACAAACGACCTAAAACTAAGAGATCTATTGCAAGTGAATTTAACATATTGAGGTTTCGGCATTTATTATTTTGCCATTTTCGTCATTAATATAGTCCGTTCCATTCTCACAGTTATCTTTATTTTCCCATTTAACAATATATTCGTTTCCTTTATGACTAACTGACTTAATTTCAACTTTACCTATGTTTTTTGCTTGGCTTTTTAACACAACTGATTTTGCCTGTTCTTCTGATATTTTTGGCATCGACTTTTGATTACATCCGCACATTACCATAATCAAGGATATACATAATATTGTAATTATCTTCCTCAAATATTTTCACCTCCATATCCACTTAGATTTTACAAATATATCCACGATACACCATCTTTAAAGTAGAGAGTATATAGGAGATACTTCTGCAAGGTAGAAAGTAATAGCTCAATCACTTGCTAAAGCAGAAAGATTTAGATAGTTCTTTTAATCAATTTCTACATTTTTATAGAAAATTGATTAAAACGCTTAGAGCATTTCAATAGGTGCTGAATACTATGAGTATGTAATCTGCAGATTATAAATCTTTTATTTTGAAGGAGGTGAATATCAATTGCCTTTAACTACTGGTCCAATTGAAAATACAGGAAATCAACCAGCTAATGCAGCTAGCGTTCGTATCAAAATTCTCAATCTAACAAGTGGTACACTAACTGGAGTAGTAAGAGTTTTTAGACTTAACGGTACTAGACGATTACTATCAAGTACTCCATTTGCTGTAAATGCCAATGCTTCTACTTTTATAACTCGAAGTGTAGCAGGTTCTTTTCAATATGAAGTTGAAATCGTTCCTGATCAAAATGGCGGATTATATAGTGTATACGGAAGAACAGCTTTAGGTGTTATTATTGCTGCTCAAAGGGTTTTGAATTCAGAATTATCAGAGTTTTAATAATAGAAACAAATCTTTACTAACATTCTTCGTTTAAAGTATTTAAAGGAAAATCAAGTGGGGTACATTTGAGATCAAACTTCTCCATTGTACCCCCATTTACACAATGCTAAATAAGTAACGAGCTGAGGATCTAAATTTAATTAAATTTGTTCAATCCTGATCAAGACACTTCTCTTTTATAGTTCCCCCGATTCATTCACTTTTATCAAAAAAATGAAGATGATACCTACCTAAAAGCACATCACTTCCCAATTAATAGTAGTTATTTCTTTAGAAAGATAAAAAGTTAATTAGGTATAAATAACCACACCATTTTTGTTCATTTCGACGCATATAAGTTCCAATTCATTGATACTCCCATGTCAATCGACACTTTTATGTCATTTTTTGGTTATTCAATACATATATTATTATATTTATAAACAAAACGACATAATTTCATCGAATACAGAATATAATTTTGGAGGGTGTTAAATGAATACAATTAAATCTTTAATTTTCCCCCAAGACTTGCATAAATTAAGCAAAACTCAACTCAAAGAGATTTGTAATAAAATGGCTTTAGAAACATCCGGCAATGTTAATGAATTAGCAAGTAGAGTGTGGAACTCTTTTGAGCATATTGAAGGCGATGTTCTTAAAATGATCAGCAATAATATTTTCTCTGGAGCAGTTTCTTTAGCTTGGTACCAGGCGATAAATAATACTGGTTTAAAAGGTTTTAAACAAAGTATTATTGATAAAATGCCTTTTAATCCTTTTGAAACAGTAGTTACTCCAAACAGTGAAAATGTTCCTATTGATCCTACAATTATTGCCGCTGCTGAAATCGAAGGTTCTCAAGCATATTATTTAAGATTTATTCATAGAACTGGTGTTAATGTTGATTACTATTTAACTAACCGAAGAGAATACATTAAGCACGAAATAACAACAGTTTATATTGATGAAGACAAGGGAATAATTGAAGTACGAGCAAGTTCAGCTGTTGCAAAAAAAATTATTGCTTGGTTAACTAAAATAGTCGATGATAAATATGAGTTCAAACAACATGATTTTTTAGAGAAATATGGGGGTACTCTTGAGTCTTTAGCTGATACACTTCAAGGAAGGCTTATTGATGCTACAGGAAGACCAGCAGGATTAGTAAATACATTTGAAGAAACACAGGGTCAATCAATTGTGAGTATACTTTCTGCCATTGATGAATACTATACTAGTGGAGAATTATCAATTCTTGAGCAAAATTTAAATAGCGAAGATATTACCGGCATTTTAGAAACAACACCTTTTACTTTGTTACTTTTAAGTGGTCTTGAAACAATAGGATTAGGTAGTATTAGAGAACTACGAGGTTTACCTTTATACAATTATTTAGAACCTTACCTGTCCAAACAAAAAGGGTCCATATTATTTGAACATAGTGTTAATGGCGTTAAACAAGAATATTCTATTCGAATCGGCGTCAATACAAAAACATTTAAGTTCAATGTATTTGCGTCTGAACCTGTATTGGATTATATTAGAGAAAAATTGATTTACCAAATTTATTCTGCGAGGTAAAAGTATTGAGCAATTTAAAGCCATGGGAAATTTCTCAAAAAATAGATAATGCACTAGAGGCAATTGCTAACAGTAAAATTGAAAAATTTTACCATAGTTATATTGCAAACATAACTAACTTACCTCTTGGAGTAGTTATCGATAAATTATCTGAATTAGAAAAACAAGAAGCGCTCATTATAAAATTAGAATTTCACTGCGAGGAATGTAGTAAAAGTATTATAACTGCTAATAAATCTGAACTTGAAAATATTGATTCCATTTCTTGCAAGTATTGTGGTTCAGAAAATTGTTTCGATCCCTTAAACGCAATTCCAATAATTGAATTAAGTAAGGATTTCAGACAAAGTTTTTCAAAAAAAAAATTAATAACAAAAAGGAAAATGTCGGGATAAGTAAACAAAATAAACCTGAGAGCTTAAGAGAAATTATTGATCTTTTAGCACAAGAAAATTCTGAACAAGTATTAGAGAAAGTATCAAAACTCGGGCAAATTACTATTATCTTAGGAGATGGTTATATGGGTGAATCTAGTAAATATGGTGGTCTAACTTTTGGAGAAAACAAAGGTAATATAACTATTGAAAACAATGGTACACTCAATCAAGGGATAGCAAGCCTTCCTAATGACATTATCAATGCTTTACAACAGCTTCACGAAGAAATTCAACACCTAGCAGAGGAACAACGAGAGATTGCAGAAGCTAATTTCGAACTTCTTCAAACTCATATAAACAATGGAGATAAAGAGAAAGCTAAAAAACCATTAGAGAAATTAACTAGTATACTAGGTGTTATCACCTCTATTATATCTATCGCTTCTGCCTTAGGACTAGGAATTCCTTTAAAATAATAAATACTGACAAAACAGGGGTACAAAAATAATTTGTACCCCTGTTTTGTTTTTTATCTAAATATATTATGTTCATAAATGCGTTATCTATAATTAAGGTTTAATAATTTTCTGGAATGCAGACATTAAGCTTTCCTTTGATTTGCATCAAACTTTAATGACATTCATTTAAGGTATTAAAGGTAAATAAATCGGGGTACATCTGGGGTACATTAAAATTTATTGATTTGTCCCCCACTACATTGGAACTTTTAAGTAAATAAAATCGGGCAGGTGTAGGTTTCTTATTTTTTAGTTAACACTATTTATTACCTCAAATTATTAAATAAAATTTAGTAAAAGTCACTCATTATTTTTTAAAATGAGTGACTTTCTATTTTTTACCAGATAATAGCTAATTTATTCTCCTCATGCTTTCTTTTGTAACATCAATGCCGAAAGTTTGCAATTTGATCGAATGTGTTCAATGTAGTAATTTGCTATTTTGTGTAATGTCTTGTTGTCCATACGTTAGCATTTATGTAATTTTATCTACTTTATCCAATTACATACTGACAACACTTACCATTATTGATACAATTTAATAGTACTAACAACATATACAAAGGAGTTTACTTTACAATGAAGAAAAGATTAATTTTCAGTGCAGCACTTGTACTAAGTTTAGGTTTAGCTGGATGCGGAGAAACAAAAAAAGACACTACACAACCCGTACAAGCAGATGCAGAAAAAAGCAAGGAACAAGAAGTTCAAAAATCAAAAACTTTAGCTATCGGCGATTCTGCTGAATTTAAAGATTCTAAGTTTACATTAAAATCTGTAAGCACAACTGACGACCGTAATCAATTCGATAAAACAAAACCAAATAAGGTAATTAAAGTTGAATATGAATTAGAAAATTTGTCTGATAGCGAGTTACCTTATGGTATGGATTTAACTGTATATGATGGGGCTGGAAATAAAATGGAATTATATGCTCTAGATAACAGTATGGGGGCCGTTGCCAGTGGTAAGAAGGTTCAAGGTGTTCAACACTTTGGTATCATGGAAGGTGGAAAAATCGAAATTCAATATAAACCTGTTATTTCATTCGATGATCCAGCAGTATTTGAAGTAGAAGTTAAATAATGTATGTTCTCCACAGATTATTGCGGAGGTCTTATCACAAGCCACTACACAAATTGTAGTGGCTTTTATTTTCATATGAAACTATTCATCGCTTCTTTTGTCTCAATAGAATACACCTCTTCTTTATGAATGACTGGCTCATTTCTGTCTATTCTTATCTCGTTGCCTGAAACTCGTTTCATTCTACCTCAATCAGTCTTCTACATACTTGCTAAAATTTAGTGGTTTTTCATTTAGTGGGTTGATTTGCTCAGCGTGTTTCAACAATGCGAGATCATTTCGTCTGTAGTGTTAAAGCGCCTAATCCATTTAACGCTTGTTGGAACGCTAATAAGCGAATAAACGATACCATATACATCTTGTTTCATTCGTTCATCTACAAGTTTTAATGGTTCTAGCGTTAGGTATTCTTTGTTAAACGAATCTGAGCAAGTGATAATTCAAAAACGTATTGATCGAGTTGTAAATTTGGAGCTACAGGGTTCATAGCAGATACTAACTTGGAAAGATATAGACTTCAAAATTAGAAGATGATGATTATGTATTTATTACTGCGAACTTAGAACCAATAAGTAGTAGTTACATCGTTAAAATGTTTAATGCCTTAAAAAATAGACCATCAAATAGAAAGATTTTCTGCACATATATTGAGACACACTTTTGTGATTATTTTAATAGTAGAAGGTGTAGCTGTAACAACGGTGGCTAAAATAATTGGAGATACACCTGAAATGGTGATGAAGGCATATGCGCATTCACTTGATTATGAAGAACTTAGAGCTACTAAAATTCTTTCATCATTGATAAAACTCAAGTGAATCACTTTTTTTAAGCAAATTTGGGGTACAAAGTGGGGTACAAGTTATTCTTGTACCCATTAAACCTTGATATATAAGCATTTGTAGAACTATCTAAATATATTGTGTTCATAAAGGTAATCATACGAAAGATCGACGAACAAATACTCATGATCGTTAATAGCAATCGAAAATGTTCTTGTAATTTCCCCTGTCTCGATATCTCGATAAAGCTCTGAGATTTCTCCGCTTTGATCATTGCGCATTTTAATAATTGTTTGTAAGAAGTATGGACGCCAACTCCAATTTTTATTGATTGCTCTTGGTTGCAATTCCCACTGTCCATCTATACGCATTACGTTCGGAGATAATTGGAAGCCATCTTCATTACAAATATATACTCGGAACGAATAACTATCCAACAGCTGGGCTAGTTGCTCTAAATGTGTGATGTTGTCACTAGAAGGTTTAACACGATGGACAATCGTTTCTAGCTCCTCCCTCAACTTTTTCAACTCGAAATATTGCACCTCTAAAATTTTCTTTTCAGAGGTAATAAACTGCTGGCACTCTTCCTTAAAACGCTCCTTTAAAATATCCTTCTCTACGAATGTCATTGCCGGGTTTGCCAAATAGCGGCCCTGATAAAACCGGCCCCCATTTTTCCAAGCAAACTGTAATTGATAAACAGTTTCGATTCCTTCAAATAAGAGATTTGCGCCAATTTTATAAGCAAGACTACCTATTGCCGAGATCATATCTGACTGTGCAGACCAAGAATCATAATTTAAATCTCGAATATTGACTTTTAAAATTTGTGGTGATAATAAAGCAATGTGCTCTAAATGACTCTCCGCTCCCACTTCCTGAACGGCAATTTTGACACCAAAAGTCGTAAAGTAACGTACTGCATGGTGCAGCTTATGAATATCACCTAAAAAACGATGCTCAGAAACAACTAATACAATTCGATGTAAATCCTCTTCACTTATATATTGTTGAATAATATTAAAATGACTTTCACCAAAATCCTGCATCAGTAAGTTCGGGTTACTAGGAATATAAATATCAACATCCTGACCGATTTCTTCTACTTTGGCTAATGCAGCATGTAGAATTTTATGTTCCATGTCAATACGATATTCTTCTGGAATATCTTCGTTATTCACAAAGTCTTTTAAATTAATTTGTTGACCCTCAATTTGTAACTGTCCGGAAATTTCGTAGGCAATCACCGTATGCGCATCCGCGCTAAATATAGGTTGAAAATACCCATGTATCTGATCTAAATTTGTTAAAACTTCAATTGCATCCATTGTCGAAACCTCCATACATGATGTTATCCAAGAATAACATTACATTCACAGCTCATTACTTGAAAAAAAGCTCTCTGAATGTATAATAATTTGTTTAAAGTAAATTGGCAACTTCACATGGCGTTATTTTATGGAATAAATCTGTCCTAAAATTTAACAAACTCCCACATATCTGATTTATTAATAAGTCTAAATAGCCCTCAAAAGCTCTTCTTACAGGCTTTCTGTTCATCCCTTTAAAGCACAATGTAAATTATTTCTTCTGATAACAGACTAGTGCTTTAACCTGCAGGCTTATGTTTAAGCGCATTTTTTCAAAAATTTTATCACTATTAACGACTTTTTCGCAAAACAGGTTGCTTAAGTACGATTGCGAAACTCAATATGCACTCATTAAATTTTCATGTATTACTGTGTAAGAAAATCCCACAGAATTCCTTTATCATTATAACTTATGCAACAATTCAATGTGAAAGCCATGATAAACTAAAGGTTTTTATCCTATATCCTAATTATTCAGCCTTTCACCCACTCCAAATTATTTAGTAAAAAAAGCAGTATTCCTAAGTAAAGATAATACCCTACAGGAATACTGCTCATGACTATTCTGACATAAAGAAATACCAAATAATCGTAATTGCAATTAATGATAAGATAACTGCAATTGTTACACGAAGTGGTGAAATTGGGGCATCCCCACCTACTCGACCTGTTTGTCCGTTTACCATAAATCGATAAATTTTCTCTTTGTAGCGGAATGAAGAAAGCCAAATCGGCAACATTAGATATTTGTATGTAATATCATCATGAGTTGTTGAGAAATGTAAATTGGATACTACATCCGCGTTATGTTCCCAACGTATTTTTGAGGTAATTTGTGCATTCAAATGATTTGAAATTTCCCTCTTAGCCTGACTCCATCCGTCCTGTAAACCAATACTGTAGCGTTCTGATAAAAATCCAGATACATATTCTGGTTTATAGGCTTTATTATTAAGTAAATTAAAGGGTTCTATCTTTCGCATCATATTACGATCATAACGAGTTGTCGCACTTATTAAATGATCATCAATAAATTCCTGATAAAAACCACTTGTAGAATACCAATCTGTTTCAGTTCGAGTATTTCCCTCTTTGTCTGTAACTGTGCGATGTCTACCATATCTTGCGGAATACCTTGAGCTTGTTTTTGTATCAAAAGTCCAATATGGAAGATAAACCCCTTTGAATGAATCAGGCTTTGCACTATCTTTTGCTGCTCTTGGTGTAAACCATCTTCCCTTAATCCAACTTTGGAAGTTCTCACCGGCTTGCTTATCTGTTATCTCAAATGCGCATACCCCGTTCGGTGCTAGTGTATTTTCAGCACTAGCCTCCATAACCTGATTAGAACCACAGTATGGGCAACTATCAGCTACCTGTAATGCATCATAAATCGTTTCTGCCGCACATGATTTACAAATGACTGTTTTTTTCTCAACACCCCAGTTAAAATTCCCACGTTTTTCAGCCATTGCAAAATCCATTTCCTGGGCAACTTTTTCCTCTTGCTTTTCTGGGGCTGCAATTTCAGTCTCATAGCCACAATAAGGACATGTTAGCTTTCCAGTTGCTGGGTTAAATTCAATGGATGCACTACATGATGGACACTCAGCGTCAAAATCAAGCTTTACTTGTTTAGCATTTTCAGCATCTTGCGTTGGCATCATTAGTCATCTCCTTACTTAACATCATTCTCATCAAACACATCACCACATTCTGGACAGAATTTTGGTGGGTTTGCAGGATCCTCTGGATGCCAACCACATTTATCGCAAACGTATTGTAATGCTCCTGAAGGTTTTTTAGCACCACATTCGCTACAGAATTTGCCTTTGTTGACAGCACCACATGTACAAGTCCATCCTTCTTCTGCTGGTTTTGGTGATCCACAATTTGAGCAGAATTTACCTGTATTTTCGCTACCACATGCACATTTCCATGTAGCTGAGTTCGTCGCTGTTTGTCCTTGCTGGGCTGCCTGTTTATTTTGCTCATTCATTTGATAAAGCTGTCCTGCATTAACACCACCTGCTTGTGTCGCCATGTTCATGCCCATAAATCCTGCCATGGCACCACCATCATTATTGGCTGCTGCAATCATTGCTTCTGCCTGAGCACCAGTTAAATGAGCCGCAGCCATACCTGGATCACGCATCACTGCATTGCGTTGTAATTGTTTAATCATTGCTTCATCTTCTTCAGACGCTTTTAAAGAACTAATGCCAAATGATACAACTGCTAAACCACGAGTTGCTAGCCATTTCTCTGATAGCACTTTATTAAGAGCATCTGCAAGAGCGACCGTATGCGCAGGAATTTCACTATAACGTACTCCGCTAGCTGAAATATGTGCAAAAGCCGGCTGTAACGCAGTCATCAATTCCGTTTTTAATTGGCTATCGATTGCATCTCTTGTAAATTCACGCTCAACGTTTCCACACACATTTGTATAGAATAATAATGGATCGACAATTTTATATGAATATTCGCCATGGCAACGAATAGCAATATCAATATCTAGACCGATATTACGATCGATAACTCGGAAAGGAATCGGTGCTGGTGTCCCATATTTATTTCCTACGATTTCTTTTTTATTAAAATAATATACACGCTGATCCTTTGCAGGTTCTCCTCCAAATGTGAAGCGTTTACCAATCTGCTTGAATGTTTCCATAATACCTTCTGACAAATCATTGCCATACATTATCGAAGGCTCTGTGGATGTATCATAAACATACTCGCCAGACTCCGCAGAGAACTCCACAACTTTTCCTTGCTCGACAATCATCATACATTGACCTTCATTTATAGCAATAATAGAGCCATTACTAATAATGTTGTCATTGCCTTTATTTGACCCTCGTTTAGAGGTACGTTTAAAACCCTTTGCCACAAGAACATCCGCTGACAGTGACTCACAATAGAAATATTCACGCCATTGATCTTCTAGAACACCTGCTAATGCGCCAACTCCTGCTTTTAATAAACCCATATTTATTCCCACCTTCAACTTATATACTTAAAAAGTATTTTATCATTAAAAATAAACTAATCATTATGTAGTACGCATAAAAAGGACATTTTGTTTCATTTTTTTAAACTTCTCTATAAAAAAGAGATAGCTCCTAAGGAACTACCTCTTTCGTATTGTTGTACAAAAGCGTTTTTTAATGGATCACAGCGTTTCTTATGAAAATGCGGAAATAGCCACAAGCACCCAGGCAATGATAAATAACAGACCGCCAATTGGGGTAATTGCTCCAAGCTTTTTCACGCCTGTAACAGCTAATACATATAAACTACCTGAGAAAAACACAATACCTGCCACCATTAAGTATCCTGCCCAAGAAAGCATACTAGAAGCTCCTAAAAGGGCATCACTCGATAAAATACCGAGCCCTAGTAAACCTAATGCATGATACATATGGTATTGCACCGCAGTTTCCCAAACGGTAGCGTAGTATGGTGTCGCAAATTTATCTTTTAATGCATGTGCTCCAAAAGCGCCTAGCACGACACCAAGACAAGCCATAATTGCACCTATCGCCAATAAAAGTTCCATGTATGATTCTCCTATTTCGTCTCACGTGCGATTTCTTTGTATTTCGCATCCCATGCCGGATCAATTTTACTTAAGGACACCGGACGTAACGTATCTTTTTGCGCTAGAATATGTACTGACTGAGCAGTCGCTGCAATCGTGCCATCTTCATGTAAAATTTCATAGCCATAAGTTGTACGTAGACGATCGTGCTTTTCCACCCATGTACGTACCGTTGCCACTTGTCCATAGTGCATAGCAGCCTTATAAGAAATGGATAAATCCATCACCGGAGATACATAACCGTCTTTTTCTAACTCAGCATACTCAAATCCTGCATCATTTACTAACTGAGAACGGCCTATCTCCATCCAAATGATATAGTTCGCATGATACACAACGCCCATTTGGTCGGTCTCAGCATATCGAATTTCAATTTGTTTTTCACTAACAAACATTTTCTTCACCTCGTCCTACATTATAGCGTAAAAATATTGATTTGGCGGTGTTTTTGCTCTGTTGATTAAGAAAAGATAAAAAATCTGTTTTTACAAAAATTCGAAGTTCAAATATAGAAAACATTTGGTTATAAATGTTAGTTTCTGTTTTTACCCCTTGTACTCCACTTATTTGGGGTACACATAAATATAAAATTATATGACACCGAGCATGTGCAAAATTTTTGCCAGAAAAAAAAGCCACTCATTAATTTTTTAATGAATGGCTTTTAAACGCTCTATAATTATTTCCTCTACTTGTGTTTTTAAAGCTTGCTTGGCAAAACGTTTCAGCTGTTTTACAGTCACATCACTAAAAATTCATCTATACTTACCTACTTGACTACCTCTATATTTTTCTTAGTAAGTATACTTTTTTTGTAGTAACTATTTTGTATATTTTTTTAATGTTGTTTTCTTAAAGATTGTTGTTTGGTTGATTTAACAACGTTAAGGAATCCGCTGTATATGCAAGTTTTTATTCAAAATATGATTCAGTGCAATTTCTTTTGAACAGCATTGAAAGCTTTGTTGTATCTAAGTTCAAACTTTAGTGCATAAAAAGGTGTACATGAATGAAATACAGAAAAACACTTAATACATGGTAGACAACGTTTTAAGTGTTTTATTTCGTCCCAAAACTTTCATTTGGGAACGTTATTTAAAGTTATTTTGGATGTATCATTCAGAAATGCAAAGTGGATTTTTAGTGGTACTTTAGCCAAGAACCTTCAAGTTGAATTATTTCTCCACCTTTTATTACACGATAAACTTAACTCCTCTATTTGGTGTAGATTTATTTCTTACATAAAAATCACCTAATTGAATGACAATATCGTAATCCCTTTGTTCTGTAAATATTCTTCTAATTCATCATAACGTTGTGCATGAATATTTGAGCGTATAGTAGGAAAAATTGCGAAAAAAACAATATAACTTCTGACAAAAATACTTACAATTATTCGTGCCAACTTTCTTCTTTTTCGACAGATTATTAATGTTGTAGTAACAGCCGCTATTAACACATAATTACAATACCTATTAGAAATAATAAATCTACTGGATGCAAAAAATCCCCCTCACACCTCAATAATTCTTTGCCAATTAAACACTCGTAGTTGTATGTAATTTAATTATCGTTCCCAAAGCACCGTTTGGTAACAATTCTCATAAATCTGACTAGCCCCACTAAGAACATTCCTCATATCAGTGTCCACCATATTTTCATCTTGGATATCATTAAATGCAATACGTTTTTGTTGCCCCGATACCATACTTGGCTGTAGATGCAGCAGCTGTTAGTGAATCAAGCTCATCCTTCATTCTCATGGTCTTACACATGTTGTCATGATTCTTCTTTATTGCCTTGTCTAATTGGTAACGATTTAATTCTGTTTTCTCTTTTAACATAGGTTTGCCCTCCTACGGTGTGATTTAATAATTTTGAGAAACCTCAAAGGGCATAAACCAATTATGAGCTGTAGTGTCTGCAAACGCTGCAGCTTTTTTATTTTTAATCTAATTTCCGAGTCTATCAACTATTTAAAACTACATTTTCAACATAGTTATAGTAGTGTTAAGTAAATTCACTTAACTAACTTACAGTGTGATCACTCCTGTAATTACTTTTTAGCCATTTCTTCTTAAGGAGATGGCTCTTTTTCATCCTTTTCTCACATTTTTATAGTTTTACAAATGTTTTCAATTCCCATTACATACATTAGTTTCGGGATAGCACCTGTTGCATGGCATCGCCCCAAGTTGTTTTGCATTAAGCTATCCCGCCAATACATTTCACATTTTTCGTTGTAGTGCGTGACGACATTGCGGCTTTCTTAATGTATAAGGAACTTCAATTTGCACAGATTAACGTTGATTGTATCGCACGCACTTACTAGGTTGTGGCGCTAAATTGTTACGTCTAAACAAAACTAAAGGTTGGTTAGTTTCTCTGCCAATGCATGTGGATTATCCTGAAAAATAATTTTGATTAAAACAGACAAACCGTCTCTCCCCAGTTTAAAAGCTGGGGATTTTTTTTGACTCTTTCTTCATACTGATTAGTAAAACTGAAGGAAGTTCAGTGAGAATATTTTTTTATTTCATTTCGAATTGAGAAAGTCTAGATACCAAGGTACATAATTAAGTAAGAATTTATCTAGATGGAATGGCCATTGCTAAAATAGAACTTCTTGTCCTTTTAAACCATTGGTAAAATAGTAAGTAAACGAGTCCGATTTCAATCGCATCTCCGCCATAATACATAATCATAGCACCTAGTTCTGCCTGTTCGGTGGGGACATGATTAGGTGGATAAGCATAAATATGTTTGGACAATATCGAATGAGCCGTTAATGCTACTAATAAAACAATTGAGCGAAAAACATAAGATAGTTGATGTGGAGTTGGATCGATATATATAAAGGCAATGGTAAACAAAAAACCTGCTAGAAAAATATGAATGTGAATCAAAATAAATAAAAGTGAACTTTCGTGCATCATGTTAAAGAGTGGTGTAGTATAGAGCAACCATAAACCACCTACATTCAGAATAGACGCTATGATTGGATTGCGCACAAAACTAAAGTAAGAATTTCGTAGTATACAGGAAATACGACGAGCCATTTCCACTGGGATAGATCTCAAGAATAGAGTAATTGGAGCTGCAAGCGCGATAAGGATCGGTGCTAGCATTCCAAGCAATAGATGACCAATCATATGTGCTGAAAAATTAACATGTGTAAGCTCTGCTAATGGACCGATTAATGTTACAATGGCACATATATGCCCAAGAATCCAAAATATTGTGCGAAAATAAGGCCATTTTTTTTTATGTTGATTTGAGAGAATGACTGCAACGAAATAAGTGATAAAAGAAATCATAAACGGCAAAACTAATATCAGCTGTACAATGATGGAGACATTTTGGGTGTAAGTTTCATGTGAATGCAAGGTTGAATCCTCCTAACGTTTTTGTTGGTTAGTTTGTATTAGTAAAACAATACCAATAACAATTAAAATTGCTGCTAATACATTCCAACCTAAATCATAGGGAAGAATATTGACTTTATAGCGTATTTGATGTAACCTCATGAACTTGTGTTGAATGATACCATCGTATAGTTGAAACGCTCCTGCCCCAAGAAAAATACCTCCAAGCCATCTTTTTAACCAAAATCCACTTTTCCGATGAAGATCAGCAAGTAAAAAGGAAGAGCCAATCGTGGCAAAAAAGCTAAATGCGTGAAATAATCCATCAGAGACTAATCCGATATTAGCAGTGGATTTATCATAGAAATGGTGCCAATGTAATAATTGATGGAAAATTACCTCGTCTATAAATGCCACTACGCCAAAACCAAATAATAAACCTGTCCACATATTACGTTGCCCATACTGAAAACGGTTTTCGTGTTTATGTTTTTTCTCCTCATGCAAATTAGATATGGTCAACCCAATCACCTCAATTAAAATTTTAATTAGTTTATCCATGAGGTTAAGAGATTTAAACAATTTACAAGACTGTCACTAGTAATATTACGCACTTATTAGGTTGTGGCGGTAGTTGATTGTCACGGCCTCCCCTCACTAGTCACCTAGGGTCACTTCCAACTCAGTGATCTTTTTAATATTGTTCATTAGTAAGCTATAGCATTTGAAAAGTTTATGCTTCATCAATGTTATTTTTGGACAGATTTTTTCCTCATCATTTTTAATTTCAATTTCAAAGTAAGATATATGGCTTAATTAAATATTTGTAATACCAGTACACTATAAGAAACGGGAACAAATAAGAAAAAAATGTTAGATAAATATTCCATCCATTTGCGTAAATAATCCATCCCACATAAAAACATAATAGTTCTAACAAAGTGGTGAGTAGAGACATAAAAACAACAACAAAATAAGGATTCTTACTTGTCCTAATGAAAAAGACTAAGTAACAAGCCAAGATAGGATAAAACCCTAACTCAAAAGGTAAAGATGCTAGATTTTTTTGTTTTGGAAATGGTGTTACCTCCCAAAAACCAAAATAATAAGCTACTGTATTTACAAAATAGGAAATTACACTAGAAAACGGAGCAACTAAAATCAATAACAATTTATCTTTTTTAAAAAGATGCACTATACCAATAAACCAAGGAAGAACAAAAGCCAAGATTATATTTGAAATCATTATCATACTATCCTTTTTTAGGTAGTATATACCGAACCTTTAATTTTAAACTGTTTTACTTCTGAAACGATCATCGAAGTTTCAAGTTTACTTGGGTCTACGCCCTTACTTCCTTACCGACTGTCAACCACCCTATTCAATTGTCACCTCGGCTCTAGGCTGTTCTGAATAAAACTTCCTCACATTCATCTCAACAATTTGAGAGTCATCATGCCAAATAATCTTGTTATTACTTCCTTTCATGATATGATGATATAAAAAATTGAGCAGGTGCAATACTACAAAATCATCATAAAAAAAAGTCACTCATTATTTTTCAAATGAGTGACTTTTGTGTATTATTTATTATCTTCTACATATTTCATTGCACGAGATAGGAGTGCTGTCATGTGAGCACGAGTTAATTCGTTATGGGTTTAAATTTTTCATCAGAATATCCAATTGTAATACCAGCTTTTGCTGTAGCTAGTTTAACGTAATTGCAAATTCCGAGTTCGGCGAGCCAGCAAATACAACTGTTCCGTTCTTTGGCAGTTTTACTTTGTTATTGCCGCTCACAACAGTAAAATTGACGCATACACCTTCCTCATCATACACCGCGAACGAACTCTTTGATGGCAACGCCACGGTCATCGTTTTCCCTGCTGCCGCTTGTGGGATCGTAAACCATTTCGCATGCCCATTTGCTTGCAGCGTAACTTTGGATGATTGGCCTGCATCCAGCGGTTTTACGTTGGATTCACTTACAAATAAAGATCCGGACATCTCCATATATTCATCTCCGCCTTCTGTATAGAAACGGGCTTCTGACGTATCCCGGCCACCCATCACAGGTATTTGGAACTGATGCATCGCCGTGTTAGGGCCTGTAATTTTTCTGCTTTCCCAATAGCCATCTATGCCTTCTTTGCTATTAATTTGTGTGGTAGACATCATTAAATATTGTATAGAACTAAATTTCTCGCTCACAAGATAGAAGTTTACACCTTCCCGCTTCGCCCATGCTGCAGTGGTTTCCTTAGATAGCACATTGTCTTCTAATTTCTCGGCTACATATTGAGTAATCATTACTTGCCCTAAGCCTGGTAACGATATAAATGTGCTCTCCTTCAAATATGTTCGTCTATTCTTCTCTGTGACGAAGTTGAACTTGGAGGTACCTTCCGCGTTAATAAAGCTTCCATCCGCAGTATATACATATTTTGCTTCTGGAATAGATGGTAAGATCAGTTCCCCATTCTTAGTAATTTCTATTTTGAATTGACTGAAACTATTGCCGTAAAAACCCGCTTGCTTTGCTACGTCTTGAGGCATCTTGGCCTTGACCGGCTTGCCAAAGGATTTGTTCGGCTTGATATCCTTAATTGTGCCCTTCTCTTTAAGCGCGGCGAGCAGTATATCAGTCGCCATCAGTTGATTTGTAGTGCTGCTACCACCGGAGGACAACACAGCAACTGCCATCTTCTGTTCAGGAAGTACGACCAGTGAAGCATGTTGCAGTGCCGTGTCGCCACCTTTAGCCAAGCCCTTTATCCCATATTCACTGAATGGATATAGTTTCACACTATCCCAGCCAAGACCATAGTTGACAATATTACCTCCATCCCCTGGCCACATTCCTTTTTTATATTCCTCTTGCTCCATCGCCTTGACTGCCTTATCAGAGAGGATTCCTTTTTCCTGTCCCATAAATATTTGTGAGAATCGCACCATATCTTCTGCTGTGGAAGAGATCCCTCCCGTACCAATCACATTCACCGATTCAGTAGGAAGTTGCCCTTGGAACGTTGGAAAATAAAGACCAGCTCGCTTATCATCTTCCCATTTGTCCTGCGGTGTTTTCGTATTATTTAGCTTTAAGGGTTCTGTAAACCGTTGATGTATAAATTCGGTAAAGCTCATACCGCTGACTCTTTCCACCATAATCTCGGCTAGCGTAAAACCGTCGTTGCAGTATACAGAGAACGCGCCAGGATCCGCCTTCAAACTCTGGTTGGACAATTGCTGCAACAAGTTATCATGAGCATAGGTATCATTATCATTAAATAAAAATGAATTACTAAGCGTACTACCTTGTAAGCCGGAGGAGTGGTTCAACAACATACGTGGCGTAATGCTTTTATAACGTTCGTCTTTCATTTTGAAATCAGGAACATAGTGGACAACAGGAGTATCCAAATCGACTTTTCCTTCGTCGACCAATTTCATCACAGCCGCCGTTGCATACATTTTACTGACTGAACCAATCCCGTATAGGGTATCTTTGGTCAGCGGCTGTTTCCCTTTCATATCGTTCTTGCCTGCCTGACCCGACAAAATAAGCTTGCCATTATCAATTAGCGCATACTGCACGCTAGTCGTCTCATAGGATTTCGTAAGTAAAGTAGCTTTCTCTGCCGCGATCTTTTTAAGTTCTTGAATAGCCAATTCTTGGCTGGCCACAACCGTAGTTTGACTGGTAGAAGACGCCATCGCCCCCGTTGATAGGCTCATCGTTAACGCTAAAGTAGCAGCTAACACCGCAGATAGTTTATTTTTCATAAAAGAACTGCCTCCTTGATTTCTAGACATACACTTTCTAAAACAATAATTAATGCCCCACAAATAAAATTTTTTTGTTCACTTTAATACCTTTATTGCCCCCCTTAATCAAGAAATATTTACCATAAATAGAATATCAAAGTTTTATTTACTCGTAAATACAATGATAGACTGATACCCTATCAGGCTTAAGACTTATTGTTAATAATGACTAAGTAAATAATAAAGACCCGTTCGGCAATTAGCTTTGCTGGTCATCTTCTATTTTGCAGCTACTTATTTGCAAGTTCGCAAGTGTAGCTGTTTTTCTTCTTCTTTGGCTGCTTCAGCGCCAAGAAGTGTACTGGTTTTAAGTCACCATAGCTTACCGTCTGGCTGAATCTTTGCCCTAAAATATGCTAACGCTTACCATGCTAAGGATAAGGCTCGTCTATTGCGGTAAACTATTTAATTGTAATTGCCAAATTAGCTCACTTATTAAATCTCGCTAGTGCTGCGCCACGTTATATTTGTAAAGCTAATTGTGTTTTTATTTATATTATCAGCCTTACCATTAGCTATTGGAAAAGTGGTTACAGGTTAGGAAATAAAAAAAATTTCCCGGGTAAGCGCAAGAAATGACAAGTTTAGTCTTACATTCCAACACCAAGTGACTTATTTCATCGTTATCCCCCCGCTTGCTGGAATATTTAAGCAGGTAAAAGGACTTTATGGGGTACGTTACTGTTCAACGATTAATTCCTCAAGGACTGATTCATCTTCCATAACTGAATAGTTACTTTTAAACGAAATTTGGGTACAGAACATCCAACTCCCTATTCTCATATCAGGGCGTATTCAGATGTTTCAGTAACTGGAGTTGATTATAGTGAAGCTACTTTTTACGATGAGGAAGGAAATGTAATTAAACCGTCAATCGATAATGATACTAATTTAATAACACCTTTTACTTAGTGGTAGCACTGGTGGATGTTGGAGGTAACGGTCCAGGTTATAACAAGAGGTACAGTGTACGTTGGACTTCTTGCACCTTCTGTAGATATGAGATTTAAGGCAGATTTTTGTAATATAAGGAGCTTATGACAAAATCTCCAGAGTTTACTCGACAGCTATAGATGCATATGAAATGAATTTTCTAGTTCAAGGTGTATTTCGTCCAAAGGAAACATTTAATTATTTGGCATATGGTGAAATAAAAACACAAGAATATGTAATAAATATGGAAATCTTCACACAAATTATGTATATTTAAGATTAAGTAATGATACTTAATGGGTGGATTCTTCACTGTAATCACCTTAACAACGAGAGAAGGTTATTTAAGTGGCAATAGAAGGTTTATTCGCTCTAATTATTGAACCAGCCTTATGGTCTCTAATTGTATTTTTTGGCTTTCAGACAATTATTGTTATCTTCAATATGGCTGATACGAAAGCAAAAAAATATTCAATCGTCACTAGTGTCTTAGTGTTTTTATTAGTTATTTCAGATGATATTATGAGATTAATATCAATTTGGAATATCTGAATAAAAAAGTTGTTCAATTTTATTTTGTAGACAGACTCAAAAAATTTAAAAATTGTCTACAAACTGAACCAGGTACTCTTTTAAGTACCTGGTTTTCATTTATTTAGATATTCACTAATTAATTCTTCTACATTCGCTTTTAGAGCTTGCTTGGCAAAACCCCATCTTCTCCTGCTGTTTTATATTTACATTACTAAAATATTCAGATCAACTTAACCACCTATAAATTTTTCTTAGCAAGCATACGTTTCTAGTATATAGTCACTTCTTAAGTCTTTTAACCATAAACGATATTTATGAAGAACTTTGACATTATAAGCTTTTCACCTTTCATTGCATTTAAAGTCTCATCTAACTATTTATAGGTGCGCATTCTCCTTATTGGCTGTTTGATGCAGCTTTCAAAGCAAAAGAAAAAGCCACACCAGTTAGATGTGACTCATAATATTATTTTCTATGTAATTTAATCCTTTTGATTCAACCTTGGCCTTATTCAAGGAAACCGATATTACTTTATTCACTATACATTCACGGTAAATACTCGCACCAGAAATGAACCCTTTTTCTTGGATCACTTCAACGATTTCTCCGAATGTTTGTTTTTCAATTTCAAAATCATAAAATTTAGGTTCTTCCTGATTATTTAATCCTTCTAAAATATCTAATATTAATTTTTCCTTATCCAAAACAATGCTACCTCCAATCTATTTAATAATATAGAATAAAAGGAAACTTTTGTCACTTAAAGACTCCTTAATAAAAAGCCTTACCGCAACAACCACCCTTTGAGTTTTCATTATATTTGTTCAATTTTGAGCTGTAGCGTATGTAAACGCTGCGGCTTATTCTTTCCGAACCAAATAATTTGTTATAATTCGGTAAAAAAGAAAGTGGACAGTTTTTGTAGGGAGTCGAATGTTAAAGTAGCTGATATCTATAGTGTATTTAAGGGGAATAAAAAGCTTTTATATCATCAAGAGGAGTTCATCCTAATAGTATTGGATATTATCAAATGGCATTGGCTCTTAGTAAGCTCGGATATTCCCCGTTATAGCTAGTGGCTTTCAGTATAATCAAGTCCTTTTTGTTCTATGAGCTGTTACTTATTATTAGGCTTGAGGCTGACCATCATTGTCAGCCTCTTACAACATTTAAGGCAAATACTGAATAATCAATGGATGAGAAACTCTGATCGATACTAACTTTTCAAAACAAAACAAAAACACACCTAAGGATATCTTGCAAATTTATTAAACTTATTTCTTTAGGATAACTATTAATTCATCCTCCTATAATAACCTCTTCTCGCTGGTTTGATAAATGTATTTGAGGCCATGTAAATAGCAACAAAGAAAATCTATTTCCTAATAAAATAAATAATACAACATCGAGAATTCTTTTTTATATTTCATATATAACCTCCTCAAAAATAGAATTTTAATTTCCTCTTTTCAGGAGAATTACAACGTATTCATCTTATTCACATATTCAAGTTCTTTATTTCTTTTCCAGTAGTGTTTTTTGACAAAAGATAAAATGATCGTTAGGATTCCAAACGTGTAGATGATCAGCACAGTAGCCACGAAGCCATAAAACACCATTAATTCGTCTAAGATAGAAACCTTTAGGAAAATTATCGTCTTCAGATAATTTTTCGGATGCTATTGTTATAGAGCCAGATGGAGCTTGTTGTTTCTGTAAGGAATTCCCTGAATAATCTTCAGGTTGATCCAAATACTCTATCCTTAGGTGCGGTCCTAGCTCAAGCGGACACAATTTCAAACCAAGTTCCTCAGCTTTTTTAAAGATTTGATCCGTGTTAGCTCCATCAGGAAAACCAAGATCTCCAACAGTTAGTTCAACAGTATGTAGGTTGTATTTCTTATCACAAGTCGTAAATTTATCATCAGTAAATAACTTCTCACCATACTCATTCATCAAGATAGAGTACTGTTGCAATTTCTGAATAAGCTGTGATTTAGTAAGTCCACCAACTTCCACCGTTCTGGTGATAAATGGGCAATAAGGGTATATTTCATAATTATCAAAAGGCAATTATAGTCACTCCTATCAAATTTGGTACACAGTTTGAAAATACAATATAAAAGATTATATTTAATCATTCTACAATCACCTATAATTCCCCTTTTTAATTAACCTAGGCTGTTAGTTGATAGAATAAAAAAGTATTAAAAAAAGCAGCTTTCCAGTTACTTCATCATCTGACCAAAAATCCAATTATTACTCTAACAATTGCCATTCCCAAATTTTCTAGAAAAACAACTTTTATCACTTTTAAAAAAACCTTTTATTTTTCATTCATTTACTTTAATATTGATAAGGGCACCCCCAAAAAAGAGATAGAGGTGCTTTATGTACGGTATTATTAATTATGAAATGTTTTTATTAACAGGGATTTTAATAAATCTAATCCCTGGTGCGGACACCATGTATATTGTTGGTAGAAGTATTTCACAGGGTAGAAGAGCTGGTATTTACTCTGTGTTTGGTATTATTACTGGCTCCTTAGTTCATACGTTATTCGTTGCTTGTGGCTTATCGATCATACTTACAAAATCTATTGTTTTATTTAACACCATTAAAATTATTGGAGTTATTTATCTCGTTTATTTAGGGATTAAAATGATACTTGATAAGTCAAACATCGGTTTCGAAGCATTATCAAATAAATTAAACTTAAGAAAAATTTATATACAGGGACTTTTAACAAGTCTAACGAATCCAAAAGTTTCTTTATTTTTTATTGCGTTTCTCCCACAGTTTATAGATGTTAAGGCATCAGGTCCAATTGCTTTTTTAATTTTAGGACTTACTTTTACAGCAACCGGACTACTATGGTGTTTATTTGTTGCTTATTTTTCCTCGTATGTTACTAAAAAGCTAAGAGGAAACCAAAAGGTAGGAATGATTCTGAATAAGATAACAGGAATGATATTTATTGGAATGGGGATAAAGTTGCTTCAAACGAAAGCCCCGCAATAAATTTGAGTATAACAATGCCCCCTATTTAAAAAATGTTATATTAGATTTAAAATAGTTCACTTTAATTGAACAGTCCTTTCAAATTGAAGGGACTGTTTTCTTATTTATCCACTTCTTCTATTGCACATTTCTCTCATATTTTTCATTAGTTTAATGTAGGATGCGATGACGTTACGGTTTTTTTATTTTTTAATCTATTTCACAGGCAATTCACTATACAAACATAGCTATCACATCATAATAATAATAAGGTAAAGCTAATTTAGCCTTACTCCTCCTAATCTTTTTTCTAAGGGTCACTCCTATCCCAAGTGACCCTTTTTTATAGTCTTATCTCACAAAAATATATTTTTTAATCCCTACAGCTAAATGGTTTAACACCCCACTTCTCTTCAACAGCTTACATATTATAGATTATAGAAAGGAGGGATATTTTATGGGGTGCTATTATGGTGGCGGATATGGTGGATATGGTTCATCATTTGCTTTAATTGTTGTTCTATTTATACTTTTAATTATTATCGGCGCTACTTTCATGAATAGAGGGTATTAACATTTTCGATTAAGGGTTGCCCCCAGCCTGGTGACCCTTTTAAAGTTGCTTTCCCTCCCTCATATTGTTCATTAGTTTACTGTAGAATATGGTGACAACAGTGCCTTTCCATGATGAAATTTACATAAATTACATAACAAGGTGATAATACAGAAAGAAATAATTTGATTAATAAGGCTTATGGTGAGGATTCCTTAGCACCAGGTGAATTAGGTGGATCTATGGCAAATGTAATACCCATTAAGCACGAGCTCATTTTTCGAGTTCACCACTAATTTTGACTGTTTGTACGAATAGTGGTGAACTAGTTTCAATGAAAGTTAAGAAAGTTTATAAGTTTAAATAGTCTATACATTGGGGCACATCCAACCGAGTGACCCTTCATTAGTTTTCTTTTATCATTAGTTCATTAGTTTAAGGTATCATTTGACGACGCTTGCGCTTTATTTTTTAATCTATTTCACAGGCAATTCACTATACAAACATAGCTATCACATCATAATAATAGTAAGGTAAAGCTAATTTAGCCTTACCCTCCCAAATTTTTTTCTAAGGGTCACTCCTATCCCATGTGACCCTTTTTATTGTCTTATCTCACTAAAATGTATTTTTTAATGCCTATAACTTAATGGTTTAACACCCCACTCCTCCTTCATAGTTTACATATTATATATTGTAGAAAGGAGGGATATTTTATGGGATGCTACTATGGAGGCGGATATGGTAATGGTTCAACATTTGCCTTAATTGTTGTTCTATTTATACTTCTAATTATTATCGGCGCTACTTTCATGAATAGAGAGTATTAATATTTCCGATTTAAGGGTCGCCCCAGCCTGGTGACCCTTTTATAGTTACTTTACTCAAAACTACCCAATAGGACAGACTTCGGTCTAGAAACAGTGGCTAATTATAAGTATTGAAAATATAATATTCACTATTCTTCACTCCACCTTCCTTTTTGTCCAAACAACTGCATTCGATATGAATAACTTATTAATATGAGAGGAGGTGAATATAAATGGCAACATTTGAAATTGGCTCTAGAAGTCTTTTCAATTTCCGAAACGAACGCTTTTTCCTATTTGTTGAAGATGAAGTTACAGTTCCAGAAAAAGGTATAGAGATTGATCCAGTTAATATCTATGAGATTGACCAACAAACTTTCAATTTTATCAGAGATGAAGGTGATACACCTGTCATTCGACCAGTTATTAAACTTCCAACTATACCGCCAGGATTTGAATTAGAACGAAAATGTATTTTTACAGTTGATAATGCATACTACGTAATCTATGATTTAGAAAATGGAACTGACACCAATGTTCTCTTAAGGATCGGTGCAGCATTATTTAATTCATTGAGAAATTCTGGTGTGCGTGAATGTATTCCTCAAGACTTCATTAATTAATAAATTCGAATTATATATTGAGCACAACTTTGATACTGACTGACATGAGGACTTATTGAACAACCTAAAAAAAGGCGCCCCCCCTTAACTTTTCCTCATACAGTTCATTAGTTTTTATTTCCCTTTTTACTTAGATAGCTTATACTTCATAGTAATGAAAGGGAAGATCTTCAATGAACAACAGTTTAATATCAAAATTAAAAGTCTTTGCAAAAAAATTAAAACAAAATTTATTTGTACTTTACTTGTCCTATAAAGATCCCAGATCACCATGGTATGCAAAACTTGTGGCAATACTCGTAGTTGCATATGCTTTTAGTCCAATAGATTTAATTCCAGATTTCATTCCTGTTTTAGGGTATCTTGATGATTTAATAATTGTACCTTTGGGAATTGTCTTCGCTTTAAAATTAATTCCACCACATGTAGTAGAGGATAATGAAGAAGCTGCAGAAAAGTTAAAACTATCTGGAAAACCAAAGAATTGGTTTGTTGGGATACTTTTTATAATTATCTGGATTATCTTTGCTGCTTGGATTAGTAAAATTATTTTTCATTATATTTAGAGAAATGTTCAGCAAGATTACTCCTTCCTTGCTGAACATTTTCTTTTCAATATTCACATATCCACCTTCGCAAATTAAGGAAGTAAAGCCTTTGATTTACTTTCTTTTCATTTTCCCAAATTTCTCGTTACCACGTTTAAAATTACCCGTAATTTTAGCTAATAATAACTGTACTGCTGTTATATTATTTTCAACCTCCTTAATTCTTGCTATAAGACGCTCAGCCTCTCTATCTTTTACATTTTTTATTTGTTTCCCTTCATAATATATGACAACCGTTCCTTTTTTCGTTATTTGATAATCAAACGGTTCTTCACTTAATCTGTTTCGTTTATCTATATCGCTCACTACACCGCCCCCCTAATTCTTTTAGTTTCAAACATTATATTCAAATAAATATGTTAATTCACTTGTTTTCTTTAATTGTTTTCATCCTCAGTTTGTACCTGGTAATAAAAAATGGCATCCCTAATAATTACAAACAGTAAAAGGCTAACCCTCGTTTGTAGAGTACTTTTTACATTTTCATAATGAAATAAAAAAGAGACACCAACAAAACAGGTAATTCTTCTGTCTGTTAGTGCCTTCAGAAAATTTCGTAAAGACTCGTTCCCTCTTTATTTACTTTACATTTACATCAAAAACAAAAGTTTCTTTCCCCTTATTCCATGTTGCTTTAAGTACATAAATATAATATCCATCTCCCATAGTCATAGTTAATTTATTATCATTTATCTCAACATTATCATTTGTACCATCTTCATTCAGTTTAGTTACTAAAATAGAAATTGGGTTTTGATCAATTTCAAATTTTATTGTATCTCCTTTTCCTACTTCTAATGTTTCGAATGCATCTGCTAATCCATTAATATCAAGAGAACTTAATGTATTAATTTCAACATCCTTTTCCTTCCAATGGTAATCTCCTTGCATCATGGGATAGTTTTCACTATCTACAATTACTTTTCCTTCTGGTTGAGCAATAGGTTTATTGCATCCATTCAAAATAATGGCAATCAGTATGACGAAGATTACCCTATACATTCCAAATTCCTCCTTTTTATTTCCGAATTTTATTATATGTACAAAAAATTAACTCTCACTAGATTATAATATGGTGTTTAGTGAGTTATCTTCAAATAAATATATAATTAAAAATGAATCAATAAAGAAGGAACTGTAAAATATTTAAACTCTGTAATATTTGGGTTGTATCAGGCATTTTCCTTATACTTTTATCTGCAATAGGTAGTCTTTTGAATGTTCTACCCGACTTGGCAAGTACCGGTACAGTATTCACTTCTTCAGGAATAATCTAAAAGAGATCCACTTGATAGAAAATAAATTATTAATTATTAGCAATTTCTCAAATCGTTTTAGTAGAGAAACAAAAATGCGATATGTTAACGACTTTTCGTGCTTACTTTAAAATCTCCCATAAATTATACTATCCCGTTGTAATTTAATGTTGTCACCATTTCTATACTGTTCATTTCTTTCGATTAACCCACATAGTGTTTATTAAAGTCATTGTTAGCATGATATTCTCCAAGTAAAAACTTCTGAACATAAGTTAACCTATTCCCAATTTTATGTTAACATATTATCAATCCAATTATTGGGGGTGATTTTAATGACTGAAAAGAATAGAATATTACTTAGCTCAGTTAGTGGTTTAGCATTATGTACATTAGGAGGATATAGAATCTTTACAAACAACTTAGAAGCTATGTCTATACTAGTAGCATATATATTCTTGATTTGCGGATTAATTGGTTTTGTTTCTAGTGTTGTAAAGTTGTTTAGAACTTCTTGAACTTAGCGTTGCTTTATTGTAACGCTCTTTTCTTAATGCTATTGCACATCCACTCTCAAGATTCACTTAGCTCACCTACGCAAATTGATAACCTCTTTTCCGCTTTTTCACTGTCCATATTTCAGACATACCTTAGTTGAGGTTTTTTCTATCAACATAAGCCCAACAATATGCTCTACAACTTACAGTTCACTTTTTCTTTCTAATCCCCTTGCAAGCAAGAGGGTTTTGTAGAATACAAAAAAGTCACTCACGTTTACTAATGAGTGACTCAGGCTATCGTAAGAAAAAACTAGCTAATTATTTTATACCCTTAAAAGATTCAGTTTGCTCCTTGATTCCTTTTTCTGCAGCAAATCTTTCAATACTAGATGCACCAAAGAATCCAGCAATTCCATCTACTCTTTCAATAATATAAGTAGCATCTTCCGGTTCTGCAATT
Organism: Lysinibacillus sp. JNUCC 51; assembly: GCF_015999525.1. Lineage (NCBI taxonomy): Bacteria > Bacillati > Bacillota > Bacilli > Caryophanales > Bacillaceae > Lysinibacillus > Lysinibacillus sp. JNUCC 51. The sequence goes on along the minus strand of NZ_CP065545.1, from coordinate 4,750,938 downwards.
GGACCTCCATGGCAAATTGCTAATATATCAGGATTTATAGACTTACCAGCATTAACAATTTTTTGGATTCGATCGACACAGTCATCTAAAGTTAATGCTGTTTGTGCACCAATCGTTCCTTTTGTTGTTAATCCCATGTGGGCCACTAAAATATCTGCACCAGCTTCAGCCATTTTCTTTGCTTGCTCTTCATCGAAAACATATGGAGTAGTTAGCAAATCTAATTCATGGGCTTTTCTAATCATATCTACTTCTAAATCATAGCCCATTCCTGTTTCCTCTAGATTTTGACGAAAAACACCGTCAATTAATCCAACTGTAGGGAAATTTTGAACGCCACTAAACCCTTGATCTTTCAACTGCTTTAAGAAAACACTCATTACTTTAAAAGGATCTGTTCCATTAACACCAGCTAGTACTGGGGTATCCTTAACAACTGGTAATACTTCATTACCCATTTCAACAACAATTTGATTAGCATCACCATATGCTAATAAACCAGCTAGTGAACCACGTCCAGCCATTCTATAACGACCTGAATTATAGACAATTAGCATGTCGGCCCCTCCAGCTTCACTACTTTTAGCTGTAATTCCGGTACCAGCGCCAACTCCTAGAAGAATATTTCCTTTATTAATTTCTTCTTTAAAACGTTTCAATATTTCTTGTCTCTGTAACATCATCGTTTTCACGCCCTTTATTTTCTATTAATTCAATTAATTTTTTCGCTGCACCTAGTGCAAACTCCTCGCTATTTATGTCCGCATTAATTTCAATCATTTCCACTTTACTTTGGTCAACATTTTCTCTTAATGTATTAAATAACATCCGGTCTTCCTCTAAACCGTAGAAAGGCAGCCCTTCAACATCAAGACCTGAGAGTCCTTTTAACGGCAAAAATAATGCCGTGTGCCCTTTAGCTAATGATAATTTTTCAGCAATTACCTCACCTATTTGCTTGTTCTCTTCAACAGACGTGCGCATTAAAGTAACAGTCGGATTATGCTTATAAAATTTTCGGCCTTTAAATCTAGCTGGGACAGAATCAAATGGACCAAAGTTCACCATATCTATTGCACCCACTGATACCACCTGAGGAATTTGTTTTATTGAAGCTGCTTCTAAACGATGCGGTCCAGCTTTCAATACACCCCCAATTAACTCATCGGCCCATTCAGTGGTTGTAATGTCAAGTACACCATCTATAAAACCATTAGCTATTAAATTCTCCATTGTACGACCACCAACACCTGTTGCATGGAAAATTAATACCTCATAGCCTTTAGCCTCTAAGTAATCTTTAGCCTGATTAATACATGGTGTTGTTAGTCCAAACATAGTTGCAGCAATAAGGGGCTTCTTTTTCATTATCGTTTTATTTTCAAAGTTAAGCATACCTGCTATCGCAAATACTGCATTCGTAAATATTTTAGTCGAAATTACATTTAAACCAGCAACGTCTACTACTGACGGAATCATTATGATGTCGCTAGTCCCTACATACGGCTCCGTATTGCCAGAAGCGACTGTTGAAACCATTACTTTAGGAACACCAATTGGTAAAGCTCTCATGCCCGTTGTTACAATAGATGACCCACCAGTACCTCCAAACGATAATACACCATCGAATTTACCTTCTTCATACAATTTCGGCAAAAGCACTTCCATCCCTTTTGCAAGAACTGCAGTAGCATTTGCTCGATCTCTTTTTGCTGCAATTTCATATATATCTTCTCCAGCTGCAGCAGCTACTTCAGCATTTGATATGTCAGGCTCAAAAACTGGGTTAAAAACACCTGTATGAATCGTGAAAGTATTGAAACCTAACGATTCTATCAACTCTTTTACATATAAATATTCTTTTCCTTTTGAATCAAATGTTCCAGCCAAAGCAATTGTTTTCATATCAACTCTCTCCCTTCTTGATCTTAAAACGTTAAATAATCATATAAGAAAGCGGTTTCATTTATTACTCCATTCCATGATAACGTATTATTTCGGGAGAGTTAATGTGTTTTTGTTCTATAAAATTGTCTCTTTGTTATATTATCAATTATTTCTTGGCATAATTGCGTCTGGAATCGACCAAAGGCATTAGGCCAACAGATGTTTTTTGTGCGAAAGCGTAGTGAAACGTAGCGGCAGCAACAGATGTTTTTTGTGCGAAAGCGTAGTGCTAACGTAGCGACAGCAACAGATGTTTTTTGTGCGAAAGCGTAGTGCTAACGTAGCGACAGCAACAGCACGAAGTTGGTCAATCAGTCGTTGTTGTTGTTGTGGTTACTGCCTCTTCGCTTCACACAGATAAATTGCCACAGGACGCGGCGTACTCTATTTCAGGGGGTGTCCAAACACCTGCTGAAAGAAGTTAAATAGTTTTTAGGTGACACACCTTTATATTTTTTAAATATTTTACTAAATTGGGTGTAATCATGATAACCTACCATTTCAGCAATATTATTTAGTGGTAATTTTTCTAATTTCAAAATTTCGATTGCCCTATTAAGTCGAAAATTTATAAGATATTCTGAAAATGAAATACCCACCTCATTTTTGAATAATGTGCTTAAATAAGAACGAGACAAATTTAATATTTCTGCCACTTCATTTAATGATATTTCATCCATATAATGCAAACTGATGTATTTCTTAATAAAATTAATATAATCAGTTTGACTTCCTAGACCATCAGTAATTTTACCGATTAAATCATCAAACTGAAAATCGTTGGTTTCCTTAAATGACTTAGTAATATGTATGAGAGCTTGTTCATTTGGAATCCTTTCAAACACAGAGCCCCCGATATAACCCATAATCGTAGTATCATCATACATATATTGAACATCTATTGGTTTATTTACCGGGCCACCGTAAATCATTTTAATAATGTTCGGATTTAGTTCATTACATCTTTTAAAAATATTTACCGCCATCTTTTTGGCAGCTTGTAAAGATAAAATCTTTTTAGCCCCTAACGATCCACCATTCGTTAATCCTAAGTGAACACAAATAATATCTGCACCAGCTTTTATCATACTTATTGCTTGCTCTTCGTTAAATACAAAGGCTACAGTAAACAATCCTTTTTCACTTGCAATACGAATTGCTTCTACCTCTTTTTCATATGTAATTCCTTGTTCTTCTAAAGCTTCTCTAAAAAGCCCATCTACTAGGCCTATACTTGGGTAATTATTAATGCCTGCAAAGCCTTTTTTCTTAATCAAATCGATATAGCTATCTAATTCAATTGTTGGATCTGTTGCACATAAACCAAAACAAACTGGAATTTTTTTAATCATAGGTAGGATCTCTTTACATGCAAAATCCATGACAACTTCATTACTATTTGCATACGGTAAGAAACCAGCTAATGAACTAACCCCCATTAATCTGAATCGTCCTGAATTTAGAGCTAAAATAAAATCTGCGCCACCTTGTTCTGCGTATTTAGCAGTCATTCCAGAACCAGCAGCAACACCTAAAATATAACTATTTTTATTAATTTGTTTTTTAATATAATTGTTTATTTCATACTTCTTATTTAGCTCTTCCTCCATATAACCTTCACCTCTATTAAAGTTATGAATGATTATCCTCTTCTATTGTAATGTACATTTTACTTAAGTTTTCCATAGTCTTTTTACATCGACCAACTCTTGCCCATCGAATTCCATTCTGTAGATGTCTGGCTTTGTTGTTTGTAGTAAAAAGTTCAAATCGTATTTACTATCATAAAACTCCATCATTAATGTCATAACTGCCCCATGTGTTCCTATAACTACTTTCTGTCCTTGGTATGTATTTAATAATCCTTTTAATACTTTAATAGCACGTTTCTGGCAGTCAGCATTAGACTCGCCTCCCGCTAAAGCATAGGTTGGGTCAGAAAATGACTTTTCTAATAAAGGGTATAGTTCCTTGTCAGAAATTCGCTTATCTCCAGCAATAAATGTTTGCTCCTTAAGGTCTTCAAATACAATTACTTCTTTTTCTATTTGTTCAGCTACTTTCTGAACAGTTAGGATTGAACGACTATACGGGCTCGAGATAACAATATCAATGCCCTCTTTTTGTAGAATATCAGTTATTCGTTGAGCGTCTATCCTACCTTTTTCAGTTAATTCTCTCGTTCTCTCATTTCCGTCTTTTGGTGAATCGCCGTGTCGGACCATATAAATGAATGTTTTCATAATGCCTCCTATTGTGCTTGAGTTTTAGACCTAAAACCATTTATGTAACGAAGCTAAAATCATATTGCTCTAAAGAACTTCTACTGTTCATCTTCTGATATTGGTAAAACTGTTGAATATTTAATTTCTCGTAAAGATAAGTTCGTTTGAATGCGAGATATGCCCAGTCTATTTAATTTTCTTATAAAACGATCTAATTCTTTTCGATCCCTAATAACAACCTTTAAAAGATAATCATACTCTCCTGTTAAACAATGACATTCTAATATTTCTGTCATTGTTTTTAAGGCATTTTCTAAAGCTTCTAATTCCTTCGCTTGATGAATATTTGTACTCATAAAAACATAGCACAACAAATCGAATCCCAGTTTTTCTTGATTTAAAATGGCAACTTGTTTGTCAATAAACCCTTCACTTTCTAAACGTTTTATTCTTGTATGGGTTGCCGGTGGGGACAAATTCACCCGTCTCGCTATTTCTGCATTACTTATCTGTACTTCTCTCTGCAAAATATCTAGTAGTTGAATATCAATACTATCTAATAATTTTCTTTCAACATCTTTCATGCATTTTTCCCCCTTTTTTTATTCGAAATTCGAGCTACAATCGACAACTATTATTAATTATATTCCGTTAAATCCAATTATTCTTACTGTTATTTTGTTTTTTATTTATCACACAAAATATTATACAGTTAGAATATTAAAAATGTTATTATTCTTTTATCCAAAACCTCAATTATACATACAGGAAATAAAGGAGAGATAGTGATTTGACGAATGTCTATGTTTTATTAATGCTTTTAACTAGTTTACTTTGGGGAGGCAATTTTGTAGTTGCCAAATCTCTTGTGGATCATGCCTCTCCTTTAACATTAACGAGCCTAAGATGGATCATTGCCGTCGCTGTACTTTTTCCAATAGTATGGTGGAAAGAAAAAAGATTGCTTCCCTCTCGAGATGCCCTTCTACCTTTATTTTTAATGGGCGTTTCAGGTGTAGTATTGTTCAATATCTTTCAATTTTTAGCATTGGAAAGAACTACGTCGACGAATGTTGGCCTTATTTCAACATTAAATACTATTTCAATTGCATTTTTTTCATTTGTTTTTCTAAAGGAAAAGATTAATATACTCCAAGCATTTGCAATGCTACTTTCCCTGTTCGGTGTTCTTCTCGTACTTTCAAAAGGGAATATCAGCCTATTATTATCTTTTCATTTTAATGTAGGTGATTTATGGATGCTTGCAGCTGTATGTGTATGGGGAATTTATTCTGTTTGTAGTAAATGGGCAATGAAAACTACCTCGCCACTAATGTCTAATTTGTATTCAGGAATATTTGGACTTCTTGTACTATTGCCGTTTAACCTTAATGATTTTACTATTTCTAATGGTAATCATTCTTTTATTCTATCACTTTTATATACAGGATTTATCTCCACTGTCGTTTGTATGGTTCTTTGGAGCATTGGAATTCAAAAATTAGGGGCTACAACATCTGGTGTATTCCTTAATTTCAATCCGATTTTCACTGCACTTCTAGCATTTTTATTTTTAGGAGAGAGCATCTCTTTGACTCAAGGGATTGGGGGATTGATTGTCATTATGGGATGTTATTTATTTACCCATTTTAAAAATAAAGCAACTTTCTTAAATACCTCCCTTTCAAATTAAGACAAAAACATTAATAGTAGTAGTATAGAAAAAGTGTCAACACAATTTGTTGACACTCTATCGAAAATCAATTATGCCTGGCACAATTGCGTCTGGAATAGGCTTTGTGCTTAGGCCTGCAATTTACAGATGTTTGGAAACCCGCTGAAATAAGTTAAAGTGAATTATATTTTTTCACTTCTAAAGGAATAGATATTATATATAAATCAATAGCATATGTAGTAATCGTAATCCCTTTACCTTCTTCAGTAAATTTTGCTTGAAGAAACCGCTCCGAAACTTTTCTTTTTCCCCATTTTTTAGGGAACCATTCAAATCCTGCGAACATAAATATTAATCTACCTTCTTTTTACTAAATTTGTATTATATACTTGTCCAAAGGGGCGCTACTTAAAGTATTTATTAATCTCCCTGTGTGTTTTTGACAGAGTCACTAACACCTTTCCTTAGGTACATAAAACGGGTTTGACAGAGAAAACGGAGGTGTATCATAACTAAGCAATCACGCTAAAAACTATCGTACGAATTTCTATTTCTCTAGCCTTTAGCTCACCCTTCAAAAGATTAACGAATTAGAATTCGCCCATTTATTATATACCACCTTCAGAATCATTTGCTGCCGAAATATCGCCTCCGTGTAAGAAAAAAATATGCAAAGCAATCGTTAATTCAAGACCAAATGATTATTACGAGTACTCCCCGCGATACAGTGGTTTGAAGAAATGAGGCAATACCTTTTCCGGACTGCCTCCCCCTGATTTTACCATTTATCTCTGAAAAGTATTTTTTTCGTTAGTTTCTTGACTATATAGTTACTATAGAGCTTATAGTGTATTACTGAAATAATTGTTTGTATGAAAAACATTCTTTGATAAATTTAGGAGGAACATTGATTATGTCAGAAAGTATCAAATTAAGACCGTTAGAAAGAGAAGATCTAAAATATGTTCATAAATTAAATAATGATTCTAGAATCATGTCATATTGGTTTGAAGAACCTTATGAATCTTTTGTAGAACTACAGGATTTATTTGAAAAGCATATTCATAAACAAAGTGAAAGACGTTTTATAGTTGAAAAAGAAAAGGAAATTCTTGGGCTCGTGGAATTAGTTGAAATTGACCTGATCCATCGCAATGCAGAATTTCAAATTATTATTGATCCTAATTCTCAAGGAAATGGATATGCCTACTCTGCTACTATTTTGGCAATGAAATACGCCTTTCATATTTTAAATTTACACAAACTATATTTAATTGTTGATAAACAAAACGAAAAAGCCATTTACATTTATAAAAAAGCTGGATTCCATATTGAGGGAGAACTTAAAGAAGAATTTTTTACTGAAGGTAAATATCGAGACGCCCTTCGCATGTGTATATTCCAATATGAGTTTAATAACCAAATATAGCTATACTTGCCCTTCTATGTTTTTTATTGCTTATATGAAACGTCATAGAAGGGCATTATCAATTGTTAGCTGTAGCATATTACTTCACTACGACTTTTTTAAATTCAGTCAAATTTCCTCAAAAAGTTAATAACCTCATTCAAACAAGGAGATGATTGCAACAATCCACGCTGCTATCACAAGTAATAAAAACCACCAACCCATAAACTTTAGGAACATTTTAAAAAATGGTTTCTTTTTGAATTCATCTGAAAAGGAACTCATCTGTATAGCACCCTCAGGATGCTTCAACAGCATATAAGAAATACTGCCGAAAATTAATGTAATCAATATTGCCACAATAAACACTTCCAATAATCCCACCTTCACGTTTAATTCATTATCCATCTGACAAAACCTCGAAGTGTTTGTTCATTTTCGTTTACACACGTAAATTTCCCAAACAAATACTCTTTTGCTATCAGCTTGTATATTTTACTATTTTCTACTCTATAAATCTCCCTTTTTTTTGAATAATTATTCTTCCATACAAATCTTCATTCCACTTTGTTAGCAATGTAGCCTTATGGATGCTTTTTGATTCAATTAGTGAGTCTCGACATTTTTAGTAATTCATCTACTGTTAACCAATCATGACCTCGCACATATGTTCTAACAGCGTCTATTGAAAAGAATATTATTGAAGTTCAATTTATGAAATTAACTGATGATTAACTAATAAATTTAAAATACTAAACATTCGTGCTGATTTTATTTCTTCTTCCTCTTTCATATGTTTCTATAACGATATTATTCCTTTTAAGATGACTTCTCTTTACCCTTCTTGTTCAGTCTGAGCGTTTTTCCAATAAGTGTTTGCTCCATTACTTGTTAAAGTTGCATTTTTCGGTACTTGTTTCATTATTAGTAGAACATTTAGTAAATCCACTGACGATCCCATTGAGTTTAGTATTATCAAGAATTTTATTGTCGAAGTTAATAGTCCATATATACTTAAAATAAGCGGGAAAATTACTGAAATAATTATAAAAGGAGCAATAGTAATGAACATATATCTTGCTTTTGAAATCTTCTCTTCCGTCATTACAAAAGCTCCGAATAGAGTAAGCCCTACAGAAGTTTTTTCCGATTTCATAAAATTAGGAATGAACATCAAATGAAGTAATTCGTGAATTATTAATAGAAGGACTATCCCCAAAATAACGCTTAAGTTAATGTTTATTGATATTCCACCGGATGTAAATCCAAAATCTCTCCAAGAAATACTAGAAAAAATATTTATTACCCCAATAGAGATCATTGAAGCGACAATCATTAAAGGGATAGATAACAATATAGCACTTATTAAATTTTTAGGTTCTTTCATTGGAATCCAACCATTTTTAATTAAATCTAAATGTAGATTTGGGTTACTTTTTGGCAATTTGTATAGTAATTTCATTTAACCCCTCCATCTAAATCACGAGCTTTACAATCTATTGATTTTTAATAATTTCTCTTAATTGAAAAATGCCTTCGTTAATTTCGTCGAGTGAAGCATAGCCATAAGAGATTCGTATAAACTGTCCCGATTTTTCAGCATAAATACTACCGGGATTTAGAAGAATATTGTTGGATAATGCTTTTTCGAATAGTCTTTTCACTTTAAATTCAGGTTTTATTTTAACCCATATGAACAATCCACCTTTTGGGATGTCCCATGTAGCATAAGGACTCAAATATTTGTCCATTGCTTCTAAAGCAACTTTTCTACGAGTCTTAAGTTGTTCTCTTACTTTATGAAGGTGATCATCATAGAAATTACTAGATAGTCACTCTGCAGCAACTAGCTGAGAAAGCGTGCTTGATCCATAATCGGATTGCATTTTTAAATCTGCTAATCGATTAATGACTGACTCCGAACCAACTATCCAGCCAATGCGTAATCCTGGACTAATGGTTTTTGATAAACTCCCAACATATAATACATTTCCGTAATGGTCCATTGCTTTCAATGGTATAGGTGGTGGATTATCAATCCATAAATCACGGTACACATCATCTTCTATAACTGGCAGTTGCTCTCTTTCACAGTATGCAATTAATTTCTTGCGTCTGTCTTCCTCCATTAAGGCACCTGTTGGATTATGGAAGGTTGGAATCGTATATAAAATATTCTTCCCTTTTTCCTTTATCGGATAAATGGAATCAATAATAATTCCCTCATTATCCATCGTTAATCCTTGCAGCTCCATCCCTGCAGACTCAAAAACAGTCAACGAGTAAAGATAGGAGGGCATTTCTAACAATACCGTCGAACCTCTTTTTAGGAGTCCGATTGAAATTAGATGTAAGGCTTGGAGCGCACCAGAAACTACAAGAATGGACGACGTAGAAGCCTCTATTCCTCTTACCTTTAAATAGTCACTAATTGCTTGGCGTAATTTTATATTTCCTTTTGGCTCTTCATAGCCAAATGAGGTTAAATGATTCGAAACCTTCTGCACGATGACTTTCATCTCTTCTAACGGGAACATCTCAGGTGATAGCTCCCCTTTACTCAATTGAATAAGATTCGTATTCGATTCCGCTTCGTTAATCTCCTGCACCATTGAAACACTAGGTTTATGAATGCCTACAGTGACATTTTCATTCCAGTTAGTTGAAGATTTTGCACCCATCAAAGTCCAAGTATTATTAGTGACGACTGTTTCCTTCCCTGCTTTACCTTCCAGTAGCCCGTCTGCCATTAGTTCCTCTAATGCTGTAATAACCGTACTACGATTAACCCCAAACTGTTTTGCCAGATTACGTTGACTTGGTATGGGACTGCCGATTGCCCACTCCCCTTTAGCAATTTTTTCTTTTATAAAATCAATAATTAATTGATATTTTGGTTTTTTCATATGTATGCCCTCTTCTGAACTGGTTGGTTTTTATTATTTTAACCTGTTGGAGAAATTTTACCAAAATCCTATTAATATTGAAAACATGAATTTAATTGGTTGGATAAAGAGGTGTATTCATGTTAAAAACATTAGATATTAAGATTATTTCGGCTCATTTCATAACAATCATTTTATGGGCAACAGCTTTTCCAGGAATACGGGTGGCATTGACGGCATATTCACCTGAACATATATCACTTTTACGATTATTAGTCGGCTCATTTGTATTAATAATCATAGCAATTATTACAAAAACTCCTTTACCTGCGTTAAAAGATATTCCCATTATTTTATTTCTTGGCTTTTTAGGTTTCACCGTGTATCAAGTAGCGCTAAATTACGGAGAGCAAACGATTAGTGCTGGCGTTGCAAGTTTACTTGTTTCAACTACCCCTATATTCACCGCTTTATTAGCAGTAATCTTTTATCGTGAGAAGCTTGGATTATGGGGATGGGTAGGTTCGTTGCTTGGATTTTCTGGTGTAGCATTTATTACAGTTGGAGGTTCAACAGAAGGTTTTTCTTTTAATACGGGGATTATTATCGTTTTAGTAGCATCCCTTTCAGAAAGTATTTACTTTGTTTTTCAGCATCGTTACCTAGAAAAATACGGAGCTATTCCCTTCACAATGTACGCGATTTGGTCAGGTACTATTTTTATGTTACTTTTTTCACCTGGCCTTGGTGAAGCAATTTTGAATGCGCCGTTAAATGCAACATTAGTCACTTTGTATCTTGGAATTTTCCCAACAATCATTCCTTATTTTACGCTAGCCTATGTTACCTCACGAACAGGAGCAGCTGAAGCTACAAGTACGCTTTATTTAACTTCTGTTTTTGCATTTCTTATCGCATGGATTTGGCTTGGTGAAGTTCCACATTCTTCAGCCATAACAGGTGGCTTGGTTACTTTAATAGGTGTATTTATTTCAAACATAAAGAAAGAAGATGTTATTAATGCGCAAAGTATAAACTAACTTGAATAATTGCTCCATTGATCATTACAACAGGTATTATTTCCATACCTGTTTTCATTTTTTAAGAGGCATTTTCTAACCTTTCACATAATAAAAACCTTTCACACTTGAGGTGAAAGGCAATTAGCGATTTAGATGCGAAAAAACTCACTTGAAATAAAAATTCATCGCGTTTTGATAAAGAATTTTTTCCGCTGATATTGTATCAAACAATTCTTGAATTAGTTCGATATCTGCATAAGTAAAAGGTCTTTTCGCTCGTGTAGACGGCAAATCTGTGCCGAACATTAACGCCTCTGGATTGACAGCATGTATTGATTTCAAAGCATGTTTTACATCGAGCTCCACACGACCAAAACCTGTAGCCTTTACTCGTACACCTTTTTCTACGAGGCGTAACAAATGAGGTAAGCCTTCCTCAGATAACCCCAAATGATCAATTGAAATCGCTGGTAATTTTTCAATCGTTGGTGCAATTTCAGACAATTCTTTTGCGTCGATATATAATTCACTATGCCAGCCAACTAAATCATAAACACGTCTCGCAAAATAATCGAGCTTCGTTAAATCTTCGGAGCCGCCACGTTTCACATTGAATCGTAGTGCACGAACACCTTTTTTATGTAAGTCCATAATCTTATCATCTGTCACCGAAAATGGTAGCTGCGTAACACCACAAAATGCAGATCCCATTTTCTCTAAAGCATTCACTAAATAAGCTTGGTCAAAGCCTTGAAAAGAACCTGATACAATTGCACCGCCGACAATATTATAAGCTGCTGTTTCTTTTTGGTAATCCTCTACAACATAGCTAGGTGGTACATATCCTTGATTTTCAGTAATAGGGTAATCAAAATCAATAATGTGAAAGTGTGCATCAAAAATTCTCATATTTCCGCCTCCTTACTTTTACGTTATCAAATAAAAAGCATAAAGAAAATTTATGTTTTTTTATATAAACCTATAATTTATTCTTATCATCTAGCGTACTCTAGTCGTTATAGTAATGCAAATATTCCTCCATCAAAAATTACTTGTGCTTCCAGATATAATTAACGCACTATAACCTGCAATCATAATCCATATTGCTTTCTCTTGCTTATCCAAACTAATATCATGCTGCTTAATAATAAAATTACACACAAAAATACGCCTATAATCATTCCCATTTCTTGTTGCCTTCTCTCTCTCCATTTTTTAATGTAAGTACAAATATTCATTACTAATACCGTTTTTACTTACTTCAAATTACATCGCATCCACGTTCTCAATATTACGAATACCTAAATACGCAATTATAACTCCAACTGCAGCTAGTCCCAATTGAAGCGGAATGAAGTTCACCAAGGGCATTTCTGGGTTATAATAACAAGCGATTGCTACCACAAGTAGAGATGAACCAATAGTGGCCGGAACAGAATAATTACGCATCCCAAAATACAATGGAATTAAGCTTGTTCCTGTTGTGGCAATAGCAAAAGGTATAATATTTATGACTTCACCTATGAACTGGTTTGCAGTTAATGTAAATGGAACGATAGGAAAATAAATATTAATGATTGAAAACAGACCGGCTACAACAATATTTGACAACATCATAGTCATGAATGTTAAAAAAGCGATCAAGGCCAGTTTACTAGCAATCAGTTTCTTACGACTAACAGGATAAGTGAACATAATCAAAATTGTTCTGTTTTTATATTCTTCGATAACTAGTTTCGCAATTAATACAGAGGCAAACACAATAAACGTTGCCCTCACACTTGCGCCAATGAGTACATAAACATCTTGATAAGTTGAAATGGGTATATCCCCTTCTCTCTGTGCTATATAAATAACGGAGCACACTACTGCAGTTATAATGATGTTTGCGATCATCGCACCTTTGACATACCAACCTAAGTTAAATTTCTTCATTTCCAGCTTTAGTAGATGTAGCATAGAACCATTTCTCCTCTTCAGTTAGTTAATGCATAATAATATAAACAATATTCAAGATGTTGAAAATTGGTAGACCATAACTATTCTTATATTCATTAATTAGTAAACGTAATAAAATAATAGCTAAAACAATCGTCAATATTGTTTTAAAAAGAATATTCAATAATGGCATTTGTCCTATATACTCTGAAAACATCAGTCCACTTACAACTTTAAACCCAGACGGTACAATACTATCCTCAGAATAGGTTGCCATAATAAAAATGATTATTCCTGTAAAATATTTAGATAAATGATATTTTTTCCATCCTAGTTCCAGCAGTTTAAACATGGATTCTCTCTCCGTTCGTTTATTAAGCCTTTTCTTCTAAAGAGCTATGTATTTTATTGATATTTTTAATCGACAGTAGCTAACATGAATTGATATCCTTCCAGCACAATCGATCTAAAGAAGCAATAGAATTTCACCCTTTTTCACATACATATTTACACCTGAAACGACCCCTTTCATGTACTTAATTGTACGAATCGATCATCTCTTTTTTCTTTCTCATTCCTTACAAATTTATTAATTTAAAGATTTCTTGTATGTATAATCAAAAAAAATGTTAGAACACTTACTAATAATTGAAGTGCAGTTCAAAATAACTTTATTAAAAAAATACCAGGCTCAAATTATTGAGTACCTGGTATCTTTAGTTCAGTTTACCTTTTGAAAAGTTTATATTAAATGATGGTTAATTGTTAATACAGAAGTTTTTACGGTTCTTTACTCAATTCAACATAAAATTATGTATTCTCTATTACGCTTATACCTAACTTCGTGCTTTATTACTTTGGTCTGTCTTGTTAGTAGCAATATAAACACCTACCAGCACCATTACCATCCCAACGATTTGTATCAATGTAATTGAACTACCATAAGCAATAACTGCAAGTAATGTTGCGACAATAGGCGTCAAATTCAAATACAAGCTCGCTTTACTACCTCCTAAGCTCTCTACACCCTTGTTAAAAATAACATAGCCTATCAATGTCCCACATACAACCATATAAAACATTTCAATCCAACTTTGAACCGACATACCGACTACTTGACTCCAACCACCCTCAAATACTGTACTGATTGCTAAGAAAACAGCACCAGATAACATCATAATAGTATTCGATAATATCACTGGTATACCTTTAAGCATGGATTCACCCAATAATGCATAAATAACTCCGCATAAAAGAGCCCCAACAAAAAGCAAATCCCCTAAGTTAAAAGCAAGAGAAAACAAATCAGAAAGTGACCCTTTGACGATAACAATAATTACTCCAATCATCGATATAGCTAGACCTGTTCCAGCTTTATTGTTCCATTTTTCTTTACCAAATATGACGGCCCCTAGCATCGTGAATACAGGCAACGCAGCTATTATTAAGGCACCGTTTGTCGCAGAAGTATACTTCAATGCCGTAAAAAAGAAAGCGTTATAACCAAAAATTCCGACAAATCCAATAAATAATAAACCTTTCCATCGATTTCTGATTACTTGCCATTGCCATTCTTTCTGAATTGTTGTGATTATAACGAGTATTATTCCAGTTATGCCAAAACGTAATGTAGCTGCAACAAGTGGCGGAACTTCCGTAATAACATGCTTCGCTGTCGCAAATGCTCCACCCCAAAATAATGGAACGAGCAACATTAATAAATACATGTTTTTTGATTGATTTTTGTTCTTATTCTCCATTTTTTTATCCTCCTAATCTTTTGAATAACGATCATATGTTTAAAAGTTTAAACATATGAACATTAACTGTAAAAAAGAACAAATCAATAGCTTTGCTCAATAGACTGAATTAGCTCTTTGATTTGTTTTAGAAACTCATTAGAACTCAATGAATAGTATTTTTCATTCCCATTTCGGTTAAAAGTAATCAACCCAGCTAGTCTTAAAATTTTCAAATGATGAGAAACAGCTGGTCTAGAAAGCTCTATTCTTTCTGTTAGTTGATTAACATTTAGGCTTTCATTTGTCAGTAAGAGCATAATGATTTGTTGACGATTAACATCACCAAGTGCTTGGAAAATCGGGGTTGATAATTTAAACTTCTCTAAAACTTGTTCTTTGTTATTGCAATTAAAATTTCCCATAATACCCATCCCTATGTTTAAATTTTTAAACATATTTATTTTTAATTAAAAATCATAATTTGTCAAGATTCCCATCATTTTCACTATAAATCATCTAAATAAAAAAGCTAGGCTCACAAAAAATTGTGATTACCTAGTCATTTTTATGCGTGTTCATTTGTTAACCATGACATTACTAGTTTAGCATATTATTCTATTAAATTCCAAATAAACCATAAAATAAATTTTCATACTTGGTATCAATGTCTGAATTCATCAACCATACTTGAAAGCTTCATTAGTGTTTTCCAATTACGGACAGTTGCTGGAATTTCAAGCTTTATTAGGTTATTACCGAGTTTGGAGTTTCGAATGCTGTCATATAATAAAAGATAAACATCTCTTCCATCTATGACACTTAGTTCTCTTTCGTTTGCATAGGATAAAAACTTGTCACTATTGACCTTCGAAGGGGCTGACGGCAACAAAGCAACATGCAGGCATTCCCCTTTACATGATTGAACAGCTTCTGAAATCAGCTGATCTGAAAAAGGTGATTGACTGACAATTTGCTGTAATTCTTCTGCAGTCCTAATGACAACAACACTGGATATCCCAAAATCCACTTTAATTTTATCGTGAATTCTCGTTTGCAAAAGCTCCTCAACTTCGTCTGATTCAAAAAGGATGTTTCCGCTTTGGATATAAGTCTTCACATTATGTAATCCTAGTTGCTCAAGAGAACTTCTTAATTCTGCCATAATGATTTTATTATGCCCACCTACATTAATACCTCTTAGGAATGCAATATATATAGTCATACTATCCCGCCTTTCTATTTACATTTTATTTACTAAAAATAGTTACATCCTTATATTGCTTCAAAGGCTGATCCTCTAGAAAATCAATAATCATCTCATTAAAAATATCTCGGCGCATCGTACTTAATGGGTCGAATGCATTTTTAAATAATGCTAGTTTTACATTTCGAATATGGTTAAAAATAATCCGAGATCCTTTCCCTTCATCTATTCCCGTAATAACTTTTCCCTCACCACCCATTACAAGCGTAGGCGACTTTATTCGATGCAATTTATCAGTATGAGTTGGAAAAGGTGCTTTTTTCATTGCAAGCAACATCTTCTTATCAATTGAAAAAGACTCTCTTAAAATCCGTTGAGTATAAGGATCCTCCTTATAAAATTTCATCATAATATTAATTATTGTACTGTATGGAAGCAGACTAAATATAAAATTTGAAATCGACAGTACCCAGCTTGCCGCAATGGTTGGCATCTCACTATAACTATTGGAGATTACTAGTTTATCTATATATGTTGGGTATTTAATTGCAAGTAGAGTAGCCAATTGACCGCCTTGAGAAACACCGATGACATGAATTTTGCTAATTCCAAGTACATCTAAAAAACATTTGATATCCTCCACAATAATATGATGATCATATTTATTATTCGGGAATTCCTTTGTTGTATCACCATGTCCTCTATAATCAGGCATAATCATTTGATAGCTTGAAGAGAATGCTTCAAATTGAGGCTTCCACATTTTCCATGATGCACCACTGCCGTGTAAAAATAATATGGGCGTTCCTTGACCTTTAATTTCGTAATGGATTGTGATATTGTTCGCTTTTACTTTTGGCATAAAATATCCCCTTACTTTTTATTATCACCTTTTCGCTCTTCCCACTGAACTAAAATTTTCTTTGTCTGTTGGATAACAAATTCAAAAAACTCGATACTTTCATCGATTGATGATACAGCTTGTTCCTCAAGAACTAAATTTTTTGCTCTACGCAAATATTGTGCCATCATCGCACCTTGTGCAATACTCGTATGCAAAGTCGATGTCCATGCGTCTGAGTGCAGTTGATAAAAATCTCGCTTGCTACCAGGAATCCCTACTTTACGAAATAAAGAAATTTGAACACCTTGTCGAACGGACAATGATGCCATTCCTTTACTAATTTGCAAATCGTTCACCATATCATCGAGTGACTTTGGAGCACCTGATATCAACAAGTATCCCCATATCTTACCTAGTGACCTTGCACCACCTGTGGACTCAATATAAGTTCCAAAATCCTCAATTAATACCTTTTGTTCATCATTTAATATTATGTTTTTCATAGTATACCTCTTATTGTTTAATGCGTTTAATATATATTAAACATACTGAATGCAATTTGTAAATTAGATTTAGGTATTATCACCAAAAAAAGACACCCATAAATATGAGTGCCCTTATACATTTTTTCTTATCGGTAAGAATCATGTGTAGGTTGAAACAATTCTTCCTCTGATTTTCTAACTACAGAAAAGTGTTCGACGTTGTAATGACCATGAAGTGTATTGTTATGATGCTTTATAATTTGTTCTGCACCTAAAATATCACTGTCCGCTGTTGAATGACCATCACCCACTAACGTGACATCCAAACCATTAATAGTCGCAGTTCTTACAGCACTATCGATACAGTGCTGTGTCGAACAGCCCATTACAACAACATGTTTAATTTCTTGAGATTGTAAATGATTTAGCAGCCCCGTCCCATGGAAACAATTCGTTGCTTTTTTATCGAAAATCTTTGCGTCCTTAGGTACACGAATGCCATTATGAATATCGAACCCTGTCCCCTTACCTTCAGCAACATCGCGATCCCTTACAAAGACAACCGGAACATTAGATTTTATTGCTTTGTCAATGACTAAATTAATATTTCTAATTAGATTTTCTTTATTAAAAACTGCTTTCTCTTTCTCATTGCCATCCATTAATTCTTGCTGAGCATCAATAATAAGTAGTGTTTGTTTCAAATAATTTTCCCCTTTCAATTTGAGGAAACGCAATATAATTATTAATTAGATGGTTTCCCCTTTTTACTTATCACGTTAACATAATTTTTAATCATAATATCTACCCCCTAAATGAAATTGTCATTTAAGACTAATTAATTTTATCACTTTCCCACAAAAGGTAATAGCAGGTAAAATAGAACGTTTCAAACCACATCATTTCATTAATTTTTGACACTATTACAATGCTCAAGTATATAAGTCATGCATTGAATAGTGTCATCAATACGTTGTTTTTTCGAATTACAATAGCGTATATTGGACCCTTCACGAATACTGATTGCTTCATTAATAATATTGTGAAATTCTTCAGGTAAATGATGTAATGCATATTTACAAGCATCTACTTTTGAAACAATATCTTGTTCTTGCAGTGTGTAAAACTGTCGTAATATACCTGTTATTGACCACTCTACTTCTAAATCAACTAAATTATTTGGTATCAAAAAGGCTTTATATTTTTTTATTTTTTTCAATCTATTTGACCAATAACTGTTCATATTTTCTAAAACATAATCACCAAGTACTCTCTCATCTAAACTGAAGTTAAATATAGCTATATCCGGTCCTATAATGGTGATCCCTTTATTTTTTAAAATCCACCAAGTAATTGGGTTAATATCATCCTTACCCCATATTGTTTTGCCTTCATTTACCTTTAAACAATTTTTTACCTCACTTTGTTTTTTCCCAACATCAGCAACTAGTAAATAACTTCCATCCATCCCAATTTCCTTATATTTCTGATTTAATTCCTTATGTAGATTGGATATTACTTTCACATCTTCTTCGGTTAAGGATCTATTAACTACGGCAATAAAATCGATATCACTAGAACCGTCTATGTAAGCGTCAAGAGCAATTGAGCCATGTAAATAGAACCCTTCAAGCGTATTCGGTATTTTACTTTGAAATAGTGTTATATATTCATTTAAAACTTTTCGAACTTGAGTAGGAACTCTAGAATTCATAAAAACTCTCCTTTTAATCAAATAATACTTATATTACCAAAACACTCGCTATATTTTCCATTAATTATGCAGTTATCATCAAAGTGTAGGGTTGATTTCCGTTCCGACTGGGCGCTTTCCTGGGGGCGTCCGATGAGCCGCTTCGCTTCGCTGCAGGGTCTCGGGCCAACACGATGTTGGTCACGAAGGCGTTATCACAGGACGTGATGGTTTTAGCCTTCGTTCCTCTATTGCTAATCCCCAAGGAGTCGCCCAGTCTCCACTCCAATCAACTTATTTACATGGCATTAGCCTTAGAGAAATGTTATTTCTACTTATGATAATGAATCAATAATTTTTTATAAAACTTAAATAGACTAATCAATTTTAATTCCACCTGTTTATTTATTGGAGTATCTTTTAAAAATTCATTGGGTATTCTAGGGATTAGATAAGGAGTGGGGGAATTTGTACACAGGTTATATACAAGTAGTTGTTCAAACGGTTATTACTTTTTTCGTTCTTCTGACACTTACGAGATTTTTAGGTAAAAAACAACTAAGTCACTTAACCTTCTTTAACTATGTAACTGGTATTACAATTGGTTCTATTGCAGCCAATATGGTAATTTTAAAAACAAATGTATTCATAAAATTTTTAATAAGCTTAATTGTTTGGTGTGCGCTTACTACTTTAATTAGTTACATCGCTCTAAAATCTGGAAAAGCAAGAACATTACTTGATGGACAACCGACAATTGTTATTAAAAAAGGGAAAATAGATAGAAAAGCTTTAGCCAGCACTAAAATTAATATTGATGACCTTACGATGATGATTAGACAGTATCAAGTTTTTTCAATTACAGAAATTGACTATGCAATATTAGAACCAAATGGCATGCTTAGTATTTTGAAAAAGCCAGAATTTCAAAGCACGCAAAAGATAGATTTAAAAATCTCCCCTTCACCTCCGACATTTATACCGATAGAAATCATCACAGACGGGAAGCTATTACCAAAAAATTTACAGGAAGTTGGAAAAAGTCGAGAATGGTTAGATAACGAATTAGAAAAGGTAAATATCCACTCAATCGAAGAAGTTTTCTATGCAGAAATTCAAACGAACGGTAAAATATTTATCCAAAAATTCGATTAGGGAAATTCCTTTACCAAGTTGCTCCTTAACACTTAATACTTGACAAAAAAATTTTTTTATGCAATAATTTACATTTAAAGAATTTATTTGTACAATAGGATTCTCCTGGCCAGGGGAATCCTATTTTTTTTGAAGGAGTGTATTTGCATGAACAAAGGTGAATCCAGTTTAACTTCATTAATCTCAACTTTTAGTAGAGCTTATCATAGTCAATTCGATACCCCTAAAATTTTTGATGACTATCTAGCTCAAGAATTAATCTCAGAACAAGAGTTCAATAACATTCAAACAAATATGGTACAAGGCATCCAGTTTTTTAACAAAGAAATCGCAGAAAAACTAAATGGACAAACTGAAGAGCTATTAAAATGGATTGTGCAAACTCAACTCTCTCCCACTCCCTTGGCACGTGCTGCATATTGTGAAAAAGTTTTGTTAAATGAAGTTATGTTAGGTTTACATCAATACGTCATTCTCGGAGCAGGATTAGATACGTTTTGCTTAAGACACCCTGAATTTGAAAATATTTTGGAAATCTTTGAGATTGATCACCCTGCAACACAAGAATTTAAAAAGAAAAGATTGGTTGAAGTTAATTTAAAGCTTCCAAGTAATGTACATTTCGTTTCGATGGATTTCACAAAAAAGTTTTCATCTAAAAATTTATTTGATAGTGGCTTTGACAATAAAAAAACTTTCTTTAGTCTATTAGGAGTTTCATATTATTTAACAAAAGAGGAAACTTCAAGCTTACTTGATCATTTGTTTGCAAATGTGCCATCAGGAAGTTCCATCGTATTTGATTATGCAGATGAAAAACTATTTAAAGAACAAGGAATTTCAAATCGAGTAGATAACATGGTGAAAATGGCTGCAGCTAGTGGTGAACCGATGAAATCGTGTTTTACTTATGAAGAAATGGAAAAAATGTTAGAAAACTCAGGTCTACTTATTTATGAACATCTTGCACCAGATAAAATTAATGAACTTTATTTTGACAATAGAAAAGATTATCTAACAGCCTTTGAAACAATTCATTACGTTCATGCTGTGAAAAAATAATTTAAGCTTGGAGGAATTACATGCAACTTTATCAATTGTCTAAAGAGAATGGTAAAAATATAACACAGTTTAAGTCAAATTTTATTATGTCTCGCATTATTAACATAGAAGCATCAGCTAGTATAGGGTGCATGTATTTAGAAGAAAACGGTGTTATTGGCTATCATCAAGCTGTAGTTCCTCAGCTTCTCTTAATTATCGAAGGCGAAGGTTATGTAAGAAATGAACAGGAGCAATATTATCAAGTCCAGCCTGGAGATGTAGTTTTTTGGGAAAAGGGCGAATGGCATGAAACAAAAACGGATAAAGGTTTAACTGGCATCGTGATAGAATCTGAACAATTAAATCCCGCAGCTTTTATGCCTTTAAAATAGCCTACAAATATTATCAATTATGCCTCGGCATAATTGCGTCCGGAATCGGTTTTGTGCTTGCACAAAGAACTCCTTTCCGATTCCGTGACATCCGCCGGAGGCTTTAACTTCTTTCAGCGACACGCTGAAAGAAGTTAAACTATTTCTCAGGCAATTAACTATGCAAGAATATCATCGTATCATATCTTAGTAATGTAAGATTGGTTTAGTCTTACACCTTCGAAGCTTTGTTACTAATGGTCACTTATAATAATAAGTGGCCCTCTATAAACTTTCTTGTCAGGAAATAGTGTTTCAATATAGTTTATTGACAAATCCCTAGAATTTTTCCATCTCGAACATACAAGATAAATTTCATCTCTTCTTCTCTATACTCCTTAATAATTGTCTGGGGAAATTTAGTGAAATCGGAAGAAATATTGCTTCTACTTCTTTTTATATTGGTTTACTCTTTATCTTTATATTTTTCTTTAAAAGTTTGACTCAGCTCACTCCACACATCAAATTTATTTCCGTCTAAATCGTAAAAAACAAAATTTCTTCCCGCATGCCCCCTATTTTCAACTTCTCCAACTGTAATTCCTTTATCTCTAAAATTTTTATGGATAGTCTCTAATGCACTTACTCCATCAACCTCAAAGGTAATCGAAAAATGTTCTTTGCCGTAGCAATCAATGAAATTCGAGTTTTGATTGTTCATTGATCTAACAAGAAAAAAACTTTGATTGGCAAAATTAAGAATAACCTTATCACTATCTCGGTAACTACATTCTGCTCCCAATTTACTTACATACCACTCACAAGACAGTTCTACGTTGCTGACTGGAATATAAGTAGTTCCTATTCTAATTATCGTTTCACTCATCTAATCATCCTCCCTAATGAAATATTCCATTTTCAACTTTTATATCCTTTTAAGTCAGCTATCATTTCATACAAAGATAAAAAACTAAACAACACTTTTGACGTTCATAAAATGACCAGACTCAAAATGAAGTTCTGGTCATTTCATTTTGAGCAATTATTGGTCACTATACTTGAATGTTTTTAAGGAAATGATAAGTGTCACAGCTAGACATCCCAATAAAAGAAGTAAAGATTCTCCCCATGTACTAAAGTTATTTAGAAATGCAGATTTAATTCCATTTAAAAACCATTCAAACGGATTTACTATACTAATAAATTGTATAAGGTTTGGCGCTTTTTCCATTGTAAAAAATGCATTACTACAAAGTAGCATTGGTATCATTAGTACATTTGCAGTCATACTTAAATGTCCCTCGTTTTTCACGAGACTTGAAATAAAAAAGCTGAGAAAAACAAAACTTAATGAAGCTATTAGGATAATTGGTGTCATAAATAAGAGGATCTTAAATGAAAAATTTAGTTGATTGATAACGATAGCGAATAAAAGCACGATATAAGATAAGATAATCGCTACTATAGCCCATGAACTAGAAATACTGATTATATATTTCCATAAAGGCATTGGTGTAGCGTGAAGTAAGTTATAAACCCCTCTTTTTCTTTGCGATAACGCTATAAATGCAGTGGTCATAAATGAATAGAAAAATACACTAACGGCAATGATTCCTTCTACATAATCTCCTGCATAACTCGGTAAAAATATTTTTAACGCAATAATTGCGGCAAATGGCATTAATATTGACCAAAATAGTAAATACATATCCTTTATGCTGGATTTCAAATTTAATACGAAAACAGTCTTCATTTTCTCTCTCTCCTCACGTCGTTAATTCAAAAAATAATTCTTCTAAATTTTGAGTTTGATAGTGCTCCATTAAGCAATCTGGTGAGCCATTTGCCATTATTTTTCCGTGATGCATAATCAACACTCTGTCAGCTACATTCATAACCTCCAACATATCGTGGGAAGAAAATAAAACGGCAACCCTGCTATCTTTTAATCGTTTAATAATCTGTTGAATGTCTCTTTGGCCTCTTGGATCCAATCCAGCTGAAGGTTCATCTAAAATTACTAATTTAGGATGATGCAATGTTGTCACGATAATCGCAAGCCTTTTTTGCTGTCCTAATGACAATCTAATAGCAGGTGTTTTTTTGACCTGCAATAAATCAAAAGCAGTAAGTTTTTCATCAATTTCATTTTTTGTTAGCGAAATTCCATAGAATGCCGCAAATAATTTCACATTATCCTCTACAGAATAACCTTCGAAAAAAGGGGTTGATTGAAGCTGCGTACCTATTTCTTTTTTGTAATCAGATGTCCAGTATTCAATCGTTCCACTATCCTGAGGAATAATACCAAGAAGCATACCAATAGTTGTTGTTTTCCCAGCACCATTTGTGCCCACTATTGCTACTATCTCACCTTCTTTAATGTCGATGTTTATATGATCAACGACACATCTAGCTTTATAATTTTTTGTTAATTGATTAGCACTAATTAGCTTTTTCATATTTTCTCCCCTTACTTAATATTGTATATTCAACGTTGAATATATAGCTATTTTTTAACTCCCTCATTCGAGAGAGTCACTTTTTTTCATAATTTCAATAGCTTGATGGACAAATTTTGATTGTACTTTAACAATTTCAAGCATATTATCAAATGCTAATTGTGTTAATGCTGGCAGTTCTCCTTGCATAGCAATCAATTTCGCCTCATAACCAGCATTGATAGCCTTTTCTTCTTGTTCCAAAATTATTTTCTGCTTTTCTAATGCATCCACCGCTATAGCTTTTGGCAGTTTAAATGCAAAGGATACCCCAGAATATAAAGTGGTAGGATAAACTACAGAGGATTTTTCCAGAGCCTCGATAATTAATTCTTGCTCATGCGCCCTGCCCTTTTCAGTAATTTGGTAAATTGCTTTTTGTCTATGACCCGTGGATTCAATACTAGCCACCTCTATATAGCCATCTTTTTCAAGCTTCTTTAAAGCATTATAGATCGAGCCGATTAGTACACCACCCCATCGTTCAGCGTCACTTAATTCAAGCATCACTTTAATATCATAGCCAGTCATTGGTTTTAGCCCCAACATAGCAAGAACTAATAGTCTTGTCATAATAATCACCTTTTTATATTCAACGTTGAATAAACTAAATATACAGATGCTTCATTTTTTTGTCAATAGGCTTATTAATTAGTTATATGCTTTAAAATCATTATTCAAAAAAAACAAAAAACATTATAATAATGTTTTTTATGATAAAATGGATGATATTGCACTATCAAAGGGCATAAACCAATTTTGGCTGTAGCAAATTTAATTTTGCTACAGTCTTTTTTATTTAATTGTGTCGGGATTTGTCTTTGTGCTTTCGCTACTGAAAAGAATTTCTGAAAGAAGTAAAATATAATGCACACTTGCATTCCCCATTTTCTAATTATCTTTTTTTGCATTTAATTTAATGTTTCACTAAGATTATTGCTTACTGGCCAGGCATTTTGTAAAAATTCATTAAATGTTAGTATATTCGGTTCATCTGAGCGAACTTTTAAATTTATGGCTGATGTAATTATAGATTCTGAAACATGTTGGAGAATTCTGATCGAACCATCCTGTATTTCGTTCTCAATAGCATTTTGACCTAAAATCGCATAACCTGTTCCGTTCAATACGGCACGCTTTATCATCTCATCGCTTCCCCCAACCATAATAGTGGACTGAGGTTGAAATTCGGCTTTTTTGAAGTATTGTTCTATGATATTACTGAAACTACAATGATAGTCACAGGAAATAAAGGTATCTTCACTTAGAATTTCATGAAAACTTCTTTCTTTGCTAATTCTAGAAGAAGCAACTAAAAAAGCCTTTTCCTCTTCTAAAAAAGTTTTACTAATATCGTTATCATTACACTCATTCGCAATAATAGCAATATCCGCTACATGGTCTCTTACACTTTTAATAGCATGTACACTATTTAGTGGTAGAAGACTTATTTTCACAGTCGGGTATATTTCCAAATAAGCTTTTACAATCGGTGAAAGGTGTTGAGTACAATAATATTCAGAAGCAGCAATAGTCAGAATGCCAGACGGTCCATGTAGTTCTTCCATGTCTTTTTCTATCTTATCTATAAAAATAAATAAGCTATCGACATGGTCTTTTAGCTTTTTTCCAGCAGCTGTTAGAAGAGTCTTTTTTCCAACTCTTGTTAATAGAGTGTGCTTCAGTTCTTTTTCTAAAGACTGTATCTGCAGCGTAATAGTTGGCTGTGTATACCCTAATCTTTTGGCAGCCTTTGTGATATTTAATTCTTCTGCGACCACTTGAAAGGTTTTCAAATTCCTTAGTTCCATTTAATCACCGTCAACTTTCCCCTTATTCCCACATTATAAATCTGTATTTCTATTATAAAGTAATAATTACCCTTCTTCCATTTAAGAAATAATGAGTGTTATGCAAGGCCGAATTAAATGTTTTTATTACTATAACTATTGTTCAACTATTAAATTTTTTTATAGTAGTCATTTGACGTTTTTTCTGAATTGAGAGAAAATTCTCTCAACATCAATGGAATGGGGATGAGATTATGATTGATTGGAAAAACATTAATGAAGAAGGCTTATTAGCTCCCACAATGGCGAAGGATTTTCCAAATCTGCAAGTAGTAAAATCGGAGGGATTATTTTATATAGGAGTCGACGGTAAAAAGTATCTAGACTTTACTTCTGGTATTGCAACAGAAAATACAGGGCATAGACATCCAAAGGTAATTTCAGCTATTAAAGATCAAGTTGATCATTTAGTTCATGGTCCTATCGGTATTATTAATTACGATTCAATTATTCTATTAGCTAAGAAATTGAGAGAGATTTTACCAGATCCATTAGATTGTTTTTTCTTTGGAAACAGCGGAGCAGAATCAATTGAAGGTGCAGTAAAATTAGCAAGACATGTAACTAGAAGACCTTACGTTGTTTCTTTCATTGGAGGATTCCATGGAAGAACGATGGGAGCGCTAAGTCTTACTACATCAAAAAGTAAATATAGAAGGAATTTACCGGTTGGAGCAAACATGACATATCAATTACCTTATGCTCAATTAACGGAAACACCCAAAGGTTTAAACCACGATGAATATTGGTCAGAACATGTTGAAAAAGATTTTGAACGTTTATTTAATCATCAAGTGTCTCCGGATGAAGTCGCAGCTGTTATTTTAGAACCTGTTCTCGGAGAAGGCGGTTATGTTATCCCCCCAATAGCATGGTTACAAAAAATAAGAGAAATCTGTGACCGATACGGAATTTTATTAATCTTTGATGAAGTTCAGACTGGTTTTGGTCGAACTGGTGGCTGGTTTGCGGCAAATCGATTTGGTGTGACACCAGATATTATGGCGATTGCAAAGGGAATTGCCAGTGGCTTGCCCCTTAGCGCAACAGTATCTTCAAGGGAGTTAATGGAACAATGGACAATTGGTAGCCATAGTACTACATTTGGCGGAAATCCTGTCGCATGTGCAGCCGCATGCGCTACAATAGACGTTTTGGAAGAAGAAGGTTTAGTGGAAAATGCTAGAATATTAGGTGACTATGCATTAAATAAATTAATACATTTAAAAGAAAAACATCCCACGATTGGAAATGTTCGTGGAATTGGTTTGATGCTAGGAATTGAAATTATTCATCCTGAAACACGAGAACCAAATGGTAAGGGCTTAATGAACATCCTGGAGAAGTGTCTGGACAAAGGGGTTATTTACTATTTGAGTGGTAACAA
The DNA here is from genome assembly GCF_015999525.1 of Lysinibacillus sp. JNUCC 51. NCBI lineage: Bacteria > Bacillati > Bacillota > Bacilli > Caryophanales > Bacillaceae > Lysinibacillus > Lysinibacillus sp. JNUCC 51. Next base: position 4,723,562 of record NZ_CP065545.1, on the reverse strand, counting down.
GGGAGAGGTAATTCGAATGATGCCTCCATTAAATATAGATAAAGAACATTTAGAATTAGGAATTTCTTTACTTGACGAAGCGATTACCGAATACGAATTAGAATTAAGTTTCGGGGGTGAATAAATGAATATACTGGATACTTTTGTTCTTCTACTATACTTCGGTGTCTTAATGATTATCGGAATAATCGGCGTTAAAAAAGCGAAATCTGAAAAAGATTTTGTACTCGCAGGAAGTCGTTTAGGGTACTACAGCCATGTCGGCTGTTTATCAGCTGTTATTATCGGTGGTGCGGCTACTATGGGTTCAACGACATTAGGCTATAATTTCGGGGTTTCTGGTCTTTGGTTTGTTTCGATGATGGGCTTTGGTATAGCTGCCTTGGGTCTTTTCGTCGTTAATAAAATTGGAGGTTATGAGGTTTTTACAATTAGTCAGTTACTCGGAAAGCGCTTTGGAGAAGGTACTCAACTTATCAGTGCTATTGTTACAGCCATCTATACCCTTATGGTCGTGGTAACACAAGTAATTGGTATGGGAAATGTTATTCACGTGTTACTGGGCTGGTCCCTTATTCCATCTATGATTATTGGCGGAGGGATCGTTCTCTTTTATACAATCCTAGGTGGAATGTGGAGTATTACCTTAACTGATATTATACAATTTATAGTAATGACTATTGGTGTATTTTTTATTATGTTCCCGTTTAGCGTAAACAGTGTCGGAGGGTTAACAGCTCTATTTGGTAGTGTGCCAGAAGCGCATCTTAGCCTTACAAATATCGGCTGGGATCGTATCTTCCAATACTTTTTATTGTACTTCTTTGGTTTAATAGTTTCTCAAGACATCTGGCAGCGTGTTTTTACAGCAAGAAATCAAAAAGTAGCGAAAAGGAGTGCCATTTCTGCCGGTTTATACAGTGTTTTATATGGTTTAGTACTAAGTATTGTAGGTATGTGCGCACTTGTGCTACTTCCAAATCTAGGGGACTCTCAAGCGGCGTTTACTAGTCTTGCATTAGAAATTCTCCCACCTGGCTTGTTGGGGCTTGTTCTTGCTAGTGTTTGTTCTGCACTAATGTCAAATGCTTCAGGTGCTATCTTTGCCTCTGCTACCCTAATTACTAACGATATTATTAAAGTTTACGTAAAAAAAGATATGACTGATAAAGATATCATTAATACATCTCGAATTGTCATACTTGGCTTAGGTGTGTTAGCAATCATTTTCTCGGTATGGATTCAAAACATACTAGTAGCATTAGATATGGCCTACGCAATTTTATCAGGTGCTATCTTCGTACCTCTCATCATCGGTCTTTATTGGAAGCGTGTAACAAGTAAAGCGGCTTTCTATTCTATTATTGCTAGTTCACTAGTTATCTTTATTTCATTTATAATTTTCGGAATTACATCTACACTACCAATTATTTATGGTTTAATTACTGGACTCGTTGTTATTGTTGGTTTCACACTTATTATCCCCGTAAATAACATTGAGGTGAACAAGGAAAATACGTCCATTTATAAGTAAATATTTTTAGAAAGCAACAAGTTCATAAGACAGTCTCAAAGTAAGCTGCACTCCAATAGTTAGACACAACTAACAATTGGAGTGCAGTTTTTTAAGACGAAATTTAGTTTAAAAAAGTTAATTGAGGAATTTGCTATGATTTGGTAAAGCAATCTGCTCAAATTCAGTCGCTAACTTATGCAAATTTCTAGTAAGCTCTTCCCCTTTCATTGGTAATCCATGTCCTGTAATAGCAACTGAAGGTTTTAGTGCCTCTAATTTTTTTACGGAATCCCAAGCAGCCTGCCAATCCGTCGTAAAATATCGTGGCGGTCCACTAATTTCCTTTTTTTGTAGCACCACTTTGTAAAGCGACTCTTGTTTAACCGTAACAAATGCATCTCCAACAATTAACGCTCTATCCTCTTCGCGAAATAAAGATATATGCCCTGGCGTATGGCCAGGAGTATGAATCCAACGAAAACCATCCATATATGGAATACTCCCATCGGACGGGAGCGACTCAACGTTGTTTCCTAAGTTAATGGCTTTATTCGGGAAAATTGATGATACTTTCGCTATTAAGCCACCATTTACAGCAGTATCAGGTTCAGGATAATTTTTTATATCAGTTAAATAAGGTAATTCTAAAGAATGGGCATAAACTGGCATACCCCAATGTTCAATTAGATCAATTACCGCCCCAACATGATCAAAATGCCCGTGCGTTAATATTAATGCTTTAGGTCGACTATTCGATCCAAACCTCTCCTCAGCTATTGAAATAATTTCCTTTGCACTTTTTGGCATACCTGCATCAACTAATACGAACTCTCCCTTATGAGGTTCACCGTAAAATACGATATTAACAATTTGAATTGTATGCTGGTATAAATCAGGTAATACTTCTACTCCATCTCCACTCCAAATTGATGTCGCTGGAATATATTTAAAGTCACTACCATAATTCATATCTTTATCCATGGAAAACCCCTTCTTCCTTCATTGAATAGATAATAATATTTTTCCTTTAGACAGTAAAAATATAGCAAGAAAAAAATGGATTAGATTTAAAGCTACCAACTTTCCTATATTTCCACATAGCAATTTTCCATTAAACACAACAGACTTGTCGGCATGGATGAACTTTATATTCCTTTTCAAGAAGTAAATAATTAAGAAACTTTCAGAGCCAACTCCCGCTTCATGTCTTTAATCTTATCAATCACTCGTGCAAGAGCCACTACGCCAATCAACAAATTTTATCCTTGCCCTTGGTAATAAGTAATAAAATAGTCACATTGTATATACTTACCTACAAATGTATAATTTTACTATCATATACCAAAAGTGAGTGATTCTGATATAAACTGGGGGAAATAAAAATATGGAGAGGAACGTGATGGTTTGAAGATCCTTATGTATATTGTAGGAATTATCGTAGTGATTGTGGTATTGCTTATAGTAGGTTTAATAACAGCGAGTAAGCGAAATAAGAAAAATGAAAAAAATTTACGATTAGAAATGGAGATGGCTAACCCTTTACCGAAGGAAAAACAGCATTTGCTTGCCTACGGTGCCAATCTTGCTCTTTACCGCACTGATTCGCCACGGATACTGCCGATAGATGTAGATAATGAAACTTTGAGGGAGGTCCTTTCTTCATATTGGGACGTTCATAATAAGGATGAGGCTGCAGAAACCTTGGAATGGTTGCTTACGGAAGGACATCGTACGAGGTTTGATCAGCTTCTTATGGCATTGAAAGCCGGCCAGTCTTTTACAGAGGAGGAAGTGGGAAAATCCCAGGAATGCTATGAATCAGCCCAAGAAGCGATGATGAAGAAGCTTTCCTTTGCGAAATCCGATTTTGACCAGGTTAATACCATTGCTGCCTGGGATTTTGACCGAGCTGTAAATGTTGCAAGATGGAGCTACATAGTTGGATATATTACCGAGGAACAGGCATGGGGCTATATAACACGAGCAGCTGATGCCGGAAGCCATTTCTTCCAATCCTGGAAGGACTATTTTATTTCATTCGCATTTGGCCGGGCCATTGCTTACGAGGGTGACATTTACGACATCATTTGGAATGGAAAAGAATTGCTTAATGAAAAGGACTCGATTTGGAATGAATTTAATATTAAGCGATCAACGGTACGGGAATCTGTAACATTGGACAAGGTATAAGGAAAAAAGAATTATAATTAATTCAAAAAACCTGCTAGATATTTAGCTATTTTCTTAGCCAAAATCTAGCAGGTATATTTATTTACGAACAGCTTCAAATGTAATTAATGAATGCTCCTTTGAAGGCTTCTTGTTATAAACATATTCAGCCGAGCAAGTAATATCAGAAAAACCTATGCTTGTTAATATGTGCTGGAATTCTTCTATGCCGTACCATCTTAACGGAAATCTTTGTAACTCTGTATCAATTAATTTACCATTTCGCCATTTTTCATATTTTAAAACGGTTAGCGTATATTGGTCGATCCAGTTCATTTCAACGGCTTTTCTTTCTATTGCAATTCCATCCTCTTGCGAAATTTCATAGTAGGATGAAGTAATTTCCCCTGTTCTCCAGTCTGTAGGTAAAAGCATGTCTACAATTAGGCGGCCTCCAGGTATCAAATGATTATACATGCATTTTAATGCATCCATCGCATCTTTTGAATTCTCGATTAAACAGAACGAACCTGTTGGCATAACAATCGCTTCATATTTTGAATCTAATGAAAAATTGCTTAAGTTACCTTCATATAGATTTGGCTTGAATCCTCTTTCTTTGCAGTGTTTTCGGCATGTGTCTAACATTTCGGGAGAGTAGTCGATCCCCTCAACATTATATCCATTTTCAAGTAAAGGGATTAAGAAGCGTCCAGAGCCCACTCCTGCTTCAAGTACCCTCCCCTTAGTTCCTTTTACTCGTTCAAGATAATATTCAATATCTCCACCAATAGAATATCCTACTGGTTTTGTCAAATCATAAAGTTCTGTACATAAAGGTCCGTAATTACTATACATTTCAATTCCTCCGATTTCATGCAGAAGAATCTATTATTCTTACTTCTTCCACACCTTATATTTGTTTGTTGGAAAAATAGAGCTGACTTTCATATTAAATCACTCACTTTCTGTATAATATAGTAAAATTATACATAATAAAGGAATGCAGTTCAATATATTTATATTTTAATAATCACCACTGTTTGTGGTTGATTTCCAATCCGACTAGGTGCTTTGCCGCTGACGCTTCGCTTTCGCGCAGTTAATACATTGTTGCTGTCTGTAACGCTGGTGCTCAGGTGTACTTCCCAGTCTTAACTCCGTTCAATTTTACATAAGGCATATGTTTTATCATTCCAAACTATAGATGCTTAGAATAATTTATTTATAGACCTCATTCTAAAAGGGATTGGTTTCCAATCATTTCTACAATATAATGTACAAATTAGCATAAATTATCAAAAAACATTTATTGTTTATCTTTACTATTATCACTAGAGAGGGGCTATAGTATGGATTATTTTGAAAGGATTCAAAACTCAATTGAATATATTGAAGAGCATTTACAGAATGAATTATTAATTACAAAAGTATCATCAGCATCTTATTTTTCAGCTTTTCATTTCCAAAGGCTTTTTCATGCAATTACTGGATTTTCAGTTCAACAATATATTAGAAATCGAAGGCTATCTGAAGCTGCCTTATTATTAGAAACAACATCAAAAAACATATTAGAAATCGCAATTAGTTTTCAATACGGTTCGCAAGAGGCATTTACACGAGCTTTTGCAAACTATTTTGGGGTAACTCCCTCGAAATACACCGGAAAGTTAAAAATACCACTCCCCTTCAAACAAAATTAAACTTTTTGGTTTATAAAATTAAGGGGGAATTAACAATGAACAAGCCTGAAATTGTTTACCTCAAAAAAAAGCTTATTACAGGATATGTATACAAAACTACTTTACAGGACGAAAAGTATTTTATAGATATTCCTGAATTTTATTTTGATTTCGGTAAAAATCAGTACTATGAGCGTATTTCTAACAAAACTGCACCGAATATGGCTTTCGGAGTTTCTACTCAATTTCAAGATGATGGACGATTTTCCTTTATTGTTGGCGAAGAAGTAGAGAAATATGATTATTCTATAAATGACGACTTCGTCAATACTCAGATTCCTGAAGGAAAATATGCGGAATTTAAAATTGATGGCTCTGTAGAATCCGTTCAAAATACTCGACGTTATATTTACGGGGTTTGGTTACCAAATTCAAATTACGAGAGAAATAACGGACCTGACTTTGAAATTACAGACGTAGTAAATTCTATATTTCCAAATGCTATGAAAATAAAAATTTATATTCCAATCAAGTGAAAAAAATTTAATAAAAAATAAGGAGAGTATACTATGAATATAGAAAAAGTGTTTGCAGAGTTCCCATTATTAAGCTCCGAAAATATTGTGCTAAAAAAAATTGAAGATGCACATTTACCGGAATTATTTGCGATCTATGATAATGAAAAAGTCTTTGAATATTGTGGGATAATCCCGAAACATAATATCCAAACAGTGGGTAAAATGATCGGTCATTTTGACAGAGATTATCTAAAGAAAAACCGAGTTAAATGGGGCATTTTTCAGAAGTCTCATAGCGATAAATTAGTAGGCATTATAGAAGCAATGGATTTTAATCAAAAAGTGAATATGGTAACGATTGGTTACTTTTTTGCAGAGGACTATTGGAGTAAGGGCCTTGCAACAGATGCAGTTAATATACTTGTCAAATTTTTAATTGAGGAAGTTAATATAAATCGTATACAAGCAGAGGTTATGCCATTAAATGAAGCATCTAAAAAGGTTCTCCTGAAAAATGGTTTTTTTAAAGAAGGACTTTTAAGACAAGCTACATTGTGGTCTGGTAAAGGAGTTGTAGATTTAGAAATATACGGATTGCTTAAAGAAGAGTACAAGGGGAACTAAATAATTAGGAGACCTTTCGTCAAAGGTGCATACACTCATAATTCTTTCGGACATCATTTATGAGATAATGAATTTATATTAACAACCGAAAGAGTGATTCTAATGTCTAATGAGCATAAACCTATCAACATGCAATACCGTAACAAGCGAATAGCTTATTTGATAGCTATTGTGATCACAATTTTATTAGGCCTATTCTCTAGAAAATGGAGTAGTCTTCTGCCGTCATTTGTAGCGCAGAACGCTGGGGACATGCTATGGGCTATGATGGTCTATTTCGGATTTCGATTGTTGCTAGTGAGTAAGAGCACCTTAACAGCATTTTGGCTCAGTTTTTTCTTTAGCTTCGGCATTGAATTTAGCCAGTTGTATCATGAAGACTGGATTAATCAGATTCGTGGAACAACGCTCGGGGCTTTGATACTTGGCAAAGGTTTTCTTGCAGAGGATTTAGTTCGATATACAGTAGGAATAATAGTTGCTTCTGTATTAGATAAGGTGACACTTAAGTTCACTTTTCGAAGTTAAATAAACAATTAAATGAAAAATCGCTAGGAAATTTTTAGATTCTCTAGCGATTTTGTATTTAGGGTTATAAATTAATGAACCTTATGTCATCATTCTATTCATTAATCCAATTGATTATTTCCCTATCAAAAATATCTGGTTCTTCAAACATTGGGTTATGGCCACTTTTTTCAAAAATGACCTTCTTCACATTTTCATAATCAATTATATCCCAAAGAGAAACAGGAGCGACTAAATAATCATATCTACCTAACCCTACAAAAATAGGTTTATCTATGTGAGCCATAGATTGGATTAGATTACGTTCAGCAAAAGCTACACCCCAAAGGTAATCAATTATTTCCATATTGGTATATACGCCATCCCACATATAAGCAGCATCGAATGTATATTCATAAAAGCTATGAGCACCCATACGAATACACATATGCACAAATCGTCTTTCTGGATCATTGTGAATATCATTTTGTAAAAAAGCAATATCATGCTCGAATTGCTTTGTACGCTCGGTACTGGCAGTCTCACTAAAAAATGAAAAACTTTGCTGTTGTCTCTCTTGACTGTTTGTCGGTGCTGAATTTAATAAAATAACCTTCTGAACATATTGAGGATATTTTTCGGCATATGCCAAAGCCATAAATGCATGCCCTGAATGTCCTAAAATGATGAAATCCTCGAGCTTCAACAATTGCCTTGCTGTTTCGATATCCTCAACAATTTTATCCAAAGTATAATCTTCTTTCTTTAAAGAACGGGGAGGCTTCACAAAACCTCTATGATCTAAGAAGATAAATTGCAAATGTTTATATAAATTTTCCGAGAACAAGCGTGGATAATATATACTGCTACCCACTACCAATATCGGCTTACCTTGCCCCTTCACACAACATTTTAAATCAAATCCTTCACTAAAGATGCTTTGATAATTATTCATTATAATCGTCCTCTTTTCTTTTTATATAGAAGAGCTTCATATTGTGCTCTTCTTTCTATCACTCCCTTTCTTTTTTACATTCCCGTGTTTTCTCCATAGAACGCTCAAGCATTCCGATTCACCTCGATTATTATTTTATAAGTAATATTTAAAGTTAAAGTGGAATTTTTTAAAAAGTACTTATTTGGCTCATCACCATAACGTGTGGTTGATTTCCGTTCCGGCTGGGCGCTTTGTCGCTGACGCTTCGCTTTCGCGCAGTTAAAACATTTGTTGCTGTCGCTTCGCTTTCGCACAGTTAAAACATTTGTTGCTGTCGCTTCGCTTTCGCACAGTTAAAACATTTGTTGCTGTCGCTTCGCTTTCGCACAGTTAAAACATTTGTTGCTGTCGCTTCGCTTTCGCACAGTTAAAACATTTGTTGCTGCCGCTTCGCTTTCGCACAGTTAAAACATTTGCCGCTGACGCTTCGCTTTCGCGCAGAGCAGAGCTTCCTGGGGGCGTCGGGGCAACAGGATTGGTCACGAAGGCGTTATCACAGGACGTGATGCCTTTAGCCTTCGTTCCCCTACCCGCTTCACTCGCGATGCTCGCTCCAGGGTCTCGGGCCAACACGATGTTGGTCACGAAGGCGTTATCACAGGACGTGATGGTTTTAGCCTTCGTTCCTCTATTTGCTGATCCCCAAGGAGTCGCCCAACCTCCACTCCAATCAACTTATATACAAGGTATATGTTTAACAAATGTAATAACAACTTTTGGTGATGAGTCACTTATTTTCCAAGTATACAACAATAAATTATTACCTTTCAAACGTTTCTAGTATTCTTATAGCGGTAAGTGTAAAATGATTAAAGATTAGAAAAATACAGAAAGTTAAAGGTCAGAAGAACATGGATAAACGATTACAACACATTATTACTTTAAGAGAGAATGGCCAATTGGAGGAAGCAAATCAATTAATGGTAGCACTAGTTCAAGAACAGCCTGAAAATGGATACTACCAATTTCATTGTGCATGGACATATGATTCATTAGGAAAAGAAAAAGACGCTGTCCCTCACTATGAAAAAGCGATTCAATTAGTTCTTGATCCCGAAATTTTAGTAGCCGCTTATTTAGGACTAGGTAGCACCTATCGTACATTAGGGCAATATGAACAGTCGAAACGTATTTTTGAAAAAGCACTAAGTGAGTTTCCAGAAGCCGAACATTTAAAGGTATTCTATGCGATGACTCTCTATAATCTTAGTGAGCATTCAAAGGCTATGGAGACTTTATTAAATATTGTAATTCAAACTACTAATCATAAAGAAATTAAAGATTATAGCAAGGCCATTAAGTTTTATAGTGATAAGCTAGATCAAACTTGGGAATAACACAATAAAAGATCAGGCTCCAATTTGTGAACCTGATCTTTTCATTTTTTATTTCACTATATTTGTTTTTTTAACGGTAGAAAAAATTGCCACAAATAATATTGAAATTATACCGCTAAAGAAAAATAAATAACTTAAAGGAATTAAAAAGAAGTTTCTTTCTACAAGTGTTCCATCAGGCAATATTTCATCACCAATAATTCTCTTCATAAATAAACATAAAACTCCTATTACAATCGGTAAAGTTGCAAGTATATATTTTTTCATCATTCTATCCCCACTATTCATTATTTTCATTTTTTCTGTATTCCAAAATGTCACCTGGTTGGCAGTCTAAAACTTCGCATATTTTTTCTAACGTAGAAAATTTAACGGCTTTTGCCTTTCCGTTTTTCAAAATAGAAACATTCGCCATTGTAATGCCAAGTTTTTCCGATAATTCTGTAACACTCATTTTTCTTTTTGCCAGCATGACATCGAGATTTATAATGATAACCATCGTTTACACACCTCAAATCGTTAAATCATTATCCTGCTTTATCTCACTTGCTTTTCTTACTAAATAAGAAAGCATTGAAGTAAAGACCGAGATCACGATTGCAAAGAATAAAATAAGTAACATAATTACTAGGACATCCGTGTGGTAGCTACCAATTGCAAAAATATAAAGTAACGCAGCTACGTATATAACACCTTCGATCATGGCTAGCACGCTTATTATTTTCAATCTATCTGCGTTCGCTACCGTAAAATCTTGATTGGAGCCAATATCCGTACATATTTTCCATCCTAAAGTTAATGCTATAAAAAACGGAATCCCCGTTATCCACATAAATGCAATAAATGGTTTATACAGCGCTAGAAGTTCTTCCGAATCTAGCAAAACTTCCTTCCCTGTTTGAGGTCCAACATAAACACAGAATAATAAACCAAATAAAGCACAACATATAATTATCAATTTTAACCATCTTGATAATTCTTTTTGTTTCATAAAGCACCTCTTTCATAACCTGCTAATGACATAATAGCTTGCCATTCATTCCAAGTCAATAATAATTTATCGTAAAACAATAAATTATTATTGTTATCAAAGATATCTTCCCCTCTTTTCACCCGAAATGCTTGTTAAATACGAGCAATATGATAAAATAAGAACATGCATTCGCTCTCTCTTGATTTTCCTAACGGGAATATTTTGTTATGTTAATAAACTGGGTGCGAGAACTTATCTTCAAATATAATATTTAATGTCGGATAATCTGTAGTTTTAACAAAAGTAAAACGGCTGCTAGTAAATGCAACCGTCTCTTTTTTATATCTATAGGGCCTTGGAAGCTTGATGAATTAGTGCAGCGACCATTTTATCCATTTGTGCAAAGCGATCGTCTTTCGTTTGACCATTCACGTATCGATAATAGATTTGCTGACATATTACAGCTAATTTAAAGTAGGCAAATGTAATATAATAATCGATGGCTGATACATCACGCCCGCTTTTCTCTGCATATCGATTAATGAATTCCTGACGTGTGTAAAATCCTGGTAAAGTAGTTATTGGTGGTTCTCCAAATGCGTATAATAGCATTTTTGGATCATCCGCATGCATCCAGTAGCTCATGGCTACACCTAAATCTGCTAATGGATCCCCTACAGTTGTCATCTCCAAATCAAAAAGGCCAATCATTTCAGAGTAATCGCTTGAAAACATGGCGTTGTTAAGTTTGAAATCATAATGAATTATAGTTGCTTCATGATCAGAAGGTACATGATCCTTTAACCACTTTGTCAGCTTTGCTACTTCTGCATACTCTGCCGTTTTCGCTTTGTCATAGCGCTCAATCCATCCATGTACTTGTCGTTCCATAAATCCTTCTGGCTTCACCATATCCTTTAGTTTCGTTTCCTTATATGGTATTGCATGAAGAGCTACAAGTGAATCAACCATCTTTTCTGATATGAGCCGTCCTAAATCCTCCGTATTCTCAGTACCGGGTGGGAAATGAGTGTCAAGTACGATACCCTTTTTGCGTTCCATTAAAAAGAAATCACTGCCAATAATCTCTCGATCTTCAACGTACACAAAAGGTTTTGGTACAGCAGCCAAAAATGGATGTAATGCTGATAAAATAGTAAACTCTCGTTTCATGTCATGCGCTTTTTTAGCGACTGGCCCATGTGGAGGTCGACGAAGAACGACTTCAAATTCACCTACTTTTAGGCAATAAGTCAAATTTGAATGTCCTGCACTAAATTGTGAAATTTCTAGCTTCCCCTCTGGTAACTCCGGAAATTGACTCTTTAAAAATGAATGTAATTTCACTTCATCAATACGTTCACTTGCCCTTACTTGTATCGTATCCATTGTACCCCTCCTATCAATTATGCCTCGGCATAATTGTTGCTGACGTTTCACTTTCGCTACAAAAGACATTTGTTGCTGACGCTTTGCTTTCACTATAAAAGACATTGGCTAAAAGAAGTTAAACGATTGAGCTCATACCACCATCTACAACTATAACATCCCCCGTAATATAATCTGATGCAGCCGCGGCTAAAAATAATGCTACGCCTTTTAGGTCATTTTCAGATCCTAAACGCTTTAACGGCGTCACTCCCATTAAATAATCTTGTCCACGCTCAATTAAGACTTTTGACATTTTTGTTAGAAAAAATCCTGGGGCAATCGCATTTACATTGACGCCATATGGCCCCCATTTTACGGCTAAATCTTTTGTTAGAGTGATGACTGCGCCTTTACTTGCGTTATAGCCAATTGTATCCATGAAATCAGGTAATGTACCACCAAGCCCTGCAACCGAAGAGATATTGATAATTTTTCCACTCTTTTGTTCTAGCATTATTTTGCCAACAGCTTGGCTCATTAGAAATGTACCATTGACATTAACATCGAAGACTTTTTGCCAAGCCTCATACGGCATTTCAACAGCAGGAGTGCCCCAAGACGCCCCACTGTTATTTACTAAAATATCAATTTGGCCGAATGATTCAAGCGTTTTTGACACTACGTTAGCTATATCTTCTGGCTTTGTAACGTCACATGCAAGAGCTAATGTTTGTACACCTAATTCAGCTAATTCTGCTGCTACCTCTTCGCATGCCTCGACCTTCCTTGAGCACAGTACAATGTTAGCACCTGCTTCAGCAAAGCCTTGTGCAATTTGGGCTCCAAGACCACGTCCTCCCCCTGTTACGATAGCAGTCTTCCCCTTTAAGCTAAATAAATCTAGTACTGTCATTTAACCAGCTCCTCTTGTTTATTAGCATGCTTTTTCAGCTCCAGCTTGGCAACAGTGTTACGATGCACTTCATCTGGTCCATCTGCTAATCGTAATGTTCGAGAATTTGCCCATTGTGCCGCAAGCGTCGTATCAGGTCCTACTCCAGCAGCACCGAATGCTTGAATTGCTCGGTCGATAACTCGCAATGCCATATTTGGCGCCACTACTTTGATCATAGCAATTTCTGCCTTCGCCTCTTTATTTCCTACAGTATCCATCATATACGCTGCCTTTAGCGTTAGTAGTCTTGCCTGCTCAATATCTATACGGGACTCCGCAATACGCTCACGCATTACACCTTGGTCTGCGAGTGGTCGATGGAAGGCGTGTCGCTCCTGTACACGCACACACATTTCCTCTAATGCACGTTCAGCTGCTCCAATAAGACGCATACAATGATGGATACGACCTGGCCCTAAACGTCCTTGCGCAATTGCAAAGCCTTTTCCTTCTCCCCATAATATATTTTCAACAGGTACTCGAACATTAGTAAATGTCACCTCACCGTGACCTTCAGGTGCGTGATCATAGCCAAATGCCGTAAGCATACGCTCTATTTTTACTCCAGGTGTATCCATAGGCACTAAAATCATCGACTGTTGCTCATAGATAGGTGCTGTAGAATCTTTATGTTTCCCCATAAAAATTGCGATTTTACAGCGAGGATCCCCAGCTCCTGTTGTCCACCACTTATGTCCATTTAAAATATAAAAATCACCATCACGTTCAATACTTGCTTCGATATTAGTTGCATCACTTGACGCGACTGCAGGCTCAGTCATTGCAAAGCAGGAACGAATTTCTCCACGTAATAACGGCTCTAACCACTGTTTTTTCTGCTGTTCTGAGCCGTAACGCACAAGCACCTCCATATTTCCCGTATCTGGCGCATTGCAATTAAACACTTCAGGAGCAAGTAAAGAGCGTCCCATAATTTCACATAAAGGTGCATATTCTAAGTTCGTCAAACCTGCACCATATTCGCTATCCGGCAAAAATAAATTCCATAAGCCCGCTTCTTTTGCTTTGTGCTTTAATTCCTCCACAATTGGTGGAATCGCTCCCCAACGATTCTCCATTGCCTCTACCTGTGCAGCAAACACTGCCTCATTTGGATAAATATATTGTTCCATAAAATTTGTCAGCTTCTCTTGAAGTTCTACTACTTTTTCGCTATAAGAAAAGTTCATAAAAAAGCCCCCTTTGTTTGAACATCAAAATGATAAATGAATGAATATTCATTTTTATTCTTCCATTAAATGTTACCGCTATATTTCTTGTAAATCAATGTCTATTGAACGAAAATTTGAATTTTATAGAAAATTCGTACTTAAGATATTGTTTAGAGTGGATATAAAATCTCATTACAATAATAAAATTCAATTCGGAAAACTATTTTTCCATAATATGTATCATTGAATCAGAATAGCGTTTTTTCATAACGTGTGGTTGATTTCCATTCCGACTGGGCGCTTTCTTTGGGGTTGTCCGATGAGCCAGTTCTTCTTGGTAAGTCTGAAAAGAACGATAAGTAGGATAAAAAAAGAGTAACTTCTCATTCAAAGAAGTTACTCTTCTCAATCAAATCAATCTTCACGTCACTTTTCTACGTAACATAATCAAGAATACGATTGCTTTTTTCAACCTTGCTCATTTAAGTTTTTCCATATTCTAAAGCATCTTGCCTATCTTTATAATATCAGTGAGCAATTGACGAATAGCCAAAGGAAGATGTCGATTTTTTAAATACACTACATAAACATTTCGTCGTAAGTTGGGACATTCTATTTCTTTTTGTGCAATAGTTTTTGCTGTAGGACCTTTTAAATAATTTTCTGGTAGAATGGTAATCCCTAAATTTTCACGAACGAGAGATACTGCCGTTTCAAAACGTTCAATTTCAAATTGGATATTAATGTTTTGGTCAGCCTTTTCAAATGCATCTAAAATATCATGTCTCGTTTGAAAGCCTTCTGTACTAATAATAAATGGCTCATCACTTAAATCGGCGATGGTCAGTTTCTCCTTCGCCGCTAATGGATGATTTAATGGTAAAACGGCTACAAGTCGCTCTTCATATATGCAGTTAACTTCTAGTTCTTCATCATCCATGATCTGATTTGTAATAATTAAATGTGTTTTATAACTTTTGAGGGATTTTTCGACACGCTTACTTCCTAAAATATCTACTAGATGTATCATCATTTGTGGATATTCCTTTTTATACTCCGTAATGACTTTTGGTAGCCAATGCATAATCGACTCCATAACCCCTATCGTTATTTCACTTGTACCACGAACAATTACCTCATCCATTTCTATTTTTAAAACTTCCATGTTTTTCAATATAACTTTTGCTCGTTCATATAAAAGCTCGCCTGCTTCTGTTAATTGAAGATTCCTCGTATTTCTTTCAAGTAAAAGTGATCCAATTTCTTGCTCTAATTTTTTAATAGCATTACTTAGAGAAGGCTGAGAAATATGCAGTTTTTCAGCCGCCTTTGAGAAATTCATTTCCCCCGCTACTGCAATAAAATATTGTAATTGTTTAATATCCACAACAAGATCCCCCTTATTTATAGTTTTAAACTATAGATTAATATTAATTATATATTAGATATTATAATTATGTGAATATATAATCTATTCATAAACAATATTTTCACTACAATAATATTGTAAATGGAGTTGATAAAGATATGTATACAATGACAGATCAAAAACAATGGAAAGGTCGTATAGATTCTACTACTAATACGAGTAGTTTCCGTTTACATCAAAAAGTGAAAAGAATTCCTATTAATGATGTAAGCGCTTCAGATAATCAGCATGCCGGAATTGTTGGCTTTATTTGTGATGAAGGTGTACGTCGTAATCAGGGACGTGTAGGGGCAGCGAGTGGACCTAATGCTCTGCGTGAAGCATTATCTAGCTTACCTTGGACATTTAATGATGAACAGCAGATTTTAGATGTTGGCAACGTTCTTTGCCTTAACCATGCGCTAGAAGAAGCACAGCGTGAACTCGGCGAAATTGTCGAAACATTGCTAAATAAAAAATTACAATGCGTCGTACTGGGCGGTGGACACGAAACACTATACGGACATTATTTAGGCGTTCGTGCAGCATTACCTAAAGATGCGAAAATTGGGATTGTTAATATCGACGCTCATTTCGATTTACGACCTTACGATGAGCAGCCGTCGTCTGGCACAATGTTCCGTCAGATTTTAGAACAGGATCCACATGCCGATTATTTTGTTTTAGGCATACAACGTTTTGGCAATACAAAAGAGCTGTTTGATAAAGCCAATGAGTTGAATGTAAATTATGTGTTAGAAGATAATATGACGCCAGAAAATAATGCGGAAATCATGCAGGATCTTCAGCAATTTATGGATAACCATGATTATATTCTCTTAACGCTCTGTATGGATGTATTAAATGCTGCATTTGCACCGGGTGTTAGTGCTCCATCACCGTTTGGTCTAGATTCAAAAACTGTGCGCACGATAATTCAAAAAGTAACTTCCCACCCGAATACACATTCTTTTGATATTTGTGAAGTAAATCCTTCACTGGATGAGAACGGACGCACAGTTAAATTAGGTGCTTATTTTGTTTATGAAGCACTAAATCACTTACTTAGGAGACATGGTTCATGATAGAAATTAATCAAATTACAACAGTATTTCTAGCAGTTGCACTATTCGCATTAGGCGGATGGCTCATAAATAAAATTGGTTTTTTAAAACGTTTTTGTATACCAGCACCTGTTGTTGGAGGCTTACTATTCGCCGCATTGACAACTATTCTAAAAACAACTGGCGTATTAGAAATTTCGCTTGATACGTCATTACAAAGCTTATTTATGATTACGTTCTTCACAACTATTGGTTTAGGAGCAAGCTTTAAACTTGTGAAGCTTGGTGGAAAATTATTAATTATTTATTGGTTGGCTTGTGGTTTCCTAGCATTAATGCAAAATGTTATTGGTGTATCCCTTGCAAAGCTAATGGGTATTCATCCATTAATCGGTATGATGGCTGGTGCTGTTTCTATGGAAGGTGGTCATGGTGCCGCTGCAGCATTTGGACAAACATTAGAAGACTTAGGTATTTCATCAGCCATGACTATCGGTGCGGCTGCGGCTACATGTGGTTTAGTTGCTGGTGGCTTAATCGGAGGTCCTATTGTAAAGTACTTAGTCGGTAAATATAATTTAACGCCGGATGAACAAGAAACTGAAGAAGTTGATTATGAAAATAAAAACGAACAAATTACATCAGATTCATTCTTTACACAAGTATTATTAATTACGTTCTGTATGGCTGTAGGTACATATGTTGGGACATTATTCTCAGAAGCTACTGGCTTCGTACTACCTGGCTACGTTGGTGCAATGTTTGTAGCTGTACTAGTGCGCAATATTATGGATAAAATAAAACCTGACGCGATTAATATGAAAAGCATTTCTTTAATCGGCGATGTGACTTTAGGTGTCTTTCTGTCAATGGCGCTTATGAGTATTAAACTATGGGAAATTGCGGATTTAGCACTTCCACTATTTATTATTGTTTTCGCACAAGTATTCTTTATTGTCTTATTTAGTATCTTTGTATTGTTTAAGATTCTTGGAAAAAATTACGATGCTGCGGTAATGGTTGCCGGTTTTGCTGGTCACGGTTTAGGGGCGACACCAAATGCGATGGCCAATATGTCAGCAGTTGTCCAACGCTTCGGTCCATCAAAAAAAGCATTTCTTGTAGTACCAATTGTAGGAGCGTTTTTAATTGACGTATTCGGTATTCCAATTATTATAACGACTATCAATTTATTTAAATAATAAAGAAGCCGTGCAATTGTCATGATTAGACAGTTGCTCGGCTTCTTTTATTCGCTTATAGATTATTGTAATATTTCACTAACAGTTACAAATTCGTAGCCTTGCTTTTGCAAGTACAGAATTACGTTTTCCAAACCGTTTGCTGTCGTTTGATGAATATCATGCATTAAAATAATGCTGCCATCTTTCACTGATGCTTTCACATACGTTAATATTTTATCAGCATTGCGATGCTTCCAATCTAGCGTATCAATTGACCATAGAATAGAAGGCGTCGTAATGACAGAACGGACTTTATCATTCGTTGCACCATATGGTGGACGGAAAACCGTTGGATATTGATTGATTGCTGCATAAATAGCGTTGCTAGTTCGATCAACCTCTTGTTTAACATTTGCTGTCGATAAGGTTGTTAACTTTGAATGGTTCCATGTATGATTGCCTATTTCATGGCCCGCCTCATAAACTTTCTTTACGATTGCTGAATTTTTAGAGGCATTTTGCCCAACCATAAAAAATGTTGCCTTTGCATCATATTTCTTTAAAGTCGCTAAAATTTGTGGGGTAACCTTTGCATCTGGCCCATCATCGAATGTTAAAGCCACACGCTTTTTTTCCCCTTTCGCTACTGGTACACCTTTATTGTATACTTTATTACCAGGGATTTGGATATTTGCCAGCTCTGAAGCTTTAACATAACCCTTTTGTTCACCTGCTTCTACATAGGCCCAGCCAACTAGCGTCGTATATTGCTGAACGACTGTTTTATTGGCAATCGTACCAAGAACCTCGCCACTTGGGCTGGCAGTTAAACGAAGCACAGCACCATTAGCAGCATTTACTCTTTTTTTTGTCGCAATAGGTTTCTTTAAAGAATTTGTTGCAACATAGCCTGTTTGATGACCATATTGGACAAATGACCAACCCCCAGGTGCTGATCCATATACAAAGATAATACTGTTTTCATTAAGTAGTCCCGCTTTTTGTGCACTTGGACTAGGATATGTAAATAAAGTTGTTCCACCTTTTTGCGTCACTAAATATTTTTCAGATGTAATGCTTACTAATGCAGCCGTTTCTACATACCCCTCTAGCTGTTGCACTTTAATTCGAGTCCATTCCTTACTTACAGGTGTAGCGGTTACATAACTACCTTTCACTACTTGACCGATTTCGGTACTTTCTACGGAAGGCTCTACATAAACTGCTGTGTCTTTAACGACTGATTGGATAACGGATGTACTCTCGGCTTTTGCAAAAGCATTATCAACAAACACAAAACTGATTAAAAATGTCAAAATAATAGCATAGGGAAAAAGTTTTTTCATTGTTCTACACCGACCTTTTCATCACAGATGTCTTTTCTCATATGTTTTTGTATAGGATTCGACTCTAATTATAGAATAATAGATTATTCCAGAAAATAGTAGGAATCAACTAGTTTTTTTCTTTAATAAATTTACGTTTTTTGGTAGCCAGGATTAACGGCATATTGTTAAATTGTTTGTTGATGCTAAAAAGTTTTCGCCTTTTCTTCATCAAAATTCCCCCGTGGACATCACTTATTTAATACGTACCCCCCCTTTTAAATCCGAATATTCCCAATGAATATCGTGTTAGCAATTTTTTCTAACTTTCATTATAAAAGGCTCTCAAAAAGCCTTTTTTGGGTGCTTGAGCAGTGCACCCTATTAATAAGACGTTTGAAATGATTTAAAAGTTATTATTTTTTCATATTTTTTCCTCCTATAGCATCGTACGCCATAAGAGCATCGTCAATATGGAATGGTGGGGTCCAAGCCTGCCCATTCGCATTAGTTGTAATGAAAATATATTGTTTACCATCTTTTTCGATAATAGAAGCTAAGCAAAGACCTGCTTCAGGTGTGTAGCCCGTCTTCCCTCCCAATATCGCGCCTTCCTCACCTGGTATTTTCGCTAAAAGTGAGCTTGTTATCGTTAATTCATTTGGGACATGAGTCATATAACTTTTCGAAGTTAAGATTTGATAAAACGTAGGATTTTTAATGGCATAACGAAATAGCTTACTTATATCACGGACACTGGAGACATGAGCGGGATCATGTAATCCGCTGGCATTGACAAAATGGGTATCGTTCAGCCCTAATTCCTGTGCTTTATTATTCATTAGTGTTACAAATGCTTCTTCACTACCCGCCATCATATCTGCAAGTGTTCCTGTAGCATCTGCTCCTGAAGCAAGCAGTGTGCCATATAATAAATCCTCTATCGTCACAAAATCTCCTGCCTTAAAGCCCGCCATGGAGGCATTTTGAGCAGTAAATTTAGAAATCGTTTGTGGTGTAACGATTGTTTGCTTCTGCAGATCATTACTCATTTCAATGGCGACAATCGCAGTCATAATTTTCGTTAATGATGCAGGATAAATAATGTCGTCTGCATTCTTTTCGAATAATACATCTCCTTTTTCATTCAACAACAAAGCATTTTTACTATGTAACGAAGGTAGCTCTACTTGCGTTTGTTCAGGTGTTTTATTTGTATAATAAAAAAAGAATACAGCTGCACATATAAAACAAAATAAGACAAATTTTTTCATAAAAAAACGCCCCCCACACATTATAATAGGAGGCAATTATGAATATTCCTGTAGGAAATTTATGAAGAAATTCTTATGGTTGATTTTTATTAATAAAAATCATCGAAATCCGAACAAATTCTCGTTATGTCTTTATTCGTTAATTTAAAAAATACATCCTGAGATACTTCTAACCTCAGTGCATCTTCTTTCTTTAAATCCGCATATATTCCTCGTAAAATACGACCTGTTAGACCATGTGAAATAGCTATAACTTTCGGTATATGTTGAATGTCTTCTAGCCAAGCACTTAGCCTATTCACTACCGCGTCATAAGCTTCTCCATTAGGTGCATTAAAATACCAATTATACACGTCTGTGTTATGAAAAAGATTGGGCCAAGAACTTTCGATTTCTTTCGTTGTTAACCCAGCCCATTGTCCCACAGCAACCTCGGTTAAACGATTATCTTTTTCAACATTCTTCAAATCATATCCAATTGTTTCACAAATTATTTCAGTGCTTTGCATGGCTCTTCCTAATGGACTCGAAAAAATCTTCCATTCATTTGGATTTCCAATTAAACTTTTTAGCATTAAAGCATTTTGTTGTACTTGATGTACACCCATTTCTGTTAATGGAGAATCGAGCTCTCCTTGGTATCGTCCTTGTGTATTAAATTCAGTTTCACCATGACGAAGTAAGTAGATCGTTTGGTTCAATATTGTTTACCCCTTTCAGAAACTACCATATCAGGCTCTATTATTTGGATTTTAATAATAATTGTAGGAAAAATGTTCTCTTTATTTAAATAACGTATCGCAAAGTATATAATTTTAGAAACCTTTTTCATTAAATGAGATAAATTCCTAATTTTAATAATAAGAAGATTCTTTTTAATAGGCAATGAACAAGCTTAACGAATATTTTTATATATCATCATGTCTAATTCCGATACTATTCATTAATACCACAGCTTTTTTTGTTAAATTAAATTGGAAATGAACCTTCTCTAACTTTAATGGATTAAACTGAGGATTCACTTCTTTAAAATCGTTTAATGAAAATCCATAATGTTGAAACACTGGTTCCGTAGTGTTTCCTGGATCGGGAAACGGACTTTTTAGCAGTTTCCCATTTATAGCAGGAGTCAATTTGGAAATATAGCTAAGAGGCAGGCTTGCCTGATTGCCATTGCTGTCTTCTACTGTGACTGTAAAATCTATTAGCTCCTCCTGGCTTTTCTTCTCTGCTTCTTTTCTACCATCTGCAAGTGAAAAAACGATAGAAGTGTTCTGCCCAATAGACAGTCCTTTTTCAGGGAGAGTCATCGTGTAAAAGGCTGGGGAAGATTGATTATTTAAATCCCATCCTAAACGAACAGCATAATAATCTGCTTCGTCAAATTTCATTTTGACTTTTTCCTCTTTCCATTCCTTCAAATTCTTGCCGAACAGTCTACCACCTGGAATAGTGGTAGTGTTGAGATCAATATCTTCATTAAACGTAGCAATAAAGGATGTTTGTGAATCAGAATAATTAGTGATATACATAGTATCAGGAAGCCATTCTTTAGCGTAGCCTAAATCTTTAAACACCTCTTTGTATCGTTTCTTTTCTTTCAATGTAGTATCTAAGAAAGCGGATATCAATACTTTAGCGATGGTTTCTTGCTGATCGCGTGGCATAATTTGCTTTAAGTTAAAAAGTTGATTAGCTGTGCCTGCTAAATCACCTCGTTCCCATCCTTCATTGAATTGCCCATGATTGGCTCCGTAGATATAGACAGACGCACTCATATAATCATCCTTATTAGTATAGGTAATCCGATTAAACTGATTAGAGCTTTCGAAGCTACTCACGTCCATATCATGCGCCCCATGAAGTGCCAAATAGTTTATGTTTTTTAACGGGAGTGGTTTCCCCGATGGTAAAAATTGACCATCAACACCTGCAATTGAAATCAGGGAGCGGATAGAGAAATTATAATCAAATTGAATGTTGCCGTTATTAGGAGGATGTTCCAAGTCGTTAAAAGCGGCAGCAATTGCGATCGCTTCTCCACCTCGGGAATGCCCAATCAGCGCAATTTGTTTCATATCTACTTTTTGATAAAATAAATTATCTTTATGATTGTTCCATTCTTTCCACGTCTGTAAATGCTCCAGCAATAATAAACCTCTTGCTGTATTCTCATTCTTTAGTGGACTGACCACAAATAAATCATTAAAGGGTGAACTATTAAGGAAATTTTCATCTACAGATACAACAATATAGCCTCTACTTGCAAGAAGGTTCCCTAAATAATCGTACCCCGTATCAGAGTAATCTGTCATTAAATGATTACCATGAACAATCATTACTAATGGAAACTGTCCTTTCCCTTCTGGATACCATACATGACCATTTAATGGCATTGCTTCAGGTCCAAAACCGAGTGTTTTCGTTCGAATAGAAGACCACTTTTCTACAAAATGGCTAGCATCAACTGGCTTAGTTGTCAAAGAGGTTTTTTGATTAAATTCTTCTCGATAAGTATTCGCACTGCCATAAGTGAGCTTTTTAACTGGATAATCACCCGGTTTCGCGGGATTATTAAGCAAAGTATTATCATAATGTTTCGATGTTTTAAGCTGCTTTAAAATAAATTTTGGGGTATTTACGTCTCCAGGTTGAATCAGCCAATAACTACCTACCCCAATTCCAAGAGTCAGCATACATAAAATTACGAGAACGCTAGTTTTTCTATATTTGGTTGCATTTTTATAGCTGCCCTTCATCCATTTGTAAATTAGTGCACCCCACAAAGAAACGACAACCGTTATTAATAAAATAAATGGAAATGTGATAAAGCAGAGCAAAAGAAATGTAAGTGAGGTGAGCAGTACCCAGATAAAACGACTTGGAATTTTTTTCACGACATGTAATAAAAGAGTGATAAAACCACTTAACAATATAACAGCTAAAATAAACACGAGCATTCCAATAGCAAAATCAAAAAAACTGCGTTGGTGCAATAAATATTTTCCTTGTATCAAAATCAATAAAAATGCCAAAGTACTTAATGCGATTGCTGCACCTTTCCATCCTAATGACAATGGCTTTAAACTCTTTCCATTTTCATAGAGCTTTCTTACAAGATAAACACTCTTTTTCTTTAATGCTTGCAAATTTTCCAATCCTCCTGGTCTACAATCTTTATAAAGAATATTCTATTTGTAGGTTACAGGATGACTCTTTCCTGACGCTTTCACTTTTCTTGCAATAATCTTACAAATAATAATTGGTTAGGCTCTCAGCATTTTTTGGTAGGGATAGTATGAAACTTGTCTGGTTATCAGTTGTCAGAGTAATTTCTCCACCATGCTTTTCGATAACTTGTTTGGCAATCGCTAGTCCTAATCCTGTTCCTCCATCGCTCTTACGCGATTGATCACCACGTACAAAAGCTTCAAAAATATTTTCTTTAATTGCTAGTGGAATGCCGACCCCATCATCTTGAATATGAATTTCAATGCCTTTTTCCTTTGTAAACAGCTTCAATTGCACAATTGTTCCTGGTGGATTATATTTTAATGCGTTAGAGAGAATATTAGAGACAGCTCGGTATAACCATGTAGCGTTGAATGTAAAATTGATTTCACCCTCAGGAATATCAAATTGGAACATAAATTTCTTTTCTATAAATACCTCATAGTACTCTGCAGCGATTTCTCTCATGAATTCTGCTATATCTGCAGTTTGAACTCTAATAGGATAATTAGGGCTATCCAGTTTAGATAATTCAAAGATGTCGTCAATGAGTACTGATAACAGCTCAGCTTTATCAGAGATTAAACGTAAAATCCGCTGTCTTTGCTCTTCTTCGTTAATTAATCCTAATTCCAGCGCTTCGATATACCCTTTAATGGAGGTAATCGGTGTCTTTAGGTCATGAGAGAGATTCACAAGCATACGTTGCTTATTTTCTTCTAATCGCTGTTTTTCCTTTTCCACTTGCTCTAGTAGTTTTGCCATAGCATTAAAATCATCCTGAATTTGAGCAAGCTCAAAACTTGCTTTAAAGTTTAGTCGTTTATTGTATTGCCCGCGAGCAATTTCTCGAATACCGTGTGCAATTGAACGAAGCGGAGTGGTAAGACTAGAAGCAGTCCATTTTCCAAAAATGTAAACGGCTATAGTTAATAATGAAAGGAATAGAAGAAGTGTTTGTATAAGCATTTTATAAAAGATTTGTTCTTTATCTTGGTTTTCTTGGGCTGTTTGCGCAAAATAATTAAGAATCTGCTCATTTAATACAAATAATGAAAAAGCCGCAATAATAGAAATTGTAAGGAAGAAATAAATATATGTAATAATCAATAAATGTTGGAGTCGATTCGGTGACTTCATGGGCTCAACTCATCTTTCTTGGCAAACCGATACCCAAGGCCGCGAATGGTTTTTATATATACTGGTTTTCTTGGACACTCTTCGATTTTGTCACGAAGTCTGCTAATTTGGACCATAATTGCATTGTCGTCAGCAATATAATGTTCATTCCATGCACGTTCAAAAATTTGTTTTTTAGTAAAGATGCGTCCTGGCTCACTCATCAAGAGCTTTAATAGTTTATATTCTCGAGCACTAAGAGGAATCCCTTTTTCTTTGATATATAGTACACATTCGTGGTGAGACAAAAGTAAATCCCCCAACTTCAATTGAGAGGGCGGTTGGATGGATAATAAGTCATTAAATTCATATGACCTCCGCAATTGGGCTTGAATTCTAGCAGTTACTTCTAAAGGACTAAATGGTTTAGAAATATAATCATCTGCACCTAGCTTTAGTCCTGTAATTTTATCGTAGTCCTGATTTTTGGCAGATAGTAAAATAACAGGAATTTTATATTCTTGACGAATCATTTGTAGCAGTTGATAACCATCGATGAATGGCATCATAATATCTATAATGGCAAGGTCAACTGCTTGATTTTTTAACTGATTGAAAGCTTCCTTGCAATCGTACGCTTCTAATGTAGAATATCCTTCCGCTTTCAAATAAAGTTTTAGCAGATCTACAATATCGGGATCATCATCAACAATCAATATTGTTTTTGACATAGGTTAACCTCCTTCATTTATCTGTAATATATTCTATTTATCTAATATTCATTTCCTTTTTGATGTTAGTATTGAAAGGTAAATGAAAGATTTCTATTAGTCCCATTTAATTTGTCGGAACAGTTAGTACTGAAAATATTCTTCGAAACAATTTTGTTTGAGGCTATATGTTTGGCCTGCTTTATTGGTTGTTACAAAAAAGCTGTGCTATCCTATAAAAAAAGACCGTCTGTATCTAGCTTTGTGATAACTAACGGTCGCTTGAAACTACTAAACTATTAAAATAATAGATGTAGAATTACTAAATATTCTTAATCCTTCATACACCAGCACATTTCTATATTTTGTTCCAATATGAATAAAGGAGCTGCCAACATCAGTCATATAATCGCTGCAGCAATCCCATCTCATAGCCTCTTGCTACTGCCCCAACCCTTGACTTGACATCAAGCTTTTGGTTAATAGCCGCCATATGATACTCTACCGTGCGCTGGCTCATCGCAAGTTCTGTTGCAATTTCTTTATTTGTCTTCTCCATTGCGATTTGCTTTAGTACTTCCTTCTCTGTCGGCGTTAATTGATCAGCTCTCGGTAATGTAGTCATTTTCTCCGGGACGAGCCGCAGTCCAAGCATGCTCTGCCGAATGGCATTTATAATTTGTGGATAGGTCGCTTGTTTGGATAAATAGGCATGAATCCCAATCTCGTAAGCTTTATGCACATATTCATCATAGACATAGCCTGACAGCACGATTAGCTTGATTGCTATATCGTAGGTCCGCTTTATTTCTGTTGCCAGGTCGAAGCCAGTCATACCAGGCATTGAAATATCAATAACAGCTACGTCCGGTTTAAGTGTATCGATACATCTAAGCAACTTGTGTGGATCATTGAATGTCCCGATGACCCTCATATCCTGTTCACGCTCCAGCCGGTTCTTCAATCCTTCCATGACGAGCGGATGATCATCGAGCAGTAGCACCTTGATCGGTTGTTCCATATTTCGTTTCACCTCCCTGTTTCGGTAACCTAATGCGGATAATTGTCCCACAGCCAGCATCCGAGTTTATCTCGATTCTACCTCCAAATTGGGCGACTTGACTACTAATCGTGACAAGTCCAAATCCTCGAGAATCACTCCGAATACCTCTCATGTTTACTGGATCGAATCCAATGCCATCATCGCTTATCTCTCCGCAGATCGCATCATCAGTTTCCCATAACCGAATCTCCAGCTTCTGCGCCTTCGCATGCTTAACTACATTATTGGCAAGCTCTCGTACAATGCGAAATACCGTCATCTTGTATAATGAAGGCAATGTTTCTGGCAGTCTGTTTTCCAACTTAATCGTTGGTCCACCGTTCTCTTTGACTATCCTAGCGAGCCAGAGCATTGCTGCACCCAACCCTGCCTGATCGATAATATGCGGGTATAAATCGTCGCATAACACTCGAATGTCTCGTTGCGTATCGTACAAACATTTCAACCAGACGGCGGTTAGACCCTTGTCGCTCTGACCTGTATCGTGCAGTTCTTCCAGATCACGTGCAAGAAAGATCAGATTTTGCAAAATATGATCATGCAAGTAGTATGATATTCGAATCCGCTCTGCCTGCTGTGCTTCTAGCAATCTGAAATCCGAGTCCCCCGATAGCCCATTTCTCGCTTCACGCAGCTCGTCAAGTAAAGTAGCACCAGTTAGCAGACGAACGGTTTCCAGCCTCACTTTGTCGATTAGGCTTAGCTCTTCCGTTGTAAAGGACGTTTTATTTTTTTTCGCACCAAGTCCCAAATAGCCCATGACCGTTCCATCGGGCTGAACAAGATCCTTCACCTCTGCGAATAAACTCTGGCCAGGTTGATGGAAATTGGTTATTTCCTGCATTTCGGCAAATGGACCTGTTCCGTACATAATGTCTTCTTTTCCGCGATTCCAGATGAAGTAAAGTCCTTCAATGTCTGTCACGCTATGGATAAGTTCTGCTGGCATTCGTAACAGGTCATGACTATTTCGATATTCAACGAGCCTAATTGACATTTCTAGCTGATGCTGATTTAGACGATCTTCCCGCTTCTCACGTTTCCGTTTGAAACTATATAGACTGAGCCGATGCAGCAGTGTAAGGACGGCGAACGCACCGCACAATGTAAGTGTTGTCAAAGATGCACTAGAGCGAATAAGCGCGGCAATCAGTAGTGTCGCAAACCCTGCATACAAACCATGGATAGCTAAGCCGGGTAGATAGAAACGAATGTCGAGCATCTTCTGTCTAGTCCATAATGACAGGATGGAAGCTGGGAGGACAATGAGACCTAACAATGTCATATCCGGCAAGGCAATGTTTTCCCCCCATAACAAATCAGGGAGCGCATACAGAAACAGGTATGGCATCAGCCCAAATGTCAAAGCCGTAAGAAATATCAACATCCGGTTTTTTTCAGCGCGATCCATTGAGCGCCAGTATACGATTGCAGTGGCGAATAGTGCTAACAATATACCAATCAGAGCGATATGAAGAGCATTCCGAGTCCACCCCGGGATAGCTCCCATCGAGAAGACTAGTAGGACATATATGGCTAACAAAGCAGCCAGTACCCTGTAAGTAGCCATCGCTGAACTAATCCATTTTGGGACAGAGCGAAACACAAAGACTATAAAGAAGGCAAACAACATGTATGGTAACCAACTTGCAACGACGGGCAACATCAATCCGGTAAGCGTAGTCTCCGTCGAATAGACAGACAGCAGCGTGACCGCCATGAATACATTTAGTGCATAAAAGCGGCGTACCATATAGGACTCG
The DNA here is from genome assembly GCF_015999525.1 of Lysinibacillus sp. JNUCC 51. Classification (NCBI taxonomy): domain Bacteria; kingdom Bacillati; phylum Bacillota; class Bacilli; order Caryophanales; family Bacillaceae; genus Lysinibacillus; species Lysinibacillus sp. JNUCC 51. The sequence goes on along the minus strand of NZ_CP065545.1, from coordinate 4,695,600 downwards.
GGTTTGTTCCGATAAGCAACAAGCCCTATGGTTAGTAGAGTCAGCTCTGCGCAGGCTACGAATAAGCTCTTATAAACATCCGACATTCCTGGGGCGCTACGCAATTCGAATTGGCCAAAACCCTCGCGCTCGAACTGAAGGGTACCTAATCGCTTCAGATAAGCGCGATCACCGAGCTTCATTACTTCCGGCTGTTGACCGTTGACCGCTAGAAGCTTATCGCCCATACGGATATCCCATCTTCTCGCCTGACCAGCGGAATCGATAGAATCTACGATCCAGGTGCCACTATCTTCGCGAAACATTAAGCCTGTATATGGATTCAGTAAGGTAATGGCATGAATATAAATCGCAATAATCAGGAATAACAAGGCTGAACTGTAAACTGCCAAATTATATTTGCGTGCAATTCCCGGCAAATTGCTCACCTCTCTTCAAGTGTATTACTTTTAAACAGCTGATGGAGTACGTGATAAACTATACCGCTTCACACGCCAACCAAATACAGAGTAATTATTCCCCATACAAAATTAACGAACAGATGTAGCAGAATAGCGCCGTATATATTTTTACGTAGCTTAACCAATATTTCTTCCGGGATGAACATGGCAAGCGGTACGAACGACCAGTTCATCGGGATTTGCCACATATGATAAAACTGAAAAATAATTGCAATCCATAACCAGTCGAGTCTGAGGCGTCCTACTTTACGCAGCAAATAGCCCCGAAAATAGATTTCCTCACCAATAAAATTGCCAATCAGACCAATTAATAACAAGAACAATGGAAAATCATAGTATCCCTGATTGAAAATATGCCACTCTCCCATATGGAATGCTGAGAATCCGTTTAGCCAGTTGAACAACGGTGGAAACACGTATTTCATATAAGGCAGCGATACCAACGTGAACAATATCGTCAAGATTGGAAAGACGATCAACAATCCTTTCAGGTCGAGCCTAGCGAAGCCAAGGTATACGAGCGATTCCTTGAATGAAAGCCGATCCTTGTAACGCAGCATTAGGAACGGTACTAGCATATGCCAACCAATGGACATGACGGCGAGCGCAAAGAACTGTACATATGCAGCGGATATGCCCAGCCATTCCATCATTGGCTCGCGTAACGGATAAGTAAACAAGTACGCGAACAGACCGGGCAGCAATCCCAAAAACAGATAGAAAGCAATTTCTTTCTTCGTTTTCGCCTCAAACTTACGGACAAAATGGACGTAGTTCGGATCGGACAAATTAAAAAAATTGACGAATTTACGGTAAATTATGGACATAGCGAAATCCCTCCATATAATCTCAAAATGAGCGTTAATTTCTTGAAAGCTCTTTGATCATAGCTGACTTCGCTGTCAATAGAATCCGTAGTTCACTTCAATTTTTGGCCTGCACACGCATTATTTTTTGCGTGATCACGCAAAGATCCCAGTATTGCTTTTTAGCACGCTCAAACTTCTTTTTACATTCATGTTACATTACAACTTATTCAATATTTAATTGCTTGATGGAACATGCCCCAGCATGATTGTTGCTGCCGCTTCGCTTCCGCACAGAAAAACAATGCGTCCGGAATCGGCTTTGAAGCGGCAGTTTTCTTTTGCGCGCAAGCGTAGCATCAGCGCAGATGTTTTTGTTGTTGGGGCATGTCTCTTAATATTTACCATTATTAATTCCTATATATAATTATATTGAATATATTTATAAATACACCAAAAATATCAAACTGATAATAAATTCAGATATAGAGGTTGAATCCTTTAAAGCCACAGTTATATGCACATCTAATCTAAGACGCAAAATATGAATTAGAAGAAGTCCCACCATCTTGGAATGTTTTCTTCTCACATAAAACTTTAAGGTATTTTATCCCATATAAACGGGCAGTAAAAGTACAATTAGAGAATAAAAATAATCAGTGAGGGATGAAGAACCCCCACTGATTAAAGTTTTGATTTATTAAAACAAGAGAATGATATAGACAAATCCAAAGAACAAACATAATGGACTGTACATCCAAGTATCGTATTTAGCGAACTGTGAATGTTTTATTTTTTTAAAAACCCCAACATATTTAAAATCACCAATCGCACGAATAGTAAAAACTATAGCACAGACAATACTTCCGATTTTAGATAGACTATTCGCTTGAAAGCTCTGGAAATAATCACCTTGAACAACTATTATGATACTAGCCAGTAGAATAAGAATAGCAACGAATAATGTTCCCCATTTTCTTGGGGTAAATGCAGGTTTATGCTCTCCTTCTTTTACTGGGATCACAGCGGAAGAACCCCATCGACCTCCAAAAGCCCAGTACATATGCAAAAAACTGATAAACCACAGAAACCCTACAGCTATAAATGGTAAAATTGATTTCATATATTTACCTCCAATGTCGTAATCCCCAAACATACACTACCGTATGTTATATTAAAAATTTTGTCCCTTCAGGCTCTATAACCATATTAGGGACGTTTATAATCATGTAATTAATTATGTCTCGGCATAATTCCGTGTCATCTGCCGGAGGCTTTAACTTCTTTCGGTGGATATTTGGTCAACTGCTGAAAGAAGTTAAAAGCTTCACCATTTTATCAATTTCAAAATTAGGATTTTCTTCAAACCTTGTCATCCATCCTACATACGTTAAATAGGCAAGTCTTGCTCTATCAATCGATTCAGCATTGTCTATGCCCTTTTTTTGATACAATTTCGCAACACAAGAAATTCTTTGTTCTTCAATATTCACTAAGCGTGCTGCGACAACAGGATCATATTTTGCCCAAGTATAAATTCCAATCTCCATTTTTTTATCCGGATTAAAACTAATTTGGAATAGCTGTTCTAACGATGCATCCTGTTGCTCCATACTTTGAACAATCAGCTTTGTAGCATGTACTTCCCAATACTCAAGCATAGAATCTAACAGCTCTTGATGGTCACGAAAATAGTGATAAAAGCTCCCTTTACTTATTTTTAGTAATCGAGCAAGTGCTTCGATGCGAACTTTATGTATTCCTTCATCAGCTAATTGTTGTAATCCTGCTTTTATCCAATTTTCTCTCGTTAATTGCATAACTTCTCTCCACTTAGATACGGTAGCGTATGTTTTTTGTTAGATTACTACCACTTTCATTTTTTGTCAATTATTCACTCCCTTATTTTTTGGAACTTTAATGTTATTGCTGATCGTTACATTTATAGTCATGACCCTTGGTAAAATACATGCGCCTACTAATATAATCGCTAAAAGTTTTTTCATCTTCAATCTCCTTTTTTGGTTACTTGTCTTTGACTAAGGGTTAAAATCACTTTTGTTTATTGATTCATATTTATCCACAGCTAAGGCCAAGTTTTTTTGATTACTTGACCTCAATGACAACTACAGAAAACACTCGTAACTGCCGTTCCACTTTCGCTACATAAATAATCGCTGAAAGAAGTTAAAATGTATTATCAAATAGATGTTCTGCTACACCTAGTAAAATATCTTTCTCTTTAAACTCCATTAATTCTTCTCTTGTAATCGACTTCTGTTGAATTAAACGGTTTGATTGAATAGTCACGAGCTTTTCAAATATGTTCCGTATATATCGACCGTTCGAAAAGTTTGGAATTGATTCGACTGGAATTTGATGCAATTGTTCCTTCATATGATGTGCAAATACGTCACCATACTGGTAATCATTATTTTTACAAAGCATGGCAAAAATATCGTAAAGCTCATCTGTGCTAAAATTATCAAACTGCACAAAATGATTGAAGCGGGATTTAAATCCTGGATTGGCAAGCAGAAATTCCTCCATGAGCTCTGTATAACCAGCAACGATAATAACTAAATCATCTCGTAAATCCTCCATCGCCTTTAATAGGCTATCAATCGCTTCTTTACCAAAAGCGTCCTGTTTATCATTGATCAGTGAATAGGCTTCATCTATAAAAAGTACGCCACCTTTTGCTTTATTCACAACTTCCTGGACCTTCAAAGCTGTCTGGCCAACATATCCCGCTATCAAGCCTGCACGATCTGTTTCCACAAAATGCCCGCTTGAAAGTACACCAAGATGCTTATATATTTGGCCTATGATACGCGCCACTGTTGTTTTTCCTGTACCTGGATTTCCAGAGAACACTAGATGATATGTTATAGGGAAGCTTGTTAAACCATGGTCGACACGCAAACTTTGGATTTTTATGAAGTTAATTAGATTATGTAATTCCTTTTTGGCATTTGGAAGTCCTACAAGTCCATCCAGCTGCTTCTGTAATTTTTCAATCTCTCGCTCTATTTCTGGTGTTATTCGTAAACGTTCACCGTTAATGAATTCACCGCTATAAATAATTTTTCCTTCTTCATTAAAGTAATCTCCTCGACCGTGCTTTTCTCCATTTACAAGGTCTCCGATATAGGAAGCTTGTCCATTAGCATAATAAAGAGTACCATGTCCGGTCATCGCATCCTCTTTAAATTGTCCCTCAGATACTAGCTCACCTTGCCTGGAATAGTTCTTACCTTTACCATGTTTCATATCCTCAAAGAAATAACCTTCATACTGAAGGGATGTTACACCCTTTGCGAGCTCCTCAGTACTTGGCGATTCTGGTGCATAGTAAAGCTTTCCAGCACCTTGCATATGATTCCAAATAAAATCACCTTCATATTGAAAAAAACCACTTGGATAGTATTGTTTTCCCTTTCCTTTCTTCATCCCATGGACAAAATCACCCTCATATTGCGGCTGATTTAAATGTGGATACTGTTCACGAGTCTCTTTAAATGGAGCAATAATATCTTCCTCATAATACAAAATCCCGTATCCTTCCATTAAATCATTACGAAAATGCCCCTCGTAATATACCTGACCATCCTTATATAAAATTCCATTACCTTGTTTTTTATTTTGAATAAATTCGCCCTGATAAATCATTTGGCCTTTTAAATACATGATGCCGTTACCTTGCTTCATATGATTGACGAATTCTCCCTCAAATAAAAGCTCACCTTCTTCGTCAAATAGTGTACCCTTTCCATCATAAACATCATGACCAAAGTCATTTTTCTTCACACCGCCACGATACATTAATGTACCATCTGGATATAATATATCTTTTTCTTCATGATTATATGTCATTTGATTGCCACCCTTTATCCATTCAGTATATGCTTAATTATAGCGTGGAAAAGAATACCTATGCGCGAATTTTTAGAATTCAAGGAGTATAAAATGAAAAAAAGATATAAAATATTTATTGGCATCCTAGTACCTCTTATCATTTTATTTGTATCAACAATATTTTTAACCCGTGATTCAACTTTTGATAAGGAGGTAATTGAACGACTTGATCTTGAACAAATTAATGAAATTGAATTGATCCGTTCCTCTGATAACAAAACAATCACAATTACAGATGCAGCTAAAATCAATCAAATAATACAGCAATTTGAAGATCAGCCGATTCGAAAAGTCTATTTTTCCAATTCAGATTATGACGAGGCTTATTGGGTAACGTTACGTACTAACGATAAACGTGAAATTGGCATACGATTAGATGACTCAAAACATTTATTCGTTTATTTATACGAAGAAAGCTATATGAAAGATTACAAGCTTTTAGATAATGTTAATATGGCCTTTTTTGAGGGACTTTTTGAAAAATAATTCATTCTTAAACGGTAAAAATCCGCTTCGATTAGTTTCTACGCGGATTTTTATCTTCTATTTTGTTTTTATATGTAGCGATAATTTTGTTGCATCGATTTAATCGTTTCAATGATCTCTTCTCTAAGCTCAATTGGCTCTAGCACTTCAATGTTTGCCCCTTGGCTCAGCAGCCACATTTTAATACCATGTCCAAAAACTTCTGCCTCAAATAAATATTGCCCATCTTTATCGGATACTATTTTTGCCGTTGGTAAGCGATCTAATACAGCTTGCGGAGATGTTCCTTTAAAGATAAATTTTATTCGCATCAGCTCGCCAGCATGCATTAACTGAATGCGTTTGCGAAATTCTCCTTCTTGAAAACGTTCGGCATATGGAATTTGAAATTTTTTATCAAGCTCAAGAAAATGCTGTATTCGGTCTACTCTATAAACAATGGGCAAGTCCTTCTCATGCTTATTATCATTAGCAATTAAATAAAAGTAGTATTCTGAGAAAATGACAGCGAGTGGTTTTAAAATCTTTTCTGTAGGAATTGTTTCACCTTCACGTAAATAATCAATTTTAATGATTTTCTTTTTTTGAACCGCCTCTGATAGAACCCAAATTAAATGCAGTAGCGATTTTTTATGATTTAAATCTACGTACAAATGCTTTTCATTTAAAATAATATTGTGAATAAATTCCTGCTTATCCGCCGCAACAATCGAAATAAGTTTATCTATAATATCGCTCATTTCTGATTTTAGCAGTGCTCTTGATTCGATGAGAATTTTAACAATCGCTAAAACTTGCTCCTTCGATAAAATACTCTCTCCTTTATTCGTTAGCCTGTACAAATTTTCTGTCCGCACATATTCTAAATGGCAATCCAATTTAGCTTTTTCCAGATACGCTCGAATTTCATTCAAATCCCGTTGAATGGTTTTTTCACCAACATTATGTGTAAATGCTTCTTGTTTTTTGTTAATTCCTTGACCATCCATCAGTCTGTCGAACATTGAAATGACGCGATAGCCTTTGTTTTGTTGTGAATCTACCATATATCCCACTCTCTCTTCAAAGTTACTTCTCTATTATACAAAAAGAGGTGGACACTATTAGTCCTTTTAACTACTTAATTTCTATTTTATTGGTATAATTGCCACTACATACTATACTTTTGTTATAATTCACTTTATTTTTACAGTTAATTCCGCATTGTTAGACAAAAAGGACTCCAATCTTGGTGATTGAAGTCCTTCATTATTATATCAATGAAATAAGGTGTCACATTGAATAAAGTCTGACCCTTAAGCAAAGCTAGGGGGCTGATTTCCGTTCCAGTCTTTAACGGATTATTCCTTCACTCTTACCGCTGTCCCGTATGCTAATACCTCTGATGTGCCATCCATAACAGATGATGTGGAAAATCTTATCGCAACAATTGCATTTGCTCCTAGTTGTCTTGCTTCTTCTTCCATAGCTTGCGTAGCAATTTCTCGGGAGCGAACGAGCATTTCTGCATACTCTTTCATCTCTCCTCCGACAATATTGCGAAGTCCAGCCATCATATCGCGGCCAATATTTCTCGATTGTACCGAATTACCTTTTACTAAACCTATAGTTTCTACAATTTCTTTTCCTACTACAATATCTGTTGTTGATAGTAACATACAATACCCCTCCTATTTTTTATATTTTTCAACAGCTTGAACTGCTTCAGCAATGGAAGTCGTAATCACTCCCGTGCGCTTAATCAAGCCAATAACAAATAAATTACGATAAACAAACTGATTTTCAATTCCGTCCCGTACAAGTGCCTCTATTTTCAACATATTGTCCCGACCTTGTTGACGAACATCTGTAAATACGCCTACTATTGGTCGATTCAGCATCGCAAATGCACCAATCTCCGCTGCTACACCTGAGTCAATCTCAACGCCATCTAAAACGGCTACTAATACATCACTATTTTGCAGCATCTCTAAATCCGCTTGCGCAATCGCTAAGCTATCTGCATATGCCGTTTTATCATTTATCGCATCATTCTCCTGTGGTACGTATAATTCAATACCTGGTACTGCCTCTCTAATTGCCGCAGCGAGCTGCTCATTGACTAAACGATCTCCTAAAGAAAATAATCCATTTGCTAAGTATGCCTTCATAATAAAACTCCTATTCCAATGTTTTTTCAAACACTATTTTATGTCGATCTTTTTTATCCACAAAAGTTGAGACAATATCAAATCCGTGTTTAAGATTTGTGATAAGCATTGCTTTTCGCTCATTTCTTCCATATGTACGAACTTTTATCAATTATGCCGAGGCATAATTGCGTCCGGAATCGGCTTTGTGCTTGCACAAAGAGCTCCTTTCCGATTCCGTGACATCCGCCGGAGGCTTTAACTTCTTTCAGCGGGTGTTTGGACATCCGCTGAAAAGTAGCTTAAATCCACATTCATTTCACCACCTATAGAAGTAGGAGACTTCTGCTGAAAGAAGTTAAAGCCAAGTGCCTGTAGATGTTCATGTTGCCACCTCATTAATTGACTGGCAATTCCCTGACCCCGTTTCTTTTCATGGACACCTCCTAACCAGCTATAAAAAATGCCATCAGGGTGTGTGTAACCTATTTTAAAGCCTATGATATCTTCATTTTCTACTGCTAATAAACAAACGAGTCCTTCTTTACTCTCAAGTTTTTCTAGTGGTAGATTTGCTCCATCAAATACATGTGCATGAATCTCCTGTAATTGCTTAAACCAATCATATGGCACGCCTTCAATTGTAACGATATGCATTTTTATCACCCCAATCTCTACAGTCATTCATTATAGCAGAAAAGGTTTAACTATAAGATTGAACATTGTAGTATTGTTAGTTTTCTTGAAAAAGTTTTAAATGAGGATTGCACGTGGATTGAAATCAAAATTCTGGATGTTGCTCCCTTAGAAGGAGCTTACGATGTTCGGTCTGATTCAAAAGAATCTGGTTAATAAAAAATCTCCCACTATTATACGAACCCAAAGACACATCATTTGGATATACTGTTCGTCTTAGCGGGAGATAATATTCTATCATCCGATTGTTTCTACAACGTTTCCTTGCTGATCTTTAATATACGTTTTTGCAATTTGAATGGAAAGCCCCGGTATAGAGGATACTTCAAACTCTTGTTCTTGCGGCATCAAATTTTGATTTAGTTCCATAACTGCCTTGTCATTTAATGTGATGGTAACATCCGCTTCTTCCACGCTATACCCACATTTTTCTCCTGGCTCAAATACAACTCGTATTTCTCGACCAACTAAAGTTAGTCTTTTCCCTTTTAAAACCCGTCCGCGTAATAGTTTGCCGATTATTCCTGCTTGTTTTGCCCCCAACGTAAACTTATTAGGATGTTTACTTAACAATCCCTTTTTCCCCTGCTCCCAAGCTAGTTGGTCCACAAATAAATAGCCAGTATTAGAGCCTTCTTCTGCCATTCCTTTTTCTACAGCTTCGGCAATGGATGAAATCTGTAAAAGAGATGCACGAGATAAATCAGTAACATAGCTCGGGATATACTCAAGACCTGCATTTAGTACACCAATAGTATTCCAAGTTTGCATCGCCTCAAGCTCATCTCCTGTAATACCTACCATTTGAATAAACTCCAACTGTCCATTTGGTGTATCAATCGCAGGCAACTCAGGATCTATCGTAAATGCAAGCGCCGTTAAAAGAGTGTCAGCTCCTTGGCAGATTGGACCATTGGCATCCAAATAATCGCCTGATCTGAAAACATTGCCACTATCAAAAACATATCTTCCCATGTTTTGCAGCAAATTCAACGCCCACGCTGGTGGCTCTTCCTCATCTTCATTTCTTGCAAGACGAAATGTTAACTCAAACCCATATCCGCTGTATTCAGCATCCTCCGACTCTTTTTCATATAATTCAGAAAATCCATAAGTTACAAAATGCCAGTGTGGAACTGGTGTCTCACTTTTATAGGCGCTGATTCCTTCAAGCGGATCTTCCCCTCCTAATAAATATGGAATAACGGTTCCATAATGCTTCGGCTCCTGGTCTCCGTAAACTTTTAATAATTCCTGATCAATCGCTTCCCAACCAGATGCATTTACTTCTTCGCTCATCAACAACGCCTCCTATGTATTTCTATTTCACCTATAATTCTACTATAAAGTATATAACGTACTCCAAAGAGAATAGTACCCAATTTAATGCCTCCAATTTTACTAGATTTTTTTCATTAATCGGTGGTGGAATCGAGTATATTTACAGGGGCAAGTTACTAAATCCTATGACAATCTGTAGAGATGGGCCTTAATATGAAGCCTCGACGGATATCTAGATGCGCCGAGGCTTTATGATAGCGGGGATAAAAAATAATTAGAATATATTAGGTTTCTCCTTAGCCGTATAACATTGCTGGTGAACGCACACTTTGTAAATAGTCTGCCAGCTTCCCAGCATATACTTTTTCTAAATAAGGTAATTGTGCGATACAATGAGGTGTCATTAATGCTGGGTTTTGACAAACTTTCAGACCACCAACCTTTAATAGCATCGCCACAAATTGCGAACAAAAATAGGCACGCTCTCTTCGAACCTCTTTTTGCATCATTACTCCAAAGAGCCCGATAAAATTATATTTATATCGATCGCGATTCCAATACATATATTGTACGATTTTCATCATCTCTAAGTATTGATAATGAGATATTTTACAACGATAAATTACACAATCAGCCGTTTCAAATAGCCCCCTTTCTGGATCTTCTCGCAAAAAGCCCCCACTTAAAGGATTGTTTAATTGTCTACGTCCAAAGCTATACATCTCATAAAGCCCCTCATCAAAAGCAACGGACGCATGGTTCATCTCTTTTCCAGTATACATGCCTATAGCTTTTGATAATAATGTACCTGTTTTTGTTAATACTATGTAAATGGTGTATGCCATGTTCTCACCTACTTCAATTTTCTTCCTATTACCAATACGTTTTAAATATTCAAACGGTTTCATTAATTTCCTTTTTTTATAAGTATATATAACAAAGTTAATTTTTTTCTTAATAAGAAATGAAGATTTTCTTAATTTTTCATCAATTTTGGATTTTTATTTTTAAGCCACCTTTATTTATATGTTTTGAATCGTATTCTTATGTGATTCACTGATTTTTTTCTATAGATATGTACGAGAAGATATTAACTATGATTGTCAAAGTATGTGGTGTAAAGTTTGAGGCTTTATAGGGGGCATTTAGTTAAAGTTCAATGGTAAAGACTTTCATATACTTTTTAGTTCGTATATTGATAGTACGTTTATTGACTATTATTTTTATCTGTCGTATTGGATTGTCATCAGCTTTAATTGGAGCAGGAATGTGATTTGCTACCACAACATTTACTGATTATACTCTTCATTAAACCCCAATTGTTAGACACAATCGGGGTTTAATTTTCATACTAGCAATTTTTCAACTTGCGTCGTTTTCATTGCCGGATATTCATATCTTAATTCTGTATCGTCACCTGGGTGTTGTAACAATTATTTTGATATATACTTATCGCTTCTTTTAAAAATATTTGCTCCTTTTCTGTAAAAGGATTAGGAAAGTTGAATGATTCTGTGGATGGTAGCTTTTTTTCAACCAAATCTAAATTTCCTTTCAAGGTTTCATTCATAAGTTGCAGAAGTGTTTTAACTGTTTCTTGAGCTTCTTTTGAAGAAGGTATAGCTTCTGTAAGTGTTAAATGTTTAATTTCTGATAAAACTTTAGTCCATTTTCTATCTAGATCGATTTCTTCTGATTTATTTATACTAAATAATTCATCAGTTATATCTGGAAAGTGTTCTTTAAACCATGTTTCAGTATTTTCAGCAAACATTAATTTTTGAAGCATAGCACAAAATATCTCGATATTGATGATTTCCTCATCTTTCACTGTTTCAATAAGGTGGTTTATATCAGATAATATATTTATAATTTCAAGTTTTTTTGCTTCAAATAACTGTTTTTGATCGTTTAAAGATTTTAAGATAATTTCACCTTTAACAGTGTTTTTTTGCAGTATGTCTTTAATTTCCTTTAGCGACAAGCCTAGAAACTGTAATGACTTAATGTTTTGTAAAGTAGATAGGTCCTCTGTAGTATATAATCTATGTCCACCCTCTGTATAATCACTAGGTTTCAGTAGGTCTATGCTGTCATAATATCGAAGTGTTCTAATACTAACACCAGACTTTTGCACAAGTTCACCTATCGTAAAAATACCTTTCCTCGACAAATTGTTCTCTCCTTAATGATTGACTTTAAAGTATCTTATAACGGGATAAGAAAACTTTTTTCCATTTAAAGTATAGATTGCTGCAATTAAAATTAATATTGTTTCAAGAATAATAAGTGTAAAAGAAAGGATTGAAACTGTGCTCCATTTTTTAGAAATAAAAGTTAATAACAAAAAAACTGGAAAGAAAGTAAAGTGAAGGTTCATCCCTTCTTTTGCATGCTCAGCAAAATATTTATTCTTATTCCTTGATACTAAGTATACCAATATTGGCAAAATAAAGGTTAATAATAGCGAGAGCAGATGCATTAAACTTGCCAATCCTCTGTTTAGTAAAGTCTCTTTTTTCATTGTACTTTTCCTCCAATAGCATATTTGATTGTTACCTTCTAAAGTGAGTAACTAAATTCAATCATAAAAGGTGACGCTACTGGAGATTCAAGGACAAATAATAATTTTTTTATTAAACACTTACATGTCAGAATTCGCGTTCGGATTTTTTGCGGGATTTAATTTCAATTAAGGTAGTGAAGTGAAAGGATAATGATGAAATTTCAATTAGAATTGTTTGTTGAAGATTTAAATGAAAACAAGTGATTTCTTTAAATTTTTCCTATGTTTAAATACTTCATCAAATATAGTTGTTGTTATTTTTAGTTTTTCCTATTGTATGATATAATTGCTTTACTGACTAACCTAAGCAAGACAATATTAAGCTGTAGCGATGCCGTACGCTACAGCTTTTTTGTATTCTCCTCCTCAAGAATTATTGCTTACCAAATACTCCTCTGCTAGTTGCGGATTTTTGTATATTGCCATGCCCGTTTTCAATTTATTAAAGCCGATCTTTTCGTAAAAAGGTTCATTTCCTGTCGTTGCAATTAACTGAATACAAGAAACATCTGCTAATTGCTGAATGATGTCCTCTAAAAGAGTTCTGGCTATCCCACTTCCTTGATAATTTTTATGTACTACAACATCATAAATCGCAGTCAATCAATTATGCCTCGGCATAATTGCGTCCGGAATCGGCTTTGTGCTTGCACAAAGCACTCCTTTCCGATTCCGTGACATCCGCCGGAGGCCTTAACTTCTTTCAGCGAATGTTTGAAAAACAACTTCAACCAGCATTCATCTAACCACCTATAGAGATCAGAGACTTCTGCTGAAAGAAGTTAAAGACACCATCTGAAAGAGCTCTCGCAAAACCTATAATTTTATGATCTTTTACTGCGAAAACTTGGTGTATACTTGCATTGAAAACTTTTTTTATTATGCGTTCGTCATGTTTCATCCATCCTACTGATTGATAAACTTCTTTTAACATTGTTAGCTCGTATTCCTCTACTTCATATTTAAGCAACACCATTTTCCATTCCCCCTAATTTGTTTGTCATTTCTTTAAATATATACATGTTGCTTACTATATTTCACCATCAAATTAAAAATGAATACATATCTTTTATAACCCAAGCCTCTTGACGAACATTTGTTCCGATATTAGAATAATAAAAAAGGAGGCAATTTTATGCAAAAAACGAACACCATTGAATTAGTACATTTTTCAGAAGAGTATGTGGATATTTTGAATGACTTCGAGCTTCCGGATGAACAAAGTCAATTTACTGCCCTTCCAAAAGATATTTCAATTGAAATGGTTGGACAATATCCGATTGTTATTTTGAGTGACAATGTACCTGTAGGATTTTTTGTCCTGCACGCAACAGAAAGAGTAAAAGAGTACTCTAATAATCCAAAAGCTATGCTGCTTACTGCATTGTCTGTTGACCATAAACAACAAGGAAAAGGGTACGCAAAAAAAGGGATGCTAGCACTGCCTGAATTTATTAAAAGAAAATTTAAAGATTGTAATGAAGTTGTTTTAGTCGTTAATCATAAAAATATTCCGGCTCAACATTTGTATTTAAAAGTTGGCTTTGTCGATAACGGGGAAAGAAGAATGGGACCTATTGGCGAGCAAATTGTTATGAACCTAACTATCTAATAGATTTTTAAAAATCACTCGTCATGACATGAGTGATTTTTTCTGTTTGTCCCTAACTTGCGGGTATTAGGATACAAGGAATTTGAACCTACACATATAATTGTCATTGCGGATAGACTGTTTTGACAATCAACTATTAAAAAAAGAAAGTGGCAATGAAATGTGTAAGGGTTCCACTTCATTTCAAATCTCCGAACATAGTTTACATAATAATCTTATTCATTCACCCCTTTATTTGGCAAGTTCTAATGGTAACTCTCTTGCTACTCCGTAAGAAGTTTAAATTGATCCGCTCGATTTAATCATCTCCTCTTAAATGCTCCATACAACTTTTAGCTCTTAAAACTTCTCAAATGCTTTATCATCTGTCTTATCCTTCTGAACCACTTTTAACTCGTCACTTGACAGTTCTCATGTCTTCCCATCATATCCTCCTGTAATCGAGCACAACACACTTGTTGCGGAATTGAAAATGTTACTATATCCTACCTTCTGTTTCATTACATATATTTCATTAATTAATTGTAAGTTTTGCGGATAAAAAATCATCTTTCTCTCACACTAATGGTGGAGGTGAGATGATCATGGGTAATAATAAACATAAAAATAATAAAACTCAAGACAACAAAAAACAGCAGAATCAAAATCAAAATGCTAACAGAGAACGTAAAAATGAAAACAGAGAAGAGTTCGGTGAAGAAGTAGATTTCAGTAGTATTCAAAATGAAAATAAACGTTAATTAATTTTGAACTAACCCCCAATATTCATCTTAGAAAAAGGTGTGTATTGGGGCTTTTTTTTTATTCTGTAAACATCGACCTTGATCCATTTTAAAATACAAAAAAACCCGGAAATTATTCCGGGCTAATTACCACTTACTTTGTTCCTCCATGACATACTGTCTCGCTTTTCGCATTCGATCTTAAGAATAACCTAAGACAACCGTGCTTTAGCTTTCAGTTGATGGTTATTCAGAGTAAACGATCAATCGTACTCATCGGGTTAACCCTCCCAGTCATATTGGTTGAAGTGAAAATCTTTAATAGTATAGATTAATTATTATTTTTTATACGCTTTTTTGAAAAAAATCAATATGTTCTTTTGCTCCCCAATGTTATGCCTGTTACGAAGGTTTTTCACCTTTTTTATGATATGAATTTATCTACTACCAAAGCCGCGGCACAATAAATATCTACTGGTATCCATAAGAGCCATCCTATCATCCAGTTTAATTTTATATATACATTAGGTGGTATTATTTTCAATGATGTTTTTGTATTTCCTACGGGTTCACTTTTTTTTCGTACCCCTTCAGAAATATTCTCAACCTTCAGTTCTGCTTGAGTTAAATTAGGATTATGAAAATCAACCTCTAAAAATGCGTATTAAGGATTTAAAATCGACAAATTTCACACTCCTTCGTGTCATCCTAATTCCTTAACAAATCAATTCAATTAAAAGCTTAATTGCACTTGGCATTTGGCCTATTATATTCTCAAGATAGTAATAACATGTGTGTATGCACTATTAATTTACAAAGTTTTGCAATGAGTACAATTAATATGTCGATTATTGACGTGAAATTTTAAAGGGTGTTTTTTAATACTCACTAAAAAAACACAACTATAAATTTTTTTCTTATAGTTGTGCTTAGGTTAATTCATCTCTAACCACACAACAGCTTACAATGCCATATGTTGGACGTGGTACAAATTTTTAAAATTGGTGTAGTAGCATCACCTATAAATTGAAGATCTAGTCTCGAAGTCCAATTTTATTATATTTTATTAATCTCTAAAACTATTGCTGAATGATTACGTCATCGATTTCACTCGTAGCAATTTTTAAATTGATTATTTTATTTTCTTGTAATTTAGGATTACTGTTTCCTAATTTTCTTTTCAGCAATGATTGATGCTTTTTACAAGTATAGGGAAATGTAGTTGCTAACTCTTTATGCGTGGCAAACCGTTTTCTTTCTTTTAAATTTGCTAAAAACCGAAAAAGTCTTTTTTGTTCGATTCGTATGTGATAGAAGATTGGATGAAGTTCAGATAGTCTCAATACTATTTTCCTCCCTATTTTAAAACTAGTAATAAACTTTCTAGTTATTAATATGCTTTTTTAGTTGAATTCGTTCCAAATGGATTTTTAATACATTCCATCTTACTTCTTGGTGCAAATTTGGTAATAATAAGAAAATAGTATGATGGGCGGTTGGTAATCTTTCGTGTATTCT
The DNA here is from genome assembly GCF_015999525.1 of Lysinibacillus sp. JNUCC 51. Taxonomy (NCBI): domain Bacteria; kingdom Bacillati; phylum Bacillota; class Bacilli; order Caryophanales; family Bacillaceae; genus Lysinibacillus; species Lysinibacillus sp. JNUCC 51. Next base: position 4,679,405 of record NZ_CP065545.1, on the reverse strand, counting down.
TGATGAAGTTGATGAACATATCAATATATGATTAAGAAAACAATACAGAATGAAGGAGAGTGCCTTATGAATGAAATCATAGAGCAGGAGAAAGACTTCGGATTTGCTAGAGTTTATGCTATTGAACTGCTGTTTAAAGAAAAGCCAGTAGTGGACCGTGAACTACTCTACAGCAAGATAGAACAATACATGGGGAAAACAGATCGCCCACAAAATGAAAAGAGTGGGTCGCTAGCAGTATGGGAGCCCTATGAGCAACATGAGAAAGGCGAAATGCTTCACTTCTTTCATTTGAATTATATGGTGAAATATGCAGAGGGAGAAATGCCTGCACAAACAATGCTTACTGGCATGAATGTAGGTCCGATATCTGATTACGAAGCCGCTTTGCAGCAAAGTTGGCATTGGAATGAAGCAGGCCAAACGTTGCAAGAGTGTAGTCACGCGTTGCTACTTGTCGATATGATGGCATCTGGACTGGAGCCTCAAAAAAGATTGGAGCTACATACGAATGTTCTTCGGGCAATAGTGGAAACGGTCCCTTGCGCTGCGATTTATTTTAGAGAAAGCAACAAGTTAGTCGAGCCATCCGTATTTTTGGCTGCTATTGATGAGGGAGAAATGTTGTATGGAGCATTGAACATTCGGTTCTACAATGTTGAGGGCACTGGCAGTGAACGCCAGGAAGGTCTCATGGATTCCATTGGGCTTGCTGCACTAGGCATTCCTGATGTGCAATGCCACTTCTATGATATGGATACCAATGAGGTCGCAGGCTGCTTGACTAACTTTGCTTATTATTTATTTAATCAAGGTGATATTATTACAGATGGCGAAACGATCGGTTTTACAGAGGAGATGCGTTGGCGCTGCGAGCATCAATATGCATTAGCTGTTCCGCACCGTATAGTCATTGATCTTGATCCCGGTGAGGGCAACTATGCAGGTCACTAGAGTGGGTCTGAAGAATAGTTGCTCCTTTGGGTATATAGTGGTGTAGGTTATTGACCATCTTATTTAACTATTTCAATAAGTTTTGAGGACACAATGATAAGACCATTCTTAATTGCTCTAACCTCAAAAACCTACGCCCACTAATTAGACGAAGGTTTTTGAAGTTAGTAAAACAGGCCTAGTACCTGTCATTTGTTATTGCTTATTTGATTAATCAACAGCTTTTCCACTTGTGATTTAAGAGCTTGATTTGCATAACGGAGTACTACATCATTACCTGCAGTGGCAACTTGCACGTCACTAAAGTATTCATCTACTGGTTGCCACCCTACTACTCGTATATGTTGCTGTGCAAGTTCTCGTTTTAGATTAAAATATTCTTGTCTTAGATCCTTTAGCAGTGAATCCATCATTGGAAGAAATACCGTTTTCATTTTAAACTGCTCTAATTTACAATAGTCAACCTGCAATGATTTAACTGCTAGTTCTAACAAAAGATACTTATGAAGTAACTGTCTTTCGTCTGCTTTAATCATAATAATCAGCATCCAACTGAGCTGATTGAATACTTTGGATTGGAATACTTTTCGTTTTAAGTAGTGTTTCAAGTATGAGTTCATTAGTATTAATCGATTTGATTATTCCAGTCCACTGTGTGATTTTGTAGTCTTTCCACTCTTCTAATTTTATGTCCAATTGCTGATTAAAAGCTCGATCGATTGTATTCTGTAGGTCTTCCAGTTCCCACTCAGTCAATTCTCTTGGCTGTTCTGTACGCTCTTGTTTGTACTCTCTAAGAAGCTCCAAATGCTCCGGCAACATCATCGATGCCCATTTAATATTACCTCTGTCTTGTATCATAATAAATCACTCCTATGCCAAATGACCACCAACTAAGCGATCTCGATTAATAGCTGTACCAGCTTTTGTGAAAGAAACTGCCCTTAATATTGCAGTAGCTCCAAACCTGTTGCGTATTGCGTCCATTGTAGGACCGATTATTTGACGCTGTGGCTTACGTTCATCAAATAAATCCAATTGAATGCTATGCTCTCTCTCTAAGTTGGATATTCGGACAGATAACTGCCGAGCTGGTTCACCTGCAAAATGTTTATCCAGTAATTCAATACAAGTTTTATACATCACAAGTGTTTCGCTTGTTGGTACTGCAATCGTTTTAGATCGATGGAACCCTTTGGTCATGGCGTTTCGACTGTAAGAAAGACCTACGCTGATTGTACGGCCAACAAACCCTGCATCACGTGTGCGTTTCATTACGTCTTCACACATTTCTAGGAGCACTACAGAGATTTCTTTTCGTGTGTGATAATCCCTCATCAGCATTTGGCCCTTTCCAAAGCTTAAAGTGCCGTTTGTTATTAACGGCTCCCCTAATTTGGATAGATCTATTCCCCATGCATGATAATAGAGTTGATTGCCCATTACACCAAAGCGCTTTTCTAATTCCTTTAGATCTGTATTAGCCAAACCACCGACTGTTTGTATCCCCATAGCATTTAAATTTGCTTCCATCTGTTTACCGATTCCCCACATTTCAGAAAGGGGTCGAACTGGCCATAATTTCTTTGGAATATCTTCATACGTCCATTTAGCAAAGCCTGTTTTCTTTGCTTCAAGGTCTAAAGCTAATTTGGCTATTAACATATTTGGTCCCATACCTACTGCACTAGGTATATTAAATTGGTCAAGAATAGCCCTTTGTATTTCCTTAGCCGTTTCTTCAGGTGAACCCCAAAGCTTTTCAGTACCGGTTAAATCAACAAAACTTTCGTCTACACTATACACATGTATAGCATCAGATGGGACGTAATTAGAGATCAATTTTGTAATCGTCATCGACATTTGAATAAAGAAACTCATTTTAGGCTCAAACAATCTAATGTCAGGATGTTTAGGTATTTCATAACGACGACTACCAGTTTTGATATTAAATTTTTCTTTCATTAAGGGGGATGCAGCAAGCACTACGCTACCTGGTTGGTCAAAATTTGCTACTACTGCAACTGGAGTTTTTAAAACATCTAGCCCATGTAACATCGCTACGATACTGGCGTAAAAGCATTTCATATCGATACACATAATAGGTCGATTTGGCATATCATCGTAATTCATACAACTTCACTCTCTTTCCGATAAACAGGAGTAACAGAAAGAATATTATTTATGATATAGGATCGTTTTCCCTGTTTTGCAAAAAAGAAGGCTTGGAATGTTTCGCCAGCAATCTTGATAGTTCTTTTTGTTACTCCATCAGATTTAGCTAAGTGCATCGTATTCGCAATTAGATTATGTTGTATTACTTTAACTAATTGATCATCTCGCATCTCGATTTCCTCCCAGTACCTCACGTATTTTTAATAATTAATCACAACATCAAATGAAAATTTCCCTTTTCATTACTCTACGCAAGAACACCTGTTTGTATACATATTAGAACATCTGTTTGCATTTTTGCAAGATTAAATTTATGGAAATAAAAAAAATCAGGCTCAAATTCCTAAAAAAAGCATTAGCTTTTAAAGTGTCACTGAAATGGTGCTAGCTACTTTTATGTTTAATCGACGGATATATGTCTTTCGCAAGGACACCCTAATAAGGAAGTGGAGATGAGTGATTAATGGTAACTAGGTTTTTATTATTAATACTATTTGTTAGTTTTAATTTTCCAACCGGTGCTTCAGCTGAAGTTCCACTTAAAGCTGCTTTTATACGGGACCACCAGCTTTGGATGAAAGAAGGCGATAAAGAAATACAGCTTACAACAAGTCAGTATGTATCCTCTCCACAGTGGTCAAAAGATGGTCAGTATATTGCCTATTTAGCAGGTGACGAGAATGGAGAAAAAACGTATCTGTATATTTATGATTTAAAGAAAAAGGAAAGCTATCAACCGTATCCATCAATTGAAACAAGTAAAATTAAATGGTCACCAACGTCAAATCGACTAGCTTATATTTCGCGTGGTGTTCTAAATGTTACAAAAACAAAAAATGGACGACCACAAGGTTTTGAAAATGTATCTCTAGGTGTTAGTAATTTTGAATGGTTCCCCAACGGAAAAGAGTTTATCGTTTCATCTCAATCTAAATTGCTTCCTACTGGATGGGAACCAGTTCGTCTTTTTAAAGTGCCAGTAAATGCTAATATTGACCCGAATAAAATAAAGCTTTTTTACACCATTCAAACAAATACAACCGACTTATTTGCTATTGATGCAGAAGCTTTTAAGTGGAGTCCTGATGGAAGTTGGGTTAGCTTTCTATTAACCCCCACTGCATCTTGGTCGAATGATAGCAATACACTATCTGTACTTTCATCAGGAGGAGAACACTTTCAAATTATAGGAAAAATGCTTGGGTATGAAAATTGGATAAAGTGGGCTCCTACAAAAAATCAACTTGCCTTCATATCGGGGGAAGGAAGATTTTTCGTTGTAAACAAAAATACTACCGTTACAGAAATTCCTAAATTGAATACACGGAAGGAATACACACCTAAAGGATATGTTGACCTTGATCTGGAATGGTTTTCTCCAGATGAAATAATTGTTGCTCGGGCAAAAGAAAACAAAGAGTGGAAAGAGGGACCAGTTCCAACTATGTTTACAGCGCTATATGTAATTAATATTAAATCAGGAGAACAAAAGCAGCTTACATTCCCAAAGAAAAGCAAAATAGATAAAGCACCTCAAGTGGTTGGTTCAACTATTACTTGGTATCGAACATCTAAAAAAGAAGACCAAGGAGATGTTTGGGTTAAAGATGGAATAGATGGTCTAGAACATCGATGGTTAAAAAATGTAGAATCTGCACCAACTTTTTTCCTTGAAACATCCACAAAGCGATAACAATGATCATGGACTAAACGTTTGATTAAATCCTTTATCGTTAGAATACACCCTACAATGCGATTAAGTAGTTGCACTAAATAGGGATTGGAGAAAATATTCCTTAATATAATTTTTAGCGATAAAGTGAATACATGTTTTATACAGGGAGAATTAATTGAACAGGAAGCTATTTTTATTGATGGAACAAAGATTGAAGCGATAATTTTAAGCATCATGGATGGATGGTAGGCAGGACAGCCCTCATTTCGAAGGAATGGTTCAAACGCTTCGGACGGGATACTTTTAACTAAATGGTGGACATGGAAGGTAATATCATTCTTTTGTAAATTCACTTCTAAATCTAATTGATTCATGTTATAATCTTTAAACATAAGGATCCTTCTTTCTGTATAATTTTGTTGTGGTGACTTAATTTTATCAGAAGTGGTCCTTATTTTTTATGAAAAAAAAAACCTAAATTACAATTACAAGTTGAACACTTTTTTCAAAAACACCCCAGAGGTTCCTTTGTCTTCTGTTCGTCGGTCGGCATAGGTCGTTCAACCTGTGTTGGCTAGATCTGCAAGGCGCTTTCCCTTGCGGATTTAGCCAATACAGGTTAGGATTTGCCGCTGACTGATGAACAGGAGACTTTTCTGTTTCGAGGGAGGCTCAAGGGGTGCGGGGTGTCCCCGCAATCTTTAAGCGACAAGTTTCTGGAGTTCCTCCTCAAACAGTTCATTTGGTGTCTTGTAGTCAAACATTTTTCTTGGTAGGTTGTTCATAGCTTCCTCAACCATATGAATCTGCGTCCGGCTATAATCCTCAATCGCATGTCCTTTAGGAATGAAACGACGGATGATTCCGTTGTGGTTCTCATTCGTTCCACGCTCCCATGAAGAATAAGGATGAGTGAAATAGATATCTATCCTATCACCAAACATTTCTGACAACCCCGCGAATTCAGAACCATTATCTGCCGTGATTGATTTGAAGACAGTAGATGCATATTCACCAAATTCTTTGAGGACTGAAGAGAGTGCGTAGTTAACTGAATCAGCGTCTTTCCCGTCCATTTTTACAATGAATTCACGACGGGTTTTACGTTCAATCAAGGTTAATAGCACATCATCTTCTTTATCCTTGCGCCCTACGACGGAGTCAATTTCAAAATGACCGAATTCTTCACGAGATTCAACGCTATCAGGACGTTCTTCAATACTTTTACCGAGAACCGTCTTATTCGGGCGGTGCGTTTTCTTAGTACTCTTGGTATTTCGACGTACCTTTAAGAGAAGGTCACTGTTTCGAGTTTTTAGAAGACCAAGCGCGATATAGTGATAAAGCGTCTTTGTTGAGACCATTTCCTCCGGAGAAAACAACCCTTTGAGCTTCGCGAGACCAACAATCGCATCTGGAGACATGGTCTTTGTGCGATCAAGTAACAGTCCGTCAACGAACGATAAGAATGCCTTCACACGTTCAAACTTCAACGGTTTACGAGAACGAGCCACGTTTCGATCAGTTGTAGCTTGACCTGTTTCCGCAAGATATTGCGTCGTGTAGATATGTTTTCCGTTAATTTTCTTTACTTGAGTGGTCGTGCCACGAGCGAGTTCATTGTAGATTGTCCCACGCGAAACCTTGAGTTTTCGCGCAAGCTCGCTCTTATTTGTAATTCCAGCGTTCAAGTAGCCTTGAAGTTCTCCACGTTGGAACTGTGTAAGGCGTGGTTTCTTAATGCGTGTTTTTATGTTATCCTGTTCTAGCATCGTATTCGAAATCCCTTCTTATTGATTGGTGTAGGAACCTCAATAATACACGATTTCGCGTACGATGTTTTTATTTTTCTAAAGTGTTCAACTTGATTGTACTATTCGCCATGAAAAAAAAATTTAAAGCCGGTGAAATTTTACTGATTGTAAAATTTCACCGGCTTTTAGTTTAGAGTTAAATCATAATATATATAATTGAATCAATTTCATAAATCACTTTTTTCAAGAGCTTAGACTGCTCCTATTAAGAAAATTTACGTTTTTAAAAATTATGCTGCTTGAGTTTGTGATTGTAATAATGCATTCAAACGATCCACCGCTAATTTGCAGGCATTATAAATAAACGTCACTAGGTTGAAGTGAAGTTTGGCTTTTCTTCCTGTTCTGTGACGGATGTTGTTTAACTGAAAATATTGTTTTAAATAGGCATTCACACGTTCAACGGCTGTGCGCTCTTTATACAGTTGTTTCCAAAGTTCAGAGCCACGTGCTGGATACGTGAATTTTCGTATATCCGTGTCAGATTTGATTTTGAAAACCTTCTGACAGAGGGAATCATTACGTAACGGACAGGTTACACATTCCTTTGGTTTAGTGAATTTTAGTGTTCGATACTTTTCATCAAAGCTGTCGTAACAGTAGCTGTGTTCACGTACACAGGTCGGTCTGAAATGTTCATCAAAGCCAAGGTACTCTCCTTCATTGCGGACATTATATGGAATAACTGCACGCATTTGATACGTATGTAATTGACTGTGAATGGGCTCGTAATCATACCCTGCATCCAAAATAGCGGTCGTAAAATGTTCTAGAAATAGGTCTTTTCCTTTCTTTAAAAGAGGAATCGCTGCTTTACTATCCGACAAATTGGCAGATGTCATGAGGCGTCCAACAATATATTGACTCTTTGTAGCCACCGCGAGATGTCCCTTAAAGCCAAACCAAAACGTGTTTTTGCCATCACTGTTCTTTTTAATGCCCCAATTCGGTTCGATGGGCGCATCTTGCCACAATGTTTCTAGTGATGTATCGAGTTGGTCCTTGATCTCTTTTTCATAAGCTGACTGGTTGGCTTTGATTTCTGCTTGTTCCGTAAGCCAAGCCTCGCGTTCTTCTTTTGATTTTCGTCCACGTTTTTTTGGTGGTACAGGCTCTTTTTTCTCCGAGGGCTTTGCCGCATCACGTGACTCAAAATGTGTGGCATCAATCGCGAGGTGTTCATCATAAAGAAAGCCTTCTATAAAGGCAGTTTGAATCAATGTATCTTGCATGTGGTCGAGAACATCTGATTGACTGATGACATCGATCATACGTGAATAAGACGCTTCAGATGGAACCACGTCTGAAACGAGAAAACCGCAATCGAATCGAAATAAAGGATCGTTGACTAAACGTTTGATTAAATCCTTGATTGTTGGAATCCGTTCGACAATACGAATAATGAGTGATTGTATCATCGCACCGTAATTTAATTCACGTGGGGCACCACGTAACGTCTTTTTGGAAAACAGCTGAAAAACGGGCTGCACGTCGAAAGTGGCGAAAATTTCATCAAATCGACGTGAACTTTCCATTTCCAATAATTCTTGGATGCCAAATAGGCTCATTTGTTTTACAATAGTCATAGGGCATTCACCTCATTCAGTATGGTTTAGTTTAGTCGCTACCATTATACCGAATTGGGGAGGTGCCCGTTTTTTATTGTTTTAGAACCCTTGATACTAAAGGGATTAAAATTATGAAATTAACTCAATTGTTAAAAAAATAATAAAGTCATTTAAAATTAAATTGTCGATGATGCTATTCAACAAACGGGAAGGAACTGTTGGGGAACTGAATCTGATGAACTTTGGGAGGGCTGAAATTGTCCATCGAGAAAATCCTATCGATTGTGGCAGTATTATTTTTTTTGAGTTATTTCATTTTTTTTCTCATACTTCACTTTAAGAAAACAGGCTATCATCCTATTCGACATGCTGTAAGTGATTACGGTGTCGGTGCTACAAAAATTTATTTTTAATTTACGCTTGGTTCAGCAATTTAGGGGCATTGTCACTTTCTATCGTGTTGTTGAGTGTAAAAGATCGCTTCTCCATATCCGCGTCCATTCCGATTTTAATCATTCTAATGGTCATCTCCCGTATCCTCATGTTATTCTTTCCAACTGACCTAGAAGGAGAAAAACTTACGGTTCGAGGAAAACTCCATTACTTATTTGCTATTCTTGCGTTCGCTTTTTCCTATATGGTCATTGATTGTGGAGGAAGTCAATTAAAATTACTGGAAGGCTTTAAAGATCTAAATCTATTTTACATCATAACCATGATTTCTTCTATCTCGCTTGGGGCTGTTATTGTAACGATGTTCAAGCCGTTGCGATTTATCTTTGGGATTTGTGAGCGAGTGTTCCTGTTGTCAATCAACATTTGGTTTATTGTCGTAAGCATCTGGCTCGTTTACCTTCTATGATAAATGAATGTATTGGTAGAAGGTTTTTAACAATTAAACAAACGCGCGTGATTGTTGCTTTTAATTTAATGTCACACAGTTACATGTATAGAAATCAAACGGATAGAAGAGCTTAATTAAATTCGCTCTATCTATCCTCTTTTTACCACACATCTAAGCCTTCAAGCATTGCCATGCAACTAGCGTAAAAGCTTTTATATTACTACTCTCCAGAAACTATGGCTTGTTTAATACGGAAGGAAATAATAAAACTGATCAGTACGAAAAGTAATTGAAGAAACAATGCCAAAAGAATCCTCGTCAACAACCCAAAATTCAGCGATTGACTAACACCGATAAGGGCTCCGCCAATCCCGATGCTTAAACCCGGACTAAATGCATCAGTAAACTGTAGGCTGGCGGATATCTCTCCCTCTTCACCTGATTTAGCGTGTTGCAACGCAATCGCTCCAGTGGTAGGATGTGCCAAACCTATACCAAATCCAGTAAAAAGCTGTGAAATTACTGCAAATATAATTGTAACTCCAGCAATCATAAACCCTAGACCCACCGATACCCGTTTCTTTCGCCCCTTTCCATTGTCTTTAGCATCGAATTTTGACTGTAGCCAAGCTGCAGTTGACCAACTTAATGCACCTGCAGCCACAATTAAACCTGCCAAATCTGCAGGAAGCATTTTCACATCTGTCAAAGCCAAGACAACATAACTTTCGGTCGCATTATAACAAGCAACAAAGAATCCTCTTGAGGCAATAGTAGCAGGCAAACCTCTTCTGGCACTTAAGGTACCCTCCGGCAGTAGCTTTTGCAAAGGCTTGCATCATGATAAGTAATCCTACTACTGAAAGCATAATTCCTTTCCAATCGGTTATGAAACTTAGCCCAGCCAGCAACAGTCCCGTTCCTATTAAGCCCTTTCTTGAAAAGCGCCCTTTAATGGAATAACTAAAATATGGGCTTATTCCTAAAATCGCTTATAGCTTGTTGAACTAACGCACATGTTACTTTAAAAATAAAAATTTTTGTTATTTCTTTTAATAGTGTCACACTTCCTAATCCCTAATTGTCTTAGTTTTAGAGATATTAATCTTGTATTTAAGAATATTAGGAGGGTTTATTTATGAAAATATTACTTGCTGGCTCTACCGGTGTAATAGGAAAAATGGTGATTCCGATGCTAATAGAAGAGGGGCCTGAAGTAATCGGGATGATTCGATCAGAAAAACATGTTAAAGCAATGCGAGAAATAGGGGTAAAACCAGTAATTGCAGATGCGTTTGATCGAGATAGTGTTTATGCAGCCTTAATTGAAACACAACCTGATGTTGTAATGCATCAACTTACTGCACTGGGTAGTGGCGATATAAATGATAATTCGAAAATAAGAATAGATGGAACAAGAAACCTTGTTGATGCGGCTAAATACGTAGGAGTAAAAAAGATAATTGCACAAAGTATTTCATGGGCTTATGAGCCTGGGAATACGCTAGCTACAGAAGAAACACCTTTAGATACCAATGCCTCATTACCTCGCAAAAAAACAATTGAAGGAGTTATTTCATTAGAGGAAAAGGTAAAAGAAATGTCTGAGTTCGTTATCCTTCGCTATGGTACATTGTATGGTCCTGGAACTTGGTATTCAGGTAACGGTAAAATTGCTAAACAATTACTGAGTCAGGAATTATACGCAACAGATGGGATGACATCCTTTATCCACGTAAAAGATGCAGCGAAAGCAGCTGTATTAGCTTTAAATTGGCAGTCAGGTTCTATAAACATAGTAGATGATGAACCTGCAAAAAGCTCTATTTGGCTTCCCTATTTTGCTGAAGTTATTGGGGCCCCCCTCCCTCCTATAAATGATATATATAATTCTTGGGAACGAGGAGCATCAAATGAAAAAGCAAAAAAACAATATGGCTGGGAACCTATTTACCCTTCTTGGACAAAAGGATTTAAATCGTTACATCATTATTAATAATAAAATGAACTACAATATAAGAAGGTTAAATTTATGAAAACAAATAAAATTTATAAGCCTTTTATTTACACTGTCCTAATTGGACTTTTTAATTCTTGTTTCATATCGTTTATCCTTGTTTCTATAAACTCAGGATATAGTCATTCGTTTTTAATTCATTGGCTACCAATGTGGGGAGAAGCATTTTTGTGTGCTATACTTTGTGCTTACATTTTTCCACCGATTATAAATAAACTTATGACATTCATTACTTTTGTAGAAAAATGATAGATAAAGTTATAAAATAAAAAAATTGATATCCCACGGATTACGGTATGCATAACATTAGAAATGGAAGGGATTATCGTGTTGATTAATGATTTAAATATAGAAGACTTATATAAAGAATATAAGAATTATGGTTTAACCATAGCATACTATTTACTTGGTTCAATGACAGATGCTGAAGATATTGTTCAAGATACATTTTTGAAATTAAAAGAACATGAAAAGAGCGAGAAAGATATTACTAATTTAAAAGCTTATATAAATAAAATGATCGTTAACCGCTGTATGAATGAACTAAAATCAAGTAGAAAAAAGAAAGAAACTTATATAGGTACTTGGTTACCCGAACCAATACTACAGACATTCAACAGTGAGCCTCTTGAGAATCTAATCCAGTCAGATCAATTAAGCTATTCATATATGGTTCTTATGGAAAACCTTTTACCTAAAGAGAGGATAGCATACGTATTAAGAAATGCTTTAGGGCTAAAGCATAGTGAGATTGCCGATGTTCTTAACACAACGACTGTTAATAGTCGTAAGTTATTGAGTAGAGCACAAATTAAAATGGGAAGAAAAAGCGAAAAAGATTTGACTGTTAATCTTCAGAAAACTTATATAGAACAATTTATATGGGCATTATCCAACGGGGATATTCATGGAATAACCCATTTGTTATCTAATGATATTCTATTTGCAGCTGACGGAGGAGGTAAAGTAAGAACGGCAATAAACATCATTGAAGGTAAAGAGCGAGTATTAGCACTTATTTCAGGAATAGCAAAAAAATTTTACTTTGGAAAAAGCGCTACTGCAGCTATAATAAATAATCAATATGGAATAGTAGTCACTGAAAATGAAAAAATAACAGGCATTTTTTGTTTTGACTGGAATTCTTCATCCCAAACAATTAACAAAATTTTCTATGTAGTAGATCCAAGTAAGTTAAAATATAATCCTAATTAGGGATGCGTTTGTATACGGAAAGTTCTTTTTAAAGAACTTTCCGTATTCATTTTCACAATACTACTCTATATTTTAACAAAACGTTCCTCAACAATCTGGCCCGATTACTGTAAAAGGCACAATTCCTTTTCAAGAATTGCGCCAGATTGTGGAATAACTATTACTTAAGATATTTAAAATATAGCTGTTTGATTGCTGAAGACTGAATAGCCTTAACAGGGTGGAATGCCCTTCAATTTAAGGCATGAGTCCAATTCAATATCGAACTCATGCCCAAACCGCTGCCTAATGAAATAACCGTGTCTAACTTTTAAAGGCACTTAAAAAAAAAACTAAAAAGGTGATTTTATCAAATGGTCTATTTAACAATGCTACATTTTGATTCTTTTCATTTTTACAAAAAAGAATAAGTGGTTATAACATGATTTTTAATTGTATTTTTAAAAAATAAGCCACTCAACATAGTGAGCGACTATACAAAATTTTCTTAGATGAAAAACCATGATTATAACGGCGGTTTCCCGTTTTGATATTAAATTTCCCTTTCACCACCGGCGAGGCTGCGAGTACGATACTACCGGATTGCTCAAAAATTATCGATAACTGCAATGGGATCTTTCAAGACATCTAGAACTTCTAGCATAGCAATACGCCTTGCGTAAACACACTTCATGTCAATACAAAAAATGTCCTTATACGGCAGATTGTCGTAATTCATATCACCTCACGCTTCCGATGCGTAACAGGCAATATTGCTAGAACATTGTTAATAATAAACGTGCGCTTCGCCTGCCTCGTAAAGCAAAATGCTGTAAAGGAATCACCCACCAACTTTATGATTTTCACACGCCTTTTTGTAATGACACCAGACTTAGCTACATACATCATGTTAACTACTTGTTGACGCTGCTTTACTTTTATTAACTGTTCTTTCATCCTGCTTGCTCCTTTTCACTAGCTCTGTTACATGCAGTGAACACAACAGAGCTGTTCTTTAAAACAGAACTAACGTTTGCATTTATATTATACGCACATACGCTCTTGTTTAGAAGAGGGAATTTCAGCTAATTTTCAAGGAGCTACATAAAGTGGGCGTTCGTATAAGCCTAAAATAGCCTTTGTACATATTCTGTGCTTAAGACAGGTAATCAATTATGCCAATGTTGGTCACTCGGGTGTTCACAAAATGTGAAGTTCTTAGCCTGAGTTCCTTATACCAGTGGATGTTTAGACACCCGCTGAAAGAAGTTGAAAATTAATTAGAAAGGATGTAATTATTAGCTCGAATATTGACTATACTTCGTCATCAACCCAGTTCACTTTTGATGTAAATGACAGCACTCTTTTTAAAAGAGATGATCGGAATTTTATAAATGTTCTAGGTATAGAACAATTAAATACGTTAGAAAATATATCTTTACTTGATATTTTTCTAAGTAAGAACAAGGTGATAGAGCCTCACTATCATCAAAATGCAGCAGAACTTGTTTATTGTATTTCTGGTGCTGCCATTGTTTCTATATTTAATCCTTTTACAAAAGAGCTTCAAAACTATCCTATCGAGCCTGGCCAAGTCGCCAATGTACCTCAAGGATGGTGGCATTATGAAATAGCTACTGAGAATGACACGCATTTACTGGCTATTTTTGATGCTCCAACACCTGAAGTTATTTTAGGTTCAGATATATTGAAATTTACACCTTCCAATGTTATGGCTCACACTTATTGTTTAGATGAAAATCAGTGGAAGAAAACAATCGCTCCTATTGTACCGTCAACATATATTGGTCCACCTAAAGACTGCAACCGTGTAAAATCAACTTCTGAAAAGCAGAAAGAGCAAAAGGAGCAAAAAGATCCTCATCATAAACATAAAAATAAGTATAGACCTTCACAATTTACGAACCCATATCCGCCATATCAATATCCAAATATGAATCCATATATGAATCCTTATGGCTCAAATCCTTATGGCTCATATTATTAAGCAATAGTAAAAAAACGCAAAATCGTAATCGTTCATACGAGTGTCTGACTCGACATCATAAGCTCTACACCTTTCATCGCATAAAAATAAATAAAAAGGAAAATCTATAGTTTAAGTCATAGCTTCGTTATTACTAAAAGAGGTGTAGAAAATGGAATTATTTCCAGTAATCCATACTAATTTTTGGGATGCTGTAATAGCCGTTCCAGCTGTATTAATTATTACACAGCTCATAAAGGTGGTTATGCATGCTCAGCCTAAATATGTTCCCGCGATCGCCCTTGCTATCGGCTTGATTATTTCTATTTTCATTAGCCATAGACATAATCTTATTGCAGGAATATTTATGGGCTTTTTTTATGGTTACGCAGCTATCGGCAACTATGCCGCATTAAAAACAACCATTAATAGCTTTAAAAGTAAGCAATTAAAGGAATAAACCTTTTGCTCATCTACAAAATAAATAAAGTGTAACAATAAACAAAGGGTGATTTTCACTCCGAGTTGGCGCTTTCCACTTTCAATCTCCTCGTCATTACGTTCCTGCGGGGCTTTTAGCGCAAGCTAATCCCGCAGGAGTCACCACTCTCCGTGAAAAAGAGATATGCTTGATTATTTTCATAAAAGCTTACCATAGAGAAAAAGGCTTTATGCATAAACATATGCCGTGTATATAAGTTGATTGGAGTGGAGACTGGGCGACTCCTTGGGGATCAGCGTCACAGATGAGACCCTGGAGCGAGCATCGCGAGTGAAGCGGCTCATCGGACGCCCCCAGGAAAGCGCCCAGTCGGAACGGAAATCACCCCCACGTTATGATTATTAAACTTTTTATTACGGATTAATAAATCCTTTTATTGTAAAAAAATGATTAGAATTTCATTTATCAGCACATCCTAATCTCAAATAAATGAACGAGAACATGAGTTAGGACGTGTAACTATGGAATTGGTAAATTTAAATCTAGCAACACTACGCTATAGGGAAATTTTTAAGTTATGGACACAGATCGGCGTTAATAACGGCTATATAGCTTCAAATCATGCATTTTTCAAGTACGCTGTTGATAAAAAATTGAAGGCTATTATCGTGGATTTTGTGCAATGTTTAAAAGAGGAAAATAAACAGCTAACAGTGTTATTAAAGGAAAATGGGCTACTTGCTCCTACTACATCAATCGACTACAGACAGTTGAAAATGGGTAATATCCGAGGAAAAAAAGCCATTAATGATACAGAAATTAGCGCCATTTTATCGATGAATATAGCTTCTTCACTTATTTCAGTTAGTCAAGCTTTAGAAATATCTGTTAAGCAGAAGCATACTGCAAAATATGGAGAACTTCATATGAGGTATGCCATACTTGGCGCAAAACTAGTACGGCTTAGTAATGACAAAGGTTGGCTACTAGCCCCTACAACAATGTAATGTTAAGAAGCTCTCGTTTTCAACAAAACGAGAGCTTCTATGTTTTTTCCTACTTATCGACTTCTTACAAACAACAGCTTGTACCACTGATTCACAATGAACGGTAGCACAGACAAGCTATAAATAAAACCTAATTGTGCGGTACTTAATGTGGCAACCTCAAACACACTTGTAAGTATTGGAATAAACAATACTGCGTGTAAGCTTAAAAAACCGATTAAGAATGCAAGCCAAGTATATTTATTTGAAAATACTCCAATGGCGAAGATAGATTCTTTAGCTCTAGAGTTGAAGCCATGTACTAATCGTGACAAACATAATGTTGTAAATGCCATAGTGCTCGCCGTTAAAGTATCTCCCGTTGACAATCCGATTTCAAAGGCAATAGTTGTAGAAATTGCAATTAGTAATCCTTCGAGTACCACTTGAGTAGTAAATGCTTTATTTAATAATGGCGTATGGATATTTCGGGGCTTGTCCTTCATTGTTTTTTTATTATTCGGCTCTAGTCCGATTGCAATCGCTGGTAAACTATCCGTTAATAAGTTAATAAATAATAGATGCACAGCCGCAAAAGGAACTGGTAAACCTAATATTGTTGCATATAAAACAACAAAAATGGCACCTGCATTCCCAGATAATAAGAACAAAATAGCGTTTTTAATATTCGTATAGATACTCCTACCGTTTGCAATAGCCTTTACAATCGTTGAAAAATTATCATCTGTTAGTATCATAGAGGAGGCATCCTTAGCGACCTCTGTGCCGGTAACGCCCATTGCCACACCAATGTCAGACTGTTTTAGGGCAGGGCCGTCATTAACACCATCTCCTGTCATAGCGACGACATGTCCTTTTTCCTGCCACGCTTTAACGATACGAATTTTTTGAGCTGGTGTTACTCGGGCATAAACAGAAAAATCATTAACCTTTTCTTGAAGCTCCTGATCTGTAAGGCCTTCTATTTCATGCCCTTCAATCGCTTCAGATGGATCATTTAAAATCCCGATTTGATTGGCAATAGCCGTTGCCGTAATTTTATGATCCCCTGTAATCATCACCGGTTTGATACCAGCTTTTATACATTTTTCAACCGCACCTTTAGATTCTCTTCTTGGCGGATCCATCATCGCGACTAAACCAACAAAGATTAAATCTTTTTCAGCTCTTGCATCAATTGCTTGATTTCCCTTTACTTCTTTGTAAGCAACTGCTAGAACCCTTAACCCATTCATAGAAAAATCACGATTTACCGCTTCGATTTTTTGGCGTTGTTGTTTTGTAATATTAACTATACCTTTTGAAGTTTCTATTTTTATAATTTTAGGAAGAAGGACATCTAGTGCTCCTTTTGTAATCAAAATAGATTGCTGATTGATATTATTTACAGTACTCATGAGCTTTCTATCTGAATCAAAAGGGATTTCGGCGACCCTTGGAAAATGATCTCTTACCAGTAATTCGTCAAAACCATATTGCTTCCCTAGTTTTACGAGTGCCATCTCAGTAGGATCACCGATTTCCTTGCCGTCCCTTTCCACAGCATCACTACATAATATTGCCTTTAACATAAAATCTTTCTCAAGTGCATTTCTAGTGTTTAACTGATCATGTGGAATAATTTTTTCATCCACATACACCTCTTGTACAACCATTTTATTTTCAGTTAATGTTCCTGTTTTATCTGAACAAATGACAGATACACTTCCAAGACTTTCAACAGCATAAAGCTTTCGAATAATGGCATTTTCCTTCGCCATTTTTTGTGTCCCAAAAGCTAGTACAATGGTAACAATCGAGCTTAATGCTTCTGGAATTGCTGCAACGGCAAGTGAAACCGCGAACATAAACGATTCTACTAGCGCACGTCCTCTAACAAGGTCAATTACGAAAATCGCTAAACAGATTAATGTAATCCCTAAAGCTAATTTTTCTCCGAAATGATCCAAACTTACTTGTAGAGGTGTTTTCTTCTCTTTCGCAGTATCTAGTAAATTTGCAATTTTGCCGATTTCAGTTTGCATTCCGATAGCTGTCACCATGACAATACCACGACCAGTTGTCACAAAGCTTCCAGAGTATACCATGTTCTTTTTATCAGCAACAGTTACATTGCCTTCCTTGATAGGGTCGATACTTTTCGCTACAGCAATTGATTCACCTGTCAGCGAGCTTTCATTAATATGCAAATTATGACTTTCTAATAATCTCCCATCTGCATTTATATAATCGCCAGCCTCCAAATAAAGAAGATCTCCAACGACTATATCTTCCGAAGAAATTTCAATTAGCTGATTATTTCGCATTACTTTGGCAATTGGAGAGGTTAAGGCTTTTAAATTATCCAAAGACTGTTCTGCCTTGACATGCTGTACAGTGCCTAGGATAGCGTTTAAAATAACAACAATCATAATCACAATCGTGCTCCCTACTTCTCCTAATAGAAATGAGACGAAAGCAGCGATGATTAAAATAATGACTAATAAATCTTTAAACTGTCCAAAGAAAACGGCGAATGCACTAGTTTTTTTTCCTTCCTCTAATACATTATAGCCGTATACTTCTTGCCTCTTTTGAACGTCATAATCACTCAATCCTTGATCTGTCACGTTCAAATTTTTCATAACTTCAGCTGATGATTGTTGATGATATTCTGACATTCGATTCCCCCTCCATTTGAAATTATTAGACAATTATACCTAGGTATAATTGCATCTGGAAATCCGATTCCGTGACATCCGCCGGAGGCTTTAGGCCAACAGATGTTTTTTGTGCGAAAGCGTAGTGCTAACGAAGCGGCAGCAACACGATGTTTTTTGTGCGAAAGCGTAGCGTCAGCGGCACGATGTTTTTTGCGCGAAAGCGAAGCGTCAGCGGCACGATGTTGGTCACTCAGTCGTGTGTTGTTGTTGTTGCTGTCGCTTCGCTTTCGCACAGAAAGAAAACCTGTTGCTGTCGCTTCGCTTTCGCACAGATAAATTGCCACAAGACGTGGCGTTATTAGACTGAGTTCCTCTATTTCAGAGGATGTTTGGACACCCGCTGAAAGAAGTTAAATAACTCACAGCAGCCACCCTATCCCGAATTTCTTCTCACTGACTGAATTCAGGAGAAAATGCTGTTATTAGTTTATAAGTTAGATTCCCAACAGTAGACCCCTTTGAATTAACTATCTTAGGCAGAGAGAAACTTATATATCCTAAAAATAGTATTGAATCATCAGACTCTCTATCTACTCGAGCCCCTAAAATACTTTAACTACAACAATCTATTCCTTGCCCTATTCCAGTATGATAATAATCGATATAGAAATTAAATATTTGTTTATAGGTGAAAATATAATATAAAGTGAAGCTTGAATCAGCGGGGTTTCTTTATCCCAACTGTAGAAAATCGTGATGACCATTAAACCAAATGTGCGCACAAAAAAGACATTTGGAATATGGCTACTCCAAATGCCCTTCGTCATATGCATAGACTCCCTACAGGCCAGTCTTGCAATTATTTTATTGTTTTATTCGCGACTAATAAATAATCAAGTGCACTCATTCTAGTAAGCTTATGAGTAAATTTTATAGCATCTGCCTGCGAGTCAAACATAAAGTTTTCGAGTTCGTCTGTTGGTATATATTGATCAGCGATTTTTCGTTTTAGTTTTCGTACAGATAATGTGTGTGAATCCTCTTCATATAAAATAATAGCACCCACATTTCGGTAAAGCGTCTGGTCAATCGTTGCGACAACTTTCACATTTTTAAATTCTGTTAAATCTATCTGCATGTATTTACCAACCTCCTCTAAACTTACATTCTATCTCTCTATATAATTGTCCTTCTTTTTCAGTAGCATTTTCTGGATATTCCATCCAAAAATCCACTCTGAAAGTTCAAGACAATAACATGTGGTTGATTTCCGTTCCGACTGGGCGCTTTGCCGCTGACGCGCAGAGCAGAGCTTCCAGGGGGCGTCCGATGAGCCACTCTAAACTATAAATTGTTGTGAGCCGATTTCAGCCCTAGCTCAGCCTCATGTGAAACTGGCGCTCTTTTTAAAGAGAAAATAGCACAGCCAAGAGCACATAAAACTAAAATGGCACCGAAGCTAGCTAAATGCGTAGCCGATCCTGTAAAAGCAAACATAGCTCCACCAACAGCTGACCCAATAGAGATACCGATTTGTAATGCAGCTGTATTTAAGCTTTGTTGAATATCAGAAGTTTTTGGATCCGCTTGTATTAAATAATTTTGTAATGGCGGTGTAAGTGCCCAGCTAAGTGCACCCCATAAAACTGTTACGACTAAAAAGAGTGGTAAAGCAATAATTGTGTAAGGAATACTAAATAATACAACGGCAAATGTAGAGACAACAATTAGAATGGCTTTACCAGTACCAATTTTGTCACTTAGCCAACCACCTAGAGCATTCCCACTAACAGACGCTATTCCGAATATTAGATAACAGATACTAATCCAAGAAGCACTCATATCAAATGCTTCTACTAAAAATGGTGTTAAATATGCGTAAAGCATATAATGACCAGCAAGCATAAATAGTGTTGTTAATTGTGCACTAAGGATTTTTAAATTGGCTAGTGATTTAATTTGAGCCTTTAATGGGACAACTTCCCCAACTGGCATTTTTTCAAGCAGTAACGCAATAAGAATCATAGATACAGTTGAAAGAAGCGCTATTCCTAAAAACACAGCTCGCCATCCAAATGCTTCTGACACAAATATTCCCATTGGCACACCGATAACAAGTGCAGAACTTACACCTATGAAAACAAGTCCTAAAGCTTTTGCACGATGCCTTGGTTCAACAATTTTTGTTGTAATTGTTAAAGATAAGACGATGACCAATGCTGTACTCATTGCTGTGAAAATTCTAGCAATCATGACAATCAAGAATGTTGTACTAAAAAACGTCATAACATTACCTAAAGTAAAAATAAATAAAGAAATAAGATAAAGGCGCTTCCTTTCCACTTTTGCAGTTAACGATAAAAGGACAGGCGCAGATATTGCATAGACTAGTGCAAATATTGTAATTAATTGTCCCGCTGTTGCTAAGGACACATTTAAATCCTCTGCAATTGTAGGTAATATACCACCTACAATTAATTCCACCAATCCTACGGCAAAGGTAGTAACGGCAAGAATATATACTCTCCAATTCATAGTAATCACCCTTCTGTTTACGCTTTCATTTTTGTAGGGAGATATAAAAAAAATCCTGACTACAAAAATGAAGCAAAATTTTTGTAGTCAGGATTTTATGGTTCCTGGTAGAGACCCTCAATCCATATCATTGAGGTTATACATATTCAAATATTCACGTTAGCTATATTAGCATATTGAATTTTGCATGACAACAATTTTTTATTATTCTCATCTCTCTCTTCCTTATCATCTATAAAATTGGTTCACTCTAGCACTTTCAATCATTGAATTGCAAACGTTTTCCTAATAAAAAAACATTTTAAAAGAGAGAAATTTTTAGATTTTACTTATATTTTTTTAAGTTTGACCATACATACTAATATAACAGAACATTGCGAGGTGATTGTTTGCGTATATTAGGTTTAGTATGCTATTTTTTATTGTTGTTTTATGGTGTAGAACCAGTAGTAGAAGAGCTCTCAATCGATAAACAAGCAATCATTACTCCTAGTCTCAGCAAACAGCAAATCCCCATAAAAGAAACAGTTGAAAATTCAACAGTTTGTGTCTATTACCCCACTTATAAAGTTTGTAAACCATTATAAGCCAACTAAAAAAGTGAAAAAAAGAGGCAACTCTTTTTTTCACTAACAGTCAATTTATTTTATTTTGGACCGATATGGAAACGATTAAACGGATATACTGTTAATTTAGCTTCACCATAGATGGCATCTTTAGAAATTAAGCCATAATGACGGCTATCAGAACTTCTTAAACGGTTGTCCCCCAGTACAAAATACTTACCCTCAGGAACCTTTTTTTCATTTAATAATTGCTCTAAATTGAAATTTTCTGTAATACGTAATTGATTCGGATCATCTGTTTGACGATTCACATAATCTTCTTTATAAGCTTTACCATTTACATACAAAACATCGTCTTTCATTTCAACTGTATCACCTGGTAGGCCAATCACGCGTTTAATATATAGTTCATCTTCTGTTGGTGATTGAAAAACAATTTGATCAAAGCGTTCAATTTTACTCATTTTACTTACAATAATAATATCTTTATCATGATAAGTTGGGTACATAGAAGCCCCTTGCACTTTAATCGGTGCAAATAAAAATTGCTTACAGCCTAAAACAACTATAGCTGTAATTACAATAATTTTAAGATAAGATAGTATTTCTTTTTTGAAACTTGTTTTCTCTTGTTGCATGCTCATTCCCCGATACTGTTTTTTTTATAGTATAACATTTTCTACAGTATATTGACGAATTAATCACATAAATTGTTCCAAATTCACAAAAATGACTCCTCACCATAACGTGAGGTTGATTCCGTTCCAACTAGAAGCTTGGATGATCAATTTCTCTTGAGCTCCAGGGTCTCATCTGTGACAGTTCAGCCCTAGATCTGCTCAGGTCCAAGCGAAATCTGATCGGGTTAGCCCTAGATCTGCTCAGACCCAAGCGAACTGATCGGGTCAACCAAAGATATGCTCAGGTCCAAAGGAAACTATTCGGGTCAATCCAAAATCCGTTCATACGTTTCAACAAATGACATCCCTAATTTTGGGTAATGGGCCACAAAAATAGACAAAGCCTTAGCTTTGCCTAGATGCATTTTATTCTTTTGTTTTTCGAGTATGAATGGTTACTTTGCGTAGTAGAGTGATGCTGCTATTAATTAAGTCGAGCGCTAAACCAATACCTGTACGTAATGCAACTACTAATAAAATTGTGCCTATAATCAACACAATCACTCCCTCGACCATTTCTAATAAAATTATACACTTGTATTCTGAAATTTCAAATATCTACAGAAATAAAAAAACCATTCAACTAGGCATGCACCCTACCTGAATGATTTTTTTAGTTTTTACATGAAAATTTTCAAACACAATAGTTGTAAATGTCGCATAGCTGAACTGACTCGACTTTGTTGAACCTTACGCTTAGGTACATAGCTTTGCATGCAATTGTTTACAGCTGTATACCTAAGCACCTGGGTCCTCCCATTCATTGATCTCCCTCCTTTCATTGTCAATAGATTTACAGCCATAATATTCAAGTTGTCACTCCTAAGCATTTATTGCAAATGGGCTTTTAAATCCGATTTGATTTTCTCTAGCTCTGTCTCTTCAGGGATAAAATACCATATATTATTAATCCTTTTGCCATCTCCCTCTTTAAACGACAACTGATCAATATTACCATCCATTTGTTTATAAATACTTTGCAGTTGGATTAAGTCCTTCATCGTAAAATTCATACGAACATTTTCTCCTACTACATCAAGCATATCTGTAGCCTTTAACAATATAGATGGCGTCGAGGCCTTTTTCAAAACCGCTTCAATAATTTGTCGTTGGCGAATTTGACGACCAAAATCACCGCGTGGATCCTCATAACGAATACGTGAAAAAATTAATGCATTATCACCGTCTAAAGTGATCTCACCCTTTGGATAATGGTATGTGTTATAGGTTAAATCCATGTCATTATCAATCGTTACCCCACCAATCGTGTCGATAATTTGCAGGAAGCCTTCCATATTAACAAACACATAATAATCAATTGGTATATCTAAAAAATGCTCTACCGTGTTGACCGCCATCGGGACGCCTCCATATGCATAAGCATGGTTGATTTTATCGACGGAATTATGGCCAATAATTTCTGTACGTGTATCTCGAGGTATACTGAGCATCTTCATCGTGTGTTTTTCAGGATTCACCGTAACGACAATCATCGTATCTGAACGCCCACTATCATTTTTACGTTCATCCACCCCAAGCATTAACACAGAAAATGGGTCTTTCTTTGTCACTATTTTTTGTACTTCATTTTCATCACCTGTCGCTTCAACTAATGGTGTATTTATTTTATTCATCGTTTTTTGGATTGTATAATAAGCAGTACCTATAAAAATTAAAAAAATTGTTAATAAACTACCTATTATCCATAGCCAAATTTTCTTCTTGCTCTTTTTTTCCTTAGAGCGTTTCGTATTTTTTTCCATACATAAGTCCTCTCTTGCAAAAAAATTTATCCCTCTTTTTGACGTTTTAAGTTGGAAAAAAGTTAATATAGTCTAATTATATGCATATTGGACGAAAAAAAGACGTAGACTAGTATTTACTAAATGCACGATATTCCATTCCTTTATTTGTAAATCCCTTCCTTTATTTAGTGTTAGCTAACTTTATGACAAAGAGCCTACTGTGATTCCTCTATACGAGGTGGGAAACTTTTGTAGCTGTGTTTAGCTTTCGCTACAAAGGCAAAAGGCTCAAGCTTTACAGTACCTTGAGCCTATTTTAATGATGATGCGCCATATTTTTTCTTCATAAAAAGTCGTTCTACTCTGTAATATTAAAGACAAGTAAATGTACATGATAGTTTATTACATCATAACTTGTTTAAAATGTTGTACTTATAAAAATGTACATTACTAAATGCAATTTTAGTGGTGTACGTTTTTTTATTTTACTTTCATTTCAACTGATTTAATAAATGGTTAAATAATTTACAATAAACTAGAAAAAGTTAAAATTGAAAGAATCGACGGAGGAGGAATCTGAGATGATTGATGTACGTGAGCCGATAATTGTAGAGTTTCCTTTGAAAGGAGAATGGTACTCTCCTAATACTCCAGGGACAAAAATTCCGAGTCACGGTACAAACCAATTAGGATCAAGATATGCTTATGACTTTATACAAGTGGATTGGGAAAGAAAGGGCTGGCCCGCCTATCGCATTAGTTTGGCACAATATCTACTTTTTGGGGTTCCCCTAGATGAATATTACTGTTGGGGGCAAGAAGTATATGCTCCTTGCGACGGGATCATTGTCCAAGCAGAGGATGGTTATAAGGAACGAACACGAACAAAATTGCTTTCAGATATGTCTAACGCTTATAAAAATGCTCATTATTTTGACCCGAAAAAAGACGACATATAATCAGTTGCTGGCAACTACATCATTATAGTATGTGGCGACAATGTATACGCTGGATTAGTCCATCTTCAAACAGGGTCAATTCAGGTTTCAGTTGGTCAGTGTGTAAAAAAAGGTGAAATTATTGGTAGAGTTGGTCATTCAGGTAACTCCTTTGCTCCGCATTTGCATTTTCAACTAATGGATAGTAGTGACATAGCTATTGCAAACGGATTGCCTCTTGCTTTTGAACAATACGAATTATTTAATAATGGCATATGGGAAAAAGTCAATAATGGGATTCCAACAAATAAGGAAAGAATAAGATTTCAGAAATCTAATGAATGGGGATAAAATAAAACTGCATAAAGTTTCCCCTTACGGCAAATCAACAATTTTTCTAGCCCATTATTGAGCTATCCTGCATCGTTCGTATTATAAGGTCAGCCAGATATTTCTGGTTGATCATTTTTTATTTGGTTTTATTATAGCAGTAGCCAGGGTAGAACGTAACTGCTCGTGGGGCTTGACCCCGTCAACTAAACCGTTCGCCCCCTACTTGCAGAAACATGATTGAGGCTGGTTGGGACTTAGATCTCGTATAACAAGCGAAGCTATGACACTGCATGGAGGATTAGGGGTAACTGGCAAACTATGATTCTAGGAGGAGATTAATAATGAATCCAGTCGTTGGTCTGGATATTTCAAAAGGAAAAAGCCAGGTTCAAGCATTCTTAGATAAAGGCAAACCATATCGTAAAAGTTTTAAGGTGACTCATACTTTAGAAGGTCTTAATGACCTTGTAATATTTTTAGAGGATGTAAAAAACGAGGCTGGTATGAAGCCTACAATCATTTTAGAAGCCACAGGACACTATGGTGCTCCTGTCATACATCATTTAGAAGAACGAGGATATTTATTGATTATTATTAATCCGTTAATTTCATATAAGGCAAGAGGATCGAGTTTGAGAAAAGTAAAAACGGATGCCATTGATGCCTATCTTCTTTGTGAATTGTTCTATAAAGAGGAATTAGAGCCATATAAAAAGCGTGGCGTTCAGTTATTAAATCTTCGTAACCTTACAAGACAACATGAAAATATAACTGGCGTAATGATTCAAACTAAGTTGCAATTTCAGGCAGTCCTTGAACAGGTATTTCCTGAATATAAAGGGGTTTTCGGAGATTTATATTCTAATGTTTCACTATTAACTCTTTCAGAGTTCCCTTCTTCAGAAGATATTTTGAAAGCAAGTGAAGAATCCATTACAGACAAAATATATGAATTATGTAAGAGTAGGTCCATTAGATGGGCAAATGAAAAAGCTTTACAACTTAAAGCAGCTGCAGCTCGTAATCCTTTTGAAAAAACAGTTTACCAGAGTCATATTTTAAGTCTTGATATGTATATAAAGATCCTTCTTCAATACAAAGAGCATCTATCAAAGTTAGAGTCAGAAATAGATGCCCTCGCTAAAGAAATTGAAGAATATAGTATTATCAAATCTATCCCAGGTATCGGTGAAAAGATCGCTGCAACGATTATTTCTGAGATTGGTGAAATAGATCGATTTAATAATCCTAAAAAGCTTGTGGCTTTCGCTGGAGTTGACCCAAGTGTTTTCGAATCAGGTAAATTTTCAGCGACCAAGAATCGAATTACAAAACGAGGTTCAAGTAGACTTCGTCATGCATTGTTTATGGCTGTTCGTTGTGCAATACGGGATTGCAGAAAAACTAAAACAGACGATACAATCATTCCTCGAAACAAGAAAATACGTGAATTTTATGATAAAAAACGTGAAGAAGGAAAACCTTTTAAAGTAGCGATAATAGCTTGTGTTAATAAACTCTTACATTGGATTTTTGCCTTATTAAAAAACAAAACTACGTACCAAGATTTAGCTTGATAAGTAGGTACAACTAAATCAAACAAAACCTTCCAAATACAAACTTTAGGACGGTTATTTGTCATGCACTTTTTTAGTATAGCATGTGCCTATTAAACTTTTAACAGAAAATTATTGACAAACTATTAGCTGGTTTAGTTAAATAACGGGTTATACAATACTTTTATTTTTAAAGCATTCTAAGTTATATCTTTAATCAAAAATTAAAGCTGAACTAATACAAAAATTAGTTCAGCTTAAAAAATAGCTATAATGTTGCATGTTGCATATTGTATACAGGATACTGATGTATTAATTACTTTATTTCAATGGAATATCCAATTCAATATTTTTTCCAATAGGATTAAAGTAATAGTTTAAATATATTTTTGCTTTGCCATCATAATTTTCAAAGTTCTCCGTCGCATAAAGATACTGCTCATCATCTGAGTAAGAGCCACCTGTAAATTCTAACGGTGCGCCATCTGCTTTTACAGCATTATTTAGAAACGAATGTCGCACTCTATCATCCCATTTCTTTGCAGCAACGGATACACCTTGCTGCGTTACAGAAATATCCCAATCCAAATATTCAGGCTTCGTTAGTACTTTTTTTGTACCAAAATCAACTTCGATAAAATCCTCGCCCTTTGGAACGGCATGAACAGCTCCAATTAATATTTTGAGTGAATCTGAATCATGGAAATAGTTACTTTGTAAATTTAGTGTGAAGTTGCCGTCGCGAATATTTCGGCTTATATACATGGCATTTTTAACGACCTCTTCTCTTCGCTCCCCTTCTTCTGTCTCGACCGCAATATCATCAAGTGCTAAAATTTGCATTGTATTCGCTTCGTCTAATTCTATATCGATTGCCATTCTTAATGGAGAACGGCGAATTTGTGTAATCGTAAATTTCTGACCACTGACGTCTACAGTACGATTCGCAGTAATAATTTTTTCCTTTGCGATTTCATTTTGTAGTGAAAACGGTATCGTAATTTCAATGTTCCCCTTATCTTTTTCATAGAAACGAAAAACCACTTTAAAATCCTTTGAAGTATAAGCGAAAGGCTCTGAAAAACTATAATCTACTGAAGAAGAGAAGCGCGTTTGACTTGATTGATTGCTTGTAAATGAAGCTCCACCTTCAATTTCTTTATCCCCTTGGAACAATTTAACTTCCTCCAAGTGTAATTTCGACATATCAAATGTTGCATCGGCGTCATAGTAAAGTACTAATCCCGAATTATCTGCAATCACGCCTTGCAATGTAAGTGATAGACCGTTTTTAGACTGCGTCGTATTGATTTCTTCATAGTATCCATTGTCCACAATATCTTTTATCCCTTTATCTCTTACAACCGCTAATACAATTTGTTGAAAGCCGGGAATTTTTGCAACATAGCTAGCAATCGTAGGAGAAACACGAATTGAAAATAATAGGCTAAAGCAAAGCAAAAAGGCTATCGCAACTGGAACAATGCGCTTCTTTGTTCTTTTTTCTCGCTGAACTTTACGAAACATATCCATTCGAACTTGTTGAAGTTTCTCCTTTGGAACGTCAATCTGTTGTTTACTCATAGCCAGTCCTCCTTTTCTCCAGCGAAGTTTCTTAGCTTCTTTAGAATGTGATGAAGCTTAGACTTTACAGTACCCTCCGGAATTTGATTTAGCTCGGCAATTTCTTTGTTTTTTAGTTGCTGAAAATATTTCATATAAACGAGTTGCTGCTCTGACAAGGATAAATGTTCCAATAACCGCTCCATATCAGAGTAGATGACCCACTCAACTAGGTGATGTTCCTCAATTGAAACGGTTGGTTGGCGTTTTCGTAAATGGTCTTTACAACAATTGATTAAGACGCGCACGAGCCATGTTCTGGCATATTCGTGCTGTTTAACGGTATGCATTTTTTTCAGTGCCTTGTAAACCAGGTCCTGCATCACGTCTAAAGCGTCTTGCTCATTTTTCAGATATGTAAAAGCCATACGATATAAAATATCTTCATCCATTTCAATAAGTGAAAGAATCGCTTGATGATCCCCACGAACAGCACGCTTTACGATTTCCAATTCCATCCTTTTCGCCTCCTTCCCTAATTAGACTCAGCGATGCTTCATTTCGTTCAAAAAATTTAAAATTATGTATGAATCCCTCATCCCGACATAAAAAATAAGTACTTCTGGATATACACGACGAATAGAGGCTGGGACATAACTAGCTTCATTAGTGAGAAATCCGAATTTGAATTCATTCAAATTCGGATTTCTCTATTTTTTATGTTGTCTCCATATAGCTATTAGCTAATGGCTGTGAATTTTCTTAAATTCACGGCCATTAATGCGAGGCCCATCTCGTTTTCAACCTTCGATTTTCCTCTCACAGAAAATCGAGTGAAACGCAAATTAGCCTTCAAGAATCCAAAAACTGGTTCCACGTCAATTTTGCGTTGACGATAAATGGTACTCGTTTTTTCTTCTGAAAGCTTTACTCTTACATATTCTTTTTGTTGCTCCCACTTCTCATTCACGATTAACTTACGATTATTTCCCCCTTTTGCTTTCGTACATAACGAACGTAGGGGGCATCCGGAACAGTCCTCACATTCGTATATCTTAAATTCACGCGTGAAATCATACTTATCCGTTTTCGTGGAACGATATTTAAATACAAGCTGTTGTTGGTTTGGGCAAGTGTATCGATCATGTTCTTTATCATAATCCCAGTTCTCTGTATTGAATTCGTTTTGCTTATGCTTTTTCTTCTGTTCTTTTACATACATGTTATACGTGATTAAGGCTTCTCGCTTACGGTTCGAAAGGATATCATCATAATTTTGTTCACTGCCATATCCAGCATCTGCGACGATGTGTTTTGGTAACTTAAAATAATGTTGTTCGATTTCATCTAAAAATGGGATTAATGTACGTGTATCCGTTGGATTCGGAAAAATGCTGTAGGCAAGCGCATACTGACCTTCTGTTGCCACTTGTATGTTATAACCTGCCTTCAATTGACCATTTTTCATATAGTCATCTTTCATACGCATAAATGTTGCATCCGGGTCTGTTTTCGAATAACTATTTCGTTCGTCAAAGATTTCGAAGTCTCTTTGATATTTTAGTTTGCGTTCAATATAGTCGATCAATTGTTTGCGAGCCTGCTTTGGGAATTTCCGTTCCGTTCTTAAAGCCTTTCGCTCTGCTACATCCGATGACTCTTCAATTTTTCGATCATATTCAGAAATCACTTCATCAACTTTTTCGACCATTTGAGCGAGGTCTTCCAATGCTAATTCCTTTTCACTTTCCCGTTCAATTTCTGGCATGATTTCTTTTTCAAGCAGCTCATCGTATAGCTGGTTTGACTTTTCAATTAGTCCGTTATGAAATTTCTCAACCGACTTTTTCCACACGAATGTAAATTTGTTCGCATTCGCTTCAATCTTTGTTCCATCAATAAAAATAGCTTCCTGGTCAATTAATTCTCCCTGTACCAGCTGGCAGCGGAATTGAACGAAGCATTGACGAATCAACTCTTTTACCTCTGGTTGGACACGGAATCGGTTGATTGTGCGGTAGGTTGGTTCATGCCCTTGAGCTAACCACATCATCCGAAGACTATCTTTTAAAAGCGCTTCAATTTTGCGCCCTGAGAAGACAGATTGCGTGTAGGCACATAAGATAATTTTAAGCATCATGCGTGGATGGTAGGCAGGACAGCCCTCATTTCGAAGGAATGGTTCAAACGCTTCGGGCGGGATACTTTCGACTAAATGGTGGACATGGAAGGCGATATCATTCTTTTGTAACTTCACTTCAAAATCTAAAGGCAAAACTAATTGATTCATGTTATAATCTTTAAACATAAGGATCCTTCTTTCTGTATAATTTTGTTATGGTGACTTAATTTTATCAGAAGTGGTCCTTATTTTTTATGAAAAAAATTTAAAGCCGGTGAAATTTTACTAATCGTAAAATTTCACCGGCTTTTTAGTTAAGAGGTGGGTTTTGTCCCAGCCTCTACTTATTTTCCACAGGTCGATTGAATAGCTGTTGACCATGGCATGTATTTATTTAAAATGTTTCCGCTCTATTGAAATTGTACATTCTGCAACTCCGTGATGAGATTCATCATCACAAAAGCGAACTAGCGTCTATGCACATGCTCATACTAGCATAAAGCTTACATTTCATTGGCAATCTGTTTGACAATCTCATCAATAGTTGGGATAGCTGAAGTTTTATTGGCCTGTGTCAAAATACTAAAGATATACCATTTACCACTTTTTCCTTTTACATAACCACTTAAAGAATATGTTCCAGAAATATAGCCAGTTTTAGCAGATACACTATAGCCCTTCATACGATTTTCTAAAGTAGCACCAACAAGGCTACCTTTTCTTCCTGCATGGGGTAATGCGTCTAAATATGAGTTATACCAGGATTTACTTTGAATTTTATATAATAATAGACTTTCTTGCATACTATTAACTCGATTTTGATGACTTAAACCTGAACCATCTTCAAAGTACCACTGATCCATATCAAGCCCAATTTCATTACCGTATGTTCGAATTACTTGGATGCCAGCTGACCAGCTTCCTTCCCCAAGGAGCTCACGCCCTAGTTGTTTTGTCAACATGTCTCCCATACCATTAATGCTTAACTTTAAATATTTGAAGTTAATATCAGTTAATAGCTTTGAATACGAAATACTTACTCGCTGTGCATTTTCAGGTACCTTACCAGTCTCAAAAGGCATTGATTGGATACCTTTGGCTACTAATTTTTCACGAAATACATCGAGAGTATACTGAGTTGGATTAAAAACAGTTACATATGTATTTTTCTGTGAACTTGCTGGTAAGTTACCAGTTACAATGATTCGATCTGTACCATATTCTCTTGTAATTTTTACAGTGCTTTTCTCACCCTTGTTAACAATTTTTGTTTTATTGTCAACTGGAATAGTACTTGCAAACGGAACAAGCTGAACATTAGCCGTAGTGCCAACCTTTGTGCCGGTCACTTTCACTTGCACAGTTGCAATATCATATTGATCATTTGGAGAAATCGTTAACGCTGAAATACGTGAAGCATAAGGCTCAGCCTCTTCTTGAGGTACAATCCCCTTTGGTAAACGATCTGTATCAAACCAAGTATCATCCCCGATTAAGGAACCCGTAATTTTTTTGATACCCATTTTTTTCAATCTTTTAGCAAACGATTCTAAATGACTAGGTAAAAGTGTTGGATCTCCTCCACCCTGTAAATAAATATTACCTTGAAGTACACCATCTTCGATCGGTCCATCGATGAATGTCTTCGTAGCAAAGCGATAATCAGCTCCTAATAAATCCAATGCAGCGGCACTAACTAAAAGCTTATGGGTAGAAGCAGGGCGTATCATTTTTTCACCATTATTATTGTAAAGTACATTTCCTGTTTTTGTATCTCGTACGGTAATGCTGTACTCATTGTCCTTCCAATTTTTATCAATAATGCTATTCACTTTTGTTGTCATAGTTTGCTCACTAGCACCTGCCTTCTCAACAAAGATGGTGGTCAAGTAACAGACCATTAAAATCATTATAAACTTTTTCATAGCCCCTCCAATTCGGAAAATTTCCACTTTTCTTTCTTTTATTCTACGGAAAAAATTGTCATTTTACAACAAAACACTTTTTTATTTTACAAAGAATAGTAGTCATCTTTTTTATTCGACAAGAATAAACTGTAATAGCTAGCTAAATCATTTCGGGAAAGGAGTTGTTTATAAATGGGTGCTAAATGGATAAAGATTTCAGTCTTATATTTAGTGATTGTTTTGGCTTTTGGACTGTTTATGCATTATACAATTCAACTCGAATGGACGGCGACACACGCACACATCGGTGTAGTAGGTTGGCTGACAACTGGTTTAATCGGTTTAATTTATTCAATATATAAAGATGCAGCCGAGACAGGACTGGCCAAAGCACAATTTTGGTTCTACAATCTCGGATTACCGTTCCTCTTGGTCGGTATGATGATGGTTCATATAGATGTACCACACTGGTTATTTGAGCTCTTTGTATCTGGTGGCGGTATAGCGGTAGCAATTTCAGTGCTGTTCTTTTTCGTCAATGTCTTTAAAAATGTAAGATCTTAAATAGAAAGCCCCACTTTTTTCGAAAAGTGGGGCTTCATTTATACTATTCTCCCTGTAACCATTCAAATTATTATTGCAATGAATTCGCCTGCATTTGATACATTTTTTCGTAAATGCCACCTTGTGCTAATAGCTCATCATGTGTACCACGCTCAACAATCTTACCTCGATCTAAGACAAGAATACGATCTGCATTTTTAATAGTAGAAAGTCGGTGAGCGATAATGAAAGTTGTACGTCCTTTTTTCAGGACATCCATCGC
This sequence comes from Lysinibacillus sp. JNUCC 51, assembly GCF_015999525.1. Taxonomy (NCBI): domain Bacteria; kingdom Bacillati; phylum Bacillota; class Bacilli; order Caryophanales; family Bacillaceae; genus Lysinibacillus; species Lysinibacillus sp. JNUCC 51. The sequence goes on along the minus strand of NZ_CP065545.1, from coordinate 4,646,315 downwards.
ATGCTGAATAATTTCCTCTGTTTCCGTATCTATATTAGAAGTAGCCTCATCTAAAATTAAAATAGCTGGGTCAAAGGCAAGGGCACGCGCAAAGGAAATTAACTGACGCTGTCCAGATGACAATGTGCTCCCCTTCTCAATAACAGGCTCATCATAGCCATTTGGCAAGTTCGCCAAAACACGTTCCCCACCAACTGCCTTTAATGAGGTTTCTATTTTCTCTCGTGAAATTTTAGGATTGTTCAGGCTAACGTTTGAAGCAATAGTACCTGTAAATAAGTATGGGTCCTGTAGAACAATACCCATATGTTCACGCATTGTTTGACGAGGGACAGAAGTGATATCAATTCCATCAATCGTAATTTTTCCTTTAGATGGGTCATAGAAACGGAACAATAAGTTCATAATAGAACTTTTCCCAGATCCTGTATGACCTACTAAGGCAATGGTTTCACCTTGGTGTGCTTCAAATGAAAGGTTTTTCAATACGTAATCATCATTTTTATAAGCAAAGGAAACATCTTCGAACACCACATTTCCTTTATATCTAGGTAAACTTTTTTCAGATACTGGCTCCCCATTAATATCTAACACCTCAAAGACACGCTTTCCTGCAACAAGTGAGCGCTCTAGCTGAGAAAATTGATTGACGATATTCGTTATAGGATTAAATAATCTCGTTAAATAATCGACAAAGGCATATAATGTCCCTGCAGAAATAACTTCCGTTGCCGTAAATGATTGTGTACCAAAGTAAAAAATAAAGATCGTAAACATAAGAAGTCTTAATGTATTAACAAGGTTGAAAGATGTTGCAGAATCAAGGAAGAGCAGCTTACGTTCATATGCATAATGCTCATTATTCATGTCATCAAATTCCTTCGTCATTTGCTGCTCACGACGGAATGCTTGAATAATCGTCATCCCTTGAATCGATTCATTAATCATTGCGTTAATATCGGCAATTTTCGTTCTAATAACATCATTATATTTCGAGGCAACTTTACGATATAAAATCATCCATAAATAAACGACTGGTACCATAGCCAATGCTAGGAATGCCATTTTCCAATTTAAAATGAAAAGTGCGATATAAACACCCACAATAGAAATTAAACTCGTAACGAAGTTTGAAAGTACTTGAACATATAAATTTCGAACAGCCTCGGTATCATTCGTTACACGGGCTACAATTTTCCCTGCTGGTAAATTATCGAAATATTGAATTGGCAATGTTTGAATATGCTCAAATACATCCTTACGTAATTTTTGTACAACACGGTTGGCACCCATTTGTAAGTAGATGTACATAAAATAGCGTAAAACAGCTGTAGCTATTGCTAAAAGTAAATATACAACTAATAGCCAAGTAATTGGTTTTAATTCAATGCGGCCAATTGTCATGTAATTATCAATGATATGCTTCGCAATAAAAGGCCCAACAAGCTCCGTAAAGACGGCGATTGTTAAGAAAAATAGTCCAAGTAGTATCGGTTTTTTAAAATACATTGCATAGCGCGTTAAACGTTGACTCGTACTCATGAGGCACCTCCTTCTAGCTGCTGACGGTCAAATTGCTCTTTATACCATCCTTGTTGTGCAAGAAGCTGCTCATGTGTTCCCTGCTCTACAATTTGGCCTTCATCTAGCACGATAATTAAATCGGCGTGCTGAATTCCTGATAAACGATGCGTTGTAATAATCGTCGTTTTATCTTGTCGTTCTCGCTGTATATTTTCAATAATTCTTGCCTCTGTTTTGGCGTCTACAGCAGAAAGCGAGTCATCAAGCATTAAAATTTCAGGGTCTTTAATAAGCGCACGCGCAATTGAAACACGTTGCTTTTGACCACCTGAAAGAGATACACCCTTTTCACCAACAAGTGTTTCAAGGCCCATTGGTAAATTTTTTAAATCCTTTTCAAAGTATGCTGCACGAATCGCCTGTTGCAATTCAGCCTGTGTAGCATCTTCTTTCCCAAATAAAATATTTTCACGAATAGTCCGTGAGAATAGAACATGATCCTGTGGAACATAGCCAATCCAGTCAAGTAACTGCTCCTTCGTTTGTGCAGTAATATCGACTCCATCAATCGATAGCTGCCCCTCACCAATTGGATACTCGCGTAATAATTGTCGTAGGAAGGTCGTTTTACCCGCTCCTGTTTTACCAACAATCCCAAGTGTTTGCCCCTTTTTCAACGACAACGAAATTTCCTGGAGGTTTTTTACCTGACTCATCGGATATTGAAATGTTAAATCATCAAAGCCAATCGCATTCGGTGTCGCAATCGTTCGCGGATTCGAAATATTCCGAACATCTGCCTCGTAGTTTAGCGTTTCTTGTACACGATCAAGAGAAGCATTACCTTGCTGCATCACATTTATAAGTTCCCCAATTGCAAAAATTGGCCAAACTGCTAGCCCCAAGTAAACATTGAACGTTACAAGCTGCCCAACTGTCATAGCATCAGCCGCCACTAGATGAGCACCATAGCCAAGCGCTACAACATAACTAATTCCAGTACCGACCTTCGTAATCGGCCCGAATAATGCGTTAATTTTTGCGGTATGCATATTTTTTTCATATACAATCTCGCTCATCTCCGCAAAATTTGTTTCGTCCTTTTTTTCTTGTACATATGCCCGTACAACTCGCACACCTGCAACCGACTCTAGAACACTATCATTAAGCTCACCAAAAGCATCCTGCGCCTTCATATAGCGTTCATGCACAATTTTCCCTAAATATTGAATAAGGATGGCCATGATCGGCACTGGCAGCATTGCAAAAAAAGTAAGCTTCCACGAAATCATAAAACCCATGGCAAAAATAATAAAGCCCATATAGATTGTGGAATCAATCAATGTCATAATCCCGAATCCAGCAGTCAGCGACACTGCGTTTAAATCATTCGTCGCACGTGCCATTAAATCTCCGGTACGGTTTTTCTCATAAAACGTCGGTGTCATGCGCAAAAAATGCTCCATAAGGTTTCGACGTAAAATTTTCTCTAGGTTAATGGCCCCTTCAAATAATCTGAATTGCCACACAAAATTAAGGACATAGCCCCCAATCATGATACACACAAAAATCAAAACATACTTCGTTAAAAGAGCTGGTGTCATTTCTCCAGCAGTCAATATATCAATAATTGACCCTAGTAAATACGGTGGAACAACTTCTAAGCCACTTGCTATCATTAATAGCACAACAGCTACAGTATATTGCTTCCAGTATTTTTTAAAAAACCAACTTAATTTACTTAAAACATCAAACATACATTATAACCTTCTTTCTCTAGTGCTGTTAAAGCTGTGCTACCCACTATCCATAAATATCTTGATGAAAATCATTTTTTGTACTTTGTTTCGCATACACATGCACTCCTTTTTTGTTGTCACTACAACCCTTTTTTGCAACAAAAAAGACACATACCCCAAAAAAGAGCATGTGTCTCTTCATAAAAGGCCAGGAGTTACCCATGCCATTTATTTACAACGAAAAATAAAAATGTTAGAAGACATGGACAATGTATGCAGTTGTACTTTGATATGATACTGATAAAATTAACATCGTCATGCCCTCCTTTACTTAAGATTGTTATAGTGTTATTGAAGATTATCACACTTTAGAAATATTTGTCAACCAGCTCACTGTTATTTTTTACATTTTTCAGGAAATAATTAACGCTTTAAAGTATCGAATTGCTAAAAGTGAAAATATGGGGACGATAAGTAAGAACTAAAATTTAGAATTAAAAACTACAACTATTTGTATTGACTTTAACGTCACGTAAACCTTTATGGTTAGTTTGTATTAACCTAAAGGAGGAAATAAACATGCATGAATTTTATCAAATGCCCTTATTTGTAAAGCTAAAAGTAAGAAATATTGAAAAGTCAAAGGAATGGTATGCTAACGTACTAAATTTCAATTCAGTATTTGATTTTCCAGATGCTAACGGAACAACTTCAATGACACATTTGAGAGGAACAAAGTACCAAGATTTGATGTTATTACAGGCTAAAGAAGTCAGCACCTCTGACTCAGTCATTATTAATTTATTCTCTAGTGATATTAACAGTATTTATCAAGCAGCACTAGATAATAAAACGAATATTATTCAACAACCGACAGTTCAACCTTGGAATGCAAAAGAATTAACTTTAGAAGATCCAGATGGTTATGTTTTTACAATAACGGAAAGTGTCGATACCAATAAAGACTTTGATACTGTCATTGACAATGTTAAAGATCAATTATAGCTTCCACTATTTCAGCGGATGTTTGGACACCTGCTGATAAGTTCTGGAAGACCCTATCGAACAAAGCCAGTTCGATAGGGTCCAAATCGATTTATCGGAACAATCTTGAGATTTATCGGAACAAATCTCTGATTTGTCGCCTAACTTCAATTTATTGCTCAACTTTTTTAATTTATCAACTAACTTTTTTAATTTATCAACCAACTTTCTAAATTTATCAACCAACTTTCTAAATTTATCAACCAGCTTCTAAATTTATCACCTAACTTAAATTTATCGTCCACTTCACAAAAAAACAAAGAACCGCTAACCGTCGCTAGCCAAAAAAAGGGAGTTATCCAAGCAGCAACCTGTTATCTAACTAGACTTTCCTCTCGCGAATAGCAAATATAGAGATTTTTGCTCACTATAACAACTATCGGTGTACTAGTAATATGCCAATGCCACAATCTCCGTCCTTAGCAAGTTGAATATAAGTTGAAACGTCGTTTACTGTTTTGAATTTTACTGTGTGCTTTCTAAGGCCCCAGCCCTATAACAATAATAATTATTATTTAGTAATTTATGAATTAGTAGTGGCAGTTTTTCCGTTAACGGGCTTTCCGCATAACGGATTAACCGTTATCAGATTTTCAGTCAACGGTGTAATAGTGTTTGATTACTAAAGAGCTTCTCCTCCTTGTTAGATATATACATATTAAGAGATGATATAGGGACATTAACTACGAAGTAATTTGACAGGAAATATAAGAAATATATTTTTCTAAATCGATAGTTTACTAAAATAGTATTTTAGAAGAAAACATTTGAATCAAGGCTGGTAAAACGGAGTAAAATATAATAAAAAAATCATGTCATTTTAAATTTGATCTCTCTTTGATATATTTGAATCCATATAACTATAGAAATATATCTAAAGTGGGTATCTCATGATACACTTTTTAATATAGAAATTTAATAAGGAGTCTTTACTTTGAAATCATTTTTAGCTGTTGGAATTGGCGGATTTTTGGGAGCCATTTGTCGATATAGCCTTGGTCTAGCACTTTCAAATAACGGTGGTTTTCCATTTGCAACACTTTGCATAAACTTAATTGGTTGCTTTTGTTTAGCATGGCTATTTACAACGTTTACAAAGCGTACTCCTATTATTTTAGGAATTGGTACTGGCTTTTTTGGTGCCTTTACAACCTTTTCGACATTCTCATTAGAAACGCTATTACTTTTACAGGATAGTAAATGGCTACAAGCCGTTCTTTATATTTTAGTGAGTGTATTTGGCGGTTTAGCTTGTGCTTGGCTAGGATTTAAGCTTGCAAAGGGGCGCATCGTATGATAATTATTGGTATCGGTGGATTTTTGGGTGCACTAACAAGATTTTATCTTGGAAAATTGATTGTCCATACATACCCATGGGCAACATTTTTTATTAATATAACAGGTTCTTTTGCCCTTGGCTTTCTATTTGCATTACATCCAAGTGATTGGATTTGGCATTTTATAGGGCTTGGATTTTTAGGAGCCTATACGACCTTTTCAACATTTGGTTTTGAATGTTTGCAACTATTAGAGCAAAAAAAATGGAGACAAGCGATTATTTATATATGCACTACAGTTTTATTCGGTTTACTTTTCGCAGCACTTGGCTTTTTCCTTGTGTAGCAGCATTTATGAGAAACTAGAGGTGATTTTTTGACACAGCCTTCCATCGAACAATTAAAAGCGCTCGAAGCTGAAATTGAACAAACACTAAATACTTTAATCAACCTAGAACTAGAAGAAAACTTTCCAGAAATGAATACACGTTTTGCACAATTGCTTGCAAAGGTTCAAGCAGCTCAGTTAATTGATTATAAACTTGATGTCCTCGTTGACCCACAAGCATTCGCAACAGAAACATGTATTCTACTACAAAGTTTGATAGAGGCAAAGTCTAGACCACATAAAAGACAACGACTTCTAACGCATCGTATGATTTTAAAAATATGGCTGCGTAAAAATCAACGCTTTATGAACGAATTTTTACCACAAATGTTTTAGGCGCTCTCCATTTTAAAGGGCGCCTCCTTTTAAGTTGCAACACTTCTTTTAAATCCCCCTTCAATTGTTATATTAAGTTTTCACAACCGTACTAAAAATTACATTTCCTCTGACCCTTGTTACATGTTCAATTTTCCTCAATAAATTTTTCTGAATATAGCTTTAAAACAAAATTCGAATAAAAATATGTTGCAAATATCGGTTTTTTATTATAATATTTATTATTGTGAAAAAAAATAATATATTTGCTTCTTATCAAGAGAGATGGAGGGACTGGCCCAATGAAATCTCGGCAGCGGAACTTATGAATAAGTTACTGTGCCAAATCCAGCAGGCAAAGGCTTGATAGATAAGAGGAGTGTTTTATAAATATAAGGCCTCTTCTTGTTATCACAAGAAGAGGCCTTTTTTCGTAAAAAAGAATAGACATTTTTTGGAGGTAGACATGAAGAAAGAAAATCCATGGGCGCTCATCCCATTTGTTGTTTTTTTGATTTTATTTATTGGTTCAGGTGTTATTACAGGTGATTTTTACGCCTTCCCTGTCATTGTAGCCATTTCCATTTCAGGCGCTGTGGCTCTTGCGATGAATCGAAAAGAATCGTTTGCGCAAAAGGTTGATATTTTTTGCAAAGGCGCAGGAAATTTAAATGTCATGCTGATGGTTATTATTTTTCTTTTGGCTGGGGCCTTTTCAGAAGTAGCGAAAGGTATGGGGGCAGTGGATTCCACTGTTAACTTTGCTTTATCGGTCGTTCCGCCAAACCTGCTTGTCGTAGGCTTGTTCATTATTGCCTGCTTTATCTCCCTATCAATGGGTACATCGGTAGGAACGATTGTTGCACTAGCGCCAATTGGAGTTGGGATTAGCGGGCATATCGACCTTCCTATGGCTTTAGTAATGGCAGCGATTGTTGGTGGTTCGATGTTCGGTGATAATTTATCTTTTATTTCAGATACAACAATTACTGCCGTTCGCTCACAGGGCGCACAAATGAAGGATAAATTTAAGGTTAATTTTTGGATTGTGTTGCCGGCCGCTATTGTAACGAGCATTATTTTAGGGGTTATCACAATGGGTGAAACGGGACAAGTTGAGCATTTAAGTTATAGTTGGATAAAAATTGTTCCCTATGTTTTGGTTATTATTTTAGCGTTAGCTGGAATGAATGTTTTCCTTGTTCTAGCAACTGGGATTGTTCTCGCTGGGGCTGTTGGTTTAGCGGATGGCAGCTATCAATTAATGAGCCTTTTCCAAAAGATTGGCGAAGGAATGGCAGGCATGTATGAAATGGCATTCCTAGCAATATTAATAGCTGGAATGGTTGAGGTTATTAAGTTTAATGGAGGAATTGACTTTCTACTTCACCTTGCGACACGAAGAATTAAATCGAAAAAGGGTGCTGAATTTGGCATTGCTGGCCTAGTGGGCTTAACTAATTTATCTACTGCCAACAATACGATTGCAATTTTAATTGCTGGTCCGCTTGCAAAAAATATTGCTGATCAGTATGAGATTGAGCCGAGAAAGTCCGCAAGTATATTAGATATTTTCTCTTGTACGATCCAAGGCATTCTTCCATACGGAGCCCAATTCCTGGCAGCCGCAAGTGTAGCCGGCATATCGCCAGTGAGCATGCTACAATACTCTTTCTATCCAATCCTTATTGGAATTTGCGGAATCATCGCTATCCTTATCGGATACCCAGCAAAAAAGACAGCCTGATTTCATCACTTAAATAATATTGATATTACATTAAAATAATCCAATCGTTTTGAGAAAAGATTAATCAAAACGATTGGATTTTTTATTTGGGGTAATTCTGTAAGAACGTTATGAACACCTGCGTTACGTTAATTATCTGATTTGAACCGTCCTATACGGAACCGTACTTACAGTGGTATGAGAGGTCAGGGGTTAATCCCTCTCTCTTTCTCCATGAGCTGAATACGGTTCCGTATTGTTTGTTTGATAATTATATTCGGAATTTCCAAGGGGTTGATGTAAAATAATTGGTAATAAAATTTAATACTTTTAGAAAAGGTAGGTCTTGATGAATGAGCACAGTATATAAATCTTTAATAATCGCAGTAATTGTTGGACTCTTAATTTATATAGTTGAAGATTTTCATTTGAACTTTATCTGGATGTTTTTATTGTTATATGCCCTTTTTACTATAACTAATTCAGTAATAGATAAACTATTTAAAACGAGATGACATTCTTGTATAAGCCTTTATTGATCGTAGGTAACTTTTCTCCATATTAGTTCAGTGATGATTTCATGATACTATAATGTTCATAAGATTTTGATATTATTAGTTTTTAATCGCATAAAACGCTTATGTAATTAACGTTTTTCCATGGTAAAAAATCATCATATTGATACTTTCAATTCTTTATAAAAGAATAATCTTTTATAACTTCACAAATTTCCACATTATATTGCATGTACCATTTTTCTTTTCCGAATTGCTGTGCAACTAGATGTTTTGAATTTTCTCTCCACGCATGAATAGCCTCTAGTGATTCCCAATAGGATACAGTAATGCCCTTCCCTTCAGCATTTCTGGAGCTTTCTACACGGATAAAACCGGGCTGTTTTTGTGCTAGTTCATCCATTACTTCTGCCATTTTGGCATAGCCTTCTCCATCCTCGTCTGTTCTTTGTGATGTGAAAATTACGGCATAATATGTTTTCATAGCTATTTACTCCCACCTTTTTATGTATTATTGTAAACGATAAATACTTATACGAAAATCGAAATATGAAATGCAGAAAGGGTTGTGACGAATGGGTATTAATCCAAATATGGCTGAAATCGCTTCGCTTCTTGGAGAAACTTCTAGGGCTACGATGCTTGCTAGTATGATGGATGGTCGTTTTCATACTGCCAGTGAATTAGCTTATATGGCAGCTATTAAGCCTCAGACTGCTAGCTTTCATCTTGCAAAGTTAGTAGATGGTAAACTTGTTAAAGTAGAGAAACAAGGCCGTCATCGATATTTTCAATTAGCAGACGAAGAAATTGCTCATTTACTAGAATCTTTTTTAGCGATTTCTCCTCCACCCGAGGTACGCTCTTTAAAACAATCTAGCCAAATGAAATTATTACAGGGTGCAAGAACTTGCTATGACCATTTAGCTGGTAAACTAGGTGTTCAATTAACAGAATCATTGCTTAACGCAGGTTATTTAAAACTAGAAGAAAAACAGTTTCTTATAACCTCTGAAGGCGCACAATTTCTTACAGATTTCGGTCTTGATTTAGATGATTTAAAAAGAAAGCGACGATCTTTTTCCCCTGCATGTTTGGATTGGAGTGAACGACGTTATCATCTAGCTGGTGCTCTTGGTCAAGGGATACTTGCACATTTATTAAGTTTGGGTTGGGTGACTCGTGTCCCGTCTATTCGTGCCATTAAAGTTACCGAAAAAGGAAGCACTGGCTTTAAAGAAGTTTTTCAGTTAGATATATAATCGGGCACAGGGCGCTGTCTTCTTTCCGCGGATAGTCTATACTCGACTCTCCGCGGATATTTTTTTAGCGTTAGTTGTAAAATTACGGTTCACTAAGTAAATACCAACAATTATAAACAGCCCTCCTACGACTAACGATGGCTTAAATGGTTCATCTAATAATATCCAGCCTGTTATCACGCCGAAAAAAGGAGCTAAAAACAAAAAGGCACTCGTTTTTCCAGGATCACTATTTTGTAAAAGATAATACCAGCCGGCAAATTGCACAATTGACGAGAAAATGCTAAGCCATAATAAAATGAAAACTGAATGAACATACACAGTAAAAAATGGTTGTTCTAACACGAAACTTGCCAATAAAAGTAATAAACCACCAAAAAGCATTTGATAGGCAGATAGCACCCATGTATCAAATAAAACACCCCATTTTTTAGCCAGTAGTGTCGCAATTGCCCAAAAAACAGCTGACAGAATACCAAAAAGAATTCCGATTTCCCCTTCAATCTGCATACCCATTGTAATCGTAACACCAATTAGCCCCAAGAAAACACCACACCATTGATACAATCGGTAACGCGCTTTCGTAAATATTGTAGCAAATATGACGACAAGCAAAGGATTCGTAAATGTTAGAATAGAGGATTCGCTTGCTGTAATCGTCCGTAGGCTTAAAAAAATACAGCCCATCACACCCGCAGTTTGAAATGCTCCAATAGTTAAAATTTTCATCCAGCCTTCTTTTGAAGTTGGATGAGGTCTTAACGCGAACACGACGACAGCCATCATTATCCCTGCAAGTATAAAGCGAAGTGCAGCCAATAATAGTGGTGATGCATAAGGCAATCCCAATTTAACAATGGCAAATGAAGATCCCATTAAAAATGTCGTTAAAACTAACAATACTGTAAATTTATAAATATTCATTATTTGTCCCCCTATTTCTATATTTAAGAACATTATAGATAGGAAAAACTTCAACTCTTATCGAACTATGGAATACATATAGCGGAGGAAGGAACTTTTTTCAGTTTCATTTCATTTTTTTAGCGTATACTTAGTTGAATATTGTAAATAGGAGGAAGCTGCCTTGAAAATATTACTAGCAGAAGATGATGCACGGTTAAGAAGAAATATCGTTCATATTTTAAAGAAAGAATTTCACCATGTGACTGAAGCGGAGAATGGCCAGGAAGCGCTAGACCATACACATACGGAGCAATATGATCTTGTTATTTTAGATTGGATGATGCCGCACCTTAGTGGAATTCAAGTTTGCCAGCAGCTTCGAAACACTGGGTTCAATGGTAGTATATTAATGCTAACAGCGAGGGACGATACAGAAGACATTATTAAAGGTCTTGATAGTGGCGCAGATGATTACATAGTAAAGCCCTTTAAAATAGAGGAATTGTTAGCTAGAGTTCGCGCGTTACTACGAAGAAAAGATAAAGTGATAGAACAGGTTATCCAGATCGATCAATTACAGCTGAATGTAGATTCTCGTGTGTTTTTGTACAATAATGAAAGTATTGATCTAACTAAAAATGAATTTTTACTTTTGGAGTATTTATTTATTAATAAAGGTCGTGTACTAACTAGAGAACAAATTTGTATTTATATTTGGGGCTACGATTACGATGTTTCGAATAATTCCTTAGATGCTTTAGTCAAGCTTGTTCGAAAAAAAATTGATGATGGTCAATCCAAATCACGTATTCAAAATGTTAGAGGGATTGGCTATAAACTGAGGGAAGACTAATGTTTCATAAAACGAAAAAAAAATTATCCTTTTTGTATGCAACGCTTTACTTATTGTTATTTTCACTATTCGTTATTGTTCTATACTTTTCCCTAGTAAAATTAATGGAAAATCAACAAATAAACGAATTAGAAGACTTTTATGGTAAGCAGGAGCACGATTTCTTTGAACATGTTAATGCCAACACTAAAACTTTAAGCTATGATCCAAATCGCAGTTTTTTTTACTATATTTACACTAAGGATCATAAGTTTGTCCATGGTGACGAATCTTTCAAGGGACTGAAAAATCAGCTTGAAAAAGCGTTTGGCAATAGGAATCCAGATGAGAAGCTCATACAGCATTACGAATGGCAGGAAGAACATTTTCTACTTCTAAAAAAGCCAATTCTCAACAATGATACTGTAGCAGGCTATATTTTCGTTGGTAAATCTGTGACGTCGCAGCATCATTTTTTCCAAATGACAAAGTATTTACTAATATTATTAACTTGTATTTCAACGGTCTTAATCGGTCTACTGGCTTATTATATGGCTGGTAAAGCGATGGTACCTATTCAATGGTCGTTCGATAAACAAAAAAAATTCGTATCCGATGCATCTCATGAATTAAGAACACCACTAAGTATTTTTTATAGTTCACTTGAAATATTAGAAGCTGAGGAAGCTAAGCAATTAAGCCCTTTTGGAAAAGAATTGATTGCAGATTTAAAAGATGAGTCTGAAATAATGAAAGAACTTATAGAGAAACTTCTGTTCTTAGCACGACACGATCAGCAGCAGGTCTCCATTCAAAAAGAACTTATACAGTTATCAACTTTACTCAAAAAAGTGAGCACGAAATTCCAAAGGATTATGCCTCCTGAGATACAGTTTTCTTCCGAAATTCAAGAAAACATCGAGCTGCTTGGTGATGCTTCAAAGATACAAGAGCTGCTCTATATTCTATTAGACAATGCGATACGATATACAAATAATGGAGCAATAACACTGACCCTTTTAAAAAATAGAGATTCTGTAAAAATTACTGTTGCTGATAGCGGCGTGGGTATGACTGAACAGGAATTACCTTTAGTCTTTGAGCGATTTTACCGAAGTGATGCGGCTCGTCAACGCAACGGCACTGGCTTAGGTCTTGCCATAGCAAAAGCAATAGTGGAGCAACATGATGGAACAATTTATGCGACAAGTAAAGTAGATCAAGGAACTACATTTCATATTGAATTTCCTATATAAGAAACGGGGCTTTTTATAACAGCCCCGTTTCCTTTTAATTATTGTGTGACGTTGAAATGTTCTCTTTTCATGAACTGGCTTATTGTTCTCGCTACTAGCACTAACATCATAATTCCCCCAGAAACTACATAAAACATGATAATTAATGTATTTTCTGTATCCGTTCCAATTAGCACTCCATGAGCAAATGATAATACCCATGCTGGTAACACAAGAAAGTGTAGCTTTTTCCATAACGAGCGATTCATTGTTCGAATCCATAAATCTGATGTCATGATTACCATTAAAAATAAATAAAATGCTATTGTTCCAAGTGCCGATGGAAGAGACTGATATTTAGCAGAGAATGGAATTAAAATCCCTATTATACTATAAGGCTCATATTGATCGATTAAAAGGACTAACATATGCGCTATTACGGTGATTAATCCTAGCCATCCCGCATTTTGATGGATATGGTAAATTAAATTTTTATGGGATTTGACGAATGATGATTTTCTCAACAAACCAAATATAATGGAAATTGTGAAGTAAAAATACGCTAAAAACCCTAATAATCGAATCCATTCCCACGTACTGATGATCATTTATTTCACCCCCGTCATCATCCAATTTGATGCTTGCCCTTCTTTTACAATAAAGCGAGCACTTTGTTGACAATTATTTTCGAACCATTGCTGCAATTCACCCTCATCCATAAGAAAGCACAGTTTTGCACCAACCTCTGCATCACATAAAGAGGACGTTACAACTGAAGCTTGTAATACTTCCGTATTGGCGATTTCACCTGTTTGTCCGTTTAATAAATGATGTTTCTTCGTGGTTCCATGCATCCAGCTTCGATAAACTCGATTAGATGTAGCAATAGCACCTGTTTTCAGCTTAATCGAGCTAATTTCCTTGTCGCTATCCCAGGCATCTGCAACACCGATTGTCCAAGTTTTTTCCCCAGATGACCACATTTTCATATCCCCTCCCCCGTCTATTAGTCCGAAATTAGGAGATACCTCTTCTTCAAGCCAATTCGCCAATTTTTCAATGGCATACCCTTTGGCAAATCCACCCAAATCAATTTCCTCCGGTGCTACCTTCATCACTTGCTCATCGCCTAGAAATTGAAATGGTTGATCTGCAATTAGAGGTTTGTTTTGAAATGCCTTACTTTTAGCTACATCAAATGGGAAAGATTGAATGTAGCCATGCTGTTCTAAATGGCGTTTAAGAAACGGTGAGAATAAACCATTGGAAAGTTGATAATGTTTATCCGCTTGCACTAAACAATCATAAAGTAACGAATTAATGCGTAGCGTTTCTCCAATTTCTAAATCATTAAGTTGTGATAATTCATTATTTGCTTGAAATCTTGACCATTCTTTTGCTACGTATTGAAGCCATTTCTCTGCTTTTTCTTTCCATACGAAATCAACATCTTTTGGCATAGCAATATAAAATTCAGTGTTCATTATTTGTAAAGTTAGTGTTTCCATAAGATCAACCCCATTAAGTTCTTTTCGTTTTGCGCTCGCTTTTGACAGCAGGTTGACTTGTAATTTCAAAGTTTGTCCAATCCAGTTGTACTAGTTCTTTTTCTTTTTTCGTCATATTTTTCTGATCTACTTCCTGAATATTATTTGTACGTGTAGTTTCGGCTTCTGTTGGGCTGTTAATTTGGGTTAATAACGATGCGGATAAAAGTATCCCTGACGCACCTAAAACCCATTTTGCCTTTTTTGAATCTTTCATAGTGCTTCCCCCTAATTTGTAATTGGCTGGCATACAAATGTTTGATAATTTTCTTGCCACTCTACTATATAACCTAAGCCATTTGTTATTGTACTAATAGGTACATATAACTCTTCATTTACATAAAATGCTTGTGCAGGAGATGGTGTTTTCACATTGTTATCATAAACAACGTTAGTACCAGCACGGTAAATTAATTCATTTGATTGATCTTGGATGGCTAAAATTTTACTTTCTTTATAAAAGGTTACTTTTGCTCCTAAAGCCTGCGCTACTGCTTTTCCTGGCACAAAAAATTCCCCATCTTTTGGTATAACAAAAATGCTCAGCTCCTTCTTTGTACCTTCTACCTTTAACGTAACCTTTTGAGAGCTTGTGAAAGGTAGCACTTCTTTATCTACAGCAACTGTTCGTGTCCAAATATTCCAAGTACCTTTTTCACTTACAGCGTCTTGAAAGTAGTAAGTTTCACCTTCTTCTTCATCGTCATCGTAATATTTCTCATCGTCATCATCGTCGTCTTTATAGTCCTTATATTCTTTATACTTTTCATGTTTTTCATCTTCATGTTCATGGTCATCTGCATGTACGACTACGTCATTTGTTATGAAACTTGCCAATATGAGAACTAGAACAAGACTTATTTTTTTCATCTTCATCTACAACACTCCTTTCCTTTGACTTCATTGTAGGTTTTAAAAATGATACGAGACTGAATTTATCAAATAAATTTTTACATACAACAAAAGCCATTTCTACGGTCAGATTTCTCTGCTTAGAAATGGCTTATTTCATAAATCTATTATTGTTTTGACATTATCTTGGTAAAAACTATCCTACAATTAAAAAATTTAAAGTAACTTTTGATATACTCTTTATATTCACTTTAAATTTCTAACACTCAATTTTTGAAAGGAATATATACCTTAAATGAAGGTTAACATTAAAATTATTGAAAAACTTAAAGAAGAATCATGTACATTTAACATTCACAAAGTAACGTCCTTTATTCAAGATATCGTATCAACTCTTGAAAAAAGCACTGATAACTATTTAATAGCAAATTCTACATCGAAAAACGAACAAGAAAAAATATCTTATTCCAATATAATTTATTTAGAATATCTTGAACGAAAAATGTTTATTTACACAAATGAAAGTATTTTTGAAATAAAAAGCCCTTTATACAAATTAGAACATGATCTTCCCAATAACTTCATCAGAATCTCAAAAACTGTCATTATCAATATTCATTTTATAAATAAATTTTCGGTTAAACCTAATGGAAATCTTGAAGCAATTCTCTCTAATGAAGAGAAAGTAATTGTGTCAAGAAAATATGTATCTTCTTTGAAAAAGATACTCACAAAATATTCCAAAAATCCACTTATGTATTGATTTTTACCACATATGTCTATACGTATTTCTTTATTTCCTCTTTGGTGCCATTATGAATAACATCAAAGGAGGCAATAAAGAATGTATAACATTATTAAAGAAGTACTTTTAGGAACGCCACTATGGGTGTGGATATTATTATTTATTTTAATAAAACGAGGTATCGCTATTTCCCAGGAAAGACCAATTAATTTATCTAAAATGTTTTTAGTTCCATTCATATTTATGCTATGGGGATTTGAAAAAATAATCACTCAATTTCCGCACTTAGAATATTGTTTATTAAGCTATTTCATTTTCATTTTTCCTGGAACTTTAATTGGTTATTTGTTGTATAAAAAATATCAAATTTTCTTCAAACAGGAATCAATAATCATCAGAAAGAAGTGCTATCTTCCATTAATCATTATCCTAATAAATTTTTTGGTGAAGTATCTCTTAAATGTAACTTTAGGTATCTCGCCATCATTTTATACTGACATTTCATTTAATATCATTTATTCTGCCATAAGTGGACTATCTATAGGACTTTTCTTCGGGGGAATTCTTTATACAAATTATGTACAAAAGGAATTAAACAAACCTATCTTATTTTGAGAGGAAGGCATTTCGTTGCAATTAAAAAATAGACTATTTACAGGTTTAGGCACTGGTGCATTTATTTATATGATAGTTTTACTATCGAGAAAAAATATCATTTCTTCAGAAGCTGAGATTATTAGTGTGTTAATAATCTCAGCATGCGCAGGTATTTTTACAATCATTTTTGACATTGAAAAAATTAACTATTTGTTTGCTTTAGTAATCCATCTTATCATGATGTTTCTAGTAGTCTTTTCTATATCTTTATATAACAATTGGTCAGATCATTTTCTAAGCATAGATTTTCTTGGTGGGTTTTTATTACTCTATTTGTTTGCTTGGATCATAACACTTACTAAGACTAAAAAAGAGGCGAATGAACTCAATTCCTTACTAAAACAGATAAGAAATTATTAACGAATTTACCGAAAGAATTCTCCTTCCTCAAGCGTATGAAGGGTGCTAGCCTAATGGTAGGTAAGAGAAGAATTGATGTTGGTCACTCAGTCGTGTGTTAGTGTTGCTGTCGCTTCGCTTTCGCACAGATGCGTCTTAGACTGAGTTCCTTTTTTTCACCACATGTTTGGATACTCGCGCTGAAAAGTGACTTAAACCGCATTTATCTCACAAGCTATAGGGGTGGGAGTCTTCTGTACCTGTCGCTACGCTTTCGGTACACAAAACACTTGTTGAAAGAAGTTAAATAAAAGTCTTAATACAAAATATCCGTCATGGCTAATCTCTCTAGAGCCAAATCTATAATTCGTTAATGGTAAAAGCTTGTGGCAATTTCAAGTGCTTTTAGTGGCTCTTTGATTGAATCAAGCGTATAGACAAGTTTTTCGTCCTGCCAAACAATTATATTTCCTGATTTATAAACATCTAAGCGTGCAAAACCATTTTGTTTTGGAATAGGAAGCATATGTGTTTCTAAAAATTGGACTGCCTGTTTAGCAAGCTTCAAGCCCGCTTCTGGATTTTCTGTTCGTGTATGTGTCGCTAATGCCCATCTTCCCTCATTCCAACCAGTCCATAACGAACCAGCTCCAGCATCCTGATAACCTTTAATGTTATAGCCAAGATCAACCTTTTGACCACCATTTTGACTAAAGTTCTGATATGAAATTTGCTCATTTGCTTCTTTAGCATTCGGATATTGCTTTACTACTAGTCTTGCAATAATCGTAGCTGTCTGTGAATTTTTAAGCTTTATATCATTGATTGGTAAAACCTCTTTACTTTCAAAAAACAGTACTTCAACTTGGTTAGTTTCTGCATTCGTTGTTGCCGTTAAAAATGAACCTTTTGTTATCGGAAGCCCTATTGGTAAAATGATAGGTAAATCAGTTTTAAGCTGGTCCTTAATATTTTTTAGTGCCCCAGCCTGTGTATTAGATGCTACTGTGTTTCTCGTATTTGTTTTGGGCGGTGCCTGTTGATTTTCATGTGATTCATGTTCTTCAATTTGTGACTTATTCGGCACATTCGGTTGTTGTTCTTCTTGTTGCTTGTTCGGCACAGATTCTTCTTTATCAGTGCAAGCACTTATTATACTGAAACTTAAAAGTATGAAGGTGAATATTATTTTTTTCATGGCATTGGCCCCTTTTATTTTTTATCCTTCAAGGAAAGAATACCTTTTATCTTCCATTTTTAAACCATGAAGAACAGCTTTGTCATTAATTAATCCGTGATATATCAAAGTTGTTAGAATTCATTATATCCACTTATCCGCCTCCTAAAATTATGATTCGGTTATTAGACGTGAAATTATCATCGTAGTTTCATCGTTTTTAAATCCAATTAAAGGTGTTGGGCGCTACCATACAGTTATAAAGCTTTTTAGTTGCTGAAAATACAACTTTTTTATTGGTTGCCCTTTTTATAACATGTGAGTTTCTCCCTCCTTAAACAAAAAGGTCGCAACCATGTAGGGCATGTCTCCCTTCACCATGTTGCGACCTTGAAAGAAATTTATTTAGTCAATGAAAATTGAAATGCGTTCACCCTTGGACAATTTTGCGCTAGGTTTAATGATATGATCATTTAATTGAATCGTTCCTTTTTCAATTTTTTTGATGATCTGTGATCGACTCCAATCTTCAATTTGGATTGCAAGCACTTTATCAATTCGATGTTTTCCAATCACATCGTCTAATACAATGTGTATCACCTTTATTCCTTGTTCTACTAAGCTAATTATCGGAATCGTAGATAATAATGAAGTTTCTTCTTTCTGCTCCTCAACTTTAGTAACATGCTCTGAAAACGTTTTATAAATAGCAAGCTTTTTATTCCACGTATGATTTTTTTCACATTTATATATTGCATATTGATATATATTTTTTCCGTTTGAGTTATGCCTTCGTACATTTGTATCCGTAAAAACAGATAATTTCCCACACATTTTGCAGTGCTTCTTGACAGTTCGTTCTGGTATTTGAGAAAGCTTCCATCGGAATGTAATATTTAACATTAATCCTTCACCTCTTAAGATAAAGGTACGCAAGCATCTATTTGGATATTTCGTAGTACAATGGAAAATTTATAGTATAAATCGAGTAGGAGGGAGTGATTAACTCCCGACCTCTCACACCACCGTACGTACGGATCCGTATACGGCGGTTCCATGTAGTCTGACGAACAGCGATTTTGTATCTCCCTATTCGTTGTGCTTTTCGGTCTCTCCTTGCCACTTGTATTCTCAGCCCTCTTAATGTCTCCCATGGGATTCACCATTTCTTCCACTAAATAAGTCCATCTTTGGATTGTCTGCTTCATCGAATAAGTGAAATTTGAGTTTATTCCACACTCCTTCATGGTTCGGTCCTTCCCATGTTAACGGTACTATGACCTCTGCTGACTTCTGATGGTTCAGCTACTTGTCATCAAGCAGGTTATGAAGGGTACTTCACGTTTCCATCAGACCTCCCCGGGTAAGCGTATGCACTTTCACACCATCTATCCGCCTCATTTACTCGATATGACCTTCGACAGAAAGGATTTTGTGTTGTTATGCACACTCATCCAATCATACCTAGCCTACTATGAGGTTCGTGTTCCTCGGACCGGTGTTTTGCCTCCAGCTTCCTTCAGATTCCGCGTCGCCACGGACACCCTTGCTCTTGGCTAACCTCTACTTCTGTCTTCGGGGTTCGGGACTTGCACCCTATAGTTCATACGCATGCCGGGCGCACATAAAAAAGGAGGTCCTACACAAGGACCTCCTGACGCATTGAGACTACAGGGTTGCTCGGTTCCTTTGTAATGAGAAAAATGGGCATACTACCCCCTTGAAAAAAACACTGTTTTTTTGAGGGCAATGCTATCCAATTTATTGATCATTACAAAGTAAATGTTGGCATACGTGTTCTCCTGTATCCTTTCCATCCAAATAGATTCATCCTATATTACCATATAATTACATAATAATTCAAATAGAATACCCTATTTTGTTATCAATTACTTAAGGCTTTAACAAAATTCGCCCAACCGAGTTTCTATCTTCCATTTTAGAATGTGCCTTAGCTACATCTTTTAAGGGATACACATGGTCTATTTTTATTGAAAAACCGTCATTTGCAACCCACTTTTGGAAATTCTCCATATATTCGGGCCAATATTTCATATACGGAAGTCCATTTGTTCTTGTTAAAAATAGAGAACCTTTTTCTTGAAGTTTCATTAAATCAAATGGCGGAACATATCCACTTGACTGACCATACATCACTAGATAACCTCCTAAACCAAGACTATTCAAATTTGAATCAAAGGTATCCTTTCCAACCCCATCATAAACTACACGGACACCCTCTCCATTTGTTATTTCTCTAACTCTCTCAGAAATGTTCTCTTTTGAGGAAATCAAAACGATATCTGCACCAGCTTCAAGCACAAATTTCGCCTTTTCTTCTTTTGATGTTACACCGATTACTTTTCCTCCTCGAAGCTTCGCCATTTGGCATATTAAACTTCCAAGTCCGCCAGCTGCTGCTTGAATTAAACACCATTCTCCTTCTTGAATAGGATAAGCTTTATGTGTAAAGGCATAGGCCAAAAATCCCTGTGTCAGTCCGGCTGCTGCTTGTTGATCAGGAATATCTATATTTATTGGAATCATTCTCTTTGCTGAAGAAATTACATGGGTTGCATAGGTTCCCACGCCTCCACAGATTACCCTATCTCCGGGTTTTAAATGGTCAACATTTTCACCTACAGCTTCAACAACACCCATACATTGACTACCAATCGTAATCGGCAGGTTATTATTGAAACCTGCTTCCTTTCCATAAAATTTTTGCTTTACCAAGTCACCCCGTCGCATCTGAATATCAAGGAAATTCACAGAGGCAAACTTTACTTTGACGAGCGCCTCATCTTTACCTATTTCAGGGATATCAAGCCATTCTAACTGCATTTTTTCAGGACCCCCATATTCATAAATACGAACGACTTGCATCTTTTCTTGATCTCTCATTTTATCCTCTCCCCTATATTGTTTCCTAGAAACCATATTACCACTTTATGAATCAATGTCAATATTGTTTCCAAGAAACTTTGTGAGATTGCTTTTTTCTTGTATACTATAGAAACAGGCTTATTTCTTAATAAATTTATGAAAAGGTGAATAAACGATGTACGAAAATACAGAAAAGGATGCTCTTGTTTTTCAAATCATTAAATTAACAGAGCAAATTTCGAAAAGATTTGCAGACGGAGATGACGAGGAAAAACAATGGATGGCCCAAAAGATTAAAAATCCAATTTTAAGACAACTTTTGCCGAATATAACTATAATGATGTTACATGTTTTGGAAGCAGTTGGAAAATTCGGGCCCATCAATGGCATTACAATCTCCAAAGAAATGGAAATTCCAAAAGGAACCGTTTCAAAAATCACACGCAAGTTAGAAAGTTTGAACCTCATAAGAAAAGAGCAACTGCCCGATAATAAAAAGGAAATTCTCTTTTCTATTACACCACTCGGATATGAATTGTTTGAGGTTCATAAGGACCTCCATGAGCATATAGAAAAGAATGTAATTCATTTTTTAAATAAATACCACTCTAATGAATTGGATTTTTTAACTAGAGTTTTAGAAGACGTCTTAAAACAATCATTGGTTCAATTAGAGGAATAAACTACCCCGACTTACCATCTCTATGGCTTCCAGAAACGATTAAACGGCTTGAGTCCTTTAGCATTCATATCTCAAGCCGCTTAAAAGGAGGAACCCACCCGAATCAAAAAAATTAAAATTGGACAATTACCTCCTTCACTTTCTACATTGATACATATTATAAGTATAGAAAGGAGGAATACATCATGGGATACTATTATGGCGGCTGTGGTGGCAATAGCGGCTATGGCGGCGGCTCAACATTCGTTTTAATTG
Organism: Lysinibacillus sp. JNUCC 51; assembly: GCF_015999525.1. Classification (NCBI taxonomy): domain Bacteria; kingdom Bacillati; phylum Bacillota; class Bacilli; order Caryophanales; family Bacillaceae; genus Lysinibacillus; species Lysinibacillus sp. JNUCC 51. Next base: position 4,624,412 of record NZ_CP065545.1, on the reverse strand, counting down.
TCGTTCTATTTATTCTTTTAATTATTGTCGGCGCTACTTTCATGTATTAGTAAACCTTTTTTGTTCACAACAATGAAAAAATAGGATATAACAAATGAACCTAACGCCTCCTTATTCTAGAGGCTGGGACAAAACCCACCTCTTAACTAAAAAGCCGGTGAAATTTTACGATTAGTAAAATTTCACCGGCTTTAAATTTTTTTCATAAAAAATAAGGACCACTTCTGATAAAATTAAGTCACCATAACAAAATTATACAGAAAGAAGGATCCTTATGTTTAAAGATTATAACATGAATCAATTAGTTTTGCCTTTAGATTTTGAAGTGAAGTTACAAAAGAATGATATCGCCTTCCATGTCCACCATTTAGTCGAAAGTATCCCGCCCGAAGCGTTTGAACCATTCCTTCGAAATGAGGGCTGTCCTGCCTACCATCCACGCATGATGCTTAAAATTATCTTATGTGCCTACACGCAATCTGTCTTCTCAGGGCGCAAAATTGAAGCGCTTTTAAAAGATAGTCTTCGGATGATGTGGTTAGCTCAAGGGCATGAACCAACCTACCGCACAATCAACCGATTCCGTGTCCAACCAGAGGTAAAAGAGTTGATTCGTCAATGCTTCGTTCAATTCCGCTGCCAGCTGGTACAGGGAGAATTAATTGACCAGGAAGCTATTTTTATTGATGGAACAAAGATTGAAGCGAATGCGAACAAATTTACATTCGTGTGGAAAAAGTCGGTTGAGAAATTTCATAACGGACTAATTGAAAAGTCAAACCAGCTATACGATGAGCTGCTTGAAAAAGAAATCATGCCAGAAATTGAACGGGAAAGTGAAAAGGAATTAGCATTGGAAGACCTCGCTCAAATGGTCGAAAAAGTTGATGAAGTGATTTCTGAATATGATCGAAAAATTGAAGAGTCATCGGATGTAGCAGAGCGAAAGGCTTTAAGAACGGAACGGAAATTCCCAAAGCAGGCTCGCAAACAATTGATCGACTATATTGAACGCAAACTAAAATATCAAAGAGACTTCGAAATCTTTGACGAACGAAATAGTTATTCGAAAACAGACCCGGATGCAACATTTATGCGTATGAAAGATGACTATATGAAAAATGGTCAATTGAAGGCAGGTTATAACATACAAGTGGCAACAGAAGGTCAGTATGCGCTTGCCTACAGCATTTTTCCGAATCCAACGGATACACGTACATTAATCCCATTTTTAGATGAAATCGAACAACATTATTTTAAGTTACCAAAACACATCGTCGCAGATGCTGGATATGGCAGTGAACAAAATTATGATGATATCCTTTCGAACCGTAAGCGAGAAGCCTTAATCACGTATAACATGTATGTAAAAGAACAGAAGAAAAAGCATAAGCAAAACGAATTCAATACAGAGAACTGGGATTATGATAAAGAACATGATCGATACACTTGCCCAAACCAACAACAGCTTGTATTTAAATATCGTTCCACGAAAACGGATAAGTATGATTTCACGCGTGAATTTAAGATATACGAATGTGAGGACTGTTCCGGATGCCCCCTACGTTCGTTATGTACGAAAGCAAAAGGGGGAAATAATCGTAAGTTAATCGTGAATGAGAAGTGGGAGCAACAAAAAGAATATGTAAGAGTAAAGCTTTCAGAAGAAAAAACGAGTACCATTTATCGTCAACGCAAAATTGACGTGGAACCAGTTTTTGGATTCTTGAAGGCTAATTTGCGTTTCACTCGATTTTCTGTGAGAGGAAAATCGAAGGTTGAAAACGAGATGGGCCTCGCATTAATGGCCGTGAATTTAAGAAAATTCACAGCCATTAGCTAATAGCTATATGGAGACAACATAAAAAATAGAGAAATCCGAATTTGAATGAATTCAAATTCGGATTTCTCACTAATGAAGCTAGTTATGTCCCAGCCTCTTTTCTTACGATTAGTCAACCTTATTTAAAGAATAATTTATATTTTTATGAGTGTGAAGTGGTGAGGGATATCCCTCACCACTTCACACTCATTTTTAGATACGCCAAAAAGACCTGACGATTTTTATTTTTTTCGAAAGGTCATTATGATATAGTTCTATGTAGGTGATTATGATTTTTGAGCTGGTAGTGCGGACTCATAATCGTAAAGAATGCCATGCGTCAGTAACTGAAATGTCACTTTCAGAAACTTATTGATGCAGGCGATGATCGCAACCTTATGAGGCTTCTTCTGAGGTTGCTTTTTTAATTTGTAGTAATAGTCCACAAAATGATTCGGTTTTCCTTTAGCCATAAGCATGGCGCACACCATAAAATATAAAATCTTCCGTAAATGTTTGTTTCCTCGTTTATTAATCCTGTCTCGATATTGCGTATTCCCAGACTGGTACCGCATAATATCAATGCCTGCGTAAGCATTCAGTTGTTTCGCATTTTGAAAGCGGCGGATGTCACCAATCTCTCCAATTAATCGGCACGCCGTTGAATCGCCAATCCCAGGAATCGAACGAAATACTAGATATTCTTTTCTTCCTTCCGACAATTCCACCATCTGTTTCACAAGCGCATCTTTCTTCTCTAGTAAATCCGCAATGCGAGCTGCGTAATCTCGTGCTTGATCACAACGAATATCTGTGGGTTTAATCGCTGGGTAACTATTTTCAGCTGCTTCTAATAATGTAATAGCTTTAGCCTCCGCACGCATTAGCGATAGTTTTTTTCGCGTATTGCCCTTTAAACGATTTTTAATAATCGTTTTTGAATGGGCCTGTAAAAGTGTTGGGTGCGGATATAGTTGTACAATATTTAAAAATAGTGCTGAACTCGGTGTAACCAGTTTTTCTAATTCTGGAAAACTCAACTGTAAAATGGCATGCATTCTACTTTTGAGTAAAATGATTTCTTCGTCAATTTCATCGTAATAACGAGTCAGTGCACGCATCTGTTCATAATAATCGTCTTGTATGTACGTTGTTTTGCGTTCCATTTTGAAATGTGTCTTCGCGAGTTCATGGGCATCACTGATATCGGTTTTATTGCGACGCATCGTTGCCATCTGTAAATTCGCTTCAAGTGGATTCATGCGGCAGTATGCATAGCCGTACTCTTTGAAAAACGCTTCGATAGATTTTGAATAGATGCCTGTTGCTTCAAATACGATATCTGGCGCTTGTCCATCTTGCTTTGTCATCTCTTCCATTCGTTCGTGTAATCGCTCGAAATCACCCCGTGTATGATGTAGCACACCTTCAAACTCACATTGGCGGTGACCATCATAAATCGCAACGGTACTTTTTCCTTTACTGACATCTAACGCAATGACATGTTTCATCTCATTCTTCTCCTTTTGACCAATCATAGAAGCCTTCACAGTACCTTATCGATTCCACTTTCTTATACACGATCTCTTGGATCCAACATACTAAACTGATTCATATAAGGGCATGAAGTTAGCCGGTTTTATATACGGACTCACAAATGGTCCCAGAGGCTGGTCGGCTTTTCTTCACTTCTACTATAAAAAAATAGTAGCACAAACCATGGCCTTGGTTTGTACTACTAATGTTAGTATGTTTTACATTAGCCTACTACATATAGTTTGAATATAGATACAAATCTATCCTAATGCTCTTTTTTGAAATCAAATTGTTTTTCATTCATTTCTGTTAACCAATTATCACCAATTGTCTTCCAATTTCGAATCGTCATCATTCTCTTTAATAAAATTGCTTTACATTATAACAAGTAATTCAACTATACCCGTTTAATGATTTTTAGAATTTTTTTTTATTTTTGTATAGATGTTAACTGAATCAATTTCATAAATCACTTTTTTCAAGAGCTTAGACTGCTCCTATTAAGAAAATTTACGTTTTTAAAAATTATGCTGCTTGAGTTTGTGATTGTAATAATGCATTCAAACGATCCACCGCTAATTTGCAGGCATTATAAATAAACGTCACTAGGTTGAAGTGAAGTTTGGCTTTTCTTCCTGTTCTGTGACGGATGTTGTTTAACTGAAAATATTGTTTTAAATAGGCATTCACACGTTCAACGGCTGTGCGCTCTTTATACAGTTGTTTCCAAAGTTCAGAGCCACGTGCTGGATACGTGAATTTTCGTATATCCGTGTCAGATTTGATTTTGAAAACCTTCTGACAGAGGGAATCATTACGTAACGGACAGGTTACACATTCCTTTGGTTTAGTGAATTTTAGTGTTCGATACTTTTCATCAAAGCTGTCGTAACAGTAGCTGTGTTCACGTACACAGGTCGGTCTGAAATGTTCATCAAAGCCAAGGTACTCTCCTTCATTGCGGACATTATATGGAATAACTGCACGCATTTGATACGTATGTAATTGACTGTGAATGGGCTCGTAATCATACCCTGCATCCAAAATAGCGGTCGTAAAATGTTCTAGAAATAGGTCTTTTCCTTTCTTTAAAAGAGGAATCGCTGCTTTACTATCCGACAAATTGGCAGATGTCATGAGGCGTCCAACAATATATTGACTCTTTGTAGCCACCGCGAGATGTCCCTTAAAGCCAAACCAAAACGTGTTTTTGCCATCACTGTTCTTTTTAATGCCCCAATTCGGTTCGATGGGCGCATCTTGCCACAATGTTTCTAGTGATGTATCGAGTTGGTCCTTGATCTCTTTTTCATAAGCTGACTGGTTGGCTTTGATTTCTGCTTGTTCCGTAAGCCAAGCCTCGCGTTCTTCTTTTGATTTTCGTCCACGTTTTTTTGGTGGTACAGGCTCTTTTTTCTCCGAGGGCTTTGCCGCATCACGTGACTCAAAATGTGTGGCATCAATCGCGAGGTGTTCATCATAAAGAAAGCCTTCTATAAAGGCAGTTTGAATCAATGTATCTTGCATGTGGTCGAGAACATCTGATTGACTGATGACATCGATCATACGTGAATAAGACGCTTCAGATGGAACCACGTCTGAAACGAGAAAACCGCAATCGAATCGAAATAAAGGATCGTTGACTAAACGTTTGATTAAATCCTTGATTGTTGGAATCCGTTCGACAATACGAATAATGAGTGATTGTATCATCGCACCGTAATTTAATTCACGTGGGGCACCACGTAACGTCTTTTTGGAAAACAGCTGAAAAACGGGCTGCACGTCGAAAGTGGCGAAAATTTCATCAAATCGACGTGAACTTTCCATTTCCAATAATTCTTGGATGCCAAATAGGCTCATTTGTTTTACAATAGTCATAGGGCATTCACCTCATTCAGTATGGTTTAGTTTAGTCGCTACCATTATACCGAATTGGGGAGGTGCCCGTTTTTTATTGTTTTAGAACCCTTGATACTAAAGGGATTAAAATTATGAAATTAACTCAACTAAATAAAAAAACAAAAGAATCCATTTTGAAAAAGTTTATCAAAATGGATTCTTCTCTACATATTAATTTTCCAAATTCAACTACATAGATATAGTTTTGGTTGCAACTGTTTGTTGAAATGTTTGATCATGCTCAACAAAAACCATTGTTGGATTAAATTTTTGAATCAGCTCTTCAATCTGCATGCGCGAATAAATATCAATAAAGTTCAACGGTTCATCCCAAATATAAATATGCGCTTTTTCACATAAACTTTTAGCTATAAGAAGTTTTTTCTTTTGTCCACCAGAATAATGAGATATATCTTTCTCAAATTGAATTCGGTCAAAATCCATTTTACGTAGGATAGATTTAAATAACGTTTCATCAATCCCATGCTCTTCGATAAAGTCCGATAACCTTCCCTTCAAATGAGAAGTATCTTGTTGAACATAGGAAATAACGAGACCTGAACCTACATACATCGAGCCTGTATGCTGTATCGGATCTCCTTTAATTAGTTTGAGGATACTACTTTTTCCGCTTCCATTCTTTCCATCAAGCACAATTCGGTCACCTTGTTCCAGTTTAAAGCTAATTGGCTTATTCACTATTTGATTATCGTACTGAACAGACACATCGGCCAAAGCAATCAATTCATTTGAATGAAACGCCAATGATTCTAATTTTAATGACTCGGTTTTTTCCACATTTTTTAGCAGCTTTGACTTTTCCTCAATAGCTTTTTGTTGCCTTGATTCAATGTTCTTCGCTCTCTTCATCATCTTTGCTGCTTTATGGCCTACAAAACCTTTGTCTAACTTAGAACCTGAATTCGTTGTTCCATTTTTGGAAGCTTCCACTTGGTTTGACCAACCTGATGTACGCTTTGAAGACTGTTTTAATCTCCCTATGTCTTTTTGTAGACGATCATTAGTTGCCTCTTCATGTTCCTGCTGTCTATCAAAATTTAATTTCCAAGAAGAATAGTTACCACTTTGAACTTCAATATTTGCTCTATTTATAGATAAAATATGGTCAACACAGCCATCTAAAAAGTTTCGGTCATGTGAAATTAATATAAACCCTTTTTTCTTCCTTAAATATTCAGAGACCATCTTTCGTGCTTCCGTGTCTAGATGGTTGGTTGGTTCATCAATTAATAGAAATTGACCCTCCGTTAAAAAGAGTGCAGCAAGCAACACCTTTGTCTGTTCTCCATTTGATAATGTTTTAAAAGGTCGATACATGACCTCGGCATCAACGTCTAGATAGGATATTTCACGAAGAATTTCCCAATCTTCTGCTTGGGGGCAAATTTCTTCCATGATTTCATGAGTATATTTGTTTTTATCCGATACTGGATAAGGGAAATAATTAAATTCCACCGAAGAATTGATTTTCCCACTATACTCATAATTCCCTAATAATAAATTAAAGAATGTTGTTTTTCCTCGTCCATTTCTACCGATAAATCCAAGTTTCCAATCCGTATCTATTTGAAAGTTTACATTTTCAAAAATATTGTCAAAGCTACTTGGATAAGAAAAAGTTAAATTTTGAACTTGTATCATTGACATGATAATTCCTCCTTTGTATATCTACAATTTTTACTTTTTATACAAAGTCGGCATATCCATCCATTCTAAATTTCTCCGTATAAGTTTGATGGATATTAACGACTTGTACGGAGTAATACATGCGTAACAATAGTGTCTGAATCGCTCATTTTTAACTCTCCTTTCTTTATTAAAAATTACTGATATTAACCATGAGAGAATAAAAAAATCCTCCCAATTTAAAAATTGGAAGGATTAGTCTTTCACTTAATAGTAAATAAGCTCTATTTTGCCATTGGAACCATGACAAAGAAAGTGTAAACTGATTTATAAAAATAGACAGACTAATCCTATATTTTGTAGTTTGAAGTTTTTCATTTCAAATAAAAATACAGATTAGTTAATCATTGTCCATTCATCAGTCCTCTCATAATTGTATTTTTATAGTAACAGATTTTTTTATGGAATACAATTCAGTATCATCATCACATCAAATTATTGTTGTTGAATGATTATCCTTGCTCTACACTTATGAATTCCTTGAGTTCTGAGCACCCCATTTAAAGAAGTAGCACTGATGATATAGGACATCCATGCAAAAGGTACTCAACCATCCCCAGGTAATTCCCTAAGTGTGAAAAAGAAAATAGCAAGGCTTGACAGTGCTAATCCAGTCCAATCAATTTTAGCAACTACACGTTCCTCATTTTTTATCTTTAACATAATGAAACATAAAACTATACCAATTACACAAATAGGGGGATTAACAAAGAATAGCCATCTCCATCCTAAATTTTGTGTAATAACTCCTCCTAGTACAGGACCTATTGCTGTTGATAACCCTTGCTCACACCTAAAATAAGTACAGAAATTCAAAATGTCTGCTTTGAACTGCACCCCAATTAGCAGACATTTTTTTATATTAATCAATGGAAATGACTACACAATCCTTTCGTATAGTTCTACAAAAGGAATAGCATTTTTTCTTGTTTAGGGGAAATATTTTTCCTCAGCTGCTGATCTAAGTTAAAATGTGACCACCTTCAACATGCAGAACGGTTCCAGTGACGAAACTATTTTGTAGCAAGTATAGTACGCTTTGTGCAACATCTTCAGCTCTCCCTATTCGTTTCACAGGAAGTTTGTTTTCAACAGTAGCATAGAAGTTATTACGTGCTTCTTCTGGCATTTTGCTACGAGAAGGTGTGTCAATAATACCCGGTGAAACGATGTTTACTCGGATCGGAGCAAGTTCTAATGCCAAAGTCTGACCTAGATTCGAAACTGCCGCATTGACTGCACCTAGCATCGCTGAACCAACCATAGACTTGTAGGCTACAACCCCAGAGAATAAAGTGATTGAACCGTTTGGTGAAATTTTCGAAGCACCGTATTTCGCTGCATAATATTGTCCCCAAAACTTATTTTCAAACAGTTGTCGAGCTTGGGCTGTATCCGTTTGGAGGAATGACCCGCCGGATGTTTCTGCCGCACTTATCACAAGATGATCGAACTGACCGATTTTTTCAAAGAAAGACTGTACTTGCTGTTCTTTTGTTGTATCTAGAGTAAAAGCCGTTGCTCTAACCCCTAGTTGCTCTTTAGCAATCCGTAATTTTTCTTCGGAACGACTGGCAATAATTACTTCTGCCCCTTGAGCTACTAGCTGTTTTGCTGATTCCAAACCAATTCCAGAACTTCCACCGATAATTACAACTTTTTTATTTTTTAACATGTTTTTACCCTCCTATGGATTTACTTAATAGACTAAAAATTCAATACCTCTTGCAGGTGTATATCAAGTTCAGATACAAATTTTTCAACCTTCGGATTTTTGACTACATCATAACAAGAGAAACTCTTTAATGGTTTCATACCGAGAAATTTCTGTATACGATGTAAATGGCTTAATGCATCTTCTAGGCCGCTTCCTTCAAAAAATTGACTTGGATCGTTAAATGCTTTTTCAGGAGCATTCCAGGTAGTCGAAAACATATATTTCTTTTCAGTCAATAGCCCGCCTTTTCCATACTGATCAGCACCCTTGAAAAATAATCCATAAGCATATACTTCATCCATATACGTCTTCAATAAGCCAGGAACACTGAACCAATAGATAGGTGTTTGGTAAATGACAATATCAGCCCAAATAAATTTTTGTTGCTCTTCTTCGATTTTATATCCATCTTGAATAATTGTTGTTTTTACACTGTTCTTTTCGCTTAAAAAACTGACCAATTTGTCCATCAATGTTTGGTTCAAATTCCCCTCTGCTGAACTATACTTCTGGTGCCCGTTAATAATAAGTATATTTTTCATCTCTATCTAGCTCCTTTAATTTCGTGATCCTTTAATAAACCGCCTAGCACTTAGCTGGTAACCAATAGCCATGTTCAAATCGTTTGTTACATCTGAAAAATAACCATGAAAGCGACTCTATTGTACCGATAGCAAAAGCACTGATTAACAATGCTAATGGTAGTTTGTTTCGTTGATTTCACGTACTAATTTTAATCACCTCCTCCATAAAGGGATTGAATAATAAGTTCAACGATATTATATATAAAGTAACTTCATTTAGGGAAGTAGTGATATTTAATACATTAAGTTACTAAAAATATACTATTGTGATATGATAAGGGAAAACTCGTAAAAAAAATTTAGGGAGGATGTTTCAGATGAGTGATATTGAGCCAGTCGTGTTGACGAAAGGGGCACCAGGTGAGACTTGCCCCATTGCTAAAACGCTTGATGTAATTGGGACTAAATGGACCTTTTTAATTATTCGTGATCTACTTGTAGATGGAACGATGCGATTCAGTGACCTTTTGAAATCAATGGATGGAATTAGCCCGAAAACACTTTCACTTCGTCTTAAGTCACTAGAAGATCATGGAATACTGGAAAGGAAGGTATATCCAGAGGTTCCCCCACGTGTGGAATATACATTAACCGAAAAAGGAAAACAGTTGGAAGGTATTTTCATTGAATTAAAGAGATTTGGATTAAATTTATAAAAGATTTAATTAGGTGAATGTAGAATACAGTCATGTATACAACCTGGTTTAAAGAGACAAGGATAAAACTGGTCAAAACTTTAAAAAGCGCGAGAAATCAAGTTTAGAAACGTTGATTCTTCGCGCTTTTCTGATGTAAATTTTTCTAATTCCCTTCCTCTTCAACCTTTCTATTATTGTGTATCAATTGATTTAAAATCGTCAGGTTATCAACCTTTTTACAACAATAGAGTTAGCTATATCTGATAATACATTTGCTGCCTAATCAGATGCACTTAAACGTAAAGAGGACTATTTTAATATTACATAAAAAAAAGACAATTCAAGATAACGGTAAGATACCATAAAGCAATTAAACTTTATGATATCAAACACATCATCTTGAACTGCCCAGCAAATTGCAACAATTATTTAGATGCTACATTCTCATCTTTGGAGTAATTATACTTAGAACGATCAACTGGAGTATAATCTTTTGGCGTATAGAATCTCAATAAGTCACCATTCACGACTTTATCAGATAATTGCAATTTAAGATCTACTTTATCTTTCATAGTTTTCGCAGACTCTAATCGACTATCATCATCTTCTAGTAGTAAACCTGTTTTATTATCATAAAATTTCCCATTAACCGAATAAATAGTAGGACTGACAAAACCGCCATTTCTAAATGGTACAACTTCATCATGCTCTTTTGATAATAAGTCGGAACCAAATTGAACAAATTTTTGTGTATCAATTCCTAGTAAATGTAATAACGTTGGAAGAAGGTCTGTTTGGCCACCATAAGTATGGTTAGTTCCACCTTGCATACCTGGAACATGTATAAATAATGGTACGCGTTGCAAATTAGCATTTTCATATGGTGTAATTTCTTTTCCAATGACTTGTCCCATCGCATCATTATGATTATCTGAAATACCGTAATGGTCACCATAAAGAACGATCATCGAATTATCATATAATCCTGATTCTTTTAATTGATTGAACATTTGTTTGATTGCTTCATCTGCATAACGAGCTGTTTGGAAATAATTGTCTACACTAGAATCCCCAGTATTAGCTTTATCAATTGTAACTAAACTTTGATCCATTTTATATGGGAAGTGGTTCCCTACCGTAATTAATTTCGTATAGAAAGGTTGTGGTAACGAACTTAACATACTTTCAGATTGTTTAAAGAATGGTTTATCTAACAATCCGTATTCAGCCATATTTTCTGAAGAACCCGTGTCATAATAACTTGCATCAAAGAAGTGTTCGAATCCAAATGATTTATAAATCTCATTTCGATTCCAGAAGCTTCCGTTGTTACCATGGAATACAGCAGATGTATAACCATAATCTTTTAAAATACTAGGAGCTGCTTGATACGTATTTTGTGCTTTTGTAATATAAGCAGATCCTTGTGGTAATCCAAATAAAGAATTTTCTAGCATAAATTCTGCATCGGAAGTTTTACCTTGACCAGTTTGATGGAAGAAATTATCAAAATACATTGTATTCTTATCTTTTGCTAATGAATTTAAAAATGGTGTAACTTCTTCACCGTTTAATTTATAGTTAATCAGGAAGTTTTGGAATGATTCTAAATGTAAATAGATAACGTTCATTCCTTTTGCTTTACCAAAATATTCTTCATTAGGTTTGGCATAGTTAGATTTTGTATAGTTCATCACTTCTGTAATATCGCTACTATCCGCCAAAGCTCTCTGTGAAGTTGCTTTCATCGTTTCTACTGAATCATAAATCGTATAGTTATACATTCCTAGATATTTCACAATATAGTTTCTATCAAAACCTCGAGATAATAGTTGCGGACGATCAGCTTCAGCTAGTCCTAAATTTAGGATTGATATTGCTAATGCAATAGTAATGATTGCCGTTGCTTTTTTATATCCAAAACGATTGCTATCTTTTTGTATTTTTCTTGAGAATCGTAAGTAAAACATTACAAATACATCCACAAAGAACAAGATATCAAAAGGCTTTATTAAAGTAAGAACACTACCACCTAAATCTCCGAAGTTCTGCGTTTGTGTAACTGTAGGTAATGTAATGAAATCACTAAAAAATCGGTAATATACAACATTGGCATATAAAAGAATAGACATCAGAGTATACACTACAACTAATGATGTATATTTTCTCTTTCCTTTAAATAAAAATGATATTCCTAGAAACAGCATTGCTGAACCTAGTGGATTTAATAGTAAAAGGAAATGTTGAAGGAATCCTTCTACGCCTAGTTTAAATTGTGTTGTTTGAGTGATGTATGTTTTAATCCATAACATTACTACAGCTAATAAATATATCCCTATAAATTTGTTTAATAGGTTATCTTTTTTACTTATTAAATTTTTCATTTTTGCACCTACCTTTTACTTATTCAATTATGTCTGGAGCATAATTGCCTCCGGAATCAGCTTTGTACTTAGGCCTGCAGATGTTTTTTGCACGAAAGCGTAGCGGCAGCGGCACCGATGCAGGTCAGTTAGCCGTTATCGCATGGATGTGATGATTTTAGGCTAACATCCTCTAAGCACTCCTTGCCGATTTCATGACATCCGTCGAAGGCTTTAGGCCATCACGAAGCCGGTCACTTAATCTAAGGACGTTATGTTCTTAGAATTAGTTCCTTTATTTCAACATTTGTTTATGCACCAGCTGAAAAAAGTTAAATTAAATCTAGATATATATTAACTTAGATTATAAGTATTTCATTAAAAAAATGTTACTTCACAATAGCTTTTTTCGTAGCTATTGTATACTACTCCCCTTATAGACTTCTGTCAAGTTGTTAAATATTGCAAAAGACAATTAGTATAATTATCGTAAATCTTGTCATAAAAACACCCCGAAAACGTTAGCTTTTTAACTAACGTTTACCCGGGATATTAAGCCATTACTCTTTCTTTTTTATCTCGTTAATTTCAACCACGCAATCGTTTCACAATGTAGCTTACCAAAATATAAAAACTTGCTTTCCTCTATTAACACTATATCATTCAAAACGTTCTTTCTTTTGCTGCTTTTTTTGTTACTCATTCAAATTTAACTTCTTCATTATGATTTTTCAAAGATGATGTTTATATTTTCTTCATCACATTGTATTCTATTTAATCCATATGTTACACCACTGTTGTTTTTTCACTTGAAATTATTTCCTTACATATCATCTCTATTTCCTGTGAAAAGGATTTTACTTGGAAGGCATCTGAATATATTTTGTTCTCCTGTGAAGCCACTACTTGTTGCAATTTGTCTTCATATGTTTGTACAAAATGATCAAGCGTTGGACTTTTCAATTTCAGAGCTTTAGCCCACTCCTATGTTTGAGGATTAAAGTTCAATATATGCGGAACCCTTTTATACTATTTCACTGCCCTGTTTACAAACCTGAACATTATCGATAGGTATGAACTTATACCATAATAGTTGCCCCATCACAGCCCCAAATGTAGACTTGAGAAAATAAAAACGGCTGAAGTTCTTGTTTACAAGAATCTCAGCCGTTTGTTTTCGAAGGTGGAAGTTTATATCTAATTAATATTACCTGTTGGGTATAATGTAGTTCCTCCAATAGAAACTTTTATTTCATTAGATAATGGAACATTGTATTCATCAATAATTGTTCTCCACCATTCCCATGCAAGACCTGTACATTCTCTTGCATAAATTCTAATATTTTTTGCATTAGGCGGAAGTGGTATTACTGTAGTGAAATGAGCTGTTTTATCTTTCCAGCTTCCATCCCAAGTTTTATGGGATAGAACTTCATTCCCGTTTTCATCATATGAAATTTCATCCCAAGCTACTTCAAATTGAGCAACATATGCACCGTAATGATCAAGGATGATTTTGCCTTTAGAATATTCTGTAGCTGTCGTCTCAATATAATCTGTATTGTTATGAACAGCAGCAATTGAATTATCCTTTAAGAAAACACTTGTATATGATATTGGGTATGCTGGATTTTTAAGACTAAATTCCGCATTATCTTTAATTATTTCTCTAATATCATTAAAGTCCTTTGAGACAACCTGATTATGCTTTTGTGAATCTCCGCCTAATACTACAGCAGTAAAGGAACTTTCTTCAAATATATCTTTGTACTGTGCACTAGTTTCTATATTAGTATTAGCATCCTTCAGTAAGGCTTTAAAAGCAGCTTGTACATCCTTGCTTTTAGAGCTTGTTTCTAATTTTACATAAATTGTTCTGCCATAAGCAACATTTGAGACCATAACAGGAGGGGCAGCATTACTTACCCCTTTACGAGCTAACTCTTCAAAATTGACACTATCATCAAAAAGGTCTGATGGATTGTTAGGTTGTTCTGCACTTACGGTATAAAATATTTGTTTATATGCCGCAACCATCACTTTTTTCTCTCCATTAGCAATCGCATTAAAGTCAATTCCCAGTGAATTGTCAAGAACTTGGGCGTTAACATTCAGAGCGCTTGCTATTTGGGATTTGCTATAAACCATAGATTCTGAATATTGTAGTCTTGCAGGTAAAGTATGGGTTGTAGAATATTTATCACTCCATGTAGATACTAATTCATCTACTGCCCCAGATACATTACCATATGTTGGATTATCAACAGTTATAGTATTTTCTCTTTTCATTCCAGGTAAATCTATGCTAATATTTAGCGGTTTTCTTTTAGCCACCAATAAACTAGGTTGATTGTCTACAAAAGCTTTGTTTGCAAGTTGTAATGCTCCTGGATATGTACGATTGGCCATAGAATCAATAATTGAAATATCCACCGGCGAAGTTGTAAGTGATTTTTTGTTACGTTCAACCACTATAAATTTATCACTTGAGTGAATACCTTCTTTTGGAACAAAACTATTAATCTTGTCACCATTCACTGCTAAAACTTCGCTGTTATTGTAGTTCAGGTTTGCAATACCAGTATCAATATCATTAGATTTGCTATTTTCACTAGCTACCTTAGTATCAAGTGTTGCAGCAAAGGAAATAATCGGATAGTTTATAATGCATAAACTAACAGATAAACAAACTAGAATTTTTATTACTTTAAAATAATTTCGAATTCCCATATAACCACTCCTTTTTTAGGAAATCATACCACAAAAGTACTTTTTACAAATATAGTAGGTTAGCACCATTTTTTACTATCTAAAGAGTATTCATAGCAAATATGACACATTCTAATTTTCAGTTCAAACTACTATAGTAGCAACATATACGTATGGCAACTATTCCTTCTTTTTAGAGTCACTGACAAATTAAAAGATATTATTTATATTAAATTTTTCTAATTGAGTTCATCTATTGCAATTAAATCTATTGGTGCGTGACAGGTAGCCTCTTGCCTGTCTTGTACATGTCTGCCGTTACTATCGGTCTACCTAACGCTAACTAAGGAAACTTTTTAGAATTTATCTACGGATAATAAAGAATTTTCTGTACAGACTAATTTCAGGAGGTGAAATCCATGAATAACAACCAAAATTTTAACAAAAAAACCCCAAATGCAATGAGCTCGATGAACCAAGAATTTGGGAATGAAACTGATGTTAATGAAATTAAACAACAAATCCAACAAGCAGAAGCTAACAAAAAACAAGCTTCTGGAGCAATGAACTCGATGAATCAAGAATTCGGGAATGAAACTGATGTTAACCAAATTAGACAACAAATTCAACAAGCAGAAGCTAACAAAAAACAAGCTTCTGGTCAATTTGGAAACGAAAACGGAACAAAATAAGTTAAATTATCATCCTCAACCGGCAACCTTTTTTCTGCCGGTTTTTTCTATTTTACTCATTAGCCATAATATCTATCCGTTAAATTTATTGCACATTAAAATCCTTCACAAAAAGTGTCTGCTTCCTCATAAGCAGACACTTTTTATAATAAAAACTTTTGATTTAATCTATTGCATCAAAATGACTGTAGGAAATGGGGTTCATTTCACTTCGAAGCAACCCCTTACATACATTAGTTATTTTGAAACTATTTTTCAAAATGTTTAGTAACCATAAAAAAATTTTAGTTCATATAGCTTAATGACAACGAGAATAAGAATTAAGGATAATATCTATCAAATACACGGAGGTTATATGAAATTTAACATTATCGCCATGTGTTTATACTATGGCTTTCGAGTCGATTTTCTGTTTTTTACGTTTGTTCTTGTTCTTTTTCTTATACCACCACATATAGATACCAGTGAACATCAGTATAGATGGAGTAAGGCCACCGATAGCATACAAAATTTTAGTAAATAAACCACCAAAACTACCAGTATGTAATGGTAGGTGCCATGTTTGGTACATAAGCCCACTATTTACATGCGGATCTAGCTTGCCCACTACTTTTCCGCTATACTGGTCTAACCATACTTTTACATTTCCATTGCCCGGATCATATGAATTACTGATACGAAATTCAACTGCGCCTTCTTGGTTTCCACTTTCCACTTTTTTGGGCATTCTAACTTGCATAAGTGTTCCCTGAGGTACTTCTTTTTCAGCCATACTGAATAATTCATCAAGTGGAAGCTTACCACTTGGCAGGACTTTTGAGATTAGCTGCTCTTCTGGAGGCATCACCTTTGCTTTTGCACCAAACCAACCAAAAATCATTTCATCATACGCGAAAAGCGCTCCTGTTAATGAAACAACCAATAAAAATGGAATGGAAACTCCACCAATGACTTTGTGTAAATCATATTGCCGTACATAAGGGTTGGCATTACGTCTTATACTAAACCCGCGTGCCCATTTTTTAATCCCAGGCCACCATAAATAAACTCCTGATAATGTAATGAAAAAGAACATAAATCCAATCATACCGATGATTTGCTCACCATTGAAATCTTTTAACAGCAACTTTTCATGAAACTCCGTTATTAAGTTGAATATTGCTTTATCCCCTAATGTTCCATTTATGTATCCTGTTCCTGGATCTACAAATATGTTTAGTTGTTCTTCTCCTTCCTGAAGGCGGAATAAGTAAACTCCTCGAGCGTTAGGTTCACTTGGAGTATATACACGGTCAATCTGACCTTTTGGATGTGCTTCTGATACTGCCTGCAAGGCTTGCTGATACGTTACTTTTTTACCTTCCGTTACTTTATACAAATCAGGATGCAGCATGCTGTTTAATTCAGGTTCAAAGACTAGCATACTTCCTGTTAAGCCAATCAATACTATAAAAACCCCTGCTATCATACTAAGCCATAAATGAATTTTTGAGATGATTCTACGTGTTTTAATAAAAATGCCTTCTTTCCAAAAGTAATATGAAATTATGAATCTAGTCAATAATATAAAAGAGAATGATTATCATCGTCAATTAAAAATATAAAAACTATTAAAAATATGCTATTATATTTATCAACATTCACATTTAATAGTTATAAATATGCGAATGACTGATTGGTACATTAGGAAATTAGTATTAATTAATACATTTTATTAGGTTGGATATGATTTGTCACAAAATCATTATCAAAATACATTTCTTTTTCAAGATATAGTTTATATAGATTGGAGGAGTTTTTTGTTAAGTGATTATTTAGGTGATATTTACCTTCCATACTTTGATGATCCATTGCCTTCTAATCGATTAAGTAAAAGGTCAAGCTTATGGAAATGGTGGCCTAAATTGCATTATAAAAAGCCATATCCGATTGGATACGACTTTTAATTAAGCATTATTTTTAACTTATCTTTTAGACAGCTAACTATACAAAAAACATTAATTACATAATTTTTCTAATAAGATGAATAACTCCTTTACCTTCTATAACTGTACTAACAATCGTAGAAACGAGGGAAAATTCGGTAATATGCTTAATTACAATAATAATTGCTATTATGGCGGTGGCTATGGTGGCTCAAAAATTCGTTCTAATTGTCGTTCTATTTATTCTTTTAATTATTATTGACGCAACTAATGCCTAGGGGCTTTGTTATATCAATCACAAATAGCGAGAATAATGTGTAGTGCTTATTTAAGGGACACTTTTTACAAGGGTACCTTTTTTCATTAAAGCTCTAGAAATATTTTGAAATTTTTTTAAAAATAACAATTTATTAAGTAGTTAAATATCGCAATCCCTATTGAAAACTTTACATATTATAAAATTAAAGAAAGGAGGGAATTTACTATGTCTGGATACTGTGGTAGCGGTAGTGGTTATGGTTATGGATCCGCATTTGCGCTAATTGTTGTTCTATTCATTCTTTTAATTATTGTCGGCGCTAGTTTCTTGAATAGAAGTTACTGCTAATACCTAACACCGCCACTAATGCTCATAACTATTAGGATACTAAAAATTTATCTTTTCCCTTCTAATTTTTCTAAGGGTCACTATCCTCCGGTGACCTTTTTAATTTTTCCTCTTTCAATGTCACAAATAAATCTTTAAAAAAAATCGCATCATTTCCTTCCTCGCTAGGCAAAAAATTTTTTTACTTTCACTAAATGAATGATTTCGAAGTATGAGAATAGTCGGATCAATACAAACTGATAGTAACAGTTGTTTCGCTATAACCCCATCTATTAGGAAAATCATGAAGGGAGCATTCATAGATGCCATTTGTCACCGTATTTGGAGGAAAAACCTTTGAAGTGGAGGAAGGAAAAAAATTAGTATTAGCTCTTGAAGATAATGATATAAATATTTTTCATCAGTGTGGCGGAATGGCAAAATGCACCACTTGCAGAGTAGAGGTATTAGCTGGTGAATATAAGGATATTTCTAAAATAGAAAAAAACGCCTTTGCTATTAAAAATATTGATGAGAATATATATGAAGACTGTTTGCGGCTATCTTGTCAAATTCGTGTAATAGGAGACATTACAGTTCGGCCTATTTTAACCTTGGAAAATACACAGGGCAATAGAGGTCCAAGACCAGCAGATTAACCAAGAATCGATTAATAATTCAAACTTAAAAAGATGTGGTAATTAGTTGAGTCAATTTATACAATTTCATTTTATCTATATCCTAAATATAAGAAAAATTTTAAAAACGCAGGCTAAAATGATCTGACCCAAAAATAGCCAATTGAAGAAGAAAAGGTTCTTTTGATACACGTTTTTGGAATACTGAATGGCAACAAAAGAACCTTAAATTAAAGATTGCGTTGGTTACTCTGAAACTATTTTAGTAACCATAATAAACTTTAGTGCATATAATCAAGCTTTTCTAGACCAAATAACAACTGGAATAAGAATTAAGGATAAAAGCCCCCCTGCTAATGACAGTGTCGCATAACTCGCATTAGCCACTACCATTCCCGAGAGAGCACCACCTGAAGCCCCTGCTAGTGCAACTAAAACATCAATTTTCCCCTGTGTTTTTGCACGTGTGGAAGGCTCAGTCGAATCAACTATTTGAGCAGTACCACTAATTAAGCCAAAGTTCCAGCCCAATCCTAGTAAAGAAAGCGCTACGATTAATAGAACCATAGAATCACTCGGTGCGAATGCTGCTAATAAACCTGCACATAACAGAGTCACTCCAGAAGCAATACTCATGGCTGTTCGTCCGATTTTATCAACAAGAACGCCTGTTACGAGCGATGGAAGATACATGGAACCAACATGAAAACCTATAACAATCCCAACCTCCGATAAACCATGACCATGATGTTTCATATGTACTGGTGTCATCGTCATTATAGCAACCATTACAATCTGAGTAAGAACCATAACCGTTGCACCAACTGTAAGACCTCTTTTATTGATAGCTTTTTCACTAAGGGATTCCGTATTATTTCCATATTCATTTTCTCGTCTGTCCGCTTCTATCATTTTTGCAATTTCTAATGGATCCGGACGTAACATAACAAAAAGGACAAGACCTGCTAAGATAAATGCTGTTGCAGATAAGATAAATGGACCTGCAAGTGACGGAACACCAATGGAAACAGCAACTTTCCCCATAATTTCTACTAAATTCGGCCCTGCGACAGCCCCAAACGTTGTCATCACCATAGTTGTGCTGATAGCCTTTGCTCGTTGCTTATTATTGGCTAAATCTGTCCCTGCATAGCGTGCCTGTAAATTTGACGCAGTCCCTGCACCATAGATAAATAAAGATGCGAATAATAAAATGACACTATTCGTAATAGCCGCAATCACAACACCGATTGCACCAAGTCCGCCTACAAAAAAGCCTGTCGATAAACCTGTACGACGCCCATAACGTTGTGAAAGTTTCCCTACAATTAAAGCCGCACCAGCCGATCCTAAAGTAAATAAAGCGGACGGCACTCCCGCATAGGCATCTGTCCCAAGCATTTGCTGAGCTAAAAGTGCCCCTACCGTAATACCTGCTGCAAGCCCTGCCCCACCAAAAACTTGTGATAGACTAACAACGATTAGCACTCGCTTATATAAACTCTTTAGCTTTTCGGGTGAATCAATATATGTTTCCATGGTTCCTTGTGCTTTTCCAAGCATCTTGCAACACCTTCTTTCTACTTTCTACTACATCTGTACGCAGAAAAAGCTTTCTTCTGTACCGGGGACAAAAAACGAAATGATAGTTAAATTAAGGATGCGGTTGTGTTTGTTCGTCTATATTCGTTCATATACACAATCTATCAGTTTTTTTATAAACTGCAACATATATGCAAAAAAGAGTAGAATTTCCTTATACTTGAAGCACCACATACCTTTCTGGTTTTAGTGGCACTCCTTATCGGACCTCACGCTCAGCCAACACCTTAAGGTTTGGGCTTTCCCGTTCGGAAAATATCAATAAAAATGTAGACTTAATTAAAAAATAAGAACTGTCAAAAACTGTTTACAAATTTGACAGTTCTTTTCTTATTTATACTTCATGAGCATGCATAACAACATTCTTTTTCTTTGAATATAGTAAAAAAGTGATGGTTAAACTTAAGCTAATAATACCAAAAACAAGTCCCAACCCACTTAAACCAACTAAATCTAGCATCATGCCTGTTGACAATAAGACGACCTGAAAGATGACAGAATCAATCATATTGCGGAATGAGAAAAATCGGCCATGAAAATCTTTTGGCACTTGCTTTTGAAAAATCACCATTGTCGTCGGGAAAAAACAGCCTACTGAAAAACCAAAAACTCCAAAAGCCACTAACGCCAAAAATTTTATATCAGAGAATATTAGCATTAGCTCCATCGAACCGATGATAAATGCTAATGTAAAAAGTAGTGTTCTAGTGTTCAGCCGTTCTGTAATCAATTTCAAACCAGCTGCACCTAGCATAAAACCTATACCCTCAACTGTATATAATAATCCTGATATTGTCGTTGAATGATGAATCTCAGAAATTTTCATTATAACTAAATTAAAGGATCCTAAAAATAATGTTGGAATTAGCATTAAGACAAGTGTCATTAATACAACGGGGTGCTCCTTCACCATCGGTAACACCTCTTTAAAGTTGCCCTTTGCCTTTGTTGATGACGATTGATTTGCTGTTTCATCTAATTGTAGGAAGTTCGTAATAACAAACATCATCACATAGACAATAAATGAAATGATGTACAACCATTTCAGCTCAAAGAAACTTAGCATGAATCCCGCTGCTGCAGTACCAATAATCCTTGAAATCGTTCGAGCATTCATTTGCCAAGCATTTAATGTAATTAAATCCTTATCTTTTACAATAATTGGAATAATAGATTGTAGAGCAGGCATATAAAAGGCTGCTGCTATTTGTAACGAAATTAAAAAAAGAATCATCCAAATAACCGAATTTGTATAAAGTGCTATAAACATAAATAAAACACTTATAATTCGCCCTACACTAGCCCATTGTATAACTGTTTTCTTCATTGACCTGTCAATAATACGCCCTGCCAACGGACCTACTACTAAACCGGCCAATATACCACAAGAAATAATTAATGATTTGTAAAAATCCGAGGGAACGACCTCTTGCATAAAAGCGAGATTACCTATAATCCCAGCCCACAAGCCAAGACCAACAACAAATTCACCTAATAAAATTATCCATACATTCCGATTACGCCACATTAAGTATCTCCTTGTTGTTTCATTTATTAATTAATAAATAGTAACAAAATTACAAATATTAGTACATAGTCATTTTACAATATTTCATTCTTTATATCCCCTTAAAATATTTTCATTATAATTATGTATTATGAGATCTTGCTCAATAGACCTTTAATTATGTATATTGCCTTTTTCGAATCACACCCAAAAATATTGCCATTATAAGGAAAGCAATAAAAAAACACCGTTTGATTCCATTATCAAACGATGTCTGTTGTAAACAAACACTACTTTGTTTGCATAAAGCTGTTTAGTAAGTTTTAATCGGCAGACCCGGCATTTAGCATTTTATAAGGAGCTTCAAAACTGACACTAAGCAAAATAAATTAGAAAGTCCTCGCTTTCAAATTATAGTAATTTTCTTACAAGGCGGCGCCAGCCTATCCAGAAAATAATTACCACCATCCCTGCTCCAACCGACTCTGTCAGTTTCCATAAAAGTATAAGAATAAGCAAAATAATTAACGGAAGAATCGTTAGCTTCAAATCGTCTAACTCTTTCATTCACGCATCCTTCTTTCTCATTCAACATTTTCTTTCTTAGCATAAACTACTATTTATTGATATTTTTCGAGAAAAAATATTACTCAAACAACCTCCAATAGCGCAAAACACCAGCATTTCTAGTATAAAAACTATTGATGATTACTCACAAATATATATTTTTGTATAATTTTTAAGATAAAAATCTCCCCCATCCTCCAAATAAATGACATGGCTAGTGCTTATCTTCATCATATTCTGAAGGTAGCATAATGGAAACCTCATACTTTGTTATTTCACTTGATGGTAATGCATATAAATTTTAGTGTTTTTTTGTAACAGCTTCACCACGAATAATTGTCACAAAATGATGTAGTATTCTACAAACAGTTGATGGTGACAGCACTGTGAGATCTTACAAAAAACAGTCGCTTTCTTCTAAACAATCGCGATTATTTTTGCGTTCAACATATATTTAACCTTCCGCATATTTCAGCTGGTACTTTTCCGTTACTAGGCTAAAGAACGAGGCAAGAACTTGCTGAAATAGCATGCCAAACACTACAGGCATAACCGTTTTTGCAGGGAAGTACGTAGTGGCTATTACAACCCCTACAGCAATATTACGCATCCCTCCTGTAAAAACGAACATCGTAATAATGCTTATATCCTTCCAAAGTATATGCCCTAATATTAAACAAAAAGCATACCCTGATACGGCAAGTAAAAATACGACTAAAATTACACTAACAAGCTCCAAGCTAATATTTTTAATGTATGGGGCAATTGCACTACTATTAATCATTACAATACTAAATAAACTAAGTTTTGAAAAAGGTGCTAATTTCTTTCCAAGCGTCAGCTCAATTTCGCCTTTAGTAAACTCATTTAACGCTACACCTATAAGAGAAGGCACGACTATCATCCAGAGTAAATCTAGAATGAGACCAATAGTATCAATTTCGATTGTTTGCCCTACAACAATATGAAGTAATGCAGGAATGACAACGGGTGAAATAAGTGTATCTATTAAAATAATTGCAAGACATAACGCAAGATGCCCCCTACAAATACTAACCCAAATAAAGCTCGTTACTCCTGTTGGCACAGCTACTGCTAAAACAAAACCAATTGTAAAAAGGTGATCGTGAAAGATGACGGTTGATACAAAATAAGCCCAAATTGGCATGAGTATGTGTAAAAATGCAATAACAACTAATATAACTTTTGGGTATTTTTTAAGACTTTTTATTCCTTCAAAATTCATGCTTAAACTACCTGCAAATGTCATAAAAGCAAACAGCCACGGCACTAAAAATAATAGCTGGTGCCCTACATTCTCGAACAATACACCAATCACTAAGCTAAGTGGCGTTAAAACAGGCATCCATTTTTGAAGGTATTTATTTAAACTATTCAACATCTCTGTATATTCCTTCTTTCTTATAAGAACAGTTTTCTCTAGCCTCTTTTTTGTAAAATTAATTATGCCTCAGCATAATTGCGTCCGGAGACCTTAAGCCAACAGATGTTTTTTGCGCGAAAGCGTAGTGCAACGAAGCGACAGCAACAGCATTAAGTTGGTCACTCAGTCGTTGCCACAGGACGTGGCGTTCTTAGACTGAGTTCCTCTGTTTCAGCAAATATTTATATGTAACGGAAGTGAAACGGCAGTTACAATTATTTTCTGTAGTGAAAGCGTAGCGTCGGCTACAAATGTCTTTAGCTGAACGAAGTTAAACAAGAAAAATTTGCAGTTTTTATCCATATCCTGCAAACTATTAACATAACTAGCTAGAAAGGATGACTGAGACTAATGAAAAAATTAGTGTGCGCTTTATTGCTTCCCCTACTTGTTGTGGCAAGTGGATACACTGTACAAGCAGCTGGCTTTAAAGATGTGCCAGAAGATCACTATGCGTATGAAGCCATCTTGTGGGCAGAAGAATATAATATCGTTAATGGCTATGCAGATGGTACATTTAAGCCCAATGCAACAATTACAGAGCAGCAGTTCGCAAAACTACTGGCGAACTTTTATGAGCTTGAATCGCCATATGACGAGTTGAAAAAACAGACTCCAGCTAAAAACTGGTCTGATGAATTTTACAATCGACTTGCAAGCTATGGTGTTCCATTAAACGGCTATTTCGATAACACTATTCGAGCAGCTAGTGTGAAGCGCGGTGTTGTAGCACAGGCAATTACCCATTTAGCAAATGGTAAAAGTGGATTAGATCAATCTATACAGTTTTTACTCGATTATTATATTTCCACTGGCCAAAACCCACAGTATGAAAACCGCAATTTACAGAAGTTTTTTGGTGTAACTAACAATATGACACGAGCTCAAGTCGTGACAATGCTCTATCGTATGGATAAAAGAAATTTTTATGAAATCTCAGAGGATGCGCAAGCTCTTCATGAAAATAAGAGTAATACTTCTTTAAATACGAGAGCGAAAAATGGCCAAAATCAGCTAGATAAAACAATGCAGCTAACAACACCTTCAAAAAGTGCTTGGGATGGTACCTATTTGTATTACTATAAATGGGGTACAGGCTCAACCGATTTTAATCGCCGAGATGCCTATATTTCAAACACAACAAGCAAAAGCTTTAATATATTCATAACTGCCAATGATGGATCAGCTGCAGGGAGTGTCGATGGGACAGCAACGATCACTTCTAGCACTAAGGCCGTAATGAATAAATCCTCAAATGGCAATCGATGTGTATTAGAATTTGAGCGCCTTAATAATGCGCTTAAAATTACCGAGGTAGATTGTCGGACAATGCATGATGAAGGAACTAATTTTTCTGGGACTTTAAAGAAACAATAAGTTTTCCAAAGGTCCGACTAAGAATCTCCAAACTTATTAAGGAACATCCTTGAGGTACTTTTATATTCACCACAATATCCTTCCATGGTGAAAAGAACTAAAAAGTGCGAAATGAATTTAAAAGAATCATTCGCACTTTTTTAAATTATTTTGAACTTACTTCCTCACCTTTCCAACACTATGATTTTTCCCTTACTAAATATGCAAGAGTACTGTCTACATAACATTGCGTTTTTCGTGTGCTTTTTTTGATAAGACATTGCATAGTCTTAGATCAATCAAAATGGATTCTATACAGTTTTAATTATAGATGTCTGGGTCCAATAATTATGCTCTAAAACTTCTTATACATCTTCTTGGCGATCTCTATAAAATCAGCAAGATACGGAGATATGTGCTTATCCTTATGCCATGCGATATCCGTAAAAATATCTGCTAATTTCATTGATGTAGTCAGTTCTTTTAAATTATTGTTTTTTAACTCCTTCTCCACCACCATTTTGGGTAAGAATGTAATACCTAAGCCTGCCATCACGCATTGCTTAATAGCTTCAATACTTGCAAATTCAATCATTTGTATCGGAAGTGCACCCTCCTGCTGAAGATGGACTTCCAATTGATTACGGTAGGAGCAACCACTTTCTGTCAGAAGCATCGTTTCATTTGAAAGTTGCTGTAATGAAAATACCTCTCTATCCGCATTACTATCAGTAGATGCACTGACAAATACTAATTGCTCTTGAAGAAGTCGCTCACGATGTAACATAGGTGTTTCCTTGTATGCATCTGTAATAAACGCTACATCGAGATCGCCTGATTGTAATAAATCTTTAGCGATTTCCGTAGTATGTACGGGCTTAAAAATGATTTTCACCTGTGAATGGGCTTTCTGAAATTGTTGTAAAATACTCGGCAGACGGTAGACACATTGACTTTCCTGTGCACCTATTTTTAACACAGCTTGTCCTTGTTCATTTAACATAGCTTTTTTCATATCTACATTTAAATCAAGCATTTTTTGAGCATACTGTTGTAATCGCTTGCCCTCCTCCGTAAGGGTAATGCGTTTTCCCAGTCTCTCAAAAAGAACAACACCTAGCTCCTCTTCAAGCGATTTAATTTGTGCTGTTATACTTGACTGTGCATAATCCAGTAGCTGTGCTGTCTGCGTAAAGCTTAACGTTTCTGAAGCAGTTAAAAACGTTTGAAGCTGTTTCATATCCATTTTTTTCACCTCTAAATCGTTTTTTTCGATTCATTCCATCGAAACATTCAGCTTTATCGATAATAAAAATAAGTTTACACTAATTATAGCCCGAAGGATAGAGGAGGATTCTCATATGAACATTACAACATTTATTGGAAGCTCTAGAGCCGATAGTAATAGTGAACAACTTGCTGACTATGTGTTAGAGGGCATTAGACATCAAAAAATTGATCTAAAAAAAATAGTTATCGAGCCCATCAACGATTTACGTCATGATGACAATGGCTTTCAGTTTGTAGAAGATGATTATGATCAAATTATCAATGCGTTTTTAACAAGTGATATCGTAGTTTTTGCAACACCTATTTATTGGTATAGTATGTCAGGAATAATGAAAAACATGATAGATCGACTAAGTCAAGCTATTCGAGATGAGCGTTTTCCACAGCTTAAAGAAAAACTACAAACTACCGAGGCTATTGTTCTTGCTGTTGGTGGCGATGAACCCTATATAAAAGGTCTACCAATGATTCAGCAATTCCAATATATCTTTGATTTCTTAAAGATGCCGTTCTCATCTTATATTATCGGAGAAGGAAACAAACCTGGTGAGATTGCTCATGATGAACAAGCACTGATGCAGGCATCCATATTAAATAAACAGTTAAAAGCACGTATCTATCCCATTTAAAAAACGACCTAAAAGCGGCTATGCTTTTAGGTCGTTTCATTATATTGAAAACAAGAAGGTCGAGGAAATTTTGGTGAATATTAAGGTATCCTATTAAATAATAATATGCCCTACGGCAAAACGAAGGGTTGATTTCAGTTCCGACTGAGCGCTTTCCTGGGAGTACCTTAACACATAAACTAATGTTAAATTTTTTCCGCTTCTGCCGGAATGTGTTGAAATGTTGTAACATCAAATAGCCCTGTATCTGTCAACTTTAACGCAGGGATAACAGGTAATGCGACAAATGAAAACGTCAATAAAAAATGGAAATCTAGTGTTGGATTAAGTGCGTGTAAGGCGTTATGTAGACTTGCTAATTGCTTCTTAGCCTCATCAGCAGGTGCATCCGTCATTAAGCCCCCAATTGTTAATGGCATTTCCGCTAAAATCTCGCCATCAGCTACGATAACAAAACCACCTTGTATTTCTTGAATACGTGACAAAGCAAGTAACATATCTTCATCATTCGTACCTACTACTAATGCATTATGCGAATCATGAGCTACAGTAGTGGCCACTGCCCCTTTTCGTAAACCAAAGCCTTTCACAATTCCAAGACCTGTCGTATGCAAATCGTGATGACGCTCAATAACTGCTAGCTTTAGTAAATCCTGTTCAACTGATGGTACAAATACACCATCTTTCACAGGTACATCTATTACTAAATGGTTCGTAATAAGCTGATTTGGTATAATTTCCATTACATTCGCCTTTGTACCTTTTTGGAATGGAATGCTAAGCTGGTCCTTCGTTACATTTGGTAAATGTACAGAGTGGTGAATATGTGCAGGTACATTAGGCTCTATACGATTCGTTAACATCACACCGTTTTCAGCAACCTTTTCACCATTTTTCCAAACTGACTTTGCACGCATATTGTCGATGTTCTCGATTAATACAAAATCCGCCTTATAGCCTGGAGCTAAAACGCCTCGATCATATAAACGATAACACTCAGCTGTGTTAACAGTAGCAAGCTGAATAGCCTGCAACGGCTCCATCCCTTCCTCAATGGCCATTGCCACATCGAAGTTAATACTACCTTCATCCATTAGCTCGTCAACGTATTTATCATCAGTACAAAAGCCAAAACGGCGAGCATTTGTTGTATTGACAGCAGGCAATAAATCACGTAAATTTTTTGCTGCTGAGCCTTCACGAATAAGTACATACATCCCTTGCTCAACTCGATCAATAGCCTCCTGTGCCGTTACACATTCATGATCAGTATGGATACCAGCAGCACGATAGCCCGTAATTTGATGACTATTTAAGCCCGCACAATGCCCATCTATAACTAAATTTGCCTGTTGTGAAAGGATAATCTTTTCAAGCATGCCTGTTTCACCATTTAATACAGCCGGAAAATCCATGACCTCAGCTAAACCTCGAACATCTTCGTGCTTTAAAAACGGCTCTAAATCAACAGCCGTCAGCTTTGCTCCTACATTTTCAAAATGAGTGCCAGGAACACTAGATGGCAGCATAACAAAGATATCCATATCTGCTTTTTTTGCATCGTCTAGCATAAATTGAATGCCCTCCGCACCTGCAACATTTGCAATTTCATGAGGATCTGTAATGACTGTTGTGATGCCATGTGGAATCAATATACGGCTAAATTCTGCAGGTGTTAGCATCGACGACTCAATATGTATATGTCCATCAATCAGACCTGGTACCACATATTTTCCTGAGGCATCCTCTTCTTTTTTTGCTTTAAATCTATTCATCGTATCAAGCGCTACAATTTGTCCATTGTTAACGACGATATCTGCCTTTTTCCACGTCAATGTAAAAACATCTGCAATTTGTGCGTTACGTAAAATAAAATCCGCCTCAATTTTCCCTTGCGAAGTTAAAATATTTTGTGCAAGCTGTTGTAGTTTGTTGGACATTCTTTGCACTCCTTTTTTCTTTTTGAATTATCATGCATGAACACTTGTCTAATTTCAAGTATTCTCAAGTAATCTAAAAAAACGACCACATATTAATGGTCGTTTGTAAATTCGAGTTCTTTAGGCGGTTCCCCTTTTTTATTCATCAAGCGCATACGAATTGGTTCGATTTTTAGTGTAATCATTTCATCATGATTCCCGACGAAAATGCTTGTGAAAAATTCAGCTAACTTATTTTTTAATCCGTCCTCTAGAATTTCTGTTAGCTTTCCTTCAATTTCAACATACGTATCACCAAAGCCTCTATTTTCGTATCCATATAATATATGTGTATATGGGTTTTTGCGAAGTTCCTCCATTTTTTCGGAATGTTTATTTGTTACTGTGTATAATATAAAATCTTCATGTTGGAATGTCATATAGCGTGAGTACGGTTTACCATTCTCAACTGTTGCCATCGTTCCTATTTTCTCTCGGTTTAAAACTTCTAATATTTCATCTCGAACAGAGGTCATGTCATCTCATCCTTTCTTATCTCCTTTTATTTTGTCCTATTTTATCGAGTCTAACCTTATTTTTTGAAAAATATGAAATGACAATCTTCAGCTTATTTTTAAATTTATTGCTATAATGACTTGTTGGACAACACGATTTATTAGAATGAGGTATTAATGATGAAGGAAGCTTTTTTCGCACGGTGTCTGTTCTTCTTAACAGGCATTTTGGTTTTATCCTTAGGTATAACGTTAACGATTAAAGGTCAGGTTTTTGGCGTTGGCTCGTGGGATGTGTTACATATCGGGCTAGCTAAAACATTCGGATTAACTATCGGTACTTGGTCAATTCTCATTGGACTAGCCATTTTAGCATTTGATATGTTTTTCACGAAGAAGTTCCCACTGCCTGGCACATTTATAGATATGTTTTTAGCAGGTATTTTTATTGATATATTTAACTATTGGATACCAGATATAGATGGTTTTTGGATGCAGCTATTTGCTTATATTTCTGGCTTAATATTACTTGGCTGGGGCTGTGGTATGTACATGGTGGCGAATTTAGGAATTGGTCCTCGAGATACATTGATGCTTCTAATGGTCCATAAACTCGGCTGGAGTGTCACACGTTCTCGAACAACTATGGAAGTAACTGTCGCTATACTTGGTTTTTTACTTGGTGGACCTATTGGAATTGGAACGGCTCTAATGGCATTTGGTCTTGGTCCAATTGTACAATTTGCTTTAACTTTTAACGAAAAGTTATTTTTGAAATGGACTGGCGTGAAAAGCGCTGTGGTATAAGCTTACAAGACAATGCAAAAAAGTGCATTGTCTTTTTTTATTCAGTTGTAATATACAATTGAACTATATATTATGTGAACTTGTTTACAGCAGTTTATAGAATAAACAGCAAGGAGCCACTTACAGAGTGTAAGATGGCTCCCTTTTTCTATTATTCTGTATCAGATGGATTTTTCCCAGTAGCCTCGATTACTTCAGGGGTCCCATCCACTGTGTCGTCCTCCTGCACATTTTCTGCAGCAGGTGGTGTGATCGTCACTAATGTATAGTCATCTTCCTGTAAAATTTCAAAGGAATACTTTTGACGAATATCCCCTACATAAAGCGATGTTCCGATGGCTACATCAGTAACATCAATCTCAATTGTTTCTGGAATTTCTGCTGGATTTACTTTTATTCGAACTTCGCGATTAGGCTGTAATAGGAATCCACCATCTGCAACTCCAATAGCTTTACCGGTAACATTTACTGGAATATCAACCTCTAGTTCCTCGGCCATATTAATGGACTTGAAATCTACATGCTTAACATTGCCCTTTAACGCACAGCGTTGTACTTCTGTTAGTACTGCGTTAATCTGTTTACCGTCTACATCTAATTGAAAGACATTTTTATTGCCGAATTGAGCTAACATTTTTGCAAATTGTCTGGCATCCAGTGATACTGCTGTTGATTCCATTTGATAGCCATATACAACGCCCGGAATTGCACCGATCTGTCTAAGATGAGTTAATGATGATTGACGCCCTTTATCACGTTTTTTAACAGTTAAAACAGTATTCATCACATTTTCCCCTTCCATGGAAACTAGTCTCATAAAAGGTTTTGCCCGTTCTATAGATTTTTATACATAAGCACAAGGTTGTAGCTTTCTCTAACGTTCGCGCCGCTTCAGAAGTTCTATCAAAAAACTACACTTCAATTGTTCGGGCTAATGAACAGTTGAAGTGTAGTTAAACATGTACTTACAAAATTGTTACTTTGTTATCTAACAATAAGTGTAAATCATGAAGCTTTTTAATTTCAAAATGTGGTTGAATATCACTTGTATTTTCAATATTACGTATGTTAAACCAGCATGTATCAATTCCAGCTTGCAGTCCGCCTTTAACATCAGATGTTAAGGAATCACCAATAATCAGGGTTTTATCCTTATTGATATTATCGATACGTTCAAAAACATAATCGAAAAAAGCTGGCATTGGTTTTTGATAGCCTGTTTGCTCCGAGATAAATATCCCATTGAAAAAATGTGCTAAATTTGCATCCTCTAGTCGTTTATTTTGGGTAATTGTTTTACCATTTGAAACGACATATAACTCGTAGTTGTCGGCAAGCTGTTCGATTACTTCATAAGCACCGTCAACATAATGATGCGCCTCTTTCAAATACTTTTGAAAGATCGCTTCAAAGTACTCCCCATCTACATCTATACCAAATTCCTTTAAAGCAATCGAAAATCTAGTGTTATGTAATTCATCTTTAGACACCTCACCACGTTCAAAAGCACGCCACATAGATTCATTAATCTCCTTATAACGTGCAATCATCGTTGGAGTTGCTGCAATATTTTCCTGTTTAAATAAACGGTCAAGTGCTGCATCTTCAGCTAAATCAAAATCTAATAATGTGTCATCAACGTCAAACAATAATGTTTCATACTTTGTCATTTCTTTTCCTACTTTCTTGGTGCTGTATTACCAATTTGCTCCTTCTATCATAACGTTTTCTGTGAAAATAAACAGTAAATCTACCTACTACTCTTTTTTTACAGAATATTAGAAAATATCTTACGCACTAAAGTTGCTAATAATATTTCCTTCAATGAGTAATAAAAATGATCAACTTGCCTAAAAATAGGGACTAATCCCACTATTGATATCAATACACTAATGGGGATTACTGCATTTAGAACATTTAGATGAACTTTATAAGGTCTAAACAGATTCAACTTTGGTTTAGCTTACAACAACAACCGAAGCAACCACTTAGGAGCGTTTAACGAGCTTGTGAGCGTTGATAGTGGAGCAGAGGAATTGTTTACACAGGATGTACGAATGGTGCTATTAAAGCCATGTGTGGGGATACAGGGGGTGGTTGAGAAAACATAACAAAAGGACTTGCATATATGAGAATCAATCATAAACACAAGTCCTATTCTTATTAAAGTAAAGCCCCCACCAGGTAAAATATGATTCTTCACAAATTCTCTGGTATTCGCAGTAAGTAGTTGATAATCCTACTTATTAATTTCCTCATATTGTGTAGTAAAATTCTTATTACATAAACCAACATAACATCTAAAACACAATATTTGCGAAGCCATTAAATAATTCAAATCTATTAAAATAACCAGAATTACTTTTCTTTTTTATTTCGCAACACTACATTAATAATTATGTAGATGAAACTTAATAAAAGAAGAAATAAGCCACCTAGAATGATTAATCCTATCAATTTCAAAACTATGCTCCTCCTTCCTATACGTAAAGCTGAACATTATCTTTCAGATATTCATTCAATATAGTGATGAAATTTAAAATCCCACTTTTGTATATCTATTAAAAATAACCTTCTACTCCTTATTATTCAAGTAAACTGCACCGTTAGTACAATAAGAAAAAAGAGCTGTCTAAAACAGCTCAATGATCTTTAACTAAACATCCGTTATTTTAATTACATTCCTTCACATATCTAACATATAAAATTGCATAATCTGAGTAAAAATAATAAAATCGTTTAATTTAGATAGATTAATAATTCATAATCTCATCCAAAAGTTAAATTGTTATTAAATTCAACCTACCATTGAAAACATCCAAGTTAATGTCATAATAATAAAAGCAGCAGCTATACACATCCAAAATATATTGCTTCTTGTAGATGCCTCACTATTATTAACAGTCTTTTTGATAAAACCTGTTAAGTTCAAGCAGAATACAATTGCAAAAACAGGATTAAGTAAAAATGAAAGTGCTAAAACAAAATCTATAAATTCCTCCACTTAATACACACCTCTATCCCCTTTATTTAACTAATCGACTATCTACATACTTTTTCTTTTCGGTGATATCGAAATTATAGCATTTGTTCTTCAACTAACCTGCGTCGTTCGTTCAATAAAAATGAGCTGCACATGCAACCTAATGTTCTTCGAGCAAAGCACCCCGTTAGCCATCCATGTAGCGCAAAAACCAGCACTCCATCACAGAAAATGAAAGATGATTAAGTTCTTTCATGGGAGTTTAAGAAGAACAGCTACGCTTATTCAACAAATACATTAATTCTGCATAAATCGGATTGTGTTCAGACAGTGGTCATCTGATTTTACATTTTTACCCATATCATCATATTACATAATACTCTACTTGAATTGAACTACTATATAAAATAATAATATATAAGCATTCCCTTAATTCCAGGTCATTATAATTTGCAAAGTTATCGATTTATGAGAGAATAGAATGCTAGAAAGGAAGATGTACGAATAATGACCACTTTACCTAAAATCACACCATTGTTTGATCCATGGGAAGCTTATTTAGATGTCGAACAGCATGGACAAATGACTCTATCAAATATTGAATTTACAACAACTACTCTATGTAATATGCGCTGTGCACACTGCGCAGTTGGTTATACATTACAAACTAAAGATCCAGATGCTTTACC
This sequence comes from Lysinibacillus sp. JNUCC 51, assembly GCF_015999525.1. Lineage (NCBI taxonomy): Bacteria > Bacillati > Bacillota > Bacilli > Caryophanales > Bacillaceae > Lysinibacillus > Lysinibacillus sp. JNUCC 51. Next base: position 4,590,285 of record NZ_CP065545.1, on the reverse strand, counting down.
AATCGAACTAATCACAAAGCGTCTCGATGAAATTCCACACTTAAAAACGCTTAGCATTACAGGCGGAGAGCCAATGATGAGTAAAAAATCTGTACAAAACTACGTACTACCACTATTAAAGTATGCGCATGCTCGAGGAGTCCGCACACAAATCAACTCAAACTTAACGTTGGAGCCAGAGCGTTATTTACTGATTGCCCCCTATTTAGATGTACTACATATTTCACATAACTGGGGTACTATCGACGAATTCGTTGAAACAGGCTTTGCTATGATGGAGCGAAAACCAACTTATGAACAACGTGCAGCTTTATTTCAACGCATGATTGATAACTCAAAAATGCTTGCAGAGCACGGTGTAATGGTATCAGCGGAAACAATGTTAAACAAAAAAACTCTACCATATTTAGAGCATATCCATAATCAAATCATCAACGAAATGAACTGTGCACGCCATGAAGTGCATCCGATGTACCCTTCAGATTTTGCAAGCGCTCTTACGTCTTTATCACTTGAAGAAACTCGTAAGGCGATTCATCATCTACTTGATGTTCGTGATAAAAACACTTGGATGCTATTTGGTACGTTACCTTTCTATCCATGTAGCACGAATGAAGAAGATCAAAAGCTCTTAAAACGACTAAGAGAAGAAAAAAACGTGACGATGCGTAATGATCCAGATGGTCGCTCTCGCTTAAATGTTAATATCTTTACAGGAGATGTCATTGTGACAGACTTTGGCGATACACCTGCTCTTGGGAATATTGTGAACGACGAGTTACCAGCAATTTTTGATAAATGGATGGCAACAGATTTAGCGAAATCACTAAACTGTCACTGTCCAGCAGTAAAATGCTTAGGTCCTAACGTTCTTGTTCAAAATATGTATTATAAAGATACGCAGTTTGTTAGTGGCTCTGCTAAATTGTAAAAGAATAAATGTCCAATGCAAATGTATGCATTGGACATTTTTTTCTAGGATTTATGAAATTTTCGCCTTAACAATAAATACTACTAAATATCCGAATATCGGGTAGCTTCAATTTGGTTAAAAAGTGATAGATAGAAAAATTATCTATACCTTTACTACTTTAATATGTGAGATCATTTTCTACGGCTAATACTTTCACCATTTGATCAGTAGGAGTCATTTAAACTTGCTAATTCTCTTTTAATGATTCTAGTACTTATTCACGAGTTTGAACTTTTTATTCTTTCAATTTCCTCTCTCGATATACCTAATAAATCCATTATATCTTCAATCGGTTCATGCAGTTTTAGTAATTTTTTCACTAACTCTATTTGTGCTTGTTTACGCCCTTGCTCTAATCCTTGTTCTCTCCCTTTATTGATTCCATCAATATAGCGAGCTTCTTCATCTAGGATATACTTTAAGCGGGACTGGTATGCAAGAATTGTTTCAGGGGTTTGACTAATTTCTTCCCATGTATCAAACGCTGCACGTAAGTTTTCATCTTTCATTGCTAACTCCTCCAATTCACGATATATCTCTGCATATACTTTCTTTTTACGACCATCGACCATACCAAGTAATAACAACCATCGAATTAAGATATCATCAAGTGCAACCAATTTTGCTTCATGCCAGAGAGTAATAAACTTGTTCATCTCGATAAAGTGGATTTCCAGAACATCTTCTTCTTGCATTAGCCTTGATAATGTACTGTCTTCATACATATGAAAAGTACTATGAAAATCTTTGTTATCTTTAAACATTGTAAAATTGCATATATTGATCGTAATTCACTGTAGCCCATACCTCTAACTAATTGGGAATCATACTTTTTTGCCCAATAATAGAGCGTTCTCTTTACAAAGAAGCTATGTCCACGTGCGGAACATAGCTTCTTTTTTGTTATTTTCTTCTACCATCGCATTATATTGTCTTAATTATTTGCTGTACTTCCTATTATAAGATTCATAGAGTTCCTTCGCTAGCAAATCCGAAGCCACTCTTGTTGTTTTGTAGGTTTTACGTAAGTACTCTTGCCGCTAATGCTGTGTCGTTCATATTAATTCCTTCGCAATTAGCTTATAAGTATTCATGCGACTTTCTAGTGCGTATTGATTGCAGTTTAGCATCACTTCGTCAAATCCATAATGCTCTTGCTCTGCTACTAAAAATTTAGCGATTTCCTTAGGAGTTCCGACAAGATTGGCTTTTCGATTATTGGCGATTGTCATTCTATCCAACTCCGTAAGTGGAAAATCCTTTGCTTCCTCAGGTGACATCGCTTGGATGATTTGTCCCTTCATGAGATGCAGACGTGTAATATCAATCGGCTTTGCCAAATATTCCGCTTCCTCTAGCGTATCTGCAACTGTCGCCGCATAGGTAACGATAATTTGAGGCTTCTCCATGTAATAGGAAGGTACAAAGTAATCTCTATACGTATCAAATATATCCTTTGACATATTGCCAGTGAAAAACTGTGCATATGAATAACCCACACCGAATCGTCCTGCCTGTATAGCGCTTTGACCGCTAGACCCAAGTAACCAAGCCTCAGGTAATTGGATATTAACTGGTGCCGCTATCACTTGATCATAGACATGCTCGCCTGTTTTTTGATTATTCATCAGTTTTAAAGTTATTTCGAGCTTATCGTATTGCTCAGTAAAATGTTGTCTTCGACCCTCTGCTAATGCATAAATAGAGGCATGGTCACCACCTGGGGCTCTGCCGACGCCAAAATCTATACGATTCGGTGCCAAGCCACTTAATGTTTTAAAAACCTCTGCCAGCTTATATGGAGAATAGTGCATCATCATAACGCCTCCAGTACCGATACGAAGACGTTTTGTTTTCGCCGCTAAGTAAGCCGCTGTAACTTCGGGAGCTGAACTTGCCAGTGAATGACTATTATGGTGCTCCGCTAACCACATACGATGATAGCCAAGTTCTTCACCTAAAAGCGCTATTTGTTCTGTACGCTGAAAGGCTTCCTCAGCGGTATGACCTTTTGGTATAGGCATTTGATCTAAAATACTTAATCTCATTGAAAACACCCTCTCTGTCTAAACACTCCCTTCTACTGTATTATAGGAAGATCTTTTTACAAAGCAAAAGACCTTACTCATAGGCGAGCCGCTTTGAATGCCATGTTTCATAAACCATGCCAATTAGCAACCGGTTTTGTACGGGGCTCAATACGACATCATTAAACTTCATTGCATATGCAGTAAATTTTTTTGTTTGTTCATCCACTACAAACTGTAAAATGGCATGGCCTCTCTCACCTTCAAATGTAATATCACCTGATAATTCGACAACATGCTCACCTGTTTTTGCCTGATAATATCGCCAATATGGTTCAAAAAATGCGTAATTAAATGCATTACGAACAGATACTTCTGAAAAATTCCCTAAATACCCTTCTTTTACTGTATCGATATACTCATTATCAGTTATATCTTTTTTAGCATTATATACAAATCCGACAAGTAGCCCCATAAACACAACACAAATAAATACTCTTACATGATTTCCTAAACTCAAATGTCATCACGTCCCCTTTACGCAAAAAACATCAACACCTACATAATACATCAAAATATACACATAAAGTAGAATATTTTCGCTTTTTATAGAATTTTAAAATATTCAAAAAGAGTTGATTATCGAAATTAATAGCGGAATATTATTTAAGCTATTTACAGTCACTTTTCATTTCGCTATTATCAGAATATTATTATAGAAAAGAGATGACCTACCGTGCCCTTTGATTTAGATGTAAATATTTTACTCATTCTTATTTTTTTTGGCTTTCTAGCCGCATTTATTGATTCTGTTGTAGGAGGCGGCGGACTTATTTCATTACCTGCTCTTATGTTTGTGGGTCTTCCACCATCTGCAGCAGTGGCAACTAATAAGTTAGCGGGCACTATGGGGTCATTAACGAGCACCATTACATTTTATCGCTCTGGAAAGTTGGATATTAAAGCGGTCTATAAATTGTTCCCTTTTGTATTTATAGGCTCCATGATTGGTGCATGGATTGTCCATCTTATGAACCCTAGCGTTCTAAAGCCGCTTATGCTTGTCATGCTAGCAGCTGTGGCTATTTATACTATTTTCAAAAAAGACTGGGGTAGCATTTCTACCTATAAAAAACTGACACCAAAGCGTTACGCACTTTTCGTAGTGATTATAACTTTAATCGGCTTCTATGATGGCTTTTTAGGACCAGGGACAGGCTCGTTTCTACTATTCGCCTTTTTAATGGTTGGCTTTGACTTTTTAAAATCAGCAGGAAATGCCAAGTTTTTGAATTTCGGAAGTAATATCGCTGCCCTTATTATGTTTATGTACTTAGGGCAAATAAATTATGCCTATGGTTTACCAATGGGACTTGCGCAAATTGCAGGAGCTATTGTTGGTTCTAAATTTGCCATTAAACGTGGTAGCGGGTATGTACGTAATTTATTTATCGTTGTAACAATTCTATTACTTTTGAAAAATACATATGACTATTTTTCATGATTCTTTATATTTAAAAAACGAAATAAAGCGGTGCAATTAATATAATTGCACCGCTTTATCGGTTTCGTATATATGTTGTTTTATGTAACACTACTTTAAAATCACAAGTGGTAGTTTATCGATAATATTGACTTTTACCTTTTTCTTTTACTGATACTCTTAGCTTCCAAAGCTCTTTAGCCAACTGAAATACTTCTTCATCATTCCCATCTTCAATCGCTACTTTTCTTGCCTTAAAAAGAGCATTTGCAGCAGGTGATAAATCAGGACAATCCACTACCCATTTTTTATAATCTTCTTTAAAAGGGGCTGTTTCGCTCCAAAGATAATTATGTTTTAAAAATGCTGTACCCACTGTATTTCTATTAAGCTCTTGTTTATATCGAAAAAGCTCTTTATCATCGTTACCTAATAATACTATTTGCTTACCATCTATAAATACAAGTGAAATATCTTCTTTTTTTAAGATAGTTTCATCATCTCTAAGTTTTAACATAACTTCCTCATCGTAAATAGTCATTTCTAAGCTTTCATGAAAAGAAAATAATGTCACCACAATTCCCACAAGCAATCCAAGAACCATTGTGATAAAACTTACCCATGCTCCATTATAAGATGCAATCAGATTTAAAGGCCCTTGGAAAGGTACCCACGGTAAAGTACTAGCCCATTTAGCAATACTCGGAAGAAACCAACCAAGCACTAAACCGATAAGTGGGAAACCAAGCCACAAAATCACTTTATCAGTTTTAGAAAAATTTAACAATGTATAATTATTATCCAAACTTTTAGCCATCATTTCACCTTTATCTATTTAATAATAGGTAAATAATAACACCAAATTAATATACTGTCAAAACGATTCGTTGTGTTCTAATCGCTTTCCCTCCCTGCATAAATTGAGCATTCTCATGGAAATTCCATCGTTCCCCATAGTTATTTCAATATCATGCTCCTTATAACACCCGGGTAAAACCATTTCCAATTGTAACCAGCTTACTCTTTCCCCTTTCTATGCAATAGCAAAAGGTTTATAATTTGCTATGATTTTTCACCAAAATAAAATGGACGGTAAAGTGAAACTTAAATCTGCGGAGGTTTTCTTATCCCCACTGATTTTTAGTCTTCACTATCGGGTTTTTACGGACAATTAATATAGGATAATGAACCAGTTACTTATCATTGATGTTAACAAAATAGAATAAGTTTTTTTACCTATCAACTTTTTTCCACCTTTCACACGTCTAGTAGTTGTATACAATTTGAAAATGTTAATAAAGGAGCTTCTTTGGACATGAAAACAAGAAATGCATTTCAACATGAAGAGATATTTGTCCAGTTAATTCGCGAACAGAAAGAGCGTTTTTATTTGCTCGCGTATAGCTATACGAAAAATGAACAGGACGCACTTGATGTTGTACAAGACAGTATTCAAAAAGCAATGCTTTCTCTCGATCGACTAGAAAATGTCGAGTATATGAAAAGCTGGTTTTATAAAATAGTCGTACGTACATCTATAGATTTTTTACGTAAGCATAAACGCTTACAAGTGACAGACGATGATACATTGCAATTTTTAACACCTGCACAAGAGGATGTCTACGAAAACGTTGATTTAGAGCATGCGTTAGATGACTTACCTGTAATGTATCGTGAAGTTGTTATATTACATTATTTTGAAGATTTAAAACTCGCTGATGTTGCAAATATACTTAACATTAAGCTGAGTACTGCTAAATCACGTCTTTATAAAGCATTAAAACTATTGAAAATACAGTTGGAAGATGTGAAGGGAGAAACAGCACATGGATGAAAAATTAAAAGAATTAAAAAAACAATATAATGAGGTATCTATTCCAAAGGAGCTTGATTTTGTGGTTGAAAATGCCTTAAAACAAGGTAAAAAGAAAAGAAAAAAACGAGCACCACAATGGTTACTTGGATCTGCAGCGGCTGCAATGCTTTTTACAGCTGGTTTAAATGTCAGTCCTGCAATGGCACGAACACTTTCAGATATTCCTGTTGTTGGTAGTGTCGTAAAAGTCTTAACATGGACTCAATATGAAGTAAAAGAAGAGACATATGATGCAGACATTAAAGTACCTTCTATCGAAAACCTAGAAAATAAAGATCTTGCTAATGCATTAAATGAGAAATACCGTTCAGAAGGTAAAGCTCTTTATAATGACTTTGTTGCCGAAGTTGGTGATTTAAAGGCTAACGGTGGGGGCCATTTAGGTGTAGATAGTGGCTACGACGTAAAAACAGATAATGACCAAATATTGTCGATTGGTCGTTACACTGTTAATACAGTTGGATCATCTTCTACAACGATGCACTACGATACAATTGATAAACAAAATGAGATTTTAATTACACTACCAATGCTATTTAAAGACAAAAGTTATATTAAAACTATCAGCCAAAACATTATTGAACAAATGCGTGAGCAAGCTGCATCCGACTCAGATAAAACATACTGGGTAAAAGGAGGAGGCATTCCTGACGAAGAGCTTTTTGACGAATTTAAAGTTATTAAAGCAGATCAACAATTCTATATTTCTGATAAAGGTAAGCTTGTTATCTCCTTCGATAAATACGAAGTAGCACCTGGCTATATGGGTGTAGTGGAATTCGAAATCCCTACCGATGTCCTAAAAAATGATCTTGTAAGCTCTAAGTATATTCATTAATCATTAGCGATAAAGTAGTGAAACTTTAATCCGTGGGGGTTTTCTCCCACGGATTTTTAGTTTTCATCAATCGGGCTTTTTACGGGCAGGGTTTCTCCCATCTCACTAAGAGGTATTTGACAATTCAATCGTCAGATACCTCGCTTTTTTCTAAAAAAAACTTGGACAATGGGCAATACGTTTATTAAAATTCTCCTTTTCAGAGTAGTTTATTACGCTTATAATCCTCTCACTTTTTGTCTAAGCTAAAATGTATCAATTAACGTTAGAGGGTTTTCATATGAAAGGTCTAGGATCGATTAGTATTTTACATGTTGTCTTCTTATCTATGACTGTTATTGGCTTAAAAAATCACGTGACAATTATTCCCCCACTACTCGACTTTGTAGGGAGAGATGGTTGGGCATCTGTATTAATGGCTACAGTTATTATATTCTTCTGGTTATTTCTTTTAGTTTATATACAAAAAAAGACGAATCAAGAACCTATTAGAGACTGGCTAGAAACGAAAATCGGGAAAATAGGATCTACAATTGTCATCTATATTATAGTTATTTATTTACTTATTCTAGCTGCATTTACAATGGTTGAAACATTACAATGGATAAGCTCAACGTTTTTACCTGAAACACCGTCTATATTTTTATTACTCATTTATACGATTCTGTGTGTTTTACTCGTTACAACTAGCTTACAAACCATGGTTATCTTAAATGTCTTTGTATTATTCGGTGTAGTAGTCTTTGGTTTTTTTGTAGCTTTTACAAATTTACAGGTAAAAGAATACGAGTTATTACGTCCATTTTTTGAGCATGGTTTCCAACCCGTTATAAAAGGGATGATTTACCCAGCATCAGGATTTATTGAATTAATAATACTGTTATTTTTACAGCATCAATTTAAAGAGCGCCTTCGTTGGTATCATTTTGGCATCATACTTATTATTTTAATGGGACTTACTTTAGGTCCACTCCTTGGAGCAATTGCAGAATTTGGTCCAACCGAAGCTTCCAAGCAAAGATATCCTGCATACGAGGAATGGGGCTTAGTATCGATTGGTCGCTATATTGAGCATCTTGACTTTTTCTCTATTTATCAATGGCTTACTGGGACATTTATAAGAGTTAGCTTCCTCTTATATGTAATAGCGGATTTATTGAAAATGACCGGGGACCCGAAGCAAATATGGAGAATGCTAGCTCCACCCTTTTTTATTCTTTGTCTACCGCTAATTATTTTAAATGAAAACATATTTTTGAGGGTGAAAGGGAACTATATATTAACAATTACTTTTATTTTCTTTTTTCTTCTGTCAATTTTTTTCGTCATAGTAGCGTTCTTTTCAGGTAAGTCTTCTAAGAAAGGACAATCTGAAAAACAAGAAATGGAAAGTGGTGAATCATAATGCCTCAGCAGGAGAAGGCTATAGACCTAAACACCTTAAAAAAACTATTTCAAAAATCAGGAGATATTCAATTTCAGGAATTTACTTTTAATCAAAAAAAGGTTCAATTCATTACCTGTGATGCGATGGTAGACCTGCAAATGCTCCATGAAGTCATTATTCGGCGTGTTCAATATCTTTATGACAATTTAGCTGATACATCCTTAGAAGAAAATATTACAAATCAACTTCATATTCCGACGCTTGAAAAAATCAAAGATATAGATGAAGCCATTAACTTTGTATATACTGGTTTCCTGCTGCTTTATTTTGAAGAGGAAGATCTTTTGTATGCTAGTTGTATTGCTAAAAAACCTAATCGAAATCCTGAAGAAACGAGGATGGAGGTTCTCGTTAAGGGACCAAGGGATAACTTTATTGAAGACATCCGTGTCAACATTGCATTAATACGAAAACGTTTACCTACAAATTCATTTTGTGTAGAAAAAATGGAGTTAGGCAAACGTTCAAAAACAAGCGTGGCTATTCTTTATTTCGATGATATTGTCGATATGGATATTTTACATGGAATTAAAAAACAACTGGCGGCTGTTGACACAGATATTATCTTTAGTGGAGATATCTTAATGGAGCGAATTAATAAAAACTCCAAGCTCTTCCCAAAATTTGATTACACGGGACGACCCGATTATGCTATTCAAGCTCTTGTTAGAGGACGCTTTCTAATTTTAGTCGATGGTGTAGCATATGGCGTCATCACACCTGTAAATTTATTTTTATTATTAAAATCCGCTGAGGATAATGAATTTCCTATCGTTTTCAGTTCTATAGAACGACTTTTGAGGATCCTTGGCATTTTAATCGGATTGTTATTGCCTGCATTTTGGCTCTCTCTAACGACATATCATCAAAATCAGCTACCATTCCAGCTTTTAGCAACAGTGGTCCAATCAAAAACAGGCCTACCTCTCCCCTCCTCTCTCGAAATGCTAATAATGTTACTAATGTTTGAATTGTTTCGAGAAGCGGGCTTACGTCTACCTTCTGTTATTGGTGGTACGATAAGCGTGGTTGGTGGTTTAATCATTGGTGATGCAGCCATTCGTGCAGGTGTGACAAGTCCAGAAATGATTGTGGTTATTGCGATTTCTACGATTGCATCATTTACTCTTGTGAACCAATCTCTAGTAACAACTATCAGTATATTGCGTGTAGCGTTCATTCTTGCCAGCGCTTTCTTTGGTTTATTTGGATTTTTCGTCTCACTGTACTTTACACTTCTTTACTTATGTAATATCCGGATCTATGGGTACTCTTACATGAATCTTGCAACAGATTTAAATTGGACAACTATTAAAAAATCGATCTTCCGCTTATCACCTAAAGGCTACGATGAACGTAATAAAGCACTTGCACCCCAAGATAACACTCGTTCTTCTAAAAGCAAGAAGAAGCAATAAAGAAAAAAATAATTTTTTTTTCAAGCTTAGCTACTTCACTACTTCTTTCAGGATGTTGGGATGTTACTGAAGCTCAAAGTGGAAAAAACTAGAGCAGGATGAGAAAATCTCATTAACACCTAATTCTATTAGTAAATTAAAAATTGACGTTAACAAATTAAATTCTGGCCGTAAAACATTTACAGGAACAATTAATGAATAATCTAAAAATATCCCCTCATATGTACATAACTATTTGAGAGGATATTTTAATTTTATTCACATTCCTTGTTTTTTACGCGACAGCGGCAAATGTTTTTTTGCGAAAGCGAAGCGGCAGCAACAAATGTTTTTTGTGCGAAAGCGAAGCGGCAGCAACAGATGTTTTTTGTGCGAAAGCGAAGCGACAGCGGGCAGGAAGTTGGCCACGCAGGCACTATCACAGTACGTGATGGTTTTAGCTTTAAGTTCCTCTATAGTTCCCTTTAGGATAGCTTTTCCTGACAACAATCTTCAAAACTTTTAACATATCTTCACATTTTGATTTGCATTTGACAATCAGCATGCTATAATTCATATATAAAGAATTGAATAGCTTTTGACATTTTTGTCAAAGGGGAGTAGCTAGCAGATGTAAATAAAGCATCTGATTTCACATTCGTCATTACATGGTTATTTACCATCGGGTGTGAAGGCATATCTTGGCGTACAGATATTCTGTACAATAACCAATTAATTAGCTTAGCAAGACCTTTGCCTATTTTTTAGGCAGGGGTCTTTTTATTTTGCCTAAAAAAGCAAAGACTAAGTTAAAAGCAGTTTATTCATTTCTGTTCAAAGTATAAAGGAGGAAATACATTTGGAGGCAATTATACTAGAATACGCATGGGTCCTCGTCGTATTAATTGTACTGGAAGGTTTATTAGCTGCCGATAATGCTGTTGTTATGGCCGTTATGGTTAAACATTTACCAAAACATCAACAGCAAAAAGCTTTGCTATATGGTTTAGTGGGAGCATTCGTTTTCCGCTTTGCTGCACTATTTCTTATTACAACGCTCGTTAACTTCTGGCAAATTCAAGCTCTAGGTGCTGCCTATTTATTAATTATGTCAACGAAGCATATTTATGATTCGCGAAAAGCCGCACAAAATCCCGAGGAAGTTCATGAGCCTAAAAAACAATCTGGTTTCTGGATGACTGTATTAAAGGTTGAGTTTGCTGACATTGCCTTTGCCATAGATTCAATATTAGCTGCTGTTGCCATTGCAGTTACATTACCTCATATCGGTAATTTTGATGTTGGCGGCATTAATGCGGGGCAATTTGCAGTGATGTTTTTAGGTGGTATTATCGGTGTTATTATGATGCGTTTCGCGGCTCGTTGGTTCGTGAAAATTCTCGATCAATTCCCATCACTTGAAACAGCTGCCTTCTTAATCGTTGGTTGGGTTGGTGTAAAGCTGGCTGTTCTAACATTAGCACACGAAAAACTAGGTATAATTCCACATGAATTCCCACACTCAACAGTATGGAAGGTTATTTTCTGGACTGTATTAATCGGTATTGCTCTTGGTGGATACTTAGTTGGTGTGAAAAACCAAAGAAAAAATGTAAAATAATCAAAAAACATTACCTGGTCTTAACGAAGACCAGGTATGTTTGTATCACCATATCAAGGATACTGTACTACAATAAGACATTAATACAATTTTTTTAAAAGTTGAATCTTTTTCTAATTTGACTCGTATGTTACTATATAGAAGTTATTTTACAAAACGAAAGGATTCTTCCATATGGCGTATGCTAAAAACCAAAACTTAAATAAAATTTTAAAACACTTTGCTTTTATGTGGGTATTGACAGTTGTCGGAATGTACATAGCAACATTATTACCCCCAGCAATTGTCATGCCGCTATCTATTATTACAATTGTACTTCTTATCATTGCCTGCTTTGTGCGAAGTCTGAAGCTTGCTAATTCCATTATGTATACAATCCCCTTTTTAATGGGAATATTATTATTTTGGACAACACAATTTTACATTGCGGAGCTAGGACAACAGCTTGTTTTACTTGTTTTCGTAGCAACCGTAGCTATTTTCATTGTGCTAGCACTAATTGGTATGATGATGAATAAAGACATTTCAAATTGGGGAAGCTATTTATTCACTGTCCTAATCGTCGTAATTGTATTTTCATTAGTCTTTATGTTTATCCCTGTTAGCAACATGGTTGCATTAATTATTGCGGGAATAACTGTACTACTTTTTAGTCTCTATACTGTTTATGACTTTAACCAAATCCGACATAATCACGTTTCAGATGCTGAAGTAGTAGGTATGGCTTTAAATCTTTACTTAGATTTCATTAATTTATTTGTCAATCTTTTAGAAGTCATTTGGCGTTTAAAAAATGAATTTGATTAAATTCCCTAATTGAGAATAAAAATCAATTGAATTGCAACACTACCCTTCTTCGCTGTATACTATAAGAGATGCAGTAGGTATTTACTGCAAAGGGAGGAAAACTTTTATGTTATCTGAAAAACTACACACAGCACTAAACGAACAAATGAATTTTGAATTTTACTCTGCGCATGCTTATATGGCAATGGCGGCATACTGCACAGATCAAGATTACGATGGCTTTGCCAACTTCTTTTTAGTACAGGCTGAAGAAGAACGCTTCCATGCGATGAAATTTTATAATTTCCTAAGTGATATGGGCTACCGTGCAACAATCCATGGCTTCGACAGCCCAGATAATCATTTCGAGTCTATTTTACATGCCTTCAAAACTGGCCTTTCACACGAGAAAGAAGTAACTCGCCGTATTTATCATTTATCGGATATCGCTTTAGATGAACGCGAGCATGCGACAATGGCTTTCTTAAAATGGTTTATTGATGAGCAGGTAGAAGAAGAATCAACATTCGACACGTTAATACGTAAAATTGAACGTATAGAAAATGATTCTAACGCTATCTTTATGCTTGACGCTGAGCTAGCGACACGTTCATTTACACCAGATGCTGAAGCATAAAATTAATTAGCCGAATTACAAGAAGCTACTACGTTTCCTAAAGATTTTTCTCGGAAACATAGTAGCTTATTTTTTGTAGATTCAAGCTTATCTTCAACCTTCTCTTTTCTTCTTTATAGTAATATAGGTTCTCGAATTTCTCCATCGAATGCAGCACGATAAATAGTATAGATATCTTCTCGCTTAAGCGGCATCGGACTACGTGCTAAGATTCTTGTTTGCTTTGTCGCATCATCAGTTAGTTGTTCCAGTGCTAACTCTGGTATATTAAATCCTTTTAATGTTGACGGAATATTAACATCTTGAACAAGTTGCTTTAATGCATCTACACATTTAGAGGAAGCCTCTTCTTGCGATAAATATGCAGATGAAATACCCATTGCATCTAAAATATCTTTCATACGTTTTTCGCAACTTTGACGAATATAACCCATTACATATGGTAATAGAACTGCATTGGAGTCTCCATGAGCAATATGGAACTGGCCACCAAGTGGATAAGCTAAAGCATGTACTCCTGCAACACCTGCATTGAAAAACGCTAATCCAGCCAAATAACTGCCATAACTCATATCCGAACGAGCCTGCTTATTTTGACCGTCATGCACAGCAGTCCGGATAGAGCCACTAATTAATTTAATGGCTTGTAGTGCAAGTCCATCAGTTACTTCATTGGCATTTACAGAAACATAGGCCTCTATTGCATGTGTTAAAGCATCTACACCTGTAGCAGCGGTCACTTTTGGTGGTAGAGAAATCGTTAACTCAGGATCTACAATGGCGACATCTGCTAATAAGTAATCATGTGTAACAACATCCTTAGTTGTTTCAAGTGACAGTACTGAAATATTTGTCACTTCTGATCCTGTTCCAGATGTAGTTGGGATTAAAATCTTCGGTAACCCTTTATTTTCAAGAGATTTTGTTCCTGTTAAATTTAAGTAATCTGCCACTTTTCCATCATGTGTTGCTAAAACCGCAGCAAGCTTCGTTAAGTCTAATGCACTTCCACCGCCTAAACCAATTACTAAATCAAAATGATTCTGTCTTGTAAATTCAACTAGTTTTTCACCAATTGCGAGCGGTGGCTCAGGGGCAATATCGGTATAAATAGTCGTTGAGTACCCATTGTCTAGTAAAGGCTTCTCAATACTATCTGTTAAACCTAACTCTTTTAAAAATGGATCAGTGATAATTAATATATTATTTGCTTTGAATTTTTCTACTTCTAGTAGTAGCTGATTCAAACAACCCCAGCCTGTATAGCTTATAGGGGTAAAGGTTAATTTATGCATAATTATTCTACTCCTATCTATTCATAATAGTCTTCTGCCTATTTTCTATATGACTAATGATTAATTGTTATTCCAAATCACTAGCTTCATTTCAGTCATTTCCTCTACTGCATATTTGATTCCTTCTCGACCGGTTCCGCTTTCTTTAACGCCACCATATGGCATATGGTCCACACGGTATGTCGGGACGTCATTTATTATGACACCTCCGACTTGTAATTTCTTCGAAGCTTTAAAGGCCGTCTCAATTGAGGGTGTAAAAATCCCTGCTTGTAAGCCATAATTTGAATCATTAACAGCATCAATTGCTTCTTCTACTGATGAAACAGTATTGACAATAACTACAGGTGCAAATATTTCCTCACAAGATACACGGCTAGTAGAAGATACGTTAAATAACACTGTTGGAAGTAAAATATTGTTTTCAATACGACCACCTGTAAGTACTTCCGCACCTTCTGCTAACGCTTCGTTTATCCATGTGACAGCTCGCTGCTGCTCAGTTTCTGAAATCATCATGGATAAATCTGTTGTTGCATCAAGTGGGTCCCCTATTGTTAAGCGTTCTACTTTCTCTTTTAGTTGCTCTAAAAATTCATCAATTATTTTCTCATTTACATATATACGCTGTAGGGAGATGCAAACTTGACCTTGATTTGAAAAAGCTCCCATAACAATTCGATCCATGATTTTATCGAGTTGAACCCCTTCATCAACAATAACACCAGCATTTGAACCAAGTTCTAATGTAACTTTCTTTAAGCCAGCTCGATTGCGAAGAGAAATACCTACTTCAGGACTCCCTGTAAATGTAACCATCTTTACTTTTGGATGTGCTAAAAATGCATCCCCTACTAGTTTTCCTTGTCCGGTTGCTATGTTAAATGCACCTGCTGGTAAATTTGTTTGTGCCAATAGTTTTGCTAAAAAATGAGCAGATAATGCTGTTTGTGTTGCAGGTTTCAAAACGATCGTATTTCCGGCTGCTAATGCTGGTCCAACTTTATGGGCTACTAAATTTTGCGGAAAATTAAACGGTGTAATGGCCGCAATAACGCCCAATGGTTCGTGAATTGTATAACCAAATCGACCCTCTCCACTTTTAGATGCATCCATCGGAATCATTTCACCAGATAGCCGCTTCGCTTCTTCTGCTGCAAATTTGTAAGTTTCAATCGTTCGATCAATTTCAGAATACGCATATTTTAACGGCTTTGCTGATTCTAGTGAAATAATTCTTGCTGCCTCTTCTCGATTTTCGGCAAATAGATCAGATAGTTGTTCTAAAATCTCTGCTCTTTGAAATGCTGTTAAGTCTGCCATTTCTGATTCTGCTGCATGAGCACTTTCAATTGCATGCTGTATATCATCTTCAGTTGCCATAGCAAATTGTGCTATTACCTCTTTTGAGTAGGGGGCATAAACCTCCACATATTCATTTGTCATTTGCCATTGTCCATTAATAAATAAACCTTTTTTCAAGATTTACTCACTCCTCCCTCTAAATGGTTACGTATTCATTTCTGAAAATAAGAAAATGAATACGTAACCATTTTGGTGTAAAAAACAAACTGATGTTTATCAGTTCATTTTTTACACGTCGTATTTCTTGGGAAGAGTTTAACAGATTCTGTTTGCTGGATGCAAGCACTTTTATTCTCCATTACCTCAAATAATTTTTCAATAGCAATAAATCCGAGGCTCTTTTCAGATTCTAAGCCTACTGTTGTTAAGGCAATCGAATGGTGTTTACTAAGCTCCACATTATCAATGCCAATAACATTAAAATCTTTAGGGACATGAAAGCCCCTTTCTAAACAAAGATTTAATATTTCAATGGCGATTGCATCTGTTGCTGCACAAATAGCTGTAGGTTTTTTAGGGAGCTCAAGCATTTCTTCAAAAGCTCGTTTAATATCGTCTTTGTTAGTATTTGTAAAAAATATCGGTAATGTTTTCGCATCTATACCGTTATCCTTTAATGCATTATTAAAGCCCTTGTACCTTTCATAAAAAGTACTTATTTCATGTGGACCGCCTATCCAACATATATCTCGATGACCTAAAGATAAAATATGATTCGTCGCTATATAGCCTGCTTCCACATTATCAATCTCTACAAAATGCCTATTTTCCTGATGCTTACGATTATACATAATAAATGGGATACCTAGTTTTTCAAGCTTGAAAAATAGGTCATCTTTGTATAACATAGACGATAAAATAATCGCATCAGCCTTCGTTTCCAAAACAGAATTATAAATGGAATCTATATTATCTTCCGTCCCAAAATAGACATTTACTTTATAGCCGCGAGCGTTAACATAATTGACAATTGCAGTTGTCGTATCAACAAAAAAAGGATTATGTAAAGGCCCTGAAATCAATGTAATAATGCCTGTTTTTTTCTGAACAAGCGATCTTGCAATATCATTTGGAATATAGTTTAATTCTTCAATTGCCTTCATTACTTTTTCAATTGTTTTCGGCTTTACGAGCTCAGGAGTATTTAACACTCTTGAAACAGTTGTTTGAGAGACACCCGCATATTTTGCCACATCTTTTGAAGATACCAAAAAACCACCCACTTCATCTTTGTATGCCTATTTTATATCATTACAGAAATAATGTTAATAGATAGGGTCCGTGCTTCCTTTAGTAGCTATAAGAAAAAAGCCTTATTTAGTTTTATATTGCGTCATTTAATCCTGAATAACGGAAAACTTCAAACTACATAATCAGAACCACCAGTCTAACTGGTGGTTTGCTCTACGCGTGAAACGCTGGGGTACTGGCCCATGTCTAAAGACACACTGAAAGGTCCGCCAACCGCACTCCGTTTTCACGCTACCACTAAAGTGGTTTTATTATTTTCGCTTTTTTACTTGTATTTCTTCTCCTGTAAATGGATCAATGAATTCTTTCATGGTCATTTGATCCTCAAGTATATCCTCTTGCAATTGATTCTTTATATATTCTTGTATAATTTTTCTGTTTCGTCCTACTGTATCTACATAATACCCGCGACACCCAAACTTCCTATTCCCATATTTGTATTTCAGGTTCGCATGCCGATCGAATATCATTAAACTACTCTTCCCTTTTAAATAGCCCACAAACGATGAAACACTTATTTTTGGTGGAATACTCACCAACATATGAATATGATCAGGACAGGCTGTAGCTTCAATGATTTCCACTCCTTTTCTTTCACATAACTGGCGAAGAATTCTACCTACATCTGCTTTGATTTGTCCATAAATAATCTGCCTTCTATATTTTGGCGCAAAGACGATGTGATACTTACAATTCCATGTCGTGTGTGCTAAACTTTTATTATCCATTTGGAGCCCCTTTCGTACGAAGTCGGTTGACCAGACCTGATTTCATTGTACGACCGGGGTTTTTTTCTTGTCCATAGCTAGAAGCTCTTTGGAACCCCTCGCATAGCAAGGGGTTTTCAAAAGATACAAAAAAAACGTTCTAAAAGTATAAATTACTTTTAGAACATTTTCTTTTATGTCTATTCTTCATATTGAACATCAAGTTTTTTCGGTATTTCTGGTATATCGTTTGATTTTACATCTACTTCTGCTAAAGCTAGCGTATGTAATGGATATTTTTTCTGAACATCGAAAGGAATCGCGGTGTTCTCCATTTTATTGTTCATTTGACTGCGTGCAAGTAGACCATTATTCGTCAGGTCAATGCTCATAATGCTATTAATTGTTTCTTTCAGCATTTCAATATCCTTTGCTTTCAGTGGCATTTGCTCGTCCATTATAAATGGTTGAATATTTTCTTTAATGTAGCCCTGCGCTTCAATCAAACAAGAAAATTCATTTAATTTATTTGCGTATAACTTTAATTGGCGCTTTTCCTTTAAACGTTGGTGATTTAGCTCTTGCACTTTTTGCTCAGTACGTTCCAAACGTTTTTTCGTTATTTCCATAAGATAACTTTGTATTGAATGAATGGACTGAAGCATTACGGCCTCCGCTTCTTGCACTTTTTCAAATTGTGCAATACAAACAACTTGTTGCTCATTTAGCTTGAGAACACGTTCCTTGAAAAATCCATTTTGTGTATGCTGACCAAAAATAGCCTTCATAAGACCTTTTCCGTGAATTTTTTTATGCTGGGCATCCAATCGGTCATATTCACGCATATATTCACTATGCATATTACGATATTCTCGTAACATTTGTTGATAAAAAACAGCCTTTTCTGTAAAGCTTTCCACGATTTCATCTTGTAAATAATCATTTTGTGAAATGGTTTGTAAAAGTTGGTATAATGTTTGAACATTTTTAAATACATTGGCAACCTGCTTGTATTCTTGCTCATATTCCGTCACAATCGCTAAATCACGTTGATAACGTGAAAATTCGTATTGTGAATCGCCTGCATATTTTTCAATGTTCTCAACCGCAGATTGGAATGGATCTCTTTGTGGAATAACAGTTAATTCGAAGCGGAATCGTTCAAGCCATTGCAAGAAGCGAATTAAAATGCCGTACGTTTTCTTATCACTATTTTCTGCTACTCGATGAATTTCTGATATTAATTGCTCATACTGACTTTTCTCCCAAAGCTCCTCACAATTAGTCTGTTTAGCTTCAATCGCTTCTCTTGCAGAGATAGCAACAAAATCACTTATTAAATGTCCAAATCGTTCTCTCTCAGAATTAATAAACGCTTTCGTATTTTCATTTGAATCTATGGCATTGATGACACAAAGAGGCTCTACACCTTTGTTTTTTAAAGTTTCCATCAATAATATTTCAGGGTAAATAGCCATAGAACCTGAGCGTAATACCCAAAAGATTTCGTCAACACGGTTCATCAATGCTTCCGGGAAGTAAGCCATCTCTCCTCCCCCAGCTTCCAATGAAACAGAATCAATAATTGTCACTGATTTTAATAAATCATTTTTCAAATATACTTCTAGGTAATCTAAATGTTCTCGTAGTATTTGAGATGCAAAAGTATCGCTAGTTGTCAATATTTCTAGCTTGCTCATATCGAATATTGCTACAACGCCATCTAAAAAATACGCCTTTATTTCCTCATTTTCACCGTATCGCAAAAATGTATTTACCCCTGTTGGATGCTGATCACTAACAGGCAAAACCTGTCGTCCTAAAAGCCCATTCACAAGTGTTGTTTTTCCAACACGCTCTTTCCCAACAATAAGAATCATCGTTTCGTTGTTAGCATCTTGAATGATACGATTTAAGTGTTTAGCTGTATCTTTTACATATGTATTTTGTACAATAATGCCATGTAATTGTCGCAAATGATCAACAAGCTGTGGCAAAATATTATTCGCTGAGGCTGTATATTCGATCGGCACATTATCAATATTTGTCATCCCCAAAACCTCTTTTCTATGTATCTAAAGTTATTATAAAGGAAAATATTCTTTTTTTAATACATAGTACTAAGAATCAATGACAAAAAAGGACAATATACTTAAAGTAAACCGTCACAAATAGGTAATAAATCTCACTCTTTAAAACCTACTATCTCAGATATTATTAATTATTCAGCCTAAAAGAAATAATAATTATTATTATAAATTTGTCAGAGCGGCAGTCTTCGCTTTATTCTTCAACACCTGCCATACGCGCGTAAACTGCACCAAGATTTGGCATTCCGCCTTGTGCACCAAATTTCTCCACTGATAATGAAGCTGCGATATTTGCAAAATACACTGCCTGATCCAATGATTGCCCTTCTACTAAAGCATAAGCGAGTGCACCGTTAAACGTATCGCCTGCACCTGTTGTATCTATTGCTTTTGTCAAATAGCCCGGAACGTGAATAGGATATTCACCATCAAAATAGTGTGCACCATTACTACCTAACGTCACAATCATTTTATTAGGATATTTTTCGAGTATTTGTTCAATATCATCTCCAAAAATTTCTGCACACTCCGTTTCATTTGGTGTGATATAAGTAATATCCTCCATCCATTGCACATCAAAATTAGCAGCCGGTGCTGGATTTAATAAAACAGGTACATTCGCTTCTTTACAAAGTTTTATTGCATAAGCGGTCGTTTCCGTTGGGATTTCTAGCTGCATAATTACCATTTGACTTTTTTGAATAATTTCTTTCGCTGCCTCTATATGTGCGGGCATTAATTCATAATTTGCCCCAGGCACTACAATGATACGGTTATCGTTATTGTAGATTAATATATTAGCAATCCCAGTAGGTGCCGATACACTTGCAATAGTCTCAGTTTGAACATGCTCTTGCTGTAAAACAATGCGTAATGCTTCTCCAAAACTATCGGCACCCACACAGCCTATCATTGTAACTTCACTTCCAAGACGTGCTGCAGCAATTGCCTGATTTGCCCCTTTTCCTCCTGGGATCGTTTGAAAATCTTTACCGAATATAGTTTCTCCCTGCTTTGGAAAAACCCCCATTTGTACAACTAAATCCATATTTATGCTACCTATAACTGTAATCATCATTTTACCTACCTTCCATCTTATTTTTTCATTTTAACTGAGAAAACAATAGAAAGACAGGTCATTTACATTTGAAAATTATGGAGCACAGATAACATTACCAATAATATCCAGCGTCCATTAATCCAAAAGCAAATCAAACTCATACCATTATATTTTCAATTAAGTTTTCCCTTTCCTTGCCTCTAATTCAATTTTTCTATCACAATCTTCACAGGAAAATTTTCCGTTCATATTTTGTTTATATAGTTTATATTTCCTTGTCCCTTCTACAACTTTAAATTCTTTCTTACAAAAAATACAATGCATCGAATAGCTAATCATAATATTTCCTCCTTTAAGCCGATGTAGTATTTTTGGGTATATAGTACAAAATACAATGAAATCGAAAATAAAATACTTATAATACCGAAAATAATGGCCGTCATTTGAAGCGTAAATAATTCTGCAAACAGACCTAACAGTAAGATAAATGAAATTTGTAAAATATTTTGAAAAATATTCGCAATACTACCGAATCTCCCCATCATTTCAGGCGGTACATATTGCTGATAAAACGTTTCATAACCAGTATTACTAAATGCCATAAAAAAGCCTAGAAAAATAAAACTTACAAACGACAAAATACTCGATGTCGAGGCATAAAAAGCTGTATAAAACAGCATTGTCAGGAACAAGCCAATAACCATATATGACCGAGTGGACATTTTTTTGGCAAAGCTTGCAGCAACCATTCCCCCTATAATTGCTCCAGCTCCTGCACTACTCACAAAAGCACCATATAAGCTATCAGATAAAGCCAAATCTTGTTTCATAAATGTTGCTTCTTGAGAATCAAGCGCAAATGCAATCATTAATGCACTTTGAAACAGTAAATAAATTGTTAAAAATAATGAATTTTGTCGAATGAAAGCTATCACAGCTAGATAGTCACTTTTTAATATTTGCCAAGTTATACGTTGTTGTGAAGATTCTTTCACATCATCTACGTCAGGTAATAAGTAAATAATCATAGCACAAACAAAAAATGTAAAGCTGTTGAACCAAATTGTAACCGTTGTATTAAAAAGCATGATGAGGAGTCCTGCTAGAGCTGGACCTACTAAAAACGAGCCAGAATTAAACGTGCCAAGTATTGCATTAAATTGTTGTCTATCTTCTGAGGGAACAAGCTTTGTAATATAATATGTACTACTAGGTCCAAAAAAACTACTCGCTATATTCGCTAAAAATAACAGCGTATAAATGAGCCAAATAGATTCCATAAACGGCATACAAAAAACAATGAAACCTCGTATAATATCAGTTGCAATCATTAACTTACGTTTATTCATACGATCAATGAACGAGCCAGCTACCAAACTTGTTAAAACTCTTGCTGTTGGTCCGACAATAAAGATGCCAGCCATCGCTGCCGGTGATTGTGTTAAATGCCATACAAATAAATTTAGCGCTACAAGGTAGATCCAATTCCCTAAATTTGAAAAGCCTAAGCCCCCAATTAACAAACTGTATTTTCGAAGGATTTTCAATATAGTTCCTCCCTTTATACTTTTTACAAAAGCTTTTTCTGGTAAATGTTTAAATGCTCATCTCTATACTGTGTAATTATTTTCCGTTCCTACTTATATAGAAGAGATTCGTTTTAATCCTAACTTTTAGTGACGAGGCAACAAAATGGATAACATTCCATTTTTTTCCGAAACTCTATTTATATATTATCAAAATATTACATCAATTTGTCGTTCTTTTTAAAATAAATAAAAAATTAACTATAGCTGTATTTTTATTATGTAAAGTGGTAATAACCAGTCATTTACTATTTAAGGAGTTTTTCTTTACTACCTGATCAGTTTTGGCCCTCACCCGATCACACCGTCTTGAGGATTTCCTCCTTCACTCTACGCAATTCCTTCTTTAATCAATAAAAAAACTGAAGACACCATATCGGTCTTCAGTCAAAAGGTAAACCCTTCATTTATTAAAATGCTATACGTTCTGCTTCGTAAGCAGCAATATGTTCTTCGTATTTAAAGGTTAAAGCAATTTCATCCCAGCCATTCAGCAATGTTTCTTTATAGTAAGGGTCGATGCTAAATTTATAAATTGCACCATCTTCACCCGTTACTGTTTGTGCTTCTAGACTAACTTCCATCTTGTATGGATTTTCTAAGCCTTTAGCTAATATTTCATCGCACTCTGCTTCAGTTAGTTTGATTGGTAAAATCCCATTTTTGAAGCAGTTATTATGAAAAATATCTGCAAATGATGGAGCAATTACTACATTGAACCCATAGTCTAAGATTGCCCACGGTGCATGTTCACGAGATGAACCACACCCGAAGTTATCTTGTGCTACTAAAATTTTGGAGTCTTTAAACTCAAGTTTGTTTAATACAAAATCCTTAATTTCATTGCCCTCTGCATCAAAGCGCCAATGGTAAAATAAATACTGACCAAAACCTGTACGCTCAATTCGTTTTAAAAACTCTTTCGAAATAATTTGATCTGTATCGACATTTTTACGATTAAGTGGTGTTATCACACTATTTACGATATTAATTGGTTCCATTTGCAATCATCCTTTCCGTGTAAATCAATTACGCCTTGGCGTAATTGCGTCCTGGATTTTGAATTGTGCCTAGGCCTGCACGAGGCAGGTCAGTTAGCCGTTTTCGCAGGATGCGAAGGTTTAGGCTAATATCCTTATTTTGGCTCCTTTCAAAATCCGTGACATCTGCCAGAGGCTTTATCTTCATTCAGTTTTAATTTTGTATTTGGTAATCTACTGAATAGAAATTACAATCGTAATAATCTCACCATAAATATTCGTTGAATGAAGATAAAAATTACACAGTTTCCTTTACGAATTCACGAACGTCCACAAAGTGACCAGCAATTGCTGCTGCAGCTGCCATTGGCGGTGATACTAAGTGTGTACGAGAACCTGCTCCTTGACGTCCCTCAAAGTTACGGTTTGACGTTGATGCACAGCGTTCGCCCGCTGGTACTACATCATCATTCATTGCCAGACACATTGAGCAACCTGTCTCACGCCATTCAAATCCAGCATCTGTAAAGATTTTATCTAATCCTTCTGCTTCTGCTTGTATTTTCGTCGAATATGATCCTGGCACTACGATCGCTGTTACATTTTCATGCACCTTACGCCCTTTAATAACATCTGCAGCTGCACGTAAATCACTGATGCGGGAGTTAGTACAGGAACCGATAAATACGTGTTGAATATCGATCGAAGTTAATGGTTGACCTTCCTCTAAGCCCATGTAGGCAAGTGCTTTACGAAGAGCAGCTTTATCTGACTCATCCTCATAATCTGCCTGTGTTGGAACATTACTTGAAACACCTGAACCCATTGACGGATTCGTTCCCCAAGTGATGATTGGCTCAATTTCTTCTGCTTGAATGATTCGAACTGTATCATAAGTTGCATCATCATCGGATGCTAAGCTTAACCAATAATCTGCAGCTTCCGCAAACTTTTCTCCCTGTGGTGCATGTTTGCGTCCACGAATATAGTCAACAGTCGTTTGGTCAGGAGAAATTAACCCTGCCTTTGCCCCAGCCTCGATTGACATGTTGCAAATTGTCATCCGTTCTTCCATAGAAAGTTTGTGGATAGCCTCTCCAGTGAATTCCACTATATGTCCTGTGCCGACACCGATACCGAATTTCGAAATAATCGCTAGAATAATATCTTTGGCAGCTACACCTACAGGGAGCTCACCTTCTACACGAATTTCCATTGTTTTCGGCTTGTTTTGCCATAAAGTTTGTGTTGACAATACATGCTCTACCTCAGAAGTACCAATACCGAAGGCAATCGCTCCGAACGCACCGTGGGTAGACGTATGGGAGTCGCCACAGACAATCGTTTTACCAGGCTGAGTTAAACCTAGCTCTGGTCCAATTACGTGAACAATTCCTTGGTCAGGATGCCCCATACCTGCAAGCTCAACGCCAAATTCTTTAGCATTTTTTGCTAACGTTTCAATTTGATTACGTGCAATTGGATCATGTATCGTTGGTAAATTTTTTGTAGGTACGTTATGATCCATTGTTGCAAAGCTTAAATCTGGGCGACGCACTTGACGTCCGTTCATCCGTAGTCCTTCAAAAGCTTGCGGAGAAGTTACTTCATGAATTAAATGGAGATCAATATATAACAGGTCCGGTTTGCCCTCTTCCTGATAAACGAGATGTTTATCCCAAATCTTTTCAATTATATTTTTGCCCATTATCTTCACCTATTTCTTAAATGTATGTTGTCATAATGCTTTCTGAAACAAAACTTGTATCAATCTCGTTAATTACTTTATCTGTCCATTCATTCGTCGATAGTATACGACTGCCATCACGTGCAAGATCTGCCGTGAAATAGCCATCATCAAATACTGCACTTACAGCCCGTTCGATTTCTGCAGCCTCTTCTTTTAAGCCAAATGAATATTGTAGCATCATTGCAACTGAAAGAATTGTTGCTGCTGGATTTGCTACGCCTTGGCCTGCAATTTCTGGTGCTGAGCCATGTACTGGTTCATAAAGACCAAAATTATCTCCGCGAATGGATGCAGATGGTAGTACGCCTAAAGAGCCTGTAATAACAGATGCTTCATCACTTAAAATATCTCCAAACATATTTTCAGTAACTACTACATCATAATGACCAGGGTTTGTAATTAATTTCATAGCAACTGAGTCTACTAAATTGTGCTCCACTTGCACATCTGGATATTCTTTTTTCTTCGCTTCTACAACTTCGCGCCATAAACGACTTGTTTCAAGTACATTTGCTTTATCAACAGAGCATAATTTGCCTCCACGTAAACGTGCTAATTCAAAGGCATTTTCAACAATACGCTCAACTTCTGCAGTTGAGTAAACAGTTGTATCAATCGCGCCATTCTCAGTACGCATACGTGGTTCCCCGAAGTATACGCCGCCTGTTAATTCACGTACAATCATTAAATCGACGTTTTCAGCTACTTCACGCTTTAATGGTGAAGCATCTAGTAAGCTCGGGAACGCCTTTACTGGACGTAGGTTTGCGAATAAGTCAAAGTGTTTGCGAATACGTAGTAATCCTTTTTCTGGACGTAATTCTGGCGGATTATTATCCCATTTCGGACCACCAACGGCTCCAAGTAAAACTGCGTCACTATTTTCACACATCTCAATTGTTTCATCTGGTAGTGGATTATTGTGTTGGTCGATGGCAGCGCCTCCGATTGTTGCATAACTTAAATGGAATGTATGGTTGAATCGCTTACCAATCACCTGTAATACACGTACAGCAGAAGCAACAACCTCTGGCCCTATTCCGTCACCAGGAAGTACTGAAATTTTTTTCTCCATCGTCAAAACACCTTTCTTTGTATAGCGCTGAAATACGCTATTTTAGTAAGACTCTCACCTATATTAATAGGTGAGGTCATCAATATTACGACTACACATAACATAATTGGCATAATTCCGTGACATCCGCCGGAAGCTTTAACTTACAGGCTGTGTACGAAGGCTTGCTTGTATTAAATGACGGTTGATGGCATTTAAATAAGCTTTTGCCGATGCTTCTAAAACATCCTGTGAAGAGTTTCGTCCGGTTGTTGAAATACCATCATATCGAATATTAATTACAGCTTCTCCTAATGCATCTCGTCCCTTACCAACAGACTTAACTCGATAATCAATCACATGAATATCTCCTTGAACAAGTTGCTCAAGCGTATTGAAAATAGCTTCCACCGATCCAGAACCCGTTGCCACAACTGTCTTTTCCAAACCTTCTGGTGTTAAAACAATCGCTGTTGCTGTTGGTATATTTTCTGTACCATATTGCACCTGTACCATCTTTAATTCGTAAAGTGGAACATCTTCTATTTGAACTTGTTGCTCTGTAAGAAGCGTTAGTAAATCTTCTTCTGTAATTTCTTTTTTACGATCAGCAAGCTTTTTAAATTCAGTAAATGCTTTATTTAGTTTTTCATCCGAAAGGTTGTAGCCCATTGTTTCTGCACGGTCACGGAATGCTGCTCGGCCAGAGTGTTTACCTAGAACAAGTGGCACCTCTCCTTCACCAATAAGAGCCGGTGTAATAATTTCATACGTTTCCGGATTTTTTAACATACCATCTTGGTGAATACCTGATTCGTGAGCAAATGCATTTTTACCAACAATCGCTTTATTCGGCTGAATAACCACATTCGTAAGCTTACTGACTAATTGAGATGTACGCTTAATTTCTTGTAAATGAATACCTGTTTCTACAGGGTAAATATCTTTACGGATATGAAGGGCAACTGCGATTTCTTCAAGCGCAACATTTCCAGCGCGCTCTCCGATACCGTTAATCGTACCCTCTACTTGTGAGGCACCATTTTCAATGGCTGCAATCGTGTTAGCGGTCGCCATACCTAGATCATCATGGCAATGTGCAGAGAATTTTACCTTGTCTGCACCTTTTACGTTTTCAAGTAGGAATTTAAATAATGCACCATATTCTTGTGGCGATGCATATCCTACTGTGTCAGGTACATTAATGGTTGTTGCACCTGCCGCAATAACATCATTCATAATACGTACTAAAAATTCACGATCTGAACGAAATGCATCTTCTGCAGACCATTGTACAAGCGGAAAGATTTTTTTCGCGTATTTTACAGCTTCAACCGCTTGTTCTACTACTTGATCGGGTGATTTTTTTAGCTTGTATTCCATATGAATTGGGGAAGTAGCTAGGAAAATATGAATGTGTGGCTGTTCGGCCACTTTAATTGCATCCCACGTTGTGTCGATATCCTTTTGTACACAGCGAGCTAAGCCAGTTACGATAGAGTTTTTTACTGTCCCTGCAATACGATTTACCGCTTCAAAGTCACCGGGTGACGAAGCAGGAAAACCTGCTTCAATAATTGTCACTCCAAGGCGCTCCAGTTGCTTAGCGATTTCAATCTTCTCTGCTGTGTTTAGATTAATGCCAGCAGATTGTTCGCCGTCACGAAGGGTAGTATCGAAAATATCAATTTTTCGCACTTGCAGCCACTTCTCTCACAACTTTTTCTTTACCTTCGTTGATGAATGGCATCATAGCACGTAATTTAGCACCAACTTCTTCGATTTGGTGGTTTGCACCAGCTTCTTTGAATTTTGTATATTCTGGACGACCGTTTTCGTTTTCTTGAATCCAACGACGAGCGAATGTACCATCTTGGATATCAGTTAATACATCTTTCATACGAGCTTTAACTGAGTCATCGATAATACGTGGTCCCGCTACATAGTCACCCCACTCTGCTGTATCTGATACTGAGTAACGCATTGTTGCCATACCACCTTCAAACATTAGGTCAACAATTAATTTTAGTTCGTGAAGTGTTTCAAAGTATGCTAATTCTGGTTGGTAGCCTGCTTCTACTAAAGTTTCGAAACCTGCTCTTACTAATTGTGTAGCACCACCACAAAGTACAGCTTGCTCACCGAATAAATCAGTTTCAGTTTCTTCTTTGAATGTTGTTTCAAGTAAGCCGCCACGAGCTGCACCGATTCCTTTTCCGTATGCAAGAGCTAAATCTTTTGCTTGACCAGTTGCATCTTGATGAATTGCGAATAAGCCTGGTACACCAGCACCTTCTTGGAATTGACGACGAACTAAATGTCCTGGACCTTTCGGAGCAACTAAGAATACATCCACATCTGCTGGCGGTGTAATTTGACCGAAATGAATGTTAAAACCATGTGCAAACATAAGTGCCTTACCTGCTTCAAGATGTGGAGCAATTTCAGCCTCATATACAGCTTTTTGACGCTCATCTGGAAGTAAAATTTGGATAACATCTGCTTCTTGCGCTGCTTCAGCAACAGTTTTTACATCTATTCCATCCGCTTTTGCTGCATCGAATGATCCACCTGGGCGAACTCCTACTACTACATCGAATCCTGATTCTTTAAGGTTTAATGCATGTGCGTGACCTTGTGAACCATAACCGATGATTGCGATTTTTTTTCCTTTTAATACTTCCTCGTTGATGTTTTGTTCATAGTACATAGTAGCCATTGTTTGTTTCCTCCTAATATTGGTTTTTTTTTACTTCAGATGCAAACCGACTTAGGGCATGCATCCAAAGCTATGAATTTTATATGCAAACTATTTTAAAATAGAGAGCTGCGCGTTTGAGATTTTTTGTGTTTCACGAACAGATGCAGTAGCTCCTGTACGCGTTAATTCTTTAATACCATAAGGTCGAATTAGTTCAATAAAGGCGTCAATCTTATCTGGATCGCCTACTACTTGATATGTGACAACGTTTTTCGCTGTATCAATAATTTGTGGACGGAATGGTTCAACAATTGAATTCATTTCCAATCGTAAGTTTGGTGGTGAAATTACCTTCACAAGTGCTAATTCGCGTAGCACGATTGATTTATCTGTAATGTCATTGACCTTTAACACATCAATTTGCTTCGATAATTGCTTCACAAGCTGTTCAATTTTACGCTCATCCTCAACGTTTACAACAAAAGTCATTTTAGAAAAGTTTGGCTGTTCTGTATGACCAACTGTGATTGATTCGATATTAAATTGACGCTTCATAAGTAAGCCTGTTACACGATTTAACACACCGCTTTGGTTAATCACTGTTACTGTAATTACTCGTTTCAATTCTCTTTCACCCCAATCATTTCATGTAGGCCTTTGCCTGGTGCTACCATTGGGTAAACACATTGATGCTGTTTAACACGACAATCAATTAACACTGGCTCATCAGAAAGTAGTGCCTCGCGGAAAATACTTTCCGCTTCATCGATTGTGTTGATTCGGTAGCCCTTAAGATCATATGCATCAGCTAATTTAACAAAATCTGGTTGAACCGGCATTAATGAAGATGAATAACGCTCCTCATAGAATGTTTCTTGCCATTGGCGTACCATTCCTAGACAGCTGTTATTTAAAATTACTACTTTTACCGGTAAGTTGAATTCTTGTAGTATTGAAAGCTCTTGCGCAGTCATTTGGAATCCTGCATCTCCTACAATAGCAACAACTTTTTTGTCTGGCTTCGCAAACTGGGCGCCAATTGCAGCTGGGAAGCCGAAGCCCATCGTACCAAGTCCACCAGACGTTACCCATCCATGATCATTGTTTAAGTGATAATATTGCGCAGCCCACATTTGATGCTGACCAACATCTGTAGTGACAATTGCGTCACCTTCTGTAATTTTATGCACAAGCTCTAGTGCTTCCTGCGGTAAAATTTCTTTATCCCCTGGCTCCTTGCTGTACCATAATGGATATTCCTTTGCGTGATTATTTAAGTACTCTAACCATTCTGTTGTATCTGGACCATCGAAGCCCTTTTTCAATAATGCTTTTAATGCTTCTTTGGCATCTGCAACGATTGGAATATCCGTAGGAACGTTTTTTCCAATTTCCGCTGGATCAATATCGATGTGTATGATTGTTGCATTTGGAGCAAATGTTGCTAAATTACCCGTTAAACGGTCATCAAAGCGAGCTCCGATATTCAATAATAAATCTGATTTTGTTATAGCTGTGTTCGCCGTTGCAGTTCCGTGCATTCCTGCCATACCGATGAATAATTCATGCTCTCCATGGATAGAACCAAGTCCTAGTAGAGTGTTTGCTACTGGAATTTGGTATTTTTCAGCGAATGCTGTTAACTCTTCTTTGGCATCTGCAAAGAGTACACCTGCTCCAGCTAAAATAACTGGATTTTTAGCCAATGAAATCGCCTGAATGGCCTTTTGAACTTGTAAATAATTTGGTTTATATGTTGGTTGATAACCAGGTAAATATATTTCGTCAGGAGCCTGTGGTGGATTCTCCACATCAAATAACATTTGAGAAACATTTTTAGGGAAATCCACTACAACAGGGCCCTTTCGCCCAGTGCTTGCAATATGGAAAGCCTCTTTAACAATACGTGGGATATCATTAACATCCTGTACCTGATAATTGTGCTTCGTAATTGGTGTCGTAATTCCCATAATGTCCGCTTCTTGGAAAGCATCTGTACCAATCACAGATGTTGAAACTTGACCTGTGAATACAACTAATGGGATGGAATCAATCATCGCATCAGCAATACCAGTTACTAAGTTTGTTGCCCCCGGGCCGCTTGTTGCAATAACTACACCAGTTTTATTGGAAACACGCGCGTAACCTTCTGCTGCATGGATTGCACCTTGTTCATGTCTAGTTAAAATATGACGAATCGGATTTTTATACATTGCGTCATAGATTGGTAGTACCGCTCCACCTGGGTAACCAAAAACAATTTCAACACCTTGTTCATGCAGTGCTTGCACTAATACGTC
The DNA here is from genome assembly GCF_015999525.1 of Lysinibacillus sp. JNUCC 51. Classification (NCBI taxonomy): domain Bacteria; kingdom Bacillati; phylum Bacillota; class Bacilli; order Caryophanales; family Bacillaceae; genus Lysinibacillus; species Lysinibacillus sp. JNUCC 51. Next base: position 4,559,061 of record NZ_CP065545.1, on the reverse strand, counting down.
TGCACCATCTTTCGCTTGATAGGTTTGTTCAGCTTTTGCTGTTGTTGCTAATTCTTCTTTCTCATTGATAGAAACATTCGTACTCATCAAATATGCCTCCTTCTTTATCATTCAATTTCACATCAGTAATGCGCATCATTGAAGTATTACAAGCTGGTTATCTCCTTGAAAAGAGACGACAGACTCTTTCTAACGTTGTAAAAAAATAAAAAGCCTTTTTCTCCACACGCAAAGAATTACCTTACGTAGGGATGAAAAAGACTTTCCATGGTACCACCCTTTTTTATAGCAAATAATTGCTACCTCGTGAATAAATATAAGCATTTATGCACCAACGCGAGATCATTCGCATCCAATACGGTGTCATAAATTATTTATTCATTAATAACGAGCACTTTCGATTATGCCCGGAGCTATCTAATGGCGAACACGCGTTTAATAGCTCACTCAGAGGGGATGTCGGATCTAGTTGTATCGCCGGCTTCCAGCACGACCGGCTCTCTGGTAAATACAAGGCTCTAGAACCTTTAACCTCATCAACGCTTTATCTTTTTCAATTGTGCCTTGGCATAATTGCGTCTGGAATCGGCTTTGTGCTTGCACAAAGAACTCCTTTCCGATTCCATGACATCCGCCGGAGGCTTTAACTTCTGAAAGAAGTTAAATTTTCATAACGCCACCTGTAGAGGCGCTTGTTACTAATTTTGAATATCTTGCTAACCAACCGCGCTTAATTTTCGGTTCAAATACCGGCAGTTTTGCACGACGTTCAGCTAATACTTCGTCTGAAACTTCTAAATTAATAGTTCGATTTGGTAGATCAATTGTAATAATGTCACCGTTCTCTACTAAAGCGATTGGACCGCCTTCTGCAGCTTCTGGTGAAATATGTCCGATTGAAATACCACGAGATGCACCTGAGAAACGTCCATCTGTAATTAATGCAACCTTTGTGCCAAGACCGCGGCCTTGAATCGCAGACGTTGGTGCAAGCATTTCAGGCATCCCTGGGCCACCTTTTGGTCCTTCGTAGCGAATGACGACAACATGACCCTCTTTAACCGTCCCGTTATCGATATTTTCCTGTGCCGCTTCTTGTGATTCAAAGACGATTGCTTCGCCTCTGAATACTTTAATAGAAGGGTCTACAGCTCCTACTTTAATAACAGAACCATCTGGTGCGATATTTCCAAATAACACCGATAAACCGCCAACTGGGCTATACGGATTGTCTTTCGTACGAATAACTTCAGCATTTGTAATATGATAATCTTTAACAAGCTCACCCATTGTCACTCCTGCAACTGTTGGTCGATCTGGGTGAATAGCACCTGGAATGGATGCTAATTCATTAATAATGGCACTAACGCCACCCGCTTTATTAATATCATCCATTGAAATATCTGAAGCAGGCATAATTTTCGCTAGATATGGAACACGCTCTGCAACTTTATTAATATCCTCAATGTTATAATCGATTTCAGCTTCATTGGCGATTGCTAATGTATGGAGGACTGTATTTGTCGAACCACCCATCGCCATATCAAGTGCAAATGCATCATCAATAGCTTCTTTAGTAATAATGTCTCGAGGTTTTATGTCCTCTTTTATCATACGGACTAATTGTTTTGCAGCTTCTTTAATAAGCTTATGGCGCTCTTCAGAAGTAGCAACAATTGTTCCATTACCTGGTAAAGCTACCCCTAGCATTTCCATTAAGCAGTTCATAGAGTTTGCTGTAAACATTCCTGAACATGAACCACATGTTGGGCATGCATTGTTTTCAATATCTAATAGCTCTTCAGCTGACATTTTGCCAGATTTATGTGCCCCTACACCTTCAAAAACTGAAGTTAATGAAAGTTGCTTGCCAGTAGCAGAAGTACCTGCCTCCATTGGACCACCAGATACGAAAATTGACGGTACATTAGTACGAACTGCTGCCATTAACATTCCCGGTGTAATTTTGTCACAGTTAGGAATATAAAATACTCCATCGAACCAGTGTGCATTAATAACTGTTTCAGCAGAATCTGCGATAATTTCACGACTCGGTAAAGAGTAACGCATACCAATATGTCCCATTGCTATTCCATCATCTACACCGATTGTATTAAATTCGAATGGAATACCACCCGCCTCAATAATGGCTTCTTTTACAACATCTGCAAATGTACGTAAATGAACGTGACCTGGTATAATGTCGATATAAGAATTACAAACCCCAATAAATGGCTTGCCTAAATCTTTCGCTTTTACTTTGCCTGTTGCATATAAAAGACTTCGATGTGGCGCACGATCTACGCCTACTTTAATCATGTCACTTCTCATTTTAAACGCCCCTCATTTATTGCTATGTTCGTTGCTATATACAAAATGTTCTGTCTATTCCATTTTTGCGTATATGTTAATCTCTTAGAAGATTACTAATTGCTGTAACGAACGTGTTAAATTGTTGTAATCATAGTACGAAAAAAAGGTCTAGTCAACAGTATTTTTAGAATTGTTTGAACAATTTAAATAATGCATAAAATTTGAAATCGTTTTCATGCTGATTAAGCATCACTTTTATCTCGCTCCGGAGAATATTTTGACATTTTGTTCAAATTTTAATTTTTTCAATAATTCCACCATTTTTTCAAATCCTTTAAATTGCATAATATTCCTTCACAATGTAAATAATTTTCTTAAGTACCCTGTCAAAAACACATTATCAGGATCCAATTCACTACGAATTGCTAAAAATTTCTCGATATCCGGGTATAGCTCGTATACATATTTTGCGGTTAAATGATTTAGTTTGCCCCAATGCGGTCGTCCTTTATATTTCTTCATCATCGTATGAACCCATTCAAAATAAGGCTCTTCCTGCATTCCTTTATACATATGGAAGGCAACAAACGCTGATTCTTGTCCTTGGGTAGGACTTAAAAAACCTGCTTCCCCTGCTGTCGTACGACATTCTAACGGGAAATGTACATCAAAAATTCCACTTTTAAAGGTTGCGTGGATCTCCTCCATACATGCCTCAAATTGCGTTAATGGAATCGCATATTCACTTTCTTGGAACTTTACGCTACGTGGAGACGGATAAATTTCATAGCTAATCCCTGTTTTCTCCCCTTCAACTACATTGGCTGCTGCTAATTTACTCATAGCGCCACTTAACGAAGGCTTCCATTTACAAAGCTCGGACATAGCAAAAAAAGCACCGTTCTCTACTATTTGCAGTTTCAACGTCTCTATTCTCTTACTCCAATCACTTTGATAAACAGGCGCTATAGCGTTCATACGCTTCACTTGAATGGTTTCGCTGCCCGGGAAATAAAACCACTCAACATGTCGATTCTGTCGAATATCTTCAGCAAATATCGCCAGACCATTTTCTAAAGTATCTCTTGTACTCACGTAATGTAAGCTATATAGAGGTATCACCTTTATCGTTACCTTCACAAGCACACCCAGCATACCTAGCGAAACATGCAAAGCTTCAGATAAATCATCCATTCCTCTCACATGCTCCCTATAAGTACCTGTACCATCTACAAAACCCCATTTTGTTACAGCTGAGGATAACGAACCAAGTGTTACACCTGTTCCATGGGTACCCGTTGACACTGCTCCTGCAATCGTTTGCTCTTGAATATCGCCGATACGAAAAATATATACATTTCTTAAAAAATGTAGACATCTCTACTGTGACACAACTTATATCTTCCGACTTTCGTTTATGTGTCTTCCTTATTCTCTGAGTCTGGTTTCGCCAAAGCTACTACCATTTAGTATGACTCTCCAAAGGCGTAAATTCCGCAGTATCGTTGCGTACACATCTAAGGTTTATTTCTAGTTAAGCTCCTTAGATTGAATAATTTGCTAAGTTAATGCTTGCGTTCAAATCTCTATCCAACTTTAACCCACAAGAGCAGATATATAATCTGTCTTTCAGTTTCAAATCGACTTTGATTTGTCCACAACTAGAACAAGTTTTTGATGATGGAAACCATCTGTCAGCTTCAACAAATTCAATTCCGTATTTTTGACATTTATATTGAATTTGCCGTTTGAATTCATATAGCTTTTGCTCGGCTACCGCCTTGGCCAGATGTTTATTTTTCATCATACTTTTTACATTTAAATGTTCCATGACAATACGAGATGGCTTGGTTTTCACAATCTCATTAGAACATTGATGTAAATGATTTGTTCGGATGTCGTTAAGTCGCTTATATAAATTTCGGATTGCAATGTTTTGTTTTTGAATATTTTTCATATTGTTTAAAGGTGTTTTATAGATTGGCTTTCGGTTTTTAGTATACTCTTTCGTGTTGGCTTCGAGCTTACGAGCTTGTTTTCGTTGCTCTCGTTTTAACTTTTGCTCTAATCGTTTAACTTCTTTGGTTTTGTTGATGTTCTTTTTGAACTTGCCATCAGAACAAACTGCCAATTTTTTGATCCCAACATCAATTCCTAAACTTTCACCTGTTACATCAAATGGCTCAAATTCTTGCTCATATCCAATGGATAAGAACCAATTTCGTCCGTCAAATGAAATGCGTGGATTTGAATATTTATGACCTTTTTTAAGCTTAGGAAGTGCATTGCAAGTTTTTACAATGCCAATCTTTTCACCTCTAAAACCTTCATTTGTTCGTTTTAAACTTTCGTAATTTACATAAAAGCTAACTTTACTTCTTCGTCTGCTTTTGAACCTTGGCTTTTCAGTCAATCCTTCGAACCAACGCTTTCTAGCAATATCCGCATCTTTTACGGCCTGCTTCATCACATTGCTTCCGACTCCCTTAAGCCATTTATGCGTTGATGGTTTCAGTTCGTTATTGATTTTCTTACGAACTTCGCCCTCTTTGACTGTACGCTTCTCGTCGTTATAAATACGTTCGCTTTCAGCCAAGAAATAGTTGTAAGCCCATCTCGCAGTCCCCGCAGACTTCCAAAATAAAACCTCTTGTTCTTTAGTTGGCTTTAGTTTAATCTTTGTCGCCAATATCATTGTTTTTCACCTTGACTTGATGTACTGGCTCGACAATAGCCAATGACCAACTTTTGTTTAGCAAATTTCCCAATGGACATTAATTCCATGCGTACCACCTCTCTTTCACTATGATAAAATCACATTACCCTATTTAGAGAGGTTGTTAACATTTTTTATATTTGTATATATTTTTCTTGTTCACACGAAGGCGCAACCCTTCATGCAGTCTTTCTCTCACGAGTAGACCTCTTATGCTTTCACATAAGCGCAGACTATATCTTCATCTTACCTTCTAAATAAGAGCCACATTTTTCTTCCGCCATTCGCTTGCGGTTTTACTCTCCCTCAAGGAGATAGTCGTTGAACGTTTTCCTTGTCTCATTAGAGATTTAGGACTTTCGCTGCTAAACATCCATTGTCAAAGCACTTAGCGCCACCGTTTTCCGTTGTCACGATGATCCTTTACGGACACTGAGTAATTTTTTTCAGCTTATGCCATCCTTGTTGTTTTTTCTGCTTTCGCACCGTTACGTCTGCCGTTTCCAGCTCCGCGTTGGTCACAAGGCTTTAGGAGTTAAAAGCAATTAACGTGGAGTTCGCACCAATCGCTTGATACGAAGGGTATTCTGTTTTAAATTTATACTTCTATACAGATTTGTATAGGTTTGTCTAAATTTGTCGCAACAGTTTAGTTACCCATATTTATAAGGGCAAATCCGTGCTTCGCAAGCAACGGTCCTATTTCATATAAATACGTTCCGGACCAAAGTGTCACCTCTTGCTTCTCTTCATTCACTGCTATTAGCCCACGCATATTATGTAAAGAAAGTGCTATATGCTCAGGCATTGCAACAGCGCTAAAGGAGTGAGCAGCACCAGTGACACGAATCGTTTTTCCTAACTCACGAGCATGCTTCACGATATTCGTAACCTCTTCAATAGATCGAGGCAAGTACATCTCAGACGGATAAGAGATGACATTACCAGCCCAGTTTGTCCACTTCTCACCATTTTTCCACTTATCTATAGAAAACATTGACCATTCCCCCTATAGGTTGAATAAGTTCCCACATACTTGTCCCCTCTAATCCCATGTAGTACTTGAAATCGTTCACAAAGTTCCCCAGCCTTCGCATGTCGAAAATATAGCGTGTCCCCTACATTAACTTTTTTACGCTTTACTTTAACGGGTGTTTGAACTTCTCCCGCTCCTTCTAAGGTAAGATATGAAAAAAAGGTAGGCTCATAGAATACCGGTAATCGATCAGTATTAATTGCCCCAGACGCCGTATAACCACCACCATGGCAAACAACAATATTTTTTTCTGGCTTTCTTGTTACACTTAAAGCAAATCCAACTGCCTTTTCTAGTTGTAGATGTGTAAATTGGTCAAACAAAGCTGGTGCATAAAATGCAGAGCCAACTGTTATTTCTGTTACTTCCTTCTGTTGTGCCGTGTATGCCATACTTCCTGAACCACCACCATTTACAAAGTGCAAGCTCGGGAAATACGCTTTTATATGCGCAATTGCTAATCTACGAAACTGGGTGACTTGCTTTTTAGCTTGTAATTGCATTACTTCAATTAGTTTTCCTTTAACAGTGTTGGCTGGGCGATTACCGACTCCTGCAATTTGAGCCTCATAGCCCATCGCTCCAACCACCTCAATAAATGCTTGATTTTTAATATATTCGAGGAATGGTGTAAGTGACTCAAGTGAATGAAGCGAAGAGCGTTTCGTACCAAAATATAGCAGTTTAAAATCATTGGATACATTAATATCAATACATACTTGTACACGAACGCCTAGCTCTTGCCCTAACTTCGCCAAAAATTTGACATGTTCCCGCTTATCCACCATAAAAGTGACAGTTTTCCCGGCCTTTACGAAATGTAATAACCGACGAACAGCAGCTTCTTCCATCACCGGATATCCTAGCAGTAAATCATCAAATTGCTGTTGCAGTAAAAATATTGTTTCTGCCGCTGTGAACGTCATAAACCCCATCACATTTGGTTGATTTGTTTGTAAATAACGTAATATCTCCACAGAACGAACTGATTTCGTAGCGATGCGTATATTTTTCTCTCCACAAGCGTTGTGTACGGTTGAAATATTGTGATCCAATGCATCAAAGTCCAACCAAGCAAATGGACGTTCTAGTTCATGAAACGCTCGATCAAATCTAGTGGTCATGCTATCACTCCTTTGTTGACGCCGTTGTCTTTATTATAAAAATTCCATTTAGACATAAAAAAACAACCGTGGACATGTAATCAAATTTGCCTTCACGGTTGTTTTAATAATAGACAAGCATTTAACTCACCTTTCTATATTTTTAAGAGATTACGAGGAAAATATGAAATCCGCTGCTAAATTTAGTAACACTAGCAGATGTAAACCTGCAATAAGTAATCCTTGGCGATTTAATCGTTTCATAGCTGTCATATTCATATAGACCACTCTCCTTTTTTCACATTATACTCTCAGAAAAATCAATTTTCAAACTATTCTTAATATTAAAATTGGATCATTTTTCTGACAACCAGGCCCAAATATGGCATGATAAAAGTGAAATAATACCTATAGGGAGAGTGAGAAGGTTGAAAAAGGCTTTACTAGTAATTGATTATACGTATGATTTTGTTGCTTCTGACGGAAAACTAACTTGTGGAGAGCCCGGTCAAGCATTAGATAAAAAAATCTCATCCTTAATTCAAAAATTTATTACTGAAAACGAATTTGTCGTTTTTGCGAATGATCTACATGAGGAAGATGATCCGTTCCATCCTGAAACAAAGCTATTTCCTCCTCATAATATTCGCGGCACTAAGGGACGTCATTTATTTGGGCAAGTCGGCGAAATTTATAACCTTCACAAAGATAAAGTTCTGTGGCTCGATAAAACTCGCTATAGCGCATTTGCCGGAACCAATTTATCGATTTTATTGAATGAACGAGGTATCAAAGAAATTCATTTAGTTGGAGTTTGTACTGATATTTGCATTTTACATACAGCAGTTGATGCTTATAATTTGGGCATTTCAACGGTTGTTTATGCAGATGGTGTTGCAAGTTTTGATGCTGCAGGTCATGTGTGGGCATTACGTCATTTCGAACATACATTAGGCGCAACAGTTGTTAAGCCATAAAAACAGTATCGTAAATTTGTAATAATTACTAAAGAAACGAATACGTTTAATATACTCCATTCAGGGCATAACTAAGCAATCGCCATTATATCTTAATTTTAAGGAGATGAAAAAAATGATTAGCTTCATTTGGTATTTAATCATTGGCGGGATATTAGGTTGGTTAGCTGGCGTAATTTTAGGTAAAGATGTACCTGGCGGCATAATCGGAAATATTGTTGCTGGGGTTATCGGTTCTTGGATCGGTAGTATGATTCTTGGCAACTGGGGTTGGCGAGTTAGTAACTTTTACGTATTCCCAGCATTAATAGGTGCTGTAGTGCTGATCTTCATTGTAAGCATTATTTTAAAGAGTATGCGTAAAGCAACCTAAATATGTAATAAAGAGACTGGGACAAAAGGATTTTAGCCAATGAAAAACCCGAACTATATTACGAAACACTCATTTTGTGTTTTGTAATAGTTCGGGTTTTCTGTTTATTTTCTTTGTTAATTTTAAAAATTATACGTCTTTAATAAAGGACAAATTAGTTATGTCCCAGCCTCTTTACATATATTTTTGAAATATACAATGATCAAGGAAATATTTGTAATGTGGCAACGTTTTACATGAGTTTGTCGAGTCCCTTTCTCATGTAAATATCCATTCGAATTTCCGTTTTACATAATTTAAATTACAAACCGGGAGATTTGGTTGATTGGAGTTGAGACTGGGCGACTCCTTGGGGATTAGCAATAGAGGAAGAACGAAGGCTAAAACCATCACGTCCTGTGATAACGCCTTCGTGACCAACATCCTGCTGTTGCTGCTGCCGCTTCGCTTTCGCGCAGATGAACCCCTTTTGCTGCCGCTACATTAGCACTTCGCTTTCGCGGAAAAAACACCTGTTGCCCCAAGCGGCTCATCGGACGCCCCAAACAAAGCACCCAGTCGGAACGGAAATCAACCCCACGTTTTGCCAAATTACAATGTTTTTTATTAAAGAGCCATCTTTTTTTACTTTTCTTTATAAGCGATTGCTTCCTTTAGTTCATCATGATAGTCATTATACAAATTGAAATAATGTAACACCTTTTCCACATATTCATCACTGTGATTGTACTTAAACACAGCTTGTTTTATATGGCCATCTGCTGCACCATTTTTCGATAAATAATTCGCGGCACTAAATATAGCGTCCTCAATATCATAAGGATCCGCTATGCCATCTCCATTAGCATCTACTCCATAACCACCATATTTTTTAATGGCTGTTGGATTCATTAGTTCAGTCTTCGATATATCCCCTTTTCCTAACCCCGAGCAGGAAGGATGTTGCCAGCCTACAAACGTACATGGCATAAATTGTAAATGTCCTTCTGCTCCAACTGGTGAAACGAGCGATTTCATTGAAGAAAATCGTGTTTCAATTCGATGATGAGCGGCAAGTAAAGTCCAAGGTACGCCGTATTTCTCTTCTGCTGCTACATAGATAGGAATATATTTCTCAGGAATTTTCATATCGAAATTTTGTTGAATTTCTTCTAGTTCTTTTTCCCGCGCTAACTTTTCAAATATAGGTAATGTTTGTAGTTCCTTCCACGCAAAGAAAGCGAAAACACAAACAGTTATCGCTATTGGTATTAATAAAGCTATCACGCCTAATTGAGCGGGAGACGATAGCATCGGTTTTTTCTTCTTTTTTTTCACCATATGTCACACCTAATCATTTATTCTATTTCTATATTACCAAAATTTTTGATTATATAGCAGATTTTTCAGTATATAATTACCACTACTTTAATAGTTGAAAAGGTAGGAAAAAATATAGTAAAATATAATTCGATTATTTTATATGGATAATAATAGGAGGAATTTGTTTTGTGGAAAGACTTTAAAGAATTTGCTATGAAAGGCAATATTGTCGATCTAGCAGTAGCAGTAGTTATTGGTGGTGCTTTCGGTAAAATTGTTACCTCCTTAGTTGAAAATATCATCATGCCATTAGTCGGTGTCTTAACTGGTGGTATTGATTTAACAGAAAGCTTTAAATATGGCTCAGGTGACGCTCAAGTAAAGTTAGGCGTATTTTTACAGTCAATTCTTGACTTTTTAATAATCGCATTTGCAATTTTCATGGCATTACGACTTATGACTAAGCTTTCTCGTAAAAAAGAAGAGGCTGTTGTGGAAGAACCAGCACCAGAATTAGATGCTAAAGAAGAGCTTCTAAAAGAAATTCGTGATTTATTAAAAAAAGAACAAGCTTAAATTAAGTGAAAAAGAATCTGTCTAATTCCCTCGACTTCCGAGGTAATAGGCAGATTCTTTTTTTGTTTAAGGGCGCAAATTCCACGGCTCAAAACACCTACATGTTTTTCTGGTATTTCTTGTTTTATTGCATCAATAGTTCCTTGGGTAATTTCACTATTTGTTAGCCATCTCGAAGTGTTGTTGTCTTCTATGATAAAACCAAGTTTCACCTCTCGATAAATTATATTAGAAGGGATATAACTTTTTGTACTGTCATTACTTAAATAAGAGCTACTTCCTTTTATATGGTATAAAATCACATTTTTTGTGTTAGAAGCTGCTTGAAAAAGTGACTCCCAAATTCTTGTATCAGAGCCATGAATCCAAGCAATAATACAATCAAACGACCCATGAGTTTCTTGAGACTTTATTAATGCCGTTTTCAAGTTATTATAATTCGTATAATCAACTAATAATGGCGTCAATTTTGAAGAATTTTTAGCTTCATTTATTAAATTTTGCATTTTCTTTTGTTGTCTCCCGATAACGGTTACATGATTACCTCCATTTATAAGCCATATAGAAACATCCTTTAGCATTCCTGTTCCACCTATTACTAACCAATGCTTCATTTACTTATCTTCCCTTCCTTATCTCCTACTATTCCTAGATGATTTAATATAAATAATCTAGTTAATTTTCTGAAATTATCTTGTTCTTCTTTATTATACATGTTAAATTGGAAACAATTATTTTGAATATGGGGAAAAGAAGGTCTAATAGATTCCCCATTTATTATGATGAAGAAAAGAGTGACGACATGACAAACAGCAGAAGTATTGAAACAAAACTTGTACAACTTGGGAATTTAAGTGACCCGAGAACAGGTGCTGTCAGCCCACCAATCCATTTATCGACAGCTTACAAACATACTGGTATCGGTGAATCCACTGGTTTTGATTATACACGTACAAAAAATCCAACTCGTGCACTATTAGAAGCAGGTATTGCCGATTTAGAGGGCGGAGATGCTGGATTTGCCTGTAGCTCTGGGATGGCAGCTATTCAATTAGTTCTATCTTTATTTAAGCCTGGTGATGAATTAGTGGTGCCTGATGATTTATATGGTGGTACATACCGACTTTTTAATTTCTTTGAAGAAACATATAATATTAAGCCAGTCTATTCAAAATTTGAATCAGTTGAACAGGTAGAAGCATTAATCAACGACAATACGCGTGCTATATTCATTGAAACACCAACAAATCCGCTTATGCAGGAATTTGATTTGCAAGTATATGCAGAATTAGCTCACAAGCATGGGGCATGGTTAATTGTCGATAATACGTTTTATACACCATATTTCCAACGTCCAATCGAATTAGGTGCAGACATAGTTATTCATTCGGCTACTAAATATATTGGAGGCCACAATGATGTGTTAGCTGGATTAGTTGTAGCTAAAGGTACTGAATTAGCAGAACGCATTGGCTTTATTCATAATGGAAGCGGTATGGTTTTAGGTGCGATGGATTCTTGGTTACTTATTCGCGGATTAAAAACAATGCATCTTCGATTAAAGCAGCACGATGCGAATGGCAAAGCAATTGCCGCATTTTTAGAGGAAGAAGAACTTGTGACAGATGTGCTATACACAGGAAAAGGTGGCATGCTTTCATTCCGCTTGGAAAAGGCTGATTGGATTGACCCATTCCTTCGAAACTTGAAGCTAATTATTTTTGCTGAAAGCCTTGGTGGTGTTGAAAGCTTCATTACGTATCCTGCCACTCAAACACATGCAGACATGCCTTATGAGGAGCGTATTGAACGTGGCGTTTGTGACAGATTACTACGCTTTTCTGTTGGAGTTGAAGAGGCTGAAGATTTAATTGCAGATTTAAAACAAGTATTCGATATCCTTAGAAAAGAGGTTAAAAATGAAGCAGCATATTGAAACAAGTCTTATTCACGCAGGTGTCCGTGACGGCTATGAAAATAAAAAAGGTGCAGTCAATGTGCCTATGTATTTATCATCTACTTTCCATCAGGAGAGTATCGATGAATTCGGCGAATATGATTATGCACGTTCAGGAAACCCTACGCGGGATGCATTAGAAAAAGCAGTAGCAGAGCTTGAAGGCGGAGTACGAGCTCATGCATTTTCTTCTGGTATTGCCGCTGTATCTGCAGCGTTAATGCTATTATCTCAGGGTGATCATATTGTCATTACTGAGGATGTTTATGGTGGAACATACCGCTTCGTCTCCAAGGTTTTACCACGCTTCGGTATTTCCCATACTTTCGTTGACTTCACAGATTTAGCGGCAGTAGAAGCAGCCATTACACCGGCTACAAAGCTACTCTATATGGAAACACCGTCAAATCCAACACTTGGCATCACAGATATTCGCAGAGTAGTAGCACTTGCCAAGCAGTATAATTGCCTAACATTTTTAGACAATACGTTTATGACACCTTTACACCAACGTCCACTTGAGCTAGGTGTAGATGTTGTTATTCATAGTGCTACAAAATTTTTATCTGGTCATTCTGATATTATCGCGGGATTGACAGTAACAGCTGACGAAAAACTTGGTCAGGATCTGTACTTTATCCAAAATTCATTTGGCAATATATTAGGTGTACAGGACTGCTTTACTCTATTGCAAAATATTAAAACAACAGATGTGCGTTTTAGTCGTTCTGCAGAATCGGCACAAAAAATTGCTGAGTTTTTAGACGCAAGTTCCCTTGTCGAGCAAGTATACTATCCGGGTCTTGCATCACACCCTGGTTATGAGATTCATCATAGTCAGTCCACGAGTGCAGGAGCAGTACTATCCTTCCGTTTACCAAGCTACGAAGCTGCAAAAGCACTAGTAGAAGCTATGAAAATTCCTGTTTTCGCTGTCTCTCTTGGTGGCGTTGAATCGATTTTATCCTACCCTGCTAAAATGAGTCATGCAGCAATGGAGCCTGAGGAACGAGCAAAACGTGGTATTACTGATGGACTTTTACGTTTCTCAGTCGGACTAGAACATGTTGACGATTTGATCGCCGATTTCGCTCAAGCATTAGAAGCGATTGCCTTAAAGGCTAGATAAAAATAACCGCGTCTCCAAATTATTGGAACGCGGTTTTGTTTTTAATATATACAATTTATGAATGTTTAACAATCAGTTGTTAACATGAGCTGTCACCCGATATAAATAATCTCCATGTCCCTTTGCCAAAGTCACTTCTTGTTCATCTGTTATCCAGTAAAATGAAAATTCTAAGCCTGTCTCGTTTACACCTGTCGGACAATGCATCCATGAATCTCGTTTTTCATTTGTCGTTAAATGATAAAAATAGCGTTTTTGTAATAACCCTGAATGATGATTAAAATAATCCTGGGCAATTAATCCCTTCACTACTAAAGAGGATAAACCTGTTTCTTCAAACATCTCTCGTTTTACTGCCTCTAGAGGTGTTTCCTCTTCCTCTACCGTGCCTTTAGGAATTTGAATTCCCGCCCCTTCTGTATTTTGCTCAAATACTAGCACTTGTAACTGACCCTCATGCTCTCTCGTAATATAGCCAAATGCCTTTTCTACAACTTGCATGAAGTCATCCCCTTTCGCGTGATTTGATGTTCCAATAAATAGAAAAAATGGAATTGAAGGTGAAAAGTATTGATATCAATTATACGGCATATGCAAAAGAATGACATCATTTTTGTGCAAGAAATTGCCAAAAAGAGTTGGCATCAAACATACGAAGGAATTATCCCAAATGAGATTCAGGATCGTTTTATAGAAGCTGCTAATAGTAGTGATCGATTACTGAGCCGTTTAGAAAATAGTCTATTTTTAGTTGCTATACTTGAAGAGTCAATAGTAGGCTTTGCAAATTTTTCAAATGTTGTAGATGGTGAGGCAGAACTTTTTTCAATATATTTACTTCCTGAAACTCAGGGCAAAGGAATTGGTAAAGCCCTATTACAGGAAGGGATCAACATGCTTCCAGATTTAACGTCACTTTTAGTTTGTGTAGAAAGGAAAATAAGATTGGCATTAACTTTTATCAAGCGAAAGGCTTCAAGAAATTGGAGGAATTTGATGAGCTATTTGATGGTCATTTATTGAAAACAGTTAAACTTGGAATCAATTATGCCTTGGCATAATTGCGTCCGGAATCGGCTTTGTGCTTAGGCCTGCACGACGCAGGTCAGTTAGCCGTTATCGCATGGATGCGATGATTTTAGGCTAACATCCCCTAAGAACTCCTTTCCGATTTCCGTGACATCCGCCGGAGGCTTTAGGCCAACACGAAGTTGGTCACTCAGTCGTTGCCACAGGACGTGGCGTTCTTAGACTGAGTTCCTCTATTTCGGCGGATATTTGTACACCCAGTGAAAGTAACTTAAATCCGTATTCATCTCACCACCTAAAGAGGTGGTAGTCTTCTGTTGCTGAGGCTTCGCTTTCGTTACAAAAAACATCTGCCGAAAGAAGTTAAATATAACTTAGTGAAACGGAGCTATAAATTACTCCGTTACACATTTTTTATGTAATCTATGCAAGATTGATTTGCTCGGATTGGATGACAAGTGCTGTTAACCCTGAATTACTCCCGGATTCATGCGCTTCTCCTGTTTGCCAAAGGACACCTTCTCCAGTTTTTATGAGTACTTTCTCTTGATCCTCACCGCAAACCCATCCTTCCCCCTGAATCACAATAAATAACTGTGGTATAGGCGCCTCATGCATCCCGACAACACCACCAGGTTCTATATACATAAAGCCAATATTGGCAGGCTCCACCGTTTTCATGATTTTTGTATAAAAAGCATCTATGGATTGATAGTTATTAATTTGATTGGCCAATTCTTGTGTGAAATTATATTTTTTCATGTGATTTGCATGCTCCTTTCTATTTAAAAGCCAAAATAATTATTTATGAACCATTTTATACATTAAAACATCATCTATATATTCATAGTCATGTAGCTTTATTTCTTTGATTTTTCTTCCTTCTTCAACAAATCCCATCTTTTTATAGAGCGCAATAGCCCTTTCGTTTGTTGAAAATACGCCAAGACTAATCTTTTCAATATAAGGGTTATGCTCTGCCCATTCTAGTAGCTTTTCAATTAAAAGTTTGCCAATCCCTAGACCACGATATTCATTAAGCACCATCATGCCAAAGGTACCTGTATGTGCTAATCGTTTTCTTTGTGGCGATTGAAATACAAGCAAGCCAACTATTTTCCCTTGATATTGTGCAATAAAAATTGTTTCTCGTTCATTTGCTAATTTCTCTTGTATCCATTCTCTTTGCTCTTCAATCGTTCTTTGAAATTCATCTATTGTAGTAATTAAATAATCTTCTTCTGCTAAAACCTTTTGCTGAATTTTCAACAAAGCTCCAGCATCCTCTTCATTAGCAACTTTAATTTTGATTTTTTCTGTCAAAATCCCCTCTCCTTTCAAATATTTATTAAATCTCCATGAAATCATTAATTTGAGCATTCGTAGATTGAAGATAATTTATCGTATGAGTATAGAACGTTATCTTCATAATAAAATTGTCTCCCTCTTTACTATACCGCATTAATTACAAATAATTGAAAATAAAATAATAATTAGGTTAGATATCTTGCATTATCATTTGTTAGTATGTTGATTGGGTTGAAGGCTGCGAAGATGAGACCTTAGAAGTTATAGGAACGAAGAAAAAACCCAGAATATTTTCTGGGCTTGATGACACTTACTTTTCTAGCTGATTAAAACTGTCGGGCTTTTGCTTCACTTCTCAAGATACGGTTATGGAGAGTAATCTCCGTTTCACCATTTACTTGAGATTTTGAACGCTTAATCCTTGACCAGTTGCGGTGGATTTTTTGAGATTTTGGGTCTAGTTGTTCGAACCTACTCATTCGTGCCATCCTCCTCATCAATATAGATTTCATAAGTGAAACCTTTTTTAGTATGACCTTACAATTAAAATTTATTCAGATTTCTATGACCGTTAACCCCACACTTCTTTCAATGTATTTCTAAATAACGCATCTAATTTTTGTGTAGGATCATCCATTTTAACATGAAGACTTTTACAATATGCCTCAATATGCTTTATTTCTTTATCTAAATACTCATTAATATTTTCAATTCGAGGCTCCATATTTAGTTCATCACCAGCCATTTTTCTTTGTAAAAGTTGCTGAACTTCGGTTTTTAAAGGCCCCTCAGTAATAATTGCATTTAACAATTCCTGAAAATCAATTGGTGGAACCGTATTGTTTTGCTCTATCCATTTACATGCTATAACTGGTCTAAGGACATAGAAATATTTTTTTATTTTCACTTCTGAGCCCTGTAAATACTCTCGATAATTGTTTTTAGCCATATTTAAATAATGATACAAACTTGCATTTGGATAAAAAACTTCACTTTCCAGTAACCGTACATTGTCAATAAATGAATATTGCTGATCATACACAATATTGCTTCGTAACCATTCTAATAGAGGTGGATTACTTTTGCGAAATAGCCTTAATGCTTTTGTTATTTCCCAACCACTAATATCCAATAAATCATTGATAGGCACTTCAATAACATCCCTCTTTGCACCAATCCCTTGAGGGTCGATTGAAAGATACCATTGAGGTTGATGAATATATATAAAACGAACATCATAATCACTATCCTTAGAAGGAAACCCCCAAGCACGACTACCCGATTCTACAGCATATAATGTGGAATGAATGCATGCAATATCTTAAAACACCAATAAACACTGATTTATCAATACTTTGTGATTTTCGCCAGCCTCAACAACAAAAATATAATCTAAAATCCAATAGTGTTGCTTTATCCAATAAAAACATTTTAATAGAAAAGTTCAGTAAAATAATTTTCAATATTCGCCAAAATAAGTTCCGAATTTACTTATTAAAGCAGAGATAATATCAAAGGGTTACTATCCCTAAAAACTATTCCTCTACACTATCCTCATCAAAAGAAGGAATAATATCTTCATCATCAATTAATTTAATTCTCTAGGATCATCTAAGTCATTTTCAAATCATCATTACCATTACCTTCATCGACTTTATCAACAGATTTTACATCCATTTTTTTTGCAAAACGTTATTAACTAGTTGGGTTAAAAAAGTGGGGAATGTAATCAAAAATTTCTATTTCTATTTATAGATAAGATGGAATCGAAGCTAACTGTCTCAACCTTTCAGTTTGCTCTTCGCTTCGATTTTTAACTACTAATTGAGATACTTTAAGTATAAACTGTTTCAGTTTAGAAAACGCCTCGTCAGTATAAACATCTTCACCATCTCGAACTCTATTTAAAACTGCCATGTTCCAAGAAAGATATTTATTTGGAATGATAATATCAGAAATATCTTCCCACTTTGTTATACAGTTTTGTTGTAAATAATGATGTTCTAATACACTATCACAGCGCCCTTTACAACTAAAATAAATATCCACATATTTACTTTTTTCGTAATTATTCTCTTCTGAAAATTTAATATCTTCAACAAAAACAATTATAGACTCATCAATAATTTTTCTGTCTAAAAGATCTTTCTCACAATACTTACATCTAAGGGGCTCATATTCATTAAATAGATTAGCAGGCTCATTCTGAAATGATTCCCATTTTGTAAATGATTTAATAAAATACCTTCGTGCAATATCTTTACCCTTACTATTCTCAAGTAACTGTGTTTCAATTCTTTCATTATCAAATATTAATACTTCATAACCACGTAGTTTCAAAGCTTCTAGCTTTCTACCTAAAGGAGAGCTTATAACGGTTGAATAGAATCCTATAAAACCACTAGCATTATGAGCTGTCAGCCTATCACTTATATCTTGCTCGTCACTGTCTGTTACTGATTTTCCTGAATGTGCTTTATGCTTACAACTTACCATCCATCTGACTTCTGTATTTCCAATAATACCTGGTCTTTTCTCAAGTAAGATTAAATCTCGGCCACCATCTTGTCCCCTATCTGGCCCTTCTAAAATTTCAAATCCTAACATTTTAAAAAAGTCCCTCGCAAACAGCTCAAAAGTATCTTGTTTTCCTGTAGGTTTATTAGCCTGTGCAATTTCCAAAAAGTCTAAAACCGGCATCTTTCTCCTCCAATTTCTCAATTCATCTTTACTAAAATCCTGCATTTACTGGAATTATGAATTTTTCAAATAAAATAAAATCCTTTGTATTATGGATAACCCACAACCCATTTTAACTAAAGAACTAAGTAAATATTCTTTCCTTAAAATTACAATTTTAAAAGTCTTCATTTACTCGCCACTCACCTTCTCCATCATAGAATATTGTAAGTTGTTGGTGAGCATTATTTAAAGCCTCTTCCTCAGAACTAAAGTTAGCAGCTGATGAAATGTATATCCCTGCACAATCTTTACAACGATAATAATGGCTTGTGTCCATTTGATAATATCCGTCTGAACCTAAATATATTTTAATGCCCACTTTTTTATTTCCTACTAACATGGTATATTGACTAATCAATTTCCTTACCCCAGAAACATTTCGGGATGTTGAAATTTCAAAATTTTTACTCATATTCTCACCTCCCACCCAATAATAAGTTATAAAATGAAAAATATGGCTCATCACCAAAATCCGGGGATGACAAAATCAATGACCTGTTTCCAAACGTAAACGGAGGAAAAGATGGGCATCATTTCGGTAGCCAAAACCACGTCTTTTGATGAGCTTAATTTTATTATTTGTGCCTTCCATAATGCCGTTTGAGAAAGGTGAGTTTATGGTATCTATCATGGCTTTCTCACGAACAATCACGGTTTTAGCTATCTTTGAAACTACAGTACTTGTGTGAAATTGATAGCGTTTGAGCCAGTCTTTTAAGCGTTTTGTTGCTTGTGTATCCGTTGTAGCTTTTAACACATAACGCATGTGATTCAATGCTTGATAGATATGCTTTGTATGAAATCTTCCCGTAGCCATTCACGCACAAAACCACGTTCTTCCTCTGTTAACTCGTCCGGCTTTCGCGCTAAACAGCGGTCGATAAATCGGGATTTGTGCTGTTTTTTTGCTTCACCTAAGTAACGTCGTCTGCGCTGCTGGGCATCGGTGAAAAATTGAATCAAATGAAAGCGATCCAATACATGAATAGCTGTTGGGTAAACGGCTTGAATCGCACCTGCCATGGCCGCTGCGAAATCACTGACCACGGTAAAGTGTACTTTGCGTTTCCATCAGACCTCCCCGGGTAAGCGCATCCGGTATGCTATCACTTTGCTAATTTCCGCTTCTAGTCCATTTTTGGCTAGTACTTCTGTTAAAACGTTGTAAGCTGCTGCTTTTAATCCAACAATTCAGTGAATCGTGGGTGATCTGTTACAGAATACATATTGTTTCCTCCTTCTTTTTCAACTCTGCTGACTTTTGTTTTATCAACTCAGTAACTTCGATTAAACCTTTCCCCTTATAGTCTATTTCAAAAAGATTAGCTGCATATTTCACCGTATATACCAGAGCACCGTTCTCTTCAAACATAAAGCGTTTATAGGCCTCTAAAGATATAGTAGCTTCACGTTCCCCCTTAACTTCTTCTTTCCATACATGTAGTACAATATCTTCCGTTTTGTATATAAGTTGCAAAGTTAAAATACCTGCTGTGTAATCACTATAAATCAAGAAACTATCACCATAATATTTACTTTCCACGCCTCTCACCCAATCTCTGTATTTGTTTTCAAAGCAACCTTTTCGAAAGTTCAAATTTACTAAAGTTAAAATCTATCTTTTCCACAATTATGACCAAAATACTAAGAATCTATTACACGGGATTAAAATATATTTCTTATATATGCCTCCCTTGATTTTCATGGGAACTTCTTTTTAAGGTCCGACATAACAAGCCATTCTTTTTCCATCCAATTCCACTTTCTAACATGCTTTTTATACACAATCTGTTATTACAGTAATACGCTGATCATACAAACAAACCTCAATCGCATTGATAGCCGCTACTAATGCATTCAACTCTGTCAGCAACTCGCTATCCTTCGTTTCTTTCCATTCGGCTCCTGCTGTATAGAATTGTTCTTTTAGATAATCAAGTGTGTTTTGTAAACGCATATCGCTTCTCCTCTCCTCTTAGTTACTTTTTAATTTGCTGTGTGAGCAACTTCATAGCCTTTTAGCATGTCTCGTGTTATTTTCTGGCGTTCTTGTGATGATAGTACCTTCATATACATTCACCTACCTTTATGTTGCATGTCGGCTATTTCTAGTCCATTCACCGACTGGCTATTGATAGCCTTCAAAACACAAACCAAAAGTTCAACTTCATGAACTTATAATACATCTTATTAAATCAACAGTCAACACGTTAATGAATTAAAAGTTTATTTTTGTGAACTTTTAGTATATAATAGTAAACATATGGAGGTGCTTTCTATGTCATTTGATTACAAACCATTCTTTAAAACACTTATTGACAAAGAAGTGACAAGAGAACAAATAAAAAAAGATTTACAACTTTCCCCTGCAACTATGGCTAAACTTGCTAAAGGTGAAAACATATCTATGTCTGTATTAGATAAACTATGTGAGTATTTAGATTGTGAAATAGAAGATATTATTTCACATGTGAAGGTATCTGAATAACAACACAAAAAGCATCTACTCTTTTGAGCAGATGCTTTTTGTATTTTGGGTTGTTAGTTATAATGTCATGTCGATAAGTTCTATAGAGACTGTGTTTCAACGCTAGCTTTTGGATATAGTAAATCAACTAGTACCAATGGGGTACCACTGAGAAGGGATACCTCAACTCACCCCTTTAACGGTAGTGTCAGAGTTAGATTGCTCCTATAGACTTTATAGTTTAAGTGCATTCTTAAAAAAATATCTTTAAAGAAACATCCAACTTATCTTTATATAATGGAAATTTAAATTCTTCATGTATAAACGTTGTTTTCCTCTAATACTATGACCCACTATGTACATCCATCTTATGGAAATAAACTAAACTTACAATTAATGGAATGGTAAAATAAAAGACTAAAGAGCTAATAGAAGGTACAGATATTTGGAGACTATGTTCTGAGAATCCAAGCTTACCTGCTATACTATATAATGTCATAGTGGCAGCCGTAGAGGGAAACAGGTGTCCAAGTTTGAAGCTTGCTAATACTCCACCTATTAGTGAGGTAGCTACTCCAAACCCTGTACTTAAAATGTAATTTTTGCTTAAAATGGTAAGGAAAGCGGCAATAGGTACAAATGCAAATTCCATAATATTCAAAATAACATAGAACTGAATATATTTAATTACCATCTCTATGTTTAGACCCGGAATATTAGTAAGTAAACCAAAGATTATTGTAAAAATGAACGACATTGTTATCGATGTGGTAATCAAAATAAAGATTGCAAACATCTTCCCGATAAAAAATTTATAAGCTGCATAGGGGTAGGCTAATAAATTATTTATCGTTTTATCGAGATATTCGTTTGCAAAAACATAACCGGTGAACAAGGATGCGATAGCTGGCCCCATTAAGATCGACCAAAATACTGCATTATTTATTAAAGCGCTATGCCAATCCTTTGCATTAAATCCGCTTAATATCGCAGTTATAATAGCCGCAAGCGGGATAACAATAAATACAAGCGACCTTTTAAGTTTTACAATTTCAGAATATAAAATGCTAAGCATTATTCTCACCCCCAGTTAATTTCAAGAAATAGTCCTCTAGGGTATCTTTAGAAATTTTTATTTCAGCTACATCAATGCCATTTTTCACAAATATTTTATTAATAGCCGAGGAATTTTCCGAATTTTCGTAAATCCGAATAATTCCTGGCTCTATTATAGAATAATTTTCAATCGCAAAATGATTCTCCAGTAAATAAGCGGCTTTTTTATCATTGCTTACTTTTGCTTCGATGAAGTGTCGGTTTCTTTCCTTTATGGCTTCATACCCTACCTCTTCGAGAAGATGCCCATTATTAATAATCCCGATTCTTGTTACCATTTGGTGAATTTCACTCAAGATATGACTGGATACTAGAATTGTTATTCCATGAGTTTTAGCCAAATCTATGATTAATTGCCTTATTTCCTTAATACCCACAGGATCAAGACCATTCGTCGGCTCATCAAGTATTAAAAATTCAGGTTTATGAAGTAGCGCGCGAGCAATCCCTAATCTTTGCTTCATACCAAGTGAAAAACCTTTTACCTTTTTATTAGAAACATGTTGCAGATTTACCAATTCCAATACTTCGTCTATTCTTTTTTTATCGGATACTCTCATTAGTCTGCGATGCATTTCAAGGTTTTCCCTTGCAGTTAGATTTTGATAAGACCCAGGAAATTCAATAATAGTTCCTACCCTCTCAAGAAAAGCTTTATTCCCTCTGGAAACTGGATGGCCGAATATCTCAACATTTCCAGATGTGGGATTGATTAGTCCTGTAATCATACGAATCAACGTAGTCTTTCCTGCACCGTTTTTTCCAATAAACCCATAAATGTCACCTTTTTTAATCGTCATATTTACATTTTCTACAGCTGTAATGTCTTTGTATTTCTTTGTTAGATTATAGGTCTTTAAGATATAGTCCATATTATATTTAGGACCCTCCTTTCTACAAAATTAACTATATCAATTAAATCTTTCTACGATTTAATAAAAGTCTTACATTTTTCTTACATGGCTTTAATTGGTTTTTTTAGAGAAAAAGAAAAAACTGTTTTACCTTTAATCTCACTTGTAACAGTAATATTTCCATTTTGCATTTCTACTAATCTCTTTACGATGGCAAGTCCCAGTCCGTTTCCCCTAGATTCTGGATTTCTTGAATATTCTCCAGTATATGTCCTTTCAAAAATATGATTAATTTGAGTTTTGCTTATTGTTACTCCTTTATTCCATACATCCACCCAAATCCAATCTTCTTCTTCTCTTAGTTCGATGCCTACTAATTTTCCTTTTTTACCGTAACGCAATGTATTGGATAATAAATTACCTAATATCCTTTTAATGCTCATCGGATCACCAAGGACATAAAGAGGAAAGCAAGGAATATTGATTTGAGGTGTTATGTCCTCTTTTTCAAAATCATTATAAAAGTCGAGCAGAGTATCTTGTACAACTTCCGATAAATCTATCTTTTTTATTTCTATAGTTATATCCCCTGCATCTATTTTTGCAAGATCGAAAAAATATTCGATCAAGTTTAACATATCTTTCCCTTTTCTTTGAACAATGTTTAAACATTCTTCTCTCTCTTCTTCTAATATCTCATCATTCTGAAGCACTTCAATGTATCCTAATAAAGAAGTTAAAGGAGTACGTAAATCATGTGATATATTAGAGACCATTTTTCTTCTTTCTTCTTCTGTCCGCTTTGCTTTAACTTCTAGATCGTTTACTTCTTTAGTGATTCTATTTAAATAACTGCTAAGTTCTCTAATATTCTTTGAGGTAGGTTCAACACGAAAATACTGATTAAAGTTTCCTGTGCAAACCTCTTTTAAAATATTATTTATTTTTTTTATTCTTCTTTCAGTTCTGAGCCATAGATAAAAGAATCCTATGAGTAAGAAACTCGTTATAATCAATAAAAACTCTAGCTCCATTAATATATCCCCTTACATCAATAAATTAAAACTCTAATCCTTTTTGAGTCTATAACCGATACCCCAAACTGTTTGAATATAATCGGGGTTTGATGGATTATCTTCGATTTTGGAACGCAAGCGGTTAATTTGTACCATAATAACATTGTCCTCTCCAAGATATTCATCTTTCCAAATTGCCCTGTAAAGCTGAGGTTTTGAAAAAACTTTATTGGGGTTTTCAATAAATACCCTCAGGATTTCAAACTCTTTAGCTGATAGAGCAATAGGCAGATCGTCTTTGAATGCCTCGTAAGTTTCTAAATTCAGAAGCAAATTCTTAAATTTCAACATATTATGTAATTCCTGATTCGAACCATTGAGAAGTACAAAACGGCGTATTTGTGCGTTTACTCTTGCCAATAGTTCTCCAACGGTAAAGGGTTTAGTGATATAATCATCCGCCCCCAAATCTAATGCTTCAATTTTGTCTATTTCATCGCTTTTTGCAGATACAATTAATACAGGAACATTTTTTTGTTTTCTAATGATCTCTATAATTGTGTAACCGTTTATTTCAGGTAGCATAAGATCTAATATAATCAAGTGATAATCATTAGAAGTAAGTAATTCTAAAGCTTCTTTTCCATTAAAAGCAGCGTGAACACTATAATTTTGTTTTTGAAGATATCTCGATATGAGGTTATTAATATCTAAATCATCTTCAACGATTAGTATTTTATGTTGACTCATTATAATTCCTCCAGAATTTTCAGTTAAGTTCTATATTATTACTCTATAAGAACTTTGGGAATATCATGCGCTTATACCCTATTCTATATTATATCCATTACTTTCTATTTGTTCGTAGTTTAATTTCCAATTCTCAAACAATAAGCTCAAATTTGAGCGCATCTCCAAAGTTGATGTCACCCTTTTATGGAGATGTAGAATGTTTTAACGAAGGGAGAAAAAATTAAAGTTCTTTTGAATCGAAAAGATCTGTCTGTTCAAGATTTAGCAGAACTACTGGGGCAATCAAGACAGAATATTAATACGAAATTGAAGAAGGATAACTTTAGTGAACAGGATTTAAAGAAAATTGCTGAAGTGTTAGATGTGAAGTGTGAAGTGTGAAGGCTTCTTCTTCCTAGAAAACGGTGACAAAATCTAATGGCAGCACAAAAAAAGCATCTACTCTCTTAGAGCGGATGCTTTTTGTATTTTTAAGGCCATTAGTTGTCACGTCGTCTTGTACGCTCAAATAAGATCTATATTTCAAATGCCAGCCTTGATATATGTAATCCACTAGTATCTCGCTAACGACTTCGAAACTTTCGAAGTGGTGAAACATGTTGTAATCTATCAAATCAAATTAAATTGAATTATTTTTTATCCACTCGAATATTTCATCGCGTGGATATTTGCCAGCAAAAGGTATGAGTCTTGGAAAATCCTTTCTTCTTACAAGTCTGTCCACCGTTGCTGTAGAAACTTGGAAGATTTTCTTTAAATCCTTCTTAGTTAACACGGGCTCGTAATTGTACTTCGTTTGTCCATCTTGTACACCTTTTAGATATGCTTTCTCAATGACTAATTCTAACTTTTGCTGAAATAACTCAAATTCTAAAGAATCAATTTTTTGTATTTGTTCTTTAATATTCATCTTAAATGGCATTCCTTTCCTGATTTCGATTGTAAACTTTCTGACTTAATTAAATATATACCGGAAGAAAATTAACACAAAAAGCATCTACTTTCTTAGAGAGGATGTTTTTTGTGTTTATGGGGGCTATAAGATGTCACGTCCTATAGAAATGATCTAGAGAAGCGGTATTCAAACGCCAGTATTAAAGGCAGAAAATCAACTAGATCCAAATCTGGTATCCACTCTATATGGTTACCTCAACTCCCCTGATATGACGGTAGTAGTCAGATTGATTACTAGGCAAGAATTAGAATTTGATGTTTGTATAGAGTAGCACCAAAGTTGGCGATGGCTGATTATTCGAAGACCGCTAGTTTCACAAGATAAGACTAACCAGTTTGTATGGGTTTCCATTAAACAGCTTTTAACTACTGATTTGTAGGTACGTCGCTTACTTTACGCATGTAGCTACACCAGTAGATACAGACAATACATAATTATCACGATATGACGACTACAAATTTTGAGCGTAGAACTTTTTGATTTACTACCATAAAACCATTATAAAAGGATTCTTTGTGCAGTGAAAATTAATAAAAAGTTCATATTTCTCTCTTTTCTCTTCACTGATTAAACAATGAGATGTAGTATAATATTACAAAATCAGAATTACTCAATATATCCAAAGTTATTAGTATGTTCCATTTTTTTGAAGATAATTGAGCCAATGGAGGAAATATTTTTGAAAAACTTATCAATTAGAAAGAAAATTCTAACACTTATTGCATCCGCTGTTATATTTTTACTAATTATTTCAGGCGGTGGTTTTTATTACATTAATGATATGGCAAAAAAATCTAGTGAAATGTATGACGAGTCACTTTTGCCAATTCAATATATCGGTCAAACTCGAACTGATATTCGTGCGATGGATTCTTTCGTTTTAGAACTCATGATTACTACGAATGCAAATGATAATGCTGACCTAAAGACAATGATCTCAGAGAGAGCTGAAAGTATTAAAGACTCAATCGTAAAATTTGAAGCCACTTACAATGGAAATGAAGATGAACAAAAACAGTTAGAATCTCTTAAATCCAATGTTGATGGTTATTTGAGCACCATGGCAGATGTTATTGATTTGGCTAGTCAGAACCGAAACGACGAAGCCTATTCTATTTACACAACAACTTTAGATGATTTTGCTGAGAATATGGCAGGTGATGCACGCAATCTTATGACTCAATGTTCTGAAGATGCCAATCAACTGAATGAAGAAAATAAAAAAAGTCTATCCACTACTATGATTATTTCTGCCATTCTCTCTGTTGTGGCCATTATTTTCTTTATTACATTAGCAACATGGGTTGTACGTTTAATTGTAAATCCAGTTAAAGAGTTGCAGGCTAATATGTTAAAGGCAGGCGATGGTGATTTGACTGTGCAAGGTACCTATTCATCCACAGATGAAATCGGTCAATTAACTCAATCATTTAATTCGATGATTAATAATATTCGTAATACGGTAACTAAAGTCACTGAAACTGCTAATCATGTAGCCGCAGCATCTGAAGAACTGAATGCTAATGCAGCTGAAACTACGAAAGCAACAGAGATGGTTGCAAATACGATGGAAACTATCGCTCATGGTTCAGTAGAGCAACTAAACAATGTCTCTAGCACCGTCAATACTGTCAATGAGCTTTCAACAGGTGTACAACAAGTAGCTGGAAATGCTCAAGCTGTAACCGAACTTTCAGGTGATTCTTTATCCCTGGTGATAAATGGTATAAATGCCGCAAATCAAATGAATCAACAAATGATGGACATCACAGAACGAGTAAATGGCTTATCCGAAGTTGTCGACGTGTTAGGAAAACGTTCTAATGAAATCGGTCAAATTATTGATTCAATTACAGCAATTGCTGAACAAACAAATCTCCTTTCCCTGAACGCCGCAATTGAAGCCGCACGAGCTGGCGAGCATGGAAAAGGCTTTGCTGTCGTTGCAGATGAGGTTAGAAAATTAGCAGAACAGTCCGCTATTTCTTCAAACCAAATTGAAGTGTTGATTTCAGAGACGCAGAAAGATACTCAAAAGGCTGTTGAATCAATGAAGTTAGTAACAACGGGAGTTAATGAAGGGATTAAAACAACAGAAAATACACGTACAACTTTTGCTACAATTCAAGGTGCCATTCAAAGTGTTACGATGCAAGTAGAAGAAGTATCTGCAGCGGTTGAGCAAATGGCCGCAGGAACTGAAGAAATTGTTGGTAGTATGAATACAATCCATTCTATAACTAAATCTACTACAGCTGGTACAGAGAGTATTTCTGCTACAACTGAAGAACAAATGGCATCTATGGAGGAAATTTCATCATCTGCTTATGCACTGGCAAACTTGGCAGAAGAGTTAAGAGACATGGCAGCTCAATTCCGAGTTTAATATAATTATCATTGGCAGCACCACTTTTTTAACATTTAAATATGACTTTACACATTTTCCAAGGAATAACAACATCATCATTCATATAAAAAAGAAGCGGCTAGATCATTTTAGATCGAAACCGCTTCTTCTACTTATATCCCCCACTGACCTTTTAATTTGGTTAGAAGCTTCATCTTGCTGCCATCATCACCTGACACATCTGGATGGAATTTCTTTGATGCCATTCTGTAGATTTCATGTAGCATCTTCTTTTCATCTTCGTTGTAGTTACTAGATGAAGCTACCGAGTAACTACTACCGCCACCTCCCCCACTATAATACTTTTTATAGTTACGCTCGAATGCTTCCTCACTACGTCTTCTATATTCTTCTTGCACCTTTTCCCTAACCTTTAGATCATCTAAGTAAGCTGGATTACGCAACGTACCAAACACGTCATAGCAATACCTGTACTCACCCTGACCGTATTCCTTTTCAAATGCTGCCTCCGCTTCTCTATGTGCTCTAAGAATCGCTTCTTGTTCTTTCTTAACCCTATATTCTTCTGTCTGTTGGAACTCTGCTATTATAGACACATTTGACCGTGCTATTGAAAATGGGGCTAAAAGTGGGGCTAGTTCATAACTAACCCCCACTCAAACCGCTATATATAGGCACTATCAATACCTTTAAGATTCTACAGCATATAAAATTTTCACTTGATATTCATTTTCAATTTCTTTTAATTTACTAAGTATAATTTCCTTCATGTAAATACCACTTTCCAAATTTGTCTTTTAAAGTATTTGTCCTGCATCAACTATGCCTGTATTATCATATATTCTAAGTTGGTTTCGACCGCTTTCCTTAGCAATATAAAGTGCTTGATCCGCACTATCAAGCAGCTCGTAGAATGTTGAAATATTTTTAGAATGACCATATCCTGCGATACCAATACTCACTGTCACATTAATCTCTAAATTATCCGCATAATAAGGATTATCTTCAACATGTTGCCGAACTCTTTCCGCTATTTTCACTGAACTCTCTAACGTAGTATTTGGGGATAAAATGACAAACTCCTCTCCCCCATACCTTGTAACAATGTCGATACTTCGCACAGAATTTGAAATGATGTTTGCGACGTGCTGTAGTACCTCATCTCCGATTAAATGTCCATATGTATCATTGACTTTTTTGAAAAAATCAATATCAAGTGCTATACATGAACAATGGTTTTGTTCTTCTAAACATTTCTGAAAAACAAGCACCCCCTGTTCATTTAAAAAACGACGATTATACAGCTTCGTCAACTGACAGGTTATCGATAATTCCTTTAGTAAGATAGTATCTTTGCTCACCTTGTCGCTCATTTCATTGAAGGACGCACAAAGCTCCTGAAATTCTTGTGCATAAGGTGCCAGCTGCTGTTCATTTATTTGATAATCATAATAACCTTGTTCTACCTTTCTAACACCTGTAAGAAGCTGCTGAATAGGTTCTTCGATTCTTTTTGAGAGGTGTAGCATCATTTTAATCGTAAAAAAAGAACCTACTACTAAACAAAATGTTATCAATGAAAATCTAATGATTAATGGTTTATAAGCCTCTAACAGACCAATTTCTGATATGATAAACCATTTCCCTCCATTTATAGGCTTGCTTTTAGCAAGAACCCACTTCTCATTCGCGTCTTTATAAAGCTCGAGGCCATCTGTTTTATTTTTTAATGCAGCGTTCAGGATACGCTTATCAACTAAATAATTACCAGAAGATCGGTGTTGCTTATTGATAAATTCAGTGAGCATAGTACCTTCCTGATCTATAATATAAGAATGCCCTAAAAAGCCTACTCTCGATTCTTGTAGCAGTTGATCGATGGTGTCTAAATTTACTGCGCCAAAAACTACACCATTGAATTGTTGCTGTGCATTAAGAATCGGTGAAGCAAATGCGATAATAGGCTGCTTTGTAACTTTACTTATTAAAATATCTGTTATATACGGTTGCTTCGTTTTATTAGCAATTTGAAAATACTTACGGTCATTTACATCCATACTAACACCAGTTTTACTGTATTCGGTAATTGTATCAAATTGCACGATGCCCTCTTTATTGACGAATATTAATTCTGTGAAATCTGTATTTTCTTTAAAATCTTGAAAAAGAGCTTTAGATTTTTCATAATTATAGTCCTTTATATAATCTAAGTTAGCTATTGTATGTATATCACTGGATCGCTCTGATAACCAGCTTTCAAAAAAATATGTTTGGGCATTCAAATAATGTGTCATCTCTTCATTTTGATGTTGAATGGTTTGCCGATATTCAATATAAAGCGTTGGAATAAAAATACATAGACCAATAATAAAAGTAATCCATACAAGTACTCGATGAAGCTGACCTTTTATTGTTTTTGGCTGTGGAAACTTTTTCAAAACCCTCAAAGTACTAACCTCCAAATTAACCTAATCATTTCCTTAAAATGGGCAATAAATAGTATTTTACTCATTAAAAATACCACAATCGGGTGATTGTGGCAGTGAGAAATTTAATAGTTAATAAAATTTATTGCAATAAAATTTGGAGAATTGTAATAAATACAGCCGCTACAATAGGCACTATTTTCAAAGAGGTGTAGCCTACTGAAGATGTACATATTGGCTCTAACGGATCCTTCGTTGGTGAAGCTAAATACTGAAGAAAACGTTGCCAACGACTTTTCTTGTATGTCATTAGCTGCTGGGGAATCTCCACTTTATCGTGATCTAAGCTGTCTTTTAACCATTGTTCCTTTTGAAATTCATCCTTAAGCATCGAAATCCTCCTTTAGCTCTTCCTTTAAAGCCCTTATCGCATTATGTAGCCTCGACTTAACTGTTCCAAGTGGAATGGACAAAATTTGTGCAATTTCTTCCTGTGGCAAATCATGATAATAAACAAGCAAAATAACAGCTCGTTGCTTATCAGGTAAGCGAAGTATCGCTTCTTGAATCGTTAATTTCTCGTCAGCTGATATCCGAGGACTTGACGTCGGTACTAAAAACGGGAAGAGTGAGCGCCATTTTTTGCGGCGGTTCAATTTATTAATCATTAAGCGATAAGCGATTTGAAATAAAAATGCTTTAACAGTTCCCTTTTGCTGATCAAAATCTTCTTTTATATATTGTAAACGCTCAAAGGTATCTTGCACAATATCAATGCTTAGCTGATCTTCCCGAGTATAGCGAAATAAAAAGCAGTACAGAGGCTCATACAAACGACTATATAGCTGTTCAAAGCCATCGACATCGCCATTTTTATAGGCCTCCATCCACTCCTCATTGCTTATCATCTAGCTCATCCCCCCAATGAGCCTTAATGGCCTTCAATGTCATGGACACACGTGAAACTAAATATGCGACTGTTACAATTACCCATGCTTGCGATTGGTTTGTAAAAAACTGTACATATGGATTTTCGATTGTTTTGCCAGAAGACACGAGCATATTTAATGCCTGCACACAAAGTATCGTATAAATAGCTAAGACAAGTGTTAATGTATCAAACACGTTCCAGCGTAAAAAAACAGTTGATTTTTTGTAGTTAATTTTTCCATTTTCACGTACAGTATATTTTAACCCCATGGCAATACCAATCACTATGATTACTACCATCATAATACCGCCAACAATAAGAGACACTAACCATCCAATTTCCATCAAATCACCTACTTACTGGTATATATTTTTTTAGCGATGGCTGCTAGCACCAAGCTAAGAATTGTTAAAATCATAAAATACTGATATTGCGGAAGCCAAGTTTCTCCTATTAAATTTAAAGACACTTGCAAGCTATCAAATAAATATAGCATCGGATTCCAGATTAAGAAAATAAAATAATCCTGAGGGTCTTTTTTCGCTAATGTTAAAAACATCGTTGACATTTGTATTGAAAACATAAAAATCAACATAATCGGTTGCAACATACTTGTTGCCACTCTTTCATTTTTAAATAGACCAGCCAATATAAAACTCAATGGATATAATGCCAGTAACATAAAGTTACTCATTAAAATAATTAGAAAAAATGAAGATAATGAAATATCAATAATAAAAGAGTAGCCAATGAGTAATAACACTAAGAATAGATTTAATAAAGTAAAAACACCAATTCCCATTCCTATAAAGTAAGTGTGTGGCTTAATGCCTGTACGTTGCAGCCATCGGAGGGTTTTATTGGCTTTCATATCTGTTAAATAGATTGTAGCACTAGAAAAACAAAAGAAGAAGATTAGCATTATTATAGAAATCGGTAAAAACTGACCTTTAATTAAAAAATTAAATGATTCTTCAGTCATCGCGCTTTTAGCAAAAAATGATATACCCAAAAAGATATAAGCTGGTAACAAATTTCCAATAGCCATTCCTAGGCTACGAATATTTTCTAACATATACATACGTGCAATTTGTTTCATCATCCTGCTTTTCCTCCTAAAATTTGTCCTGTCACTTCATAGTAAAGACCTTCGATTCCTGGTAATTTCGCGTCTGTGTATTTTCTATAGAGTTCATCCTGTGTGCTATTTTCAATAAGCTTCCCGTCTTTTAATATCACTACATAATCAAATAACAGTTCTAACCCTGCCACCTCATGACTAATGATGATGATCATTTTGTTACGTTGACGAATTTCTTGCTGTAAGTAAAACATCAATTGCTTTTTCTTTGTTAAATCTAAATCAGCGAACGGTTCATCTAATATGATGATTGGTTTATTTAATAAAAAAGAAAGGAAGATGGATACTGCTTTTCGCTGACCTCCTGATGCATTTTTCAATAAGATGTGATCATAAGTTGGTAATCCTAATATTTCATATAACTCTCCCAAATCATTTTTATTGTTCGTCAAAGTAGTAAAAAGAGCCATCACTTCACGAATTTTAAGATGCTGATAACTCGAAAAAAATTGGTATTGTAACGCAACTTGTTCTTGTACATTTTTAGACGAATCATTGAATAGAATGGAACCACTATCAGGTTTTACATCTCCAGCTATACATTTTGATAATGTAGATTTACCTGCTCCATTCTGACCTAATAATAAATAACAATACCCCATTTCAAATGTGGCCGACACACCATCCAAAACGTTCACACCATTATATTTTTTCACAATATCGTTCACAATAAGTTCCAAAATAAACCCTCCCTTTTTATATGTTCACTGACTATACAAACGGGGATTGCAAATGGTTCATTTTATTTTTAAAAAAATGAAATAAAATTATATATTCCTATAAAATGATTTTTTATGAAAAATATTTAATTACTTGGAATTAAGTAAAGATAAAGGAATATCATCTTAATATGGCTCTGACAAAAGATGTTTGATGAGCGGTTTGGCCAAGTTTTTCTTGTTTTTACTGCACGATTAAAAGAATACTAATTTAAAGGGAGTTACCGAAGTGAGCGATTTTGAAGAACTTAAGTATTTTTTAGGACCACATTTTGGTCCAGAGATAGACTGGGAGCTAATCGAATACGCTGTTATTGATCATCGGCAATTAAGTAAAAAAGTCCGATCCAAATTCAAAGAAGAGCTCCTTTATATGAAGCAACTGTTAGAACAAAATCAATATGAAAAAATACAGCAGATTATCAAGAAGCATGACTTCGAAGATACCAAGCTTTACGATATAGAAAAAATACAAAGATTTATTGATGAGGTTTTACCTATTATTGAAAAATATGAGTATAAGAAAGGTATCCCTTATGTCCCTTTTAAAGCTTTATACTATTTGTTTGATAAAATTATTATCCCAGCTAAAACATTTTTATCTTTTGACTTTATTGCTATAGATATCAAAAGAGAAGGGGATACATTTATACATCATATCTTGCAAGATTTACAATATGTAGAAAAAGCCTTTATGGAGCAAGATGAAGCAAAGATTCAAAAGTTACAACAACTTTCCAAAGAGAAAGGGGTTACTATTTTTGATTCACAATATAGAGATGATTTTATCCAAGTAGTAACGAACGAATTGAGTTAATAAACAAGATAAAGAGAATTAACTACGAATGATAGCCACTAAATAGCACGTTCAGCCCTCATAATATTCGATCCAAATAAAGTATAACTTCAGTTAATAGTAATTTTTCTAGTTTAGATAATCGAGATTTTGCGCTTTAGTGTAAATGTCAACACCGAGCGTCAATGCGTGTTTCTTTCTCTTCTCACTATCGGACGCAGTATGATTGTTTGTACATACAAAAAGACCTCTCACCAATGCACCAAGGAAAGGTCTTTTTGTTGTTTAAGATTTTATTATTTTCCAAAATTCTGTTCCATAGCTTTTATTATTAAATTCAACAGGTGTTGATGTTTTCACAAAATTCTCGCCAACGTCTATTTTGTTTACCTGATTTTGTAATGGTGAGCCAAATGAAAATTCCATTTGCAAATCAGTAAGGTTAAATAAAATTGAATGTACTGTTCCAAAGCTTTCTTTGTAATTATGGACGGATAATCCTTTTGGGAACTCTGTTAAAAGAAGTTCTTGGATTTCATCAATAGATCTTTTTCCACTTTCCTTAAATTTCGCCTCTAAAATATCATATCTTAATTGAGAATGCTTGAGCTTGCCAGGCTCCATTTCTTGTATTGCTGAAAATAGTCCGTGGTTAGTTGCAATAAGATAATCGAGTTCTGCAAGTTTAACTTCTTTTATCCCGTCATATGTTCCAATCAAAGCTGCGTCGCCATTTGCATCAGCAATAAGCAAATTCATATTCGTTCCTACTGGCATATTGTTAACCATATAAATTGTTTCTTCGACATCTTTACAATTTTCTAACAGGGCTCTAACAATAACCATAAACTGTAACCCAGGTACCACTGGTGGCCTCATACCAGGATATTTGCCAATGGGCATACCACATGATGCATATGCAACACATAGCCCCTTCTCATTTAAGCCCTCACTTCGACCAAATGTAGAAACAGAAAATCCTGTATGAGTAAATTTCCCTTCGACGTCTGTTGTACATAAACGCATATCTGAAATATCAGGTGATAGATCGTAATTTCTTAAAACATATGTTTTTCCATCAGCCATTTTTCCAGGTAATAAAGCCCCTAAACTACATCCCCCTGGAATTAACCACGCATTTTGATAATAATTTAATTGTTCGGGCTCATAGCCAAAGCCTTCCGCAAAGCCTTCTAATTCTTTATTTAAACCTGGGCAATACTGCTCAATATGTGCTTTCATTTCATAATAAGAGTTGTCAGAAGTTAAATTTTCCGTAAAGAATAGCGATTTCGCAAAAGGGTTTTTTTGATATTCTCGCGCTTGTTGTTGCCCAATCTCGTACGAACTACCTTTAAGAAATGCAAACTGTCCTGTATTTGTTTTCATCGATATACCCCATTCTATATATTAGTAGCAAGATATTTCTTACCTTACTAAATACAGAATAAAGTCTCCATCTACTGGAGAGTTTAGCTAGTTTTTTACTTTCACAAACACTTTCGTCAAAAAATCATTGGGATGTAGCTCCATATTTGGTTTAATATTAATTGGATTTATAACTTCAGTTGGGATTAACCCTTTTATGTATTGCTCCATAAACGCCCCTTCTACCTGGAAGGATTGCTCAGTAAGCCATTCCTGCAAGCGACTATAGCCAAAATGTAACTCTGAGTACGGTCCTTTTACATTTATACAAGCATATTTACCTTCTGATATTACTTTTATGTGCTCTCCCTGTTGAGTTTCTTTTACTGGTAACAGCAGTTCAACATCTGCTATATTTCGGTTCCTGTCCTGTTGGTGGAGAATTGCAACAAGCTCACCATCTATCTCAAATTGATATGCATATATTCGTTCAAATAATTTTTGTACTAGCTTATCCATTTCAATAATATGTATCTTTTCACGGATGGAGAGCACCTGTGTTTTTGGGCGTTCTTCTAAGTAACAACTTGATAATATTGGCTTTGGATTAAATGTCTCAGTCTGCCTTATAGAATTTTTAACTTGGACAATATTTTGAATTTGTTCAGCGAGTATTTCTTGTTGGTGCTCTAATTCCTGAACTTTTTTATTTAATCTTACCTCTAAATCTTGCCTATCATTTTTTCCGTTAATAATCTGTTCAATTTCTTTTAATGAAAAATGGCAATGTTTTAGAACCTGTATAGTATTCAGCTCTTTCATTTTATCGTAATCATAATAACGATAGCCTGTCACTTGATCTATAAAGGATGGTTCGAGTAACCCAATATCGCTATAATAACGAATGGTTTTTATAGGAACATTGCACAGACTCGAAAATTTTCCAATGCTATACATAATAAAACCTTCTTTTCAAATATTGTTGAAATCGATTAACTGCTTAGTTATTACTATATCGTAAGATAGAAATGTGGTAAATGTTTCAAATTCAATGCTCATTAACATAACATGGGCAAACATTTTAACAAATGTTCTCCCAAGCCCAAAAAAGAGTATGCTCTGATTTGAGCATACTCTTTTTTGTTAGATATTAATAATGAGCATTACTTTTTTCCGGGGCATTTGCCTTGCTTCCGCGAGTATTTACCCTGCTTCCGCGAGTATTCACCTTGCTTCCGCGAGTATTTACCCTGCTTCCGCGAGTATTTACCCTGCTTCCGCGAGTATTTACCCTGCTTCCGCGAGTATTCACCTTGCTTTCGCGAGTATTTATCCTGCTTCCGCGAGTATTTACCTTGCTTCCGCGAGTATTTACCCTGCTTTCGCGAGTATTTACCTTGCTTTCGCGAGTATTTACCCTGCTTCCGCGAGTATTTACCCTGCTTCCGCGAGTATTTGCCCTGCTTCCGCGAGTATTCACCTTGCTTTCGCGAGTATTTACCCTGCTTCCGCGAGTATTTACCTTGCTTCCGCGAGTGTATTTACCCTGCTTTACTTTCGCGGGTACTCGCCTTGCTTTCGCGAGTATTTGCCCTGCTTTCGCGAGTATTTGCCTGCTTTACTTTCGCGGGTACTCGCCCTGCTTCCGCGAGTATTTGCCTGCTTTACTTTCGCGGGTACTCGCCTTGCTTTGCGAGTATTTATCCTGCTTTACTTTCGCGGGTACTCGCCTTGCTTCCGCGAGTATTCACCTTGCTTTCGCGAGTATTTACCCTGCTTCCGCGAGTATTTACCTTGCTTCCGCGAGTGTATTTACCCTGCTTTACTTTCGCGGGTACTCGCCCTGCTTCCGCGAGTATTTGCCTGCTTTACTTTCGCGGGTACTCGCCTTGCTTTGCGAGTATTTATCCTGCTTTACTTTCGCGGGTACTCGCCTTGCTTCCGCGAGTATTCACCTTGCTTTCGCGAGTATTTACCCTGCTTCCGCGAGTATTTACCTTGCTTCCGCGAGTGTATTTACCCTGCTTTACTTTCGCGGGTACTCGCCCTGCTTCCGCGAGTATTTGCCTGCTTTACTTTCGCGGGTACTCGCCTTGCTTCCGCGAGTATTTACACTGCTTCCGCGAGTATTTACCTTGCTTCCGCGAGTATTTGCCCTGCTTTACTTTCGCGGGTACTCGCCTTGCTTCCGCGAGTATTTACCCTGCTTTACTTTCGCGGGTACTCGCCCTGCTTCCGCGAGTATATCTATTTTGCTCGGCTCACCTTATATAGAAACTTATTTTTTAAAGCGATTACGTGTATTAGCATAGACAACTACGAAAATTGTAAGGCCAATAAAGAGAACGAGCCCAAGGAGAAATAGCCATTCCGTTTTGAATAGGTCGTTCAGTCCCCATAATAGTAAACAAACACAATAGCCGTACATCACTTTGCCCACAAATTTAGCAAGTGCTTTTTCGTTATATTTCTCTTTCTCACTATCGGACATCGTATTATAGCCCGCTATTAGAAATGCACCATTTCCTTGTGATAAAACAATAGCAAATATTAGGAACGGAATCATAATGATAAACCAAACAATGGCATCCATAATGCTTAGTTTCTACTTTCCATTCATAATAAATTGCTGAATGGTTGGCAGCAATTCTTTATGAAGTGGTAATGATGGGTTTGAATATGTCGCTAAATTCTCCGTACGATCCGCTGGAGCATTTTTTAACACATGATTCATACCTTCCAGATTTACAAGCTTGGCATCTGGTTTACCTTTCTTTAACGCTTCCGCATCCGTTGCAACGACTTGTAAATCGGTTGTTCCTTGAAGAATTAATACTCTGCTATTCACTTTCGCTAACTCACTTGCCGGGTTATATTTTAACCATGAAATCATATATGGTTGTACAGAAGAACGGAAGAGTGATTGTAACTCTGGGGAAACGTTCTTCACTAGCTCGCCTTTTTTCAAGGATGCAAGAGCATCAGTTGATTCTTTTAGAAGCTCTGATGATAATTGACCTTTTAATTGCTCTAGCAAAACTTCATCTATTGGTCTTCCAGTGCCTGCTATGGATACAAAGGACTCTACATTTGTTTTTTGTGCTGCTAGTAACCCGATTAGTGAGCCTTCGCTATGTCCAATAATATTAACACTTGAATAAGCTTTATCAGCTAAAAGAGTATTAATCACTTGAACTGCGTCATCTACGTATTGGTCAATTGTGATATCCTCTTCCTTAGTTAAAAGGGATTGATTATCGCCAAGTCCACGTTTATCATAGCGGACAGTAGCAATACCGTCTTTTGCTAACCCTTCCGCAATCATTTTTAAGCTGTCATTTTTACCAGCTATAGCTGAATTTCCATCTTTATCAGTTGGTCCAGAGCCCGCTATAATAAGCGCCACTGGAGATGGCTCCTTGCTAGCCTTTTGAAGAGCCACTGTTAACTGACCATCTTTAACAGGAATCTTTAACGTTTCATACGTAACTGGTTGTTCTTTGAATGGCTTTAAGACAAGAGGGAATTTACCACCATTTTGTTGAAACGTTGCTTCAATTTGCCCATCTTTTAATGTTCCGTTAATAACTATAGCCGAGCCATTTAAATTAATTGAAACACTCACTTGATCAGCATTGTATTTAATGCTTTTAAATGGGTAATTAGATATTCCTTGTGCTGGCACAGATAGTTTTCCACTATCTTTTTGCAAATCAACAATAATTGGAAGTACTCCGTTTGGCAATTCAATATTCCCTTCCCATTTTCCTACTAGCTGTTCATTCATTTTATTGTCCCCCTTCGTCTCTTTACCTTTTGCGTTGTCTTCCTTCTGACCACATGCTGCTAATAATAAAAGTGAACAACATAACAACAATAGTTTTTTCATAAAATCTCTCCCTCTATATGAAAATGACTAACAAGATTGGTAAAAATATTACAAGTAAAATGATATAGCTCCATTTATTTGCTAGATTCACAGTCCAACCGATACCATATTTCTTTTGCACTAATAGGGAAGGGTCATTTTTATTGATGTAAAAAACACCCAATTTCCAGTATAGATCATCGGCTGCAGCTGTTTCGTTTGTATGTATATCATCAAACCGCTCATTACTTTTACTTAACTTCCATATTAAGAGGATAAGTCCCCCTAAAGAGACGATCATAAAAATGATAAAAAGCGGGAAAAAGTAAAGAATTGTTTGATTTTTTAAAATAACTGTCGTGTAATGTAAAACAACAAATAGAATAGTTACACTATAATTAATTGCCGCGAGGTACCAGCTGCCATATTTACGCTGTTTAAGCTCTCTATTGGCTGAAGCTTCTTTCGCTTGTGCGCTCAATTGTATTTTGGCACTTTTCATACCTATACTCATGATGAAAAAGCTAATTTGTGTGCCTAGGAGAATAAGCGGCAGTAAAATAACTGATAGCCATGTTTTTTCAGTCCAACCGTCTACCTCACCTGCTGCATTCCAATGGGTAGCAAATACATCCGGGATGGTATCGTAATTCATATAGGTAAAGGTAATTAATGACAAAGTGATAATAATTGGTAATGAGAAAAATGTAGGTGAAAGCACTTCATCTCTATCTCGTATAGATAAATCCATCACATAAACAGTTTTTACATACGCTTCCCAATTTTCTTGCTTTTTTAGTTTTTTTGTTTTTATATGATATAACATATAAAGTCCAGCTGATATAAGAAGCATGATATACAGCAAAATAAAGGATAATAAAACAAATGCCTCTTCCTGAATGGACGTAAATAGTAGTAAAATTTGGCCTAAAAGAAATGCAATTGCTATGCTCCCGACCATCATACTGTAGTGCTTTTTAAATATTTGTAATTGCCTATGTTGCACATAGGGCTCTGGAATTGACACACCAAACACTGTTGTTTTTCTCGTTAAAAACGGTGTTACTGTTTCCAGTACCCCTGCAAAGATGAAGATGCTTATTATAAAAAGCATATTTCCCCTACTTCCATTGTTTTAAAATTCGATGAAACAAACTTGTCATCTGATCTTTTTCGAGACCACGTGCAAGGGCCTCCGCCATAATTGGTTTTAATGCATTTTCTACTTTTTCAACTTCCGTCTCTTCCAGTTCTTTTTTTTGACCACCGATAATGATTGCCTTTGCTTTCGGCTTTAATTCGATTAACCCTTTTTCTTCAAGTTCATGATAGCTCTTACTAACCGTGCT
The DNA here is from genome assembly GCF_015999525.1 of Lysinibacillus sp. JNUCC 51. Lineage (NCBI taxonomy): Bacteria > Bacillati > Bacillota > Bacilli > Caryophanales > Bacillaceae > Lysinibacillus > Lysinibacillus sp. JNUCC 51. The sequence continues at coordinate 4,518,373 of NZ_CP065545.1, read as the reverse complement.
AACATTGATACCTAAATCCGAAGCCATTGAACGAACTGAAGGTAATGTGTCACCATTTTTTAACTTTCCCTTAGCGATTAACTCAATTAACTGATTCGCTAACTGTTTATAGAGCTGTAATTCACTGCTTGGATCTAAATGAATATTCATTTTCCCCCTCCAATCTGTATCGCTTATCACCAAACAGAAATCTGTCATGCTTAGAGTAATACAGTTTTCTTAAAAAGTCAAATTCTTCTATAAAGTGAAAATTAATCGGTGCGGTCCTCTTCTCACCAATCGGGCTTTAGGACAATGTGAAATAAAAAAGGACCCAGAAAAATTCTGAATCCAAGAACACTTATTTCTATTGATTATATCTGTATTGTTTTTTGCTTCTTCTTAAGCTACAGCAAAACAGAATATCCTCTGCCTCACCAAATTACTTAAGATTTTTTAGAAGCTCACCTAATACAACTGTGGCGGACTTTCCTGAGATTTCTGGTCTTTGGGTGTTTGACTACTCATTCTACATCCTCCTAATCACATTAGATTAATAAGTGATTCCGCTCTTAATATGAACCGTTTAATAAGTGTTTATTCATGTGAAGAGCATTTTTAACAACAGTGGCTTCTTCAAGAATAAAACTTCACGAAAATGCTGAGTTTTATTTTAGGCGTCTTCCTTAAAGACCTGTTGCGCAATGGATCAATTATGCCTCGGCATAATTGCGTCCGGAATCGGCTTTGTGCTTGCATAAAGCCGATTCCGTGACATCCGCCGGAGGCTTTAACTTTTTTCAGTAGGTGTTTGGACACCTGCTGAAAAAAGTTAAAGCATTTTGGACCCGCGGAAAACCAATGTATGGTACTAATTGTTTGTGGGGCAGCACCTTGAGTTACTACCGCTGTAATGACAACAAGTGCACGGCTTTTTGCATCTAGCCCTGGTCGAGAATAAACATCACCATAGGCAAATTCAATAATCATTTTACGTAAATCTGGTGCTACATCAGCCAGTGCATCTGCCTCAATCATTCGAGCCGCTTCTTCCTTTGTTACATACTGTTTAATTGTTTCGTACCCCTTTGAAAAACGATCATTCATTGAAATCCCTCCCTTTGTTATTTCTTTACACAAAAACCCCAATTCCGCGTCTCCAGAATTGGGGTTTGTCCTTCACCTATGTAAGGGGCTCTTTTTCGTTTTACCCTCTGGCTCTAACGAAAAAGGAAAATGGTTTTTCATAGTGCCTCACTGGACAGCTTTAATGAATATCTATGCAAAAGTCACAAGGACATGCACGCTAAAGAAATTGATCAATTATGCCTCCATAATTGCGTCCGGATTCGGCTTTGTGCTTAGGCCTGCAGATGTTTTTTGCGCGAAAGCGAAGCGGCAGCAGCACCGACGCAGGTCAGTTAGCTGTTATCGCATGGATGCGATGATTTTAGGCTAACATCCCCTAAGAACTCCCTTCCGAATTCGTGACATCCGCCGGAGGCTTTAGGCCAACAGATGTTTTTTGTGCGAAAGCGAAGCGGCAGCAACGTGTTTTTGTCTGTGCGAAAGCGAAGCGACAGCAACACAGCAACACAGCACGAAGTTGGTCACTCAGTCGTTGCCACAGGACGTGGCGCTCTTAGACTGAGTTCCTCTATTTCAGCAGATGTCTTTTGTACCGAAAGCGTAGCGACAGGTACAGATGTTTGTACATCCGCTAAAAGAAGTTAAGCAAAACAAGCTTTTGCTTTGTCAATCTGGATTATTACTTGATCAAATCCTGTACCACCTAATGAATGACGACGACGAACGGCTGCTTCAGGTGCTAATACATCGTAAATATCCGCTTCGATAAGCTCACTTTCTTTTTTCATGTCTTCAAGCGGTAAATCTAATAAGTAAATACCCTTTTGAATACATGTGAATACAAGTTTTCCTGTCACTTCATGTGCTTCACGGAAAGGCATACCTTTTGTTGCTAGATAATCTGCAAGCTCCGTAGCATTAGAGAAGTCAGAGTGTACTGCCTGGTGCAAACGCTCTTTGTTGACTGTCATTGTGCGAATCATACCTTCAAAGATTTTTAGAGAACCAAGAATTGTATGGACTGTATCGAACATACCTTCTTTATCTTCCTGCATATCTTTGTTGTACGTTAACGGAGTTCCTTTAAGAACGGTTAATAGGCCCATCAAGTTACCGTAAACGCGTCCCGTTTTTCCACGGATTAACTCTGCCATATCAGGATTTTTCTTTTGTGGCATAATAGAAGAGCCTGTTGAGAAGGCATCATCTAATTCGATAAATTTGAATTCATCTGTCGACCATAAAATAATTTCCTCTGCAAAACGAGATAAATGTGCCATTAATAATGATGAATTGCTTAAAAATTCAACGATAAAATCACGGTCACTTACTGCATCCATAGAGTTTGCATAAACCTCGCTGAAGCCTAAAAGCTCCGCGGATTTTAAGCGATCAATTGGGAAAGTTGTCCCGGCCATCGCACCTGCACCTAAAGGCAAAATATCGATGCGCTTAAGTGACTCAGTAAAGCGTTGCTTATCACGCTCTAACATCCAGAAATAGGCCATTAAATGATGGGCAAATGAGATTGGTTGAGCACGTTGTAAATGTGTATATCCTGGAGCAATTGTTTCTACATGCTCCTCAGCTTTTTCTAGCAATGTCTTTTGGAATGTCTCAATTAAACCGATTGCTTCCTTCACACGTTTTTTCAAGAAAATATGCATATCCGTTGCTACTTGGTCATTTCGACTACGGCCTGTGTGAAGCTTTCCACCTACAGGACCAATTAAATCAATGAGCATTTTTTCCAGATTTAAATGAATATCTTCATTGGCAACTGTAAATTCAAGCTCTCCTGCGATTGCTTTTTCTTGTAATTGTGCAAGGCCACCGAGAATTGCCTCTACGTCAGCATCTGGTAAAATTCCTGTTGCGCCAAGCATCGTAACATGCGCTACGCTACCCTCAAGGTCTTCTAGAACAAGCTGTTGGTCAAAGCCAATCGATGCGCCGAACTCGTCCACCCATGCTTCTGCTGATTTTTGGAAACGTCCGCCCCAAAGTTTTGTCATAACAGCTCACCTTTTCCTTACATTCTTTTTGAAAAAGGTGCAGTACAGCGAATAATGCTACACTACACCCTGCTGTCAAAAGATTATTTTTTATTTACTGAAGAGTTAACCACTGTTGGCAGACCCCATAATTCGATGAAGCCTACTGCTGAAGCATGGTTGAATTGGTCTTCTTTAGAATATGTTGCTAGCTTCTCACTATAAAGTGAATTTGGAGATTTACGTCCTTCCACAATTGCATGACCTTTGTAAAGCTTCACACGCACAGTTCCGTTTACAAATTTTTGTGATTCAGCAAGGAATGACTCTAGTGCTACACGTAATGGAGAGAACCATAAACCATCATAAATTAATTCAGATAATTTTTTCTCAATGACTGGCTTGAAGTGTGCTAACTCTTTTACAAGCGTTAAGTCTTCAAGCTCTTTATGAGCCGTTAATAGCACTTTTGCTCCTGGAATTTCATATACTTCACGAGATTTAATACCAACTAAACGGTTTTCTACATGATCGATACGACCAACACCGTGTGCTCCAGCTACTGCATTTAGCTCTTGGATTAAATCAGCAAGCTTCATTTCTTTACCGTTTAAAGATACTGGCTTACCAGCAACAAATTCAATTTCTACGTATTCCGCTTCATCTGGAGCATTTTCCACAGAAACTGTTAAACCGTATGCTTCTTCTGGTGGAGATACCCATGGATCTTCCATTATGCCCGCTTCATTTGCACGGCCCCATAAGTTTTGGTCAATAGAGAATGGTGAATCTAACGTTGCAGGAATCGGTACTTCATGTTTCATTGCATATTCGATTTCCTCATCACGGCTCCAGCCCCACTCACGTACAGGTGCTAATACCTCTAAATCTGGATTTAAAGCTTTGATTGAAACTTCGAAACGAACTTGGTCATTACCTTTACCTGTGCAACCATGAGCTACTGCGTCCGCACCTACTTGGTTTGCAATTTCCACTAATTTTTTAGAAATTAATGGACGAGAAAGCGCCGATACTAGTGGATACTTTTGTTCGTACCAAGTATGAGCTTGTAATGAGATTAATGCATATTCTTCAGCAAACTCATCCTTCGCATCTACCATATATGATTCTATGGCCCCTACTTGAAGAGCTTTATTTTTTACGAATTCAAGGTCCTTACCTTCACCAACGTCAAGACACACTGCAATAACGTCCCAACCTTGTTCTTTTAACCACGGAATTGCTACAGAAGTATCAAGACCTCCTGAATATGCTAATACTACTTTTTTATTCGCCATAAAAAATACGCCTCCAATTAATCAATAAGATATGTATGTTTATACATCAACCTAAAAGTTTATACACGAATAGTAACACGTTATAAAAATAAGCGCAAGTGTATTTTTATAAATTTATAGACTTTTATGTTTATTGTAAAAAGTGAGTCACTTCAATAGTTTTTGCTCCTGTACAAACTATGAATATTTTTACTCGGAAAAACGAATTTTTACTCGCTCCTCTAATGTATATGATATAAATTTTGGGATAGTAAATGGTCTTCGGCAAAACGAGGGGGCGATTTTCGTTCAAGATGGGTGCCTTCAGGAGGGCATACGATGAGCAAATAATAAACGTTATAATAAAAAACTGTAAACACACTCAAATTTTTTACTTGAGTACGTTTACAGTTTAACTTCTTTCAGCAATGTTTTTTTGTAGCGAAAGTGAAACGGCAGTTACAAATGTTTTGTGTAACGTAAGTGAAACGGCAGTTACAATTATTTTAAAGCATAATTGATTAACCTATTTTTTATTAAAAAATGATTTACCTAAAAATTCAACGGTTGCAGGTGCCATTGCATACAGCTTGCTTGTTAACCCCATGACCCTTGGTAAATTAACCTCTCGTACAGGGCGTTCAATTGTCTTTATAGTAGCTTCTGCCACTTCTTCAGCTGTTAATAAAAATCTTCCTAAAGACTCGCGATAACCACTTTCATCACTCGCCTTATCTAAAAATGGTGTATCAATTGGACCTGGATGTATCGCAGTGACTTTAACATTATACGGAGCCAGTTCCATGCGAAGCCCATTCGTAAAGCCGACAATCGCATGCTTTGTAGCAGCATAAACACTAGCCTTAGGTGTCGCTACCTTTCCTGCCTGTGAGCCGATGAAGATTAACTGACCTTGCTGACGTTGTATCATAGATGCTGCTAGACGTTTTGCTAAATACATCGGTACACTGACATTTAGCTCTACCATTTGTCTAATAGCTTCATCTGATAAGTCAGGTGCAATGCCAAATTTACCTACCCCGGCAGATAAAATCGCAACATCAAGAGGCGGTAGCTGTGCACATACTTCATCGATTGTAGATAAATTAGTTAAATCTGCTTGTATCACGTTTGCACCAACGCGTTCTAATGCTTTCAATGCTACTGTATTGCGTCCTGTTGCATAAACCGAATGACCCTGTGCTACTAATAATTCTGTAATTTTCAGTCCAACACCACTAGTTGCACCTGTAACGAAGATAGTCTTTTTACTCATGTTCATATTTAAACCTACCTCCTTTGAAATAAATAGATACCTTCTTCGCTTTTTGTAGATGTAATGAAATTGTTGGCCTCTAGGTAATCTAAATAACCGAGCGTTTTAGATAACGTCAGACCTAGTTGACGTTGAAAAATTGATGGGTAAAAGTGCTTCGTTACTTGTACAGCGGTTAATGATTCGTCACCAAATAATTCGCAAACCTTCAAAGATTGCTGATGCTGGCGTTCTAGTCGTTTATCAATTAAATCAGGAATATTCTCTAGCTCAGCACCATGTCCTGTATACATCTTTTTTACGGCTAATCGACGCAAAGTTTCGAGCGATTCATTATATTGTAGTAACGATTTAGTACGTCCTAATGTACGATCTAGCGGTGGTTCAATTAACGGGTTTGGCGTTATTTTTTCAAGCAATAAATCTCCACCTATTACATCATGAGTTTTTTCATCCCAGAAGATTAAGTGACTTTGTGCGTGTCCTAATGTTTCAATAGCCTTTAATCCTGGATGTCCTGGCACTTCATCCCCATCGTTAAGAATTTGTGTTAATGGTCGTTCACCTACAAGCTCTATTTCACGGCGGACATGTACACTCGGCTGGATATATTGTTGAGGAACACCGTGCTCAAATAAGCGCTCACTGTAAAACTGCACATGGTAACGTAAAAAATCCTCGTCATGACGAAGCCATTTATCATTATAGGCATGCCCTAAAATTTCTGCGTTTGGAAAGGCATCCACCCAACCTGCATGATCTGGATGATGATGGGTTAACACAACCTGTTCAATATCTCGCATGTCAAAGCCTGCTGCACGAATACCCCATTTAAGTGCATCATAGGCTTCCATTGTTTTTGGACCAACATCAAAAATTGTCAATGCATCGCCCTTTACAACAAATGCATTCACATCTCCTACTTCATAGGGTGTTGGTATTTCTATTTTGTATATAGACAAAATATGTTTCCCCCTTTTATGCCACTAGTGAATACCGATTCATTCTATTTTACAAGTTTTTCTTCTTTTCGTCACCCTCCTGTTGACAGGTCGACGTATTATCAATATAATTTTGAATAATCTAATTATTTATGTGCGTTGATGAAGCCAAGTACGTAATTGGTGAAGGTGTCCTAGAGAGTGTTACATTTGCTGAAAGTGACATCACCCGCTCCCATTACCGAACCTACTTCTGAGCAGTTATGAAAACATAACCGTCTCCCTTGCGATAAAAGGGCTATGAGTTGTGCCAATTGGCAAACAAAGGTGGTACCGCGGAAACAAAAGCGTTTTCGTCCTTCTTTATAAGGACGAGAGCGCTTTTTTATCTTTATTTAGTAGATCTTTTTTGTGCGAAAGTGAAGCGACAGCGGCAAATGGTTTGGTAGCGAAAGCGTAGCGGCAGCTACAATTACGGCAAGGCGAAATTGATTTTGAACTGGAGGTTTTATTATGAAAAAAATACTATTTATTGGTGCAGGCTGTATGGCAGAGGCATTGATTCAGGGCTGGATTAAACAAAAAGTATTTACGGCACAAGAAATTTACGTCACCAATCGCTCAGACAAAGAACGCTTACTTTTTTTACACGACACATATGATGTAAATTGTAATATTGATCAAGATATTTATCAGCAGGCTGATTTAATCATTTTAGCAATGAAGCCTAAAGATGCTGTTGCAGCGATGCGTGAGCTAAAGCCTAAAATTACAGAGCAATCAGCTGTTCTTTCTATTTTAGCTGGTATTGCTATTTCTACTATTACAGAACATCTAGGTGCTCGCCCAGTAGCACGCGTTATGCCTAACACTTCTGCTACTATTGGGATGTCTGCAAGTGGAATTGCATTTAATGACAAAGTGACAGCAGAACAGCGCTCCATTTTCTTACAGCTTTTAGAGGCGGTTGGTTCAGTTATTGAGGTAGATGAGGATCAATTACATGCTGTAACAGCTCTTTCAGGAAGTGGGCCAGCTTATATTTATTATTTAATGGAGGCATTTGAACGGGTTGGTACAAAAGTCGGTCTCTCGAAGGATACAGTACGACTATTAATGACGCAAACACTTGCTGGTACTGCAGAAATGCTTAAGCAATCAGTCGATGAGCCTGATGTATTACGCCGTAAAGTAACAAGTCCAGGCGGTACAACAGAAGCTGGAATTAAAGCTCTTGAACAATATCAATTTAATGAAGCCATTGAAGCATGTATTAAAGAAGCTGAAGCTCGATCTCGTTCACTTGCAAATAGTAAATAATGTGTGCAAAATAGAGTATATCACTAGGGATTAGGGGGCTTTATTTTGGCTAAATTATTTGAATCTTATCAATTACAAAATATTTCTTTGAAAAATCGTGTTGTGATGGCACCGATGTGTATGTACTCGGCGAAGGATGATGGGCTTGTCACACCATTCCACCAAGTACATTATGCAACGCGGGCTGCTGGTCAAGTGGGTTTAATCATTGTCGAAGCTACTGGTGTTGTACCTGAGGGTCGTATTTCTAGTAACGATCTTGGAATTTGGGATGACGCTCATATAGAAGGGTTAAGTCAATTAGTTCAAGGAATGAAAGCATACGGAGCAAAAACCGGCATACAGCTTGCACATGCAGGACGTAAAGCAACTGTAGATGGAGAAATATTTGCTCCAACAGCCATTGCATTTAGCGATGCCTATAAAACACCAACTGAGATGACATTAGAAGACATCGAATATGTTGTAGAAGCATTTAAACAAGCAGCTGTCCGCGCATCTAAAGCAGGCTTTGATGTTCTTGAAATCCATGGAGCACACGGCTATTTAATTAGTGAATTTTTATCACCAGCAACGAATAAACGCAATGACCAATACGGTGGCTCTCAAGAAAATCGTTACCGATTATTGCGCCAAGTCATCGATGCTATTCGTAGTGTTTGGGAAGGTCCTTTGCTTGTGCGTGTTTCCGCTGAAGACTACGCAGAAGATGGTACAACAATGGAAGACTTTATCGTTTTCAGTCGCTGGATGAAAACACAGGGTATCGATTTAGTGGACGTTTCTACAGGTGGTGTCGTGCAAGCACATATCAATGTTTTTCCAGGCTATCAAGTAACTCATGCTGAAGCGATCAAGCATGGTGCTGATATTCCAACTGGAGCAGTTGGCCTTATTACGACAGCCATTCAAGCAGAGGAAATTTTACAAAATAATCGCGCTGACTTAATCTTCCTAGCACGCGTTCTTCTGCGCGATCCATATTGGCCACTTCATGCTGCCAAGGAATTAGGAGAAGAAGTTACACCTCCTGTGCAATACGTACGAGGCTGGTAAAAATAACGGCTATTCAAAAAGTAAAAAACAGCTTGTTGATTTATGCTAACAAGCTGTTTTCATTTTAATAAAGAGGATTTTTTTAATTTCATCACCGATTGCCTTTACTAACGTCTCTGCATCATCTGTAGTTACGACTTCTCCATTGACGATGGTGAGGATACCTTATCGAACCTTTTATTCGAATTTACTTAGTAGCTCGCTACATTGTGATATCTCTAAAAATATCGTTTGATTTTTTCACTATTGGAAGATCAAATACGTATCTATTATTCCTGCCATTTCCATTACTTCGTCTTCAAACAATATGAAAATAAAACCCTCAATCCAATTCTGCACGAGAAAACAAATCCGTAATAGTAGCTTCATCTTCACATGTATTTTTAAATGAAATAGCAAACTGCTCTAATGCTTTTTTATCTGTGGAATAAGCACAAAACATACTGGCTTCGGAATCAAAATTGACAATACCTTTTAATTCGGGCATTTTTTCTTCAAGAAAGACAATCGCCAAAGATTCCCAATCATAACCTCCTCCTTCAAATCCCTCATCAGCTCGTGTATCAAAAACCTCTTGCTTATATTCACCAACATCTAAACATAAGGACGCAGAGCTACTACTCCGATCAACCCAAAAAAACGGAGCTATTAGCTGTTTATCATTAATTAAATTCATCTTAACCCTCCCTAAAAATATAATTTTTTGTACCTTGAAACCTCACGCTTTCACCGAGCACATAATAATCACAATACTTAAAACTACATTATTACCTAGTTAAAGAGTTAGAATTTACCTTAGTCCATATTATGTCGGCAAATATGAATTAATTGGAGAATAATCAATTGAGTTATTGAGTGATAAAGTTTAAAAAATCGAAGAAGAGAATAACTAATCAGTTAGAGGAATTAGAATCTAGTAAGAGATAGCAAAACTATGATAATAATAGAAGAAATGGTATAATTAAAGAGTAACAGAATAAAGGTATTTAAGGGTGATTGGCAATCTTCTCTACTACTCCTAATTTAAATTTTTCTATTTAGTTCTAGGATAGAAAGGAGGGATTGCTTATGACAACATATGAAGCATTAAGCTTAGCTATTGGTCTCGGTACTTTAATTATAGCTATCCTTGCATTGTCATATACTTTTTCACAAAAAAAGTAAAAGCACCCTTTAAAACCTAAGCAGGGTTAGAGTGCTTTTACTTTCACTCTTGCCAATCGCTCTAAAAGCGTTTGTTTTGTTACTTGACCGTATTGTGTTACCGCACCATACGGTCTTTTTTCTTACCCTTATTATAACACATCGCTTTTTTTTCTCAAGAATTTATACCCCTATTACCCAGTATCTATGTACACAAAAGAACCCAACACAACACAAAATAAACCAATAAAGATAGTATAAATTAATAAAGCAATCCGTACACGGTCCAGTAAAATCGCTTTGAGGAATTGGTTAAATTTTAGATATTCATCTCAAATTCTCCTAAGTAAACTAAACCATTAAATAACTTATCAGTGTCAGTTATTTTTAAATTCGCATCTGTGTAGAAAAACATTGCATTTATATTTTTAATCCCTTTTCTAATACAGATAGTGTTGATTTCTAATAACGTATCCTTTGAAACTGGTATTTCTTCTAGTGCTTCTTCAACATTTATTAAATGGGCAATCTTATAAACACCTATCATGTCCTCATCGTACCATTCTGTTTTGATATCAACACAAAATTGACACACCATATATTCAGGGTCGTCCATTTCTACATCAGCATTGTAATCTAATTCAAAATATTTTTCGAATGTTTCATCGTCAGAGTTATTGATTCCTATCCATACATGCACTTTAGACATATCCATTATATTTTTACAACTCGCTCTCATATATTTATTGATGACATTCACCATTTGTTACCTGATTCTCTGTATCGTTAGATGAATTTGACTTTCTTCTCACCTTTAATCTCGCCTATCTGCCAGAATAATCATGATTATTACAGTATATTCTACCATTTCCAGCACCCATAGCGAACCTAAAATACCAAATAAATACATTAAAATTCATTCTTAACCTTCCTCTCTTTCCTATAATATTGATACTAACCATCACTATCACTATCACTATGAAATCGTGATATTTCTTCTCCTAACTCATACATAAAAGACATCACTTCTGTGTACAAAATGTTTTTCCTATAGTATTTAGGCTAAATATTAAATTTATTAATTAGTTAGTTGGTTGGTTGGAAAATCATTTTTATACAGATAATCCGTAATACCTAACAAAATCCTTTTGTTACCAACGTTTCATAATTACTACATTAATTACATGACTTTTTACACCGTTGCCACATTTTGGGTTATATGATAATCTACAGAAGTATTTTTTCCATTATTTTATCAAGGAGGTTAATTATGTTACGCACTGGTATTGTGTTTTTAATTTTGGGGCTAGGGGCATTTATACTGCCACAATTCGGTTTGCAATTTAAGTTATTTACCGTTTTTGGCGACATTTTTGGCGGAGGCGAAACCTTTGTTGAAATTGCTATTGCAGGTATCGGCGCCGTCCTAGTAGGCATTCATTTATTTAAAGGAAATAAGGACAAGTCGTCCGCAGCGTAAGAAGACATGGTTTGGGAGGAAGTTATTTTTGAAATCGTTAATTGCAAAACTATTAAAATCAGTATCTGTTATGACTTTAATTATGATGGTGTGTGCGGTTCCCGCATTCGCCGAAGAAGAGCTAAATTGGATAGAAGGTGGACAGAAAGTTGACGTTGGGAACAATTTAGCGGAATTAGAGTTAGGCAGTGATTTTATTTTTCTTAATGCCGAAGATACGAAAAAGTACCTAAAGCAGGGTGGAATGGAACCAAGCGGGTCAGAAATCGGCGTGGTTTTCCCAAAGGATGAAAATCAGACTTGGGCCGTTTATTTCGAATATGAAGAATCTGGATATATAGAAGACGACGAGAAAGCGGAAATCGATGCTGATGCCTTGTTAGAAAGCTACAAAGAAGGTACGGAAGAAATGAATAAGGAGTTAAGCCCTGAAAATCAGTTATTTGTTGACAAATGGGATGTTGCTCCATTCTACGACAACCAATTACATAGTTTGTCGTGGTCTTTATTGGCGCATGATTATCAAAACAAGGGTGTTATTAACTACAATGTGCGAATTCTATCGCGCGAAGGCTATATTTCGGCGATACTTGTTTCAGATCCGGCGAATTTGCAGGCCGATCGTATAGTGTTTAACAACAAGATTCTGTCGCAGTTTAACTTAAAGCAAGGTCAGCGCTATGAGGATTTTGACAAAAAAACCGATAAAGTAGCTGAATTCGGCTTAACAGGATTAATTCTCGGAGGCGCGGGTCTGGCAGTTGCGAAAAAGGCCGGCTTGCTTGCTGTACTTATCCCTCTATTGAAGAAGTTTGGGATCGTGCTTGTACTGGCTGTAGGCGCTATTTGGGGCTTTATTCGCAAAAAAATCAGATTGAAGAAAGAGCAGTCGGAGGAACAACCGACACAATCGGAGCAACCGGAACAGTCTGAGGAACCAGCACAATCGGAGCAACCGGAACAATCCGAGCAACCGGCACAGGATCAGGAGAATGACCGTAGCAAGGTTAATTTGTAAAAGTAATAACCACTAAACGTTTCGCGGATGTGGTTATTGAATTGTTTCAAAAATGGGTATAATCAAAGCCGTTCCTAATCGCTCGATAGACGAGTGACTAGGAACGGCTTTCATATCGTTTATTCATAATGTTTTAGTGTAAGTAAAATCACGCCCCCCTATCTTCAGCATTCATACCATATTTACCTATAGATTTATATTTCTAATGTAGTTATAACATTGTTTTTTCTTCTTTTAATGAAATTTCAATTGTTATTGCAAAGTTGCACTAAGCTTGCTTCTTGACTACTACTATTACAAATTCTTTTTTAAGCACACTAAAAACTCGATCATTCCATTTTCTATTTTGGCCGTTGCTTTTCCACCTAGTTTTTCTGCAAGCAGCTTGACAATAGATAGCCCTAGACCTGTGTTTTTACGTCTTGAATTGTCTGTTGTATAAAATCGATCAAAAAGCTGGTTAGGATTTAGTTGAATATTTTCGTCAATCGGATTCTTAAAACAGATATATGCATGTTCCCCCTCAAGCCACAACTTGATCGTTATATCACCTTGCGCATGCATGATGCTATTTCGTACTAAGTTTTGCACAATACGTAAAAGCTTTTCTTCATCAGAGTTAATAATGAGCGGCTCAAAATTAGGCAAGTTTACGGCTATTCCTTTTTGTTCAAATTGTGTAAAGGCACCAGCAATCTCTTCAAATACTATGTTTGATATATTAATACGATCCTTTTTAGGTTTATCTTCATTACTATGCAAATAGGAATATTCAAAAAATGTTTCTAATAATTGCTCTAGTCTTCCAACATGTTTTTGTGCGACTTCAAGCTTTGCAAGCTGCTTTTCTGTTAAGGGTTCTTTTAAAAGCATTTGTTGATAGCCCTTTATCGCAGTAAGAGGTGTACGAAAATCATGAGAAATGTTTGAAATCATTTCCTTATAGTATTTTTCTTCCCGTTTAATATACGACTTTGATTTTTGTGATTCTATTAATATGCGATTAATATTTGCCACGAGTTGATTTACATCTTTGTTTAATAGCTCTACGCTAATTGGCTGCGCATATTGCTCATGTAGACGTTGTGACAATTGTACGTTCATCAATCGTAATTGCCTTTGTATATAAAAAATATAAAACAGTAATCCTACAATGACTACAATTGCCACAACCCACATTCCCTACATCCCCTTACCTAATTTCTACTTTTCTAAATGTCATGAATGTTAAATATATAATTACTACTATAAAGATGGCGCAAATAGTAACGGCTGAAATTATATCACCTTTACTCATGCTTAAATTAATGGCCATATACTCAGCTGAATATGGTGTAAAGGATAATACTTTATCCATAATTTCAAATGAATCTTGGAAACTCGCTACCTGCCCAAAGAACATGGACATCATGTAATACGCAGCTACTACAAGCACCGATTTTCTTAAGGCAAACGCCAGTAAAATACAAGTCGTTAACTGGGCAAGATAAACCAATGTCATGGTGATCATTATTGTTACGTATTCGCCAAAGTTACCACTAGTAGTCGAAGTTAGAATACTTAAAAAACCTGCTGCTTTCCCGTCCATACTAAACGTGCTGTCCATTGATAAACCAATTATTGTAACGAGGATATACGGACTTACAAGAACAATAAGTAATATCCAATAAACAACTGCTTTACTTATGACAATTCGAATCCTAGCAAACCCACTTATAATAGGATGATGGATATTTTTTGTGTCAAAGTCTGAACAAATAAGTATAGTGGCAAGTACTGCGCCTACTATTGACATCGTGTTCATATCTGATAATAAAAAACCAACGTTGCTGACGCTTTCATTTATTGAGTTATTGCCGATCCCATACGCTATACTAAACATTGCTATTGCAGAACATGTTGTAAGTGCCAGTAAGACCCAAAATATTTTAGATTTAGTTGATTTATAGAGGTAGGCACGCACTAAATTAAACATGTCGCTCACCTCCAATTAATGTTAGGAAGTAGTTCTCTAACGTATCTCCTTGTAGACTAAATTCCGTAAGCGTTACCCCATTTTCAAATAATGAGGTTGATACATCCCCGAGATTTTCTAAAAAATCATACAATTTAATCGTTTTATTTGGCATGACTTGAAAGTTTTGTGTTTTAAGTACTGTTTCTAAAACATGTGCACATTGTTCTGGTGCTGTACAACCAATACGAATATAGCGTCTACATTCTTCGTCGAGCTGTTGTTGAGTCATTTGTTTCATAATTTTTCCTTTATGAATAATAATATAATCAGTTGTTGTTTGATAAAGTTCTGGTAAATTATGACTCGAAATTAAAATCGTCATCTGCCTCTCTTCACAAAGACGTGTTAAAAGCTGACGAATTTCAACAACACCTATAGGATCTAACCCATTCACTGGCTCATCTAAAATCAATAACTCTGGGTTAGTTAATAGCGCAATGGCAATTCCTAAACGTTGTTTCATGCCTAGTGAAAAATGCTTAGCTTTCTTATTATTTGTACTCGTCAATCCAACCAATTGCAGTATTTCATCCTCGAGCTCCTCATTTGGAATTCCCCGCATTAAACGATGATATTTAAGGTTACCTTTTGATGTCATATCAGGGCTAATCGCTGGTTGTTCAATCATGCAGGCAATACGTTTTCGTTGCTGCTGTATTTCCTTGTCGGATGATTTTCCAAATAACTCAAATGAACCATCTGTTTGAAAGCTAATCCCTGAAATAATCTTCATTAAGGTTGATTTTCCCGCACCATTTTCACCAATAAGCCCATAAATACGTCCTTCTTTTAATTCGATTGATACATCGTGAAGTACTGTATGCTTTTTATATGTTTTTGATAATTGATTCGTTTTTAATATGGTTTCTCCCATATTAAGCACCTCCCTTTCATATTCATAGATTACTCATGAAAGGTATAGATAAAGTAAAGATGGCGTATAGATTACGGATAAATTATGGACGTAAACGATAACCAAGCCCTCGAAGTGTCTCGATATAATCCGCTTGTGGATTTTTTGTCTTTAATTTATGTCGAAGATTACTAATATGGATTTTAATAATATGTTCATCCCCTAAATATTCTTCCTGCCAAATGGATTCATATAAATTTGCTTTCGTGAATACTTTCTCTTGGTTTGTCATAAACAATTCGAGCAATAAATATTCCTTTGCGGTTAGCAAAACCACTTCACCATTCACTGTAACTCGCTTAGCGACATCATCCAGTACTATATCCTTGAATTGCAGCTGCTTCATTGGTAAAGCTTGTTTTTTAACACGACGTAATACAGTTTCAATACGGGCAAGAACCTCACCAAGGTCAAAAGGTTTCGTAATATAATCATCCGCTCCTAAACGAAGCAAATCAATTTTTGTTGACACTAAATCTTTTGCTGAAATCATAACAACAGGTACATCCGAAATAGCGCGAATATCTTTTAATAATTCATCCCCACTTTTGTAGGGAAGCATGATATCAAGAAGCACAATATCAAACTTATTTTGTAAAAATGCTCGGTGACCTTCTATACCATCCATCGCACTTGTCACCTGATAATCTGCTTGCTCAAACAATTCTGTTAACATTGCATTTACATCTTCATGATCCTCAACCATTAAAATTCTCAATACAATCACGCCTTTGTTAAAATATATCAATTATTAAAATGAACAGATTGCTAAAAAATTGTTAAAATAGTTGACTATAATTTTATAAATAATCCCTCGTCTGAAATAAACATAATAACTCTGCAGGAACCTTTACTGAATCCTTATAAAAAAGATATACAGGAACACTTGGCAAAGCTATTTCATCGAAGGGGAGGATATTAAAGCGACCTTCCATCCGCTCTCTTCTCACAATCATTCGTGGCAAAAATGACATGCCTAATCCGTCTTTTATTAAGCGCTTTACCACATAGGATTGGGACACGGACACTTGTTTAGTTACTACATACTTTTCCTGAAGTTTATGTAATAAATCCGCCCAAATAGTTGGATGATGGTGTGTAAATAAAGTGTAGGTTTGAAATAATTCCTCATAATCAATATATGCTCCGGTCTCATCATCGAAAGCATCCAGAGGAATCACCATTTCTAGAGGACTCTCTACAAGAAGTTCTTGATGCCAATGTCGATAACGTGTTGGCAATAAAGAAATACCAATATGCGCCTTATCACTATTGATTAAATCCTCAATTTTTGCTGAATCCTCCACTAGAATCGATATTTCAATGGAGGGATTTTCATTGATAAACTGATAAATAACATGAGGCAATATCGTCTCCACCATTAATGGAGTCATTGCAATAATAATCTTTTCTTGAATCCCTTTAGTTGCTAACTGAAAGCGCTCAATACTTTTGTCCCATTGATGAATGATTTGCTGAGCTTCTATTAAAAAGAGTTGCCCTGCCTCCGTTAATTGCACACGATTCTTTTCACGTTTAAATAATTTTACATTCAAAAATTGCTCTAATTGATGAATATGAACAGTAATACTTGGCTGCGATAAATGTAGTTCTTCCGCGGCCAATCTGAAATTACAAAATTTAGCTGCTACTACAAAAGACTGTATCCATTTATAATCCAAAATCTCCTCATCCCCTTTCTATCAATTATGCCTGGGCATAATTGCGTCCGGATTTTGAATTGTGGATGCACAATTCATTCCTTTGAAAATCCGTGACATCCGCCGGAGGCTTTAACTTCTTTTAGCGGATGTTTGAACATCCGCTGAAAGAAATTAATGTTGTTAATCAACTTCATTAACTATATTTAATTTACTAAATTATCCAACAATAATAAACTTAAAAGTAGATCGATTACTTTTACACAAAGGGGAGATTCGTATGTTTGCTAAATTAAGTAAGCAATTTCGTACTTTTGCTAAAGATGAATGTGAAAACTCAAGTCCACTATATGAACATTTAGCAAATAAGATTGCCGATGATGATGAAATACTAAAAGTTGCCGCATTTATACCTCAAGGACAACCTGTACCTAATTTATTATTAGCTGGGGTTCAGTATTTGCTGTCATCATCAAAAGACGATTTAGTTAATTTTTATCCATCTTTAACGACAACACCATATGCAATAAATGAAGTGTATCCTGTATTTAAAGCATTCGTCTTATCTCATTTAGAAGAATTGCAGATTTTATTTCAAGAAAACCTTGTTCAGACTAATGAAATTCGGCGTTGTTCTTACCTTTATCCGATGATGACAGAAATTTATGAACGCCACCAAAAACCATTAGCTTTAATAGAGATTGGTGCAAGTGCAGGGCTTCAACTTGGAATGGATCAATACAATTATTGCTATAATCAACAACTTCACGTAAACAATTGTCATAACGATTTCGTTTTGCCCTCAGAAAATCGAGGAGAACCACTTCCAGCTTCCATTACAAATGCGCCAGTGGTTTGTAAACGAGTTGGCATCGATTTAAATCCTATTGATATTCATAATGAGGAAGACCTCCGATGGCTCCAAGCATTAATTTGGCCAGAGCATGAAGAGCGAAGACTTTTGTTAAATCAAGCACTCCCTATTTTAAAAGGACTCGATTTACAGCTAATAAAAGGAGATGCCATTAAACTTATAAAAGATATTAGTAAAGATATTAATCAAGATGCGATGTTAGTTGTTTATCATACGCATGTAGCCAATCAAATCCCAATGGAATTACGCCTTAAACTAAATGAACAATTAAAAGAGATCAGCATGGAACGACCTCTTTACCACTGTTATAACAATTTATTTGATATGCAACTGCATCAAGATTTTATTGATCAAGGAGAGATAAAATCTATACGTAATATGGAACGTCCTGATGGTCATGCTCGATGGTTCAAGTGGTCTAACAATAAATAAAAAGCACGAAAAAACGCTGCGTAAGATTTCGCTCTTATGCAGCGTCATGTTTTTGAAAACTATTATGTCAATGAAATAAGGTTTAAATACGGCTCTCCGGCAAAACGAGGGGTTGATTTCCGTTCCGGCTGGGCGCTTTGTAGCTGTCGCTTTGCTTTCGCTACATGAAAACATTTGTTGCTGCCGCTACGTTAGCACTACGCTTTCGCACAGAGCAAAGCTTCCTGGGGGCGTCCGATGAGCCGCTTCACTCGCGTTGCTCGCTCCAGGGTCTCGGGCCAACAGATGTTTTTTGCGCGAAAGCGAAGCGGCAGCAGCACCGATGTTGGTCACGAAGGCGTTATCACAGGACGTGATGGTTTTAGCCTTCGTTCCTCTATTGCTGATCCCCAAGGAGTCGCCCAACCTCCACTCCAATCAACAACTTCATAGCGCATAAATCTTCTATCATGACTCAGATTTTATAATCATAAAACGTAAGTTTAGCAAAGATCATTTTTTTCAGTGCGAAAGCGAAGTGGTAGCAACAACATGAGCAGAGGAGATTGCTCGACGCTCGCCCAAAGGAAAGGGGTAGCTTAGAACATAAATCACTTCATTTGTAGCGCTTCATACTTTCTCTATTGCGG
The DNA here is from genome assembly GCF_015999525.1 of Lysinibacillus sp. JNUCC 51. NCBI lineage: Bacteria > Bacillati > Bacillota > Bacilli > Caryophanales > Bacillaceae > Lysinibacillus > Lysinibacillus sp. JNUCC 51. The sequence continues at coordinate 4,499,274 of NZ_CP065545.1, read as the reverse complement.
CGACTAGTTTAATAAATTAGTAATCTCTAAAAATCATATTCCGCATCTTTTTTAGCACGAATTTCTGCAAACGCATCGGCTACCATTACTGTATCTTCAGCTAAGCGATCAAGGCGAAATAGAACATCATCATTCACAATTTCCTTCCGTAAAAAATCCTTTTCTTCAATAAAAACATATGTTGGTACGATGTGAGCTTTCATGTAAGCAAGAATTGGCTTTAACTGCTGCTCAATCATTAGGTAGTGCTTCGATGTGCCAGCTGTAACAACCGTACTCACTACTTTATCGCGAAAGGCATTGACAGGTAGTAAGTCAAAAATATTTTTCAACGTCGCAGGAATCGAAGCTTGAAATGTTGGTGTTCCAATGACAATTGCATCTGCAGCCATAATTGTTTCTGTCACATACTTTGTATCCCCATCATATTCAAAATAATTTCGTCCATCACTAAATTCCATCCTGTACTCAGCTAAATCTAGTAACGTAACTTCATGCTCTGGATATTTATCTTGTAAAATTTCAACTACTTTACTGATGGCTGTTTTAGTTTTTGAGCCGACAATTGAACCAGCCAGTGCAACAATTTTCATGCTGAGCACTCCTTATTTAACTGTATATTTTTTGATTGCAGGTAAAATATCGTTCCCTATCATTTCAATATTTTTCATTAATTTATCAAATGGTACACCGCCAAAATCAATTTGTGCCATAAAGCGCTGCATACCATAGAGCTCGTATTGGTACAGTAATTTTTCAATAATTTGTTCCTTACTTCCGACCATTAGGGCATCTCGTGTATCTGGCGCTTGCGCAAATTGTTGCTTCGGATAACCCGCGCCACGAATTGCTTGGAATCCCCCATTTAAATGGGGATACATCCCTTGTAGTGCCTCTTGAGTCGTATCAGCAACATAGAATAGGCTTGTTGTAGCAATCGGTAACTCTTGCGGATCAAAGCCACTTCGCTCCGCCGCTTCTCGGTAGGCATCTACAGATGGCTTAAAGTTAGCTGCGGGACCACCTAATGTCGTTAGCATCATTGGAATGCCCATATAACCTGCTTTTATGGCACTAGCAGGTGGTCCACCGACAGCTCGCCAAATTGGCAATGATCCATTTTTAGGTTGTGGCAAAATTTGCGCATTGTGAAGTGGTGTACGGAATTGTCCTTCCCAAGTGACAAGGTCATTGTCATTTATTTTTTTCAGCAGCTCTAATTTTTCTTCAAAAATTTCTTCATAGTCCTTTAAATCAACGCCTAGTAATTGATATGCACCAACTCGAGAGCCACGCCCTGCGACTATTTCCGCACGTCCATCAGAAATTAAATCAATCGTCGCAAAATCTTCATATACGCGTACTGGATCAGAAACACTTAGTACCGTCGCGGAACTTGCTAATTTAATTTTTGATGTAGCTTGTGCAATAGCTCCTAAAACAACTGTGTGTGCCTGTGTCGTAAAGTACGATTGATGACTTTCGCCAACACCAAAAACATCAATGCCTGCCTGTTCTGCTAGTTGGCTTGCTTCAATTAGCTCTTGGATTCGTTGCTGAGCCGAAATACGTTCACCTGTTAATGGATTTGGAATATGATCCCCTAATGAATATAGGCCAAATTCGATTCCTTTCGATTGATCAATACGGTATTTTTCCATGATTACAATCTCTCCTTAATCTAGTGGCTCTAAAATAGCTTCGATTTCTGCACGTTTTTCTTCTAAAAATGGTGGAAGATCAAGTTCTTTTCCAAGATCTTCTATTGCCGAATCAACTGTAAACCCTGGGCCATCTGTTGCCATTTCAATTAAAATCCCATTACGGTCTCTAAAATAAAGGCTTTGGAAATAATAACGATCCACAATGCCTGTACTATCAAAGCCCTGCTCCTTAATTTTGACATCCCATTGTTGTAATTCCTCCACTGTTCCGACACGTAATGCAAGATGATGAATACTACCACGACCAGGTTTCTCACTTGGCCCTTCTAATTCTTGTACAACGATTTCTCCAATTACTTCACCAGGAATGGATTGCAATACTACTTCTTTTTCACTTTCTGCAACTACTGTGTAGTTAAATAGCTCTTTCAATAAGCTTACAGTCCGTAGCAAGTAACGAACTGTTATTTCAACTGTACCCATCCCTAAAATGCGATGTTCTGCCGGGATATCAGAGCCGTCCCATGGTTGCCAATGACCGGGTGTTTCGTGACCGTGATTGTTTAATAGCACCATACGTAGCCCTTCATGATCCTCAAAAAACAATGCATCTTTACCTGCATAAGTTGTTATTTCACTATGTTCAACCTCTAACTGTTGAAAACGATTTTTCCAATATTGCAGACTGTCATAGCTTGGCACTAGTAGACCAATACGTGTAATAGCATTCGTTCCTCGAACTGTCCGTCCTGCTACGGGCATTTCAAAGAATGTTAATTCTGTACCTGCAGCTCCTGTTAAGTCTCCATAAAATAAGTGATACATGGAAGGCGAATCTTGGTTAACTGTTTTCTTTACACGACGTAAGCCGAGAATTTTTGTATAAAAATCATTATTACGTTTACCGTTTTTTGTTAGCATTGATATATGATGATGGCCGCTTAATTTGTTCATGAATGATTCCTCCTCGTTTTCAATTGACTAAGCAAGTGATAGTGTGAAAAAATTACGCTGGCGGTAACTTTTTTTCACGACTATGCTTTTCTAATTTTGTCATTAGTGTATTTAAAGTTTTCATTTCTTCTTCTGTTAATACTTCTTCAAAAAATGAAGACTGAAATTGTAGCTGACTTGGTGTTGCCGTATCAATCATCTGCTCGCCTTTAGCTGTCAGTGAGATTGTTTTGGTCTTCCAATTTTGCTTACGTTCAATAAGTCCCTCTTTTTCAAGACGAGCAAGCATCCGAGACATACCACCTTGCGTCACTGTAACTTTCTCCGCTAGCTGTGATTGCGTTAATGGTGCATAGGTCTTTATTTGTATAAGGACATCAAATTGTGCTGTTGTTAAGTCAAAACGCTTTAAAAACTCATTGGAAAGCTGGTTACTTTGATTTGTAAAGCGCATCATCCGAATCCATGTCAGTGATCCGAGCGTATATTTTCGCATCGCTTCCTCCTCCTCTTATTCATCACTTTACTACGCAAATGATAAATAAGCAAGAAAAATATCTTGAATTCAAGATATTTTTCAGTGTGAAGAACTCACACTATATAATGCCATGCGTCGTAATTGGATATAAGTTTCCTTTAAAGGCAAATGAAATTCTCCCTGTTTCTTCAGACACTACCATGATAAGCGCATCACTTACTTCACTTAACCCTAATGCTGCTCGATGCCTTGTGCCTAATTTCTTTTCCCCCGTATATCTATCTGACAGTGGCAGTACATTTGCTGCTGACTTAATTATATTTTGGCTTATTAAAACTGCGCCGTCATGCAGTGGATTTCCCGGAAAAAAAATAGATTCTAATAAAGAATGTGTTACTTCTGCGCCAATATGAATACCAGGCTGTATAATAGATGCAACAGTATCCTCCCGTTCAATAACAATTAGTCCACCGTGTCTTCTTTTAGACATATTTTGTACGCAATGCGAAAGCTCAGGATATTTTTCAGTAAACGGCGAAAGATAACAATTCAAATAAAATGTTGCAGCCTTCATTTCAATCGTTACAAATTTCTCTTTAATTTTTTCAAAATTCCCAAGAAGACAGTTTGTATTCGTATCCATTGCTTCTACACTTTGCTGTAAAGAAATAATGACCTGCAGAAGCTCTTCCTTTAATGTTTGTTTCATTGGTGAAAAATCGCAATTTGTTGGATCCACAAACAACACCCCGCTTTTAATTTTATTATGTATTTATTATTTAGTTTCTCTAAATGGAATTATTTTATTCGTCTTGAATTTGTTTATTAAACTAATACACCCTACTAATATTGTATGCTTTGTTTCTGATCAGATATTTAAATAGATAATCATGGAATTAATTTTTCATAGATTTTTTTAGATTAATTCAACATTTCCAATTTTTCCTTTTATAATTGAATAAAAATTGGAGGTGCTTTATGAAAAGAATTCCGTTGTTATCGCTATTCCTTATATTTATGATTTCATCCTCTGTTCAAGCACTCTCTTGGGCTTATCCTTTTGTCGTTTGGAAAGGAAAAGTTTATGAAGTTAAACAAAACGAATTTATTGAAGATAGTGAAATTGTTAAAAGTATAGGGGAAGTAAAGACCAAGCCAAATGATATGACTGGAGAATATTACGGAGATGCCTCAAACTATTTCCCAAAAGGAACAAAATACTATGCAATAAAAGGGACATCAACCTCCATTGCAATTGCAGTAAAAGAAAATAACCAGTGGGTTAAGGCAGTCTTTGTTCATAAAGCACCTTTTCACATAATGAACGTCATTTCAAACATTTACTTCATATCAGTTATTGTAATCATAGTACTATTTACAATGGGAGTTATATTATTCAGAAGTAAAAAGTCCAAAAAGTGTATCCATTAGTTTATGAAATGAATACACTTTTAGTTTTAGCTTACATTTGTCCAGCACGAATTTTCTTGACAATGCTGAATGTCGTATAGGCAGCGGCTGGTGCAAGTACTACAATAAAAATAAGCCAAACCGTTAAGTTATCAGTTGCTTTTAACGTGTCATAATTTGAGATAACAAACATAATTAATCCAAATAGTAATAAATAGCTCAGCACATTGGGAAAAATAACGATTAAACGCAATAGTGCTGGTGGCATTTTTTGCTGATTCATATAAACCACTCCCCTTTACTAAATTATACAAAAATATACTATTAACCGCATTATAATTCTTTTTTATTCCAAATTTCCGTTCTATTATTACTTTGTATTTGGTAAAAAAATAAGAGCCTTGCTACATTTTATTGTAGGAAGGCTCTTTAAAGTTGTTCTTTAAATGCTTAATCATTATGCTTGTTGTTTAAACTTATTTTTAGATGGAACAAATAGAGTTAAAACAAATGCAATTATAGCTAAGATTGTCATGAAATAATAGGCATCACTTGAGCCTAAAATGGAGGCAAGTGTGCGAATACCTTCAGCCGTAGCATTTGGTGTTTCTACTAGCAATGTTTTCGCATGGTTTGTCGTTTGTGCTGTGAAAATGGTAATAACAACTGCAGATCCAATTGCACCTGCAATTTGGCGTAATGTATTATTCACTGCTGTACCATGCGTGACAAGTGTCTTCGGTAAGGCATTCAAACTTGCTGTGTTTAAGGGCATTGTGATAAAACTCAACCCTATACGTAGAAAAATGGTACGTATTATTAAAAAGCTATAGGCTGTTGTTTCTGTTAAATCTGTTACAACCCACATTGAAGGAATAACAAAAATCAAACCGATAATAAATAACGGCTTTGCACCAAAGCGGTCATACATTTTTCCTGTTACTGGAGACATAAAGGCATTTACAAGTGCACCCGGTAATAATAATAAACCCGCGTCTAATGCCGTAAACCCTCTTCCATTTTGCAAATATATTGGTAATAAAATCATATCCGCATACATCATCATTGTAACAATAATGTTGATGATAGACGTTAGCGTAAATAATTTATTGTTAAAAACAGATAAGTTAAGAAGTGGATCATCAGATTTAATTTGGCGTAGGCAGAATATTGCCGTAATCATTATCCCCACAAGTATAGAAGCGATTACTACTTTATCATCCCAACCATGGCTTCCTGCATTACTAAAACCATACAAAATAAGACCAAAGCCAATTGTTGATAAAATAACACTTAATACATCTAACTTCGGTTTTGCTGTTTCTGAAACATTAATTAAGTATTTCATTGCCATAAATATAATGATCACGACAAATGGGATTATTCCAATAAATAACCAACGCCATGAATAATAATCTATAACGAAACCTGCTAATGTTGGCGCAATTGCTGGAGCGAAAATAATAGCTAGCCCAATTAAGCCCATCATACTTCCTCTTTTTTCGGGAGGGAAAATAAACATTACTATACTCATTAGCAATGGCATAATAATTCCAGCTCCTATTGCTTGAATCATACGACCTATTAGTAAAGTCGCGAAGTTCGGAGCTACTGCACAAAAAATAGAGCCTAATAGTAAAAACAGCATTGAACTTATAAATAATTGGCGTGTTGAAAAACGTTTCATTAAGTATGCTGTAATAGGGACTAGCACCCCGTTTACTAGCATAAAGCCAGTAGATAGCCACTGAACGGTTGTAGCAGAAACAGAAAATACGTCCATTAAATTACTTAATGCAACGTTTAACAATGTTTGGTTTAGTGTAGATAAAAAACACCCTAAAATAAGTACGGTTAACAGTACTTTTTTATTTATTGCTTCCGACATTAATTTATTCCTCTTCCCACTTGTTTTATTAACACTATGTCAATAAAATAGATAATAACATTTTTATTTTTCAATGCCTATTTACAATTTTTCAAGAAGTGTCAATTAAACAACAAAATTTAAAATACTATTAATTAAATTTGTATTTAATAGATAAAGGAGAATTAAATTGACTACACAAAAAAAGCAAGACCCTCGAGCTATTCGCTCTAAACGAGTATTTAAAGAAGCTGTCGTAGATATTTTGATTGAAAACCCAGATATTTCGAAACTTACAGTACAAAAAATAGCCCATCGCGCAGAGCTAAATCGAGCAACTTTTTATTTGCATTTTTTAGATATTAACGATTTATTAAAGCAGCTGGTTTATGATATTTTCGACGACTTGTTGTCGGAAATATCTCCAACTTTACAAATTGATAATTTTAATAATCAAGAACAATTAATTACGTTTTTAGATTACTTTTATAAGCACAGAAAAATTTTAGCTGTTCTATTTGAGCACCCTGGTTTCAATAGAAAAATGCATATGACATTAAAGGACTTGATTGTCATACAACGTAAAAGCGAAGGCTCTGATAGTACCAGCATAACTCTGTCAATGGATATTCTCGCATCTTCAATACTTGGGATTATCATGTGGTGGCTCAGAAACGGGGTTCACTTTAGCTCCGAGTATATAGCCAATCAAATTATTGAGCTATATCGATAATTATTGCTAACTCTCCTCTTTCTTAAAAAGAGAAAAAAATGGCTCACCCCAAAATGTGGATGTGTTTCGCTATGAAAGCATTTGTAGCTGTAGCTTCGCTTTCGCACAGAAAACATACACTGAATATAGAAAAGTACCCTTTAGATGTAGCGTCATCTAAAAGGTACTTTATGTTTTTGATTAAATTAATTGGTTGTTATTCCACGTAAAGACGGATTGATCGGATGTCAGGAAGGTTTGTGGGAAAACCTCCTGTGCATCTGCTAAAAATTTCGGTAAATCATGTGGTAAAAAGCGGGCACTTAAATGGTTCAGAAGTAAATAGTTTGCTCCAGCTTGTTGTGCCACCTTTGCTGCTTCGACATTTGTAGAATGCCCGTAGTTCGCTGCTAAATCTGTCGTAGTACCATCAAAGGTCGCTTCGTGAATAACGATATCTGCTCCATTAGCTAATGAAACAGCCTCTGGACAGTATTTAGTATCTCCTAAAATAGTGAGCGTAAAGCCCTTTTTGGGTGGAGCGACAACATCTTTCGCATAAACAACGGTGCCATCCGCAAGTTCAATATCTTTCCCAGCTTTTAATTGTCCTAACAATGGACCTTTTGGAACACCAAGAGCCAGTGCTTTTTCCATTAACAGTTCGCCAGGCAAATCCTTTTGCTCAATACGGTAGCCATAGCATGGAACTACATGTCGTAATTCACTTGCACTTACTGTAAAATGTTCATTTTCAAAAATAATACCTTCATGAACTTCAACAAATTGTAAAGGATATGTTAAATGCGTCTTTGACAAAGCTAAGGTTTGCTCGATCCATTGTTGTAAACCCTGTGGGCCAAATATCGTTAACGGCTCGTCCCCACCTTGAAATGAACGAGAGCTTAAAAAGCCAGGTAATCCGAAAATATGGTCACCGTGTAAATGTGTAATAAATATTTTCGTTACTTTTCGTGGCTTTAACGATGTATGCAAAATTTGATGCTGGGTCGCCTCCCCGCAATCAAAAAGCCACATTTCTCCCACTTCATCTAAAAGCTTTACCATTAGGGCACTTGTATTTCGGTCCTTTGAAGGCATTCCTGCGCCTGTTCCTAAAAAATGTAGTTGCACATATGCCACCTCACTTCTATATCTATATCGCTTTATTGTACCCTATCGCTCCCAATAAAAAAAACCTTTGGTCACTAGTTTTGTCCAAAGGTTTCATAATTATTTCGGTTCCCATGATACGAGTGCCGCATGGAAATCATGACGATAATAATAACGCCCGTTCTTTTCCTCAATAAACGGCAAGAGCGCTTCCTCAACATGCTCTCTATTAAAAGTATCATTTAATATTTTTTTACTTTGTGTTGTTACTAGCTGCTCATAGCTTTCATATTCATACACTCGTTCTAATGGAATGATTTTACACTCTGCATAAATATCCATTTCATATAGCAAATTTAAAAATTCTATATAATCTCTTCGTGGAAATTTAATATCGTAGCCATACTTTTCGTATAAAATTTCATAATGGGGCTGTATCGGCCCTGTTGTCATGCCAATAATTGCGCGCTTTTTAGCAAGACGATTCATATGGTAAAGTGCTGATTTGATTTCATACATACGATAAAAGCAATTGACACCAATGACTATATCGTGCGCTTCTACTTCATCTTCAGCAAGGCTTTCCCATTTTGCATGAATATAAGAAACATATTGCTTATCCTCCAAGCAATTTTCTAAATAGCTAAGAATACTTTCTGAGCTATCTACACACGTTAGCTTTCGCACATGATCAGCTAGTGGAAACGTATAATTGCCCCAGCCTGGACCAATTTCCAATACCGAGTCCTCTGGTTGAATACTTTTTTGAATTTCTTGAAAAATTTTCTCAGCATAAGGATCTGTTTGTCCAGCCTTTTTACGTGCAATTGACTGCACCCAAAACTGCTCCTCTAATTGATCATTAACCATTCTTTCAGGCATTTGGCCATGCCAGTCCTTCATACCTTCCTGCCATACAGCCTCATAGTTAATAGCTAACGGTCCTTTTCTTGTCATACATGTACCTCTATATTCATGATTTCATATACTTTTTTCATATCGAGATTAGCGCGAACATGCTTTGCCAGCATATTGTAAGCATCCTCTCTTCGTTCTGCGTCACTTTTTACATCACTTGGTAAAGCAGCAAGCCCCTTCTTCATGCGAATGTCATTGACAAGCTGTCGTGTAAAGGTGCGATTATGGAATAAACCGTGGAAATATGTTCCGATGACTTTTTCATCGGCACTTACTGCCCCATCTACTCGCCCATCTGCAAGCTGTAAAAATGGTGAAACTTCATCACGTAAAATTTTTGTACGTCCAAGATGAATTTCATAGCCAGTAAATGTATCCTGTCCTCTTGTTCCAGTCATTTGAACTGTTTTTTTATCGCCAACGAAAACAGTTTCCATTGGTAATAATCCTAGCCCTTGCGCTGAATCACCATTTCCTTCTACTGCTTCTGGGTCTAGTAACGTTTCGCCAAGCATTTGGAAGCCACCACAAATGCCAATAATTTTTGTCCCTCGTCCACGTAATTCAGCTATCGCTTGATCGAAGCCTTGTGCCTTTAACCATGCTAAATCATCCATTGTACTTTTTGTTCCGGGTAGTATGAGTAAGTCGGGCGTACCAAGCTCATTGACATTGCCAATTAATCGTACACCAACCTCTGGCTCATCAAAAAATGGATCAACATCCGTAAAGTTTGAAATGCGCGGCAAGCGAATCATAGCCACATCCACTGCAAATTCTCCAGGCTTTGGCTTTTTAAAGCGCAATGAAGATAGTGCTAATGAATCCTCAGCTTCAATATTAACCTCTACATACGGTACAACTCCAAGGACAGGAATCCCCGTTTCACGCTCTACCCACTCAATGCCATCATCGAGTAATTCACGCATCCCTCTAAACTTATTTATAATCAACCCTTTTACACGAGCACGTTCTGCATCGTCAAGTAAAGCGAGTGTACCAACGATCGATGCAAATACACCGCCTCGATCGATATCAGCAACTAGCACAACCGCTGCATCTGCTAGATGAGCCATCCGCATATTTGCTATGTCACGGTCTTTCAAATTGATCTCTGCCGGGCTTCCTGCACCTTCAAGGACAATTACATCATATGTATTTTGTAAAGTTCGTACTGACTTTTCAACGATCGGCATCGCTTCTTGTACGAATTGATTGCGATAGCTTTTGGCATCCATATTCAAAAAATGTCTGCCATGAACAATCACTTCCGATACCATATCCTGCTTTGGTTTCAGCAATATAGGATTCATATCCGTAGTTGCGACAACACGTGCCGCCTCTGCTTGTACACCCTGTGCACGGCCAATTTCTCCGCCATCTTGAGTTACGAACGAATTAAGAGCCATATTTTGAGATTTAAACGGCACTACCTTTAGCCCATCATCAGAGAAAATACGGCACAGTGCAGTACAAATCATACTTTTCCCTACATCAGATGCTGTTCCTTGAATCATAATAGATTTTGCTGGCATAGTCTTTTCCCTCCTTTTTATAGTTGCAGTGCGTGACTCAACTTGCTTCGCGGGAATATCCCCCAAAGCGGGCGGGGATTCTGTCCTGTTCCGCAGGTATTTCTCTCCAGAGCGCGAGTATTCTCACTCAAAACGCGAGTATTCTGCTTCGCTCCGCGAGTATTTCCTCTCCAAGCGCGAGTATTCTGCTTTGCTCCGCGAGTATTTCCATTACAAGTGCGAGTATTCTGCTTCGCTCCGCGAGTATTCCTCCCCAAGCGCGAGTATTCTGTCTTGCTCCGCGAGTATTTCCTCTCCAAGCGCGAGTATTCTGCTTCGCTCCGCGAGTATTTCCATTCCAAGCGCGAGTATTCTGCTTTGCTCCGCGAGTATTTCCTCCCCAAGCGCGAGTATTCTGTCTTGCTCCGCGAGTATTTCCTCTCCAGAGCGCGAGTATTCTGCTTCGCTCCGCGAGTATTTCCATTCCAAGCGCGAGTATTCTGCTTCGCTCCGCGAGTATTTCCACCCAAAGCGCGAGTATTCTGCTTCGCTCCGCGAGTATTTCCTCTCCAGAGCGCGAGTATTCTGCTTCACTCCGCGAGTATTTCCATTCCAAGCGCGAGTATTCTATCTTGCTCCGCGAGTATTTCCTCTCCAAGCGCGAGTATTCTGCTTCGCTCCGCGAGTATTTCCTCTCCAAGCGCGAGTATTCTGCTTTGCTCCGCGAGTATTTTCACTTCAAGCGCGAGTATTCTGCTTTGCTCCGCGAGTATTTCCATTACAAGTGCGAGTATTCTCATAAACTTGCGAAGTTCAACTTGATACAAGGGGGGCATCTTGCTTCACGGGATTTTCCCTCGGTCCTCGGGCGTTCCCCCCAGAGTGCGAGTATTCTCACAAACGTGCGAAGTTCAACTTGATACAAGGGGTTCAGCTTGCTTCTAGTTATTCTACCCCGTTCCGTTCGGGTATTCCCACCTATGTGAGAATCTCAAATTAGAATTCTAGGCCTTTAACAGCTGGAATTCCTTCTTCGTAATAATGCTTTGTCGCATCAATTGTTGATACTAAATCTGCCATTGCTATTAGCGCTGGGTTGGCGCTACGTCCTGTTACAACTAAATGCATTGTAGATGGGCGCTGTTGAATAGCTTCAATGACTTCGGCTATTGGAAGCACATCATCGATTGGAAATTTTGTAATAGCAAGCGCATTGTTGAGCTCATCTAATACGAGTACATCAATACTGTCGTCTTGCAGGGCAGCCTTTGTTTTTTTCCATGCCTTTGCTAACGCAGCACGATGTTCTTCTGGTGTTTTTGTCCAAGTGAAGCCGATTCCCATTTGCTCCATTTCAACGCCAAGCTTACGAAGAGCAATTTGCTCTCCGTATGTACGCTCTGGTGATTTAATAAATTGCATGTAACGTACATTAAGCCCTCGACCAACTGCACGCAATGTGACGCCAAGAGAAGCCGTTGTTTTTCCCTTCCCTTCACCTGTGTAAACTAAAAACAAGCCTTTTCTAGCCATTTTTCAAGCCTCCCTTAAAGCCATGTTGTTTTTTCTTCAGATGGTGTACGTTTCTTGTCTTTAAGCTCCTGCTCTTCTGGATAGCCAATAAAGATTGTTCCTACTACCTTTTGTGATTCACTTGCGCCAATGAATGCATGCATACGTGGATCATGAACAAGCCCTACACCACGTGTGCGCCATACAAAGCCAAGCCCTAGTTCCTCTGCTGCAAGCCACATGGACATGATGGCGCTACATACAGCAAAGACATTATCTGCTGTCGCATCTGCATCGTCTTCTACAATATCTGCTGTCACAACAATGGCCACTGGCGTTGTTTGAACTACCTTTAACGAGCTCTCTACTAAATTAGGTTTAGTTGGGAATCGCTCTTGCAAATAAGCACTTGCCATTTCCTCATAGCGTCTCATCGCATCATCTTGAATAACATAAAAATGCCATGGCTCACGCATACGGTCATTTGGAGCATAAGTAGCTGCTTGTAGAATTTGCTCGATTTTCTCTTTTTCAACAGGCTGTGCCGTGTAATTACGAATTGCTCGACGATTTTTTAAAGCCTCTATTACTGTCATGATTTGTTTCCTCCTTATGCTCAAATAACTTTTTATGAAAGGGCTAGTCCCTGTTCTTCAAACCATTGAATTTTCTCGCGTACATTGACGACTTCTCCAACGACAATCATGGAAGGATTATGATAGCCTTCTCGTTCAATAATGCTTGCAATTTCATCAAGCTGTCCTGTAATGGTACGCTGTTGCTCTGTTGTTCCCCACTCAATAACGGCGACTGGAGTAGTTGCCTTGCGACCATTTTCGATGAGCTTTTTAGAAATATAAGCAATATTACCGACACTCATATAAAAAGCGACTGTATCGATCCCTGTTGCGAGTGCAGGCCAATTTAAAAAGTCTTGTCCTTTTTCCTCACGGCCATGTCCTGTTACAAGAGCAAAACTTGTCGCAAAATCACGGTGTGTTACAGGGATACCAGCATACGCTGGGGCAGCAATTCCTGCTGTAATACCAGGTACGATTTCATAAGCAATGCCATGATTTTTTAATATTTCTGCTTCCTCTGCACCACGACCAAAGACGAATGGATCCCCACCTTTTAACCTTGTGACTATCTTGCCTTCCTGCGCTTTTTCGACGAGTAATGTATGAATCTCATCTTGAATTAAGTGATGCTTACCAGGTAATTTACCGCAGTACACAAGCTCAGCATCTTTTTTCGCAAACTCTAACAATTTCGGGTTAACAAGACGGTCATATGCAATGACATCAGCCTTTTGAATACATTCTAGCCCGTACACTGTAATGAGCTTTGGATCTCCTGGTCCAGCTCCAACTAAATACACTATTCCGTCTTTCATCGCGCTTCTCCCATCAGTATTTGTTGTAAAAATGCTTCACGTCTATCAATCTCTCCATTACGTGTCCATTCTAGTAGGCTCGGTTCAAGTAATGCTTGTAAAGCTTTACGTCTTTGTGAGCCCTTTTCAAACTTAGCAGCAATCATTAAACGTGCCTGCTGTAGGAAGCATACGTAGTCATCATAAACCTCATCAAATTGCTCTTCGAGATCAGCCTTGATTTTACGTGCTAATGCTGGACTTGCACCGGACGTTGAAACTGTTAACACTAAAGGACCACGACGCACCGTTGCTGGCGTTATAAAGTCGCTTTCAGCCTGTGCATCTGCGCGGTTGATGAGCTGCCAATGCTGGGCTGCTTCTTGTACAGCCTCATTTACTGACGTATCATTTGTCGCTGCAATAATGAGTGATGCATCATCCAAATCACGCGATTCAAATTTTTTTTCACGCCACGTAATTTGTCCTGATTCCGCAAGGGGTAGTAAGGATTCATCAAGGGTCGGACTAACAACGACAATACTAGCTTTAGCTGGAAGCAGTGATGCTACCTTTTGTGTTGCTACGTGTCCTCCACCAACAATTACTACGGTTTTATATTCAATATTGATGTGAATCGGAAAATAATTAGTCATGATTTTTCACCTTCTTACAAGCTGTTAACCAATTGTCAACAAGCTTTGGGTTAGATACGAAATGAAAATGCGTATAGCCAGCTACTAAATTTCCTGCTTGGTAGCCCTCTTGTTTGTTACCAAAGCGCCCCTTCGTTTCATAGGCCGGGGTATTATGTGAGCCGCTATATTTTGAATAATGGAATTCATGTCCCTTAGCTTCTTCATCCGTACCAATTAAAAAATTATGTTGTGTGCCAAAAATTTCTCGGTAGCCAAGAGCAGCAAGCTTTGTTTGCATCGCTACTTCTCCCGGAATAACACCAACCATGTCATAACGGTCACCGTTGCTGTTCGTAATAGCCTCAGTCAAATACATAAAGCCTCCACACTCAGCTAATGTTGGTAGACCTTTAGCAACCGCTTCACGAATAGACTGTTTAGCATTCGAATTTTCCGCTAAAATATCTGCAAATTCTTCTGGGAAGCCCCCGCCGATATACAATCCGTCTGCTTCAGCAGGTACAGGCTCATTTGCAAGTGGTGAGAAAAATTGAAGCTCTGCTCCTTTTGCACGCAGCAGATTCAAATTCTCTTCATAATAGAAGTTAAACGCGGCATCTTTCGCTACGGCAATGCAAATATTTTGAGATGGTTGTTCCGCAAATAGTTGCCCTAATTCTTGTAGAACAGGAGCCTTTGTTAATTTAAGCAATTGATCTAAATCAATAGTCTCTGCCATTAAAGAGCCTAGCTTATCAAAAAATGTATCGAGTTCTCCTCGTTCGATTGCAGGGACTAATCCTAAATGTCGACTAGGAATATCAATACCTTCCTCACGCTTCAAATAGCCGATCACAGGAATACCGCACTCCTGCTCAATAGCAGCCTTCGCAATTTCATAATGACCAACACTACCGACTTGGTTCGCAATGACACCAACAATATTCGGTTGATCTGACAACATTTGAAAACCTTTCACAACTGCTGCTACACTTCGTGCCATACTTGCACAATTGACAATTAAAATAACCGGGCTTTCTGTTACGACACTAATGTCTGCTGCAGAGCCAGCATCCGATAACGGACTTTTGCCATCATAAAAGCCCATAACTCCTTCAATAATGGAAACATCAGCATCTTTGCTTGCGCGCGCGACAATATCACGCACTGCTTCATGGGAAAACATCCAGCTATCGATATTGCGCGATACCCGTCCTGTTACGGCAGTATGATAGGTAGGGTCAATATAATCGGGACCACATTTAAAGCCCTGCACAATTTTGCCCTTTTCCTGTAATGCTTTCATAAGTCCAATGGTAAAGGTTGTTTTACCAACACCACTGCCAGTACCAGCTAGTACAAAGCGATTCGTTTGCATAGGCTTCCTCCTTAAAATGTTAATCTAGCAACAGAGATTGTAGCATTGCCCGATTTTTTCTTTTCTAGCACAAGCGATTCCACGTGCGCATAACGCATTGCTGCAGGCTCACTCACCCCGTATGCACCTGTATATTTAAATACGGTTTCCGAAGGTGATGGGAAATCAATTTCATTTAATTCCACCGGTGAATATGTAACAAATTCCCAATCATATTTCTTTGTTATTTCTAGGAAGCATTGCTCGTCCTTCTTTAAATCAATCGTACATAGCGCTTTAACACTTTTTTTCGAAAGCTTCAGCTCTGCAAGAGTTTCATCGATGACTTGCTCAATTTCTTCCACAGATGTCCCACGATTACAGCCCATGCCAAGCACGACCGATTTTGGTCGATAAATGACACCATTTTCTAGAAGCACTTCTTCTTCTGGATCAATGATGCGGTCTGTAATCAGCAATGTCGCTTGTGGTTTCGCTTCAATCGCTGCATATGTTGACGGATAAATTTTAATTTGCTCTGGCATCGCTGTGTCACGCATCCACCAGTCACGTTCCCCTGTTTCCTGAACAATTGCGACGTGCTCCTCGTTGACAACAGACGCACTTACAGGTGTCAGTTTATCCGCACTATCCCATACCCAGCCAAAACGTGCTCCAAATAAATCAACTGGAATGGTCTTTTGCACATCTGAGGCTGTCGTAATAATTGGATTTGCTCCAAGTGCTGCAGCTACTTCATGCGTCAGCTCATTGGCACCACCTAAATGACCTGATAAGACGCTAATCACATTTTCACCACGGTCGTCAATGACTACAACGCCAGGATCTGTCTTTTTATCCTTTAAAATCGGTGCTATCATACGTACAACTGCACCGAGTGAGATGATTATAATCAAGCCTTTATATTGCTTAAAAAGAGTGGGTAGCAGTAAACGCACAGTACCTGTAAACATCTGAATATGTTTTTCTGCTTCATCACCCTGTTCAAATTTACTCATGTAATATAAATCGCTCGCAGCAAAAGTATGCTGCAAGCGACGTCCAATTTGAACACCGTGCTTTGTGATGGCTACAACTGCATAAGGATTTCGTTGATCAACCTCTGGCAATACGCCCTCTTGTAACTCAATCACTTGTCTTCACACCTTTTCTAAAGCCATGTGTGAAAGTAGCATCATATAATTTCGAACGGTATTGATCCTTATCATGAATGTTCGGATCTAATGCCCAGCCAGCTAAAATCATCGCATGCTTACGAATACCGTTCACACGCATCGCTTCATCTAGTTCAATTAATGTTGTACGTACAATTTTTTGATCTGGCCAAGAAGCTCGTTGAATAACAGCTACTGGTGTATCATCTGCCCAACCAGCATTCTGTAATTCTTTTACTATTTTCTTAGTTAACGTTGCACTCAGGAATAAGGCAATTGTACAATGGTGACTCGCTAAATCGCGTAGCTTTTCAAATTCTGGTACAGGTGTACGTCCTTCGGCACGCGTTAAAATAAGTGTTTGTGTTAAATCAGGAATTGTTAATTCCGCTCCGATTGCCGCTGCAGATGCGAAGACAGAGCTAACACCAGGAATAACCTCGTAGCCAATGCCTTCTTTTTTCAATAGTGCCACCTGCTCCATAATCGCTCCATACATTGCAGGGTCTCCTGTATGCATACGAGCTACTACTTTCCCCGCATTGACACGATCTACCATGACCGCTACCATTTCCTCTAAATGCATTCCCGCCGTACGAATAACCTCTGCATCTGGTCGTGCCTTTGCAATAAGGTCCTCACTTACTAAAGAATCTGTATACATAACAACATCTGCTGTTTGTAGCATATGTAAACCTTTAACTGTAATTAAATCTGGATCACCAGGACCAGCGCCGACAATATATATTTTCTTCATTATTTACGCACCACCATTAACGTTAAATATTCTAAATCTACACCATCAAGCTCTCGTACATCCCAAATAACTTCCTCGTCAGACGTTACCTTTGTTACGACTGATGCCTTATCAAGTAAATCTAAATCACGTAGCACCTCAAGCATTAAATCAATAACTTTCGCTACTTTAATGAACACAACTGCATCGTGACTTTCAATCGCTTCACGCATTGCATCATAGTCATCATGGGCAGGGACAATCGCAACACGGTCATCGCCATCTGCTAGCGCAATTCCAAGTCGTGATGCTGAACCATTGAATGATGATATTCCAGGAACTGTTTGAATTTCAACATCAGGATGCATGTCCTGCATAAGCTTCATCATATGGATGAACGTACTATATAATAATGGGTCACCTTCTGTAACGAATGCGACGTCCTTACCTTCTTTTAATTTTTCATAAACAAGTTCAACTGATTTCGTCCACTCGCGTTCTAATACAGCCTCATCTTTTGTCATTGGAAATACTAGTCCAAGCATATCCTTTTCTTCTGGGTTAATATAGACATCTACGATACGATGGGCATAGCTTTTACTGCCTTTTAGTTTTTTCGGATAGGCAATAACAGGCGATTCCTGAATGATGCGGAATGCCTTAACTGTAATTAACTCTGGATCGCCAGGACCTACGCCCAAGCCATATAAAATACCTAGATTACTCATGATTTTCTTCCTTTCGATATGCAGAAATAATGTAAATCGGATTTAATGGGACAAAACGTGTCATATCTAATATTGGTTTACTGCGCGCAAGCTGTGCCTGCAATATGTCCACAGCAAGGCCACAAGACTTAAACGCTTCGACTGCCTTATATAAATTTTCAATTGTTGCAGCATTCAATACAATACGACCATTTGGCTTTAAGCGTGTACAGCATAATTGTAAGAGCTCCACCATTTCTCCTCCTGTACCGCCGATAAAAATCGCATCCGGATCAGGGAAATTTTCAAGTCCTGCTGGAGCTTTACTATGAATAGCTGTAATATCTACACGAAACTTTTGCTGATTTTGCAGGCAATTTTCTAAATCAGGAGCGTTTTTCTCCACTGCAAATATTTGACCTTCTGGCGCAAGCTTGCCTGCCTCAATGGCCATTGAACCCGTACATGTACCAACGTCCCAAATGATGCTATCCTTTTGTAACTGCATCGCTTGTAAACTTAAAACACGAATTTCTTTTTTCGTAATAAGTCCTTTGTCTGGCTTACGCTGTGAGAATTCTTCATCATCAATACCGAGTGCATAGCGTTTCGGTACTGAGGTTTGCTGTAGAATGACAACATTTAAAGGAGAAAAATTAGCCATTTCTAATTCATCAAGCGAATACCAACCAAATTTTTCATTTGTGCCTTGTAAATTTTCTGCCACAAATGCACGGTATTCTGTCATGCCAAAATGCTTTAAATAACTTGCTAGCGCATTCGGATTATTTTCTGCATCTGTTAGCAGTGCCACTTTCTTTTTACCATCAATACGTTGTGCTAAGCCTTTCATGGAGCGCCCATGAATACTTGTGACATAAGCATCCTGCCAGCTTTCTCCCATCTTAGAAAAAGCAAGCTGTATTGAGCTCATATATGGATAGACTTCGATGTCTAGCTTCTTCGCTAAATAACCACCGATGCCGTAAAATAATGGATCACCAGAAGCTAAGATTACTGTATTTCTTGTTTCTGTAGATAATCTTTCAACAAGTGCTGAAAGACCACCTTTAATCAAAATTTTTTCACCAGTAAAGTTCGGGAAAAATTCTAGAACACGCTCTCCACCAACAAGGACCTCACAGTCTTCAATCCACTGTACATATTGTGGTAGCAAGCTTTCTTGTCCGTTATCCCCGATTCCAATCAATTTCATCGATCGATGCAATGTCATCAGCCCTTCCTAATAATTGTCCCTGCATCGAATAGATCGATGTGGAAAGCGTTAAACCGCCCTTAATGTGATGTAATGATGAATAACAGCAAGCTTCACATAAGTGGTTAAAGAATGCATCATAGCCCTTTTCTGCCATAATTTCTCCGACCTGTGAAGCAGTGTTTGCCTCTCGTACGTTCGTAACGGTTTCTTCATCCGCACCTATATCCACTGCTAATTGAGCTAAAAAGTTAAAATCAATAGGAGCACTTTTAGAGTGCACCATCATGACACCTTGTGCCACCTTCGAGAATTTCCCCATCATACCAACAAGCGATACTTGCTTCATACCAAGTCGTTTACAATGCTTTAATGTAAAGCCTACAAAATCGCCCATTTCTATAAACGCTTCCTCTGGCAAATGAGGATATTGTGCCATCGCATACTTTTCACTACGTCCACCAGTCGTAACAACTAAATGCTCACAACCAGCCTCTTTTGCAACACTAATCGCTTGGACAATACTAGCCATATAAGCAGAACTCGAAAAAGGCACGACGGTTCCCCTTGTGCCTAAAATGGAGATTCCTCCAATAATACCAAGTCTCCCATTTAACGTTTTTTTAGCAATTTCTTCACCTTTAGGGACGGAAATAACTACATTAACGCCTCGTTTAATTTGAAATTCATCAAGTACGCCTTGTACAGTACTATGAATCATCTTTCGTGGTACCGGATTGATGGCTGCTTCTCCGACAGGCACTGGTAAGCCGGGCTTTGTTACACGCCCGACACCAATTCCACCGTCCAGATGAATGCCCGGTATATCTGACCAGCTTACTGTGCCGATAATGAGTGCTTTATGTGTTGCGTCTGGGTCATCACCAGCATCCTTAATCGTTTCACAGCTAACAGCATTATTTTGAAATGTACATTTTTCTATTGTGAATGTCGCATCTCGTCCAATCGGCAAATGAATAGTACTTGTTTCTTGCTCTTCATTTGTAATTAAGGCAAGTAATGCGGCCTTCGTTACTGCAGTCGCACAGGATCCCGTTGTATACCCGTGACGCATGTCCTTAGGATCCTTTTTAGGCTTCCGCTCCATTATTTTTTCGCCTGTTCATCCGCTAATAATGAGACAGCATTCAATGCGGCAACCGTCACTGTACTACCGCCTTTACGACCAACATTTGTAATATAAGGAATACCTTCTAGTTTTAAAAGCTCTTCCTTCGATTCAGCAGCTGATACAAAGCCAACTGGCATACCGATAATTAAATCTGGTTTCGCTAAGCCTTCTTTAATTAAACGAATTAATTCAAGCAATGCTGTTGGTGCATTACCAATTGCATAAATGCCACCTTCGTGTAATTTAGCTGCCTTTTGCATTGAGATAATCGCACGCGTTGTGTTTTGTTTTTTCGCTTCAATCGATACGTCTTCATCTGCAATATAACAGTGTAAATCGCCACCATGCTTTTGGAAGCGTTTTTTCCCTGAACCACTTTCGATCATCTGCACATCTGCAATGACATGGCGACCAGCAAGGATTGATTTAATACCCGCTTCAATTGCTCCTGGTGTAATAATAACGCTACGTCCTAATTCAAAATCGGCTGAAGCGTGAATAATGCGACGTACAATTTTCCACTCATCCTCTGAGAAATTATGCTCGCCCATTTCTTCAGCAATAATAGAGAAACTGTAATCGTAAATTTTATCTGGGTCTACTGTTAATGGTTTGAAATCTGTTTTAAAGTCCATTTGTATTGCCTCCTAAAGTGTGTTTTGTACAGCCTGTAATACATCTTCAAATGTAGAATATTGCTGTCCGTATTTTATATTTGGTCTTGCAATTAATATTGTTTCAATGCCACATGCAAGGGCTGCCTCTAGCTTTTCATCCACCGAGCCAACCTTGCCGCTTTCTTTCGTAATCATCAATGTCACATTATATTGACGAAAGAGGGCTTCGTTTAATTCCTTTGAAAATGGGCCTTGTATGGCAACAATATCTCTTTGTGCCACACCAAGTGCTTCACATTTTTCCATATTATCGAGTCGAGGAAGCATACGTGCAATCACTCGTGTATTTTCTAAGCCATGTAACACTTTTGTAAAGGTCGCTAATGTTTTACTGCCCGTCGTTAGCATAATGACTCCACGTTTTTCCGCTGCTAAATGGGCAGCCTCCTCATAATCCTTCACAACCGTAATTAGCGGGTGTGCATAATGTTCATGAGCACGTTCATAGCGAATATACGGAACATTTGCTTGCTCTGCTGCCGCCATGGCATTTTTTGAAGCTTCTTCAGCAAACGGATGAGAGGCGTCTACAACTAAACGGTACCCTCGCTCGGTAATAATCGTCGTCATTTCTTCCGCCGTTAAACGACCGACTAAATGAGGAAGGCCTACTTCTGCAAGGCTTGAAGCGGCTGATTCAGTAACGACCGTAGCTGTCACAGCATGACCTGCTGACTGTAGTTCAAGTGCTAGATTCCTAGCATCGCTCGTCCCTGCTAACATGAAAATCATTTCACCGGCTCCTCTTCATGGTGATGATGATGGTCGTGGTCGTGATCGTGGTGATGGTGGTCATGGTCATGGTCATGGTCGTGGTGGTGATGATGATGCGCATGTCCATGCACTGCCGCATAAGCACGATAATTTTCTAAATCTTGCATTCCTGTCGATGTACCATTGACAGCTTGCTCAATACGTTCTAATAGCACATTTTGTAAACGCTCATGATAACCAAAATAATTAGCAATTTGAATATCACAGTCTGCGTATTTTTCGTTAAATTGCTTGCACATGCCGTTCATACGTTCCATTAGGATACCTGTGAATAAAAAGTACGGTAGCATAATAATTTTTTTAGCACCTAACTTCACACAGCGCTCTATTCCTTCTTCTACTCGGGGATCAGTAACGCCCATAAATGTGCTTTCTACATACTGAACCGGGAGTTTTTCCCATAATAAGCGTGTAATTTTATAAAAATCACCATTTGCAGTTGGATCACTGCCCCCACGTGCAATTAATAAAATGGCTGTATCTTTATGTTCTTCTTCAGCATTAAAGCCGATTTCTGCTAAACGGTCTTCTAAAATAGCAAATATTTCTTCATGGATACCGATTGTTTGTCCATACGTGAACGTTATATTTGGATAATGCTCACGCGCATGTTCGATTTCTGCTGGAATATGTAGTTTCGAATGTCCAGCATGAAGAAGGATAATCGGAATAACATGCACCTCTGTAGCACCCTTCTTCACACAGTTCGTAATACCTTCTTCAATGTTTGGCGAAGCGAACTCTAAAAAACATGTTTCTACTAAAAAGCTATCATCGATGCGAGGTGTCATTTGCTCGATAAACTTACGTACCTCTTCATTCCCTGCTTCTAAACGGCTCCCGTGGCCGACAAATAAAATTGCTTTCATCTCATTACTCCTCACTAGTCGCCGCATGGAGCTGGCTCTACTTTTATTTTTGAAGACATATCCTGATACGTGAAATGTAGAATCTTTTTCACACGCTTGAAGTATTTAAACAAACGTTCATTTGGATGCGCATTTGCTTTATATTCTTCGATAATGTCAGTGATAAGTGGTATGAGCTGTTCAGGCTCTAACCCCTCCACAACTGGCTGGGCAGCATGTGCTGTACGACCAACCGGCTTAGCACCAATAAAAACATCAAATTTACTTTTACGATAAACAATTCCAATATCATCGAATACTGCTCGATAACACGCCATACCGCAGCCGTTAAAGCCAATATTTAATGTTTTCGGTAACGACATCCCACCAAGCTTTGCTTGAATCTCTTCTGCATACGGAATCGAATCGTACTTTTCTCCATAACAGAAGTCACAAGCTTTTAACGATAACACATCACCAAGTGGTGCTAGTAAAAAGCCAACTTCACGAAGCTTTGCTGTAGCCTCTTCAGGATCAGACGTAGGAATTTTCAAATGAATCTGATGGTCTGGTGTATACTCCATCGTCCCTTCCTCGCCAACTACCTCAGCTAACGTCATCATTTGTTGAGGAGTAAAGAACTTATTGGCTACCCCAGGACTAACCGCTAATTCAAAAATGGATTCGATTTTTTGTTGAACACGCTTAGGTGTAACTTTCACCGCGCTTGTTCCCTTCACCATAGCAAGTGCAGCTGTCGCCATTTCCAGTGATGATTTCTTAGGCTTTGATTGTGGTCTGATGGCTAAACTGGGCTTAATTCGATTGGCATTAGGATCTGTCGCAAAATCATTACTCGCTGCTCCTGTTTCTTGATTCATTGCCCATGGTTCATTTTCTTCCTTAAGTCGTTGATGTGGTCGTAACGGTTGTTTTTCTTCACCAAGTGTATATTTACGCTGATAACCACGTGGGGTAATCATTTTATTGTCGTAGAAGAATGTTGTTGAATTCCCGATAATAACTGTCGTTAACATGCCAATATCGTGTTCAAGCATTTCTGCTAAAGTAGTCATCGTAATTTCCTGACGGTCACGATACGCGCTTTTCACAAGTCCAACCGGCGTATCTGGTGAACGATATTCTAATAAAATTCGTTGTGCCTCAACGATTTGTCTCGTACGACGCCCACTCTTCGGGTTATAAAGAGCAATAACAAAATCCGCCATAGCTGCCGCTTCCACTCGTTTTGCAATTAAATTCCAAGGTGTTAAGTGATCACTTAGACTAATGGTACAAGCGTCATGCATAATGGGAGCACCTAGTAAACTTGCACAGGAATTAATAGCTGAAATACCAGGAACAATTTCTACCTCGATACCAGTTGCTTCTGTCCAGCCTAGCTCGATTAATACCTCATACACTAATCCAGCCATTCCATAAACCCCGGCATCTCCACTAGAAATGACCGATACGATACTTCCAGCCTCCGCTTGACGTACCGCTTCCTGTGCACGTGAAACTTCCTCTGTCATACCAGTACTAATAATTGACTTTGCACTAACTAAATCCTGAATAAGTTCTACATAAGTTTTATAGCCTATGATCATATCACTTTGTTGTAGTGCCTCCACAGCGCGAGTAGTAATATGTTTAAAGTCTCCAGGGCCAAAGCCAACTACGAAAATCTTACCTTTTTGCGCCATTCTGCTACCCCTCTTTCACCTTTTCAATGCCTTTTATGGCTGTTGTTTGCGCTGTACGCTGTAACGAACCTTCACGCAATGTAAAAACATGCTCATTATGTAACACTTCATGATTTAAATCTTGTACGAGCGCTCTCGCATGCTCCATTGTCGGTACTCGGTACCAATTCCCTTGAGGATAAGCAATGACAACACAAGCATCCTTACATCTGCCATTACAGCGGGTCCTTGTCGTATGTATTTCTTTATCAAGCGCTAGTAACTGTATTTCATCACGGATTGCCAGTGTAATGTCCTCAGCATCTTTTTTCATACAGCTACTGCCATTACAAATAAAAAGATGTGTTTTCATCCCCTCTAAATTCCAAGTTGTCATAGTTTTACTCCCCTCATTTGCTTTTTGGAAAAAAAAAAACCTTTACTCTAGACGAAGAGTAAAGGTTTAGTAGAAGCCAAATAAAAACGAATATTTACAGGTACTCGCTCTCGCTTCAACTTCTCCCTCCGAAAAGTTTGCATGCATCATCACATAAGCAGGTTTCCTGACTTAAGCTTCCTTTTACTTTCGCGCCTTCCTAGCTTTCACTAGTGGCATCCGCGATTTCATCAGCTATTACAGTAGCGGGGGCTGTATCGGATTTTCACCGATTTCCCTATTATCTTGAAAATATTCAAGCACTTATGGATGTTTTATATGAATTTATCTAATTGAAAACTGTTTCTATCATAGCTCATTTTTTTAAAATTTCAATATTTCTTTCTAAATTTGTGACATTTTCATTAATTTTTTTAGAAAGATGTGATATTCATTTTAGATTTATCCGAATTTTCGACATAGAAACTCAATTAAAAATATTTTCATAAAAAGTATAGCATATTTATGGAAAATCATGTTACACTTTGTCGTGAAATCTCACAACTTCATCTTTTTTCGGTGCGAATTGTTCATCATTTCGCTTAAAAGGGAAGCCGGTTCAAGTCCGGCGCGGTCCCGCCACTGTACTAGGGAGTTTTATGATAATGTCACTGTCCAAAGGATGGGAAGGCCTATAAAACGTTGAACTAAAGCCAGGAGACCTGCCGAAAAATATGTGATCGTTTCAACCTACGAGGATGGGTGTGCGGCTTAGCAAATTATAATTTTATTTGCATTTTTTCAGCTATGCATTTTTCCGCAAATGGAGAAGTGCTTTTTTATTTTCGCACGCTAATTCGAAATAATTTATTGAGGAGGAGAGATTTTTGAAATTCTCAGGTTGGAAGCTTAGTTATTTCTTATTGGCATTTTTATTCGTACCAAATCGTGCATTTGCGATGCATATTATGGAGGGCTTTTTGCCAATTGAATGGGCGATTTTTTGGTGGGTCATATCGATTCCTTTTATTATTTTAGGATTACGTTCTATTCGTAAAACCATCGATGAAAATCCTGAAACAAAAATGATATTAGGTCTATCGGGTGCCTTTGCCTTTGTGCTATCAGCTTTAAAAATTCCTTCTGTAACGGGAAGTTGCTCACATCCGACAGGAGTTGGGCTTGGAACAGTTCTTTTTGGACCATTAGCGATGAGTGTTATCGGGACAATCGTATTATTATTCCAAGCTTTACTTTTAGCACATGGTGGGCTTACAACTTTAGGAGCTAATGCCTTTTCCATGGCCATTATGGGCCCTATTATCGCTTACTATGTATTTAAGGGCTCACTAAAAATGGGGCTATCATTTTCCATCGCTGTCTTTTTAGCAGCAATGCTTGGTGACTTAGGTACATATGTTGTCACTTCTGTGCAATTAGCACTTGCCTTCCCTTCTGAGGTCGGAGGCTTTATGGCTTCATTCACAAAGTTTGCAGGTATTTTTGCATTAACGCAAATTCCTCTTGCTGTTAGTGAAGGAATTTTAACAGTGGTCGTTATGAACTTCCTGAAAAAATACAATGTCAGTGAATTAAAAGCTCTACGTGTTTTTTCAGCAAAGGAGGCTCACTAAAAATGAAAAAAAACTTACTGCTTTTAGCAATTGTTGTGTTATTAGCAATCGTTCCCCTATTTATTCAAAAAGGTGCAGAATTCGGAGGTGCTGATGGCGAAGCGGAAGCTGCGATTAGTGAAATAGATGCAAGCTACGAGCCATGGTTTGAAAGCTTATGGGAGCCACCCAGTGGTGAAATTGAAAGCTTATTATTCGCACTTCAAGCTGCTATCGGAGCTGGATTTATCGGCTATTTCATCGGCTTAATGCGCGGCAAACATAAAGAGGGTTAAGAGATGTTACTCATTGATAAGTATGCTTATTTGAATAAACTAGCGTCTGTTCATCCGTTAGAAAAAATGACGTTCTCCCTTGGACTACTTTTATTGTCGCTTATCATGAGAGATGAACGAATTTCACTCATTACATTTATTGTGATGAGTGCTTTTATCATTATCGGCGCAAAAATTCCTACAAAGTATTATGCAAAATTACTATTGCTACCTGGATTTTTTTTACTATCAAGTTTAGTATCAATTTTAATTTCTATTGCGCCAACAACTAGCACGCTACCAACGCACATATGGTCATTTTCTCTTAATAGTTGGACAATTTTTGTCGGCAGTGCAAGCCTAGAGACAGCGCAGCAGCTTTTTTTCATCGTCCTTGGCAGCATTAGCTGTTTGTATTTTTTAATTCTCACAACTTCAGTACAATCCATTTGTTACGTCTTGCGACAATGGCGTCTTCCAACTCTATTTGTAGAGCTAGTAGAACTAACGTATCGTTTTATTTTTATCTTTTTAGAAAGTATGCAAAAAATTCATCTTGCCCAACAGGCCCGCCTAGGATACAACTCCCCTATGCAGTGGCTTCGCTCGGTATCAATGCTGATTGCAGCTTTATTTGCCGAGATGTTCCAACGAAGTCGTGAACTAAACAATGCGATGGAAGCACGCGGTGGAGAAACTGTTTATTGGCAGGAGGATATTACCTATAACACGAAAAATTGGCTTGGTATTACTACTATTTTTATACTCCTCATCATTTACGGAGGTTTTTTCTAATGACAGAATTATACTTTGATTTAACACATTTATCCTACGCTTATGCTGATGGAACTCATGCGTTAACGGATATTACACTACAGCTTCCAAAGGGGAAAAAAATCGCTTTACTTGGTCATAACGGGGCTGGAAAATCAACATTATTTCAGCATTTAAACGGAATTTTGAAGCCTACCGCTGGAAGTATATCCTTTTGTGGTAAAGAACTTAACTATAGTAGAAAAGCATTAAAAAAATTACGCCAACAGGTTGGTATTGTTTTTCAGGATGCAGACAACCAGCTTTTTTCTGGCACAGTTAAGCAAGATATTGCATTTGGACCTCTGAATCTTGGCTGGACAACTGAAAAAATTGAAGAGAAAATTGCGTGGGCTGTCGCTCAAACCGAAGTCGAAGCCTTGCTAGATAAACCGATACATTTTTTAAGTGTTGGACAGAAAAAACGTGTCGCTATGGCTGGTGTACTTGCAATGGAACCTTCCGTTTTATTATTAGATGAACCGACTGCTGGACTAGATAATTATTATAGTGCACGAGTTTTACAGTATTTAGCTATGTTAGAAAACGGTGAGCGAACAATTTTACTGGCAACGCATGATATCACACTAGCTTATGAATGGGCAGATCAAATCATCGTGATGGAAGCTGGGAGAATTATTTATAATGGGGATCCAGTTGCAATGTTCTTTCAAGAAGATTTACTTGAGAGAGCTCATCTTGAACGTCCATGGGTTTTTGATATGGCTATTGCCTTACAAAATAAAAAACTATTAGAAAAAAACATCAAAATGCCTCGTTCGAAGGAAGATTTACACAGACTAATAGAGCAGCTCTAAGATAATTTGTCCATAGTTGGTACTTTTCAATTGTGGCTGAATACACTCACCTACTCAAATTTCACAAATCGAGTAAGAATAGTAGCCGTCACCTGTATAAAATCTCTTTTTATCATGAACAAAATATAATGGTAAAATATAGAATGGTACTTTTGGAAATAAATATACTCATTTACGAAACTTTTCTATTACTCATTCGTATTAGTAGAGATGGCCCAAATATTTATTAACCCAAGGAGGGAAAACAGTTGAAGAACTGGAAAAAGAAATCAATCGCTCTAGTAGCATCTGCTGCACTAATGGTACCTGCTGCTTCTGCCTTTGCAGAAGCACCGCAAAAAACAGCAAAGAACCAAGAGTTAGTGAAAGTAGCTAGCAATAAGGATCAATCATCTAATAATCAGAAAGAGTGGATTAGTAAGGATACTATTATTATCAAACATTCAGGTCTTGATAACAGTGTGCATAAGAAAATCGGCTCAAAAGTGATTCGCTCTATACCTTCATTAGGTTACGATGTTATCCAACTTAACAAAGGCACGAATTTAGAAAAAGCAGTTTCATATTATGCTAAGCAAAAAGGGGTTAAAAGTGTATCCCCAAGCTATGTGTACCATTCTTTTGGCACAAAAACAGATCCAAAGAAACAGGATATGTATCATTTAAACCTGCTTCAAATTGATAAAGCTTTAAAATTAGCAGGTAACAATAATGTAAAAGTGGCAGTTATCGATTCTGGTGTGGACTTTAAACATCCAGATTTAAAATCTCAAGTGCTACCTCCATATAATGCTGCGGCACCTGCCAATACTTCTTATACTGGTGATCACGGGACACATGTAGCAGGAATTATTGGTGCAGCAAAAGATAATGGTATTGGAGGACACGGGATTAATCCAAAAGCCAAGCTTCTTCCGATCGATGTATTCAACGGAAAAAATGGTGCTAATGATTTCGTCATTGCACAAGGAATTCTTTACGCTATCGAGCAAGGCGCCGATGTTATCAATATGAGTCTTGGCGGCTACGGTGAATCTCCATTAATGAAAGAAGCCGTTCAGACAGCGATTGATAAAGGAGTTACCATTGTAGCTGCTGCTGGAAATGAATCGACAGATAATTACTCCTTCCCTGCTTCTTTCGAAGGCGTTATAAGTGTAGGTTCTACGAATGATCGAAACAAATTATCAAGCTATTCAAACTATGGCCCATCTGTTGATTTAGTAGCGCCAGGTGAAGATATTTACAGTACAGTCCATGATGAGAAAAAAGGATCATCCTTTGTTAAATTTAGCGGAACGTCGATGGCATCTCCAGTTGTTGCAGGTGTGGCTTCCCTACTAAAATCAAAATATCCAGATTTAAAGCCACATGAAATAGAAGCAATTCTCGAAACGACGGCAAAGGATTTAGGTGAGAGTGGCTATGATCTTACATTTGGACATGGCCTAGTAGATCCTGTAAATGCATTACAGTTTAATATAAAAGATTTACCAAAACAGTATTCTGAAACAAAAGAAGAGCGCTTGAAAAACGCAAAAGTCCTTAAAAAGGATACATTGAATACAGAAAAAGGTACATTCAGCCAACCAGACGAAAAGAAATGGTACAAGGTTAATTTAGATGAAAATGAATATGCTCAACTGACATTAGAAGGTGCAAACAAATATGATTATGCATTTGATTTGTATTTCTACCCGGAAGGTAACAGCAAAGAAGTAGAACCAATTAACGTCAATGATGTTCGCGTTGGCAAGCAAGAAGGATATCTATATAAAGCAGAGCAAAAGGGTACCCTTCTTATTGGAGTTAAAGATCATAATGGCAACTATAGCTCAAAGGGCGATTCTAACTATGTCTTCACAGCTCAAACTACTAATAAATTACCAATTGATTCATTAGATATGGAGCATATGGAGAAGGTTGAAAAATTCCCATTCAGTACAGCAGATAAAAACTATACCCTACTTTCTGAAGATCATCTAGGTGACAAAGACTATTTTACTTTTTCAGTAAATGAACCAACGACACTGAAATTTGATTTAACTGGGATTCCAGGTGTTACTGCATCCATGGAGCTTTATTTAAAAGAAGAGTTAGTTAATGTACCAACAGAGGAAATCGATGCTGAAGGATTAGATGAGGCATATCCAATCCGAGCATCTTATGGTATGGATAAAGGCGATGGAGTAAACTTAGTTGTCGATGCTATACCAGGTGAAGAGTATGTAATTAGCGTATCTAATAATAACAGTAACAATTTTTCACTTGAAATGTTCTATAACGGCGGTATTGATACTGAAGAAACTGTTAGTGAATCCATCATTCCTTACACATTAAAAGGTGAAGTCGTAAGCCTTCCTCAAGATGAAGACGGCCTTACAATGAATGGGGAAATGCAAGAAAACAATATACAAAAGGACCTTTTACCTTTAGCTGAATATAAAACAAAAAAACGTAAACAAGTAAATGATTTTATGAATATATTCATGGATCCAGATGCTATGGGACAACCGGAAAACGCTGACCAAATAATAGAACAAGCAATTCGTTTTGATATTGGTAAGGATCAAAAAGCATATTTCCAAACTGAAGATGATGAAGATTACTTCACATTTACAGCTAAAGAAAATGCCGTTTATGGTTTCAAGATTCAAAAAGGAATGAACCAATCACCAGGTGGCAATATCTTCGAATACGATGAGCAAACTAATGAATTAATCCCAGTTACTTCATTAACTAACGATATGGGATTACTTAGTCTACTTCTTGGGACAACAAGTGATGAAAACGATGCTAAGACAATTGCATTGACAAAGGATAAAACCTATGTTGTAAAAGTAATGAATCTTGGTGACCGTTCTTCTGAACCATATACACTTAAAACAAGTAAAATGGCAGCTATTCCAGAAGAATATAATAGAAAAAATAATACAACAAAAACTGCTAAAACGATTGGACCTAATATCACTTACAAAGATCATCTAATTTATCAAGATGATACAGATTTTTACTATTTTAGACAACCAGGCAAAGATGAAGTCATGAGCCTACTTATTTCTTCGGTACCGTATACAAAAGAACAACTTGATAAATTACCTAAAGAACTTCAAAATGACTTGATGTTTTCAGGCTCCATTATAGAAGATACAAATGGTAATAAGAAAATTGATCCAAAAGAATTGGCCACAGAAATTCCATTTGGACAGAGTGAAGACCTCCTTCAACTACTACTAGGGCTTGGAGGAACAACAGATGTAAATACTTCATTTAAAGCCAAAAAGGATCACGGGTATTTTATCGTTATTAACGGCAGCAGTGTTGGACAAGTATCAATCCAACCGTATACTTTAACTTTGGTTGATCATAAAAAAGCAGATGAAGATGCAGATTCCAAGTTAGTTAACGGTAAACCGACAAAACCAACTGTACTTACGAAAAAAGACGGTAAATGGGTAGCTACTCAAAATCTAAATACAGGCGTTCCATTTGGTGATAAAGACTATTTTGAATTTAAAAACGACAGCAAACGCGATGTGTTCTTCTCTCTTAAAACAGAAAAAGCGCTAGATGGCGTCATCCGTATTATTGATGCAAATGGAAAAACAGTAGAAACATTAGATTATTACGGAGCTGGGGATGCTGAAGTAGGTACTGTCGAACTGGATAAAGGAACTTACTATATTGAAGTAAGTGAATATTACGGCAAAGCTAGCACTCAACCATATACACTAGAAATAAAGTAAGACTTTAATCAGTGGGGGTTTTTTCCCCACTGATTATTAGTTTTCACCAATCAGGCGTTTACGGGCAGATCATCACAAAACTAATACCTTTGCTAATTTTGAGGTAGGAGTCGCTTGCTTTCTGTACTGATAAATTACTGCCCGTTAATGCGGGATAAACTCTTGGACTGAAAAACGAAGTAGAATAATAGAATTTTCAGCTGAAGGTAGTGTAAAAGGAATATCCCCTAGATGATGAAAAATCTAGGGGGTATTTTTTATTCATTATTGTGTTATTCACCATAACGAGGGATTTATCACGAAGGTGTATGATGCTATTAACCTCGTTCCCCTACTTGCCTCTCTATTCTTCAAGGAGTTGCCCTGTCTTCACTCCAATCATCTTCTATAAATAGTTTAGGTCGAAATTATGAATCTAATTTTCATTATAAAGAACAAATTTAACTTGTCTTTTCCCCTAAATATTCAGCCACTTTTTGCACAATATTTCTCCAATTTAATTCCGCTCTTGCGAATGCTTGGAGATGTTCGCATGTATCAGCTAATAAAACTTCCTGTTTTGTTACTAGCTGCAATGTCCTTCCAACACTTTGCCAATCATGTGTCGGATGAATTGTCCCATAGCGTTGATTATGAGTAATATCCGCAGCCCCATCTACATCAGTTGTAACGATATAACAACCATTCTTTGCGGCCTCAGCAAAGACATGAGCATAGCATTCTACTAAGGAGGTAAGGCAAAAAATTTTAGCCTTTCTATACTCTTCCTCCAGTTGTACCTTATCATAAATCGGTCCCAAAATAGTGACCTGTGCCGCGAATGGATTTCCATCAAGTACGTTTGACAGCTCCTGTCTAAACGCCTCTGACATTGGTCCCACTAACCGAAACTCCCAATCTGAAAGTTGTGCTGCTAAAAATGCTTTTACAGCTAAAAGAACTTGTTTTTCAGGAGCATCTAAACGACCAACCGTTAATATTCTATTTTCTTTTTCGTTAAATAAAACATGCTCTGTCTGAAACAGCTCATAAAAGCCATTTGGAATGCGTTTAATATCTAAATTTGAAAATTCATGAATAGAGTTTTGAATGGATTCACATTCAGAGGACAATACATCACAAAGCTGGAGTAACTCCGTAAAGTAAGGATAGGTTTTCAATCGATTTAACCAAAACCGGTTAACATCTAGTTTCATATAAATTTTTCCGTTTGGATTATATTTTTTATAAGTTTTTAATATCGACAAATACGATGGATACGGCCCAATTGCAAATGCAATATCAATGTCCTTCGCATTCTCTATTAAATAGGTATTCATATTAGCAACATAGTCATCCCCAAACGGAATATGTTGAAAAGTAACAGAAGGAAAGGTTTGTTTTAAATAGGCTTCATTCATTTCAGTCGTTAAAATACTAACATCATAGCCTAAATATTCACCTAACAAAATAGGAACAAGGCACAAATCTTTAAAAATATGTGCGTCGGAGAGCTTATATGATTCCACGCTACATATGAAGGCAATCTTTTTTGACATAACATCCCCCTTTTTAAAATGAAGTACTTCATTAAATTATGATTTCTCGCTTAATAACGTGAAAAGAATAGAATAAACATCATGTATACACTAGTAAAATCACCTTATTTTTAAAATACTTCCTCTCTTTTAAATAACTAACAAATGTAAATAATTGCCCACACACCAACTCTTGCAATGCATATTGTAATAAAGAATCCTCTATGTCAATCAAAGCTAACAGCATTAGACTTTATTAAACTCCGACTTATGTCTATTCCTAATAACTATAAAAGAATCGAGGTTTTACATGAGAATTAGCTTTTTATCACCTGCCTACAATAGTGAAGAGTGGATATTAACAATGTTAGAAAGTATCCCGAAAGAATACGCCTATGAAATTATCGTCTGCGATGACGGATCAACCGACAATACTTTAGCCCTATTAGAAGACTATCAAAAAAGCTGTCCTGCCTTAAAAATAATTAACCATCCAACTAATTTAGGTGCTAGTGTAGCCTATAATCGGTGTATCGCAGAAGCTACTGGTGATTATATAGCTATCATTGATAGTGATGATCACTATTTACCCGCTATTCGAAACGTCTTATCCCAAGTTGATGGTCAGTTTGATGTTTACTACTACAACATGCTAACAAAAGCTGGCTATGCATTTATAAAAGATGAATCTAATCGATACACATTACCTGGACAATTTAAAATTATTCGAAGAAGTTTTATTGGTGATGCAACCTTTACCATAAGAAAAGATATTGCTGGGGATTGGGATTTTAACTGTGCCTTAATGGATAAAAACCCGACGAGCAAATATACAAATGAATTGGCATATTGGTATAACTTCCCAAGAGAGAATTCTGAATACGATTTACATCGAAGAGGATTAAAATGAATCGTTACTCGATGCATGTAGAAGGTGTGAGACACTACAATGTTTAAAGATAAAGTTCTTCTCATTACAGGGGGCACCGGATCTTTTGGTAATGCGGTATTAAGGAAATTTTTAAATACCGACATTAAGGAAATTCGCATCTTTTCAAGAGATGAGAAAAAGCAAGATGATATGCGTAAACTCTATCAACATCCGAAAATTAAATTTTTTATTGGTGATGTACGTGATATCCAAAGTATTCACAATGCAATGTATGATGTTGACTTTGTTTTTCATGCTGCCGCTCTTAAGCAAGTCCCCTCTTGTGAATTTTTCCCACTGGAAGCAGTAAAGACAAACATAATAGGTACTGATAATGTTTTAACTGCTGCTATTCAAGCAGGCGTTAAAAAAATTATTTGCCTATCTACTGATAAGGCTGCTTATCCAGTAAATGCAATGGGAATTTCAAAGGCCATGATGGAAAAAACGTTTATTGCTAAGTCAAGAATGGTTCATTCAGATAAAACATTGATTTGCGGTACACGATACGGCAATGTGATGGCTTCACGAGGCTCTGTTATCCCTTTATTTATTGAACAAATTAAAGCTGGCAAGCCATTGACTATTACAGATCCAAAAATGACACGCTTTATGATGAGTCTCGATGAGGCAGTAGAATTAGTTTTATACGCCTTCTCCCACGCTGACAATGGGGACATTATGGTGCAAAAATCACCAGCTGCTTATATTGAGGATTTAGCCCAAGCCCTTCTCGAAATTTTTCAAGCTCAAAATAATATACAAATTATCGGAACACGGCATGGTGAAAAGATTTATGAAGTGTTATTAACAAAAGAAGAAGCTGCAAAAGCCATTGATATGGGGAATTTTTATAGAATCCCTGCCGATAATCGGGATTTAAATTATGGAAAATATCTTGATGAGGGCTCTCCT
Source organism: Lysinibacillus sp. JNUCC 51 (assembly GCF_015999525.1). Taxonomy (NCBI): domain Bacteria; kingdom Bacillati; phylum Bacillota; class Bacilli; order Caryophanales; family Bacillaceae; genus Lysinibacillus; species Lysinibacillus sp. JNUCC 51. The sequence continues at coordinate 4,463,808 of NZ_CP065545.1, read as the reverse complement.
AAAATAACGTTAACCGATGAATATAACTCTACTAATACGAAAATACTGTCCGTCACTGAAATAAAGGAAAAATTGTTAAAGCTCCCTCTTGTTCAAGAAGAATTACATAATTGGATGGGAGGAAAACCTTGAAATTTTTAGTTCTTGGAGCTACTGGAATGGCTGGCCACACGATTTCACTCTACTTATGCTCTCAAGGGCATGATGTAACAACCTATTCACGAACACCCTTTTCATACGGAAAAAATATTACGGGAGATATTTCTGATTCAAATTTTTTAAGGACACTATTACTAGATTACGACTATGATGTCGTAGTCAATTGTATCGGTGTTTTAAATGATGCCTGTGATACCGACCATGAGAAAAGCATATATCTCAATAGTTATTTGCCTCATGCAATTGTATCTTTATTAAAAAACAGGAAAACCAAGCTTATTCATTTGAGTACGGATTGTGTATTCTCAGGAAAAACCGCTCCCTATCATGAAAAAAGCATTCGCGATGGGGAAACCTTTTATGATCGAACGAAGGGATTAGGAGAAATTGAAAGCACTCAACACCTGACGTTTCGTAACTCTATTATCGGCCCTGATATGAAAGAGGATGGCATAGGCCTCTTTAATTGGTTTATGAAGCAACACGATACTATTAACGGCTATACTGGCGCAATATGGACCGGAGTTACTACCCTAACATTAGCAAAAGCAATTGAACGTGCAGCAATTGAAGGTACAACAGGCCTCTACCACCTCATCAATAATAGTAGTATTTCAAAGTTTGATTTACTGCAATTATTCAATACGCATTTCAAGGAAAATAAAGTAGTCATCCTACCCTATCAGCTCTTAAAAATTGATAAAACACTAGTCAACACACGAAAAGATTTTTCATTTACAGTACCTAACTATGAGGAGATGATCCTTGAGATGAAAAACTGGATATGGCAGCATAAAGATTTGTATCCTCATTATTTCAAATGAGTTTGGGGTTCCACTAATAATAGTTCGACCAAAAGTTTTTTAAGCTATACACATGAAGAAGGTGTTTTAATTGGCAGGAGCATTTCAAAATACTACATCATAAAAAACAATGGTATCCCTCACTTACGATTGGAATTCGCGATTAGTTAATTTGATTATGAAGTGTAAAAAAGACACCAACTACGGTGTCTTTTCTGCATGAAATTAGTATTTGATTTTAAGAGTATCCCCATCGACATAAACTCCCTCAGAACGGGAAATCGGTAGCTTTTGCTCTGCTGAGAAGCCGATCGTTTCTCCATCCCTTAAAGTGACATTCTCTTCTACAATATATCCGGAAATCGTAATCAAAAAATCGCGCAGTTCGGCAGGAGATGCTTGACTGTCCAAAATTTCAATTTCATCCTTGCCAAAGGCTTTTAACCCATAAGTATATCCATCTACCCCGGTCTCCGTTCCGACAAGGCCGAAATAAACCAGATTCAGTAAAGGAAACATATCGTCATTCTTCATGATTTCAGCCATATCCAAAAAAAGTTCAGGCTGAAATACGGTGCCGCATGTATAGATCCCTATTGCGTTAGGAAGCTTTAAACAACTGGCAGCCAGCTTAGTGTATAGCCTGCCACTGTCCAACGGGGAGCCGGAGCGAGTAAATGCAGCAAGGATGATTTGAGCTACATGCGTTTGAGTAACCTCCACGGCTTCCTTCCACATGTAGTTTCCCTGTGCATAATGCTCAGCCTCACCATCTGGTATGGGAGCCTCGATAAAACTAACCGCTAACATGCAGTCGTCCACTTCAAATACCAAGGTTCCTTCCTTTGTTTCTTCGGCAGTTTCCTCTTCCTCTGCCGACGAGCAGGAGATGTTCCAATCACTCAATAGGTTGGCTTTTATCTGATCAATATCACATTCTGCAGAGTTAAGTAGAACGAACCCGTTAAAAATACCAGAACCATTGTCTTGCGTTTCCGTCTCGTCCTCCATGGACTGGCCAGCTTCATATGCTGCAGCCCGCTGCATCCAATATTCTCGGATTAATTCTACCATCTTTACAGCTTCTTGCTCTGCAGTCGCAGGGTCATAAGGTTGCATATCGCTGAATATATGGCCGCAATGCTCGGTGTCAGACGGGTCCTCATAGCCTCCACATACGCCGAGGAGCCATTTTCCGAGCATTGATTTTTTATACTTAAATATATAGTAATGCATATCATGTAAATCAAACTCTCCTGCAATTTCTATTTTGCTAGGTTGTTTCCCGAGTTCGCGTTCATCTGCAAGCCAGTCAATCATGGATTGCATCGCTGCTTGTTGTTGAGCTGTCATTAATTCCTCTCCTTTTTGAATGGTACGATTCTACAATTATACTACCAACTTTTAGGAAGATGAATATTGCATCGAGAATTTCCCAAAAATCAGTAGTTTCCTTCTATTTCTGTATCTATTCCGCCTGGGGCTTTTGGCCAACAAATGTCTTTTACGAAAATGCGTAGTACCAACGAAATTTCCCCTAAACGTTCAACAAGCTTAGACGTTTCCCAAGATAAGTAGATTGTCATCGCGATAAATGCCACTGAAAAAAGGAGTAAAAATAATGTATGATCTATACATCACAACATAAAACATAATCACTCGTTTGAAAAGTTTTTTTTCGTCAAAAAATTTTTACTAATTTTCAAGTGTGGAGAAATTCAGTAAACACAATAATCCATGACCTTAAATAGCTTTGTAAAATAATTTTTTGAAATTTTACAGTTTTCTTTTTTTAGTGTTATAATCGCCAAGAAATTAAAACTCATTATTTTAGGAGGATTTTATATGGCATTACGTGACTTTTTTATTTACTTATCAGAAAATCAAATGCTTAATGGCGCAGCTCAAAGATATGGTTTACGAATGGGCGCACAAAGCGTTGTAGCAGGCACAACAATTCCAGAGGTCGTTCAAACGATTAAAGAATTAAACAAAGCAAACATTTCTTGTACAGTAGATAATCTTGGAGAATTCGTCTTTGAGAAATCCGCGGCAACAGCAGCGAAACAAAATATTTTAGCCGTGATTCAAGCAATTCATGATGAACAATTGGATGCACATATTTCACTTAAGCCTTCACAGCTAGGTCAAGATATTGATATCGACTTTTGCTATGAAAATTTAAAAGAGATCTTGGCACTTGCACATAAGTACGATATTTTTGTGAATTTCGATATGGAAAACTACGCACGCCTTCATAGCTCATTTGACTTACTAGAAAAGCTACACCAAGAGTACGATAATGTGGGTACGGTTATTCAAGCTTACTTCTTTGAATCAGAGGAAAATATTGAGAAATACAAAAACTTCCGCCTTCGTATTGTAAAAGGAGCCTACAAGGAAAATGATAATGTGGCCTATCAATCAAAAGATGATATTGACCGCAATTATTTAAAACTAATCGAGCAACATTTGCTAAACGGTAAGTTCACATCGATTGCAACACATGACCACAACGTTATTAATCATGTGAAGCAATTTGTCAAAAAGCATAATATTCCGAATGATAAATTCGAATTCCAAATGTTGTATGGCTTCCGCAAAGATATGCAGTATAACTTAGCGAAGGAAGGCTATAACTTCTGTACATATTTACCATTCGGTAGTGATTGGTATGGTTATTTCATGCGTCGTCTAGCAGAGCGCCCTCAAAATCTAGCACTTGTTACAAAACAAGTGTTTAATAAAAAAACAAATACAGCAATCGGCCTAGGTGTTACAGCCTTTGCTCTTGGTCGTCTATCTAAAAAAAGCAAATAATTCAACACTTGAACTCAATGAAAAAGCGAAAACATCATGAATCAATGTTTTCGCTTTTTTTATTGAGTTTATAGTTTTTAACACGATACTGTAAACTTTGTCGACGTATGCCTAATGTAGCCGCAGTTTTCGAGATATTCCCTTGGTGAAAATCTAATGCTTTGGAAATATAATACTCTTCCACCTCTTTCATGTAGACATCAAGTGGTCGAATATCATTTGGATTTTTAATAATAAATAAATCCGCATTCTCTTCCATCCCATCATCATAAATCTGCTGGATTTTCCATCTAAAATAAGCTGGTAACATATGTAAATCTACTACAGTTTCATTAGTCAAAAGGGACGAAATTTCATCAAGTAACACTTCTAACTCCTTTAAATTCCCTGGCCAATCATATTTCAAAAAGATCTCTTCGACTTCTTCTGATAACCCCTGAATGGATGAGCCAAAGCTATCACGATGGCGCTGGAAGTAATCATCAATAAACGGCATGATATCTTCTTTTCTCTCTCGTAATGGGGGTACATAAATCGTAATCCCTGAAAACAATCGATATAATTCCTTAGATAACATTTGTTCTTGAATTAAATCAATCGGGTCTTTGCCCACACTAGCAATTAGCATATGCTGATGATTCGAATGATTGTTAAACAATTCTACAATTTTTTTTTGCGCCGCTATGGATAAATACTCAATCCGTTCAGCGAAAAACGTAATATTTTCTTTTCCAGCAATGTTTTTTTCAAATTGCTTTAAAATGGTGTTTTCATCTCTGCGGCAAATCAATGTAATAAACAGATCGTTTTGCACCCTTAAATCATGATGAATTCCCTCAGCAATCATATCAATACCTGTACCCGATTCCCCTACTAACACAACGGGCATTCGACTCAATGACACAATTTTTGCTTTTTCAATAACATCTCGCATCACTTCTGATACTGCGGTAATAATATCAAAGGTCAGCGGAGCACCATACCTTCTTAATGGTTGGTACATCATATATTCAAGCTGTGTAATATCTCGTGCAAATTCCACAGCCCCTATTAAAGCTCCCTCATAGTGCAATGGATAAATATTACTAATATAGGTGACTTCTTGATTTTTTTTATTCCAATACGTTTTTTTCACATTGGGGATTGGTGATTCAGAGCTTAAAACTTTATAAATATCACTTTTCTCCGTTTCAAAATCGATAATTTCGAGTGCTCGCCTCTTCTCGAATTCATCTTCATTCACACCTTCTAATTCTCGCATTTTTTTATTATAGATTAGCAATTTGCCCTCTGTATCTACAACACAAATGCCCATATCCCCTTTTTCAATAACGTATTTATAAATATTTAATAAAATATGATTTTCCATCTTGTCCTCCTGTGTACTCCTACCCCCTATTTTATCATTATGTATGAAAGGTAAACACGAAAATTAAAAAATTGCGAAAATTATTGTTGATTAATGCCAAGCTATATTGCATTATAGAATTAATAATATTCCAAATAGTGCATAATCATTTGGCACTATAGTTCACAGGAGGAAATAATATGATTACATACAAACACGAACCATTCACAGATTTTACTCAAGAGGCTAATTACAACGCATATTTAGAAGCATTAAATAAAGTAGAGGGCTATTTAGGTCAAGACTACCCATTAATCATCGGTGGAGAACGTATTACTACAGAAGATAAAATCGTTTCATATAATCCGGCAAAGAAAACAGAAGTAATTGGCCGCGTATCAAAAGCAAACAAAGAACTAGCTGAAAAAGCAATGCAGGCTGCAGACGAAACATTCAAAACTTGGAAAAAAGTAGACCCAGCTATTCGTGCAGACGTACTATTCAAAGCAGCGGCAATTATCCGTCGTCGTAAACACGAATTCTCTGCACTTTTAACAAAAGAAGCAGGTAAACCGTGGGCTGAAGCTGATGCAGATACTGCAGAAGCAATTGATTTCTTAGAATACTATGGTCGTCAAATGTTACGTATCAAAAACGGTCAACCTGTTGAAAGCCGTCCTGGTGAATATAACCGTTATGACTATATTCCACTAGGAATTGGTATTGTTATTTCACCATGGAACTTCCCATTCGCTATTATGGCAGGGACAACGGTTGCAGCTTTAGTAACGGGTAACACTGTATTATTAAAACCAGCTTCAACAACACCTGTAGTTGCTTATAAGTTTATCGAAGTGTTAGAGCAAGCAGGTCTTCCAGCAGGTGCTGTGAACTTTGTACCAGGATCAGGTGCTGAAGTAGGTGACTACTTAGTTGATCATCCAAAAACACGCTTCATCAGCTTCACTGGATCTCGTGATGTAGGTTTACGTATTAACCAACGTGCATCTGTATTAAATGACGGTCAAATTTGGATTAAACGTGTTATCGCTGAAATGGGCGGTAAAGATACAATCGTTGTTGATAAAGAAGCAGATCTAGAGCTTGCAGCACAATCTATCGTAAAATCAGCATTTGGCTTCTCAGGTCAAAAATGTTCAGCATGTTCTCGTGCTGTTATTGTTGAAGATGTATATGACACAGTTGTTAATCGTGTAATTGAGCTTACTAACAAGTTAACAGTTGGTGATCCATCGGACTTCAACAATTACATGGCAACAGTTATTGACCAAGCGGCATTCAATAAAGTGACAGAGTACATTGAAATTGGTAAAGGAGAAGGTCGCCTTGTTGCAGGTGGTACAGCTGATGATTCAGTTGGTTACTTCATTCAACCAACAGTATTTGCAGACGTAGAGCCTTCTGCGCGTATTATGAAAGAAGAAATCTTTGGACCAGTTGTAGCTATTACAAAAGCTAAAGATTTCGATCAAGCAATTGATATTGCAAACGATACTGAATACGGTTTAACAGGTGCGGTTATTACAAATAATCGTATGAACCAAGAAAAAGCACGTGAAGATTTCCATGTAGGTAACTTATACTTCAACCGCGGCTGTACTGGTGCAATCGTAGGTTACCAACCATTCGGCGGCTTCAATATGTCAGGTACTGATTCAAAAGCAGGTGGTCCAGACTATCTACAACTTCACATGCAAGCAAAAACAACTTCTGAGTTTTTCTAAAACATAGAAATTTATAACTGAAATAAAGACTTGTTTATTTAGATAGATTAACATTAAACCCGAAGCGATAAAGCTTCGGGTTTTATATTGAAACAAACTCTAAACTACAAGAATACCTATAGACGTCAACCCAATTTGGCATATACGGCACATGTCATTTGTCTCTTTAAAAAAGACTGTTTTCGAAATGATTGTTGTTATTCAACTAACGGTGCAGGATAGCGGAAGAGTATTATGTGAATTTTGAGACTGGTAGCTAGGTTGTGTCTTTCTCCAGCCATAAAACTGCTTGGCGTCTTTTGATCATATAAATCATTTCAATTCCCACCTTTCATGTTTTTTAATTAACAAAATTAATATTGACGAATACGAATATAATTTTCTACTTTTCTTCGGTTCTCTTCAAAGATTTTTTTCGCATTTTCATTATGAAGTGCTTTCTCAAGAGAGATCTCACGTTTTGAAATAGTTATTGTGAGATCAAAAATGTTTAATATCATTTATTATCACCTCCTTAAATTACCATGAAAAATGAAAAAAACCGTAGAGAGACTCCTCTACGGTGAAAAAAGGCACAAAAATACCGCAGGGGCACACTTCTCCCTGCGGTATGGGTATGCTTAATTACAAAAAAAACCTTAAGCGATCCATTCCGATCTGGTCGAATGTGTGATTTTCATTTTTACTGAAGTTGTAACTACCAATGACATCAATTTAACGATAACGATCATTTCATTCGACCTCCTTAAGAATTTTTTGTTTACTTTGTAAGTATATCCATCTTTAAGTTGTTTTTAAACATCTTTTACCAAGATTTCCTGATTGTGTAAACGGCATAGATAAACCGGCAATTTGTTATACCTTATAAATATGGCTGTTATCGCGGTAGGTATTCTTGACCATTAATTGTTAATTTAGAAGCAGAAATCAGAATTTCTTTATTTGCTTCAAAATATGGCTCTAAAATATTGTGAAACGCTTCCCATTTTTCATCAATCTTTGTTGAATCTTCTTTTTTATCTAGCTTTAAGATTTCTTCATATAGCTGTTTCAATTTCTTGCTATCTGCTTTATTAACTTTGATTTCATAACGTAGCGACATATATTCTGACATATATTCTTCAAACGTTGGAGGTATTATGAATTGACTAATGATGTCATAAAACTCCATCGATAGTTTGTTATACAATTCATAATTTTCATCTCTTTCTGCTTTTTGACTATCTTCGTAAATAGCTTTTAGTTTTGCTAAATCTTCTGTTGAGATTTTTTCTAAATTAACACCTTCGATGTATTTTTCAAACGTTTCAGGTGGATTAAGTTCATCAAGATATGGTCGAAGTACTTTCTTAAATTCTTTCATTTTCTCTTCAGACTTTTCCTCTTGACCATCTTTTCTAAGCTTTACCCATTCCTCATAAATATCTTTAAGCTTTTTTTTATCATTTTCTGCAATAACTATATTATTTTCACTAAATTCGTAGTAGTATTCTAGAAACTCATTAAATGGTTGAGGCTGCCAACTAGCTAAAATATATGGCTTCGTGATTTGAAACATTTCTTCCTGAAGTTTAAAAAATTCCTCATATTTCTTTTCAGATTCTTTCATATCTTTCGTTTTTGAAGCTTCTTTTTCTAGCTTCTTCACTTCACTAAACATTTTTTCTAATTTTGTTAACTCTTCATTTGGTATATTTTTAGGCAATTCCTTTTTATAATCTTCGAAAGTGTAGAAGTCTGCGTAATCTTCGACTACTCCACCTTCAACTGTTATTTCCTGTCCTACTACTATGATCTTTCTCATTTGTTTCACTTGCTCGTCAGAAAATTTAGAGAAACTGATGTAGTAGTTTTTACCATCTATACCCTTTATCCCAACACCGACTCCGTTAAATTTTTTAATCGTTCCTGTAATTTGTTGTTCGATTTGAACAGTAACACCATTTGTTGGTTCTACTGAAGTAGCTCCTGCTTGAAGGGGTGTAAGAACAGCCATTCCTATTGTTAGTGCTGAAGCAATTATCCAAGATTTTTTACTAGTTTTTTTCATAATATTATCTCCCTTTTATTTGTTTCGGAGCTCAGTATCTCCAATATTTAGACGAATTACCAAAATAAAGGTTCGTTTTGTTTCTAAATTTATTAATTTTTTCTGAGTAATATGTTCAGTTCAAATACTATCTCTTCTTCTTTCATTTTTTTAACTAATTTTTTTCAAACCGTATTACCATAAGGCTCGTCTAATTAGGGAGGAGGTTAAGCAAGAAAATAAATATAGCGAATTATCTTACATATATGAATTAAATTCCAACGAAGTACAAAAAGAAACTATCATTGGATTGTTTATTATGGTGTTATTAAAATAAATGATTTAAAAAATAAACAAAAAAACTGACTTTCTTGTGAAGGAATGTACTTAAACTAACAGCGTGCTTTAGTTAAATAAGATAGACAAACCAGAAGCAACAATCTTTGAGAAAACAGCCTTAAAAAAAGAAAAACACAACTTGCGAAAAATTCATATCAATTATGCCTCCACATAATTGCATCCGGAATCGACATTTAGCTAACGTGATGAGTAGCAATATAATTCCGACTTTTTGGTCATAAAAAAATCTTCCATTCAATTTAATTGGAAGATAATTGCGGTCCTAAAATCACGTAATTTTCAGGGTAATAAAAGAGGGATTCTACGTCAGAGACCGAAGCCTCGACCGAATCCCTAATTTTTCGAAAACCTTTTTTCAATGGTTTGCATTTGTAGTTAAAACAGTGAAACTTTGTAGATGCTCAGAACTAATACTATAGGAAACAACCTTCTCCTTGTACTTCTTGACTACATCAACGTGATTGTCGTAACTAAAAACAAAGAAATTAACATCTTTTTTGCCTCTTTTTACGTTCATGATAAATGGAGTAACATTAGTCTCTGGCTGTAAAAATAATTTTTCATTACCTGGAAATATATAATGTTTTTTCAAAAATGAAGCTTTATTAAAATAGTCTGTAAATCTATTTTTTTCTTCCTCTTCTAAATTATTTCCATTAAAAGTTACCGTTACATCTTTCGAATCAAGTTTTTTATGAAGTTCAAATTTACTTACTCCCCATGCCACAGCTATACTGGGAGGGCTCATTAACAATTTAATAATAGTTCCAATCACTAGCGTAATAATCAAACCTGTTGTCATACCATACCAACTCTTTCAAAAATTTTTATTACCTACATTGCACATTGTTTCAAAAAAAAATAGTAATTTAGTTATATCGATATTTTATCATCCACCTCTCTATAATAAGGGATTTATATTTTTTATAACCATCCACTTGGATGCTTTTTTGACCATCCATTTATCTTAGAAATAAATATATTTAGCCATCCAATTGTCTTAGAAATAAATATATTTAGCCATCCAATTGTCTATATACTATTAAGAGCTTCTGCAAACCTTTTGATTCCTTCATCTATCGAATCTTCATCTTCCTTTGCGAAAGTAAAACGAACAAAACCATCTTTGGATCCCAGTGTAGAACCAGGAGCATAAATGACGCCTCTTTTAATGGATTCTTCAAGCAATTGAATTTCATTATATTTTTTTAGTATTTTACACCATATATGAATACCACCTTGAGGAATAGAATATTCCACCAGATCTTTTAAATAAGTATCAAGGCTTTTTATAATTCTATCTCTCCTTTTTTCTAATTCCTTAATTAAACTTTTTATATGAATATGAAAATTTTCTGATTCTAAAAAATCATGCGCTATCCATTGTGTATAGCTAGAATGACCGAAGTCGATTTGTTGTTTCGCATCAGATAATCTTTCAATAACCGATGTTGGGCCAATAATCCACCCTATTCTTAATCCTGATGCAACAATTTTGGACAAGGAACTAATGTATAATACGTTTCCATTCCTATCCATTGATTTAAGGGTAGAGATTTTCTCTCCTGAAAAGGCTGTTAAACTATAAGGATCATCTTCTACCACCGGAATTCCAAACTTTGAGGAAATGTCTAAAATCGCTTCTTTTTTCTTTCTATTTAATAAGGAGCCCGTTGGATTTTGAAAGTATGGATTTAAAAAAATCATTTTAATTCGGTGTTTTTTATATAATGACTGCAAATCTTCTGGGTTCATTCCATCCTTATCGACAGGTAAATAATGTACTTGTATACCTACCGATTTGAAAATTGGAAGATTATAATTATAAGAAGGATCTTCTATTGCTATTGCATCTCCAGGCTTTAACAAACATTGTACAATTAAATGTAATGCTTGTTGCGCTCCTGATGTTATAAGTATTGAAGAAGGATTAGTTTCGATTCCCCGACTTTTTTTTACGTGTTTTGTAATTGTATTTCTAAGGATTTCATTCCCCTGTGGATGATCGTATCCTAGGCTTCCAATATAAGAACGTGTTGAAGTTATCTCGCTTAAAAATCTTTTTGGGAAAAGTTCTTCTGACAATTCACCGGAAGCTAAATTTATTAATTTATGTTCAACTGCTTCTTTTCTTATTTTTTGCGTTACAGGTTGACTCGGTAAAAAAGAACCCGCCTCAATATACCTATTCCAGCTAGGAATCCGTTTTTTTGTTAAACCCCATATATCTTTACTAATGGTAGTACCACTACCTCTATTTCTTTCAATTAGCCCGATCGATTCTAATTCGTCATATGCATTAACGACAGTACTTCTATTTAAATTTAAAGTACTAGCTAAATATCTCTCTGATGGCAATGGTTTATCAGCTGGAAATGTACCATCTGCAATTCCCTTTTCAATATATTCTGCGAGTTGTTTATAGATAGCTTTTTTCGCTTTTCTATCAGGTTTCCAATCCAACTATACTCACCTCATTAATTCCTTCAAACTTGCACTTTCTTCTTATTGTAATGTTACTCCTAATAAAAAATTATATATTAATATTATTTTAATTGTAATTAACCATCCACCTTATTGTTATTTTAGGCATCCACTAAAAAAATCAATCCGTATTTTCTATTTTATAACCAATGTTACAATGAGCGTTAAATAAACTCCTTTTTCATAGAAAAAAAGCAGAAATTAATTCTGCTTTTTTACTGGAATACCAAAAACTCGGAATATATAATCTTGCTCTTGCTCTTTTGTAGCAATACCTGTCGCTAAACCTTCTGGCGATTTCCCACCTTGCATAATCATCAAAAAATTATGGTCATCATTAACTGTTGAAAAATCACCCTTTTTCCAACGATTTAATATATCTAAGTACGTTTCATAAGGTGCATGTTTATCAGTTGCACGACCTTCATATTTATCTTTGTTTTCTTCTACCATCTGTAATAAAATGTTGATTCTTTCTGGCGTAATCATAATAGAACTTTCTTTACTTTCAGCTATAATCTTTTGGTGCGCCATCTCTTGAAGCACTTCTTCTACTAGATTGCCAACGAAGGGTTCATCTCCACTTTTCCATTCATCAATCCTCTTGGAATAAGTAGTGTTTTCCCAACCCAGACCACTCGTATCCACTGTTGATTCGAACTCTTTCTTATCATTTTCTTTTGAAATAGATTGACTGCTATCTAATTCGCTCTCGACATTTTTAAAAGTTTCATTGTCATAGTTCTTTTTCATAATCAAATACGTACCACTAACACTCAATAATGCTGTTAAAACAACGATACCTAAAACATGAATCCGCTTCATTTTTTACCACCTTTATTAATATTACCACAAAATTACCATATATACTTTTCTCTGTAAACATCAGCAAAAAAAACAGGCGTGTGAAACCTGCGAATGATAGGGGTTTTGTGTTATTTTTCTTAATTCCTATGTATGAAGAAATTTCAAACAAGCATAGGCAATAAGTGCTGCGAACAGTTTTGATTGAATACGGCATTTTTAGTCGTCCCAATAGAACATGCACGTTCAAGTTTGGTTTAATCCAACGGAAAAAACTTTCTATTTGCCCAACGAGACTTATACATGTTGGCAATTTCTTCAGCAGTGATATCTATTAAACTTGTCAGGACACGTATTTCTTTACCCTCTAGATCCATGAATTGAACGACACCGTGGAGCTTTTGAAAAAAATTCAAGCTGGTGAAACTTTACTAATCGTAAAATTTCACCAGCTTTTTAGATTTCAGAAATTGGTTTTGTCCCAACCTCTTGACGTTTAATTATGAAGAAAATAAATAGATGTCTTTGAACATACCTTAAAGTATGCTCAAACTTGTTTCCTTTATATCAGTGATTAGCATATGACCCGGTGCATGGGTAATTATAATAGAAGGTTTACTTTCCATTGCTACTGCCTGAGGGGTAACGCCACAAGCCCAAAACACTGGTATTTCCCCTGGCTTGATGGACACAGCATCACCGAAATCTGGTTTTGAAATATCCGTAATACCTATTTGTTCCGGACTACCAATATGAATTGGTGCACCGTGTACATTTGGAAAACGCGAAGTAATTTGGATTGCACGAATCGCATCCTCTGGTGTCATAGGGCGCATACTGACAACAGTTGGTCCTTCAAACACACCTGCTTTTTCACACGCGATATTTGTTTTATACATTGGTACATTACAGTTTTCTTGAATATGTCTTATTGGAATACCTGCTTCAAGAAGAGGTGTTTCAAATGTAAAGCTACACCCTATTAAAAAACCTACCATATCCTCTTCCCAATAATCTGTAATATCTAATACTTCTTCAGTTAAAATACCATCCCGATAAATACGATATTTTGGAATGTCCTTGCGAATATCTGCATTTTTAGCAATTTTTGAAGGTATAAATGATCCAGGTTCAGTCACGTCTAATAATGGGCATGGCTTTGGATTTCGCTGACAGAATAGTAGAAAGTCAAAGGCATGTTCCTTCTTCAAAATCACTAAATTTGCTTGAGTAAACCCAATCGACATGCCAGAAGTTGGTCCAGAAATTTCCTGATTGCGAATAAGTTTACGGATTTCATTCGGCTCTAAAGCACTATATGTTGTCATTATCAATTCACTCCTTATAAATTAACCACCCATGAAAAGATGCTCATGGATGGTTGGATGTTAGATTAACTAAAGATTTTTGGAATTTCTTCAATAAATGTATTAATGCTGAGATATCCCATAATAACAACTACAATTGCTCCAGTTACAGTTAACCAACGTGGATGCTTATATGTACCAACAATTTCTTTTTTGTGTGCAGCGACTAACATGATGCCAAGTGATAATGGTAAAATCAGTGCATTTAATGCACCTACCAAAATTAACACATTAACAGGCTTTCCAACCAAGGCAAAAGTTGTTGTTGAAATGACGATAAATGCTATAATCACCCAATTATGATATTTCTCAATGTTAGGATGGAATGAACGAATAAACGAAACGGATGTATAAGCTGCACCTACAACAGAAGTAATCGCTGCAGCCCACATAATCATACCAAACATGCGATAACCAATATTACCGGCAGCTAGTTGGAAAACAGATGCAGGTGGATTGGCAGGATCAATAACTAAACCTTTTGAAACAACACCAAGAACCGCTAAAAATAAAGCAATACGCATTACGCCAGTAATCAAAATCCCTGTCACAGAGCTTTTTGTTACTTCTGGCAAAGATTCTTGTCCTTTGATGCCAGCGTCCAAAAGTCGGTGACCACCAGCAAAAGTAATGTAACCTCCAACTGATCCACCAACCAAAGTTACAATCGCAAACCAGCTAATTTCTTTAGGCCAAACGGTGTTCACAATCGCTTCTCCTACTGGTGGTGAAGTTTTAAAAGCAACGAATAGCATGAGTAGAATCATGACACCGCCAGCAATTTGCGCAACCTTGTCCATTGCCTTCCCTGCTTCTTTATAGATAAATATGAAAATTGCAAAAAGTGCGCTTACAATGGCACCCATAATTGGATCTATGCCAAGCATTGCATTTAACCCTAATCCAGCTCCAGCTACGTTACCAATATTGAATGCTAAACCACCTATAACAATCATAATTGCAAGGAGAACACCTAATCCAGGTAACACCTTATTGGCAATTTCTTGCCCTCGCAAGCCAGAAACAGCAATGATTCGCCAAACGTTTACCTGTGCGACAATATCTAGAATCAATGAAATTAAAATAACAAATCCAAAGCTAGCCGCTAATTGCTGTGTAAATACTGTCGTTTGTGTTAAAAAACCTGGTCCGATAGATGAGGTAGCCATTAAAAAGGCAGCTCCTATTAACACACTTTTACTAGCTGTTTTCTTAACAAATTTACCTTTTTTCTCTTGCTCGATTCCTACTTCACTAACTTCCGTTATTTTTGCACCCATTGGTTTACCCCTCCTTGATTGAACGTACTGATATTTGATGTTCTGATAATTTTGAATGAATATATTTTGCAAACTCTACAGCATGTTCCCCGTCCCCATGAATACAAATAGTATTTGCCTGTAATGGGATATCGATTTGCTGTTGTGACAGCACAATTCCCTCTTTCACCATTCTCACAACCTGATTCACAGCTTGTTCCTTATCGGTAATCATTGCATTAGGTTGTTTACGAGATGTTAAAGAGCCATCCTTTTGATAGGTACGATCTGCAAACACTTCATGGGCTGTTTGAAGCCCTACTTTTTCTCCGGCTTTTGTTAATTCACTACCTGATAGACCAAATAACACAAGTGAAGGTGAAATATCATAAATGGCTTGTGCGATTGCTTCAGCAATAGCTGGATTTTTAGCAGCCATATTATAAAGTGCTCCATGTGGCTTAACATGCTGCATAGTTTCATTGTAAGTCGTTAGAAAACCTTGCAATGCTCCAACTTGATAAATAACCATATCATAGGCTTCTTGTGGTGTGATGTTCATCTCACGTCGTCCAAAGCCATTTAAATCCGGTAATCCTGGATGTGCTCCGATTTTCACACCATTAGCAATGGCTAGTTTAACTGTCTCTCGCATGACTGTTGGATCTCCAGCATGGAATCCACAAGCAATATTTGCAGAGGTTACATATTTTAAGATTTCTTCTTGCTCTCCAAGTCGATAACGACCAAAACTTTCCCCTAAATCACAGTTTAAATCAACTCGAAACATCTTCTTCCCCCGTTTTCTTCCCACTAAAGTACTAATAATGAATACGTTTACAAATGTCTTGTACCGATATTCGGAACTTAAGTTTTGAAATTTAAAAAAATCTTAACATATTTTATTATTGCTGAAAAGTGCAAATTTAAAATTTTGAGAAAGAATATTTTTTTTCAAATTTTCATTTAAATTAGACTTGTTTTTGTTTATTGTATAAATATAATAAAAATAATCCGTTATTTAGAACTTACATACCGAATTACGAAACTTCAGGAGATGGTTTATATGGTGAACTTAAAAGAGAATGTACAGATAAGACCTTTGAGCGATTCTGCGCTAGTCATACATGTAGGTGAAGGAATCAGTGAGGCAATTCACAACAAAGTTAAAAATATATTGAATTTATTAGAGAGAAATCCATTTGAAGGATTCATCGAGGTTGTGCCTGCCTATAATAATGTGACAGTTTATTACAATCCAATTGAAGTATACTTTTCAAATATAGAAAAAGGAGGCGAAATGCCTTACGAAAAGGTGAAAGCGACAATTCTTTCTTTAATGAAACAATCTCACATAGTTGAAACAACGAAGGAACGTGTAGTAAAAATTCCTGTAGTATATGGTGGTGAAATGGGACCAGATTTGGAATTTGTAGCCTCTTATCATGGTTTAACACCTAATGAAGTCATTAAAATTCACTCTTCTGTAGAATATCTTGTATACATGATAGGTTTTGCTCCAGGTTTTCCGTTTATGGGAGGAATGGACAGACAAATTGCAACACCTCGTAAAGAAACTCCACGGTTATCGATTACTCCGGGATCTGTTGGAATTGCGGGTAATCAAACAGGGATTTACCCATTAGAAACTCCAGGTGGATGGCAAATCATTGGACGGACACCTTCTCGTTTGTTTCTACCTGAACAATCTCCTCCAACCTTATTACAACCAGGTGATCGAATTCAGTTTGTACCAATTTCGTTGGAAGAATATAAAAGTGATTGGGAGATGGAAACATGGGCATAAAGGTATTACAGCCAGGTATGCTGGCAACCATTCAAGACCTAGGAAGATATGGGCTACAAAAGTTTGGTGTTATCGTCGGAGGAGCAATGGATTCAATTTCCTTACGAATTGCGAATTTACTTGTTGGAAATTCGGAAGGAGAAGGCGCTCTTGAGGTTACACTTTATGGAACAACCCTTTTATTTGAAACGGATGAACTAATCGCAATTACAGGTGGCAATTTACAACCTACAATAGACGGAAAAGAAGCACCAATGTGGCGACCACTTTTAATTCAAAAAGGATCGGTTTTAAAATTTAATACTGCGATTAGTGGTTGTCGCGCCTACGTATCGTTTAGCAGCGGAATTCAAGTGCCCAAAGTGATGAGCAGTAAAAGTACTTACATACGCGCTGGAATTGGAGGATTTCAAGGAAGAAAATTGCTGAAGAATGATGTCTTTGAATTAGATAGACGATCAGAGTTAGGAGAGGATCTTTTTAAACAATTAAATAAAGAACCAACTCACCTTTCTTGGTCAGCTGATTACACATCCTTTGTTACATTTAAAAAAACACAAACAATCCGCTTCATAAGAGGCTCTGAATATCATCATTTCGACGAGGAAAGTTTAAAAACATTCCTTTCAACGCCTTACGCCATCACAACACACTCAGATCGAATGGGCTATCGATTAGAAGGAGAGGCAATACAATTAAAAGAGCCATTTGAATTATTATCCGAAGGGGTTACATTTGGAACGATTCAAGTGCCCTCCAATGGGAAACCTATTATTTTAATGGCAGATCGTCAAACAACTGGTGGTTATCCTAAAATAGCTCAAGTGATTTCTGCAGATTTACCATCATTAGCACAAATGCAAGCAAATGGTCGAGTCTATTTTAAAGAGGTCACTCTAGAAGAAGCTCAATTGGCATTAATTCAGCAAGAAAGAAAACTAAAAGAATTAGCATTTGGGCTCCGTTTAAAAAGGGGATAGCAACTTTAAGTAGAGGCTATCAATCATCCTAAATTCGATTATTTAAATAGTAGTATTTTTTAAAAATTAGCAATTCCAGCACAAAATGGGTAATCTCAAAAGACTTTTGAGACTACCCATTTTTTAAAGCTGTACATACCCCAATTGTTTTGAAATCTCTGCGGTAGCCTTCTTAAGTTTATCGACGAAGATTTCAACATTTTCCCCTCGATAATTGCTTTCTAGTCCCGCAATACTCATTGCTGCAACGACGTCTCCTTTATGATCGTAAATCGGTGCTGCAACAGCAGATGTATAATCTTCTAATTCTGAATGACTGATTGTATAACCAAGTTCTCTAGCCTGCATAATCGTTTCAAAAAGCCTTTCCTTTTCAGTAATCGTCCCCATTGCAAATGATTTAAGTTCTACCGATTCGAGATATTCCTTGATGTCTGCATCCGGTAAAAAGGATAATACAGCACGAGGGCATGCCCCTGCATAAAGAGGACTTTTTCTACCAATTGCAGTGTAGAGTCGAACTTTTTGCTTCGTATCTATTTTCTCGATATAAACAGCATCGTCACCATCACGAACGATTAAATTAATCGCTTCTTTTACATCATTATGTAACTTGTTCATAATTGGTTCTGCAATTTTTCGCACATCTAGGCGCGTTGATACTAAATGTCCAAATTTAAGGAAGAGAATACCTAATCTATATTTTGCATCAGTTCCCTTTTCTAAAAATTCCATTTCCTCGAAAGATTTCAACATGCGGAAAGCAGAGGTTTTAGGGATTCCTGATAACTCAATTACTTCTTGAAATGACAGTTCAGTATGATCGATAAATAAATTTAAAATATCCATTGAACGGATAACCGTTTTATTATTATTTGTCAATTTAAGTTTTCTCCCCCTTCTATACTAGATTTAATCTAATCATAATTTTTCTTTTCTTCTATAATAATTATACCTAACATCTTACTATTTTTATATACCCTGGCTCTTCACCAAAACGTGTGATTGTTTTCCGTTCCGGCTGGGCGCTTTTATCGCTGACGCTTCGCTTTCGCGCAGAGCAGAGCTTCCTGGGGGCGTCCGATGAGCCGCTTCGCTGCAGGGTCTCGGGCCAACAGATTTTTTTTGCGCGAAAGCGTAGTGCTAACGTAGCGGCAGCAAAAGGGGTTCATTCTGTGCGAAAGCGTAGTGCAACGTAGCGACAGCAAAAGGGGTTTATCTGCGCGAAAGCGAAGCGGCAGCAGCAACAGCACCGATGTTGGTCACGAAGGCGTTATCACAGGATGTGATGCTTTTAGCCTTCGTTCCTCTATCGCTAATCCCCAAGGAGTCGCCCAGCCTCCACTCCAATCAACTTATATACAAGGTATACGTTTAACAAATGTCATCCACAACTGTGATAGCCTATACCCTGTAAATCAGGTTAGTAAAGGAATAAAAAACAGGAGCAAAGAATGGTTGCTTTCCTTCCATGCTCTTTACCCCTGCTTGTTATTGTTATTGTTATTTTGAATCCCTCATGCGGATTTTCTTTTTTGTCCTACACTCTGACGTTTTTCCTTTAATAAAATCACTCCAATCAAACCACCGATGGAGAAGATAACTGGCGTGATGAAACCATAGTAATATCCATCAAATTGATTTCCTGAAGTTGATTGAAAATGATCTAATATATATCCAAAAATGATAGGTAGCAATACAGCACTTAGAAAGCCACCCGTATTCGCAATCCCTGAAACAATTCCTGATTCTTCAAGTTTAAAAGATTGACGTACAGCTGCAAAGGTTAATGCACTTGCCCCATATCCAAAGCCTATGATAAAGAAAATAATAATTAGAAAGAAAAAGGAAGGATAACCATTACATAAAAGGAAAGAAAACCACCCTAATAAAACAATGATATGAACGACAATATACGGTTTTTTTATTGTTTCTAACCGACTTGAAATCCAACTAGCTAGTGGTGCTCCAATAAGTGCACCGATAAGACCGATCATAATCAGCTGGCTGGCATCTGAACGAGTCATTTCATACATATTCATCCCATATGGTACAGCCCACGAACTGATAAACCCTACATAACCGCCGACTACCCCAAAATGACAGAAGAATAGAGCCCATGCTTGCGGGTTTGAAAATATTCTTCGTAGTAAAACTGATGTTTTTTCACGTTGCACTTTTACTGTATCAACTACTTGCACATCCCCAAATATTTGTTTCGTTTTTTTTACAAGTACAAAATAAAGGAGAATGCCACATAAACATAAGAGTAGTCCTACTGAGAAAAATGTTACCCTCCAACCAAATAAAAGTATCCACGTGGAGTAAGGTACTGTCGCCAATAAGAAACCAAGACTTCCCGTCATGCCCGCTAGGCCAATTAATCGAACAAATTCCTTTGTATGAAACCATTGAGCCAAAATTAGCACCATGTTAACCCATATGGTCGCATCCCCTACCCCAGTTAGTATTCTGGCAAAAAACAGGACAAATTCATGTGTACCCATACTATAAACAATTGTCCCTAAACCTGTAAGAGTAGCTCCAATAATTAGAAAAAAATTTGGCCCATATCGATCCGCTAAAATCCCCATCGGAATTTGCAAACTCGTGTAGACAAAAAATTGTATACTCGTCAATAACCCAATCGTTGATGCTGTTACATTAAAATCTCGCATCAATTGGTCTGTAATCAGTCCTGGGGCGGTACGCTGACTCGCCATTAACAAATAAGTAAATAATACAGAAACAAATACAACCCATCTATATCTGCTATTTTGTTTGTCCAATATTTCTACTCCTATTAGTTTTTACTATATATATATATGAATTATAGGTAACGTTAAAAACCTGTTTTTTAAAGTAGCTTAATGATTTGAATTTAGTTGAAAATGCTTTTTAATCTATTGGTTGGATGAGGCGTTGCAAAATGTCTATATATCGAAGCAACAATATATTCAGACAAATGAATTGACACAACAAATTATTAAAATATTAGTAGTTATGATAATAAAACTGAAAAGTAGCCCGATTGTATAGCATTTGTTTGATAAATGAAAAATAAGAAATAGAGGGGCGGTCCATTCAGTAAAATCTGAATTGCTTGTACACAATAAAAAAGGTCGAAACCGTGAAAAAGATAGTTATGGAAACAACCCTTATCCAACTTATCCACCAAGAGGCTAATTTTAATATCTATTTACCACTATATTAATAGGTAGAAATTTAAAAATAGAAAAGAAGGAGAAAGCTTGGTAGATTACGTTCCCTACCAATTTTCACCTTCTTTTCATTTCAAATAACATTATTTCTCTTATTCTATTTAACTGCTAACGCCGAAGTTGAATCTGCTGCTAATTCTACTTGTAGATCCGTATATGGTAATCCATGTGCATCAGCTACCGCTTTATATACTATTTTTCCATTTACTACGTTTATCCCCTTCGCTAAAACAGGATTATCTAAAGAAGCTTGGCGATAGCCTTTATTAGCAATTTGCAAACCGTATGGAACAGTTACATTTGACAAGCCCATTGTTGAAGTCCGCGCGCAAGCACCTGGCATATTCGCAACTGCGTAATGAACAACACCGTATACTTCATAAGTAGGATGACTATGAGTAGTAATTCGATCAATTGTTTCAATAGAACCCCCTTGATCTACCGCTACATCCACTACAACAGACCCCTTTTCCATCGTTTGAATCATCTCTTTTGAAACTAATTGTGGTGCACGTGAGCCTGGAATTAGCACAGCACCAATTAACAAATCTGCTGTTTTCACTGCTTCAGCGATATTGTAGGTATTTGATGCAAGTGTACGAACACGTCCTTGGAACATATCATCTATTTGACTTAAGCGTGTAATATTAACGTCTAAAATTGTTACGTTTGCACCTAATCCTACTGCCATTTTCGCAGCATTCGTCCCGACAACTCCAGCACCTATAATCACTACATTTCCAGGTGCAACACCAGGAATACCACCTAAGAGAACTCCTTTTCCTCCTTTGGAATTTTCTAAAAACTGTGCACCAATTTGTACAGACATTCGGCCTGCAACTTCACTCATTGGCGTTAACAATGGTAAGGCACCTGAATCTAATTGAATTGTTTCATAAGCAATTCCAATAACTTTACTTTCAAGCAAAGCTTTCGTTAATTCTGGCTCTGGAGCTAAATGTAAGTATGTGTAGAGAATTAGATTCTCTTTAAAATATTTGTACTCCTCCTGAATCGGCTCCTTCACTTTAATCACCATATCAACATCCCAAGCTTCCTTAGTCGATTTAGTAATTTGAGCGCCTACATCTAAATAATCTTGGTCGGTAAATCCACTACCTATCCCTGCACTCGATTCAATTATTACTTCATGACCACCTTTTTTGTAAGCCACAACACCTGCTGGAGTAATTCCTACTCGATTTTCATTATTTTTTATTTCTTTAGGTACACCAATTATCATTATATTTCCTCCTACCTATTTTTTTATTAGTTTTGGTTTATAACTACAAGTTTCATTTCTGTCATTTCCTCAATTGCATACTTCAGCCCTTCTCTTCCCATTCCACTTTCCTTTACACCACCATATGGTAGATGATCTAAACGGAATGTAGGAATATCATTTATAATGACACCACCTACATGGAGTTTTTGCGTTGCCTGTAAAGCAACATGGATATTATCTGTATAAATACCAGCTTGCAAACCATATTTGGAGTCATTTACTTGATCAAATGCCTCTTGAATAGATGTAAACTTCATAATAGATACGATTGGTGCGAATACCTCCTGACATGAAACCTTCTGCTCCGGTTTTACATTTAATAGTACGGTAGGTTGTAAGATATTCCCTTCAGATTCTCCACCAGTTGCAATAATTGCCCCTTGCCCCTTTGCTTCTTCAATCCAACTTAATGTTCGTTTTACATCTTGTGGACTAATTAAGGCTGAAACATCCGTTGTAGGATCTAGGGGATCACCAAGTTTCAATTCTTTTGTAGCTGCTACAAATTTATCTACAAACAAATCATACATTTTTTCGTGAACATAGATTCGTTGAACTGAAATACATATCTGCCCTTGGAATGCAAATGCACCGGAAACGACACGTGGAATTAATTTATCAATATTAACATTTTCATCGATAATAACAGCCGCATTAGAACCCAATTCAAGCGTTACTTTCTTAAGACCTGCTTGATTGCGTATGCCAATACCAACAGCAGGGCTACCTGTAAAAGAAATCTTTTTCACACGATTATCCGTGACTAATTTGTTACCAATTAAAGAACCTGCACCAGTAACGATGTTTAACGCACCCTTCGGTAATCCTGCCTCTACTAATAATTCACCAATAAAATAGGCAGTTAATGGTGTTTGACTTGCAGGTTTTAATACAACCGTGTTACCTGATGCTATTGCTGGCCCTACTTTATGAGCTACTAGATTCATTGGGAAATTAAAAGGTGTAATAGCTGCCACGATGCCTAATGGTTCACGAACCGTATAGGCAATGCGCCCGTCTCCACCGGGAGCAGCATCCACAGGAATTGTTTCTCCGTGTATTCGCTTTGCTTCTTCAGCAGCAAATTTATACGTTTGAATTGTACGCTGAACTTCAGCTTTGGCGGTTGTAATAGGCTTGGCAGCTTCTAGTGCTATTAGCTCTGCTGCTTCTTCAGCACGTGCTTCTAATAAAGAAGCTAATTTTTCAAGAATAATCGCACGCTTATAAAAAGGCATATTTGCTATCGTTTTACGTGCAGCATCGGCAGCTACTAAAGCCGCTTCTACTTCCTCAACATTTGCCTTCGGTATTTCTGCAATGACCTCGCTACTATATGGAGAGCATAATTCTGTATACTCTGCTGCTTCCACCCAATCCCCATTGATAAATAAATTTTTCCTCATTATAATTACCTCACCTTCCGTATTACAACTTATTTGCCAATATCTGATTCTCTACTTCTTGAATTGCTTTTTCTAGAATATCTAATAAATCTCTTAACTCCTTTTGGCTTATTGATAATGGTGGTGAAAATACAACAATATCTTGAGCATCTAGTACAACAGAGCGACATATTAATCCCAACTTTGCTGCCTCTGTCACTATTTGCGGAGCGAGGAGTCTTCCTTCATAAGAGATTTCTATACCTGCCATTAAACCTAAACCTCTTGCATCTACAATAAATGGATACTTCGCTTGTAATACTTTTAACCCTGCTAATAGCTCTTGACCACGAATTTCTGCATTTGCTACTAAATTATCTTTCTCTATAATTTCAATGTTTTTCAACCCAACAGCACAGGCCATTGGATGACCACTATAAGTGTATCCATGCAATATAGTTCCTTCTGATAACTCAGAAAATTCTTGGTGTATTTTCTCTGAGATCATTACACCACCTAATTGTGCATATCCACTAGTAACACCTTTTGCAAAGCACATCATATCCGGTACCACATTAAAATGTTCCATCGCAAAGAACTTACCCGTCCTACCAAATCCTGTGATAACTTCATCAGTTATCATCAAAATGCCATACTCATTGCAAATTTCACGAATTTCTTTGAAATAATTATCCGGTGCAATATGCACCCCACCTGCACCTTGTACTGGCTCGGTGATGAAAGCAGCAATTGTTTCTGGACCTTCAGTTTCAATCAAATCACGTAAAGCTTGTATGGAGAAATGATCTACGAATAGAAAATCCGGTGCATTAGAATTTGTAAAATCACGAAATCCTTTTAAACCCGTCGCACTTGTAGCACCGATTGCCACCCCATGATAAGATCTCGATCTTGAAATAATTTTTTTTCGAGAAGTTTCCCCTTTTAATATCCAATAATGACGAGCCAATTTATAGGCGCTATCATTGGATTCGGAACCCCCGGACGTAAAAAATGTAGTATTTAAATCACCAGGTGCTAATTCTGCTAACTTTTTTGCTAATAGAATAGCAGGCTCATTACTAAACGTTGCAAAACAAGAACTGAAGGCTAATTTATCCATTTGTTCCTTCGCTACTTCACCAAGTTCTGTTCTACCATGTCCGATATTCACATTCCAAAGCGAAGACATACCATCAATAACTTTTTTACCTGTAATATCATACAGATAAACACCTTTTCCTTCTGTAAAAATAAATGAAGGTCCATTTTCCGTCTTTACTGGTGAAGTAGGGTGTAAAAAATGCTTTTGGTCTAACACTTTAAGTTCTTCAACAGAATAATTTCTTTTCATAAAAATACATCCTCTCTTTTAAATGTTTTTAAACAATACACTCACAATTATTAATCAATTTCGCCTTGGCGTAATTGCGTCCGGATTTTGAATTGTGCTCAGGCCTGCAGATGTTTTTTGCGCGAAAGCGTAGCGACAGCAGCACCGACGCAGGTCAGTTAGCCGTTTTCGCAGGATGCGAAGGTTTTAGGCTAACATCCTTATATTCATTCCTTTGAAAATCCGTGACATCCGCCGGAGGCTTTAGGCCAACACGATGTTGGTCACTCAGTCGTTGCCACAGGACGTGGCGTTCTTAGACTGAGTTCCTCTATTTCAGTAGGTGTTTGGACACCCACTGAAAAGGTACCAAAATCGCATTCATTCTCCACCTATAGAGGTGGGAGTTTTCTGCTGAATAAAGATAAATAGTCATGCGATTCAAAAGACGACATTTATAGAAATTGCAAAGATTGTTGCATTTCTTGTGTCATTTTTAATGCTAGATTTTGTTTTAAATCTAATACCAATTGCATTAAGCCTACCCCCTTTTTTCCATAACATTCCTAATTATTCAGTTACCCAAGCTAGAAGAATTATGAGAGATACTATATTAGTTTGAAATGGATTTTCCCAAAAGTTAACGATGATTAACTCTCGCACCACTTAATAATATAATTTGCCAAAACATTAGTTACTTCTACTACGCTATCTAAATGAACACATTCATCTGGTCCATGCATATTTTCTCCAATTGGCCCAAAGCACAATCCTTGATTTCCATAATACTGAGTAAATCGTGCATCATTTCCTCCAGCTCTTCCAACCATCATTACTTTATGTCCCATAACATCTTCTGCATTTTCCATGAATAATTTTACAAAAGGGTTCTCAGGATCTTGGTACCATGGCTCCGTTGACCATCCAAACCACTCTATTACAGGTGGATTTTTATCCATCCACTCATCTCCTAAGACAGATTTCATAATCGTGTCTTGTACTAGTTGCTTAATTTCTTCGCGAGTTTCCCCTGGTATAAAACCAATTCTTCCTTCGAGGATCGCTTCCCCTGGAACCGTCGATACCCAGTCACCAGCTTTTAGTACACCTAAGTTTAAGTGAACGGACTGTCCAGACCCCTTTTCAAATAAATCAAACTTAACATTTTTAGCACGCCATTCACTTAATTCATCCAGCGCACTAAGGATTTTCATCATTTTTGAAATAGCATTTACGCCTTCATGCGCTAAACCAGCATGCGCTGTTCTTCCCTTTACGTACACTCGGAAATACATAATCCCCCCATGACTTATTGTCATATTCAAATTATGTGGCTCTGTCGAAATGTACCCATCTGTTACGAAGCCTTCCTCCAAACATGCTAAAGCTCCGCCTCCACCACCAGCTTCTTCTTCTATTACTGAATGTAGCTGAACATCTCCTGCAATTGGATAACCTAAATCAATTAATGTTTTCAATGCGAACCAATTTGATATAAGTCCTGCTTTCATATCGGCAGAGCCTCGACCGTATAACTTATTTCCAATAATATCTCCACTCCATGGGTCCATCGTCCAGTTTGAATATGGTTCTGGAGAAACAACATCTACATGCCCATGAATCGTTAATGACTTACCATTGGATACACCTTTATGTATTCCGATAATATTTTTTCGGTCTTTAAACGGAATACCAGAATCAATAAACGCTTCATGAGCTGAAACCTTCTCATATTTTGGTTCAATCTCATGCAAAATCAAGTTAAGTTCTTCATATTTTTTTTTCATGTATAGTTGCATCTCTTGTTCATTACCAACAACGCTTTTTATACGCACGACATCTTGAATTGTTTTAAATAATTCTTCTTTATTTTCTTCTATATACAGTCGAATTTTTTCTTTCAAAGCAATCACTCCTTTATTAACTTCTTGTGTCATTAAAAAGAGGAAGATTATCTAAGAGATTCTCATCCTCTCAATAGTTAATTCAAGACTTTAATCTTATCTTCATTAAAAATCTCTTTATCTAATGACTCCAAGTCATCAATAGAGTCCATGCTTCCAAGTTCTTTTTTAAAGAATCTTGTTATAAACAGCATGTAAATGATTCCGATTATAAGCCAAACGATTCCACCTATAAATGCATCAGCGTGTAAATGATACCAAAGAATTCCAGTAGCTAATGCTCCGAAAGTAGGCATAATTAAGTACTTAAAGGTTTCACTGCCTGATCTCATTTTCTGACGAATATAGAAATGAACAATAACAGATAGGTTAACGAATGTGAATGCAATTAATGCCCCAAAGTTAATGACTGAAGCAATTAATTCTAAATTTGGTCCTATTGCAAATAATGATACGATTCCCGTCAAAACAATCGTAAAAACAGGTGTTCTAAATTTAGGGTGTAAGTATCCGAAAGTTTTTTTAGGAAGTACACCATTTCTGCCCATAACAAACAGTAAACGAGAAGCACTTGCATGAGATGCAAGTCCTGAAGCTACAGTAGCAGCGAAAGCTCCTGCAATGAAAAGTAGTTGGAAAAACCTCCCTCCTACATATAAACCTATTTCCGGCAATGTATCATCTACATTTTCGAACACAGAAACATCCGGGAATAATGCTTGTGTAAAATAAGAAGCAATAAAGAAAATACCCCCACCGATTAAAACAGTTAGAAGGATTGCTCTAGGAACTGTTGATGTATCCTTTGCTTCTTCCGTATACATTGTTATTGCGTCGAAACCGATAAACGAGAAAGCTACTACTGTTGCCCCAGTTAAAACGGCTATTAATTTCACATTTTCATGTGATAGTGGATGAATCGTGAATAAAGTACCATTTCCCATACCGTGATAAAGTTGTACAGAAGCAAGTATTAAGAAGATACTTATTAAACAAATCGTGAAAACAACAAGTATAAAGTTTAAGCCGGATGTTGATTCCATACTATAAGCATTAATTGCAGTAACAACAATGACATAAGCAAAAACCCAAATCCAAACAGGTACATTCGGAAACAGAGATTCCATATATATTCGAATAATTAATGCATTAACTAAAGGTAATAATAAATAATCTAATAACGATGCCCATCCTACGAGGAATCCTAGGTGAGACCCCATTGTTTCCCGGGTGTAAGTATAGGCTGAACCAGCAGCCGGGAATACATGTACCATCTTTCCATAACTAATCGCTGTCAATACCATTACTAACAAGGCGACAAAATACGCCATTGGTACTACACCATTTGTTAATTTTGATACAATTCCAAACGTATCAAAGACCACTGTAGGCGTCATATATCCTAATCCCAGTGCAACAATTGACCAAACACCTAATGATCTTTTGAGCGTAGTGTTATCTGTCATTCATCCATCCCCTTACATATTTTTAGCTGCTTCATTAAACTGCAACGAATCAATCTCATCTGTTTTGAGCACTGGTGGTTTATGCTTAAGACCTTTTGTCATAAATAATAAATAAATAACACCAATTCCTAACCAAGTACTACCAAGAGCAATCGAATAAACATCTAGGTTGAAAAGCAAACAAGTTGTAAGTACCGCTCCGATCAATGGAAAAATCAGATAGAAGATAATCCCCTTTAAGGAGCGTTCTTTTCGCTTACCGTAATATAAAAAAACAACGGATAGATTCACAGCAGTAAATGCAAGTAGGGCACCAAAGTTAATGAAAGACGCGACAAAGGTTAGACTTAAAAACAATGCAGATAATGATAAAAGACCAATTAATAAAATGTTGTTAACCGGGGTTCTCGTTCTTTTATTTAGTTTTCCAAAAAATTTTTTAGGTAATTGTCCATCTCTTCCCATTGCGTATAATACACGTGCAGCACTTGCTTGAGATGCGGACGCGGAACCAAATACGACCACTGCAGTTTTTGCTAGGAATGCTGCTTGTAAGGCATTCCCGCCTACTAGGAAAACAATTTCATAGGAAGCAGAATCAGAATCTTTAAAACTTGTATAATCTGGCCAAACATTATGTGCAAAATAAGATACGACTACAAAACATAATCCACCAATTATTGTTACTAAAGATATTGCACGCGGTATGTTTTTCTCCGGATTTTTTACTTCTTCTGAAAAAGTAGAAACTGCATCAAAACCGAGGAAAGAGAAACATAATAGTGCAGCACCAGCAACTATATACTTAAATGACTCCTCGGTATTAATAAAGGGATCAAGGTTAAATAAAATGCCAGTCCCGGTTCCAGTTACTATTGATTTAACTGATAAGATGCAAAAGGCAAGTATAAATAATACTGATAAGCCTATTACAATCATGTTGATATTTGCGCTTAACTTTACACCTTTAACATTTACAAACGTCACAAGAACTATTAATGTAAATATCCAAACAGACTGTGGAACTTCAGGTATAGCAGCTGAGAAGAAAATACCAAATAGTAAAAAGTTAACCATTGGGATCAAGAGATAATCCATTAAAATTGCCCATCCCACTAAGAAACCAACATGAGAATTAATAGCTTTTTGCGCATAGGTATAGGCAGATCCCGCAATGGGGTACGCTTTTGCCATTTGACCATAACTATGAGCCGTAAACATCATCACAATTAATGCAATTACATACGATCCAGCGACCATACCATGAGATATTTTAGAGGCTATACCGTATGTGCTAAACACTGTAGTTAAAGCCATAAAGGCCATCCCAGTAACAACAACAGACGTTAAAGAAAGCGATCTAGACAAATTAACTGGATGTTTTATTTTTGTTCACTCCTCGAATAGTAATAAAAAAATCTTCCCGGTAAAATGATTAATTAACTAAAATAGTAGGATAGTAGACTGATTCACTATCAATTTCGCCTTGGCGTAATTGTAGCTGTCGCTTTGCTTTCGCTACAGAAAACATTTGCCGCTGACGCTTTGCTTTCGCGCAGATAAACAATGCGTCCGGATTTTGAATTGTGCCCGCACAATTCATTCCTTTCAAATTCCGTGACATCCGCCGGAGGCTTTGGGCCAACAAATGTTTTTTGCGCGAAAGCGTAGTGCTAACGTAGCGTCAGCAGCATGATGTTGGTCACTCAGTTGTTGCCACAGGACGTGGCGTTCTTAGACTGAGTTCCTCTATTTCAGTAGGTGTTTGGACACCCACTGAAAAGGAACCAAAACCGCATTCATCTCACCACCTGTAGAGGTGGGAGTTTTCTGCTGAATGAAGATATACAACTTCACCATCCATAATTGTTAACAAAACTTTCGTTTGCAGAATTTCTTTATTTTCTACTTCAAAGAGGTTTTTATCTAGTACAATAATATCTGCTAATTTTCCAACTTCTAATGTACCCAAATCTTTTTCTCTGAATGTGCTGTATGCTGAACCTTTTGTATACGCTTTCAAAGCTTCTGCGAGTGTTATCTGCTCTTGACTATTCCACTCATAATCACCAGTAAAGTCTAATCTCGTAATCGCATGGAAAATTTCTTTAAAAGGATCTAATGTTGTTATTGGGTAGTCTGTACCAAAAGCAATATTCTCGACTGCGTCGTATAACGTTTTACATAAATACGTATAAGGGTCTTTTTCTTTACCGACACGCAATGTATGACTTTCTTTTGGCATCAATGCTAGATGAGAAGGCTGTACAGATGGAACAACCCCCAATTCTTTAAATCTCTTAATATCTGTCGGATGAATCACTTCAATATGCTCTAGCGCATGTCGTGAATCTCTCACACCATTATTCATCCTTGCTTCTTCAAATATGTCTAGAGCAAGCCTAACTGCGCCATCACCAATTGTATGAAAGCGAATTTGAAATCCTTCTTTGTCCGCTTTTGTCACCCAGTTTTTGATCGTTTCTACAGGAAAAGCAGTACTCCCTCGTGTTATAGGTTTGTCTAAGTAAGGATCTAACATGTATGCGGTATGTCCAGTTACAACGCCATCAATAAACTGCTTAAGTCCTGCAAGCTGTAATTTTTCAGAATTGTACTTTTCACGCAAGCTTATCGCTCTATCTATATCATCATTTAACTCAGGGTAAAGATGAATTCGAGTTGTAAGTTTTCCAGCTTCATCATATGCCTTATACATATCGAAACTATTTAACTTATCAAAACTACTTGCAAACAAATCATTTACTGATGTAATGCCTAATTGAGCTGATTTTTTTAAGAACTCTTCAAACAATTCTTCTTTCCGTTTATCCGGAAATGCGAGAGCAATATCCACAACTAAATTCATTGCTGTTTCAAGAAGAATTCCTGTGATTTCATTATTTTCATCTTTTTGAATCGTACCATTAGGAGGGTCTTCAGTTTCATTTGTAACCCTAGCATTTTCAAGTGCTAAACTATTAACCCACGCATAATGACCTTCTGCGTGGAAAAGAATAATCGGGCGATTAGGAACTACTTTGTCTAAAGAAAAACGTGTCGGCAAGCATTTCTCTGCCCAATTTGTATGATCCCATCCATAGCCTATAATCCACTCATCAGCATGCACGTTTTCCGAGAATTGCTTTACTAAACTAGCAACTTCTTCTTCCGAATGAGCATCCGATAAATTGATACTTGCATGCGAGAAAAGACTACCAAACATGAGATGAAGGTGCGCATCATGAAATCCTGGCATAATGAGTTGGTTGCCATAATGATATTCCTTCGTGTTTAAACCTATAAATGGTTTTATTTCCTCCATCGAACCTACCGCAATGATTTTGTTACCTTTAATCGCAATAGCAGCTGGCTTTGCTTCATTTTCTAAACCTGTAAATACTGCTTCACTCGAAATAACTTTATCAGCGATAACCATATATAACTCCTCTCTTTATCTAAGATTTACTTCTAATGGAACTCTTATAACAATCACTTGAAAGCGCTTACATAACTAAAGAAGTTAAATAATCTCAATAAACAATGGGCATCCACTGTTCGCCTATTAAAATAGGCGAACATAACGGACAAAGGACTCATACTAATTTAAGCTTGTAAACTGGATTTTTCCATTCCAAAAGTGTTGCATATTCTAATGACTCAATATCCCCTGGTAAATAGCCTGGCATTACTTTATTTAATACGTATCCGTTTTTCAATTGGAATGTTAATACAGGATCATATATTTTCCCTTTCATTACCTCTAGTACATACTCATCTGCACTCATCTGCTCAGCATATTTATAGTAAAAAGGTATACGACCACCTACTAAGATATTTTCTAAGTTAAGTTTCTCACATATTCTTTTTCGGCCATCGTACAAATGACGTCCCAATTGTAACCCTCTAAAATCTTCATGTACTCCAATTTCAATACCATATAGGTTTCTACCATTAGGGTTATGATTTCGAATAAATCCTAAATCACAGATTTGAAAATATGAGTGACTATCTCCATAATCTTCAAAATTTACTATTAGACTTAAAGCGGTTCCTACAATTTTACCGTTATATTCTAGACAAATTTGACCTTCTGGAAACAACTCAATCTGACTTTCAAAATGCTCATATTTTAATGCCATATCAGGTCCAAAACACTTCATAGAAAGTGCGGCAACTTCAGCAAGATCCTCTTTTAAAATATTGCGGACAACTATTTCTTGTCCATTATTTTTTAAATTTACATTAGGCATAATAAATTCACCCTCTTATTTTATTGGAATTAAATTAAAGTTTATTGTAGACTGTCTCCCATACACTCTTTAGAAATTATGTATGAGAGACATGGAGAATATTGATAAGTCTACTACAATATATTTAGTTACCTAGATCAGTAACAATTTTTATCATTTTAAATAAATCGATACAAACTTCTTCTCCAAGTACTCCTCAAGTCCGTACCAACCACCTTCCTTCCCCATTCCGCTTTCCTTCATACCACCAAACGGAGCTTGTACAACCACTGGAGCTGGATCATTAATACCAACAATTCCGAACTCTAAAGCACGCATCATTCGTAAGCCTCGACCAATGTCTCGCGTATAACAATAAGCTGCAAGACCATATTCAGGATGGTTTGCTCTTTCTACTACCTCTTCTTCCGTCTTAAATGTATAAATTGGTGCAACTGGTCCAAATGTTTCTTCTGTTGTAATCTTCATATTATCGCTTGCATATTGAATAACTGTCGGCTCAAAGAAGTAACCGCTTCCATTATTTAATGTAATTACTTTACCTCCCGCAATTACTTTACCATCATGTTTCACAGCGTCTTCTACTTGACTTTTCACTTTTTCAAGAGCCACTTTATTAATTACTGGACCGACATTTACGCCATCTTCTAATCCATTTCCTACAACTAATTTAGATACCTTTTCAGCTAACTTTCCTGAGAATTCATCAGCTATAGTTTCTGCTACGTAAATCCGGTTGGTGCTGATGCAAGTTTGACCTGAGTTAATAAACTTAGACACTAAGATACCATTAACTGCTGCGTCAATATCAGCATCTTCAAACACAATATACGGTGCGTGTCCACCAAGCTCCATTGATATTTTCTTCACTGTATCAGACGAATCACGGATAAGTTTTTTCCCCACACGCGTCGAGCCAGTAAATGTAATTTTACGAACGTCTGGGTTACTCGTCATTTCGTTTCCAATTTCTTCAGCTGGGCCAATTATCAGGTTTGCAACTCCGGCAGGTAGTCCAACTTCATGAAAGCATTCGAATACTTTTATCGCCGAAAGAGGAGTTAGGTCAGCCGGTTTTAAAACAATCGTACAACCTGCAGCAAGTGCAGGTGCAATTTTTCTTGTAATCATCGATAACGGGAAATTCCATGGTGTAATAGCTGCACATACCCCAACAGGTTCGCGAATTACCATTAAGTGTTTATCAGCTGCAGATGCAGGAATTGTTTCCCCATAAATTCTCTTAGCTTCCTCTGCATACCATTCTAGATAGCCGATCGCACCTGCTACTTCACGAGTAGCATCTGGTAAAGGCTTACCATTTTCAAGTGTAATTGTTTCAGCTAATTCTTTTGTTTTTTCTTTCATCAATTGAACCACTTGAAACATGTAGTTGCTGCGCTCATTTCCAGTTGTCTTACCCCAGAATTCAAATGCTCTCTTCGCACTTTCGATTGCTTCTTTAGTTTCAGTTTTACCACCTGTAGCAACAGTTCTAATTATTTCTCCTGTCGCAGGATTTGTTACATCTAATTTATTTCCTGTATCTCGCCATTCACCATTTATATAAAGCACTAGAGAACCTCCCCTTTTTTAACTATAACCCCACTACTCAACTTACTTTATAGGAATAGTTTAGTTGCGTGTATTTTTAAAAGCAGTAATCGAATCGTCTATAATTTGAATCATTTTTTCAATTTCTTCTTTATTAATAATAAGCGGTGGTGCAATTGCCACAATTTGGTTATACGCTCCAAGCGCTCTTAATATTAATTGGCGATTGAAACATGCGTCAACTACCGCATTTGCTGGGAAAACCGTTGGATCAAACAATTTTCCACTTGTTGGATCTTCATAAAGTTCAAATGCAGCCAACAGTCCAATTACTCTGCAATTTGTTACAATACTATGTTTTTCAGCTAAGTAATCTAATCCTTTTTTAAGTTCTTTCTCCATCTCGTTTACATGGTCAATAATATTATCACGCTCTAGTATTTCAATGTTTTTCAGTCCAATCGCACAAGCAGTCGGATGGCCACTATATGTGAAACCATGTGGGATTACAGCATCGAAGTTAGTAATTGTTTCTCTAATTTCATCATTCATCATGACACCGCCAAGTTGCGAATAACCACTCGTAATTCCTTTTGCAATTGACATCATATCAGGGACAACATTCCAGTTTTCTATACCAAACATTTTCCCCGTACGACCAAATCCACAAATAACTTCATCTGCCATGAAAAGGATATTGTGCTCGTCACAGATTTTACGAACTGCTTCTAAGTAACCTTCTGGTGGAATATTAACTCCGCCCGCACCTTGCACAGGTTCAATAATAATTCCAGCAATCGTCTCCGCACCTTCTCTTTCAATTGTTCCACGGATAGAATCTGCATAGTTCGGGTCACTTTTATCGCCTAACTCACTGTTTAATAGGTGGGCTGTTGCACGAACAACTCCGTCTATATTTGATGATGCGAACTTGTGGTATGCTGCAAGACCAGTAGCTGTTTGCGCTCCTATTGTTACACCGTGATAAGCATTCGTTAGCGCAATAATCTTTCTTTTTTCTGATTTCCCTTTAAGCTCCCAGTAGAAACGAGCTAATTTAATTGCTGTATCATTTGATTCTGACCCACCAGAAGTGTAGAATACACTGTTTAAATCTCCTGGTGCTAACTCAGCTAATTTTTTAGCAAGTAGAATGGATGGTTCATTTGAGAATCCTTTAAATGATGATGCATACGCGAGGGTAGATAATTGACTATTACCAGCATCTGCAAGTTCTTGATTCCCATGTCCTAAGTTCACGTTCCAAAGCATTGACATCCCGTCGATGTATTCCACATCATCTGTACTTGTAACTGTAACGCCTTTACCTTTAACAAAGATAATAGGTGGTCCATTGTCAATTAAAGCCTTCGGATTTGTAGCTGGATGTAGGAAGTGCTTTTTGTCCAGTTTAGCTAACTCTACAGTTTTTGATTGTTGAGTAATTTTAGTTGTCATTGATAAAACCTCCATTTATAAATTAATAATTTGTGATTGGAAAGACACACTCTGGTATCAACTAACTTCAAACTGAAATACAACTTAAAACCATTTTTTAACTATTCTTAATTATGAAAATATTATATCTTTACATTTTTATAATGTAAATTATAATATTTATATGACTTCCATATATTTTATGAATACTAAAAGGAGGAGTTATCAAAATGAACCTTCATCGTTTACATTGTTTTATTACAGTAGTTGAGGAAGGTAGCATTACAAAAGCTGCTACTGCACTGCAAATGACTCAACCTCCCTTAAGTATTTTAATTAGAAAATTTGAACAAGAATTAAATGTCACTTTGTTTAATCGTTTAGGTAGATCTCTTGAGTTAACACCAAGTGGAGTATTTTTATATGAAAAAGGAAAAGAATTACTTGATTTATCTGAGAATACGGAGAAGAAATTAATCGAGTTTCATGAAGGAATTAGGGGTACTGTGAAATTGGGTTGTACTACTTCAGCAAATCTATTTATTTTGCCAAATGTCTTAAAAAAAATTCAAAAGGAAACTCCTAACATAGTTACACATGTTAGCGAGGGTAATACATCATATATTTTAGAAGAACTAAGAAGTCATAAAATAGATATTGGAATTGTCCGAACTTCAGTGAGAGCGGAAGACATCCATACTTCAACACTACTAACAGAACCTTTACTTTTAGCTCTTCCACCCAACCATCATCTATGTGAAAAAGATTCTATTGATATTGCAGACTTGAAAAACGAACGATTTCTTTTAAATACAACATCTTATGGATCAGGTGTTGCTGATGATGTGATCGAGGCATGCCAAAAAAGTGGATTTACGCCTAATGTTGTTTACTGGGGCACAGAAACATTACCAACACTTATGATGGTAATGAAAGGCGCAGGAATTTGTTTTGTACCTAGCTGTTTCAAGCTACTTAACTCTCCTGATTTACCAGTACTTAGACCACTAGCAAATCCAGTGTTACAAACAAAACTTAATATAATTACACTTAAGGATCGTTACATGACATCAATTTCCAAACGATTTCTTGCGATTACCGAAGAGGTTGCAGAAAAAATGACAAGCATTTTTCAATAATTAATATGATTTAAGTAATGGCGTTCAAGTTAAAATATTCAGTATAATGCATAATAAGTAAGTAAAAATAAGCACTCTCACTTTAACATCAGTTAAGGTAAGGGTGCTTTAACTTACCACCTGCTAAAGCAGGTGGGTTTTGTCATGAATGTCCATGACTAAAATCTTTTTTATCTAAGGCTGAAGCCCTTCTCAAATCTCTTGTGCTCAAGCACAATGTATATGGACTAAACTCATTCTTCAATACAGAAAACATCATTCTCATATTCATTAAATTGTTTCGCAATGTAATTTCTTATAATTTCTTCGTTTACTGTATAGCTGTCATAAAGGTATCCCATCGCCCATAGATGTTTGTCCAAATATTTTTTTATTCAACGAACAAATTTCTTTGTATGAAACCATTGAGCCAAAATTAGCCCATGTTAACCCATATGGTCGCATCCCCTACACCAGTTAGTATTCTGGCAAAAAAACAGAACGAATTCATATGTACCCATACTATAAATAATTTCCCTAAACCTATTTTTAATCTATACGAGTTTGCAAATTCTGATGGGGATTTTAGCTGATCGATTTGGGCCAAATTTTTTTTTTTGTCTTATAACCCCGTTGATGCTGTTACATTAAAATCTCGCTTCAATTGGTCTGTAATTAGTCTTGGGGACGGTACGCTGACTCGCCATTAACAAATAAGTAAATAATACAGAAACAAATACACCCCATCTATATCTGCTATTTTGTTTGTCCAATGATTTCTACTCCTATTAGTTTTTACTATATATATGAATTATAGGTAACAATAAAAACCTGTTTTTTAAAGTAGCTTTATAATTTGAATTTGGTTGAAAATACCATTTGTAAATGTAGTATAATAGAATTAAACGTCTGATTATTCAGTCATTAAAATAACGTAGCAATTTAGTTTAAGAAAATGTTTTAGCTTGTTAAACTATTGGGCAAATTAGGTAGTTTAAACCTCTATAAATATAAAAGGTACAAGCTGAATAGAGCTGGAGGGGGAAATGGTGAAAAAACAACATACAAGCAAAATATTAGTTTTATTAGAGTTGATTTTTTATGCAGTATTACCTTATGTTATATGGAATTTTAGTAGAGAGCCTTTAGGTGATTATACAGCAATGCTGATTTCAACTATTCCTGGAATTGTTTATACCATTTACCGCTTTATTTTAGATAAGCAATTTAACATTACGGGCTTATTAATCTTAAGCTCATTAGCACTAGGCACGACGGTTAATTTGCTATCAGGTTCAGCAGAGCAAATGATTTGGAATGGTGTATATCTAAGTCTCTTTTATACATTTCTTTATATTGTTACGCTAATAATTAAGCGTCCTCTTTCTTTATATCTTGCTGTTGATTTTGTATATTTGCAAGGTTATGCACGAATGGACAGCAGAGCATTATTTTTTCAAAAAGGAATCTTTAAATGGTTTCAAGTTATTCAGGTAATTTTTATCATCAGAGGACTTTTTATGGCAGGGTTAACAGTATACCTACTTCAAAAATACGGAATTGATGGTTATGGCGGCATGTTGATATATAAGCAAATCGCAGGGTGGGCTTTCTCGATTCTCCTTATAGGCATGTTCTTTTATATAAATGTCCCAGTACGAAACTTTTTTGCTAAGCAACAAAATCAAGTACAAGACAACAATAATCTAGCTCTCCAACAATCAAACGCAACTGTTGAATAAGCTTCATTTTCTTGTCCTAACAAGGATAGTTTAATAAGGATTGGACTTGTGCTTATAAAAAAATCTCCTTACACAAGTCCTTTTGTTTTGCTCCCTTAATCCCTTGTAGCTCCATCCTATCTAAACTTCCATTAAGTTTTTTAAAGCTTAATTGAATTGGTGATTCTTTTATTATTTTGTAACGGTACATAGTCTTCGTCAAAACAAATATACCAGTAGCCAGAGTCATCCTGATTACATATAGCATTTCTCTCACTAATCAATCCTTGTGGAGTAAAGCTATACGCATAAACTCGTTCTAAATCCAAACCAGTATCATAAAATCGATAGACCATTAGACAATTAGACAGTTGAATCATATTTTTTTGAAGAATTAAGTCGTTTAAATAATCAATTCTGTCTGCTGATTCTATGTACTGTATCCCAATGACATTATGGGGAATATAGCCTTCTTCTGTATCAGAAAAGAGTTTTTCAATCGTCTCTACATCTTTATTACAATTAAATTCTCTTTCTAAATGTAATGCAAGGTATAAAAAGTTTTCTTTATCAATTCTGGCATCCCACTTCCACCATGATAAGTCCATTGGTCGGGAACGTCCCTTTGATTTATCAAACTTTGAATCTTCTATAAATGCATCAAAACCCAACATTTCTCCCAAATTAGCAAAATATTCAATTTCACGATTTGTAAACATAGAACGATTATGTAACTGAGATAAATTCAATTTCCTGTAATTCCGAACATAGCCTTCAAAAAATTGCATAAGGTTAAAGTAATACTTCTCCATAGCTGTCTCCTTCTCTGTAAAAGCCCTTAGTAACGTAATTTCCAAATTAATCTACTACTATTTTATCACC
The DNA here is from genome assembly GCF_015999525.1 of Lysinibacillus sp. JNUCC 51. NCBI lineage: Bacteria > Bacillati > Bacillota > Bacilli > Caryophanales > Bacillaceae > Lysinibacillus > Lysinibacillus sp. JNUCC 51. The sequence continues at coordinate 4,424,284 of NZ_CP065545.1, read as the reverse complement.
GCATGTTATTATTTGGTATATAGATACAAACAATATGAATACTTGCAAATCAGACAACTCGGAGGAAGAATTTTGCCAAATACTAATTGGACACAACTTAAGCCCCAACAATTGGGAAGATATGCAGAATATTATACAAAAATGGAGTTTGCCTCACATGGATGCGATGTTTATACTTCAGAAGTGGATGACCACGGAATAGATTTTGTAGTGAAAGATAAGAATAACCGTTTCTGTGAGATACAAGTGAAATCTCTAAGAGGTACAGGCTACGTGTTTATGCAAAAAAGCAAGTTTGATATAACAAATAAAAATCTTTATCTTGCTTTACTGATATTTGAAGCTGGAAAACTACCAGATATTTTTCTTATTCCATCTCAAGCATGGGAAGTACCAAATGAAATATTTGTTGACAGAAATTATGACAAACATGGACAAAAAAGCATTCCAGAGTACGGAGTAAATATATCTAAAAGAAACTACTCAATACTCGAAATTTTTAAATTTGAAGACTCAATTCAAGATTTTTTATAAAAAACTGCTCCTGAAAAATTTTAGTTATGAGTGCTTTTTCCATTCTTTAAGCTCTTAAAAAAGTAGTGAAATTTAAAAATGATAAAACCCCTAAAAACGGTACGACAAGCCAAAGTATAAATAACATTAATTAGTCCTCTTCTTCTCATTTACAGTGGTAATTACCGATTTTTTTGCTTACAATTTTATACATAGTGTTATTAAATGAGGTACTAAAACAATTTTTCAGGAGGTAATTATCATAGACGAAATATTATTAGTAGATGATGAAAGTGGGCTTTTAGAAATACTTCAAATAACTTTAAATAAAGAAGGCTTCACAAATATACATACAGCTTCTACAGGATTACAAGCTATTGAATTAGTGAAGAAATATTCATTTGATTTAATCATTTTAGATATTATGCTCCCTGATATAGATGGTTTAGAAGTATGTAGACAAATGAGGCTTGAGTCTAATGCTTTAATTCTATTTTTAACAGCTAAAGATGAAGATACTGATAAGATTATTGGGCTAACAGTTGGTGGAGATGATTATATTACTAAACCTTTTAATCCTTTAGAAATTGTAGCAAGAGTAAAAGCTCATTTACGCAGACAAAAAAGAGCTTCTTCTAGTTTAAGAAGAGAAACACCGTTAACAATATGGAAATTGAGTGAAAATGTACGTGTAATCAAGGAATCAGGTCAAATTATTGTTAATAAAAAAGAGATTGATTGCCCTGCTAAAGAGTTTGAATTATTGATTTTTTTATGTGAACATCCAAATAGAATCTTTAGTGTTAGACAATTATATCAATATGTTTGGGGAGAATTATCATTAGGAGATGATAAAACGATTGCTGTTCATATTTCAAGGTTAAGGAAAAAGATAGAATATGATCCTAAAAACCCTACTATACTAATAAACTCTAGAGGATTAGGTTATAAACTATTATTATCTGATAATGGTGGAGAACATTGAAATTTTTCTCAAGAATTATTACACACTTTCTTAAAGCATTAATGCTTTTATTACTTCTGTTAATCATTATTTACATATTTTTATCTGTACTTTTATCTAATTCACTAATTTCCACAACTTTTTTTCAGTTACTTATGATTATTTTTAGTATTACTATACTTTTGATTTTTTCATTTTCGTATGGTTGGTATTTATGCAGACCTCTCTTTCAACTCATTGTTTTTATTGAAGAATTAGGTAAGGATGAGTCTGAAATAAAAGAAATGAAAAAATTTGTTGCAACTCCTGTTAAGTTGTATGAAGATTTATTTTTTAATATTGATAAGCTCTCTAAAAGACTAAACGAAAACAATAGAAAACAAGTACTATTAGAACAAGCGAAAAATGAATGGATTTCAGGTGTATCTCACGATTTAAAAACCCCACTATCCTATATCAAGGCATATGCAAAATTATTAAACTCACCTCAATATAACTGGAATGATGAGGAAAGATATAAGTATTTAAATATTATCGAAGAAAAGTCCGATTATATGGAAGAACTAATTAAAGACTTACATTTTCAGTTTCGCTTTGATAATGGAGATATTGTGGTAAACAAGTGTAAAGTTGATATTGTTTGCTTAGTAGAGAATATAGTTCTTGATGCAGCTAATAACCCTAATTCATCAGATCAAATATTAAGTTTTAACACAAATATCTCTTCTTACATTATTAGTGTTGATGAGAAATTAATTAGTCGTTCTATCAATAATCTTTTAACTAATGCTATTAAACATAATCCACCAGAAACTAGTATCGCTATTTCTATTCGGCTATCTCCTCTAAATCTCATAGTTGAAATTAAAGATAATGGAAAAGGGATTAATGATCGGGTATTACAAGATGTAGAACAAAATAAAAGAAACTACAATGGATTTGGATTGGTTATTGCAAAAAAACTAATTGAATTACAAGATGGGGAAATTTTAATTCAAAGCGAGCTAGGAAAAGGAACAATAATAAAGATTAAATTTAAGGGAGTTAAAAGTTAGATTACTTTTAACTCCCTGTTTACTTTCTGTTTATTTTAAATCACTACTATGTAATAGAGGTGAAAATATAATGATTAAAAATATCGTTGAAACTATACAATTAACTAAAATGTACAAAAAGAAATGTTCTGTTACCGAATTAAATTTAAAAATACCTGAAGGAAGTATATATGGTTTTTTAGGTCCGAACGGGGCTGGAAAAACAACAACTATACGGATGATATTAGGACTGATTAAGCCAACCGAAGGAGAAATAAAAATTTTCGAAAAAAAACTAATTGGAAATCGTGATTTTATTTTAGGTCAAACAGGTTCGTTAGTTGAATCACCTTCTTATTATGGACATTTAACAGGGTATAAAAACTTAGAAATCCTGACGACTATGCTCGGCCTACCAAAATCTAGAATAGATGAAAAACTAAAATTAGTTGGATTAGAAACAGAAAAGAACAAACTCGTTAAAAATTACTCATTAGGTATGAAGCAAAGATTAGGAATTGCAGCAGCCCTTATTAATAACCCTAAATTATTAATTCTTGATGAGCCAACAAATGGTCTTGATCCATCTGGTATTCAGGAAATACGAAATTTGATTAAAGAATTGTCTCAAAAAAGTGGTATTACAATCCTAATTTCAAGTCATTTATTAAGTGAAGTAAATCAAATCGCTACTCACGTAGGAATCATTAATAATGGGCAATTAATTTATCAAGATACATTAACTAATTTACAGCGACAAGGAGAATCAAAACTACATATTGAATTAAGTAAGGCTAAAGAAGCCTTTCTTTATCTGAAAGAATGTCATTTGAATGCAGATCTAGTGAGTGAAGAAAAAATAGTTCTTGATTCTATTAGCAAAAATAAAACAGCTGAGATAATAGAACAGTTAGTCTTCAATAAACATTCAATTTATTCAGTTACAGAGGTAAGAAAATCTCTTGAAGATCTCTTTTTAACTTTAACCCAAAAGGGTGATTTACTATAATGTATCGACTGCTACTTACTGAAGCATTAAAGCTTAAACGTTTGCCTATTGTATTTGTAGTACTTTTGAGTGTAATTGGGTTAAGTATTGTTGTAACTTTACAATCATATTTTTGGAAAGAAGAAGTAATGAATTCTAATGGGGTTTTTATTATGGCTGTATTAAATTTATTCTTTCCAATTGTTCTTTTATTAGGTATAACAATTCTTTCTTCAATGCTAGTTGGATTAGAAGATGATGCTCGGACTTGGAAGCAACTTTTAGCAACAACAATCTCTAAAATAAAATTATATTGGAGCAAGATTATTCTTATTTATGGAATTTTATTCATTATGTCTTTACTTATTTTTGTATGTATGTTCATTATTTGGTCTATTTTTGTGGGGCCATCAAAAATTGTTTGGGAGTTGCTGTTCAAGCAAATTTTTTATCCTTATTTTGCTTCATTTGGAGTATTATCTATTCAATTTTTCATTTCAATATTTAATCGGAACCAAGTATTTCCTCTTGCAATTGGATTGATAGGAGCTATTTCTGGTTCATTTCTTGCACGTTCATCATTACCGTTTATGCATTTCGCTCCTTGGACATATCCTTCATTGGCAACACCATTAATGAATGAAGCAACAAAGTGGGCAATCAGTGGATTGTTAATAGGTGTTATAGGGACGATATTCGGAGCAATTTTATTTTCAAAAAAAGAAGTAAATTGAGGTGGAAAAATGTTAAGTAACTTTATTCGAGCAGAACAGATGAAAATACCCTGGCTCTTAGTAATAATATTGCTTATTGGAAGTGGGATTATTAATTCTACAGTTGCGATCATTACATTAACAACACATCAAGCAATTACCTGGATTGATTTTTATACTTACTCAGTAAATTTTTATTCAATGTTTTTCTTTCCTTTAATGACAGGAATCATTATTTCATTATTATTTAAGTTCGAGCATTCAGGAGGTAATTGGAAACTTCTTTTCACCGCACCTTTTGCAAGAAAAAAATTATATCTCACAAAGGTATTTTGGGTATTCTTCCTATTATTTTTTTATCAATGTATATTTATTCTTTGTTTTTATAGTACTGGTAAGTTAATGAATGCAACTGGAATTTTCCCGACTGAATTACTAATCAAAAGTTTCATTTTAGGGATGATTTCCATAGTACCACTTGTAGCTCTTCAACTAGGAATAGTCATTTATATCAAAAATTTTGCAACTTCCCTAGTGTTCATTATTGGTATGGTTGTTCCTAATATAGTCATTACTGGACTGCCTTCTATAATTGGATCTTGGTTTCCTTCTGCTCTACCATTTTACCTTATGATGCCTGAAGATTCTCCATTTTCCCCTAGAGTAGATTTATATAATCTATATCCTATATTAATTATTACTTTTCTAATATATAGCTTATGGAGCTATCAAAGTTTTATAAAAAAAGAATGGTCTTAATTTGTAAGGAGTACTTTGGGATAAAGGAAATATAAATATACCTCAAAAGGTAAATGAAATTTTTCATTTACCTTTTGATTATAATTCTTTATTCAACTAACCTCCCCCCTAGTGGAATAGCAACAATCTTTTCGAAAAAACCTTCTTGTTTCTGTCCAATCTAAAGTGACGGAAGATTCCTTCTTGCACTATGACTAATTGATAACCTCCCCATCTGGTAACTTCCATCCTTAATCCACTCTTCAACAAAATGGTTAAAAAACACAGGGTTCGTTAATGAGACACCGTGGCAGATGTTCGATAGCACTACACCTTGACAATTGGAAAATTACTACTCACAAGTAGGATCGCAGATTTTTTCATGTTACTCTTCTCTTTTTCACCGACAGTTACTAAAATGTTACATTGTGCTTTTGAAAAATCATGCGGGATTGTAAAAGACATATTTTCTTGCAATATTTTAATAAGGGTATCTAATTTTATCTTTGAACTATCTTGATAATATTGCTCAGAATATTCTTGATCTACATATAATGTTTTAGCTTGAAGCTTGGCGAATGATTTATTTTTTATTAGAGGAAATGATAATTTTATCAATGGTCTAATCCATTTTTCTGCAATTGGGGAAGGTGTCACTAAAGCACTGTTGATGATGGCATAATCTATTAATTGCGGTTTTAGACTAACCATTTGAATAGCAACTTGTGCTCCTAATGAAAATCCTACTACTATGACACGTTTATTTCTTGCTTTTTCTTCTATTAAAAATAGAAGCTTTTTTGCACTTCTTCAATTGAAAAATCAGAGGTATTATTAACCTCGTTATCTATTAATTCTGGTACAACGCAATGATAATCGGAAAAGTATTGGACTTGTTTATCCCACATCCACCCTCCAACACCACCTCCATGAATCAATAATATGAGTGGCTTCTGTAGATCACCATACTCCTTATAATGCATTACCACACCTGCTTTCTTTGTTCTTGTATTTCTCGGGAAATAAACAGATTATTCTAACATATTTCAAATCATCACCAAAAGCAGTGGATAACTTTTGTTAAAGTGTATGCCGTGTATATAAGTTGATTGGAGTGGAGACTGGGCGACTCCTCGGGGATCAGCGTCACAGATGAGACCCTGGAGCGAGTGAAGCGAGTGAAGCGGCTCATCGGACGCCCCCAGGAAAGCGCCCAGTCGGAACGGAAATCAACCACACGTTATGGTTATGGGCTATATTTTTACACATAGTAATTATTTTACCAATTTATAGTGTTTATGTGTCATATTTATAGTTTCTGCTGCATATATAATACTTGAAACACATTTTGCATTTTTTGAAGCACTGTGGCTCTTGGGATTGAGGAAGAAAGACAAAAAAATAATAAACATGGAGGTAATAAAGATGGAGCAAAGCAAAACAAAAGAACCAAAAGAATTATTAAAAGCCATTAACCCTTCCAGTTTAGGAGAATTTCCCCTCTCACCAATTAGCGGTTTATATGCATGGGGTGAACAGCAAATCAGAGAGGAACTTCGCCTCGACGTAGACGGACTCTACCCTCAAATGGTAGCAAGCGGAACTATTATTTCAAACATGTCTTCTACTATTCATTGGATTGCTAAGTTAACAGCTAATGGTCCAGATACTTGGACAGGCAATATTCGAAATAAATACCTAGACGAAATACAATCATTTCCTTATACAAATGTAAAAATACAGGTAACACGAGGTTCATTGCCTGAACAGCATACTGCCGAAGTCGAGTTTCTTATCGGAGGTGAGACAGACAGAACTAGCACGTTCCAGTTTCAATCTCCTTACTTCCACCCTGTGGAATTTGAATTCGATGCTGAAGAAGGTACAACGCCAGTAACAACCTATCAAACGCACGCTCATCCAGACAAGCCTACATCTTTGCCGGATGAAACTCTATCAATCTCAGAGGTTTTTAAACGAACTGGGTTTGATGTAAAAATATCTGATGGTAATAATATTGTTTCCAAAGACTATACAGGAACTGATAAAAAGTGGAACACTCAAGAAATGCATGATGCCATGCAGGTATATTGGTCAAACTTTGATAATAAGCCCCAATGGTCCATGTGGACATTCTTTGCAAATTCGGAAGCTGAAGAAGGCCATGGTCTGGGCGGTATTATGTTTGATAGTATAGGTCCGAATCATCGTCAAGGGACAGCCATTTTTAATAATTCATTTATTTCTGATCCACCTAAAGGTGACTCCTCCCCAGAAGCTTGGGTACAGCGATATCGTTTTTGGTGTACTTGCCATGAAATGGGACATGCTTTCAATCTCCTGCACTCTTGGCAAAAACACCTAGGTCATCCTTGGGAACCGTTGGAGCGCCCTCTTACTCCAGAACCAAAGGCTCTAAGCTTTATGAATTATCCTTACAAATATGATGGCAACCAACAGGAGTTCTTTAAAAACTTTGAGTATCGTTTTAGCGATCAAGAGCTATTGTTTTTGCGACACGCACCTGAGCGCTTCGTACAAATGGGTAATGCTGACTGGGCTGTTGATCATGGGTTTGAACAACCGATCATTTCAATTCACCCTTCTTTTAATCTTGAATTGAGAGTTAACCGTAAAACACCTATATTCCAATGGTTAGAACCTACTGTTATAGAGATCAAACTAACTAATACTTCAAATCAACCTCAGTTAATAAATAAGCATATATTGTCCGATTTAAATGGAATGTCTGTAATTGTTAAAAAAGATGGTAAACAAGGGCGTCGTTTACTACCTTATGTTCAATATTTAAGGAACCTAGAGAACAAGGTACTTATGCCTGGAGAATCACTATATGAAACCATTTTCGCTTCCGTAGGGAAAAATGGCTGGTTAATTGATGATCCAGGATTCTATAACATTCAAGTAGCCCTACAAATAAACGGCAGTAACATCGTATCTAACAACTTAAGGCTACGAGTTTTACCACCAACTGGATACGATCAAGAATTCCTTGCTCAAGATTATTTCTCTGAAGAAGTGGGCCGTATCCTTGCATTCGACGGCAGCCGTTTTTTTGAAAAAGGGAACGATATCCTTCGTGAGGTAACGGAAAAACTTAGTGATCATGCAGTTGCTCTTCATGCTCATATCGCTCTTGCTAAACCATTGGCGTTCGATTATCAATTCCTTGACTTCAAAGAGGACTCAGATACAAGAGGTAAAATCAAAATAATACCTGCCCAACCAGATGAAGCACGTAAACAGTTTACTTCTGCTTTAACTGCGCACAAACAAATAGCGGCTAAAACACTTTCCAACATAGATTATCATCAATATATGGTAACCTATAGTGAATTTCTAAGTAACCAAGCAGAAAACAAGGAAGCGGCAGAAGTACAAAAAGTCCTATATCAAACTCTGTCTGAACGAAATGTTTTAGATAGTGTATTACAAAAAATCAAAAATCGCGGTGAAACCTATGGACAAAAGGAAAATGAATCTTTTACAAACACATAACTACTACCTTAATAAGTTTAAACACTACTCATAGTTAAATTACATGCCTTAAATCTATTCCAACTACAAAGAAACCGTCATTTCGAAAAAAATTGATCGAAATGACGGTTTTCTAATTGATTTTACTTATTTATGTTCGTCCCAAAAGTCCTTACTAAAACTCGTATTTGCTTGATATTTCCCTACTGGTTTGGCAATATCTGAACCCCGCAAAATCGTTCCTTTTCCAAACTTTTGCTCGATTTGATCAACAAGTTTAATGATTGGTTCATCTTTTACATGCTCTTCAAAATTAAATAACGTTAGCTGCTGTGTCGTTTCTTTAATATCACTGACATTCGATACGGTAACACCCAGTAATCGAACAGGTTCTTCGGCCCAATGCTTATTAAAAAGATACCAGGCATGCTCAACTATATCCTCTTTTGAATGAATCGCGTTATTGATGGACTTACTCCGTGTACATGTCTCCCAATCAGCTGAACGAATCATAATACTTACAGTTACTCCAGCAAGTTTCTTGGCCTTTAATCTGTCTGCTACCTTTTCAGAAAGTGTTGAAATAATTTTAAATAATTCATCTCTATCTGTCGTATCATGAGAAAGCGTTGTTGAATTTCCTACACTTTTCGTATCGTATATTGCTTCTGGATCGACAGGTCTATCATCTTCACCATTTGCCTTTTGCTTCATACGTTGACCATTAATGCCGAAATTTTGCTTTAATACATATTCATCAGCTACAGCTAGTTCTCCAATTGTTCGGATACCTAAATTCCCTAATTTCTCCGCTGTACTTTTGCCTACCCCATGCATCTCAATGACATTCATCGGCCACAATACTGTTGGCACGTCACGCTTTCGGAGTACTGTTATACCCATTGGCTTTTTCATATCACTCGCCATTTTTGCCAAAAATTTATTCGGTGCAATACCGATCGAACAAGGGAGATGCAGTTCTTTCCAAATTCTATCTTGCATATTTTGTACATGTTGCAATACATTTTGACCTTCTACTATAGGAAGTTGCAAATATCCTTCATCGATTGAAACTGGTTGGAGAATTTCGCTATATTCTTTTAACAAATTAAAAAATGACTTGGACGCAGCTCTATATCGATCAAAATTAGGAGGTAGCACAATTAGCTCTGGGCACTTCCGCCGCGCCTCCCCGACATTCATAGTTGTATAAACACCACTGGCTCTTGCTTCGTAGCTACACGTAATAATAATACCTCTACGCTCTTTAGGATTCCCTGCGATGGCTACTGGCTTCCCTTTTAATGAGGGATCATAAATTTGTTCAACAGAGGCATAAAAGCAATTAAGGTCAATATGTAAAATGATTCTACCTTTATTCATATTTTATCACCTCATTCTGGCTTGCCCTTTAGACAGGGCTATACACCCGTTCAATGCGCATAAAAACTATTCATATTTAAAATAAAAAATAATATACCCTTTATGCGCCATCGACTTTTCTTTACATACCTTTATTATAAGCCTTCCTAACTTTAATCAACAAATGTATAATCACCATCACTTTCAAGTAAATCCTTTAAAATGATTAGTGCTTGTTCAAGGTGATTTTCAGGAGCAGTGATTGCTAAACGAACCGCATTTAAAGGCTTAGCATTTCCTACTGCAAAACGTTCGGCTGCATACACTTGCACCCCTGCTTTTGATGCTAGCAATTCAAACTGAACACTGGTGAATTTTTCAGGAAGTAAAAGCCATCTGAAAATGCATTCTTCTTCTCCTAAAATGTTATAATCTCCTAAATATTGATTGACAAGAGCATTTTGTTGCTTTGCATACAAGCGGTGCTTCTCTAAAATTGTCTGTGCAACGCCATCATGAATCATCCTTGCTGTAAGCTCCACCATCATTAGAGACACTGAAATATTTATATTATACAGTGTTTCCATTATTTTTTTTCGTAGAACTGGAGGTGACACAATATAGGATAGTCGCAAGCCAGGTGAAATGGTTTTTGATACACTGGCAATATAAATTACCTTTTCAGGAGCATAGGACGCTATTGGTGCAAGTGGCTTCTCCTTAAGAAAACTATAAATCGCATCCTCAATGACGATTAAATCTTTCTGCCTTGCAACCTCCGCAATCATCTTTCTTGTATCCATCGACATTGTATGGGTAGTTGGATTGTGAAAATCTGGAATAACATAAAGACCTTTTATATGCTCATTTTTACAAGCGTATAATATCCCTTCTCTTGTCATTTCTCCGTTTCGTTGTTGGATTGCTACTAGTTGGATACCAAGCATAGTTGCTGCTGTTTTTATACCTGCATATGTAATGGGATCTGTACCAATTCGATCTCCTGGCTGAAACAATGCAGCTAGAGTTCCAACAATGGCATTTTGTCCACCCGCTCCAAGCAATACAGGTTGATCCGTTTGAAAATTGACCTTTTCAAAAAGCTTCATTGCTGCCTCCGTTTGCCATGCATTTCCTTCAGGTCGCCCATATTGAAATAATTTGCTGAAATTAGGGTCATTCATCATCCTTTTCATATAACGTGCTATATCCTCATTAGCATGATTTTCTGGGATTACAGAACCCATTTCAATCATCTGAGAAGAATTACTTGTCGGTAATAACATTTTATTTGTCGCTGCATCTGATGAAACGAATGTACCATTACCGATTGAAGCATAAATAAGCCCCTTCTGGCCACATAGTTTAAAAGCTCTTGTTATCGTGCTTAAATTAACATCTAAAAAATCAGCTAACTCACGCTGAGGAGGTAGCTTGGTGCCTGGCGATAATTTTCCATCCTTTATATCTTGTTCAAGCTGTTCAGCTATTGCTATATATAATGGTGCCGAACTTTTACTAATGTCCGGTTTCCAACTCATTGGATATTCTTCAAACGAATTAACTGGCATATTCTAAGCTAAGCTCCTTCTCTCTAAATTTATGCATACAATATTTAATTGTCTTGCATACAATGATAATATTGTATGCATATGATGACAATGATATAATTTTTAAAAAATCAGAAAAAAGGAACGATAAATTATGAAATTTTCAGAAAAGATATTAAATACCCCGTCCTCATTCATCCGAAATATTTTGAAAGTAACTGAATCAGATGATGTCATTTCTTTCGCAGGTGGGCTTCCGAACCCAATTTCTTTCCCAATCGAAGCGTTAAAGGCATCTGCGAACCATGCTATTACAGAAAACGGTAGTCGTCTATTCCAATACTCTTCTACACAAGGGTATGCGCCTTTACGTGAGTACATTGCTGCAAAATATCAACGTGTACATGGACTAGATATACATGCTGACGATGTATTTATTACTACAGGCTCACAACAAGCTCTTGAATTACTTGGGAAAGTACTTATTGACAAGGGTGATGGTATCGTTATTGAGGAGCCTGGTTATTTAGGTGCTATTCAAGCCTTCACATTAAGTGAGCCAACTTTCTATGGTGTAACACTTGAAAATGATGGATTAAACTTAGAAGAATTAGAGCATGCACTACAACAACCAAATGTAAAATTCGTTTATACAGTTCCAAATTTCCAAAACCCAACAGGTCTTACGTATTCTAAAGAAAAACGTCAGCAAATTTGCGAAATCATGGCAAAATATGATGTAGCGTTAATCGAGGATGATCCATATGGAGAATTACGCTTCCAAGGTGAGCCATTACCATACATTGGTGCTGGTAAATTAGAAAATAGTATTTTACTAGGTTCTTTCTCTAAAACAGTTACACCAGGAATGCGTCTTGGCTTTATCATTACAAAGAATAAAGAATTACTGCAACATATCGAAACAGCGAAGCAAGCCACTGATTTACACACAAATATTTTCTCTCAATATGTAATTTATGATTATCTAGCAAACAATGATTATATGGAACACGTTCAGAAAATTATAGCGTTATATAAAAATCAAGCAGATGCTATGCTCAATGCGATGGAGGAGTTTTTCCCAGCACATGTGGACTACACACGACCAGAGGGTGGAATGTTCATTTGGGCTACAATGAACAACGGCGCTTCGGCTGTGGATGTCTTCCATAAAGCGATGGATCAAAAAGTAGCCTTCGTACCTGGCGATCCATTCTACACATCAAAAACTGGTGTGAATACAATGCGCCTAAATTATACGAATGCAACACCTGAAGTCATCCGAGAAGGTATTAAACGCTTAAGTAGTATTTTATAAAAGGAAACTTTAATCCGTGGAGTGTTCTTTCTCCACGGATTATTAATTTAATACAAGAAAATCAGTACAACAAAAAAGCACCCCTCTTCGTGCGCTGTAGCGTCGAAAAGGGGTGCTTCACTTTAATCTGAAATTATTTTGTATACGTTAAAACTGCATTTTTCTTAAATTTCGCTAAAGCCTGTGTTGCTTCATCTTTATTTGTATACTCAAAAATCCGAACGTCCTTTTTATCAAATACTGTAATAACCCACATCATAATTTCTCCCTTCCAATTTGTTTTTGTAATATAACAACCACTTAAAACCGTGATACTTTTTTCTAACTGTTTTTAACAATCCCTTGCTTGATTCTTATTTTACGCCAATTTTTTTAAAAATAAAGCGTTATGTGAAGCCCTTCACAAACTGTTCAATTTCAAAACGCTTTCATTGAACAATTTGTGAAAATCGGATTTTTGAAGGCATAAAAACAGTTCTTTTTATGTTAGCTTCGTCACTTTTTATCCCTTATTAGCCTATCGTGGGTTTTCGACGGACCTAAGCAGTTTTCTTGATGAACCCGATCACTTCAGTTTCTATGAAATTTTCAATCCAACAGAAAAAGCCGTATGTACGCCTTTTCCACGACGCACATACGACTTTCCAATTCGATGATAATTAAGTAGTAGTAGTAGATTTTATTTCATAAGGTGAAACTTTAATCAGTGGGGTTTCTTTATCCGGCACTGATTATTAGCCTTCACCAATCGCGCAGTAACGGGCAGTTCATTACTGCCCGTTAATACGGGATAAGTTTTTATTTAGCAGAATGTTGCTTCTTGTTTTTTCGTTAATTCAATTTCAAAGCCTAAATCCTCAAGCATACGATAATCACTGTTTGCTTCTTGTCCTTCAGTTGTTAAATAATCCCCTACAAAGATACTGTTTGCTGCATATAACCCTAATGGCTGAAGCGACCCAAGATTGATTTCACGACCACCAGAAATACGAATTTCCTTTGTTGGATTAATATAACGGAACAACGCTAAAACCTTTAAACAATAGCGTGGATTTAATTCCTTCGTCCCTTCTAGTTTCGTGCCATCAATCGCATTTAAGAAGTTAACTGGAATGGAATCCGCGTCTAATTGATGAAGTGCACGTGCAATATTCACGACATCCTCTTTTGTTTCCTTCATACCAATAATGGCACCTGAGCAAGGTGATATTCCATGCTTTTTCGCTATTTCAACCGTATTAACACGATCTTCATACGTATGGGACGTAGTAATATAAGAGTGATGTCGTTCAGATGTATTTAAGTTATGATTGTAACGATCCACCCCTGCCTCTTTTAATTGCTGTGCCTGTTCTTCTTTTAATAAGCCAAGACATGCACATACTTTTAAGCCATACTTCTCTTTAATTTCTGTAACAGCTTCACTTACAACATTGACATCCTTTCGAGTTGGCCCACGACCACTCGCCACGATGCAATAAGTGCCAATTTTATTGTCAAATGCTCGTTTTGCCCCTGCTAAAATTTCTTCTTTCGTAATGAATGGATATTTATCAATCGGTGCTGTTGATTTAGATGACTGCGAACAATAGCCACAATCCTCTGGGCAATAACCGCTCTTAGCATTCATAATCATATTTAATTTTACTTTTTTCCCATAGTAGTGCTTACGAATAGCAAAGGCACCGTCCATCACCTTTAAAAGCTCATCATCATCACTATTTAAAATGGCAAGAGCCTCCTCATTGCTAATGATTTTCCCTTCAATAACTTCCTCTGCTAACTGTAACCAATTCATTTAAACATTCTCCCTCTCTACATGAACAATTTTTAAGGTTCTTGCTGAATTAAACACTTTGTAAAGTCGCTCGGCCAAAAATGCAGAAGCTATCGCTAAGCAAAAATCTGCAACAATACTGTTTAAAAAGCCAACTACTAAAATATGTGACCAGCTCGTTTTCATATGTAACCAGAAATTCAAGGACACATATAAATATGGAACTGCTACTGCATAAATAATAAAGAGCCCTACAATATTTGCACCGATAAAATGTTTTCTCGTTGGAGTATCCACTCTTTCAATCATAAAACCAATTACTAATGCGGCCAGTGCAAAGCCGATAAGGAAGCCAAATGTTGGTTGCAATACATAGGTGATGCCCCCACCTTGTGTAAAAACTGGCAAACCAACTAAACCAACGCCTATGTAGACGAGCTGACTTTGTAATCCATTGCGACTACCGAGCAAACAACCTGCTAAAAATACAAAAACAATTTGTAAAGTAAATGGCACCACTGGTAGCGGTATTTTAATAAATGCACCGATTGCGGTTAAAGCGGCAAACATCGCAATCATCACAAGTGACAGTGTTGATTGTCGTTTGAACAACTTACTCCCTCCCACTCCTCAAAGAATTCCGTGATCGTCTCTTTTGTTGTATCAATCATAAAACTCATTTCATCATCAGATATGACGTATGGAGGCATGAAATATAATATATTGCCGAGAGGACGAATCAGTAAGCCTTTTGCTAAGGCACGTTTATATATTTGATAGCCGATACGTTCCTCACTCGGTAGTGGCTCCTTTGTATCACGATTAGCGACTAATTCAATTGCGCCAACTAGTCCTACCTGTCGATATTCACCAACAAACGGCAACTCTTCAAATGCGTTCATAGCTAGTTTTCGCATACGATCACCCTTGTTTTGTATCATGTCGAGTACACTTTCCTCTTCAAACATTGTCAAAACTTCTAGAGCTACACGACATGCAAGTGTATTACCGGAATAGCTATGGGAGTGTAAAAACGCTTTCATTGTACCGTAATCATCATAAAAAGCGTTGTATACATCATCAGTCGTTAAAACTGCGGATAGTGGTAAATAACCACCTGTTAACCCTTTTGATAAGCACATAAAATCTGGAGCAATATCCGCTTGTTCGCAGGCAAATAATGTACCTGTTCGTCCAAAACCAACTGCAATTTCATCTGCAATAAAATGAACATCGTATTTCGTACAAAGCTCTCGTAATCGCTTCAAATATATTGGAGGATACATTTTCATACCCGCAGCTGCTTGAATGAGTGGCTCAATAATAACAGCTGTAATTTCCTCATGATGCTGACTAAGCTCCGTTTCAACAAACTGTATACATTGGGCTTGACAGCTTTCAGGATTCTCTTTAAAAGGACACCTGAAGCAATCCGGTCCTTGTGCGCGTACTGTATCCAATAAAAGCGGCTGATACACTTCGTTATACAGCCCTACTCCGCCAACAGATAACGCACCAAGTGTTTCACCATGATAAGCATCCGTTAAAGCTAAAAAACGCTTTTTCTTTGTTTTTCCCGTCTGCATATGATATTGAAAACTCATTTTTAGCGCGACTTCTATTGCAGACGAGCCGTTATCTGCAATAAATACTTTATTTAAACCATCTGGCGTTAAGGCGACTAATTTTTCTGCCACCTTAATCGCAGGTTCGTGTGAAAAATTCGCAAAGATCGTATGCTCTAATGTAAATGCTTGATCGCTTAATGCTTGACTTATACGCGGATTCGCATGTCCAAATAAATTGACCCACCAGGAAGATACGGCGTCTAAATAGCGCTTATTATTTTCATCGTAAAGCCATACACCTTGTCCTTTTTTAATAACAATTGGTGGAAACTGCTCATAGTCCTTCATTTGTGAGCATGGATGCCAAACATGCTGTAAATCTCTCTTCTGCAATTCAGTTAATACTTGTTTCATATTTGACCAACCTTTCAAACAAAGAAGTGTGTGAAATAGAGTAGTCAACAATCTGTGAAATATCCCCAAGCTTTGGAATCGTCGCATACGGCAAATCATGATGTTGTAGAATCGTTTTCACATTATCTTGTTCCATCTGACTACCTATGTCTCCATTAAATACAATGCCAAGAACCTCAATATTACGAGCATGTAATGCCTCAAGTGTAAGTAATGTATGATTAATTGTTCCTAGTGTTGTTCGTGTGACAAGTACAACCGGAAGCTTACTTTGAACGATTACATCAAGAAGCGTAATTTCTCCATATGTATCTAACGGGACAAACAGCCCCCCTGCTCCCTCACAAATCACGACATCGTTTGCTTGCTGTAACAACTGAATTTGCTGTAATAAATATTCCACATTTATTTGCTGTCCCTCCAGCTGTGCAGCAAAATGTGGTGATGCAGCTTCCTTAAACGAATAGCCATTTAAATTTTCTTGCTTTAGTCTTTGTAAAGAATACTTTTCATACATTGCTGTATCGTAGTAATAGCAATGTCCTTTCTCCTTAATTTCGCCAGTTTGCACCGGCTTATAAGGCGTGACTTGTAAATCATGCTTTTGTAATTGTCGCATCAGTAATGTAGTGATAACCGTTTTACCGACATCTGTATCCGTTCCAACAACCCAAAAATGTTGCATCGTTAACCTCCCCCTCTTTTAAGTTAACCTTTAACATTTTCTAAGTTAACACATATAATTTTATTTTGTAAATGCTATTTCCACATTTATTCAAAAACGGCCCTTTTCTTTGCAAAAAAATAGAGAATTTTGTGATAACTTAACCACTTTTTTCTTCACCAAAAAACACTAGATTCTTACCATGTGGCAAAATCTAGTGCTGGTTCATAGCTTCACTCTAATCAAGCTCCTATGAAACATTAATGTAGATTAGATGGAACTTAGAAAAAAACATAGAAAAATATACCATTTTATGTTTATATATTATTTGTAAATACACCCTTTATATAGAAGGAGCTTTCTAATGTCATATCTAGTGCAGTTACTTATTTTCGGCATAACAGGTTCGTTAGTATACTATGGTGTTTTCTATGGAACACCGCTATTAATTAAAAAGGGTGTTCCATTAATTTATGCTTTTTGGTTCTTTCTATGGTTTCCTGTAATGAGTTTGTTTCCAATCGCGTTACTACTGTATCATTTAGAGGGAAACACTTGGACATGGCAAAATTTTTTGGAAAGGTTTCGGTTCAACCCTTTAACAGAAAACGACTGGTATTGGGTTGTGGGAGCAATTGTTTTTACTATAATCTTTGACCAACTCCTCGAACCTTTAGGAAAGTTTTTTGCGAGATTTCCTATACTTGCCCCGCCAAGTTATCTTCCTGCTCCATTTAATCCATTAAAAAGAATGGAATTACCTCCATCAGAATTTTTTGGTGTTACGCTTTATGGGAATTGGAAAATGTTAACCATATTTATTCCATTACACCTTTTTGCTATGCTTAGTGAAGAAATAATGTGGAGAGGTTTTTTCCTTCCTATTCAGCAAGAGATTTTCGGAAACTGGGCTTGGGTAGTAAATGGATTACTTTGGGCATGGGTTATTCATGCTTGTCTGAAATGGCATTTTATCAATATGCTTCCTAGCATGCTAATTGCTCCATGGATCGCCCAATTTACTAATTCAACATGGGCTTCTTTTGCAACCCATTCTATTGGAAATAGTTTATTATGGATTTTATTATTTGGCGAATAGTAGAATCAAGTTGAACACTTTAGAAAAATAAAAACATCGTACGCGAAATCGTGTATTATTGAGGTTCCTACACCAATCAATAAGAAGGGATTTCGAATACGATGCTAGAACAGGATAACATAAAAACACGCATTAAGAAACCACGCCTTACACAGTTCCAACGTGGAGAACTTCAAGGCTACTTGAACGCTGGAATTACAAATAAGAGCGAGCTTGCGCGAAAACTCAAGGTTTCGCGTGGGACAATCTACAATGAACTCGCTCGTGGCACGACCACTCAAGTAAAGAAAATTAACGGAAAACATATCTACACGACGCAATATCTTGCGGAAACAGGTCAAGCTACAACTGATCGAAACGTGGCTCGTTCTCGTAAACCGTTGAAGTTTGAACGTGTGAAGGCATTCTTATCGTTCGTTGACGGACTGTTACTTGATCGCACAAAGACCATGTCTCCAGATGCGATTGTTGGTCTCGCGAAGCTCAAAGGGTTGTTTTCTCCGGAGGAAATGGTCTCAACAAAGACGCTTTATCACTATATCGCGCTTGGTCTTCTAAAAACTCGAAACAGTGACCTTCTCTTAAAGGTACGTCGAAATACCAAGAGTACTAAGAAAACGCACCGCCCGAATAAGACGGTTCTCGGTAAAAGTATTGAAGAACGTCCTGATAGCGTTGAATCTCGTGAAGAATTCGGTCATTTTGAAATTGACTCCGTCGTAGGGCGCAAGGATAAAGAAGATGATGTGCTATTAACCTTGATTGAACGTAAAACCCGTCGTGAATTCATTGTAAAAATGGACGGGAAAGACGCTGATTCAGTTAACTACGCACTCTCTTCAGTCCTCAAAGAATTTGGTGAATATGCATCTACTGTCTTCAAATCAATCACGGCAGATAATGGTTCTGAATTCGCGGGGTTGTCAGAAATGTTTGGTGATAGGATAGATATCTATTTCACTCATCCTTATTCTTCATGGGAGCGTGGAACGAATGAGAACCACAACGGAATCATCCGTCGTTTCATTCCTAAAGGACATGCGATTGAGGATTATAGCCGGACGCAGATTCATATGGTTGAGGAAGCTATGAACAACCTACCAAGAAAAATGTTTGACTACAAGACACCAAATGAACTGTTTGAGGAGGAACTCCAGAAACTTGTCGCTTAAAGATTGCGGGGACACCCCGCACCCCTTGAGCCTCCCTCGAAACAGAAAAGTCTCCTGTTCATCAGTCAGCAGCAAATCCTAACCTGTATTGGCTAAATCCGCAAGGGAAAGCGCCTTGCAGATCTAGCCAACACAGGTTGAACGACCTATGCCGACCGACGAACAGAAGACAAAGGAACCTCTGGGGTGTTTTTGAAAAAAGTGTTCAACTTGTAATTGTAATTTAGGGATTTTATTATTTGTGGGAATAATTAAAAAAACTAAATCTCAAAATATAAACTCAATTTGATTTTTCAACTTTAAAAGTCTTGTTACATAAGTAAGTGTAGCAAGATTTATTTTTTATAAACACACAATCACCGCTATCTAAAGTCATACTAAACCTTTACGCTCCAGAGCATTTTATTAATTTCTGAGTATTTCCGGAAATATAAAGGGTTTTACTCTTCGTTCGTAGTATTAAACTAAACGGGGGTGGCTGTATGTTTGGTATTTTTAAAGAATCAGAAAAAATTATTGATACTTATGAGCATGTTAGTTTTATTTTAAAATCCTTGCTCACATACGAGCTAAAAGACTTACCTATTCGCTATGAGTTTTGGTATCGTGTGGCAATTCGTCAGGAAGAATTGCGAACGTTATTTACCGAGCATCGAGCAAAGATCTCCATGACTACAGCAGTAGGACGATTTCACCAAACACAATACGAGGGGACGAAACAAAAGTTAGCAAAACTTGAACGTCTCGCAGATATGTATAAATCGTTTTGTATTGAGGAAGAAAGAGAGGCATTAAATCATCGACTCTATTTTCAAAAAGAAGCAATTACTGAGCTATATGAGCATGTCCAAAATAAAGAGCTATATGTGTATTGCGATGCTGTACAGCAACAATTTTGGGCTGCAGTGAGTGAAGACATATTAAATGCAATAGCCCACCTAGATTAAGTAGGTGGGTTATTGCAAGGACAAATATTATTTAATTCCCTCACATGAATCGAAATAAAAGCATGAAAATGGTCGACTTCACCTTGTACAACAATTCCCTCAATCAGTTAACCCTTCTACTAAAAGATATTCTTCTGAAAGCCCTATAACTTGAAACATTTTCCTCTTTAATCCGTAAATATACAAAGAGAGGAAGTGAATGACAATAAATATTAACATATATAAAGGTGGCTATGTAGAGAACGAAGCCATTATTTCAAACATTGAATTTCAAGTAAATAGTGGTGAGCTCGTTGGGTTAATTGGTTCCAATGGGGCAGGCAAAAGTACAACTTTGCAAGCAATGATGGGTGTATTACCAATAGTGGATGGTCAAGTGACAATAGGAACTTACGGCTACGTACCAGAAAGACCCATTTTGTATGAGTATTTTACATTGTGGGAGCATATCGACTTTTACATGCGTGTAGCAGGTAAGGAAAATTCTTTAACAAATCATGCGAAAGAATTACTGGAAATTTTTCAATTGGACCATAAGCTACACGATTATCCAACAACATTTTCCAAAGGTATGCAGCAAAAAGTGATGCTTATTTTAGCGTTTCTTGACAAGCATTCTACCTATATTTTAGACGAACCATTTATGGGACTAGATCCGCAGGCAATGCGTAAGCTATTAACGATTTTAGAAGAATTAAAAATGCAAGGTGCCGCCATTTTAATGAGTACACATGCACTCGATACGGCCGAAAAAATATGTGATCGTTTCATCTTGATTGATCATGGGCGAATTTTACAGCAAGGTACACTTGCATCATTACGCTTAGCGGTGAAACAGGACAATGCATCTCTTCTAGATATTTTCGACACACTACTTGAGGAAAATCACCATGACTAGTTTATTGCGGCAACGAAGAAAATTAGAGCGCTCCTATAACTTTAAGCTTTTGGCAAACATTATCGATTGGACAGTCGCCTTATATGTTGTTGTGCCAGCAATAGTCATTGGCTTTTTCCTTTATAAAGACTTTATCTTAAATATAAGTACATCATGGGTCATACATATTCCGTTAGTGTTTATTATTGTACTGTTATTTCTTATTACACGAATCGAAACTATTCGTACTTATTTACAACGAGCCGATCGTCTTTTTTTAATCCAAAACCGAAAACAAATGGTACGGTTAAAACAAGCTGGTCTTTATTGGTCGTTAAGTAAGCACCTAATTTTACTTAGTACTGTACTTGCTCTATTAGCACCCATTTTTATAATCGTTCATCATGTAAAAATATTTGAATTACTTATTTTACTTCTACTACTATTTACGAATAATTATACAAACGTACTTTTACAATTAAAGCTTCATAAATGGCAGCAGCTAGTAAGTAATATTTTTATGTGTATTCTAGGTACAGTTTGCTTTTTATATGTACCAGTTATTATCACAGCACTTATTTACTTAATACTTCTTGTTTATTGCACAAGCTATTATAATAGACATTTTGTTTATAGCACTAAATATTTTGATAAGCAAGTGGAGCTCGATCAAACGGCTTTTCATAAATGGCAAAGTCTTTTATTCCAGATTGCTCCTGAGCTTCGAAGTCAGTTAGTACCGAAATTAAAAAAGCCTCGCCTACTATGGAAAAATTCAAAGCGTATGTTTAGACGTTCCGATTATTTTATAGAGGAAATAGTATGTAAAACGATGCTTCGCCAAAAACAGTATCTCTTCGGCTATCTGCGTTTTTTATCAATGGGTATCGGGCTAACTATAATTGTGCCGTCTTGGGCGAAAATTATTATACTTGTAATTCTTTATTTTACTTTACGCTCTATGATGCAATCGGTGATCCAACAAATTTTCGAGCATAAAATTTGGTCAATCTTTCAAGTAAACAATGAACAAATTAATGCAGCAAACAGCCGGCTGCTAAAGGGATTTGTAAATCTCCCGGTGTTATGTGTCTTTGTTATCTTAGTTATTTTTACTCTTGTAAATTAAGGGTCATCATCATAATGTGGGGGTGATTTCCATTCCGAATGCGCAGTGTTTGTCGCAACGGAAATCAATTTATATATTTAAACAGGTGCCAGCATAGTTTGCTGGCACCTGTTGTTTCTTATTTATTATCTTCCATTCCTTGGAGTAGCATTTTTCTAAATTCCTGTGCTTGGTCGGCTTTAATTGCTATATTGTTATAACGTTTTTTAAGCCCAAACATGAAAGTCACTTCCACAGGCTCCTTCATTTTTAAAATAAACTGTGGATGTACTTC
Organism: Lysinibacillus sp. JNUCC 51; assembly: GCF_015999525.1. NCBI lineage: Bacteria > Bacillati > Bacillota > Bacilli > Caryophanales > Bacillaceae > Lysinibacillus > Lysinibacillus sp. JNUCC 51. Next base: position 4,401,685 of record NZ_CP065545.1, on the reverse strand, counting down.
AGCAAAATCACGTGCTATAAAGTCAATTGTATCCTTGGATAATTTCCCTTCCAATTGTTCCTTATCCTCAATTAGCTCTTCAATCTGTTCAAAGCGAACCTCTGCTCTTTTCATCAATCCTAAAGACAAATACAATTTATCAGATGTTACATGGACAGGATTTAAACGAATCGCCTGCATATCCGCTATAAAAAATAGAACAGAGTATACATTTAAGATAAGCAATAGAATAGAAAGAACTATCGATTTCTCATGTAGCCACCAATGAATCCCGATTGTTTCAATGACTATTCCATGGATTAGCATAATGATAAAGGCAATATAGCTCGAGTTTTTATGCAAGGTTAAACCAGGTTGCTCTTTTCTCTTCCAACTTGCAAAAGCGTAGTAAAGTACTACAAAATCTGAGCAAAACACTTGGATAATAGTATGCTTAGGTGCATGTTTTTCAACTGCTTTTGGAAATGAGAACAAATCTGGTAAATTAGTTGATCGTACATCCGCTAGAATTCTCGGCATGTAACGAACAAGGGTTGCAACTAGTAAAATTTCGAATAGGATAATCGTACCTTCAATTGCAAAACCTGCCCAAGTCACTGCAACAAATGGTTGCAGATGTTCTACCGGAATAATAAAACGAGCTGCTATACAACCAGCTGCTGCTAAAATAACCGCTTGTTTTATAGAAAACTTTCCTTTATACAGCAGAAATAAAACAGGCATTACAAGAACAAAATCAATTAATGAGCCAATAACAACTCCATTTGTTTCAGAAGGTAACATCGATATTCCAAAACCAGTATTATAAAGCGTGTAATTGCTAGCAATTACGGCTAACAAAAATGCTAACCATAGATTTTGCTTTTTCTTTAATGCAACCATGTTAAATCTCCCCTTTTTTCAAATGAATTTCATTTATTTCAATTATAATTCCTTCCTTTAATACAATTTGATTGAGCTTCTGAACAATATCTTTTAATTGCACAATCTCACTTATCTCAAGCTTTGAATAATATCTCGAAATAATAAATTGTTTTATTTCTTCCTCTCGTTCAAAATACTTAATGCCTGAAGTATCAAGACTTACAAATATTTCACGTCGGTTTTCAGGATTAATGCTCCGAATTACATAATGCTGCTCTTCAAGTTTACTAACCAGCTGTCCGACAGCACTAGACGTTATATTCATATAATTTGCAATCTGTCCAATCGTCACTTGGCTATTTTTATTAATGAAATCTAATAAAATTATTTGTTTAGGGGATAATTCATCACTAATTAAATTTTGATGTAACTTTATGAAATGACTATCCATCGAATAAATAGCTTCATTTATTTCTTCCACAAGCTTATATATAAGTTTTTCATCCTTTGTCATCACTAAATCAATCCTTTAAGTAAAGTTAATAGTAAAGGTATCTTTACTATTAACTTTACTTTATTTCAAATGGTCATTATTGTCAATATGTATAATAATAACAATCATCACCATAAAGTGTGGTTGATTTCCGTTCCAACTGGGCGCTTTGTAGCTTTCGCGCAGAGCAGAGCTTCCTGGGGGCGTCCGATGAGCCGCTTGGGCCAACAGGATGTTGGTCACGAAGGCGTTATCACAGGATGTGATGGTTTTAGCCTTCGTTCCTCTATTCGCTAATCCCCAAGGAGTCGCCCAGTCTCCACTCCAATCAACTTATATATGGCATCCGTTTTATCAAATGTCATCCACTACTTTTGCAGATGATTCAATAATAAACAGCATGGTCTATTCCGTTAATTTTCAAGAATATTTCACATTTAATGATTAAGATGAGGCAATTCATATTTGTTTCTCTTTCACGGATATCCCCATGCTTCACGAAATTATGCTCAGCTATTCTTTATCAAAAAATTGTTTACGATAAACATGAGGGGAGTATCCTGTATATTTCTTAAACTTTTCAATATAATAACTTACTGTACTAAAGCCTGTTGTTGTAGCAATTGTAGTGATAGATTGCTCACTATCACGTAATAACTCCATACTTTTGCGAAGACGATAGTATAGTAAGTATGTGAATGGTGTCATGCCGACCATTTTTTTGAAAAATCGACTACATTCTGCACGGCTTAGAAAAACATGTGCAGCTAAATTTTCTAAAGAAATCTTCTCTTGATAATGAGCATGTAAATAATCAAGCATCTCCTTAGCTCGATCATGCTGGACAATAATTGCCGGATCCAGTATTTCTTCTGTTAGCATTGATTGTGACAAAATGGTTTCCCAAATGACTAATAGCTCTCGCCATACCTTTAACTCATAAAAAACGGCTTGCTCTTGCAGTAATTTCGCCAAGAATCCAATTTTTTGCGCCAATTGGTCTGAAAGCTTTACATAAGGCAGTCTATTGCTCGTTATATACGGCAGCACATATTTAGAGGAGAAAATACTGTCCTTGTGTCCGCCTAATATCACTGGGTTCACGTTAATACAGAAAATTGTAGCCCGCTCTATTTGAAAAGGCTTTGCTTCATGTAAACAAGAAGCATTGACAAATAACCCCTCTCCCTCCTCAAGTACAAAGATATCTGCTCCTACTCTGTATTCCACACGACCACTTTTCACATAGACAAATTGAATTTCCTTATGCCAATGTAACGGTAAAAAATCCATACTATCTAATCGCAAAACTGTCTCATATAAGGCAACTGGAAATTCCTTCGTCCCATGCAACGTTAGTTCTTGTAAATCCTTCGCAATTTTAATATGAGTTAACGCCATTACTTAGATCACCTCAATATATTGATATTTTTAATCTTATAAATCGATATTTATTGCGCATAGTATTCCTTATAATAGCTTTATATTGATAGTTTAGGAGATGTTTTAAGATGAATCAATCTGCACAGAAAAATCGTACTATTGGTTTTATTTTAGTCATTCTTGGGGCAAGTTTTTGGGGTATTGGTGGTACCGTAGCACAAAAGCTATTTCAGCAGGAAAATATAGAGGTTGGCTGGCTCGTTTCCAGTCGTCTTCTTTTAGCTGGCATATTACTGATAACTGTCTATAAAATGACACATCGTAAAGAGTCTATTTTTGTGATGTGGCGAACAAAGCAAAATGCTTTTAGACAAATATTATTTAGTTTACTTGGAATGCTAGCGGTTCAATATACTTATATGATGTCGATTTCTATAGGCAACTCTGCTGTAGCGACATTATTACAATACTTAGCACCGCTCTTTATTATGGCCTATTATTTAATAACGAAGCACAGTCAATTGACAAGGCAGGATGGGATAGCTGTGACACTAACACTTATCGGTACATTTTTATTACTAACAAATGGTTCGTTATCTACACTTTCTGTGCCATCCATGGCAGTTTTTTGGGGGATTTTATCTGGTCTTTCAGCTGCTTTTTATACGTTATATGCCGTCTCACTTTTACAACAATTTCATTCACTGTTAGTTGTAGGCTGGTCAATGCTTATTGGTGGGATTGTGATGAGTCTTTTCCATCAACCATGGCAAATTGATATGTCAAACTGGGCATTTTCGACAATCGCATACTTTCTATTTATCGTGGTTTTTGGGACAATGCTAGCATTTTGGTTTTATATTGCAAGTTTGCATTATTTAGCGCCAAAAGAAACTAGTTTACTTGGTAGCCTAGAGCCTCTAACTGCTGTTGTTACAAGTGTTTTCTGGCTTAAAATTGCCTTTGGTGGTTTTCAGTTTATTGGGACGATGCTAATTCTCTTCATGATTTTATACCTCACAGTTTTTCAGAAAAAGAATAGCAAGGAAAACTTAACCAATTTAGGATAATTACAAAATTATTAGTTATAAATTCCTACCCATAATATATAAACTATGAATTTCCACATAAAATTTACATATTATTTATATCCTTTTTCCTTAGCTGTCTATTATACTGAAAATATCATCTTTCAAGGGGGTATTTTTATGGATAAAAAGGTTATTTTTTTCGAGGTTCGTGGCGGCACAGATAAGGGCCCTGACGGCTATCGACAAGATACAATGCCAATGGTGAATGCGCTAAAACAACGTGGACAGGATGCAGAGGTCATTTTCTTTGATGTTACAAAAAAAGAGGAAATTTTTAATTACGTCAAAGAACAAGGTATTGCCTATGTATCACGTATTAATCCAGGAAACTTACAGCATGAAAAAGAGTACTTTGATATGTTGCGTGAACTATGTAATGAGGGTGTCATCGGTATGCCACACCCTGATGCAATGATTGGTTATGGTTCTAAAGATGCATTATCAAAGCTGTCCTCAACGAATTTAGTGCCGGATGATACATTTGCTTATTATACAATTGAAGCATTTAAAGCTCAGTTCCCTACTTCTCTTGCTATTACTGAACGCGTCCTAAAGCAAAATCGTGGATCGACGGGCGAAGGTATTTGGCGAGTTAAATTGGTTGAACCTCTTGCTGAGGGAATTACAACAGTGCCACTTGATGCGGAGATCAAATGTACAGAAGCAAAGGATAATCATGTGGAATATTGGAAACTTAGCGACTTCATGACGTTCTGTGAGCAATATATTACAGGTCCAAATGGCATGCTAATTGATATGCGCTTCCTTCCTCGTATTACTGAAGGTGAAATCCGCTTATTAATGTTACGAGATAAACCCGTTCACGTAGTACATAAAAAACCGGCAGATTCTGAAGACGCATTTAGTGCAACACTTTTCTCAGGCGCGCAATATCGCTATGATGCACCAGAGGATTGGGAAGAGCTTGTCCATAACTTTTTAAAACAGCTACCTCTTGTAACTAGTTTACTGGGTAATTATGCATTACCACTTATATGGACTGCCGATTTCATGCTTGATACAAACGAAGCTGGCGAAGATTGCTATATTTTAGGGGAAATGAATTGTTCATGTGTAGGCTTCACTTCTGAACTTTCTTTAGCACATCAAGTAGCAGAAGAAATTTTAGCCTGTATCCAAGAAAATGCCGAGATTTCAGCATAAAATGATACAAGATAAACGAAAAAGTGCGATCTCTTAGGATCGCTCTTTTCATATATAAATCTTAATCGCTTGTATAAATTCATAGATAAAATATCCGGCAAAGCAAATAAGTAATACACCCGCTACCATTGTAAGCATCTTAATGACCTTACGACTCATCGCTTTACGGGTAACCGAAACAATGGTCATCAAGCCAATATCATGCAACAATATGCCACTCAGAACACCTGCAGCGATCACTAAAAAGTTTGCTGACTCTCCCTGCCCATAAGATTTAGCTAGTACAACGCCAAAAACATTTACCCAGAATACTAGATTTCCAGGTGAAACAGCAACTAGTAAACCATTACGATAAGAAGTAAAAAATGATTTTGTTACTTTCTCCCCTGCAAGCGTAATATCATGATCAGCATTTTTTATAGAATCCAGCCCTAGAAGGAATAAAAAGCCTGCCCCTATAATCCACATAGGAATTTGAATGATAGGCATTGCTAAGATGGACGCTAGTCCCATATACAATGCAAAAACCAATACAATATCAATTGTCATACCACCAAGCCCGACAGCCCAACCATGCATAAAGCCATTTTTTAGTCCTTGCTTTGTCATTTCTACTGTGATGGCACCAACAGGCATGGCAATCGCAAGACCTACCAATACATACGCTACATATAAACTCAAATAAACACTTCTTTCATGCAATAAGATAAGTTTCATACGTCCGTTTATAATCGCATTATAGCATAAAAATACATATAATGTTATTTTTATTAATAAATATTCATTTTTTATATGCTCGTACTTTATTTATTTGTATGAAATTATTGGGATACCTATTCTTATTGCTATTAAAGTTTTTAAATTCTTATCTGAGTTTTTTAGTTGCGGACTGCTTTCTCTTTACTCTTAGAGCATTTGCTTTTTCCATTGTGATAGTACGTCGTTGGATTTCGCGATGTCCACTTTTAATGCAACCTGTTTAGCAGAGCAACGTTTTTTAGCCTTTTCCCAGGCTTCTTCTAGAGCAGGTAAATAGCTTAAATTTTTTGTAGCTGCGACAAGCTGTAAAAAAATATTCCCCTGAATGTAGTACCAGCGAGGGTTCATATTATCTAACTGAATAGCTTCTTCAATAAGACGTAATGCTAAATACGGACTGCCTTCATTTCGACTTAAAAACTGTGCGAAGGCTCCCCAGTAAAGGGCTTTATTTGGCTGTAGTTTTATCGCTTCCGCATATTGCACAAGTGCTTTATCATGCTCCTTTGCAAGAGCAAAAAATTCAGCCATTGTATAATATGCATTCGCTTGTGCCTCGACCGATCCTGCTAATAATTCATCTACTACTTTACCGAATTGCTGATCATCCTCACTTCCTATGTATGCAGCTAGTACATCGCGCTCTGGATAGGATCCATCTGTCCGTTCAACACTTTGCTTCACTTTTTCAGCTGTAGGAACTGGCATATTTGCATAACCGTTCGCCTCTAGCAACGCGACGTGCTGTTGTATTGTTAGAAATGATTCATGATCTGTAAACGTACTATTAGCTAACAGTGCTTTCGCTAATTGATAGCTTTCTTTCACATGACCATTTAAAAATAATTCATTTATTTGTTGGACTTGCTCATCAAACTGTTTGATCACTATATAAATCCTCACCTTCACTATAAGAAAAGTCTTATAGGTATTTTACCATCTTTAAATCTAAAACAAACTAAATAGCAATAATTTTTCTACAATTCTTTTAATTCAAGAATAATTCACCAGACCACACCAAAAAGAAAAGTCTGTTCATTGTACATTCTATCCTCCAGTTGTTAGGACTAACTTAATAGCAAGGCACTATTTTAGAATCACTTTAAAGAACGGTAATTTAAATGATACATCATTATTAGGATGACATTTGGTAGAACATATACTATGTAAATAAGTTGAGTGGAGACTGGGCGACTCCTTGGGGATCAGCGAATAGAGGAACGAAGGCTAAGAACATCACATCCTGTGATAACGTCTGACCAACATCCTGCCGCTGCCGCTTCGTTAGCACTACGCTTTCGCGCAAAAAACATCTGTTGGCCCAAGCGGCTCATCGGACGCCTGCAGGAAGCTCTGCTCTGCGCGAAAGCGAAGCGTCAGCGGCAAATGTTTTCTGTAGCGAAAGCAAAGGGACAGCTACAAATGTTTTATCTGTGCGAAAGCGAAGCGTCAGCAACAAAGCGCCCAGTTGGAACGGAAATCAACACCTACGTTATGACGATAATCCAAAATGAAAAAACATTGGATAATGTTCTGAATTATGAGATAATTGAAGTGTATTTTCATTTATTGAAGGTATGTAAACTATATAGGAGGGCGGCTTGCTATGAATAGACGTTTTCATTTTGTATCGCTTATTATTGGAAATTTGTTAACATTAGGAGCTATTTTCATTTATGCTATGCAAAGTCAAGTGGATGTGGCCCTCAGCACTTACGCCCTCGTAATGGGGTTCTTAAGTGTATTACTACTAATCTTTTTTTATTTATGGGGGGATGAAAAACAACAAATATCGAAACATTTTTCTAAATAACTTGCATGACTTAAAACTACAGTTTTAGTGACCCAAATTTTTTAAAAGCTTGTTGAACAAAAAAGAAATTTTCCCCGTTAAGGGAATTTTTTTTTCATGAAAAGCTTCGTTTTTCGTGGTATTCCCCTCTTAATACGGCTAATTGTTGTTGAAAAATAAAAAATTTTGTAGAAAATTTAAAAAGAATGATTGAGTAGTAATTCAATTTTCTGTATAATCAGCTTGTTTGACAATACTTATATGAATTTGGGGGTAGACAATTGGGTAAAGCATTGATTATAGGAGCTGGCGGAGTAGCCAGTGTTGTGGTACACAAGTGTGTTCAAAATTCGGACGTATTTGAGGAGATTTGTATCGCAAGTAGAACTGTTTCAAAATGTGACGCTCTAAAAGAAAAACTAGATGGCGGAAAAACAAAGATTCATACCGCACAGGTAGACGCAGACAATACGGAAGAGGTTATTGAGCTGATTAAAGCTTTTGGACCGGAAGTTGTTATTAATGTAGCACTACCTTATCAAGACTTAACGATTATGGATGCTTGCTTAGCGACGGGTGTACACTATGTGGATACTGCAAACTACGAGCCACCTGAAACGGCAAAATTTGAATATAAATGGCAATGGGCTTATAAAGAGAAGTTCGAAAAAGCTGGCTTAACTGCTTTACTTGGTAGCGGTTTTGACCCAGGTGTAACGGGCGTTTTCACAGCTCATGCACAAAAACATGAATTTGATGAAATCCACTACATTGATATTGTGGATGCAAATGCTGGTGATCACGGTTACCATTTCGCAACAAACTTCAACCCGGAAATCAACATTCGTGAAATTACTGCGAATGGTCGTTACTGGAAAGAAGGCGAGTGGGTTGAAACTGCACCACTTGAGAAAAAAGAGGTTTATAACTTACCAGAAATCGGACCAAAAGATATTTACCTTTTATACCATGAAGAACTAGAATCGCTTGCTAAAAACATTAAAGGCTTAAAGCAAATCCGTTTCTGGATGACATTCTCTGAAAAATACTTAACTCATTTAAAAGTATTAGAGAATGTTGGTATGACTTCTATCGAGCCTATCGAATTTGAAGGACAAATGATTCAACCAATTCACTTCCTTAAAGCTGTACTGCCTGATCCAGCTTCACTTGGACCACGTACAAAAGGAAAAACTAACATCGGTTGTATTATTCGTGGTCTAAAAGATGGTAAGGAAAAAACTTATTACGTGTACAATGTTTGTGACCACGAGGAATGCTATAACGAAGTTGGTTCACAGGCAATTTCATACACAACTGGTGTACCAGCAATGATTGGTGCAATGCTTGTGATGAATGGTGAATGGCGTAAACCTGGCGTTTGGAATGTTGAAGACTTCAATCCCGATCCATTCATGGATGCACTAAATAAATGGGGTCTACCATGGCAAGAAAGCCATAATCCAGAATTACTTGACCTTGAGTTAGATGCAAAGGAATTAAGTCGATGAAGCCAATTGATTTCTCAAAAGTTCCATCCCCTTCTTACGTTGTGGATGAACGATTATTAACAAAAAATCTAGAACTTTTAAAATCGATTCAAGATCGAACAGGCTGTCGTATTTTACTTGCCTTAAAAGGGTTTTCCATGCATTCAACATTCCCATTAGTGGGTGAATATTTAGCCGGGATTACATCAAGCTCATTATTTGAAGCTCAACTCGGCTATGAAAAAATGGGCAAAGAAGTTCATGTCTATGCACCTGCTTACGTGGAACATGAAATGGACGAGCTTCTTGGCTATGTTGATCATATTGTGTTTAATTCATTTAACCAATGGAATCAATATAAAGACAAAGTAAAATCTGCTGGTAAAACAATTGAATGTGGTATTCGTATCAATCCAGAGTACTCTGAAATTGAAACAGCACTTTACGACCCTTGCTACACGAATTCTCGTCTTGGCACAACATTAGCCAACTTCGACAAGTCACAGCTTGAAGGTATTGATGGCTTACACTTCCATGCAATGTGTGAGCAAAACTCCGATACATTAGAGCGTATTATACAAGTTGTAGAAGAAAAATTTGGTGATGTCTTACATCAAATGAAATGGCTAAACTTTGGTGGAGGTCACCATATTACTCGCGAGGATTATGATGTAGAGAAGCTTGTGAATATCATTAATTATATTCAAGACAAGTATAACCTTCTTGTATATTTAGAGCCAGGTGAAGCTGTTGCACTTAATACAGGTTATTTAGTAGCAACTGTTCTTGATGTACAGAAAAACGGTATGGACCTAGCAATTTTAGATACATCAGCAACTTGCCATATGCCAGACGTTCTAGAAATGCCATACCGCCCAATGATTATCGGTTCTGGTCAACCGAATGAGCTTGCTTACACATATCGCCTAGGCGGGCTTACATGTCTTGCTGGCGATGTAATTGGTGATTATTCATTTGAACAACCTTTACAACCAGGCGATCGTCTAGTATTTACTGATATGGCGCATTACTCAATGGTGAAAAATCATATGTTTAATGGCGTAAATCTTCCATCAATCGTTTCTTATAACGATGAAGAAGGCATTAAAGTCATTCGTGAATTTAAATTCGAAGACTATAGCCGCCGACTTTCATAATAAGCTGAAACTATTTTAAATAGTGAACCCTTATATAAGGTCACACAATATATGTATAGAAATTAAAAGGATAGAAGAGCTTAAGAAATTAGCTCTATCTATCCTCTTTTTGTACCACATCTGGGTCCAGTTATATTTAAATATCAATTTAAGTTGAAGGAGTATATCGAAGCTATTTATACAGAATTTCTAAAATATCTGCAACAACTTGATAAAGCAGGACTATTATCTTTAAAACTCAAGGAATTGCTTATTCATTAGGGGTGATAAAAGTGCGTTAATCTACATTTCGTCGTTAACACACTTTTATCTTCTCTTTTTTATTTAGTTAAATGTGGTTAACTCTTCTGAAATAGAATTTAAAAAATCTTTCTCAAACACAATATAGTATTTACCATCTATCATTTTCGATTGTATTCCCTCACTTAAAGATAACAATTTTAAGGATTTAATTTCCATTTTATTCTCTAACAAATGATCAAATGATGTATTGGCTTCTATTTTAGTAGTAAGTTCTTTTAATTGAGTTTGGGGGATTTCGTTTTTTGTTTTATTAACAACAGCATGAATGAGGTTTAATAGGTTTTCTTCATCGAATTCGTATCTTTTTCCCTCTGAAGCAGCCATCATTAATGCCACAATCTCTTCTCCATTCAAACGATTCGCCCCTTTTTTGAATTCAAATGCCTCTCTGGATATAGCTCTTACTCGAATATCTTCTGGCAAGTCGTAATCTATACCATTCACTGAATCAATCAACGTTGAAAGGGTTGCTATATCCATAACAGCATAATAATCAATTGTTAAACCAAATAGCTTAGAAACTGTTGTTCTTACATTTTCAGCTCCTCCCGAACCGTCAACATAAGCAAATGTCAATTTATCATATGAAGTAGTTCCATTATTCTTATCCAAAATCGGAGCATAAGTATCACGAGGGATAGACAGAACTTTCACCATCTTCTTATCTTTACTATAAGAAAGTAAAAGGTTAACATGTATTCTATTATTCTCATCTTTCACCGTAAATAGAGTCGTGAAAATCTCGTCTTCTTGTAATACTGTTCCGCTTGGATCACTTCTGTTATATTCTTTATTAAAGTTTCCATGAAAAATCGATGGAATAAACAAAAATATACACAAGCCTATTACTAATAAAGAAACTGTAAGTGGAGCGAATTTTTTTGAAAAAGAAACAAGAGACTTGTTATGTGTATTATTATTCTTCTCCAGTTTATCAATTTGTTCAAATACTTCATTACGATCTTCTTTCGTAAATCTTAGTTCTTGTTCAGACATATTATAAAATTTATCTCTTAATCGTTTATCTGCCATTAAGTTCTGCCTCCTTTATCATCGACTCTAATCTTTGTTTTGCTCTTCTTAATCTAGTTTTCACTGTATTAACTGGAATATCCAAAACTTCGGCAATTTCCTCTGTCTTTAATGAATCATAGTAATATAGATAAACCACTTCCCGATACACTTTCGGAAGAGAAAATATCGTATCTTTTATTTCTTCATTATTGTATTTATCGATAACCGTTTTTTCTGTTGATGGTAAAATTGACTTTGCTGTTTCATTTATAAAACTTTTTACCTGTACCATTTTGTAATTCCAACTTTTTAAATAATCTTTACATTCGTTAATTGTTATACGATAGAGCCAAGTTTTTATTTGTGCGTCAAATCGAAACGAATCAAGATTCTTGTAGCATTTGATAAACGTATTTTGAACCACATCCTTAGCAATCTCTGTATCTTTCACATAAGAAAATGCCAATCGTACCAACTCATTACCATATTCAATCATCATTTTTTCTAATATGAAATCTTTTTCTTCTCTGTCCAATCTACTACCCTCCCTTTCAATCTACTTCAAATTCTGCTATTAGACGACTATCAAATCGTAATAGGTTCAATTTTTAAAAAATATTTATTTTAACAAAGATTCTCTTTTAATCGGCGTGTTCAATATTTAATTGATTTTTATAAATATTCCATAAAAAAAGATCCATACAATTATAGCTGAAATAAAAAACCTGTATCTTAGATTTACCAAGTAATCATAGATACAGGCTTATTGTTTATAATTATTCCTTATTCCATTAAACTACTCCGTTAGCCATCCATGTAGCGCAAAAACCAGCGATACACCACAGAGAATGAAAGATTATTTCGTTCTTTCATGGGAATTAAATAATACTTTTTGATTGACGCTCTCAATGTGCTGAAAGAAGTTAAATTGTCTGTAGTAGTCGATGGTGCAATTTCTTTCATCCTAAGCCGGTATTCTCCTAGGGTTAATATGTTCCCATCCTAATGGAGAGGATTCTTTATGGCTGCATATTCATCCAACTATCAACATGATGAATGGCAAAACCATTATAGCTTTTTTTATTTGCATATTGTTGATGAACTTGTGCTAACTGTTTATTCATATAGGCTTCTCCATCATCATAGAAGGTAATATTTTGTCCTTCATCAGAGGCTCCTATTTCCACACCAATTACAATTGATTTCTTTACTTTTTTTGCATAGTTTATTTCATGTTCTACAATATTTATAATATCTTTAGCAGCATCTCGATAAGCCATTATCGAAACACTTTCCACTTGGTCAATCACCCAATCAGCTAATAACCCTTTACCAAATTGGTTTTTGTAAGTAATTTCGTCAAACCAAAATGGCATATCAACTTCCAATGGCAAGGGTAATCGATCGGTATCCCCTTTCGCTCTAGTAAGAAGCGCTTGATAGGATTCAATTGTTTTCGCTTGGTTCGAGCTCCAACCACTATTTAAGTAGGGCTCTACATCAAGATGAACGCCAGAAAATTGCTCTGTTGCTGCTGCATTTTCATTATATGTATGTAACCAATCAAACAGCTGATCCTGCATTTTATAGCCCTCTGTTGAAACCCAACTTTCAGAACCATCTAACGCGTATACTTTTATACCTTTTACCGTTGCTTTATCGATAAAACTTTTGTAATAGTTAATAGCTATATCACTATTAATTTGTAAATATAATTTATTAACTTGTTTGCTTTCTAAAAATGAGAGTACTCCTGATTCATCTTCGACAATCCTCGTCGTATCCCATAACCAGGTAGCCCTATCTTGCATGGCCATTGCGTCTACCTTCCCCATTGATAATCCTAGCGTACTTACAATTGTTACTATAAAAACAATGATTGCTTTTGATAGTAAACGACTTACCATATATTACATCTCCATTCTATTTGCCGAGGCTCATAGAACAGAACCTGGCAACCTGACAATCATGCACTAAATAGTGTTTAGACTCATGGCTTTGCGTCCTTCCCTTTCGGTGAAGTTTGCCTTTGACAGTAGTTTTCTACCTAACATAATACGGCGTTAGAATGATTATGTCTGTAGGTAAAACGCATAATTTTATTGAAGACTTTTATATAAGATAATACGAACACAGGTTATTTTTACTATATCAGCATAAAAACGTAGTTGTGATGATCAAGGTGAACATATTGAATGAATGATATTGAAGATGTATGCGTAGCAATTGAGGATTAAGGAATGCAAAATTAGATAAAGATTCCTTTCGATATCTTTAACTGAAAAACAATTTATATGTAATGTATCCTATAAATAACACTAAAACCAGTACCACCGTCTCTTTCCAACCCATACCATTTAGATTTCCACTAGTTCCTCTATTTATTCCATCGTTTAAAGAACCAGTAGCATTGTTTTTTAATTCAGCTTGTTTTAAACGCTCTCTTTTTTCATCTGGTGTTTCCTTTTTCATTGAATCCATATGACAAATACCTCCCCTAAATTAATATTTACTTATTTACACTATAGAAAGACATATTCATATTTATGCTTATTTGTTATTTAGTGGCTTATTGGATGCCTCCAGGAAAATGCGCCCCGTCGAAGTAGACAAGAGGTTAAAAAGAAAGGCAGAATCACAAACTTGCAATTCTGCCTAAAACATCAACTATGATGTGTAAATTATTGTATTGAATTAATTCTTAATTATAAAAAAATCATGCCTCTACGTTTTCTTTTTCATTTTCAAGCATTTTGTGTAAATAATTTATTATTTCACGTATACCTTCTAATGAATTCACAAGTATTTTCGGGTCAACGTATGTGATCATACGATTTTCAAGATTGGCCACAGCTGTAAAATAGCGTGTTTTTGAATAATTGACAAGTCCCATCTGCTTTAAAACCGACTCATCTAAATCGAGAATTTCACGAGCTTCTGTTACAAGTAACCCATAATTCACAACATCCGTGTTCAACACAATAATCCGTGCTGTTGCAGCATTAGAGGAACGATTATAAAGAATACGCTCAAAATCAAGCACAGGCACAAGCTCGCCACGAATTCTTGTGAAGCCTAGTAGATAATTAGGCAAATGAGGAATCGGTGTTACTTGCTCTAATTTTTCAATCGAAATGGCTTGTTCCACAGGCACTGCATATTCCTCCGTACCACAAGCAAAAACTACTGCCTTTACACTTTCCATGCGGTCACTTCCTTAGATTCTGTTGTTATTTTTGTGCAGACTCTTTTACGATTTCAACAAGTAAATCTGCTAATTTTTCTAATTCTTCTACTGGAATTTTTTCATTTGTTGTATGAATGTCCTCGTATCCAACAGAAAGGTTTACTGTAGGGATGCCAAAGCCTGCAATAACATTAGCATCAGAACCCCCGCCTGAAATACCAAGCTTTGGTGTGCGTCCGATGTTGTTAGCAGCTGCCATAGCTACTTGCACAACTTTATCTGATTCTGTTACACGGAATCCAGGATACATTAGCTTCACTTCAACTTCAGCCTTTGCTCCTAATGAAGCTGCTACTTGCTCAAACGTCTCCTGCATATGCTTAGTTTGTGCATCTAGCTTCTCTTTGTCAATTGAGCGAGCCTCTGCAATAATCGTTACTTCATCACACACAATATTTGTTGCCTGACCACCCTCAAAGCGACCAATATTAGCTGTTGTTTCTTCATCTAATCGACCAAGCTTCATTTGTGCAATACATTTGGAAGCAACCGTAATCGCAGATATTCCTTTTTCTGGAGCAACACCAGCGTGAGCTGTTTTCCCAATTATTTTAACGAAGATTTTTGCTTGGAATGGAGCTGCAGTTACAATTCCTCCTACTTTGCCATCGCTGTCTACTGCAAAGCCATATTTTGCTTTAATTTTAGATGAATCTAACTCTTTAGCGCCAACGAGTCCACTTTCCTCACCAGCTGTAATAATAAATTCAATATCACCATGTTCAATATTTTGCTCTTTTAAGCGTTTAGCCATTTCAAATAATGCAGCAAGACCTGCTTTGTCATCAGCACCTAAAATAGTTGTACCATCTGAAACGATATAGCCATCTTCACGAAGAGATGGTTTAATCCCTTTACCCGGAACAACTGTATCCATATGAGACGTAAAATAAATTGGTTCGATGTCTAATGAACCCTTAAGCGTAGCAAGTATATTACCTGCTCCATGCCCGTTACGTGTATGTGCATCATCTTGTTCTACTGAAAAACCAAGTGCTGTTAATTTGTCGATTAAAATCGGCGCAATCACTTCTTCATGTTTTGTTTCTGAATCGATTTGTACGAGCTCAAAAAACTCTTCTACTAAACGACTTGTCATGTTGTAGGACTCCCTTAGTTTACGTGTTTTTCCACGTTATAGTATATGTATTATTTTAGCACAACGTCTAAAGAGTTGAAATAATTCGCTTACAGGAACTTCGCTATTTATTAAAGAATAGCAATTACTTCTTTGCAAAACGTGGGGTTGATTTCCGTTCTGCTGGGCTCTTTCGGGGCGTCCAGTCTCCACTCCAATCAACATTTTCACACCGCTCACCGCGGGAAAACCAGTAAATTGAAACATATATCACCAATCATCCTATGTTGATAAATAAAAAAAATGTGAAAAGAGGGAAAGTCTTTTCACATTTTACTTTATATCTGGGTTTTGAAAGATTGCTTCTTTTTCTTTATGTAGAGACTGCAAATAGCCATCTGCCTTGTTATGTTTATCCTGTAGACGCAAAATCGTATTATGTACATCATCTTGTACACGAGAAACCTGCTCTCTTGCGGTAGATATTTTAGAATGGACAGACCAAGCTGAAAAAATATCATCAAAGAAATAGTCCGCAAATTTTACAAATCCATCTGTTTCAATTGCTAACGATTTCGTTGACATGTCATGTACATCCAGTAGTTCGTTATGGAAGCGCTGTAACGCAATTTGAGCATTATGAAGATAATTTTCGGACTGATCAAGTGCATCATGCTTTAAATGTGTAGCAATGAGTCCCCCACCAAAGAACGTATCCCAAGCTGAGTAACCATTTGCGGAATGCAAGGACTCTGCAGCTTGCCCAAGCTTTGTAAGCGCTGCTTCACCAGCTTCTTCTGCTTCCCCTATTTCTGTAATTAGTTGTTTCGTTAACATTTCTTCATGTGCTAATTGTTCAAGCCTTTTTGCCTGTTCAGGCTCATGTAATTGTAAATAGCCTTTCTTTTTAGCATTTAATTGGCTTAAAACTTCTTGCAACTCTTGTTCATTAATTTGAGTAAGTTTAGTGTTTATTTGCCCTAAATCATCTGTCAAATCAAGTTCCATCTTCTTTGCTTCATTTATTTTTAATTCAAGAATGGCCGCTTTATCAATTTTTTCAGCACGTAGCTCATCTTGTTGCCCTGTCCACGTACGAATCATATTCATAAAAGAAAAGCCTTCTAACTTATCTAGTTTCAAACGAATTTGATTGAGTGCTTTAGAATGTTTATAAATTTCCTGTTGTGCACGCTCGATTTGCTTTTCAATTAAATCCTTTTGTTCACTTAACCTACTAGCAGTTCTTAATTGTGCATGAATCATTTCTTGCTCTTTTTGTAATTGTTTCCATTCCATTCATCTCAACTCCTCTACATATATGTACGAATGAAGTGAGGATATGTTTCAATTATTTAACATCTTTAATAAAATCTTTTATTATCTAAAGTTCTTAAAAATCAGAAAGTAAAGCCTAGTAATCTCAAAGGATACTAGGCTTTTACAATTTTTATAGAGGAATGTTTCCGTGCTTTTTCTCTGGACGTGTTTCGTGTTTGTTCGATAACATATCTAGTCCTTGAATTAGCTTAATACGTGTATCACGTGGATCGATAACATCGTCTACCATACCGCGAGATGCTGCCACGTAAGGGTTTGCGAATTTTTCTTTATATTCTTCGATTTTCGCTGCACGTGTTGCTTCTGGATCTTCCGATTTTGCAATTTCACGCGCGAAGATAATGTTAGCTGCACCTGCTGCACCCATAACAGCAATTTCTGCGTTAGGCCAAGCAAATACTAAGTCAGCCCCAATTGATTTAGAGTTAAGGGCAACGTACGCTCCACCGTATGCTTTACGCAGAATCACTGTAATTTTTGGTACAGTTGCTTCTGAGTATGCATATAGGATTTTCGCTCCGTGACGAATGATACCGCCATGCTCTTGTTTAACGCCTGGGAAGAAACCAGAAACGTCTTCAAATGTGATGATTGGTATATTGTAAGCATCACAAGTTCGAATGAAACGAGCAGCCTTGTCTGAAGAATCAATATCTAATCCACCAGCTAATACTTTAGGTTGGTTACATACAAGACCAACTGATTCACCAGCAATACGCGCAAAACCAACTACAACGTTTTTCGCAAATTCTGCATGAACTTCCATAAATGAGCCTTCATCCACTATTTGCTCGACTACTTTACGTACATCATAAGGACGAGTAGTTTCGATTGGTACAGTATCCACGATTTCTGGACGATAGTCATCACCCTCTGGTCGTGCCTGACGCGGCGCTTTTTCTTTATTATTTTGTGGTAAGTAGCTTAATAGTTTCTTAATTTCATTAATAGCTTCTTCTTCAGATGGTGCGCGGAAGTGTGCGTTACCACTTACAGCGTTGTTTACTTTAGAACCACCTAAATCTTCAGCAGAGATTTTTTCACCTGTTACCGTTTCGATAACTTTAGGTCCTGTAATAAACATTTGAGATGTTTTATCAACCATTAAAATAAAGTCTGTAATTGCTGGAGAATATACCGCCCCTCCAGCACATGGACCCATAATAACTGAGATTTGAGGAATTACCCCAGAGTAGATTGCATTACGGTAGAAAATATGTCCATAACCATCAAGTGAAAGTACACCCTCTTGAATACGAGCGCCACCTGAGTCATTAATACCGATAAATGGTGTACCATTTTTTGCAGCTAGATCCATCACTGTTGCCATTTTCTTTGCGTGCATTTCACCAAGCGCTCCACCAAATACAGTGAAATCTTGAGAGAATAAGTATACTGGACGTCCATTAATTTTACCGAAACCAGTGACTACACCATCACCAGGACCTTCCATCTTGTCCATGCCAAAGTCTACTGTACGGTGTGTAATGAATGGGTTGATCTCGAAAAATGTACCTTCGTCTAGTAATAATTCTATACGCTCACGAGCAGTTAGCTTGCCTTTATCATGTTGCTTCTCGATGCGCTCATAGCCGCCACCAAGTTCAATTACTGTCTTACGGTCATACAAGTCATTAATTTTGTCGAACATATCCATACTAATCACTTATCCCCTTTTCCACTTTTATCGCATAATTCATATAACACACCGAAAGATGATTTCGGGTGCATGAAAGCAACCTCTGCACCACCAGCACCTGGTCCTGGCTCTTCGGATAAAAGACGTACGCCTTTTTCACGAAGCTCTGCCATACGCTCACGAATTCCAGTTACTCCGAAAGCTACATGGTGAATACCTTCTCCACGTTTTTCGATGTATCCGTGAATAGTACTTTTTTCACTCATCGGTTCTAATAACTCAATTTTTACATTACCCGCATCAATGAATGCAACACGAACCTGTTGAGATTCTACTTCTTCCACTTTCAGCAGCTTTAAGCCTAAAGTTTCTGTATAATATGTAATGCGTTCATCAAGATCGCGGACTGCAATCCCAATATGATCTACTCTCTCCATGGTGACATCTCCTTCTGTTATGGTACATAATCTATTTTACAGACTTTTTCGTCAAAACTCTACTACTTGAGAAATTTTTCAGATTTGATAAACTATTTATAAGAAAAGAAGGAGCGAACGAGCATATGAGTAATAAAAAATTTCAAAAAATCGTCGTTTATACTATGATTGCTATTATGGTAATTTCATCTCTAGCATTCGGCTTATCAATGTTTGTGTAATGAAAAGCTAGGCGTCCGCATTACTGCGGGCGCTCTTTCTTTACCTTTAACCCCTTAAAAGATTGCTTAATTTCTAAATATCGATCCATTTCCTCAATAAATTGATAGAGTGCCGCTTGTGCTAGAAATTGCTCATGATTTTCCGGTAAAGGTAACTGGGCGAAATCTAGCTTTACCTGCTCTAACTTCTCTCTAAAATGACTAGCCGTATTTCCTGAATGAACATGCTCACCGAGGTCCTGTAAAAAGTCAGCGACAATCACCGCCTCTTGTACTATAACAGGCAGTGCCGTTATTTTCGGTAAAACCCTATCGATAATTTCTAGCTGCTGTTCACGCATATCAAAATACACGTAGTAGTCATTTTTTCGTCTCGTAAAATGATTTTCAACATCTTTAAACGCTAGGGATTTTGCACTATTTAATGCTTTAATCGCCTCAATAATTTCCTGCCCATCCCACAATGTATCGCCTTCTCTTAAATAGTTGGCGATTTCTAAAAAAATCTTACTGTAGAGCTCCTCAATTTTAACTCGATAGTAATTTAATTCCTTTTGAATGTCTGGCATATACATATTTATAGCTATTCCCGTACCATAACCAATTGCCATTAATGCAAATTCATTAGAAACAAGCGCCAATGAAAAACTTTTAGCTGCATAAATATGCATGATAATTACTGCACTAGAGACAAAGCCGTCCGCTACCTTTAAAGACACAATTGTTGGTATGAAGACGATTAGCATACCTGCTAATGTAAGCGGATGATAGGAAAATAGCTCAAAGCTCAAAAATGCATAAAGCATACCGATAATACTTGCGACGAATCGTGTATAAGCCGCATGAAGAGATTTTTTCTTCGTTGGCTGTACACATAATATTGTTAGAATACCAGCAGATGCATAAGAAGCTAATTCAAAGTATTGGGCAATGGCAATAGCGATAGCTGCACCAAATGCCGTTTTTAATGTACGATAGCCGATTGAAAACTTCTTCAAGTCGACTGCCTCCTATCTTTCAGTACTCTAATTTTACAAACGTGTTTATTAGCTATATTTCACTACAAACATAGGATCATCACCATAATGTGGGGTTGATTTCCGTTCCGGCTGGGCGCTTTGTTGCTGCCGCTTCGCTTTCGCACAGATAAAACATTTGCCGCTGACGCTTCGCTTTCGCGCAGAGCAGAGCTTCCTGGGGGCGTCCGATGAGCCGCTTGGGCCAACACGATGTTGGTCACGAAGGCGTTATCACAGGATGTGATGTTTTTAGCCTTCGTTCCCCTGCCTGCTCGCTCCAGGGTCTCGGGCCAACACGAAGTTGGTCACGAAGGCGTTATCACAGGACGTGATGGTTTTAGCCTTCGTTCCTCTATTGCTTTTCCCCAAGGAGTCACCCAGCCTCCACTCCAATCAACTAATATTCGAATAGGTTATTACAAATGTCACCCACAACTTTTGATGATGAGCCGAAATATAGTTTTAGAAAAATAATGGTTATCACCACAATAATGCCCAATATTTCTAATCTACAGCCCTGTTAATTTTATTCATTTCGAACTTTAGGTGATTCATTTAGCCAATATTTCAAATATTCCGAACACCAAATGACTATATATTGATATAAAAGAAGGTTATCTATGGAGTCATGCTAATCGGGGATCAACTATCATGGCTAAGCAGTAAGCCTCCGCAGTGTTTTTGTAGCTGCGGGGCTTACTAATAGCTCCTCTTTTAACTCTTGTGAATAAAATTAAAGTTCGTCGCAGTATTCCTCAAAGTTTGCTTGTAGGTTTGTTACTACTGACATTGGGTCATGCCCCTCAATTTCATAGCGTCCAACTTCTGCTACTACTTGTCCATCCTTTAATAACACAAATGATGGCGATGATGGTAAATGATCTTCACCGAAGTGATAACGAGCAGCTGCAGTAGCTTCTTTATCTTGACCAGCAAACACCGTTACAAGATGGTCTGGACGTTTATCGTAATGTACGCATTGCGCTGCTGCTGGACGTGCGATACCGCCTGCACAGCCACATACTGAGTTTACCATGACTAATGTAGTACCTGGACGAGCAAACGCCTCTTCAACAGCTTCTGGCGTGCGAAGTTGCTCATAACCTGCACCCTCAATTTCTGCACGTGCTGTTTTTAAAATTTCTTGCATAAATAAATCGTAATCCATATTCATATAGCGATTAGCTCCTTTCAAGTTCGCGTCATCATCAAATTTGCCTCGGCATAATTGCGTCCGGAGACTTTAACTTCTTTCAGCTGAATGAAGTTAAACTTACTAGCTTTAGATAGTCGACGCACATACATCTCCTATCATAGCAGTTAGTGACGAATTTGTGCACCTAGTTGCTCAGATAAAGGATTATATTATTTCTGTGATTGTTCATCGCTAAATAAACGATCTACACCTTGTGTGACTGTCAACTGTCCATTTAAAATTTGACGCTCTAAAAGTTGCACCTGTGCTTTACGTTCTGGATTACCATAAAACATATCAATCAAATGGTCAGTAATCATCGATTGGAACCAATCTCTCGTCTGATTTTGGCGTCTGATTGACCAGTAATTATTTGCCTCAACGATTTGTCTGAACTCCCCTATTGTACTCCAGACTTTGTCGAGGCCCCGTTTTTCCCATGAGCTTACCGGCATTGCTGTGGACATCCAACCTGGGGTTGCAGGCTGTAAGAAATGTAAAATTTGCTTATACTCGGATACCGTTTTTTTAGCAAGGCGAACATTATCACCATCAGCCTTATGAACAACAATGGCATCTGCTAACTCCATAATGCCCTTTTTCATGCCTTGTAGCTCGTCCCCGGCACCTGTTAAAACTAACAGCAAGAAGAAATCAACCATACCGCGGACATAAGTTTCACTTTGTCCAACACCGACTGTTTCTATTAAAATGACATCATAGCCAGCCGCTTCACAAACAAGCATCGTTTCACGTGTCTTTTTATGAACACCCCCTAGGGTACCAGCTGACGGGGAGGGACGAACAAAGGCATTAGGCTTTTTCACGAGTTCCTCCATTCGAGTTTTATCGCCTAATATACTTCCTCCCGATAAAGAAGAGCTTGGATCAATCGCAAGGACTGCCACTTTTTTCCCCATCTCACAAAGCATCGTTCCGAAAGCTTCAATGAACGAACTCTTTCCCGCACCAGGAACGCCTGTGATCCCAATACGGACACTATTTCCTGTATGTGGTAGAAGCTCTTGTAAGAGTTCTTGTGCTTGCACTTTATGTGCTGCATTTGAACTTTCAATGAGTGTAATAGCTTTTGACAAGTGTGTACGAGAGCTTGCACGTACTTCTCGTGCAAGCTCCTGTATGTTTAAACTGTCTGCTTTTTTCTTTCGGAATTTTTTCGGTGTACCATATTGCATTCCGTCGTGAGTTGCCTCTACTCCGTCCATAACAAATAGCGCACTTTCAGGCATTCCTTTGTTTTTGTCCATTATTCAGACACTTCCTCATAGCCTAAACGTTTGTAAATCTCTTCAATAATCTTTTGTGCAGATACAGGAATAACTGTACCAGGTCCAAAAATTGCTACTGCTCCAGCGTCATAAAGGAATTCATAATCTTGTGCTGGAATAACACCGCCAACAATAATAATGATATCTTCGCGACCTAATTTTTCTAGCTCTGCTACTAATTCAGGAACTAGTGTTTTATGACCGGCTGCTAACGAAGATACACCAATGACATGAACATCGTTTTCAACAGCCATTTGAGCTGCTTCAGCAGGTGTCATAAATAATGGTGAAATATCCACGTCAAAGCCTAAGTCAGCATAGCCTGTTGCCACAACCTTCGCACCACGGTCATGTCCATCTTGTCCCATTTTCGCTACTAAAATACGTGGACGACGACCTTCATTTTCAAGGAACTCTTCTGTCATTTGTTTCATTTCAGCAATTTGCTCTTCATCTGAGAAGTTTGCAGAGTAAACACCAGAGATTGAACGAATTATTGCCTTATGGCGACCTGAAACAACTTCGATTGCATCAGAAATTTCACCTAAAGAAGCACGAGCACGCGCTGCATCTACAGCTACCGCTAATAAGTTTTCTTCACCATCTTGCGCCGCTTTTGTTAATCGAGCTAGATGTTTTTGTACTTCTGCTTCATCACGAGCTGCCTTCATTGCTTCTAAACGTTCAATTTGCTTTTGACGAACTAATGTATTATCAATGTCAAGAATATCGATAGGTTCTTCTTTTTCTAAACGATATTTGTTTACCCCAACGATTGTTTCTGTTTTAGAGTCGATTTTCGCTTGACGTTTTGCCGCAGCCTCTTCGACTTTCATTTTTGGAAGACCAGTTTCAATCGCTTTCGCCATACCGCCTAGTTCTTCGATTTCTTCAATTAATGCCCACGCAGATTTTGTAATTTCGTCTGTTAATTTTTCCACATAGTACGAACCGCCCCACGGATCAATGACCTTTGTCATTGCCGTTTCTTCTTGTAGGAACAGCTGTGTATTACGTGCAATACGTGCAGAGAAATCAGTTGGTAGGGCAATCGCTTCATCAAGTGCATTTGTGTGAAGAGATTGCGTATGCCCCATTGAAGACGCATTTGCTTCGATTAATGTACGTGCCACATTGTTAAATGGATCTTGCTCTGTTAAAGACCAACCAGATGTTTGTGAATGTGTACGAAGTGCTAATGTCTTAGGATTTTTCGGATTAAACGTTGACATCATTTGTGCCCAAATTCGACGCGCAGCACGCATTTTTGCAACTTCCATGTAATAGTTCATACCGATTGCCCAGAAGAATGATAGACGCGGTGCAAAGGCATCAATATCGATTCCAGCTTTTAGTCCTGTACGAACGTATTCAAGACCATCTGCTAGTGTATAAGCAAGCTCGATGTCATTTGTTGCTCCAGCTTCTTGAATATGGTAACCAGAGATCGAAATTGAGTTAAATTTTGGCATATATTTCGCTGTATATTCAAAAATATCTGCAATAATTTTCATAGACATTGCTGGTGGATAAATATATGTGTTACGAACCATGTATTCTTTTAAAATATCATTTTGAATCGTACCCGCTAATTGGTCTGGTGTAACACCTTGCTCTTCAGCAGCAACGATATAGAATGCAAGAACTGGTAATACAGCACCATTCATTGTCATAGAAACTGACATTTGATCCAAAGGAATTTGGTTAAATAAAATTTTCATATCCTCTACGGAGTCAATCGCTACTCCAGCTTTACCAACATCCCCTGTTACACGAGGATGATCTGAGTCATAGCCACGGTGAGTTGCTAAGTCAAAGGCAACTGAAAGACCTTTTTGACCCATTGCTAGATTACGTTTGTAGAATGCATTTGATTCTTCAGCTGTTGAGAAACCAGCATATTGGCGAACAGTCCAAGGACGAGCTACATACATAGTAGGGTATGGACCGCGCGTATTTGGCGCAATACCAGCTACATCATTTAAATGTTTTGCCTCTTTAATATCTTCTTTTGTGTAAATATCTTTAATTTCGATACCTTCATTGGTCATGAATTTTTCTTCTGACGCTTGAGGTGCTTCTGCTGCTAAAACTTTTTCAATTTCAACTGCACTAAAATTTGGCTTACTCATCGTTGGACCTCCTTCATGCTAGCGAACACTGAGTTTAATTTTTCGATGATGTTCTGTCCTGCGAAAATAAAGCCATTTAAGCCATTTGCTAACCAAGCTTCTTCTTCGTCTTTAAATTTACCTGCAACGTCAACAATTACTTTAGCTGGTTTGCCTGCTAAAATTGCTGGTACTAATTCTTTAGTATTGTCATCATTACCTGCAATCACCACATATGTTGCTTCTGTAGTGTTTAACCAAGCTAATGCTTCTTCTGCTGTAGCAACCGGTTCGCTTTTTTCTGGCACAAGACCTACTGTATTTAAGAAACCTGACACGAAATCAGCACGTGGCTTTGAGCTTTTTAGTGTACCTAATGCTAAGATTCCTGTTTTCATATTTGCAGCTGTCATCTCCGCACGTAATTGCTCAAAAGGTTTAGCAATTCGCTTAATTGTTGTAAATGCTGGGTTTGTTTCGCTTTCAAGCACATCTGCTGGATTAGCATAAATATTTGTAC
Source organism: Lysinibacillus sp. JNUCC 51 (assembly GCF_015999525.1). NCBI lineage: Bacteria > Bacillati > Bacillota > Bacilli > Caryophanales > Bacillaceae > Lysinibacillus > Lysinibacillus sp. JNUCC 51. Next base: position 4,376,078 of record NZ_CP065545.1, on the reverse strand, counting down.
CTATTAATGATTGCTTACGAGTTTGCACTGCTTTGATACGAGCTTGATAGGATTTTTCTATTTCCTCAGTAAGCTTTCCAGATGCAGTGTAAGCGTCAATGCCTCCAGCTGCTTCAATTTCTAAGAATAATGCCCAAGCTTCTTTCACAAAATCTGCTGTTAATGACTCAATAAAGTAAGAGCCACCAGCTGGGTCTATAACTTTTAAAACATTTGTTTCTTCTTTTAAGATTAAAGATACATTACGTGCAATACGAACCGATTGATCGGTTGGCTTCGTTAATGCATCATGAGGGTGAACTGTAAAGACATCCGCACCGCCAATTAAACCAGAAAGAGCTTCATTCGCTGAACGTAATAAGTTTACATAAACATCCAGCTTCGAGAAGCTTCTTAACGATGTTTCAGCAATAGTTGGAACTTTTACGCAATTAGATACACCATAAGCGGATGAGAACGCTTTCCAAAGTACTTTAAAAGCACGGAGTTTTGCAATCTCTGTAAAGAACTGTGTATCAACTGCAAAGGATACATAAAATTTCTTCGCGAACACTTCAAAGCTTTCTTCTTGATTTGCGTATTTTGCGGCTAATGCTAGTGCATATGCTAACTCTTGCACAGCATTTGCTCCTTCATTATGATAAACCATCGTTTCCGCACCGACTGAGCGCACGCTCGGGTATTCATTTAAAGAGATCGGGTTTTTCGATACGACGAAACCGTTTACAGTTTCTCGCTGATTAACTGCTATTTTGTCGAACACTGCTAATAATGGGTCATTTGAATTTTCAACCGTAATTTTAAACGAATATTCAGAGAAATAAGTCGCTAATTGTGCCAATACTTCTTCTGTCCATTCAAATTTCATACGGCTATCAATTGTTACTACTTCATTGCCTCGAGCTAAGCTATCATCAAGCTGCGCAAAAAATGCCTCGCTTGTATCAGCATATATTTGCTGTGCCACTCGAAATACTTCGTTATTTTGTAGGGAACGGATTGTAGCAACTTGTTTATCAAGTTCTTCACCAAGTTTTGCTACTAAACTTTCTTGGGTGTAAAGAGGTTCTAATGTAATACCTTCACTCGTTTTCGTTAAAAGAGACTCGAATGGTTTCCCTTTTAAAGCCTTGATTGCTGCATCTTGCCATTCTGAATAGGACGGCTTTTCAAATTCAATATTTTTCATGTTGTTTGACATGCGGACGCTTAATCAGCTTCCCCCCTTAGTAGTTTCTATTTGTTATTCTACATGACAAATTGCGACTCGAAAAGCAAAAAAAAATCGGAAACCGTTATATAACAGGCTTCCGACAAGTCATCAGTAGACTGACGTTGAGGATTTATTTGTATTTTCGAGTATTTCTTTTACTCTATTTAGGAATTTGCCACAGACAAGTCCATCAAGAATACGATGGTCTAAAGATAAACATAAATTCACAATATCTCGTGCAGCAAACATTCCACCAGGTAAAACAACCGGTTTTTTCACAATACTTTCCACTTGGAGGATAGCCGCTTGCGGATAATTAATGATGCCCATTGACTGCACAGAGCCGAATGCACCCGTATTATTGACCGTAAATGTACCACCACTTATATCATCCATCGTAAGTTTTCCGGAACGAACTTTCACTGCAAGCTCATGAATTTCTTTGGCGATACCTTTAATTGATTTTTCATCAGCGTGTTTTATAACAGGAACAAATAATGCATCATCAGTAGCAACTGCAATGGAAATATTTATATCATGCTTTTGAATAATTTTGTCTTCTGCCCACATGGAATTCATCATCGGGAATTCCTTTAGAGCTTGAGCGACTGCTTTTACGAAGAAAGCAAAATACGTAATATTAAAGCCTTCCTTTTGCTTAAACTCTGTCTTGATGCTATCACGATATGCAACTAAATCAGTAACATCTATTTCCATCATCATCCATGCATGTGGCACTTCATGAACACTCCGTACCATATTATTGGCGATAGCACGGCGCACCTTCGTTACCGGAATTTCAATGTCGCCTGCCTGAATTGGTTGTACAGTTGTGGCTGGTTTAGTATTCTCCTGTGATGTAAGTGCTGCTGCAACAGGTGCTGACTGTGGAACGGCTGTATCGACTGCTGGCGGTGCTTCATCTATAGCAGTTGGTACATTTCCTGCTTCAATCAGTTTCATTAGGTCTTTTCTTGTAATGCGTCCCCCTTCACCTGTACCTGTGATTTGATCAAGTGCAATTTCATACTCTTGCGCAAGTCGAAGAACAGCTGGTGAATAACGCACTTTATCTTGTCGCACTATTTTTGGCGATGCTACTGTAGCTGTAGTTGTAGTTGTTTGCTGAATTTGCTGAGTCTCCTGTTTCTTTTGTACTCCTGCATTTAAAATTGCTGTACTAACCGCTGATTTTTTCGGCGGAGGCGGAGGAGGTAACTCACTGGCACCTGCTATTTCAACGGAACAAACGATTGCACCAACCGGTAAAGTTTGCCCTTCCTCTGCAAGTAGTTCTGTAATGACTCCTTCAAAAGAAGACGGGATTTCTGCATTTACTTTATCTGTTACAACTTCTGCTAATGGATCATATTTTTTTACCGTATCACCTGGCTTAACAAGCCATTTTTCAATCGTACCTTCTGTTACACTTTCGCCGAGCTGTGGCATTGTAATATTTTGAATAGCCATCATCTATTCCTCCCATCAATATTATGCCTAGGTGTAATTATATCTTTCGAATACTATTAGAATGCTGCAAGTTCTCGCATCGCACGCTCTACTTTTTCAGGGTTGATCATAAAATACTTTTCCATTGTTGGTGCATACGGCATAGCTGGAACATCTGGTCCTGCAAGTCGTTGAATTGGTGCATCAAGCTCAAATAAACAATGCTCTGCAATAATTGCTGCAACCTCACTCATAATGCTACCTTCTTTATTATCTTCAGTAACAAGTAAAACTTTACCTGTTTTACTAGCCGCCTCAATGATCGCTTCTTTATCAAGTGGATATACTGTACGTAGGTCAAGAATATGCGCTGAAATACCATCTGCCGCTAGGCGTTCTGCCGCCTGTAATGCAAAATGGACAGCTAAACCATACGTAATGACAGTAACGTCTTCACCTTCCCGCTTAACATCTGCCTTACCGATTGGCAATGTATAATCATCTACAGGGACTTCACCTTTAATGAGTCGATATGCACGTTTATGCTCAAAAAATAGTACTGGATCCTCATCTCGGATTGCTGCTTTTAACAAGCCTTTTGCATCATAAGGTGTTGAAGGTATAACAATTTTCAACCCTGGTGTTCCTGCAAACAGTGCCTCTACAGACTGCGAATGATAGAGCGCTCCGTGAATACCTCCGCCAAATGGTGCACGTATAACCATCGGGCAAGACCAGTCATTATTTGAACGATAGCGGATTTTTGCTGCCTCAGAAACAATTTGGTTAACGGCAGGCATGATGAAATCAGCGAATTGCATCTCGGCAATCGGGCGCATCCCATACATCGCAGCACCAATACCAACACCTGCAATCGCACTCTCTGCAAGCGGCGTGTCAAGTACACGATGTTCACCAAATTGCTCGTAAAGACCAGCTGTTGCTTTGAAAACCCCACCTTTGCGACCAACGTCCTCACCTAAAATGAAAACACGCTCATCACGTTCCATCTCTTCCTTCATCGCTAATGTAATCGCATCAATATAAGACATTACTGCCATTACACATCACCTCCGTCCACTGGTGCATACACGTATTTCAAAGCATGCTCAGGTGTTGCATACGGAGCAGCTTCTGCATAATCTGTTGCTTCATTCACCTCTGCCATGACACGTTCTTCTATTTCAGCACGTAGTTTTTCTGTCATAACTCCTGATTCTGTTAGATACTTTTCAAACAATAGAATTGGATCCTTGGCCTTACCTTCAGCTATATCCTCTGCAGTTCGATATTGACGATCATCATCATCCGAAGAATGAGCCGTTAAGCGATAAGTTACTGTTTCTATTAAGCTCGGACCTTCACCACTACGAGCGCGATCAGCTGCTTCTTTTACAACCTTATAAACTTGTAAAGGGCATTTTCCATCAACAGTAACACCTGGCATTCCATAACCAATACCGCGATCTGATACTTTCGCACAGCCTAATTGACGTTCTACAGGCACAGAAATTGCGTATTGATTATTTTCTACCATTATAATTACTGGCAACTTATGCACTCCTGCGAAATTCGCACCTTCATGGAAATCACCTTGGTTAGAAGAGCCTTCACCAAGCGTAACAAAAGTAATGAAATCTTCTTTTTGTAGACGACCTGCTAGAGCTACTCCCACCGCGTGTGGAACTTGTGTAGTAACCGGCGAAGAGCCTGTTAGAATACGATTTTTCTTATGTCCAAAATGACCTGGCATTTGACGCCCACCCGAGTTTGGATCCTCTGCTTTAGCAAATGCGGATAACATCAATTCTCTTGGAGTCATGCCAAAATGTAAAACAACACCCATATCACGATAGTAAGGTGCAATATAATCTCTATTATTATCAAGAGCAAAGGCTGCCCCTACTTGTGCTGCCTCCTGTCCTTGACAAGAAATAACAAACGGAATTTTACCAGAACGGTTTAATAACCACATACGTTCATCTAGTCTTCTCGCCATTAACATCGTTTCGAACATTGCAAGTACATCTTCATTTGATAAACCTAAATCTTCATGCTTGATTTGAACACCTTGCATTAGAACACCCCTTCCTGACGTTTCACTTTCGCGACCAAAAGAAAAATTAAAAATGAATTGCGCGATTATCTACTGCTAACGCTGATTCCGCTAGCACCTCATTGAGTGACGGATGTGGATGAATAGCCTGGCTAATTTCCCAAGGCGTTGCATCCAATAATTTAGCAAGTGATGCTTCTCCAATTAAATCTGTCACATGTGGTCCTACCATATGAATACCCAAAATATCATTCGTTCCTTCATCGGCAATAATTTTCACAAAGCCATCTGTCTCTCCATTAACAAGCGCTTTTCCAATCGCCTTGAACGGAAACTTACCGACCTTCAATGAATAACCCTGCTCTTGTGCATCACTTTCCGTTAAACCAATACTTGCAACCTCAGGGTAAGAATAAACGCACTTTGGTACATTTAGAACATCAAGTGCCTCTGTTTCACCCTTTGCGATATGCTCAATAGCAGATACCCCTTCGTGTGAGGCAACATGCGCTAATTGTAAGCCACCGATAACATCCCCTATGGCATACATATGTGATTCCTTTGTTTGATACGAATCATTGACTTTGATAAACCCATTCTCAACTTCAATTTCTGTATTTTCTAATCCAATACCTTGTGTATTTGCTTCACGTCCTACACAAAGCAATACTTTATCAGCCTCAAATAATTCATCTTTATCATTAACCTTCGCAGAAATGAAAACGTTATCATTTTCAATTTTAAAGGTTCCTGTATCTAAGCGAGCGTTTGTTACAATGCGGACACCTCTTTTTTCAAGCTGCTTGGTTACTTCTTTTACAATATCCGTATCCTCTGCAGGTAAAATGGATGGCCCATATTCAATGACCGTTACATAAACCCCAAAATCACAAAGCATCGAAGCCCACTCAATACCAATAACTCCTCCGCCAACAATTAACAATGACTTTGGGAGATTTTCCATTTCCAGTGCATGATCAGAATTCATCACATATTTACCGTCAACCGTTAGTCCCGCCATTCCTCTTGGCTTTGATCCTGTTGCAATGACTACATTTGTTGGGACTAGCATTTCATTTTCATCGCCATTATTCATTTCGACTGAAATAGTGCCAGGCATTGGTGAGAAAATTGATGGCCCTAAAATACGACCAGTTCCCTGATAAACGTCTATTTTGCCCTTTTTCATCAGTGTATTCACACCTTGGCTCAATTGCTCAACGATCGTTTGCTTCCTTGCCTGCACTTTGTCAAATTGCAATGTAACCCCTTTAATATCAACACCATATTCAGCAGCCGTTTTATTTGCCAAACGATATACTTCTGCACTTCGAAGTAAGGCCTTACTTGGAATACAGCCTTTATGCAAGCATGTTCCACCTAGGCGCTCACGTTCAACGATAGCTGTTTTTAAGCCCAGCTGTGCCGCTCTAATTGCTGCAACATAGCCACCTGTACCTCCGCCTAAAATGACAACATCATAATTTTGAGCCATATGGATTCCCCCTTATGAGAAAGATGCTAAAGCATCCTGTTCCTTTGGTACCTAAGATAAATGATCTGCCTTTGCAGTTTAAATTCATTAGTTAATCTATTAATTTACTATAAAGTTAGAAGAAGTCGACAATGCGACTTCTTTAAACGAATAAGCGGTTCTTAACGACCATTTAAAATATTTTTTTCATTTTTTAAGAATTGACTACGAGACTTTGATACTCGAGCGATACGTTCTTCTGCTAAACGATTAGCTGCAACATATGTCGGTATACCATCACGTTTAGAAATCTCAAAGATTTTTTCGATACTATCATAAATGCCTTCAACACGCTTCATCGCACGCTCACTGTTATATCCATATAATTCATCAGCTACATTTATTACCCCACCTGCATTAATTACATAATCAGGTGCATAAGCTATCCCTAATTCATGTATATAATCACCATGGCGAGAATCTTGTAGCTGGTTATTAGCAGAACCAGCTATAACTTTTGCTTTTAGTTGCGGAATCGTTTCATCATTTAAAATCGCTCCTAATGCACAAGGTGCGAAAATATCAACTTCCTGTGAATAAATTTCTTCTGGTGCTACAGCAGTCGCATCAAAATCATTCACAACTCGATCAATTGCCGCTTGATTAATATCTGTAACAACAAGTTTTGCACCTTCATTATGTAAATATTCGCAAAGCTTGTAGGCTACATTTCCTAAACCTTGTACAGAAATAGTACGCCCCTCTAATGATTCAGATCCAAATGCTTCTTTTGCTGCTGCTTTCATACCACGGTATACTCCGTAAGCAGTTACTGGAGATGGGTTTCCTGATGAACCAAAAGCCGGAGAAATTCCCGTTACATAATTTGTTTCCTCATGAATTAAATCCATATCTGTCACTGTTGTACCAACGTCTTCTGCCGTAATATAGCGACCATTAAGCCCTTGGATGAAACGTCCTAATGCACGGAACATTTCTTCATTTTTATCTTTAAATGGGTCACCAATAATAACCGTTTTTCCTCCGCCAAGGTTTAAACCAGCCGCAGCATTTTTATAGGTCATCCCTCTTGCTAAACGTAATGCATCCTCTATCGCATTTTCTTCTGATGCATATGTCCACATACGTGCCCCGCCTAGTGCTGGCCCAAGTGTTGTGTCATGGATAGCGATAATCGCTTTTAACCCCGATGCTTCATCTTGGCAAAATACCAATTGTTCATAATCATACTTTTCCATATACTTGAAGATTTCCATGAAAACTCGCCCCTTTGCTTAGGAAAGTGCATCCCCAAATGCCCATTCCAATTAAGTATAATAAATGTTCAAAAATGTTTAACAATGGATAATATTGCTCCATTTATTTTTACAATACTCACAATTTCACAATTTATCAACTATTATTACACTTTCTTGTTTAAGTAAGAATTTTCTAAACATTCAGTTACAATTGATCTATTATTTCTTTACTTGTTTTTGGGTCTACTGGATACTTAGTTCCATAACCTTCCTTGACATTCCAATATCCACAGGTACAATTAAAATTAGGAATAAGGGGGGACATGCATGGGTCGTTTAGCTGCTTTTATTGTGATGCTAATTCCAGGTCTTATGGCTGCAGGTGGTATTAAATTTATGCGTGATACATTATTTGGTAAGCTCATCTCACCTTTCCCATTTTTATGGCTTCAATTCGTCGTTGGCATTATTCTTTTTGTTATAGGCTTTGGCTTTTTCGCAGGATTCTTACTTCACCGCGATCGAAAAAATGGAAAAGTGGCTCCGCGCTTCCAAAAAAAATAAAAATAGCTATCCTTTTAAGTCCAAAAGACTTATTGGATAGCTTTTTTATCTTCATTCATCAGAATGATTAACGTTGTTGTTTTACAATTACTTTATCAGGAAAATCAGTAATCCAACCAATTACAGAAGGATGCGGATTCATTAAAAATGGTTCATCCCCATCAATTGCATAAACACGACATGCTTTGTCACTCGCTACACAAGCCTCTAAATATCTTGGTTTATAATACCTTTTATGCATATGAACACTATCAATTGCTTTGTAATCACTAAGCATATCCCATTTTAATTTTTTTGTTGCTATAAGTGCCGTTTCATAGTCCGGCCTATATTGTTTCACAATCTCCAGAAGCTCATAGTGAAACGATGAAAAATGACTGCCAACAGGCAAAGTTAGCCCATGAAGCATTTGAATAAGTGCGCTTTTATTATCGAGTATTGTTGATTTTAATTCGATATTAAGGGGTAGCTGTTGTGAATTTGCCCATACTAAAACTATATCAAACGTTGGGATTTTATACGTTGAAAATAATCGCCTCCAAGGCTTCCCAAGTTTAAAGCTTATTAGCTCCTCTATCGTACATTCATTCACAAGCTTATTGATGCCAGCCAATCTTGACAGCTGTGGGTCGTGATACACAACCGGAATACCTTCTTTTGAAAGTTGGATATCTAATTCAATCCCATCTGCGTCTAGCTCTAAAGCCTTTTCAAAAGCCTTCAAAGTATTTTCAAGTGTATACGCTGAAGCCCCCCGATGTGCAAATACAGGAATGAAAGATTCACTAGACATTTAACTCACCTAATTCGATTAGAAATTTACCATTTGTCATTTTACTTAATAGGGATGATTTTTTGCCAATCTGAATATAGGTACCTGGATGAGCTTCCTTCGTCACAATAATTTCTTCTTTTCCAGCATGACGCATTTCATCCATTATTAACTTAACCTCACGATCAATTATTACTGCATCCGCTTTCAGTTTTGTTAAGCTCTGTTTTGTTTCCTCAAATGTAGCTATCTGTTCCTTAGACATTTTGTTAAGGAACGGCAGTAAGTTTTTAATTTTCCCCTCGTGATTAGAGATTTCTGCTTGCAGCGAATTAAGCTGTGTAGCCTTCTCTTGCATACTAGAGTATCTTTCCTGTTTATTAACGCTTTCGATAATTAAGTCCGTTCGACGCTCTAAACGATTTCCTGAGATGGCAGTGACGATTGTATTCTTAGCTATTGCACGTCCCCCAATAATTTTCCCTTTTCGTTCATCCACAAAGATTGAGTGTGCAGAGAGCTGTGATCCTAATGCATAAGATCCTATATGAATGCTGTCAGCTGCAACTAAATTTGCTTCATTGACATGCTTAACGAAAATATTGCCGCCTGCCTCTACAATAGTTGAGCCCAAACCAAAAATCCCACCACGAATATAAACGTCGCCTTCAATGGATTTAATAAGTTTGGCACCGCTTACACCTTCTGCACCCTCAATGGAAATATCTCCAGTAGCAATTACTGTATAGCCTGATGAAACTGTTCCTTTAATGCTTAAAGAGCCATTAAATTCGAGATTCCCTGTTTCAACGCCAACGTCCCCATTAATCGGCAAATGTCTATTAACACCGATCATGCCTTTAACATCATCTAATACACCAGCTATTTTAGAACGGATGACTGTTTTCCCATCCTCTTCTACTTCATAAGCTGATTTTTTATCATATCGTATAGGGAAATCACGTCCGGGTACAGCAGCAATAATTTCGCCTAGTACATTTTCCCCTGGTTTACCTAATGTCGCAGGGATTTTTTCGCCCAGCCACGAACCTTCTGAAATTTCAGAAATAAAGTTCATGTCATAATAATCAGCCTTCCCATCTTCGCTAATTACCGGCTTTCTCTCTGGTTTAGGTAAGTATGTAATTTGTGCATCTGTTCCCGCTACAGGTGGTGTTCCTTGTGCAATTAAAAATGCTTTTCCTGACTCAACTTTAGAAATATCAAAATCTAATATTCCATGAACAATTCCTTCGTTCTCAATTGTTTCCAGAATTTGTTGAGTTAATTTCTCTTTATTCTTTAGTAAATAATCATGAGTTTCATATACAAATATAGAGGCAGACATTTTATCTCTTGCAATTTCTGCTTTAACATTTGGAAGCCAGCGTCCAATTTCAACAGGGCTTGTGCTTTCTGTTGCTAAGACATTTTTTAATATTGAAAAATTTGATAATTTAAGTCGGGGATGACTTCGTAAAATACTATCAAATTCTTTTAATGGATAACCGGCACTGTAAGTAAGCATATAGACCTTGCCATTTTCTTCGGTGATTTCGAATTTATCATTTCGAACTAAAATCAAGCTACCTCCTCCTTCCCTCTAACTGTAAGTATATACAATCTATTTATATTTGTTTAGAGACAATTGTCACTACTGAGAATGAATTCACCCATACTTTGTAAGTAATACACTCACATATCCTTTTAAATTTCATATCAAAATTAGTCTATTTATACCACAAAAAGGTATGTTTTTACTCAAATTTAAAAATCCCGCTTCATTAATTGAACAATTTCCACTTTTAATAATCAGGGAATTCACAAATTTTTTAACAAATTGATATAAAAAAGATAATGTATCTGTCATAATTTTCATAAACATACATTAGGCCTTCAATACTAAATGAATATATCTTGTAAACCATTTAATCAACTACTTTTACAAGCGTTCGAAAAGTTGAAATGTGGTTACTGGTCATTCTCTAAAATAGCCTCAATGCGAATATGAGCACCTAATTGATCAAAATTCAGGAGCTGTTCACGCGTCATATAATAAACACTAACAGTTCCATTAATGCCAAGTCGCACCTCAAATAAATTTTCTTCTATCTGCGTTATTTCTAACGAGTTATTTTCGTCAAGTTGTAAGTTTACGCTTTTCATATGTTATCACCCAAAATAATTATATACGTTCAAGCAAAAATAAACGATCAACAGTATTTTGACATCCACAGGAGACTTTAGGCCAACAAATTTTTTTGCCCGAAATTGTAGTGGCTGCAGCAGATGTTTTTTGCGCGAAAGCGTAGTGCTAACGCAGCGGCAGTAGCAGATGTTTTTTGGGTGATAAATTGCCGCAGGACAAGGCGTTTTAGACTGAGTCCCTCAATTTCAGCGGATGTCTGTACATCCGCTGAAAAGTAACTTAAACCCGCAATCATTTCACCACCTATGAGGCGGGAGAATCTGTACCTGACGCTTCACTTTCCTAATACATGCTCTGCTAGCACACTTTGAATTTTATATATGTTAGTTGTTTTATTAAAGTTTTTTTGTATCGGTAATTCATTACTCGAAACCCAAATTTTCAACTCTGCATCTAAATCAAACGTTCCCGCAGTTTCAACTGAAAAATGAAGAATACTCTTATATGGAATCGAATGATATTGCGTTTTCTTACCAGTTACTCCCTGTTTATCGATTAAGATTAGTCTTTTATCCGTAAAAATTAAAGTATCTCTTATGATTTTATATGCATTCTTAATTGTTTCATGAGGTGTTAATAAATCATTAACTTCTTCCCGTAATTTTTCTAGATTTACTTCACTTGCATTCCCGATTATCCCATCAAATAACCCCATCTTAATTCCCCCTCCAAAAGTCCATTCTTCATTTAAAGTATGAGATTATTTTTCCATAAATTCTATACGCTGTAGTTTATCTTTAAAACAAGTAACATCAGCGAAGGCAATTGAAAAAAGAATGCTCTTTTAGGTATTTTATCCAACAGTCCAACATATAACGCTCGATTTCGGATTTATGGACAAAAAAATAAGCCCCTCAAACAGTCGGCATAAACTGTCTAAAAAGGCATTATAATTTTCTCATATACGTTATCTAATTTAAGCCAAATGCTAATCCCATATATAATCGAATATTCACTATTTATCGGTATCGATTTTAAATTATGTACCGTATAATAACCAAACATCGACGAAATCTATTCATAATTGCCACGATTCCATGCGACTTTTATGCATGACGAATCACACGTTCTTTGTCCTTCTACTTCAGGTTTTTGTTTTGGTAGTTCTTAAAACATCTTTAGGTTGTTAATAACCATATTTGGCTTTCCGATTTCTTCAGTTAAGAAATTGAGGTTCTTTTCCACATTATCAAAACGTTTGTCCAATTTGTTTAAGCGTTGATTCATGTCTTGCTTCATTTCTGCCATTTCGACTTTCATTTCTTGTAGCATTTCAATTATCATTTTTTAAGTTTCGTTTGCCATTTTGAATTCTCTTTAATTTAGTATGATACCATAATGTTTCAGAGAAAAAGATGGCTTTCTCCCTTTATTAAAAATGCTGTTTAGTTTCTGTTCCATAAAGGAATGCGCATAAGTTATTGTTGAATAGTATAGAATACTGTATGTTAGTTCTATCCGTCGTTTCAGGGATTCTTTCCTTCGCTTCGGGGGTTCTATCCATCGTTTCAGTAATTCTTTCCGTCGCTCAAGAGAGGCTTTCCGTCAATTCGAACGTTCTATCCATCAATTCAGAGATTCTATCCATTTTTTCGATGGTTCTATCCACGACTTTGGGCTTTCTATCCACCATTTCGGAGGGTTCTTCCGTCGCTTCAGGGATTCCGTCGCTCCGGATGGTCTATCAGTCGTTTCGGGCAATCTTTCCGTCGCTCCTGAGGGTCTATCCGTCGCTTTTGGGGTTCTTTCCGTCGTTTCATCGTTCAGAGGTCTTTATTAAACTAATCTGCTCAGTAATTGATATAAGAAGCCTTGCTAATAGGTTCTCTTATCGATGGTTATTTTTAAAACTCTACAAGGATACTACTTTTTAATGCTAAGAAATGAAATAAGGGACTGGCTTATTGCTTTATAAATTGATTTTTAACAACACTTAAAGTTGCGCCACTAACTAAGCAAAGAAGGCCGCTAAAAAATGTGAATTACGCCTCTAACTCATATGAATGTCTATTCCATACTGATGTAATTTCAGTTTCCTTGCCATAGATTGGGATGCGAAATTATCCCACGAGGTACTATATAAAGCAATTCGACCTCTTTTTTGTACCTCTGCTGCCCAAGCATTTGTAACATCTATACCGTACCCTTTTCCACGGTAATCTTCACGTGTGAATACGCTCGCTTCATCTGCTTTTTGGGACCTCCTTGCACTACAACAAATAGAAACAGGAATATTGTCCTCCACTATTACAAAACAGGGTTCCTTATATTCAAAATCCTCAAATGTATGTGGGAAGTAAAATTTTAAAAGTTCTTTATTTTCGTGAGTTACTTGTATTCCTTGTGTATGAGAACAGACCATGACATCCGTAAACACATACGCTGGGCCAATCCATAAATTATTTATTTGACTGTCTATGCTTAAAACATTGATTAATTCTCCAAGATAACTAACAGAATTTGTACCAATAACCTGTTCTAATTTCTTTACAAGGGTCGCATCTAACGTTTTTGAATACCTTACTACACTTCCAAGGTGGGTGCCACCAACGAAAATTCTTGGTGCAACATCGTATGGTGGTTCATTCACGACTGTTACTCGATTATCAGTATCGTGTTTAAATAACACGTTCACATGAAGCTCCATCAATTCTAAATCAGATAACATTATATCCCTCCGTAATTTAACGTATTAATCTAGGTTTGATCCTCCAACTTCTTTATCAGGAGGCATTTCTCGAATACTTGATATTGCTCCTAAAGCGTTGAATTGAATTAGTAATGTGCTTTTCTTCTGTTACATCTATTGTATTCCCGCTCCCCTCTTAAATTGCGTTCATAATAAGTTCCATCTCTGATGCTGCGTAAATTACATTGTTGATCGTTAAAGGTTCGCCCATGAATACGTATAAGGCACCTTGACCTTCGCTGTAATATACGTCTGTTTTACGTCCAGTCCGTTCGAGTAGTTTGCGTTGGATATTAACGATACCTGCTGCGATTTCCATTCCTTTCAACCCTCCTTGTTTTCCGTTTGATCTAGCGTCGAAATGCTTTAGGTGATAAATACGTTGACTTGCGATATAAAACCGTTTTTAGCCACGATTTATAAAGGCGAAATAAAGGCGTTATGCTTCCTTATTACTTATACCCGAGCATAATCCCGTTTTCGGACAAGATATCCGCAAAAACATTTAAATATTTCCCTCGATGGATCCACGCTACCTTACCATTGATTTAGCCGTTATAAGCCGTTTAGGATAAATACTATTACTTGCGTACCACGGCGGTTAGTGCAAGAAGGAATAACGTTGAATTAAGTTTAGAAAATTAAATAATTGGAAGTGGTCATTTAAATGCAAGAAATATTAAAAAGTTTTATGAACGAACCCTGGTGGTTGATTTCAACAAGTATGTTCTCTACGAAAAAGAAGCTGTAACAAAGTGGCTAGAGGAAGAGATAATGATGATGTTATTTTTTTTGATTAAAAAGCTAAATAAATATGTTGTAGTTCATTTAATATATTCAAAAGAAACTTCAAGTGATTTTACTATTTACATTAAGTAAGTTAGAAGAATACTGTAAGACTGTTTCAAAAATTTCATTAATCAAATGGAGAATATTAGTTAAAACTTAGTCAAACAATTCTCCTATTCTAGCCCCAGTATCGAAGATTTATGCGCAATTACCCAGTCGCGGTAAAGAACGAATTTCGAAACGCGAAAGAACGGAAAAACTGTTTTAGTTCATCTTCGAGCATAACTTTGATTTTTCGCTCAGGTTTAACATTCTTTAAATCCTTCAAAGGATTGCTGAGTATAAGTTGTTCTGAAAATAAATGCGAATAAAATACTTTTATGTTTCGTACATAATTACTATTGTCGTTTTACTAACTGCCTTGCCAAAATCGCTACGCCGTTCCGGATAGTTTACAGGCTTTCATCAGCACTTACCTCGAACTTCCCCCTTTCTTCTATTGAACGTTTATAAGCTTGTAATAGCTCTCCCCTGAAGTTTTTAACGTCATCTTTTAGAAATATCTTGCGAAAAGTCTAAGCGTTGTTCATAGGATTTTAGCGTTTTAGGCGAAAGACCTTTTGAGGAACAATCCAACATATAACGGTAAATTTCGATTAAAAATGAACTTATAGACATAAAAAATACGCCCCCTCAAACAGTCGGCGTAAACTGTCTAAAAAGGCGTTAAAAATACGTAGTATAATTGCTTTAAACAATAAGTTTATCGGTCATTCTCCGATAAGCCTGTCATCCCAAACGTAGTCACATCAACGTTTAACTAGCCATCATATCAATGCGAATCTTGTCTGCAATCATGGCGATGAATTCGCTATTTGTCGGCTTCGACTTTAAATGATGTACCGTATAACCAAACATCGACGAAATTGATTCATAATTGCCACGATTCCATGCGACTTCAATGGCATGACGAATCGCACGTTCAACTCGTGATGGCGTTGTGTTAAATTTTTTAGCAATTTCTGGATATAAAATTTTCGTCACAGAGCCTAATAACTCGATATCTTCGAACACCATCTGAATAGCTTCTCGTAAATAAGAGTAACCTTTAATATGTGCAGGAACGCCGATTTCTTTAATAATAGCTGTAATCGTGCTATCTAATTGATGTTGATTTAATTTTTGAGGTGACGCTGGTTGTAAAACACTTGTCTTTTTAGGAAGTGTAGCCTTCTGTCCAGCACAATGTAAGATCTTTTGAACCAATTGATCAAATTCAAATGGCTTTAGCATGAAATAGGATGCACCTAAGTCTACAGCCTGTTTCATCACATCTTCTTGACCAAAAGCAGTTAACATTATAACTTGAATTGATGACATTCGTTCATTTTGATACATCGACTCTAAAACAGCTAACCCATCAAGATGTGGCATTATTATATCTAGTAGTAAAATATCTGGTGTGAATTCCTCTAGCATTTGTAAACAAACTTTCCCATTTGAAGCAGTTGCAATTATTTCAATTTCAGGATGCCCTTGAAAATACTGCTCCATCGTTTTCAATAACTCACGATTATCATCTGCAATCGCTACTTTAACCTTTGTCATTTAAATTCCTCCTTCTGAACTGTGCTTTGAATCACCTCAAAGCGCCACCTATCCCCAAATGCAATTTTTGCACACTTTGGAATTTTCGACATTTTTGTTTCAAAAACCTTTTCTATTCTCAAAAATGAGTATGTAGTCTGATACTTTCTTTTTATATCGACAAGTTATGATAAATACCTGGCAAAACTTCATATGCTTATATCATTTATTTTAGAGAAAAAATGGAGATAAAACTACAGTTTTTTTAAAGTGTCGCTAATCGCTTCATAAATAAACGAAATACTTGATGAACAAGATATTTTCATGAAAGAATGGAGCTACCTTTTGGCAGCTCCTTCGTTTATGATGATTTTTTTAACATTTCTGCTACTGTAAGTGCTGCTCCCTTTTTTGGCTCCTCCACAAACATATGTGTAACCGCACCTACAAAACGACCGTCTTGAATGATAGGACTGCCACTCATTCCCTGTAAAATACCACCTGTTTTTTCAATGAGCTTTTTGTCAGTTACTATAAATTCAAGGCGTTCATTTTCAACCTTTGTAATTTCAATTGAAAAAGTTTCCACCTTACTGCCCTCAATCGCCGTGTAGATTTCAGCTTTCCCTGTTTTTATATCCTTTTCATGCATAATTTCAATTGCTTTAGGCAAACTTTGTTGATAACCGTCTTCCCAACGGCCAAAAATTCCATAAACTGTATTTTTATCTATACTCCCTAATCGATCCTGATGTTTTTCAATGGAGGATATTTTGTAGCCAGGTTGACCGGGTATGCTTTTACGAATTTGTTGAATCGAAGCTAAAAAAATGGAGCCAGCATGGAAAATAGGGGCTTCTTGTAACGTTGAATCAACGATTTGGTGGCCTAATGCACCGTAATTTTTTGTCTCTGGATCAATGTATGTCAATGTTCCTACTCCATCTGTTTCATCTTTTAGAAAGGAAATAACATGTTCTGCTTCTTGCTCCTGTAAATCAAGTGTCACTTCTTTTCCTTCACTTTTTATCGTCCATTTCTGTTGTCCTTGCCGAGCAACAGCTTTTTTGGCATCTTTTAGCGTTTTTACTGTAATATCATTTATTTTTTCAATTACAGCGCCTCCCTTCATCCATTGATTGGAGGCTAATAGCACGTCATGTGCTACAAATACATGTGATAGCTGAAGTTGAATACCAATTGCTTCGCCCATCGGAATTAGCTTTTTTGCGGCAAAAGCCTTTACGGGCATGAATAATAAAACGATGAGCATAGGCAAAATGACAAATTGACGCCAACGACGATACATACGACACCTCCTTTTTATTTTTGTCTTTTTACTATGTGTTTTTGTGGCGTTCTTATAAGCGGTAAATATTTGCGCAAAAAGAAAAAACCCAGAAACAATGCTGTTTCTGGATTCTTTTGCTATCTCATTTGTTTTTTTCGTGCATTAGCCATTTTTAAGAGCTCCGTTGCGTGTTGCAAAGTTAAATCCGTAATTTCCGCTCCAGACATCATACGACTGATTTCTTCAATACGAGCATTCGTATCTATTTCCAGTAATGACGTAAATGTTCGATCATGCTCGACTTCTTTTTTAATAAAATAATGATGATCTGCCATCGCAGCCACTTGCGGTAAATGCGAAATACATAAAACTTGAGAATTAACGGATATTGCAGCAATTTTTTCTGCGATTGCTTGCGCTACACGACCACTTACACCTGTATCTACCTCATCAAAAATAATAGATGTTATGCCATTAGAAGATGAGAAAATCGTCTTTAACGCAAGCATCATACGTGATAATTCTCCACCAGAAGCAATTTTCGGTAAAGATTTTGGCGGCTCGCCTACATTTGTAGAAATATAAAAAATTACTTGATCTTTACCATTCGCATCAAAGTAAGGCAATTCATCAAAATTAACAATGAATTTTGCTTTTTCCATATGTAATTCACGTAGTTCGGCCATAATAGCTTCACTTAAATTATGTGCAGCGTCCTTTCGAACTGTAGAAAGTTCTGAAGCAAGCTCATTTAACACTGCTTCCATTTCCAATACTTTACGTTCTTTTACTTGCAAAATTTCGTCTCGATTTAAGAGCTCATTTAGCTCTGTTTTAATTTTATCGTAATACGCTAAAATCTCTTCAACTGTTGAGCCATATTTGCGTTTCAAATTTTGTATTAAGGCTAAACGTTGCTCAACTTCATTTAAACGAGCAGGATCAAATTCTAATTCGTCCAACACATTTTTGACTTGGTAAGCAGCATCCTGTAACGCATAAAATGCAGTTGTGACAGATTCTGCTGCCTCTTTAAATTGCTCGTCAATCGTCGCAGCATCCTCTAAGGCACCCATCGCATTGCCAATCCAGTCGAGGCCTTTTGATTCACCTTGAATAGCTTCATATGCGGCACTCGAGCGTTCGAAAATCTTATTGAAATTCATTAGACGGCGACGTTCATCAAGAAGCTCATCTTCTTCGCCAAGTTTTAAATTGGCATCCTCCAACTCTTTCATTTGGAATTGGTACAAATCAATACGTTGCGCCATTAACTGTTCATCAATCGAAATCGAAGCTAATTCTTTTTTTAGTGAACGATATTCATCATATTGGGAACTGTACAAATCTTGAATAGGTGTAAGTTGTTCCTCGGCAAAATGGTCAAGTAAATTGATATGTTGTTTCTCATCCATAAGTTCTTGATTTTCATGCTGTCCATGAATATCAATGAGGCTAGATCCAATATCACGTAGTACAGATAATGGCACAAGTTTTCCGTTTACTCGACAAACACTTTTTCCAGTATCATTTAAATCACGGCGCAAAATTATAGTATCTTCTTCAATTTCAATGCCTGCCTCTTCAAGTTTCTTATGAACAGGATGTCTAGAACTTGAAATTTGAAATAAACCACCTAATTCAGCCCTTTTAGCTCCATGACGAATAAATTCGGAATTTCCTCGTCCGCCAGCAAGTAAATGCACGGCATCGATAATAATTGATTTTCCTGCACCTGTTTCACCTGTTAAAACTGTTAAACCACCTGAAAAACTAACTGTTAAATCCTCAATGATGGCAAAGTTTCGAATACTAAGCTCTCTTAACACAAATTGTCACCTCTGTATCAAATTACCCAACTATTTTACAGCATTTCTAATAAGCGATTTTTTGTATTTTCACGCTCATCTTCGTTACGACAAATAATTAAAATAGTATCGTCTCCAGAAATAGTACCTAAAATTTCAGGCCAATCTAAATGGTCAAGTAGTGATGCAATAGCATTGGCATTACCAGGAAGAGCCTTCATTACTAAAAAGTGTGATGCACCATCAATACTGATAAAAGCATCAGCTAACGCACGGTGTAATTTTTGTATAGGATTGAAACGTTGGTCTGCGGGCAAGCTATATTTATAGCGTCCATCCTGTAAAGGTACTTTTACAAGATGAAGCTCTTTAATATCACGTGATACTGTTGCTTGTGTCACATTATAGCCTGCTTCTTTTAAAAAATCGACTAAATCATCTTGTGTTTCAATTTCATGATTGGCAATAATATCCCGAATTCGAATATGTCTTTGTCCTTTGTTCATGGTCGGTCACCTCTTATAAATAGTTGAATATTTGTATATTTACACTACCATTTTAAACATAAAAGCACAAGAAAAAACACGGCTCTATAAGCGAGCACGTGTTATTTTAGTGCACTATGCGCTTCTTCAACGAGTGCATTAAAAGTTGTATATGCAGGAATTTCTTCATTACCAATAGGATTCACTAAATGGAATAAAAATTCAATATTTCCCTCTCCTCCTGTAATCGGAGAAAACGAAGCATCCTTAACGACAAAGCCAACCTCTGTCGCCATTGCAGCTGTCTTTTCTAAAACTTCTAAATGTACTTTTTTATCACGAACAATACCTTTTTTACCGACATTCTCTTTCCCAGCTTCAAACTGAGGCTTCACCAGTGCCATTACATCGCCACCTGGCATTAACAATGTTTTTAAGACAGGTAAAATAAGTGATAATGAAATAAAGCTAACATCAATTGTTGCAAAGTCTGGCAATCCCTCTGTTAAATCTGCCGCCGTCGTATAACGGAAGTTTGTTTTTTCCATTACAGTTACACGTTCATCAGAACGGATTTTCCATGCAAGTTGGTTAGAACCAACATCTAATGCGTAGCAATGTCTTGCACCATGCTGTAATGCGCAATCGGTAAAACCTCCTGTAGAGGAGCCAATATCAAGCATTAGCTTCCCCTCTACAGACATATCAAATATTTGTAACGCCTTCTCAAGTTTCAAGCCGCCACGACTAACATATTTTAAATCAGAGCCTTTTACTTGTAATGGTGCATCTATAGCTATTTTTTCCCCCGCCTTATCAATGCGAGTTTCATTAGAAAAAACTAGCCCTGCCATAATAGAGCGCTTTGCTTTTTCTCGCGTTTCGCATAGCCCACGCTCTACAAGTAAAATGTCTACACGTTCTTTTGGTTGTTTTGTCATTATTTATTCGAACCTACTTGCTGTTTTTGTTGAAGTAACACGTGCATACGTGCTACTGTATCCTCAGCCGTCATATGAATTTCAGCGAGAAGCTGATCTACATTACCATGCTCAATAAATTGATCAGGGATTCCCATGCGATCGATTATTGCAGTTAAATAGCCATGGTCATGGGCAAATTCTAATACACCACTACCAAAACCACCTTGTAGGACTGCCTCTTCAATCGTCAATATTGGTTTACGACTTGTTAATATACGGTGAAGCATATCCTCATCCATCGGTTTAATGAAACGAGCATTGACTACTTCTATCTCTATACCTTGCTGTGCTAAAATATTGGCTGCTTCCATTGCCATAGAAATCGTCGTACCAAAGGTTAAAATCGTTGCATCCTTACCTTCACGTAACACTTCCCAGCTACCAATAGGTAACGTCATAAGCTCATCATCTAACGGAACACCTATACCATTACCTCGTGGATAACGTAACGCAATTGGACCGCCATCATAGTCAATGGCTGTTTTCACCATATGCTGACCTTCATTTTCATCTTTTGGCATCATAATTGTCATATTTGGTATTTGACGAAGGAATGCAATATCAAATACGCCTTGATGTGTTTCACCGTCTGCACCAACTAAGCCTGCACGGTCAATCCCAATAAAGACATTTAGATTTGGACGTGCGATATCATGTAGTACTTGGTCATAGGCACGTTGAAGGAATGTTGAGTAAATGGCTAAAAATGGCTTCATGTTTTGTGTCGCTAAACCTGCCGCCATCGTTGCTGCATGTTGTTCAGCAATCCCCACATCAAAGAAACGTTCTGGGAAATCCTTTTGAATCCCTTGTAATTTTGAACCTACTGGCATTGCAGGAGTAATAGTGACAACGCGTTTATCCTCATGAGAAATTTTGCGGACTGTCTCAGCAATCAAGCTACTCCATGCTGGACCTTTCGACTCAGACTTTACAAAGGCACCGTTTTCAATTTTATAAGGTCCTGTCCCATGCCAATTACCAATTGTATCATCCTCTGCAGGTTTATAACCTTTGCCTTTTTTCGTAATGACATGAACGAGCACTGGGCCTTTTACTTTTTTAGCTTGTGATAAAGTTGTCTCCAGAGCATCAAAATCATGTCCATCAATCGGACCAAGATATTTAAAGCCTAACTCTTCAAAGAACACACCTGATACTACTAAATATTTTAAGCTATCCTTTACACGTTCAGCCGTTGTAGCAAGCTTACCACCTAGCACTGGAATTTTATTAATGAGCGATTCCAGTTCTTCTTTTGCTTTTGAATATTCTTTGGCTGTACGAAGACGCCCAAGTACATTGTGTAACGCTCCGACGTTTGGAGCGATTGACATTTCATTATCGTTTAAAATGACAATCATATTTGTTTTAGCATGACCTATATGGTTTAATGCCTCCAGTGCC
The DNA here is from genome assembly GCF_015999525.1 of Lysinibacillus sp. JNUCC 51. Taxonomy (NCBI): domain Bacteria; kingdom Bacillati; phylum Bacillota; class Bacilli; order Caryophanales; family Bacillaceae; genus Lysinibacillus; species Lysinibacillus sp. JNUCC 51. Next base: position 4,354,043 of record NZ_CP065545.1, on the reverse strand, counting down.
ATACCACCAGTCAAGGCTCCATCTCCAATAATTGGGATTACGAAATTCTTTTCTTTTTTGATATCACGTGCTGCTGCCATACCCATGGCTCCTGACAAAGATGTCGAGCTATGACCTGTCTCCCATTCATCATGTTCACTCTCCACACGCTTTGGAAAACCACAAAGCCCTTTGAACTGACGTAATGTATCAAATTGATTTGCACGACCCGTCAAAATTTTATGCACATAAGCTTGGTGGCCAACATCCCATAAAAACTTATCTTGTGGACTGTCAAACATTTTATGGAGCATAATCGTTAGCTCCACAACGCCTAGGTTCGGTCCAATATGACCACCTGTGACAGAACATTTTTCGATTAAGAAGGTACGAATTTCTTGTGCAAGTCGCTCAAGACCCTTCTTATCTAAGCTTTTTAAAAAGGCTGGACTAGTTATCTTATTTAAATCCACCTTTCTCACACACCTTTTCAATAAATTATTCACCGTAATTGTGTTTCCACCATTATAACAGTGTTATTAATATGCTAAAAGTACGAACACTTTATGTTTACACTTTGGCAAACGCCCTCACCTATTCTAGCATATTATATGCCGTTAACGCCTCGTTTTTCCCCTAGTTTTTACGATGTACAATATAGGCTGCAAACTCACGCAATAAGCTGGAATCCACTTCCAATTTATCTAGTGCTTTAATGGCATGCTGATAATGCTCAGTAAGCTTTTCTTTTGCTCCATCTAAAGATAATAGAGCTGGGTATGTGCTTTTATCACTTGCTACATCTTTACCGGCAGTTTTACCTAGTTCTTCTGTAGTACCCTCAATATCTAAAATATCGTCTTGAATTTGGAAGGCAAGACCGATATGATGCGCATATTCCTTTAAAGTTTCGCGATTTTCTTGCGTTACATCAGCTAACACTGCTCCCGCTTCAATACTAAATCGTAAAAGAGCGCCAGTTTTATTGACATGGACATGCTCAAGCTCAGCTAAGTTTAGCTGACGCTTCTCACCTTCCATATCGAGTACTTGACCCCCAACCATACCTTCTGCACCAGCTGCTTTACTTAACAGATTGACTAGTTCAATGCGTTTTTCAGCTGATACATCCATGCGTGCTAAAATGCCAAACGCAAGTGTATTCAATGCATCGCCTGCAAGTGTCGCTAATGCCTCACCATAAACTTTATGATTTGTTGGCTTTCCTCTACGGAAATCATCATTATCCATACTTGGTAAATCATCATGGATTAACGAATACGTATGGATGACTTCAACTACAGATCCTACAGTTAAACCATCCTTCAAATTCTTATTGTATAGTTCAAGAACAGCTAATACGAAAAGAGGGCGAATACGTTTACCTCCAGCTTTTAATGAATAAAGCATTGATTCTTTTAAATTAACTGGTGCATCAATTTTCTCAACTAGTGCAAACATTTCAGCTTCAACTTGTGGTATGTTGCTTTCAATAAAATGTTTTAATTGCTCGTTCATTTTTTAGTTCTCTCCCTTTAGTGGATCAAATGCCGTAGTCTCACCTGTCTCTTGGACAATAGAAATTAACTGCTCCTCAGCATGTTGCAGCTTGCTATGACAAAATTGAGATAGCTCCATTCCTTGTTTATATAGATCAATTGCATTTTCTAGCGGCACATCACCTTGCTCTAGCTGACGGACTATTTCCTCAAGTGCCGTCATTGCATCTGCGAAAGTTTGTTGTTTCTCTGCCACAATTATTCCCCCTCATTTTTCGGCAAGATCTTTACCACATCAGCAATAACCTTTCCATCATGGAAGGAAAGTGTTAATTGATCTTGTGGCTTTACATCAGCTGATGATTTTAACATTTGATTATCTTTATAAGCTACAGTGAAGCCCCTTGTTAAAATGGCAAGTGGATTCAATGCCTCTAAAGTTCTGACAGTTGCCTCAAATTGTTGTTTTTGCTTCGTTACATAATGCGTTGCAGCACGAGTTAATTGTTGGACGTGAGTTTCTAGCTCTCGTTGATGGAAAGCTAATGCCTTTTTCGGCGAGTGCTGTTCTACCGCACTATGTAATTGTTGAAACTTCGCTGTTTTCTTCATCAAATCGACTTGCATTGCTTTTTGTAATCCCGATTCGAGTTGTGCTAGCCTTTCCGTAAATGGTCGATATAGGCGTTCTGGCATTGACAACGGATAAGATTGTTGGAGCTTATTTAGACGTTGACGTTCTGCCATAAGTTGCGCTCTTACAATTTGATGTAGTTGTGATTTTTGTGTAAGCACTCGTTGATATAAATCTTGTTGATCCGGTACAGCCATTTCAGCAGCTGCAGTTGGTGTCGGTGCGCGCAAATCAGCTACATAATCCGCGATAGTCGTATCAGTTTCATGACCTACTGCACTAATAATAGGAATATGACTTCCAAAAATCGCTCGTGCAACAGCTTCCTCATTAAATGCCCATAAATCCTCAATTGATCCACCGCCACGCCCAACAATCAATACATCGCAACTAGCATCCATATTTGCTCGCTCAATATTTTGAACAATATTTGGCGCTGCTTGTGCTCCCTGTACAAGGGTTGGATAAATAAAAACTTCAGCAAGTGGATAACGTCTTTTTAATGTTGTACAGATATCTCGAATGGCGGCACCTGTTGTCGACGTTAAAACACCGATTTTTTCTGGAAACCTCGGAATTGGTTGTTTCCACTCAGGTTTAAAAAGCCCTTCTTGTTGTAACTGCTCTTTCAGCTGGTTAAAGGCAACAAACAAGCTACCAATTCCATCTGGTTGCATTTCCTGTACATATAATTGATATGTACCGTAGCCTTCATAAACGTTTACATCTCCACGGATAAATACTTGCATACCTTCCTTTGGTTCAAACGCTAATTTTGTGGCTGCCGTTTTAAACATGGTAGCAGCAATTCGTGCTCCATCATCCTTTAATGTAAAGTAAATATGTCCTGATTGATGAATCTTGACATTGGATAGCTCTCCCTTTACATAGACTTCACGTAAATGCGGATCAGCATCAAATTTCCGTTTAATATATTTTGTTAATGCTTTTACAGTTAAATAAGAAGCAGATGACATTTTTCCGGCTCCTTTACTAAAATCAAGTTTTTCACAAAACTACACCTATCATAACATTTTTTATAGCGCCTGACGTGCCAAAATGCAGTTTCGTTAGAAAAAACAACTGTCTTTCTCATACTTTGAAAATCTTACTATAACATTTCTATTGAATAGTTACCTCGATAAAGCTTCTATAAATTGAAATGATTGCTTATGCAAATGTATTAGAATTACAAATCAAGGAATTCCTGTGCAACTTTTCGGCAAAGTAAGGGGTTGCTTTTCGTTCCGATTTGGCGCTTTTGAAGCTGCTGATCCCGGAGGAGTCGCCTATTCTCCACTACAATCAACTATTTCACTTTAAATTTAATAGCAATTAAGTGAAGCGGCAGCAACATGTCTTTTTTGTGCGAAAGCGAAGCGGCAGCAACATGTCTTTTTTTGTGCGAAAGCGAAGCGGCAGCAACAAACACTTATATCTGCGATACAAAGGGGAAGGAAGTAACAGTAAAGCTACAAGCACGTTGCTGAATAAAAGTCTATTCTTTTCAATTATGGCTTGTAGCCTGGAACGGTAAACCTCCTCATTTAAGACGCTACAACATTCATTTCATTTTTCAACATGAAAACCTCACAACTAATTATAGTTATGAGGCTTTTTAAATTAATAAAATATTAATAATAACGTACCTACGAGAAAGCAATAATATGAAAAGTAGCTAAGCTTGCCACTTTTCATGATTCCCATAAACCAACGCATCGCAAAATAAGTCATAAATAATGTAACAATAAATGTCGCAGCATAAGGAATTGCTAATGCACCTTTATTAGGTTCCTTTAAAAAATCTGAGATTCCAATGACAACCCCACCAAGACTTACAGGAATATAAAGCATAAAGGAAAATCGCAAAGCGGTTTCCTGCTTCATACCAACTGCAATGGCTGAAATAATAGTTGCTCCTGAACGACTAATGCCAGGTGTTAAAGCTACAGCTTGACCAAGACCTACGATAATGGCGTCTTTTGCAGTCAAATCCGCATCCTTTTTCGTACCATGCATATTACGGATTAGCCTTAAGGCAATACCTGTCACAAATAACATAAGAGCAATTGTAGTCATACCAACATTATCCGCAATAACATCACTTAATAAAACACCTAAAAGGCCTGCTGGAATAGAACCAATCACAATGAATACTGCAAAACGGAAATCAGCTTTATAACGATTCTTTCGTGTTTTGAGATAAAGGAAAAAGTTTGTGATGAGTCGGACAATATCCTCCCTATAAATGTAGACAATGGCTAGTAAAGAAGCTGTGTTCGTTAATATAGCAAAAGTAAAACCTTGCTCACCTAGACCAAGAATTTCGCTAGCAATCATAACATGTCCGCTCGATGATACAGGAATCGGCTCAGTAAATCCTTGTACAAGACCGATAATGATATGTTTGATTAGAAGTATTAAATCTATGTTTTCCATAAAAACCTCCCTATTAATATGTATGACCCAAACGTTACATTAGACGTTCGTTCACAAAGAACACCAAGTAAATAAAAAATGCAAAAAAGCTACCTCAATAAGAATATTGAGATAGCTTTTAGCAAATTAAAGAGTCATTTTAAATTATAACTTAACTTGAAGTACAAGCTTATTTTCTGCTGCTTGAACTGTGTTGAATAGTAGCATAGTAATTGTCATTGGTCCTACGCCGCCTGGTACAGGTGTAATGTGAGAAGCAATACCATCGACCTCACTAAAGTTTACATCACCGCAAAGCTTGTTGTTTTCATCACGATTTATTCCAACATCTATAACAACTGCGCCTTCTTTAACATGCTCCTTCGTAATAAAGTTTGCACGTCCAACTGCTGCAATTAATATATCTGCTTGTTTAGTAAATGAAGGTAAATTTGGTGTTTTGGAATGCGTGTATGTAACGGTTGCATCTTTTTGTAGTAGAAGTTGTCCCATTGGTTTCCCAACGATATGACTACGACCCACGATGACCGCATGCTTTCCTGCTATTTCAATTCCTGAATATTCAAGGAGCTTCATTACGCCAAACGGTGTACAAGGCAAAAATGTTTCTTGGCCAAGCATCATTTTCCCAACACTTACTGGTGAGAAGCCATCAACGTCTTTTTCAACAGCAATTGTGGCAATAACAGTATCCTCATCAATATGTTTTGGGAGTGGTAATTGTACTAAAATACCATGAATATCTTCACGATTATTTAATAATTCAATTTGTGCTAATAATGCATCCTGTGTAGTTTCCTCTGGTAGTTTGATTAGCTCAGAAAACATACCAATGGCTTCACAAGATTTTTGCTTATTTCTCACATATGTAGCTGAGGCTTGGTTGTCTCCTACTAAAACAACCGCTAAGCCTGGTGTTAATCCTTGCTCTTTTAAACGCGTTACTCGCTCTGCTACTGAATTACGAATTTCTTGACCAATTTCTTTACCATTAATAATTGCACTTGACATAGACCTTAGTTACTCCTTCCAATTCAACACATTTTATTGTTCTGTAAATTTAGAAAGTACGCCATTAACAAATTTCGACGAGCCTTCGTCTCCAAATGTTTTGCATAACTCGATTGCTTCATTAAGTACTACTCTTTTTGGTGTTTCTGGCATGTATAAAATTTCATATACAGCTAGACGTAAAACCGTTCTTTCAATCTTAGGTAAACGGGCAAGTGACCACTTTTCAAGATGCTGCTCTAAAGTAGCATCGATTTCCTCTAAATGTTCAACTGTTCCAGTAACAATCTTTTCGTAGAAGACATTTGTTGGTTGGCCTTTAATATGGCCCATTGCTTCTTCTACTGTTAGTTCAGTATTGTCTAGCTGAAACAAAACTTGCAACGCTTTTTCGCGTGCTTCATGTCGTTTCATGTAAAGCTCTCCTTCTTAAGTGGCATTAAGGTTTATAATAGCATAAATTCGTATGAGAAACACGAATTCAAGCAAGTTTTAAATAATCTGATACTTTTTTCAAGCAAGTTTTTGTTTATTTTAACACCCTTCAATCAACTTTATGAAATTAAATGTAGAAAAATGAAAATCAACCATTATTATTTAAATAACAAGAATGTTATAATTAAGGAAAATAATTCATCTTTCGAGGTGTTCATTATGCATTATGAAGTTAGATGTACAAGCTGCAAAAGAACTTTCAAGTTATATGAGGGTGAGGAACAATATAAGCAATACAAAGAACGCAAATCCCTCCTATTTTACTGCGAGAATTGTAAACATAAAATTCGTTTTGATGCCATAAAAAACTTCTTTAGGAATTAGTGGAGGGAATACTTAAATAGTGAAACAACACTTCGGTGCAAGAAAAAAATTATTGTGCTCATTATCTGTTACCTTAAATATTATTGCTCCACCTAGTATAACTACAAACTAATACTTCCAAACTTATAAAAAACTGAAAAAAATTAAAAACAAATCTTTTGACCCTATAGTTACTATAGGGTTTATTGTATTACGTGGAAATATTATAGTAGATTTAGATTCATGTATCGTGAAAGATTGAAGGAGAACAAAATGAATAAGAAACAAATTTTAACATTAAGTATTTTATTATCGAATTTATTCATTGCCTTTTTAGGTATTGGTTTAGTTATACCTGTGCTACCAACAATCATGAATGAGCTGAAAATTTCAGGCTCTGTTGTTGGTTATATGGTGGCAGCATTTGCTATTACTCAACTTATTGTCTCACCGATTGCCGGTAAAATGGTGGATAGTATTGGCCGAAAAATTATGATCGTTGCAGGTCTTTTTATATTCGGTTTTTCAGAGCTACTATTCGGACTTGGACGCACAGTTGAAATGCTCTTTATCTCACGTATGTTAGGTGGTGTAAGTGCTGCCTTTATCATGCCTGCGGTGACAGCATATATTGCTGATATTACAACATTGTCACAACGTTCAAAGGCACTGGGCTATATGAGTGCTGCGATTAGTACTGGCTTTATTATCGGACCTGGTATCGGAGGATTTTTGGCAGAATTCGGAACACGCATACCATTTTACGCTGCAGGTATACTTGGATTTTTAGCAGCTATTTTATCAATTATATTACTAAAAGAGCCGACACGTACTTCAGATGATACAGAGTCTGCACCATCAATTTTAGGCAGTGCGAAGCGTATTTTTAGCCCACTATATCTTATACCATTCGTACTTATTTTCGTACTATCATTTGGTTTAGCTGCATTTGAATCGTTATTTAGCCTATTTGTGGATCATAAATTCGCATTCACACCTTCAGATATCGCAATTATTATTACGGGAAGTGGAGTAGTCGGGGCCGTTGCTCAGCTAGTATTATTCGATTGGCTGACAAAGAAAATGGGCGAAATTAATCTTATCCGATATTCACTCATCCTATCTGCAGTTTTAACATTTGCTATGACCATTGTTAACCACTATTTCGCAATATTATTTGTCACTTTCTTTATTTTCGTCGGCTTCGACTTAATACGTCCTGCCGTTACCTCTTATTTATCGAAAATTGCTGGTAATGAACAAGGATTCGTCGGTGGCATGAACTCGATGTTTACAAGTCTCGGTAATATCTTTGGTCCTATTTTAGGTGGGATATTGTTCGATATAAATTTAAACTATCCATATTACTTTGCGACAATTGTATTAGCAATCGGCGTAATACTTGCTTTATTTTGGAGAAAGCCAAAGCAAATTGAAATATAATAAAGTAGCGATACTAATCACTGCTAATCAATTTCCGTTAACTACGTAAAAAGAAGGATTGCCCTATAGGCAACCCTTCTTTTTATTCTTGTACAGCTACTTCTTCTTTTTCAAAGTGAATACCTGTAATGTGTACATTCACTTCTGCTGTTTCAAGTGCTGTCATATTATAAATCGCTTGGCGAATTTGAGTTTGTACTTCCTTCGCCACTTTTGGGATTGTAAAGCCATATTTTACAGAGCAAAATACATCAATGGCAATCTCACCAGTTTCAGTAACACCCGATTTAATGCCCTTATTGTGAACTTTTTTACCGAAGCGTTCTACTACGCCAGTAGCAATATTACCACGAGTTGCCGCGACCCCTTCTACCTCGTTCACTGCGATTCCAGCAACAACCTCGATTACCTCTGCTGCTACTTCAATTTTCCCAAGTTCTTCTTTTCCAGAAGGCGTTGGTTGTACGAAAGATTGTCCTACTTTCTCTGCCATACAAATATCATCCTTTCCCTTACACATCACAAACAAATGCTGTACTTACGATTATTATACTATAAAAAGGAAGGTTTGGCTTCGCAAAGCCGATTTAATTTATTTGAGACAGATTAATGTCGATAAATATGAAAAGCGAAAACAGTTGCTACCCCACAAATGAAATTTCCCCACCCTCTATGCAAATTAATCAAATTTAACTTACAGAAGAGTGTATCCTTCTACTAGCCACTTAGAAACCTGACGTTGATTTTATTACCTACAACTATAGATGAAATACCAAAATAATTCAGTTTTTCCATTTCTTATTTCTACAAACAATCATAATACGCTATAATTACCTTATATATGGAATTTCTGAATAATTAAGAAATATGTAAGAGAAGGAATTGAACTAGATGGGTATTTTTACGTTTATATTAGTGTTACTTTTAGTTTTTACTGCTTTAGCAATAGAAAGAATTTTGAAAGATATACGCGACCAAAATAAAGAAATCATTGAAATATTGAAAAAGAACAACCCAGATAAAGAAGAAAATACAAGCGATTAAGTTGAACATCAATTCTAGGCTTGTGCGTATGATACTTAACCCTAGCAAATCAAACGAACGCCTTTAATGCGTGATGTCGATAGATTTAAAAAGTTGGGTGATAAATCCAAAATTTTGTTAGATAAATTAACAAAGTTACTCGATAAAAACGAAAAGCGAAGAAATCTTCATAGATTTCTTCATTTATATAAGAAAAAGACAGATAATATGGGGGGAAATAGATTTGTTTATTGTCAATGTTGAAGGGGCTATAAGAAAAGATGATAAGTGGATAATTGTTGAAAGAAGTAAAAAAGAAGAACATGCAGGTGGGTTACTTTCACTTGTTGGAGGAAAAGTAGATATTGAAGGAAATTCACCAAATATATTAGAAAAAACTTTAAAAAGAGAAATTTTTGAAGAAATTGGTATTACGGTTAAAGATAATTTGAAATATATACATAGTACTTCATTTGTAACAGATAAAGGTGAAAATGTTGTTAATATTATTTTCCTCTGTGAATATGAATCTGGTGATTTTTTTGTTAAACAACCTGAAGAAGTAGAAAACGTATTTTTATTAGCAACGGAAGAAATACTTAACAACCCTCAAACACCTATATTTTTAAAAGAATATATCCAATGTGCGGAATTAGCACTGTGAAATAATGGGAGAAATAAAAGTAGCAGTCAAAGGTGTTTTGATAAAAAATAATAAAATGTTAATTGTGAAGCGCTCTGCTTTTGATGAAACAGGAGCAGGCACATGGGAGAGCGTTGGTGGTGTTTTAGAATTTGGTGAATCATTTGAGGTCGCTTTGAAGAGAGAATTTCTTGAAGAAGTTGGTCTACATGTTAACGTAAGTAAGCATCTTTTTTCCACGACCTTTTTAACTCATAATACACGACAAATTGTACTTCTAACATTTCTTTGTGAATGTCATAATGATGAAGTATTTCTTTCGGAGGAACATGATCAATTTATATGGGCTACAAAAGATGATTTGATGGAATTATTACCCGAAATAATAATTAATGATTATAAAAAATATAATGTTTTTGAATTACTCTAAAATGTTTTAAAGATTTGATCCAATAACAAATTTAACATAGCCTAAAGATAAGGCTTATGTGTATCAGGATTAGTTACTACACGCTAGTCTTTTTTTCGCTTCTTCAATCGCTCCTATTACTTCACAATAAGCTACTTATCAATTATTAAACAACCTCCGTAACTGATTCTCTTGCCCTCTCAGTCTAAAAAACCCCCTAACTAATAAAAGTTAGAAGGTAATAAAATGTATAGACTTCCTCTATACCCCTTTTACATGTGGTGCACTTCATTCATGACTGGAGTTTATTTGTATTTATCTCACTTTTTCCGACTTAAAGACAAATGTTACGATCAACAACAAAGCAGCAAAGCCAATCAAATATGATAATTCAGAGATGGCACCGTTTAAACCTTTGCCGTACAAAACAGTCTCCCCTGCTTGTAAAAACCAAGTCGTTGGCATAAAATCACTAATTCTTTGCATAATGTCTGGCATGATTTCTCTAGGCCAAAAACATCCACCGAGCATTAGCATCGGGATATTGATCAATGCTGTAAGCGAGCTTGCCATCAGTGTGCTTTTTGAAAATCTGCTGATGGCAACGCCAATGGCTACGCAGGCAAGGGCGAACGCAAGACAAACTGCGATGACCTCCAGTTGCTGATTTGACGTCGACCCATAGGATATATTAACCAGTTTCGGTAAAGAACTGATTAACAGCAGAACCTGAATCGCTGCAACAAGGAAGCTGGCTAACATATGCTGTGAGAAATAACTGGAGCGTGTCAGCGGGGTTGCAGTGATCCGATCATAGACTCCTGTAACCTTATCCTCCAAAATCAAGCTTGTGGAAAAGGAAATCAGAAACAACATACCAAACGCGATATATCCCAGTGACGTAACCGCATTGCTTACATCTTTTTCAGAGACTCCAGTGGAAAAGCTCTTATATTCAACAGCAAATGCATTCTTATTGTAAGCTTCCAACCCCTTATAGAATGAATCTTTATTCCCTTTTGCAGATGTCGCAATTTGTTTCGCGGACGATATGTAACTGGATACATACACTTGAACGGGTCTGGCCACATTGGAAGCTTCAAGAGCATAGCTTATAGCAGCAACATCTTTCCCTTCAAGCATATCTACGGTGAATCCTGATTGAAAAGTAAAACCGGCGTCCAGTTTTTTGTTTACAATTAAGCCCTTCACATCGTCACTTGGGGTCAGTAATGTCACATTGTATTTTTCTTGCATTTTCGAGACAAGTTCCTTTGTGAACGGGGTAGAATCCTGATCCAGTATGCCTAAATTATATTTTACATCTTTGGTTGCAGCTGAAATCAAAAACAAATTCAGTAGGATCGGAATCACAAGCATAAACAAGATGTTTGTTCGTTTGCGAAATATCCGTTTTATGCTGTTGGATAAGATTGTCATGCTCTTTTCCTCCTTGAAACCAAAATGCTAATCACCGCGAATAATATCGTGATAGCCAACATCTGACCAATATTCATAAAAGCAGAACCCAGCTGATCGTTATACACGACATTGAATATCGCTGATTTTGCATAATAGCTTGGGGCAATTGCTGCGAAGTCTCCAAAATCAACAATGACGAAGCCGCCAATAAGGAAAGTTGACCCCAGAGTCACAATGTTGGCAATAGAATCGGCTTTTACGGGATCCTGAGTGAGAATGGTTAACATGCCACCGAGCGTCGTAGTTAATAAGGAGAACACAAAGACAACCAAAACGATGACAGCAAAGTGATCACCCCAATCAACGTCGTATACATATTTGGTAAATAGGATAATCACCATCCCCTGCAAGAAGGTCACCAAGGAAAGACCAATCGTTTTACCTAGGTATTGTTCAAAAGGTTTAATCGGCGAGAGCTTGAGCCGATCACCAACTGTGCCCAAATAGTCTTCTCCCATCCCGGACACGCCGTATTCCTGACCGCGTAACAGAAACATCAGAAGCATCGCAATGGCGTAATACCCCATCGCTGTCGCCGATTTGGAATCGGTTAGAGGCTCTTCTTTCAAACTAGTATCCGAATTCGCTTGTTCAACTTGCAAATCGCCTGACATGGTGGCGACTACACCTGCGGTATTCATGCCATTCACCAGAGTGTCCACGACATTCCGGACGATTGTCGTATCCACGCCGGTAGATTTGGCAAGGTAGACTTCAACCGTTTTGCTTGTCCCTTTCGTTTTTCCTTGATTCGAGAATCCATTAGGAATATAGATAAACGCATCTGCCTCATCGTTGTTTAGAATCTCTCGCCCCTCATCAAGAGAGTGAACTTGTTCGAACTCCGCTAAGGATTTAATGTCTTGCGAACCGATCATAGATTTGATGAACAGTTCACCAAGTGGACCTGAATCCTCATTACTGTAGGCGACCTTAACTTTATCCAATGAGGTGACATTAAACTGGTCTTTGAAAGCTGTACCCAATATTAAGATAATGACCATAAAACTGAGCAATCTGACGAAGATAGGTTTAGGATCCATCAAGATCCGCTTTCCTGAATAATAAATTTGTGTAAGAATATTCATAGTTTCACCACCATCTCCAATTAGTCTCTCAGTTTTTTACCAGTTAACTGTAAGAACACCGTCTCCAGATTCGGTTTTTCCATCGTCATGGATTTAATTTCAAATTCATTTTGGATCAGATTTTCCAATAACGCCGCAAGGGATCTCTCATTTTTTTCCAAATGGATGTCAAGTACACCGTTTATGTTATTGCATGCGATGACGTCATCCGTCTTTTCAATAACTGAAACGGCAGTTTCGGTATTCGATACAAGCTCCAGGCTCAATCGATTTCCTGTCGAAATAGAATCAATCAGCTCTCCGATGCTTCCAAGTGCGATCACTTTACCAAAGTCCATAATAGCAACACGTTCGCAGATGGCCTCGATTTCTTCCATGTAATGTGTCGTATAGATGATAGTCATCCCATTTTGATTCATGATTTTGATTGATTCCAGAATATTGTTGCGCGATTGGGGATCGATTCCGACCGTCGGTTCATCCATAAACAGGATACGCGGCTTATGTACAATCGCACAAGCAATGTTCAGACGTCTCTTCATACCACCCGAAAAAGTCTTAGCAATGCCTTTTTTTCTTTCCCAAAGTCCGGTAAACTCTAGCGCTTCCTGCACGGCTTTATCTAACTTTTCGCCACGCAAACCATATAACTTACCCCAATAAGTCACATTGTCGATGGCGCTTAAAGTCTCAAAAAAAGCATAGTCCTGCGGCACATATCCGACAGATCGTTTAATTTCTCTTGCATGTTTGGAAAAATCCTTGCCGAACATCTTCACTGTGCCGTCGTTGACTCTTAACAAGCCCAGCAACGTATTCATTGTTGTCGATTTGCCTGCACCGTTAGGTCCGAGCAGGCCAAATATTTCACCTTCATTAATACTCAAATCAATACCATTCACAGCTGTATAATCCTTGTACTTTTTTACCAGACCCGTTACTTCAATGATCATCCTTTTTCCCTCCTCAAACGTTTTGCAATGCGGGTGCTCTCCGATTACTCTCTTGATTTCACATTTCTTTCCTGCAAAGACGTGAGAGGTTACTTCTCCTTGACCACCTTACCACTGTCACTGTCACCTTTCATACACAACTCCCCCCATCCCATCGGCAAATTCATTTACCCAAAGATAAAAATACCCTAGCAACCCAAATAAAGAATGCGCTAGTGCCCCCTTCTACGACCACCGGGGACACATCGCATTCTTTCTATCGATTCTTTGAAACTACGCATACCTCTTTCTCTTAATAAGCTGTACGATCCCACTAGATAAAAGAAACAATCCGTACAAATAAAGAATCATATTGATTCCGACAAAGATACCTTCCGTGACTGTCAAAGGAAAGATTTCATTGAAAGAAGTGATTTTTTTGGACAAACCTAAGTTGGTTGTAACATAATCAAATGCGGAAGAAGCCAACAAAATAAAAATACCGTGTTTAATTTTGTTTCTCATTGTTATGTGCCCCTTTTTGTTGAAAGATAATTACATGTAACTTTAACCCCTTTAGTTTTCGCACTATTCAGTATAGTTATTTTTTTACATTTTGTCTATTGAAATATCAATACAATTAATTGGTAGGTTTAATAAACTTCTTAATGAATACTCTTTAAATTTGTAAAAATGACTATTCAAATTACAATCCCCTCTTAAAAAAATACTTTAATAGATTGAACAAAATAAATTTTTCTCTACGAAAATTTTATCCATTAGGAAAACCATACTCTTGTCCTTTTGGTACTGTTTCTCTTTATAGTCGAAACAATCGCACTAATAATCGAAATTACTAATTTAGCAACCTTTAGCAATAGACGCCTACTATAACTTTATGCTACAAACAGAATATATATTAAGTGTAAAAATTTAACATTTAAAACTAATCTATTTATATGTATTTTCAAAAGTGTGGCCCATAGTAAGTAGACTGATGTTCTTAGTAAAATATATAAATTTATTAAACTATAGAAGTGTTTTTCTTGAAAATCATTAAGTTACATATGCGGCTCTTTTTTTTTGTGTGGAATCTATTTTGAACTTATCGCTTCTCCCTGTGCTGTATGCCTCTTATAATGTCAATCATGCCTGTTATCTGCTTATTTTAGAAGACATAAAAAACCTCCTAACTAATAAAAGTTAGAAGGTTATAAAATTATGTACTTTGATAGGTGTTCTATTCCCTATTCTATTAAGGGCATATAGAGTGGGTAGACAACAAAAAAGACGGCAGCCAATAAAACGGCTATCGTCTTTCTTTTTATTTACGTTGCTTTTTATGCCGATTTCTTTTTCCGCTTTTTTGTTCTTAGTTGATCTCAGTTTCTAATGTTTCTTTCCAATCTTGTTCATTGTCATCTTCATCAAGAACAACGTTATAAATTTTCCATTTACCATCATCACTTTTCTTAAGATGAGCAGTTCCTGATAAGTCAATTTTCATGTTAAAAGACATATCTGGAGCTGTCAAAGATACTTTATATACTAAGTTATCAATGCGGACTTGAGCAAAATGATTATTTACAGAAACAGCATTGATCACATATTCACCAATCTGTTCCATCTTGAATAAAGTATCTGATTCTTCAAACATACCTACCATATCCAAACTTTCAAGTGAATAAGCTAATTGGTAACCAATTGTCGTTTCACGATAAAGTGCTTCTAATGCTTTTACGTCTTGTTGTTCAGTGAATTTCATCTCATCTTTAATGTTACGATCAACTGTTTGAATGATCGCAAGTTGATCTCCATCTGATTGGGGCTCTAGATGCAAGGCACGGTCAATCATCACGATAGCTTCAGCACGAGTCGCATCATTATAAGGTTTGAAAACATCTCCGTACCCTTTGATAATTCCTACAGCTGCCGTTTTCATAACCGCTTCATAGGCGAAATTTCCCTGTGGTACATCCGGGAATACTTTTCCTGATGCTGAAAAATCAAGCTTTGACTCGAATGCACGGTAAATCATGACTGCCATTTCGTTACGAGTAATCTTGTCATTCGGTCGGAAAGTACCGTCTGGTTTACCATTGATAATGCCTTGGCTACTAGCAACCTTAACATACTCGTAATACCAATTCGCAGGTTTTACATCAGGGAAAGTTTTAACTGTTTCACCTGCACGTAAATTCATCGAATTCACTAAAATTTTAGTGAACTCAGCACGAGTAATCGAATTTTTTGGTTTTATAGAGACGGATGTGTATTCATATTTCTCTCCATCTTCTTCAAACGATTCTGTTTCCACATATCCGTCTATGATATCCGAATACAAGAAGCGTTCCAATTCATTGTATGCCCAATGATCGTAATCAACATCCTCCAAAAAATACCTATCGATGGATTTTTCTGCTGCTTCTGCTGGCGAAACAGAAATAAGTCCAAATAATACAAGGGAAGATAAAAAAACATATATTGCTTTCATTGGTTTTCCTCTACTTTCTTCTATTAAATTACTACCAATAGTCATAGTTTACATGACTGCTACAAATATAAATAGAGTGAAAAAAATGGAAATTTTAATAGTTTTACGCATGACAACTGCACCCAATAACTAGCAGAATGGCCACGCTCTAGGAAGTCGGCTGAAACGTAGTTACCTTATGTCGTAAACCACAAAATAAAACATAGTATTTTCTAAATCAAAAATCCCTGTACGCTGACCTTTTCTAGTCAAATAAAAAACCTCCTAACTAATAAAAGTTAGAAGGTAATAAAATTGCGAACTTTGATAGGTGTTCTATTCCCTATTCTATTCCCCAAATCTACAAATCAATTACTTGCTTGTCCCCAAAACATCATTCTCTTCTAGGAACTTCGTATTGAATTGCGCTGATTTGAAAACGTCATTGTTCATCAATGCTTGGTGGAATGGAATTGTTGTATTGATACCAGGACCAGATACTTCAAATTCGCTAAGCGCACGATTCATTTTAGCAATCGCTTCTTCACGTGTATTGGCATGAACAATTAGTTTTGCAACCATAGAGTCATAGTATGGTGGGATTGTATAGCCAGCATATACAGCAGAGTCAATACGTACACCGTAGCCACCTGGAGTTACGTAAGTATCTACAGTACCAGCTGATGGCATGAAGTTTTTATAAGCATTTTCTGCGTTAATACGGCATTCAATTGCCCAACCATTTAATTGAATATCATCTTGAGTGAAAGGAAGTTTTTCACCAGATGCAATTTTTAATTGTTGTTGTACAAGATCTACACCAGAAATCATTTCAGTTACTGGGTGTTCTACTTGGATACGAGTATTCATTTCCATGAAGTAGAATTTATCTTCTCGATAGTCATAAATAAACTCGATTGTTCCAGCACCTTCATAGTTACAAGCTTCTGCAGCTTTAACAGCAGCTGCACCCATTTCAGCACGGCGCTCAGAAGATAGCGCTGGAGATGGAGCTTCCTCTACTAATTTCTGCATACGGCGTTGAACTGTACAGTCACGTTCACCTAAATGTACAACGTTACCATGGCCGTCCGCTAATACTTGGATTTCACAGTGACGGAAGTACTCGATGAATTTTTCTAAATATACGCCCGGGTTGCCGAATGCTGCAGCAGCCTCTTTTTGCGTAATTTCAATGCCTTTTACAAGGTCTTCTTCTGTACGAGCTACACGGATACCTTTACCGCCACCACCAGCAGTTGCTTTGATGATCACTGGGTAACCAATTTTAGCAGCCCATTCTTTACCTGTTTCGATATCTGGAACAATACCAGTACCCGGAACAAGTGGAACACCTGCTGCTTCCATTGTTGTACGTGCAACGTCTTTAATACCCATAATTTTAATAGAATCAGATGAAGGTCCAATGAACTTAATGCCTGCGTTTTCACAAGCCTCAGCGAAGTCAGCGTTTTCAGATACGAAACCGTAACCTGGGTGGATACCGTCTGCACCAGTTTTTTCTGCTACGCTAAGTAAAGCCGGGAAGCTTAGATATGAATCTTTTGATAGCTTTGGCCCGATACAATATGCTTCGTCTGCTAATTTCACATGTAATGCGTCTGCGTCTGCTTCTGAGTATACGGCAACAGATTGAATACCTAACTCTTTACAAGCACGAATGATACGCACAGCGATTTCGCCGCGGTTTGCAATTAAAACTTTTTTCATGGTTGTGCACTCCTTACTCAGCTTTTACAAGGAATAATGGTTGACCGTATTCTACTAATTCACCGTCTTTAACTAGTACTTCAACGATTTCCCCTTGAACTTCTGCTTCAATTTCGTTGAATAGTTTCATAGCTTCTACGATACATACAATTGTTTCATTACCAACTTTGTCCCCCACTTTAACGTAAGCTGGTGAATCTGGATTTGGAGATTGATAAAAAGTTCCAACCATCGGCGATACAATTTTATGCAACGACGAGTCGTTATTTGTTGGTGCTGCAGTTGGTGCTTCTTCAGCTTTTGCTGGTGCTGGAGTTGCAGGTGCTACAGGAGCTGCTGCAGGTGCAGACTGTTCTACAACAGCCGCAACTACTTCTTTTTTAGGTGCTACAGTTTCAGTAACAACACCATTCTTTTTTAATTTAACTTTTGCGCCATCTACTTCGTAAACGAATTCGTCAATTGAAGAAGAATCTACTAATTTAATAATTTCGCGAATTTCTTGAATTTTGAACATTCCTAACTCTCCTTATGAAATAAAATCTACTACAAACACTATTCTATATTTTTTTCGAACAATTTGAAATACTTTAATGCAAATTAAGTAAATATGAACAAAATAAAAGGCTTTCCTTTAATAAACGAAAGCCTTTTCAATATGCTGATATATAACAATAGTTATTTAATAAATGGAATATTCATATTTTTCTACCTATTTTTTAATAGTTATTTGCACTGAATTTTACTTGGACGTCATTTGCGTCTTCCATCTCTGTTTTTACCAAGTAAATAATTTCATTTGCTTGAGCTTTTGATAGCTCCTCCGCCATAACAGTTACCTGCACTTTATCACCATCTGCTCGTACAAACGCATCGGAATAACCTAAAGATTTAATAAGCATTTCTAACATTGCTTCAGAGGATTCTTGTTTTATAAGGTTATCCATTTCATTATAAGCCTCACTTTTTTGTTCCGCTGTGTAATCTTTTGAACCGATCTTCGTTGTTAATTGTTCACGTAGTTGGCTTCTTTCATCACTAACTTGCATGCGCATTTCTTCAAATAAATGACTTGGAGAAGATACTTCCTTCGTCTCTCCGTCTTTCGTTGCTTCTTGATCAGTCACACCCGTTACCGCAGTTTGCTGTAATGCGTCATCTGTGAAAATAGTTAGTCCATTAAATTGTTTTGCTGGATCAACCAAATAATACACTGAAATAACCGCTACTAGACTTAATAATGTCATAAACCAAACTGTTCTTCTACGTACGCGCATTTACTTTTCCTCCTTATTCTCCATTGGAACGATAATAATTCGATGAATCGGCAATTGCATTACTTGACTAACAACAGCACGAATTTCATTTTTCACAAAGATATCTGATGCTCCTTTTGAAACAATTAGCATCCCTGTTAATTCTTTCGTGCCTTGTTCAGTTCCTCGAAAATATTGACTGAATAGTTTATTGTCTTCCATCTCATCTTTCATATCTCCGTAATAAAAATAGACTTTAACCTCCCCAACACCTTTCATAGCCTTTAGTGTCTTCTCAAGTTTTTCTTCATTGGTCATCGATGTTACTTGCCCATTCGTTGTACTCGTTTGATACATTGGTAAAATGATGAAAATTCCCACGGAGGCAGCGATAAGCATTAAGACTATAAATGACGTTGTTTTTTTTCGTTTCTTTTCCACATCACTTGTACATTGCCTCCTTTCATCTTCTCTTTTTCAAGTGTATGTACGCTTGTTTCCTCCTATGAATTGATAAATGGAATCTTTAATAGCAATTGCAAAAATACTAACGTAATAACAAGCTTTGTAAGTGAAATTATTTCTTTATCGTCAGTTAGAAACACAAATATCTGACAGATAAAGAGCATTGCTAATAAAAGAATCAATCTATCTCCCCCCAGCCATAACTTGCACAAAAACGATGAGGAATAAACAAGAAAACATAAATGAAAAAGCAATTAGAAATGATACAGCACATAAGGTAAATAGAGATTTACTAACATGATCAAGTAGTTTACAAATATCATCGAAGGCAATTGGTTCTAAAATAGCAGCTAACATTTTCAACGAATATGCACTGACAACAAGCTGAACTGTTGGAATGAACGACACGGTAATAACCGCTATAAATGCAGAAATACTAGTAATTGAAGAGGAAAATTGTGTCATATGTTGGAACATCGAAAAACTATCTACTATAAAGGAACCTACAACCGGAATATTTTCCTCTATTAATTTCTTCACAGGCTCTGCAACAGCTGCATTGACACTAAATGCGGCAACACCACTCGCCGACATTAAAATGATGTAACAAATAACAGATGCCGAGACGATACTCATAATCGTAAAACGAATCAATTCAGCAATTCTGGTAAACGAAATTTCTTTAACAATGACACTGCAGACATCAAACACAATGGCAAAAAGCACTCCTGGGATAAGCCACTTACTACTAACAAACGTTAAGACTTGTACAAAAAAAAGTAAAAAAGGCTGCCAAGAAGCAATCGCAGTAATACTACTAGATAAAAGAAAGCTTGATGTAAGAATCGGATAAAATGCAGTAAAAATATGAGCAAGACCTTGTGCTATTTCGTCTATTAATTTAAATGAACTCACAACAACTGGTCCTATAGTTGCCAGTACAATAAGAAAAAAAAGTATCCTTGTCCCTTTTTCAAATTCTGGTAAAATCATATTTACAATCAAAATAATAATGACATAGCCACACAAAATAAGTGTCATCTTCAGCAATAAAAAGAATGGATCAGTTAAAAACGAAAATATTTGCTCCAGCAATGTCTTCGCCCCTTAGTTTAGCCGTTGTAAAATGGCCGACACCTCCTGTAAAACAGCCAAAAATTCCTTAAACCAGTACAACAAAATAACAATCTTGACCCCATCATAGACAATATGCCCGAGTACTTTATAGCCCTGTTCTACAAGTAAAAAAGACACCCATTGCCCTATATAAAAAAGGCTAGCACTTACTACAATTGCTTTTGCATAAGGCAAAAAAGCTAATGTCTCAAGCAATTGCTTGATGAATGGCAATAGGAGTGTCGAGAACAACATACCGAACAGCAAAAACGAAAACATAACACTAATTAGCGCATGGAGTGGCTTTATGACTTCTTTTATAAGCAATAATAAAAGCAGCATGACAACAGCTATGATGACAATTTCCATTTACACTACCCAGAAGAGGTCAGCCATTGGAAGAATGTAAGGATTTCATTGAAAAATAGACGTAAAAAACGCAGTAATTCCGCTGTCATATATAAGTAGGCAATGAAAAATAGGAAAAATGAAAATTCTTTTTTTCCTGTTTGATCAAAGAAGACATGAAGAAGCGCAACTACTAGTCCCACTCCAGCGACTCTTAATACGTCTTGTAATTCCATTTCATACGCCCCCTCGTGTACAGCAATATATGTTGCTACCCACAAAAAAAGACCTCCATACTTACGTATAGAGATCTTTGTATTTTTATTTAATTAATGATGCCTCGGCATAATTGGCGTCCGGAATCAGAAAGAAACTAAAGTAGCTTTTCAATGATGCTTTTCACAGTACCTGATTGATTCACTAAATAGCTCTTTTCACCCATCCACATCGATAAATAATCGCCTTTGCCCTGTTTAGCACTTTCTTTACGAATAGTTGTAGTTAGATCATTTTGTAGTGGATAAGGTGCTACAACAGCATCCTTCATACGTTCCGTAAAACCATTCGTTAAACCTCTTGCTGGTTTACCAGAAAAAGCACGAGTAATCGTCGTCTGCTGTTCTTTAGATTCAAGCAAGGCATTTTTATAAAGAGGTGAAATTTCACACTCATCCGCTACTAATAAAGCTGTACCGATTTGAACCGCTTGAGCACCAATTGCTAGAGCTTTGCTTACATCTTCCTTTGTGACAATGCCTCCAGCAGCAATAATCGGAATGGAAATTTGTCCTACTACTTGCTGCAGTAAATCATGCAAATCAATTAATTGCATAGGTTCAGTGAAAGAACCACGATGACCACCAGCTTCACCACCCTGAAGGACAACAGCTTGCATCCCCGCTTGCTCTACACACTTTGCTTCTTCTAATGTAGTAGCTGTACCAATAACATAAACATTGTTGTCCTTTAAACGATCAATGACATCTGCTGAAGGAATACCAAACGTAAAGGAACAAACGGCTACATTTTCATCAAGAACAGCTTGTACTTGTTCTTCAAATACTTCCTTGGACGTGACACTTTGTACAGGTGAAAGTCCAAGCTCATCATAAAACGGTTGTAAAGCCATTCGAGCTTTCTGTAGTACATCAATATCAATACGCGGTTCTTCCTGTACAAATAAATTAACTGCAAATGGCTTTTTCGTTAGCTTTTTAACTTCCTGAATAAAGTTTTTTGTTTGCTCCCCATCTAAATAGCCCGCTCCAATCGAGCCTAAAATGCCTTCCTGTGCACAGGCAGCCACAAATTTTGGCGTAGTTACACCAGCCATTGGTGCCTGTATTATTGGAGAAGTTGTTTCAAAAATTGTTTGTAACATAGCATTCACTCCTTACTATTATTGTAAACAACTCTTCCAAATATGGCCATACACCAAATGATAGAACCATATTTTTATACTAGTAATAACGGCGGTTATTTCACTATCTATTGTCACAAAGTTAGATTTCTTTAGCTTTTTATGTAAAAGTAAAAACCTACCCTTTTGTTAGAAAAGAGTAGGCTGAATGTTTTTATTTATTACGCACGAGAAACGTAAGAAGCTTCTTCTGTATTGATGATTAATTTATCACCTTGGTTTACGAAGAATGGTACTTGTACAATAAGACCTGTTTCAAGTGTTGCTGGTTTTGTACCACCAGAAGCTGTATCACCTTTGATACCAGGTTCTGTTTCTGTTACTTCTAGCTCAACAGTGTTTGGTAATTCAACACCTAGCATTTCACTTTGGTATGATTGAATATGAACTTCCATGTTTTCTGTTAGGAATTTTAATTCATATTCAATTGCAGCTGAAGAAAGTTCAGTTTGCTCATATGATTCTAAATCCATGAAAACATGATCGTCACCTTGTGCATAAAGGTATTGCATTTTACGGTTATCGATTTGTGCTTTTTCAACTTTCTCACCAGCGCGGAAAGTTTTTTCATTTACTGAACCGTTACGTAGGTTACGTAATTTAGAGCGTACGAACGCAGCACCTTTACCTGGTTTAACGTGTTGGAAATCTAACACGCGATATAATTGGCCATCTACAATAATTGTTAGACCAGTACGGAAATCGTTTACTGAAATCATTTGTGTTCCTCCATAGTTTATAAAATAATAAGTTCTTTTGACGAATGAGTTAGTAGTTCATTTCCTGTCTCTGTGATTAAAATATCGTCTTCGATACGAACACCACCGATTCCAGGTACATAAACTCCTGGTTCAATCGTTACGGCCATACCTGGCTCTAGCACCGCTTGTGAACGCATTGATAAGCCAGGGCCTTCATGTACTTCAAGACCAATCCCGTGTCCTAATGAATGACCAAATGCCGCGCCATATCCCTTTTCTGTTAAGTAGTTACGTGCAATCGCATCTGCTTGAATCCCTGTTAAGCCAGGGCCAACCTTTTCAAGTGCTAAAAGCTGGGAAGCAAGTACTGCGTTATACATATCCACTAATTTTTCAGATGGCTCGCCAACTGCCACAGTACGTGTAATATCCGAGATATAGCCATTGTACAGCGCCCCATAGTCTAAAGTGACAAAGTCGCCTTTTTCAATCACTTTATTCGTTGCAACACCATGTGGTAAAGCTGAGCGAAGACCAGACGCAACTATTGTATCAAACGAGGATTGAGTTGCTCCTTGTTTACGCATGAAAAATTCTAATTCATTCGAAACCTCAAGCTCTGTTTTTCCTGGCTTGATGAAGTTTAAGATATGTGTATATGCGTGATCAGCAATTTCACACGCAACCTTAATAATATTAATCTCTTGTTGCGTCTTAATCAAGCGAATTTTTTCAATTAGCCCAGAAATCGGCACTAAATCAGCTTGAATTTTATTTTTATACAGCTCATATGTTCCATAGCTAACAGTATCTTTCTCAAAGCCCAATAATTTGATACCCATGTTTTTTACTTGTGTTGCAATTTCTTCAATAATCGTCGCCTCATGCTTTACAATTCGGAAGTCCTGTACTTGCGCAGCTGCTTGCTCTGTATAACGGAAATCCGTGATAAACACAGCATCATTTTGAGACACAATCGCTACGCCCGCTGTTCCTGTAAAACCAGTCATATAACGACGATTGTACTCGTTCGTAATTAAAATGCCATCCATGTTTTGTTCCTGAAGTGCCTTACGTAGCTTTTGTAATTTCAACATAATCAATTCTCCCTCTCGATAAATGTGCGTAGTGCCAGTTCATAGCCTTTCGTACCTAGTCCACTAATTTGACCAAGGCATGCCGGAGCGAGATAAGAATGATGACGGAAAGCCTCACGTTTATGGATATTTGAAATATGTACTTCTATAACCGGCACAGAAATCCCTGCTATTGCATCATGTAACGCAATGCTTGTATGGGTATATGCACCAGGATTAAAGATTATACCATCATATTTTTCGTCCTCTGCTTCATGCACCCAATCAACAAGTACCCCTTCATGATTAGTTTGACGAAACTCGACAGTGGCGCCTAAAGATGCCGCAAGATTCTGAACATTATTTTTCACATCTTCTAATGTCTCATGACCATATATATGTGGCTCTCGTTTACCTAGTCGATTTAAATTAGGTCCATTCAAACACAATAACTTCACGCATATTCGCCTCTTTCTATGTACTTGCCATTATTTTATCATACAAGGCGCATACAGCAACTAATTTCCTTTTTGTGCTGTGTGCTCCTTTTGATGAAAATTAGCAGTTTCAAGTAAGAAACGTAATAGACAAATAACAATGACTATGAAAGGGATTGATAGTTTTTTAAAAGAAGAAGATTGTAAAGGCAAATCAAGAACAATCCATTCTAACGTGATGGACAAAAAAAGGCCGAGCAAAAAAGAAGATAGCACAGCTGGGATTATATAGACATATCTCAACGTAATATATAACACAAATCCAATAATAAATAAGACTAGGATGAGAAAGCTCCATTGAAATAATTTTGAGCTACCTTCGAATAAATCCCATTTCTTATAAAAACCTATTGGATTCCATTTAATGAGATGAAAGTATTGAAACCCCTTTAAACACAATGCTAAAACAAGTGCACTAACGAGCGATGTTATACTAGCTACTTTCAAGCAAAAGTCCTCCTAACTTGTACCACGAGTCTATTTTCTAATGCTAATCATTTCCTGAACTATACGATTAGTGTAACCATTTAGAAATTTTACTATGCGTAACTCTAGAGGTTTTTCACTAAATTTAGTACAATGGTACAGTTGAAATATAAAAAGAGAGTGGTGTTAGCCTTGAGCAATTCACCTGTTTACGGGGGACAAGCACAATTAGAGGGTGTAATGTTCGGCGGAAAGGAACATACGATTACTGCGATTCGCCGTAACGATGATTCCATTGATTATTATCATTACAAAAAAGTTCAAAATCCTATTTTACAAAAGCTTAAAAAAATTCCATTGGTGCGAGGCGTTGTAGCACTGATTGAATCAGCTGGTTTAGGCTCTCGCCATATGCAGTTTTCAGGTGACCGTTACGACGTTACACCTGGCGAAGAAGAAGAACATAAAGAGGAAGGCTCGAGACTTCAAATGATTTTAGGAGTTGCAGTTGTAGGTATTCTTTCCTTTTTATTTGGTAAATTTGCCTTTACACTAATTCCAGTATTTATTGCGGATTTTTTCTCTAAATGGATAGAGGGCAAAACCGGTCAAATTTTACTTGAAAGTGGCATTAAGCTAATTTTACTACTAACCTATTTATATTTTATTTCTTTAACTCCACTAATTAAACGAGTGTTCCAATATCATGGTGCAGAACATAAAGTTATAAATTGCTATGAAGCTGGTATGGACGTAACAGTAGAAAATGTGCAAGCACAATCACGCTTACACTATCGTTGCGGTAGTAGTTTTATGCTGTTCACTGTATTTGTAGGCATGTTTTTATATTTCTTCGTGCCAACTGATCCACTTTGGTTACGCATCTTGGACCGTATTCTATTAATTCCAGTTGTTCTTGGTATTTCATTCGAAGTGCTTCAAGCGACAAATACATGCCGTAATGTTCCCGTGTTACGCTTCCTTGGCTATCCAGGCTTATGGCTGCAATTACTGACAACACGCGAGCCAAAGGACGACCAAGTAGAAGTAGCCATCGCATCCTTCAATATGTTGCTTCAAGTTGAGCAACAACCAGAAATCGCAGCAACTTTAAATCATGATTAATAAATCAATTATGCCTCGGCATAATTGCGTCCGGAATCTGCTTTGTGCTTAGGCCTGCTGGATGCAGGTCAGTTAGCCGTTATCGCACGGATGCGATGATTTTAGGCTAAAATCCTTTATTAACTCCTTTCCGATTCCGTAACATCCGCCGGAGGCTTTGGGCCAACAAATGTTTTTTGCGCGAAAGCGTAGTGCTAACGTAGCGTCAGCAGCATGATGTTGGTCACTCAGTCGTCGCCACAGGACGTGGCGTTCTTAGACTGAGTTCCTTTATTTCAGCGGATGTTTGAACACACGCTGAAAAAAGTTAAAGAGCAAGTCCAACTAATTGCATCAGTTGGACTTGCCCTTTTTTATAGTTTTTACAATGGCTGTACTGAAACTATTTGCTGTTTTGCTTTCTCGTACTCCGCTTCCAATGTTTTAAATATTTCACGAACCGACTCTCGTTTGACAATATTAGTAATACCATGTCCAGCAGACCAAATATCTCGCCATGCCTTGACATTCACAAGATGTGTTAAATCAATGTCCTCTCTTGGCTTCAATGTCGCTGGATCAATGCCTTCCTTTAATAAGGATGGAATTAACACATTAACATGGACACCGCTAAAAGCATCAGTATATAAAATATCAGAGGTATCACTTTCAATCACCATATTTTTGTACTCTTCAGGTGCATTTCCTTCATCACAAGCTAAAAAACGAGTACCCATATAGGCATAGTCTGCTCCCATTATTTGAGCAGCTAATACGTCTGCACCGCTAGAAATGGAGCCTGATAAAATGATTGTCCCTGTAAAGAATTTCTTTACCGCAGATACAAAGCCAAATGGGTTTAGTTGCCCGCCATGCCCACCAGCTCCTGCACAAACAAGGATTAGTCCGTCTACACCTATGGCAGCAGAGTTTTTAGCATGCTTGACGTTCGCAACATCTGCATAGACCTTCCCTCCATAGCCATGAACAATGTCTATAACTCTCTTTGGATTACCTAATGAAGTAATGACAATTGGTGGCTGGAATTGTTCAATTAACTGTAAATCTTCCTCAAAACGTGTATTCGCTACAGGGTGACATATAAAGTTGACTGCCCATTGCTCAGTAGGTAGCGCCTCTTTTATTTCTTCAAGCCACTCAGCACATGCTGAAGCGGGTCTTGCATTTAATAACGGAAAAGAACCGATAGCCCCTGCTCTACTAGCTTCAATAACCATTTTTGGGTTAGAAACTAAAAACATCGGAGCTACTATAATTGGTAAACTATTCATACACTCTCCCCCTTTATACTTAAATAATTCGAGAGATTTCCTGAAAATCCTACTAAAAAAATCAATTATCCCTCTGCATAATTGCGTCCAGAATCGGCTTTGTGCTTTGGCAGATGTTTCTTGCGCGAAAGCGTAGTGAAACGTAACGACAGCAGCACATGTTTTTTGCGCGAAAGCGTAGTGCAACGTAGCGACAGCAGCACATGTTTTTTGCGCGAAAGCGTAGTGCAACGTAGCGACAGCAGCACATGTTTTTTGCGTGAAAGCGTAGTGCTAACGCAGCGGCAGCAAATTGTTTTTGTCTGTGCAAAAGCGAAACACAGCAAGAGGGTTTCATCTGCGAGAAAGCGAAGCGGCAGCGGCAACAACAAGATGTTGGTCACTCAGTCGTTGCGACAGGACATGGTGCTCTTAAACTGAGTTCCTCTATTTCAGTTGGTGTTTGGACATATACTAAAAAGTAGCTTATATCCTGATTCGTCTCATCACCTATAGAGGTGGGAGAATTCTGTAACTGCCGTTTCACTTACGTTACATAAAACATCTGTAACTGCCGTTTCACTTACGTTACATAAAAACATCTGTAACTGCCCTCTACGCTTTCGCTACAAACGACATTTGCTGAAAGAAGTTAAATTTTAGCTCTCCCCTCGTATCTTACGTTGAAATAACAGGATTGAAATCATGAAAATAAAGACCGTATAACCTAAAACGATAGAGAGCGGGACGAAAAGATCTGAATATGCCCCACTTAATACTGCACGTGCCGCATTAACAGCATGGACAAAGGGCAAAAATTGCGTGATAGATTGAAATGTTCCACCTATTATGTCAGGCTCAAACCAAGTACCGCTAAACCACGTTGATAAATTTACAAATATCGCAAAGATACCTCCTACTTGCTTATCCGTAAAAATTGTTCCAAGTAATAAACCAAATCCTATATACAATAAAGAGATTACAATAAGGACGCCTACCATTAAAAGGACAGATATATTCAAGGACAAGCCTAAAAATACAGCAGCAAGCAAACAAAAAATGATTTGTAATAATGCAATCGGTAGCAGAGGCAGGACATAACCCAAAATATAATCACTTGCTGACATAGGAGAAGCAAAAATCCGCATTAAAAACGATGAGCTTTTATCCTTGCCTAATAACATACCAGAAAAAAGAGTGAGAAATGAGAAACTAAAAACAATAACTCCTGGCGTGAGATTACCAATTTCATATAATGCGAACGGCATATTTTTTTGCATGACAGAAAATAGCCACATAAGAAGCATTGGCAAGCCCATGCCAAAAAGGAGTGTTAATGGATCACGTACTATTTCCTTATGATTTCTTGTTGCAAATACACTTGCTTTCAAAGTGCCCCCTCCTCTGTAAGCTCTAAAAATACATCTTCTAAAGAATTCTTTTTTGTTTCATGTTTTAATTGCTGGACTGTACCAAGAGCGCGTAATCTGCCCCGATGCATAATTCCCACACGATCTGCCAGCACCTCGACTTCTTCTAAGTAGTGAGTCGTTAATACAATCGTTACTTGACCTTTTAATTGATTTAGTATTTTCCATAAATCATGGCGTGCACGTACATCCATACCTAATGTTGGTTCATCTAAAAAGAGTATTTTCGGATTAGACATCATAGCCATCGCAACACTTAATCGACGCTTATAACCGCCCGATAACGTTTTGGCTTTATTAGACTGACGAGGAGTCAAACCAAATAAATTCATTTGTGCGCTTGCTCGTTTATTTGCCTCTGTTTTTGAGCACCCATAAATCCGGCCCATTAATAGCAAATTTTCTAATACCGTCAAATTTGGTGCAACTGCTGTTTCCTGCGGAGAAATGTTTAATTTCTTTTTAGCAGCGACCTGATGATGAACAATACTTTCACCATCCAAAAGTGCATCTCCAGCTGTTGGTGATAAAAGTCCACAAAGCATTTTAATAGTTGTCGTCTTGCCGGCAGCATTTTGACCGAGAAGTGCAAAGAATTCCCCCATTTTTATATTTAAAGATAACTGATCCACTACTACATGTTCCTTATACTGCTTTGTTAAACCGTTAATTTCAATTGTCATATACCTCACCTCTCTTTTGTTAACATTGCATTTATTTTTTCAATATCACGCTTTGAAAGCTTATATTGAAATAGCCAAGTCACGACATATGTTCCTAAGAAACTCGCTAATAACGAACAAACATTAGCCACTGTTTTCGGCATCCATAAAATCATCACTATCGGTATCCAAATAATTGCCGTTACAAAAAAGTGCACAATATACTGCTTCAACATTCCCCATCTTGCCATTTCAAAAAATAATGCAGCTAAAGCGAAAGTTATCCCAATCAAACCAGTCAATAAAACTTGAGTAATAATTGCGAATATTTCTTTTGTAAATAACGCTCGAAATTCAGGAACTACCCAAGCGTAACTCCCTTGCGCTATCCCCTTTGATACAAAAAATTGCACTACTTGCCCAAGTACAACCCCAATGATAAATCCACCTATAATCCGAATTAAAATGTCTTTTCGCATGTTTTTCACCTCAAAACCCTAATTGCTTCTTAATTTTCGTTACATAGCGCCTTGAAGCGTATGTTTTAATCCCGCCTTTTAGCTCAACCCCGATTGTTCCTGTCTTGCTTATATCCATATGTATAATCATATTTCGATTGACAATTTCAGCATTTGAAATACGTACAAACATCTGTGTATTCAGCTTTTCTTCAAGCTCGTACAAGCGAAAGCGTACATTGTATATACTAACCATCGTTTGAACGAAAACTTTCTTTTGTTCCGTATAAATGCGCACAATGTCCCCACAGTTAATAAACTCAACACCTCTATGTGATAAAACCGATAATGTGTTCATTTCAGCGGAAGTGAAACACTGCATGATATTCTCTATTTCATCGGTCATTTTATCTGTGTGAATAATAACTTTCGGCTCTTTGCATACCGGGTCAATCGACACTTCTACCTTCATATCATCACAATCCTTTCTTTCGTTTTTACTATAAAATTTTCATCTAGTTATGTAAATGGATTTTCGATGACTGGTCGTTTAGACGGGATAAGTGGTCGGGACCTAAAAGGTGTGAGAGTTCCGTAGCTGGCGTTTATCTAATGAAGAAAAAAGGTGCATATCGGTCTTTGATAGCGTTGCTTTGAAATAAAGTTTGATCAAAAATTCCACACCACCAGTATTTAAGATAAATAAAAAGAATCCATTTTGAAAAAAAGATTGATCAAAATGGATTCTTATTCAGACGATTTAATTATCAGTTTTATAAAAAGCTTTGATCTTTTTCTACCTGTGCCCTTCACAATCATGCCTTTTAATGGAATATCATATTATTTTTATTATGTGGTTTTGTTAAAGATCATTGCTTAAACCTAATTCAAGATAAGCACCTGTTTGTGGCAAGATAATCTTTATAGTCTATAGGTGGAGTAATTCATTAGAGCGTGATTTCAATATTCGAATTCGTCAATGCGAAGGAATTAATTTAGCGAAAAAGGAAGGGAGATACCGCAGATTAGTTAAAAAGTATCATAAGCATACCGGGATTAATTACGCAGTGATTCGGCTTAAGTCAGTTATTTTGATGTGATTAGAGGAAAAGAGAAACAAAAAAACTTGGATACTTTTACCAAGTTCTTTAATATTGCACAAAAGCAGACACGAATATATAATTATATCACAACCGCTATCTGTCGCGTGCGCATAGTTGCCCTATCTTATATTTTTATGTTATCACGCCGGTAAGCTCTTGTCAAATATTTTTTCTCAATAGAATGGTTAGGAGAGATGTAGAATGAGTTCTTTGGTTCTTAGTTTTCAGGAAATGGATAAAACACAGCTTTTGCTCGTTGGTGGAAAAGGGTCAAATTTAGGTGAATTATCAAAAGTTGAAGGAACACAAGTACCTGAAGGATTTTGTGTTACGACAGAGGGTTATCAAAAAGCCATCGAACAAAACGAAACCTTTCAAGTATTGTTGGATCAACTATCAACGCTAAAAGTAAATGATCATGATCAAATTGGTGAAATCAGCAGGAAGATTCGACAAATCATTTTGGAAGTAGAAATTCCTTCCGATGTTGTAAAAGAAGTTGCTCACTCACTCTCTCAGCTTGGTGATGATCATGCTTACGCAGTGCGTTCTAGTGCGACTGCTGAAGATTTACCACATGCCTCTTTTGCTGGTCAACAAGACACCTATTTAAATATCATAGGCAAGGAATCCATCTTGCAGCATATTCGTAAATGTTGGGCTTCCCTATTTACGGATCGCGCGGTAATCTACCGTATGCAAAATGGATTTGATCACAGTCAAGTGTATTTATCCGTCATCATACAACGGATGGTTTTCCCACAGGCATCAGGGATTTTATTTACCGCTGATCCGATTACTTCTAACCGAAAACTACTATCAATCAATGCCAGTTTTGGACTCGGCGAAGCACTGGTCTCTGGCTTGGTCTCTGCAGATTGTTATAAAGTACAGGAAGAAAAAATCATCGATAAAATGATAGCGGCCAAGAAATTAGCTATCTATGGCCTAAAAGGAGGAGGAACAGAGACACAACAGATCGATCCGGATCAGCAAAAGACACAAACACTTACTGATCAACAGATTTTACAACTAGCACGTATCGGAAGACAGATCGAAGCTTATTTTGGTTGCCCACAAGATATCGAATGGTGTTTGGTGGATGATACATTTTATATTGTTCAGAGTCGCCCAATCACAACTCTTTTCCCCATCCCTAAAGCGGCTGATCAAGAAAACCACGTCTATATATCTGTCGGTCATCAACAAATGATGACAGATCCCATGAAACCGTTGGGATTGTCTTTTTTCCTATTAACAACTTCTGCGCCAATGCGAAAAGCAGGTGGAAGATTGTTTGTTGATGTCACACATCAACTGGCTTCACCGGTCAGTAGAAACAATTTATTAAATGCTATGGGACAACACGATCCGCTCATGAAAGACGCACTTATGAACATCATTGAGCGTGGAGATTTTATTAAATCGTTACCTAATGATAATAAAGCACCGAGTCCCAACAGAGGCAATACAGATACGTTACCACAAATCGAAAACAATCCATCAATCGTTTCTGAATTGATCAAGCGTAATCAAACATCCATAGAAGAGTTAAAACAAAACATCCAAACGAAATCAGGAATAGATTTATTTGATTTTATTCTAGAAGATATTCAGGAATTAAAGAAGATTTTATTTGACCCACAAAGTTCAGCTGTATTTATGTCTGCTATAAATGCTTCAATATGGGTCAATGAAAAAATGTACGAGTGGTTAGGTGAAAAAAATGTAGCAGACACGCTTTCTCAATCTGTACCAAACAATATTACTTCGGAAATGGGTCTAGCACTTTTGGATGTAGCAGATGTGCTCCGTCCTTATCCAGAAGTAATTGCATATTTACAACACACACAAAATGATAACTTTTTGGATGAACTAGTTAAGTTTGATGGCGGACAGGAAGCAAGAGACGCTTTCCATGTTTTTCTCAACAAATACGGAATGCGATGTGCTGGAGAAATCGATATTACGAAAACTCGTTGGAGCGAAAAACCAATTACACTTATCCCTATGATTCTTAATAATATTAAAAACTTGCAGCCTAATGCCAGCAATCGAAAATTTGAGCAAGGGCGACAGGAAGCTTTGAAAAAAGAACAAGAGTTACTAGAGCGTTTGAAGCAATTACCGAATGGTGAGCAAAAAGCCAAAGAAACAAAACGAATGATCGACCTAATCCGGAATTTCATAGGCTACCGTGAATATCCAAAATACGGAATGATTAATCGCTACTTCGTTTATAAGCAGGCTTTACTGAAAGAAGCCGAACAACTTGTTCAAGACAACGTTATTCACGAAGAAGAAGATATATACTATCTCACTTTTGAAGAACTTCGTGAAATCGTACACACAAATAAACTAGATTACCAGATTATCAACGAACGAAAAGACGAATACAAATTATATGAAAAACTTACTCCCCCACGCGTTATCACGTCTGATGGTGAAATTATTGTAGGTGAATACAAACGAGAAAATCTCCCAGCCAAAGCTATTGTAGGGCTACCTGTTTCATCCGGAGTTATAGAGGGGCGTGCTCGTGTCATCTTAAAAATGGAAGATGCTGATTTAGAAGAAGGAGATATATTAGTTACCTCCTTTACTGACCCAAGCTGGACACCATTGTTTGTATCCATAAAAGGTCTAGTCACAGAA
The DNA here is from genome assembly GCF_015999525.1 of Lysinibacillus sp. JNUCC 51. Taxonomy (NCBI): domain Bacteria; kingdom Bacillati; phylum Bacillota; class Bacilli; order Caryophanales; family Bacillaceae; genus Lysinibacillus; species Lysinibacillus sp. JNUCC 51. The sequence continues at coordinate 4,320,471 of NZ_CP065545.1, read as the reverse complement.
GTTGGCGGACTGATGACACATGGAGCAGTTATCGCGCGTGAATATGGCTTACCAGCAGTTGTTGGGGTGGATAATGCCACTGAACTGATAAAAGATGGGCAACGAATTCGCGTACACGGAACAGAAGGGTATATTGAAATATTGTAATAGCTGAATACGTCAAGTAAGAGCCTTTGTCATAATGGACGGCAGTATACGCAACCTGTCATGGATAAAGGGACGCTCCCTTTCTATTCTTTGTTAGGTAATTGATAGTAAATCCATCGCAAAATTTGGGATTTTATTCAATAACGGAAAGTCGATTCTTCCTTACTTTGGGTAAGAATAATCGATATTGAGCTTCTCTCGAATAAGATTTAGGCATTGATCTTCAACCATTGAACGCATTATATAGTACGAAAAAAGGCCAATTTCTCGACTTTAATGCCGAGGAATTGACCTTTTTTTATATTAACGTTGTAAATCCTTATTTAAATACAAGGTAGATCATACACTTATTCGATTACATTCATTTCTAATTTTTTCTGTACAGCTTTAATCATTCGAGCAGATCCATAGCAAGTTTCTCCATTTTCCATTAGAATTTCTTTCTTTTTTAAGTCCACTTCCTGAATATTGTCGATATTTACAACGTAAGAATTATGGCAACGAATGAAGCCTTCATACTCTTTTTCAATGTCTTTCAGCTTCCCATAAAACTCCACTTGACGATTATCCAAATGTAAAACAACTTTATGTAATGGGGAGGATTCAAAAAACATGATATCATCATAGTTGACACTAATAATTTTATCTGCAACTCTTTGAACGAATTTTTTATTGGATGCGTTGTTCATTACTTGCTTTCTTTCATTTGTCACCTTCAAACAGCTAACAATCTTGCTCTGTACAGAATCGACATCATCTTTAATAATAAAATCCATCGCAGCTACTTTATAAATGAAATTTAAATATGTAAGTTCTGAGTGGGTTGTGATAAAAACAATATCACCAATTGGATCAATTTTTCTGATTTCCGAGCCAAGTGTGATACCATTCATCTCATGATTCAAGTCGATATCAAGAAAATATAAACCAGGTCGATTACTCTCCTTTATATAGGCTAATACTTCTTCTGGATCTGCAGTTGTTAGTACCAGTTGCATATCAAGGTTTTCAATCATTATGTAATTTGAAACATACCTGGCTATCTTTTCTCTTTGTTCCTTTTGATCTTCACAAATAAAAACATCAATCATCTCAATCCCTCACTTTAAAATTACAATTTCTTGTTTAAAAAATTCATCCTCTATAACTGTATCCAACTGTGTGTTATTTTCTTGATCAACCATTTTTTTGAGGCTAGTCAGCCCCAATCCTCGATTTTCTCCTTTTGTTGAGAAACCTTTTTCGAAATATTGAAAGAGCTTATGTCCTGTATCTCGAAACGTATTCCAAACGACAAAGGACACGGATTGTTCAAACTCCACAAACCCCACTCGAACCGTACCCTTTTCTACTTCTTCTGCCGCTTCAATGGCATTGTCTAAAATAATTCCGATACAGCGGCACAACAGTACACTATCCATATTCAGATAATGAATTTCGTTAGGACATTCAAAAACCACATCTATCCCTTTTTCCTGTGCTGTAATTAGTTTGGCGGATACCAAACCTTTTACTTCTGGGATTTTAATTTGAGACAATCCCCTCATTTTAAAATCATTGTCACGAATCTGTTGACTTACGCGCATAATATTGTCATTAAAATAGCTTTCTAAAGCATTCATATCCCGATTGGTAATGTATTCTGACATAGAAGACAGGATATTGATGTAATCATGGCGGAAAGTTCGCATTTCATTATAGTTTTTTTCCAGCTGTTCGGTATACATTTGTAGACTGTTTAGCTCAATTTCCTTTTCCCTTATCTCAAACTGCTTTCTGAAGGTATATACTAGAAACGACAAACTAACAGCAAAAATAATAAAATAGATAAATAAGTACATCGTATTCATCAATACAAGCTTATTTTGATTTCCTGTTAATCGTACATAAACAATCATTGTAAAATAAATCGCATATGTAAAAAGACCCAAGAAAGCTGCAATTCGCGTTAAATTCCTATCATCTATATCCTTCACAAAAATTCGGTTAGTAACTTTTTTCCAAAAGGCTATAAATATAAAGCCAATAATCAGTGTAATAAATTGATGGAGTAATGTCGCTGAAGAAATTATTCCGTTTGTTTCTATAAAGGTAGTACTAATCCCAAAGATTTTTACCATAATGAAAGTTGTTATATGATCAATTAGAATCGTAGCAATCATTACTGTTGATGCGTAGTACAATGCAGGTATCCACTTTAGATATGTATATTTAAACATAGCAAGAACAAACGCAAATATTAATAATGAACCAAAAATATCTAAATACGAATATAGCCCAGCCATAATTAAACTAAACAATATGACCGCAATAATATATTCCTTTCGAAAAAAACGTTTACCTATAACGAAACTTACCAAAATACAATAAAATAAAACCTGAATGAATGCTAATATAGCCACTCACTGACCCTCATTTCTATATAGTAACTCCACTACATAGTATACTATAGATAAGTAAATAAAAGGAATCAGGGAAGGCGTGTTAGCGGACGGTTAGGAAATTAAAAGAAAGACAAAACCTGACCAGAATTCAAGCTTATATTGCAGCTCTTAAAGCTATCACTTTTACAAAGTTCTTTCAAAAAATTCATTTAAAACAACAGCTCATTATCAAATGGCGTAGAAGACAATGTCTACTTATAACGATTCTCACCAAATCGTTGGAACTCATTAAAATCTTTTTTTGAGCTTAATAACAACTAATGAAATAATTAGAAGAAACGATGTGTACCCGATTGAAATCAACATATCTTGATTGAATTCAAATGTTTGATTCCAAATTGAAATATACATTTTATTTAAATGATAGAACGGATTCACATAAGATACATATTTAACAAAATTCGGAAGACTATCCACGGGAACAGAAAAGCCGCCAGTGAACATAACAATTTGAAACAAAACAATAGACATAATTAGTGCTGTTTTTACTTCATTGAAGTTTGAATAAATCGCATGAGAATAAACTAACATTATCGCATTAATAAGCAACAAGCTTAAATATGAAACTAAGAAATTAACAACAGAAAGTTGTAAATCATAAATAAATATGCCAATCAATGTTATTAAGACAAATCCTGCAGTTGCAATAATAAATGACTTGGCAATACTGGACATCAGAAGAATCTTAGCTGTTATAGGCGTAATGAAAAGTCTTTTTTCAATTCCTTCAGCACGATTCATTACCTGATCAAAACCAAAGGAAAAAAATACTACTGAAAAACTAATTAGGACAATAAACGATGGTGTATACATTTGAACATAGTTCATTCCTCCGCTATAGGTTGCATTACTGAACATTTGTCCCATTAAAATATATGTTACTGGCGGTACAACAACTGTGAAAACTAAATAAAATAACTCTCTAAAAAACATGATTAAGTCATATTTAATTTGTGTTAATAACATCTTTTCTCCCCCTTATTTAGAAATTTTATCAAGATAAAAGCTATTAATAGACTTATAACCTGATTTCAAAATATTTTCTGGCGTATCATATACTTCGGTTACACCGTCGTTAATAAATAGAACTTTATCACAGTAGAGTTCGATTTCGTCCATGTAATGAGTCGATAAAATCACTGTACTGTCATTTTTTTTTATATATCCTGTGATACTTTCCCATAATATGTTCCGCATATGAGGATCTAGACCGGTAGTCGGTTCATCCAAAATAATCAAACGCGGTTTTGAAGAAAAAGCAATTGCCAGACTAACCTTTTGCTTCCAGCCCCCAGATAAATTATCAAAATACGTATTTAGATGCTCCTGCAATTCAAACTCTTCGATAATTTCATTTAAATCTACTTTACTACCATAATAGGCACGAAAAAGATCTAGTAATTCTTTTACTTTTAATTTTTTATAAAACTGTGTAGGCTGAAGTACAGCAGAAATATTACTTTTGATTTTTTCCAGCTGAGTTTGATCAACTTCCTTTAAGTCATCACCAAAAACAACTACCTTACCGTCATTATAATCTTTAATCGTCATTAAAATTTCCAAAAATGTCGATTTCCCAGCACCATTTTTACCGATAACTCCAATAATTTCACCTTTTTTAGCAGTAAAGTCTATTCCTTTCAGAACAGCTTTTTTCCCATAATTCTTTGTTAATTTTTCTACCTTTACATTGTAATCCTGCATGGTTCACCCTCCTAATTTACATACATACTATAACTCGAGAATTCTACTGTTTTTCATTCCATGCATACAATCTGCTCCTCTATACTTAGATGTCCAAAGTATTAGATTTAGGTGTTCTATTTTTATTCCTAACTGTCAACAAGATTCCCTGTGGCAGCACTTGTTTTACAAGTTCAGCTAATTTGAACAGCCGGACTGCTTCATGATTAGCAAATTACTTTCTCCTTTAGGTGTTCTATGAAACTCTAATAGACCACCTACTTTTCACCAAGTAGGTTCTGAAAGTATTTTCACGTTTCTGTCAGAGCTCCCCGGATAAGCACATACACTTTCCCACCATCTTTCCACCTTATTTATCAGATACTGTCTTCAAAAGAAAGCACTTTGTTTTATTGAGGAAACTCAATCGGATTTAGCCTTATATGTAGTAGTGTTCCCCGGGCAGGTTGTTACTTCCTTCAGAGATTGGAACTTGCACCCTAAAGTTCATGTGCAAGCTACGCACACCACAAAAAAAGCACCAGCAAGATGCTGATACTTTAAGTCTGTTAAATGCATAATCAAATGGTTTTTTTTATTAAATTGATATTAATTCATGCTGCTTATTTATTTTAAAATCTTTTAACGAGCGGACCTTACTAACTATGAAACATCCTGAAGTTTAACTACTGCATATAATCCACACCCACTCCAGCTTCTTTAATCCACCTATCGATTTTCAATGTTCTTTTTCTTTTCGACACAAAAACGCCCCTTTAGATAATCATATCCAAAGGGGCAAAACTTCGCGAGTTTATTTTTAACATCACATCTTTTTTATAAACGGTTTATAGGCCACATTTTAACTGTGCAGCACAGTTTGTACATGTATTACAGCCACCGATTTCTTCTACAGTTCCTTTACGGCATACAGGGCAAGTATTCCCTACATCTGAACCGATAACTGTTGTCGATTCTAACGCTTGAATTGTATCTACTAATACAACCGGACGCTTCGTTGGTACTTCTACTAATTCTTCCTCGAATGATAGTTGATCCATATCATTTTCTTCAGCTTTTAGTGTCAGTACTTGTGAATCACGGCTACCATCTACATAGACCGTACCACCTTTAGCGCCGCCTTTATATAAGCGCTCATATACTTTTTCAACTTGCTGTACTGTATAACCTTTTGGCGCGTTTACAGTTTTTGAAATAGATGAATCAATCCATTTTTGGATGATACATTGTACATCAGCATGTGCTTCTGGTTTTAATTCCATCGCTGTAACGAACCAATTAGGAAGATTATTCTCATCTACTTCCGGATGACGTTCTAAAAATTCTTGTACGATTTCTGCTTTTACCTCGATAAATTTACCTAGGCGACCAGAACGGTAATATGTGAATGAGAAGTATGGCTCAAGACCCGTTGCCACGCCAACCATCGTACCAGTAGAACCAGTTGGAGCTACTGTTAGTAAATGCGAGTTGCGAATACCTGTTGCTAAAATTTGCTCTTTAATGTGTGCAGGCATTTTTTGCATAAAGCCAGTTTCAGTGAATGCTTTACGTAAACGTGCTGTCTCTTCCTCAGTTGCTCCTACAAGGAATGGGAAGCTACCACGTTCTTTTGCAAGTTCTGTTGAAGCTTCATAAGCAGTCTCTGCAATCGTTTTAAAGATTTCATCAACTAGCTCATTACCCGCTTCTGAGCCGTATTCTTTCTCACAATAAATTAGTAAGTCCGCTAAGCCCATTACACCTAAGCCAACACGACGCTCTCCTAGAGCTTGTACACGGTTTTCTTCTAAGAAGTATGGTGTAGCATCAATTACATTATCCTGCATACGAACACCAACACGAACTGTTTCACGGAGTGCTTCGTAATCAATTGTTTGATCTTCTTTATTCGCAAACTGTGCTAAGTTCACAGCTGCTAAGTTACACACAGAATATGGTGCAAGTGGTTGTTCCAATTATTGTTATCCTAAAGGCTTTTTATCCCCTAGTTCTTACAGTTCAATTCCTGTAAGTTCAGCATACATTTTCATTACACACTTTTTTCTTTCTTTAGTTAGGCTAGTATTTATTATATTGTGTAATGTTGCGGTCTCGTGCCCGGATTATAGTCTACTAGGTAGGATCACCGGGTATGCGTTGCCCCTGACTGAAGTTTTACCTTTAGCCTTCGGTTCGGATTAGCAAATAATTAACGAAATCTTTCAATGTAACTAAATATGAACTTCTGAAATTCATCTTCCGTTCTTGTCCCTTTAAGTTGATTACAATCATGACAGCTTATACAAACATTCTGGATACAATGCTTTCCACCTCTACTTAGAGGGGTTATATGTTCAAATACTACTTGTTCCTTTTCAAGTTCAATTTTACAATAGCTACAAAATGGTTCAGATTCATAGAGCTTTTTCAAGTCATTCTCAGATATAGGGTCTGAATTTCTAATAATATCTCCAGCTTTTCCATTTCTTCTTCCAGAGCCATTATTAAAAGATTTCGCTCGATTTTTCCAAAAGTTATTTTTTCCCCAAACCTTCACTCTTTGAGATACACACTCTTTACAATCGTTTCTATAGCCATCTTTACTGTCGGATCGTTTTCCAAAACAACTTAAATTTTTTATCTTATTACACTTCCTACATTGTTTTGTCATGTTATCACCTAACAAATAAGAATCATGTTGAAAGTATCGTTAATTACTATTTCTCAGCCTTCCCGCTTTATCCCGCAATTTTTAACGTGAGGCGAAGTCCACCACACGGATTTGTCGCTACAACGCTTTGACCATAAGCTTTTGCGTTAGTCATGTCATTGGCGTTGTCGATGAAGAAAATACCTGGTTCTGCAGAGTACGTTGCACAAACGTTGATTAAATTCCATAATTCTTTCGCTTTAATCGTGCGGTAAGTGCGTACTTTATAGCCCATTTTCTCCCATTCGCGCACATCTCCAACTTTATGCCACTCACTGTTGTAAATAGCCATTTCTTCTTTTGTATATTCTTCAACAGCTGGGAAACGAAGCTCGAATTCAGCGTCACTTTCAACTGCTTCCATAAATTCTTTTGTTAATGTTACAGAAATATTTGCACCAGTTAAAAACTCTGGATTGTGAACAGTATAAGTACCACCATCACGAAGCTTGTTTTCTGCTTCACGAATAATAGCCATATCAAAGCCGCCTAAGCCTTCGATACCTTTATAGTTTACAATACCTTGATACATAGCTTCCTCTTGGAATGAAAGAGGTTTAAAGTTTAATTTTTCTTTTGCTAGACGAATAATTGTTTTATCCGTTGTATTTTCGATTAAGTATCGTAGAATTCGTGGATTTTGCATTTTTGAAATAATAAATTCCACGATATCAGGATGCCAATCTGCTAACATAATCATTTGTGCTCCCATTTTTTGTTACAGAAAAATATTGAATTTAATTTTTCTGGCATGGTCATTTCTGCCATACTCTTATGCTTTCACATAAGATCAGACTATATCATCAAAGAATATTGTTCTTTGTCTCGTGCCTCATAAGAGCGTCTCCGCCTCATATGATTTACTTCTTTCATACTTTGACAAGCTTAGAAAGTTTCAATAGTCGTTGAACGTTCATCTACGTTTCCATAGATGCTTCGCTGCTGATTGCCCAATCTTTTCTTTTTTCAAGCATTCACGCCTAGCTTTGCAGCTTACGTTGTAGCAAAAAAAGCTCTAAGGGTGTTCCAGCAATTCACGAGATTACGTCGCCGAGTCTTAACGACGCGAGCCACCTTGTTCAACAAGATGAGTCAGCTTGGCAATATCATCTAACCATGATACAGAGCCAGATGATTTACCATTTACACCACGTGCTAAAGTGTTACGTGGACGCAATGTTGAACCATTTGTCCCTACACCACCACCGCGGCTCATAATTTCCATTACTTGCTTACGGTGATCACTGATTCCTTCACGTGAATCTGCTACAAATGGCATTACATAACAGTTGAAGAAGGTTACATCTGTTTCAGAACCTGCCCCGTATATAACTCGTCCAGCTGGAATGAATTTTAATGATACTAACTGCTCATAAAACTTCTCAAACCATTCTTGGCGTTTCTCTTGTGTTTTTTCAACAGAAGCAAGCCCTGTTGCATTTCGTTTTGCGATTTGTTCATAAAATATTTCAAGAGGCTTTTCTAGCACGTCAATCGAACGCGTAATCACACCCGTTTCTTGCTCTTTTGGATCATCTAAAGCACTACGGTAATCTTCCTCAATCAAAATATCTGCTGTTTTTGTAGACATATCAAGCTTTTGAATTGTCCCTAAACCACGTGCAGGGAATTTTGGATCTGCCTTCACTGTTAATACGACGAAATCACCGGCTTTTAATGTTTTCTTCTCCGTATCCTTAAACGAGTAGCGATCGATCATCACGAGCCTTGATACACCTTTATGCTTAATGTGCATATCAGGCGTTACAGGGTGCACCTGTGGAAATTGTTCAATATCTTTGTTTAACTGTTCAAATTTGTTTACTTCGGGTTGATGATTTGTGAGTACCATCGTTTTGCCTCCCTTATTTTCTGCCTTACAAATATAAATACACAATATCATGTGTCGTTAAACACTACATATTGTGTATATTTCTTTAAAAAAGATACTATATATAGTTTTTTAATTCAACTCTTGCAATTTCGAATAGAATCCGAACTGCTTGTTACTACAAGGTTTGAACGAAAAAAAAATATTTTTCTTATACCATTTTTTATTTTTTGAAGTTCCAATCATCACATGCATATTTTTTTTCTTCTAGTGCATGTACATATTCTAATTGCTCCTCAGAAAGTGTAAATGGTTTTAAATCAATTTGCAACGATTTTGCAAAACCATCTCTAAAAGCTGTCACACATTGTTCAATAGTCACAGGTTCTTTAACAAGGTTATTGATAGCAACCGCTTTCTCTGGCATCTTTCTACGCATACGGTCCTTTGCCTCTTCACTTGAAAAATTGAAGACAGACAATAATTTTTCTTGATCTAAATCAAGTAAAATAGCTCCGTGCTGTAGAATAACACCTTTTTGACGAGTTTGTGCACTACCTGCTACTTTTTTACCTTCTACAACAAGCTCATACCAGCTTGGTGCATCAAAGCAAACTGCGCTTTTTGGTTTCTTTAAGTCTGCTCTTTGTTCTTCTGTATCAGGTACACTAAAATAAGCATCCATACCTAGATTATGAAAACCTTGCAATATACCTTCACTTAACACTCTATATGCCTCTGTCACTGATTCAGGCATATCTGGATAGCTTTCTGAAACAATGACGCTATACGTCAACTCATGTTCATGTAAAACAGCTCTACCACCCGTTGGACGACGAACAAAGCCTAGTCCTTGTTCTCTTACCGCTTCTAGATTAATATCTCTTTTTGCTTGTTGAAAATAGCCAATCGAAAGAGTTGCTGGCTCCCATTCATAAAAACGAATGACTGGTGGGATTAAACCTTCACTATGCCAATCAAGTAATGCCTCATCTAAAGCCATATTAAAAGAAGGGCTGCATTTCCCTGAATTTAAAAAATACCAAGTTGTCATATATTCATCTCCTAAAAATATTAAATTAAACTTTGCGAATGTGTGCAAAAATAAGTCTCATCACAATTACGTGAGGTAGATTTCCATTCTGGCTGTGCGCTTTCTTGGTTGCGTCCGATGAAACCAAAGGATTCTCTCAGCCTCATTTTAACACTCTGCGTTTAGTTCTATGCTTTATAAAAGTATCTCCCATCCTAATCCAAGAAAATAGTGGAATGGTTCTGTGACAGTACACTAATATAATCCGTATTAATAAAGATAGATTAATTCTAGCCACAATCTAATTAATTTTATCAAACTCATTGGACTATCGCTAGCGCATCTTTTATAATAATAAAGAAGATAGAAAGGGGTAAGAAATTTTGAACATACTTATCACAATCGGTGTAATTTTAGTAGTCGTAATTGCATATATCGGTATCAATGCCCTACGACTAAAAAAAGCCGTAACAAACCTAACACAAGAACAATTTATTGAAGGCTATCGTAAAGCACAGCTTATCGACGTACGTGAACAAAAAGAATTTGATGCTGGTCACATCCTTGGCGCGCGCAATGTTCCTTCAACAACTCTACGTCAACGTTACAAAGAAATCCGCCCAGATTTACCAGTATATTTATACTGTCAAAATACAGGCCGTAGCTCACGTGCTGCTATGTTTCTTAAAAAACGTGGCTACAACCAAATTTACCAACTTCAAGGCGGCTTCCGTACTTGGACAGGTAAAATAAAGTCCAAAAAACAAATTTAAAAAATCGATAAGACATAAGTGACTAATATTAATAAATCTACTCATGAAAACTAAGTAAATTTATTTATATTTACCTATATTACTTTGTTTTATAAAAAAGAAACCATCTCAAATAACTATGAGATGGTTTACTTTTTGTAAAAAATTCTGAGTTTCTACTATATTATATATATATATTGTATAACGTCTGACAAGGAAGTTAAAGCAACGTGAGGTAATATACTACTCTTATCACAAATCCCTTGCCATAATGCAAGGCGCTTCCCATGCTTGTTTAAATAGTTCACCTTTTTTAACACCTTAAATTAAACATTATCCTTATATTAACATATGTCTAAAAATACTATTTTTCGTTAAATATTTACCTAGACGAACTCCAATCTTCTTTTTTTCTGAAAATAACTGAAATTTACTCTTGAATAATTAAGCAGGCACTGATAGGATGTATAATATCTTAAAATAATGTCATCAAGACATACAATACAAGCTATGAATGCTATGGATAACACTATAGCAGGAGCAGTTCTGGAGAGAGCGCATTTTGCGTCGCCGAAGGGTTCACTATCTCAGGCAAAAGGACAGAGGAGTAATATTAACTTTCAACATGAAAGCTATACCACACGAATGTTTTCTTTTTTTTACGTACAACATCCGTAATTGGTATTTGTTATTCTGTCGTTTACGAGACTAGTGTCACTACTAGTCTCTTTTTTATTTTCCAGTCATAGTTTTTACGTATCTTTGAGGGGGATCAACGTGGAACAACAACAATTAAAACGAGATTTAAAAAATCGCCATGTGCAGCTCATTGCAATTGGCGGAACAATAGGTACTGGCTTATTTTTAGGATCAGGTAAAGCCATTGCTTTAGCCGGACCATCCATAATTTTTGCCTATCTCATTGTCGGAACCGCCTTATTTTTTGTTATGCGGGCATTAGGTGAACTATTATTATCAAATGCTGGCTATACATCATTTACTGATTTTGCATCTGAATACATAGGACCATGGGCAGGTTACATCACTGGCTGGACATACTGGTTCTGCTGGATCATGACTGCTATGGCAGATATTATTGCTGTCGGCGTTTATACACATTATTGGTTTGATATACCTCAATGGGTGCCTGCAATTGGCTGTCTAGTACTGTTATTAATTTTAAATTTACTAACTGTAAAACTATTTGGCGAACTAGAATTTTGGTTTGCACTTATAAAAGTCATCACAATTGTGGCGCTGATTGTTATTGGCCTAATCATGTTATTTACAGGCTTTCAAACGAGCTCTGGCACAGTAACAGTTGAAAATCTTTGGGCACATGGTGGGTTATTCCCGAACGGCCTATACGGATTCCTAATGGCATTCCAAATGGTTGTTTTCGCTTTTGTTGGTGTCGAATTAGTAGGGGTATCTGCTGCAGAAACGGCCGATCCTAAAAAAAATATCCCTTCTGCCATTAACAAAATTCCATTACGCATTTTATTATTCTACGTAGGGGCATTATTTGTTATTTTATGTATTAATCCTTGGTATGAAATGTCTGCCTCAAGTAGCCCATTTGTACAAGTATTTACGCTAGCTGGTATTCCCATTGCTGCAGGTATTATTAATTTTGTCGTACTAACATCTGCCGCTTCAGCTGGTAATAGTGGGTTATTTTCCACAAGCCGTATGCTTTTTAATCTTGGAAACAACAAGCAAGCTTCGCCAAAGTTTGCAAAGCTTAATAAGAACAGTGTTCCAAGTAACGCACTCGTTGTGTCTGCAATTGTAGTTTCCGCCGGTGCTTTACTAAGTAAACTAATGCCTGAAAACGCCTTTAGTGTTGTAACGACAATTAGTGCTATTTGCTTTATTTGGGTGTGGAGTATTATTTTAATCTCTCATATCATTTATAAACGTAAAAATCGTGCACTTCATGAAGCATCGATCTTCAAGGCACCTTTTACTCCGTTTGTGAACTATTTAGTACTCGCCTTCTTTGCATTTCTATTAGTAGTGATGTTCATTTCCGAGGCAACACGTACCGCATTACTGTTAACACCAATTTGGTTTATCATACTAATGATTATTTATAAAATGAAAAGAAAGAACTAATACGGTGAAATGAAATGTCCTGGATAGTGACACTTTACAGAAAGTGATCCTATTCAGGACTTTATTTTTTGCCCGAAAGTGAAACCACAGCAAAATAAACAAAAAAGATGACTTCGTATATTTACGATGGCACTGAAAAAGTCCATATCATCTCACCTTTTTACATTTGGCATTGTGACCCTACTGTTGTTTTCCGAAGCATTCCGCTCGCTTTCCGCGGGCGAGCGCCAAGCCTCCTCCTACGCTTCGCTTCGTGCGGGGTCTCGTCTGTCTCGCTTTCCCGCTGGAGTCGAGCGATGCTTCTCCAAACAACGCAATGTATCAAACTATTATTTTAGTCACGCTTTCCTTTATAATAAAAGAATTAATGTGCAGTTGGTGCCCCCCGATGATTTCAAATCAAGAAACCCTTCATTTAATGAAAAATGCAAAGTATGTCCAATGAGAAAGGGCTGTTATAAAGAAGGCGCAAAAAGTAAAACGTATTCTGTCAAAATAAAGTTGGACACATGACGAACAAGAAGTATTTCAAAATACGGAAGCATTTAAGCAATTATCCGAAAATCGCTACAAAGTAGAAGCGAAGAATAGTGAATTAAAAAACGGACACGGGTACGATACGGCATCGACTGCGGGTTTTTTAGGCATGGAAATACAGGGTGCCACAACGATATTCGCTGTCAATTTGAAACGGATATTAAAGCTACTAAACAAAAATGAATAAGGAATATAGACGGAAATAAGGCACTTCCTGTTCAAAATTGATATGCTCCCCATTAGGTAGACAGATTAAAAAATAAAATCTGTTTATTAAATGGGGAGTTTTTTTATGACGAAACAACTAATAACACCTGAAATGAAATTGTTAGCTCTTCAATATGTAGAGGAAGAGCTTTATTCTATTCGAGAAATTTGTGAAAAGTACGCTATTTCGACTTACACATTTAAAAGCTGGCGTACTAAATTTAAAACCGGGGGAATTGAAGCATTAACGCCAGCTAAGAAAAATAAGTTTTACTCCAAAGAACTAAAAGAACGAGCAGTAGCAGACTACTTAACAAAAAAGTATTCAATGTACGAAATCCTCTCAACATATGAAATTAGCAGTTGGTCGTTGTTCAAATCATGGTTAAAAACCTATACTAGTCATAGTGAATTAAAAGATTCGGGTAAAGGAATGAGCCAAACTATGACTAAAGGAAGAAAAACAACCGTAGTAGAACGCATTGAAATCGTCAAAGCCTGCCTAGCAAACGCGAAGAATTATCAAGAGACAGCAGCACAATATGAGGTATCTTATCAACAGGTGTATCAATGGGTACGTAAGTTTGAACAAGATGGGGAAAAGGCCCTTCAAGATCAACGAGGTCGTACAAAACCAGCAGAAGAACGCACACCAGAAGATGAATTACGCTTAAAAATTCAACAGATGGAGCGCGAAAATGAACGATTACGTGCAGAAAATTTACTACTAAAAAAGTTAGAGGAAATCGAAAGGAGGTATCGTTAAGTAAAGTTCGGATTCAAAGCCTTTATTTCGCGATCCAAGAGCTAGCGAAGCATGAAAACTTATCGATTATTTTATTATGTAAAATCGCCAAGGTATCCCGTGCAGCTTATTACAAATGGCTCAATCGTCAACCCTCAGCACGGGAATTGGAGAACCAACAGCTAATGGCGTCTATCCAACACTTATATACACAAATAGATGGCATTTATGGCTACCGCCGTATCGCAATGACTATTAACCGCCAACGTGAAAAAGAAAACTTAGCGAAAGTGAATAAGAAGCGTATTCATCGTCTAATGCAAATTTGTGGTTTAGAGGCGGTGATTCGCCGTCGTCCGAAAAAGTACCGAAAGGTGAAACCGGATTACGTAGCAGAAAACGTGTTAGCACGTATGTTTACAGCCGAAAAGCCGAATCAGAAATGGTGTACAGATGTGACGGAGTTCAAGTATGGTAACGGTAAGAAGGCTTATTTAAGTGCGATTATCGATCTTTATGATAAGTCCATTGTGAGTTACGTATTAGGTCATTCAAACAATAATGACCTTGTTTTTGAGACGGTAAGACCAGCTATTCGTCAACTGTCAAAAGATGAGTTTCCGCTTTTACATAGTGATCGTGGGTATCAATATACATCTAAAGAATTTAAGCGAATTATGAAGAAGGCAAAACTAACACATAGTATGTCGAGAGTCGGCCGTTGCATCGATAATGGGCCAATTGAAGCGTTTTGGGGGACACTGAAAGTAGAAAAGTATTATTTACATAAGTTTGAGACGTTTGAGGCATTAAAACACGCCATTGATACGTACATCGAATTCTATAACAACGAACGTTATCAAGAAACATTAAACGGCTTGAGTCCTTTAGAATTCAGGACTCAAGCCGCTTAAAGCATTTTTATTATTTCCACTGTCTACTTGACAGGGAGCAGTTCAAATTGAACAAGAAGTGCCTTATTTTTATCTGAAAAAGGTTCGCTATTATAAAAGCGTAAGTTTTTCAGTGACCTCTATATTTACTGAAGTCATCTTTCTTTGATTGATTAAAAAATATTCATATTCCACTCGGTAGCGATATGCTTTAGTAAATTCACTCCGGCTACACTGTTCCCGATGTCATCAATTGCTGGCCCATAGATGCCAATACCACAGCCAGTAGGAAAAGGTGAATCTAAGCCTGCGTGACTTGGTACAGCCGCTAAAATCGCTCCAGAGACACCACTTTTAGCAGGTAACCCTATAAATGCAGCAAATTTACCAGAAGCATTATACATACCGCAAGTAACCATCAATGCTTTCGCTAATTTCGCTACTTGCTTTGGAAAAAGTTGCGTTTTTAATAAAGGATGATAGCCATCATTGGCGATTACTAAACCAATCATTGCTAAATCCGAAACATTTACTTCAATAGCACATTGTTTCAAATAAACTTCCAATGCCTCTTCTACAGGACAGTCTAAGAAGCCAGAATCCATTAAATAATAAGCTAAAGAACGGTTTCGATTAGCAGTTTGCCATTCAGATTGATAAACCTCTTCATTAACCTTTAATTCCTTGCCAACGATTTGTTCTAAAAATTGAAGGATTTTTGTAACCTTTTCTTGCGGAGAATTTCCGTCAAGCATAGAGGATACTGTAATTGCTCCTGCATTAATCATTGGATTAAAAGGTTTTCCAGGCTGATGGCTTTCTAGACGAATGATTGAATTGAAGGTGTCACCTGTAGGTTCAACATCTACTCGTTCTAAAACATAAGGTAATCCCCGCTCCATACATGCTAAAATAAATGTAACTACTTTTGAAACACTTTGCAGAGTAAATAGTTCAGTTGTCTCTCCGGCTTTCATTTCCTCATTATTAGTACCGATAATCGAAATCGCTAATTGATTTGGATCTTTTTCCGCTAAAGCGGGAATATAACTTGCACATTTTCCCTCTTTAGCATAAGGACGAAACTTTTCCACCCATTCTGCCGCAAGGTGATTGTTATTATGATTGATATGATCTGTCGGCATTTTGTGATCTCCTTTCAAAAATACGGCATTTTACACCATAACTACTCAATAAGTACACTTTACTAAAAAAACTTAATAATAGGCAAAAACAGAGCCTCCATAGTTTACCCTATGAAGACTCTATATGGAATAACTTTTTACAGTTTTGGAGGCATAGTACCTTCTGGAATTAACGAAACATAAGTCTCCCCATCCAGACGTTCTTTCCATTCTTTTTTAGCTTCTTCAATAAGTGCTGGATTGTCAATTAAATCAACAGCAGTACAAGCCATAATTTTTGCTGCCTGTAGCATCCCTTTATGTGCTATTGGCATAACCCCCTGTGATACAACTTGCCAAGTATGAAGTGGTGTACCAAGTGCCATACATACCGTTGTACATTGAACAGTTGGGACATTCCAGCTTACATCGCCAACGTCCGTTGATCCACCCAATATAAACTCAGGAAGGACACTTGGGATGTGGTTAGCAATAACTTTACCTTGTAGCTGTGCGACATCATCTTTTTTTAGACCAATTAACGATGTTGCCTGAATTTCAGGAGAAAATGTATTAAAAATCGCTCGGGCATGCTGCTCGTCTTCTATTGTATAAGTTGGCATTCCTAAATCAAGTATTTGTTTTTGCATCGCATCATAAAGTGTTTTATTTGGAATAAGATTTGAAGCAGCTCCCTCGAAGGCAATTTCTAACGATGTTTCAGTCATTAACGTTGCGCCTTTAGCAATGTTTTTAACACGTTGATAAATCTCTTGTACTTGATGCTTTTTAGGCGCTCTAACTAAGTATGTCACCTCTGCATATGGTTGAACAACATTCGGAGATGTTCCTCCTGTGTTGGTAACCGCATAATGCACTCGCGCTTCTGGAATGATATGCTCACGTAAATAGTTTACCCCAACATTCATGAGCTCAACTGCATCTAATGCACTTCTTCCTAGATGTGGTGCTGCTGCTGCATGTGCACTTTTCCCCGTAAACTTAAAAGTTGCCGCATAGTTTGCTAGAGAGCTACAAGTCATAACAGTTGTAAAAGTACCAGGATGCCAAGAAATCGCAATATCGACGTCATCGAAAATACCAGCCTTCGCCATATAAGCTTTACCTGAACCATTTTCCTCTGCAGGACAGCCGTAGAAACGGATTGTAGCTGATTGATTATTTTGCTCTAAGTAATCTTTCACTGCAACAGCCGCTGCAAATGCTCCTGTCCCTAATAAGTTATGACCACAACCATGACCACTTCCTCCGTCTTCTAACGGCTCATGATGAGTAGCCCCACCTTTTTGACTCAATCCAGGAAGTGCATCATATTCACCGAGAAATGCAATAACAGGCTTTCCAGAGCCAAACGTTCCAACTAGTGCTGTATCAAGCCCTGCGATTCCAATTTCAGTTGCAAAGCCCTCTTTTTCTAAAGCCGCCTTCATATATTGAACAGATTTCTTTTCTTGAAAGTGAAGTTCGGGTACCGCCCAAATGGCATCACTTAATTGAATGCTAGCATCTCTTTTTGACTCGACTAATGAAGAAATTTTTCCATGTAAACTCATATTTATTACCTCCAAAGAAATATGTTCCTATTACGAATTTAATAGACTCCCTTTTTGATCATTTAACGTTAAGAGTGAAATAATACAAATAACCGCAAATCCAATTAACATCCAAAAGGCTGCATCAAAGGAACCATTAAAAGCATCTACCATAAAACCGATTGCCATCGGTGTTACAAATCCCGCTAATTGACCGCCTGTATTAGCAATCCCCATTGCTGATCCCGTAATGGAAGAAGGTAATTTTTTTAACACAATGGCAGGTAACATTGTAATGACAAATGCAATAAATAAAGTAACAACAGTTTGATAGCCAATAAACATTGTCACAGACTTAGCTGTAAACATTAAATACAATAAAATACCAATAACTCCACATGAAATTGAACCTAAAATCTTGTCCATTCCTCGTGGCAACTTATCAATGATATAACCACTACCATAGACACCAATAATAGTAGTAATGGCTGGAATTGTTTGCGCCCAACCAATCGACATTAAATCGAGCCCACGATTTTTTTGAAGGTATGTTGGAATCCATGAAACTAATCCCCAGTTCACTGCATATATGCAGAAATAAGCAATAATTAAATTCCACATAAGTGGTGTTTTCAATAGTTCCTTAAAGTTAACTTTAGTAGAAGTATTTTCATTACTATTACTATTTTCCACCGCTTCATCTTGTGGAAGCTTGATATATTTCCAATATAAAAATGCAATAATAGCACCGATAGCACCAATTACAACAAACATCGTGCGCCAACCAATTGTTCCTAACAAATAAGCTGCGAGCAAAGGTACGAATAGCGAAACGATACCTCCAGAGGAAAGCATGATTGACATTGCTCGCCCTCTTTCTTCCTTTGGATATATCGTAGCAATAATTTTGGAGCTAGATGGTTGGAACCCACCTTCCCCAATACCAAATAAAAATCGAATGATAATCATTGCAACTAAAGACCAAGCTAGAGCTGTTAAACCAGTAAATATTGACCACATAATTACTGAAAATAATAAGATTTTTTTAGCACCAAATTTATCAGCAAGCCATCCGCCAGGTATTTGCATAATCGCATAACCTAAAAAGAAAGCGCTTAAAATAATCCCGGTAGAAGAAGCATCTAAATTTAAATCACCAGTAATCGAAACTACTGCATAGTTCATGATGTAACGATCAAGATTTCCTAATGACCATCCTAAAAATAAGAGTGCAAGGATTAAATTTCTAGATTTTTTCGTCATTTCATTTGTTGTCATTAAAATCCCTCCTATGTTTACTACAGTGCTGCAAAATCGATAGTACTAAGATCAAAAGTTCGATTGTAGTCGTAAGATTCAGACAACTAAAACTCTTATTCTTTCCTTTTCGAAATCTTTTGCAAGCCTTTCTATAATATTCTCCATCTCTCCCTATCTATTAAAGTCTCCCCTTCAATATAGCGACATTTTCGTTATATATTCGTATAATAATCGACTTTTTATAAATTGACAATATTTTTTCGAAAATTCCTAATAAATAATCGCATAAAAATGATGTCTAAAATAAACCAAAAAACTAGGAAACTGTTGATTTATCTACATTTTTTAAATACACACCCAAAACGAAAAATTACTTAAAATTTTCTGTCACCTTATGCTTACAGAAACTATTAACCAAACAAAAAATGCCCTCAAAACCATTAATTGGTTCGGGACATTTTGTCTTTTATGAAGTTGACCTAGATCATTAGCTGATATATTTTTATTGGTCTACCACGTGTATGCTGCAATTCTTCTCCACAAATTTCCACTAAGCCCACATTGCATAAATCAGCCACGATGCGCTGCGCATTCCGTTCACTCATTTGAAGCTGTGTGGCTAAATCTTTCGTCGTAAAATGCTTCCAGCTCATTTTTTGAACTAGTGCTTGTATTCTTGTATAGGTTTTAATGCTGACGCTACCTTTTTTTAATTTCTCAAGGATAGTAGGATCTTCAGCTCTATAGGAATATGTTAGCTCCTCGGTATTACCAACAGATTCAATAATTGTACCATCATCTTGAATCATGACAATATCAATCGATTCATTCTCTTTCGTTTGTCTTAAAGCTCTATGGGCATTTAATTCGGCATTAAATACAGTTTGTGCAAAACCTATTCCAGCTGTGACCTTAGCCTCCATTTCAATGGACAACTGATACATTTTTTTCTTAATGAATTGAATTTGCCCTTCGATTGCTCCCCTCGTGCTGAAAATTGTATATCGCCCATTCCCTTCCTCGATTAAGGAGCCATCAATTTGTTCACATAATTGCAGTAAGTTGTCCTTCATGCGTAATTCTAGATATTGAATACGATATCCTTGCTTCATTCTTTCCTTCAATGAATCGAAATCTTTTATTTCGAGCATGACAGCACCAATTTGCGTCTCTTTATAATACGACGTTTTAATTTTTTCGGTAAATAGTTGGACAGTATGGTAAATTTCAGTTTTTGTAGGCGATACCCAATAGGAGGGGACCCCCATCTTCTTCAGTTCTTCATCGACTGAAGGGTAGCATGTTATCGCAAAATCGATTTTCCCTTTCAGCCACAGGTCGTAATGAAAATTAAATAATTCTTTCGGATCGATGGCTACATCAAATTCCTTTAAATACATTTCCCTTACAATTTTCTCTATTTCCGCCAACCCTTCTGATGCAATTTCAACTGGTGATGAGATAATATCAATACTAACTCTCTCTATAAATTTCCCCATATTATAGGACTGCTCTAAAAAGCCTTTATAGATGGCCGCATCAGAAAAGAATATATGTGCCAGTTTATCGTGTGAGACGCTTGTCTGACTAGCAATTTTATAAGGTATGTATCCCGAAAATAACCAAAAATCAACATCTTGATTATGGGTCTCCACAAGATGTTTTGTTTCTGTAGCCATCGAATAAATATACGGAATAAATTCCATATCCTGTTCAATTTCATGTGCTAATTCGATAATTTTTTCAACGGATTTTTCTGGGCCAACAACACCTATTTTATACATTTTTAAGTTCCTACCTTCTATGTCAAACTACTCTTGTTATGACGAAAAATTCTCAATTGTTATACAGATTAACTATAAATAGTATATCGAAGAATTGATATTCTACACAAATGAAAAAGATAAATTTAACCAATAGACTTTTCTCTACAGAAAAACAAAAATAGTCAAGGGAATCTTTGTCGATACTATGGCACTTTAAAGGGGATTCTCATTTCAGGCTATTTGCTCTCGCACAGATAAAACATTACTGAAGTTTTGTTTCATCACTATAATTTAGAGTAATCTGCCAGAAGAGACATGCTATGAAATGTTGATTGGAGTGGAGACTGGGCGACTCCTCGGGGATCAGCGAATAGAGGAACGAAGGCTAAAACCATCACGTCCTGTGATAACGCCTTCGTAACCAACATCGTGTTGGCCCGAGACCCTGCAGCGAGCAACGCGAGTGAAGCGGCTCATCGGACGCCCCTAGGAAGCTCTGCTCTGCGCGAAAGAGAAGCGGCAGCGATAAAAGCGACCAGTCGGAACGGAAATCAACCTCGACTACTCCTTCTTCTATTGGATCTGTATCAAGACAAAGATAATCGCCTCCACCATTTTCAGCAATCGGAATCCATTTTTCATTCCAAAGCGTTGGTTTAACCTCAACACCATACTCTATATCTGGAAGCAAATCATCTGGATCAAACTCCTCCTGTAGAAACTCCCAATTATCAATAATTTCAGATATAGGAGATAGGGTTAAATTTCTAACAAAAGGCTGTACTCCTTGTGACCAAACTTGTCCATTAAATATACGATAAAAACATTTCATCTCTTCAGGAAGAGTAATTCCTAATGTAGTTTCGATTAGTTGAAATTCTTCAACTGTTGCACCTGGCTGAAGGTTTAATAATTCTCTACCATTCATTTCTAACTTCGAATTTTTTTCAATGATACGATTCCATAGAATTTCAACTTCTTTTTTCACTTTTTATCCCTCTTATTTTAATAGTCTCGTTCTAGTTTTCTTGCCTGATGAGTTGCTAAATCCGCATATCTTGTGGGGATTGGTAAACGGCTTTCTTTTTCAATAAAATGCATCGTTATATTAGTTGCCGTATCTAAATCAATCTCGTTACCACACGAAACAAATATCGGTTTAACATCCTTTCTACTTCTTAGAGCACGACCATACACTACCCCATCAATCACAATATCAGTATACGCTCCAGCTATATTTTCCGGCATTATAAAATCTGTGTTCTCTATTTTATAATAAGTTTTGGCAACACCAATTGTAGGTTTTTCCAAGAAGAATGAGGCATGTGTAGCAATGCCCATATGACGACTATGCAAATACCCATTTCCATCAAACATATAAAGGTCTGGATTCGTTCTCAACTTTTTAACAGCCTCTAATACAAGAGGCAATTCACGAAAGGCTAAAAACCCTGAAATATATGGAATTGTAATTTCATTTATGTACTCAATTTGTTCAACTATCTTTTTGGAGTTAAAATCTATAACTTGAATGCAACAAGCTCCATATTCTTTAGTATTTTCACCCCAATAGGCAATATCTACTCCTGCAACGAGTTTAATTTGATCAGCTGAAAAATTGTTTTGTAGTGAAATATGCTTCCTTAATTCATTTTGTTGCGATGTATAATTCAAGATCATTTCTTCCATTTCCATGAAGATATCATCTCCTCTCTATATAAATATACTATCATGATACATAAATAACTATATTTGTTAAGGTAAATATAACAATACAAAGAAAAAATCCAATCTATACACGTGCTGCGAATGATTAGTAGGCACGAAGTAAGTTGGCCTTCTATGATTCATATGATGGTGAAAAGTATCTTCGTATTCACGCTAAGCGCATTTAATGAATAAAATCAAAGAGGCATCTCAACTATGAGTTGCCTCTTTCTAAATTTCAAAATATAATGTTGATGCTCCATCTATTGTTTAGAAAGCATATAAGTTTTATCATAACAATCCACGTATTGCACACGCTCTATTTCCCCTGATAATGAATAATAAAATATCAATCGTTCATAAATCATCTCGGCTAAAAAAGCCGTTTTCGTAGCGTCATGACTAAATGGTATAAGCTTAAATTTATATAAAGCTCCATACATCTTGGGGACTGTTAGATAAAGTTCTTTATTTTTAATAGTAATGGTAAGTACTTTGTCTTCATTTTCTATTACATATTGCCCCACGATAGATTCTTTCTTTATGAATGCTATCGGAACTGCAGGTGCCGGTGAAGATACATTTTTATCAAAAACGATTTTTGCAATCTCTCTACTTAAATGCGTGACAGGTGTAACATTCATATTACTTAAAAAGATAATCGTAACTCTATCATCAATAAATCTAAGGAAATCACTTGAAAAACCGCTAATATCTCCAAAATGATGCATACATTTTTTCCCCATTACTTCAGAGACCATCCAGCCACACGCATAGGACCCCCGATGTGGAGTCAACATTTTCTCTGTTAATTCCTTAGGAAGGATTTTGGAGGATTTTAATGCATGATCCCAAATAAAAAGGTCTTCTGTTGTAGAATATAACCCGTAGGAACCCAATGGAAATGACATATCCGCATACGCTGAATGAATTGGTTCTTCCCAAAATGAATAGCCAGATGCTAAACCTGGAATCACCTTTATTCCATCGTCACAGCCTGTATGATACATACCTAACGGATGGCATATATACTGCTGGATGTAATCTGCATATGACATGTCTGAAACTTTTTCAATAATGGCCGTTAACAACGCATACGCTGAATTTGAATAGCCAAATTCACTACCAGGTTCAAACTCTAATTCCCTTCCCTTAAAGGTATCAATTAGCTGATCTAATGTGGATGGCAGTCTCATTGTGCGAAACCAAAAATCAGGGGCATTTGTATAATTAGGTATTCCAGAGCTATTTGTTAAGCAATGATAGATTGTTATTTGTTGACCATTCGGATAATCATTTAGATATTTTCCTACATAATCGTCAATATTTAATTTTTGCTTTTCATGCAATTGAAAAATAGCCATCGCTGTGAATGCTTTCGTTAATGACCCTATACGAAATTTAGTTGTTGGCACATTTGGAACGCTATGCTCCCAATTCGCCATACCAAATCCCCTGTTTAAAAGAATATTCTCATTCGATGCAATTAATATAGTACCATTCAAATAACCGTTTCGATTATAAGAATCTACCCAATTATTTAACCATTCCTCTAATAGCATGTGAGTTTCTCCTTCTATCTTTATATTAGGTTTTCCTTACCTGATGAGTCGCCTAAACCGCTTAGAATTAAAACGACTATCCTTTTTTATCAATTTCATCATTATGTTGAAGATTCCCTTCCCCTATACAAATAAACTCCAAAGAAAAACCTCCCAATTCATACTCATACTGTGAATTCTGCACAATACAAAAAGATTAGGAGGTGTGAAAATGGTTCATATCTTTCTTTCTATTCTTATATTATTCTCTACTAAGAGTTGGCCATCTTTCGTAGCCATAGAATGAGTATGATTCCCTTCAATAACCTTAATTCGTATAGACATTCCTTCTCCTACATCGGTCTTGATAGAAAACTGACCATTAAAGGCTTGTACCCTCTCTTGCATCCCCCTGATTCCCATTGAATCAGAAACAATAATTTCATCCATTTTACATCCTACACCATCATCAGAATAATTGATTTCAAAACCATCTTCTGTTTCCAATAGATGGATTTCGACAGTATTGGCATGTGAATGCTTCAAGGCATTGTTCATTAACTCTTGAAAAAGCCGATAAATTATCAAGTTTAAACGCTCATCCTCTAAATAAAGACGATCAATTGTATAAATTAAAACAAAATCAGCACGCTTATGAACTTTTTGAATAAACTTCTCAAGCGCTGCATTTAAGCCTAGTGTATCTAATAATGGCGGCTTCAAATTTTCACAGTAGCCTCTTAAATCATTTAACGATGCAATCATATGTTCATGAATCTTAGTAAGGTTCATATGAATATCCGTTGTCCTTTTTGCATGAATAAATACATCCATTTCTCGAGCAATATGTAGCTGTTCCTGTAAAACCGTATCATGAAGCTCTTGAGCTAATTGATATTTTTCTTGTTCAAATCGTAGCCAAAGAAGCTTATTGAGCCATGGTAGCTGACTTTTATCAGCCTCTTTCATATGCTTTAATTGTTCTAATAGATCTTCCACCATTTTCGTATTTTCTATAAAATTATTTAAATATAAAAGCAATAATTCAAGCCATAATAGCTCCTCATCCTTTAGATAAATGGATTTATTATGGTCTACGATTAATACTCTTTTATAATTTACATCTTGGTGGATAAAAGCTATATAAAAATGCTCTGTTTTCTTTATATCCCCCAAGCGGAGATTCTCAAGTAATATCTCGTTCATTTGATTTTGAGTATATTCTTTTGATGTGCTCGTGGAAGTCACTTGATGTGTTTGTAAATCATAGGTTAATACGTGAACATGTTTAATCTCAAGGTGTAAAGCAATTTCTTGAACAAATTTATCAAGCAAATCTTCAATCTTCACAACCCTACCAATACTATCAACTGTCGTATACAATCGATGGATATAATCTCCTTTTGTTGAAAAAAGAATTTTTCGCTTATGATAATCTATTTTCTCTTTAAAGTAAAAAAGTGCTATTGATGAAAAGAAGGCAAAAAAGAATAATTCCGCCATACTTGAAATAGGCATATCAGTAAGCCAATAAAAACCCATTAACAGCCAGATTGTAAAAACAAATGAAAAATTAAAATAATGGCGCAAACGGGTAATAAAGTATTCCATATCAAATATACGTTCAGTGAGCTGTGTAAAAATAAAACTATACGGTATTAACATTAGAAATAATGAACTAATTTCCGCAGAGAGCACTTGCTTATTGAAGATTATTTCTGGCAACGCATATAGAAACAGAAACGGTAGAAATGGGATGATGATACTACTTAATAAGATTTTTAATTGTGGTGTTTTAAATATTAAGTAACTAATTCCCAATATACATAGAATTACAGTTAGCAAAATAAAAAATATCCAAAGGGTTAAACTAGAGAATATAGGATTGATAAAAGGATATATAATACTACAAACGCTTAAAAAAACAGCCATTAGCGGAAGTAAATAAAATACTTTAATATTGTCAATAAAAATCCATTTTAAATTCAAAAACAAAAAGTATTTCCTAAGAAAATGAATTAATAAGACTAAGCAAACTAGCATACTACTACGATTTATTATAATCCCAATACTATCCAATATACCTGCCGCGCCTATACTAACATATGCTAGTGAGACAGTTAGTATAAAAAATATTAGTATATTCACTAAAGGGTTATTCTTTTGATTTAAATACAAGTATAGAGAAATTATAAGAGTAAGAAAAAAATAACAAGTTGGTGCTATTAGTAAATAATAAAATTGTTGGGGAATATCTAGTGGTTTTATGTGTATATGGATTAAACTACTATTCGATTTCTTTATCGTTAAATCATTGGCTGCTCGTAATACGAAATCATACTTTAAATTAGGAATATTATTAATCTCAGTACCATCTACATTTATAATAATATCTCCGGGTTCTATTTGTTGTTTAGTAGCCCAATCTTTATAATAAGAATCTACCACTAACCATTCTCCGTTTTTCTCCTTAAGCTCGATATTTATAAAAGGCTTACTATAAGTTACATAAAGTAAGTAAAGACCCATTATTAAATAAATACTTATAGCAAGCCAAAACCACTTACTTTTACTATTACTTAGTACCAAAGGCGACTGTCTACATATAGCACTTCATCAAAAGATTCCAGAATTGCTTTTTGTTCAAGTTCTGTAACACCAACTAGAGAAGCTTTTTTTTCTTTTAACAAAGTTAGCAACGATGGATTTTGCTCTAAAAATTGAATAATGTTAATCATAAAATCTCCTCATTTCATTAGTTTTTATAGTTACACTTTCTAGGTACACATAACATCGAGCTTCAATTTACATTTACCAATTATTTTACAAGGAATTAATAACCATAAATGTAACTACAACTCCATTATACTACCATTTATGTTTTAATCAACAATATTTTCTATTAAATGCTAAAAAATAATAGATTATGTAGCGTTTTTCACAAAATGTACCAATTTTCGCAATACTTCGTCACATCGCTATTGTAAACTTCTACCGTTAATATGTTCTTTATAAATGAGTTAATGAAATATTCAGAAAAATTTTAACGAATTTAACTTCTTAATTTTTCCTTATAAAATCCTGATAATTATTATTTAAAGTTTCATTAACAAAGTTTTTTCAACAGTAGCATTTGTTGAAAGAACAAAATAACAATAAAAAGGATGATTATATGAAGCAAAAGCTTTCACCTATATCTGCCAAGGAGCGGATTGAAACACTCGATGTATTAAGGGGGTTCGCATTATTAGGAATCATATTAGCAAATATTGTTTGGTTCCTTTATCCAGCCTATATGCAGGAAGATCTAAGTTTTAAAAATGAATGGACTTCTTTTTGGAATCAAGCAGATTATACAGTTCATACTATTCTTTCAATGTTTGTCGATGGGAAATTTGTAATGCTGTTTTCTATGCTGTTCGGTTTTGGAATGGTCATTATGCAGGAAAGAGCCGCTGCAAAGCAACTAAACTTTTGGGGAATTTATTCTAGAAGACTAATTGCGTTATTTATTTTTGGTTGTATCCATGCCTATTTCATATGGTTTGGAGATATTTTAACAGACTATGCAATCTTAGGGTTATTACTCCTTTTCATGCATAAGTTAAAAGCTAATGCTATGTTAATCATTAGCGTAACTTTATATAGCTTATATTTTGGATTTTTAACATTAGGAGCTCTTTCATCCGATTCTACGATGACGTCAATGACAATGTCAGAGGAAAATCGTCAGCTCATGCAATTTACGATAGATGCCCATCAAAATGGAAGTATTCAAGAATTAATGAATGCTAATTATATGGAAAGAACTTTTTATACAATGCGTAATGGCTTATATGTTCTTTCTCTAGGTAACCCTATATTTTATTTATTTACAAATCTTCCATACTTACTAATGTTCTTATTCGGAGCAGCTGTTGCGAAGAAAAAATGGATTCACCGTTTTGAAGAATATCGAAAAGGCTTTTTCATTACGTGGTTGCTAACATTTATTTTTGGTGGAACATTGTGCTGGATCTTACCTTTACTTTCAGAAAATTTTTTAGCTGTTCAATATATTAGCTCACCACTCCTAACAATCTTTTATGCTATTAGCTTGATCTTTATTTATCACACGGTGAAAGGGAAGAAAGTTTTACAGTGGTTAGCGTTCCCTGGCAGAATGGCATTCTCAAACTATATCGGCCAATCTATCATTTGTACATTTTTATTTGGACCATTTGCATTCGGCGTATATGGAAAACTCCACTTAACGACAGCCGTCATCATCGCCATTGTCATTTTTGTCTTCCAAATCATTATTAGTAAGCTATGGTTATCCAAATTCCGCTTCGGACCGTTAGAATATGTTTGGAGGTTATTCACTTATTTAGGTATTAACAAGGAATCTAAAAATGCATAGTTTAAGTGAGGATCAACGGCAATTAAGTGAGTTCTCGATAAATTTTGGATACTTCTCGATAAAATGAACTAAGAGGCTGGGACATAACTAGCTTCATTAGTGAGAAATCCGAATTTGAATTCATTCAAATTCGGATTTCTCTATTTTTTATGTTGTCTCCATATAGCTATTAGCTAATGGCTGTGAATTTTCTTAAATTCACGGCCATTAATGCGAGGCCCATCTCGTTTTCAACCTTCGATTTTCCTCTCACAGAAAATCGAGTGAAACGCAAATTAGCCTTCAAGAATCCAAAAACTGGTTCCACGTCAATTTTGCGTTGACGATAAATGGTACTCGTTTTTTCTTCTGAAAGCTTTACTCTTACATATTCTTTTTGTTGCTCCCACTTCTCATTCACGATTAACTTACGATTATTTCCCCCTTTTGCTTTCGTACATAACGAACGTAGGGGGCATCCGGAACAGTCCTCACATTCGTATATCTTAAATTCACGCGTGAAATCATACTTATCCGTTTTCGTGGAACGATATTTAAATACAAGCTGTTGTTGGTTTGGGCAAGTGTATCGATCATGTTCTTTATCATAATCCCAGTTCTCTGTATTGAATTCGTTTTGCTTATGCTTTTTCTTCTGTTCTTTTACATACATGTTATACGTGATTAAGGCTTCTCGCTTACGGTTCGAAAGGATATCATCATAATTTTGTTCACTGCCATATCCAGCATCTGCGACGATGTGTTTTGGTAACTTAAAATAATGTTGTTCGATTTCATCTAAAAATGGGATTAATGTACGTGTATCCGTTGGATTCGGAAAAATGCTGTAGGCAAGCGCATACTGACCTTCTGTTGCCACTTGTATGTTATAACCTGCCTTCAATTGACCATTTTTCATATAGTCATCTTTCATACGCATAAATGTTGCATCCGGGTCTGTTTTCGAATAACTATTTCGTTCGTCAAAGATTTCGAAGTCTCTTTGATATTTTAGTTTGCGTTCAATATAGTCGATCAATTGTTTGCGAGCCTGCTTTGGGAATTTCCGTTCCGTTCTTAAAGCCTTTCGCTCTGCTACATCCGATGACTCTTCAATTTTTCGATCATATTCAGAAATCACTTCATCAACTTTTTCGACCATTTGAGCGAGGTCTTCCAATGCTAATTCCTTTTCACTTTCCCGTTCAATTTCTGGCATGATTTCTTTTTCAAGCAGCTCATCGTATAGCTGGTTTGACTTTTCAATTAGTCCGTTATGAAATTTCTCAACCGACTTTTTCCACACGAATGTAAATTTGTTCGCATTCGCTTCAATCTTTGTTCCATCAATAAAAATAGCTTCCTGGTCAATTAATTCTCCCTGTACCAGCTGGCAGCGGAATTGAACGAAGCATTGACGAATCAACTCTTTTACCTCTGGTTGGACACGGAATCGGTTGATTGTGCGGTAGGTTGGTTCATGCCCTTGAGCTAACCACATCATCCGAAGACTATCTTTTAAAAGCGCTTCAATTTTGCGCCCTGAGAAGACAGATTGCGTGTAGGCACATAAGATAATTTTAAGCATCATGCGTGGATGGTAGGCAGGACAGCCCTCATTTCGAAGGAATGGTTCAAACGCTTCGGGCGGGATACTTTCGACTAAATGGTGGACATGGAAGGCGATATCATTCTTTTGTAACTTCACTTCAAAATCTAAAGGCAAAACTAATTGATTCATGTTATAATCTTTAAACATAAGGATCCTTCTTTCTGTATAATTTTGTTATGGTGACTTAATTTTATCAGAAGTGGTCCTTATTTTTTATGAAAAAAATTTAAAGCCGGTGAAATTTTACTAATCGTAAAATTTCACCGGCTTTTTAGTTAAGAGGTGGGTTTTGTCCCAGCCTCTTTTGCTTAAATGATTTCGTTAATCGTTCCTTCTTTATTATAATTAATACATCACATCTTAAAGTGAAACGTAGGATAAAGCTCCGTAACAACATTTTTTTTGATAATCAACCATATGAGTTAATTTCATAATTTTAATCCCTTTAGTATCAAGGGTTCTAAAACAATAAAAAACGGGCACCTCCCCAATTCGGTATAATGGTAGCGACTAAACTAAACCATACTGAATGAGGTGAATGCCCTATGACTATTGTAAAACAAATGAGCCTATTTGGCATCCAAGAATTATTGGAAATGGAAAGTTCACGTCGATTTGATGAAATTTTCGCCACTTTCGACGTGCAGCCCGTTTTTCAGCTGTTTTCCAAAAAGACGTTACGTGGTGCCCCACGTGAATTAAATTACGGTGCGATGATACAATCACTCATTATTCGTATTGTCGAACGGATTCCAACAATCAAGGATTTAATCAAGCGTTTAGTCAACGATCCTTTATTTCGATTCGATTGCGGTTTTCTCGTTTCAGACGTGGTTCCATCTGAAGCGTCTTATTCACGTATGATCGATGTCATCAGTCAATCAGATGTTCTCGACCACATGCAAGATACATTGATTCAAACTGCCTTTATAGAAGGCTTTCTTTATGATGAACACCTCGCGATTGATGCCACACATTTTGAGTCACGTGATGCGGCAAAGCCATCGGAGAAAAAAGAGCCTGTACCACCAAAAAAACGTGGACGAAAATCAAAAGAAGAACGCGAGGCTTGGCTTACGGAACAAGCAGAAATCAAAGCCAACCAGTCAGCTTATGAAAAAGAGATCAAGGACCAACTCGATACATCACTAGAAACATTGTGGCAAGATGCGCCCATCGAACCGAATTGGGGCATTAAAAAGAACAGTGATGGCAAAAACACGTTTTGGTTTGGCTTTAAAGGACATCTCGCGGTGGCTAC
Source organism: Lysinibacillus sp. JNUCC 51 (assembly GCF_015999525.1). NCBI lineage: Bacteria > Bacillati > Bacillota > Bacilli > Caryophanales > Bacillaceae > Lysinibacillus > Lysinibacillus sp. JNUCC 51. Next base: position 4,289,163 of record NZ_CP065545.1, on the reverse strand, counting down.
AAAGAGTCAATATATTGTTGGACGCCTCATGACATCTGCCAATTTGTCGGATAGTAAAGCAGCGATTCCTCTTTTAAAGAAAGGAAAAGACCTATTTCTAGAACATTTTACGACCGCTATTTTGGATGCAGGGTATGATTACGAGCCCATTCACAGTCAATTACATACGTATCAAATGCGTGCAGTTATTCCATATAATGTCCGCAATGAAGGAGAGTACCTTGGCTTTGATGAACATTTCAGACCGACCTGTGTACGTGAACACAGCTACTGTTACGACAGCTTTGATGAAAAGTATCGAACACTAAAATTCACCAAACCAAAGGAATGTGTAACCTGTCCGTTACGTAATGATTCCCTCTGTCAGAAGGTTTTCAAAATCAAATCTGACACGGATATACGAAAATTCACGTATCCAGCACGTGGCTCTGAACTTTGGAAACAACTGTATAAAGAGCGCACAGCCGTTGAACGTGTGAATGCCTATTTAAAACAATATTTTCAGTTAAACAACATCCGTCACAGAACAGGAAGAAAAGCCAAACTTCACTTCAACCTAGTGACGTTTATTTATAATGCCTGCAAATTAGCGGTGGATCGTTTGAATGCATTATTACAATCACAAACTCAAGCAGCATAATTTTTAAAAACGTAAATTTTCTTAATAGGAGCAGTCTAAGCTCTTGAAAAAAGTGATTTATGAAATTGATTCTATAAGTAATCGATAAAATTTTCAACAAGTTCATCGTTTTTATTTATCTTACTTATCATCTCTTTTAAATCTTCTAAAAAGCCTTCGAGCAGTTCAAAAGATTCATCATCTATTATTTCCCCATTATATTTTCCTTGTACTAATTCTAAAGTAATTGAGAGATAATCCAGAAAATCGGAAAAAGAGTTTGCAATCGGAAAAAGAGCACCTGTTTCATAAGAGGCCATGACTGGTGAGCCTTCTTTATCAGTTACAACCACGACAGGATCATCGTTTATATCTGCAATAACAAGCCAAAATGGATTCCATTCTGGATTATCTTTTAGATCCGTTCCAATCCAACGAAACCCATCTTGCCTATAGACAAGATTTTCAGGAGACCAAAGACTAAGAGGTGAATTTCCTAAATCAATGCTCGTGCTTTTTAGCTTGTGACCATCATGCCGGATATCACAAATTATTTCACAACGTTCATAAAAAAATTTTAATTCAGGAGAAAGATAAATTTTTTCATCTACCTGTAGTTTTACTAATTCTGAACTATAACGTACTCCACCTTTCTTTACAACTGGGGATTCTTCTTGTGGATATTTATTCATTGTCTGTATAAATTTCAATATCGAGTTATCTATTTGTTTCACAAAAGCCAACCCCCTCGTTTATTATTTACATTGTTCTGTTCAATGTTCTCTATCTGTCTAATTGGTACCATCATAAGCATCCCCATACGATTCGAAATTTTCAGCTAACCAAAACCAATTTTCACCTTTACTAGAGTATAAATGCTCTAACAGTTCCGTAAAGCTTTTAGCAATGATCTGACTATCCCCTGGTGTTGCATGGGTTTCCAAGAAACTATCGTAGCAATAACCAAAATGAGAATTGCTCATGTCGATACTAATGTATTGGTTTATTTGTTCAGATTCAGCAATAAGATACCAGTCATTACTAATATCATCTTCTAGTTCCTCCCAAATAACATCATCCTCTGGGTAAAGTCTTTTACTAGTTGGAATAAACTCATTTGAAGAAACTATTTTAATTCCATAAGGCTTATCTAAAAACATTTGTAAGGAGTCATAATTGCTAAAAAAATAATGCAAATCTTCTGGGAGAGCTAATTCACTTTTGAAGTCTGTGATTTTTTTCACAAGTCTGCAATTACTATCTTGTTCAATTTTATTAATAATCTCTATTATCTTCATACTTACTCCTTTAAACTCAAATTTACTTGCAATTAGCATTTATGTACGTTACATCTAACAACTCTTGTGCTTTCTTAGCTATTATTTTATCCCATTTTCCGTGCTTTTCCAATTGTTCCCTTAAGTCACTTCTGAATTCGTCAAAACCATAGTTAAACCCTTTCAAAAAGGTAAATAAATTAAAAGAAAGAGTAGCAATAAATCCAATTCTACGGATTTATGCTACTCTTTTAGTTAGGTTGAAACAAATGGTTTTTTTTGCAAGTGAGAAAATTCTTAATTAAAAAAGAGATATACAATCTGTAAAATGTTATCACATATCATCAAACGAGTACTACGGTGTCTGTTTTATTATCACTAAGTTTCTACTTCCACTCAGAATTCAATTTTACGAATTATTTTAAATCAACAATTTCCGGAATACGTACATTTCCTTCTTTAGTTAACAGAACACCTTTAATTTTTTCTTTTCTGCAAGCTTCTACAAAAAAATCATCAACAACTATCTCTTCTTTTGATTCTTTCATTCTTACGATATGATATCCATTAAGGGATTCTGGAATAAAAGCAATAAAATTTAAACTAATTGGCCCATCAGATATGGATTTTACTAGTGGTTCATAGTCTGATCTATTATGATCTAAACAAGGAATTAGATTTAAAACATTCATTACAAAGTAAGAATTGTTTATTTCTCCCGTTTCTGTAGATTTTATAATTGAAGGAATAAACTCGCAATCTGAACCTAATCCTTCTATAAGTGTTTTTAGCTTTAAACTTACTAATTTGCCACCGACTGTTGGTAAAATATCATACTGTTCCAAATAGGAATCGAACCTATCTACCACGTAAAAAAGTTTTTCACTCTGAGAATAAGGGATTCCTTTTTCTAAATCAAATCTATTATACTTGTTTTCATCAGAATAAAAGAAATATACATCTCGTTTGTAAGAAGCTAACAATCTGAAATAACTCATCTCAAACTCATCCTTCACATTGTAATTTAGTGTCTATTTTTTGTTCCTTGGGTATTAAAATCTTTGTATCAGACGTGGACAGACACTTAAAGTGATTATGACATTTCCTATTTAACTGGTTGGTAGTAATTCAGAAATTACCATTCAGCAAAATTCTCCTCAACGAAACTTCCGAAAGATCTTGATAATACCTCTTTATCTCCTGAGTCGTGATAGTATATTACGACTTCTCCGTTAGCATTTATTGCTATTGGATTACCTGAGGCATCATCAGAAAAAATTAAGCTTTTGTTAATTTCAGGAGAAAACTCATCTCCTTCAAATGATTCTCTGCACCAATTCGTCAAATTAATAATAGTTTCATTCCCCATGGATGAACCATTAGAAAATGCATGAATTGCTATCCCTGCATAAGAGCCTCCAAATCGCTTAATAAATTCTTTATAATCATCATCTAGTTTTATTTTAAGTTCTTTCTCAGCTTCCGCAATCTCTTTAGTCGTGGCAGATACTCCTTTTTATTCACCCTTGACCCCTCATTACCGAAATTCCCTAAATTTACGTCTTTTTATTCTATGCTAAATTTCCCATCAACCTTATTTATAAAAACTATTACATCTTTTCCCTTAAAAGTAAATGGACTAAACATATTTTTTGTGAACGACTCTTTTTCTTCATAACTTAACTTCTCCCATGCCACATTTTGAACATTTTCTTCTGCTCTTTCTTTAAAAAAGTTATGGTTCTCAATCTTCCGCCATTCACTCCATGTATATTTTCCTTTTTCTTCGATTTCGTATTCTGTTAACAGGTCTACAATATTGTTGCAGATTTTTTGCAATAATAGGACTACCCGCAACATAGAAATTATCTGGATTCTTATGAAATTTTGCCTCAAGTAAAGTTTTATGTAAGTTTAAAATTTCATTCATAATATCCCTCTTTTCAGTCTCAATTAACGAACCATTTTTGTCATAGGCATACTTTTCCCAATTGTCATCATAATAATCAGCCCGAATGACACTCCCTAGACCATCATGCTGGAACGCTGTCCAACGATCGCCTGGACGTTGAATTCTTTGAACCAATCCCCAAGACTTCGCTCATACTAGGTCGACACCCTATATTAAATCCTAAAAATGTGGCGTTTGTTGCACATGCCGTGCACTTAAAAAGCCCTTCTGTCACAGAGGACAAAAAGGGCATACAAAACAAACAACATCATCAAAGGCATTGTACTTTAATTAAACGTCGTTACCATCCGAAAGATTTGCCCGTATTTTCATTATCTCGGTACCGAAAAGGCGCTCTTTTTTTTATATTTTGGGCTTACTCTATATCGGAGAAATTGTAGCGCAAACAATTGATTCTACACAAGATACGTCATTCGTTTTAGATACTTTATATCAATTCTACCGCAAGGCTGCATCTTGCATAGCGATCAAAGTTCTGTGTACACATCATATGCGTATCAAAAATCAGTCAAAGAAAAAGGAATTACCCTAAGCATGTCCCGCAAAGGCACGCCCACTGATAATTCCCCAATTGAAACGTTCTATCTCGACGGAATCTACCGCACGACAAATGGGCATATGATTCAAATCGTCGAAGACTAAATTACCTATAATAACAATATCCGTATTCAAACAAAATTTATATAGTAACTAATTCAGCTTTCTTTTTCTTAAGTGGTGCAAGCTCTGGTAGACGTACCCAACTTAAACCAAGCGTTCCTTCACCTGCATGAACCGCTACACAAGCACTTAGTGGTAATACGGAGAAGTTTATGAGCGGATATTCGTTCTCTAAAGCTTTTTTCCAAGCGGTTGCGCCTTCTTCATCATTACAGTGAATAATTGCAACTTCAGGGATAATACTTTTTTCTAGATCTGTATTTAAAACATTTTGTACATATGTTTTTGCTCTAGTCGTAGCGCGTACTTTTTCTTTCATAACGGGCTTCCCATCTTCAAATGATATGACAACTTTAATATTCAACAAGTTACTTAAAAATGCTTGAGTCCCTGAAACTCGACCACTTTTATGTAATTGTGATAAGTTAGCCGGAATAAATGAAAGTTCACTGTTATCTGCCATCTCATTGATTCTTTCAACAATATAGCCAGGTTCAAAACCTTCACGCTCTAACTGCTGACCGAGTTTAATCATTTTCATCATCGGAAATGATCCGATTTTTGAATCCACTGGATATACTTCAAATTCAGCTTGAGCAGCTGCTGTGAAAGTGCTTTGATAAGTACCCGAAAGATGTTGAGAGGTATGAATTGCAATTGCACATGTATACCCTTGTTCTTTTAATGATTTATATAAGTCTACAACTTCACCAATAGCAGGTTGTGATGTCTTTGGATTTTTTTTAGCATTTCGTAGCTTTTCGTAAAACTGATCATGTGTCATATCAACAGTTTCGCGTAAAGCCCCTTCTTCGAACACTATATTAAGTGGTAATACGTGAATTTGATTGTCCTGTATGAACTTTTCATCTAACAATGCTGCTGTATCTGTAACCCATGCAATTTTCTTTCCCATTTAAAAGTAATCCCCTTCATCTATCGTAGAATATTAATTTTATCTTATGCAACTATACACAGATAAGATCATCATGAATAGTGATATTTATAATACTGTATTTATTTTTTTACAATCTTCGACATTATTTCGACAATAATTGCGATAAAAATAGCATTTTATAACCATACGGTAAGCTATCGAATATTTCATTTCCTAATTGTTGGGCGCATATACGAAGTTATTGGCTGAAAGCAGATAGCAAAAATGGGAAAATCGGCTTGGATTACTGTGATCAACTGTATCGCTTAGAACGGCAATATAAGCATCTCTCACCAGGAAAGCGTCATAAAGCACAGCAAAAGCAATCAAAACCGATTGTCGAAAAGTTTCAGGAATGGGTAGATAAATCGTCATTCTTCGGAAAAAACACCTTGGATAAAGTTTTCAAAAAACATTAAATCGTGTACATGCGTTAAAAGTTTCTCTGTTCGATGGTCGGATTGAATTGATAATAATCCAGCTGAAAATCCGATTCGTCCTAATGTGATTGGCCGAAAGAACTGGCGTTTTTCTATGAGTGAAGCTGGTGCTAAAGCGAATGCACTGCTTGAATCTGGTTGAAGCAGCAAAAGCGAATGGTATCGATTTCTATCAATATTTAGTTAAACTAAGGATGGAGCTGCCAAATTTACCGATCCCTCAGCAATCCCCAATTTTAAATAAATACATGCCTTGGTCGAAAAATGTCCAAGCCACATGTGCAAAATAGCCATCTATTCGAAAAAAATTTCAAATAGATAGACATTCGTAGTGCGGTCCAGAAAGGTGCGCATATTTTTTATATTTCGGGCTTACGATATAAAGATCAAAAGGGCAATAAAATCCTTTTAAATGGATTTATTACCCTTTTTTACTTAACTTCAAATCTTTTAATACATAGAAAAATAGATCACCTATTGTATTTTCTTATCTATGGTAATTCTATTGACGTTGAAACCTTTTGCAAAATATGTTTTATCAGTTTTTTAGAATATTATCTAAACTAATTTTTAATCCATACTTGTCACATTAAAGTTGTATCTTTCATCTTCGCGTGGATCATTAAAACCTTCAAATTCATTTACTTTATCAAGCGAAAACAAAAAACCGAAATTTGGATTAGGGTAATTTAATATCTTCTTACGTGCAAAGCCCTTTATGGATACTAAGTATTTTCCAGAAGGAACATTATATCTAAATCCGGAATATAATGTCTCTCCATCTAACGTTTGGTATGATACTTCATCATTTCCTAAAAATTCATTTTTATCGAATTCATAAAATGAACCAATATCAGCAATCCATAATGTATCTTTAACTTCAATATTGAAGTTATGATATATTAATTTTTCCTCCTATTCATCATCAAACGACTGATTATAGGTATCAAGTTTAATTACATATTCTATTGAGTTTATTGGTAAAAAAGGAATCCAAATACCATCAGCAAGTAAAGTTAAATAACGATCATGATTATCCTGAAAATTTTTCAAAAGTTTTTTTGACCTAACTTTTTCTTTCTTTAAAAAATCCTTTAGGACATCTATTGAAAATAAGCAAATTCCATAACTTCCAGTATCTAAAATTCTATCCATAATAATAACTCCTTTTCTTCTATTTACAAGGAATTTTTCCATTCGAGTGTAATTCTTTTATTTCCTCAATAGCTTCAGCAAGGGTTAAATTTTTGATTAACATCCTAATTATACACGCGTCTCCATGTATGACGGTTTTGACTACTTATTCGATGGTGTATTGGTCTACCTTTGACATCATACTTCCATTTGCTAATGACATCTCCTGGAAAAATTCTCTCAATCTCTTGACCGAGTTCATTGTACTCACCCGTAATTTTAGCTGAAGGTACGAATCCATCATTAAATACTCATGTAACTTGTATATGGTATTTCAGATTTGTTCTCTGAAATAAAATAACTTAAATCATATCACCACTTATTATATAAAAAAAAAGTAGCAATAAAACCCTTCTCGGGATTTAAGCTACTCTTTTTATTTGCTCTATAAACATTACCAACCTAGAATTTTATCAAAAAGTTAGTATCTACATTTTACAACCCATGCTTTATTCTAATTGAGAACATTCATATAACAAATTATTTTTAAAGTCATCTGCTGACACCCTTACAACTTCTGGATTTTCCGGAACTTTAAATACAACCACATACGTTCCATCATCTGACATATTGGGTAATATTTCTTCTAAAAGTGTATTTAAATATATTTTTTGTGGTTTACAGTTTTCCCATTCATCTCCTATACATTTCATAGCATACTCTTTAAATGGCCAAATAGGCATAGAAAGATTTCCCTCTTCATCTGAAGTTGTAACAAACCCATCATTTAATTTCAAAGACCACGCCTCTTCCCAGTCTGCAATACGTTTTACAGAGTAAATATATCTATCTCTAGCTGATTTTTTTATCATAGCTTTAAACTCTGGACTTGATTCAAATCCTCCACTCATATTAAACTCCTCATTTCTTCTTTTTTAATAAACAAGGAGCTTTCTTACTCGCTCCTTCTTTATTTTTTCTTCCTTTGTCGTCAAGTATATGTTGATTTTTATTATCCTGAATTACTTTAAGATCCGAGTGCATATATCTCTACTTCCTTCTGTCATATGCTTCAACAGGCGTTCCAAGGTGATCTGTGATAATATTATATTTCCCATGTTTCGTGAGTTTAGCAGACAGTATGAATGTTTCAGGATCAAATACCCAAGTTACCAGACTTTTAGGAATTCCATCGGAATCATAATTTTCAATGTTAGTAGATGTACTTACTACATTTAGGTCACTAAGTTCTACAAATAGGCGTTCCATCCTTTTTTGGTCAAGATAGCAACAATCTTTGAGAAAAAAGCCTTTGTCATTTAATTTGGTAGAATAGGAACTGATACACCTAATATATTCCAGTTGACTCACAGAATTTTTCAATACATATTTCATCTGCGATACCAATTAAAATTTCACAATTTTCGGCTGTAAAAGGAATATTCTTAGGATCATTAAGTACTTCTGCATAGTATTTCTTCCCCTTACTTACTACCAAATAACTTACATCTTCAATACCATCCTCTGATTCTTCCACATAATCAGAAAATGGTTCATCTTGTAATATACTTGATGCGTCTAAAAATTGTTCCTGAAATTTTATAATACTTTCTTTATCCATTTCTCTCAATATTTCTCTTAATTTATCCGCATTCTGGTTTGCTTTCAAAATAATATCCCAAAACCAATCATTTACATTGTCACTAACTTCTTTTGGTAAAATAATATCAGAATTATCCATCAAATCCACCCTCTCATGATTTTATTTAATAAATGTTGCTATTTTTTACAAACATAATTACCATTTACATCCCATTCATGATTTTTCGCAAGTTTCTCTGATAGTCTAGTGAATGGTGCTAAAACTTCTGCAGGGGTCATATCTTTGAATAATATATCTTTAGTGTAAGGAATTTTCATTTATCCTTTAGTATCAATATCTTTATATGCTTTAGTAGCTTTTTTCAAAATTTCATCTGCCTACCAGTAAATGTTCTACCGCGATAAGGTATTCCTTCTTCTATAAGGTTTCTATGCAATTTTTTGTGAAGATCCTGGTTCCAGCTCCTTCATTTGGATACTATGCAATCGAATAAGAGGGTTACTTTACTCAATCTACAATCGCATTTGAATAAAGTAACCGGCAGGTGCGCATTTTACACTCTAATAGCTAGGTTGTTCAAGAGTATTGCCAGAAACCAGCAATGACCTCTCCTGTTTCATTATGCCTATATAGATATAATGCACCGTACATAAACACATACTCCATATTATCACAATAGCCTTCCTCCTCTATTTGCAGAAAAAAGGAATAATTATTATTTTCCAACTCTTTATAATAATAACTTTTGGGTTGAATAAGACGTGGTTCTCCCAAAACTTTAATAAACAAAAAATTATTCCCTTGTTTTTTCCAATAATCGCTTATTGAGTTCATACCTAAATCTAAAATACTTTTATCAGTATTGCTTCCAATTTCGGAGTATTTATGCTCTATAACCCTTACTTCAATTGAAGGATAAATATTATTTTCCAATAAAGTATCAAAATTCTTATGAATAATAATAGAAAGCATAACATCCTCCTTTTCTGGATGAACTAGAGTTGCATAAAACCTGTAATCATCAGGTATTTGTTCTTCAATCAATTTTGGAGGATTACCACCTATTCTACCTCTCACATGATAATCAAAAGGAATACATTGAGCAAACAATTAAAATCCACCCTTCCATTTACTAGTTTTTAAGGACATTTTATATAACCTTGTCCCTTAGCAAAATTAATTGCATCCTCCCTAAGTTTCATCGTTAATTCATTAGCATATCGCTTCGCATTTACAGGTTCCCAACCTCTTTTCAACAATCCTTCATCTTTTCCAAATGTCTCTTAGACTCACTTCTTAATTCGTCGTCATAACCATAGGTCACTCGAACACCCTTTAACTCGTTTATTACAACCATATCCAAAAGGTTAATAGATTTAATAAAAAGAAAGAGTAGCAATACATCCAGATTCTTGGAATTTACGCTACTCTTTTGATTATGTTTTGAAATAAATATTTTTTTGTAATTATAGCCTCCATTTGCTGTTAATACCCAGCCTCGGATGAATCAGAGGTAATTAATACACAGGAAACAATACCATTTAGTAATAAATTTTAGTTAATTTCCTTAAAAACTAATGAATTTAAACTATATTGTTCTAAAGAATTTTTAATCATATTCGATATAAATATACTTCTTTCGCAATCTACACACCCATACTCAAGACTCTCCAACCTTTTTTTATCAAATATAGGCATGTAAAAATTATAATCCTTTTCTAATTCATCATATGCATTAAATTTGGATTCTTCCCAATTAATACAATTAATAGTATTAGTAAAGTTAATTATTTTATAGTTATGTGGTATCTGAATCCCCTTCGAGTCTAAAAGATTAAATACAATCCATTGAACATCATCATTAATACCTACTATTTCTTGCCATGTTTTAATAAATTTCCCACTCACCAAATAAATCCCCTTAGTGAAAATGATATCTTGTTTAAAAAATAAGTCTGTATCGCCATAAACAATAATATCAAAATAACTAATTTTTGCATCTAATGATACTCCATAATTTATCATCCATTTATTATTATTTGGATCATCAATGTTAAAAATCAAATCTTCATCAGAAATTGAAACATCAAAACTCTCAATTATATGGTATTTTATTTTCATCCGCATCTAATTTCTCCTGACATTAAACCTTTTCGTAAGTCATCCATTAAATCATTTACCCTATTTTTGTTAAACAAATCTCCTGCATTCAGAGCTTTACCTTCTTTCAATATTCTATCAAGTTCCTTTCCAACATACTCATTATATTTTAAGTGTACTTGATTATAGCCATTGTGCAAAGATCTATTAGGGTCCATTAATGTCCCATCTTCATTATATATCCACTGGCGACTTCCGCCCTCTGCGTCCACTGCCTGAATCAGCCTATCCTTCTCATCGTACTGAGAGGATACAGTACTGCCATCTGCAAGAGTATTCGTTGTTGGATTTACCCAAATGGTTTATTATTATAATAAATTAAAAAAGAACGAATCCCTTTTTAAACTGTACCCTATAAGATAGACACTTTGAAAAAAGTCTATCCTATAGGGTACTTTTGTTTATAATGAGAAAAAAGATGTTGAGGTAGAGTGAAATGACCAAAAGATATTTTACGAAAATAGAACTAGAACAACTAAAATGTAATCCAAATGTGCATGCAGTTAGTGAAAAAGCTATCACATATACTGACGAATTTAAACGTCATTTTATTGCGGAAAATGAAAAAGGTAAATTCCCAAGAGAAATTTTTGAAAATGCGGGTTTAGATGTTGAATTAATCGGTATAAAACGTATAGAATCTTCAGGCAAACGTTGGCGAGCTTCTTATCGTAAAACAGGTGTAGAAGGTTTACAAGATACACGTAAAACAAATTCAGGTAGACCATCTGAAAAAGAATTAACACTAGAAGAAAAATTGAAGCGATTAGAAGCGAGAAATCGATTACTTGAAGCAGAGAATGAATTGTTAAAAAAGGTCGATCTACTCGAAAGGCAGATGTTGAAGAAGAAATAAAAATCGCTACAACACTAAAATTTGAACTCATCTATCACACGATAAAAAAGTATAAATTAAAGCGTTTAGTCAGCTATCTATGTGATGTGATGGATGTATCTCGGTCTGGCTATTACAATTATTTTTCAGAAAAATCAGCGCAGAAGCGTATGGCACAAGAACAAGGAGATGAAGTGGTAAAGGAAATCATTTTAAAGGCGTATCATTTCCGAGGGCGAAAAAAAGGAGCACGTCAAATTAAAATGACGTTAGAAAATCAATATGGAATTACGTACAATCTGAAACGTATTCGCCGCGTGATGAAAAAATATCAGATTATCTGCCCGATTCGAAAAGCGAATCCAGCTCGACGTATGGCAAAAGCAACAAAAGAACATCGTACGTGCCCAAATGAATTACAACGCAACTTTAAACAGGGTGTGGCCGGAAAAGTGTTACTGACGGATATCACCTATTTAACGTATGGAAGCAGTAAACGCGCTTATTTATCAACGATTAAAGACGCTGAAACGAATGAAATTTTAGCGTATGAAGTGTCGTCTTCATTAAGTATTGATATTGCCCTCAATACACTTCATCAATTGAAGAAACACCGCCATTTAACAGAAGATGCATTTATTCATTCAGATCAAGGATTCCATTATACGAATCCGCAATTCCAGAAACTTGTGAAGAAAATGGGACTAGGGCAATCGATGTCACGCCGAGGAAACTGTTGGGATAACGCCCCCCAAGAATCCTTCTTCGGTCATTTTAAAGATGAAACCAACCTGAAAGCGTGCGAAACATTAGAAGAAGTAAAACGAGAAGTGAAAAGTTATATGATGTATTACAACCATTATAGAGGGCAATGGAACTTGAAAAAGCTGCCGCCTGCAAAATACAGACAGCAGCTTCAAAAGATTGCCTAGCTTTTTTTCAAAATGTCCTTTACAAAGGGTACACTTTATTTTTAATTGGAATTCGTTTTTTTATACTAAAACTATTTAATTTCAACTAGTTGTAAAGGCCTTGCTTACCCCTTTTTTAAAGTCAACATTACGGAAATGCAATATAAGGCTCCAAACAGATTTTCTCAAATATCAGTTTAATTTTCCTTTATTATATCTATAAATACTCTGGACGTTGCAAACTGCCCTCTTTTATAAAAGTTACTCCATTAACTTTATTTTCTTTACACAAATTCACAAAAAATTCATCCACAATAATCAAATGCTTAGATTCTTCCATTCTGACGATATGATGCACACCGAGAGAATCAGGAATATATACAACATAGTTAATACTAATCGGACCATCAGGTATTGATTTTATCGATGGTTTATACTCAGATTTTTCTTTATTAAGACAAACTACAGAGTTCGAAACGATCATTGCAAAGAAATCATTATTGTGATCTTTTGTTTCTGTTGATTTTATTTCAACTGGAATAAAGACACAATCATTTTCACAATGTTGTTCAATTATTTTTTTAAATTTTGCACTTACTAAAGGTGGACCTACTGTTGGTAATATATCATATGAAGATAGATAAGTATCAAATTTATCCACAACGTATATTAGATTACCTTTTATTTGACATCGATTTCCTTTTTCCAATTCTCGTCTATCGTAACCATTCTCGTCGCTATAAAAGAAGAAAACATCTCTTTTATAAAAACATGATAATTTATAATACATAATCATACCCCTATCCTTTACAGTGCAGTTTGACTTTCCCACAATATTATTCATTTATCACCGTACTGTTGCTTTAAAAATATTTATTCCAACTTTTATTTTACCCTAACGAGAGTTAATGTGTGTTCCCACCTCATATAATTCAATAAATTTGAAACCTTTTAATTTTAGAGCAATACATTGTTGCATAAATTTTTCTGAATACTAACAATACCGACTCCTGGAATTTTTCTAGTATGACCATCCCTCGGTACAAAGATAGCAGGTGCTTTTAATTCATCATAACCTGGAATAAATTTTTTCATAAGAGCTTTTTGTCCAACATGATGCGAATCTAAACCTGTTCCAGCATGGATGCTGTCCAATGGGCTTGCTCTGAGCGAGAAGCCGTGATTTGTGACACATTGCCCATTTCATTACGAGCGACATCGATTTGTGCAGCTAAGCTACATGTAATCTGTGAATGATTACCTAATTCATCATAAAAAATGAAATCACATCACGATTTAAAAAAACAAAGAGTAGCAATATAATCCAAATTTCTAAGGATTTTGCTACTCTTTTAGGGTGAGTATTTAATACATTTTAAAAATCTTTTTTGTTTAGTTCTTGTTTTTCAAGAGATTGTTTATAGTGTCTCTTTTATGAGAGTAATGCCTCTTCTCTGGATGAAAAGAAACCCCTTTTAATGTCAGACATTCTAGTAATGGCGTTAAGTCCCCTGATTTACAGTTCCAAAAGTTAATGGTCTCCAATTCTCTCATGGTTCTTACAAACTCCAAGGAGACTAGATCTGAAATTAACAATTTTTTTATGGAGCCATTATCATTCAAGAATGAATAATCCATTAGGTTTTTGCAACCTTCTACATGCAACCACTCTAGTCTACTTAATTTGGAAATGCTATTTGCTTCAGATAGGTAATTGTTTTTAACCAACCAGCACGTTTCTAAGTTTTCTAAGTCTTCAACACCTTCAAGTGATTCCAGTTTCTTAGACCCGCTCAGTCGTAGATAAACCAACTCTTTTAATGTGCGTAACTCATGACAATTTTGTTTTGAATATCCAAAAATATAAAGCCTTTTTAAATTAGTAAGTGTTTCTAAGTGTTCGTAACAACTATTAAAGAGATAAAGTTTTTCTAGTTGTTTTAATCGAGAAAAATCAATAGGGATTTGCAAAGATACACTAAAATCAATCATATTCACCAAAGAGTAAAGAGCTTCAATATTGGCAACACTTTTTAATTTAAAATTGTTGTCAATCGTCAGGTTTTTAATGAATTTCTTATCCTTTAAAGGGGCAAGATCTAAATCACACTTAAAATCAACATCATCAACAAACGCACTAATATTAATCGATTCAAACTGCTCTTCTTCTGCTACACGGACTCCTTCTTCTAAATACCTTGGATCTATTTCAATTACACTGTCATTATAACTATATTTTCTCATCATGGGCATCCTCTCACTGACATTTTTTTAATCCCATCTCCATGGCTCATAGTGTCGAATTTAAACTTTATGTACTCAGCATAGTTCTTCGCCTGCTCTTGTATTTCTTTAGAAGCATTAGCAAAATGTTTTTTTCCAGGTGAGCTTCTCACTGGATCATTTGAAAAATGCTCAGCTTTCATTGCGCCATACTTTTTAATTAATAAGTGTTCAACCATGAACCCCATTTTCTTATCTCCGAAATCTAAATGAAGTCCTTTAGTTACATTTTTATAGCCATCTACTCGCTGTCTCATAGAATTATACATACGATTGTAAGTACCATTTTTCCCTCCTGCAACTGGACCTTGGCTAAGTAGTTCGTTTTTTTATGCTTTCATTCTTTAATTTCAACTGGTTGTAAAGCCTTGCTTACACCTTTTTTAAAGTCAACATTACGATGTGGAAATGCTATAAGGTATCCAAATAGATTTTCTCAAATCAGTTTAATTTTCCTTTTTTATATCTATAAATACTCTGGACGTTGCAAACTGCCCTCTTTAATACTCCATAATTTTATTTTCTTGACACAAATTCACAAAAACCTCATCCACAATAATCAAATGTTTAGATTCTTCCATTCTGATGATATGTTGCACCCCGAGAGAATCAGATATATATACAACAATAGTTAATACTAATCGGGGCTGGTATGTTGGTCTACCTGTTACGTTATACTGCCTGACATCCCCTGGTAAAATTCTCTCAATCTCTTGACCAAGAACATTGTACTTCATGGAAGCTGTCCAATGTTCTTGATCTGAGGGAAAAACGGTAATTTGAAACACATTTCCCATTTCATTAAACAGGCAGAAAGCAATTAGCTTTTGCGATTTGATTTTATTTTTTTGCTGAACACAGCAGTTTCAAAAAAAGAGTAGCAATAAAATCCGATTCTCAAAGGATTTATGCTACTCTTTTGATGTAGATACAGTGTTAAAAGCATAACGTACTGTGTGGTATCATCAAAATCCAATTCTTTTTTATTTTTGACCGCTAAGATAGTCGAGCGGAATATCAATATTTACTCGATTTAAACTATTATTTTTTTGTCTTTCGATTTTGATCGAATTATACTTATACAAAGTATTACTCCGACTTAGAAAATATTTTTGTAATCGCTGGTTTACCACTTGCAAGATTATTATCTTGGCTATGAATTTCTGATAAGTTATCAGACAAATCATATGCAATATTATAGTCCCTATCAATTATTATTCTATTTATACTATTTTGAATATAACCTCTAACATTTATTCTCATTACTTTAGAGTCTTTATACTCATACAGTTCCTTAACAATAGTATACTCTTCTTCATTGTCCTCTTCATCATAGTCAATTTCATGTTCGTATGTTATATATTTTTGTGGATGTCCTTCATTATTAAAAAATAAAATCGATATTTTATCTAGGCTTTTAATTTCAATTCCATCAGAATACCTAATCTCAATTAATGAATTTCCTTCTTTAAGAATAAACTTCTCAGAATAAATATACTCATCGTTTGAATATAACTTAGTGTTAACTATGCCATTTTCTAACTTGCCGTATGCAATAATTTGGTCCTTTTTTTTAGGTTCTTTTTTCAATAGCTTTCCTTTTTTATATCCTGATCTTTCAATTTCAAAAGGAGTAAAATTATAATAAAATCCTCCTTTTGACCATTCCCACTGTAATTCTTGAGTTTCATAATTAACCTTCAATTGATTATACATTTTTTTATATAAATTAAACTTCTCCTTTAAAAAGGTTAATTCTTCTAATTGAATGTTATTTTTTGCATTTGAATTTAACTCCATTACTTAACTCCTTTTTTATTGTTTTAAGTTCTTTTAAGAATTCTTTTCTAGTATTTTTATTGTTTAATCGATCATATGCTTTTTGTTTGTAATCGTCTCCATGAACACCATGTCCTTTGTGAGCTGTACTTGTATCATTTATTACCCTATCATTATCCGTTCTAGGAAGCCATATTCCATTTTCTTTACTATTAATATCTATTGGTGGTTTAAAATTAGCCATCTTTGTCCGTAAAGCAACCATCCTAGTATCAGAGGCTCCAGCCATTACAATATGATGAGCATCATAATTAGTTCCCGGCTTACTTCCCAGATTTCCACCAAGAATTGCACTATTAGACTTAAGACCTGCAACGTCTAATAATAAATTAGTATCACTTACATATCCATATAATCTTATTCCACCAAATAAACCTATCGGATCCTGTTGTGTATACACCCCCTCAATTGGAGAGTAGTAACGGAATCTGTTGTAATATAATCCGATCTCCATGTCCTCATACTGCCCCTGATACCTAAACGGAATGAAATCATGTTTACCAGTGAACTCTACCGCCCGCCCATAAACATCAAGTTCAGCTGACCAAACCCTATTACCTTCTTCATCAAAGGCTTCTACAGGTGTTCCTAGATAGTCACTAATAATGCTATAGTTACCTTCACTCGTAATTTTAGCTGAAGGTACGAACCCACCGTTAAACACCCATGTGACTAGATTATCTGGTATTTCAGATTTATTCTCTGAAGAATACTCAACAGGATTTTCAAATTTATCTGAATTATCCTGTGAGATATACTCATGTAGGATAGTATTCCCATCCCATATGAATTTCGTTATCTTTTCGTTTGAACACTTCTCTATCCGTCTACCTATCGAGTCATACTTGAAAGTAACTTCTGTGTTGTCTGGCATGATGACCTTAGACATCATGCCATTTCCGTTATATTCGTACTTCCACGTATCACCATTCTTCTCAATCTTCTGAATGAGATTCCCTTTATCATCATAAGTGAAGGTTGCCTCTTTTGTTTCAAGTAATCTGCTTCCGGCACCATAGACACGATCTGTCTTTTCTTTTGTTTCATACAAATTCCCGACATCATCGACACTGCGATGTAAGAAGTCAAATTGACCGCCTTGATTGGACCAGACGAGATTACTGAATTCATCGTAACCATAGGTAACTTTTACACCTGTTAGCTCGTTTACCATGCTTCGTAATCGATGATTGACATCCCAATTATACGCTCGTCTTCGTGTATCACGGTTTTGACTACTTATTCGGTGATGTGTCGGTTTACCCGTTGCATCGTACTGCCATTCGCTGATGACATCTCCCGGTAAGATTCTTTCAATCTCTTGACCGAGCTCATTGTACTGCATGGATGCTGTCCAATTTTTTTGCTCTGAGCGAGAAGTTGTGATTTGCGATACATTGCCCATTTCATTGCGAGCAACATCGATTTTTGCGCCTAAGCTACTCGTAATCTGTGAACGGTTGCCTAAATCATCATAGCTACTCGCAATCCAATGGTCATTTTGCCACTCATTAATCACTTGTCCAACTGGGTCTAGCTCCAGCTTTACAGTCACATGCTCATTCTCAGTCTCAATTAACGAACCATTTTTGTCATAACCAAACGTTTCCCAAGTGTCATCATAATAATCAGCTCGAATGACATTCCCTAGACCGTCATGTTGGTATGCTGTCCATCGATCGCCCGGACGTTGAATTCTCTGAACCAATCCAGCCAAACTTCGCTCATACGTTCTTTCAATATCATCAAAGCCAATTTCCTTGATGATATTCCCTTTCGAATCGCGTTCAAACTGATACACTTCGCCTTTTTCATTGATGACAGCGGTTAACTGCTCTTCTGTATCATAGGCGAATTTAACTTTCTTCCCGCCTTGGTCTCGAGAGATTAAGCTGCCGAGAATGGTGTAATCAAAGGCTACCTGCGTATGGTTACCCCTTGCAAAAACAACAACATCATCGGCATTGTACTTTAATTGAATGTCGTTACCGGCCGAAAGGTTTGCCCTTAGGCGATTCAAGTTATCATATCGGAACTAATAATCGCAATCTCCTTGTTCACCAAAAGATCTAATTTCCGATATTTAATACTCGTCGCTAAAACAAAATAATAGAAAACAGGCTCGTTATGACATGAAAAGTCATGGCGAGTCTATTTTCTATTTGTACATGGGCTTCGTTTTTACTTTTCTAAACTGACGTATACTTTTTTGAGAATGATCCAGACCTACTGCCATCTTTTGCATAAATATTGCTCGTAAAAATTATCACTATTTTCCTGACTTAGTATTTTCATATCATAAAAAAGACTATCAAGAATTTCTTCAGCAATCTCTAGGTCTTCTGCACAACCTGTATTTTTTGCCAGAAGCTCTACACCTACTTTTATCAGATACCCTCTGTCTTCTTTAGGCAGAGTACTATCATTATAAACTTGAATTATTACGCTTCGCACTTTTCATTGATGACAGCGGTTAACTGCTCTTCTGTATCATTTTGTTCCTTGATAGGTGCAAGCGACTTGATCTTCTAATGGATAAGTGAAAAAACCTTGATAGAAAATTATTCTATCAAGGCTTACAAATATTATCCATTAAGAAACTGAGGAAGATTTGTTATCCATTCTTCTAGGTTTCTATTATACTCTTCAACATCAAAGTCTTCACTATAGTAGTAATATACAGGTGATTTAGGACTTTGTTTGGCACTAATACAAAAGTAATCACCATTACCAACGTCAAGGAATGGAATCAAATCTGCATCCCAATTACCATTCTTAATCTCGTAATCATAAACAAATACTATTAAATCATTGCCATTATTTTTCCCTGTTGATACATTTAAAATTCCTGGAAACACATACTTAGACATTAATGTAATAAATATTTTAAAGTCGTCACTAAATTTACAGTTGAATTTATATTCCAGTTCCCCCCAATCCCTCATAGAAGGGGGATCTAAGACCTCCCATTCTCTGTCCAACACTTGTGCCTCCACTTCATCATGAGTCATCTTAAATTACCTTCCTCTCTTTATTTTTATATACCCTCACCTGGTAATATATATTCATTTCCTCTTTTTTTATAGTGTTCACTTATTTCTTTTCTTCTTTGGCTTGGTGTTAGTCTTGATTTCTCTTTATGTCTAGTATGGTTAATTCACGTCGATGAGTATATTCTTCTAATTCATCAAATACGCCACCTTCAGAGATAGGGACCTGGTTCCTATGGTGTGCCTCGATATTTCTATCTCCATGTGTCTTTTTAGTAGTTGGTCCATCACCACGACGCATCCTTTGTACTTCCTCCATACATCGCCCCTTTGTTCTGTCTTATATAAATTAGGTTGCCCTATTCATTATAGTTGAAAATCAATATTAAATCTCTTCCACCTCGTATTGTAAACTTAGGCTTACAATCACTTTACAAACTTCCTCAATTAACTTACTTTCTTGAACTCTCCTGTTACCAATAGTCCAGATGTATATTTCATCCTTGTAATTTTCTATAGTACACCATCTACCCCAATTAACATCGTCATATGGAAATACTATTACTTTTTGATCCATGATTACATCTTTATATATTTCATTAGATTTAAGGACAGAGAATATCTTCTCGATTACCAAATCTATTTTTTCGTTTTCTTCGAGAACTATTCTGTATTCAATACCCATATTGTCTACACCCTTCTCCATGATTTCTTCCTCTTACCTCAGGCAAAGTCTTTTGGGTTTTATATGGACCAGTCCATACATCTCCATAGGGATGTATCATTACTTTAGAACCATCAGTATGATTCCATGTTTGATTTCCTGTTGAAGTTACTCTGGTCTGATTAAACCCTGAATTTGTTAATATTTTTTCAATTTGAGAAACACTTTTTCCCCTAAGTTGTTTTAGAAGAGATGCTGAATTTAATCCAAATACATCAATCCAAATATTCGGATCATGCACATAAGCATAAAGCGTGGGATTATTCCCTGCAAGCCCTATTGGGTCTTGTTGGGTATATATCCCTGGTACGGGATCGTAGTACCTGAATCGGTTGTAATATAATCCTGTTTCAATATCTTCGTACTGTCCTTGATATCTAAACGGGATGAAGTCTTTTGCGCATGTGAACTCTTTTGCTTGTTTGTATTGGTCTAGTTCTGGTTTTTCTCTGCCATAGATGTCCAGTTCACATAGCCAGATTTCTTTTCCTTGTTCGTCATAGGCACTTACTGGTGTGCCTAAGTGATCGGTTATAATACTGTAACTACCTGAACTTGTTAGTTTGGCTGTTGGGATGAATGTGTCTGTATTGAATATCCATGTTGTTAGGTCTTCATTTGTCGGTTGGGACAAGCCGCTTTCTTTAGTGATTTTCCATTCGTGTAAAATGATGTTCCCATCCCATATGAATTTTGTTTCTTTACATTCACTCACTTTGGCTATTCGTCGTCCGAGTGGGTCGTACATAAAATGAATTTCTATTTTGTCTGGTCTAACGACCTTCGACATCATTCCATTTCCACAAAACTCGTATTTCCACGTATCACCGTTCTTCTCAATCTTCTGAACAAGATTACCTTCATCATCATAAGAGAATGTTGCCTCTTTTGTTTCAAGCAATCTACTTCCGGCACCATAGACACGATCTGTCTTTTCTTTCGTTTCATACAAATTCCCAACATCGTCGACACTGCGGTGTAAGAAATCAAATTGACCGCCTTGATTAGACCAAACGAGGCTACTGAATTCATCGTAACCATAGGTAACTTTTACACCGGCTAGCTCGTTTACCATGCTTCGTAATTGATGATTGACATCCCAATTATACACGCGTTTTCGTGTATCGCGATTTTGACTGCTTATTCGATGATATGTTGGTCTACCTGCTACATCATACTGCCATTTGCTAATGACATCCCCTGGTAAGATTCTCTCAATTTCTTGACCGAGTTCATTGTACTGCATCGCCGCTGTCCATTGTTCTCGCTCTAAGTGAGATGCTGTAATTTGTGACACATTTCCCACTTCATTACGAGTAACATCAATTTCTGCTCCTAAGCTACTCGTAATCTGTGAACGATTGCCTAATTCATTATAGCTACTTGCAATCCAATGGTCATTTTGCCACTCCTTGATCACTCATCCAGATATATCTCGCTCTAACTTTATGGTCACATACTCATTTTCAGTCTCAATTAGCTAACCCTTTTTGTTATAGCCAAACGTTTCCCAGGTATCATCATAAAAATCAGCCCGAATAACATTACTTAGGCCGTCATGCTGATATGTTGTCCAACGATCGCCTGGACGTTGAATTCTTTGCACCAATCCCGCAAGACTTCGCTCATACTAGGTCGGTACCCTATTTTAAATCCTAAAAATGTGGCGTTTGTTGCACATGCCATGCACTTAAAAAGCCCTTTTGTCACAGAGGACAAAAGGGCATACAAAACAAAAATATTATTAGCCTTAAAATATCACTTAACCCTTTTCAGCCTTTGTAAACTATATTCTTAAAGGCTAATCTCTTCTTCGGTTTTCTCGCTTTTGACGATTGAAAGTCGAGCGTTCTCTATAATACAAATACAATTGATTTAGTCACCTTTTTTATATGGGATATTTTCTGGTTCAAGAAGCGTTCGGTGCTTATCTCTATAGTCTTTAATTGAAGAATGATTTACAGTACTAATACGCTCTATATCATTTTCCGTTCCGCCATCATCCTCCCACATACAGACGCGGCACACTTCATATTCGCCTCGAGTTGAAAGAGTAAGATACCCACAGCATGGACATTTATATAAAACTTCCTCATCTCCAATTATATTTACATCGTCTTTAAAACAATCTTCAAGAAATTTTTTTAAAAAGTTATTTGATATTCCAACAAGAATGATAGTAGTAAAATGGCCAACTAAAAAGTTTTGAACATTTGGAGAGTAAGCACTATCATATTCTTTTGTTTCACCTTCCTCATCCAAATAATCGGAACAAAGGATATTATCGATTTCGTTTTTGGATAAAGAAGAGATTTTGTATATCGCGTAACTTGTTAACGCAAGTTCTCTACTAAATATTAACATTTGTACTTAACCTCTGACTTTGATAGTTTTGTTTTTTCAAGCGCGAAATTAACTGCATCTGTAAAAGGATCCTCTACAACGAATTCAGGAAGTGCTATATAAAACGAAAGAATCTTTCCATCTTTAGCATGTCCTGCAAGTACTCGATTAGTAGCTGGATCAACTTTTATAAGTTGGTTTCCAACTTTAGCTTGTTTTATACCTGGAGATTCATCTGCTAGAAATTGCTCCATAAGATCATGATACTCATTCTGTGAGATATCACCAAATTCCCCTTGTTTTACTACATGTTTGTTATAATGAGTACCTAATTCCCCGCTTTTCCATTTATTTTTTCCTTTTTTCCACTTTACATCACTAAAAAACAATCCAAGCGGATCGATACTAATGTTTGGATCACCAACATAACCATACAAAGTCGGATTTCCACCCGCTAGTCCAATCGGGTCTGACTGTGTATAAATTCCCTCTGTAGGCGAGTAGTATCTGAATCGGTTATAATATAATCCTGTTTCAATATCTTCATACTGCCCTTGATAACGGAATGGAATAAAGTCTTTCTCACCTGTGAATTCTTTCATTCGTCCATAAATATCAAGTTCTGCTGACCAAACACTGTTGCCTTGTTCATCATAGGCTTCAACAGGCGTTCCTAGATAGTCACTAACTATACTGTAATTACCTTCACTCGTGATTTTAGCTGAAGGAATGAATCCTTCATTAAACACCCATGTCACTAGATTATCTTGTATTTGAGATTTATTTTGTGAAGAATACTCATCTAGATTTTCAAATATATCTGAATTATCCTGCGAGCAATACTCATGCAGGATATTATTCCCATCCCATACGAATATCGTTGTTTTTTCGTCAAAGCTCTTCTCTATACGTCTACCTAGCGAGTCATACTTGAATGTAACTACTGTCCTGTCTGGGCGCACGACTTTCGACATCATGCCATTGCCGTTATATTCGTACTTCCACGTATCACCGTTCTTCTCAACCTTCTGAATCAGATTACCTTCTTCATCATAAGAGAAGGTTGCTTCTCTAGTTTCAAGCAATCTGCTTCCTGCACCGTAGACACGATCAGTCTTTTCTTTCGTTTCATACAAACTCCCGACATCATCAACACTGCGGTGTAAGAAATCAAATTGATCACCTTGATTGGACCAGACGAGGTTACTAAACTCATCATAACCATAGGTAACTTTTACACCAGTTAACTCGTTTACCATACTTCGTAAGCGATGATTGACGTCCCAATTATACACGCGTCTTCGTGTATCTCGGTTTTGACTACTTATTCGATGGTGTGTAGGTCTACCTGTTACGTCATACTGCCATTTGCTAATGACATCTCCAGGTAAGATTCTCTCAATCTCTTGACCGAGTTCATTGTACTGCATGGATGCTGTCCAATGGGCTTGCTCTGAGCGAGAGGCTGTGATTTGTGACACCTCTCCCATTTCATTGCGAGCGACATCGATTTTTGCACCTAAGCTACTTGTAATCTGGGAACGGTTGCCTAATTCATCATAACTACTCGCAATCCAATGGTCATTTTGCCATTCCTTGATTATTTGGCCAGATGGGTCTCGTTCCAGCTTTACGGCCACATGCTCATTTTCAGTGTCAATTAACGAACCATTTATGTCATAGCCAAACGTTTCCCAGGTGTCATGATAATAATCGGCTCAAATGATATTCCCTAGACCATCATGCCGATACGCTGTCCATCGATCGCCCGGACGTTGAATCCTCTGAACCAATCCAGTTAGACTTCGCTCATACGTTCTTTCTATCTCATCAAAGCCGATTTCCTTAATGATATTCCCTTTCGTATCACGTTCTAACTGATACGCTTCGCCTTTTTCATTGATGACAGCGGTTAATTGCTCTTCAGTATCATATATGAACTTAGGTAGGAAGAGCATATAGCATCTTCTTACCCATGTCCTGGATTCGACTTTATTATTTACACGATCCTACTAATTAAATCTAAAGACTGTTAAATCAAAATATTCCGGACTTAACAAGCTTCCTTCCTTGATAAAATTAATTCCTCAAATTTTTTGTCTATACAAGAATTTATAAATCTTTCATCAAGTATTTAACTAAAGGAGTATAATCTGACCTTATAAGATCTAAACAAGGATGGAGATATACAGTAAATACACGACAAAACAATTCTATTTCTAACAGAAAAACATATATAAAGAAAGTGCTTATAGCAACTTCTATATATATGTTTTAAAACTTAACTATAGTAAATCTATTTTAACTTCACACTTCACAATAAGTGTTCCCACATTATTATTAAACCAAGTACTTCTTCTAAATTTTCACCAATAAAATCAAAACCATCTTTTCCAGTAACAAATCATGTATTACATATATTCACACATAGATTTCTCGTAATCGTATACGCTTAACAACAATACAAATTTACTATTATACTATTGTATTCAATTGTATCGTTTACTGAATTTATTATAGATTTCTTCTGAATTAAGGATTTTAGCAGAGAAATTTTCTATTTCTTCTGTTCTTTCATCATCAGATATTGAAATAAATATTGTAATTTCTTGATTATTATCAATAAAAACCCCCTTTTTTATCAATGTTTGTAATGTAGATGTTAAACATTCAAAAAATAATCTTTGAAACAAGGATAATTCCTGTGGATTTAATGTCGAACCCTTTTCAAATAAATTAGGAACAATTAAAGCCATTTCACTATGCTTTAAATCATTATTAGAATATCCCCATTCAGCAGGAATCCATTTTGTATCATAAGTAATATTATCTAGCTCATCGAACTTCTCGGGAAAATACTCTGCAAATTGAGCAAATAATTCGTTGTCTTGACTGTCATCCTCATTATTTTTTTTTTCTAAAAATTCGTTTGTATTTACTGCCAAGAATAGACTAACTGTATCACTATCTGTAACTAAACTTAATGCATATATTTTTTCATTACCGATCATTTTTTTTATGTTAGTAAAATCTAATTCTATAGCTTTGACTAGTCTTTTCTTTAGATCAATAAAAAAATCATCCATTTTTTCATCTTCCTTCCTCATTAGTAACCTAGTTCAGAAAACTAAGTTACTTTTTAAGTTGTAAAGCTAAGCTATTTTGAAGTGTTTATTACATTCATTTAATAACAACTAAAAACTTTTTCTCCCACTTTTTGGAGGTGTTCTTTCATCTGTTTTTGTGCATTTTTAAATGCTTCAGCTTCCCCAGATAATTGAGGTAAAAGCTCTTTGTGCTTTTCCATTAAAGCCTCCGCAACTTTCTTTGCATTTGCTTCTGTATGAACCCCCTTCGTATTTGAAGCCCACATTAAATTGGATGGATCATTTATACCTATTTTATATACATCAAGTATCCCTTGACTTATCTTCACATATATTCCTCGTTTGTCTTTGAATACACCTTTAAACACAATATGGTGTCCATGTGGATTAGTTAACCCTGGTGGTTGAGGTATATTTAATGCTCTCAAAAACGCCGACCAGTTCGTCAAACCTAAAGGGTCAACCTCAATATTTGAATCCCTAATATATCCATATAAAGTAGGATTGTTTCCTTCTAATCCTATAGGATCCTGTTGTGTATATATTCCTTCACTTGGTGAATAATAGCGGAATCGGTTATAATATAGATTTACTTCTTTATCATCATACTGCCCTTGATATCTGAAAGGAATAAAATCTTTCTCACCTGTAAATTCATTCACTCTGCCGTAGATATCAAGTTCTGCTGACCAAACCCTATTACCTTCTTCATCAAAGGCTTCAACAGGCGTTCCTAGATAGTCACTAATAATGCTGTAATTACCTTCACTCATGATTTTAGCTGAAGGTACGAACCCATCATTAAACACCCATGTGACTAGATTATCTCACTATCAAATGAAACCATATTGTCATACGCTTCAATCAAGAGGTATGTCTCGTAAAGGAAACTGTTACGACAACTCTGTAATGGAGAATTTCTTCGGGATTATGAAGTCTGAGTTTTTATACTTCAAAAAATTTGAAAGTGTAGACCATTTTAAAACTGAATTAGAATAGTATATAACGTATTACAATACAAAAAGAATTAAGGCAAAATTAAAAGGCATGGAGTCCGATACAATATCGAACCCATACCCTAACCGCTACCTAATGAAATAACCGTGTCTAACTTTTAGGGGTCACTTCATTTTGACATGCTTTTTATTTTGCAAAGCTCGATATATCGGAACTTCTCTTTTGTATCATTTAATATTTTACAATTCCTCTGAATCAACTAATTCATCTTTTAAATAGGTTATTTCTTCATTTAAGAAAACGCTGATTCCTAAATCACGATTTACTGTGTTTTTTTTAAAACTTATTATCTCATCTATTAAATTTTGTATTTCAACTACATCATTCTGATTGTAAGTGTAAATTTTAAAATATAATTTAATGAAATCATATTTTGTTTCTGCTTCTAAATTGTATAGATCGTTGTTTATGTTTTGGTAATTAAATGTTGATGTTTTTTCAAGAATCAAATATTTTAAAGTCATTTGTTCATCAAAAACTATAAATACATCTTCTGTTAATTCCCTGAAAATATAACTTTCAGCTAAATAAAGTTCATTTTCAATAGAATATGAAAAAATAATAGTATCCTTATATAGAAATTGACGTACATTATCAAGTTTTTTGTTTTTATCCAAAAAAACTTGATAATTTAATTCTATCTTTTCTTTTTGTTTTTCACCTAATACTTTTAGTACTTTAGGTTCATTTCGCAAAATTTTAGATCCTGAATTATAGAGTAGCTGAATGTTTAGTTTACAAACATTTCCGAATCTATCTGCTTCCCAAAAATCTTGTATTTCGTCAGAAGCATAAACTGATTCTCCCCACTCTATACAGTAGTAACCACCATTAACTATTTTTGTTATATTATTCATAGTTTCATTCTATTTGAGTAATTGCGGGCTTATCAGTTATAGACTTAATGTCTTTATACACTCCGGCAGCATCAGACTTACCATAAGCGGTTATTATGCCAGAGTCCTTTCCGCTAACTACTACAACATCTCCATCTTTATAGAATATTAAATGATTATTGTTCTTATGATAAAAAATATTATCTGGCTTGTCGAGTATATCCTTGATAACATCATGATTCATACCATGTTTATCCATATGCCCGTTGAATCTGGATTCTTTCAGGTCACCCGTAAAGTTTTTTCTGAATTTTTCTAGTCTTTTTGCACCTTTACATTCACTTAATCCGAATGGATCAACAAACCTATTCGAATCACTAACATAACCATAAAGCGTAGGATTATTTCCTGCCAACCCTATCGGGTCTTGTTGTGTGTAAATACCCGTGCTAGGGTCATAATAACGAAATCTATTATAATATAAGCCAGTTTCCAAATCGTGATACTGCCCTTGAAACCTAAATGGAATAAAGTCTATTGCAAATTCTTCTTTACAAGTATAGCCACCGAATTTTTTATTATCTCGTTCTCTCGGTCTGCCATAAATATCAAGTTCAGCCGACCAGATTTTATCGCCATCTTTATCGTAAGCTTCGACAGGCGTCCCTAGGTAATCAGTGATGATACTGTAGTTACCTTCATTCGTGATTTTAGCTGTTGGTACGGATCCATCATTAAATATCCATGTGACTAGGCTTTCCTGTTCTGCTGAGTCATCTTCTAAACTATATTCATGCAAGATGGTGTTGCCATCCCAGACAAATCTCGTTGTTTTTTCATTGGAATGCTTTTCAATTCGTCTCCCTAGTGGATCGTATTTAAACATGACTTCTTTTAAAACTGATTGATTCTGTGAATAGCATACAACCTTCGCCATCATGCCATTGCCGTTATATTCGTACTTCCACGTATCACCATTCTTCTCGACTTTTTGAACTAGATTCCCTTCCTCATCATAAGAGAATGTGGCCTCCCTCGTTTCAAGCAATCTACTTCCAACACCATAGACACGATCTGTCTTTTCTTTTGTTTCATATAAATTCCCGACATCATCGACACTGCGGTGTAAGAAGTCAAATTGACCGCCTTGATTGGACCAAACGAGGTTACTGAATTCATCGTAACCATAGGTAACTTTTACACCCGTTAACTCATTAACCATGCTTCGTAAGCGATGATTGACGTCCCAATTATACGCGCGTCTTCGTGTATCGCGGTTTTGACTACTTATTCGGTGGTGTGTTGGTCTACCCGTCGTATCATACTGCCATTTGCTGATGACATCTCCTGGTAAGATTCTCTCAATCTCTTGGCCGAGTTCATTGTACTGCATTGATGCTGTCCAATGAGATTGGTCTGAGCGAGAAGCTGTGATTTGCACCACATTTCCCATTTCATTACGAGCGACATCGATTTTTGCACCTAAACTACTTGTAATCTGTGAACGGTTACCTAATTCATCATAGGTACTCGCAATCCAATGGTCATTCTGCCACTCCTTTATCACTTGTCCAGATGAGTCTCGCTCCAGCTTTACTTTCACATGCTCATTTTCAGTCTCCATCAACAAACCATTTTTGTCATAGCCAAACTCTTCCCAGGTGTCATCATAATAATCAGCTCGGATGACATTCCCTAGACCGCCATGTTGATTTGCTTTCCAACGATCACCTAGACGTTGAATTCTCTGAACTAATCCTGCCAGACTTCGTTCATACGTTCTTGTAAGCTCATCAAAGCCGATTTCCTTGATGATATTGCCTTTTGTATCAAGTTCAAACTGATACGCTTCGCCTTTTTCATTGATGACAGCGGTTAACTACATTAGTTGACATTTGTACCTGTTGCTTCAAATACGATATCTGGCGCTTGTCCATCTTGCTTTGTCATCTCTTCCATTCGTTCGTGTAATCGCTCGAAATCACCCCGTGTATGATGTAGCACACCTTCAAACTCACATTGGCGGTGACCATCATAAATCGCAACGGTACTTTTTCCTTTACTAACATCTAACGCAATGACATGTTTCATCTCATTCTTCTCCTTTTGACCAATCATAGAAGCCTTCACAGTACCTTATCGATTCCACTTTCTTATACACGATCTCTTGGATCCAACATACTAAACTAATTCATATTAGGGCATGAAGTTAGCCGGTTTTATTTACGGACTCACAAATGGTCCCAGAGGCTAGTCGGCTTTTCTTCACTTCTACTATAAAAAAATAGTAGCACAAACCATGGCCTTGGTTTGTACTACTAATGTTAGTGTGTTTTAATCTTTATTAAATCCATTAAATAACACAAAAGACTTGTAATACTGTTGTTTCTTTATTTTTATATTATTGTTGGTTAAAACTCACTTCTTTATTATATCTTAATATTTACGTTCTTCTTCTTCATCATCTAGTATATGATTAAAAAAGTCAGAAAAATTCTCCCATACATCTGGCTCGGAAATAAAATCTTGCTCCTCTAATTTAGTTATTTCTACAGAATCTAGCCAAATGATTGATGGTTTGTTTTCTGTATCCATAACAATAATACTTTCATCTTGTTCAGCAATAACAACAAATCTACTCGGTAAACCAACGGCCTCTCTAATTCTCAAAGTTTCTCCAATAAGATTTGTTGAATCAGAAAATAAAAAAGAATGTATATTTTTCCCTCCAACATCTCCTCCACTGTAGAAACTAGATACTTCTCGAAAATCATTAGGTAGTTTTATTTGAAGATCATATTCGATTTTATCCAAGTAATCTTTAGAAATTCCATCAATATCGTATAAAGCTCTATATTTATTTAGCAATTCATTCATATCATTCATTATATCAACACCTCTTCTAAAAATTTATGATTTACATCGGGTTTTCCAATATTCTCGTGTATCGACACCAAATTTCGACCTATTTATCGGATAATTAGGATGTGGTTTATTTCTCCCAAATTGACTATGCAATATATCTTGCCCATACTTTCCAACACCATGATAACGAGTACTTGCTTCTACTAATGCTCCTCTCGAATCTTGACCTAAATGATGTAATGTTGCAAAACTACCATCAGATAGTTGTGGTGCTTTTCCGTATTTATTTGCCGCATCCCTATTTGTCATACCAATATACTTTTTATCTCCTGCACTTCTAATTTGATCCCAATTAATATCATCTCTTTGATACACATCATATGTTTGTCTAGTTCCCTTTGGTCTTGTTGCAGTCCAAATAACTTTTTTCCAATTTATCAAGCCAAACGGATCCAGCTCCATGAGAGGGTCACTAACATATCCATATAACGTTGGATTATTCCCCGCTAGCCTAATAGGGTCTTGTTGTGTGTAAATCCCCTCACTTGGTGAGTAATATCGGAATCTGTTGTAATATAATCCAATTTCCACGTCTTCATACTGCCCTTGATAACGGAATGGAATGAAGTCCTTCTCACCTATGATCTCTTTCATTCGTCCATAAATATCAAGCTCAGCTGACCAAACCCTCTTACCTTCTTGATCATAAGCTTCTACAGGCGTTCCAAGATAATCACTAATAATACTGTAATTACCTTCATCTGTAATTTTAGCTGAAGGTACTAGTCCATCGTTAAATACCCACGTAACTAGATTATCTGGTATTGCAGATTTGTTCTGTGAAGAATATCCCTCCAGATTTTCAAATTTATCTGAATCTCCCTCCGAGAAATACTCATGGAAAATCGTATTCCCATCCCATACGAAACTTATAGTTTTATCGTCAGAGCACTTCTCTATCCGTCTACCTAGCGAGTCATACTTAAATGTAACTTCTGTGTTGTCTGGTCTGATGACCTTCGACATCATCCCATTGCCGTTATATTCGTACTTCCACGTATCACCATTCTTTTCGACTTTTTGAATCAGATTTCCTTCTTCATCATAAGAGAATGTTGCCTCTTTCGTTTCAAGCAATCTACTTCCAGCACCATAGACACGATCTGTCTTTTCTTTTGTTTCATACAAATTCCCGACATCATCGACGCTGCGGTGTAAGAAATCAAATTGACCGCCTTGATTGGACCAAACAAGGTTACTAAATTCATCATAACCATAAGTAACTTTTACACCTGTTAACTCGTTGACCATGCTACGTAAGCGTTGATTGACGTCCCAATTATACACTCTTCTTCTTGTATCACGGTTTTGACTATTTATTCGATGGTGTGTCGGTCTACCAGACATATCATACTTCCATTTGCTTATGACCTCCCCTGGTAAGATCCTCTCAATTTCTTGGCCGAGTTCATTGTACTGCATTGATGCTGTCCAATGGGCTTGCTCTGAGCGAGATGCTGTAATTTGTGACACATTGCCCATCTCATTACGAGCGACATCAATTTTTGCTCCTAAGCTACTCGTAATCTGTGAACGATTGCCTAATTCATCATAACTACTCGCAATCCAATGGTCATTCTGCCATTCTTTGATTACTTGTCCTGATGGGTCTCGCTCTAGCTTTACGGTCACATGCTCATTTTCAGTCTCAATTAAGGAACCATTTTTGTCATAGCCAAACGTTTCCCAAGTGTCATCATAATAATCAGCTCGGATAACATTCCCTAGACCGTCATGTTCATACGCTGTCCAACGGTCACCCGGACGTTGAATTCTCTGAACCAATCCTGCCAGACTTCGCTCATACGTTCTTTCCATCTCATCAAAGCCGATTTCCTTGATGATATTTCCTTTTGTATCACGTTCAAACTGATACGCTTCGCCTTTTTCATTGATGACAGCGGTTAACTGCTCTTCTGTATCATAGGTGAATTTGACTTTCTTCCCACCTTATTCTCGAGTCATTAAGCTGCCGAGAATAGTGTAATCAAAAGCTACCTTCGTATGGTTATCTTTCGCAAAAACAACATCATCATAGGCATTGTACTTTAATTGAACATCGTTACCATCTGAAAGATTGCCGCAAAAAACCAAACATATGCACTTGTTTTTCTTATAATTTTTATAAATCATATTTTTGAAAAATGCATCTTATTCATAAAACGGCTAAATAAATCCCTTCGATCTAAAAAATCAGGCACTTTTGTTATACTGAACTGCTCCCTGTCAAGTAGACAGTGGAAATAATAAAAATGCTTTAAGCGGCTTGAGTCCTGAATTCTAAAGGACTCAAGCCGTTTAATGTTTCTTGATAACGTTCGTTGTTATAGAATTCGATGTACGTATCAATGGCGTGTTTTAATGCCTCAAACGTCTCAAACTTATGTAAATAATACTTTTCTACTTTCAGTGTCCCCCAAAACGCTTCAATTGGCCCATTATCGATGCAACGGCCGACTCTCGACATACTATGTGTTAGTTTTGCCTTCTTCATAATTCGCTTAAATTCTTTAGATGTATATTGATACCCACGATCACTATGTAAAAGCGGAAACTCATCTTTTGACAGTTGACGAATAGCTGGTCTTACCGTCTCAAAAACAAGGTCATTATTGTTTGAATGACCTAATACGTAACTCACAATGGACTTATCATAAAGATCGATAATCGCACTTAAATAAGCCTTCTTACCGTTACCATACTTGAACTCCGTCACATCTGTACACCATTTCTGATTCGGCTTTTCGGCTGTAAACATACGTGCTAACACGTTTTCTGCTACGTAATCCGGTTTCACCTTTCGGTACTTTTTCGGACGACGGCGAATCACCGCCTCTAAACCACAAATTTGCATTAGACGATGAATACGCTTCTTATTCACTTTCGCTAAGTTTTCTTTTTCACGTTGGCGGTTAATAGTCATTGCGATACGGCGGTAGCCATAAATGCCATCTATTTGTGTATATAAGTGTTGGATAGACGCCATTAGCTGTTGGTTCTCCAATTCCCGTGCTGAGGGTTGACGATTGAGCCATTTGTAATAAGCTGCACGGGATACCTTGGCGATTTTACATAATAAAATAATCGATAAGTTTTCATGCTTCGCTAGCTCTTGGATCGCGAAATAAAGGCTTTGAATCCGAACTTTACTTAACGATACCTCCTTTCGATTTCCTCTAACTTTTTTAGTAGTAAATTTTCTGCACGTAATCGTTCATTTTCGCGCTCCATCTGTTGAATTTTTAAGCGTAATTCATCTTCTGGTGTGCGTTCTTCTGCTGGTTTTGTACGACCTCGTTGATCTTGAAGGGCCTTTTCCCCATCTTGTTCAAACTTACGTACCCATTGATACACCTGTTGATAAGATACCTCATATTGTGCTGCTGTCTCTTGATAATTCTTCGCGTTTGCTAGGCAGGCTTTGACGATTTCAATGCGTTCTACTACGGTTGTTTTTCTTCCTTTAGTCATAGTTTGGCTCATTCCTTTACCCGAATCTTTTAATTCACTATGACTAGTATAGGTTTTTAACCATGATTTGAACAACGACCAACTGCTAATTTCATATGTTGAGAGGATTTCGTACATTGAATACTTTTTTGTTAAGTAGTCTGCTACTGCTCGTTCTTTTAGTTCTTTGGAGTAAAACTTATTTTTCTTAGCTGGCGTTAATGCTTCAATTCCCCCGGTTTTAAATTTAGTACGCCAGCTTTTAAATGTGTAAGTCGAAATAGCGTACTTTTCACAAATTTCTCGAATAGAATAAAGCTCTTCCTCTACATATTGAAGAGCTAACAATTTCATTTCAGGTGTTATTAGTTGTTTCGTCATAAAAAAACTCCCCATTTAATAAACAGATTTTATTTTTTAATCTGTCTACCTAATGGGGAGCATATCATACATCTTTATATATCAATTCATACAGTCTTTTAGAAACCTTTTTCGAAAGTCTTTTAGCGTTATATTAAATTCTGATTTAACAACTTTTCTAGCAGCCTCTTTAATTCCATTAATCACAAGAATATATTTCAAAAAAATTTATTTCTAGCATTGTAAAAACGACTTTAGCATAAGCTAAAGCCGTTGAACTAATCATTGAAGATGTTAATATACAGCCAGACTAAAAATCCATAAACGTATCGTGTTCCATATAATAATTTAGTCCCAGTATAAAGTCATTAATTGAAGCTTGTTTTTTCTGGTGTAAGACATTCATTAACACATCTTCAAATTGTTGTCCGTCATAAAAGAATTCTAATGATTCATTAATTACAAAATCAGGGTATACTTCTTCGTCATCATCAGTAATGATTGGATTGAGATCCAAATAACAAATTAGGTCTGGACTCGCAATTTCTTCATCTTCTTTAGTATACAAACAAAAGTTAGTATTTTTAAAACCATTTTTTTCAATATCCTTTGAAATAACATTGATTATCTGACTTAATTTATATGGTTTTCCGAACTCTATATTTTCCATAAAAATCCTCCTTTACTTTTTGCATTTAATCTTACCAGTTGCACCATCTAACTTTCCTTTTCTACCCGGCTTTCCTCCTCCCCAAATGTCACGACCTCCAGCTCCAGTTGGATGATATAATTTATGATTATTAGCGTGATCAGCGCGGTCCACAAGTGCAAGCCTTCTTGTATCTTCATGATGATGCCATGTAAGATCTACTGGACTTGATCCCATATCAGGGTTTTTCAACCAATCATGTAGTGCAGGATATCGACCCAGCATATCACGTCGGAAAACTGGATCACTATTGAGTTCATTAATAAATGCTTTATTTGCCCTATTAAACTGAACTTTATCACTTGAATATTGGTGTTTAGGGTCTAACATAAAATCATAAAATATATGATATTTACCATTATTAGGGCGTGTAGCTAATCCTAATGGATCAATCATAGTATTCGGATCATTTGTATATCCATACAGTGTCGGATTATTCCCCGCTAGTCCTATCGGATCTTGTTGCACATACGTTCCCTCAATAGGAGAGTAGTAACGGAATCGGTTGTAATACAATCCAGTTTCCTCATCCTCATACTGCCCCTGGTATCTGAACGGAATAAAGTCACATTCACCAGTAAACTCCTTCACCCGACCATAAACATCAAGTTGAGCTGACCAAACCTGATTACCTTGTCCATCATATGCTTTTACAGGTGTTCCAAGACAATCACTAATAATGCTGTAGTTACCTTCATTCGTGATTTTAGCAGACGGTACGAACCCATCGTTAAATACCCATGTGACTAGATTGTCTGGTATTTCAGACTTGTTCTGTGAAGAATACTCCTCTAGGTTTTCAAATCCCCCTGAATCTTCCTCCGAGAAATACTCATGTAGAATAGTATTCCCATCCCAGACGAAATTCATAGTTTTATCATCAGAACTCTTCTCAATTCGTCTACCTAGCGAATCATACTTGAAAGTAACTTCTGTGTTGTCTGGCCTGATCACTTTCGCCATCATGCCATTGCCATAGTATTCGTACGTCCACGTATCACCGTTCTTCTCAAGTTTCTGATTCAGATTACCTTCATCATCATAAGTGAAAGTTGCCTCTCTCGTTTCAAGCAATCTACTTCCTGCACCATAGATGCGATCTGTTTTTTCTTTCGTTTCATACAAATTCCCGACATCGTCGACACTTCGGTGTAAGAAGTCAAATTGACCGCCTTGATTGGACCAGACAAGGTTACTGAATTCATCGTAACCATAGGTAACTTTTACACCCGTTAACTCATTAACCATGCTTCGTAAGCGATGATTGACGTCCCAATTATACGCGCGTCTTCGTGTATCGCGGTTTTGACTACTTATTCGGTGGTGTGTTGGTCTACCCGTCGTATCATACTGCCATTTGCTGATGACATCTCCTGGTAAGACTCTTTCAATCTCTTGACCAAGTTCATTGTACTGCATTGATGCTGTCCAATGTTCTTGCTCTGAGCGAGATGCTGTAATTTGTGACACATTGCCCATCTCATTACGAGCGACATCAATTTTTGCTCCTAAGCTACTCGTAATCTGTGAACGATTGCCTAATTCATCGTAGGAACTCGCAATCCAATGGTCATTCTGCCACTCCTCTATCACTTGTCCAGATGAGTCTCGCTCCAGCTTTACTTTCACATGCTCATTTTCAGTCTCCATCAACAAACCATTTTTGTCATAGCCAAACGTTTCCCAGGTGTCATCATAATAATCAGCTCGAATAATATTCCCTAGACCATCATGTTGATACGCTGTCCAACGATCACCCGGTCGTTGAATTCTCTGAACCAATCCAGCCAAACTTCGTTCATACGTTCTTGTAAGCTCATCAAAGCCAATTTCCTTGATGATATTACCTTTCGTATCACGTTCAAACTGATACACTTCTCCTTTTTCATTTATGACAGCGGTTAACTGCTCCTCTGTATCATAAGTGAATTTGACTTTCTTCCCGCCTTGTTCTCGAGATAGTAAACTTCCAAGAATGCTGTAATCAAAGGCTACTTGTGTATGATTATCTTTCGCAAACACAACATCATCATAGGCATCATACTTCAATTGAACGTCGTTACCATCTGATAGATTCGCCCGTACTAGACGATTCAAGTTATCATAACGGAACTTCTCTGTGGCCCCTAGCGGATTGGTCGTTGATGTACAGTTACCACGACGGTCATATGTCCATGCGGAACTCGTTCCGTCTGGTAATGTCACTTGACTCAAATTCAGATCAGCATCATAAGATAAGCTTACCACATGGCCTTGCGCATTTGTCACACTTTTAATTAAATATTGCTCATTATAGGAAAATTCTGTTTTCATTCCATCTTCTAAAATATTTGCTTGCAATGTGCTATCTTCATTATAAATCCATTGACGACTTCCGCCCTCTGCGTTAACTGCCTGAACCAGCCTATCCTTCTCATCATACTTTGAAGATAAGATACTGCCATCTGCACGAGTAATGGTCACTGGATTTGCCCACTCATCATAGCTAAATGTCGTCACACGACCATCTTCATCAACTGTTTGAAGTAATTCAAAGTCATCATTATATTGATAACTGACTTCACTACCATCTGGATGTACAATTTTTGTACAGAGATTATCTTCATTAAAATAATAATAACTCTTATGGCCTAAGCTATTCGTAATTTCGTTATAGCCCTCATGATAAGAAAGCTCCCCTGCAAGGACATTGCCATCTCCCCATGTTTTGATTACTCGTGCACCTGTAGTTGGGCCATCATAGCGCCAGAAGAAGCTATTTTTATTACGATCTGTTTTTTGCATCATTAAGTGATTAACATATTTAATATGCGTACTTTGCCCTAACGCATCTTGGATTTCGATTAAATCTTGTCCATCATTGTAATCATAGCGAACTAAAACTTCACGACTCATCTGGTTGCGTAAGGCTACTTCTGTCATTCTGCCTACCTCATTGGTTGTAACTTCGAGCACTCTACCCACACTGTCCGTTACTTGAGATAGGAACCCTTTAAGGTTATAGGCAAATTGAATATGATGCTCTTGTTCATTTTTTACTTCTTTTAATCGATATGTTGTTTCTGTTGATTGTTCAAATACATAAATCAATCGTGTATCATGCTCAAATAGATGATATTCCTCGCCTGTATTTGTTAAGGTCATTCTTTCTCTTTTGTTAAAATACGGCAAGTTTATTGGTAAAATTGGAAATCCTACTGCGCGACCATCCGTTACTACAATCCCAATCAGGTCATCTTCTTCAAAAATCTCTAAGGCTAGATCGTATGTAAAGTGCATACCATGACCTGTTAAGCCAATGCGACTACTATCACTGTACCAAGCGCGTTCCCATGAAAGGGGGATAGGTCCAGGTAATTCAAAGTCGACGCCTTCATAAATCATACGTCCTGTGATTAAATCAACGGGCTCAAAACCTCTTTTACAGAATTTTTTACTTAACCCTTGTGTACAATTAAACTTCTTTAATACCCCATGATTAAATTTCGTTAGCCCAGTTTTGGCCATAGCTTTCATTGCGCCTACTGCCTTCGATGCAGCGAGCAATTCATCCATCGACGAAATAACTTTATCTGCGGCAGTCTTCACAGCCTTAGATGCTTTGTTAGCTAGTTCCGCTAGTCCCTTTACTGCATCTAACGTTTTAGATATTTTCGGATAAGCTGCCTTCATCCCTTTTGCTAAAGCTTTTGAAGCATCTATTGCCTTATCAGCACCTTTTGCAGCATCAGCAGCTTTATCTAAGAGTTTTGCCCCTTTTTTGACCTTGTAGGCTCCCTTGGCGGCATCACCAACTAACGGGACCGCACCTACTAAGTTCATGGCTGCATCCATGTAATTCCCTCTTGCCAAGCTAATTCCTGCATTCGCAATATCTGCAAATGTACCTATAACAGGAATAAATCCAGCAACATCCAGTGCTGCACTTACGCCATCTACTAAACTACTAAACCAGCCTTTCTTCTCTTTCTTCTCTTCTGCCTTTTGCGGGAAGATTAAGTCAACTTTACTCATTGCTTCGATTGCTTCTTCATTTAGCTTCGGTGGCTGGCTTTGCTTCTCTTTACCTTCTTGATCAATGAGCGTACTAATTAATTGTGTGTCAGCGGCCATAATCACATGACTTTGTTCCTTCGCTGATATAGCAATCCATTCTTCCGCCTCTACGGCTAGCTCTTTCATTCCACTAATTTCGAGAGTTTCATCGGCCGCTAGAATGATGGTGCTGTTACTTTGAAATGTTACGCCGTCTCCATCATCCATCTTTAAATCCAAGACACCATCTACTGCACTAAAGGTAATATCTCCAACACCTAATGTCACATCTTTCCCAACATTGGTCGCCAATGATTTAACAGTAGTATCCGCCATTTTCTTCATCTGCTTTTGTCCGCCCTCTGGCGTGGCTGGACTAACACGCACCGAGCTGATTACGATGGCTTCTTCTTCAACTGCACTTGGAAAATGCAATTGAGCACGTGCACCTATTTGGGGCATTAAATACATAACGCCATTGGCATCTGCTGAATATGCAAACCAATGTGCTTTTGCTTGATCCTGGCTTTTATCTATATCTAAGTGAATTTTAACGGTGTTTTGCGTAACATCAATGATCTTTCCTGTAAATGCTGCACCAATGAGATCTAAATTACGTACTAATCGCTGACGAATACTTTTCTCTGGTTGGGCAGTATATTGAAACTTCAACACACCTTCATCAAGATGGGTTTCCCTAGCCGTTACGATATAGGAGCTTCCCTTGAATTGCACCAATGTGCCCAACTCATGGGGCTCCGTGCTTTCAAACTCACAAAAAGTATAATCGGCTTCACTCACATCAGTACCATCATTTTCAGTAATCAATCGATATGCATCGACGTCCATACGTAATATTGATGGCAGATGGTCGATCGTTATGCTTTTCCTACTTTGAGGTGTCCC
The DNA here is from genome assembly GCF_015999525.1 of Lysinibacillus sp. JNUCC 51. Lineage (NCBI taxonomy): Bacteria > Bacillati > Bacillota > Bacilli > Caryophanales > Bacillaceae > Lysinibacillus > Lysinibacillus sp. JNUCC 51. The sequence goes on along the minus strand of NZ_CP065545.1, from coordinate 4,249,091 downwards.
AAGCCAGAATCGAGCACCTTTTCCTTTTAAATCTGGAAAAACAACGGCGTGCAAACGGGAGGCCATTCTTTTAATAAATTCCCAATCTGTTTCTAAGTATTGAATCGCGATACTACCAATGGCTTGGCCGTTAGAAGCTTGGTCGATGTAATCCCCGTTAGGATAGGCTTTCACGATGTTATTTATTAATTGCACATACGTCATATTGGCATCTTGAAAAGAACGTGAGCGCTTCGCAATATCCATATTTGCTGTAAATGATACAGCCTCAACGGAGACATAGTGTACCCCTTGTGATGCCTGCAACTCTGCATTTTCAATTCTTCCTGAGAACAATATGGCACTGTCTCGTCCAAATTTCACAACCACTTCATCTGTATGATTGACCCGCTGAATATACTTTTGCGCTTGCTCTTCAGCGATCATTCCTGTAAAGTACAATCTCGCATGGTCATTGCCCTTATGTTTGATAGTTAGTTTATCTAAATGAATAAGCGGATAAGGCCATTCGAGCACAAGATCCTCATACGTACTAACCATGTGTACTTCCTTTTCTTCTAGCGATTTCATTACTTACCTCCTTTCAATCAACTTCGTCTTTTCTTGTAAGTTAAATTCCAACATGCCGTAAGCAATGGGTTTCCAAATATTCATCTCTTTTTTCACACAATTAACCGAACCCATCGTCATTTCTCGCCTACCTAAAACAAAAACATTAAATTATAAATCTTGTTATCTAGTACTGGCGTCATGAAAACAAATAACCAATTTGTACACCGTTAACTTCATTAATGCCAATATCCAACATTTTCGCAGTTGGCTGTGTTTTTTGAAATATATTCATCATGGACTGTGTGATATCTTTTACTTCTTCTGCTTTTATCTGTTGTTCCATGATTTTCAACATGACGTAGATTTTTTGTGTTTGTATAGATATAATCGGTATCTACGACTAGATAGATATTTTTTATCTATTATTCAGGTTCCAAACACGTCAAATTTTGAAGGTATACATCCGGATTTTAATCCTCATAAAAACTAATTTCTGTAAACTCATATGTAATAATTAGGGTTCGATGTTCTCCATTCATTCCTTTTGCCTTACATGTCTCTTCATCCATGAAATTCATTGTGTTCTATCCTTTGTTTCAATTTGTATTATTCTTTCTATCTCATAACCTTTTATTTTTTACTTTCCTATTAAATACTATCGCTAAATTTTGTTTTTTAATTCAGCAATACCCCAAAATTAATTAAATACGGAATTAAAACCATTAATTGGTTATTTTTCTTCATAAATATGCTAATAAACCATAGATAAAAAGTCAACATCCATACGAACCATTATTCAGAATAGACCAAAAATACTGTGTATTAAGGAAATTTGAATTTTAGTAGTTAGATATACTGAGTGAGAGATGTTAAAGTGAAACTTTAAACATTAGGTACAAGAAATATAATTAATCGTCAAACTAAGATTACATTCGTGATGGGGAGAATAGTTATAGTTGTAAAATATTATTATACTATGGTGAAAGGTATGCTATCGTAAATGGTAATAAAATTTAAAGTAGGCAAATAAATGTAAACACCAATATGTACATTTTTGCTTGTTTAAAGGTGAATAACTCACTTGTTTTCAGAGTTTAAATGATACTTTAAACTGTTTGAATCATCGACGATTGTGACAACGCTAGCGTGATGTAATAGGCGATCTATTATCGCATTCGATAACTCTGGTTCAGGGAAAATTTCATTCCATGATTTGTAAAGGTCTTTTTTATTTCTCTCCATATATACTGCGTATACATTTCTATTTCATCTTGCATGCTAACTACCAGTTCTCTTTGCTTCTTCTTAAGTATTGTCCAATCTAAGCTGCAACTTAATGAGCCTCGCCCCTCTTAAACTCCCATAAGCAAACCCCACAGGGCAATTTCACCTTATGGGGTACACTTCTGTTAATTTATTAAACACTCGGTTCTCTATAAATTAGGTTGCCCTATTCATCATAGTTAAAAATCAGTTGATGGGGAGTACATATTAAATCTCTCCCACCTCATATGTAAACATAGGTTTACATTCACTTTACAAACTTCCTCAATTAACTTACTTTCTTGAACTCTTCTGTTACCAGTAGTCCAGATGTATATTTCACCCTTGTAATTTTCTATAGTATACCATCGATTCCAATTAACATCGTTATATGGAAATACTATTACTTTTGGATCCATAATTACATCTTTATATTTTTCATTAGACTTAAGGAAAGAGAATATCTTCTCGATTACCAAATCTATTTTTCATTATCTTCAAGAACTATTCTGTATTCAATACCCATTTTATCTATACCCATCTCTATGATTCCTTCCTCTTACGACAGGCAAGTCTTTTGGTTATAACCACTATCACCAGACAGAAAAAGCAGACCCTGACTTAAAAAAACCTACGTAAAAAAGGATATTGTATCTCTTCAAACGTAGGTTCTAAAATTATATTTTCTCGGAAATATTACTATTAATTATGAAGTTCATCAAATACTACTCACAAAGATTTTCCTTACACCTTTAGGTTTTGATAAATTCAGCCCAGCCATAACTAATCACCTCATCTTCAGTTGGAAAATCATATTTTGCATATGTGTTAAATGGCAAACATTGTTCCTGAGTTATTTCATATGGACTTTTCCATTCAGACTCACATTCTTTACAACATAAATACAGACTTGATGTTTGAATATCTTTTACAATTATAACCCAGCCTTGGTCACACAATGGGCACCAATCAACTTTATATTCATTTATCATTTTACTCTCTTCTTTCATCATTAGTTATTTTGAAGGAAATGCGGTAACAATTTTATTTGTTCCACCTTCTGTAATAATCGTAACATTATTTAAAACATCACCTGATCCTCTAAATCCACCTTCCAATCCAGCTTCTGGAGAAGGAATTACATATTTATCATTCCCGTTCGGTTGAGTAACAGGGGTTCCTTTATTTGTCCAAGCATCATTAGTTTGAGTAAAACCATCCTCCGAAAATACGCCGTGCTTCGGTTTAGTTAAATCATCAACGTTATGTAGTTCTACATGCTGTTGAGTAGTGTAACCATCGTGCCTTGTTCGGCTCCAATCTGGCTTGTCAATCTCACATTCATTTAATCCAAAAGGATCGATCATTCTATTTGGATCTTTTACATAGCCATACAAAGTGGGATTTCCACCAGCAAGTCCAATCGGATCTATTTGAGTATAATTGCCTTGTTCGGGGTCGTAGTATCGGAATCTATTATAATACAATCCTATTTCTTCATCTTCATACTGACCTTGATAACGGAATGGTATAAAGTCTTTCTCACCTGTAAATTCTTTCACTCGTCCATATATATCAAGCTCAGCTGACCAAACCTTATTACCTTTTTCATCAAAGGCTTCTACAGGAGTTCCTAAATAGTCACTAATAATACTGTAATTACCTTCATTCGTAATTTTAGCTGTTGGAACGAACTCATCATTAAACACCCATGTAATTAGATTATCTGGTATTTCGGAATTAGTCTGTGAAGAATTCTTAACTAGGTTTTCAAATTCATCTGAATTTTTCTCCGAGAAATATTCATGTAGAATCTTATTCCCATCCCATACGAATTTCAATATCTTTTCGTTTGAACTCTTCTCTATTCGTCTACCTATCGAGTCATATTTGAAAGTAACTTCTGCGTTGTCTGGTTTGATGACTTTCGCCATCATGCCTTTCCCGTTATACTCGTACTTCCACGTATCACCATTCTTCTCAACTTTCTGAATCAGATTACCTTCATCATCATAAGAAAATGTTGCATCTCTCGTTTCAAGCAATCTGCTTCCCGGACCATAGACACGATCTGTCTTTTCTTTCGTTTCATACAAATTCCCGACATCATCGACACTGCGGTGTAAGAAGTCAAATTGACCGCCTTGATTGGACCAGACTAAGTTACTGAATTCATCGTAACCATAGGTAACTTTTACACCGGTTAACTCATTTACCATGCTTCGTAATCGATGATTGACGTCCCAATTATATACGCGTCTTCGTGTGTCACGATTTTGGCTATTTATTCGATGGTGTGTCGGTCTACCAGTTACGTCATATTGCCATTTGCTGATGACTTCCCCTGGTAAGATTCTTTCAATCTCTTGACCAAGTTCATTGTACTGCATTGATGCTGTCCAATTTTCTTGCTCTAAACGAGAAGCTGTGATTTGCGACACATTCCCCATTTCATTGCGAGCAACATCAATTTTTGCGCCTAGGCTACTCGTAATCTGTGAACGATTGCCTAATTGATCATAACTACTCGCGATCCAATGGTCATTCTGCCACTCCTTGGTCACTTGTCCAGATGGGTCTCGATCCAGCTTTACTTTCACATGCTCATTTTCAGTCTCAATTAAAGAACCATTTTTGTCATAGCCAAACGTTTCCCAAGTGTTATCATAATAATCAGCTCGGATAACATTTCCTAGACCATCATGCTGATACGATGTCCAACGATCACCTGGACGTTGAATCCTCTGAACTAATCCTGCCAGACTTCGTTCATACGTTCTTTCCATCTCATCAAAGCCTATTTCCTTGATAACATTCCCTTTCGTATCGCGTTCAAACTGATACGCTTCGCCTTTTTCATTGATGACAGCGGTTAACTGCTCTTCTGTATCATAGGTGAATTTGACTTTCTTCCCACCTTGTTCTCGAGACATTAAGCTGCCGAGAATGGTGTAATCAAAAGCTACCTGCGTATGGTTATCTTTCGCAAAAACAACATCATCATAGGCATCGTACTTTAATTGAACGTCGTTACCATCCGAAAGGTTTGCCCGTACAAGACGATTTAAGTTGTCATAACGGAATTTCTCTGTGGCCCCTAGCGGATTTGTCGATGTTGTGCAGTTACCACGACGGTCATACGTCCAAGTTGAACTTGTTCCGTCTGGCAATGTTACTTGACTCAAGTTCAGATCAGCATCATAAGCTAAGCTTACCATATGGCCTTGTGCATTTGTTACCTCTTTAATTAAATATTGTTCATTATATGAAAATTCAGTCTTCGTACCATCTTCTAAAATATTAGCCTGTAATGTCCCATTTTCGTTATAAATCCACTGACGACTTCCACCCTCTGCGTTTACTACCTGAATTAGCCTATCCTTCTCATCATACTGTGAAGATAAGGTACTGCCATCTGCAAGAGTAATCGTTACTGGATTTGCCCATTCATCATAGCTATATGCCGTGGCACGACCATCTTCATCTACTGCTTGCAGTAATTCAAAGTCCCCATTATATTCATAGCTAACTTCACTACCATCTGGGTGAACAATTTTCGTACAGAGATTATCTTCGTTGAAATGGTAATAACTCTTATGACCTAAGCTATTCGTAATTTCGTTATAACCCTCGTGATATGCAAGCTCCCCTGCAAGGACATTGCCATCTCCCCATGTTTTGATGACTCTTGCACCTGTAGTTGGGCCATCATAGCGCCAGAAGAAGCTATTTTTATTGCGATCCGTTTTTTGCATCATTAAGTGATTAACATAATTAATATGCGTACTTTGCCCTAATGCATCTTGGATTTCGATTAAATCTTGTCCATCATTGTAAACATAACGAACTAAGACTTCACGGCTCATCTGGTTGCGTAAAGCAACCTCTGTCATTCTGCCTACCTCATTGGTTGTAACCTCAAGCACTCTACCAACACTGTCGGTTACTTGAGATAGGAACCCTTTAAGGTTATAGGCAAATTGAATATGATGGTCTTGCTCATTTTTTACTTCTTTTAATCGGTATTTTGTTTCTGTTGTTTGTTCAAATACATAAATCAATCGTGTATCATGCTCAAATAGATGATATTCCTCGCCTGTATTTGTTAAGGTCATTCTTTCTCGTTTGTTAAAATACGGCAAGTTTATTGGTAAAATTGGAAACCCTACTGCGCGACCATCCGTCACAACAATCCCTATCAGGTCTTCTTCTTCAAAAATCTCTAAGGCTAGATCGTATGTAAAGTGCATACCATGACCTGTTATGCCAATGCGACTACTATCACTGTACCAAGCGCGTTCCCATGAAAGAGGGATCGGTCCAGGCAGTTCAAAGTCGGCACCTTCATAGATCATACGTCCGGTAAATGTATCAACAGGATCTGAACATGTATGAATGGATTATGGAAATTTGAGTTTTAGTTGTTAGATATACTGTGGGAGAAAAGGGTAAAATGAAACTTTAATCCTTTGGTACATGAAATGTAAATAGCTTTAAACTATGATTACATTCGTGTTGGAAAGAATAGTTTTAGTTGTATGTTTCTACGATGGTGAAGGTATGCTACAGTTAGTGGTAATAAAATTTAAGTATGCATATAAATGTCAACACCATTATGTACATTTTTGCTTGTTTATGGATGAATAAAACCACTCGTTTTACAGAGTTTAAATGATACTTTAATCTGTATGAATCATAGACGATTGTGACAACGCTAGTGATGTAATGAGCAATCTATTATCGCATTCGTTAACTTTGGTTCAAGGAAAATTTATTAGATAGTTCTATTTCATTAGGATTATATTTCTTTAATTTGTATTTTTCTATTAAATCATTTTCTAATTTAAATAAATCCTTATCTGTTAAGGGTTCGGATTATGGATAAAGCAAAAAAGAGTAGCAATAAAATCCAATTCAAAGGATTTATGCTACTCTTTTGATTTAGGTACAGTGTTACAAACGAAACCAGCGTTTTTCTTTACTTTAGAAAAACATTTAACTATTAAAGTAAATACTCTTTTAATCTAAACAATAATTCAATTAATTTTTTATTGTATTTAAGCCGTATACAAGCAGCTCACATTCCCACAAAAGAATTGTGTTGGTTTTGATACTATGTGATGTAGTATAAATATTATTTTTGTAAATTTGTAATAAATAATTAAATATCTCTTATAAAAAAAGGAAATCATATTCTTCTTTCTGTATGTTTAAAAACTTTTTCAAACTTCTATTAATTATAGAAAGTCCTAGATGTGATTTAGAATTCAAAAAAAATTCAAGCATTTTTCAGTATCTAAAATTGTAACATGAACTCCAAATCCATTATCGATTAAAATTACATCATGACCTTTTTCCAAGTATGAAGTTACTCTTTCTTTAATCCATGCAATCAGATGTTCTTTATAACATCTATTATCTTTTCGCTCATTTGGTAAACTATATGTTTTATATACGTACTCGGTTTCTCTGTCCTCATTTTCAGTATACTCATTAGATAATAATATTTTTTTAAATTTAATCCCAGGGGCTTTTTCGTATTTATTTTTTATTAAATGTCTTTGTAGTTTTTCACTTAAATCCATAGTTTTTCACTACCCTTTACATTTGATCTCTAATGATGATCCGCACCTTTGGGATCATCTATTGCATATCTATTCTCTTGGTTTTTAAGTACAATCTATCCCCATATTTAATTGGCTTAAATCAAACTAAATCAAACTCTGTCAGAGGATCATAAACATATCCCAATAATTTTTAATAATAGCCCCTAGACCCATAAACACATTAATATCAAAGCTTCTAGCAATTTTAATTTATCTTGTCGAAAAAACTTTGATGAAGAAAATAAATGTATTAAATAAAATTCTATCTCTAACGTAAAAAACATACGTAAAGAAAAACTTATATGTTCTCCTTACGTATGTTTCAGATTTTTAATAATTTGCTTTTATCAACTATATAATATTACGTTATTTATTGTTGTAAGACTCAAATTACAAAATATACTACTCTTCTGCAGCCTCACTAATCCAATCCAAAATATTTTCTCTTTTGTTTAGACGTAAAGCTCTGATTGTGTTTGTTTCATCAGGAGGCATTACCTCAACATTCACATACACTTTACTTCTCGGTTGATTTAAAGAGAATATTCCTTTTTTATCTATTTTTTCCACAGCCAAAACCATAGCTTCTAATCTAAAGTCTACTTCTTCAAACCATTTAATTTCATCAGTATAGTCGAGTACACGTTCATTAAATAGATTTCTTACAGTTTCAAAATTCTCGGAACCAAAATTCCAATACGGTGAATCTGCATATGACCATTTTATTAATTCAGCATCTTCCTTTGAAGATTTTTTAACGACATTCTCTAACGCCTCCCAAGACCATGCTGAAATAACTGGAGCAACAGCCTCTCCTGTTGTCACCAGCGCACAATAATAATAAGTTTCTTGGTTTTGAAATAAACTTAAAAACGATTTTTCCATAGCTAGCGCTATTTCATCAACTAATATCTTTAAATCTTTATCCATCTACATCCTCCTTTGTAAACACATCATAAATACTATTTACATTTTTCCAAAACTTCCCGTCCAATAGTACGAAGCTCTTTCCTTAAAGCACTACGAATCGCCCTTGCACCATAACCTGATTTAATCATTTTTGACTCGACATTTTGAAGACGATTTAATACCTCAGCATGAAAAGAACCTTTATGAGTTATATTGTGAGGAGTTGGATGTCCCATTGGGATTCCATTTGCAGCATCGTTAATGTTTATACGATATTTTTCTAACATAGCTCTTGATTCTACTGCCGGAGCCCACTGTCTCATTTTTCCAGTAGATGCAACAATATGTGCAGCTGCTTGTCCACTTCCAACTGGTCTTCCTTCACGAGCTAAATTTCCACTTAGAATTTTTGAATTTTTCCCCGTTTCTCTACTTAATCCGAATACATCCACCCAAATATTAGGATCACTCACATACCCATAAAGTGTTGGATTATTTCCTGCAAGTCCAATCGGATCTATTTGAGTATAGTTCCCTTGTTCTGGATCATAGTATCGGAAGCGATTATAAAACAATCCTATTTCTACATCTTCATACTGTCCTTGATAACGGAATGGAATAAAGTCTTTCACACCTGTAAATTCATTCACTCTACCATAGATATCAAGTTCAGCAGACCAAACTATATTACCTTCTTCATCATAGGCTTCTACAGGTGTTCCAAGATAATCACTAATAATACTGTAGTTGCCTTCACTCGTGATTTTAGCTGAAGGTACAAACTCATCATTAAACACCCATGTGATTAGATTATCAGGTATTTCTGACTTACTCTCTGAAGAATACTCATGTAGGATAGTATTCCCATCCCAAACGAATTTCTTTATCTTTTCGTTTGAACTCTTTTCAATTCGTCTACCTAGCGAATCATACTTGAAAGTAACTTCTGTCTTGTCTGGGCGCACAACTTTCGACATCATGCCATTGCCGTTATATTCGTACTTCCACGTATCACCATTCTTTTCGACTTTTTGAACCAGATTTCCTTCCTCATCATAAGAGAATGTTGCCTCGCTCGTTTCAAGCAATCTGCTTCCTGGACCATAGACACGATCTGTCTTTTCTTTCGTTTCATACAAATTCCCGACATCATCGACACTGCGGTGTAAGAAGTCAAATTGACCGCCTTGATTAGACCAAACAAGGTTACTAAATTCATCATAACCATAAGTAACTTTTACTCCTGTTAACTGGTTAACCATGCTTCGTAAGCGATGATTGACGTCCCAATTATACACGCGTCTTCGTGTATCGCGGTTTTGACTACTTATTTGATGGTGTGTTGGTCTACCCGTTGCATCATACTGCCATTTGCTGATGACATCTCCTGGTAAGACTCTTTCAATCTCTTGACCAAGTTCATTGTACTGCATTGATGCTGTCCAATGTTCTTGCTCTGAGCGAGAAGCTGTGATTTGCGACACATTCCCCATTTCATTGCGAGCAACATCGATTTTTGCGCCTAAGCTACTCGTAATCTGTGAACGGTTGCCTAATTTATCATAGCTACTCGCAATCCAATGGTCATTCTGCCATTCCTTGATTATTTGGCCAGATGGGTCTCGCTCCAGCTTTACTTTCACATATTCATTTTCAGTCTCAATTAAGGAACCATTTTTGTCATAGCCAAACGTTTCCCAGGTATCATCATAATAATCAGCTCGAATGACATTTCCTAGATTATCATGCTGATATGCTGTCCAACGACCACTCGGACGTTGAATTCTCTGAACCAATCCTGCTAGACTTCGTTCATACGTTCTTTCTATTTCATCAAAGCCGATTTCCTTGGTGATATTGCCTTTCATATCACGTTCAAACTGATACATTTCGCCTTTTTCATTGATGACAGCGGTTAACTGCTCCTCTGTATCATAGGCGAATTTAACTTTCTTTCCACCTTGCTCTCGAGACACCAAACTGCCAAGAATGGTGTAATCAAAGGCTACTTGTGTATGGTTATCTTTCGCGAAAATGACATCATCATAGGCATTGTACTTTAATTGCACGTCGTTTCCATCTGATAGATTTGCCCGTACTAGACGATTCAAGTTATCATAACGGAACTTCTCTGTAGCGCCTAGTGGATTTGTTGATGTTATGCAGTTTCCGCGGCGGTCATACTCCCATGTCGAACTTGTCCCGTCTGGCAATGTTACTTGACTCAGGTTTAGATCAGCGTCATAAGCTAAGCTTACCACATGGCCTTGTGCATTTGTCACCGTTTCGATTAAATATTTCTCATTATAAGAAAATTCAGTCTTTGTTCCATCTTCTAAAATATTTGCTTGCAATGTGCTATCTTCATTATAAATCCATTGACGACTTCCGCCTTCTGCATTTACAACTTGAATCAACCTATCTTTCTCATCATACTGAGAGGATACGGTACTGCCATCTGCAAGAGTAATCGTCACTGGATTTGCCCACTCATCATAGCTATATGCTGTGACGCGATCATCTTCATCTACTTCTTGCAGTAATTCAAAGTCCTCATTATATTGATAGCTAACTTCACTACCATCTGGGTGAACAATTTTCGTACAGAGATTATCTTCGTTAAAATGGTAATAACTCTTATGACCTAAGCTATTCGTAATTTCGTTATAGCCATCGTGATAAGAAAGCTCCCCTGCAAGGACATTGCCATCTCCCCATGTTTTGATAACTCGTGCACCTGTAGTTGGGCCATCATAGCGCCAGAAGAAGCTATTTTTATTGCGGTCAATTTTTTGCATCATTAAATGATTAACATATTTTATATTCGTACTTTGCCCTAATGCATCTTGGATTTCGATTAAATCTTGCACATCATTGTAAACATAACGAACTAATACTTCACGACTCATCTGGTTACGTAAGGCAACTTCTGTCATTCTGCCTGCCTCATTAGTAGTAACTTCGAGCACTCTTCCAACACTGTCAGTTACTTGGGATAGAAGGCCTTTAAGGTTATAGGCAAATTGAATATGATGGTCTTGCTCATTTCTTACTTCTTTTAATCTGTATTTTGTTTCTGTTGTTTGTTCAAATACATAAATCAATCGTGTATCATGCTCAAATAGATGATATTCCTCGCCTGTATTTGTTAATGTCATTCTTTCTCTTTTGTTAAAATACGGCAAGTTTATTGGTAAAATTGGAAACCCTACTGCGCGACCATCCGTCACAACAATCCCTATCAGGTCTTCTTCTTCAAAAATCTCTAAGGCTAGATCGTATGTAAAGTGCATACCATGACCTGTTAAGCCAATGCGACTACTATCACTGTACCAAGCGCGTTCCCATGAAAGGGGGATAGGTCCAGGTAGTTCAAAGTCAACGCCTTCATAAATCATACGTCCTGTAATTAAATCAACGGGCTCAAAACCTCTTTTACAGAATTTTTTACTTAGCCCTTGTGTACAATTAAATTTCTTTAATACTCCATGATTAAATTTCGTTAGCCCAGTTTTGGCCATAGCTTTCATTGCGCCTACTGCCTTCGACGCGGCGAGCAATTCATCCATCGATGAAATGACTTTATCTGCGGCCGTCTTCACAGCCTTAGTTGCTTTGTTAGCTAGTTCCGCTAGTCCCTTTACTGCATCTAAGGTTTTAGATACTTTCGGATAAGCTGCCTTCATCCCTTTTGCTAAAGCTTTTGAAGCATCTATTGCCTTATCAGCTCCTTTTGCGGCATCAGCAGCTTTATCTAAGAGTTTTGCCCCTTTTTTGACCTTGTAGGCTGCCTTGGCGGCATCACCAACTAACGGTACCGCACCTACTAAGTTCATGGCTGCATCCATGTAATTCCCTCTTGCCAAGCTAATTCCTGCATTCGCAATATCTGCAAATGTTCCTATGACAGGAATAAACCCAGCGATATCCAGCGCAGTACTTACTCCATCTAATAAACTACTAAACCAGCCCTTCTTCTCTTTCTTCTCTTCTGCCTTTTGTGGGAAGATTAAGTCCACTTTCGTCGTAGCTTCGATTGCTTCCTCATTTAACTTCGGTGGTTGGCTCTTCTTCTCTATTCCTTCTTGATCAATGAGCGTACTAATTAATTGTGTGTCAGCGGCCATAATTACATGACTTTGTTCCTTCGCTGATATAGCAATCCATTCTTCCGCTTCTACGGCTAGTTCTTTCATTCCACTAATTTCGAGTGTTTCATCTGCCGCTAGCATGATGGTACTGTTACTTTGAAATGTTACGCCGTCTCCATCATCCATCTTTAAGTCCAAGACACCATCTACTGCACTAAAGGTAATATCACCAACACCTAATGTCACATCTTTCCCAACATTGGTCGCCAATGATTTAACGGTAGTGTCCGCCATTTTCTTCATCTGCTTTTGCCCGCCCTCTGGTGTGGCTGGATTCACACGCACCGAGCTGATTACGATGGCTTCTTCTTCAACTGCACTTGGAAAATGCAATTGGGCACGTGCACCTATTTGGGGCATTAAATACATCACGCCATTGGCATCTGCTGAATAAGCAAACCAATGTGCTTTTGCTTGATCCTGGCTTTTATCGATATCTAAATGAATTTTAACGGTGTTTTGCGTAACATCAATGATCTTTCCTGTAAACGCTGCACCAATGAGATCTAAATTACGCACTAACCGCTGACGAATACTTTTCTCTGGTTGGGCAGTATATTGGAACTTCAACACGCCATCATCAAGATGGGTTTCCCTAGCCGTTACGATATAGGAGCTTCCCTTGAATTGCACCAATGTGCCCAACTCATGGGGCTCCGTGCTTTCAAACTCACAAAATGTATAATCGGCTTCACTCACATCCGTACCATCGTTTTCAGTAATCAACCGATATGCATCGACGTCCATTCGTAATATAGAAGGCAGATGGTCGATCGTTATGCTTTTCCTACTTTGAGGTGTACCAAGCCAGAATCGAGCACCTTTTCCTTTTAAATCAGGAAAAACAACGGCGTGCAAACGGGAGGCCATTCTTTTAATAAATTCCCAATCTGTTTCTAAGTATTGAATCGCGATACTACCAATGGATTGACCGTTAGAAGCTTGGTCGATGTAATCCCCATTAGGATAGGCTTTCACAATGTTATTTATTAATTGCACATACGTCATATTGGCATCTTGAAAAGAACGTGAGCGCTTCGCAATATCCATATTTGCTGTAAATGATACAGCCTCAACGGAGACATAGTGTACCCCTTGTGATGCCTGCAACTCTGCATTTTCAATTCTTCCTGAGAACAATATGGCACTTTCTCGTCCAAATTTCACAACCACTTCATCTGTATGATTGACCCGCTGAATATATTTTTGCGCTTGCTCTTCAGCGATCATTCCCGTAAAGTACAACCTCGCATGGTCATTGGCCTTATGTTTGATGGTTAGTTTATCTAAATGAATAAGTGAATAAGGCCATTCAAGCACAAGGTCTTCATACGTACTAATCATGTGTACTTCCTTTTCTTCTAGCGATTTCATTACTTACCTCCTTTCAATCAACCTCGACTTTTAAAAACCTTGTTTCGGTATTTCTACTTCCTCTTGACCGTCATGAATAATTTCGATTTTTCCTCCACCTGCTGAGCATTGCGTATGGCAGCGGCTTAATAACGCTTGCTTCCCCTCGATGTTGACAGTTTCCATTCCTTCCATCCAATCAATGGAACATGTTGGTGTACATGGCTTTTGCAACTGTAAACAAACACCAAAGGTTGGGATGTTATCAGGGTTTCGATCCCCTACATTCATGACGGCTTTCTCTTTAATATAAACGCCATGATCTTGCGGCAAATTTAAATAATTGAGGTGGCTACCATGCTCACAAGAAATGATGGCGCCATGTACGACATAACTAAATTGCTCTTGTTCCGAACCTTCTGTTTCCAAACTTTCTACAACTTGAGCCATTTAATATCCTTCCTTTCGTATCGATTAAACACTGTTTCAAACTACGACAGTGTTTTGGAATGATTTATTAGAATGATTATCGTCTTTGTAGTTTTACTCGTTGCAACTGAATCCCGAGATATGGTCGTCGCAGCATACTTTCTGCCACGTCTAAATTGACGATGGTAAACGATTCCTTTTTGCCGTCGACTTGAAAAATACAATCTAGTTCCACCTTCTTAGGGTCAATCACGAGCTCCTTTATTTGTCCGTCTGGATAATAAATCGTGTCATCGGAAATACAGTTCTTCTTTACAATGTCCATAAGCCAATGCACACGCTGTGTTCCTTTCTTCACATCCGTAAAGACAATGGCTGTAAATTCTAAGTTATCCTCGTATTTCACCAATAACCCTTTTAAATCATCCGACACGATTCTACGAGGCTTCTCTAAATAATCCAGATATACCGCATTCTCTTTTTCTATTACTTCCCCGAATACAGATGAACAGATAAAGTCATCATCGAGGTCTGTCTTGAAAGGAATGATTGGATTTGTAATGCTTTGATCTTGTCGAAGAATAAAATACTCCATCTTTTCCTCCTGTAACTATCATTTCTATTGATTTCAAAGTTAATGAATCCAATGAATGTCTTTTATCTGGTCTGGGCTAAATAGACACTTCTCTTGATCGCGTTTAAAGAAGGTAGCTCCTTTTAAATTGGCGCCTGTAAAATTGGCGCCTGCAATTTGTGCAAACTCAAACCGTGCATTTTCCAAATTCGCATTACTGAAATCAGTACCTAAGTAACACGCAACCTCGTCATCGGGAAGCAACAGCGTTTTCCCCTGTGCATGCGTAAAATTAGCGCCTGCTAAATTGGCATTTCGAAAATCAGCATCTTGAATAGCTGCATATGAAAAATCAACATTCGCTAAGCTACAATCTACAAAACTAGTCCCGATGCAAACACTTTGTTTCAATGAAGCCCCTTCTAAGTCACTCCCACTGAAATTTGCATAGGAAAAGTCCATTTGGTTGAAATGTTTTTGCTGTAATTGTAGACTTGAGAAGTTTTCAAACGTATACGATTTGTCCATCTCGTTTTTCTCTAACCATGAGACAAGATTTTCTTCCACCCGTTCTCGTTCGTCGATGATCGCAACATCTTCACTAAATCCTTTATATTCACCGACACGAAATCGTAAACACGCGGCTCGTTGAAAATCTATTTCAGGTACGCTGTCTTTTTGATAACGGAAGAGATAGCGTACCAATTGAATAATATACTGATGAAACAGAATCACTGTCTGTTGAATAATTCCTCGAACGTCAGCTGCTTGGATGGAGAGATATGGCTTTCTTTCTTTTTCAAGCGTTTTCTGTAAATCTATAATCGCCTCACTAAGCCAATCCGCTTCATACTGTGCTGTGCATTCTCCCCAGTCGTAGTACCATTTTTCTCCATAGGCTTCTAGCAAATACGTACACTTGTTTTCTAGTAATGATGTTCGTAGCAATGAAAAATGAATAAAGGCAACTGGCGCTAACCTTTCTTGCTCTTGCAGATCTTTAATATTTGCAAACAGCTGTTCAAGCGAGTTAATGATTGGTTTTAGTAAGATTTCCTTCTCTTGACGAAACTGTCGATCAACCTTCTCCTGTAATCGGCTGATATGAACTGACACGCATTCATCCATAAAATGCTGTAATGCTTCTTCTCGTTTCATGCGTTCACATCCTCACTAATTTGCTCGTACTTCTGTTCCTTTAATCTCCATTTTGTCTTCCATCTTGATTGAACTGTCTTTACAAGTCATCTCTATTTTCTCGGTCGCATTAATCATAATTTGCTTCGCATTGATGGCAACTTTATCTGTTGCTTGTAAGGTAATATTTTTATCACTTATGATGGAGATCCCATTATCATCCATAAGCGAAATCATTAATCCACCACCAGATATGACAATCCGATCGGGTGCAAGTAGAATTTGTTTACCGTGCTTCGTTCTGAGTGTTTTGACATCTGGATCAGCCATCCGCGCTGGATCTTGGCGACTATCCTCTGGTGGTGCAGGTCTTGATCCACCACCGCCTCCTCCGCCACCGGCACTGGCACTTCCACCACCGCTTGGACTAGGCGGATTCGTCGCTGCTAACATCGAACCAGATTGTGGTGGTGCTTTTGATACGGAACTAATCGCAATCCCTTCATCCTCACGATTGCCTGGGAAATAGATTCTGACGTTATCAGATAGCTCCGGCATGAAGTACCATCCTGTATTATCTTCTGATGCATAAATCGTTGAATACGGAAACCAATATGCTGTATCTTTTTCTTGACCCTCGTCAAAATCGACATGAATACGAATTTTGTCCCCCGCAACATCAATTACTTTTCCTTGAATGGAGGCGCCAATAATAGCTTGATTATAAGTAGTGTGGACACTGAAGCCGTTCTGAGGTGTTAACGTATAGATATGCTTGAACAAGCCATCTTTTAAAGTTGAGTAGATTTTATAGACATACAGTTTCTTTGATTGGAACGTCACTTCATTGCCTATTTTGAATGGTTGGAACGATTCTACTTCATAGTACATGTAGTCACTATCAGTAATACCGTCAAGATGATTTTTACTGGACACAAGGAAATTGCCAATCGCCTTTTTAACTCGATAATTAATGGCCTCCATTTTTTTCGTGCCCCCTGCTTGAAACGGTACACCGAAGTAAAACTTTGCGGCCGGATGAACCGTATCTGGCACCAGGCCTGTATGGAATCGTGATGCCATTCGTTTAAGAAACTCCCAATCTGTCTCTATATACTGCATCGTGAAACGACCAATGCTAGCGCCTTTAGTGGCATAATCCATGAAATCTGCACCTTTTTGATCGGCAATACATGCATCTATTAATTCACTATAGGGCATACTCGCATTTTGATAAGTTTGGTTTTTCTTCTTAACATCTAACACATACGTATGCGAAACTGCTTTAACCTCTAAATAATATGTGCCCAAAACCGATTTCACTTGTACATCTAACGCAAGCCCATTAAAAATAGGAATAGTTTGTCCACCACTGCCGATTTGCAATACTTCAATAGCCGTTTCTGCATCTGTCATATATACATAGGAATCTTCGAGTTCATCTGGAATCACACCCGTTAAATGCAATGTAGCATGCTCATTCATTTGTTGCGTAATTTCGATTTGATTGACGCGAATATTATAGGGCATCACGATTATATCTTTATACGTTAAGGCAGTTTCCTTTTTCATTAAACAACACCTTCCCCATCTAATAATTTGTTTTCAACCGAGATAGATTCCATCATGCCGTAAGCAATGGGTTTCCAAATATTCATCTCTTTTTTCAAACAATTAACCGAGCCCATCGTCACATTCTCGCCTACTCTAAACAAAAACATTAAATTATAAATCTTGTTATCTAGTGCTGGCGTAATGAAATCAAAGTAACCAATTTGTACATCGTTAACTTCATTCATACCGTTATCCAACATTTTTGCAGTTGGCTGCGTCTTTTGAAGGATGTTCCTCATGGCCTCTGTGAAGTCTTCTAATTCCTCTGCTTTTATCTGTTGTTCCATGATTTTCAGCGTGACATTGATGGACGTACTTTCGCTTGTGTAAATATAATCGGGTCTGCGAGTTGAGGGATATTTAATATCCATTAATTCAGGTTCCATCACATCAAATGTTGCAGGCATGCACATCCGGATTTGATCCTCATAAAAACTCATTTCTTTAAACTCAATCGTTTCATCTTCAATCATGAGCTGACCATCTTTAATCGCCTTCACAATATCAGTATGTAATAATTGATTTTCGATGTTCTCCATTCGTTTCTTCTGCCTTGCATGTTTCGTCATCTCAATAACTTCTTCATCCATAAAACTCATTTTTTTTCGCTCCTTTGTTTCGATTAGTCTTTCTATCTTATGACCTCGTTTTTTATTTATTGTTAAATAACACCAATTACTTAGGTCATTTTGTTATTAATTTAATTTTTTTCAGTAATATTCCAGTATTAATTACATATATGGAAAGAAAACCATTAATTGGTTCTTTTTCATCATTAAATATGCTAATAAACCCCAGGTAAAAAGTCAACATCCATAAGTTCTATTATTTGGAATAGACAAAAAAATAATCCTGAAGATCGGGAAAATTTGAAATTTAGTAGTTAGATATACTGTGTGCGGGGAAGGATAAAATGAAACTTTAATCATTGGGGTATAGAAATGTAACTCGATCGAACTGCGAATACATTTATGATGAAGAGGATAATTATAAGTTGTAAATAATGAAGGTATGCTGCATTTAAGAGTAACAAATCAAAAGATATTTAATAGCAGTACTATATGTACATTTTTGCTGTTTAAGGATGTATAAAATTAATCTGTATGAATCATAACGATTGTTACAACGCTTGATGTCCTCGCCTTTTGTTGTACTCCAGTAAGACGTTTGGGGATCTGTTGTTTTAGGGTTAGAGTCGCACCGACGGACAACGGCAGTTTCCTCAATGGGATAGAAGGGCAAAGCAAACGCACCCTTCATATTTACACCACTTACTAACTATAAACCTTCAAATTTGTAATGCTTTTTTATCAGTTATAGCCTTATTGGTTTTTGATTCAAACATCAAATTACTATTTATGTATTAAGTACACTAAAATTTAAAAACCTTGAAAGGCATAAAGCCAATCAAGGTAATTTTTTATTTACTATGATTCGATAGCTGTTCTGTCAGGAAACACACCACCTTCTTTTACTAGGCAAACTGCCAATCTTTGAGATGCTCTATCATAATAAAATTTAGATGGAAAATTGTTATCCGATATAACTTCTAACTCGGAAAACTTTCTAGTCAATTTATTTAACTCAATTTTCCCCATAGTATTTTCATTAGGTCTGAATCTGTAAACTACAGTTTCATTATCTTCATATTCTTTTAGTAATAAAACATATGAAGCCATCTTATTCCTCCCTTGATGGATAACCCTGGGCTCCCAGACTCTACTACTTTATTAAGCAATTCATAGGGTTTCATAATCCAGTTTCATAGTCTTCTATCAAATGTGACCAATATCCTTCTACTTCCTTCATTGCTATGGGGTCAATTTGCTCATACACCTTCCTCAACTCAATAGCATAGTTATTTGAAGTATATACACCTTCTTTTCTCATTTCCATTGATATTTCCTGCCTAATCAAATGAAACAAGAAGAACGTTCTTAAGTTCTGATTAAGCGTATAAATTAGAGGGTGATGTAAGGAAGAACTAGTAAAAAGCTCATCGCTCCCCTCTTTTAAGTAAAGTCCATATTCATAAGACGCACAATGACCCACTTTGATAAATTGCACTTCATTAATTACCGTTTTTCGGAAGTTAATAAACTCATAGAACTCAAAATCACCAAATTCTTTCGGCACTCCAATATCTACCATAAAATCAGCATTTTCAACACTTACCCCAAAATTAACTAATTCATTAAAATCATAGTCTCGTGTTTCTGAGTCATAATATTCTCGTATCTCTCGGATGTCAAAATCCATACTTTCACTCCTTTAACTTTTCAAGCTCTTTAGCTAATTCAGCATTTCCCCGATCTCTTGAAGCTTTGTCCCCATACTCAACACTATAGCTTACTTCAGCGTCAGGAAGTTCTTTTTTTAGTAGTGCCTTACAATCATGACCACCAAGAATGCAAGGTTCTCTTTCAGTGTACACTCGGTGGACTTTATAAGTCTGTCCATTTAGTTCAGCAGCTTTTTTTTCCTCTACCAAAACTTTTTCGGAATGCACTTTTTTCACTTCAACTTTTCCACTTGGTTTTACTTTTGTTCTTTCTGTACTTTCAAAAACCTTCGAAAAACGTGCACCATCTTTCTCAATGTCTGCCACAACAATATTTCTTAAATCATATATTTGATTATCAATTCGATAATTTTTCGCCATTGAACTTAAATCAGATTCTCCATACTTAACTTGTAACGGCAATTTTGGATTAGCTAAATTCGTAGTATTACCCGTACCCTATGTTGTAATCTTAAAATCCGCTAATAAAAAAACAATCTATCTTAAACTAAACTGTACCCTATAAGATAGACACTTTGAAAAAAGTCTATCCTATAGGGTACTTTTGTTTATAATGAGAAAAAAGATGTCGGAGCGGAATAAATGACGAAAAGATTATTTACTAAAAAAGAGCAAGAACAACTAAAATGTAATCCTAATGTCCAGGCTATTAGTGATAAAGCGATTACTTATACTGAGGAATTCAAACGCCATTTTATTGCAGAAAATGAAAAAGGAAAACTCCCAAGAACGATTTTTGAAGAGGCTGGTTTAAATGTTGAACTAATTGGTTTGAAGCGCATTAGTTCAGCGGGAAAGCGTTGGCGTGCAGCTTATCGTACAACTGGAGTAGCTGGTCTACAAGATACACGTAAAACGAATTCAGGTCGTCCAATAGAACGGGAATTAAGTTTAGAAGAAAAAATTGCACGATTAGAAGCGAAAAATCGATTATTACAAGCGGAGAATGAACTTTTAAAAAAGCTCGATCTACTCGAAAGGCAGATGTTAAAGAAGAAATAACAATTACAACAGAACTAAAATTTGATTTAATCAGTAAAACGATTCAAAAATATAAACTAAAACGTTTAGTAAGTTATCTATGCGAAATCATGGGTGTATCTCGTTCAGGTTACTATAATTATTTCACAGAAAAATCAGCACAAAAGCGTGCAACCCATGAGTTAGCAGATAAAGCCATCAAAGATATCATTTTAAAAGCGTATCATTTCCGTGGGCGTAGGAAAGGTGCACGTCAAATTAAAATGACGTTAGAAAATCAATATGGGATTACATATAACTTAAAACGTATTCGCCGTATTATGAAGAAATTCGAGATTGTATGCCCAATTCGAAAAGCAAATCCTGCACGTAGAATGGCCAAAGCAACAAAAGAACATCGTACATGTCCAAATGAATTACAACGTAACTTCAAACAAGGTGTAGCAGGAAAAGTATTATTAACAGATATCACGTATTTGACGTATGGAAACGGCAAACGTGCTTATTTATCAACGATTAAGGACGCTGAGACAAACGAAATTTTAGCGTATGAAGTATCTGCTTCATTAAGTATGGATATTGCGCTCAATACTCTTCGTAAATTGAAGCGAAATCACCACCATTTAACGAAAGATGCATTTATTCATTCAGATCAAGGATTCCATTATACGAATCCAAAATTCCAGAAACTTGTGAAGGAAATGGGACTAGGGCAATCTATGTCAAGGCGAGGAAACTGTTGGGATAACGCCCCTCAAGAATCCTTCTTCGGTCATTTTAAAGACGAAACCAATCTGAAAGCGTGCGAAACATTAGAAGAAGTAAAACGAGAAGTGAAAAGTTATATGATGTATTACAACCATTATCGAGGGCAATGGAACTTGAAAAAGCTGCCGCCTGCAAAATACAGACAGCAGCTTCAAAAGGTAGCCTAGCTTTTTTTCAAAATGTCCTTTACAAAGGGTACACTTTAAACCTCAATAAACTACTTCTTCCTCTTTTATTATCGGTAATTCATAGGCTGTTTTGTGCTTCATCATGCCGTATATAATGTTTACAAGCCTTCTCATGATACAAACCAATGCCTGTCCCTTTGTTTTGCCTTCTTTTAGTTTCCGTTGATAGTATGCATGGAATACTGGATTCCTTGGCAGCTTACTTCCTTTTGCCACTTGTACTTGCTGTACGGCTAAGTTGTAAAATAAAGCGTGTAGCGCCCGATTTCCCTGCTTGCTTTTTTGTTCCCTTCCTTTCCCACCAGAACCAAAGTAAACAGGCGCAATGCCCGCAAATCGTGCTAATTTGTTGGCATTCGGAAAACGGCGTACATCACCTATTTCTGCAATTAAAGCCGAAGCTGTAACTAGATCTATGCCTGGCATCGTGTCTAATTGAAAGTCTAGTAAACTCATTAACCCTTTCAATTCTCGTTCCACATATCGCATTTCCTGCTTCTTAAATGAAATGTCTCTGACGATGCTCTTTACTAGAAAGTCTCGTGTTTCTTGGTGTTCTCTTATTGTGTTTCCATCCTCTTTCACCAACTTTAAAATCTCACTCGCTTTTTTCACCGAACATGTATTGCTACTCGCTTCTAATAAAAATATGGTCAATTGCTTTACACTTACCGCTTCTAAACACGGTGGAGACGGATATCGTTCCCAAAATGCCAATGCTGTTTTTCCATCTACTTCTGAAAAAAACTTTTTATAGCTTGGATAGTGGTGACTTAATTGAATATGCAGTTGGTTCTTTAAAGCTCCTTGTGCCTTTACTAAGGCATTTCTTCTACTGACCAGCTGTTGTATCGACCAGTATAAATCATGTGGTTTAGCATCTGGTAACTGGTCTAGTTTGTTCACTAAAATTCTGGCTACACATTCTGCATCCCAACTATCGCTTTTTTGTGTGGTCATATTACTTTTTCGTTCAGCGTATGAAAGAGCTGGATTCACTTCTTTTACAACTTGTCCGTGCTCATCCAAAAACTGCGCTAATGCTCGTCCATAGCCCCCAACATCTTCTAAACCAAAAATAGGTGTCAAACCATCATCCATATGTTTATAAATATCCAGTAAAAAAGTTGAAAAAGCAGAAGGCTTATTTTCAAACTTTATTTCATCTAGTTTTTCTTGCCAACAATTAATAATAACCGCCACATGGTGTTGCTTATGTAAATCTACTCCCACATAAAAATGCTTCTGTCTTTCGTGCATTAACTTATCCTCCTATTCAATGGAATGAAAATGCCGGCAACCTTAGTTCGAGCGTTCACCAACTGGTGCGCATTGGTACGAAAGCCTATCCATTTTCACCGTTATATGAAGATATATAAGTAAATGAGCACCTTTTTTAAGTAGCTCTTCAAATTATTGCAGGGTGTTGCCCATTTGCTTGTATTTGTCCATATGTATAAATCCCCCGATAAAAGCTTTCACGGTCTAAAATGCGCTTCACTTGTACTTTTGTAAATCGTTTCCCTTTCTCTGTTCGATCCGCTGAGTCCTCTATCCTCATATATGTGAAGTAGTTGAAGCTTATTTTCGTCACAATACCTTTCAATTTCTTCTACTTGATACGTTAAACTATACCCTTCACGTACTTGCCCTTCTGTTGAAACTCTTACATAACCAACTACTTTTTCTTTCATAATGCCCCCTACCGTTACAGCAATTAAAGTCCCTGTAACGCTTACCCGTTTTTTGCGGATAACTTGTGTGTAACGTCTATCCGTTACAACATACTGTACGACCTTACCCAAATTATGCACAACCCTTTATTTTAAAGTCGTTTTTTCTCTAGTATGGTCGTACACTATACATAACCTTACAATCTAACAAAGAGGTGTTTTTATTATGTCTTCTACTATTCGTCTACGTCTCAATGAAATTTTAATTGAAAAACAAATGAGCCGTCGGCAACTTGCCAAGCAAGCCTCATTGCGCCCTAATACTGTCAATGATTTATGTACTCAGCCCATACAACGTCTGCATATAAGTACTCTTTCAGCTTTGTGCGACACATTACACGTCTCTATCCAGGACCTACTTGTATTGGAGATGAACGATTAACTCACTTGAAGTACAGTTGAACTTGGTTCTTCTATCAATCTTTTCCACTCCACCCTTGCTAATTCGTCGAAGTCCAATCGATACTGATTTGTAAGGGTCTTTTTTATTTCCCTCCGTATATACTGTGTATACATATCTCTTCCGTCTCGCATGCTAGCTACCCGTTCTCGTTGCTTATTTTTAAGTATTTGCCACTCTGTTACTACAGCCGCAAAATAATGTTCATTCTGTTTTGGTGGATGTTTCATTAGGTCTTTAAGCAATACTTGCTCATTTACGTTATACACAACTTCTATTCGGCTTAATTCATGTGCTAAATAAATTCCTTTATTCCTTGCTAGTTCAAGCCGTTTATCATAAATCCTACAAAAACCATTCCGTTTACGTTGGTCGCTTCTACCAAAATATCGTGTTGTATCAAAGTGTGTCATATTCCTCCGTGCGTCTGTCGGTATCACCACTATATTTTCCAAGCCTGTTTGTAAATCATACGCTACATCACGGCTTACAAATTCTACTCGGCTTGCTCGTATTCCTACCATCTCTAGTATTTCTCTAAAATGTGAGTAATGCTCTGGCCTTGTTTCAATCCTTAGGGTATGTAAGTGACCTTCTGTTTCTCTAAAGTTTTTAAAATATAGATGAATGTATACATCGTCACTTTTCCGCATGTGTAGTTCATAGCTGTATGTTCCACTATAAATCTTCATTTTCACTTTATATTTCTGCACTCCGACCATATAAACACGTAAAAATGTCGAATATGGTACATCCCTATAATCTAAAACAAACTTATCTATCGAAACCTCTATTTCCATCGCCTGTTCTTCCCCTTGTATGCTAGTACTTGTATAAAATTTAACACTTAGTACACTAATTAAATAAGCGCAATCTTTTCAATTTACATATTTAAACATGCAAAAAAGCACTTGTCGCCTGTTATAGACAATCAAGTGCTTTAAGTTTATAAATTTTCTAAGTTGATTAATATTTGCAAGTTTTATAAGTTATTTTAGTATTGACAGTATGACATCTTTTTTACCATATGGCAAGTTTAACGTTTAAACCCTTTAGCTTGTTTAATCTCGTGTGTTTGTTCCTTAATACATCCATAAGTGGTCCTTGTAAGTAAAATGTCATCTCGCTTATTCTCGCTCTTATTTCATTATTGTTAAAATAGCACTTCTTGATGGCCTAGCCTTCACGAGTTATTAATTCAAATTCAAGGATATCTTTAACTGTACACAATTAAAAAACTATTTATATCCTTGTTCATCGCCACGAGCTTTGTCATTATCGTTTATTTAGTCACTATTCCATACAAAAATACCTCCTGCATGTAAAATGTCATCTCGCCTAATTTTCACACTTTTCTTCCTAGACCACTGTTTATAGAGTACTCCTTGATGGTCCAGCCTTCATGAGTTTTCGAATCAAATATCAGATTACTTTTTAACCACAAACTTCTTTGAGTTAAGAAAAAACCTTGAAGGCATATAGCCAGTCAAGGTTTAACAACTCAATAACTATCCTCAAAAAGACAATTAAATATTGTAACGTCTTCCTCTTTTAACTCTAATGAAATATTCGGCACTACAACATTAAGAATATCTTCGTCTAGCGTTTGAATTCCATTATTATTTAATATTTCTAAAACCCTTATATTAATCCGCTCTGTTTCTTTATTAAGTGGAGAATATGCTTCATGTATTTGTACAGCCCCATCATTGTAATTGTACCTAACATATTTAATCACTGAATACGGAGCAATTAATGAAATTAAAACCATAACCCCTGTTATCTCATGCTTTTCCAAAAGATAATCATTAAACTCATCACTACCTATTCTAAAGTTCGGACTCAGCGATGATTGAATAAAATAAGAAAAGCACGTTGAATAACTGAAGTCGGTAAGATTATCGATGAAAATCTGTTCTACCTCATCATTAAACTTACTAACCCAATATTCCTTATCAATATACTTAGCGAGTATATATTGAAAATCACCTTTTCCATACAATCTGCCAATTGTATTCAGTAAAACTTCTTTCATATTATACCTCCATTATTGTACAGGATAGCCATGAATATTACCTTTTTTATCAATATGAACTTTTACCCTAGTTTCTCCATTTGGTCCAACTGGCTTGCCAAAATCATAAGTCTTTACACTTCCATCTGCTCTTACCGGAGTTCCATTCATCCATGCTTCTTGAGTTAACTGTACACCATTTTGACCTTCAGGCCATTGTGACTTGGTTGAAACGTTATTACCATGCCCAGGCACATGCTTACCTTGCTTTCCTGCATCTACTTTTGGTGCTCCATTTATTCCTGCATCAACCGTACCTTGACTCGGTAACTTACCAGAATAACCCGTACCCTTAGTCTCATCTTGTTTTTTAGGATTTTGATTTGGTTTTGGTGCTGGTTTTGGTGCTGGTTTTGGTGCTGGTTTTGGCGCCGGGTTTGGTGCTGGTTTTGTTTGACCGCCGCTAGGTGTTTTAGAAGTAGTTCCTTTTACTCCTTTTAATCCAAATAATGAAGTTACAACACCAAAACTATCTAACCAGTGTTCCTTTGATAAAGGGTCTTTTGGGTTTACTGCCCCTTCAACCATTCCGGTAAGGCCAAAGCTTGCGTAATTTGCAAAGTCAGAAGGTGAATTCCACATTTTTCCTTGTCTGTCCTTCGCTCCAGACACTATACCATCTAATACTCCTAATGTGAGATAGTTTGCAAAATCATACGGTGAGTCTAATGCTTTGTTCGCCCTTGTATCTAGACCATTCTTAAAATCTTTACCAATTTCAATAAAACTATTGTATGATTTTACAAATGGGTTTTCAGTTTTAGGCTTTGTTTTTACGACCGTTTCCTTAGTGGTTTGTTTGCTTTTACGGCGGCTTTCTTTGCTTGGGTTTTTGCCTTCTGATAATACTGTTTGGCTTTTTGAACAGTCTTTTTCGCATAAAGGGCAGCCTTTTTTACGGTTCGTTTATACCATTTTACAAGTCTCTTTTTCGTAAGTTTTAAGAATTTACGGGCTTTCGTATAAACCTTGCCAATCTTTTTCTTAAGCTTCCTCTTAAGTTTTTTTAAAAGATTCTTTAATTTTAATTTACTTTTCGCCTTTTTAATTTTCTTTTTTAAAGACTTGCCTGCCTTTTTAACACTCTTAACAACAGGGATACTTCCAAAGAAACTGCCAACGGCTCCCCAGAAGCCTTTACCCTTCTTTGCCATTAAGCATCACCCCCACCAGTAGGGATCATACCCACGATATCTAGTGCGGATTCAAGGTCAGCACCTTCTCCCGATGTATTAGACACGGACACTGGTGCTTTGTTCGAGCCTTCCATAGTGACAACCTGTCCCTGCATATCGGTGATACCGTCAAGAACGAGACTGCTAGTGCGACATGTCAAGCGCATGGATTCTGTTGCGCTCATCGAAATGCTTTTACCTGCAAAGGTGATATCGTTGGTTTTAGTGTAAGTGATTGCTTACTATGTACTTCTACTCCGCTACCCTGATCCAGCTTTAGGAAAACGGCGCCTTCCTTTGCGGTAAACGTCACCGATTGCGGGTCTAGCTTGATGTCCTTGCCTTTTGGTGTGCCCCAGTAGGACGTTTTTGGATCGGCTGTCTTTGGGTTGGAGTCGCCGCCCTTTCGTACACTGTGGCGGACAACGGCTGCTTCCTCCCGGTGTGTCGGGAAGGCAAGATGAACGCTATCGCCTTCTTCTGGCGGGCTGTAAAAGCCGCTATGTCCTTCTGCAGTATAAGACGTAGCAAGTGAGAACCATGTGGCTTCTTCCTTTTTTTGTGCCTCATCAATTGATAGGTGCAGGCGTACTTGATCTTTTTTGACCTCTAATACCTTACCCTCAATCGCTGTGCCTGACAGGGAAGGAATGTTAAGTCTTTCTTGACGAATGCCTGCCTCGGACAGTAAATGATACTCATACCTTGTTGCATACGTGCTATGGACTTCGCCACACCTATAAATCATAGATTAGAAAAAATAAACAGCTCAAACTCACCATAATTATGGTCGTTTGAACTGTTTGTTTTTACAAAAAATTGTGTCATTCTAATACTTTACATTTACTCCAGTAAACAAGTCTGAATTTTACCATTATTTAGTTTGATTGAGTCACATTCTAAGTATTTCTCACCACATTTAAAACTTGTTATTTGCACATCCCATTCAGCATCTTGAATGACACATCGAATTTTTGAAAGTAGACTTTTCCAATGCTCTATACAATGTTACCTTTGCGCTTAACTGTAAAGATTTTCAAGAACTCTAGCAATTCGTTTCGATAAGTCCTGACGCTCTTCCTCTGTCAATTCAAAATCGGAATTATCAAACAATCCTTCTTTTATCTCATTGATGATGTCTTCAGGCAATTTTTTATTTAGTCTTATCTAGTTCTCAGCGATTATAGTGTAGACAATCTTTTTTGCACAAGCCTTGTTTCGAAACCGTCAACTTGCTGTAGAATATGATGTTTACTTACTGCCTCAAAAACAAAACCCAGTTCCATTTTCCCCTTGATTTTTTGTATATATTGTTGAAGAATAATCCAGGATAAAAGTTCGATTATACTTACCCAGTTTTACAGAAATATAATAACGAGCAAGTACTATTTTGCACAAAGCTGATTGCACATAGTCACTACTTTATATTAACAAAATAGAACCAGCTTCGTCTTTATTACCACTCTGATAACAAAAAAACAAATCAATTATAGGTAGTATTGACCACAATTGACCTGTTCAACATTAAAAATATGAACTATCCGTTTCAACATAATATCGAATTTTAATTTTTAATTTCTCTTGATATACTTTTAATAGATTTTTATTAGATTGTTGATACGTTGAGATAAATCTTCTTTTTCTGATTCCGTTAACTGTTGCCCTACGTCATCTATATTGAACTTCTCAAGTTCATATTTTATATTAAGTTCTCCATGATCATGAATTCCTTTATTAATTAATAGTTCAGCTAATGTGACTTTAATAGTAATATTCTCACTAAGCGTATTTTTACAGTCCCTTTCAAAACGTTTCAGCACTTTATCAGAAACTTCTTCTAATGGGATAATACTAATAATGTTATCAAAATAAACTTTTACTTCCTTAGTCATCTCATGATAATACCAGCGTGCCCTAGGATCGTGATTTAATGAAATCGTTGTATCATCAAATTGACGTAATACGTAATCTCTTCTTTCTAATAGATCCTCTACTTCTTCTGTACTTAACTGCTGTCTGATACTGTTAATATTTAGATTTGTTAACACTTCACACGATAATTCCTTAGCACGTACAGATAATTTTGAATGTGTTAGAGCAATTCTCGCTAAAGCAACATGGATAGTTGCTTTCTCGGCTTCTCCATCATTCATAGAAACTTCAAAATCATAAGTTGTTCTCGCTAATGCTTCATAATCACTAAATTTTTCATCTTTGTATTCCAAGTAAGTATCATAAACTGAGGTTAAAAGCTCGTAATAACTCCAATCCAATTTTCTCCACACTCCTGTATAATTTATTATTTATTAACCTTAATTTTTTGGCCATTATTATGAATAATTTCAATATCAATATTTGGGTATTCTTTGCTAAAGGCATTTATAACTCTACTACAACTACCACAAGTATCAAGTTCAGTAAATAATATTTTACCACTAGCATCGGGATTATGCCCTAATTTATCTGCAATATCATTTAAAATTTTATACTCAGTATCCATATCTCTAAGGAAAACATCTCCTACCTCATTCGGGGCATTTGTTGCACTAAATTTAATCTTATCCTCAGTTGGTTTAACTGAAAACCCTTCATAATTGGGATTTCCATGTGTTGCATCTATTTTACTATGTGCATAGAATTCTTTCTTGTCCAATCCTGATATATTTACTTCAGCGTAACCGAAATTCCCCCCTCCTCTTTTCTTAAGAAGCGTATTTGATACTAATTTTTTATATTCCGTAGCACGATCAAGAATATATCCTTCATTCTTCATATCAATTTCCCTTGTTGGATACACTTTACCATAACTAACTCCATTATCCTTATGCGCAACCTTAGTCTCATTTTGTTTTTGGGGATTTGGATTTGGATTTGGATTTGGATTTGGATTTTGTACGGGTTTTGGCGCTGGTTTTTGTGCCGGTTTTGGTGCTGGTTTTGGCGCCGGGTTTGGTGCTGGTTTTGTTTGACCGCCGCTAGGTGTTTTAGAAGTAGTTCCTTTTACTCCTTTTAATCCAAATAATGAAGTTACAACACCAAAACTATCTAACCAGTGTTCCTTTGATAAAGGGTCTTTTGGGTTTACTGCCCCTTCAACCATTCCGGTAAGGCCAAAGCTTGCGTAATTTGCAAAGTCAGAAGGTGAATTCCACATTTTTCCTTGTCTGTCCTTCGCTCCAGACACTATACCATCTAATACTCCTAATGTGAGATAGTTTGCAAAATCATACTGTGAGTCTAATGCTTTGTTCCCTTGTATCTAGACCATTCTTAAAATCTTTACCAATTTCAATAAAACTATTGTATGATTTTACAAATGGGTTTTCAGTTTTAGGCTTTGTTTTTACGACCGTTTCCTTAGTGGTTTGTTTGTTTGCTTTTACGGCGGCTTTCTTTGCTTGGGTTTTTGCCTTCTGATAATACTGTTTGGCTTTTTGAACAGTCTTTTTCGCATAAATGGCAGCCTTTTTTACGGTTCGTATATACCATTTTACTAACTTCTTTTTCGCAAATTTTATGAATTTACGGGCTTTCGAAGCTTACAGGAGGTTATCTCTATACATTGAATATAGAGGGGACGTTCGGCACTCCGTCCCCCCAAAAAAACGGTTATCTATACGATAACCACTATACAGCTAACTTACAGTATATTTACTTCCATTTATGACAATACATTTTGCTTCAACTAACAATATAGCATTCCATATTTCCAATGCAAAGTTAGCATTAGAATAATATTGATTTACCCAGTCCTCTTCTATTGATGAGGGCTTAATTTGTCCTATTCCCCTCACATAAAAGTCAATTGACGTTAATTCTAAATAGTCATCTTCCTCAACATTAGCTTTTGTATTAAGCCTTTCTTCACCAGTATTTCCGACAAAATACCATGCTGTTACTCCTTCAAAAACCATTTTATACTTTTTTTCATATCCATTATCTATTGTTTTCAACTCAAAACTAATTTTATTTTTCAAGATATCAAATTCATATCTTTCAATAACTGCAGCCCATAGTTCATTGAGTAAATCGGATAATCTATCCGCCATATTATCACTTTCCTTTATATGCTTTTATCATTATATCAATCAGTTTTAATGCGTCATCGGTTATATCAATATGTGTATGGCTTATATCATTGGATATTTTACCATCAATACTAAATCTAAAATATGGTTCATTTCGCCCCCAGAACCTGCTTCCATGACCCTTACTATAATAGATTTATCACCATTTGGCATTTCAACTTTATAACCTTTACCTTTAAATATCTATCCTATAAGATACATTTTTAATAAGTTGCCCATTTTTTAAATGTCCTTTACAAAGTGTACACTTTAAATGTGCCTCTATCGGTTTTAAGCGTTATCTCAAAATTTGTTCAATAGCACTTTCTAATCAATTACATAAGACACGGTCACAGGCGCTTTGTTCGAACTTCCCATTGTGACAACCCGTCCCTGAAAATGACCGCTTTCATATATTTTTAACAGTTCTGTATAAAAACCAACCCCAGTGTATGTGCTATAAGAATACTCCATCATTGACGAGAGTAACTTTATTCCTTGCTAGCTCTAGCCGTTTATCATAAATCCTACAGTAACCATTCCGTTTACGTTGGTCGCTTCTACCAAAATATCGCGTTGTATCAAAGTGTGTCATATTCCTCCGTACGTCTATCGGTATCACCACTATATTTTCCAAGCCTGTTTGTATATCATACGCTACATCACAGCTCACAAATTCTACTCGGCTTGCCCGCTTCCCTATCATCTCTAGTATTTCTCTGAAATGTGAGTAATGCTCAGGCCTTGTTTCAATCCTTAGGGTAGGTATGTAAGTGACCTTCTGTTTCTCTAAAGTTTTTAAAATATAGATGAATGTATACATCGTCACTTTTCCGCATGTGCAGTTCATAGCTATATGTTCCACTATAAATCTTCATTTTCACTTTATATTTCTGCACTCCCACCATAAAAACACGTAAAAATGCTGAATGTGGTACATCCTTATAATCTATAACAAATTTATCTATTGAAATCTCTATTTCCATCGCCTGTTCTTCCCCTTGTATGCTAGTACTTGTATAAAATTTAACACTTAGTACACTAATTAAATAAGCGCAATCTTTTCAATTTACGTATTTAAACATGCAAAAAAGCACTTGTCGCCTGTTATAGACAATCAAGTGCTTTAAGTTTATAAATTTTATAAGTTTATTAATCTTTGCAAGTTTTATAAGTTTTTTTAAAATTGACGTATGACATCTTTTTTACCACATGGCAAATGTAACGTTTAAACCCTTTAGCTTGTTTAATTTCTTGTGTTTCGTCCCTATGACATCCATAAGTGGTCCCTTGTAAGTAAAATGTCATCTCGCCAATTCTCGCTCGTATTGCTTAATTGTTAAAATAGCACTCCTTGATGGTCTAGCCTTCATGGGTTATTAATTCAAATTCAAGGATATCTTTAACTGTACACAATTAAAAAACTATTTATATCCTTGTTTATCGCCAAGAGATTGTCATTTTCGATAGTTTGTAGTTATTCCATATCATACTTCACTTAACTTAAAAATTTCATTTCGCCCAGTTCTCCCAGATGTAAAATAAAACACCATGATAGTACTGCCTGTGTAAACTCTCATTATGAATTACAGCTAGTAAATAAGTATCTTATAATTAAGAAGTTTCTACTACTGACAACACTTCAAAGCTTGCACAGAAAAACTTAATAATGTTATTCTCATAATCTTCTACTAAATATTTTTTTGGTAATTCAAAACCTTTATCTTTCAAATTATTAATTCTAAAGCCTGTTATTTGATTATAACTATTTCCAAATCCTAATAAATCTAAAGTAGTAACATCATTAAACTTCATTTTCAAAATAAACTTCCGACTATCAACTTCTAATAAAAAGCTAATTTCTAAAAATGAAACTTGATCATAATAAGAATTGTATCCAATAAAATAATGGAAATCAGTAATAAATTTAACATCAGTTGATTTGAAATTAGGAATTTTATTTTCTAACTCTGTTCCTTCATACCACTCATTTATCATTTCTCTTTCTCCTCAAAAAAATTATACCTGAATTCCTTACCCTTTTCAGAGTATCCAGGATCGTCAAATTTACGTTCATGTAAATGTGGGACGGAATGGTCTAGTGGCATACTATGGTCCGCATGATCTACCCGATAATGTTGTCTACCGAAGTCATCATAAATAACAGTGGATTTTTCTTCTTTTCCCTTATAATCTCTGTAATGCTCTATTTTTGAACCTGGCGTTGCATTATCGGGTGCTTTCCTTTGCCAATATTCATCAGGTACAAATGGCTCTTTTGCAAAGTCATCACCTTTACCCGTACCCTATGTTGTAATCTTAAAATCCACTAATAAAAAAACAATCTATCTTAAACCTTTTTAAACTACTTCTTCCTCTTTTATTATCGGTAATTCATAGGCTGTTTTGTGCTTCATCATGCCGTAAATAATGTTTACAAGCGTTCTCATGATACAAACTAATGCTTGTCCCTTTGTTTTGCCTTCTTTTAGCTTCCGTTGATAATATGCATGGAATACTGGGTTCCTTGGCAGCTTACTTCCTTTTGCCACTTGTACTTGCTGTACAGCTAAGTTGTAAAATAAAGCGTGTAGCGCCCGATTTCCCTGCTTGCTTTTTTGTTCCCTTCCTTTCCCACCAGAGCCAAAGTAAATCTAGAAAAAGAGGTGTTTTTATGTCTTCCACTATTCGTTTACGTCTTAATGAAATTTTAATCGAAAAACAAATAAGTCGTCGGCAACTTGCCAAGCAAGCATCCTTGCGTCCTAATACTGTCAACGATTTATGTACACAGCCTATACAACGTCTGCATATAAGCACCCTTTCAGCTTTGTGTGACACATTACATGTCTCTATCCAAGACCTACTTGTATTAGAGATGAACGATTAAATGACTCCAAGTACAGCCGAACAAGGTTCTTCTATCAATCTTTTCCACTCCACCCTTACTAATTCATCAAAGTCCAATCGATACTGGTGCGTAAGGGTCTTTTTTATTTCTCTCCGTATGTATTGCGTATACATATCTATTCCATCTCGCATGCTAACTATCCGTTCTTGTTGTTTTTTCTTCAATGCTTCCCAATCTATGACCACTGCCGCAAAATAATGTTCATTCTGTTTTGGTGGCCGTCTTATTAAATCTTTAAGCAATATTTTCTCATTTATCTTGTACACAATTTCTATTCGGCTTAATTCATGTGTCAAATAACCCCCTTTATTCCTTGCTAGCTCCAGCCGTTTATCATAAATCCTACAGTAACCATTCTGTTTACGTTGGTCGCCTCTACCAAAATAGCGAGTTGTATCAAAGTGTGTCATAACCCTTCGTGCATCTGTCGGTATTACCACTATATTTTCCAAACCCGTTCGTATATCATACGCTACATCACAGCTCACAAATTCTACTCGGCTTGCCCGCTTGCCTATCATCTCTAGTATTTCTCTGAAATGTGAGTAATGCTCTGGCCTTGTTTCAATCCTTAGGGTATGTAAGTGACCTTCTGTTTCTCTAAAGTTTTTAAAATACATATGAATATATACATCGTCACTTTTCCGCATGTGCAATTCATAGCTATATGTTCCACTATAAATCTTCATTTTCACTTGATATTTCTTCACCCCCAACATATAAACACGTAAAAATGCTGAATGTGGTACATCCTTATAATCTATAACGAACTTATCTATCGAAACCTCTATTTCCATCGTATTTTCTTCCCCTTGTATGCAAGTACTTGTATAAAATTTAATACTTAGTACACTAATTAAATAATCGTAATCCGTATTTAAACATGCAAAAAAAAAGCACTTGTCGCCTGTTATAGACATCAAGTGCTTTAAGTTTATAAATTTTCTAAGTTTAATAATATTCGCAAGTTTTATAAGTTAGTTTAGTATTGACAGTATGACATCTTTTATACTACTTGGCAAGTGTAACGTTTAAACCCTTTAGCTTGTTTAATCTCGTGTGTTGTTACTAATACCATCCATAAAGTGGCCCTTGTAAGTAAAATGTCATCTCGCCTATTCTCGCTCTTATTGCTTTATTGTTAAAATAGCACTTCTTGATGGCCTAGCCTTCATGAGTTATTAATTCAAATACAAGGATATCTTTAACTGTACACAATTAAAAAACTATTTATATCCTTGTTTATCGCCACGAGCTTTGTCATTATCGTTTATTTAGTCACTTTTCCATACAAAACTATCTCCTGCATGTAAAATGTCATCTCGCCTAATTCTCACACTTTTCTTTCTAGCCAATGTTTACATAGTACTCCTTGATGGCCCAGCCTTTATGAACTCTTGAATCAAATGTCAGATTATTTTTTAACCACAAACTTCTTTGAGTTAAGAAAAAACCTTGAAAGGCATTATGCCAATCAAGGTTTATATACTATCAAATAATATTTTGACGTTTAAAATCAACTAAATCAGGATCTAATTCCACTAGTCTATTTTCAAAGTCATCCCATCCATTTTCCTTAATAAATTTAGCTTCATCGAATGTGATTGGAAATAACCATGTTTGAATGATTGGTAAATCACCATCTACCTTAAATGCTTGAAATGTTTCAGGAAAATATACAGGAATCGAAGCATATAAAGCTTCAAAACTAGAGTGTTCAAACAACTTTCCATACGGACCTATTACATCACCTCTAAGATAGGCAACGTTATTATTAATCGCTTGTAATCCCACATGTTGCAGAATACCAGGTATATTCTTATCTCCAAAGTTAGCGTACGAAACAAATATTAACTCCTGTCTAATTTCTTTCTTTGAAATGGGAGAAACTAAATTCTGTTTACTTAATCCTAAAGTTGAATAAGTTACTGTTCCAGCAAACGGTCCCTTTTTATACTTTACAATTTGAAAAGGAAGTTTATTACCTTCAGAATCTTTATCCCATCCATATTCAATTTCACCGAGATGACCCTCTAAAAATTCAATATAATTATGCATTATTTTTTATCCCTCCTATTTCCTCCACTTCTATTACAACTAGGACACTCAAGTCTTGTTCCTTTCTGGTAGTTATCTAAAACTTCTTTTCTTGTAACGTTAGCAGGAAATTCTCTATTTTTCCATGCGGGGGTATGATCAATGTCCCAATCCGCTTGTCTACTTGGTTTCTTACCTCTCTGGCCTGCTGGTAATGCCCCCCATTCAAATTGAAGAGGATTAAAACCAGAAAAACCTTGAATAGTATCACTTTTGATGGTGTCACTATTCAAGGTTCAATATTATAGGATCGAATAAGCAAATATTTTAGTAAACAAAACCCTTAAAAGGACAATCAATCACCGATTAAACATTAAACGTTTAACTTATTAATGTGTATCCGTTCCTAACGGCATATTCATTAATTTTTGTATTTAAATCATCCCTATATATTGAAGTACAACATGAAATCTCCCTATGTCCATCATTAGAAAATATATACTCTAAGTAAATAAAAAAATTAAGTGAATCTATTTTTTTTATTATAAATTCATTTGCTTCAAATTCACCATTTCTAACATGTGGTGAATTAATAAAATCATAAATTTCTTCGTACATCTCTTGATCAGAAATCTCTATATCTAAAAATTTTTTTATTACATCCATATAGTTTCCTCCTTATTTTACTGAAATAACCGGAATACAGCTACCCTAGCACCATTATTATTCAACCAAAAAATAGTAGTACAAACCTAATCTTGGTTTGTACTACTATTTTTTTAGTTTGATAATCTGTCAAATTAAGTGCATATTTCAAGAAAATTCAATTGTGGAAACTACTCGGGACAAATATCTAAAATATCAAAAAACAAAGCATGTTCCACTGTAACTTGCGAACCAAAAAATGTAATTTCCTTACTAAACTCTAATTCACTAACTACTTCATTCATTTCCCTAAAGGATAATTGAGTAAATTCCTTTTCAATAAAATAGTTTTTGATTAATAATTCTAGATCTGCTTGTATATAGTTATATGGTTGAGTATCAAAACCATCCAGTGTGGGGTTAATACCATTCACATCTTTATTCACAACTTCAAACTCATGGTGTAGATAAAATACAGGAGCAATTTTAGAAATCATCAATCTACTATTATATATAACTTCAAATTCCCCCTTAACATATTTTTCATACTCAAAAATTATAGTAGATGACGGCCATATTTCTCCATTGTTCATTTCAGTAATTGAAATGTTATTATTTTCAATAAAGTCCTCTACTTCCTCAGGTAAAAAGAAAACTTTTTGACATTTAGAAAGATATTCAGATAAATCTTTTTTTCTATAGTACTTATCAATAGTTTTAGTAATTAAATCGTTCATTCCATTTCTCTCCTTATTTTACCTTCAAATCGTGACCACCAGATTTATCAGCTGGTTTAGTAGGATTTAAGTTAAAATCTACTTCTCCTTGATGTTTTCCCTTTTTGTTAACTACCTCAAATCTACCATGTTGTGTGTCTAAAGCATAGTAATTTCCTGTTTTATTATCATAATAAACAGTTCTACCGCCGTTTAGTTTGGTTAATTTAGAATCTTTCTTCCACCCCCGCTGATTTGCTATATCAATCGCAGTTGTTTTTATTAATGCTACTTTTTCATTAACATTCATATGATTAATATTTTTCTCAAAGGAAGCTACATCAAATTCACCCGTACCCTTATCAAGCAACTTCTTCGAATACTCTCCAACTTCTTGAATCTCTTTCTGAGTGTGGTGGGTTTTCTCCACCTTGTTTGCGTTATTGGCAAGATCACGAGCAGCTTCTAGACCTTTTTCCATATCTTTAAGGGCTTCCATACCTTTTTTTACTTTTCCAGCCTTACCAAAAGGGCTGATAAGTGAAAGAGTTGCTTCATTTTGTTCTCGGAGCGTAGAGTTTGGATTTCCGTATTTGACAATATCTTCGAATAGTAAAGCGTAAGCTATATTAGCACCTATTACTGTAAATGGAGCTAGACCATCTGGATTTACTGTTGACGGAACACTTAAGACTTTACGCAAGTCTGCAAGTGTTGTTTTGGGCTCTCCATCATGCACTGAATATGTTTTCGGTGCAGGACATGAATTTTTTAAATTGGTATACCTCGCTCGCGAATTTTCGACTTTCTGTCCAGTAATCATGTCTTTTCCAGTGGCCATTTCATATAGAGACTTAATATTTCCAAAAACAGGAATGTAATTTAATCCCATAGAAACTAGTTTAAGATTTTGAGCTGTTTCATTCTTTTTGATTTGTTTGACAGCAGCTTTGGTCGCATTGCTGGCCTTTTTAGTAGCCACATTAACATCATTTTTCTTTGCTTGTACTATTGTTTTCGTTGCAGTTTTAACCGTCTGAACAGCTGCCTTTGTTGCGGTTTTAACCGCCTTCACAGTTGTTTTTGCTGCAGTTTTAACCGCTTTTACAGTTGTTTTCGCTGCGGTTTTAACCGCCTTAACGGTTGTTTTTGCTGCCTTTTTAACTGCCTTAACCGTTGTTTTTACTGCCTTTTTAACTGCCTTAACAGCCGTTTTCACTGCCTTTTTAACTGTCTTTACAACTTTTTTAACATACTTCTTGGCCTTTTTAACTGCTTTTTTCACAGCCTTTTTAAACCTTTTGACCAGTTTGCTCTTGGATAAATTATTTTTTAGCTTCCTGGCTTTTGTCAAGACCTTGCCTAATTTTTTCTTGAGCTTTTTCTTCGCTTTTTTTAAGGCTTTCTTTAGTTTCTTTTTGGCCTTTTTGAGTTTCTTTTTAACGGACTTAGCCGCTTTTTTTACTTTCTTAACAACAGGGATACTGCCAAGGAAACTGCCAACTGCTCCGAAGAATCCTTTACCCTTCTTCGCCATTAAGCATCACCCCCACCAATAGGGATCATGCCCATGACGTCTAGTGCGGAGTCAAGGTCAGCGCCTTCTCCCGATGTATTAGACACGGTTACAGGTGCTTTGTTCGAGCCTTCCATTGTGACAACCTGTCCCTGAATATCGGTGATTCCATCAAAAACGAGACTGCTGGAGCCACATGTTAAGCGCATGGATTCTGTTGCGCTCATGGAGATGCTTTTACCTGCAAAAGTGATCATATCATTGGCTGTTAGTGTAAGCGGATGCTTACTATGTACTTCTACCCCGTTTCCCTGATCCAACTTTAGGAAAACGGCGCCTTCCTGTGCAGTAAATGTGACAGCTTGTGGGTCTAGCTTGATGTCCTTGCCTTTTGGCGTACCCCAGTAGGACGTTTTCGGATCGGCTGTTTTTGGATTCGAGTCGCCGCCCTTTCGTACACTGTGGCGGACAACGGCTGCTTCCTCACGGTGTGTCGGGAAGGCAAGATGAACGCTATCGCCTTCTTCTGGCGGGCTGTAAAAGCCACTATGTCCTTCTGCTGTATAAGGAGTAGCAAGTGAGAACCATGTGGCTTCTTCCTTTTTTTGTGCCTCATCAATGGATAGGTGCAGGCGTACTTGATCCTTTTTGACCTCTAATACCTTTCCCTCAATCGCTATGCCTGACAGTGAAGGAATGTTTAGTCTTTCATGACGAATACCTGCCTTGGACAGTAGATGATATTCATATGTAAGGACACCTTGTTGCATGCGTGCTATCGACTTGGCCACAACTAGCTTCTTGTTTTGGAGTTGGACACGGTCACCGAGTGCTAATGTTTTTTTGGACTCGATGACATAGGATACTGTATCATGCTCCTCCATTGGTCGCTCAATGTCATTTTGCAGCGTATGTAAATACTTGGAGCGATCTTTGGTGATTGTATAGCTAGTAACTGACAGCTTTTCTAGTCGCCCTTCTGGGAGACCGAACCATAGCTTAGGCTTATCAGCATCTACTGCTGGTACAAGCACTGTTCTAAAATGAGAGGCCATACGCTTTAGAAATTGCCAGTCCGTCTCCCTATATTGTAATATAAATTGCTTTAGAGGAGTAGCCTTTGAAGCAGTGTCAATAACATCGGAGCCTGGATAGTTAGCAAGTACTTTCTTGAGCATGGCATTATACGTCATCTTGTCGTGCTGGAAAGAGCGAACATTGCGTTTACAATCCAAGGTAAATGTAGATGACACCGCTTCTAGCTCAATTTGATACACGCCTCTCACCATACGAACGGCCATTTCGGATACTTGCCCCTTAAAAAGCGGTCGTACACGCTGTCCATTGCGTTTTTGATAGAGCTCTATTCGATCTGAACTGCTGGCAATCTGCATACAGCGATCTTTCTTCTCCTCTGGGATGAATCCCGTAATTGATAACCTTGCATGGTCATTCACAGTTTGGGTCAAGCTGAGATCATGCAACGTCTGAACCTCATAGGGAGATACGAGCTCAAGCTCTCCGTATCCAATCACTTCCTCATACGTGTTCACATGAATACCCTTCTTTCCTCAGTGGATAATGGCTTATTCTTGACCATCATCTTCTACCTTTATCGTCCCGCAATATATGCACATATTAGTAGATTGGTTGATAAGCGCGGGAGAATTCTCAATCAACTGATCGGACTTTCCGTTAATCCATGGCATTGTGACTACTGGTGTACACGGCATCGGTTTCAAGACACCATTATTAGCCGCGGTTGCAGCTGCCACAGTAGGATTAGATAATGTTTGACATAAACCAAAGGGCTGAATATTGACATAGGGCTTATAATCCATCGTGTTCATCTTTGCCTTGTCTTTTGTATAAACGCCGTGGCTTACAGGCATTTTTAATATGCTTGTCTGATCGCCTTGCGAGCACGATAATTTAGCACCAGCAACTACATAACTGCGCTGCTCATCGCCTTTTGTCTGCATTTCATCTGCCATTGAAAACCACCCTTTCTATAAAAAAAGTCCATTCACGTCGTTTCACACACTCGAAAATGAAGGATCTCGTTCCATTTGCCTTCCGTTTGCACTTTGCGTAATCGAATACCTCGAAATGATCGGCGCAATATACTTTCTGCTAACTCAATATTGACAATGATGTAATCCTCTTTAATACCTTCAATTTGAAAGAAGGTGTATGGTGCGGCTAAAGTCTCATCAATAACGAGCTTTTTCAGCGTTCCATCTAGATTGAATTCGGTTTGTGCTGAAAGACAGGCCACTTTTGGCGGAATGGAGAGCCAATATAACGTCTGTTTTAATTTCGGCATATCTACGAGAACAACTGCTTTAAATGGTAAGTGCGGCTCATATTTTTCCACTAACTGCTTCACTGGATCAGCTAAAAGAGCAATGGGCTTTTCGATAAAATCGATATAGACATTTTCACTTTTATCTAAAACAGGAAATTGACGCTCGAGCTCATCTAGCTCCGCCATTCTTTCCACTGTTAATAGTTCTTTTTTTATTACTTTCGATAGTCCAACTGGTTCTACAGCATTCGAGATACGCTCATCCTGAGATAGAATAAAATAGTTCATCTTTTAATCTCCTTTTTCACGACATCTATTTCCAAATGACACTCGCTATTTGGAATGGATCTAGCTTCAGATGCTCTCGTGCTTCCTTCGAGAACACAGCTTTTTCTAAATTGGCGCCTTCAAAACGGGCATTCTTGACGTTAGCGCCGATAAAGCAAGCACCTCGTAAATTAGCTAGCTCAAAATCAGCTCCCTCTAAATTAGCATCAGTAAAGCGCACTGAGAGATAGCCTGGCATTTCCCACTTTTGTCGATCAGTTAGTCCGCCTGCACCCTGAGCTTGTTGGAAGTTAGCACCTTGCAATTGACTATTGCTAAAATCTGCTTCATGAATCGTACTGAAGCTTAAATCAGCGTCCATTAGTTTACTATTCCTAAGATTGGCGCCAATGAGTAAGCAATTACGCATTTGACTCTGTGCTAAATTTGTTTTCTGGAAAAAGGCATATTGAATATCTAAGTCTTCATAGTTGCCACCAGAAAGAT
Source organism: Lysinibacillus sp. JNUCC 51 (assembly GCF_015999525.1). Taxonomy (NCBI): domain Bacteria; kingdom Bacillati; phylum Bacillota; class Bacilli; order Caryophanales; family Bacillaceae; genus Lysinibacillus; species Lysinibacillus sp. JNUCC 51. The sequence goes on along the minus strand of NZ_CP065545.1, from coordinate 4,206,908 downwards.
TTAAGTTGCTAAATACTTCATATGCATATTCATCCTCTAATTTTTGAGCTAGCCAATCCTTAATTTCTTCGATATCCTTCGAGGAGAAATCCTCGCTATAGACAACTTCATTGACATCCAGAAATTCACCTATACGAATTTCTACAGCAGCATCACGATCAAGTGATAAATATTCGGGGCATCTAATAATGTCTGGCAATGCATATCTAGCAAGGCTAATAACATATTGATGGAAATGAGTCGCTTCCTTTAGCTTAATTTGTTCAATATCCGCTTGGGTAATTGCTCCCATGAATGTTTTGCTGTATATATATATTTCCTCAACGAATTGCTCTAAAAAGCTCAGAGCCCAGCTTGCATCATAGGTAGTTAGAATAGGTCGCATGTCAAAGAACCATTCCTCATCTGTCCCCTCCACTAAATAGTGATGACGCCCCTCCAGTAGCTCTGTACGCAGCATAGAAAACGTGATATGTCCTATTGGACCTTTTTGTTGAAGAGATTGTTGCTCATGCAGCTGACGACAAATGGTTTGAAAGGATTTTCTAAATTCCTCAGCAAGCTCATCCTTTGAGGCTTGGAAAAAATCCTCTAATGCCAAGAGATGTTTCAACCGTCTTTTCTCTACTTCCGTTTCATAAAAATGCTGTAAAATTTCCTCTGCTTGCATATGTGTCTCCTTCTTTCTCTTCATTAAGAAACCCATCTATAGGGCTATTAATTGGCCTTTACTTCTTTCCCGAAAATTTGCACACTGCCATCCATCGTTATTTTACTTTCCTTGCATTTTAGTGAAATTTCTTCCTCTGCAGACAAAAGAATTTTCTTGCTTGCATTGACTGAAATATCTGCCTCGGAAATTAGTTTAATTTCCTTTTTACTAAAAATTTCAATACCGCTCGCTTCATTTAAACGGATAAAAATATCGTTATCCTGTGCTGTAATAACTATTTCCGTTGGACTCATTTTAATTTCTTTGCCAAAGGCTGTTCTGTAATATTTCGTCGAAGGATCATCTAGTTTATTGGTTGCGCTGCTGTCTGAATTTTTTCGAATTGAACTGCTAGCGATTCCCTCTTCTTCACGATAAGAAGGGAAATATACATGAACAAAGTCGTTAATTTCAGGCATACAATACCAGCCACTATGCCCTTCAGCTGTATAAGGCGTTGCATAAAGGAACCAATGCGCCTTCCCTTTATCCTGTTTTTCATCAATATTTAGATGGACCTTAATATGATCCTTGGCAACCTCTAACACTTTACCTTCAAGAGAGACACCAGAAATTTCATCGTTGAATACTTCTCTTTTGTTCATGCCATTCTTCGTTGAAAGTGTATAATGATGCTTTAGTAAGCCATCCTTCACCGACATATATGCTTCACAAACATAGAGTGTATATTTCTGGAAGGTTACGTAGTCGCCTATGGCAAGTACCTTATCGGTTTCTACTTCATAGTACAAAAAGTCATGCTCTCCCATACCACCATTGCCATTCTCTGTATAGACAAGATAGTCTGCTAGTTTTTTTCTTGTCGTATAATGATAGTCTTCTAGCTTTCCTTTTACTTTGCCGGCAGGGACACCAAAATGGAACTTTGGCTTATCGAAGGTAGCAGCAGGAACTAGTCCAGTGTTATAGCGGGAGGCAAGACGTTTTAAAAATTCCCAATCAGTTTCTCGGTACTGTAGAGTAAACTTGCCTAATTTTCCTCCCTTTGTAGCCTCATCGATCACATCGAGACCAGGGTAAAAGGGACTCAATTGTTTGAATAGAGATGAATAGGTCATCTCTTTATCCTGATAGGAGCGATTTTTCTTCTTAATATCGAGGAAGTAGGTATTGGAGGCAGCTTCGACTTCGATGTAGTAAATCCCCCGAATTGTATGTACCTTGACACCTAAGATAACCCCCTTAAATAATGGGGTAGGTGCACCTAAATGATCGAGTTGATTCACTTCGATTGCTGAATAGGATTCTGTCATTTCGACGTACTGATCCCGAACTTCCTCAGGAACAATACCCGTAAAACGTAATGTCGCGTGCTCATTCATTTTCTTTGTGAGTGTAAGCTCTTGAATGCTCACAAGCTTAAATGGCGATATTTGGATATTGTGATAAGCAGTTACTATTCCACTCATCGTAATACGCCCCCTTCCCTTCCGTTAGAAGCGAATTTCATTGTTTTCATCATCGCTCTAGCGATAGGACGCCAAATCTCAGTATCTTCCTCCGTACAATTGAACGTACCGATAAGCGCTTTCCCATCAATCGATACAAAGAACATTAAATTAAAAATCTCACCATCAATAGCAGGTGTAATGACCTCAATAAAGCCAACTGTTTTGTCATCTATTTGGATCACATCTGTATCAAACCATTCTGCTGCAGGCTGAGCTTGCTCTAGAACTTCAATCATATTTTCCTGAAACTCAGCTACACCTTCATCAGGTAAAGAATGTGATGTCTTGTTGAAGGCTAGATTGATAGTAGATGATTCATCCGTATAAATAATGTTTGGTCTTCGTTCTGAAGGGTATTTTAATGAGGCTAACTGAGCTGGCATAATTGAAAATATTTTCGGCATTCGGAACGAAATTTTCCCATCCAGGACATGCTGATCAATGACTGGCACTTCCTGCTCGTCTATATTGACAAAGTCCTTGTAAAGATCAATTGCTTCGAGTTCAGACTGTTCCTCCTGTAAAGGCTCCTCAGGCGGCGCTTGCTCCTCTTTTAAAGCTGCTTCCTTTTGAGCTAATTCATGTTGTTCCTGCTCTCGCATTTCATTTCTAAGAGCAATAATTTGTTCATCTAAATATTTCAACCCATTCACCTTCCATTTCTTGAACGTTCTTCATCTGCAGACCATCAGCTAGTCAACAATCATGCGCTTTGGTCGCCCTTGGCTATGCCCTGTCATACGACCACCGCGCTTTGATTCCAATAAAATACGGTTCAAGTATTTATGAATTTGACTATTAGAAAATGTTTGGTAGTCTAGCTCTAGCCGATTGCAAATATAAAAATCAATCGCATCTCGTTGTACCCGCTCCTGATTTATGCACTCTAAAGCAAAAGCTATATCATACGGATTCGCTGGGCGATTTTTTAACAGCTCTCGTGCAAAATAGCGCAAAATGATTGGATGGTATGTGCTTTTTTGAAAACCTGCATACTGACTGTGAAGATAATTAACCGTATTGTATTCAGTCGCAATATCGGAAAAATCAATATACTCCGAGCGCAGTTTTGCACCCGGTTTTAATTTAAAGCGCGCCAACTCTAGCTCATTATTTGCAAGTTCTAATGAATCATCTAGGTCTATTTCTGTCGTGAGGTTTCTAAAATCTAATTCATTCACTTCTTCAGTAAATCGTACTTTTAGAATCGTTTCGCTTCCTGTTGCCTCATAAGGAAGCTCATAGCTACTATGTAACATATAGAGCTTTCCGTTATGCTTGATAATGCCTTTCGCTATAATGAGGCTTGTATCTGCTACGATAATATTGGCACCAGCAATAATGCCATTTGAATAATCTTGGAAATATAAATCTAAAAATTCTCTTGGGTAATCCCGCAAATTTTCCAGCATTTCTCGCTTTAAAATTCGGCCCTTTTGAAAATGTGGATATTGATTGGCAAACAAGCTGTCACCCACCTCTTTTCTTGTTTTTCACTGATCAATTATGCCTCGGCATAATTGTAACTATCGCTTTGCTTTCGCGCAGATAAACATTGCGTCAGAAATCGCCTTTGTGCTTAGGCCTGCATGAGGGCCGACAAGATGTCGTCATTTCGGTAATGCCTCAAGACATGGCGTTTTTACCGATGCAGGTCAGCTAGCCGTTATCGCATTTTTAGGCAAATATCCTCTGGAAATCCAATGACTTCTCAGAGATACCTGATTATTTTCGGGGTTTACCCGATCACTTCTCAGGGGTACCTGATCACTTTCGCAGCTTACCCCATTACTTCTTAGAGTTACCTGATCACTTTCGGAGCTTACCCGATCACTTCTTAGAGTTACCTGATCACTTTCGGGACTTACCCGATCACTTCTCAGGGGTACCTGATCACTTTCGGGGTTTACCCGATCATTTAATAAATCCTTTTAATCCGTCGAACGTGTTACTTTAATCCATCAAAGAAATCTAGCTCAGACAAATCGGTTTCGAAGGCAAAGAATTCCTTGTTCCCGATAAACAGCTGCTCGTCTTTTCTTGCTACTGGAACTACATGGAAGCCCCAATTATCTTCGCCTGCAAAGACGAAGAACTTCACTTCTCCATTCATGATGGAATCCGTCTCGTCTTGCGGAATTTTATCTTGATAGTGCATGGCGATATTTTCATAAAGAACAGGCGCATAATCCTCCTGACGATTAAAGTAAGTGTATTTATACGATGTGTGATTGTCGCTACCCGTTAAGTAAAACTCCACCTCTTTTACACCCCATGGGCGAGAAATCGTACCGTGTATTTGATTCAGTCTTTCTAAGCTACTAATAAGTAATTTTTCCTGACGATTATGTGTAAAGGCACTGACAGCATAAGGCACGACAGGCGCATGGTTCGTCACTTCTGTTTCAATCATGCCGATTTTCTTAGCATTTAAATAACGAAGTGCTCCCCTTAAACAAGCAAGCTTTAACTCTGGGACTTTACCGATATTTTCAGCCTTTTGTCTAAATTCAATGCTGCGTCCTGGTACAAATTCCTTTAAAGCCTCGCGAAATGCGTCTATTTTACAGGACTGTCCCGTTAATTTAATGATAGAATAGTCACTCAGTATGCCAGTCTCATAAAATTCCTCTAAAAATTCTCGTACAATATCATAAATATCAGCCTTAATGAGATGATTGATTTCTTTTATGTTGAAGAAGACATTTGGGAAGTCATAAACTTCCTTAAATTGATTATTTTCTACTAACGATAGACACCAGCGATCTACTGCTGTCACATTTAAATCACTATCGTGCTGCATATCGCTATCCGCATAAAAACGACTTCTTAAAATACCTGTTTTACGGAAAAATTCCTTCTTCATCTCTTCCGCCATTTCCCATAAGAAATAATAATTATTGCGGACACGGAGATACTCATCACGTGTTCGATTTTCATATTCCTTAAAGCGTGTAGGGATAATTGATTCGGCATCTAAAAAGGCTTTTTCGAATTGCTCATACACTGCTTCTACGCCATGGTCGTCTACATATCGATAAATATCCTTACCTGGAATATCTATTAATGCATCGATATCATAATCATTTTTTCCTCGACTATAATAGTTGGCAAAGACGATTTTCATAAATTGGAAAATACGATAGGTAATATTGTTGCCGCCAAAATTCGTATCCCCGTTTTCATAGGTAGTATGAATATCAATTTTGTAAGAAATATTTCCGTCCTCTATTCGAAACTTACAGGAGGAAAGGTCTGTTGTTCCGCCTCCACAGTCGATGACAAGTGCTTTATATTCCTTGCCATCTAAAAAGCTATTATTCTCTATTTGATTGGCGATTGTATTATAAAGAACGGACATCCCTTCATCGAGGGCATGCTCAGTTTCGATTTGGTATTCAGGTAAAATCGCACGAAACATATCTAAAAATTGTGTTTTCAGCTTAACAGGGCTGGAGATATGTAAATGCTTGAAGCGACATTTAAATTGATGCTCCGCCATTCGAATAATATAAAGCATAAACTCTCTTAAAATTTGACTCCGTGGAACAAGTGCAGTATTCCCGTTGGCATCCATCACTTCTTCCAACTTGGCATAATTACTAACCCATCGTTTAATACCTTGGAATTTCGTCGCCAAAGATGTATAGCTATTTTTTTTCATCATTTTTAACGCTTCATAGCCGTAGTGATAGCTAACTTGGTCTGCATTTGAGCAATCTGCTACAGTCATGACCGTTGGTACTACTTCTATCCATTCGTTTTGATGAAGTGGATCTGGAAATTGTACAAAATTGATGCTATTTAGCTGAATTCTGTTATTTAATAAATCATGACTACAAGGAGAGGTTACATAATCACTCTCTAAATAGACACCAGCCGTAGTATTTGTTGTTCCAAAATCAATGGCAAGAATGGCATTGGTTGTTTCCAGCTGTTTAATCTCTAAATCTGGTATTGGAACCTTATAGTAATGAAGATTTGTTGGCGGAAGTGGGGTTTCCTGATAGTAAGTCTTATAGATATACTCGGAATCTTGTTTTCTTAAAAAAATAAAGCTGTAGTTTTTATTATTTGTCTTCCGAATACCAATTGCTTGATCAGCTGCGAAATAATATTGATTTGGAACTTCGTCGTCTTTAAGGATATTAAGAATGCCGCAAAGATCTAGCTGCTCATTTACTAGCAGTACATTGGATTCAACAAGAAAACCGCCTGTTTCTACGAAATACTGATCCGGTTTATCAATCTTCATCCCACTATATAAGCTCATTTTGGCAGGAATTTTAATGTCACCATTGTCAGTCATCGGCGTTTTTAAATACTCCTGCATGGCCGCTTCTACTCGTTCAAAGCCCCCATCCTTTTTTTCTCTAATAAGAGGGTTTTCTTCAGAGCCACGATATCTTAAAATCTTGTCGATTAACTCATCTCTAGTCAGTGTATTAATAAGGCCCGTCACAAGCTTTTCCTTATAGCAAATATTTCTAAGCTGGAAGGTTGTCATTTCCATTAATTCCACTCGTGTATAGGTCATATATTTCTTATCTGTATTACGCTTATTGGCATACAGCTTATATGAATAATTAGTTGTCATTGGAATACCTCCTCTGCCCTATTTAGTAAAGAGCTATTCGATCTAGCTTCATTGTTTCCTCTGCATCAATAATGCCAAAGTGATATTGCCAATAAACTTCCATATGAAAGCCTATTGGCAGAAAAATTTCTCGTACAAGCTGTACCTTTCGCTGATTCTGTTCTGTCTGCTTCTGACGTATGTATAAAAGCAGCTCATCCTGCTCCTCCGATTTCACATAAATAATGCAATTTTTAAAGAGTCTTTTCAGCGTATCCTTTAATAAGTAAATTTCTTCACCTGTCTGATAAAGCCTTAGCATGTTAAGCGCAACTATTTCTTGCTCCTTTTTCGTAAAGACATGAATATCATCACGTACCAATTTTCCAAATACATTGGCTTCGATTTCTCTTAAGATAAAGCGAATATAGAACTCTCGTTTATTCATGCCCTGCATTCGATCAATTTCAGCTAAAAAATGCAATAAGGTATCTAAAAGGTAATCCCTAGACTCAATATCTGAAGTATTATCAGGGTGGAAAAGATTATTAAAAATTCCGTAATAGCGATAATACGGATTTACTTCAACATGCTGTTCAATATCCTGTGCATTTAATAGTTGTGGACTAAGTTCCATATAAGGTGAATAGGTTTCGGCAAGATGAAAATGTATATCCTTTTTAGAAAGGCCTTCATCCTCAGCCTTAATGAGCAAATCCCAAATATAGTTCATAGCCAAACACCTACACATTCATATTCGAAGAAATGTCGTTGCACTTCTGATACGAGAAAGCTCAAAATATCGTTTGCAATAAAGTTTCTCTCCTCATTCGCCTTAAACTTTAGTAGCATCGTTTTTTTAGAATTATTTTCTCCTATCATTTCTGTTAAGAAAGTGTTCGCAGAATGAGTAAAGCTTGTTCCAGAATAGGAGTCCACTATTTCGACATCTACAAGCTCAAAGCTGTCAGCTGCCTCGAAGGAATTAATCATACGAGTAATTTCGCCCTTCGTTTTAACATTGGCCGTATACTTGTTAGCGAATTTGTGTATAAAATGCTCAATTCTTCTATTTGATACAAGCTCGTAATTTAATTTCCCTATTTTCTCATCTTCCATTTTTGCAATTTTTATTAGCTGCCAAACCCCTGACTTATCCCGGGGTGAGACAATTGTTAATTCATTGTCTGAACGTTTAACGTAACGAACATTATCCTCATCGGCCTCTACAAGGTAGCCATGCTCGTTGCCGATTTTACGTATAGAGAGGACATGCTCATAATTTACCTTATCGATTGCAGGAATGGGAAAACCGACATTTTTGACCTCATGGCGTTCAATATTCCATAGTGGAACCATATTCAGTCGTTTTTCTTGCTCATACTCCTCTAAGTCAACAATTATTTCTGTAATTTCGACATCCTCATTTAAAGGCGGGCAATTTACTAAATTTACATTAAAAAATTTATAGACAAACGGGTGATTAATGGTTTTCCATGGCAAACCATTTACTTGGAAAAGCGGATATAGCTTGTTAATCTCTTGTAAATAGTCAGTATTCTGCGAAAGACTGACTTTAATTTCTACTTGTCCTTCTGTCGTTACTAGCTTTCCATTAAAGAATCGCTGCCCAGCAAGTAATTGTTGGATTTTTATGGAGTCACATTCTAGAAATAATGTGAACAGTTCAACTGATTCATTGTTTTTAAACGCTTCAAGCATTTTTTTAAAATTAATTAATTTACTTTCTAAATCAGCTGGCCGCATTGGGAATAAGCATTCATGAATAGGGTCAACATCCTCCTTAGAACTTAACGTCACATAAATATCAAACCTATTTTCGACATCATCTATTTCGTTGAAAATGCGTTCCTCAAGCTTTTTGTTCATTTCATCCTGATAGTCGATTAAATTTACAAAAACGCCACTGACAATATCCTTTAGCAGTTGACGTTGCTCTAAATCCTCTATTTTTCGTAACCGTTCAATCATGAGCTCTTTCATCAATTTATTTTCCCTCTTTCATCACTTCAGCATCAGATGGCTCATTGGCAGCTGTCCCTTCATTCGGAGGCGGTTCTGCATTATCAGCAGCTTGTGCTTGGGGAGGAGGATTTAATTTATCATTGGCGTTCATAACCTTTCGCTCAAGACCTAAAACCTTCGACAGCAGTTCTGTCTCCTGATAAATTTCCTGTGCAAGTGTATAATATTCAATTGCTTTCCCGAACTCTTGGCGTGCATAGCTCTGATCTCCGCTTTTTTCTAAGCCTTCAGCCCTTAATTCCTTCTGGGCCTTTTTCAATTCAGCAATTTTAGCCTCTGTGTCTTCTATTTTTGTCTTTATTTCAGGTTCGCCAGTAAAGGCTATTGTCAGGGCTTTTTTTCTTGCCTTTTGATACGTTTCAAGAGCTCCATTGTAATCCTCTGCCTCAAATCGAAAATCTCCATCTTTCACAGCTTCAGCAATTTGTACAATGGTATCCATATTAGCGATTCTTTGTTCAACTACTTCTTTCCCAAAGTCTTTAATAAGCTTTCCTTCTTTTTTAGCCTTTTCATATGACTCCAGGGCATCGTTAAATTTACCTTCTTCCGCAAATTTATCTCCACTGATAATTAAATCGGTAACTCTTAATTTTTTAGCTAGTAAATTTCTATGTATTGGGTCCTTCAATTTTTTTGCCGCATTTCTGCCCTCACTATATTCCAGCAGTGCCTTATCATAAGTCCCATCTTGAAAATAAAGGTTTCCGCTCTTTTCATGATCTTTCATCTCGACGGTTAATTCAGCCATTTTTTTGGCTTGCTTTGCCTGATAAAAAATCGTGCCTCCACCTACGACTAAAGCTAGGACTAAAGCAGCAGCAATCATTTTGATGTATTTCATTTTTTTCTTATTTGTTTCCTGATACACCTTGTTAGCAAATATAGCTGCGATTGTGTAATTATTGACAACTTTCTTTTGCCTACTTAACAGTACCTCTTCTAATAGATCAATGTATTTCTCAGGCTCTTTAGCATCTTCCAACGCATCTGCCATTTCAATTTCATTGACATCCTCCCAAAAGCCGGCTGTACAAAGCACTAGTACATCGTCATCCATTAACTTCATTTTCTTTGAAACAAAAGGCTGAAAATCTTTTGGTTTGCCAAGATAATTTAGTAAATTGGTTCTTTCCTCGTGCTGACTTATATCGAGTGAACGGTTCCTAGTATTCACTATCTCTTGCGCTAAGCTTTGATCAGTGCTTTTAAACGATAAAGTACCATTACGAAAATGATACAATCTCGAATTTCCTGCAACTGCCACAATCATCTTTGAGTAATCTGATACGACAATGACAATACTAGCCTTCAATCTCACCCTTAAGCTTTGAGCTTGAAGTATATCTTGTGCATTTTTCAAATACTTTTTAATACTTCTTCTAGACATGGATGGCTTTTCCATGAATTTCTCTAAAATTGCCTTCACGGCAAGCTCCGCACTACTTATTTCCTGATCAGAATCTAACCCTTTTACAGCTACCCAGCAGGCTACATCATCCAGCTCTGTATAGGCAAAGTAATCTTTATTTTGCAAAAATGAGCCCGCTTCGGATAAAAAGCTTGTTTTAAAGTTGCTATTTTCCTTTCTCATGATTACTCCTCCTTATTTACTGACTCATTTAAAGACGACAAGTAAAATGATTACCATGTTTTTTCTAGAATAACGATGGTTGCATTATCTTGATTTTTTAAGCGTTTTTGTTCAACGGCTTTTATCATGTCTTGAGCAATATCATAGGGAGTAGCTTGCTGAGAGAGAATTTTCTCCATTTCAACCTCTGTTAAAGTATCATAGACTCCATCACTAAATAGACATACCTTGTCCCCTCTATTTAGCTGAATCGGACTTTTTCCTATATCCATATTTTTAAAGCCTTCATACCCTAAATAATTGATAAGTCTCTTTTTCAAAGGATTTTCCTGCACCTCAAGCTGAGATATTTCACCAGATATATATCGCTCAGTTAAAACTGATTCAAAAATATGCTTTTGATTGATCGCCTTAAATTCTCCATTTCGAAAAATGGTTATAACACTATCTCCAACAGCTCCCCAGTGAAGAAATCCGTTATCATCAATAACGGCTGCCACTAAAGTAGTACCACCGTTCGAGCCATTTAGATTTTCGACAATCATTTGATTACTTGCAATTGCAGCCTCCTTAAAAAATTTTTCTAGAGTATTTAGACCGCTAAGCTTTTTAAATTCTTCTATAAATGTATTGACAGCGACCGTGCTTGCCATCCTACCGTTTGCTAAACCACTGATACCATCTGCCAGGACAGCAATTGTCCCATCTTTCGTTTCAGCTGTAGAGAAGTAATCATCTTGCTCATCGCGTCTGCCAATTGTTTGACCATTCCCGATTTCTATTTTGTTTTTTTCATTTTGTTGCGCAAGCATGTTTCTAATGATTAATAAGGCAACTAGTACAACGATAAAAACAAGCGCAATTATGTATGGCAGTAGTTTCGGATCCATTTGTCATCATTCCTCACTATTGTTGTTTTCCCATTCAAAATGAACACCACATAAGGGAATAAAGAGAAACATACTTCTACCTAACTGAATAACATCATATGCCGCTAGCTCTGTTGGCGTATAAACCGCTTCATTGTTCAGATAAGCTAAGCCTGATGCATCACCTGGCAGTAGATAAAAGTTTCTTTTTTTAGGATCATATACAATAACTGCATGATTACGCTGAGAAATCGAATTATCTCCAACAATACGAATGTGCATATCCTCAGCTCTACCAATAAAGTTTTTTTCCGATAAAATTCGATAGTCTCGACCCATTTGAGGCCCTTCAATACAAACTAACCATCCCGTTACCGGATCAATGCCGTCCATTTCTCCGAGATATGGCATTGTTTTATCATCAAGCTCTGCTACAGCTGTTTGCTGACTGCTTGGTCTTTGCTCCTGTTCCACCATTACATTGCAATATGGACAAACATTTCTGTGTCTTCTTGAACTAAACATGTGACCATTCGTACATCTAATCAAACTCATTTTCGCTATCCCCCGTCTAAGTTACGAATTTACTTGTCTCTATTTCACTAAAATTCGCGTATTTGCTATGTATATCGTGTCTCCGTTACCAATTGGGTAAGGGTTTTCGTGTTGTATTCTATTTTTAACGCGCTTATGAGCTTTTTTTATACCAACACCATTTACCGAATCAATATCCTCTATGTACCATACGCCAGAAACATTGTTTAATACGGCATGTTCATAGTTAATAAGCGATTCATATTCTGTACCGCTTAAATCGATATCTGCCTTATTGTCAGCTGAACTTTTACCAATAAGTAATGATGTTTGGTCATCTATTTCCCATTCATCTATTTCAGCTCCTCGATCATTGAGGAGAACTAATTTTCGAATTTTCTTGTTTGTCACATCGTAATTTTTATCTCTTGCATCATACATAACAGCGCCATAAACAATTGCTAGTATGACCAACATAAGTCCAATAATTGTTTTCAAAATAAAATCCTGATTCATGACAAATACATAAAGAATGAAAAAGAAGGCGATTGTGACAATAATGATATCTATAACTTTTATAATCATTTGTTTTTTTGCGTTTTCAGTGTATGTATCCATTGAATTTTGACCATACATGGTATCACACTCCTTCATACTAGCTATGGCTTAGTTTTACTTGCTAAAAAAACGTTCAAATAAATCAGTTGTATCTAGTGGATTCTTCTTTGCATTCTTGTTAAGAGTAGATCCCGTTTCCTTTGTTTTAGGGTTAAAACCAAAAAAATGTTCAAAGTTCTTTTCAATATTGTTCATATTGAAATCTGGCTTTTTTTCAGTAGACTGTTGGCGTGTAGACTGTTTTTCATAATTCTGTCCATTACTCCAACTTTGACCAGCTCCATCTAGTCGAGCATCATATGCCTCTCTAGAAGCTTGATCCTTCAGTACTTTGTATGCCTCTGTCACTTCTAAAAAAATCTTTTCAGATTCTTTGTTTCCACCGCTCACGTCTGGATGATGTTTTTTTGATAGTTTTCGATAAGCGAGTTTTATTTGTGCTTGCGTGGCGTCTCTACTGACACCTAAAGTTTCATAATGCGTTTTCATGTTTTCATCCCCAGTATTAGGATTATTCAAAATTATCTAAGGAACTATGAAAGTCCCTTAGATAATGTGGAGTGCTATCAAGCAGCAATCTTAGACAGCGTAGCCGCCTTCGATTTTCGCCAAGTCTGTTTTGTCTTTCTTTTGCTTAATGTATAAGTAAAATTCACCAATACCTTCTGTGTCACCATATTTTTCTGTATAGTCAACAACGAAAGCATTTGGGAAGTGAATTTTTCTTACTACTTGATCAGCAGAAATAACTTCTAATGTTACTTTACGGTAACAGTCAGCCTTTTCAGCTGGTACTAGTGACCATAAACCTAATTTCATCGTATCATCAGAATTGTCACCGTCTGTTGCAGTAAGGATTTTACCTCTTATTTTTAAAGTTGCACCTACATCTGTAGAACGTGCGTTAGAGTCATTTGGAGTATCTGTTTCATACTCAACAGCCATAATGCTGTCTAACCCTAGTTCAATTGCTTCTGATCCTTCTACTTTTAATACAAAACCCATTTTTCGTACCTCCTAATATTTGTTGAATCGTCCAATGAATTGCTTTAGATGAAATTTATAACTAGCTGTATACATTCCTCCATGCCCAATGTAAATACATTAAGCATGTAGAAATATGTAATTGTTTCATCTCGCAATTTATGGAAGATTCTATTTATGTTAAAAGATTTATGAATAAATCTTAAACATACCACTTAAAAAGTTTTTGATTGTATGTTTAAACTTGTTAGGCCTTAACAGCACTGCTTGCCTTTGTAATCATAACTTCAAGGTTCTTCACATTACCGTTAAACACTAGGTCAATCTGACATGTGCTTGTTTTTTCATCGATAATGTAGCCGATGTCATCTCCATCTTGAATAATAGAGTTTACATAGCCTTTGTCATTAACCCATTTGCTTTTTTGGCTACTTGGATTATTACTAAAGAATCGAACGATATTTTCATGCTTAAAGTCACCAGATTGGAATCGTAAAATTCTTTCAATATACGTACTAACTTGTGTTTTGTAGATTGAATCGAATCCATCTTCTTCCATCGCTAGACTTCTAGCTTTGTACACTGTAATACGTTTAATATCTTTATCTTGAAGCTGTACATTCTCTGAAGAGAATACAAAGCCAAAGCTTCTGCTGTTAATAGCATCTTTAATATTATTAGTAAATCCAGAGATTTCTTTCGCCATTGTTGTAACGGCTCTAAGCGAGTTATCACCAGCTTCGATATCGAATCGTACACCTGGATAATTTCTCTGAACATTTCTAAATGAGTCTTTCAAATATTCTGGACATTGATATGCTGAAACAATACCTGCCGCTACATAGCTAGCACCAACGTAAACGCCATCTATCCAAAGCTTTAAAATATCCTCTTTTTCTTTAGATAATCGCGCTCCGTTTTCTGTTGTCTGCATTCTTGTATCAATGATTACACCTGATTTATCTTTAGGAATAATAGTGAAGTTCGGTAAACATGGTATCGCAAACTCACTATAATCTTTTCGAACAAGCACTGAGCATTTATCGATCAGGCGATCAATACCTGCTGTTGCAATTCCATTGAATGTTGTTTCTTCTTCTGCCATAAAGTTGAAGAAAATCTGTATTTTATAATCTTTCACAGTATCAAGAAGGATGGATAACGATTCCATTGTATTGCCGTCTTGCTTGGCAACCTTATCGTTCCCTTTAAATCTAGCTCTGCTTACTTTCATTTTTCCAGAAGCCTCTAGTTCTAGTGCAGGGACAATTCCGTACCATACCGTATCTGTAAAGTCATTTTTGGAGTTAACAGTGTTTAAATATGTGCGTAATCGTGGTAGATTATTACTTTTAACGAGCATATCTAACTTTGTGTTTGTTACAAGTAACGAGGGCTGCATACCTTTGTTTTTAGTTGCATACTGATCGAAGTACATTTTTACACCTAATAGTTTTTCAACTAACGGCTTCACTGTTTTTACAAATTCATCCTTAGCATCCTTATAGAATTCTAAGTATGTATTGTAGTTTTGTACCTCTGTCTCTACATCAAATTCAGCTCTTACAGCTGGCAAAGGAGAAAAAGTTCTTACAACTAAATCTTTCACATAAGAAGATGGTGTTTCTGTAATCGCTTCATAGTCCTCTTCGAAAACTGTGCTTAAACCATAGTTACTATTTTCCTCAATAACCATCAGTTCCGAGCTATTATTTTGTGGTGCCTCAATGATTTTTAATTCACCATTGTCACCAATAGAAAGTGTTCCTATTTGTAATTTTTCGGATTCATCTTCATCCTGATTAGCACCTAACAATAGTCTTGTTTTAATATCTTCAATTGCTAAAGGAAGCATCGCCATGACATTATTGTAATTTCTACTTGCCACTTCAAACATCAGGTTTAGCTTGTCTCCCGTATCCAATTTTTTTGGATCGCCTTCATCTAACTTGTCATATTCACCGTATAAATAATGGATTTCTTTTCTGACTTGTCGAATGTCATCCATAACCTTTTTAGGAGAGATCATATCGAGCAAATTCTCAAACTTAAAATCAACATTCGCAATGCCCTGACTTCTTTTCGTATCGATGAGGGTAAATAGCATTTTTAAAAAATCATTATTTTGGTCAATTGCTATTTCAGAAATACAGTCATCTTGAATTCCTTCTGGTTTCTTTAATGTATACATAACCTTTTGGTTAGCGGCATTGTAGAATGAGTAAACCGTTGGAGAAAACTTGTCTAAAAATTCGTCAAAGCTTTTGACAAGAAGATATTCATTAATTTCTTTGATTTTTTCATCACTAAGGCTATCAATCCCTTTTACATCTCCAACAAGCGTAATTAAATCCATTTTTTCCGGATTAATTTCCTCAAAGAGCATGGTTCTGTTTGTTTGACTAATAATCTCCATTCAGTCGGCCGTATGATTATACAGCCATCCCTCCTTTTTGTAACGAATTTCGAGTAAGCATAATCATGTAGTGAGTAGCACATAAAATATGATAATCGCGCACAAATCAACCAATAGGATACTAAAAAGTAACAAAATGGTAATTACAGACAAAGAATCATTAACTGGACTATGTATGTAATTATGTATGCCTGTTACTTAATACTAGAATTCCTAATGGTTCTATAATTTCACATGCTTACTTCACTGATGACATTATGTATCACAAAGTAACTATACAATATCTAATTTTATTGTCAATATTTACATTGGTACATACTGTAAAACAAATGTATTTAACTGGGTTTATGGTAAAAAATATACACGGTAAAATTTATGACATTTTTATATAAATAAACATATTTATTTCTTTATTTTTACTAAAAAAACAGCTTATGGATTAAAAATAGATAGTCCATAAGCCGTTATTCAAAAATATGTTTCAAACTCAAAAAAGGTACTATAGAATTATATATCGAAAAATATAGTCATTTAGCATCAAAAGAATTAAAATATTTCTTTATCCTATTGACAATATTTTCAACTTCAACGACCAGTTCCATAAATTTAAGTGAAGAGCACCGTTTTTTTGCATGCACTGCCATACCCCACATAATAGTTCTAGAAAGAATAATACTCACTTTTCCATTATATTTTCTCACATTTTCAATTTTATCCTCGATTATACGTTTTGAGCTATCCAGCGGGATAATATCTGTTAAAGAAAAATAAAATGTTGCTGCTAAACTATAAATATCTGTATACACACCTTGCTCAGATACATTCGAATATTGCTCTAAAGGAGAATACCCTGGGCTTGTAAATATTTGATAATTCTCAGCAGTTTTATAAAAAATAGCCGAACCAAAATCTAGTAAATATGGACTACCTTCAGAATCTATCATAATATTACTTGGTTTAATATCACGATGAAGTATGCCTTTTTTATGTAAATAGCTTAAAGCACCAATTAGAGGAAGGAATATACTCGTGTACAAATGGTCCCTTTCATTAATAGGAAAATCCTTTAAGTATTGATCTAATAACGTTCCCTCATAATACTCCATCACGATATAAATCGACTCATTTTCTTCAAAGTGGTCAATATATTTGACGATATTACGATGATTTATTTGCCGCATAATTAACGCTTCATTTAGAAAAATAGCTTTTAAATCCTCAAACTTCTGCTTTGTTGAAGGCAAACGATTAACGACTGTTTTATTATCTAAATCCCGTAAAGCGATGTCATTTGGAAAGAACTCTTTAATAATTAGCTGATTCCCTTCATGAATATTCTCCGCGATATAAACAAATGACAATTTACTAGTAGCAACAACTTCTTTTATTTTATATGTATCATTCAAAACACTGTTTGCTGGTAAGCTCAATTCAACTTGAATCGCTTGCATTTTTAATTTATCAGCCCTTTCAACACATGAATTACGAACAATTTGTTACATTTTCAACGCAAAATTTTATGATTATTTTAACTAAAGTACAAATTAATGTAAGTATATCAATATACACCCTTTTGTTAAATAGTTTCTTATAGGGGGGCTGGGGGGCTGGGGGGCTGGGGACTGCATTGCATGGTGGGGTTTGGCATAATGTGGTGGGGTTTATTTGGTTTTTTCTGGCATTTCGATGGTTCTATCCGGCGCTTTGATGGTTCTATCCACCTTTTTGCCGGTTCTATCCATCTTTTTGATGGTCCTATCCATCTTTTTATTTTCTTTCCGTCGCTTGGATCTTTCCTTCCGTCGCTTCCGACTTTCTTTCCGTCGCTTGGGCTCTTCTTTCCGTCGCCCGGTCTTCTTTCCGTCACCTTGGCTCTTCTTTCCGTCGCTCTCGGCTTTCTATCCGTCGCCTTGACCTTTCTTTCCGTCGCTTCGGCTCTTCTTTCCGTCGCTCTGACTTCTATCCATAACCTTGGCTCTTTTTTCCCTCGACTTGTGGGCTATCCACGTCTTTGGCTTCACTATCCACGACTTTGGCTTCACTATCCACGACTTTGACGGTTCTATCCACGTTTTTGGTGGTTCTATCCACGACTTTGATGATTCTATCCGTCGCTTTGACCTTTCTTTCCGTCGCCTCGGCTCTTCTTTCCGTCGCTCTGACTTTTATCCGTCACCTTGGCTCTTTCTTCCGTCGCTTCGAACTTTCTTTCCGTCGCCCGGTCTTCTTTCCGTCGCTTTGGCTCTTTCTTCCGTCGCTTCCGACTTTCTTTCCGTCGCTTTGGCTCGTCTTTCCGTCGCCTGGTCTTCTTTCCGTCACCTTGGCTCTTTCTTCCGTCGCTTCCGACTTTCTTTCCGTCGCTTGGATCTTTCCTTCCGTCGCTTCGAACTTTCTTTCCGTCGCCCGGTCTTCTATCCGTCACCTTGGCTCTTTCTTCCGTCGCTTCCGACTTTCTTTCCGTCGCTTGGATCTTTCCTTCCGTCGCTTCGGCTCTTCTTTCCGTCGCTTGGTCTTCCTTCCGTCACTTCGGCTCTTCTTTCCGTTGCTCTGACTTCTATCCGTCACCTTGGCTCTTTCTTCCGTCGCTTCCGACTTTCTTTCCGTCGCTTGGATCTTTCCTTCCGTCGCTTCGAACTTTCTTTCCGTCGCCCGGTCTTCTTTCCGTCGCTTTGGCTCTTTCTTCCGTCGCTTCCGACTTTCTTTCCGTCGCTTGGGCTCGTCTTTCCGTCGCCTGGTCTTCTTTCCGTCACATTGGCTCTTTCTTCCGTCGCTTCCGACATTTCTTTCCGTCGCTTTTGACTTTCCTTCCGTCGCTTTTGACTTTCCTTCCGTCACTTTTGACTTTCCTTCCATCGCTTCGGCTCTTCTTTCCGTCGCCCTGACTTCTATCCGTCACCTTGGCTCTTCTTCCCATCGCTCTATTTTCTTTCCATCACATTGCTAATGTCTAACAAAAAAGAATAAAAAAAGGCGTCCAACAAGTACTAAAGTACTCATTGTACGCCTTATAGCAGTTAATTATGCTTTTTGATAGCGAAGCACAGGTGTACGAGCAGCGCGTGTTTCATCTAGGCGAGTTACGACTGTTGTATGTGGTGCTTCTTGTACGATTGATGGATTTTCTTCTGCTTCTTTTGCAATTTGGATCATTTTATCGCAGAATGCATCTAATGTTTCTTTAGATTCTGTTTCTGTTGGCTCGATCATTAATGCTTCTTCCACATTTAATGGGAAGTAAGTTGTTGGTGGATGGTAGCCAAAGTCTAACAGACGTTTTGCGATATCTAAAGTACGAACGCCAAGTTTCTTTTGACGACGACCTGATAATACAAATTCATGTTTACAATGACGGTTATATGGTAAATCATAGAATGGCTCTAAGCGACGCATCATATAGTTTGCGTTTAGTACAGCATATTCTGTTACAGCTTTTAAGCCATCTGGACCCATTGTACGGATATAAGTGTATGCACGTACGTTGATACCAAAGTTACCGTAGTAAGGTTTAACACGTCCGATTGATTGTGGACGGTCGTAATCGAAATGGTATGTTCCTTCTTCTGTTCTTACTAAAACTGGTTTTGGAAGGAATGGAATTAAATCTGCTTTTACACCTACTGGACCTGAACCTGGGCCACCGCCACCGTGAGGACCTGTAAATGTTTTGTGTAAATTTAAGTGCACGCAGTCAAAGCCCATATCACCAGGACGTGCTTTACTCATAACCGCGTTTAAGTTTGCACCGTCATAGTATACTTTACCGCCAACAGAGTGAATAAGCTCTGCCATTTCGATAATATTTTCTTCAAATAGACCAAGTGTATTTGGATTTGTTAGCATTAATGCAGCTGTATCAGAACCAACTACTTTGCGCAAATCTTCAATATCTACTAAACCATTATCATCTGATTTAACAGTGATAGTTTCAAAGCCTGCAACAGTTGCTGATGCTGGGTTAGTACCGTGAGCAGAGTCAGGAACGATAACTTTATTACGATGGCCTTCACCATTTGCTTCATGGAATGCACGAATCATCATTAATGCTGTCCATTCACCATGAGCGCCCGCCGCTGGTTGTAATGTCACTTCATCCATACCTGTAATTTCAACTAATGAAGTTTGTAGATCGTAAAGAAGCTCCATCGCACCTTGAGCTGTTGATTCATCCTGTAATGGGTGAACATTTGCAAAACCAGAAAGTCGTGCAACAGCCTCGTTAATTTTAGGATTATATTTCATCGTACAAGAACCAAGAGGGTAGAAGCCAGAGTCTACTCCGTGGTTTCGACGAGAAAGTGCTGTATAGTGACGCATAATATCAAGCTCAGATACCTCTGGTAACTCCGCTGCTTCCGCGCGTACTAAGTTTGCTGGAAGTAAATCTGCAAGATCAACCTCTGGTACATCAAGTGCTTCTAAGCTGTAACCTACGCGACCTTCTTTTGAAATTTCAAAAATGAGTGTTTGATTTTCGTTATTCATTAAGAGCCCCCATTTCTGCAACAAGTGCATCAATTTCTTCCTTCGTGCGTAATTCTGTTACTGCGATTAGCACGTGATTTTTAAGAGAGTCATATGTTTGACCTAAAGGATAACCACCGATGATACCTTTTTCAATTAAGCCTTTATTAATTTCTTTCACACATTTATTTGTCTTCACAACGATTTCGTTAAAGTGTGCACCTTGGAATACTACTGTGAAGCCTGCCGCTTCAAAGGCATTTTTAGCATAGCGAGTTTTCGCGATATTTTGCATAGCCATTTCACGAACGCCTTGCTTACCTAAAGCAGTCATTGCTACAGATGCAGCAAGTGCAAGAAGCGCTTGGTTCGAACAAATATTAGATGTTGCTTTATCACGACGGATATGTTGTTCACGCGCTTGTAACGTTAAAACATAACCACGACGACCTTCACCGTCTACTGTTTCACCAACAAGACGACCTGGAACTTTACGCATTAGTTTCGTTGTTACTGCAAAGAAACCACAGTGTGGACCACCGAATGCTTCAGAAATACCGAAAACCTGTGCGTCCCCTACACAAATATCAGCACCTAGCTTACCAGGAGGTGTTAAAACCCCTAGTGAAAGTGGGTTTGAAGATACTACAAATAAACTTTTTGCTTCATGTGCAATATCGCCAATTACTTGTAAGTCCTCAATTTGACCAAAGAAGTTAGGATACTGTGTAATAACAGCTGCCGTATTGTCATCAATTAGTTCTTTTAAAGCTTCTACATCTGTCACACCATCTTTATGTGGAACGGTAACAATTTCAATGGATTGACCGTATGCATATGTAGCAACGACATCGCGATACTCAGGATGAACCGCCTCAGATACTATAATTTTCTTACGTCTTGTATGTCCAGCTGCAAGCATACCAGCTTCAGCTAATGCTGTTCCTCCATCATACATAGAAGAGTTTGCAAGATCCATACCTGTAAGCTCTGCAATCATCGTTTGGAATTCAAAAATTGCTTGTAATTCCCCTTGTGAAATTTCTGGTTGATAAGGAGTATACGCTGTGTAAAACTCCGAACGAGAAATAACGTGATCCACGATAATTGGTTTATAGTGGTTGTATACGCCTGCACCTAAAAACGATACGTTAGCATTTGTATCTTTGTTTTTCGCAGCAAGTGCCGTTAATTCTTTTAATAAAGCTGATTCAGATTTTGCTTCTTTAATATCATATAGGCCTTTAAAACGTACTTTTTCTGGAATATCCTCAAATAACTCATCAACTGAGGATACGCCAATTACGTCTAACATTTCTTGTTTATCTTGCTCCGTCATTGGTAAATAACGATGTTTCATAAATGTAGGTCCCTCTTTTCAACTTTTATTTTGAACGCTTGTAAAACGGTGTTTCAACTGTTACTACCTTTAAGTGCTTACCACGAATTTCGATTTCCAATTCAGTTCCGATAGTTGTGAATTGACTGTCAATTAATGCGTGACCAACATTACGTTTAGAGGAAGGAAGCTGAGTACCTGTTGTCACTTCACCGATTTCCTTACCATCCTTAAACACTTTATAGCCATGACGAGGAATTCCTTTATCGATCATTTCAATACCTACAATTTTACGTGACAGTCCATTTTCTTTTTGTGCCACTAATGCATCATGACCATTAAAATCCTCTTTATTTAATTTCACAGCAAAACCAATACCAGCCTCAAGAGGTGAAATTGTCGCTGATAGCTCTTGCCCGTATAATGGAAGACCCGCTTCAAAGCGAAGTGTATCACGGCAACCTAAACCTGCTGGAACTACGCCCTTGTCTTTTCCAGCCTCTAAAATTTCATTCCATAACGCTTTAATATCTTCTGGAGAGCCGTATAGTTCAAAACCATCTTCTCCTGTGTAACCACTACGAGATACTAATGCTTTATGACCAGCAACTTCAACATCTGCTTGGAATCGGAAGTATTTAATCGTTTTTAAATCAGTGTCTGTTAATGTTTGAAGAACCTCTTCTGCTAATGGACCTTGAAGGGCAATTTGTGCATATGCATCTGATTGATTGTCGATAGTCACATCATATTGATGTTGATTTTCCATCATCCAATCATAATCTTTTTCAATATTTGCCGCATTTACGCACAATAAATAATGATTGTCTGCTAATTTATACGTTAATAAATCATCGACAACTCCACCATCTTCATAGCACATTGCATTATATTGCGCTTGACCAACTGCAATTTTTGAAATATCATTTGTCAAAAGATTTTGTAAAAAATCTAGTGAATTAGGCCCAGTTACTAAAATTTCACCCATATGTGATACATCAAATAAGCCAGCACGATTACGTACTGCATCATGCTCTTCTTTAATAGAAGAAAATTGCACAGGTAATTCCCATCCACCGAAGTCGATTGTTTTACCACCATACTTTGCATATTCTTCAAATAGAGGTGTACGTTTTAATTCACTCGTCATTATTTTTGCCCCCTTATTGTTAGTTACATTTTTACTGGTAGTAGTTCGTCTGCTTTTTATTAGTACAATCATGCTTCCCCTGTTTGTTCATTCAAAAAAGGAATAGGAACTAACAACATTAGGCAAAACATTCAGACATAAAAAAAGACAGACGAACCCCTTTTCGGGATTCTCTGTCCTTAAACCTGAAAGTTACACCAGACTGGCTCGCATTACTACAATGCCAATCAGCCGGCTTTCCCCTTTGGTGGCTGTAGTACTACAGCTCTCTCCAGAGTTGCGTCTTGTACGAGTCCTTTTACCTGAGAGATTCATAACATTTTGTTATTTGCTCCTTCGGTGACGTCTACACGTGCTCTCCCCGCACAATCATCCGCCCAAGATTCATCTTGGTACTATTTAGTATTCAATGAACATTTAGTTACTTATTTGTCTATATCCTAACATTAAATGCATTGAAAAGGCAATCATTTTTTAATTTATATTAAAACACGAACATTATTTTATATTATTTTAATCATTGTTCGCCTTTCAACCTTTTAACTTGGAATACTAAATACTCAAGAATTTGGCGGAGTGTTCTGCCCTCTGTTAACACTTGTATATGTCCAGTCTCACGATAGAATCTTCTTCTGTAATGATACAGCTTCTCTAACTCCTCTTTCGTTGAACTCTGTACAATTGGTCTGTTCGGATCATGCTGTATTCGTTTGTATATATCTTCGAATGTCGCATCTAAAAAAAACACGAGCCCACTGCGTCTCATTATTTTTCGATTTTCAGCATTGATTGCAACTCCACCACCTGTTGAAATAATACAAGCTTCGTCTCTGAATTTTTTCAAAAATTCTGTTTCTATTTCTCGAAAACGTGCTTCCCCGTATTTTTCAAATATCTGTGGAATTGTCATTCCCTGCTGCCGAACAATCTCATGATCCATATCATAATATGGCATCTTTAATAAATAGCTTAAACGTCTTCCTAACGCACTTTTGCCGGAGCCCATAAAACCAACTAAATATATTTTTCGCATTCGAATCACCTTCTTATAACTACGATTCTACACTGTCTGACAAAATTTGTCCTAATAAATTTATCGTAGCTCGAATATTCAGCTTTTCTAGGTCATCATATGTTCGAAACTGAATCTCATAAGACGTACAATACGTAAGAACAAAAGTAGTTACAAAAAATAATAATGCAATTGCGATTAAAAAAATAGCCCCTCTGTCATTTTTCAATAACTGGAACATAGAAAGTTCGCTCCTTTTTGATACCACTTGGAAGTTCAACAGCTATTGTTAACATATCTTTTTCATATTGGAACTGACATTTATTAATACCAATTAGCATTGGTACATGACCACCATTTACTTGATCACGAATTAAATTGCTATAACAATCGATATTATGAATGGTATCTGCTTCCTGGAATGTTATTCTCTTTTGATCTTGTCGAATCGTTAATGAAGAAATATCCTTTAAATACATATTCAAATCATAAACAAAAAGCTCCCACTTTGATTGTTCATCAGATAGTACCGTTGTTTTCATTTCTGCAAACCAAAGCATTATGAACACAACAAGATGCGCAATAAGCACAAAAACAACTAATTGAAACAATGCTTCTAATAAAGTATAACCTCGCTCATTCATCTACTACACCTGTCAGTTGTATACATTTTTTGCGTAATTCTCGCGTATTTAGAAAACTTACACATATCCCATGTCCATTCATAGACCATTGATAA
Organism: Lysinibacillus sp. JNUCC 51; assembly: GCF_015999525.1. Lineage (NCBI taxonomy): Bacteria > Bacillati > Bacillota > Bacilli > Caryophanales > Bacillaceae > Lysinibacillus > Lysinibacillus sp. JNUCC 51. The sequence goes on along the minus strand of NZ_CP065545.1, from coordinate 4,182,386 downwards.
TCTACATTTTCAATGGTTTTAGTGCCTTCCGTTTGCTGTAAATTGCGAAAACGCTTTAAGCCTTCATAGGCAGTTTCAGCTGCGATGACTTCTAACTTCTTGTTATAAAGAGTCGATTTCATCGTGTAGCTGATCGGTATTAATGTTGTGCATAATAACATAACAATAACTACTGATAAAATTGTTTCTACAAATGAATAACCGGATTCATTCAACTCTCGACCTCCCTCGTCCTAACGTAATCACAATTTTTTTAGTGCCTTTAGGCGTTTTAAAATAAACAGTCCCTGGAGTCATGACGTTTCCATTGAAATTGTATATAATCGTATAAATTGAACTTGAAGAAGGTATGAGCTCAACCCCTTTCGGAAAAGGTCGTTCAAATAATTCTGTAAAAATATCCTTTTTAATGATGTATCTCTTTGATGAGCTCTCAAATTTTATCGAGATATATTCCCCTTGTTGCATACTATAAGTTTGGATATATTGAATATCTAATTGAATTTGTGTAAAAAACTGCTCAAGTTCCCTAGTTTCCGCTGCTTTTAACGAATACTTTACGACAATCGTTGACAAACAAATAACGATAAACAATACAAAGAGCATTTCGACAAACGTATAACCCCGCTCACTTTTTACAGCATCCATCAGCTACCAGATCTAGTATCAGAAGAGGTCTTCGCCAATCGTACCTCGCCGTCATTAGTGATCATAATCTCTTCTTTATTAGGACACGTCGTTTCATTCTTTTTCAAATATCCTTTTGCTACCAAATCTTCAATTGTTGGATATTCCATAAAATCTACACGATATGCCTCGACCTGCCCCTGCACCATGGAAATATACGCTTTACACCCCTTCTCATCGACGGTGGCAAAATGTTTCGTAACATTTGGGATTGTTATTAAAATTAATATAGAAATAATTAGTAGAACGATAAGCATTTCGATTAATGTAAAACCATATTGCTGCTTTATCCGTTTCATTATTATCCTCCTATACTAGTTCAATCATGTGATATATCGGCAATAATAAACTTACATATGCGGCAACTATGCACATTGCAATAATGATAAAAAAGGTTGGTTGCACAAAAGCAAGGATTTTATACAATAGTTGCTCTTGCTTTTCAGTCAATAATTCGCTGTATAGTACCAGCTCTTTTCCTAAATAGCCACTTTGCTCTCCATGTTCAACAAATGTCGAGAAATCCTTCTGCCAAACTGTCATCAAATGAACAGCTTGTGTCAGCGTATCACCATAAACAACACGCTCCTTTATACATCTTGCCAGATATTGTAGGAAAGGTTGGAGTCGCTGTTCCTCTAAAATTTGTAAACTCGCCTGTAAAGAAAATCCACTTTGGAGTAGACTTCCTAAATAAGCGGCAAATTGTCTCGTCAAAGACATTCGTATATAAATCCGAATTAATGGCGTTTTTAGGATAATATTTAGCCGGTGAGCAATCGGACGTCGTTTGAGATAAAGGTGAAAAATCAAAATACTACAAATTACTGCTATGCTTACGACAATTAAAGCATCTGGCAAATGCAATAATACTTTTGATAAAGCAATGCTTGTCTCCTCTGTGCCAGTAGTTCGACTTGTCACCATTTTTTCTATATTAGGAAAAAATATGGTGCGAAACACTAAAAACAACAGCATCAAAAATAAAATGAGTACTACTGGATATAAGAGTAGCTTCATTAATTTTTTCTTCGTCGATTCACTTAAGGTCATTTGCTTTGCCACACCTTTTAACGTCTCGATCATATGCCCATTGTTTTCGGCAATTGTAATAGCTACTAAATGCTGCTTTGGAATTTGCAATGCTTCGAAAACTCCTGAAACTCCGACACCTTGTCTCAGCTTTTCAGTGACTAGCTTTTGCATCTCTTCATGCGCTTCAATATGATGAGGTAATAGAATAGAAATAGCCTGTGAGAATAAATAACCTTCCTGCATTAACACGCTTAATCGACTAAAAAAATGAGCTTGCTCCCTTACTCGCCATATTGTTGCCTTCTTGTAATCTAATCGAATTCTTTCAATAAACTTTTGTATTCGCATAGATCTGACTCTCTACCAATTCTTTTTGACCTGCAAGCGTTAAATTATGCGGTAGCTCAAAGTTAGTTTTTTCCATAATTGCATTGATGGCCATTTGAAGATGTACATCACTTAATATTTCAAACAATGCACGGCGTTCTTCCTGGACTGTTGGTGATTGGAAAAGTGTTTGAGCAACAATGCCTACTACAGTTTGACGAAGTTCTTCTACTGGAATACCTAAGTCAATAAATCGATAAAGGCAGTTTATCGAATCTTTCGCATGAATACTTGTTAACACTAAATGACCTGTTAAAGATGCCTCGATTGCAATTTTTGCAGTCTCCTTATCACGTATTTCACCAATCATAATAACATCAGGTGAGTGACGTAAAATAGCCTTTAAGCCTGTAGCGTATGTAACGCCAGCTCGTTCGTTTACTTGAATCTGTAAAAGATTAGCCTGATTATTTTCCACAGGGTCCTCTAAGGAAATGACATGTCGATTTAGCTCTGTCGAACAGTAATGGATAAGAGAATATAAAGATGTTGATTTACCAGAGCCAGTTGCACCTGTGAAACAGAGGAGTCCCTGTCGATGTTTCACCAGTTCCATTAACATGTCTGCTACATATTTGGAATAAGATAAGGAAGTAAGTGGGAATGCATGATTTTGTAGAAGAAGCCGGATAATTAGGCTTTCTTTAAAAAATACTGAGGGAAGTGTCGAGACACGAAAGGCATATTGATCTTGTCCCATAGTTTTTTGGAAGGAGCCGCTTTGGGGTTTGCGTCGCTCACTAATATCTAATGCCGCTAAAAATTTATAAAAGGAAATCATTCGCTCTGCAAGCTCGTTTGGTAATTCACCAGCTTGGAGCAGCTTATCATATTTTCGAAAATAAATACGATATCGTACACTTTCTGGAACTAATAATAAATCTGATGCACCGAAATGATAGGCTTTTAGTAAAAGTTGCTCACATTTTTTCTCAACAACCGTTTCAAAATTTTGCATATTCGCACCCCTCTTCTGGTTCATTCGAATATGACCGCTCTATTCGTTATTTCCTAGTATAGATAGGAAACTAATACAAGAAAAGCCCTTTTCTTAAAAAAAAAATTTGCTATAAAATTTCCTGTCAAACTTGTTTTTTGCTATAAAAGTGTGGATAACATGCAAAAAACCACTAAATATGAACATAATCTTATGAAAATAGAAAACAAAAAATTTAAAAACATACTTTAAATAGTGATTTTAGGATTAGAAAAAACAGTATGTTTTATATTTCAAATGGAATACTGCTGACTCCCAACCCAATGGTAAAAAGTTTTTTACAGATAAAAAGACAAGGCACTCAGTTTATAATTGCCTTGTCTTCGTTTATATAGTTTAAAAATATTTCTTCTCTGCTCTTAAAAATTACTCTATAACTCTAATCACATAGGTTTTGATTGGAACCACCAACTACCAACTTCTGAAAAATTAATGTTCATAGTTTTGCCCAATATAGAAGCATTCACCGCCATATCTTGGTATCTGAATTTGTATTGATATGAATTTACAGAACCTGGATAACCTGTATAGAATTTATCCTTTGTTCTATATAAACCATAAGTAAAAGACCCTGACATAGTATTAAGTGCTATTGCAGATCCAAGTCCAATAAGGGTTAAAGCATCTTGAACTTTCGTTTCTATTAGCTTTTTAGGAAGCGTAACTCCTATCATTTTAGCTAAGACAACAGCTCCTGTGATTACAGCTACAATTTTCCCTACACTATCAACTGATTCCGAAAAAGAAATATTTCCTGGAGAAACAAATACAGGTTTATCACTAGGTGTAGCAAAAAGAGAGATCTGAGGTGATAAAGTTTCCTCTGAATCTATAACAAAATCAGGTTCATTTATTTCTAGATTCATTATTTTTCCATCTAGCAGTGCAAAACCATTCGATTGGTTAATAAGTAAAAGTATGTTCCTCTGCACCATTAGTTATAGTAGTTACAGTAACAGTATTGTCGGTATATTTAATATCTACATCAATATTAGTATCAGAATTAACTAAACTGAAATTATGTGTATTAGCAGTGGATGTCGAATTTTCTACATTAAATCCAGTATTATTTTCTACATCACTTTCTGCAGCATAAGAATTAGTAGGATTTATAAAACTAACTGGACCAGCAGCCAATAAGCTTGAACATAGTACACTGATCATTATTTTATTCGAAATTTTCAATTAATTCACCCCGGATTATTATTTTTCCATAACTACATTGTGAATAAAAGGGAGTTTATTTTTTTGAGTTTTTTAATATAAAGTAATATCTTGAGATTGTAAAAATAAAAACTATTTCAATTATCAACCACCACTGAAAACCAAAACCAGTATTTTCCGCCTTTAAAATATCAAAAATCCCCCAAATTAATAAGGTAGCTAGTACAAAAGCCAGAGTACATCTTGCAGCTTCTGGATAATAATTGTTGCTTTCATCTTTTTTTAATTCTTCTTTTTCATTATCTAAATTCAAATAATCATCTCCTTTCGTACTTTCATTCGTTAATACATTCAATAAAACTATAATTATCAATTCTAAGTGATTTCTAAGACTTTCTTGGCTAACTTTTCTTGCTATTAAATTACTTATCCCCGCTGATAAAATTATAAACTTCAAATCATCAAAATCGCCTGTTGCTTACATTAGTGCTCAACTACCGTTTCAAAATTTTGCATATTCGCACCCCTCTTCTGGTTCATTCGAATATGACCGCTCTATTCGTTATTTCCTAGTATAGATAGGAAACTATTACGAGAAAAGCCCTTTTCTTAAAATAAAAATTTGCTATAAAATATCCTGTCAAACTTGTTTTTTGCTATAAAAATGTGGATAACATGCAAAATTCCACTAAATATGAACATAATCTTATGAAAAAGTTAATATTTATGTCTAAAGGAACTGTATCTTTTTCAATAATGCAATATAATAGGATTAACATGATTTTTTTCCTACACTTGGTAAAAGAGTTAATATTCAAAAAATACGTAGAGGTGAAGCAAATGATCAATCCATTGAAAATTACTAGTACATTGGCTGATGAAACTAGATATTCTATTTATGAGTACATACTGCAAGAGAAGAAAACTGTTACGGTCCAAAATATCGCTGATAGATTTGGTATCCACCCAAATGTGGCCCGTTTACATTTAACAAAACTGACAGAAATTAATATAATTACAGCTGATTTTGCCAAAACTGGGAAAGGTGGTAGACCTGGGCGTGTTTATAAGGCCTCAGATAAAGGTGTAACATTATCGTTCCCAAGACGTGATGAAGATCGACTATTAAAATGGACAATCCAATTAATTAAAGAGTTCGGACCATCTGCATTAGAAAAGTGCAAGGACATTAGCTACCAAGACGGCTACCAACAAATGAAGAATTTTGTAAATGCTGAGTTACAATTAAACAATACCCTTTCCTTCGAACAAAAACTTCAGCTTTTAACTGACAATGCAGCATTAATTGGCTATATTCCGCAAGTACAACAAACAGAGCATGGTAAAAGTGTGACTTTCTCTATTTTTAATTGTCCATTCCAGGAGCAGCTTACTACTCATTCAGAAATTGTTTGTTCTCTACATGAATCCTATTTAAAGGGACAGATAGATGCGTTATATTCCAGCAATGAATTTGTACAAATTGATAGCATGATACATGATTGCGATTTATGTAAATATGAAATAAACGTGGCAGAAATTGATAGTTAATTTTTAAATATCCAATTCTTTGTCACAAAGAAGAAGAAGTTCCAGTTTACAGATACCTTTCATATCATTTATAATGAGTAAGAGATTATTGTGTCGTGGGCAAAAGGAGGGGAAATCTTCATGGATAATATGTATAAAGTTATGGCATTCTGGACAGGTATTTTTGCAGTCATGTTCTACCTTGGTGGTATGAACGAAGTATCGCTATTATTCGTAGGTAATACAGGTTTATTCTTATTATTAGGCTTCTTAAACCTTTCAGAACGTATGTACATGTACATTTTCGGAGCATATTTAACTGTGTTCTTTGCTGGCTTCACGTACTATACAACATTCATTCACGTACCTGGTGGCGGTCATTAATACAAAGAAAAACGCGTGTCTCACCGAAAGTGAGGCATGCTTTTTTTATGTAAATTTATTGACTAGGTGCATAATCGTTTATCAAGGAATAGAAAAAATCCCCTTTTGCAATGATTTGGTTAGATTTTGGTTTATGTTATCTAACTTTGCAAGGGGGATTTTTGTATTTTATGAAGCTAATTTAGATTTTAATTCAACACGAAGCTCTTTAAGTTGATTGGAGTTGATGTTGGGCGACTCCTTAGGGATTAGCATCACAGACGGAGCGAGCAAAGCGAAGCGTCAGCGACATTGTTTTATCCGTGCGAAAGCAAAGCGCCAAGCAGGAACGGAAATCCACCCAAGCTTGATAGTTAACTATCAGCTATCATTAAAATCCATTTAAAAAAGGATTTGTCTCCATTTCTGTACCGACCGTTGTATAATTCCCATGACCAGGGTAGATAATAGTATCCTCAGGTAGTGTCAATAACTTATCATGAATGGATGTAAGTAATGTTTTTGTCGAGCCTCCAATTAAATCAGTACGACCTACACCTTGTTCAAATAGTGTATCTCCAACAATAGCAATGCCATCATTTTCAAATATATATGATATACTACCTGGTGAATGTCCTGGCGTAAAAATAGCTTTAAAATAAAAATCGCTTATTTCAAAAAGCTGTTCTTTTTTAATAATATTTTCTTCAGCTGGTGCATCAACAATATAATCTGGTAATGCTGCGTATTTACTAGAGCCATTTTTTGTTGGATCTCCTAGCCAACTCACTTCTTTTTCATGAATCCATAACGGAACATCAAAAGCCTTGCGGACAGCATCTACGGCACCGATATGGTCGAAATGTGCATGTGTTAAAAAAATGGCTAATGGCTTTAAATTGTTACTACGTATAGCCTTGATGATTCGATCTGCTTCTTCTCCTGGATCAAATATTAAGCATTCCTTATTTTTATTCGATACGATATAACAATTCGTTTGGACAGGTCCGAGCGAATAACTTCGTACGTTTATCATTGTTATCACCTCTATTTCAATTATACAGCCTTTGCCACAATTTGACGATAAATGTTCATAGTTTAATCTATTTTAGTTCTCGACAAAAACAGGTAGAACGTTTACAATTAAGGAGGAATATTGTTTACGACATTCATTTTCTGATGTCGAAAGGAGTGTCAATTTTTAATGAACTTATTAATGGTTATTTTTGGTCTTGTTGCAATTTTAGCTGTAGTTGGTACATTCCAAGCAATTAAAGAAAAGAACCTTTTAAGCGTTGTTTTCAACTTATTAAGTGCTGCAGTATTCGGTTGGTTCGTAATTATGACTGTTATTAATAGCGGATACCCACCAAAATTACACTAAAATTCAGACAGAAAAAAGAGCAGCCTCCATTACGGGGTTGCTCTTTTTCTATTGTTTATATATATTTCTTCTGGCACCATATCCAAAAAATATTTGAATGACATATCGTACTTTGAACGCTCTACAAGGTCGATGTCTGATATATCATAAATCGCTTTTAATAATAAATACTTAAACATACGAATTGGAGGAATGGCATTACGTCCATTGTCTAAACATTATTTTGTTTTTAACTCTTATAAAATGAATGAAAAATCAACAAGTTCATTTATTTGGCGAAGTATATTATCTTTTGGCACAACAATATCGTAGATTGCTAAATATGGACTTAAATTAAGGGTTTCTTGATTTGAAATCATTTGGAGCACCACCTGCACATTAATTCTTTTATTATAAAGGAAAGCGTGACTAAAATGATACATTGCGTTGTTTGGAGAAGCATCGCTCGACTTCTGCGGGAAAGCGAGACAGACGAGACCCCGCACGAAGCGAAGCGTAGGAGGAGGCTCGGCGCTCGCCCGCGGAAAGCGAGCGGAATGCTTCGGAAAACAACAGTAGAGTCACAGTGCCAAATGAAAAAGCGAGGTATTCAACGATTAAATCGTTGAATACCTCGCAATGTGAGAAGATATAGACTTTTTCAGTGCCCTCCATTAAATGAGATCTCTCTTTTTGTTACTTGGCTGCCCCTTGCTTCAAGTTACCTGTTTTTTGGTCATAGAAGCGGAGTAAGTCACCGTTAATGATGGCATCTGAATTTTCAAGTTCTTTCGTAGCTCGGTCAGCATATGACTGACATGGCTCACCATCAATTTCTTCGCCAGTTGCTTTGTCATAGCAAGCTTCACCAGCATATACATATTTATCTGTTACAAAACGACCATCGCGGAAAATAACGAAGTCTTCATGCTCTGGTGAGAATAGGTCTGCACCAAGTTGCATATCTTTTGAAGTTTCAACGCCAAGAAGGTGTAGAATTGTCGGACGTAAATCCATTTGCCCAGAAATCTCTGTCATTTCTTTACCATCACCTGCTCCAGGGATATGGATGAATAAAGGTACTTCTTGTAGCAATGCATTATCAAATGGTGTAATGCCATCTTTTCCTAGATATTGAGCCATCGCTTTGTTGTGGTTTTCTGAAATACCGTAATGGTCACCATACATTACAATAATAGAATTATCATATACACCTTGATCTTTTAAACTTTGGAAGAAGTCTTTAAGCGCTTCATCCATATATCGAACTGTTTGGAAATAACGATTTAATGTACCTGAGTTTGAAGTATATTCAGGAATCATTATATCATCTGGATCCAATGTGAATGGATAGTGGTTCGTTAAAGTAATTAGTCGAGAATAGAACGGCTGTGGCATATCTTTCATTAACGCTGCAGATTGCTCTACGAATGGGACATCTTTCATACCCCAGTTAACAGCTTGCCCTTCGCCAATCTTATATGAATCTATATCATAGAATTTATTAATGTGTAATGATTGATACATCATGTCACGGTTCCAGAATGATTTATTATTCGGGTGCATGACATTTGTAAAGTAGCCATTATCACCAAGACGCTCAGCCATAGAGTTATACGTATTTCCACCATGTGTGAAGAATACCGCACCTCGACCTAAGCCGAACAATGAGTTTTCTAAAATAAATTCTGAGTCAGAAGTTTTCCCTAATCCAGTTTGGTGATAGAAGTTACTGAAATAATACGTATCTTTATCTTTTGTTAAAGAGTTTAAGAATGGTGTAATTTCATGACCATCCATTTGGTTATTAATCACAAAGTTCTGTAAAGACTCCATTGATACAACAATCAAATTACGACCCTTGTATTTACCAAACATTTCAGGGTTGATTGCTGCTTGATTTGAACGAATATAGTTGTTCACTTCTACTAATTCACTGCCATCCGCTAATGCACGTTGAGCAGAAGATTTTGATTGAATATAAATGTCATACAAATGATAGTTATAAGTACCTATGTTTTTCACAAGTAATTCACGGTCAAAGCTACGTGTTAACAATTGTGGGCGCTCTGTTTCAGCTAATCCTAAGTTTAAGAACGACACAGCAATCGCTAATACGAAGTACGCGCGACGGAATTCCACGTTTACTTTTACTGCATCTTTCATTTTAGGCACATATTTATTAGCTAAAATTAGAATAAGTACGTCAACGAAATATAATAAATCCCAAGGGCTAACAATCGCTGCTACTGAAGTTCCTAAATCACCAAAGTTACTTGTTTGGAATAATACCGGTAACGTAATAAAGTCGTTGTAGAAACGATAGAACGCTACATTCCCGTATAATACAACTGACAAAATAACACTGATAGTAATAATATAACGATTTCTAACTTTTGGCGATTTAAAGAATAACGATATACCATAAGCAAATAGCACGAAACTTAATGGATTAATAAACAAAATAAATTGTTGCATCGCATTTTCGATTTTCATCTCAAAGCTTGTGTGATAAACAATGACCGTTTTTATCCAAGTTGCTACAATTGCTAGTATCATAAATGAATGTTTAGGCCACTTTATTGATTTCATCCCTAACATCCTCCCTACTTTCTTACAAAAAAATAATAATTTTTAACAATTTGTTACTGAAACAAAATATATCTTAATCCATTTTTTACAGATAATCAATAGATATATTTATGGAAAAACTGCGCTCCTCGTTCGTTTATGCGCCTGATAGTAATATATACGTTTCTGTTTGTAAAAAGTTTCGTAAAAAATAAAACAGTGGAGAACCACTGTTTTTTTAAGAATATTACATACATGTTACATTATGTTTACAATACCACAAATGAATTATATTTAAAACATTACTGATTATTTTCTTTCATGCGAAGCTTTGTTGTTTCTTGTCGAATTAGTAATAATGCCATTTGATAATCTTTAATATCTAGTACATTCGCTTTATACAACTCACGAATTTCATCCTCCATTAACATCAAATCTCCAATGGGATCTCGTGTGTAAATATAAGTGCCATATGTTTTCAATAGTTCATAAATATCTAACATTTTGTCCATTTTAGTTCGCTCCTCGTTGCGTTACACAGTCAATACGTTTTGTCGGTGTCACAATGATATCTACTGGGCAGTCGTGTGCTTCTATAGGTACGCGTTCATATAGCTGTTCATTAAATAGTAAAGACATGAGCTTACCCTTCTTGTAGTTTAATACATAGCGATCATAATAACCACCGCCATAGCCTATTCGATATCCGAACTTATCAAAAACAACTCCTGGAACAAGTATGACATCCAATTCATTTGCGTCAACAAACTCACACATTTCTGGAATTGGCTCACGCAAATGCATATAAACAGTTTCTAGCTGGGCAAACGATTCAATGGCATAAAATAACATTTCTCTTGTTTTTGGGTTACATTTAGGTACAGCGACTTTTTTACCAAGTTGCCATAGTTCTTCAATTAGTTGAATTGTGTCGACTTCTGGCTTATTGGAAATGGTAATGCCTATTGTAGTTGCTTCTATTATATATGGTTCCTGTAGCACTTTTTTAACTACAGCATTTGATTGATTGTGGTAAGCTACTTCGCTCATTGTGGCAAGAGCTTCCTTTACTCTGTTCCGTAAAGTTGTTTTTTCCATGCTAAGCTACCTCCTATTAAATTTCTCCTTGGCGTAATTGCCGCTGCCGCTTCGCTTTCGCGCAGATAAATTACCACAGGATGTGACGTTCTTAGACTGAGTTCCTCTATTTCAGTTGGTGTTCGGTTACCCACTAAAAGAAACCTCATCCTCATTCATCTCTCAACCTTCAGAGCTAACAGTCTTCAGTATCTGTCGCTACAGAAAAAAATTGCTGAATGAAGATAAAATGTAGAAAGCCAAAACCACAAGTGGTTTTGGCTTAATGAGCGATTACTTAGTTTCACGGTGAAGAGTGTATTTCTTCTCGCGAGAGCAATATTTTTTAAGTTCAAGACGCTCTGGATTGTTACGCTTGTTCTTTTTAGAAATGTAGTTACGTTCGCCGCAATCTGTGCAAGCTAAAGTAATGTTTACGCGCATTATTAACCCTCCCACTCTATATCAAGAATTAAAATTTTGAGCATGATTTATACGACTAACCCATTATAACATAAAATAAAAAAAAATCTACCTTCATTTCATATTAAGTTTGCATATGGTAAAATACCTTATAATTACATACTTAATGAGGTGAAACTATTGGATTTATCCATCATACTTATGATTGTCGGAATTCTCCTAATTGTTGTTTCGTTCTTTTTCAAAAACAGCTCGAAAAAGGTCGAACAAGATGTAGAGGAGCTATCCATCTCTATTTTTCAAGAGACAAATAATTTAAAACGACGTATAAAAATTGTTGAGGAAGAGCTGTTATTAGAGCCAGAGTTTCAGGTTAAATCGGCACAAAATAACGCTATACCAAATCCAAAGGTCCAACAAGTCATGCAAGCTGTTCAACAGGCTGCTCAGGCATCGAAAACAGGACAAGCTGCTCCAAAAACGAAACCTATACATCAAATTATTGTAAGTCAGGTGCTTGAACTAAATAAGCAGGGTCTTTCAGTTGCAGATATAAGTATTCGTTCAAATTTAACTGAAGAGCAAGTTCGCCAAGTGATTGCAAACGGAGGTCGGTAATTCATGAATAAGTCCGCTATCCGTGCATTCGGCATTGCACTTTTTCTTGTAGGTGCATTGTTAGCTTTAGCTGCTCGTTTTGATCTCAATATCGGTCTTCCAACTAAAGCTTCCACAAATACAGAACATGTAGATGAGTTGCAAAAGAAGCTCGAACAAGCTAATAAAGAAATTGCATTGTTAAAGGAACAAGCTAAGCAAGCCCCAAGGGAAGCTAATCAAAAGACAGATACACCTAAAACAACGACTAAAGACACTCATAAATCCGCAGATGTACAGGCAAATGCGACAACAATGACACTTCAAATTTACAGCGGTATTACACCATATATTGTGGCGCAAAAGCTTGAAGATGGTGGCATTATTGACAATAGTGTTGAAATGGAACTTTTACTTGCTAACCCCAAATACTCTAGAAGCTTACAAATTGGCTCCTACGAGGTCAATACTTCGATGTCTCTAGAGGAAATTGCAAAATTGATTACAGGGAAAAAGCAATAACACTATCATCCTATTGATTGGAAAATATCTCATATAAAAAAGTCTGTCATCAAAAATCCAACTACTGATTTTCGATGACAGACTTTTTAATTTATGAAATTTGTTCTAAGAAAGCACGCATCATTATACTGCCCTCTTGTGTCCCAATGGATTCTGGATGAAATTGCAGCCCAAAAAGTGGGTATTCCTTATGTTGAATTGCCATAATTTCACCATCATCATTGGACTTTGCTAAAATATTAAAATTCTCATGTAACGTGCTTTGCTCAATAACGAGGGAATGATAGCGCATTACTTCGATTTTACCGTCTAACTGAGCAAATAAGCCTGTTTTTTCATATTGAATCGTCGATAATTTTCCATGCATTATATTTTTAGCTTGAACGATACTCCCCCCAAAAGCCTGCCCTATCGATTGGTGTCCAAGACAAATGCCTAAAATCGGAAATTTCTTATATAGCTCTTTAACAACATCCACTGTTATTCCTGCCTCAATTGGCGTACCAGGGCCGGGTGATAAAATAATGGCTTCAGGTTGTATTTTCTTAATGTCTTCAATTGTTATTTCATCATTACGTACTACTTTTACATTTTTCCCAAGCATTCGTATTTGCTGAAATAAATTATATGTGAATGAATCATAGTTATCGATCAGTAAAATCATTTTTTCACCTCCAATAACGCACGCGCCTTATTTAGCGTTTCCTCATATTCAGACAAAGGCACAGAATCGTAAACAATACCAGCTCCTGCCTGAACATGGGCACGATGATCCTTTATGATCATTGTCCGAATGGCGAGTGCTAAATCCATATCCCCTGTAGCGGAAATATAGCCTACTGCACCCGCATAGACACCTCGCTTCACAGGCTCGAGCTCATTGATAAGCTGCATAGCGCGTATTTTCGGCGCACCTGATACTGTGCCAGCAGGTAAGCAAGCTCGAAGAACGTCCAAAACATGTACATCATCGCGTAATTCGCCGATAACCTCTGATACAATATGCATAACATGCTTATATCGCTCAATATTCATATATTTTATAAGCTTCACTGAACCCACTTTGGCAATACGTCCAAGATCATTACGTCCTAAATCCACTAGCATACGATGTTCAGCAATTTCTTTTTCATCATTTAATAAACCTTCCGCGATCGCGTTATCCTGCTCCGCTGTTTTACCTCTAGGCTTCGTCCCTGCGATAGGATTTGTCGTTACCTTTCGATCCTTCACTTTAACGAGACTTTCAGGAGATGTACCTAAAATGGTATACGTACCAAAATCCATATAGAACATATATGGTGAAGGGTTAGAAGTACGTAATTGACGATACAAAGCGAAAGGATTACCTGTATATGGTGAAGTGAAGCGTTGTGATAAAACAATTTGGAATATATCCCCTTTACGAATATGCTGCTTTGCACGTTCAACCAGTGCCACAAAATTTTCTTTGGCGATCATTGGTCTGAAATCTAGCTTTCCAAACGTCGGTTCATCAAACGTTGTTCCAGTATAAAGCTGCTCTTTCATCGTAGAAATAGCCAATTCCATTTCTTCAAGAGAACGCCCTTCATCAAATAAATCGATTGCCGCTAATGTAATCTCTTGCTTTAAATGATCAAAAACGATAAATGTATCATAGAAAAAGATATGAACATCCGGCATTTCTAAATCATCCTGCAAGTATTCACCTATTTTTTCTGTATAAAATGCTGTTTCATAACCAAAGAACCCAATTGCTCCTCCAAAAAAGGCGAAAGGATACTGTGCCTTATGCAACGGCATAACTTGCTTTAATTTTACTAATACATTGTCGCTCGATTTTTCTGTTTCTCCGCCTTTAGTAAATGAATAACCATACTTATCACCAATCAGTTCTGCAATTGGGTTGACCGCAATAAACGAATAACGCCCACTTTCTTCATGCTTGGCAGATGATTCGAAAAGCATCTTATGCTCCCCTTTAATTGATTGATAAACAGAAATTGGCGTCATCATATCACCCTGTAATGCCTTCATGGCAAACTTCCTAAGCTCAACTGTCATACTCTCTCTCTCCTTTTCTATGCTCTGCTCTTCTACACCAAAATCTATTAATTATGCATTGGCGTTATGAACGCTGCTGTTTCTTTAGCACTTTTATAAACATCGCGTCTGGATTCATTCCGCCAAAACAAATAAAAAAAGGCCTTTCCATCACAAAAGGACGAAAAAGCCGTGGTGCCACCTTCATTGGTCTTCATCAATTATGCCCAGCATAATTACAATCAGCTGATGCTTGTATACCTGCTGAAAAAGTTAAAAGACCCTCTCTTTACCCTGTAACGTAGGCAAACGCTAATCCATACTTTATTCAGGATTAGAGCTCCGAAGTCCATTCACTATTTATTTGTACTAGTTTCCACCAACCACTAGCTCTCTATTACAAATAATAATAGCTACTACTCTTCATCAAAGCTGATTTCATGTATTCATTGTAAAGTAAAAAAACTAACAATTCAATTTATTTTTTATTACGAAGCCATTCATCTTCATCTGGATTTGCTAGTATAATATTTTGTTCTTGAAAGATTTGACGAATAGCAAATAAAATATCTTGTCGCACATTTAACATCTCTGCCGTATCGTTTGTTGCCACATAGAAACGCACTAGGACACGATAAGAGGTTGGATAAAACTCATCTATAAATACATGAATCATTTCTTTTTCAGTTTGAGCATGCAAATAAATTTCCTTCTGAATAGCACTTAAAGCACTTCGTAGTTTATCTTCTTCATTTTCAGCAGCTACAAATAAAAATTGCTCACATTTCCGTTTTTCTCGTTTCGATAAATTATAGATTGGTCGATTTACCAAATAGGAGTTAGGTACATAAACAAGCCCTTTATCTCCCGTTTGAATTAAAGTACTTCGAAGATTAATATCCTCGATAGTTCCTTCAATTTTTTGATCCTCTGTTGCTATCCAATCACCAATTTGGAAAGGGTTATCTAATGCTACAGACATTCCGCCAAAAACATGTGCTAGTGTATCTCGAATACCAAAGGCAATCGCTACACCAGTTAAGCCAATCCCTGTTAAAAAGCCATTCAAATTAAAATTCCAGAAAGAAGCAATCGTAAACATTGCTAATATCATAATAAGCACTTTTCCTATACGAAGAAAAAAAGGTAACAGGACATTTGGTTCCTCATCGTTATTCAACGGTAGTGGCTGCTTTGTATAAAAATTTAATACATCATATACGCCTTTGAAGGCAAAAAAGACCATAATAGACAATACAAAATTTTTAGTTGCTACATGTGTAAATAAAAAGATTTCTAATAATATTGATAAGCTAAGTACAATTACTGCAGACATAAATGCATAGCGAATCGCTTTATTAAATTGTGCGAGTACTGTTGCCTGAAAGTTACGCTGATGATCTCTCAAAAACGTAACAGTACGATTAATAATTTTCTTTATAACAAACTGCTGAAAAAGCCAACCAATTACACAAAGTGCAACGGCAATAATAATTTCCATCCACGTTGGGGTTGAAATATCAGGTAATAACCAATTCAATGAATTCAAATTTCATTCTCCTCTAACTACTATGTATATTCACAGAAAAGGAGCCAATCAACATTGACGATCAGCTCCGTTTTTATTGAATTGCATCATCCGCAAAAAAAGCCTTATTAGCAAACCAAAATTGTTGCTCATTAAAATTATGTTCATGCATAGCGATAACCGAAAATTCAGCATGGTACTTTCGCTTCATTTCTTCAAGCATAGCCTTCGCTTGCTTTCCGACAAGATGCTGCCCGTCGATTGGGGTGCCTTCTGTAAAAATAATAATATCCGCATCTGTACAATGTTGATTTTCTTGGAGCAAGCCCTTTACAAAATGGAGGACTGGCAAAAAGGCAGCTTCTCCCTTTGCCTTATAATCAATAAAATCCTTAAAATCGGATAAATTTAAATGCCCTTTTTCAAATTGAAAATGTACATGCACTTGACAATCATATGGAACGATATATAAATCTCGACGTTCACGGTGCGCGGTCATAAATAACGGTAAAATCATGCTTTTACAAAGCTCAGAATATGCCTCCATACCAGTTGTTTGCTCAAGACAAATAATAATTGGACCAGTTTCTTTTTTGTATTCATCAAACGAAACATATAGGATGTTTCCTTTTTTTATTGTTTGACGATTAAGCTTTCGTCGCCTAGCTACCTGCCTCTTTCGCTCATAATACAAGCGCTGCTCTTTTCCATTAGCCAATCGTTCGTTTTGCTCAATTGCTGGTATATTTTCATAAATTTCATGAATAATATCTGCCAATTCAAGTGCGAATGCTGCCATATTTCGTAATGCTTCACTTTTGTAAAAAAAATCAATAAAAAAATGTTGTTCCTTGTTACTTAATTCCTCTAGATGTAAGTTTTCATATAGAAAACGTAAAAAGTCACGTTGTTCTGACGTGAATTCCAGATCAAATTTCTTTATGAGTGATTCTACAGCGTCTTTCACGAAGCAGCACCTCCCAGCGCTTTTTTTCGGATAATGTCTATAGTATAACCAAAATAATTTTTTGACAATACAATAACATTTGTAGTATTTTGACGCTATTTTAATTAATAATGTTGCTGGTATTTAATAATGTCATGGAAAACTATATGCCTACAAAATTAAGTATTCTATTAAATAAAGTATGGTACTTCGGTAAAACGAGTGTTTGATTTCCGTTCCAGCTGGGCGCTTTGCCGCTGACGCTTCGCTTTCGCGCAGAGCAGAGCTTCCTAGGGGCGTCCGATGAGCCGCTTCACTCGCATTGCTCGCTCCAGGGTCTCATCTGTGACGCTGATCCCTAAGGAGTCGCCCAGCTTCCACTCCAATCAAACACTCCGCGTAGTATGTATATCCTGGAATTTTATTCTAATTCATAGTGTTAAAACACAACTTCAGCTATGTTTTTATATGCGAAAGCGGAGCGGTAGCAAACGCCATAGGAAAGCGAGTAGCATGGAACAATCCTCATTTAAAGCAACACCATATTTACAATAATCTCCTTAACGGTTTGTTTTTTAACAATATGAAAAAAGAGCCTATTATTGGCTCTTCTCTGATTTGCAGATTAATATTACATCTAATTGAATTAAGCTGTATTATGATTTAATCGTGAATCTTAAACAATCAGTATTTTGTAGGAGTGTTGAAATCGTCTCTCTTTTTTACTGTGAGATTTTTTTATATAGAAGATAATGGAACATACTCCTTTATAACCAGATCTTTTTTGTTTGTTAATCATAGTCATCATAATATTTTGTTTCAGCTTATCCGCTCATACTAATGATGAGGAGCTGTTGATTTTTCACGGAGAGTGGCGACTCCTGCGGGATGAGCTTGCGCTGAAAGCCCCGCAGGAACGTAGTGACGAGGAGATTGATCAATTATGCCTCGGCATAATTGCGTCCGGAATCGGCTTTGTGCCTGCACAAAGAACTCCTTTCCGATTCCGTGACATCCGCCGGAGGCTTTAATAACTTTCAGCGGGTGTCCAAACACCTGCTGAAAGTTATTAAAGCCAAGCCCGCGGAAAGCGCCAACTCGGAGTGAAAATCAACCTTTGTTGGATAAACACTTTATTCTTATGTCGACAAACAGAAAAGAGCCTATAATTGGCTCTTCCCTTACTAATTATTTAATTCATAATGTTTACCTTTAACTAAATAAAATAAGTGTTCAGCAATATTTGTTGCATGGTCAGCTGAGCGCTCTAAATATCGGCAAACAAAGGATAAGTGTGTGATTTGAGAAATATGTGCTGGATTTTCAGCACCTGCGCGCAACAATAATGTTATTGTCGCTCCGTATAAATCATCCACGTAATCATCTAGCTCAGCAATTTCCTTAGCATGAACAGTATCTTCCTCTGTAAAAGCTTTGATAATACTCTCTAGCATCTCTACAGTCTTGTTACACATCGTTTGCAAATTTGTTGTAGGAAAGACAAGCGGTTCTTTGCCAATTCGAATTGTCTCTTTAGCAATATTAACTGCATAGTCCCCTACTCTTTCCATATCAGATGCCGCTTTGACAAGCACCATGAGACGACGTAAATCAGTAGCTACAGGCTGCTGCTTAGCAATCATTAAAATAACATGGTCATTGATTTCTTCTTCAAGACGATTGATGATTAAATCGTCCTCAAGAATCTTTAAGGATGTCTCTAAATCCTGATTTATTAATGCTTCAAATGCTAATTTAAGAGCATTGATACTACTATTGGCAATCTTGATAAATTGTTCTTGGACCTCTTTTAATTCCTTTTCAAAACGTTCACGTACTACCATCTAATCTCCTCCTTACCCGAAACGACCTGAAATATAATCTTCAGTGCGTTGATCTGCTGGTGTTTGGAAGATAACGTCTGTTTTATCGTACTCAACTACCTCTCCACTCAGGAAAAATGCTGTACGATCAGAAATTCGCGCCGCTTGTTGCATATTATGTGTCACGATAATAATTGAATAATCTTTTTTCAGCTCTTGTACAAGTTCCTCGACTTTTAATGTAGAAATCGGATCAAGTGCAGATGTTGGCTCATCCATTAAAATAACATCTGGTTCAATCGCTAAACAGCGAGCAATACAGATTCGTTGTTGTTGACCACCTGATAAACCGTATGCATTTTGATTTAGGCGATCTTTTACTTCATCCCAAATTGCCGCACCGCGTAAAGATTTTTCAACGATTTCATCAAGAATCTTCTTATTCTTTATGCCGTGGATACGTGGACCATATGCAATATTATCGTAAATAGACTTCGGGAATGGGTTTGGCTTTTGGAATACCATACCTACACGAGTGCGTAATTCCTCAACAGTATAGCTTTTATCTAGAATATTGCGCTCACGATATACTATTTCACCTGATGTTCGAACACTTGGTACAAGCTCTACCATTCTGTTTAGAGTTTTTAAATAAGTAGATTTCCCACAGCCTGAAGGGCCAATTATAGCCGTTACTTCATTTTCGTAGATGCTTAAATTGATGTCTTTTAAACCATGATGATCACCGTACCATAAATTTAAATTACGTGTATCATATACTACTTTTTTGGCAACATCCGCAGATGGCTTTATAGCCGTATGAATCGATTTGACAATTGATTTTTCCTCTTTTATACCCAGTACCATAAGGTCACCTCATTAATAACGTTTTTGGAATTTATTTCGAATAAAGATGGCAATAGAGTTCATCAGTAAAAGCACTGTCATAAGAACTAAAATACCGGCTGCCGCTACATATTGAAATGCCTCTTGCGGACGTTTTGCCCAATCGTAAATCTGCATCGGTAAAGCTGTGAACTGGCTCAATAAACCATTAGGTAAAAACTGTAAAATAACAGGGATACCAATAACAACAAGTGGTGCTGTTTCACCTATCGCACGAGACATCGCTAATATACTTCCTGTTAAAATCCCAGGAATGGCTGCCGGTAGCACAACATGCAATATCGTTTGCCACTTTGTCGCGCCCATACCGTAAGAAGCTTCGCGTTGTTCGTTCGGTACAGCACGAATAGCTTCCTGTGCCGCAACAATGATCACTGGTAAAATTAATAAACTCATTGTTAAACCAGCTGCTAAAACACTTTTCCCTAGTCCCAGCATTCGAACAAAAATTGTTAAACCAAGTAAACCAAAAACAATGGAAGGCACACCTGCTAAGTTAGAAATATTCATACGAATAAAGTCATTTAGTCTATTTTTCTTTGCATATTCCTCTAAGTAGATCGCAGTCCCGACACCTATGATAATTGATACTGGAGCAACAACCGCCATCAGCCAAAGTGAACCTATTAAAGCTGCCTTAATACCTGCTTTATCTGCAAATCGTGAAGCAAAATTTGTTAAAAAATCGATTGTTAAATAATCGACACCTTGTGTAATTATTCGATAAAGCAAAATAGCTAGTGACACTAATGCAAAGGTCGTTGCTAAGAAGAATAATGACTTCCAAACTTTATTAAACGTAATACGCTTTGTCATTCGTTTCATGACGACCGTGTCATCAATATAGCGCATGCTAGTAAACCTCCCTGAAGCGTTTAGAAATATATTGAGCAAGTAAATTCATCACTAAAGTAAAGATAAATAATGTGAATCCTACTGAATAAATCGAATAATAAATTGTCGTACCATAGCCAGCATCGCCTGTTGCGACTTGTACAATATACGCAGTCATCGTTTGAATCGAGTCCGTCACATCTAAATCGAATTTAGGTGTAGATCCACCTGCAAGTGATACGATCATAGTTTCTCCAATTGCCCGGGAAATGGCGAGAACAACCGAAGCGATAATGCCCGATAATGCAGCTGGTAATACTACTTTTATAGCTACTTCAAATTTTGTTGCTCCTAGAGCTAAAGCTCCTTCACGCATACTGTTTGGGACAGATGACATCGCGTCCTCAGAAAGTGATGTAATCATTGGTAGAATCATAATACCTACAACAATCCCCGGACTAAGTGCATTAAAAAGTTTCAGCCCTGGAATAATTTGCTGTAACATCGGCGTGACAAATGTTAATGCGAAGAAGCCATAAACGATCGTTGGTACACCTGCTAACACCTCTAAAATAGGCTTAACCGTACGTCTTATTTTTTCGCTTGCATATTCACTTAAATAGATTGCAGAAGCAATGCCAAATGGTACTGCTACAACAACTGCAATAAGTGTGACTTTCAATGTTCCAGCGATTAAAGGTAATATCCCAAATAACGGTTCCTTCCCTGAAAACGGTAGCCACTGTGTACCAAATAGGAAATCCGTAATCGAAACACGTTTAAAGAATTCAAACGTTTCAAAAATAAGGGTGAAAACAATGCCAAATGTCGTCAATATAGAGATAAGTGCCGCAGAAAATAATAGGGTTGGCATTGCTTTTTCCACTATTTTCTTTGTTTTTTTATTGCGCGAATTTGCAATTAATTGCTGCACAGATGATGTCTTGTTTTCTTTTTGAGAAACCATTGGGTGCTCCTTTCAAATAAGAGAGGGAAAGAGCATACATCTCTTTCCCTCCATGCATGTCTACTTATTTTAAGCCTTCTAAAGTTTTTAAAGCTTCACTATATTTATCTTCTGGTAGACTGACATAACCTACTGCTTCTGCCATATCTCCTGCGTGCTCAAGTGTATATTTGACAAAGTCATATGCCGCTTCATTATCTTTCATAGCACTATTTTTCACATATACAAATAGTGGTCGTGAAAGCGGTGCGTATTCACCAGATTCAATTGTTTTATTTGTTGGCTCAACACCATTTATATTTACAATGCCTAATTTATCTTTATTTTCTAGGTAGTAAGCGTAGCCAAAGAAGCCGATTGCGTTTTTGTCACCCGCTACACCTTGAACTAGCATGTTATCATCCTCTGATAATGTTGCTGTTTTTGCTAGATCAGCGCCGTCTAAAATAACTTCATCAAAGTAATCGTACGTCCCTGAGTCAGTACCTGGTGAGTAATACACGATTTTTTCATCTGGCCAAGATGGATCGATATCAGACCATTTTTTCTCTTTACCATCTTCAACCCAAATTTTCTTTAATTGTTCAACTGTTAAATCCTTCGCCCAATCGTTTTCAGGATTCACGACTACTGATAAACCGTCATATGCTATAGGAAGCTCTGTAAAAGCAATTCCTGCTTTCTCTAGTTTTGCTTTCTCTTCATCTTTTACTGGACGAGATGCATTTGAAAAGTCTGTCTCACCTGCGATGAATTTTTCAAAACCACCACCAGTACCAGAAACACCTACCGATACTTTGACATTCGGTTGAGTCCCTGCATACTCT
Organism: Lysinibacillus sp. JNUCC 51; assembly: GCF_015999525.1. Classification (NCBI taxonomy): domain Bacteria; kingdom Bacillati; phylum Bacillota; class Bacilli; order Caryophanales; family Bacillaceae; genus Lysinibacillus; species Lysinibacillus sp. JNUCC 51. The sequence continues at coordinate 4,159,814 of NZ_CP065545.1, read as the reverse complement.
TCAACTACTGCCTCAATAATTGGTGCAACAGTTGATGAACCATCTCCAGAAACAGCTCCTTGAAGTTTTTTGTCAGCAGCATCTTGTCCTGAACTCGCCGGTGCATTTGTTTCTGTGTTGTTACCTTTTTGTGCAGATTCGCTACCACATGCACCAAGCATTAATGCTGAACCCATTACCGCTGTCATCGTTAAGTACTTCCACTTTTTCATCTCATTTGCCTCCGTCACTAACATTTTTATAGTTGTTTGTCTTACAATCTTTACTATAATGACTAAATGTTGAAGTCGTATAAACAGTTCGTAAAAGAGACGTAAAGGAATGTAATGCTTTGTAAATGATTGTAAAGATGAATTTACAATTGAATCAATTTTCCACAGGATGTAAAGTTCTTAGCCAGAGTTCCTCGATTTCAGTTAGTAATTGAGCATCCACTAAAAATGGGCATTTCCACAATCATCTCACTATCTTAAGAGAAGAAAGTCTTCTTTGGAATGAAGATAAAACTTGCTTCCCTTTGGAAAAATGCTATAATATGCAATTGTGTCAGGAAATAATCTAAGAGGAGTTTGACTTTGTGATAAAGCATGCAAAAGTACAAAATGCCGATTACTTTAAAACGTATTTAACACTTGTTATGGAAAATCGGGAATATACTTTACAGGAAGCCGTTGATTTTATGGTAGAGTCTTATTTCTGTAATAATATAGAGCTTTATGGATTAAAACCGAAACAACAATTTGAAAAAGCTATTCAACAATTATCTGTATAATAAGTCTTTTATAAAATAATAAAACACGGTATGAAAATGTTGATCTTTCATACCGTGTTTTTTCGCAGATATTCAATAATAACTCTGAAACTGTAAAAAAACCGCTAGGCATAGAAATGCACTAGCGGTTTTTCTTATTCTTGCTCATCTTCACTAATTTTGTCTTCTGTAATAGCTGGTAAAATTGGTTGTTTTACATTACTATCAGTCACTTTTTCAGCGTTATATTTTGCTTTCAACTCAAAATATTTATCTACAGATTCTCTAGCAATAACATTATTATTAGTTAAATGTGCACCTGTGTTAGTCGTTGCCCATGGAATGACAACAGCATAGGCAATTTCAGGATTTTCATAAGGAGCAAAACCAACATGAGTAAAGGTAAGTGTATCCGTACCATAATACTCTTTTAAATCTCCATAATATACTACCTGAGCCGTTCCTGTTTTACCTGCTGCTGTATAAGGTGCATTGGCAAATGCACCTCGCGCAGTACCTTGCGCACCTGTATAAACTCGGCGTAACCCTTTTTTCACATAATCAATTTCTTCTGTAGGATTATCGATTCGATTTAAAATTGTTGGCCCTATTTCAGTCACTAATGGACCTAACTGTTTCCCATCTTTTGATGGTTCACGTACCTCTTTCACAACATGCGGCTTAATACGATAACCACCGTTTGCCACTGTTGAAATATATTGTGCTAATTGTAAAGGCGTATACGTATCATATTGTCCAATCGCTAAGTCGAGTGTTTTACCACCCATTGTTGGACCAGATGGACCCGCTACTCCACTAACTTCATTCGGCAAGTCAATACCTGTTTTTACACCTAAGCCAAATTGTGCATAATTTTTACGCATTTTAGGGAATGTATCATCTTTTAAACGAAGTGGCATCTTATAGCTATACGGTGTTCCATTAATAAGCATTGCAATTTTAAACATATAAACATTTGACGAACGTTCTAGAGCCGTTAAGTCATCCATCTGAATATAACCACCTCGGTTAAAAATAGAGGTTTTTGCTTTTGTTCCAGCTAATTCAATAGGTTCATCCACCATTGTGGTACCCATTGAAACAACACCTTGATTATAACCAGTAAGGAGAGTTGCTGCCTTAACTGCAGAACCTGCCTCATAAGCTGTTGTAAAGGTACCATATGAATAATCGACCACTTCATATTTCCCTGTTTCAGGATTTTTCACAATCTTTTTACCGACCATTGATAAAACATCGCCTGTATTTGGGTCCATCATAACTAAAAAGGCACGATCAAGTAAATACGAACCACCTTGGGATTTTAATTTAAGCAATTCTCGCTCGACAATTTTTTCTGTTTCTAATTGTAGCTCACTATCAATTGTAAGTTTTAAATCTTTACCTGGCTCACCTTCAAAGGTAGTAACGGTATCGACTACCTGCCCTTTTTTATTCGTAATATTTTTAACAACTGATTTTTGTCCTTGCAGTAAATCTTCATATTGTGCTTCTATATAACTTTCACCAACACGGTCATTTCGTGAATAATCACGAGCTAAATAATAATTCAGCTTTTCTTTTGGAATCCCTTTTGTTGGTACTGTTGTACGTCCTAAAATACCAAGTGTTGATAATTTTAAACGCTTCCAGTCAGTTGTTGTGTTCACTCCTGGTAGTTGAGTTAAACGCTCAGAGACACGTGCAAATTCATCCGCAGACACATTTTCACTCTTAATAATTTGAGGTGATAAATTGTACCCTGATACCATCTCTCGATAGATTGCTAATACTTCTAAGTCTTTTTCTGTCAATTGCAATAATTCTTCGTTTGTAATTCGTTCACGAACAAGCTTATCTATCTGTGCATTGATTTGACTTGTCTGTACATTTTCTTGGGTTTTAATTTTCTTTTGTTCTGCTGCTGTTACTTTTTTATAGGCAGCATCATGGTTTTTTATAATCCAAAAATCTTGTTTGTCACGTAATGTGACACGGTTTGTTGGCTGCTCAATCAATTTTGCCAGCTTTTCGGCTATGTCTAACATTTCCTCTGTTGTTGTCGCCGGCATTTTCGTATACGTAATAGCGTTTTCTGGTTGGTTATCCACTAAAATACGCCCGTATCGATCATACATTCGTCCCCTTGGCACACTTGTATTGACAGCTACCTCCTCTTTACGCTCTAAATCGCGTACATAATCTTCCCCTTTTACGATTTGCATATAGCCAAGCCTAAAAATTAGCATTGAAAATACGAGAAATATAGCAAAGAAAAGGACATTCATACGAAATGTTAAATTAGAGTGATGTTTTGCTTTAACACTCGTCGCGCGATTTTTTCCCGGTGCTTTGCGCATATGTATTCCCCTCCTCATCTAATTACAATTTAAATACACGATATTTAGTATACCATTCGAAGGTACGACAGGAAAGCATGCACTTGAGAATTTCTGCTTGAAAACATCATTTATTTGACGGCACTTTAAGATGAAAAGTTGCTGTTTTTTTATCGATTGTTTGAAAAATAGTTTTTATATTTAATATTGGAGGGTGAGCTACAATGTGAAGCTTCTTCACCAAACGTTCTGGCGATTGCTTCTCCCTTTCTACATTCACCTTAAATTGTATTGGATACAACAAACATTGTAGCATCCAAAAAAAAGACAGCAAAAAAGGCTATGCCTTGGCGAGTAATCACCTTTGACATAGCCTTCTAATAAACATTGATTATTTTGCAGCTTGGAATTTAGCTTCAACTACATCCCAGTTTACTACGTTCCAGAATGCACCGATGTAATCTGGACGACGGTTTTGGTAGTTTAAGTAGTATGCATGCTCCCAAACGTCTAAACCTAGCACTGGAGTTTTACCTTCCATAACTGGAGAGTCTTGGTTTGGAGTAGATGTAACAGCAACTGAGTCACCATCAACGATTAACCAAGCCCAACCTGAACCGAAGCGAGTTGTAGCAGCTTTAGCAAATTCTTCTTTGAATGCATCGAAAGAACCGAATTTAGCATCGATTGCTTTTGCAACTTCGCCAACTGGAGTTTTTGAACCGCCTGGAGCGATTACTTCCCAGAATAATGTGTGGTTTGCATGTCCGCCACCGTTGTTACGTACAGCAGTTTGTTTGTCAGCTGGAAGAGCATCAATGTTTGCGATAAGATCATTAATATCTTTTTCAGCAAATTCAGTGCCTTCTACTGCTGCGTTTAAGTTTGTTACATAAGTATTGTGGTGTTTAGAATGGTGAATTTCCATTGTTTTTGCATCGATATGTGGTTCTAATGCGTCATAAGCGTAAGTTAATTGTGGTAATTCAAAAGCCATTGTTAAGTTCCTCCCTAAAGTAAAGAAATAATTAATACATTCTTAGATTATCAAAATTGGTCAAACCATTCAACGAAAAATACTTCAAATTAAAGATTTCAGCCTTTTGACTGAAAAAACAGTACGTTTACTATCCTACCCTATTGTTTTGTCAATTATGCCTCGGCATAATTGCGTCCAGGAATCGACCAAAGGCTTTAAAAACTATATGGAATAAATCATATCGCTATAAAGAACACCACAATCATGACGATTTGAATTACTGCTTTTGCAAGTGTTGATGTTAAGAAGCCAACGAGAGAGCCAACACCGCTTTTCACAGCCTCTCCAAATGTACGACGCTCTACAATTAACTCTCCAATCACAGCTCCTAAAAATGGGCCGACTAATATACCTACAACCGGAATAACGAACGGACCAATTAATAAACCAATGGTACTGCCCCACATACCAGCATTTGAACCACCAAATTTTTTAATACCAAAGGCATTTGCTACAGAATCAGCAACAAATAAAATGACAACAAATATAATTTCAGTCGCCCAGAACCACCAGCTTAGCTCCTCAAATGAAAAAAATAATCCATATACTATAAAACCACCGATTAAAAAAATCACACCTGGAATTATCGGGTATACCAATCCTACAAATGAAATGATAAAGCAGGCAATCACTAAGATCCAGCCAACAACTTCCATAAAAATTCTCTCCTTTTGTCGTGTATCAGGTTAGTTAACTTAGAAGAAGCTAATCTATTCTATTGACGTGAGCTGAGCCACATCCTCCGCTACAATTTGCTCTAAATTAACAAAGAAATCCTTATCCTACTCAACCAGCCTGATCTTGCATCACCTTTCATACGGATTCACAAAGCGAAAAGTTTCGTTGATTTAATGTCGAATCCCTAAAATTGAGTCAGCTATATTTACAGCATGATCTCCTATACGCTCTAAATTGCTAACGATATCCGTATAGACGATTCCCGCCGCTCCATTACATTCATTTGTATTTAAGCGCGCAATATGCTTTTGTCTTAGCTTATCTTCCATATTATCTATCAAGCTTTCGAGCTCAGTTACTTCCTGCGCCAAGCTCAAACTAGCTGTATCTAGAGCTGCTATACTCTTTCGTACAGCTTCAATCGCCAAGCTAAACATGCCTATTAAATCCTGTCGAGCTGACTTGCTTAAACTTACCTCATGATGATCTTTATATTGTAAAAGCTCTAAAATATTTTCAAAATGATCGCCAATACGTTCAATGTCTCGTACATTTGTTAGCAGTGTATGGTGTCTTACTGAGTCTGCTCGAGAAAGTGGTTGCTTAGACACCATCACTAAATAATTCGTGATTTCCTTGTCTAAATGATTGAGCGCTACTTCTAATTGTAAAACTGTAGGAATATGTGCACTTTCACCTGTTTTCATATACAAAAATGTTTCTTCTAAACCATGAAGTGCATGTTCCCCCATACGTAACACTTCTTCTTTCGCTTGCCCAAGTGCAATCGCTGGAGAAGAATCAATGAATGATGGGTCTAAATGCTTCGTTGTCACATTAATATTTCCATCATGCCCAGGTACTAGCTTCGTGACAAGTGCAGCCAATCCTCCGATAAATGGCAGCTGAATCATCATGTTAATCACGTTAAATGAGCCATGCGCTATCGCTATTTGCATTTTCGCTTCTAAATGGAATAGCCCACTAATCCACTGAACGTAATGCATAAAGGGTATAAAGAACACCATAAAAATGATCGTACCTATAATATTAAATAGCACATGGGCTGCAGCCGCACGTTTAGCATATATAGAAGCACCAAGTGATGCTAAAACTGCAGTAATGGTCGTTCCTATATTTTCACCAAATAAAATAGGCAAAGCGCTATCTAAGCCAATTAAATGCTCAGCATATAAGCCCTGTAGCACACCAACTGTAGCTGTTGAGCTTTGGACAAGCAATGTAAAAATTGTCCCAAGAAAAATCCCTACAATGGGCTGATCCCTTAGATGAATCGTTAATGATGTTAGGTCCGCTAATTGATGAAGTGACTGCATGCTTGCACTCATTAGCTCTAATCCTAAAAATAATCCACCGAAGCCAAATATTATTTGTCCGATATACTGATACGCCGCTTTCCTAAAGAAAAATAATAACCCAGCACCAATCGCCAATAAAGGATAAAAATATATACCGATATTAATACCAATAATAAAGGCGGTTATGGTCGTCCCAATATTTGCCCCCATAATGACACCGATTGCTTGACGTAATGTTAAAAAACCTGCACTCACTAGCCCAACCGTAATCACCGTTGTTGCAGAGCTCGACTGGATACAAATCGTTACAATTATTCCCACTAGCACGCCCATTAAAGGGTTTGTTGTAAAACGATTCAACCATTCCCGCAGTCGATCATCTGCTGATTTTTGAAGCCCATCCCCCATAAATTTAATAGAAAATAAAAAGACTCCTAAACCACCTAAAAATTGAAACAGTATGCTTTGCCAATCTATTGTCAATTGTATTCGCTCCAATTCCTACATCTCTACTTCTCTATTCCTAATCTTTAAATGATAGTTTAAAAAAAGTAAAGAAAACCTTTAACTTCTTTACACAATATTAACATTTCATTAACGTATTCTCAGTAATTATTACTAATTTCATATCTTGTCAAAGTTGAACATGGTAGAATAGCGATTGGAGGAGATATGCTTATGAAACACTCACAACTATTTATCGATAGCTTAATTCATCCAAAAAAACTTGCTGCCTATCGTTTATTACCTATCGGAAAAGTCATTCAATATACCTTTCTTCTAATTACTGTTGTTACAGTTTTCTCTTTTGGTCGTTTTACGGCCGGATTGTCTGTTGATACACTTGATATGAATAGTTTAAATGGTATTACTGAATACATAGAAGGCGTTAAATGGGTATTGTATCCCGTGACATTCATTATGCTTTTTGTTTTTACAACGATGCTTATTTTTACACAAATTGCACTATATGCCTTAGCAGGTCTACTGATTTTAAATGTCATGAAGCGTCGTGGAGAATACCGTCACATTTGGAGAACTACGACATTTGCCATGACTTGGGCAATTCTAATAAGTATGCTATCGGATTATTTACCGATTAACAGTACAATTATCTCTGTTTTTTCTTTATTTTTAACTGTGACTCTACTAATCGTAGCCCTCACAAAATATCCAAAACAACCAATCACAAAATAATATGCATGATTCCCCTCTCTTCTAAATATAGTGTTAGAAAAGGAGGGGATTTTTTGCGTGCTTTAGTGTTAACAGCTATCATTATTATTTTTGCTTTTGTTGTGAAAGTAGATTTAACAGAAGGTTCATTACAATTTGCTGCCATTAATCCGAAAAATACTGAAAACGCCCTTTGTGAGAAGCAGCGAGAGCCAAATTATATCACTGTACAGACTATTCAAGGCGATACCATCCACAGTTTATTTGCACTTCATCCTGCCAAAGTACCAATGACCTTTCCTGAACGTTTACAACTATTTTACGAATTAAATCCACACTTACAATTACAGGCGCTTGTTCCTGGTGAAAATATTAAGCTTCCACTGTCATTTGAATTTGAAAACACATGTGGAAAATGAAAAGTTAGCGTTTCTTCCTTGTCCTTATTTTCTTACACTGCTAAAATAAATGTCAGTGACGGTCGAAAGTATGGCCCGAAAAGGAGAGAAAGTTAATGAGTGAAATTTGTCACCGTACAAATACACGTCCCGTGCGTGTCGGTAATTTAACAATTGGTGGTAGTAATGAATTATTCATTCAAAGTATGTGTACAACAAAAACACATGATGTCGAAGCAACAGTAGCAGAAATTCTTCGTCTTGAGGAAGCAGGCTGTCAAATAGTTCGCGTAGCAGTACCAGATGAGCGTGCAGCTGATGCGATTGCTGAAATCAAAAAACGTATCAATATTCCATTAGTAGCTGATATTCACTTTGACTATAAATTAGCTTTAAAAGCAATTGAAAATGGTATCGATAAAGTTCGTATTAACCCAGGTAATATTGGGCGCAAGGAAAAAGTAGAAGCTGTTGTTAATGCAGCTAAGGCTAAAGGTATTCCAATCCGTATCGGGGTAAACGCTGGTTCATTAGAGCGTCATATTTTAGAAAAATATGGTTACCCTACTGCAGACGGTATGGTAGAATCTGCCCTTCACCATATTAAAATTTTGGAAGACCTGGACTTCCACGATATTATCGTGTCGATGAAGGCATCAGACGTAAATCTAGCGATTGAGGCCTACGAGAAAGCGGCTAAAGCCTTTGATTATCCACTACATTTAGGAATTACTGAATCAGGCACATTATTTGCGGGTACAGTAAAATCAGCGGCTGGCCTTGGCGCGATTCTATCAAAAGGTATTGGTAATACGCTACGTATTTCACTTTCAGCAGACCCTGTTGAAGAAGTTAAAGTAGCACGTGAGCTATTAAAATCATTCGGTCTTGCTTCTAATATGGCAACACTTATTTCTTGTCCTACATGTGGTCGTATCGAAATTGATTTAATTTCAATTGCCAATGAAGTAGAAGAATATATTTCTAAACTTAATGTACCGTTAAAAGTAGCTGTTCTTGGTTGTGCGGTAAACGGTCCTGGCGAAGCACGTGAAGCCGATATCGGTATTGCTGGTGCTCGTGGTGAAGGTTTACTATTTATGAAGGGCAAAACAGTACGTAAAGTGCCTGAAGAAACAATGGTAGAAGAGTTGAAAAAAGAAATCGATAAATTAGCAGCTGAAATGGCAGAAAAGCGTGCGGCTGAAGAAGCAGAAAAAGCGAACGCCTAAGGAGGTGCTAGCATGAAAAAGCCCCGCTTTGGTATTGATATCGATGGAACAGTGACATGTCCTAGTACACTCATTCCACATATCAATAAACAATACAATGTAAATATTACACTCGACGATGTGTGTGAATATGATTTTTTATCAGCATTTCCCCACCCTGTTGATCGTGTAGCATTTAATACATGGTTTAAAGAAAATGAGCCATTTATGTATGAAGTTTCTGAAGCAGCTAAGGATGCAAAAGATATTTTAAATACGTGGAAAGAAAACTACGAACTTTATTACATCTCTGCTCGTGGTGAGAATGTATCAGATGTTACGCTAAATTGGTTTAAATCACAGTCTATCCCTTATGATCATATCGAGCTCATTGGTAGTCACGATAAGATTTCCGTAGCAAAAAAACATGGTGTTGAGGCATTCTTTGAAGATAAGCATGATAATGCGGTCATGCTTGCGGAGGAATTAAAAATACCGGTCGTATTATTTGACACTCCGTATAATCGTCTTGCTGTTCCGGACAATGTAGTACGAGTTTATAACTGGCAAGAAGCCAACCAATTTATCACAAACTATTTTAAATAAATCAAGGGTCGTGTTCATGCATTGAACACGACTCTTGATTTTTTATATCTCAAGTATCCCTCGCAACCAACGCTCCACAAAACTTTCAAAAGTAATACCATAATTTTCATAAACAGCATGGTACACAAAATAAGTTCCTAATCGCTCAAGTAATTCATCATTAATTTTCATCACAAACCGCTCCCTTTCTTCGGATATTTATCTAAATTTTCAGATACTTAAACTTTCATTTTTCGAACATTCTAGTGGAGGTCGTATCGTTGCAAAACCGTCACAATCTGCCGCCTTCATGCCCTTTCTTCGTAGTTTTCTTTTCGTTAATATAGTAGTAACAATTTGCAATACTGGAGGGACTACTTGTGAGATGGATGACAAAGGTAGCTTGTATAACATGTCTTTCCGCGCTGCTAGCTGGCTGTGGTGATCGATTATCTGAAATTAAAGAAGCGGCTTCAGGCATAAATTCAGCAGCAGAAACTGCAGCCAGTGCAGTTGGTCGTGATGTACATGCTATACGAGCAATTGCCATTAACTATAAAGATACATCTTTTACGGTTAATGACCTGTTTAAAACTATTTTACGTGACGTACGCTGGGATTATGACGCTGAAAAAAGTGAGCTTCATGTGAGAGGTACATGGCAAGCACCACTATTTTCTGAGCAACCGTGGGATGATACGATGAAAAAACAACTAGCAGAAACAGGTGTAGTAAAGGTTACGTGCACTATTAAGAACAATAAAATTGATAGCGCTCTCACAAACGTAACACTAATTTTTAATGATGAAACGATTGTAGAAATGACTGGCGAAGATGCACTTCATCACCTATATGATACATATTTACAAAAAGAAACTTCGTAGTTTTCTATTTTTAAAAATTTATATAAAGTATAGCTCTTCTGCAAAAATGAGGTTGATTTCCGTTCCAGGCTGCGGGCCTTGTTAACACTACGCTTTCGCACAGACAAGACCCTGTTTTTAAATTACAATGCCTAAAGATACTTTTTAAGCGAAGTAGTTGATTGGAGTGGCGACTGGAAGACAAAATAAAGGATTCGCATACAGTTTTGTGTGCGAATCTTTTTTGCTCTTTGACAGGTGTATGTGGATAATAATTAAAAGTTGGGTGATAAATCGTAAAAGTTAGTCGATAAAATTCAAAAGTGTGCTATCGTGCCGAGTATTGTTTAACATAACAATTTTACTCGCTTATTATTTTTTCAAGAACATATAGCTTTTCTAACATTTCAGTTGTTATGAAAGCTATTTTATGTTCATTCACAAATAGCCCCCTCCCCCAAAAGAAATCTTACAATTTCGAAATATTGGACTCTCTTATTTGAAACCGACCCAGCCAGCAAGTTATAATCAAAGTATCACGTGATGGTTTGGAGGTGTTTGCATTGGGACAGAGAGATTAAAAATTGGCGAGCTTGCAGAAAAAACAGGCATTACAAAAAGAACAATCGATTATTATACAAACATTGGCTTATTAGAAGCAGAACGTTCTGCATCCAATTATCGCTACTATGGCCCTGCAATGATTGAACGACTTCATTTTATTGAGCAACGCAAACAGCAAGGTCTTTCACTCGTAGATATACAACACGAACTAAACATCACACCGCATGAAGAAATCGATGTACAAATGCTACGTTTAAAAATGCAAAACTTAGAGCAAGATGTAACTTTTCTCCTTGAACAAATAAACAAACAAGACAATAAAGATATTGAAAAGATTAAAAAAAATGTTTCTCCCGAAAGCATTGCACTTTTGCAATCTTTACTTTTACTTATTCATAATTAGGAGGTGACGTTCTGTTCATACAGAACGACTATTTGGAGACCATACTCAACTTATCGATTTTTACCATTTTATTAGCTTTAACTGGCTTTTTCGTGGCAACGGAATTCGCTATTGTAAAAGTACGTTCCTCAAGACTTGACCAATTAATTGCGGAAGGTAATAAAAGAGCCATTTCTGCAAAGTATGTTGTCAATCATTTAGACGAGTACTTATCTGCCTGTCAGCTTGGTATTACTGTAACAGCGCTTGGTATAGGGATGGTCGGCGAAAAAACCTTTGAATTTATGCTACATCCTCTTTTTAACTTGATTGGCATTTCAGATAGATATATGACGATTTTTACAATTGGTAGTGCTTTTGCCCTTGCAACATTTTTACATGTTGTAGTCGGTGAGTTGGCACCAAAAACTGCTGCGATTCAAAAGGCTGAAACGATTACACTCCGTTTTGCCAAACCCATTATGCTGTTCTATAAAGTGATGTATCCATTTATCTGGTTCTTGAACGGCTCAGCTCGAGTATTAGTTGGCCTTTTCGGTATGAAGCCTGCTTCAGAGCATGAGTTATCACATACTGAGGAAGAACTACGATTACTGCTATCTGAAAGCTTTGAAAGTGGTGAAATCAATAAAACAGAGCTAAAGTTTGTGAATAATGTCTTTGAATTCGATGAACGTATTGCTCGTGAAATTATGGTTCCTCGAACAGAGATTGTTGGAATTGAAAAAAATGAATCTTTTACAAATATGATTCATTTTATCGCCGCTGAAAAATATACTCGTTATCCTGTTTATGATGGTGATCGTGATAATATTTTGGGCTTTATCAACGTCAAGGAATTGTTTACACACGGTTTACTTAAGCAACTTACAGACGATTCATTAATCCTTGAGGATTTCATTAATCCTGTTATACGAGTAATTGAAACAATTCCTATTCAAGAATTACTTGTACGTATGCAAAAAGAGCGAATTCATATGGCCATTTTAATGGATGAATATGGTGGGACATCAGGGCTTGTAACAGTTGAGGATATTTTAGAAGAAATAGTAGGTGAGATTCGCGATGAGTTCGACGATGATGAAATTGCGGAAATCCGAAAAGTAAGTGACAATCACTATATTTTAAATGCAAAAATGCTCATTGAAGATGTTGAAAAACTGTTAAATGTAACACTTGAAGCAGAAGAAGTCGAAACAATAGGTGGTTGGTTTTTAACTGTAAATAATGGCATTAGAGCAACTAAAAATATTGAGCTGGCCCCATATATTTTTAGTATTTATGAGCAGCAAGGGCATCGGATTCATTACATCGAAGTTCGTCCCCTTCGCAATATTTTACCAACTGTATTAGAAGCATAATCTGACTGATACTGTTTTCTTAATAACTTATAACAGTTTTAACTCCATTAGTTTCATTCAAATAGGTCCATTCTAGTGCTTCCGAATACTTTCTTAGTATTCCATTATTAGTCATATCCGTATATAATAGATATATGGATATGATTCTATTTTCAGGGGGCATTACATATGAAATTGTTTAAACTATATCATTCGGACGGTATTCATATCATTACTGACGTCAAAAAACACAAAACTAACATTGAATTAAAAACAATTACAGGTGAAGTATTATATATTATCGTAGTAACAGATGAAAACTACACGGTATACGATGATCGCTTTGCAGGTGCTTCAAAGCAATTAAATTCTGTAGAGGCATTTGATATTGATGGAAGCTTCCGTAGCTTAGATTTTGATAATATGCGTTCACTTTTCAAAGAGGCATTTACGAAACTATTACAAGAGATTGCTGAATGTGTCAATGAAAATGATGAGCTAGTTGATATCGATACACTACGTCATAAAGTAAGTGCTCAAATTAAAGGTATCCATTTCCGTGTTATTTCTGACACGAAAAAATACGAGTTTTAAATACTTAACAGACTGTCCAAGAGGTTGATTGCGGGACAGTCTGTTTTTCCGTTACAAATATTCAGTACTTTAGCCGTAATTTAACCGCAGTTTCCCGCGAAACAGAAAACATTCATGTATAATAGTATTTAACTATCTGAAAGAAAGGGTGTTTTGGATGAATCGTGAACAATTAATCACACTTATTTCAGAAAAACTGAAATTAATCCGTACTGAAAAAGATTTAACACAGGATCAGATGAGTGATTTACTAGGACTCTCTAAAAAAACACTTGTTCAAATTGAAAAAGGTCGTATTTATACTGGTTGGACTACTACGGTTGCAATTTGTGCATTATGCCGAGAAAGCTCAATTTTACAGCATGAGCTTGGCGGGGATCCACTTGAGGTTGTTGACTTAATCGCTAATAACGGCACATTACAACCTAAGGAAAAGACGATGGGTGGATACATATGGTGGAAAAATCTTAGCGAGTACAAAGGTTATCGTCTACAACAAAACGTCATTAGTCAGCATTTTCGAATTTTAGATACGAATAACTTTCGACTACTGTCAACATTCGACGAGTCAATAGCCAAGCAAGAATGGGAAAAGTTTCAAGAATAATCAATGTACTGTACTTGCACATAGCGTAGAAGCATTGCATCCAAATACTTCTACGCTATGTGCAAGTAGTATTAGAATCGGAAACTGCCAATGATGACGCTCTATTTGTATCTATATTCTCCATTTGTATTTGTTGACCACTCTCCCCTCTCCTAGCAATTACATTTATCTCACCGCCTATAAATGAATATAAATTCTCTCTCTTCTCTATTCCAACACTATAGACGAATGAATAATGAAATGGAGTAACTTTTTCATATGATACAGTGTAACTAGAAACCGATAGTATGGAATGATAACATTACAATCAAACTTTTGGTTAAAAGTTACATTAGTCGAAATTTGTAACACTATTCTCTATACTTAATAATAGCTTCTCTAATACTGGAAAGGATGCTCTTTTATGGATCGAATACTAGCAATTAGTGATATACATGGGGAATTAGAACTTTTTGAAGAATTATTATTAAAAGCAAATTATGACACTACACAAGATCAGCTATTTTTACTTGGCGATTATGTTGATCGAGGACCTGCATCTTGTGGAGTTTTAAACTTAGTTGGAGAATTGCATGCAAAAGGTGCACGTGTTCTATTAGGAAATCATGAAGCCATTATGCTAAAAGCCTGTCGCTCTGGCCATCCTAAGCCGTGGAATCATTGGGTGGAACTGTGTGGTGGCGAGGCAACACTTGCAAGCTATGGTTATCATTTAGACGACTTTAAGGAAGTCATCGAAAATGAGACATTACCTAGCTTTATTCAAACCTTACCAAAGCTCGAAGAACATTTACAGCTTATCGAAACCTTTGATACTTACATCGAATTAGAGGATGCAATTTTTGTACATGGCGGCGTTGTTCCAGGAGTAGCTTTGGCAGAAACGGATCCCATGCAATTTTTATGGATTCGTGAAGAGTTTCATGTAGGTTATCAAGGCGAGAAAACTGTAATCTTTGGCCATACACCTACCTATAGACTTCACCAAAATCAAACAGATTACAGTGTCTATTTTGGCGAAAATAATATCATTGGTATAGATGGTGGAGCTGTTTTTGGAGGTCAGTTATACGCATTAGAATGGCCAAGTCGTCAAATAATCTCTGTAGAAAAAGAAAAGCCAACAAGTGTAGAATAACCTGTTGGCTTTTCGTGCTTAATGAAGAAAAAAGATTTAATACAATTTAAAAATTACACCTACTAAAGAGTACACAATAACCGTTGTAAATAAAATTGTCATATGGATAAGTGAGAAAACAAACATTTTTGTCGCCCACTTTATTTGATCTTTATTACTGTGATAACCGTAAATACTCATAACAAGCCAAGCAATGCTTAGCAATAGTGCAACAAGCATAATGCCAACACTTAAAGTGCCAAATAAGAGGCTTGATAAGATTAATAAGATTAAATAAAAGTTCGTTTGATAATAAGTACGTCGCATCCCTTTTACAACTGGAAGCATTGGAACACTGGCTGCTTCGTAATCAGCATGCTTACGAATGGCAATGGCATAGAAATGGGGCATCTGCCAAATGACCATAACCAAAAATAGGCCAAGAATTGCAGGATGTGTAATATCAGTAGAAACAGCGGCCCAACCAATTAAAGCTGGAATCGCACCTCCAATACTCCCAATTTCCGTATTATAAATCGTACGTCGTTTTGTCCACATTGTATAGGGTACTACATATAAAAACACCCCTAAGAGACCAAATGCTGCAGCTAATGGTGATGCAAGTGCCAATACAGCTACTCCTATAATAAGCATGGCAAAAGCTAAAGTTAACGCTGATTTAGCGGACATTTCACCAGTTACGGTTGGTCGACTTTGCGTACGTGGCATTATAGCATCAATGTCGCGGTCATACACATTATTAAATGCTCCGGCAGCACCAATAACAAGTGCAGAACCAATTGTTGCGAAAATGATCTCAGGTATATTCTCTACAAAAGTCATTTTATTTTTGTACATACCTAGCGTTAAACCAGCCCACATAGGAATTAAATTGGATTTAATGATTCCTGTTTTTACTGTCTGCGCTAATATAGAAGAGCGTGAGGACTTCTCCAACGATTTCTTGGAAGAATGTGGTTTATGCTCCGTTTTTAGATTTTGTTCCATCATCTTAATTCCTTTTCTCTCTTAATTTCTAAACGCTTTACCATTAGAAAGCGACAAATTTCGCATTAGACATTTCAAATTATTATTCTACCTCTTTTAGATAGAGTCTGTCTCAATGTTCACATAAAGTACATGATTTTCTTACTCTTTATATTCTACATAATGAAAATAGAGATACACGTTCATTCACAACATCTTCTATGATACCACCGACTGACGTGAATTTGAACCTAATTGGCTTGATTCTTTGCATATTACTATTCAAGTAAAACAATCTACTCTATACTAAGGTGTATGTTTTAACTATATGAAGGAGTGTCTATCACGTGAAATACGGATTTATCGGCCTTGGAAATATGACAACGGCCATTATTAAAGGAATGTGTAAAAGCAGAGATTTTGATCCTACTTTTATTTATGGCTATAATCGTACCAAAGCCAAAACAACAAAATTAGCAACCTCTTACGGTATTCAAGCCGCAAGTTCTATTGAAGATATTATGTCAAATTGTGACGTCATTATCCTCGGTGTCAAACCCCAAATGTTACCAGATGTTTTACCAGAGGTGAAAAAGCATTTACAAGACAACCATGTCATTGTTTCCATTGCCGCAGGTAAAAATATTTCATATTTTCAAGGTTATCTATCTGAAGCTACCCCTATTGTTCGTGTAATGCCAAACATTAATGCGATTATTGGTGCCTCCACAAGCTGCTTTACAGCGAGTGAACCAGTCTCTGATATCCAGCTACAGCATGTCGTTTCACTGTTTGAAACAGTTGGCACAATAATCGAGGTACCTGAACATTTATTTTCCATATTTACAACGATTGGTGGTGCTTCACCAGCATTCACTTATATGTATATTGACGCTTTAGCACGTGCTGCTGTACGTGAAGGGATGCCAAAAAGCATGGCGCTTGATATTGCGGCAAATGCAGTACTCGGCAGTGCAAAAATGATTATACAATCACAAGAACATCCCTGGGCACTAGTAGATCAGGTATGCTCACCAGGAGGGACAACTATTCAAGGTGTATCCTCATTACAAAGTAATCATTTTGAAACAACGATTCATGATGCAGTAGCTGCAGTGACTAACAAAGATCGAAGCTTATCAAAATAGCGCTTGATTGATCTACTAAATAAAATGAAAGCCGAGACATCATTCCTGTCTCGGCTTTTCATTTTATTGAATATTATCTTGTAATTCCTGTGCTAAAAATGCAGTTAAATCACGTAAATTTTCCGGTGTAACACCGTGACCGTCTGGATACTGTTTAAATGTCACAGTAGCTCCAAATTGCTCAAATATTTCTTTACTTTCAACGCCCCATTGCGACGGGATGACATAATCATAATCACCATGAGAAATAAATGCATGTAAGTGATTGATTGGGCGAATTGCATATTCCTCTGTTACGAATTTCGGCGTGTAGCCACTTAATGCTACTATTCCTGTAATTAAATTACCCATTGCAAAAGCAAGTGACTGTGCCAAAACTGCTCCTTGACTAAATCCAAGCATGTACACTTTATGTGGATCAATTTGATATTCATCAATTGCCTCTAGTACAAATCGTTGTAAAGCAACTAACACTTTATCGAAAACTTCACGGTCTGGTTTACCGATATCTTGGATTGTGAAAAAAGCATATCCAGGCTTTTGCGTAATAGGTCCACGTAAACTAAAGATATGACATTGCTCTTTAAAGTCCTGCACTAATTGTGGTAAATCATCTTCATTGCTTCCCATTCCATGCAATAAAAAAATCGCTGGATATTTTCTATTTGGATCCATATTCGTTGGTTGTGTATGTTTAAATGTAAATGGTGTATTCATTAAAAAATTCCTTTCAGGTGAACTTAGTGTCACCTTATTATACTGCAAAAAATATCTAGACAAAAACAAGATTGCTTCGTTATCATAAATAGTTTTGGGGCATACGATAAGACCCTAGGAACACAATGTTTTTAGTTTTTATGTACGAAAGCATAATCATAGAACATATGCTTTTAGCCTTTGTTCTTCTATCGGCTCGCTCAAGGTACTGCGATCGACTTATATACATGGCGTAAAACAAATATTATCTCAGCTTTTGGGAATGAGCCAAACTATATTAATTTTGTCTTATTAATAAGCCCATCAGTATGATAAGCAATATAACCGTTAATTATGCGAATCGTTTCTTGCGGATCTGCGTTAAATAGTACTTTTGACTGCTCTGGTGTTGAAACAAGTACCGTTAATAAATCTACACGCATTGAATTTCCAGCAGAACTATATGCATAATCGTAAACAATATCTTCCTCAGTCACATTGTTTGTCTCATACTGCTTATGAAACAATTCTTTAGCGGCATCCATTTGTTCCGCGACCTGCTGACGAATTCGCATTTGATGCATCAATAGCTCTTCTTCTAGTGCAGTGGTCTTTAACCACTCCTTCTTTTCGAGCATCTTCAAAAATTCTTTTTCCCAAACTTGCTCATTTTCAGTAAAATACAGCATATTCATCATTAACATATCCCAAAAATCGATTTGGGATTGAGCTGATTTACGCTGTATCTCTAACGTCTCTTTAAAGTGCTCCTCAACCTTTGTAATATCCATATTGCGCACTAAATGATTACATACATTTTCAATAAATTTATTTGCCACTTCTTGTGCCATGAAAAAACCCGTCCTTTTTCTCTACAAATCAGTTTCTCACTATCATACCATGATTGTAGAATATAAAGAAACGGTTAACGTTTAGGTCTACAATCATGGTTTTCATAGATTTACATAGCTAACAAAAAACATCCTCGTCATAAGATTAAACAAGGATGTTTTATGAACACGTTATACTTCAGAAGTAGTAATTGATTCTAAAATAGACTTTGCATTATTGTGAAGCGTTTGGTAATTCTCTTGTAATATATGTGGAGGTACAGGTTTGCTGAATAAAAAGCCCTGTACAGTATCACATTTGCTTTCTATTAGATATGATAGCTGTTCTATCTCTTCTATCCCTTCTGCAACTACCTTTAACTTTAGATGCTTTGCCATAGAGAGAATCATGTCAACTAATGCCTTATCTGTAGAGTTCGATTGTATTTTCTGAACGAAAGACCGATCGATTTTTAAACAATCTATAGGAAAATCCTTCAAATAAGATAATGACGAATAGCCTGTTCCAAAATCATCTACAGCGATCGTAATCCCAAGCGCCTTTAATTTGTGTAAAACCGTCGTCATATGATCAATATTGATGGTCATACTTTCTGTTATCTCTAGCTGTAAATATTTTGGCTCTAATTGAGTTTTCTCAAGAACATCGTGAATTACTTCAACTAAATTTTGCTGAAAAAGTTGACCTAATGACAGATTGACTGCCACTTTAATTGTTGGCAATCCAACTGCTTCCCAACTCTTTACTTGTTTACAGGCTGTTTCTAGTACCCATTGTCCTATAGGTATAATTAATCCAGATTCCTCAGCAATTGGAATGAAGACTCCCGGCGAAATCCACCCCTTTTTTGGATGCTGCCATCTAACTAAAGCCTCTACCGACTTAATTTGACCCGTATGTAAATCTAGTTGTGGTTGATATTCTAAAAAAAGCTCTTGATTCTCTAATGCATCATGTAAATCAGTTTCTAATAAAAGTCGTTCAGTCATTTCATTAGATATTGAAGACTCATAGAACCTAATGCGTGTTGGCGTTTTCTGTGCTTCATGCATAGCATAAAATGCAAATCTAATAAGTTCCTCTTCCCTATAAGAATCAGTTGGAAATAAAGCAATACCAATATTTAATTGACTATTGAGAGAAAAATGTTGTACTTGAAATGATTCTTCCATGACAAGTTGGAGCTTTTGACTTAGCTGCGTCAATTGATGGGTATCACTCACCTCATCAATATAAACGACAAAATAATCTTCTCTTATTAAGCATAGTAAATATTTTTCTGGTAAAATATTTTTCAATCTTTGCGCGATTAGACTTATCATTTGGTCTGCATATGTACTACCTAAAGACGCTTTAATAGCAGCAATTCTTTCTATACCGATAGCAATAATTGCCTTTCGGGATTTAGATATGTATAAATCTTTTTTTAATGATTCCACTAAAAAACGTTCATTTGGTAAATTCGTAATCTCATTATGGTAAGCCATATGATGCATCTTTTCACGAGATTTTTCTAAATGCTCTTGTGTATCAACTAACTGCTGAAAAGGTTTTTCGATAGATGAAAAATAAATAGCTCTAAATAAAAGATAAGATGACCCTAACTCAAACATATGTCCTATAAAGTTTTTAATATCAGAAACATCTTGATACATGGTATAAAGAAAATCACTCATTATTAAATAAATCGAACTACATAATAATAAAAATATAATTTTAGGTGCTTTTTTAAAATTTTTAAGCAATAAAACCATAATCACCATTTGAAGAGCTACAGCTGTATATTGTAAAGTATTTTTTAAAACAGTAGGACCTTCACCTTCTATCATAAGAGATGGCAATATAGGCGTTGGGGCATAGATAACGACAAAACAGCCAGTGATTATTACAAACGGCAAGCTATAAATAAACCAACGATAAATCGATCTTATTTCCTTTTCCTTTATAAAAAAAATAATGAGAAAACCAATCGATAATAGTAATCGACAAAACATGTAAAACCAAGTTGATGCATACGGAGTACTTTCAGTAATGAAAAATGGCATTCCTTTATAGGAAAGTGCGTGAATCATTTCTAATAAGCTAATCGTTAAAAATAATGACCCAGCATAGAGGACTCTATTCGATAAAATATAAGGCGTAATTAACCATGTCTGAATCGAAATAGACATTGTCACTACAGTAATAAGCATTTCTATCATTAAATGAAGCGTTACATAATTGTTCTTTCCAAATATCCAATAAAATTTATCACTACCCAAACCAATTACGATTAATAACATCAGTGATAATAGGATAAATTGAATGCCCTGCTTCACAAATGAAAAATCTTCATTAAATTTCCACATCATAACACCCCTTCTTAATCTCTAAATAATCTCCTTCCATACATTGTTCCATTGACGCATTTAGTATAATTATACTATAAAATTATCACCAAGAACCAACTTTTCAACCAAACAAGAATAAAAAAATAGGACTAAATATTAAAATAAAGTAATACTTTAATCAGTAGGAGGGGTTCTTCATCCTACACAAATTATTAATCTTCACTAATCAGGCTTTTTCGAGATAAAAAGTATTACTACAAAAAACATGTGCTGAATGAAAATAAAAAAGATGCCTCAGCTTTTGAGACATCTTCTATCTACTATGAAAATACATAGCTATCCATATTATCTATTGTATTTTGGATAGCATCTTTTAATGAACGCTGATGTTCGCCACAATCAGCTATTGCCTCTTCTAATGTAATCGCAGCATTTGCCATAAACGGTGCCAATTGCAAATCCTTTGCTAATTGAATAAGAACGAGTGCTTTATTCCATTTCCAGCGGGCATTTTGGGGATCTAAGTTAATAGCTTGCTCTAAGTAGCCAAGTGCATCAAATGGCATCCACCCAAAGCGATGCATCGTTTGACCAGTGATGCCCCAATATAATGCCTTGTTAGGATTTTCTTTTACTGCTTGTCTAAAACAATGGACACTCTCATTGTAATGATGTGCATACAAAAAAAGTTCACCCTGTGTAAAAAATGAATGTGCCTTTTCATTTGGAGTACCTATTGCCGCTATATCCTCTAGTTCTTTAATTCGCTCTGAAAACTCTGTTTCATCTTTTATCGCACGAATCTCGACAACGGCATCCGATTCAGGATAGCTTTCATCTGCTCGTTCTCCATGTTGGGTTTCCACAGACAGCGTTGGTTTTGGATAGTTAGCAAAATCATACTCTTCTAGTAATTTTATATATTTATCGGCTAACGCTTTCTCATTTTCATTTGTTACTTGCTTAGCCTCCTCATAGCACTTCATTAGCTCGCCATTATAAAAATAATCATCCATCGTCATTCAATATTCCTCCAATGTACAACTTTTCAGTATATTTAGTATACACTACAAAAATCAATTATGGCTCGGCATAATTTCGTCGGAGGCTTTAGGCCAACAAAAAAAGACTGATCAAAAATAACTTTTGATACAGTCTTAACTTAACTTAACTTAACTTAACTTATTTTTTTAATACTTCTTTATTTAAAAACGTACGTAAATCTTCCTCTGATAAAGCACCTACAAAACGTTGAACCTCTTTACCACCTTCAAAGTGAATAAAAGTTGGTGTCGCTTCAATATTGTATTTACTCCATAAATCTTCGTATTCATAAACATTTATTTGGGCAACATCAACACCAAGCTTCTTAGCAATTGGCATTAACTTAGGTGTAAAAGCCTTACAGTGCACACATACTGGACTGAAGAAATAAGCATTTACATCTTCACCGGCCGCTATTTTTTTTTCAAGCTCGTCGGGTAACATAATGTTCTGATAATTTTTGTCATCTAATTGATCAATTGTTTCTTGTTTCAGTTCTTTGTCGCCATAAGGATTATTTGCACTTGATAATTTACTTTTGTTCGAGACATTCGTAAGCACAATAATTGCCACAAATAACAAAACAATAACTGAGCCAATAATTAGTAGTTTTTTCATGGGAATGTGTTCCTCCTTTTTTACACCAAAAAACCCTAGTTTTAGTGTATTCGCGATTGATTATAAATTGTTTTTAAAACCTAGTAAACTAATTAGTCTTTAAAATCAAGTTTTTCCATAATTCAAACATAATTTTGGCCCAATTTTGGGAACATACATATATAATGCTTAATACGAATGTGGAGTGATTAATATTAAACACACTATCCGAAATATTTTTCAAATTTATAAAAGTGATATCCATAATATCTTAACAAACTGGGTAGTTGCTGTCATTATTGGTGGGCTTATTTTTTTACCTTCTCTTTATGCGTGGCTCAATATTTATGCCTCTATGGATCCTTATGCGCATACAGCTAACATGAAAATTGCTATTGTCAATGAAGACACAGGAGCGAATGTTAGAGGAGAAGATATTAATGTCGGTAACGAAGTAGTAGACAATTTAAGTACCAATCAAAACTTTACTTGGGAATTTGCCTCTCATGAACAAGCCATTGATAATTTAAAAAACGGTAACTATTTTGCAGTTATTGTTGTCCCTAGTGATTTTTCTCAAAAACTGACCTCCATACTAACAAATGTTCCTACTAAAGCGCATATCGATTATTATGTAAATGAAAAAATAAATCCTATCGCACCCAAAATTACAAGTAAAGGTGCAAGCGGACTGACGCAACAAGTTTCTAGTGAGTTTATCTCAACTGTTAGCGGAACACTTTTTTCTATTTTTAATACTGTCGGTGTTGAGATGGAAAAGGAAATTCCAGATTTTAAGAAATTCGAAAATTACATTTTTACAATCGAACATAATCTCCCAGATATCGGAACGTTTTTAGCAAAAACCGCTAAAGGTGGCAAAGAAGCTGAGACATTATTGAACCACACGATTACCCAAGTTCCTGAAGTTGAAAAATTAACAAATGATGGTCTAACAACTATCAACTCAGGCTTAAAATTAATTAATGAAGCTGATACATTGTTCAACCAGTTGTCCCCTATCATAAAAAAAGATCTAGAAACTGTGCAAAATATTGCACAACGATTTACAGATATAATAGGGAAAATACAAAATGCTAATGTGGATTCAACTACCCTTGCACAAATAAAGGATACAATTAAAAATCAACTGGATGCATCCCGTGATAAAGTAAACTCTAGCATCCAAACACTTGAAGCACTTCAAAAATTAACACAAGCTGATGCTTCGACACGTAAACAGCTTGAAAACAAAGTGCAAAACATCCTGACTGCGCTGCAGCAAAGCAATTCTGAAGATGTTAAGTCGTTGCTAGCTAATAAAAAAATTATTGAACAACTTGAAGCTATACGTGGAGATTTAAAGGAAAATCCTAGTTTAACCGATTATTCCTTAAGCTCTCTAACAGCACTAAATCAACTAAATACTTTATTAACGGACGCATCAACTAAAGTACAGCAGTTAAATAATATTGATGTCGAGACGATAAAAAAAGATCTTGCAGATGTTCAAAATGTTGCGCAAAATGCTTCTAACAATCTTCATCAATTCCTTACTCATTATAACGATAACCTAGAGCCACAAATTCATACGACCTTGTCTTCTGCTAAAAATACGTTAACAAATGCATCAACCATGCTAACGAATGTAAAAAGTGTACTGCCTAAAGCAACCGATCGTTTAACAAATGCTAAAAGTATGTTAGCAACAGCTAATAAGACAATTGGTACAGTACAATCAGATTTCCCTGCTTTAAGTACAAAAATTAAGGCTCTTGCAGACAAGCTAAGAAAATTAGAAAGTGAAGCTGACATTTCAGAAATCGTTCAATTATTGAAAAACGACGTTAACGCTGAGCGAGACTTCTTTGAGGAGCCTATTAAGCTTGAGGAACATAGAATGTTTCCAATTGCTAATTACGGAACAGCTATGACACCGTTTTACACTGTGCTTTCCGTTTGGGTTGGTTGTTTATTATTAATTTCTCTTTTATCTGTAGATATTCACGACAATAATCAATATAGTATTCGCCAAATATACTTTGGACGTTTATTAACATTTGCAACTTTTTCATTTATTCAAACGCTCATTATTACAATAGGAGATATTGTTCTATTAGATGGATCAATTAGTGTTCCTTATTTCTTTATTCCATTTGGGCTATTTATCAGTTTAGTGTTCATTACCGTTGTCTATACGCTAGTATCCGTATTCGGAAATGTTGGAAAAGCTTTAGCCATTGTCATGTTAGTACTGCAAATTGCAGGTTCCGGTGGCACATATCCTGTAGAATTACTACCAAAGTTTTTCCAAATGATAAATCCATTTCTTCCTTTCACTTATGCAATTGGAATGATGCGAGAGGCAGTTGGTGGTATTATTTGGTCAAAGGTCTGGGTTGATCTTGCCTTTTTATCTTTCTTCTGGCTCATTTTCATTCTATTTGGTTTCTTCTTGAAAAAATTACTGAGTGAGAAAATGGAACTTTTAATGAACAAAACACGCGGATTGGATATATTTCATTAATTTTCACTTGCGCTTCCTGTAAATGTTTAAGTCGACGATGTTATAATGGAAGTATTGTAAACATATAGGAGGCGCTTTTGTTGAAAAAACTACTATCTATTTTCGCTTTGTCGTTATTAGTGTTAAGTGCTTGTGGTGAAGATAAACAGGCTGTTGAAAAAACTCAGAATGCCGCGCAAAAAGAAGCTTCACATGAAGAACATGGACATGCTTCTGGAGATATTCAGGAAAAAACTGCATCTGCTGATGTTTTACCTTCGTTTTTAGATAATAAATCAGAAGATATTCGTTTAGTATATCAAATTGCTGGACAGTCTACAGAAATTCTAGAGTGGATGCCATGCTATTGTGGATGTGGCGAATCAGTTGGCCATAAAAGCAATTTAAACTGCTTTATTGAGGAAAAGCGTGAAGATGGCACAATTGTCTGGGATGACCATGGTACTCGTTGCCTTACTTGCCTAGAAATTGCTGTACAGTCTGCAAAAATGCATAAAGATGGTAAGAGCCTGAAAGAAATTCGTCAAACGATTGATAACACATATAAAGAAGGATACGCAAAACCAACACCGACTGATATGCCTGCTTAATAACAAAAAACTCATCGATAATGAACTGCGCCCCAATTTTTAGACATCTAACAATTGGAGGTGCAGTTCAGATAAGATGAGTTTTTTCATGTCGTTGAAAAATATGATGTCAATGAAATTAAGCGTCATTTTAAATAAGTAGGGCTTTTCAGCAAAACGAAGAGTTCTTCATCCAGCCTCTACTCCAATCAACAAACACCTCAAAATTCACAAACATCAACTTAACCTTTTTGTAGTCTTTTGTTATTTAACGAGTTGTAGCACCGTTTTAAAATGTGGATGATCTGCACGTTGTAATAACTCGTATAAAATCATCTCCACACTTGTCGGTAATATTCCAAGCTCCTTCATTTTCTCAAGCCCTATCTCTTTATTGGCTTTTGTACGAGAGGACACCGCATCTGCAACAACTTCAACCTCAAAGCCTTGTTCTTTTAGCTGTCGAGCTGTTTGGTAGACACAAATATGTGTTTCGATACCTGTCACGATAAATTGAGAACGACCACTTGCCTTCAATGCATCTACAAATTCTTGCTCCTGGCAAGCACTAAATGCCATTTTAGCAATAGCTTGCCCTTGAAGATGCTGAGCGATATCTAATGCAGTCCCACCTAAACGACTAGGATTTTGTTCAAGCCATAAAATAGGTACCTCCAATGCTTGCATAGCTTGTACCAGCTTGGCCACATTTGCAATCATCTCTTCACTTTCATCAACAATTGTCGCTAACTTCCCTTGTACGTCAACGACAACTAAACATGCTTCTTCTATTGTAAACATTTAAAACACCCCTTCTATCCGTTTTCACCATTCATTATACCGAAAGTTACTTGTTTATGTGATAGGTTTTGTCCATCCAACTTAATCAGTACTAGAAGAGCAGTCAATGTTAGCTGCTTTTTTTGTGTTCATTTCTCTCTACCTAACTATCCCTTCCCTCTGTAATAATCTATACCTTATAGGAGCTTAGACTACAACCGTAGATAGCGTCTTTCTGGAGTGGAATGCGCAAGCGAGCATATATTAGAATGGAGAAATTCCACTTGAACAAACACGAACATTTTATAATTCCACTGATTAAGCAACATGTAAATCACGAAATATTAACTCATAAATGTACAACAATATTTCCATTTGTTCGTATTTAAACTCGAAAAGCTGTTATGAAAATTTCCTCAATTGTGTACATTTTGTTGCGAGCCTGTCATTATTCTTCTTGAATAGTGAGAATTTTATTTTTTCTCTTGAAAATTAAGTTATAATCCAGTAAAGTGCTTTTATCCCGCTTTAACGTTCAGTATATTTCTCAATCTATGATCGTAAAAGCTTGATAGATTCAACAACTAATTAGTAGGGACGTATAACCCCTATGACTAAAGTTAACCTTATAAAACCAAACAAGGAGTGTACCACTTTGACACATCGTGCATACAATTTTAACGCAGGCCCATCTGCCCTACCACTAGAAGTATTAGAAAAAGCCCAACAACAATTAGTAAACTTCCGTGACTCAGGTATGTCTATTATGGAAATGAGCCACCGCAGTGCCATTTTCGACGAAGTACATAATGAAGCAATTGCTTTATTGAAAAAGCTTTATGCTATCCCAGAAAACTATGAGGTTCTTTTCCTACAAGGTGGCGCTAGTCTACAATTTACAATGATACCGATGAACTTCCTACAGGCAGATCAAAAAGCAAGCTATGTATTGTCAGGTTCATGGTCAGAAAAAGCATTCAAAGAGGCTAAATTATTTGGTACGCCTGTAGAAGCTGCTAGTACAAAAGAAAATAAATACCGCAATATCCCAGCTTTAGCAGATATCCAATTCAATGAAGAGGATGCCTATTTGCATATCACTTCAAACAATACGATTTACGGTACTCAATGGAAAGAATTCCCTGAAACTGGAAATGTACCGTTAATTGCGGATATGTCTAGTGATATCCTTTCTAAACCAGTTGATGTAAGTAAATTTGGTCTAATTTATGCAGGTGCTCAAAAAAATCTTGGTCCATCTGGTGTAACAGTAGTCATTATTCGCAAAGATTTGCTAGAGAAAGCGAATAAAAATATTCCTACAATGCTAAAATATTCAACACACGCTGACAGCAACTCTTTATACAATACACCTCCAACTTTTGGTATCTATATGTTAGGTGAAGTTTTAAAATGGGTAGAATCAAAAGGTGGCGTTGCTGAAATTGCTAAGCATAATGAATTAAAAGCAAAAGTAATTTATGATGCTATTGACAATAGCAACGGATTCTATACAGGTCATGCAACACCTGAAAGCCGTTCTTTAATGAACATCACTTTCCGTGTTGCTGATGAAGAGCTTGAAAAACAATTCCTTACAGAAGCAAAGGCAGCAGGATTTGTTGGACTTAATGGACACCGTTCTGTAGGAGGCTGCCGTGCTTCTACTTATAACGCTGTACCGTTAGAGGCTTGTGAAGCACTACGTGACTTTATGGTAGAATTCCAACAAAAACATCAATAATAAAAATTAGACGAATGATATGTAATCATTCGTCTTTTTTATTATTTGCTAAAGAAAACAAATACCCATGAAGCAATACATACCTTCTATTCAGAATGAAAAAATCTTTTTAAATGCCTAGCGGACATATTACCCATCTCTTTTCATTCAAAAATCATAGATTATTAGAGTAATGCGCAATAATAGTCGGAGAAGACCTGTATACAATAAAATTAAAGCTACTCGATTACCACATAGTTACTATAAAAGGGGCAGCTCCAAGTTAATCTCCGTTGGAACTACCCCTTTCTTCAAATATTGTCATTTCAGATCTTACAAAGTTTCATGTTTACACTCTGGACATTTACCATAGATCTCAAATTTATGATTTTCAATTTCATAGTTCGGCAGCTTTTCTCCAAGCATTTCCATAGGGCAGAGATTTAGCTCCTTAACATTACCACAATCCATACAAATAAAATGATGGTGATGATGTTCAGACTCACAATGCATACGAAAATTTCGTTCCCCAGATAACTCAGTTTCCTCTAGTATTCCTAGCTTCACAAACGTTGCAAGGTTGCGATAAATCGTATCGAAACTCATACCCGGAAAATCTTTTTTCAAAACATCTAATAAATCTCGAGCAGTTAAATATTTATCTGTCGCCGCAAACATATCTAATATTAACTCCCGCTTATCTGTTTTTTTAAAGCCATTTTCTTTTAAAATTTCCCACGCTCTTGAAACATTCACTGCGCTACCTCCTCCCGATTTGCAGCTATTTTAAATACTATTTTCTTCACTAGTATTACAAGTAACAAAATTAAGATAGAAGTAACGACAATTGTACCACCGGGTGCTAAATTTAAATAAAAAGCACTGACTAAACCGATTAACACAGCCGTTTCGCCAAAAACAATTGCATAGATGATTGTTTGCTTAAAGCCCTTTGCAAGTCGCATTGCAGCAGCAACTGGTAACGTCATAAGTGATGATACAAGTAAAATACCAACGATGCGCATACTTGCAGCAATAACAAGCGCTGTAACGATCATAAATAAGAGATGAATCCAACGCGCAGGCAGACCGCTTGCTTTTGCATATTCCTCATCGAAAGATAAAACAAAAAGTTCTTTAAAAAATATAAACAAAAAGATAATGACAACAGCAGCAATTCCTATTACTACCCATAAATCCTGACGAGATACAGCTGACACCGAACCAAATAAATAGCTCATTAAATCCGTACTAAAGCCACTTGCAAGTGAGATAAATATAGCACTAATACCAATCCCACCTGACATAATAATTGGAATGGCAAGCTCTTCATAGTGCTTATATAAACGTCTAAGTCGCTCAATTAAAATCGAACCACTAACAGAGGCCAGTATGCCTAAGTAAATTGGATTTAGCATTGCCAAGGCTGTAACAGATTGACTGATATATAAGCTCCCCGCTATACCTGCCAGCGTTACATGTGACAAGGCATCAGCAATAAGCGAAAGCCTGCGAACGACAATAAAAACACCTAGTAGTGGTGCGATTATGCCAATTAAAAGCCCAGAGAAAAAGGCGTTTTGTAAAAATTCATAGTTAAAAATTGCTTCAATCATTTTGCCTTCTCCTTCTAGTGAATCTTTCTCACAGAATGGCCATACCAAGCATCAAGCGCATCATGAGAAATTGTATCAAATTCATTTTTGTAACCGTGGAAGTGTATTGTTTGATTTAAACATGCTACATGACTGATACGGTTCGACACTGTGTCAACATCGTGTGTAACAAGAATCATTGTAATTCCCTGTTCCCGATTCAATTTCGCCAGCATATCATAAAATGACTGCACATTCTCATGATCAATGCCGACAGTTGGTTCATCTAATATTAGTAGCTTTGGTTCACTAACTAATGCTCTTGCAATAAATACACGTTGCTGTTGCCCACCAGATAATTCACCGATATTACGATTCATAAATGCTTCCATTCCAACAGCTTTTAATGCTTCTAACACTTTTTCCTTCGCATCTCGTCCAGGTCTTTTAAATAATCCTAATTTTTTCGATAATCCACTTTTCACTACTTCTTGGACAGTTGCTGGAAACCCTGAATTGAAGGCATTAGATTTTTGTGACACATACCCTATCCATTCACGATGCTTAAAAGTTGAACTCGGTTCACCAAATAGCTTTATTTCTCCAGACATTGGTTTTAGTAACCCTAAAATAATTTTTAATAATGTAGATTTCCCTGAACCATTCGGACCAAGAAGTGCTAAAAAATCTCCCTCTTCTACACGGAAAGAGATATTTTTTAATACTTGAGTATAGTCATATTGAAATGACACGTTTTCAATGTCAATTAATGATTTTTTCATGTATAATCTCTTCTTTCTAATTCAAAATCATTACGATTTAACAAGTTGTAAGTATAAATGAAAGTACAGTATTTGTAAAGAAAATAAGATTGCTATTCTACTGGTTTCGATTGCAAGTTGTTATAGACATTGATTCTGACACATTAATGTGAAGCTTTTTCATAGGTGCCACGACGTTCACAAGAATGATTTTGTTTCAAAAAACTAAACAACTTTAAAGGAGGATTAGCTTTGAGTATTCAATTTTTACAGCAATTAACACATAGTAGTGATAAGGAAATTGTTGCGATTGCACGTGCTGAAGGATTTGAAATTACTAGTTCTGAAGTAAAAAAACTCCGGCCTTATTTGGAGCAATTCTCATTTTCATGGCTTTTTTTAGGTATTCCAAAAGATATTCTTGTAGAGGTTGAAGCTGTTTTAGGTAGAAAGCGTTCCAGACAATTGATTGCATTATTTACGAAATGATCATTTTCGCCTTGGTGTAATTGCGCTGTCGCTCAGAAAATATTTGCCGCTGCCGCTTTGCTTTCGCTACAAAAAACAAGTGTTGCTGTCGCTACAATTACTTTTGAATGAAGAAAAAAGTAGCCCGAAATCAGTCTTATGCTGATTTCGGGCTATTTATTCTATCCTCTTAGAGCATCGATTAACTCTGGTTTAAACTTTCCATTACGAAGCATTTCAATTTCATGTTTATAAGGAGCCGATTTTGATTTGGCATCACTATTTAATGCGACAAATGGTGTTTCTAGGATTTTAGGAATCTCCATTAATTGTGGATGATGTACAACATATTTTAATGCATCAAAGCCAATATGACCGAAGCCAATATTTTCGTGACGGTCTTTTCCTGCGCCACGAACGTTTTTTGAATCATTGATATGAAGGACTTTAATACGGTCAATACCTATCATTTTATCAAACTCATTTAAGACGCCATCAAAATCTTCTACAATATTATAACCAGCGTCATGAGTATGACATGTATCAAAGCATACTGAAAGACGTTCATTATGTGTTACACCATCTATAATTTTAGCAAGCTCTTCAAAGGAACGACCACATTCAGTTCCTTTCCCCGCCATTGTCTCTAATGCGATTTGTACAGGGAAATCCTGTGACAACACTTCGTTTAAACCTTCAATAATCTTGGCAATACCTGCGTCTGCTCCTGCACCTACATGGGCGCCTGGATGTAAAACAATTTGTGTTGCTTCCAACGCTGCTGTACGTTCGATTTCAGACTGTAAAAAATCTACACCTAGACGGAAAGTTTCAGGTTTTTCTGTGTTCGCAATATTTATAATGTATGGAGCATGGACAACAATATTTGTCATACCATGCTCTTTCATGTGTAGTAAACCATTCATAATATTAAGATCAGCAATTGCTTTACGACGAGTGTTTTGCGGTGCACCTGTATAAATCATAAAGGTATTTGCCCCATATGAAAGGGCCTCTTTACTTGATCCAAGCAGCATTTCTTTTCCGCTCATTGAAACATGTGATCCAAGTAGCATTTGAATGCCTCCTTATTTTTTACCGCGAGCTTTTAAACGACGTTCACGTTTTTTAATTTTTTCCATTTCCCATTTCATATTACGCTTGTAGCCTGGTTTTACTTTTTTCGGCTTACGCACTAATGACTTTGCTTTCGCATCGATTTCATTTTCATGCTTCACACGATTTTTACGTGC
Organism: Lysinibacillus sp. JNUCC 51; assembly: GCF_015999525.1. Taxonomy (NCBI): domain Bacteria; kingdom Bacillati; phylum Bacillota; class Bacilli; order Caryophanales; family Bacillaceae; genus Lysinibacillus; species Lysinibacillus sp. JNUCC 51. The sequence goes on along the minus strand of NZ_CP065545.1, from coordinate 4,127,500 downwards.
ATGGCGCTCTTTTAGTTCAGACCATTCGCCATCTTTTACATCTTTTTGGACAAATGGAATGCCCATTTTTTCAACACGTACTACTGCATCCTCATCTGATGGCTCAAACAACGTAATAGCCGTTCCTTTATTCCCTGCACGCGCTGTACGTCCCACACGATGAATAAAGAACTCTAAGTCCTCTGGAATTTCGTAGTTAATGACATGTGAAATTCCTTGAATATCGATACCACGTGCTGCAAGGTCTGTTGCAACGATATATTGATAGTCCAATTCTCGAATTTGCTTCATCATCTTCTTACGATCACGTGGACTTAAGTCACCATGGATTTGACCACAGCGAATCCCATTTTCATTTAAGTAGCCAGCAACGTGCTCTGCTGTTTTACGTGTGTTAGTGAAAATTACAGCTAAAAATGGATTGATCCCTTCAATAACTTCCAACAAACGTTTGTTACGAGATTTAGAACGCACTGGGACAAGCACAAAGTCAATTCCTTCTGCGACCGGGCGTTTATCGTTCATATGGATATGAACAGGTGCTTCCATATATTTTTTTAAGAAAGGCTGAAGCTTTTCTGGAATTGTTGCTGAGAATACAAACATTTCAAGGTTTTCTGGCATTTGGGAAGCAAAACCATCGATTTCCTCTATAAAGCCCATATCGAAGGCTAAATCTGCCTCATCGACAACTAAAATTGGCGCCGTATGCACAAATAACGCTTGTTCTGAAACGAGATCACGAATACGTCCTGGCGTTCCGACAACAATTTGTGGTTGCGTTTTTAACTTATCAATGGAGCGTTGTTTGTCCGTACCTCCAATAAATAGTTTCGCTTGAATAGTTGTTCCTTCTATTAATTGATTTAATGCATCAAAAATTTGTTGTGCAAGCTCACGTGTAGGTGATGTAATAACAGCTTGTACTTCCTGCTTATCAGCATTAATTCGTTGCACAATCGGAATTAAAAAACTATGTGTTTTTCCCGTCCCTGTATGCGCTTGTCCGATTGCACTCTTTCCTTTTAATAATAGCGGAATGATTTCCTTTTGAATCGGCGTTGGTTCTGTAAAGCCAAGTTTTGCAATTGCGTCCTGCAAAAATGGCTGAAAATTATAATCAGTATATTTTGACATAATTCGTTCCTCCTAACATCTTTCCCATTGTATCATGATTCAACTTTTAGGTATATTAACGTCCCATTATCTAAAGCATGAACATAATTTTATATTTTTATCATGGCTGTAGCGAAGCCCTTATCAAAGTTACTCGAAATACTGTGAATATGCAATAAAAAAAAGCATTCAGACCTTTAGACAAACGCTACTCTTAATTGAATAAAGCTGTTTAGTAATGTAATCGTAGACCTCGACATTCCCATTTTGTGAGGAACGTCGAAATTGACTCGTTTTCTTCTAGGATGAGTTTCCAATATAATTTAGTCGATATTTACTAAGTATGTAAAAACTAATACTATTTTGATTCAGTTTGCTACTTATTATAATGATGAACTCATGGAGAGTGGCGACTCCTTCGGGATGAGCTTGCGCAAAAAACACTACTCGGAGTGAAATGAGGGCACTGAAAAACTTACGTTTTCATAAAAACGAACCTTTTTCAGATAAAAATAAGGCACTTCTTGTTCGATTTTGAACAGGAAGTGCTTTATTTCTGTCTCTATTCCTTATTCATTTTCGTTTAGTAGCTTTAATCTCCGTTTCAAATTGACAGCGAATCTCGTTGTAGCACCTTGAATTTCCATGCCAAATAGACCCGCAGTCGTTGCCGTATCGTACCCGTGTCCATTTTTTAATTCACTATGCTTCGCTTCTACTTTGTAGCGATTTGTAGCTAATTGCTTAAATGCTTCCGTATTTTGAAGTAGCACAACAATATCGTAGATCGCCATATATGGACTTAAATTAGGGGTTTCTTGATTTGAAATCATCGGGGGCACCACCTGCACATTGCATATTAATTCCTTTTATTATAAAGGAAAGCTTGACTAAAATAATAGTGTGATACATTGCGTTGTTTGGAGAAGCATCACTCGCCCGCGGAAAGCGAGCGGAATGCTTCGGAAAACAACAGTAGAGTCACAGTGCCAAATGAAAAATCGAGGTATTCAACGATTTAATCGTTGAATACCTCGCAATGTGAGAAAATATAGACTTTTTCAGTGCCCTCGAGTGAAATCAACCTTTGTTTTTTCGATACACACTTTATTTATATTTTGTCGAAAAGAAGAACAAGAATTAGTATATTTTATGGCAATTTATTGTTAACTAATGCCTTGTAAAATTTCCATATGTTACGATTAAAATGTAAGATACTAGAGGAGGTTGACTTATCATGAAAGCAGCAAGATGGTATAAAGCAAAAGACATCCGTGTAGAAAACATTGAAGAACCCGTAATTTCACCTGGAAAAGTAAAAATTAAAGTACATTGGACAGGGATTTGTGGTAGTGATTTACATGAATACGCAGCTGGCCCAATATTCATTCCAGTGGAACAACCTCACTATGTAAGTAAAGATATTGCACCAATTGTTATGGGACATGAGTTTTCTGGTGAAGTAGTAGAAATTGGCGACGGTGTTACAAAGGTACAAGTTGGAGATCCTGTAGTTGTAGAACCTATACTTGCATGTGGAGAATGTGCCGCTTGTAAAAAAGGGAAATACAATATTTGTAAGCACTTAGGCTTCCACGGTCTTTCTGGCGGTGGCGGAGGTTTCTCTGAATATACAATGGTAGATGAAAAAATGGTACACAAAATGCCAGAGGGTCTTTCCTTCGAACAAGGTGCACTTGTTGAACCAGCGGCAGTAGCATTACATTCAGTTCGTCAAAGTAAACTAAAAGCTGGCGATACAGCGGCTGTCTTTGGAACTGGGCCAATCGGTCTTCTTGTTATCGAGGCATTGCGTGCAGCTGGAGCAGCCGAAATTTACGCGGTAGAGCTTTCGGCAGAACGTGCAGCTAAAGCATTAGAGCTAGGCGCTACAGCAGTTATTAATCCTAAAGATGAGGATGCAGTAGCTCGTCTACATGAATTAACAAATGGTGGCGTAGATGTTGCATTTGAAGTAACTGGGGTTCCTGTAGTATTACAACAAGCTATTGATTCAACAACATTTGAAGGTGAAACAATTATCGTTTCTATTTGGGAAACTGAAGCTTCAATTCTGCCAAACAATATCGTACTGACAGAGCGTTCTGTGAAAGGGATTATTGCTTATCGCGATATTTTCCCAGCGGTTATGGAATTAATGAAACAAGGCTACTTCCCTGCCGAAAAACTTGTAACGAAACGAATTGCACTTGATGAAGTCGTAACAGAAGGCTTCGAGGTACTAATGAAAGAGCGAAACCATATTAAAATCCTTGTAAATTCACAAGCATAATTTATTTATATAAAGACAGGTAGAGAAAATAGCTTCTCTACCTGTTTTTCAATTTGTTGTTCCGCCTCTATTTCTCATCATCATAACGTAGGGTTGATTTCCGTTCCGACTGAGCACTTTCCCGGGTGCGTCCAGCCTCCACTCCAATCAACTTATATACAAGATAAATCTATAATAAATCTCACCCCACCTTTTAGAGACTAAACTATTTCTCCTCCATTTTTTTCATTATATCCAGATTGGCCATTAGTAAGTTCACTTTATTTTCTCCAAAAATCCCTAATGAACGCTTTTCGGTATTTGTTTCTATTATTTTTTCAATCTCATCCTTCGAAAGCCCACTTGCTTGGGCAATTCGTTCGATTTGTATTTCTGCAGCCTTCACACTAATATGTGGATCCAAACCTGAGCCTGAAGCGGTCATTAAATCAGCAGGTATGTCTTGTCGTTTTACCGATGGGTTTGCTAGTAGAAACTTCTCGATATCTGCTTCTATCCGTTTCTTCAATTCTGGATTGGATGGTGCATAGTTAAAAGTTCCAGAGCTAACACCACTATAGTTCACCTGACCATTTTCGTCTGGTATCGTATCCTCTTTTGTATAGACATTATAGTTAACAGAGGAGACTCGACCCCAGAAATATTGTGGTGCAGTAAAAGTTTGACCGATTAATTCTGAACCAACAGTTTCACCATCCGTTTCTATTAAACTACCATTTGCTTTATGATGAAATAACCCTTGAGCTAATGCAGTCACTGCAAATGGGTATATAAAACCACATAAAACGAACATTGTCATTGTAATGAGTAATGCTTGCTTTGAATTCTCAAAAAGTTTTCGCATGTCCTTCCTCCTATAACCCAAACGTATGGAATAGTGGTCCAACTAGTAAATCAATCAACTTAATGCCAATAAACGGAGCGATAATCCCACCTACTCCATAAACAAGTAAATTTTTATTTAATAATTTTGTAGCACTCATCGGCTTATACTTTACACCCTTCATTGCAATAGGTATTAATAGTGGTATAATCACTGCGTTAAAAATTAAAGCAGAAATAATCGCACTTGATGGAGAATTGAGATTCATAATGTTTAATGTACTCATCTCTGGTACAGCAACCATTAACATCGCTGGAATAATGGCAAAATACTTTGCGATATCATTTGCAATACTGAAAGTCGTTAACGCACCTCGCGTCATCAGCAACTGCTTTCCTATCTCTACAACTTCAATAATTTTAGTAGGATTTGAATCTAAATCGACCATGTTCGCAGCTTCCTTTGCTGCATTCGTTCCCGAATTCATGGCAAGACCTACGTTAGCTTGTGCTAATGCAGGAGCGTCATTTGTTCCGTCCCCTGTCATAGCTACTACTTTTCCTAGTGCCTGCTCATCTTTAATAACTTGAATTTTGTCTTCTGGCTTACTTTCTGCTATAAAGCTGTCCACCCCCGCTTCCTTTGCGATGGCCGCTGCAGTTAATGGATTATCGCCTGTACACATGATTGTTTTAATACCCATCGCTCGAAGCTGTTCAAAGCGATCCTTGAGTCCGGCCTTTACGACATCCTTTAAGTAAATGACACCTAAAATTTTATTGTTTATCGCTACTACTAGCGGTGTCCCGCCAACAGAAGATACTTGTTGAATCAGCTGTTCCAAATTTGTAGGAATGCTATGACCAGCGTTTATGCTCTCTTTTTTTATCGTATCATAGGCTCCTTTTCGAATTTTTGTTCCATCCTTCATATCCAAACCACTCATACGAGTCTGTGCGGTAAAGGGAATATGTTCACTTGACTTGATAATGTTTTCTTCATCGTCAGTTTTCACTCCTAATTCACAAGCAAGTGACAAAATAGACTTTCCTTCAGGTGTATCATCTGTTAAGGAACTAAGCCATGCAGCTTGCATTAAATCTTTACTTTCCACCCCTTTTACTGGGAGAAATTCAGCTGCCATGCGATTTCCATAAGTAATAGTTCCAGTTTTATCTAAAATTAATGTATCTACATCTCCACACGCCTCTACTGCTCTTCCAGACATCGCAATAACATTAAACTGAGTAACTCTATCCATTCCTGCAATACCAATTGCCGACAATAATCCACCAATTGTTGTGGGAATTAAACAAACTGTAAGTGCAATTAACGTTGCGATAGAAATTGGTACATTTAAATAAGTTGTCATTGGATAGAGCGTTACAACAACTAATAAGAAAATAATCGTTAAACTTACTAAAAGTGTATTGAGCGCTATCTCATTTGGTGTTTTTTTACGACTGGCTCCTTCGATGAGCGAGATCATTTTATCTAAAAATGATTCACCAGGCATCGAGGTAATTTCGATCATTAACCAATCACTCGTAACCGTTGTACCACCTGTCACTGATGAAAAATCTCCACCTCGCTCCTTTACAACAGGCGCAGATTCACCTGTTATCGCCGATTCATCTACCGTAGCGATTCCTTCAATGACTTCACCATCATTTGGAATAACCTCTCCTGCCTGAACTAAAACAATATCACCCTTTTTTAATTCATGTGCCTGTTTAAGTATTTCAGAGCCATCACTCAGTAAGACACGAGCCTGTGTAACTGTTTTAGTATTTTTTAACGTTTGAACCTGTGCCTTTCCTCGCCCTTCAGCAATCGACTCAGCAAAGTTAGCAAAAAGAATGGTTACAAAAAGAATGACAGCGACAATTGCATTATACAATCGATCATGTTCTCCTACTCCGCTACCAAACATATTCGGAAAGAGGGTTAATAGTAGGACAAACATAAACCCTACTTCTACTACAAACATAACGGGATTTTTCAACATATATATTGGACTAAATTTCTTTAAAGCATCTATGATTGAGCTTTTTAGCATATTGCCCGTAATCAAACCTTTTCTTACTGTTTCCATAGGTGTCTCTCCTTAATTAAAAATCATTTTCGCCTTGGCGTAATTGTAGCTGTCGCGCAGAAAACATTTGTATGCGCAGATAATCAATGCGTCCGGATTTTGAATTGTGTCCAGGCCTGCACGAGGGACGACACAATGTCGGTCATTTCGGTAATGCCACAGGACGTGGCGTTTTTACCGATGCAGGTCAGTTAGCCGTTTTCGCAGGATGCAAAGGTTTTAGGCTAACATCCTTTATTCATTCCTTTCAAAATCCGTGACATCCACCGGAGGCTCTTCAATCAGTAGGGATTTGGGTTCCCACTGAAAAGGAACCACATCCGCATTCATCTCACCACATTCAGAGGTGGGAATCTTAAGCTGAATGAAGATAAAGTTGTAAGTGCTCTGTAATTGGCCCAAGTGCTAATGCCGGTAAAAATGTTAGAGCACCAATCATTAAAACGATAGCAACAAGTAAAAATGTAAAAATAGTATTATCTGTTTTTAATGTTCCCACCGAATCACTGTGAAACATTTTTTTCGCTAGTAGAGACGCAATAGCTAGTTGAATAATAATCGTTAAATAACGTCCAAAGAACATTGCAAGCCCTGTTGTGACATTCCAAAATGTTGAGTTGTCAGCTAATCCTTCAAAACCTGAGCCATTATTTGCTGAGGCAGATGCAAATTCATATAGAACTTGAGATAAACCATGTGCCCCTGGATTCGTTATGGCTGCAACTCCTGACGGTGTTAGTACTGCAAGCGCTGAAAATAGCAAAATAATAGCAGGATGAATTAGAATGCAGAGTGCAATTAACTTCATTTCCTTCTCCTCAATTTTCTTACCTAAAAACTGTGGTGTTCGACCAATCATCAAACAGGCGATAAAAATTGTTAATAACACATACATCATCATGTTCATCAGGCCGACTCCCTTGCCTCCAAACACAACATTTAACATCATATTAAACATCGGTACAAGACCACCAAGCGGCGTTAATGTATCATGCATATTATTGACAGACCCAGTTGTAAAGGCAGTTGTCACTGTTGTAAATAACGCTGATTGCGCCACCCCAAAGCGCATCTCTTTTCCTTCCATACTTCCTAGCTCCTGTGTAATTCCGAGCTCACTAATGATCGGATTACCCGCTCTCTCCGCTACATATACAGTCACCAATCCAACTAGAAACAGCGCACTCATTGCTACAAAAATGGCTAGCCCTTGCTTTCCAAATATAGTTTTCTTTTTTCTATATACAACCATTAAACTAAATGCAACTACACAAGCACCTGGTAATAACATCATAGATAGCATTTCCACAATATTAGAAATGACCGTTGGATTTTCAAAAGGTGTTGTTGAATTTGCCCCATTAAAGCCACCACCATTTGTTCCTATATGCTTGATAGATTCAAGAGAAGCTACAGGCCCAAGTGCAATATCTTGTAGTTTACCTTCTATTGTTTGTACAGTTTTATTCGCACTCAAGGTTTGTGGTGAACCTTGAGAAACTAAAATAATGGCAACAACAATAGATATAGGCATTAACACACGTGTGATAACACGAACAAAATCCACAAAGAAATTACCAATAGTATCGGTTTTAGCAACAAGACGACGGCAGAACGCCATACAAGCGGCATAACCAGTAGCTGCAGATGTAAACATCATAAAGATAATGATTAGCATTTGTGATAAATAACTAAGTCCTGATTCGCCACTATAATGCTGAAGATTTGTATTCGTCATAAATGAAATTATGGTATTAAACGAAAGTGTTGCTTCCATATTGTCAATATCATTTGGGTTTAAAAACAACATAGCTTGAATTCGTAAAAGAACGTATCCAATAAACACCATAAAGGCGTTCGACAAAATTAACGAAAGCACATACTGCTTACCCGTCATATCTACTTGCTTAATGCCACATAACCTATAAATTATGGCATCAAATCTATCCATTATTGGATCAAGCCATGTTTTTTGTTGCATTGTCACCCGAAATAGATAGTGACCAGTTAAAATAACGATTGGTAATGAAATAATTAATACGATGGCGATTTGCCACATACCGCAATACCTCCTACAAGCCTATTAATAGTTTTCAGGATAAAGTAATGCATGCCCTAGATAGCCGAAAAGGAACACAAGTACAATCCCCATAATGATCCACATTTTTTATTCCCCCTTACTTTTCTTCGACAAGCTTGAAACACCAAGCTGTCAACGCATACAGACATGCAAAGCTTATGATAAGTAAGCCAATCATATAAAAGTCCATCAACCGAAACACCCCTTCTCTAATTTGGATGCTCTCATCATACTGACTTTCAAATTAATGTAGTGTTAGGAAATCGCTTTTCCTATTAAGAAACTATAAAGAGGAAAAATCTTAATACTTTCTTAATGGAAGATAGCGCTATAATACAAATGAGGTGAAAGAGGATGGAAAATACACGTCCAACCCCAGAGACGTTTTTAGCGAGGCTTCAGCAGGAAGAACAATTTATAGGGAAGCTAAAGATCTTTCTTGGTTATGCTGCTGGTGTAGGTAAAACTTATGCAATGTTAGATGCAGCACATCAAGCACAAAAACTTGGTAAAGATGTGGTAGTTGGCTATGTAGAACCACATCCTCGTCCAGATACGAAAGCTTTACTCGAGGGACTTGAGCAAATCCCCACGAAAAAAATAATTTATAAAGGGAAACCTTTTCAGGAATTAGATATTGATGAAGTACTAAAGCGCAAACCGGAAATTGTCATTATCGATGAATTGGCACATACGAATGTTCCAACAATGCGTCACAAGAAACGTTTTGGAGATGTAGAGGAATTACTTGCAAAGGGCATTCATGTCTATACAACCGTAAATATTCAACATATTGAAAGCCTACACGATATAGTTGAAGAAATAACTGGGATAAAAGTACGGGAGCGTATTCCAGATTATTTAATTGATCAAGCCGCACAAATAAAAATTGTCGATATTGAACCAGATGAGTTAATCCAGCGCCTACAAGAAGGCAAAATTTATGTAAAACAACAAGCTGAAAAAGCGTTACAATCTTTTTTTCGCAAACAAAATTTAGTATCACTTCGAGAAATTGCATTACGGAGAGCTGCAGATACGATTAACTATAAGCAGGTAAACAGCGACGAATCTATTAAGCATCATGTACAAATTGAAGAACATTTACTTGTTGGGATTAGTAGCTCTCCTACGAATGCCAAGGTTATTCGAACTACCGCACGATTAGCACAGGCATTACACGGGAAATTTACAGCTCTTTACGTTCAAAACGTACAGGAGCATGATAGGAATAACCCAAATTCTGAACGACTTCAGCAGCATATAAAGCTTGTTGAACAGCTTGGCGGTCATGTCGTAATTGTTCAGGAAGATGATGTAGCTGCTGCCCTTGCCAACTATGCACAAATTAGTGGTGTCACTAAATTAGTCATTGGTAGAACTAGCATGAGAAAAAAATGGTGGCTACCAAACACAAAAATTAGTGATCGACTCAACGAATATGTTCCGAATTTAGCCATACACATAGTCCCAGATCAAGAAAATGAACAATTCTACTTCCCTACTGTAAAAAATAAGCTGTCGTTTGAATGGCTTGACTTATTAAAAATGGCTATAGTGTTTGGCATAGTATCAGTTGTTGGGCTATATTTTTACACAATTGGTGTCAGTGACTCGAACATCATTACTATTTACATTTTAGGTATCTTAATTCTTGCCATTTGGTCATCAGGATGGATGATGAGCATTATTAGCTCCATCATAGCAGTACTGCTTTTTAATTATTTTTTTACAGAACCACGATTTTCATTTAACGCCTATCATCGCGACTATCCGATGACCTTTGTGATCATGTTCCTTTCCGGATTGATTACAAGTAGCTTAACGAAAAAAATAAAGGAGCAAACCATTGTAGCTGTTCGTAAATCTTATCGAATGGAGGTACTCCTTGATACAAATCGTAGGCTACAACATGCTAAGTCAATAGAAGAAATTATTACTGAAGGCATGTCACAAATCGTTAAATTAGTAGAAAAACCAGTAAAGTTTTTTGAGATAGAAAATAATTTAATTGCGAACTCTATTTTTTTCCGTACCGAGAGCATATCTAGTATTGAAAATACTAAGATAGCTTCCTTTTTTGAGAATCCGAATGAGCATGGTGTAGTAAGCTGGGTTATCAATAATAAGCATGTAGCAGGTGTCTCTACTGATATATTTCCTGAAGTGAATGCCTACTATTTACCGGTTATTTCAAATGGGAATGTTAAAGGTGTTATCGGTATTGCCCTATCAAAGCAATCACCATTACCTGCATTTGAGCGTAATATTTTGCATGCCATTATTAATGATTTTTCATTCGCACTTGATAAATGGTATTTACAAAAACTCAATGCAAAAGTAGCTAGAGAAGCTGAAATGGAACAAATGCGAGCAAACCTTTTGCGCGCAGTTTCTCATGATTTAAGAACACCGCTAACTGCTATTTCTGGTAATGCAGATATATTACTATCCAGTGCATCTCAAATACGAGAGGATGAAAAAAGTAGAATATACGAGGATATTTATAAAAATTCGAAATGGCTTGTGCAAATGGTTGAAAATTTACTTGCTGTGTCTAAGTTAGAAGATGGACAATTTGCAATGGAGATGCAATTGGAACTTGTAGAAGATATTATTCAAGAAGCACTAACGCATGTCGTTCGTCTAAACAATACACATGAAATATCCTATCATATTGAACCAGAATTTTTATTTGCTGAAATGGATGCGCGACTGATTATTCAAGTTCTAATTAATATTATTGATAATGCATTGACCTATACACCATCAGGTAGTGTTATTACTTTAACGGTCAAAGAATCTGAATGTTTCGTGCACTTTAGCATTTCTGATGATGGCCCTGGCATAGATGATGCAATAAAAACCAGCCTTTTTGAGCCATTTACTACCGGAAAAGTACAGCGTAGCGATAGTCGAAGAGGTTTAGGATTAGGCTTGGCTCTATGTCAAACTATTTTAAAATTACATGGTAGTGTAATAACAGTTTCAGATAATAAACCAAAAGGAACGGTTTTTAATTTCGCACTAAAAAAAGGAACCTTATCATCAAAAGTTGGGGATGACATTGGTTAAAAGGTGTGCCATCTATATGAGTTGGTTGAAGCGAAGACTGGGCTACCCCCGGTCGTAGCGGAAATCAGCCCCTCACGCTGGTGATGAACCAAAAAGGAGTAATGAAATTTGATAAGTAAACGAATTCTAGTAGTAGAAGACGATATAGCCATTGGCAATTTAATTAAAATGACATTAGCAACTCAACAGTATGAATACGACATTGCAAAAGATGGTAATAGCGCTCTACAAAAAGCTCTTGCCATGAATCCAGACGTTATTATTTTGGATTTAGGACTACCAGACATAGACGGTGTAGAGCTTATATCGAAAATTAGAAGCTGGACTCAAACCCCTATTATCGTAGTTAGTGCACGCGGCGAAGAGCACGATAAAATCAATGCTTTAGATGCCGGCGCAGACGATTATGTTACAAAGCCTTTCAGTGTTGAAGAGCTATTAGCCCGAATTCGAGTAGCTTTAAGAAGAATGTCGTTTGAGCATCAGCAAGAAAATGAACCTTCTGTCTTTGTAAATGGTCATTTACAAATAAACTATGCGGCAAATACAGTGTTTGTAAATGAAAAAGAAGTACATTTGACGCCTATTGAATATAAGCTCTTAGTTATTTTATCAAAGCATGTCGGCAAAGTTTTAACACATAATTTTATTTTAAAGGAAGTTTGGCACAACGCACTTCAATCGGATGTTCCAAGTTTAAGGGTTTTTATGGCTACTCTTCGAAAGAAAATAGAGAACAATCCAGCTAACCCAAAGTTAATCCAGACACATGTCCGTGTTGGATACAGAATGCTTCGTTGTCACGATGAGGAATAAGGTTTGATCTTACTTTAACTTTGCTATCCCAATATTACTTTCAACAGTAAACTTATTATTGATACACTAGATAAAAAATGATAAGATTTTACCGATAATGATTATCACTCACAAGAAAGTAGGTAGATCTTATGAACCTTCATGCGGTTCAATTGGGAGAAAAAGTTAAAGTAAAAGATCTACAGCAAATTGACTCTCTTTTATGTAAACGATTAAATGCTTTTGGAATAAAAGAAGGCTGTCAAGTTTGTATGGTCCAAAAAGGATGGTTTTCTGGAGCTTGCATTTTGGAATGCCAAGGTCAGAAAATCGGGCTTAGAAAAAAAGATTTAATGGATATAAAGGTCGAACAAGTATGAGTAGATTAGCTTTAATCGGAAACCCAAATATCGGTAAAACATCATTATTCAATACGTTGACAAATTCATATGAATACGTTGGCAATTGGAGCGGTGTAACCGTTGAAAAAAAAGTAGGACAAGTAAAAAAACTACAAAAGGAATTAATTGATTTACCTGGTGTCTATACGCTTAATCCTATTTCAAAAGATGAAAGTGTTGTTACTTCATTTTTACTTGAAGATCAAGTAGATGGAATTTTAAATATTATCGATGCCTCTAACTTCGAACGAAATATGCAATTAACAGTAGATATACTTGAACTTAGAAAGCCTGTTTTCATCTGTTTAAATATGATTGACGTAGCGAAAAAGAAAGGCCTTTCGATTGATGTCGAAAAATTACAGAGTTCTCTAGGAGTACCTGTTATTCCTATAAGCGCTCGTACTGGTAAAGGTGTTGAAGGTATTTATGCTGCTATTCAAGCCTCAGACCGTACTCAACAACGCTTTGCATTAACCTATGATGACCTAATTGAAGAAGGTATCTCAAAAATTGAAGCATTGTTACAGCATGTTCCTGAAGAACAAAGAAGATGGTGTACGATTCAATTTTTAATGGAAAATGAAGCCGTTGACGCTTATTTGAAAGAAAAGGAATACTTTGAAAAGCTAGCTGCAATACGAGATGCTTTAGAGAATAAAATTGGTGAACCATTAAATAAAGCTATTGCTAAAAAACGTGATTTATATATTTCTAACATCTATAGCGAAGTAATTATACAAGAGAAAAGTGAAACACAATGGTCAGAGAAAGTTGATAAAATTCTAACACATCCAATTTTAGGTGTTCCGATTTTCTTAGCGCTTATGTTTTTAATGTTTCAAGCAACGTTTGCATGGATCGGTACCCCACTTTCTGATTACTTAGATGGCATTGTAGGAGGCCCTCTTACAGATACTGTTACTCAAGGCATAGAAGCTATTGGTGCAGCTCCTTTTATTGTTCATTTAATATGTGATGGGATCATTGCAGGTGTTGGCGGTGTTTTAGTTTTCATTCCACAAATCTTTGTATTATTTTTCTTTATTTCTCTATTAGAAGATTCAGGGTATATGGCGAGAATTGCTGTTGTGATGGATCGCCTTATGGAATATTTCGGTTTAAACGGCAAAGCCTTTATTCCGATGATTGTAAGCTTCGGATGTAATGTTCCAGGTGTAATGGCTGCGAGAACAATTGAACAGCCAAGAGAACGACTATTAACAATTCTTGTTGCGCCGTTTATGAGTTGCTCAGCAAGGTTACCTGTATATGCTTTGTTCGGTGCAGCATTCTTTTCTGCACATCAATCGTTAGTAGTATTTTCCCTATATGTTATGGGTATTGTGGTAGCGCTTATTGTAACAAAAATATTATCAATGACAATTTTAAAAAATGAAACCTCTGTATTTTTTGTTGAGTTACCAGCCTATCATGTACCACAACTTAAAACACTTTGGCGTTCCACTTGGGAAAAAGGAAAAGGATTTTTCCGCAAAGCTGGTACTATTATCTTTGCTGGCTCCGTTATTATTTGGCTTCTTTCTTATTTAGGACCACATGGCGCTAACGTCAATATGGATGACAGCTTTTTAGCAATTATTGGGGGCGCTTTTGGTGTGTTGTTTATCCCACTTGGCTTTGGAACATGGCAAGCCGGTGCATCTCTTATTGCTGGATTCCTGGCAAAAGAAGTAATTGTTTCGACAATGGCGATTATTTATGGCGTAAGTGAAGGTGTCTTATCCTCAACGATGACAACACATTTTACTGCTTTAAGCGCTTATACATTCTTGGCCTTTGTTTTACTTTATATGCCTTGTTTAGCCACAGTAGGCGCAATAAAACGGGAAACACAGTCTGTGAAATGGACTTTATTTGCAACAATATATCCATTTGTTGTAGCCTATATTATTGCACTTATGATTTATGGTATCGGGAACTTATTCATGTGAGGTGTAGAGAATGACTTTATTGATTAATATCTTAATCGGTAGCATTATATTTGGCTATGCTGGTATTACCTTATATAAAAGCATTAAGAAACAGAAAAAGGGCAAATGCGCATCATGCTCATTACAGAAGAGTTGTTCCTCTAACGTCTGTGCCCCTCCTTCTAAACTGAAAGATATTTCCCACAAATAAATTTGTAGAAAATATAGCGAGGTAATTCCAAATGGAAAATTACATTGGAGACTACCTCGCTTTTTTGTGTACTTTTAAACATGGAGCGCTGTGTTCTAGAGCTAAAGTATATCAATTATGCCTCGGCATAATCACCGCTGCCGCTTCGCTTTCGCTACATTTCGAGCAGATAAACAAAAATAATTGCTGAAAGAAGTTAAAGAAATAAACCTTACAGGATATAGACAGATACATTTACAATCTCCCAAGTTATTTATTGCGCATTCGAACGCTAACTTACCCATCTGCATATCATACTTATAATCAGGTATGTCATCAATGTTAATTCACTATCGAAAGGAGATCGTTATGGTATTTAGACCACAGTTCCCGATGTATCCTGGTGGCATGAGAATGCCCATGCAAATGCCAATGCCAATGCAAATGCCGATGCAAATGCCCATGCAAATGCCAACACCTCCACAGATGTCACCACAGTCCTTTTTCCAGCCCGGAGGCTTCCCAAATCAGCCACGAATTCCCGGTGGCTTTCCTATGGCCAGTGGAATAGGATCATTTGGAGGACAAATGCCGTCAATGCAGGAACCTTCAAAAATCGGTTCATTTTTGCAGCAGGCGAATAACTTATTTAACTCAGCGAAAACATATACACCTTACATTCAGCAGGCAATGCCAATGGTAAAAAATATTCCGTCACTTTTAAAATTGTATAAAGGATTTCAAGGTCTTCCTGCTGCCGGAGCTGCCGCAGGGGCTGGAGCAGTAGCAGCTGAAGCAGCGGCTAGCAAAGGAGCAAGTTCTGCTAAAAGTAGAAAATCGTCTCGGCAAAATGGATCATTTACTCCTGCTGATCCACTTCCATCTAAACCGCGTATTTTCCAGCCGCCTATGTAGATGAAGGTTTCTTTGTATTCACCGTCCCTGTCCGTTATAATGTAGATAGGTAAGCTTGAAAGGAGTCACAACCATGCAAGTATTAAAAATTAATCCACGTGGCTATTGCTATGGTGTTGTTGATGCGATGGTTATCGCTCGAAACGCCGCACTCGATAAAACATTACCAAGACCTATCTACATTTTAGGTATGATTGTGCATAATAAACATGTCACGGATGCCTTTGAAGCAGATGGCATCATCACATTAGATGGCGAGAATCGTTTGGAAATTATTGAACAAGTTGAAACTGGCACTGTTATATTCACAGCGCATGGTGTTTCACCTGAAATTCGTGAAATTGCGAAGCGAAAAGGCTTAGTATCCATTGATGCTACATGTCCTGACGTAACAGTTACTCACGATTTAATTCGTGAAAAATCAGCAGATGGCTATGATATTATATATATCGGTAAAAAAGGCCACCCCGAGCCAGAGGGAGCAATTGGGGTTGCACCTGATCATGTGCATTTAGTGCAATCATCCTCGGATATTGATGCATTAAATTTAACGAATGATAAATTACTAGTTACGAATCAAACGACGATGAGTCAATGGGATGTCGCTCATTTAATGGATAGTTTAAAAGAGAAATTCCCACAAATTGAAGTGCATAAGGAGATTTGTTTGGCAACCCAGGTACGTCAAGAGGCAGTTGCTCAGCAAGCTGGGGAAACAGATTTACTTATTGTTGTTGGTGATCCAAAATCCAATAACTCGAATCGTTTAACGCAGGTGTCCGTTGAAATTGCAGGAACACCATCTTATCGAATTGCAGACGTTTCTGAGCTAAAAATCGAATGGTTAAAAGGAATTAATTCCGTCGCTGTTACAGCAGGTGCTTCTACGCCAACACCAATTGTCAAAGAGGTTATTTCATTCCTTGAGCAATTCGATGAAAATGATGAATCAACACATAACATTGAGCGTACAGTTACATTAGATAAAATTTTACCTAAAATTAAAACGCCAAAGCCTGTAGACAAAATTATGCCTTACTAAGAACAAATGCGCTAATGTGCTCGTTTACATCCGACAAGCGCTGGAGAGCCCAAAAGCAAAAGTAAACGCTCCA
The DNA here is from genome assembly GCF_015999525.1 of Lysinibacillus sp. JNUCC 51. Classification (NCBI taxonomy): domain Bacteria; kingdom Bacillati; phylum Bacillota; class Bacilli; order Caryophanales; family Bacillaceae; genus Lysinibacillus; species Lysinibacillus sp. JNUCC 51. The sequence goes on along the minus strand of NZ_CP065545.1, from coordinate 4,110,668 downwards.
CCACTTTTGCCCGAGGGATCGAAGCTACCTCGAGGTTGTACGCTTTAGCCTAGACGATAACTATGACTTTGGTTATCCACAACTTAAAAATCTAAAGTAGTAAAAAATCCTGATTGTCTATTTTGACGATCAGGATTTCCTTTTATTTACTGAAATAATAATTAACCGGACGACCAATGCCACCATAATGTACATCCATCGTAATTTCCTCTTGCTTCTCTAAATAATCTAAGTATCTTCTTGCTGTTACGCGTGCAATACCTACACCACTGGCTACTTCTTCTGCCGATGCTCCTTCTACAGATTGTAAATAGTGCACAACTTTCTCCAGTGTTGCACGATTAAAACCTTTAGGTAAACTTTTTTCTGACCGTATGACATTGGATTGCTGAACCTCATTATGTCCATCATGATAATGGAATAACTGATCAAGCTCCCCTTGTGTTAATTCACGCTCCGTTTGCATTTGCTTTTTGAAGCGCAAATAATTTTCAAGCGTACCTTGCACTCGTTCAAATGAAAAAGGTTTCATAATATAATCAAAGACGCCCAAATGCAGGACTTGTTTTACAGTTTCCATATCATTTGCAGCGGTTACCGTAATTACATCTACAGGTAACTTGAGTTCACGAATTTTTCGTAAGCTTGTCACTCCATCCTGCTCTGGCATGAAAATATCCATAAATACTAATTCTGGTTTAAGTTTTTGAATTTGAGCAATCCCTTCAACTCCATTTGAGGCTTGTCCAATTACTTCAAATCCAGCTATCTTTTCAATAAATTGGCGATTAACTTCTCGCACCATCGGATCGTCCTCAATTAATAAAACCTTTGTTTGTGTCACTGTTAGTCCTCCATACACTCTGTTCTATCTCTATATGTGCAAATATTTACTTAAGGAAGCTATCTAAGAGAGCGCCACTCTGTTCCCATAGAATATTCCGCCTCTATTCATATTACATTACTCATAGGATTGATCTCCATTACAACCAAGCGCTTTCTTAAGGACGTCAAATGAATCCTACAGAGTCGTTCAGTCTATACTCCAATCAAAAAACAAATATTATCATCAGATGATGAGCCTATTAAGTATAGTAAAAAGTTATTAAAAAGCTTGTTCCTTTATTCGGTTCACTTATGACTTCAATTTCTCCCTTTCCTTTTTGTACAATTTCTTTTATTAAAAAAAGTCCAATGCCACGACCTTTATTCTCTTTTGTTGAATATCCATTATCAAAAATATGAGCCTTTACTTCATTCGTCATGCCTATACCATTATCCGTTACTAAAATTGCTAGTACATCCTCATCCTCATCAACAGAAACATGGATAATTTTCTCTTCGATTTGTACATCCTTTAATGCATCAAAAGCATTTTCTATTAAGTTACCGAATAAAATAACGAAATCATGATGATCTAAATTGTTAGGAAAGGTTGTCAAGCGGCTTTCCCTGTCAATTTCCAGTAGAATTCCTTGTTCTTTTGCATAGGAGATTTTACTAAGCAATAGCCCGGAAATATTTTCATTTTTAATTCGTTCATTTAGAAAATTTGTAATTTCATCGTGTTCTTCTTTTACTTGCGTTAAGTAAGAAAGTGCTTGGTCATGATGTCCAAGCTGTAAAAGACCGGCAATTGTATGCAATTTGTTTTTATGTTCATGTGTTTGTACGCGTAATGCTTGTACAAATGCCTTAACACCTGTTAATTCCTCTGCAAGCTTTTTCACTTCTGTACGATCCTTAAACATGGCCACAGCTCCAACCGTTTTTCCATTAACTTGTATAGGAATACGATTACTCATAATACTGTGATCATTAATATAGAGCTCACGATTAAAAATGGGGTGATCTAGCTCCAAAATTTCCGGTAATCGTGTATCCGGTAATACAGTAAAAATTTTCTTCCCTATTAATGTTGAAGGTTGCTCGTGAACACCTAATATGTCACATGCCTTTTCATTAAATATTGTGATTGTCAAGTCATTATCAATGGCAATAATCCCTTCATGCATCGCGTTAAAGGTTTCAGTTCGTTCTACATACATTTTAGCAATTTCATGGGGCTCTAGCCCAAACATTTGCTTTTTCATATGAAGCCCTAATGTATGAGCCCCCCATGCACTAAAGAAAAGAGATAATAAAATAGTAATCATTAATTCTGTTTGAATAGATTGTAGTAACTCTGCTACAGTTAAAACACTATAGCCTACTACTACTACACCTATTTGTCTACCTCCTTTACTCATAATCGGGACGAATGCTCTTACCATATCTCCATGTTCACCATGTGCGATAGATGTATAATAATGCTCAGAAAACGCTGCGTTTAGATCACCTGACTGCGAGAATTGTCCAATCTCCTCTGTATTCGGATGTGAGTACTTGCGCCTTTGCATATCAAGTACAACAATATACTGCGCCCCATTTATATCACGTATTTCCTCCACTACAGGATTAATATGTTTCGTAGCCTCGTTAAAATTATTGTTTGCAATGTAAGTTTTTAGTTCAGGAAGCTGTGATACTGTTTTTGCTACAAGTAAAGCTTGGTTTCTAAGCTTATCTTTTTGTTCATTCATGACAAACCCTAGCAAAAATGTACCACCTATACTAAAGGAGAGCATGAGAATAAAAAAAGTCAGAGACATAATTTTTCTCTTCATCGATAATTTTTGAAATTTCAAGAAGTACGCCTCCCTCCTACTATATTTTACCTTACTCCATATGTTAGAATAACAAAAACATCAGAAAATACGAATAAATTGGGTGTAATTGATGAAAAAATTTATTATCGGAACAATAGTAAGTGTTTTATTGTTAACATTAGCAGTTGGTATTCAACAAGGCTTACTATTTGCTAAGCCTCTCCCCTATGACGATGAGCAACATGGCTTAGATACACAAATTACGATTCATTTAAGTCATGTTGTAGCTGAGAATACACCAAAAGGACAAGCGGCAAGTAAATTCGCCGAGCTTGTTGAGGAAAAAACGAATGGTAAGGTGAAGGTACACGTCTACCCAAACTCCTCCTTGTTTAATGATAAAAACGAGTTTCAGGCTTTGCAAAATGGAGAAGTAGAAATGATTATCCCTACTTTCTCAAAGATGACATCCTATATACCAAATTGGCAGGTTCTTGATTTACCTTACCTTTTTAATACGGATGATGAAGTGCATAAAGTACTTACAGGTTCGATTGGTGAACAATTGTTAAGTGAGCTTAAACCATTTCATATAAAAGGACTGGGTTTTTGGCATAATGGCTTTAAACATTTAACCTCTGTCGATCAACCTATTCATACATTTGAAGATTTAAAAGGCTTACGTATCCGTACAATGCCAAGTGAAACCCTTGAAAAGCAATTCGAGGCTGTTGGAGCTACACCAATCCCGACTTCCTTTAGCGAGGTTTTCACTGATTTAGAATCGAATACTATTGATGCTCAGGAAAATACAGCTTCCAATATTTATTCTAAAGGTTTCTATAAAGTGCAGAAACATATGACATTATCTAAGCATGGCATTTTAGGATATGCAGTTTTAATTAACGACAAGTTTTGGAAATCTCTACCTTCAGAAATCCAAAAACAGATTATGGAGGCTATGAAAGAAACAACAGACTGGCAATTTGAACAAGCTATAGAAATGAACGAAGAAGATTTGCAAAAACTTAAGCAGCAGGATAACTTTGAGATCTATACGATGAGCAATAAGGAACGCCATCGCTTTAAAGAAAAACTAGCACCTGTTTATGATTTTTATAGAAATAATGTACAAGAAAACGATGTTTTATCAGAAATCGAAAAAATTGTTTCCCCTTAAGTACTTCTTCACTGCTGGATCAATACTTTTGTTCATTAATGATTAAAATCCTCACTAGCGTGGGGATTTTTTCTTTTGTATTATAATAGATTCTAAATTTACAAAACTACTATAAAACAGCCACAAACCCTTGCTATCACTAATTTTATCAATTTACCAGTTGAAAATGAACAAAATGAACAATAGAAACTTTACGGTCATAAAAACTATTGTCGGAAAATTTCAGCTAAGATAACCTCATGAAAGCGTTCACATAATATTCATAAATAGTGTTAGGGGAGAACTTTATGCGTATAAATTTTAAAAATTTAACTGTACAAGTACTGATTGCTATTGTGCTAGGTATTATTGTAGGTGCTACGTTCCCAGAGTTCGGAGCGAAGTTGAAAATATTAGCTGATATTTTTATTAAATTAATTAAGATGTTAATAGCTCCTATCATTTTCTTAACAGTTGTTATTGGAATTGGTAGTATGGGCGATGTAAAAAAAGTTGGTAAAATTGGTGGGAAGGCATTAATCTATTTTGAAATTGTCTCTACTTTCGCACTAGCAATCGGCTTAATCGTTGTCAATATTGTACAACCCGGAAAAGGCTTTAATACAGCGGCTGCAAACGGTGCAGATGTTTCCCAATATACAGAGGCAGCTGCCGCTACGGAGCATGGTATTGGTGCATTTATTATGCAAATTATACCTGATAATGTTGTCGGAGCACTTGCAAATGGAGAGTTATTACCTGTTTTATTCTCAGCTGTTTTATTCGGTATAGCTGCTGCTGCTATTGGAGAACCAGCTAAACCAGTCATTAAATTTTTCGAACAAGTAGCAGATATATTCTTTAAAATTGTTAATATGGTCATGAAAGTTTCCCCGATTGGTGCATTTGGCGCTATGAGCTACACAATCGGAAACTTCGGTCTTAAATCACTAGGAAACTTAGGATTTTTAATGCTTTCCGTTTATATTACAATGTTTATCTTTATCGTAGTCATCATTGGTCTTATTACACGTTACTTTGGATTCAGTATCTTTAAGTTTATTAAATATATTAAAGATGAAATTTTTATCGTTATTGGGACATCATCATCAGAATCTGCCCTACCTTCGATGATGCGCAAATTAGAAAACTATGGTTGCTCTAAACAAGTCGTTGGTCTTGTCATTCCAACGGGGTACTCCTTTAACTTAGATGGTACGTCCATTTACTTATCTATGGCGGCTATTTTTATCGCACAAGCTTACGGAGTTGATTTAGATGTTTGGCATCAAATTACATTGCTTGCTATTTTAATGCTAACATCTAAAGGTGCGGCCGGTGTAACAGGCTCAGGTTTTATTACGCTCGCTGCAACATTAGCAGCATTCCCAATGATTCCAGTAGAAGGGATTGCCCTTTTAATCGGGGTTGACCGCTTTATGTCAGAGGCTCGTGCAGTTACCAACTTAATTGGTAATGGTGTAGCAACAGTTGTCGTTTCAAAAATGGAAAAAGAATTCGATCCAGAGCAGGAAAAACGTGCTCTAGCAGGAGAAGTCACACCTCAACAATAATATTAAAGGCTGTCCGATCGTGAAAATTTCACATTATCGGTCAGCCTTTTTTATTGATTGATTATGTCTCGTCATAATTGATCCCTTTGGATGTACCTCTTTACCTGTTTATCAAAATTTTTGTTTAAGATGAAACCTGAAGTAAAGCATCTCCGTATAGTAAGTAGATTGGAGGCTTTTTTATGACTACATTTACTCTTACATACCCAAAAGCTTTCGAAAGCTTTTCAAATATCCCTATTGTGAATGAACAAAATGAGACGGTTTGTGTGCTACAAAAGGTAGAACGTTCATCAGTAGGAAAAGTAATCAATGCTGTAATGCTAGTTGCTACACAACAGTCATTACCACATCGCTATGAAACACGAACTACTTTAGGAGCACCACTTTTTCAAGTGCAATCTACACTATTAACAAAGGGAGTTAGCCATCAGCTTATTATGCCAGATGGATCCATTTTACCGATACAAAGGAAGACGGTTCAACTACTTGAATCTTCCTACTCTTTTACAATGGATGGACTCGCTTTTCGCTTTGAAAAGGATTTTACCTCAACAGCCTATTTATATTGTAACGATGAAAAAATAGCAAGCGCTAGTAATATAGAAACTGAAATTGTGCGTACTGGTATATCTTTTAAACTTTTTAACTCTGACGATATGCTCTTTGTTGCTTTGCTAGCAACTTTGTATCAGGCATTATTCTCAATGAGTAATTAGGTAGGCTTATCATCATAGAGTGGGGTTGATTTCCGTTCCAGCTGGGCGCTTTGTTGTTGTTGCTGTCGCTTCGCTTTCGCACAGTTAAAACATTGTTGCTGTCGCTTCGCTTTCGCACAGTTAAAACATTGTTGCTGTCGCTTCGCTTTCGCACAGAGCAAAGCTTCCTGGTGGGCGTCTAGTCTCCACTCCAATCAATATATATACATAACATATGGTTTAATAAAGGTGATCACCGATTTTGGATGATGAACAATAAAACTCCTATTGCTAGGAGTTTTGATATTAAAAATTATTAAGTAACTTATTTATTGCTTCTACGACTACTGAAGGTGCATCATTTTGTTTGTAATGCGCACTATTTTCAACAATAATAAATTCACTTTGAGTGGAAATTTGTAATATTTCCTTTTGCATTTTATTCCACAGTTCTTGAGATTCTTTAGTATAGTGATGTTTATTACCTGCTGAAAGAACAATTAACGGTATGTTTAATTTTATCTGATTGTCTTTTAATTGTTTTAGGCTTTCCTTAAATTCTTTATAATTGCCTTAGTGTATAAATTGTTTTTTATAAGCCTCTTGAAATTCCCTTCTCATAGTTGGAAGGAATCTTTCTTGGTAATCCTCTGGAGTAGAATCAACTAACAACAATCCAGCAATGTCACTAGGATATTCACTCGCATATAATCTTGCGTTTACTCCGCCAAATGAATGACCTACAAATATATATGGAGGGGCTATTTCCAATTTAGTAAGAAGCTCTTTCAGTTCCTTCACCATTTCTCGACTTGTTCTAGGATTTGAACTTTTCTCACTTTTACCAAGTCCTGCTCTATCGTAAACTAACACTTCTGTAAATGCTGCAACATCAGAGACTATAGAAATCCACCCTTTAGAATAATCACCATATCCCGCATCCATAACCACAGTAGGTTTACCATTTTTTTTACCTATCAATTTGGCATACAATTTAAAATCGTTTATTGGTACAAACATTTCTTTAGACATATTATAGTTTCCTTTTTTATCTTAGACTTCATCGAATATTTAAGAACTGATATCTTAATAAAAGATCCGCCTTTTTTTATTTTCCAGTACTGCTAGAATCATTCAATATATTCCGGGACACGAAATATTTTCGCTTTGTTTTGACCATTTTACGTCGTCCTTCTAAAAAAGGAGTACACTAAAGAGGTAGAAATACTATACATTCGGAGGCATTTAAAATGGATACAAAAGCAGCAGATATTAAAAATTTAATGACGTTAGAATTACTTGTTCAAATTCTAGAAGAACGTGGTATTATGACAGATCGCGAATTAAAAGAACGTCTTACAAATAACGTTAAGCTTTCATCTATGGATGCAGATTTAAAAGAAAAAGTTATTGAAGAAATTAAACATTAATGGAATGAATGGCATTTTAAAAGGGGGCCGCTTCCTAGTTAAAAAAATACTATAAGCGGTTTCCTTTTTATATATGCACTTTTAGTTCCTTCACGTGTACAGCCGTTCCTGTAATCGAAATATTCAGTTTCCCCTCAACATTTTTCACGTGTACATGCACACGCCCATCTTTCTCAAGTTCCTGACCTTGTTCTACGGTAAGTGTTTTTGGCAATTGAGCTGCTCGATCGATATACTCTGCAAAATATGCCCCCATAACACCAGAGGCAGTACCTGTAGTTATATCTTCAATTGTTCCAGAATAAGGTGATGAAAAATGTCTTGCGTGCATATCTGCATTCTTATCAAATGCCTCTAAGCAAAAAGGATGGACGGATGCTTTTGGCATTTCGTCAAGGACATCCGGAAAATTTGCAGTTTGCGGAGTCATTTTTTCAAAGTATGATAAATTTTTTATAGGTACTATCAATGTCCAAATTCCTGTACTTCCATAGACTATCGGTAATTCAGGATGTATCGCTTCCTCTGTTAGTCCAATAGATTGTGCAAGCTTAGTTTTTGAACCGTTAAAGGCTTTAAATTGGGGTGTTGCATGTTGCATAGTAATATGAATTTTTCCTTTCTGTTCCTTTATCTCAATTGGGAGAATTTCTGCTTTCGTTTCAATAGTCAGTTTTGACTTATCTTCTAGTAAACCTTTTGTTTTAAGAGCATAAATCGTTGCCATTGTTGCATGTCCGCACAAATCCATCTCATGCCCTGGCGTGAAATAACGTATACGTAAATCTGCTTTATCAGATTTTTGCGCAAAGGCTGTTTCATTGAAGCCCACCTGCTTAGCAATAGCCTGCATTTCTATTTCACTATATTGATCTCCCTCTACGACGACACCTGCTGGATTCCCCATATTAGGTATCGTACTAAACGCATCATAATGATGGACGGTAACAATTTTCATTTACTTTTCCCTTCCTTTTATAAAGTCTAATGTAAGCCATGTACATAAAAGCTAATTTAACTAGCGTGTACTACCAAGCCTTTCGAATGGCCACAATACAAAGCCTGCAGTTCCTAAAATTTTATTCTGCGAAACAAATCCAACATCTGGACTCCTACTATCTATGCTTCGTCGACGATTATCCCCAAGAACGAAAAAATGCCCCTCTGGTACAGTTATTTCTCCTAATTGTTCCTCTAGTGTGAAATCATATGTAAAATCACCTTTATCAAGTAATTCTTCTTTATACTCAGTTAAATAAGGCTCATCAAAAGCCTTCCCGTTTATATATAAAACGTCATCTTTATAGGCTATATGATCTCCTGGTAAACCGATGATTCTTTTAATATAATTTTTATCTTCTTTTGTTTCAAAGACAATAACATCGAAGCGGTTATAATCGGAAATTCGCGGTCCCACTTTATTCACAATGACTTTATCTCCATTTTCAAAAGTCGGCTCCATTGAAGCACCTTTTACAACTACAGGAGATAGAATAAAATAACGTACACCCATTGTAAAAATGATTGCTAGCCCAATTGCTTTAAACCATGCCCAAAATTCACTCTTAGTTTGTTTTTGCGTCACACTTTACGCTCCCATCCTTCTTCTCTAATATCAATCTCCCTTACATTAATACATACGAACCAATACCAGAAAAGTTCCATAATTAAGAATCCTATTTATTATTTTGAATTATTTTCTCTATCATAAAAAGAATTAGCACAGAGAGTTTTTCAACAATAGAGAATATTAGAAAATCAACACTCTATTAAATATCATCTATTTAAATTCAGGGAAACAACTACCCAGCCATACGTCTCTATATGCATAAAAAGAGCAATATGCACTTTTTACTGTACATATTGCTTAAGGTCTTTATCGAATTGTTTTTAATGCAGTTGCCCAAGGGATAAGTTGATCTAGCATTTGATTTACTGAATCTGCTTGCACTTCCTTTGGTTTAAATACTGTGCCGTTTTCGAAATCTGTAAATAAGGATAAAGCAGGATGGACGCGAACATCAGCTACTAATAATTCACCAAGAATTCCACGTAAATGTTCAGCCGCTCTTGCACCGCCAACAGAACCGTAAGAAACAATACCTGCCGCCTTATTATTCCATTCCACGCGTAAGAAATCTAATGCATTCTTTAATGCCCCAGTAATAGAATGATTATATTCCCCAACGATAAATACAAAACCATCACATGCAGCAACTTTTTGTGACCATGTAGCTGCTCCTGAAGCATCTCCACCTGGCTCACCTAGAAGTGGTAATTTAAAATCTGCGATATCAATAATTTCATATTCTGCATCACCGCGTTTTTCAGCTACTGCCTTTACCCATTCGCCAACTTGTGGGCTTAAACGACCCTCACGCGTACTACCTAATATTACCCCTATTTTCAACATGTTGTTCCTCCTTCACTCATCCCTCAAATTGTGACCAAATCTTTCATTTGAACTAAAAGTGGTTCTCTTAGCCATGATGTACAGGAATCCATTTCTTAATTCCATACATGGATGGTTAATGAAACCATTGTTTTTACTTCGAATTAAATTATCTTTAATCCAAGATAAAAATATCATATATTTTTAAAAATTTCCAATAATTTAATTCAGATTAAATTATTTTATTTTAATCGGTCTTTCTAATGCTGCAAGTTCATCCTCAATCGATGCATATTGTCTTTCTACAACATATTTTGCATCCGAGATAGCCGCATTATAAATATGTGGAGCAATATTTTCCTTTACAAAGTCTAATACTCTTTCTGCTTCGAATTCCGTTATATCCTCATCACGATTATTATAGAAAAATCGTTGAATATCAGCTATTATTGTTTCTTGTTGTTCTTTTGTTAATCGAATAAACAATCCAAAACTCTCCTCTCATAGCAATTTATACTCACCTATCATAACATTCTAAAATTAATCCATGCATACACAAAAAGACTGAATTATATTTCACGATGTTGAAGTACTAATATGTCAATGAAGTTAAGGTGTCTTATTATATATAGCTCAATGGCAAAACGAGGGGCTGATTTCCGTTCCGACTTGGCGCTTTCCTGGGGGCGTCCGATGAGCCGCTTCACTCGCGTTGCTCGCTCCAGGGTCTCATCTGTGACGCTAATCCCCAAGGAGTCGCCAAGCCTCCACTCCAATCAACTACTTCACATAGCATAAATTTTCTAGCATGTCTCTCTTATTTATAGTGATAAAACTAAACCTTAGCAATAGGGTTATATCTGTGCGAAAGCAACAACAAAAGCAAAGGAAGCCACTCGACGCTCGCTCACAGGAGAGCAAGTAGCCCGGAACGGAAATCGCCCTTATTTAAAAGCACAACATTCACCAAGGTTTCCTTGAACATATTGTTTTTTTACATTAAAAAGACTGAATTATATTTAATACTATAATTCAGTCTTGTTATAATTACTGCTTACATTTAAATGAATAGTTTGTTGATAGAAAACTCTTTTCCTTTGACACTATGGCTTCTCCACCGTCTGATTCACATTGCTCGGTCATAGCATCAATTTTTTTGGCATTCATCGTATTTGTCATAAATGTCATCCCTACCCCAAACACAGCAATCAGCAAACCAATCATTATCCATAACTTGCCGGCTTTATTGCCAGCAGGTCTTTCACTTGCCACAACTATTCCCCTCTCTTACACGAATAAAAACGGTTCTGTATGAATAGTAGATTGTACAAAATCAACAGAATATTTTTTATCCTCACACATTCTTGCCATCTTTTTAGCTACTCCTGCAATCATCACTTTCTCCACATGATGTCCTGGATCTACGATTTGTAGACCAATTGCTTGAGCATCCTGGGCAGTATGGAAATACATATCTCCTGTTAAAAATACATCTGCCCCAGCACGTTTCGCAGAATAGATATATTTATTGCCGTCGCCACCAACAAGCGCAACTTTTTTCACCTTCGATTGTAAATCACCAACAACGCGGACAGCAGGCACGTCTAGCTGCTGTTTCACGAATTGCGTAAATTCATGAAGAGTCATTTCTTGTGGTAAATAACCAACTCGTCCTAAGCCCATTACATTTGTTTGCTGGTCTAAACGGATGATATCATAGGCAGGTTCTTCATATGGATGTGCATTTAACATTGCCTTTAACACACGATTTTTTATAGATTCCGGAAATACTACTTCTACCTTTACTTCTTCTTCAACATGTAATTCACCAATAGAACCTACATGTGGATTTGCACCTTCTAGTGCACGGAAACGTCCTTCTCCCAATGTAGTATAGCTACACGCTTCATAATCTCCAATGCGGCCAGCTCCTGCCTTTGCTAATGCCTCCCGTAAATCATTGGCATTTGCAGTCGGTATAAAAACTGCCAGCTTCAACATATTTTCCGCATATGTTTCTTCTAAAATAGAACGGTTTTCAAGCTGTAGAGCATCTGCTAGTAAGTCGTTAACACCGCCTTCAGCCACATCTAGATTCGTATGCGCTGCATAAACGGCAATATCATTTTTTATAAGTTTTTCATATAAACGCCCGGCTGGATTGTCAGTACGAATATTGGAAAGGCGTCTAAAAATAGGTGGATGATGCGCTATTATTAGCTCGCATCCTTGAGCAATAGCCTCGTCTGCTACTGCTTCATTAACATCTAATGTGACTAATACTTTACTTACAGGTTTATTTAATGTGCCGATTGCTAGACCAATTGGGTCATTTTCCATACAGGCTAGCTTTTTAGGCGACCATGATTCGAACAATTGTATAACTTCTTGACCGTTAACTACTTTCATCTCACAGAACCCCTTCCACTAAATTGAGTAGAGCTACTAATTCTGCACGTTTTTCTTCAATTTCAGGTGTTTGATCTGCCCCTTCAATGGACTTTAATACACGTTGCCAATTTTCTTTTTCACGCGACCATTTTTTAATAAATGCTGCTGATTTTCGTTGCATTAATTTCGGCCCAAATAAAATATCCGATTCCGTTAACGTCATTGTGCTTCTTTGCAATACAAGAATTTCATAAATTTTTTCGTCTTCCTCTAAAATCTCTTCATCCTGTATTGCCCAATTATGTGCTAACGCCCATTCGCGAATCACTTTTGCATGAATATTAGGCTGCAAAATAAGCCTTGTTACACCATTTAATTTTTCTGGATGCTTCTCTAAAATGGAGACAATAAGAGGTCCACCCATTCCAGCTATAGTAACAGTATCTACATGATCAGCTTCTTCAACAGCCGCTAAACCATTCGCAAGTCTTACTGTAATTTTTTCTGTTAAGCCTTCCTTTTGCACTTGTCCAACTGCTGATTCAAATGGTCCTTTCACAACTTCCCCTGCTATTGCATATGAAGCAATACCTTTATGAATTAAGTAGCATGGTAAATATGCATGGTCGCTGCCAATATCGGCTACAACCGCACCAGTGGGAATAAATTTTGCTACTGTTTCTAATCGTTTTGATAATTTTTGTGCATTCATTTTTTTACCGCCTGTCTAAAATAGTGTCCATCCTTAGTATGTATGATGTCGTGAAAAAAAACAAATGGAGTTGTCTCAAAAATTTTGAGCAACTCCATTTTTCATTTACTGAATGAAGATAAATAAATTGTAGCTGTACCGATTACGATTAAACGCTTTCAGTACAGCTATTTTTTCAGACTATTTTAGAGTTGAAATGTACTTAGCGATTGCTTTAGCTTCCGCTTCGTTTTTCATGCCAGGCTCCATTGGAGTTCCTGGGATCCCGTTTGTTAAAACATCTACGATACGCGCTTCATCTAAGCCGTGTAGATTAGGACCAAAAGCACCACTTAAGTCAGCACCGTGACAACTAATACAAGTTTGTACTAATGCAGAATCATCGGTAGCTTCTGTTTTTTCGCCACCACCCTCTTTTTCAGCAGCGATTTCCTTTTTGTTCTCTGCGCCTGTTAAAGACATGAAGAAAATAAGACCAATACCAAATGCTAAAATTAGAATGTAAGGAACGACTGGATTGTTTTTCATATGTTTCCCCTCCTCATTTAAATCTACTTCTATGATAATATAGAATCAGTCAACATCTAATATTGTACTTCATTAACCATGAAACGAAAAGCATATTCGCTAAGTTTTCCTTTGTTTGTAACAATTTCGACATTTCTGTAACTACTGGATAAAATATGTCTTGAAATCCCCAATATTTGCACATTCCAGTATTTTTTTAATAATTACATCCTTACTCGCTGTTATCTTTCCACTCTTTGCGCATTCATATACCAAGGAAATCAAAATATCTTTTTTTATATGTGTAGCTAAAAAGCTATACGATTATAGTCTTCACTAATAGAGCGTTTAAGTTAATGTTAGATAAATTACAGACACATTTTGATACAAAAAAAGAATCTGTTAGCTAATTGAAAGCAAACAGATTCTTATCATTGTTAGCGAAACTTTTTTACAAAATAAATTCTTATAATAAGTTTATGATATAATAGCTAATCAGTGCCAGTAAACCTAGGACACCTGAGACCGTGAAATAAAGTAGCTTCATTTTTAAACCTGACCAAAGCCAAACCCCACAGTTTGCTGCAATCAAGCAAAACAATGCAATATTATTTCCATTAAAATATGTAGTGTAAATTCGAATAGACATACTAAACAACAGAATAGCACCCAATAGATGGAAAATAGGGGCTAATAAATCATTTTTACGTGCCATTCTAAACGCCGTCAGAAATAATATCACAGCAGCTATTCCAACGACAACAGTTAAAATTATCATTAAGGATGATATTGTAAAATAAATAGACAGCAGTGTAATCATTGCAATACATATACTTGCAATTACAAGTAATTGCCTTCTCTTTTCTGCAGGCAAAATAGCCTGTTTATGATGCACCGGTTCTAACTCTTCTACATCTGACCCCTCTGCATATAGAGCCGCTAAAAAATCACAGTAATGCTCTGGTAATAGCTTATTCTGCTTCCAAAACAATATCTCATTCAAGATTATTTTTTTCCGAGGATTTGTCATAGTGTATACTCCAAACATTGCTTAATAATGGTTGTTATTACAATTTTATCTTAAAATCGTTCATAACACATCTGTATAAAGTAGCAAAAATAATACTGTCTCATTCTAATTACTCGATATAACATTTATCGAAATAATATCTACTATGTTTAGTATGACCCAGGGAAAAAAATGAAAAATTTTGTGTCGATATTAACTTCGCTCTCACAGGTATTCTCCTATTTCATATGAAATATAATAGGAGCCAGAAAAAAGGGCTATCCAATTAGTCATCACTAATTAGATAGCCCCAATTTTTTATCTTTATTCTAGGAAGTCTTTTAAACGTTTGCTACGAGAAGGATGACGGAGCTTTCTAAGCGCCTTAGCTTCAATTTGGCGAATTCGTTCACGTGTTACACCAAATACCTTCCCTACCTCTTCTAAAGTACGCGTGCGACCATCATCTAAACCGAAACGTAAGCGAAGGACATTTTCTTCACGGTCAGTTAATGTATCTAACACATCCTCTAATTGCTCTTTTAATAATTCATAAGCTGCATGGTCAGATGGAGATTGAGCTTCAGAATCCTCAATAAAGTCCCCTAAATGTGAATCATCTTCTTCTCCAATTGGTGTTTCAAGAGATACTGGTTCTTGTGCAATTTTTAAAATTTCACGTACTTTTTCTGGTGTTAAATCCATTTCCTCGCCAATTTCTTCTGGAGATGGCTCACGACCTAAGTCTTGTAGTAATTGGCGCTGTACGCGAATTAATTTATTAATTGTTTCTACCATGTGCACTGGAATACGAATTGTACGTGCTTGGTCCGCAATTGCACGCGTAATCGCTTGGCGAATCCACCATGTTGCATAAGTGGAGAATTTAAAGCCTTTACGGTAGTCAAATTTCTCAACAGCCTTGATAAGCCCCATATTCCCCTCTTGAATTAAGTCAAGGAATAGCATTCCACGACCAACATATCGCTTTGCAATAGATACAACAAGACGTAAGTTCGCTTCTGCTAGGCGTTTACGTGCTTCTTCGTCACCTTGCTCAATACGCTCAGCTAATGCAATCTCTTGCTCGGCAGAAAGTAAATCAACTCGACCAATTTCTTTTAAATACATACGAACAGGGTCATTAATTTTAACGCCTGGTGGTACACTCAAATCATTTAAATCGAAAGTCTCTTCGTTAGCTTCTTCTTTCATTAAGCTTTCTTCTTCAAACTCTTCTTTTCCAATGATTTGAATGTCTTTAGCCTTTTCAAGATCCTCAGCAAAGTGGAAAATCTCTTCGTTCTCCAATTCATAAGGCGCTAGTTTCTCTGAAATTTCTTTCATTGAAATTTCACCTTCTGTTTTTGCTTTTTCTTGTAGTATTTTTTTTGCTTCATCTAATGTAATTTCTACTTCTACCTCTTTTGAACGTTCTGACTTGTCCGCCATAAACCTTCCTCCTTCTAAACAACCGAATCGGGTTAAATCGCCGATAACGATTTTCTTAAATGAATAATCTGTTGGGCGATTTCAAGTGCACGCGTATACTCATGCATCTTCTCCGCTTCCTTTGACTCATGCATCTTTTGTTGAATTTCTTGCTCAATTCTATATTTTTGCAGCTGACGTATTGAATCTGTGACCTCTGCCTCTGCTTGGTCGGGATCCCGTTCCGCTAAAGCCGCTTCCATTACAATCTTGCGTAATTCAGAGTCATCTAATATCTCAACAAAACGCTGATAATCAGGATGACCATATTCCTCATAAAATCCTACTAAGCGAACAAAAACTGCCATATAGGCATCTCGTACAAATGGATCTTTTTGCTCACTACGTAATACCCTGTCCACTACATCTATATTATGAAGCATATGAGCCAGTAATAAACGTTCGGCGCGTTCAGCTGCGTCCATAGGCTTATGTTGTTGCTGAGTGACCGGCATCGAAGGCGTTTGAACAGGCACTTCTACTTTTGCAGAACGAACCTGATTTGCCTCTAGCTTTCGGAATTGAGCATAAATCGCTTCTTCCGAGATGTTTGTTTCATTCGATAGCTGTCTTATATACAAATCTCGCTCAACAGGTGAGGATCTACCTACCAGTTGCTCAAGAACTTCTTGAATATATTGAAGCGTATCATTTTCAAACTGAAAGTTTTTATTTCGTCTAGCATGCATCATCATAAAAGCAATATACGCATGAGGGTTTTCCAAAATTTGTTCTTTAAATGCTTGTCCACCTAGACTACGAATGTATTCATCGGGATCGAGCTTATCTGGTAACACCGCAATATCGACTTTCATGCGTTCCGTTTGAAGTAACTGTGCTGCTCTTTTCGCCGCATCAAACCCAGCATTATCACCGTCATAGCAAATCGTAATTTGCTCTACTAAGCGCTTTAGCTTTGTGATATGCTGATTCGTAAGCGAAGTGCCCATTGTTGCTACAGCATTCGTTACACCTACAGAGGTTGCTGCTAAAACATCCATAAATCCTTCCATCAATACTACTTGACGATTTTTTCTAATCGAGGTTCGTGCTTTATCTAGGTTATATAGCACTTCACTCTTTTGAAAAATTGGTGATTCTGGACTATTTAAATATTTTGCCTCTTCTCCAGTTGATGCAAGGATTCGTCCTGAGAATGCTATGATCTTACCGTTCTCATCACGAATGGGAAACATAATACGCCCTCTAAAACGATCAAAATAGCGTTCTTCCCCTTCACGCTTGATTACTAAACCACTTTCCGCGATTTCTTGTAAGTTATAACCTTTTCTTTCAAGCAATATCGTTAATGCATCAAAGCTTGGAAGAGACCATCCAATGCTATTAGATTCTATAAGTTCCCTTGTAAATCCTCTTTCTAGCAAATAATTTAAAGGTTCTTCACCATCTTCAGTATTTAACAGTAAATGTTGAAAAAAATCTGCTGCAAAAGCGTGAGCTTCTTTCATCCTTTCTTCTGCTTTAGATACCTTTTTCGTTACTTCAGGTAAACTTGGCCCAATATCTAACTGTATGCCAACACGTTCACCAAGTTTCACAACAGCGTCAGGAAAAGAAATACCTTCTATATCCATGACAAAAGTAATAGCATTACCCCCTGCACCACAACCAAAGCAATGAAAAATCTGTTTGTCTGATGACACAGAAAAAGATGGCGTTTGTTCTCCATGAAATGGACAGAGCCCAAACCAATTGCGCCCACGCTTTGTTAGCTGCATGTATTCGCTTATGACATCAACAATCTCCGATTGTGAGCGAATCTGTTCAATCACTTCTTCAGGAATCTTCCCTGCCAAATCCATCACCATCTTTAAATTACGTTCTAAAACACAATTCGCTATCCGATTTAAAAATCCTTTATTTCTCGACAAAAAAATAGGATTTTTCTCTTAATAAATATTTTTACCACAATTTTATTATTATAAAACAAAAATTAGTTTTTATCTATACTATTTTAAAAACCGACTCAAAAAAACCGCCTCTTACAACCGAGGTGGTTTAAATAATTCTTTTCTTATTTACAGTTCGAGATATGCTCAATAATGACGTTCGCTGTTTCCTCAACAGCTTTGTTTGTTACATCAATAACCTTACAACCAATTTTAGCGACAATTTTTTCAAAATGCTGGATTTCATCTAATATTCGTTTATGCTGCGCATAGATAGCATCATCATTCAATCCAAGAGTCATTAATCTCTCTTTTCTAATTGAGTTTAATTTATCAGGAGAAATAATTAAACCAAAACATTTTTTCGGATCAATTTTCAATAATTCTTCAGGTGGCTCAACTTCTGGTACTAAAGGTACGTTCGCCACCTTATAGCGTTTATGTGCTAAATATTGTGATAACGGTGTTTTAGAGGTACGTGAAACACCAACTAACACAATATCAGCCTGTAATAGACCACGTGGATCTCTACCATCATCATATTTTACAGCAAATTCAATAGCTTCTATTTTTTTAAAATAATCATCATCTAGCTGGTGAACAATTCCTGGTGCTTCTAATGGGAATTCTTCCACAAATGTTGCCATTGTTTTTAAAGCAGGCCCTAAGATGTCGACAGCATAGACCATTTCTTTCTCACACAGTTCATGTAATAACGATCGCATCTCCTGACGAACAAGCGTATACACAATAAATGCATTCTGTTTCGCTGCAAGGCATACAATTTTCCGAATGAGCTCCTCTGATTGGATATGAGGAAAACGACGAATTACCGTGTTTTCCAAACTAGGTCGAAACTGGCTAATAACCGCTTTCGCTACTTGATCACCAGTTTCACCGACTGAATCAGATACAACAAAAACCCGTAGTCTTTTCATGCTGCTCTCCTTCAATTATTTAGACATTCTGTGCAAGTGATAAGAAAGCTCGTGTAATCGTTGTTTTTGTAAGACGACCAACGATTTTCAATCCACCTTCTTGTGGCTCGACTACTGGTAGCGAATCAACTGCTCGTTCAATTAGTTTATTCGCTGCAACAACTAAAGAATCTGATCGCTCACAATATGAAATATTTGGCATACGTGTCATAATTATATGTACAGGAATTTTATTTAAATCCTGCGTGCCAATACTTGTACGTAGTAAATCCTTACGAGATAGTACTCCTGTCAAAAACTCATTCTTATCAACGACAAAGAGTGTTCCAACATCCTCTGAAAACATGAAGCAAATCGCATCATAAACAGTCATTGTTTCTGGTACAACAACTGGTCCTGAATGAAAATCTTTCACCTTTAAATTTTGAATACTATCCGTCAATGTAACGGATGCTTTTTTACCTGAATAGAAATAGCCAACACGAGGTCTAGCATCCAAAAAGCCCGCCATTGTGAGTATTGCTAAATCTGGTCTTAAAGTTGCTCTTGTCAGATTGAGACGTTCTGCAATATGTTCGCCTGTGATTGGGCCGTTTTCTTTCACAATTTGTAAAATGTCTTCCTGACGTTTGTTGAGTTCGATTGGACTCACCGCCTCAAATCTAATAGTGTTATACTTATGCTCAATTATTATATACTATTTTAATAATTATTGCGAAGAAAAGAACTACATGCTACAATATTGACACATACGCTTGCTCTAAATGTATTTTCGAGCGATTTGCGTTATACAGGCGATGATGGGAAAAAAGTATCTGTTCAACTTTAAAGCGAGTAGAAGATGGTGAAAGTCTACATAGTAACAGAGAAAGGGCACTCCTTGAGCTAACTTTTTGAAAAGAGGTTTTAAACAACGCGTTTAAAACAATCAGGGTGGAACCGCGGGTTTTAGCACTCGTCCCTGGGCATTCTTTGTGCCCGGAGACGGGTGCTATTTTTAATTTAGTCCTTACTAAATTAAAAAATATCTCTAGTGAATTATCAATTATGCCTCGCATAATTGCGTCCGGAATCGGCTTTTACTTAGATCTACAAATGTGTTTTGCGCGAAGGCGTTGCGGCAGCGGCAGATGTGTTTTGCGCGAAAGCGTAGCGGCAGCAGCAACAACTTGATGCAGGTCAGTTAGCCTTTATCGCATGGATGCGATGATTTTTGGCAAATTCACTTAAACAAATTTATTGTTCACTCTGTGAAAACTATGAAGGAGGCTATTATTATGGCTAACAAATCAATGGAAACAATCGTATCATTAGCGAAACATCGCGGCTTTGTCTTCCCAGGTTCTGAAATCTACGGAGGCTTAGCAAACACTTGGGATTACGGTCCACTAGGTGTTGAATTAAAAAACAATGTAAAAAAAGCATGGTGGCAAAAATTTGTCCAAGAATCAGAGCACAATGTTGGAATAGATGCTGCAATTTTAATGAACCCAAAAGCTTGGGTGGCTTCTGGTCACGTTGGCAACTTTAATGACCCAATGATCGATTGTAAGGCATGTAAAGCGCGCCATCGTGCTGACAAAATCATCGAGGACGCTGCACTAGCTAAAGGCGATGAAATCATTGTCGATGGTATGACATTTGATCAAATGAAAGAAACGATGATTAAGTATGACGTAGTGTGCCCTGATTGTGGTAAAGCTGATTTTACAGATATTCGTCAATTTAATTTAATGTTTAAAACATTCCAAGGTGTAACAGAATCTTCTACTAATGAAATTTATTTACGCCCAGAAACAGCTCAAGGTATTTTCGTGAACTTTAAAAACGTACAACGTTCTATGCGTAAACGTACACCATTCGGTATTGCACAAATCGGTAAATCATTCCGTAACGAAATTACTCCAGGTAACTTCACTTTCCGTACACGTGAATTTGAACAAATGGAGCTTGAATTTTTCTGTAAACCAGGCGAGGACCTTGAATGGCACGCATACTGGAAAGAATTTTGTAAAAACTGGTTATTAAATTTAGGCATGAAAGAAGAGTCTATGCGTCTTCGTGACCATGAAGACGACGAATTGTCTCACTACTCAAACGCTACAACTGATATCGAATTTAAATTCCCATTCGGTTGGGGTGAGCTATGGGGCGTAGCAGATCGCACAGATTTCGATTTAAAACAGCATATGGAGCATTCTGGTGAAGATTTCACTTACATTGACCCAGTATCAAACGAACGTTATGTTCCATACTGTATCGAGCCTTCTTTAGGTGCAGACCGTGTTACATTAGCATTCCTTTGCGATGCTTATGACGAGGAAGAACTTGAAGGCGATGATAAGCGTACAGTTTTACGCTTCCACCCTGCTCTAGCGCCATTTAAAGCTGCAGTCCTACCACTTTCTAAAAAGCTTTCGGATGAAGCTACTAATGTTTGGGCAGAGCTTCGCAAGTCATTCCCAGTTGACTTTGACGAGTCACAATCAATTGGTAAACGTTACCGTCGTCAAGATGAAATTGGTACGCCATTCTGTATCACATACGACTTTGACACAAAAGAAGATGGTCAAGTTACAGTACGTCATCGTGATTCAATGTCTCAAGTTCGTATGCCAATTACAGAGGTTAAAGCATACATCGAAAAACATCTTCAATTCTAAAATTCATCAGTATATAAAGAGGGAGTTGCATTTTAAGCGACTCCCTCTTGTTATGTCTTTAATAATGAATACAAGCGCTCTTGCATCTTCTCCTCAAATGAAAACCTTTTCATATTCATGCCTACTAAGCTAATAAGTAATTCCTCAATATCTACAAGCGAATAAAAAAGGAATGTTCCTTCTCGCATTGGGCGAACTCTCTTATCTACTGTGGGTTCATCCTCGATAAAGTAAGCTACATTTACGTTACAATGTTCCATTAATTGCGTAATGCGCTGATCATCATCTGGATTAATAAAAAACGGTACAATTTTATCAATATACAAAATACTTTGCACAAGTTTTATGAAGAAATTTTCACGAAGTGAAGTCTCCACAACTAATATAGTTGTTTTCTCATGCTGATAATCCATATACAATACATTTAATTGCTCTTCTAATAGTTTTTTTAATATATTAATAGAATTCTTATATTTTGTAATATCCGTTTGTATTTCTCTTGTTAATAAACGTAGAATTCGAAAGGCAGGTAAAAATATTTTTATAATAATTTCTTTAGGATGTAAATGATCTATTAATTTATCAAAGTAGACTTTTAAGCTATTTTCGTCACAGCGAATTAATTGTTCTATAAATAAGTTAAAAATTTCTTCAAAGCTGTTAGCACGATAATCAATCATTTTCGAAATTTTCACACTATAATTCAAAGGTAAGATCATAGACTTTTGTTCATCCAACAACTTAACTTTAGGTAACGTTGGAAATAAATCATAGACTAGTTCTACTTGTGCACTTCGATTATCAGATAATTGAACGACCGAGTTGACAGGATAAATCCCTAGGCACTCTACAAATTTGTGCATAAATTTCTCGTTATATAAATGTCGATCACGATATAAAACAGCTAATGCATCTGTTGCAGCATATCCCGAATGATATACACGCTTTGATGTCATAGCTGAATAAACATCAATAATTTGCAGTAATTGAACTCCCTCACACATATCGTCCTCACAAAGCTGATTCGGATAACCTTTACCGGCAAAGCGTTCATGATGATCACGTGCTAAATAGGCAATATCCTCTTCCCCATTTCCCATGAGCAACTCATAACCTTTAGTCGTATGTGTTTTAACAATGTCAAACTCATCTTCTGATAATTTCCGTTTTAAATTTAATATTTCTTGTGGTATAAATACCTTCCCAATATCGTGGAACAAATAGCCCGTTGCTAGTGTTTCAATATCCGTTAAACCTAAATAACGTGCAAAAATTGTACCTAAAACGAAAACATCAAATGAATGAACAAAAGAATACTCATCCCATTCTTTTAATCGCATGAGTAATTCATAACGCTGTTTTTTTTCTAAAATTTTTTCAAAAACACCTCGTACATAAGCAGTATCTTGGATGCTTTTTAAAATTTGACCATAGCGTAATTCATGCACGACATTCTCTAATGTAGTCATAAAAAGGTTATTTACCGTATCTTTATACTCATCTACCTCATCCTTTTTATCCAAAAGTGGTGCAAATACATCCCCGTAATCCTTTGTACGTTGAACACTTAAATCATGAACAATTCGGACTGAATCAATTGGTAAATATACAGATAATTCATCTACTTTTCTAAGTTTAAGTAAGGCAATAATTCGTTCCGTTAAAACTAGATCTTTTTTAGCTAGTAAGCGATACTCTGAAAAAATATCTTCAGCTAAGATATCATTTGCTTCAACTTCTTCAATACTTAACGTCACTTTTCTTAGCATATTTTCTGCCACATACGAAATATTCAAGCATTATGTGACTTCCTCCCTCTTTCATAAGACTGCGGTACTCATCTATTATGCCTCAGCACATAATTGTGTCTGGAATCGGCTTTGTGCTTACACAAAGCACTCCATTCTCATTTTATATGCATGTCAAATTTATATAAATCGGCCAGTTTCAACAGGCACGAAACGAATAAGTAATACGAGAATAGTTTAAATATGATCATCTATAACATTTACAATATCATAGATTAAAATGCCTTTTCAACTAGTTTATGGTATTAGAATGAATAGTTAATACTATGTTTATGTTAAAAACTCTTTCGAAATTAGTAATTTATATCCAAAACAATCATTGAACAATAGCTATTAATTTTAATTTTAAAAGATAGAAAGACCTATGTTTCAGAACTTAAAAGTGTATATTTAAAAGTTAAAGTTAATTTTCTATCATAAATAATATTTCTGTAAATTATAATGGTTTACTCAATTTGTCCTAATGGTATTGACGAAAAATTAAAACCAATGTGAGAATATTAACATTTTGACAATATAACTGCTTAATATACAGTTAGAAACATTGAAGATTAATGTTTTTTCTGTATTTCTTTCTACCTTTCGTCTCATTCCAAAAGTTGGGTAGTGGCCTTTGTTATTAAGTATTTTATCGATGATCTTCACTGAAAGACCTTCAGTTGGAACGGAATTAATCTCTACACCACATCGATCCAAAATCGCTTAGTAGTGTAAAAAAAATAAAATGCCAGAAGATCAATATTAATGGTCTTCTGGCGTTTTTTCTTGATTAGGACTCGTTCTTAACTGTAATTCAGGAGTTCTTTCAAGCTGTTCTATAAATTTTTTAGTCTTAAAACGAATTCCTGTTTGTTCTTCATAAATTGTAGTAATTATTTTTTTAATAAAATATTTTGTTTCCTTTTTTAATTCTAATTTCCCAATCTGGTCAATCGGTACAGTATAGAACATCCGGATAAGCTTAAGCTGAGTCGGTGTTAATCGAATGATATAAGGATCATGCTGATAACAACGATGGCACAAAAAACCTCCCTGCACAAAAGAAAATGCAAATTCACCGTCTACTGCACCACAAGCTGCACAAGCATGTAATATAGGCTGTACGCCAGTATAGGGTAACATTTTCCATTCAACGAACAATGTAATGGCCTCCGGGTCGTAACCTTCCTCAATTGCTTGTAATGCTTGAAGGAGCACATCAAATGCAAGTGGCTCTGGTTTCCCCTCCTCTACTACACGCTCGACAAGTTCCATTATGTAACTTGCATAGGCCGTTGCCATGATATCCTCGCGAATATGTCGCATTGAATTGACATGCTCACCTTGTTGCAATGTCCCCATACCGGTATGATGCTGTACCATAAACATGCCATATGTAAATGGCTGTGTCACAGAAGCTAATCTACTAGAAGGCTTTTTTGCTCCTCGAGCCATCGTGGCAACTTTTCCTGCTTCTTTCGTTAGTAATGTTACAATTTTATTTGATTCTCCATAGGCACGCACCTTTAGGACAATTCCTTCCCATTTATGAAGCATCGATTCTCCTCCTTTCAACAAGCCTCGCATGAAAATAGAGCTCTCCAATAAATTATTGGACAGCTCCATTTAAAACTACAGCGATAAATAGGAATGTTGTAAAGTTGTTTCAAGCTTTACAGTATAGCCTATTAATATTCATCATCACGGAAACCGAAGTCACGTAAATGTGTTGATTTATTTCGCCAATCCTTTTGTACCTTTACCCAAAGCTCTAAATACACTTTTGAACCAAGAAGCATTTCAATATCTTTTCTTGCACGTATCCCTACTTCTTTTAATAGCGCACCACGTTTACCAATGACAATCCCTTTTTGAGAATCTCTTTCCACAATAATCGTTGCTGCTACACGAATTTTATCTTCATTCTCTTCATCACGGCGAATTTTATCAATAACAACAGCAATGGAATGAGGTATTTCTTCACGCGTTAAATGTAACACTTTTTCACGAATTAACTCTGAAATAATAAAACGCTCAGGATGATCTGTTACTTGATCTGCTGGGTAATATTGTGGACCCTCTGGTAAATACTTCGTTAATGTTGCTAATAAATTTTCCACATTATTCCCTTGTAATGCAGAAATCGGTACTATTTCCGCAAAGTCATAACGTTCTTTGTAGCTATCAATAATCCCCATTAATTCATCAGGATGAATTTGATCGATTTTATTAATCACTAGGAAGACAGGCGTTGGATTACCCGCCAGCATTTCAAGGATGAATTCGTCACCCTTCCCAAGTTTCTGCTCTGCATTTACCATGAACATAATAACATCCACTTCACGCAATGTATTTTTAGAAACTTTTAGCATAAAATCCCCTAGCTTATGTTTCGGCTTGTGGATTCCTGGTGTATCTATAAAAATCATTTGGCTATCATTTGTTGTTAGTACACCTTGTACTTTATTTCGTGTTGTTTGTGGTTTATCACTCATAATCGCAATTTTTTGACCAATGACACGATTTAAAAATGTTGATTTCCCTACATTTGGTCGACCGATTATGGAGATAAAACCTGACTTATAGCCATTGTTATTTTCCAGCATTCTCTAAATCCTCCGTTGTAAATGCAAACGGTAGTAATTCGCCTACAGACGTTACCGTGACATCACCTTTTAAGTTTGTTAAATATACAGGCATAGATGGTTTGCAAAATTCCATCATCACTTGTCTACAAGCTCCGCATGGCGCACATGGTCCATCCGTATCAGCTACAATAGCAATCGCCTCAAAATCATAAATACCTTCTGACACTGCTTTGAAAAATGCTGTACGTTCAGCACAGTTGGTCATACTATAGCCAGCATTTTCAATATTGCAGCCATGAATAATCGCTCCATCTTTCGTTAAAATCGCCGCGCCAACTTTAAATTTTGAATAAGGTACATAAGCCTTTTCACGCGCTGTTTTTGATTCTTCTAGTAATGCATTCATATCAATTGTCATTAATGTTCACCTCTACATAATCAATTTCGCCTTTGCGTAATTGATTAAATCATAATTTCTCAGTACAACTGCTATTACTTCATGTCCGATTAATAATTTTAGTAATATCAAAACCATTTCGGTATAAATATGAGTAATCCGATTATAGCACTGAATATCGCAAATACAAGTACTGCGCCTGCTGCAAGATCTTTTGCCTGCTTAGCTAGTGGATGGATATTAGGTGAAGCTAAATCTACTACTCGTTCGATTGCAGTATTAATCATTTCAAGTGCAAACATTAGTGCTATTAATAGCAACACAATATACCATTCAATACGTGATAATTCCGTAAAATAGCCAGCAATCAAAACTATTCCCGCACTTAGCAAGTGGGATATAAAATTTTGCTCAGTACAGGCTGTAAGAATACCTTTAAAGGCATACCCAAAAGAGCGCACAAATTTGCGAACATTCATTTACTCTCGTCCTAAGCCGAAAGATTGTAAAATCTCATCCTGCTTACCGAACATCACCTTTTCATCTTCTGGCACCATATGATCATAGCCGAGTAGATGTAAGAAACCGTGAACCGCTAAAAAGCCTAATTCTCGTTCAAATGTATGCCCATATTCCTCAGCTTGTTCTTTTGTACGATCCGTTGAAATAATAATATCTCCTAAAACTCGAGGCATTCCTTCAAACGTTACTTCCATTTCTCCTTCACCTAATTCCTCTAGGGCAAACGAGATAACATCTGTCGGTTGATCCTTATCACGATATTCTCGGTTTATTTCTTGAATCGCTTCATTTGTAACAAATGTCACTGAAACTTCCGTTTCCGGTTCAATATTCTCTAGTTTTGCAGCATGCTGTAAAAGCTTTTCAACAAGCTCCGTATGCTCAGCAGTCACTTCATTTGTTTCATCTGTAAAATCAATTGTTAAAATCATAGATCCTCCTACTTATCTGCCTTTGGATATTCAATTCGTGAGTGGAAAATTCCATTCATCGTTTCACAAAGTACTCTCTCTATACATTTTAACTCTTTTATTGAAATATCGCATTCATCAAACTGATTGTCTTGTACTCGATCATCAATAATTGCTCGTACCAACTTTTGAATTTTCTCTGCATTCGGTTCCTTCATCGATCGAACTGCTGCCTCAACGCTATCTGCAACGCTAATAATTGCCGCTTCCTTCGTTTGTGGCTTCGGACCTGGATATCTGTACTTTGTATCATCTGAACATTTTCCTTCTTCCTTCGCTTTAAAGTAGAAGAATTTTAACAAACTAGATCCGTGATGCTGCAAGGCAATATCGATAATTTCCTGTGGCATCTTATAACGTTTTAGCATTTCTGCCCCGTCAGTTGTATGCGCGATTATAATTTCCGCGCTTTTTTCTGGGGGCAATGAATCATGTGGGTTAATACCAGACATTTGATTCTCGATGAAAAACGCAGGACGCTTCGTTTTGCCAATATCATGATAATAGCATCCTACACGAGCCAGCAATCCATCCGCTCCAATTTCCTCGCATGCTGCCTCTGCTAAGTTCGCCACCATTACACTATGATGATATGTTCCCGGAGCCTCCATTAGTAATTTTTTCAACAATGGATGATTTGGGTTTGATAATTCAATTAATCGCAACGACGACAATACACTAAAGGCTGATTCAAAGAATGGTAAAAGACCCATTGTAAGAGCACCCGATAATAGAGCCGATATCATTGCCGCTATAAAGTAATACATTAACTCTGACAAACCATAAGTAGATTGTGTCATCAGTAAATAAAATGCGATAAACGAAATATTTACTAGCCCTATAACACCTACTGCATGTAAAATATGCGAACGCTTTTCCATACTATCCAAAAAGAATAAGCTCGCAAAGCCGCCAAAAATTATATACAGGGTAATTTCCATCTGCATAACGGATGAATAGCCCTCTTGAAAAATAACACCCGCAGATGCCGCTGTCATAACCGTTATAAGTGCCGCAGCACGTTCATCCACTAATAGCCGCACAAGCATTGTTGCCAATGCTGTTGGGAAAAGGAAGGCAACTGTAACATCGAAGCCACCTGAGACTAGGCTTACAATTTTCATTAGCAGGATGGATAAACTATAAACAATTACTGTAACCAACAAGGCATTATGTTTCTTGTCTACATGTGTATCCCAGCGTTCAAATAAAACAAACATGAACGTCATTTCCAAAAGTATTAAAATAATCAGCCCTGCAATCGGCTTCATTGATGCCTTATTACTCACCATACCCAGAAGCTCTAATTGACGAAACGCCTCATTATCAATGATTTGCCCTTCCTGTACGATGATTTGGCCTTGAAGAATCCGAGTGGGTTCAACCGATTCCTTCGCTTGTTCTTTTCGAATTTTCGTTTGTTCTTCGTTTATCGTCTCATTTTCGATAATACTCATACGTCCAATTAAAACTACCGTATTAAATATTTTATCTGGATAGCCTCGTTGTCCACGAATTTTTGTCTCAAAATCATTTTGACCCGCAAACACATTTTCTGATCGAATGGATTTTTGCAAATATTCCTGCACAGATTTTGATAGTTGTGCACTTGTTCTTTTTAAATCTGCTTCACTTTGTACTAACAAACCCTCTAGCTGTGAATCAGTAAAGATAATTGGCATTTGCTCTGAATCTATGGACTCGAACTTTTTGCGGAGCTTCGTCACTTGATCGGCAATCGGAATAGGTTCTTTGCTACTCTCTACATCCGTCTTTACCTCTAGAACATAGTCAAATAAAGATGTTACTATCGCAGCTCGCTGTTTAGCAACATCCGCAGAAAATTGATAGACTGGTTCAACCGCATTTGCTGCTTTATCTCGTTCTTGTTGCGTTTTATAAGTATCTTCTATCGTTTTAGTAGATCGTACTGTTTCAGGCGCTAGTTGTAATGGTTTAAAATCATATGTAACACCTTTAACATTGCCATACATTAAAGTAAATTGTAGGGCTCCTGTTAAGATGAGAACGACAATTAAAAAGTAGCGGAAGCCTATAAGTTCTGTAAATTTTTTTAATTGTTTCTCCATCTGGCACCTCCTCTTATCTATCTACTATCATACCAATTCAAAAAACTTTTTTCCCGAAAAATGTATAAGAAAGCAAAAAAACAGCTATACATTTTGTATAGCTGTCACAATTTTTTCCATTTTCCAACCATTTTCATGTTTGTTAAATTTTAGATCAGTCGAAAATCTTCGGTGCAGACTTTTTTTAAAACCCGTTGCACCTGTCGCTACGTTTCACTCCGCTTTCGGTGCAGACTTTTTTAAAACCCGTTGCACCTGCCGTTCCGTTTCACTTCACTTTCGGTGCAGACTTTAGAATTGCGCATATCGCAATTCTAAAGTTGCTGTTCTTCGTAGGCTTTGATGATTTTTGCTACGATTGGGTGGCGTACTACATCGCCTTGTTCTAAAATTTGAAAATGTATTGATTTTACATACTTTAGGGTACGCTCTGCTACGATTAACCCAGATTCCGTGTTTTTCGGTAGGTCAATTTGTGTTTTGTCGCCTGTAATGACCATTTTTGAGCCAAAGCCTAGTCGCGTTAAAAACATCTTCATTTGTTGATGTGTCGTATTTTGAGCTTCATCTAAAATAACAAAGGCGTCGTCTAATGTACGGCCTCGCATATACGCTAAAGGTGCAATTTCAATTGTGCCTCGTTCAATTAGCCTTTGAGTTTGTTCTGTACCGTAAATATCGTTTAAAGCGTCATAAAGAGGTCGTAAATAAGGATCTACCTTTTCCTTTAAGTCCCCCGGAAGAAAGCCTAGAGACTCTCCTGCCTCAACTGCAGGGCGTGTTAAAATAATTCGCTTAACGTGCCCGTTTTTTAGCGCCTGCGTTGCCATGACTACCGCTAAATACGTTTTCCCAGTACCCGCTGGACCGATACCAAAAACAACGTCTTTATGACGGATTGCTTGTATGTATTCTCGTTGACCGATTGTTTTTGCACGAATAGGCTTTCCTTTCGTCGTGCGAGCTATTTCTTCATCATAAAGTTCCGCAAAATATTCAATCGTTCCTTTTTGTGTCATTTCAATCGCAGTTGCAACATCACGCTGATCAATATTAATTCCTTTACGAATGACCTTTAGAAGAGCATGTAAAAGGAATGTCGCTTGTTCCTTTGCATCCTCTTCACCAGCAAGCTGAATTTGTTCACCACGTGTAATAATGTGGACTTTTAGAGCCTCTTCGATTAACTTCATATTTGCATCGGAAATTCCGAGTAGCATAACCGCTTCGTTTGGATTATCCACTTGTAATACAGTTAAATGTTCTGACATAATCATTCTCCTTGTAGGCCTTGTATTGGACTGGCAATGTTTTCATTGACTAAAAATAGAACTTTCCCTTCAACTGTACCACTCCCCCACTTTACCTGTAAAAGGTTTTCTTTTTTTATAACCGTTTTCGCAGGTAATGAACGTATTATCTTTTCATGAAGTAATGGTATGAGCAATGAATCTATTTTGGATTCATCAAGCTCTACTTGCATTTTTTTAGTGTACTGCTCCTCAACAATTGAAACATATGGATCGAGCCAGCTTGGTAAATCTTTCTTCTGCACATAGTCAACTTTTTCTTTTTCTTGATGAATGCCTTTCACTAATACACGCCACTGCTTCTGTTGTAGCGTTTCCATCGTTAGCTTTTTGGGAATTTTAAATGAACACTCTAGCCAATAATCAGCGTAGACCTCTCCCTTTGCTCCAACGAAAACCTGATCTTCACCACTTTCAATTACACCACTTACGAGAACATCACCTTCGTAAGCAGTATCGTTAACCGTAATTTTACGTTCTCCATTTTGAATATTAAAGTGAGTAATAACACCACTTTTTGTTGCCACTAAATGCGTCGCTAGTTTCTCATTCGTTTGTTTTGTTTGTTTCGGGGACTCTTGAGGTCGTAAAGTTACACGTCCACCATGCTTTTCAATATGCACCCATGATAGATCTCGATGCCCTTCTAATAGCTTCTGTCGAATGACAGCATCTGAGGGTAAGTCTTTTTTAGAAATGGGTGTTTCTAGTTGAAATGTATCTTGAAAGGTCTTTCCTAGACGTTCCTCCAATTCTGGCGTTGCCGCTTCAATATCAATACGCCAAATAATCTGTGCACATAGCAATGGTATCAATATCATCAACGCTAGACCGAGCAAAGTCCAAAGCTGCGCTCGAAAAACTTGAAGCTCATCTGCATAATAGACAGCCATTTTAAGTCGGAAACGTCTACGTACACGGCGTATCTTTGGTAGATAATGCATAGTTGTTTCAAAAGTAACCTCTTGCTCACGAAAGACAATCCGTTTTAATGGCACATGTTGTGCATGCAATGCTTGAATAAAAGGATGAACATTTTCATGGCGCTTTATACGTATGATAATTGGCCGATTATTCCACATTATCGCTCACACCCATATCCTTTGTCATTTTCATATGAAGCTCCTGCAAATCCTCTACAGAAAGATGTAGCATTTCTTCTTTAAGAGCATTAATTTCCACCGATTTTCCACGCACAGTAATATGATAGTCTGCATAAATAAAAGAGCATGATGAAGAATCAGCATGTAGAAAACGATATGGGCCAATGATTTTTAAAGTATCATATTGTAATAATTCAAGTAGTGGCGTTAATTGAAATAGTTTTCTCATAAAAAATGCCTCCTTCTTCGGCAATATATGCATCGAAAAAGGAGGACATGCTAGTTATTTTCTTTTTGCTTTTGGAGGACCTAAAACTTCTGCCATTACAACAGCTTGCATTAATGATTTTTTTGATTTTGGTAATTGAAAAGCTGATTGTGATTTAGCTACTCCCACAACTTTTTTCCCTGCTGCCAAACGACCAATACTTTCTCTATTCGTAGTACGACTCACTTTCTCAGTTGGGATTAACGGTGGAGCTGCGTAGCTTGGAACGTCCTTTTTCACTGTTTCTTCGACAATTTTTTTCGGCTCTTCAACTTGAGGCTGTTCATTTTTCCATTCACCTAAAAATTCACGTGCAAAATCCTCAAAACTTTGTGGTTTAGAAGTAGGACGTCGCTCTTGAGTCATCTCAACAGGAGGCTCAACATGTGAATTCTTATTAAAAGGTGGCATTGGTTTTTGTTCTTTCTTTTTTGATTTACCGAAAATAGAGCTGACTATGGCAATTATCACAACTATAATTAATTGTTCCATTTATTAGTACCGCTCCTTTCAGTTTATTATTCGTTAGATTCATTTGTTTCTGATTTATCTGAGCTTACTTTAGAAATTGAGTCTCTCATAGCTGTATCTGCTTGAATGTTGCGGTAGTTCATGTAATCCATAATACCAAGATTACCCGAACGTAGAGCTTCCGCCATCGCCTGTGGTACTTCAGCTTCTGCTTCTACTACTTTTGCCTTCATCTCTTGTACGCGTGCAATCATTTCTTGCTCGTTCGCTACAGCCATTGCACGTCGTTCTTCAGCTTTCGCTTGGGCAATGTTCTTATCTGCCTGCGCTTGTTCAATTTGTAATTCAGCACCGATGTTTTTGCCGATATCAACGTCTGCAATATCGATCGATAAGATTTCAAATGCCGTACCAGAATCTAAGCCTTTTGATAATACAGTTTGAGAAATCATATCAGGATTTTCAAGAACTGTCGTATGACTAGATGCACTACCAATTGTAGAAACGATCCCCTCACCTACACGGGCAATAACCGTTTCTTCACCGGCACCACCGACTAAACGTTCAATGTTTGCGCGCACTGTAATACGTGCCTTCGCTTTTACTTCAATACCATTCATAGCAACACCTGCAATAAATGGCGTTTCAATGACTTTCGGGTTAACAGACATTTGTACAGCCTCTAATACATCACGACCCGCTAAATCAATTGCCGCACAACGTTCAAATGTTAACTCGATATTTGCACGATGGGCTGCGATTAACGCATTGACAACTCGGTCAACATTACCACCTGCCAAATAATGACTTTCAAGTTGATTTATTGTAACAGGTAACCCTGCTTTATGTGCTTTAATTAATGGGTTCACAATTCGTGAAGGGATTACACGACGTAAACGCATACCGATTAATGTGAAAATACTAACACGGACACCTGCAGCAAGTGCAGAAATCCATAGCGCCACTGGTACAAAGGTAAAGAATACCGCGACAACAATGAATAATATGACTAGCCCTGCAATTGGACCTATTAAAGCTAAATCAAATCCCATTTGTTATTCCTCCATCTCTTTTTCTGTTTGTCTCACAACAATACGTGAGCCCTCTACTTTAATAACTTCTACATGTTTCTCAGCATCAACATAGCCACCTTCCGATACTACGTCAATGCGTTCATTACCAAATAGCATTGTACCTGCTGGACGAAGTGGTGTAATCGTTGTACCCACTTTTCCGAGTAGCTCTGTACGATTCACGTTAGATACATAGCCCTCTTCCGACGTTGTCGCATCCATCAAGACCAACTTGTTTAAAACATGCAATTTTTTACCGAAAAATTTCATCAGAATCACCATTCCTATTATCGCTACAACAAGCGCAATGAAAATCGCTATAATCATTTGCATCATGTTCGCACCTGCCAGTATTAGACTTAGTAAGATTAGTACACCACCTAAAATACCAACAATACCTCCGGGGACAAAAAATTCCGCAATAACGAGCAACAAACCTACAATAAATAAAAGTAATGTTTCATAACCTGCCAAGCCTGCGACCATATGACCGAAGAAAAATAATCCAAGTGCTGACAGCCCCATTATACCTGAAACACCAAAACCTGGCGAATATAGCTCAACTACAAGTCCCAAACTTGCAATCGACAATAAAATTGGAACTATAATCGGATTCGTAATAAAACGAGCAAGTTTTTCAGCAAAAGTAGGTTCAATTGGAACGATATCACTACCATTTAATTGCGTTACTTTTAAAAGATCTTGGAAATTCGAAACCGTCTCATTAGAATAACCAACCTTTTTTGCCTCCGAAGCAGATAAAGTTAATAAATTCCCTTCTCCCGCTCGAAATTCTGGTAAATCAACAGATGCATCAGCCATTGCTCGTGCATATTTCGGATCGCGTTTTTTCGATTCTGCAGCTGCCTCCATTTGAGCAACCCACGCACTATGAGCCTTTAAGTCCGCCGCATTTCCTGCTGAGTCAATTACTGCAGCCGCCCCGATCGTTCCATTTGGCACCATATAGATTTCATCCGCATGTAAGGCTAAAAAGGCACCTGCAGAATGCGCGTCTTTGTTAATATACGCTATCGTACGTATATCCGTTGCATCCATAAGCATTGCAATATCACCTGCTGCATTCACGAAACCACCAGGCGTATGAATGTCTAAAATAATCGCCTCTGCATCGTTTTCTTCCGCCTCTTTAAAAGCTCGTTCTAAAAATGCGTGAAGTCCTCGTTCTACTTCATTATGAATAGGTATGTGGTAGACCTTACTACTTGCAAAAGCAGATGTTAATGGAAACGCTAACAAAAATGTCACCCAAATAACTAATAAATAGCTGAGGATTCTTCGTCTCCGCATCTTCTTCCCTCCCTTCAAATCATGCTTCTCTCCTGTATATACGACTGACTATGCAAAAAGTTTCATAAATCCTAATAATTTTATTATACAGTGAATATTAATTTGCGGGGAATATAACATAAAAGCCGAATGAATCTCAGGGATCACATTCGGCTTCTCCAATATGTACGTAAATTTGAGTTTAAAGTAAAATACCTGAAATTAATCGACATGCGATTAATTCCAGGTATATCTTTGTCTGCTCAGTGAATCATACAATTGCGTGTTATGAACGTAGGGATTTTTAATGGGAAATTAAATTACCACTTACGTTTACGTGCAGCTTCTGATTTCTTTTTACGTTTAACGCTAGGTTTTTCGTAGAACTCGCGCTTTCTAACTTCTTGAATTGTACCACTTTTTGATACAGTACGTTTGAAGCGGCGAAGAGCATCTTCAAGCGATTCGTTTTTGCGAACGACAGTTTTTGACATCTCTCTTTCCCTCCCTCCGAACACACGTCAATACACAAGTAGGCAAATAACCAACTGTTGTGTACTAAAGAATTATAACGTATTGTCTAAAAATGGTCAATAGAAAGTACACGAATTAATCCAATGAATTTTTTTGTTTTATTAACTTAAGAATTTTCAGCTTGTTTTTGGACCACAATAAATATGTCTATCTAAAATTTATGGTTTACAAAAAATAGAATATGGGCGTAGAATAATCACATTCAATTATATATTCGCCAAATCTCAATCAATAATGAGAACGGAGGACCCAGTATTTTGGGGTTAATTCTGCATTTGCAGAAGGAATGTGAATCTCTTTCGCCATTCTACCCGTCAGCTAACTTCGTCGGCTAAAGCGAAGGAGGTCATGTTAGACCACCAATATTAGTATGTTTATTTTTATGCCTACATAATCCTAAAACATGCAATAAACAGTTGGTCTTTTTTTATGTCAATTTAACATTTTAAAGATAAACTCAAAATTTTTTCAAAACATTGAGGAGAGTAAGATGAAAACAGCTAAAAATAAATTAAATCCTCCTAAAATACTCGTGCTGGGCTTTGCAACTATTATCCTTATTGGAGCGTTTTTGTTAACTCTTCCTATTGCAACGGAGAATGGTGAGGGACTGTCATTCTTAAATGCCTTATTTACCGCTACTTCTGCCACGTGCGTAACTGGACTGGTTGTTGTAGATACTGGCGATACATTTTCTACATTTGGAGAACTAGTTATTTTATTTCTTATCCAAATTGGTGGATTAGGCTTTATGACATTTGCAACATTATTATTTTTACTATTAGGAAAAAAAATTTCTTTAAAAGAAAGACTTTTATTAAAAGAAGCCTTTAATAATATTACAATGGCTGGTCTTGTTCGACTGGTTAGAAGGATACTATTATTTACTGCACTAATTGAATTAATAGGTGGTTTAATTTTATCTATCCGTTTTTCGTTCGATATGCCTGTAGGTAAAGCTATATATTTTGGCTTCTTTCATTCCATCTCGAATTTTAATAACGCTGGATTTGATTTAATGGGAGGCTTTAATGGGTTGACCGAATATGTAGACGACCCGTTTATCGTTTTAACTATTTGCGCTCTCATTACAATTGGTGGATTAGGGTTTATTGTCATAAATGAACTCTATGAATATCGGGAAACAAAACGCCTTTCCGTGCATTCAAAAATTGTATTATCCACAACGCTTATTTTAACAATTGGATCTACGATTTTAATTTTCTTATTTGAATATGGAAATAGTAAAACCCTTGGACCTTTGTCTGAATGGGGCAAAGTTCTTGGTTCATTATACCAAGCAGTTACCCCAAGGACTGCAGGTTCTAATACCCTTCCTATAGGAGACTTAACACAATCTACATTATTTTTAATCATCTTGCTGATGTTCATTGGAGCAGGTTCTGGCTCCACTGCTGGGGGAATAAAAATAACAACCTTCGCGTTATTAGTTGCTACGATGTGGTCACAAATTAGAGGAAAAGAAGATGTTGTCCTTTTTAGACGTAGAATAGTTAACGAAACAATTTTAAAAGCATTAACAGTGACAATGTGTGGAATGATGATTGTTATATTCGTCACGTTTGTCTTAAGTATTATTGAGCAAGGACATAATTTTATGATGTATTTCTTTGAAGCCACCTCTGCTTTTGGTACAGTTGGACTATCGATGGGATTAACTCCTGAGCTATCACCCGGTGGTCGACTAGTCATCATACTTACAATGTTTGCAGGTAGATTAGGTCCATTAACAATTGCTTTTGCCATAGCAAAACGACGGAAATCTGAGGCATTCCGTCATCCTAAAGGAAATATTATGATTGGGTAATCACATAAAGGAGAGTTAAGTGCAATGACGATCAAACAATATGCTGTAATTGGCCTAGGTAGATTTGGAACAAGTGTAGCTCGCAGATTACATGAAGCTGGGCAGGAAGTTTTAGGAATCGATATTAATGAGGAAAGAGTCGAAGATGCCGAACTATATGTTACACATGCAGTAGTCGCAGATACGACAGAAGAAAAAGCTCTTACATCTTTAGGAATAGGCAATTTCGATTATGTCATCGTGGCAATAGGCAATGATATGCAATCGAGCATTTTAACCGTATCATTATTAAAAGAACTCGGAATCAAAAAAGTGATTGCAAAGGCTCTTGGAAAAAGACACGGGCAAGTTTTAGATAAAGTAGGAGCTGACTGGATTATCTATCCTGAAAGGGATATGGGAGAGCGAGTTGCCAATCAGCTTCTCTCACCTAATATGCTAAACTATATTGAATTATCAAAAGAATACAGTATAGAAGAAATTATGATTCCTTCAAAGATGGCTGGACAAAATCTTCGAGATTTAGATCTTCGTGCAAAGTATAATGTAAGTGTCATTGCCATTGTTCGAGAAGAGGACATTATTATCATTTCTCCCTCCCCTGAGCAGCTTATTGAAAAGGAAGATATATTAGTAATGATTGGTTACCAGAAAGATCTTGCTTTATTTGCAAATATTGAATAGTAATCAAATAGGCTGTGTCAAAAGGAATTTTCTTTTGACACAGCTCTTTTAAAAGACTTTCTTGCTATCCCTATCGTCTTTTAAAATCTCTACAGCCTCTCTGAAACGTAAGGAATGGACGATTTCTCGTTCGCGTAAAAACTTCAAGCTATCATTCAAATCAGTGTCATCTGATAAATCAATAATCCACTGATATGTCGCTCGAGCCTTTTCTTCAGCTGCAATATCCTCATACAAATCAGCAATCGGATCCCCTTTAGCCTGAATATAAGTTGCCGTAAACGGTGATCCAGCTGCATTCTGATAAAATAATGCCCTGTCATGATTGACATAATGCTCTCCAAGACCTGCCTCTTTAAGCATCTCTGGAGTGGCATCCTTCGTAAGTTTATAAATCATCGTAGCAATCATTTCCAAGTGAGAAAATTCCTCAGTAGCTATATCTGTTAACAGACCAACCACTTTATCAGGAATAGTATAGCGCTGATTCATATATCGAAGTGCTGCTGCTAATTCTCCATCTGCACCACCATACTGCTCAATTAAATATTTAGCTAGCATTGGGTTACACGTACTCACCCTTACTGGATACTGGAGCTTCTTTTCGTAATACCACAAAAAAATTCCTCCTAGTTACTTATAATCAATTATGCAGGGGCATAATTCCGGCCGGGCTTTGCTTGCACAAAGAACCCCTCAAAAAAACTTCTGAACAAAGTTAAACTTGCCATGGCCAAGGTGTATCTACCCAATTAAAGGGATAATTTGAATAACTTCTCCCAAAATTCATAAGCGGACCAAATTTTTGCTCAAACTCAACCTTAAGTCGCATACTTATTTCAGTGTTTTCGTTAAATTGTTGAATAGCATCATAATCGTGAGGATGAGTATCTAAATAAAGATTTAATTCCACTATTACAAAATCAATGGCTTGTATTTCTTCAAGTAGTTTATAAAATTCTGGTGGCATCTTTTTACTCATTCTTCATCCCTCCTTTTTGGGGATTTGGGTAGGGGCTAAATAATTGAGGCCATAATGTGCCGGATCTGAGAGCTTCTTTAGGGGTTTGATATTGTGGTAGCCCAGGCGGTTGAAAACTCATATACAATTGTGGCGGTGTAGAAAAACTTTTAACCCTTATAGGTGGACATGGATCGAATGGGCTAATAAAAGGCTTCCAATATTTATATTGAGTAAACATTGTATCCTCCCTTCTGTATTCAATTACATCAGTGGAGTATATGAGGTAGGTGAAATTTTTATTCAGATATTTTGTCCTGTAGGAAATCGCATAACCAGAAAGGTAATCACTAGCATGCCAAGAATACATAAAATAACTCGCATTTCGAAAAATGCGAGCTGAACACTTTTATATAGTTACACCAAGAAAATACCCAATTGAAATAAAAATAATTACCCATGTCAAAGCTCCAAAACAAGCGAAAGCAAGATATGTCCTAAACCTCATCTGTGTTATTCCAGACATGTAACTTGTTACATGTCTAATACCTGGCACAAAATATCCTATAATTATTGTCCATGGTCCAAAACGATGAAACCATCGTTCAACTTTAATAAACCGTTTATTATTGAGACCAATCCATTTTCCATATTTTAATATTATAGGCTTCCCTAATTTATTACCGATTAAATAGCTAATTATCATACCAATAGATGAACCAAGAAAACTTAAGAAAATACTCAAGAAATAATTTAAATGCCCCTCTTGGCACATAAATCCTACAAACGTCATCAAGATCTCATCAGGAATGGGTAAGCCTATTATTCCTAAAGACAAGAGTAAAAATATAGCAAGATATCCATATTGACTTATAAAACTGCTTATGAATTCCACGGATAGTTTCTCCTTTTTTAATACAATTCGTTGCTTTTATCATCAAATATCATATATTCCCCCTATTTTTTTCTTAATAAACATTGGGAATGATTAATCAATTATTCTGTTACTGCCATTTCACTAAGAGAGAGGCAATTCAGATTAAAAAATAGTAATTAACGAATGATAGACCCGTTAATTTTACGTATACAAGCTTCCGATATTCTATCGGTATCGATGTTACTAAGTTATGTAAGAATTTGGTTCATATCTATACAATGTTCTTATAAAGAAAAAATTTATTAGTCCAAGAATCGAGATTTTTTCATCTAATAAAAACTTGAATATAAACCATAAAAATTATCATATTCCTCCCAGTACATTTTTGCAATTACTCTCCATAATACATCATCTACTATGAGTAAAAAAGAGGGGTATTACGGATGAACCAATGAAAATAGATCATAGTCGCTTGGTTTATTCCAAAGAAAAAACACTGCTATAAAAAAACAGTGTCTACATACATCTTTAAACAAAACTACGTTCCGTTGTCAAAAACATAATTTGATTTAATAAATTTAGGGACGAGGTGAGAAAATGCGTGCAAAGTCCACTTTAAAGGAAGTTCTCGATGAAAGAGGTCTTTCGATTAGTAAGTGTGCTGAAATGGCAGGGTTAAAAAAAGAAACCGTTCGTCGTCTGTATAATGACACTACTATGCAATACCAACGAGATACTTTAGGTGCGTTGTGTAAGGCCTTAGATGTCGAAATTTCTGACATACTTATTTTGGTAGAAAACGAGGAATAACAGCACAAAAAAGCCATCTACTCTTCTGGAGCGGATGCTTTTTTGTGTGTATATGGTTATATGTTATAACTTCCTATAGTGAGGATCAATAAGAGCGGGATTTCAATAGCCAGCCTTGATATAGGCAATCCACTAGTATCTACTAACGACTTCGAAACATTCGAAGCGGTGAAACTTAGCTATGAAGAAAGTTCAGCCGTGCATCCCTATGCGCAATTCGTATTCGCTAACAATAATTTTGCGATCAGTAGCAGCCTACAATTTTTCAGAGTCCCAAATAGATGCTTTATCTAACGAACCTCAAAATTTATGGTTCGTGTCTTGTATAGTTTTTCATTACTCTCAATAAAGGATTCTTTCCGTCAGTAAACTCGATTGCAATAAGCTTTTACCCTTTATTTTTCGTGATAAAAATTTCATAATTCTCTCTTTTCTTATTGGAGACTTAGTCATGGTATATTATTACAAAAAATAAATTACTCAATATATCCAAAGTTATTAGTAAATACCACTATTATTACAATACTTTTAAAGATAGTTGAGCCAACGGAGGAAGTATTTTGAAAAACTTATCAATTAAAAGGAAAATTCTAACACTCATCACATCCGCTGTTATATTTTTGCTGATTATCTCAAGTTGTAGTTTTTATTACATCAACGATATGGCAAAAAAATCTAATGCTATGTATAATGAATCACTTTTACCAATTCAATATATCGGTCAACTTCGAACTGACATTCGTGCGATGGATTCTTTCGTTTTAGAACTCATGATTATTACTACAGAAGTAACCCGTATTGCCGATCTACAGACAAACATCTCAAAGAGAACTGAAAGTATTAAAGACTCAATCGTGAAATTCGAAGCCTCCTACAATGGAAATGTAGAAGAACGAAAACTGTTAGAATCTCTAAAACCTAATATCGATGGTTATTTTAACGCCATGACAGATGTTATTGATTTGGCTAGTCAGAACAAAAACACCGAAGCCTATTCTATGTATATAACAACTTTAGCTGATTTCCGTGAGAATATGGCAAATGATGCCCGCGACCTTATGACTCTTTGCTCTGAACATGCCAATGAGCTGAATAATATAAATGAGCAAAATAAATTCACTACTTTGCTTATTTCGATTACTCTCTCTGTTGTGGCCATTATTTTCTTTATTACATTGGCAACATGGGTTGTACGTTTAATTGTAAATCCAATTAAAGAGTTGCAGGCTAATATGTTAAAGGCAGGCGATGGTGATTTGACTGTGCAGGGTACCTATTCATCCACAGATGAAATCGGTCAATTAACTCAATCATTTAATTCGATGATTAATAATATTCGTAATACGGTAACTAAAGTCACTGAAACTGCTAATCATGTAGCCGCAGCATCTGAAGAACTGAATGCTAATGCAGCTGAAACTACGAAAGCAACAGAGATGGTTGCAAATACGATGGAAACTATCGCTCATGGTTCAGTAGAGCAACTAAACAATGTCTCTAGCACCGTCAATACTGTCAATGAGCTTTCAACAGGTGTACAACAAGTAGCTGGTAATGCTCAAGCTGTAACCGAACTTTCAGGTGATTCTTTATCCCTGGTGATAAATGGTATAAATGCCGCAAATCAAATGAATCAACAAATGATGGACATCACAGAAAGAGTAAATGGCTTATCCGAAGTTGTCGACGTGTTAGGAAAACGTTCTAATGAAATCGGTCAAATTATTGATTCAATTACAGCAATTGCTGAACAAACAAATCTCCTTTCCCTGAACGCCGCAATTGAAGCCGCACGAGCTGGCGAGCATGGAAAAGGCTTTGCTGTCGTTGCAGATGAGGTTAGAAAATTAGCAGAACAGTCCGCTATTTCTTCAAACCAAATTGAAGTGTTGATTTCAGAGACACAGAAAGATACTCAAAAGGCTGTTGAATCAATGAAGTTAGTAACAACGGGCGTTAATGAAGGGATTAAAACAACAGAAAATACACGTACAACTTTTGCTACAATTCAAGGTGCCATTCAAAGTGTTACAATGCAGGTGGAAGAAGTATCTGCAGCGGTTGAGCAAATGGCCGCAGGAACTGAAGAAATTGTTGGTAGTATGAATACAATCCATTCCATAACTAAATCTACTACAGCTGGTACAGAGAGTATTTCTGCTACAACTGAAGAACAAATGGCATCTATGGAGGAAATTTCATCATCTGCTTATGCACTGGCAAACTTGGCAGAAGAGTTAAGAGACATGGCAGCTCAATTCCGAGTTTAATATAATTATCATTGGCAGCACCACTTTTTTAACATTTAAATATGACTTTACACATTTTCCAAGGAATAACAACATCATCATTCATATAAAAAAGAAGCGGCTAGATCATTTTAGATCGAAACCGCTTCTTCTACTTATAACCCACACTGTTCTTTTAATTTTGTTAAAAACTTCATCTTGCTACCATCGTCACCACAAGCATCGGGATGAAACTTCTAGGATGCCATACGATAGATTTCTTTTAACATCATTTTTTCATTTTCGTTGTAGTTACTACCCTACTAGAAGTGAAGGCCGCAACGCTGCGCGGTGAAATTAAACATATTGAAAATGAAAATTTAACTATTAATAATTATGTAGATCTATGGTTTGAGAAGAACTGTAAAAAGAAAAAATGGAGCGCTAATTCAGTTCTGATTCGTGAGAAAGCTATACGTCTTCATTTTAAGCCACCGCTAGGACGCTATAAGCTCTAAAACCTTGATAATGTTATCTATCAAGAAAACTTTATAGACGTGTTAGCGCAGCAGTACAAGCCTAGTACAGTACATCAAGCTCATAATGTCTTTAAAACAATTATTAATGCGACCATTAAAGAAAGAATATTGCTTCATAATCCACTTGTTGATATTGTGCTAACAACTAATTCAAAGCGAGATGAGACGGGTAAGAAACACGAAAATTACCTCACTCCAGTCGAACTAGTAACTTTTTTGAATGATGCTAAAAAAAATGA
This sequence comes from Lysinibacillus sp. JNUCC 51, assembly GCF_015999525.1. NCBI lineage: Bacteria > Bacillati > Bacillota > Bacilli > Caryophanales > Bacillaceae > Lysinibacillus > Lysinibacillus sp. JNUCC 51. The sequence goes on along the minus strand of NZ_CP065545.1, from coordinate 4,067,077 downwards.
AAACATCACAAATTACAATTTTTTACTTACAATTGCATATACAGGAATGCGCTGCGGTGAAGCATGCGGATTACAGTGGAAAAATATTAATTTTAAAGAAAATACAATAACAATTGAACGATCTAGGGATTATGGTGGCACCCATAAGCCTAAAACACTTAACAGCTATAGAACCATTCTAGTGGAAGAAGCTGTTATGAAGCAATTAGAAACATATAAAAAATGGTGTAAGCAAAAATTGTTGTCGTATGAACTAAAACTGATATGAAAATGAATACGAGAATGATGATACATTGGTCATGGGAACCTATAGCACCGAACAACACAGCTAAAATCATGTATAAGATTATCCAAAGAACCAGGCTTCCCCAAATAACTTTACATGGCTTAAGACACACGCATTGCACTATTTTATTGAATCGTGGTCTGAATGTGAAGGTCATAGCAGAACGTTTAGGAAACACTCCTAAAATGATTTACGAAATATATGGTCATGTTCTTAAAGAAGCGGAAGAGGCATCTGTAGTGGTATTTAGACAAAGTTTAAATGAAAGGGGGGCTAGTTCATAAAGAACAGCCCCGTAACATTTGCTATATAAGGTTTTTCATTACTATTAATAATTAGAATCTGTAGTTTTACTTCATTGCAAACTCAATAGATAATGGGTTGTAATCCCTTTATTTCAAAGCTTTATACCTTCTTTATGTATTTTTTAATAATGCAAAGTAAAGCATAAAATTGTATTGCTTTGGGGCTAAGTGGGGCTAGATTGGGGCTATCAAAAATTGGCGGGCGTGTGTATAGGAATGTGCGAGTAAGAAACAGGAGTAACATTGCAAATGATTGTTAAAAACCCAGGATATTGCACAATTTGTGTTTTATTTAAATACCTTCATATATTTGTTCAATCTCGTTGGATAGAGTAAAAATAAAAAGAGCGGTAAAACATAAAATGCTTTACCGCTCTTTTTATGAACCTTTTCGACTAATACGCATTTCTAGTTCTTCAAATTTTTCACTAAGAAAATAATATAAATTCACTTTATTTTCGTGAATAAATTTAAAATCGTCAGTATTAATATTAATAATATATTTTTTGAGACGCGCATGCTCAAGTTGACTGGCTCTTGCAAATTTATAGTCGTCCCCTGAAAACTTTTTATTAGAAAAAAGAATTCCTGACTTTGTATTATCCATTTTATCAATAACTGCCGCTAATTTATCTACCCATTTACTGGGCATATTACCATCTTCGTTTTTACATTCACCAATAAGTCTATTATTTATTACCCTTAATAACGGGATTTCAATATCTTTTAGATAAGGTTTTATACTAATAGTTACATCTAATTGATTAGTAACCGTACTTATAGTGGAATCTACTTTAAAGAAGGTTATAAACGATAATAAGAGACAACTTAGTTCTTCCAAAGCTTTGCCCTTTTCTTCGGTACTAATTCCTTTTGCTGTAGAATCAAGAAATCTTTGATAGTGTTTGTCATATTCATTCCAGTTGGGTCTAAATAAAGCTCGGTCAATCTCTTCTCTATACAAAGGGGCATTTACTTGCATATCTTTATAAGAATAATTGCTTACACTTTTAGATTTTCTAGCCACAGGCTTAAGCTTGTTAAAGCTTTTTGGTGTTATTTTTAACTTAATATATTTTGGACTATCTGGATCCGGAGAAACAATTAAATCAAAAGAGATTTTTATGAATTCCTGGTATTCAAAAGGGTCAAATACTTGCCCACAATCTTCACATTTTATTAATTCTGGAATATCGTCTATATTTCCAAATATCCCAACTAACACTGTCTCTTCATCAGGACAATAAACTTCATAATTTATCTCTAATATACCTGTTTCAAGCATAACTAAAGAAAACAGTTCATTAGATGTATTAAAATCTACGCCTGTATCAACTGCAAATCTAGCTGGTCTAATTCGTCTTTTTTTTCTACCACTTAAGTTCCCTAACCATGTATCCAGAGTATCTATAAGAGTAGCATTAACCCCATGTCTACTTAAATGATTCAATGAGGGAAAGTACATGTTCATACTCCTCCTTTATTAAATATCTATTGAATTCTACTTTATAGAAGCCAGTATAAGTACCTAGCTTAGTTTTTATTCTTATAACCTTTTTTTCATCTTCTTCCTTTGGTTCAACAGATAACATAGTTTCTCCATCTACTTCATCATCAAAATCTAATTCACTTTGAACTGCTTCTGTAGATGCTGATACTTCTTTAAACCACACTACCCATAAATTATCAAGTAATTTTACTTCACTAATGGTTTCTCTTGTATCAAAGAAGATATCAGATGTTTGTATAGGAGTACCTCTTTCTTCACTTCTTGCGTTGATTCTCCCTCCTCTATCATCCCTAAAATCAAACATATTTACATAACCTTTTTTACCTACTACATATACACTTATAATGTCTTCATCTTTCATTATTAATGCACGCTCTAATAAGCCAACAATTCTATCTGTTAAATTAATTGGGTTATTATTACTCGGTAGTTTTAAATTCCCGGCTATTTGTTGAGTAAATCCTTCTATTAATTCGAGATGGTTTTCTACTTCAGGTTTAAACAGTAGTTCAACAAAGTTAGTTAATTCTTGCTCAATTCTATACATTACGCTTTTCATTTCTTCTGTAGCACCATCCAGAAACTCTAACTCAAACTCGTCCTTCATTCTCTCTAAGTATTTTTTAGCTAAATAGTTCGAAGAAATTACTTGCGATTTCATATTTTCATCTTCTTTTATAGAGGCCTGAGATCTAGTTCGTAATGTTAAGATATTTTTTATAAAATCCATTTCTATACATATATACGTATTTACAGGGTCAAATAGTGACTGCTTTTCTTCAAAAAACATTAAGTAGTTTTTTTCTATATACCCTAAATATACCTTTGTTACTATATCATCATCTTCTTCAGATGTTTCATATTCAAAACGTGATAAAGTCGGTGATGCAGGTTGGTTAATCCTATCTATATTATTAAAGGGATGTATACCCCTATCCTCGAAATACCCTAGTAATTTTTCCTTGGATATAAATTCTTCAAAAGTCTCTGGATCAATTTCTATAAAGAAATTATGCTTATTTTTCCCATACCATAATTCGTTACGCAAAAAATCCCTGACAACATCTACTTCCAGACTCCCAGCATTAACTGCATTTTCTATATTTTTGAAAATAACTTCTTTGTTACCTTTACTATCTACACCGTTGTCTTTAGCAAATTGTCTTACAACCGCACTATGTACTAATTCTACAATATCTTCTCTAATTTTAAATTCCACATCAAAACCTCCTATAATCATTATCTATTCTTCTTAATTCTATTCTTTCGAGTAGAACAAAGTATATAAGATAAATTTGATATTAAGAATGTTCAAATTCCATTCACTACTTTTTTGTATATTTAAGACTGTTTTTCTGTTATAGAGTAGATATTTTTGCTAATTTATATTTTATCTCATAACCTTATTTTCAAAAATAACATATTAGTAACCACCTCTTGGTATTTTCTATTTTTAAGCACACCTTGCTATTCTTTGTGATTTTAATTCTTCCATCCGTTTTTCAATATAGGATTTTATTTCAGGTTTCCCCAGGTTCTCATCGCCGATTCTATATGCCATCTTTTGACTGTATCCAGCCTTAATAGCTACTTGAGTAGCATTTTCAAACAATAATAATCTGTGTTTGCAAATCAACTAGCATAATGGTGGATGTTAATGATTGAACGTAAATCAAATTCAAAAATAACAAAAAGAATCCCCTTTCAGGAATTCTAATTAATTTCATTATTCACTATTTTACTTAATTCTGGGCCGTCAATAATTTTTTCTAGTATTAAGTAATCTGTATCAAACCACCAAGTACACTCAACAAACCAGAAAAAGAAATTAGATCGTCTAGTATTATAGTTGTATTCCTTAGCACATAAATTCAAATATTCTTGATCTAAGTGAAGACAGTGAAAATCTTTGGCTACTTCATTATAATCAGATTTATAGAAAGACTTAAAATGCTGCTCATCTCTAAAATCATTTATACTAAATATCTTCACACCCTCTTTTACTGTATATAAATAACCTTGATAAACATGTGCGTATGGTTTATGCACCTTCTTTTGTAACCATTCGCTGCCATATCCTTTAATGTACGATGAAGTCCAAAATCCACCTATCCTGTCGCCACCTAGAACAGGTTCTTCATAATATTTTTTTACTTTACTAAAATCTACAGTGTCACTATTTAGTCTGACATGTAATTGTTTTTGCATTATTTCACCCCCTTTCCATCATAGAATAAAGGCGTATACAAAACTTCAATAACTTTTTGACCTCAAAAGCAAGTACCTATTTATCAAAGGAAGGGAAATCTGCTCGACACTCGCTTTTGAGAGCAAAATAAAAACACCCCCCGAGGGATGTTTATAATTTAAACCATTCTCTAACTTCTTTAATGCCTTTGTAAGTTTTAGCTAGAACACTATTTTCACGTAGATAAGTTTCTCCCTTTTCAGTTAGAGAAGGTCCTATTTTGTGTAAATGAGCTCTATCATCTGCCCAAAAAACTCCGGATAGATAGTTTTCTCTAGACAAAAAACCTAGAGCTGCATCAAAATCATCTTCTGATACACCAAAATCATTTTCCGTTAAAGGTAAATTATTTGAATCTATTTCTTTTAAAATCGCATATCTTAATTTATCCTTATTCATATTATCCCCTCCAAACTCTATAATACGTTAGAGGACGGAAATCATGTAATATAAATTTGATACAATAAAAGCCTTACATCGTGCTATAAGACTCATCTAATTGGCATAATACAGCTGAGGATAAACTACGCCCTCACTTCAAAGGTCATAAATCGATGGGCTGTAGATCTACGAACGCTACAAAGCTTCTCTATTAGTAACATATATACCCAAACGCTCATTCATATAAAGAGTATTTTTGCTTTTCCATTCAAATACTTTATCCCGTGGATAACGAGCTGAAATTGCATGACACTTAGGAAATCCTTCCATGCGAATTATCTTTTCGACAGTTGATAATTCACATTGGAATATTTGAGCTACATGTTCTTTTTTCAGATTTGAAGGGAGAGTTAATTCGAATTTCATATTTTCTCTACAATCTTCCATCCCCTTTTTATAGGCCTCTATAACTACTTTTTCTACTTTCGCCCTGATTAACTCTAACTCAAGTTCATTTATTTTTATTTCTAAATTAATACTATGTTCCATTTCCTTTTGCACTTTCATAATATTGGCTCCTTTAGTTAAAATATATTTTCATCAATACCATTAACTCTATAATGTCCAATCTTGAAGAAAAGAAAAAGAAGCGGTTAAATTGTTAATCCAAGCCGCTTCATATATGTTATTATATTTATGATTTATTTCAGTTTACCAACTGGATTTTTGAAGCTGTCGTTGCCGCGACGGCTTTTTCATTTCCTAATGTTCCACCAATCACCTTGCCAATAACCTTCACCTGATGTTCTCGTACTACTTGTATACTTTCACCTAACAATAAGATTTGATTACCGAAGCGAGTGAAGGGACTAATAAAACGTTCTCCGGCCGCTTCAAATACCGCTAAATCCTTTCCGTTGCTTCGAGGCTGTTCTGTTGAAACTAGCACCTCATCGCCTTCTAAAAGCCCTAATCCAATACAATCATTCATTACTTCTAATTTAAATTCTGATTCCATTTTGAAAACCTCCCTTAGTTATCTTGTAAAGCTATTTTGACTGTACTAAATAGGTCTCTTAGCAGTGCTTCAGCATGATAAACGTTGTCGCTTACTATTCTGTTGAAAACTCCATAACGATGGTAATCATGAACAATGCCAATCTGCACATCGCGCTCATCGACATTACAACGACCGAAAAATTTTTCTTCAACTAGCTGTTGAACATAATGCGCATTTTCTAAAATCTCTAGAATATCCGCTAGTGCATCTACTGTATTTACTAAGCTAAATGTTACTGTTGTTTTTTCCATGTTTTTTAGCTCCTATCTGCTATGTTTTATAGTGTGATTTAATTAAATGATCCGATACCTTAGCGATTTGTTGCTACTGCATTCAAAAGTAATTGCTTGTTGCGGTCTGACATGGCACACCACTCTTTAACTGTTACTTTCATTTGGATGCCCCCCCCTTTTTAAATAGAAAAAACTTCGTCCCCCACAAATTAATTATTGATCTGTTGTGTGAGCAACTTCATATAGCTTTTAATCAAAGCACGAACTATTCGCTGGCTTTCTAACTCTGATAGTCGATTCATATATTCACCTACCTCTTTTAGTATGTCGGTTATTTCTAGTCCATTCACCGACTGAATGTTGACAGCTTGCATAACTACGTTCCGTTGTCGTAAATTCATATTACAACAACTACAAAACGTTGTCAACTACGTTCCGTTGTCAAACACTTTATAATTTGATATTATTAATTTTGGGACGAGGTGAAAAAAATGCGTGCAAAGTCCACTTTAAAGAATGTTCTTGATGAAAGAGGCCTTTCGATTAGTAAGTGTGCTGAAATGGCAGGGTTAAAAAAAGAAACTGTTCGTCGTCTGTATAATGACACTACTATGCAATACCAACGAGATACTTTAGGGGCGTTATGTAAAGCTTTGGATGTCGAAATTTCCGACATACTCACTTTAGTAGAAAATGATGAATAGCAGCAAAAAGCATCTACTCTACTGGAGCGGATGCTTTTTGTATGTGCAGCTTGTCTCTTCAATACATAATAAAAAGCCACACCTTGTTGGATGTGACATGACTTAAAAGTTATTTAAAATGATTCCATGCTCTCTCCTATATAATTTGTCAGCATATTGTTTTCCCTCACTGATAAAACATGCCATTTGTCGTTCATGAATTAAATTAGCCGGAAACTTTTTTAGGTACTCTAAGTAGTCATCTATTATTCTCCAAAACCTCTCCTTCATTTCCATAGAAGTAGATTGCATTTCTAACACAGCGAGATTAATTAATTTTTCTAAAACAATTATTTCTTCTTTATCAAGATTATAATTTTCACTTTTAAGAAAATTTCGCATGGATTTGATTTTACCGTACTGCTTATCTTGGATTTTAAGTTTCTCAATGTATTTTATTATTTTTATGTTAGGGAAAAACCATTCATCCCTTTTATTATATTTTCTAAACTTTTCATGAAGATAAAATTCGAATCTTTTGCCACCAGTAGTACAGTGAAGTAAAGTTAATTCTTCTGGATTGGCAGTTTGGAGTTCTTTTAATCTTCTTTGTACACTTGTTCCAGAACCCATTTTTATTGGTCCATCATTCGCCGATTGAATAAAATAAACATCATCTGAATTACTCAAAGTAAAATACAATATCCATCACTCCTCAATATTTTAAAGTCTGATCGCCATATTTGATGGGCAGCTGGTATGTTCTTTTTTTGATAAGCTGATGCTCAATTTCTGGTCTCTAATATTATTTTCGCCACTCGTGGCGAAAAATATGCTGTAATGCTCTATTACTCCATTAACAATTTCAAGGTTAGTAACAACTTTGCTCTAAGCAAAAATAAGTTTACTGGATTATCTCACTTCACAATTTTGGAAGGTCCTATTTTTCTACTTACAAGAAAAAGAAATCAGCAGAAACAAAGGTTTCTATAGTTACCCACACTTTTGTGGTCACCTTTTCTCAGTATGTAAACATTGTTTACTACCTTCTTTAACACAAGACCAAAATTAGACAAACTAATCATCCCTCAAAAGTGGACTCACCAATTTCGATCAGACTGGCCCAACTTTACTTTATCCTATCTTTTTATATCAGTCAGTGTTCCACTAAATGACTTGGAAGACATCTTTTGGATTTCTTGCTCTAGCAATAGCTTATGAACACCCCACCAATCTCTTAAAAAAATAGTATAAATAATCTATAATAACCTTATTATTACTTAAAGGTAGGTTATTAAAATGTATATTAAAATTAAGAAACAAAAACAAAGTAAAAGTAATTTCTTTTTTAGTTTACTAATTTACAGTTTGATTTTTTTCGTTATTTCATTTGCTGTAGCCGTAGGAATTCACCAAAGAATTATTGGTGAATATATTAATGACTTAAACGGAGCCTTTTTTGTTTTTCTAGCTCCAGCGATTTCTACAATTATTTGTACATACCTTGTCCTCGCTTATTCATTTTCAAAAAAATACATAAATAAAAGATACCTTTCTACTTTTAAAGACACACTTGCACAATTAAGTGTATTCTTCACTATTATTGTTAATGCAGTCGTAAAGTTTTATGTTCCAAATAATGAAACTGATAATACAGTAAACAAATCTGATTTCATTTTATTTAAAGAGTTTACAGAATTCCTTGTTACAATCACTCAACCAATAAACTATATATACACTTTACCTTTGTATTTGAGTATGATGACTTTAATAATTCTCGCTTTAGAGCATTCTAAGTTTGTTAGTAATCCAATAAAAAAGAGGAAACTTATCCCCTCAACTAAAGTTACAACAAAAACTGCTAATATGGAAAAATTAGAACAAATCCTTATCGAAATAGAACAAAACATTACAATTGCAAGAAATCTTTTGAATAATAATAATTGAAATCTATTACTTGATTTCAACTTCATTTATATAGGAAGTCCTGAAATCCTTTGACATTTGAAATATTTTTTTATCGTAAATCATCCATAAAATAAGGCAGCCTCTCCAATTGCGTTAGTTTACCTCACGTGTAGTGGTTGCCTTCTCTTCGATTCGTTGCACCTTCATTGATGATTCCTTTACTGGGCAATAAACACAAATATAAAAAGCCGAGTTTCCTCGACTTTTCATTATCTCCTCAACACACCTGCCCGTGTGATTTTATATTCCCCATTCATGGGTTACTATGTATTCTATCGTTTCCACCGTAGGCTTGTAAATCCAGAATCTTTTTCCTTTAGGTCCTCTGCGGCGTTGATATTGTCTCACTCTTGGATCATGAAGAAAAAAATCCTCTAAGTATGATTTACTCATACAAGTTAAACGAACCAACTCATCTATATCACAAAGAATAAGATCTTGTCTTACATATTCATCAATCTGTTTTTTAACTTCTTGCTTAATGGTAGTCATAGCCTCGTCATCCAGCGTTATCTTAACATCAATATTTTTCATTTTTATTTATAAACCCCTTTTCTAAATAAGGTATTTTTTTATATCCAAAAATTCCGATTTATCTAGAGTTTAAATTTATTGAATTATTTTTTATCCATTCAAATACCTCATCTCGTGGATATCTCGCTTTCATATATGGGAATTTCGGAAAGCCGAAAATATTTTTCAATTGATGTATTACTGTATCACTACACTGAAATATTTCCTTTAAATCCGAATTGGTTAACAAAGGTGGCCATTTATGCTGTTGTTTTCCATACTCTACTCCTTGTAAAAAAGCCTCTTCCGCTACTTGCTCAATTTTTAATTTAACTAATTCTAGTTCGAGTTCAGTTATTTTAACCTCAATATTAACCTGGTTTATTTCGTTTTTTTTAGCCACAACCATACCTCCACTATTATTTGATTTATCAAATATTTTACAATAGGCACTAACTCCAGTAAAACATTGGCCAATACCCACTCTATGTTTTAGCAACTCTCTCATATATTAATTCTTCCATACGATTTTCTATATAAGATTTCAGGTTAACATTAGTTAACATTCTGCTTGCAGCTGCCTTCGCCGTACTTTCCTTCTTCACGTTCGAATATGCCTTCAAATAAGCTTCTGTGGCATTTCCCAGTTCAATATAATAATCAGCAAAAGCTTGTTGCTTCACCGTTAACTTTTGTTCAATCAATGGCATCGCCTCATTATGCTAATTGCTTTGTAAAATAAAAAAGCACCCAAGAATGGATGCTAGAAAATTATATATTTAATATTTCTTTAATTTCTTCAAATGTTAAATCGTCAGAACTTCTAAAGCCTTTAGAAGTTTTAATTTCATTGTGTTTCTGTATCATTGTCTTTAAAGTGTTCATACTTGGCCCGAAACCGTGAGAATTAAAGTCTTCAATTTTCCCTTCTTGCATGAACTCTTTAATTTCACTATATTGATCTAGTTGTTCGACTAAGAATTTATAGAAGCTAAAATATTTCACTTCAACATCATCATTTAAATCAAAACCTTTAAATAACACTTCATCTTCGTCGATTATCTTTCGAGCTTCTTCATTACGAGACCATGAAAAATACAAATCTCTATATAAATTCAACACTTCAACCACAAATTTACATTCTACTGGGTTAACCTCTTCAGAAAACCATTCTGTAGCTAAAGAATAGTATTTAGAATATCCAGAAACAAAAATATCTCTTAAATTTTCATATTGTCTCTTTTCGTAATCATCATTAGTTAATCTCGAAAGAATTTCATATTGATTCGCAATCATTAATCTATCTTTCATACTTAAAGTGTCTTCCATCCTTATCACCTCCAGCCCAATCGTAACCTAATATTAGATAATTATGTAATAACATTTTGATACAATTATTTAACTCTCAAAAGCAAGTACAACCGATCAAAGTGTAAGAAACTTAGCTCGATACTCACTTTTAAGGGCAAAACAAAAGCACCTATCGGCCATTGAGCGTAGATGCTTGTTTACTGCTATTTTGTTTATAATCCCCATTGCTTTTTCAATTTCGTTAAAAACTTCATCTTACTACCATCATCCCCACAAGCATCTGGATGAAACTTCTTGGAACCCAATCGGTAAAGTTCGTGCAGTATCTTCTTTTCATCATCATTGTAGTTACTAGATTCATTACTTAAGTAACTACTACCGTTTTCACCCGAATAATTGTTGTAGTTACGCTTGAAACTTTCCTCGTAACTACGCTTTGCATATTCTTCACGTGCTTTTTTGTCAGCAATTACTTTTTCTAAGTATTCAGGATTCCTCAACTCTCCAAAAACGTCATAGCAATGTCTATATGTGTCTTCACCATATAAATCCTCGAAAGCCTTTTGTACTTTTCTATGAGTTTCTAATATTGCATCGTGCTTCTTCTTTACCTTATATTCTTCAGTCTGTTGAAACTCCAATTCAATCTGTTCGACAAGTGGTCCCAATTTAGCATTAATCATTTCATGAAAGGTATCTTCATCAATACCCATTTCATTTAATTTCCCCTCTAAGACACGACTAACATAACGATCACCATACCAGGAATCGATAAAATCATAGTATCCCATTGTGCAAATAACCCATTGTTTCTTTTTTACTTTACCATTCTCTCGGTAGCTGTGATGTATACTAATTTTATAAGCATCTAATATCGGCCTTTCAAATCGTTCATCGCTGTATGTGTAACCGTATGACTTCTTAGGTTCCTCACCGACAAAGCCAAATGTTGTCTCAGTAACAATGATTTCTTTATGTGTGCCATACGGATCTGGCTTCTTCTTTTGTACTTTCTGAATGACACAAAACATGTACTCTGCTCCTTTCCATGTAGTTACTTTTCGATTACATAAAGTACCTACACGACTAATAACACGCTACTGCCTTTTGGAAGCGGCCTTTAACAGTAAATCTATTCCCATAGTTCTGTAACGCGCTTTCCGATAATTCAACCCGGCCATACTGTTTTTCTTTTTCCCGTCTTTTCATAATGTCCTGATCGAATGAACCATTCCTATCCCAGTAATCTGAAAACAGTTCTTCATCATCCATCGCCTCTATCTGTGCATCCCATTCAGTCACTGACATTTCGCGAGCACTTTCTTTAATTTGCTCACGCTCTAAAACGTAATTCAAGCACTCTTTCAGCGTTTTTAATACATCAGGGTATAAATCAACAGAATTTGCTTTCCAAGCCTCATACTGTGCTCGCTCGTTATCATAGAGAAGGGAAACTGCTTCTTCCAATACTTCAACACGCTTTTTTACTTTATCCATTCGCTGAATTCGTTTTTCATAAAGCTCTACCAGGTAACTAGCATAATCTTCAACGTGACAAGCCAATTTGTAGATACGGCCACTACCATAATCGAAACCAGTTGTCGTAGGAGCAATACCTTCATAAGCTTCTTGTCGCTCCGCTTGATATATTCGTTCGATTTCTTCTATTTCTCGCTGTGCATGTAAGTACGCCCAAAATTGGCTATCTGTCATCACGCTATCACCCTTTCATTCGTTGTTCTCTTGCTTTTAAGCGGTCAACCATACTTTGTTGGCTAGTGTTTGAAACATCCTCTATATGGACTTCCTGATTATTTAAAAGCTTAAGTAGTCTTTTGTACGCTAAATTCTCTAATGCTTTTAAATTTTTTATAGCCCTTGTGGGTTCGATATTTACATAATCAAAGAAAATTACGGCTGTACGTTCTCTTGGCACATTCTCGGCCCTATGAGCTAGGATAAGCTCATCCTTAAATTTCAGATCGTCACCGCAACTATCGAGAATATCTTGTGCCCTTTCAATCACCTCAATAGCGCTGGATATTTTATAACGCTTTACCTCACCCTCTGGCATGGCCTCCGCTTCTTTTAATGATTCGTACGCAGCTGGTATTTGCTTTCTAAAAAGGCGTTTTAGTTCATCTAAAGTCAATGTCTCTCACCATCCCGTATATGCAATGCACTCATATTTGCAAACATTTAAAAAAACCGGTTGCCGACAAAAGCCAACATCTTCGAAGCGGTTATTAGCCTCCTACAAGCAACATATCTTAGTATTTCTTGCATCCTAAATACGAAAAATGTTAGCAAAAGTTAGCATAGTTGCATTCTAGATGCACACTATTTATGTTTGAATTCATGTATTAGTTTTTAATCACATATTAATCAGCTTTACTGCCTGTTAATGCACATACTTTTCATACACTTTCTTACTGACTGACAAGTCAAGTCGGAATTTCTCTTTTGCGATCATTAAATCAACTGTATCGGCTAAGATTGGCTCTCGTTCAATTAACATCTCAGGTGTCATCTGATTTTTCTTTAGAGATTTCACGTGTCCATAACGACTAGAAACTGCTTTGTTAGCAATTGTGTTTGCTTTTATAAAGTTTACCTTTGTTGGTTTCAACAATGATTGATGTAACTTATCCATTGTTTCCTTTTGATGCTCTTTATCTAGCATCCTAAAGATTTTGAAACCTTCTAATCCACTAGACTGACGGAGTGTTTTAACTACTTCAAATAGCCAATCTTCAAATGCTTCTGCCTCAGGCCTTTGTGAACGAGTTACTGCTTTGTAAATCCCTTGTTCACTGATCAATGTCACCTTTTGGTTCATATCATCCAATCTGGATGATGTAAGATACTTCTTTTTCAAGTGCTTTGTCATAGCTTGCGTTTGACTATAACCCAGAGCATCTGCAATATCTTTAGCAATACCCCACCACTCACCTTCAATTTCCACGAAACGAATTTCATAATCGAGCCAATTCTCTGTTTTGATTTTCACTAGATTACTCCACCTTTCATTTTTCAAAAATTGCAACCGTCGCAAGAAAAGGTTGCATCCTTTTTAGTTTGGTATGCACACTTTTGGATGGATACTCTTTCTGTTCTGCAGCACTGTAGTACTACGAAGAATTGTCGTAGTTGATTGAAGTACTGCAATGGAGTACTCCGTAAAAGTGTTGGGTTTTGCAAGGCTTTAACATCATAAATACCTTACGTTTTCATACTGTCCTGTTCCGTTTGGAAATTGAATTGAGTTCCGTTTTGGAAAGTTGCAACCTTAACATTTCTCAACATGTCCAGTGCATGCATCGAAAGCGTAATGTATCTTAGCTTTTGTAGCCTTTCATAAGGTAAGTTGTTTGTTTCGTAACGTTACCATTCATCGAACCGTTTCATTTCTTCCAACTTCTCATAATCTCGATGTGCTAGTGAAACAGCCAATTTCAAATATTGTTCTTGATGTGCAACACTCGGAAAGTACTCGATTAATTCAGCACATCGACATATAGCAACGTTGCCTATCCAGTTTTCTTTCGCTGCTACTCTTCTAACAGTTTGGTAAGGTACGCCAAAGAGCTCGGAAACGTCCTTTAACGATGTATGGCTATTTAATTGGGAGCGTGCGTAATATTCCCTCATCCAATCCCAATCGAATTTAAGATTCAAAATAGACACTCCTTCACTGAAAACGTATAAAATTACTTTCCTGGCTTTATGTGTACCCATTGAGAATGTACTGATTGCAATGTTTGGCAACCTTTTAATGTAGTACTACATTAAAAGTACTCCCTTTTCACAGCCTAATTATCGACTGTGAGAATTTACTACCAAAGGAGAGATATAATTATGAACTCAATAATCACCGTTTCTATCGATAAAGCTGAAATGGAACGTCTTGTACAGAAAGAAATCAAAGCACAAATTCAAGAAATTAATGCAGATCTAATCTTCTGGGACTTAAAGGAGCTATGCCGTCGAACATGTATGAGCAGATCGTTCATTCTCGAGCGGTTCTTTTATCATCCAGATTTCCCTAAATATAAAGTCGGTACTAAGTGGCTTATGCCGCCTAAAGAAACAGAAGAATTTCTAAGCAATTGGTTGAAACGACAACTACGCTCTTAGATAGTCGCTTTTCTTTTTAAGGTGTCTTATTTGTCCAATTACTACTTTTTAGTGAGGCCCAAATTTGACACCCCATGTTCAGAACTTAATTTTCTATCCTTTCAACGCAGCTCGAACATGATAATAAAGATGGTTGTATATCCAGTTACCACTTAATTGCCTATCATTCATAAAGGTTGTAGGGAAACAGTAACGTGCCTCAAACGTTTTGATTCGTGCAAGTAATGCTTTGGCATTGTATTGGCTTCTGTAGTTACCGTGTACCAAGTCCGAGTAACTACCTTCGACCAATAGAGAAAAGTTTGATTTCTGCGATTGGATCAATTCATGTTCGAACCTCTCCTCTTTGATGCTGCTGGCTAATTCGTCGATGCTGTTCTTACGTTCCACAGTGAATGGAAAGTAGGTGTCTCGGTATATACCCAGCTCGAAATTTTGCGGAATCATAGCACTATAATCCCCTGTATCTAGCTTTATAGCTGTATATGGGATATTATTGACTTGGAAAAAGTTTATAATATGCTGATTCACTTGCTCCCTCGTATCAATGAGTATCACCATTGACGAGAGGAGCTTTTTTAGTTCAGTGTCTGTATATTTGAATTTAGTAATCATCTATAGATCACCTTCATTCCCTTGATACTCGTTAAATTCATAGCCCATGCTAAAGCCCTGTATAAATGCTCCTGCTTCCGCTTCTTTCACATGTTTCACCATTAGCTCAACTAATTTATTGTTCTCGTCATGACTCAAAGGTAAAGCTTTTAAGAATGCACTTAATTCGTTCGCTGTCTGTATAAAAGCCTCTGTACGTTCAATTTGAATACATACGTTTTCTAAATCAGGAAAATTTATTACGTCTCCCATGTCCCTATCACCCTTTCTAGTATGGTTTAATAGCCCTAGAAGTAGTTTTCACTTTCATCCTTATCACTTATCAAAATTAATGCTAAAACACTTCTAAGAGTTTGCTATACACCTTTTCAACCTACTTTACCCACTCATTGCTGTAGAGCTTTGCTTTTTTCTCTCATTCAACATGTTCAATATATGACTACTTAGCTTCTTAGGAATTTCCTCAAGCTGTGCTGTCTCTTGCAAAACCGTCATGATTGAATCGTAATCAGAATATACAAGCCACCCAGGTATTTCTTTATAGACTTGCTCGTCAACATTATCGAATGTGAATTGTATTGCTTTTTCAATACTTACAATTTGCTCATTTCGAGAAAGAGACCGACCGACGACTGTTTTTTCTTTTTTCTTTGCTTTTTTTTCTCTATTTACGCTATTAGATATACTAGAGGCGGGAAAAGATTGTCTGTCTGTCTTTTCTGTTCTAAAATCTTTTGAAGTAATATCTGTTGTATTTTCTGAAGTAATATCTTGTAGTAATTTATGGTTATTGGTGTGATCATTTTGAGCATTCTGATTGCTCATTACCAGCAACTCATCTGCTCGTTCTGAACAACTGGTTTGCTTATCTTGAACACATGGATTGCTCATTTCGAGCATATCGTCTGTGCAATTTGAGCAACTCGATTGCTCATTTTGAGCAGTCATGATATTTGTTAGATTTTCGTAATTAATCCGATACCATTTTGTTTTATCGATACCCATTTTGTTATATTCACTCGTACTGACTAAGAAATCTTGTTTTTCCAAACTACTGATTACTCTGCGAATAGTAGCATTAGACCAAAATGGCAACTCTTGTTGCCACTCTAAATACGTCTTATATACCCACACAAAACCGTCACGTTCATTCTTCGACCTTTGCTTCCAATAGTGAAGTTGATTCAAAAAGACGGCTTCATTTAAACCGATTATTTTAGCTAAAACAGGTGAAAAACCTAAAAATGCCCCTTCTACTAGCCGTTCTTCAATTTCCAAAACTATTCACCTCGATTCTTAGAAGCTGTCATAAAACACACCTCCTACCTTTGTTATTATTAAGATTAAAAAATCGTTTCTGCAGCTCCCCTCATAGCTTCAATGATTTTCTTATGTGTGGCTATATAAAGCTCTTTATCATGTAAGTAAGATGCAAGTTCATCTCTATTTCGTGCTAACCAGTAGCCTGAATGATTTCCGCTCTTAATACTTACTACTGGAACACCTTTCAAACGCAAATCAAATATAAGCTGATGAAAGTAACGTCGATCTTTAATCATTAATCGCTCCATAATTTGTGAGCCTGTTAAACTCTCTGATTCTCTCAACCCTTCTAAAATGTGATAGACACGTAATTCGTCGTTTGTCAGATTTTCATACATTTCTTTGGCCTCCATTCTCCTTCATCTATTCCATACACACGCCGCCAAGCTGTGTAGCTTCACCATTCATTTGTAATTTCACTTATAATTTCAAAGGCTTGTCGATATGGCCACCAGCGCTTTCGGTTCTTTTTAATCTCAATAGCTCGCATACGCATATCACAAGTAATTACATCCTCTAACCACCGCTTCGACATACAAGTTAGATCAGCCATTTTATCTAAATCTATCAGCCACAAAGTCTCTCTAATTTCCTCATCAAGTCGCCTTTCGATGTACTGACGCACTGCTGTTTTATCAATGTTCACTTCAATTTGTGCCGGTAACATTTAAACAACCTCCTTCGGAATTACGATTAAATCGTTTGGAGTACATTCAAAATAATTACAAATAACAGTAATTGTCTTTATATCCATACGAGTAGTTTTTTCATGATAAATGCTAGCAATTGTATTTCGTGATATTCCTGTTGCCCCTGAGAGTTGTGTAATATTTATGTGTTTCTGAGCCATTAACAAACGCAGGTTATTTTTCACCCATACCCCTCCTTTTATTCTTTACAGAATGACAACTAAACTATACATTTCAATAAAGTTCATAAAATATATTTATCAAAACGCTAACTTTCCTTGTCGTTTAACTTTTAACGAATTCTACCATACAAATTTTAAATATACAAGTTTGATTGTCGCATAGCTAAGTTAACTTGTCATTTTGCTTTAATACTGATATATTTCATATATGGAAGGTGGTTTAAAAATGATTAGAAATCGTTTAGCTGCATTGATGGCAGAAAGAGGATTAAAAATAACGCGTGTTGCAAAAGATACAGGAATATCGAGGAATACAATTACTTCAATTTCTCAAAATGATAGTGAAATGATGCGTATGGAAACTATTAACACCCTATGCAAATACCTCGGTGTTACACCATGTGAATTTTATGAATATGAACCTATTGATTTCGAATTTTCTGTTTTTCTAAACAGTTTTAACTATTATTTAGATAGAGATTTTGTCTATTCGTATATCAATGTAAACAATATAGATATTGAAGTAATTTTAGATGTTGATAAATTGCCACAAAAACAAAGTTTCGACTTAAAATGTTCACTGTTTACATCTAAAAAAATGGCTCTAGATGAACCCGATTCACCGATTCAAGTAAACATTGAATTTGAAGACTATACAGAGAAAAACACTTTTATAAATGAAATTTATAACAAAATAAATAACTCTTTCCGTCAAGATATTTATAAAAACCTTAAGAATGTTTTAGTAAATGAATTAAAAGAAAGAATATTACAAGAGATAGGAAATACTGCATTCAGCATAAACGAAAAACAAGAACTTGAAAAAAGTATCAAAAACAGTTTTAGACTAGAAATACTTTCTGATGTATTTGCACCATTTTAAGATTATCAATTAAACATCTCATTACTCGCCTATTCCTGTACACACGCCGCCAAGCATGAAAGGAATGAACAAGGTGAAGTTATATAAATCAGCAAAAGAACCTGAAATTTATCACTATTTCAATGCGAATAAAGAAAAATTATGGATGTTTCGCCATAAGTATTATGATGCTGCTGGGAAGCGGAGAGAGAAGAAGAAAAGTGGCTTTAAAACAGAAAAAGCAGCATTGAAAGCCCTTCTGGAAGTGAAGGCTGCAACGCTGCGTGGTGAAACAAAACATATTGAAAATGAAAATTTAACTATTAATAATTATGTAGATCTATGGTTTGAGAAGAACTGTAAAAAGAAAAAATGGAGCGCTAATTCAGTTCTGATTCGTGAGAAAGCTATACGTCTTCATTTTAAGCCACTGCTAGGACGCTATAAGCTCCAAAGCCTTGATGATGTTATCTATCAAGAATACTTTATAGACGTGTTAGCGAAACAGTACAAGCCTAGTACAGTGCATCAAGCTCACAATGTCTTTAAAACGATTATTAATGCGGCTATTAAAGAAAGAATATTGCTCCACAATCCTCTCGTTGACATTGTACTACCTGCTAATACTAAAAGGGATGAGACCGGTAAGAAACAAGAAAATTATCTCACTCCTACTGAATTAGTAACTTTTTTGAATGACGCTAAAAAAAATGAAAATATCACAAATTACACTTTTTTACTCGTAATTGCATATACAGGGATGCGTTGCGGCGAAGCATGTGGATTACAGTGGAAAAATATTAATTTTAAAGAGAATACAATAACAATTGAACGTTCCAGGGATTATGGCGGCACCCATACGCCTAAAACACTTAATAGTTATAGAACCATTCTAGTGGAAGAAGCTGTTATGAAGCAATTAGAAACCTATAAAAAATGGTGTAAGCAAAAATTGTTGTCGTATGGCCTAAAACTGAAGGATGAAGATGAATACGAGAATGATGATACATTTATTTTTATCTCACATTTATCAGGAGATCCTATCGCATCAAACAACACAGCTAAAATCATGTACAAGATTATTCAAAGAACCGAGCTACCAAAAATAACTTTGCATGGTTTACGACACACGCATTGTACTATTTTATTGAATCGTGGGTTAAATGTGAAGGTCATTGCAGAACGTTTAGGAAACACTCCTAAAATGATTTATGAAATATATGGTCATGTTCTTAAAGAAATGGAAGAGGCATCCGTAGCGGCATTTAGTCAAAGTTTAAATGAAATTGGGGCTAAAAGTGGGGCTAGTTCGTAAAGAACAGCCCCGTAATACTTACTATATAAGGATTTTCATTACTATTAATAATTAGAATCTGCAATTAATCCGTTCATAATAGCAACACCCGAGCTTGCTCCAATACGAGTTGCTCCAGCCTCAACCATCTTTTTCATATCCTCTAAGCTTCGTACACCGCCAGAGGCTTTTACACCTAAATCTGGGCCTACTGTTTTACGCATTAAGGCAATATCTTCTGCTGTTGCGCCTCCAGTAGAAAAACCAGTTGATGTTTTCACATAATCTGCACCTGCTGCCACAGCTAGCTCGCATGCTTTTACTTTTTCTTCGTCAGTTAGAAGGCAAGATTCAATAATTACTTTTACAAGTGCATTGCCTTTTGCCGCTTCAACAACTGCAGCAATATCTGCTTGTACAAGGTCATAGTTTTTATCTTTTAATGCACCGATATTAATAACCATGTCTACCTCTTGAGCACCATTAGCAATCGCATCTTTCGCTTCGAATGCTTTAACAGCTGGCGTGTTAGCACCTAAAGGGAAGCCAATTACAGTACAAACCAAAACATCTGAGCCTTGTAAAAGTTCGCTACTTTTTTTTACCCAAGTTGGATTTACACAAACAGAAGCAAAGTTAAATTGTTTTGCCTCTGCACACAGTTTTTCGATTTGCTCTTTTGTTGCTTCAGCCTTTAATAACGTGTGATCAATCATACGCGCGAAGTTTTGTTCCATTTTTATTAAACTCTCCTCTATCAACAAGTTGTACGTACCTCTTGAAATCATAACATTTTTTAACGTTGCCGTCTAATTTCTTTCTAGTTAGGTGAATTCAATAAAAGTACTTAGAAGATAAATATGTGATATCTTTAAACAAAAATATAGCAAAACACCGTCCAAAATTTGAACGGTGTTTTGCTTCATAGTTACTCTATTTTTATTTTACAGTTTCTAAAACACGAACAAATTGTCCTTTAGAATGAGGATATCCAGCTTGAGTAATTTTCACCTTCACAAGCTGACCGATTAGGCTTTCAGGGCCTTCAAAGACTACTTTTAAGTAGTTATCTGTATAACCCGTTAAAAGCCCTTCCTCTTCGCTTCCATCATGCACGAATTCTTCAGGAATTACTTCTAGTACTCGATCTTCAAAGCGAGAAGCATATTCCTTTGCTAATTGGTCATTTAAAGCGATTAATCGGTGAACACGTTCGTTTTTAATATCCTCGTCAATTTGATCCTCCATACGCGCAGCTGGAGTACCTGTACGTGGAGAGAACGGGAATACGTGTAATTCAGAAAACTTATGATCACGAATAAAATTATATGTTTCCATAAACTCTTCCTCAGTTTCTCCTGGGAAACCTACGATTACGTCAGAAGTGACAGCCAAGTCTGGTAAAGCTTCATGTAGTTTAGTTAAGCGTTCACCAAAGAACTCCATTGTATACTTACGACGCATACGTTTTAAAACTGTATCAGAGCCAGATTGGATTGGAATGTGTAAGTGATTAACAACGATTTTTGATTCACGTAAAACTTCAATCACTTCATCTGTTAATTGACTTGCCTCAATCGAAGAAATACGAAGACGTTTTAAGCCCTTCACATTTGCCTCTAAATCACGTAGTAGCTGAGCTAAATTGTAATCTTTTAAGTCTTGTCCATAACCACCTGTATGAATACCAGTTAAAACAATTTCAAGATACCCAGCATCCACTAGTTGTTGGGCTTGGTTCAATACTTCTTGAGGATCTCGAGAACGCATTAACCCACGTGCCCATGGAATAATACAAAACGTACAGAAGTTATTACAGCCTTCTTGTATTTTTAACGATGCGCGTGTTCGGTCTGTAAATGCAGGCACATCTAATTCCTCATAAACACGATTTTTCATAATGTTGCGTACAGCATTAATTGGTTGGCGTTCAGTAAGATATTGGTCTATGTAGCCAAGTAATTTTGTACGATCCTGTGTTCCTACAACAATGTCAACTCCAGGAATCGCCATAATTTCAGCTGGAGATGTTTGAGCGTAACATCCAGTTACACAAATAACAGCGTCTGGGTTTTGACGAATAGCTCGACGGATAACTTGACGTGATTTTTTATCTCCTGTATTTGTTACTGTACATGTATTAATGACATAAACGTCTGCTTGACGATCAAACTCCGTACGTTCATAGCCATCTTCTTTAAATAGCTGCCAAATTGCTTCTGTTTCATAATGATTTACTTTACAACCTAGAGTATGGAAACTCACGATTTTCGATCGCTCGTTACTCATAATATATATCATCCTTTCAAGAGTGCACTACAATAAATAAAATTATTAACGTGTCTTATAATAGCACAAATAAATATAATGAGCCTAGCTTTTTGGCTAAGCTAATTTTTTTTGTATAAAAATACAGGTACCATAATTGGGTACCTGCTTTACAGTCGGGTGTTCGAACCAAAAACCCATTTTTTCATTATTGTTCAAAATGAGACACCTGATATTTCCTTTTTAATACCCTAAATCACTCTCAATTATGCCTCGGTAAAATTACGTCCGGAATCGGTAGAGGCTTTAGGGCAACAAATGTTTCTTGCGCGAAAGCGTAGCGACTGCAGCAGGATGTTGGTCATTCAGTCGTGAGTTGTTTGTTGTTGCTGTTGTTGTTGCTGTCGCTTCGCTTTCGCACAGATAAAGCACAGGACGTGGCGTTCTTAGATTGAGTTCTTTTATTTAGAAATTTAAAACCTATGGGTAAATAATAAAATATTGAGAATAAGTTTTTAATTTGGTAATAGCAAAAAGGCAGTTAAAAATTAGATTCAAGCTAACTTTCAACTACCTACTTAGATTGGATTTTTTCCAGTGACCATTAGACATTAAATATTACATTTTTTCAATTTCATTTTTTTCAGTAAACTGCCTTTTTTACTTCTCTAAAAACTGGAGTTTTTTAAGGACTCACAGGAGGAGTAAGTCCTAAAAGATTAGGAGTTATTACACTAGTGCCAGCTCCAAGGCGTACTTGTTGAACTTGCAGTACTTTTACAGTAAGCTCCAGCACAATTTTTTCACGTAATGTGCTGAAAGTAGCTTCTGGTGCTGCCATAATTGGTGAGAAATCAAGTTCAAAGAAGTTTGCAGCTACTAACTCTCCAAATGGTTGTTCATTGTACTTAACGAGATTTTGGAAGAAAGCCTTATCCAAACGAGCATCCATTTGCGTTTTTTCATTAAGGAAGTTCGCTTCGGCAAACTCGGAAATTCCTAAAATCGGAGTAGTACCTCCAGCCATTTGTGGGAAAATAAGGTCTGTAAAACCTGAAAACTGAACATCGGCAATTCTATCACGAAGTGCCCCATTACAAGCTGATGAAGCATATTCTATATTTTTACGAATATGACCTGCAATAAATAATTTAGCTCTTGTTACTCTAAAAAAGTCAGTGTTGTCAATACGAGCAAAGCTAACCGGTACTAATTTAACTTGATTTAAGAATACATTTTTTTTCACTCTTTTGATTTCAGTTGCTGCAGGAGTGAGCGTAATATCCGACTCCACAACGATTTGAAGTGTTGGTTCTGCAAGTACAACTGGAACTTTAATAGTTGGAGCCGAAACCGGCGTAGCTACTAATGGAGTAATTTCATTAGTTAATGGCATTTGTTCAGTTGATGCTACTGGACAAGGTTCAGATGGACGAACTTGGCTATCTAATTGATTATCTAATTGATCACTCAAAGTATTTCCCTCTTTTCATTTTTTTGTGAGAAAGCTCTCATATCGCTAGAATATGTTGGGATTTAATCCATATATGGACGATACACCAGTTTTTTATAAAAAGAGTTTTTGAGCAGATTAGATATGTTTCAATTATCCTCTAGATTCTTGGCACTCGAATTTTCTGTACTTGTAGCATATGAATGATTAATTCTAATACTATGTTTAGACACATTTGATTTGAATGAATTAATGACTCCTTTTGTGTAGGTACTGCATTCTTAGTGCAATGCGTAATATATTCAATATTCTGATAAATATAACCTTCAATAAATAAATTCCCCTTCAAAGCTGAACATGTCCCATTACCTAATGATTGAGAAAACTGATTTGGTACGAATCTACAATTCGTTAATACTACTTCACTCGAGATATCTTTAACTCCCACAATTCCTTTTTCAAATACGATATTTTCTTCAAGGCATGTTTCTATTTTATATTCCCCTAATACAACTGGAACTCTAATATTCATAAAATCATCGGAACTGTAAGAGTGATTATTTGTTTCTCCTTTTTTAATTAATTGTGTGTTATGTAAAGGAACTACAACTGATTTAGACGGATTCCTCTTCTGATTATTTTTATCATAAGTATCATTTCTCATAAAAAATATAATTTCATTCATTTTTGAGTTAACCAAACGACAATCAGGCAGTTCAGGATAATCAGTTGTAATATTAAATAGTTTGGTTTCAAATTGAGGAGTTAGATGATTGTTTAAATCGAGAAAATCAAATGTATTTTTAACAATATCACCACAGATAGGAGCATGAAGAAAATCATCAATTTCCACGTAAGTAGAAATTGGGGTTTCTTGGGTTCTGAAATATATTTCTCCTTGAACTGATTCAGTAGATGCACTATCATGACCTGCAGGAGTGTTTTTCTCCATCTCTTCTGTATCAATAGTACTCCTAATTTTAACTTCCTTGTCGGATTCAAAAGGACTTAAAAAGTCACGATTAGAGTCTAGTTGAGATGCAAAAACTTGTTCTTCCCCATGATTGGTTTTGTCTGCCTCTTCTATATCAAGCGGATCATTCATTTCATCCTTATCATCAATTTCAGAAGGAGTAAGTAATTCACGATTGGAATCTAGGTGCGCTGCAAGTTCCTGTTCCTCTATAGGTTTGATTTTATCCGACTCTTCTATATCTAAGAGATCATTTATTTCATCCTCAACATCAATTTCTGGAGGAATGAGTAACTCATGGTCGGAATCTAAATGCTCTTCAAGTTCCTGCTCCTCTTCAGGTTTGATTTTATCTGCCTCTTCTATATCTAGAAGATCATTTATTTCATCCTCAACATCAATTTCTGGAGGAATGAGTAACTCATAGTCGGAATCTAAATGCTCTTCAAGTTCCTGTTCCTCTATAGGTTTGATTTTATCCGCCTCTTCTATATCTAGAAGATCATTTATTTCATCCTCAACATTAATTTCAGAAGGGGTGAGTAACTCAAGGTCGGAAACTAAATGCTCTTCAAGTTCCTGTTCTTCTATAGGTTTGATTTTATCCGCCGCTTCTATATCTAGGACATCATTCATTTCTTCCTCAACATCAATTTCATGAGGGATGAATAACTCAAGATCGGAATCTAAATGCTCTTCAAGTTCCTGTTCTTCTATAGGTTTGATTTTATCCGCCGCTTCTATATCTAGGACATCATTCAGTTCTTCCTCAACATCAATTTCAGGAGGGGTGAATAACTCAAGATCGGAATCTAAATGCTCTTCAAGTTCCTGTTCTTCTATAGGTTTGATTTTATCCGCCGCTTCTATATCTAGGACATCATTCATTTCTTCCTCTACATCGATATCAAGGGGAATGAGTAACTCATGATTAGAATCTAGATTTGTTGCAAGTTCATGTTCCTCTATAGGATTGGTTTTATCCGCATCTTCTATATCTAGGACATCATTCATTTCATCCTCAACTACAATTTCAGAAGGAATGAGTAACTCGTGATTAGAATCTAAATGTGTTGCAAGTTCATGTTCCTCTTCAAGGCTGTTTTTTTCATCCTCTTTTTCTATATCTAGGGGATGATTTCCCAAATCAGAATATGGAGAATTTAAAATTTCAAATGTAGAATTTTTTTGAGATTCATGATCTATTTTTTTTCTCGGTTTAGTTAGATAATTAAAATTGATGAAAACTTTTTGCTTGGCACTTATTTCCTTCATTTCACTATAGTTAATCCATGGAGTTTTCATTAGTTCACCCCCCAAATAATGTTTTAACAAATAAAGTGCAACAGTTAATCCGCAAAACTTCTACGCATTTTTCCACCCAAAACGTCATTTTGGTCGATTTATTAATATTCAAAATCTGTTTTCTTCAGGAAAAGCTCATGAAGTAACCCATTTTTCATTTATATTACTTCCACATATTTTGAAGAATAGATTGATTAAAAAAACAACGATTTTCATTTTCTAATATCTGATAACAGCTAAAATCTTTTTCTTTTATTTTTTCTCAAAGAAATGATAGATATATAACTTATAATGAATTTCCTTTTTCCAATGTGTTAAATACAATATCAATTATGCCTCGGCATAATTGCTTCCGGAATAGGCTTTGTGCTTAGGCCTGCAGATGTTTATTGCGCGAAAGCTTAGCGACAGCGACAGATGTTTATTATGCGAAAGCGCAGTGCTAACGTAGGGGCAACAACATGTTTTTTTCTGTGCGAAAGCGAAGCGTCGGCAAAAAGGTTTTATCCACGCGAAAGCGTAGCGTCAGTGGAAACAATATGATGAAGATCAGTTAGCCTTTATCGTATGGATGAGATGATTTTAGGCTAACATTCTTTGTTAACTCCTTTCCGATTCCGTGATGTCTGCCAGAGGCTTTAGGTCAACAAATGTTTTTTGCGCGAAAGCGTAGTGCTAACGTAGCGTCAGCGACACGATGCGGGTCACTCAGTCGTTGCCACAAGACGCGGTGTTCTTAGACAGAGTTCCTCTATTTGCAGCAGGTGTTTAGATACCTGTACCTGTCGCTACGCTTTCGGACAAAAAACATTTGTAGCTGAAGCTTCGCTTTCGCTACAGAAAATAATTGCTGAAAGAAGTTAAACGACATCATTACGAGCTACAGTTATATTGACCTAAGTGTTGCACTTACAATTATAATTACAATCCATTTTATGCTTGACTTTTACTTTTGTCACCGAGTACTTTCAAAAATCTCAGTAGCAATTGAGAACTATTGTGTTTGAGAGACGATTGTTTAGTAGTAAAATCTAAAGTTTTTCTTTACATTATTTTTTCAACTCGAATATTTTGATAGCACCTATTATTGCATTCAACGATCGATATTTTATAACAAGAAGGCAGTTGAAAAATCAATTTAATCGAATTTTCAACTACCAACTCAAATATTGGATTTTTTTCAGTACCCTCTAATATCCTTTTACATCAAAATTAGAGATTAACATTCAGAAGAATTAGTAGAAGGAGGTTCTATACTAACTGGTGGAGTCAATCCTGAAAGAACTGGAGTTACTACAGTAGTACCAGTTCCAAGGCGGACTTGTTGAACTTGAACTACTTTCACAGTAAGTTCCAGTACAATTTTTTCACGCAATGTTCTGAAAGCAGCTTCTGGTGCTACCATCATTGGTGAAAAATCAAGTTCAAAGAAGTTGGCTGCCACTAACTCGCCAAATGGTTGCTCATTGTATTTAACGAGATTTTGGAAGAATGCCTTATCCAATCGAGCATCCGTTTGCGTTTTTTCATTAAGGAAGTTCGCTTCGGCAAACTCGGAAATTCCTAAGATTGGAGTAGGGCCTCCTGGTGTTTGTGGGAAAGTTAAATCTGTAAAACCTGAAAACGGAATATCAGCAATTCTATCTTGAAGTGCCGCATTACATGCTGCTGAAGCATATTCGATATTTTTACGAATATGTCCTGCTACAAATAATTTTGCCCTTGTTACCCTAAAAAAGTCAGTGTTGGCAATACGTGCAAAGCTAACCGGTACTAGTTTAACTTGATTTAGGAATACATTTTTCTTCACTCTTTTGATTTCAGTTGCTGCAGGAGCAAGTGTAATATCTGACTCCACAACTATTTGAAGTGTTGGTTCTGCAACTACAACTGGAACTTTAATAGTTGGAGCCGTAACTGGTGTAGTTACTAGTGGAGTAGCTTCACTAGTAAATGGTATTTGTTCAGTTGATGTTACTGGACAAGGTATGTTTTCATTATTTGATTGATTACTCAAAAAAAATCTCCTCATTTCATTTTGTATTATTTGAGAGCTCTCCATATCAGAATATGTAGCAATTAAATCTATGAATAGACGTGTATACTAGTTTTTTACTTATTTTAAAAATGAAATTTACGAGCTGAAGAATGAACAAAAAAACTGTAAAATACCGAATCCAAACTCAATACATAAAGCTAATATTGCAATTGTAATTGGTGTTTTACCTATTTCTAGTATACGAATAATCAATTATGCCTCGGCATAAATGCGCTCGGAGGCTTTAGGCCAACAGATGTTTTTTGTACCGAAAGCGTAGCGACAGGTACAGATGTTTTTTGCGCGAAAGCGTAGCGGCAGCGGCAACAGCACGATGTTGTTCACTCAGACGTGTGTTGTTGCTGACGCTTTGCTTTCGCTACATATAAATAATTGCTGAAAGAAGTTAAATAATTCAGGAAATGAGATGGTATATAAACCTGTAACAATTAAAGTAGTAGAATAGATCATAGCAGCTATTACAAAAAAGTTAATGAGATAATTAATTTATTCACTTGCTTATCCCCCTCCGAAGTTGAGATCCCCTATAAAAAGAGGTCACTATGTAAAACATGGTATATAACAACATATTTTTGCTGTCATTTAGAATGGAAATTCATCATAAGTTATTTAGTTATGTTGATACTACACGGACGCTATTTTGAAATATAATAGAGCCGATTCAAAGTTTTTTGAATCGGCTCTTATTGTTAGGATTATTAATATAAGCAGTCATTAAGGTGTGTCTCTATCTCTTTAAACCTTGTCACGACTGCACTTATACTCAATCAAAATGCAATTTACTCATGCACAGCAAGGTGATGAAAAACTTTTTTTAACTAGGCTGAACGTCTATTTCATTCAAATTCATAAGATATTGCAGACAGTGCATAGAGAGGCGCTGTTTCTGCTCGTAAAATTCGGGGTCCTAAAGACATCGTTTGGGCACCGGCTTGTAGCAGAGCATCTGCTTCTTTTCTAGCAATACCACCTTCTGGACCAAAGATAATAAGAATTGATTTCGACTTCTTGTCATTTAAGTTTTTTAGCTTCTCTGCAAATCTTGTGCGTTTATCTGCTTTTGCATCCTCTTCATCTGCTATAAAAACGGCATCAAAATTGCCAACTTGTTCTAGTAGCTGTTTAAAAGAGATTGGTTCATAGATTTCAGGGATATGTGTACGATGGGATTGCTCAGCTGCTTCTTTTGCAATTTTTTGTAGACGCTCTTGCTTTTTAGCACCTTTCTTTTTATCCCATTTAACGATGGAACGCTCTGCTTCAAAAGGCAATAAAGCAAACATTCCAAGCTCTGTTGCTTTTTGTGTAATAAGTTCTAGTTTATCGCCCTTCGGCAAACCACATGCCACTGTTACATGAACAGGTAACTCTGGAGAAGGAATAATTTCACCTGTAGTTTGAATGTGTACCTCATCTGCTTCAAAGGCTACAATTTCACAAATATGGGCTGTATTTTGTGCAACTACAACGATTTTGTCGCCCTCTTTCATACGCATTACTCGTTCAATATGTCGTGCATCCTCTCCGCTAATACGTGCTTCCTCAATGGTCGTCTCAATAAAATAACGTTGCATGTTACCATACTCCTTTATAACAAGAAGAGAAAAACGCCAAATCGCCAGCACTCGGCTCACGATTTGGCGCTTTCTCAATCAATTTATTGTGGTCGACGGGCAATAATAGCAACCCAATCTTCCATTAGTAATACTTCTTCGATTACAAACCCTGAAGCTTCTAGTGCTGCTTTTACATCATCACGTTTCGCGCCAATGATGCCTGAAGTGACATATAATCCACCCGGTTTAACAACTGAAAATGCATCGTCAGTAAAGGACATAATAATTTCTGCTAAAATATTAGCCACAACAACATCAGCTGGTTCCTTAACTGTATCCAATAGATTTCCATGGAATACTGATACTTTATCATCTACTTTGTTTAGAGCAATATTTTCTTGTGCTGAACGTACAGCTACTTCGTCTAAATCAAGCGCATGTACGCTCTTAGCCCCTAGTAAGGCTGCACCAATTGAAAGAACGCCTGAACCCGTTCCAATATCGATAACCGTATCGCCCTCTTTTACAACCTTCTCAAGCCCTTGTAAGCACATAACAGTTGTAGGGTGCGTTCCTGTACCGAAAGCCATACCAGGATCTAATTCAATAATTAATTCATCTGTTGATACTGGTACATATTCTTCCCATGTTGGTACAATTGTAAAGCGTTCAGAAATTTTTACAGGATGATAGTATTGCTTCCATGCTGTCGCCCAATCTTCCTCGTTAACTTCCACAATCGATACAACATTCTCACCAATATCGATGTTGAAAGTCGTTAGATTTGTTATAGCCGCCTTAATTTCTTCGACTGTTTCATTTAAAAAACTAGACTCCGATAAGTAAGCCTTAACAATAACACCATCTTTCGGAAAATCCGCTTCATTTAACGCATAAATTTCACCATACTGATCTTCTCGTGGCTTAGCAAATTCTGCAGAATCCTCAATAACCACACCACTTGCCCCTGCTTCATGCAAAATATTCGAAATTGCTTCTACCGCTTCATTTTTTGTATGAATGGATAATTCTGACCACTTCACGTAGCTCTTCAGCTCCTCTAATTATTCACCTTGGAATTTTTTCTTAATTTTATCGAATAGTGAGCTTCCTTGCTCTTCAGGAATATCACCACTGATTTCTGCAAATTCACGTAGTAATTGTTTTTGTTTTTCTGTTAATTTTTCTGGCGTTACAACTTTTACTGTTACATATTGATTCCCTGTGCCATAGCCATGTACATTTTTGACACCTTTGTCTTTTAGACGGAATTGCGCACCTGACTGTGTTCCCGCTGGTATACGTAGTTTTACTTTCCCATGAACAGTCGGTACTTCGATTTCATCACCAAGAGCTGCTTGAGGGAATGTCAATTTAAGTTCGAAATAAATATCGTCGCCATCACGTTCAAACTCTTTGTGTCCTTGAACGCGGAACATAATATATAAATCCCCCGCTGGTCCTCCATTTATACCTGGCTCACCTTGACCAGACACACGAATTTGCTGACCATCATCTACGCCTGCTGGAATGTTAACTTTGATCTTCTTACGTTTTTGAACGTTTCCTTCGCCACGACAAGTTGAACATTTTTCTTTAATGATTTTACCTGTACCATGACATGTAGAACAAGTACGACGATTCATCATACGGCCGAAAGGTGTATCTACAGCTTGATTTACTTGACCTGCACCTTGACATGTTGAACATGTTTCAGGATTAGTACCTGGTTTTGCACCTGAACCGTGACAAGTATCGCATAATTCATCTTTAGGAATTTCGATTTCTGTTTCTTTCCCGAAGATCGCTTCCTCAAATGTAATATTCATACGATATTGAAGGTCATCACCTTTACGCGGTGCATTCGGGTCCTGACGGCGACCGCCACCACCAAAGAATGAGCTGAAAATATCCTCGAAGCCGCCAAAGCCGCCGCCTCCGAAGCCACCACCAAAGCCTGCATTTGGATCCTCATGGCCAAATTGATCATAGCGTGCTTTTTTCTGATCATCACTTAATACTTCATAAGCTTCAGCGATTTCTTTGAATTTTTCATCTGCACCCGGCTCTTTATTAAGGTCAGGATGGTATTGCTTTGATAATTTACGGTATGCTTTTTTAATTTCATCTTTAGAAGCCGATTTTGTTAAACCAAGCACCTCGTAGTAATCGCGTTTATCCATGATTCACACTCCGCTCTTTTTGCATAAAATCTATTGTATCACGCAGTTAAAAAAACTGCCTCTATTTTAATATTAAATATTCATTAAAAATGTTGCATATATGTTTTTTCACTTTTCACGCAGTTAACCTATGCAACTAAACGATTAAATTTGTGTTGGTTATACCTAATAATACAGAGAAAAGCCAAAGCCGCAAGCGGTCTTTGGCTTCTTCACTTAACTGTGTTACTTACTATTATTTATCGTCTTTTACTTCTTCAAAGTCAGCGTCAACGATATCGTCTTTTTTACCAGCGCCAGCATCTGCACCTGCATCGCCACCTTGAGCTGCTTGAGCAGCTGCTGCAGCTTGTTCATATACTTTCATAACTAATGGCTGTAATACGCCTTCTAGTTTTTCTTTAGCAGATTTAATGCCTTCTAATTCGCCAGCTTCAAGAGCTTTTTTCAGTTCATCACGAGCATCTTCTACAGATTTTTTCTCGTCTTCTGTAATTTGTTCGCCTAAGTCAGCAATTGTTTTATCAACTTGGAACACTAATTGGTCAGCTTCGTTGCGAAGATCTGCTTCCTCTTTACGTTTAGTATCAGCCTCAGCATTTGCCTCAGCATCTTTTACCATACGTTCAATTTCTTCCTCAGATAAACCTGAATCAGATTGGATAACAATTGTTTGTTCTTTGTTTGTACCAAGGTCTTTTGCTTTAACAGATACGATACCATTTTTATCAATATCGAATGTTACTTCGATTTGTGGTACACCACGTGGTGCTGGTGGGATATCCGATAATTGGAAGCGGCCTAATGTTTTGTTGTCTGCTGCCATTGAACGTTCACCTTGTAGTACGTGAATATCTACTGCTGGTTGGTTGTCAGCTGCAGTTGAGAACACTTGTGATTTAGATGTTGGGATCGTAGTGTTACGGTCAATTAATTTTGTGAATACGCCACCCATAGTTTCGATACCTAAAGAAAGTGGAGTTACGTCAAGTAAAACTACGTCTTTTACATCACCAGTTAATACGCCACCTTGAACAGCAGCACCCATCGCTACAACTTCGTCAGGGTTTACACCGCGGTGTGGCTCTTTATTAGTTTCTTTACGTACAGCTTCTTGTACAGCTGGAATTCGAGTAGAACCACCAACTAAGATTACTTGGTCAATTTCAGAAGTTGAAAGACCTGCATCAGATAATGCTTGACGTACTGGACCTACTGTACGATTTACTAATGGTAATGTAATTTCGTCAAATTTTGCACGAGTTAAAGAAATTTCTAAGTGTAATGGACCCGCTTCACCAGCAGTGATGAATGGTAAAGAAATTTGAGTAGATGTTACACCTGATAAGTCTTTTTTCGCTTTTTCAGCTGCATCTTTTAGACGTTGCATAGCCATTTTGTCTTTAGAAAGGTCAATGCCGTTTTCTTTTTTGAATTCTGCTACAAGGTACTCGATGATAGCGTCATCGAAATCGTCCCCACCTAGTTTGTTATCACCAGCTGTTGCTAATACTTCAAATACACCGTCACCTAATTCAAGAATTGATACGTCAAATGTACCGCCACCAAGGTCAAATACTAATACTTTTTGATCTGTATCTTGTTTATCTAAACCATAAGCAAGTGCAGCTGCTGTTGGTTCGTTGATAATACGCTCTACTTCTAATCCTGCGATTTTACCAGCATCTTTAGTAGCTTGACGTTGAGCGTCGTTGAAGTAAGCAGGTACAGTAATAACTGCTTTTGTTACTTTTTCACCTAAGTAGTCTTCAGCATAACCTTTTAAGTATTGAAGAATCATTGCAGAAACTTCTTGTGGAGTATATTCTTTATCTTCTACTTTAACTTTTTCAGATGTACCCATTTTAGATTTAATAGAAATAATTGTGTTAGGGTTTGTTACTGATTGACGTTTTGCTACTTCACCAACTTGACGTTCGCCATTTTTAAACGCAACAACAGATGGTGTTGTACGGTTTCCTTCTGGATTTGGAATTACTTTTGGTTCTCCACCTTCAAGTACAGAGACACAAGAGTTTGTTGTTCCTAAGTCAATACCGATAATTTTGCTCATAAATATTTCCTCCTATTATTTAAACGCAAATAATGCGTTTCTAACTAATGTAATTAACTAAATAGTACTAAGTCTATTCGTTCACAGATACCATTGTTGGGCGCAATACGCGATCCTTTAACATATAGCCTTTTTGAAGCTCGCGTAAGACAACACCCGTCTCTTTTTCACTATCTTGCTCTTGCATGACAGCTTGGTGAACATTCGGATCAAATTGCTCACCTTCAGCTTTAATAACCTGTAAGCCTTCCTTCTCAGTAGCTTCTATCAGTGAACGGTACACCATTTCAATACCTTTTACGATAGAAGCAGTTTCTTCTGAAGACGCTTCAACTTGTAAGGCACGCTCAAAATTATCGATTACTGGCAGTAAATCAGACAGCAAGCTCTGAGAGCGAAACTTTTCAGCAGCCTCACGATCAAGTTGATTGCGACGGCGCATATTATCGAAGTCAGCGCGTAAGCGTAGATGACGACTTTCCTCGTCGTCTAACTTAGCTTGTAACTCAGCTAACTTTGCTTCGTACTGTTCTTCGATTGTTAATTCAGTCTTTTGTTCTTCTACTACTTCTGTTTCTTCTACTACATTTTCAGCTTGTACGTCCTTTTCTTCTTGTACAAGGTCTTTGTTTTCAGTTGTTTCCGTCACTTGAATCCTCCTCATTATCAATCACTACGATTCTTCGTAAAGGCTTGTGTTAAATCCATGCGCATTACGTCTAGTAAAGCAACAACACGCTTATAATCCATTCGTGTAGGACCAATAATTGCTATAGCTCCTTGTTGATCTTCACCAATAGAATAAGTGGTCGTAATGACACTACAGTTTTCCATTTCTAGTTGTTTATTTTCCGAACCAATACGAATTTGAATGCCCGATTCATTAGGATGAAAGAGCGACTGCACTTGGCTAGTCGTTTCCATTAAGTCCAAAATCATACGGACTTTATTTAAATCATGGAATTCCGGTTGGTTGAACATATTTGTTTTACCACCATAGAAAATTTTACTTTCTGAATTATGCATCGTTGCTGTCACGAGAGCGTGAATAAAATCATCCGCTGATCGAACATGCTGTTGTAATACTGTTAGCACTTCAGCTTCGAGTTTTTTATGAATATCCTCTAATGACACACCAACTAGACGCTCATTTAAGATATTAACCATTTTCTCTAAATCAGAAGCGGTAAAATTAGGAGGTAGACTAAACATGCGATTTTCAACATGCCCGTTATTGGTTACGATTATCGCTACAGCTGAATCACTCGAGAGTGGCACAATTGAAAATCGTTTTACTCGATGTCTTTGGACATCTGGTCCTAAAAGAATCGATGTATACGATGTCAGCTCTGATAAAATATTGGCTGACTTTCGGATAATATGCTCTACTTCTACTAAGCGATCGTTAAAAATTGATTGGATTTGTCGAATATCCTGCGAATTAATGCCTTGTGGGTTCAACAAATGATCTACATAAAATCTATAACCCTTTTCCGAGGGCACTCGACCAGAGGAAGTGTGCGTTTTTTCTAAGAAGCCTAATTCCTCTAAATCTGCCATTTCATTTCGAATTGTAGCTGGACTAAATGTAATCTCTTGCTTTTTGGAGATTTGGCGAGAACCTACCGGCTGTGCAAACATAATAAAGTCGTCTACAATAGCTTGCAATATTTGTAATTGCCGATTTGTTAGCATGATCATCACCTCTGTTAGCACTCAACTAAGAGGAGTGCTAATACTATTATTAAGTTATCAAATCCTACATTTTATGTCAACGATATCGCTCAATCTTCTAGTAAAAATTGTTGAAATACTTCATTACCTACAAAGCGACCTTTTCGCGTAAGACGAATTCCTATAGGATCATGTTCCAAAAGACCTTCTGATACTAACTTTTCTATGACATGTGGATAATCCCTATGCATTGAGTCTTTAAATTTTTCTTCATATATAATGTGTGTAATTCCTTCTGTTTTACGCAAACCTAAAAACATTTGCTCTTCGCGTTTTTCATTCTCAGTTACAATATGTTCATATACAATTGGTAGTTCCCCTGCATTTACTGAATCCATATACTTTTTCAATGGGCCATGATTTGAATAACGCACACCAGCTAAATACCCATGAGCACCAGCACCAAAGCCTGCATATTCATCGTTTTCCCAGTATATTTTATTATGATTAGAACTGAAGCCAGATTGAGCAAAGTTGCTAATTTCGTATTGTTGAAGTCCATGCGCCTCCATCTGGTTCATTAGCACATCATACATATCCGCTTCAAGATCTTCAGTTGGTAAATGGAGCTTACCTTTTGTGTATTGATTGTAAAAAATAGTTTTTGGCTCCACTATTAGTGAATATGCAGAATAATGTGGTATATCAAGAGCGAACGCTTTTTCTAAGGTGTCCTTCCATTGTGCCATCGTCTGACCCGGCAAACCGTACATTAAATCCAAACTAATATTTCTGAAGCCTACCTTTTTCGCCAAAGTAACTGTTTCATAAACATGTTTGTTGCTATGAGTACGACCAATTTTCTTTAACAGCTCTTGATCAAAGGATTGAACACCCATACTTAAGCGATTTACACCACCATCAAATAATGCATGTAATTTTGCTTCTGATAGCTCGTCCGGATTTGCCTCTGATGTAAATTCTGTCACACTGTCCATTGGAATATACGTACGAATAAGCTCAAGAAGTCTTGCTAATTGTTGAGGAGATAATGCTGTTGGTGTACCACCACCAAGAAATATCGTTTCGATTTGCTTAAAACTTCCGGGATATTTTTTTGTAGCAAGCTCCATCTCCTTGCCAAGCATTTCTATATATTCATCCACTGGTTGGTTTTTAAAATAAAATTTATTGAAATCGCAATAGTTGCAAATTTGATGACAAAAAGGAATATGAATGTAAACACCTCGTGCCATAGCTATCCCTTCTTTCTCGTTAGTCTTTTTCCATTTCCTCATTATAAACAATCAAGGCAGGGAACGCCATGAATCCAACTAGTAAAATAACTAAATCAAAACAATATAGTATTAGCAATATTCCATAAATTATGTACTAGCACATTCCACTCTAAGAGGATACTTTCCGTGGGTGTGGCCCTGGACTCCTCGCCGCTCATACTTTGCTCTTGTGTAGTCACAGTTCTCACGCTATTTCAGCAGGGATCATCTTTTGCCCTTCGACGAAAGCAAAGTTACTGGGCGGGCTCTAGCCTCCTCCTACTTCATATACAAGGTTTTAATGCTGTGTGGAGGAAATATTTCAGCCGCTGCTAAACAATTAAATATTTCTCGCCAATCTCTGCAGTATCATATGAAGAAACTAGCCATTCAAAAAGAAGAGTTTATCTAAGTATTCAATTCATTTCACAAAAAAAATCAAAACCAAAGCAATAATGGTTTTGATTTTTTATTTGTCCTTAATAACATACAATTCCTACACAAACGCCAATTAGTACAAGCAAATAAGGTTGAACTTTCCAACGTATCAAGCACCATAAAAAAACTGCCCCAATTACTATGTCTAGACCATTTTGAATTGTCTGTGTAACAATCGGATGAATAAAAGCTGCAGCTAATATTCCTACAACTGCTGCATTTGCACCAGCCATCGCCCCTCTTAATCCAGCGAATCGATTAAGAGCTAGCCAAAAAGGCATTGCCCCTACTACTAGCAAAAATGCCGGTAAAAAAATGGCTATCGTAGCGATAATGGCTCCAGGTACTCCAGCAATGACCATACCTATGTAGGAAGCAAACGTAAATAATGGACCAGGGACTGCCTGCGTCATTCCGTAACCTGCTAAAAATTCTGAAGAACTCATTAATCCACTTTGGACAAACTGTGCCTCTAATAAAGGCAATACGACATGACCTCCACCAAACACTAAAGCGCCTGATAGATAAAACTTTTCAACGATCGAAAACCACTCATTTTGAATTAGCGAGCTAACAATTGGTAAGCCAACAAGAAGTATCATAAACAGCGTTAAAAAACATATACCCGTCTTTTTTGAAATAGGTACAACTGTTTCTTTCGGGTCATCTCTTTGATTAATTTTCTTTAAAAAATAATAGCCTATAAAAGAAGCAACAATAATAGTAGTTACTTGGGCAAGTGGATGAACCCATAAAAGCACTACTACAAGTGCCAACAAAGCGATTAAAAAATGGCGAATACTAGGAATTAATTTTTTCGACATTTCAAAAATTGCTTGTGCAACAATCGCAACAGCCACTAGTTTCAAGCCATGAATCCAACCCATATCAATCCCTGTATGTGCTGAAAAATACGCAAATGCCATTAGCAGCAAAACAGATGGGAATGTAAAACCAAGAAACGACACAATACTCCCGAATAGACCACCTCTTAATAAGCCAATACCCATCCCTACCTGGCTCGATGCTGGACCAGGTAAAAATTGACTGAGTGCAACAAGCTGACTGAAGTCATTATCAGATAACCATTTACGCTTCTGAACATATTCATTTTGAAAATACCCTAAATGTGCAGTGGGACCTCCAAAGGATGTACAACCTAATTTAAGCGAAACTAAAAAAATTCCCCATAACCTTCGCAATATCTTCAACTACTTTCCATGTCATCTATATTCATAGTACAAGGAGCAATGATCCTTTTGGTTTAAGATATTGTAAAGTTTAAAAAAGCTACTGTAACAGGTTTCGTTCTTAATCTCCAATTTTGATAGCAGAACCAAGCTCACTTCCATTTGCAGCTATCGGAATTAGTTCATAGCTCTTCCCCGTTAAATATAATGCATCGATGCGGACACCCCACTTCGTATACTCTTCATTTAAGGGATATGCTACTGTAAATGGCCAAGATTCCCCTGTTGCTGATTGGATTTTAAAATGTAATGCTTTATTTAATAAACTATTCTCGGAACGAAAGTATATCGTTGTTGATATCGGTGTAGAAACAACCTTCTCTATTGTTATTTCTTGCCCATCTAACAGACTTACTTTTTTCTCAACTGGGAAGACCTTTTTATCTTCTTGTAGGCGCTCTTGTGAAGCCTCAACTTGAAACTCCCACGGCTCGTCAATCTTTTTTTCCCCGTTCCAGTCGTTATAACGAATATCTAAGTTTAATATTTTATCCTCTGGAAGTTCACTTAATTTCACACTACTATAGATTGTATAGGATTTATCAGATTGCTGGATTGTCTGTCCTCCATTTCTAACCGTGAATTCTTTTCCATTCACAAAAACCTGTGGAAAGAAAAAGACTTGGTGGTCGAAATTCAAGTCTTTTACTGGCTTAAAGGTAGCATTCAATAGTATTTGATTATCGTCAATTATTATTTCATTTAACGTTAAACGTCCAAGCCCATTTTCAGTAGTTATATCGACAACTGTTTTGTAGTCTTCAAAATTCAAATCCTCCTTTAATAAAAAATAATAAACAATTACACAAGTAACTATCAATAAAAGCAATACTACAATAAACCATGTTTTCTGCCATCGATTTTCCTTAGGTTGACTCTCGTCAAAAAGCATATCATTGGACATCATGTACACCTCATTTTAAGAAAATATATCTAGACAAATGCTTTTTATTTATTGTAGTTTTTAGTTGAACATTATATAACCTCTAACGATGTCAAGGTTTGGCTGATTTCACTATGTATCTAAAGGAATAATTAATATTCCTTTATTTTATGGCTCTTCTGCAAAATGAGAGGGTTTCTGTTCTGAAAGTGCGCTTTCCTGTGGGCGTCGGGGTAGCAGGTTGTTTTTTTGAGCGAAAGCGTAACAGCAACAACTATGGTAGTGAAGAAAGCGGCTCGACATATGCCCTTAGTAAATCTGAAACTGAATTTACCCTTTATTTATAACACCACAACATTCACAAAATCCCCCAGACTGTTTAGTTTCTCTACACTCTGAGAGATAATCATATCCCCTTACTCTCGATGACGAACCTTTTTGGCCTCTTCCATTAAATAGTCTACAAATAACTCATCTTTAACTAACCATGCTTGATAATTTCTTTTTAAAAACCATTCCGCTTCATAAAAACTTGTAAAGATTTGATCTAATGGAAGTTTATTTTTTTCAATTACCCAATCAAAATCACTTTTTGAATATAGGAGGAAAATTTCTCCCTTAAGGTTTTTATACATTGTCCCAAAAGAAGAAAACCTTAAATTATAGCGATTTCGTTTCGCATCCTCTGGTAATGGGTCTATATGAAATGTTTGAACCACATACTGCTCATACGCTTCATCTGTTAAAGAGCAACCAGCTGCTTTTTGATGCCCTCCCCCTCCGAATTCTGCTGCAATTGCCGATACATCTATGTGATCATGAATCGTACGGAAGGAAATTCTTTTGCCACCCATATTTAATATAGCTATAAGATCAAGGTGAACATTTTCTTTTCCTAATTCATTACCAAGCTCTGAATGATAAGATTCTGCATAAACCACACCTGTAAAGTATTCCCCTATCGCTGTTTGCACTAGCTCCCTTTTTTTCCGGCGGATATACCGTTCTATTTTCTCTTCTTCCATAGTCAAAATTTTCTTTTCAAATTCATCAAAGTAAAAATGTTCGCTTGTTTTTAAACGTTCAAGCATTTTTTCTTCAAATTCCTCGATTGATACTAAAAAAAATAGAGCATTTAGTCGACGTGCTTGTTGATTATCATTCTTTTCCCATTCCCACGTATCGTACTGTCTCACTAACTCTACAAATTCTGTGACGGCATTCGTTTGTTCTAAAAATCCATGCGTCACAAGATACTGATAAAACAAAGACGTTGCTGATGTTAAATAGCCATTTTCATCTTCTGTTAATACTTTACCCCATTCATATTCGTTCAAATAAAAAGCCGTTTTATGATGATCAAGCAGTTGAACATTGCCAGTTGCTATATAATAATCATTTAATCTCTTTTCATTTTCTTCGTTTGGAGATAAGTCGGTAATAAATAAAAATGTGTCTCGTTCGTTATTTTCTAAAAAATACTCAATTTCGCGATCTAGCGACGAGATTGAATTGTACTTTACCTTCACCTGTTCTTGAAAAGCTAGCTTGGCTAATATCCCGCAACCTATACCATCTAAATCATTATGCGATAGCAATTTATACATTTTTTTCACCTCCCTATTAGTATGGTTTATCTTTGAAAAAATTATCGGTATCGTAGGGTGCTACAAAAAATTGTCAAACAGATCACCAAATTGGAAATCATTCTTATTTACATAAGTGAATGGTGTTTCATGGCACTTCTTTTTCAAAAAAAGAAATCAAAATAACCGATATGCTATTAGAAATATTAGCTATACAGAAACTCCACCCGTCCGACCGCAATTTGCCAAAAACAAATTGGTTTACCTTATTATTTAAGTAAAAATAAATCGAGATTCGATTACATAGGACTGGGAGCCTATTCTTATTACTTAACAGTCAATATTAAATATTATCTTATAGTGGATTAATATTTATATATTTCTCTCCTTAATAGTCATAAATATTCACTGTACTTAAAGAATTTAAAATTATTTTAGACATGGTATTTATAATAAAAAGACTTATCTCTTCATAGCACTTCCCCATCATTAGCTTTGCAACACCTTATTTAAAAAAAGTAATAAAAACCCTTTAAATTCAACATTTACAAACAAGACTCATATCCCTCATATTTCCATTTCGTTCTAATCAGATTATTTAGAAATGACTGAAATTAATTATCCTATAAAATATAAATTCATTTTTTGTTATAATATGTTATTATAATTTTAGTAAAACGACCTATTTTTACTAAATGCAAAATAGAGGAAAAATGAACTAAAAAGGATGATGAAAATGAAAAAAATCCAACAATTATTCCAAAGTGAAGATGGAAATATCGAACAAAGAGAGAATTTTTTATCCTTATTGGAGAAAATTGTTTCATCATTAGATGAGTTGAAAAATCCAAAAACAACAACTCTAGGACCAATGAAAGAGCGCTCTGATAATTTCTATAAAGAGTTAATGCAAGAAAATCAAGTACCAACTACAGGTGTCGGACTTGATCAGGTTGTGAATGATCTAACACAATTAATGCAAGGACATCCTTACCATACACGCAACTTTGTAACAAACGTTTTGCCAATGGCTAGCATTCCAGGCATATTAGGCCAATTTACTAATGCTCTGCTTAACGGTAACAATCTATGGGATGTATACGGACCTGCTGCCGCAGAATGTGAGGTAAAGGTAGTTGCAATGATGTCGAAGTTAGTTGGCTACGACTATACTCAAAGCTTTGGTTACACAACTTGGGGTGGACAAGGGGCAGTCTTCAGTGGGCTTCGTCTTGCGATTGCTAAACAATTCCCAAATGCAAAAGAAGATGGTGTACCAAATAATTTATATTGCTTCGCTTCAGAAAATGCTCATTACAGCTTATTAAAATCAATTGAAGCAGTCGGCATCGGTAGCAAGCATTTAATTCGTATTAAAGCTGGAAAAGACCATTCAATGGATATCGAAGACTTACGTATGCGTATGACTGAGGTTATCGAAAATGGTGGTATTCCAGTGTATGTAGTTGCTACAACAGGCGCAACTGATCAATTTGCCATTGATGATGTACAAGCAATCAAAAAAGTTACAACTGACCTTGAACAAAAACATTCCTTAAAGCCTATACATATTCACGCTGATTCAGCTTTAGGTGGTTTTTACGCATTCTTCAACGATTATGATTTTAAGGCAAATCCACTTCAATTAGAGGCTAATGTTTTACAAGCACTAGAACAAATTAAAGAACGTATGCAATACCTACCTATTGCAGATAGCCTTTGCTTCGACTTCCAAAAGCTTGGTCAAACACCATATTTAACAAGTTTATTCTTAATAAAAGAAGGAAAACATCTACAATTATTAGATATTGAAGACTTCGACACACCATATGTTGGCAATCGAGGCTATGGTTCTTATCATACAGGCTATACATTAGAGTGCTCTCGTATGGGTAGTTCAATTGCTATTTATGCTGCGTTACAGGCGTTTGGTAAAGAAGGCTACCAACAAATATTAGCTAATTATGTGCGTGTAAACTTAGCGTTCCGTACGCAGTTAGCAGAGAAAACTCCAATGTTACAAGTAGTCAATGAGTCTAATATTGGACCAGTCACAGCCTTTCGTTTGTATCCTGAAGGCTTTAATTGGAAATCTGAACAGTCAGGTAGCTATACACAAGATCAGATTGAATATAT
Organism: Lysinibacillus sp. JNUCC 51; assembly: GCF_015999525.1. Lineage (NCBI taxonomy): Bacteria > Bacillati > Bacillota > Bacilli > Caryophanales > Bacillaceae > Lysinibacillus > Lysinibacillus sp. JNUCC 51. The sequence continues at coordinate 4,024,362 of NZ_CP065545.1, read as the reverse complement.
TAATGGCCTTAACGCTTCATTATTTGAAATTATAGGAGAAGGTCGCGACGAAGTATTTTTCGGTGATACAACACGTGTTTGCACTGTCAACACTAGCGATACAAAACAACAAATTCCAGTCGCTGCTGCAAAATTCTTTTCAATTTCTCCTTATACAGAGACAGAACATATTAGTGATATGATTCAATTCTTACAACAAAAGGTAAAAGTATTGGAGGATGTTAAAGTTGAGTATAGTCAACAAATTTAAAAGCTCTTTACTCTATAAATATATTGCTAGTTTTACTATTCCAATTGCTATTATTTCGGTAATATTTAGTGGCGTATTATTTATTTTATCTTATCAAATTATCAATAATTTCGTTATTACACAATTTGAGACATCATTAGATGTTATATCTCAAACAATTTTTGATGATCTAGACGAAAATGACATCAAAGCTGCTGATAACGGCGATAAGGATAAATATGAAGAATTATTAAGTGCATTAAATGAAACAATAAAAGAGTTCGATATTCAAAATGCTTACGTTCTTTCACGTGCAAATGGCAAAGAACATATTGTGGCATTAAGTAAAAAAGATGATTATCAAGAGGCCTATACTTTTAGTAATGATATGAAAGAAGCACTAAAAACTGGAACCGTTCAATCTAGTGATATTTATAAAGATGAGTACGGTATTCATAAATCTATTTTTATACCATTTAAAGGTACTGATATTCTTTTTGGTTTAGATATGGACGCTTCCTTCATTTCTAAACTTCAAACTAAGACTCTTTGGACTTGTATCACTATGACCGTGATGTTTTTGATTTTCGGTGTTATTGTGGCGTATTTCATTAGTAAAGGCATTATCAAACCAATTAAAAATATGACGAACTATGTTGGTAAGGTAGCACAAGGTGACTTAGCTGTTGAACCACTTCAAATAAAGGGTTCAAATGAAATTGCACAGCTTTCAGAAGGTATTGGAAATATGACAGAAGACTTACGCTCACTTATTCAGCAAATTTCTGAAAATGCTGAGCAAGTAGCTGCTATGTCTGAAGAGTTATCGGCAGGTTCTGAGCAAACTAGTGCATCTATTCAACAAATTACATCTTCAATGCAAGAAGTAGCTTCAGGGTCAGAAAAACAAACTTCATCTATTGAAGAAGTAGAAAGTCATATTACGTCAATCTCCACAAAGATGTCAGAGGTTGTATCCAGTGTGAATGATGTCACTACTAAAGCAATTAATGCATCTTCTATTTCTGAAACAGGTAATACGACTATTCAAAGCGCTACAGAAAAGATGGCTATCACATCTAATGCTATTCAAGATACTTCAGAGGTTGTAAAACGTTTAAGCACTTACTCAAATGAGATTGGCGACATTGTAACTTTAATTAATGAAATTACGGATCAAACAAATTTACTCGCTTTAAATGCATCAATTGAAGCAGCACGTGCTGGTGAGCATGGTAAAGGTTTCGCAGTTGTAGCAGAAGAAGTACGTAAACTTGCTGACCAATCATTAGCAGCAACGAATAGTATTCGAACACGTATTGAAACGATTAAGGAAGAGTCAATGCAAGCTGTAAAATCTATGGAAATTAGTAGTAATAACCTTGCAGAAAGCTCAACTACCTTTAACGAATCAGGTAAAGCCTTTAAAGAAATATATTCGAATATTACCTCACTAACTCAAGAAATGAATTATGTCAATAACATCATTTCAAATATTAATGAAGGGGTTAGCAGCATTGCAATTTCTGTTGAGGAAGTTGGTGTAGTAGCCGTACAATCATCAGGAAACATTCAAAATGTGGCTGCTGCTTCTGAGGAGCAATCCGCTAGTATTGAGGAGATTACTGCGTCTTCAAATAATTTAGCTGAGATGGCACAGCAGCTTCGTAATATCATACAAAAATTTCAGCTATAAGAAAAACTAATAACAAAAATCCGCTATACTTTCTGTAGGTAAGTTTTACCTATAGAAGTCTATGCGGATTTTTTATTAATTTTTAAAAGCTTTTTAGTGCTCTCTCGTTCATCCATGCAATTGTTTCTTCTAGCCCTACTCTATATGAAGTACTTGGTATAGCGCCTATTTCCTTTTCGTATTTTTCCCCACTTAATATGACTGGTTCTTCTGTTAAATAAAACATTTCAACTACTTCTTTCATAGAAGTATTAAATAATCCAATTAGTTGGATCATGCCTTTAGAAACTGTACGAATACTTTTTTTATAGCCTGTAATTTCACGTAAAATTTTTACTAGTTCTTCCCCTGTAATTGGATGAACAGCTGGTACGTTCCAATTCTGATTAAATGTGTCGTCTCGTAAAGCAAGCTCAACCATAGCCTTTGCGCCATCAACTGTATAAAGGAATTCCCTTTTCACCTGCATACTTCCTACAAAATTAGCTTTTTTACCTTGTGCTACATTTTTTAACGTTTCATAGAGTATTGTATTCTCTGCATTTGGTCCGTATAAATCCGGGAAATGTACAATTAACGAGGGTACATTACTGTTTTTTAATTTATTTTCCATCGTTAAACGAATTTTCCCTTTTTTCGTCTGTGGTTCCTTTCTAGCTTGCTCTATGACAGGGTTTTTCGATTGTCTCCCATATGCATAAATATTATCTACAAGTGCAATCTTCGCTCCTCGCCTTTCGGCTATACTAATCAGCATTTCTACACAACCCATATGGAGCTTTTCCCAATCCTGATACGGAAAACTAATAGCATGGAAAATTATATCCACATCTTTTGAAGCTCTCATCAAATCCTGTTCATTAAATGCATCACCCGAAATAATTTCTATATTTTCGTGATGCTGAAAAAGTGCAACTAACTTTTCTTTATTTCTAGCAAATGCCTTCACCTGTATATTGCGACTTACTAGTTCATTTACTAGTGCATATCCCATACCACCAGATGCTCCAATAACTAATGCTGTTTGCAAACTTTATTCCTCCTTTATTAATTAACCACTGGTCAAATAACTATTAAATGAAAGCTCTAGATTTTTAACTAGAGCTACTCTCTGTACGTTAAAGCCTTGATAAGAAATTTTGCATGTACATTCACTGCTTCTTTGGCTTCCTCATAATTTTTCACATAATGCCGATAATGTGCAACAAATCCATGCAGAGCAATGAATGTGGAATGTATTTCTGAAATCGATAGTTCAGTATTTGATAAGGACTGTACAGATTGTGCAAATTTCTCATAACTAAGGTTCGCTGCCTCTTGCGAAAGCCCATCAATTTCGCTATCCCTCATTATAAACATTAATTCATACTGACTTTGATGATTTAAACCAAACGCCATATATCCTACGAAAACATTCAGTAGTTTAGTGCTATGATCTTCTGGACCGTTCATATTTTCATCTAAAATATTATTTAGTTCAGAAAAATAATCACCTAATATAGCATAAAATATTTCTGCTTTATTTTTAAAATGATAGTAGATTGCCCCATGACTACAACCAAGCTCTTTAGCAATACTACGCATCGATACTTGGTGAAAATCCTTCGTGATAAATTGCTTATGAGCCTCATTTATAATCATTTCTTTCGTCAAATCTTTTGTTGACTGCTTACGTGGCGACATATTGCCCTCCTTATTGACCAGTGGTTAACAATAAGTATATAGGTGTTTTCATTTATTGGCAATAGTGACAATATCACGGAACAAAAAATATTGGAACTTAAAAACAACCTCTTACTACTTCAGTGTAGGAGGTTGTTTCTAACGACAATCAATTATGCCTCGGCATAATTGTTGCTGTCGCTTCGCTTTCGCACAGATAAACAATGCGTCCGGAATCGGCTTTGTGCTTAGGCCTGCTGGATGCAGGTCAGTTAGCCGTTATCGCATGGATGCGATGGTTTTAGGCCAACATACATCCTTTAAGCACTCCTTCCCGATTCCGTGACATCCGCCGGAGGCTTTGGGCCAACCAGATGTTGGTCACTCAGTCGTTGCCACAGGACGTGGCGTTCTTAGACTGAGTTCCTCTATTTCAGCGGATGTTTGGGCATCCGCTGAAATAAGTTAAATTAGACCCTTCACAACTTTTGAAATAACAGCGCCTTCAGCTTGACCAGTTAACAAAGGTTTTGCAATTTTCATTGCTTCCCCCATGTTCATCCCTTTTATAACACCAGCTGCCACAAGTTTTTCTGCAATTTCTTCTTCAGTTAATTGCTTAGGTAAAAATGATTTTAAAAGTGCTAATTTCGCTTCCTCTTTTTCAATTAAGTCAGCTCGCCCTGCAGTTTGAGCACCCTCTAAAGCCTGATTTGTTTGTTTGACTTCACGATTTATAATCGCCATTTCCTCTTCAGACGATAAAGCCTCTCCCTTTTCTTTTTCAGCTAAATCTAGGGCAGATTTCAAAAGCGTTAATACACCTTTTGCTAATACATCCTTTTCTTTCATTGCCTTTTTTAATTGTTCAAATACCTCTGTTTTTAACATTGTTTTCACTCCTTCGTGACAATTATTATACCATAAAAAAATACCGTATCCTTAATGGATACGGTAACTATTTCACTTGTTGGAGCATAGATACTTCAGCTTTTGTCGTTAATAAATCTCGTGATAAAATTTCAAATTTTGCATCTACAAGATCAATTTTTCGACTTAGATTTTGTTCAACCTTTTCTAATCTTGATTCCACTGTTTCAATTTTTGCTTCTAATTTTTTTTCAACAGCTTCTATTTTTACTTCTAATCTCTTTTCAACAGCTTCTATTTTCGCTTCTAATCTCTTTTCAACAGCTTCTATTTTCGCTTCTAATCTCTTTTCAACTACTTCTATTTGTTGCTGAAGATCTGATTTCATGTCTTGCATTTGCTTAGAAAGCTCTAAAATTGCTTGAAGTATCGTATGTTGGTTTACTTCTTGTTCCATTTTTAACTTCCTCCGCTCTTTTATATTCATTACATTATCTATAAATTTCACAGCGTTAATAACTTTGATATAAATAAAATAGGTAGAGTTACTTAAGCAACTCTACCTGTCATTCTATCTTTCATTTATTCCAAAGTCAAAATATTAATAGATGAAATCTGTCATGTACTCATCCGTTAATTAAATTGAATGGCTTTAATTCACCTCTTAAATTGCCATGGCACGTAGTATTTTACTTAGCCAAGCAAATGATACTAACTGAAAAACAATATCTAGTTAATTATTAATCTCTTCCACTTACCCAATAGACAAAACCAATAACGGCTCCCCCAATAATATTACCTAGTGTTACAGGTAATAAATTTGAAAAGGCTCCAGCAAACGATACAAGTTCACCATGAGGTACTAAAAGAGCAAGTGAAAACAATGTCATATTTGCTATACAGTGCTCAAATCCAATTGTAACAAAAGGAAAAATACAGCAGAAAATCATCACTAATTTCCCAGCCTCTGTTTTTAATTTATAGGTACACCATACTGCCAAGCATACAAGCAAATTACATAAAATACCTCGACATAAAAGTTCAACGAAACTACCACTCATCTTAGCTGTAGCCAGTTTTTCAATGTAAGCTGCTGTGTCTCCTGCTGCTAGCCCCGAGTAAAAAAATAATGCGGCTGCTAAAAGAGAACCAAAGAAGTTTCCTATGTAACTAAACGTCCAAATGCCCAACATCTCTAATGGTGATGATTTTTTTGTTAGTGTACTAACCGTTAACACTAGATTATCACCGGTAAATAAATTGGCCCCAGCCATCATGACCATACTAAGTGCCACACCAAATGCTAATCCTTGTAAGATCTTCATACTCGGTACTCCAGCTGGACTTAATAAGCCGCCAATAGTAGTGATAAGCAAAATTCCAAATCCGATAAAAAGTCCGCCAAAAATAGCTAACAATAAATAATTAACTGGCCTTTGCTTCATCATGTTAATTTTTGTTTCAGCTGTTATACAAACTGAAGAAATTGTCTCTTTCATACTTTCATCTCCCAAACAACATCAAGCTAAACTAATAACTCTTTTTTTAACACTGATTTCAAGTAGTCATCCAATTCCCACTTTAACCAATTTTTATACAAGGCTTACATTTTAACAGATATTATTCCAAAAAAACGTTAATTAACAAATTTAAAGTAAATTCCTCCACATAAACATATTTTCATGCACTTTAAAGATTACTTTAGTATCTCTTTTAGTTCATTAGGATTAAAAATATAAAGTTATTGAACAGGAATTTCTTTCCAAAAAAGGTGTCGATTTAGGTTTGGGGTTACACGTTTATAGATTTGATTAATTATTTTTTTCTATTGCTACATTTAATCTTTCTATTAGTGATTTTATTGCTTATATGGATTTATATTGATATGATTTCATTAATTCCTACAAAACAAGTATGCTAAGTAGGTTAAATAGAAGGGGTTGATTGGGATGGGTCGAATTGTAACGAATAAGATTAAACAATCTATTACAGAGTTAATCGGTCATACACCACTTTTAGCATTAAATCAGTACGTAAAAGAGCAACAGCTAGAAACTGAAATTATTGTAAAGCTAGAGTATTTTAATCCTGCTAATAGTGTGAAGGACCGCGTTGCTAAAGCGATGATTGAAGATGCTGAAGCTCGTGGTATATTGACAAAAGATAAAACGATAATCGAAACAACAAGTGGCAATACTGGTATTGGTCTAGCAGCAATTGCAGCTGCAAAAGGCTATAAGCTTCGAATTTACATGCAAGATGGTGTGAGTGAAGAGCGTACAAAGGTCGTTAAGGCATATGGAACAGAGGTTGTACCTTTTTCAGATGTCCCAGAAATGATAGCTGCCTTCGAGGAAACGGATGGTGACTTTGTTGAAACGATTAAAGTATTTCGAGAAACAGTCGTTGAACAAGAAGAAAATGTTGTATTTTTAAATCAACTTGATAATGATGCCAACCCAAATATTCATAAGTTAACAACAGGTCCAGAAGTATGGGAGGATACAGACGGACAAATTGATATTTTCGTAGCGGCAATTGGCACAGGTGGTACGATAAGTGGTGCTGGTGCATACTTAAAATCTAAAAATCCAAATATCCAAATCATCGGTGTAGAGCCTGCTGTGAATTCCATTGCAACAGTCGAAAATCCAGATATTATTGAAATCACAGGTGTTCACCGTTTCTCCGATGCAGACGAGGCTCGTGTGCCATCAAATGTTCATTTAGAAATAATTGATGAGGTACTCGAGGTGGAAACTGCACAAGCTTATGAGGCTGCACGCGCTGTTGCGAAATCAGATGGTCTATTAGTAGGTACATCATCAGGGGCCGCTTTATTTGCCGCCACAGCCCTTGCCAAACGCCCAGAGAACAAAGGGAAACGGATTGTCGTTATCCTACCCGATACTGGTCTACGATATTTATCAACAGATTTATTTTAGAAACAAGAAACGCTCTATAAAAAACGAAGGGTAAAATAAATTACCCTTCGTTCGAATTAATAACTTGTTAAAAAAATCTTTCCTTTAGTGGATTTAGACGATTCGACAGCCATGATCGCATTCTTAATGTCTAACAAATCATAATGTGAATGCACTGCCATCATTTTTAACTTACCACTATTAACCAGATTGATTAAGTGATGAAATGTACTTTGCCATCTTTCTACCGAGACTTGCTTGTTCCAATGACGTAAATGGAACATATTTGCCTTTACATTTGCCTCTTTAACGATTCTTTGCCAATTCACTTGCACACCTGATAAAAGACCAATAGCTAAAAAATCCCCTCCAGATTTCAGACAGAAAGCAAGTTCATTACCTGCTGTACCCCCTATAGAATCAATAGCAGCATCAGCCCCCCTGCCATTTGTTAACTCCATTATTGTCTCATAGAGCGGTGATACTGAAGTATCTATTACATAGGAAGCGCCAAGCTGAATTAAATCGTCAGTATGTCTATTATTTCTCGTAACCGCTATTAACTGAAAACCTAACAATTTTGCTAGCTGAGCAAAAATGTGTCCAATTGCGGACCCACAAGCATTCACTAGTAAAACATCATTTGGCTTCAATTGTAATATGTCAGTACAAGTAACCCAAGCTGTCATTGGGTTGATATACATTTGCGCTGCGGTAAAATCATCAATGGAATCTAGAATGGGTACTGCAAATTCTGCACTTGTTTTTACAATTTCCTGCCAAGTTCCCTCTCCCCTTAAAGGTAGTACACGCTTGCCGATAAGATTTTGAGAAACATACGGACCTACATCCTCTACAATTCCTACTCCTTCATAGCCAGGAATAGTTGGTAAAGAAATTCGATGAGCGTACTTCCCCCATATTGGTATTAAATCGGAAGGATTGATAGGTCGTGCTAGCATTCGAACAAGAATCTCTTGTTTATGGGGAGATTGAATCGTTTTATTTTCAAACTTCAAAACCTCCCGAGGGCTTCCAAATTCATATAATTTAATGCTTTTTGCTTTCAAAAATGTTACTCCTTTATGATTGATTAATAATATTTTTTCTTCACTAAATAATGTTCTACATACTGTTTGCTGATTTTCAAAATCGATGTTCACCTTCCTTTTATCTTGATTGCTATAGATATTTATCCAATATTTTCATAAAATACAAATAAGCACATTAACTATCACGCAGAAGGAGTGGGATCGTTGAAAGCACAATTGCTGGGCACTGCTCTCGGCTATATGCTGGCATTAATAATTGCATACATCTTTTTCGATTATTTTTCCTGGTCGTTTACTCTAGGTTCATTTATAGGTATTTGTATATTTGCTCTAATTTTAATGATCATAAAAGGTAGATAAATTCTCTATTCATAATGTATTTAATATTTTTTCGAACTTGTTTGCACTCGGTATTTCTTGTGTCATAAAAATACCATTGTAAAACAGTCCAAAGGTAGTCCATATGGTAGGTGCATTCTGTGCTACATCTTCCGTCATTAATTGATATGCATGAAAAGGAATGCCCCTTTTCTCTGCTATTTTTTTCAGATTTTCTATAACAACTACGGCAAACGGACGTTGGGCAGTGAAGTATATCACAATACCACTATTATTAGATAAAGGATTTTTCACCTGTATTTTAAAGGAAGGATCATCAGCACAATCGTTTAAATTTATAGACGATTAGCTGGAAGCCTAGGCATAATTGCGTCCGGAATCGGCTTTGTGCTTAGGCCTGCAAATTTTTTTGTGCGAAAGCGCAGCGGCAGCAACAAATGTTTTTTGTGCGAAAGCGCAGCGGCAGCAACAAATGTTTTTTATGTGAAAACCGTAGCGGCAGCGTCACAGGTCAGTTAGCCGTTATCGCATGGATGAGATATTTTAGGCTAACATCCTCTCAGAACTCCTTTCCATTTCCGTGACATCCGCCGTAGGCTTTAACTTCTATTAGAAAGTGTCTTTTGTACCGAAAGCGTAGCGGCAGGTACAGGTGTTTGGAGCACCACTGAAAAATAACTTAAATCCGCATTCATTTCATCACCTATAGAGGTAAGCAACATCTGTAGCTGACCTTTCACTTTCGCTACTAAAACATCTGTAGCTGACGCTACTAAAACATCTGCTGAAGGAAGTTAAATTAACCTTATCACATCTACACATAATATAGTCATTATTCTTCACTTGCTTTCTAACGGTCTTATCACAAAGGATTTAGCAAGAAACTCAACTCTTTTTTGGTATATGAGTTTTAAAATGGTTAAGTTTTTTCCTTTATACAACTTTTTTTCACACTAGTTATTTACTCGGAGTTAGGAAAAAACGTTGCTATAGACCCACTCAAAGTTTACTTGTTATCATAGGTATATATATATCAGGAGGTGATTTCAGGTGAATTCATCAAAAGTTGCATTTTTATCAGTTTTAAGTAATTCTACTGTTGTCATATTAAAACTTATCGTTGGATTCTTCACTGGATCAGTTGCAATTTTGTCTGAGGCAATCCATTCACTTCTAGACTTACTCGCCTCTTTTATTGCCTTTCTCTCTGTACGAATATCCAGTAAACCAGCTGATAAAGAACACCCTTACGGACATGGGAAGGTTGAAAATATTTCAGGAACAATTGAAACGCTTTTAATTTTTGTTGCTGGGATTTGGATTATTTATGAATGTATTCATAAAATTATCACTCCCACCCCAATCAAACTCCCAGTTCTAGGAATACTGGTCATGTTACTTGGCGCCTTGATTAACTTTGTTGTATCAAGGATTGTTTATAGAACTGCAAAGAATACCAATTCTGTTGCCATGAAATCAAATGCACTGCATCTACTTACAGATGTCTATACATCATTGGGTGTTGCCTTAAGTTTATTGATTGTCCATTTAACTGGTTGGTACATTTTAGATCCAATTATCGGAATAATATTAGCTTGTTATATAATGATTGAAGCTTTCAAACTGATGAAAGAAGCGTTTCCTCCATTATTGGATGCACGATTATCAATGGAAGAAGAAGAACAAATTATTCAAATTATTGAATCATTTAAAGATGAATACATCGAATATCACGATTTTCGAACTAGACGTTCTGGTGCGGAAGAATACATCGATTTCCATTTAGTAGTAGCATCAAATAAAAGCATTGAAACCGTTCATGATTTATGTGATCGTATTGAAGAAAAGATTAATAACCTATTTCATCAAGCCAATATTCTTATTCACTTAGAACCGGAGAATGAAAAAATAAATGAATAATTTGTAAATGACCAGGTCTTTTTTAAAAGAACCTGGTTATTTGTTTAATTGCTAAATACATTTAACTTTTTTATTTTATCATTTACAATAATATTACATTAATTCCAAAAGGAGAATGCTATTTGGAGAGAATTAACATAAGACGTCCTCATCCAACAGATACTGAAAAGTTGCATGAGTTTTTTCTCCTTGTGATTACCGATACTTTTGCAAAAGAAGGTCTTGCAGGGCTACACGATAATCAAAAAGACGAATGGGAAATAAAAAAATTATATTTACAATGGGATTTGGAGAGCCAAGGAGAGAAACGATTTTTCTGGATAGTAATCAATGAGGAGACCGAGGAAATTATTGGTACAATCGAATATGGCGCAGCGAATGAATTAATTCAAAAAACAGTAAAGGAAGATCTAACAGACTTTCCTGAGATAGGGACGGTTTTTGTGCACCCTAATTATCAAAAACGTGGGATTGGATCAATATTACTTCAAAAAATGGTCACTACGCTAGAGAGTAAAAATGTGAGAGGTTTTTGTTTAGATAGTGGCTACAAACAGGCCCAAATTTTTTACTGGAACATTATTGGAGTGAAAATAGCCATCATATGATTTGGAAACGAAATATCCTATTATAAATGAGGAGGAAAAAATTATGCAATACAAAATTTCACAAGAACAAAATGAACGTAAAAAATCTTTGATTAATAATAAACTTTACGAATACAATTTAAAACATTTTTCAAAAGATCTAAGAGGCAGATATCAAGAAATCAACCTCTTCCTTACAGATGAAAATGATCAAATTTGTGGTGGCATATTGGGGGAAATTTGTTGGAATTGGTTAGAGATACATACACTTGTGATTGATGAGGATATTCGTGGACTAGGCTATGGATCTAAATTGTTATTAGAAATTGAACAAATTGCTTTGAATAATAAATGTGATTTCATAAAGGTAGATACTTTAAGTTTTCAGGCTTTAGATTTTTATAAAAATCACGGATATCAAGTATACGGTACATTGGACAACGTTGGAAGGGACCATAAGCACTACTATTTAAAAAAGGATCTTTCATAGGATTTTCCTTGTAACTATTTGAAAAGATCCTCTCTAACTAAATTATATCAAACACGAAATATCCAATAATTCTCTATATAAAGGTATCAATAAGTTGTAATTGTAATTACTTAATTTCCTTTTTATACAATTACAACTTATTAAATATACATTAATTATATTTCTGAAAGTTGTATTGAATATATATGATGAATTTTATTAAAGATAAACGACTCCTTCTCTTTCTTAAGACCATTTTTTTCAGCTACACGAATTGATGGTCCATTTTTAGGGTCTATAATACTTATTAATCTTTCTTGTCCTAAATGTGATAATCCATACTCCATACAACCTTTAGCTGCCTCAGTTGCATATCCTTTAGACCAATATTTTTTATGAATATGGTAGCCCACTTCCATTTCAGTTTTTCCATCAACTATTTGTTTAATAAGTCCACAATCTCCTATTAATTCATTCGACTCTTTTAAACATACAGCCCATAAACTATAACCATCTTCTCGATATCTTTGTTTATTTTTCTCAATCCAGTTCTTTGTTTGTTCTAAATTGAATGGGGATGGATAATATTTCATTGTTTCTTCATCTGAAAAAATTGAATATAGGACAGAAATATCATCATCATTTATCTCTCGTAATACCAATCTTTCAGTTTCCATAATTTTCAATACAGTCTCCTCCTTAAATATGTTTAAATTATTGGCCCAATTCTAATTTTAGAAGAATAAGCACCAAATACAAAATATATACATTTATTATAATTCATGTGAACAATTAACAATATTTTTTAAGGTTTATGTAAGGATTAAGTAACAAGGATGTAATTTCAAAAAACTATGCTAACATATAGAAGCTTTAATAAAAAACAATATCCCAGTATTTCCTTTAGTGGATATTTTTTTATAAAATAGAACAATCAATAATATATAGTCGAGGTGTAGGGTTTTGATGTATTTTGGGATTATTCCGCTTATCCTATTTTTTATTTTTCTGTATTCTTACTTGAAAGATCCTAGAAAGATAGTAAATGGCTTTTTATTTAATATTTTTTTCTGTTCATTTCTTTTATTTTGTACGTTTATTTCATTAGCATCTGAAAACAATAATATAAAGCTTTTAGTTATTATTCCTTTAATGGCACTTTTCTTTATTATACCTTTTGGAATTGTAGCTTTAATGTTCGGTCTATTTCTTAATGCAAGAATTTTAATGAAAAGAGAAGGAAGACGCTTAGCAAATTCCTTAACTTTAATAGTAGCTATTATTATTTTATTATTTATTGTCATGCCTATTATTAGTCCATCCAGTTTGTTATCAAATATATTTCAACCTATGTTTGGTGGAATATCGCTTATTATTTTTTATTTCTTGATTCATTTATCAAACTTTCTATCTGCATATTTCCTCTATCAGTTTAATAGACCAAAGTATAACCAAGATTTTATCATCGTACTAGGCAGTGGTTTAATTAACGATAAAGTACCACCACTTCTTGCAAGTAGAATTAATAAAGCTATTGAGTTTTATCAGAAACAAGCAGCGGTTACCACACCTCCAACAATTATTTTCTCTGGAGGACAAGGTCCCGATGAAAATCTACCTGAAGCGGAAGCGATGCAAAAATACGCTCTTGAAAAAGGGATCCCTTTTGAGCATACTATGCAAGAAAATCGTTCCGTAAACACCTATCAAAATATGTTATTTTCTAAACAGGTTATGGATACGTTAAAGCCTGATGATAAATACAACAGTATCTTTACAACAAATAATTTCCATCTTTTCCGTGCTGGTCTATACGCTAGACAGGCTGGTCTAAATAGCCAAGGTATCGGCTCAAAAACTGCATTTTATTATTGGCCCAACGCAATGGTTCGTGAATATGTTGCAATTGTTGTAATGGGACGGAAAAGACATATGAAGGTTGTTGGGGTAGTTCTCGGAATTTCTCTTTTCCTCTCTTTAATCGGCTTATTATTCTTTTAGTTATATATTTAATCATCAAAAGGGTACTTGAATATTTACTATTCAGTGCCCTTTTGTTAATGGGTGACAATAGTATTTTTCCCTGCCGTCACAAACGGGACATGTATCAATACGTTCATGCATACACCCATTTTAAATGCGCAGGCAAAACTTAGTTTCGATAATTTAAAACGCCTTCAACAAATAGGGCAGACAAAATGAGTTGTTTTCGTGTAACAACCAGCATATTTATAAATAAAAATAAAGGCTAAGATTAAAACAAGTAGTGTTTAAATTATTTCTGGTTTCATTTTTTGGATTCCCTCTTTCTTAGGAATATAATCACTTCAAGAGGAGGCTCTTAATTACTTACTTCTTGCCATGAAAATAATAAGCCATACTGCTATATATTTTCTTTTTACTTTTTGAATTTCCTCACAAAACAAACATTGAAAAGAGCATACATAATAGTATTTCACCAAATTTATTGATGGGGGGGACAGTGAATGCACCTACAAAAAAAATCATCTTGGTTACTTGCATTATTAACTCTAATAGCGGTTATTTCAGTCTATTCTTTGATAGATTCACCAAAACAATCAAAAGAGGGGCTTATACTCACAGAAGATGCAGATCAAACAGAAGTTTTACAAAATGTAGCAAGGGAAGTATCTTCTTCTCCAAGCTCTTTATTTGAAGAAGCCCGCCTACAAGTTAGTAATGGACGAAACCATCTTCGCCAAAAATTAACTCAACAAATTACGTCAGATAATTATTTTGCTGAAGAAAAAATTAAGGCATCTATTGAAATTGATACTCTCAATAAAGAAGAATCCACAGAAACGATGCTTGAGATGAAAATTAAAGCACTAGGCTATCCCGATGCTTTAGTACAAATAGAAGGGGAAGAAATTTCTGTAACAGTGCTGGCAAAGGAACTATCAAAATATCAAGCAAACGATCTTATCTATCTGGTAAAAAAAGAATGCGAGTATGCAAATGTACAAGTTAAATTCGGTGCAAGTAATTATTAAACTCTAGAGAAAAATAGCTTTCAATATTTTAACGTTATTGATAATCGTTTTCATCGCTCAAAATAAGTGGCTTTTTTATCGTTACAAACAAAGAAATAATATTTTTCAAGTTTATAGCCCTTCTCTCTTCCCTTCTTCCACATACCCTAGCAATAAAAAGAGGGAAATTTGTGTGCAAAAATAATTTCAATAGTTCATCTTCATGAAAAGACTGTAATAACTTAGGACCATTTGTGGTCACAGATATTAATTGTATCAATTCAGAAATGGGGAATGGCGGAGAAAATCAAGGTAGTTCAATAATTCCCTTCTCCTCTGGAAGACAAACAGTCGTTGAAAATATACTTGGCAATAGACTTGCTAGTCTCATAGGTTTTGGTTCTGCTGTAGACCTTGTACCTATTGCAAATAATACGATTAATATAACCGGACTTTTAAGTGAAGCCTTCACCGTCCCACGTGACGGAAATATTACTGCTATTTCAGCCTCATATAATGCACTCGTGGGGCAAGTAGAATCAGGAGCTGTGACAATCCGTGCTTAAATTTTTCATGCACCTGTAGGAAGTAATACTTTTACTGGTACAAGTGCTAGCGTTGATTTCGTCCCATCTATCACAGAACCTATACCCGTTGGCCTTTTAGTATTTGCATCGGCTACTATCCCAGCAGTACCAGTAACTCCTGGAGATCAATTATTAATGGTATTTTATATTTCATCTGTACCAGGAGAAACTGCAGTTGACATTATTATTGGTAATGCGAGTGCAGGAATTAATATTGTTTAAAACACAATCACGTTCTCACTCATTCTTGATTCTTATAGAATTGCTTTATTCAGATCAATCTAAATTATGACTTAGCCGGTAAACCTTTTAAGGGTTTATCGGTTGTTTTTTTAGGATATTTTGATTTTATCGAGCTTCATTTTTTTATGTGGTGGAGATTTGATAAATAAATAAACATAGAAAAACCCTCCATTATTGAATGTATGGAATATTTAAATCAATTATATTGCTGCACAATTGCATGAGAATTGCTTGGCGGTCATTTTGGTAATGCAACAGCGTATCTTCTTCTTCATTGACTACTTCTTAAACACCTTTCATAATAATTTTTAATTATTCTTCAGGTTTTACTAACACACTAACAAGACTTGCAATATTATTCCTAATATTGCAAGTCCTATAAAAAAACGCCCCTTTGGATTTACCAAAAGGACGATTCATCTCGTATTACCACCTTTAATCTATAAGAAACTCACATTGCTCACCTATATAAGTATAGTAGTTTTACGATACTGCACCACAGAATTACGGGTGCTTAAACGAGAGAGCCTAATAAAGAAATCCTATTCGGTTCATATCATTTTGCTAGCGTAAATTAAATTTGTTTTTCAAACCTTTTAAAAGCCTCAGACATTCTGTTAATAATCTCTTCAACCTGTTGGCTTGTAATAATTAGCGGTGGGGCAAGAGCAACCGTATTTGTTCCCTTCCAATCGAAGTAACGTAATTGCAGCCCTAAGTCCATGCATATATCTGTATACAGAGCTGCGGCGTGTATCGACGGATCAAATGAGATGCCGTTTTCAGGATCTTTAACTAGCTCAATACCGGCAAGTAGACCAAGACCTCTTACATGCGTTATATGTTTATGACTGCTTTCGAGATACTTAAGTCCTTTTAATAATTCTTCACCGCGAAGTCTACTATTCTCAACAATTTGATCCCTTTCTAATATCTCAAGTGTCTTCAAGCCAACTGCGCAAGCCATTGGATGTCCACTATATGTGAAGCCATGGAACATCATTTCATCGGATTGAATAAATGCTTCTCTTACCTGCTCTCTCATAATTACGGCACCTAGGTGGGCGTAGCCACTTGAGATTCCTTTTGCAACACAAAGAAAATCAGGTACAATGTTCCAATTATCAACACCAAAGGTCTTTCCGGTTCTACCAAACCCACAAATCACCTCATCTGCAATAAGCAAAATGTTGTGTTCGTCGCAAAGTTCGCGAACAGCTTGAAGATATCCGTCAGGTGGAAACCTTACCCCGCCTGCGCCTTGGATTGGCTCCAGAATGACAGCAGCTATGGTGTCGGATCCTTCTGATTCAATTATCCCACGAATAGAACGCGCGTAATTTGGATCAGTTTTGTCACCAAGTTCTGCATTTAGAACATGCGCTGCAGCAGTAAGGAAGTTCGGAGCATTGGAAGTCGTAAATTTGTTGAATCCCTCAATTCCGGTAGCACTTGTTGCTCCTACTGTAACCCCATGGAATGATTGTTCAAGGGAAATAATTTTAGTTTTCTCTGGCTGACCTTTTACTTTCCAATAAAAACGGGCTAGTTTAAATGCAGTATCATTAGATTCCGATCCTCCCGATGTGAAGAAGCAAACATTCAAATCACCAGGTGCTAATGAGGCCACTTTCTGTGCTAAAAGGATAGCGGGCTCATTGGATTGTCCGCTGAATGAAGAGCTGTATGAAAGTTTTAACATCTGCTGTTTTGCTACCTCAGCAAGCTCTTCATTCCCATAGCCAAGGTTAACATTCCAAAGCATCGAAACCCCATCAATACGCTCTTTCCCCTCTATGTCTTTCAGATAAATTCCTTTGCCTTCTGTAAAGATTGTTGAAGGCCCTGATAAATAATGAGCTCTTGGTGGTGTTGTTGGATGCAAATAATGTTTTTTATCAAGTTCTGATAATTCTAATTTACTTAGGTTTTTCCTCTTTGTAACGAATTGCATATTTTATTCCTCCTTTATTAGACAAATACTATTAAGCATTGTTCGTTTATTTAACTAATATTCTGCCCTTCTATATCTGTTAAGAGTTTCTTTGATTCTTTTGAATACAAGGATCGAATCGCGAAATAACAAGCACCAATCCCCATCCAGGTAAATCCAACTATTTTTCCGGTTGTTGAAAGCCCCCATAAAATATAAAGACAAACCAACATCCCTATTAACGGAATAATCAAATATTTAACGATATTTTTTTGCTTATTTTTTAAATAGTAATGATTAATTACACAAACATTCACGAAAGCAAATCCTAATAATCCACCAAATGCAACTAAGTCGGATACAATTTGCAGATTCAAAGATACTGCACCAATAATTCCGATGATTGACATTAATAAAATATTATTAACCGGTGTTTTATACTTTGGATGGATATAGCTAAAAAATTTTCGAGGGATGACATTGTCACGCCCCATCCCCAAGAGCAGACGACTTGAAGCTGATTGGCTTGCTAAGGCACTTGCAATTCCAGATGCGATAATCGTAAGTGTAATATAAGTCTGGAGGAACCCGCCCCCTATAGTCTCTAAAACGTTGAAGAAGGCTGTGCCGGGATTATCAATAGCTAAATAGTTTCCTACAAGAATCACTGCTAAATAAGTTACGGAAACATAAAATACTGTTTGAATGACACAGGTAAACAAAATGGCCAAACCAATTTTATTCCCCCCTACGTTCGTCTCTTCGGCCAAGGTTGTTATAGCATCAAAACCTAGGTAAGCGACAATCACAATAGCTGCCCCACCAATAACCGCTCCTATTGAAAATGAATCACCATCATAAATTGCCTTATAGTTTATAAAAGCTAAATCGCCCGTTATAATAAAGTGACTTGCGCTGAAAACAAAGGCAATCACCGCGATAATCATGAGGAGCACTAAAACTAAGTTCAACTTAGCTGCTATATCAATTCCAATCATATTTACAATCGTGATTGGGATAGCGAAAATGAGCACCCAGCCCCAAACTGGAATGCTTGGTACAAGAGCGTTTGCAAAACTTGCACTGATTAAAAAAGTTAACATGGGTATCAACAGATAATCAAGGAGCATTCCCCATCCAGCTATAAAACCTATTTTAGGGTGTAGCGCTTTATGGGCGTAGGTATAGGTTGAGCCCGCAACTGGGTAAGCTTCAACCATTTTACCGAAACTGTACGCCGTAAATAACATTGCAACAAAACCAAGAACATATGAGAGGACAGAATGGCCCTGGGATACCAATGTGATAATTCCAAACATTGACATCGCTGCAACTGGTGCCATAAAGCCAAGACCAAAAATAACTAAATCACGCATCTTTAAACTTCTTTTTAGGCTTTGCCCATCTGATAAAATTTGAATGTTCGCTATTGATTTTTGTGTTTCTATAATCCCTACCCCCATTGGCGTTATTGTATTTTTTTGTATTTACACAAAGCGTTATCCTCCATATTCAAACCATTTCATTCAAGTCAACCTAGGCATGCTTAGTCTAACTGTACATTTTAGATTTTAAGTTAATAGACTCAAACGTTCTGCCTAACATAGCCTCAACCCAATCACCATTAATAAACAGATGTTATTTCGTCGTTCATCTGACTCCCCTCTTTTGTTTTGTTAATTTCTAATTTTTCCCTTTAAACTGTAGTAGGAACAATAAGCATTCTTTATATTAATTTCAGAATATCAGTTTAAGATTATTTAATATTGTAAAAATCGGAACATTCTAAATTTTATACCAAAACTATTCCAATATACTCATGCCAGGCGCACGTAAAAAGCAATTACTTAAATAAGTAATTGCTTTTGCTATACAAATATTATTTAGCTGGTTTTCAGGCAGCTTTTTTGCCCAGTTAATTGATAAGGTGTCATGTATCCGAAATTCCGAAACTCATGAATCAAATGGGCTTGGTCATAATAACCATTCTCATAAATAACATCATTTAACGTATAATGGGTTGTCCTTAGAAGCATATTTAGTGATGATTGGAACCTTACTATTTGGCTAAATAATTTTGGGGAAATTCCAATATGGTCTTCAAATAGTTTTCTTAAATATCTAGTTGAATATCCTACTTCTTCTGCAAGTTGAGCTATGGTAATATTACCTCTTTTCGCGTATATATTATATAATGCTTGTTTTATTAGCTTTGATGATTTGTCAATTTCAAAAATTTGACTTCTCAATATTTCATTGAATATATTGACTCTCTCCGTAAAACTTTCGTCGGTTACTACCTTTTCTATGATATTAGTATTTACAGGAAACATTTCATTTAAGGAAACTTCTTTATCAGTAAGGTCTTTTATACCGAATTTCTTAATATCTAGGCATGGTAGAAAACGAATCCCAAAGTATGTACTGTTTGGGAGAAGGTTAATCACTCTACTTTTAGTAACGCTTCCACAAATATTACCGTAATGCTGATCACAATTAATGAGAATATCGATACACCCATCTGGGATAACGGAAATTTGACTACTTTCCCCTCCCATTTTAAATTGGTAAAACAGAATAGATGGTTGATTTGGTATAATTCTTACTTTTTGTTCAGTATAGTAATCTGTCTGAAATTCAAAGTCAGGCTGAGACGGCAAGTAACTAATTATTTTGGAATTTAAAGAACTAATCACTTTATACCCCCTTAATTAGTAAGCGCTTACAAATCAATGCTTAATATTTGATTATTTCCTCGATTAATCAAATAACAGCTAAATCAACGGTTTACTACTTTTCTTACATTAAGGGTTGATCCTCATCTACGTCTACTCTCTGGCTCTCTGTTTACAGATTTTCCGAACGAGGAAGCCCATTCTAGATGAAACCCGTTCGGAAAATCTGTAATTTAAATTTCGCTACAATCCTAAAACGGATAATCTAATTTACTCGTCTGTACAGATACCCATTTCGCAACAGTAAACTCCTCTACAATCCACTCATATCCAAAACGCCCAATTCCACTTTGTTTCACTCCACCAAATGGAACATTTCCTTCTAGCACTGCAGGCATATCATTTATATGTGTTGTACCAGATTCAATCTCAAGGGCTAATCTTTCCCCTCTTTCTAAGTCACCAGTTATAATGGAAGAGGATAATCCATATTCTGTGTCATTAGCAAAACGAATGGCCTCTTCATCACTTTCAGCCGGAATAATTTGTGCCACAGGACCGAAGATTTCACAAGTAGCAAGACTTGAATCATTAGGTACATCAACAAATACAAACGGAGAAATAACATTCCCTGTACGGACACCTTCTACGGCAACTTTTAATCCACATTCCTTTGCTTTATTAACTAAGTCCATGATTTTATCAGCTTGTTTTTCATTTATAACAGGTCCAATAATTGTGTTAGGATCCTTAGGGTCTCCTACTGTTAACCCCTTTACTTTTTCTACGTATTTAGTAACAAATTCATCATAAATATCTCTATTAACAATAATTCGGTTTGTAATCGCACAGATTTGGCCACTATGCAAAAACTTCCCAAAGATAGCGGCTTTCACTGCTTGTTCAACGTCGGCATCTCTTAAAACTATTAAAGGATTATTGCCTCCAAGTTCCAATGCCATTTGTTTTAATGTTCCGCCTGTTACCTTATTAATATGTTTTCCTACAGCCGTTGATCCTGTAAAACTGATAAACGAAGAATTCGTATTTAACAGGAATTCATCTCCTGATTCTTGAAGGTCAGTTAAAATTGAATTAAACACTCCAGCAGGAAGTCCTGCTTCTTCGAAAGCCTTTGCAAAAACTTGTCCACCAACTATTCCAACTTGGAGATCTGGCTTATGAACAACACTGTTCCCGAGAGCAATGGCAGGGAAAATTGTTCTTGTTGCCATGTTAAATGGAAAGTTAAAAGGTGTGATGGACGTAATAACACCTAAAGGTAATCGATATACACGGCTAACCTTTCCTGGTGTAGTAGATGCATAATTTTTGGGTGTATATATTTCATCAACCATATTAATAGCATCTTTTATGTCACTAACCCCAAAGCCAAACTCAATATGAGCTTTAAGTAGTGTTCCACCTGTTTCACGTGTAATTAATTCCAAAATATGCTCTTTATTTTTCTCTAAGTAGTCTAATGCTTTCGTTAAAACCTCTTTTCTTTGTTCTGGGGTAGATTTAGCCCATTCCTTTTGTGCTACTTTGGCTTTGTGATAAGCATCTTTTATTTGCTCTACATTCGCTAACTCTACAGTTGTAATTGTTGACTGATCATATGGATCTTTTATTGCATAAGTTCTTTTACTACTACCCTCTACCCATTGACCCCCAATATAACTTTTATTTATTTTACTTGCCCATTCAATGCAGTTCACATCTAAAGCCAGATTCTTTGTCATTTAAAGTCCCCTTCCTGAAATGAACATCTATACTTAACGCGATGTAACCTAAATTGTAAAACGGTATTAATTATTTTTTATTGTAAAAAGCGGACCTACCCTTACAAAACAGATTCAATCATTGTTTCTTATTTACCCTATGCAAATGCAAAAGTTCTGATCAATAACATAAATGGCGCTTCTATAACTTCTGTTTTTTTTATTACAATCAATCTATTACCTTAAACGCAGATTGACTTTCAACCCTCTTACTTTTTAAAACGCTTATGAATATTGTTATGCTTGTAAGTACCTTCCTCACTGAATTCAATCAATTCCATAGATAATGCCAAATATCGCCTAGTAAATAGATCAGCAAAATGATCCTTGATTACTTCAAATAGTTCGTCACAAGTTTCTTTCTTATTTTTAGGCGATCTTCCCGCCCCAATTTTTAATATAGCATGAACAAATGCATCGTCTTCTGCTCCATCTGCTACTCGGTAATCTTGAAGTTCAACGGCTCTTGATCGAATTCCTCCAATCGGAAAAAGATGACTACGGCTAATCAAAACATCATTCACTTTTTTAAGCAAATTAGGAATGTCTGCTTCTTTCTTTATGTTATCGGTATACTCAACAATAAAATGCGGCATGTTTTCATCCCTTTCATTGACTAAAAATAGCGTTATCACTTTCAATTCTTAAGAAATGTTTTTCACTAATAACGGTATTTACTAGTCGTCCCACTCCTTCAATTTCAGTAATAACTTCATCTCCTTCCTTTGTATCAACTAGACCCTCAGGCGTACCAGTAAGGATAATGTCGTTTTTATTTAATGTCATAAAACTACTTAAATATTCAATTAAATGCGGAATACTAAAAATCATATCTTTCGTTGTGCCTTCCTGAGTAACTTTTCCATTTACATAAGTACGCAATGTAAGATTCATAGGATCTTCAATATCTTTTGCATCGACTAGCCATGGACCGATTGGTGTACAAGTATCTCTATTCTTTACTTTTAAGTTCGGACGATAATAGTTTTCTAAATAATCACGGATGGCATAATCATTTGCAACGGTATATCCTGCTACATAATCATAAGCATCTTCACGTTTAATGTTAGTCCCGGAACGCCCAATGACAACTGCAAGTTCACATTCATAATGCATATTGGTAGCCTCAGCCGGTCGGTAAGTCAGACCTCGATGACCAATAAAAGTATTAGGACCTTTTAGAAAAACTAAAGGTTCTGTTGGTGCTTCAAAAGCAAGTTCCTTTGCATGATCTACATAATTTAATCCTAAAGCAAAAACGGTTCTAGGTTGGACAGGTGGTAGCCAAACCACTTCCTCCTCAGAAACAATTTGTCCATTATCTAGTTTCAGGTGACCATCATTTGTTTCAATTGCATGATGAATGACGTCCTGAAATACTACACGTGCATGTTTCATAATAATCGCGCTCCTTTACAAAACAATAAGATTCTCATTTAACTGTATTTTCTAAATAACCGATTCCATCAATTTCAATTCGTACCCGATCTCCCTCTTTAACAAGCGGGGGATTTTCAGGTACCCCAACGAGTAAAACATCTCCCTCATACAGCGTCATAAATCCAGAAATTTCAGAAATTAATTTTGATACAGGACGAATTAAATTGGCCGTTGTATTCTTTTGTTTTAATTCATCGTTAACGAATACAGTAATCGCCAACTTATTAGGGTCAGAGATTGCATCACGTTCAATAATCCATGGACCTACAGGGCAAAAGTTATCTCTCGCTTTTTGTTTAATAGCTGGACGATAAAAATTCTCATGTGGAATACTCACATCATTTACAATGGTGTATCCTAATACATGATCTAAAGCTTTTTCTTCTGTTACACGCGTAGCATTTTTCCCAATGACAATGCCTAATGAGGCACCTATTTGCAGATGAGATGTATCCTCGGGTAATGGAATTGAAGAGTTAAATCCAGTAATGGTGTTCACCGGTTTTATATATAAGACAGGCGCTTTGGGAGGCTGTTTATAAGGTTCTTTCGTTAACGATGAACCTAATGCCTTAAGCTCGCCACTATAATTTAAAAAAGTCCCATATACCGTACCCGAAATTGGCGCCTCCAAAGAGGACTGCTCTACTGTTAAATTTCTATCATCAAGAATGATTGTATTGCTTTGAGGATCTACCTCCACTTCTTCTGTGTGAAGGGTTTCACTATATTTAATGATTGCCTTACTCATAACTATTCACTCCTCTTATAAACTCGTAAATTCAACTGATGATTACTTAAACACTAATGATTAACTACACCTTTAACATCATTACCCATAGTCGACTTAACGATGATTTCTGGAAAATTATCCTCTACATTTTTTGTCTTACGAGCCCCTATAAATGTACCAATATAGCAGCCTAAGAAACCTAACGGTATAGAAACAATTCCTGGTGATGCAAGAGGGAAAATAGGATTACCAGTAAATAAGGCTACACCTGGTTCCAGATTCCAAACATTTGGACTTAACATAACCAGACCAATTGTGCTAATTAATCCTATAAGCATCCCAAAGATTGCTCCAGTTTTGTTGAATTTTCTCCAAAAAATAGTTAATAAAATAACCGGTAAATTCGAACTCGCTGCTAATGTTAGAGCGATTGATGATAGAAAGGCAACATTAAAATTTTGAAGAAATAGTGATAAGGCAATGGCGATAACAGTGATGAAAATCGATGCAAGACGTACCATAAACATTTGCTGTTTTTCGGTTGCTTTCCCGTCTTTTAAAATTTCGTTATAAAAGTCATGGGAAAATGCTGTTGCTCCCGTAACCACAATTCCAGCAACAACTGCGAGAATAGTAGCAAAAGAAACCGCAGAGATGAAAGCAAACATAAAATCTCCGCCAATAAACTTTGCTAATAATGGTGCTGCCATATTGCCTGCTGGGTTAGCCTCTATAATATTCGAAGTTCCAACTAGTTTTGCTGCTCCAAACCCAAGGAAGATGACCATAATGTGGAAGAGTCCCATGATCCACATAAGCCAAACAACTGACTTTCTGGCAACCTGAGCATTAGGTACAGTTAAAAAGCGAACTAATACATGGGGTAGACCCGCTGTTCCAAGAATGAGCCCAAGTGTTACAGAAGCTGCATCCCAGCCGTTTTTATATTTTAAGCCTGGGTTTAAGAAATCGATTCCAAAAGGAGTGGCTGTTTTCATATCAGTAAAAATGCCAATAAAATTAAAATTAAATTTCCACATAACCATTACAAACATAATAAAGGTTCCACCTACTAAAAGAATGGCTTTAATAATTTGAACCCAGCTTGTTGCGGTCATTCCTCCAAACAAAACAAAAGCTAACATAGCAATACCAACAATAAGGACTGAAGTATTATACGGAATACCTAATAATAATTTGAATAAAGCTCCTGCAGCAACAAGCTGTCCAAGCATATAAAAAACGGAGATGATTATTGTATTGAAGGCAGTTACACCTCGTACTTGTTTAAACCTAAATCGAGCAGTAATCATATCACCTAACGTATATTTACCAAGATTCCTTAATGGTTCTGCTACTAAAAATAAAATGACAAGAAAAGAAACAAGAGCACCGTACATGAGGAAAAATCCGTCATACCCCGTTAAAGAAAAGGCTCCAATTAATCCCAAAAAGGTCGATGCAGACATAAAGTCTCCAGCTAAAGCAAGACCATTTTGCCTAGCAGTCAGACCACCTCCAGCTGTGTAAAAAGAACCTGCCGTTTTTGTTTTTTTGGAGGCATAGTACGTAATGAAAAGTACCCCTATTGACATGAGTACAAAAAGAAGAATAATATCCCATCCCATATGTCTACAGCCCCTCTTTTACTAAGATTTGCTTTACCTTTTCGTCAAGTTCAGCAGACTTCTTTACATAAACACTACATACCGCAAATGACATAAAGATAATTGAAATACCGTAAACCCACGCCAACGTAATGTCTCCTATTACTTGGACATTTAGTATATTTGTAAACAAGGCTAGGAATGGTAAAGATAGTGAATAAACTAAATAAAAAATTGTATATGGAATAATAAACTTTTTCTTATATAAAAGTAGTTGTTTAAAATCCTCCGAAGCGAAAATTTTGTCATAATCTATTTGTTTGTTGTCTTGTTGTTCGATGTCTTTTTTTACACTACTCTGTTCTTTTACTAGCTCCAAATTGATAGCACCTCTTTCCTAATATTTTAATAGGGTTCTTAAATGCTTCTAATTCTTCGATTTTCAATTTCTATTAAAAACCACTAGTTTTAGCTCTGTCATTTCCTCTACAGCATATTTTATTCCTTCTCTTCCAACTCCACTTTCCTTCACACCTCCATAAGGCATGTTGTCTACACGAAACGTTGGAATGTCATTAATCATTACGCCTCCAACATGAAGGTTTTCAGCTGCAGTTAACGCTGTATGAACATTATCCGTGTAAATTCCCGCTTGGAGACCATATCGTGAATCATTTACTTGCTCAATTGCTTCCTCTACAGCTTGAACTTTATTGATGATAACAATTGGAGCAAACACTTCTTGACACGAAACTTTTAAAGAAGACTCTGCATTTAATAATACCGTTGGCAGTAGAATATTCCCTTTTGCGATCCCCCCAGTTGCTACTTCTGCTCCATGTTGTTTCGCCTCATGAATCCAATCTAAAGTACGTTCCACATCTTCTTTAGAAATAAGCGCTGAAACATCCGTACGTGGATCTAACGGGTCACCAATTTTGAGTTGTTCAGTTGCTTCAACGAATTTTTGCACAAATGTTTCGTACAAACTCTCATGAATATAAATTCGTTGTACTGATATACATACTTGACCTTGGAAAGAAAAGGCTCCCTTCACACAACGATTAATAATTGAATCAATATTGATTCCTTTATCAATAATAACGGCAGCATTTGAACCCAGTTCTAATGTCACGCGCTTCAGCCCTGCTTTGTTTCGAATACCAATTCCAACAGCTGGGCTCCCCGTAAATGTAATAGCTGCAATTCTATCATCGGTCACGATTTTATCCCCTACGACTCTTCCGCTTCCAGTAATAACATTAAGAGCTCCATTAGGTATACCAGCCTCCTGTAACAACTCTGCTAAAAAGAAAGAAGATAGTGGAGTTTGACTTGCTGGTTTTAATACAATTGTATTTCCTGCGGCAATGGCAGGCCCTACTTTATGGGCTACTAAATTCATCGGGAAATTAAATGGAGTAATCGCTCCAATAACCCCAATAGGTTCACGCACCGTATATGCTAATCGTTTTTCTCCACCTGGTGCAGCATCCAATGGAAGTGTTTCTCCGTGAATTCGCTTTGCTTCTTCAGCAGCAAACTTATACGTTTGTATTGTCCGTTTCACTTCATCGATTGCAGTAGCAATTGGTTTAGCTGCTTCTAAAGCGATAATTTCTGCAGCTTCATTTAAACGCTTCTCAAACAAAGCTACCAAACGTTCCAAAATAGCTGCACGTTCGTGAGCTGGCATTTTAGCCATTACAGTTTTTGCACGAAATGCAGCTTCAATTGCCTCATTCACTTCTTTTTCATTAGCCTTAGGAATATATGCAATAACATCTCCAGAGTATGGAGATGTTAGAGATGCATGTTCAGTGGCTTCTTTCCATTTACCATCAATGTATAAGTTTTTCTTTCTTGCTTGCACTTTTAAATTCATATTCTACTCCTTTCTGTTATAGCCCACTATTAATTAGATCACTAGCTCATCTTTTTTCATGTATTCATTCATTCCGTATGACTCATTCTGCTTGCCATATTTATAATCTAGCCACTTTACCTTAATGTGCTTCTTGTATGGGTCTACAGAACAATCTTTTAGTTGTATTAATAATGAAGAGTGTTGCTCATTTATAGAGATTTGGTGGCAGGTTCCATCATAATTATGACCGTCTATTTCAACTTGAATATGGTAAATACCAAGTTTAGGCATTCGGTAGCTGTTTTTTACTATTAATTTAAGAAATTGATGATTTTTATAAAAAAGGGAACTTTGATTCACTTCTCCACTAACTTCATAAAAATCACCAAGGTACATAGGTATCTTTTGCACATGACCTTCATCAAGCAATTTTCGGATTGCTGTTGAGCTAATTTTTTCATCATCATGTTGGATCTTTGGAACAGTCGTTACTTCCAAATTTCCGGGGATATACTCCGATAACGTTTTCATATTACCGAGTCCTTTATAGCCATAATGATAATCAAAGCCTGCTACAACATGTATACATCCAAGTCCTAAAATGTATTGTTCAACAAAATCATTAGGAGAAAGACGGGCAAACTCAGGGCTAAACTCAACAACAAATAACTTCTCAACACCCAATTTTTCAAATCGATCTTCTTTCAAAGGAAGCGGAGTTAAATAAGTCATTGGCTCCATATGAGGAAAGAGTATATCTTTTGGGTGCGGATAAAAGGTCATAACACCAAAGGCGCATTGTTTTTGCACAGCAATTCGTTTTGCTGTTTCAAGAATTCTTTGATGACCGATGTGAACGCCGTCAAAAAAACCAAGAGCCAAAACACAAGCTTCCATTTCAGTGAACGTTGATTTATCAATTGAACTTTTGATAGTAATTGTCTCCATCGTTTGCCCTCTCCTTTTATGTTAAGTTAACTGCGGTGCAGCGATCTGGCCATATTTTCCTGCAAAGAATGTCAGAGGATTTCCTTCACGAAGGACAATATCTTCTACTTCTCCAAGGAACAGCGTATGGTCACCAGCTACTTGCTTTCCATATACATTACACACAATGTTAGCCAGTGCATCCTTTACTACAGAGATTTCGTTTAGCTGGTCAAATTCTGGTTCACGCTTTTCTTTGATCTGGCCAGCGAATAACATCGAAACTTCTTGCTGATCTTCCGATAAAATATTCACCGCAAATTTACCGGAGCGGTTAATTTTATCCAACATCTTTGCATTTTCTTTAATCGATATTAGTACGAGTTTCGGGTTTAGCGACACTGACATGAAGGCATTTGCTGTCATGCCATGAGGCTCTCCATCAATGTCCGTTGTAATAACTGTTACGCCGGTTGCAAATTTACCCATCGCATCTCGAAATGTACGATCATCCATTGAAATTCCTCCATTCTCTTTATTTAAATAACAAGTTCTGGTTTGCGCTGTGCAAGGTTTGGTGCCTTTGATTGAATTTGTTCATTCGTTTCAATATCTAAAAAAGGAGATGTTTCATTAAACCAACTGTCCGGTGCTTTTGCACCCCATAATGTTTGACGACGTGGGTCATTTAAATCCCATCGAATTGGTTCGAAGTCATTGTCACTTGTTAAGTAATCTCCGTTATACAGCTCAATGCGATATCCATCTGGATCTCTTAAATACAAGAAGAACGCGTTGGATAAGCCGTGGCGTGCTGGACCTCTTTCAATGTTCTCTGAATAGCCAAGAGAAGCTAAAACATCGCAGCAGTGAATTAGAGCAAGTGGATCCGGTAGCCAGTAAGCAAAGTGATGAAGACGCGGACCATCTCCGTTCATAAAGGCTTGATCATGCACGGTCTGTTTGCGGTGGAGCCACGCAGCCCAGATACTTCCATCTTCTATAGTTGTATATTCAGAACATGCAAAGCCTAGTTCGTTGATAAAAAAGTTGTAAGCTTTTTCTACATCCGGTACAGCACAGTTTACGTGGTCAATCCTCTGAATTCGTGCCCCGCTGTATAAATCGTAGCGCTGAAGTAAGCGCTCTGCTTTTTCAATCTTGCAGAAAAACTCAAGGGGCATCCCTGAAATATCATGAACATGCAGTGCACGCCCAAGAGCATGCTGTGTACCTTCCTTCAGCCACTTTGTTTTTAAACCTTTTGATTGAAATAATTCAGCCAGACGGTCAAGATCTTCTTCTTTTGCTACTTTGTATCCGAGTGCGTGTACCCCTAACGTCTCGGACTTTTTAAGAACTAAGCTATGGTGTGTGTGTTCTTCAAGCCCTCTCAAATAAACACAGTCATCCTTTGTTTCCGTTTCAATCATGCCGAGCGCTTTTACATAAAAATCTTTTGAACGGTCCAAATCCTTCACATTTATAACAGTTCTGGCAATACGAATGATATTGAAATCCATACTCCTCATCTCCCTTAGACGATTAATTAGTTATTTTTAACTAACGCTTCTGATCGATTCAAAAATTCTTTCACACGATCAACATATTCCTGTTTGTCATACCCGTTATAAAGCGTACTTGCCATTCTAACTGGATCTCCGAAGAAGAAGCGTTCATAAAGTGTTTGTCGAGTACCGAATGAACTGATACATACATCCCATGCCAAACGATAAAGTTTCACACGATCATAAGCATCTCCAGTGGCTGATTGTAAATACTTATCAAGATCCGGACGAATTTCAGAATTGAAGTCTGATTCTGATGGAATCGCCATTAAGCCACTCGCGCCCATTAATTGCATAATTTCTGTAAAGCGAGGGTAAATTTTCGGGAAGTAATGACGTGCTGCATTTAACGGTGCAAATTCAGGTGTCATAGTTCCCCATCTATCCACTTTTGCATTTGCTTCGGCAGCAACGACATATGCTTTCATTGTTTCAAGTGCAATAATTACCTCAGAGATTTTCTCCTGTATATGTTGGTATTGGCCAATATTAATTGTCTCTGCCATTAATTGAAGAATTCCAAGTACAAACTCTGTTTTCGCGATATTCTTTGATACAACTTGATGTGTCATATGGACAACTGCATTGCTTTCATTGTAGGCCTGGTTACACACATTCACATCACCAAGGGCAAATATTCGATTCCATGGAACGACAACATCATCAAACACAACAATAGTATCCATTTCTTCAAAACGAGATCCTAGTGGATGGTCGAAATGAGACTTCCCATAATCAAAAGATTCTCGACAAATAAATTTTAAGCCCGGCGTGTTATTAGGAATAGAAAATGCAAATGCATATGGATTTTCTTCAGCTGATTGTTTTAACAAAGTAGATGGGAATACCATGATTTCATCCGTAATACCACCTTGAGTAGCCAGTAATCTTGCCCCTTTAATAACGACCCCTTCAGATGTTTTCTCTTTAATCCGTGCTGCAATATACGGATCTGGAAGCTGTGCTGAATTTACTCCTCTATTGACTTGAGGCTGAATCAATGTATGTGTTAAAGATAAATCATTTTCACGGCAATACTCATAGTAGTTGGCCATGTTTTCAGCATAGATGGAGTCTTGCTTTCCAAACATTTCTGCAGCTGAACCATACGCCATCATCCCGACATTAATGTAATCAGGGGAACGTCCCATCATGCCACCATTATATTTCGCCCATTCTTGCATCATTTTGCGACGTGTCACCAATTCTTCTTTTGTTTTTGGCTGAATAAAAGATGTACCTACCCGTTCACCAGTTGTTGGAGATACATATGTCATGTAATCCTTTTTGTCTGGATCATGTTGCAAATCGTAAAGTTCTGCCTGAGTTTTCATAACTCCTTTAAAAGCTGGATGTTCAGAAATCTTTCCTTCTACTTGTTTGCCATCAATCCATATATTTGCCTGTGCATTATCAACTCTTTCAATATATTGCTCTCCTGTTTTTGCTGGCATTATTGTTTCCCCCTTAGAAAATAGTTTTTACTTCCCAAATTGCGGAATATGATGGTCACCTATAGCGACATGGACTACTTTTGGTTCTGTATAGAATTCAAAGATTGCGTAATGGCCACCCTCTCTTCCAATTCCACTATCTTTCATACCGCCAAATGGAATTCGAAGATCTCGTACGTTTTGAGCGTTTATCCAAAGCATACCTGCTTCAATAGCATCCGCCATACGATGTGCTCGCTTTAAATCTTTTGTCCATACAAAACCAGCTAGTCCGTAAGATACGTCATTTGCCATATGAAGTACTTCTTCATCTGTTTCAAATTCGATTACGGCCATAACGGGACCAAAGATTTCTTCCTGACATACTCTCATATCATTTTTCGCATTTAATAAAAGTGTCGGTGGGACAAAATTACCTGCCTTTACATTCTCCGGAACCACTCCCTGAACTACTTCACAACCTTCTTGTTTAGCAATTTCTATATATTTTTTTACTTTGTTGTAGTGACCTTTTTCAATGAGCGGACCAAGCTCAGTTGATGCATCCATCGGGTCACCGATTTTAATGTTTGCGACACGTGCTTTTAATTTTTCAACAAATTGATTTTTAATATTTTTATGCAAGAATACTCGAGAATTGGATGTGCAACGTTCCCCGTTAAAAGAGAAAATCCCCCATATTGCTGCATCTAGAGCACGTTCAAGATCTGCATCATCAAATACAATTAAAGGTGATTTCCCACCAAGCTCCATCGATGTTTTCTTTAAAGTATCCGCAGAGTTTTTAATAATAGTGGAACCTGTAGTCGTTTCACCTGTAAATGAAATCGCTTTCACATTTGGGTGAGCAACAAGAGTAGCACCTGCTGTTTCTCCAAAGCCATGAACGACATTAAAGACTCCATCCGGAACTTTAGCTTTATGAATAATTTCAGCTAATTTATTTGCAGTCAATGGTGAAAGTTCAGCTGGTTTTAGAACAACAGTATTTCCAGTTGCTAATGCAGGCGCTACTTTCCAAGTCTCTAACATGAATGGGGCATTCCATGGAGTAATTAACCCTATAACGCCTAATGGTTTATAAACTGTATAATTAATGAATTCATCATCCATTGGGTAAGATTCGCCATGCAATTTTGTCTCAACCATTCGTGCGTAGAAACGGAAATTTTCTGCAGCACGTGCGGTTTGATTTCTTGTTTGGCTAATTGGCAGACCTGTATCTAGTGATTCTAAGAACGCAATTTCTTCAATCTCCTCATCGATGAGATCTGCAATTCTATTAATATATTTCATTCTTTCTTTCAATTTCATCTTGCCCCAAGGACCATTCTCAAACGCTTCTTTTGCTGAAAGAACTGCTTGATTTATATCCGCTTCACGCCCCTCAGCGATATAGTTGTTTATTTCATTGGTAAATGGATTTTTATTTGCAAAAGAAGCACCTGATTTACTGTCGACAAACTGTCCATTAATATAGAGTTTTACATTTGCTACTTGCTTGTGTACGTGATTTTTTTGAGTCTCAGTTACTTGAACCTGCATGTTATTACACTCCTCATCCTTCTCTTACTCCTGTAACAAGGAGTAAGAGAATTTTTTAGATTTTGAATGATTATTTAGTTACAATCTCATTTGATAAAATTCCATATTGATTTAAAACTTCACGAATCTCGTTTTGAAGTGCCTCAGATGGTAAATCCATTGGCTTGCGTAAAACTGGCGTAATTTTACCCATCATGCCCAGCGCTGCTTTTACTGGTCCAGGGTTAGTTTCTTTGAATAACACATCATTTAATGTCATTAATTCATAATGAAGATTTAAAGCTTTTTCAGCGTCGCCTTCCTCCCAAGCATTGTGCATTTCCGCTACTTTCGCTGGTGCAACGTTTGCTGTGGCGCTAATAGAACCTTTTCCACCGATTGTTAACATTGGGTAGCAAAGAAGTTCAATTCCTGAGAATAGACTAAAATCTCTCCCACAATTTAATAGCACACGATTGACATGTTCAAAATCTTTATTTGACTCTTTGGCACCAATAATGTTCGGGCAATCTTCAACAAGTCGAGCCATTGTTGTTACTTCCATATTCACACCTGTTCTTCCAGGTATGTTATATACAAGAATTGGAATATCCACGGCATCTGCAATAGCTTTATAGTGTTTATATAATGCTTGCTGGGAAGGCTTGTTATAGTATGGAACAATGACCATCGCGGCATCTGCTCCCATTTCTTGAGCAGCCTTTGTTAACCTTAGCGCTTCATTATGATTAACTGATCCCGTTGCTGGTATAAATGGAACTCGTCCGTTAATCGTTTTACTTGCTGTTTCCATCACAAGCTCTCTCTCTTCAATCGTTAGAGAACTAGGTTCTCCAGAAGTCCCGGTTACCGAAATGCCATGGCTCCCACTCTCTATTTGCCAGTTAATTAAATTTTCAAATGTCTGTAAATCTAAACTTTCATCTTCCTTGAAGGGTGTAATAACTGGTGCAATCGAACCTTTTATACTTTCTTTAGCTTTTCGAATTCTAGACATTTTATCGTCTCCTTTTTTACCTTTTCATGGAATCATTTTCAAGATTAATGTATCATTAAGTTTGTAATATTTAAAATATTTAAAATGTTTGTAACGTATATAAAATAAATATGCTTTCTAAGGAGGATTTTCATGGATATAAGACAATTGCGATACTTTACCACTATTGTTGAAGAAGGCCAAATTACTAGAGCAGCAAAAAAGTTACATATGGCCCAACCCCCCCTTAGTCAACAGCTAAAAGCGCTGGAAGAAGAGCTTAGTACTCTTTTGATAGTACGAAATGGAAAAAATATAGAACTTACAGCAGCAGGAAAAGTGTTGTATAAGAGAGCTATCAATCTTTTAAGTCAGATTGATGAAACAATTATGGAAGTGAAAGAAGTAGGGGAAGGTCTTAAGGGTACATTATCAATTGGATCTGTAAAAACATGCTTTTCTCACTTACCTGAACGCATTCGTTTTTTCCGAGAAAAGTATTCAAACGTAACATTTCGTTTATACGAAGGGGATACCTATCGATTATTACAAGATTTAAGAAATAGGCATATTGAGGTTGCTATAGTCCGGTTACCTTTAGAGGCAGAATCAGATGACTTGTCCTCACTGCCATTACCTCCGGACCATTTTGTAGCCGTTATCCCTGAGACTTGGAATTATGAAAATACATTAAGACTAGATGAACTTTCAAGTATGCCACTAATGTTGCTACAACGTTTTAAGGGTGTTGGTCAATACGAACTCGTTATAGAAGCTTGTAGAAAATATCACTATGAACCAAATATTGTCTGTCAATGTTCAGACGCTGCTATGATTATGTCCCTAGTTAGAGAAGGTGTCGGTGCTTCCTTACTTCCAAGGTCTGTCTTACGTTCATTTTCTATGAATGGCCTGAAAATATTGGAGCTTGAAGAACTTAGTATTCAATCAGATTCCGCCGTGATCTGGTTGAAGGACCGTTACCTTTCAAAAAGTGCTATTAAATTTATTGAAACTTTTGAGAGGGAATACAGTTTGAATACAGTCTAAATATCTATCTCACCAGTAGAATGACTCGAATAATTTCATGATTGTATAAATCATAAGTGTTGAATCAGTTTTTCGGACATTGACGGTGAGATATTGTGCTGCCATATAATTCTCAACAGCTGTGAAAAATATGAACAAAGTAAGCTATCCAATTGCCACAGATGTGATACCACGATACTTGGATCACCAAGATTCTGAGAGGTTTACTTTGAAGACATCCTGTAAGACTAGTAAGTAAAAAAGCTTTGTATGAGGCTACAGAGCTACTGAGACAAACCTATAAAAAAATATTTAAACAGATTACTAATTAGTTGTCTGTTTTCATCACTGACATTATTCGGACGATTCGGTATAGTTTTTCAAAGACATATATTTCAAGGAAGGAAGTTTGATTACGACTTATAGTAACGGTCGATTACAATGTAAAAATTAAGCCAAAAGGTTTTTCAAACTTCATTAATACAGGTGGTTGAGATTCGAAGAACAGTAAATATTCTACATTTATAATTTTGGAATCCTTTGAAGAGAGGTGTATTTAAAAATGGTTTCTATGGAAGATTTGAGTATAATGTTAACGATCCTTCAAGGTGCTTATGGATATAAAGGTTTTACTGAACAAGTTGGCGAGAATATGTATAAGGTTGATTTGAAAGCTTTTCAAAAAACAATAGAAAATGCAAAAGAACCAATTGACGCTAGTAAAGTTTCAGAGTTATCATCTAATCAAAACTAAAAGTTACACAAAACACGTAATTGATGAACTAGTGAACGCATTTGGAATAACAGATATGAACGAATTAGTGATGATAGTAAATGATGAGGAAACAGATAACTAAATTGTTTTTTTGTTTTTATGCTGTACAAATCTTATTAAATTTCCTATTATAGTTAAAATAGGAGGGATTTAATTTGAAAAAATCAACAGTTATATTTAGTGTATTTATTTTACTTTTAACTTTTAGTATGGGCGCTTACGCTGCAACTAAATACAATTTTACTTTTGACGGAAAAAAACAATCTATTGATGTACAGTTAATTAATAATAAGGCATATGTACCTTTAAATGATGTTACTGAGCTATTTGGAGGTAAAGTAACTTACGATAGCAAATCTAAAACGTATGCTGTCACATCCAATACTAAGGGAACTTCTATTACCCAATCTGAATTATCACAAACTATTAAAAATGTAACAGTTAAAATTGACAAAGTAATTCAGGATTCAGATTCTTTAAAAATTTATGTTACATATGTAAATAACTCTAAGGATGCAATAAATACTAGTGATTCTTTGACTAGGGTTGTTGCAAATGGAAAACAATACAGTTACAACACTGACTTCAATTTTAAAAGATGGTATAAAAAAGATGTTCCTCATACTGATTCATATATTGAACCAGGTGTAACTGCCGAAAATGTGATTTTCTTTGAACCTGTTAATGCTGATTCAATTAACATTGCATTTACTGCTAACTGGGAAGACTACAGATTTAATAATGTAAAAATTACAAAATAAACTTTCTCTTATAAAACAGATAACTAAATAAAGTTGTCTGTTTTTTTTATGTACATTTATAACTAAGTTTCCTAAATTGGAAATTGAGAGGAGAGTTTATTTATGGGAACTACGTTAGCATTTTTAGGTATTCTTGGATTTTTTGTAGGTCTTGTTTTATTAGTAATCGGACTTATAAGAAAGAAGAAAATGAAAGGTGGTCTTGTTCTAGGTATTTCAATAGTTGTTTTTATTATTGGATTTATAATGGTACCTACAAATGGTATTGAATCATCTAAAGACTCTAAAGACAAAGAAAAAGTAGAAACAGCAGCAAAATCTAAGGAAGAAACACGTGAGGAAAAAGCTGCACGTGAAGCTAAAGAAGCTGAGGATAAAGAACAAAAAGCAAATGAAGAGGCTGAAGCAAAAGAAAAAAGTATAGAAGATGAAATAGCCACTGATGTTGTAATAACAAATTGGCAAACAGAAATAGCAAATATAGTAGGAAACTCCGATAGAGCATCTGATAAATTTTATGCACTTGAAAAGTTTTTGATGGAATATAAAGCAACACCAGAAGAAGTTGATCAATTTAGTAAAGAAATCGTTAATGATTATAAATCAGGTACTTATTTAAGCGAAATTGAAAATCACGAACGTATGTTAACTAACATTTTAAAATCTTACTACGTTGAAAAAAACAGTTCAGGAGCTCTAAAGGATTTTGCATTCGACTATTTCCAAAACATGAAATACGTATATCGCGGAGCTGATACTGTAGATAGTGAAGCTGTAAAATCAAATGAAAGACAGATGAATAAATCTTTAAGTAAGATGTAGGAAGTCAAAAAATAACTAAGAGCTTCTATCAAAATATGGACCATATGAGGAATAAACAAAATAAATACCAGGTACTCACATGAGCGCCTGGTATTTTATTTTTTTCACCAACTTTGACTAGATAAAGAAATACTATACGCTTCTATACCTGAAGATGGATCATGGACCCTATTTAATATATTTCAGAAGCTCTCCATTTCCTACTTTCGGTAAAGATATAGAAATAGTAAAAGAATACTTACAGGAAAAACACGGAATAAGAGATTTTCTATATTATGACTCAGACAGTGATGAAG
Organism: Lysinibacillus sp. JNUCC 51; assembly: GCF_015999525.1. Lineage (NCBI taxonomy): Bacteria > Bacillati > Bacillota > Bacilli > Caryophanales > Bacillaceae > Lysinibacillus > Lysinibacillus sp. JNUCC 51. The sequence goes on along the minus strand of NZ_CP065545.1, from coordinate 3,986,599 downwards.
CTAGTTATGTAAGTTTTTAATCTAAAATTAGAAAATGACCAAGACGGCAAATAAGCTATCTTGGTCTTTACATTTTAATTACTACGTTGTGCAATGATAAGTTTCAAGCCTTCATAACACACAATTCAAACCCTTATAAACGTTGTTATATCAACGTTACTTCGAATCATCCATCTTCAGAACAGCCATGAACGCCTCTTGTGGTACTTCGACTGAACCTACTTGTTTCATACGTTTTTTACCTTCTTTTTGTTTATCAAGAAGTTTTCGTTTACGGGAAATATCCCCACCGTAACATTTCGCTAATACGTTTTTACGCATGGCTTTAATTGTTGAACGTGCCACAATTTTTTGACCAACTGCTGCTTGAATTGGCACCTCAAATTGTTGACGTGGGATTAATTCTTTCAACTTTTCAACGATGACTTTACCACGCTCGTACGCAAAGTCACGGTGTACGATAAAGCTTAGTGCATCGACTTGCTCACCATTTAATAAGATATCCATCTTCACTAGTTTTGATGTCTGGTAACCAATAAGTTCGTAGTCGAATGATGCATAGCCCTTCGTATTTGATTTTAAATAATCAAAGAAATCATAAACGATTTCTGATAACGGCATTTCATAAACAATGCTGACACGTGTCGTATCAATATAATCCATCGTCATAAAATTACCGCGCTTTAATTGACAAAGCTCCATTACAGCTCCTACATAATCGTTTGGTACCATAATTGTAGCTTTTACATATGGTTCTTCCACTCGATCAATTTTTTGAGGATCTGGCATAAATGATGGGTTGTCAACCTTAACTGTAGATCCATCTGTCATTTGGACATTGTAAATTACAGAAGGTGCAGTTGTAATTAAATCAATGTTAAATTCGCGCTCGATACGCTCTTGAATAATTTCCATATGTAGAAGCCCTAAGAAGCCACAACGGAAACCGAAACCAAGAGCCTGTGATGTCTCTGGTTCATATTGTAGTGCAGAGTCATTAAGCTCTAGCTTTTCTAACGCTTCACGTAAGTCATTATATTTTGCTGTATCGATTGGGTATAGTCCACAATAAACCATTGGATTTAAACGGCGATAACCTGCTAATGGCTCAGCCGCAGGGCGATTAGCAAATGTAACTGTATCCCCCACACGAGTATCACCTACATTTTTAATAGATGCTGTTAAATAGCCTACGTCACCTACTGTTAGTTCAGTCTGTGGTACAACTTTTGGTGTGTGTACCCCTACTTCAATAACTTCAAATTCTGCTCCAGTAGCCATCATACGAATTTTATCGCCCGGTTTTACTGTACCATTGACAACTCGGATGGAAATAATAACACCTTTATAAGCATCATAAATAGAGTCAAAAATAAGGGCTTGTAGCGGCGCTTCTGGATCACCAGTTGGTGCAGGTACCTTCTCTACAATTTGCTCTAAAATATCTTCAATTCCGATGCCAGCCTTGGCAGAAGCTAGTACCGCTTCAGAAGCATCTAACCCGATTACATCTTCTACTTCTTGACGTACGCGTTCTGGGTCTGCAGCTGGTAGATCGATTTTATTGATAACTGGTAAAATTTCTAGATCATTATCAAGGGCTAAATAAACATTTGCTAATGTTTGAGCTTCAATACCTTGTGCTGCGTCCACAACTAAAATTGCGCCCTCACATGCAGCTAAACTACGTGATACTTCGTATGTGAAATCGACGTGTCCTGGTGTGTCGATTAAATGGAATGTATACACTTCGCCATCTTTCGCTTCATATTTTAATTGGACTGCATTTAATTTAATCGTAATGCCTCGCTCACGCTCTAAATCCATTGAGTCAAGGAGCTGTGCTTTCATTTCACGAGATGTTAATGATTTCGTTTGCTCTAAAATACGGTCAGCAAGCGTTGATTTCCCGTGGTCAATATGTGCAATAATAGAGAAATTTCGGATATTCTCTTGTCTTTTTAAACGTGCTTCTCGGTTCATCTTTTCCACTCCTAATTAAACTATAATGAATTATACTATGAACCTTATACAAACCACAACAATAGAACGGCATAAATGCTGTTAAATCAATGATTATTCTAAATAGTGTGCTGTTCCTCTGCAAAACAATGCATATAAAAGAAATAGTGTGGGGCTGATTGGGGCTAATGAAAACGGAGAGAAGAAAGATTGCTGCTAATTGCTTAATCAAATCCACGGCGGCATATTAGGAGAAATTTGTTGGAATTGGTTAAAGATCTATACACTGATGATTGATGAAGATATTCGCAGATTATGTTACGGTTCTAACTTATTTATTAGAAATCGAACAAATTACTTTAAGTAACAAATGTTAATCCTCTCCGTTTGTCAGAATTGTGTCTAAGTTATGTCCAGACCAACTGTTAAAACGTTTGGCGCTTTAATAATGCACTTCAAGACTCCACAAAAAGCTGATTGGCCATTTTACAACGGGCAATCAGCTATTTTGTCGTTTAGAGATGATTAATATACATTGAACTACTCGTCACTTAGCTAACGCTTGAAGTGGGAGTCTTCTGTCAGGATCTGATAAAAAATCCTATCGACAACGCTCGGCGAAAACTACTGTCAGTCTTATTATTTTCTCCTATCACAGTAGACGCCTTCGCTGAATGATAGAATAGCATCTTTATCCAATATATTCAGTAAAGCAACAGGTGCTACCCGAATTGCCACGGACGATTAGCGCCCGCCTTTTTCCTTGGCTTATTGGGCCCTAATTCTTCTCGACTCATAATTTGCGGTTCCATTCCCTTTTCGATTTGCGAACTAAGTGCTCTCGAAAGGGAATACACATTCGGTGCAAAATAGACCCGATTTGACTCTAATTGGCAAATAGGACAAGTTGATTTTTCTTTATTCCCTGCCATTGATTTAAAAAATAACGTAAAATCTCCACAATCATTGCAACGAAATGTGTAACTAGGCAAGAATAAACCTCCTTATCCTATCATTTTGGCATAATATTTTTATCGAATATTTTTGTAGGGATTGCAATGGTACAACAAGCATTTGGAACGTCGACTATGCCATTGATTCGACTTTCAACTGGTGCTGTACTCAGCAGCATATAGGCTTGTTCACCTGTATAACCCAGCGTTTTTAAATACTCAATGGCATTCAAGCATGCCCGACGAAACGCAAGAGTAGCATCTAAATAATGTTGTTTCCCATCCCTATTATCTACTGAAATCCCTTGGAAAACGAGAAAATCATTATAGTTTGGATCTACTGGGCCCGGTTGGAATACAGGATTTTCGTAAATTTTATAGGTTTCCATGCCACCTTTAATGACATCTACCTTTAGATCAATCCATCCTGCCATCTCGATACCACCACAAAATGTGATTTCTCCATCCCCTTGTGAAAAATGAAGATCTCCTACCGATAACTTCGCTCCCTCCACAAATACCGGGAAGAAGATTTTCGTCCCTTTAGATAGATTTTTAATATCACAATTCCCGCCATTTTCCCTTGGTGGTACTGTTCGAGCTCCTTCCTTAGCTACTCGATCAAACTCAGCCCCTTTTAATGTGCCGAGCACTGCCCTCTCTGGGGTCGGTGCATTGGCCAACGTTGGAACTCGGTCCGGGTTAGTCATGATGAGTTCTTTTTCTCGTTCATTCCATTTTTGCAAAAGTTCCATAGAGGGAGCAACGCCTATTAAGCCAGGATGGATAATCCCAGCAAACTTCACACCAGGTACATGTCTCGAAGTGGTATAAATGCCTTCAAAATCCCAGATTGATTTAGCTGCTTCTGGAAATTCGTCAACTAAGAAACTTCCCCCATTTTCTCTTGCGAAAATGCCGTTAAACCCCCACGCCGAATCTTGAAAAGTACCAATATCTAAAATATCTACGACAAGTAAATCTCCTGGTTCAACGCCGTTCACATAGACCGGTCCACTCAACACATGAACACGTGCAAGATTCACATCCCGAATATCATTCGGACTATCATCATTTTTAATTTGTCCATCTGTCCAGTCTTTACATTCCATTCTAAAAGAAGTGCCTGGATCTACTGAAAATGCTGCTGGTATGTCTGGGTGCCACCGATTATGACCAGGATGTGCCTGTTCTTCCATTGATTTACTTAAATCTAATTTGTACAGAGTTTTCACCATTTGATTTACTCCCCCCAGTTTATATGTAAGAGACGTATGCGATTTCATATTATCAAAGATAAATAGTGTTGTCAAATTATTTCGAATATTCTTTCTTTATTTTAAGGAACAAACTAGAATGAATCGAGTGCAGTCAAATGGATTATTTCATATTTAAAAACCTCACACATTCAGTAGCCCTTTTAACTCATTGGAATTACCAAAACATTGTGATTATTCAAAATCACTACCTCTGCAATCAATAAAAAAATGATAAAGAATGCTTAAGATTTTCCTACAAAAAAAATATCCAGCTACACTTACGTGCACTCTGGATATTTTATTACTAAATTATATATTTATTGTTTGTTGAATAAGGTTTGTTAACGTATTAATACCTTTTTGTTCTAAATGTACGCCATCTGGAGCAAAGAATTCTGGATGGTTGATAGCAGCAGAATGCCAATCAATCAATGTAATATTATTATGCTCTTGAGCTTTTTGTTGTAATGAATAATTCACTTTGCCTTCCCAAGAACGCGGTACCCGAGTATTCACTAAGTAAATATCTGCTTTGGAGAAAGCTTCAAGTAGTGTATCGATCTGATCATTCGTAAAGAAACCATTTGTGCCAAGTTGAATAATAACTGCTTTATTTGGCTGATTAAAACTAGCATAATTTGGTGCAAGTTCGACAGCTTGTGAAACTTGACGACCAATTTTTGCATCAATTGTAATGTTAGGATAGATATTATGTAAGCTTGTAGCAATATCTATCATTAAAGAATCTCCAATAGCTAATATCCCATTATAGGATTCATTAGGGTTAGCAGTTGTATCATTTTCTCCTTGCTTAGGTTCTTCTTTGTCCGATTGAGAGTTAGTTTCAATTTTTTCATTCTCAACATTCGATGAATCGCTTTCTGTAGTTTCTTTTTCTGCTACAGAGTCATTATGCTTCGAAGGTTGTTCTCCACCATTTATTTTAATTTCTGTTGGCTTAGATTCTTTTGATTGTGTTTGTTCTTCTCCTACAACGCCTGTCATTCCAGTAAAAAACACTAGAAGGAATAGTGGAACAAGCACCGTAGAAATTTTTCTAGTAAACGAAAAGCTGCCCCATTTATTTTTATTAAATACAAGATACTGTCGATAATAGGAGCGGAATCCTTCCTTCCGTATTGGCATTTCGATAAAACGATATGACATTTCAGCAATAATTAAAATAAGAACTAGCTGTAAAGCAACTCGCCAGTATACAGGATTACCTATTTCATGGACTGGAGTGCCCAACACCATAATTGGATAATGCCATAGATAAATCCCATACGATCTTGAACCAATCCAACGTAGAGGCTTCAAAGAAAGTAATTTTCCTAAAATGCTAATCGGATGGCATACACATGCTATTAATATTGCTGCATTCAGACAGAAAAGGAACATGCCTCCTCTATATAAGAAAGTTTGATATTCATCTACAAAAATAATACTTAAAATAAAAATACCAAAAGCTACCAAACTTATGACGTTTAGTTTATTGACATGGTCAGTAGATAGCTTTTGAGAAGATAGTCTTTTCATCGGCCAAACGAGAGCTAGCCAGCAACCAATAAGTAATTCAAAGGATCGTGTATCTGTCCCGTAATAAATACGGCTAGGATCAGCTCCTGGCTCATACAGTACGCCCATTAAAACAGCTGAGCATATTGCACCGATAAAGATAAAAATGGCTAATTTACTCTGTTTTTTAACAAGATAAAGCCCTAGCATTAACAGAATTGGCCAAATAAGATAAAATTGTTCTTCAATCGCTAAAGACCATAGATTTTTTATAGGTGAAGGGGATCCAAAGCTATCAAAATAAGAAAGCTTATGAAAAATGAACCACCAATTACTTGAATAAAAAATAGAGGAAATTGCGTCTCCGCGCAATGTATTTAGAAGTTCCTTATGAAATAAGGTAGCCCAAACGAATGAAGTAATGATCATTACATAAGCAGCAGGTAATAAGCGTCGAAATCGACCAACCCAAAATTTACCTAGACCTACTGTTAACTGATTTCCTTTTAAAGGTAACATAGTAGATGTTATTAAGTAACCTGATAAAACAAAAAAGATATCAACTCCTAGGAACCCACCACTGGCCCATTTGAAGTTAAAATGATAAGCTATCACAGCTAGTACTGCTAAAGCTCGAATCCCATCTAACCCGGGGATATAACGATGATTGACTGACTTGACTGACTTGCCTGACATAATATTCCTTCCTCTTCTTCCGATAATCTATAAGCCTTTTTATAGTGTGAATTTTTTATAGTCGAATATCGTCCCCTTTTAACTAATGATTCGGTGCATTCACTTATATAAATGACGGATGAGTATTAATAAAAGTTTAAGATATCTTTAAATATTCTTTTGATCACTAAACAACTCGAAAATAAACTTTTCATATGTATGTTTTCCTTCATCTTTTTAAAAATAAAGGTTAATCTTTTTCATATTTTATCCATCAAAAAAGCATCTCCAAAATGGTAGATGCTTTAAAAGCGTATTTCGCCTATTGCATATGCCGATACAAAACTTTTACAACTCATCGTCAAGTCTTTATGTGCTGACTCGAAAATTATAAGGCAAGAAATGAATAATTAAAAGGCTTTACAACTATTTTTTCTAAAAAAAAATTCCTGGTATTTTTGTTAACAATCATTCAATTTTCATACTTTGTCCAAAAAATTATTAAGTGCAACGTTTCAACAGAAAATTGGCAAAAAGAAGGCTATAAAAAATCCCTGCTTTCGCCAATTCAAAATTAAAATTATTGTTGTTTTCCTGTAATGAAGGATTTTGATATAGCTTTTCCTATTACAGCAATTGTACGATTCAATTCTTCTCCCGTATTGTCAATTCCACCCAGTTCAATTAATATCATTTCTTTTGTCAAATCTTGATTATAACGTCCATCTACATTGTCACCACTTTTTGATATAACACCTCTAGAAATCTTTGGCACAATTTCATTCATGGCAGCAGATAGACTTTCTGCATAAGCAGTATTCCATCTATAATTCTTATGCTCTGCACCAATAACAATTGCAATCCGTGCATAGGATTCATTGTTATATGTTAAAGTTGTCGCATTTCTCTTAGCAGAATCTCGATGCAAATCGATAACTAAATCGTAGGATTGCTCTTGTAAACGTTTTTCTAAATAAGGACGTACAAAGTTGTAAGAATCCGGAAAACTTTTCCCTTTAAGTTTTAGTTCCTTCATAACATCAACATCTAAAACGTCCGTTTGTATACCATTCATGCTAAAATGCTTAGAAATAGTATCTTTTAAATTTAAAATATTTGTTTTTTCATCATAAACGGCTGCTTTCCCGCTAGCAGCCTTTACCACTGGTTGATATGATTCCTGTGAATGTGTAAATAACAACAATACTTTAAATGGATCTTTTGATGAATCTTGTGTTTGATCTTGTGTTTCCACTTTTGTTTGACCTTGTGTTTCCTCTTTAGTTTCCTCTTTTGTCTGCTCCAGTGCACTTTGTTCAGGTAAATTAGTAGCGGCAAACACGACTTGTTTATCCTCTGGTTCTTTTATCGGAGTCGATGCTTGCTTGTTGAACGGAAGTTGCCCAGCAATGACAGGTAATACGAAGAAGAACAATAATAAACCAAATGACCACTGTAGTTTTTTTAGCAAAGTCACACCCTCCTCCACATATCGTATGGAGGGGATGTGACATTTAGAACGAAAAAAATTATAGATTATTGGCCCATTTCATAAGCATAGATGACACGAGTTTTGCATATTTATCTACCCAATAATCTGCTTCCTTTGGCGTAACCATCAGCTGCTTATGCGAGGCTGCGAAGGTCTCTGTAAACAACTCCTGACGCTCTTCTTTAGACCACGTAGCCCATTCACCAAAAATCGGCTCAACTAAAGACATATCTAGTTCTTTATTTATATCTGGTTGCCAAGACGACAATGACAATTTTGATGAAGGTTTACTCCGCTCTGCAACCCGTGCAGCTATAGAACGTAACATTACCTCTACAGCATCCGCAATTAATACAGGTGCATCAACTACTGTTGGGACACCAATTGCGGTAACAGGAATACCAAGCATCTCATATGAAATTTCCTTACGCTGATTTCCTACACCTGAACCAGGGTGTATTCCTGTATCCGTTAATTGAATTGTTTTACATAAGCGATCACTAGCTCTCGTTGCAAGTGCGTCCACGACAATAATTAATTTAGGTTTAAGTCGCTCTGCCAACGCCGCTACAAATTCACCAGTTTCATATCCTGTTTGCCCCGTTACACCAGGCGCATACATGACGAATTTTTCATCAATTACATCTAAACTATGCAAATGATCAATAAGATACGGTCCTATAGCATCTGGTGTAATTGTACGATTCCCTAAACCGATAATTAAAATTTTGTCATCTTCTTTCCACGACATAGATTCATGCATATTTTTAAAATTCACAAGTAATTCTTTTTCAAGCTGCTCAAATCCATCCTGATCTTCTAGCGTCAAAGTAGGCACAGAAAGAGTAATGTACTGCCCTTTCTTCTTTCCAATTTGCTTCTCACCTTCTGCATTAACGAGCACATCAGTAATTTTTACCCGACCAGTATTGCGATCTTCAATTTGAATACCACTCGACTCTTTAAGCGTATCCTTTTGCTCTTTCGTTTGATGTAAAACTACCTCTTCAGACTCATCAATCAAATCCGTACGTTGCCAATTAAAATTTTGCATACAGTTCACCTCAACTGTAGTTTGTTCAAACTGTCAAGTAAATATTCTTTGCATTTATCTATTGCAATTTGTCCAAGCGTTTGTTAAAATGATTTTTGTTGTATTGACACAAGAAATCAATGAGAAGATATCATCTCGTACCTATTTTAGGAGGTGAAACATATGCCAAACATTAAATCTGCGATTAAACGCGTAAAAGTTAACGAAAAAGCTAACGCTGCTAACACTAAAGCTAAATCTGCAATGCGTACTACAGTGAAAAAAGCTGAAAACGCTGTTGCTGCTAAAGCTGAAAACACACAAGAACTTTTACAAGCAGCTTACAAATCTTTAGATAAAGCAGCTTCAAAAGGACTTATCCACAAAAACGCGGCGGCTCGTAAAAAGTCTCGCCTTGCTAAAAAAGCGTAATTGTTAAAAAAGATCAGTTTACTCTATTAGGAGTAGCTGATCTTTTTAATTTATAAGAAAATTAATTACGCCTTGTCGTAACTTCATTATCCCACTATTGTACTTACTTTAAAGAGCTGCCCATATTGCTTCGGACAGCTCATCAATTGACGTTATCTTACCGCTATACCCTTAAAGTTGACGTAATAAAAAGAGTTCTAAATAACGCTCACGATTGCCTCCTGTTGATTTCAGTTGTAAATCGACCTCTGCTAACTGATATAACGCCTTCAATAAGCTTTCCTCTGATGGACGATTTCGCTGCTCAACCATCAACTTGACACGATAAGGATGTATTTTTAAATTTTTTGCGATTTGCTGTGGATGATAGCCCTTTTTTAATAAATAAAAAACATTGGACATTGTACGTACATTTGATGCAAGCAAACCAACAAGCATGATAGGCTCTTGCTTTTGACGTAGTAAATCGTGATAAATAGACAGTGCCCCTACAGAATCGTTCGCAAAATAAGCATTTAACATTTTAAAGGCATCCTGCTCTAACGTTTTTGCCACTAAATCCTCGACTAGGGTAGTAGTTATTTCACCGCCATCTCCTATATAAAGAGTTAGCTTCTCAATTTCCATTTGCAACTGTAGCATATTCGATCCAACCATTGCGACAAGCTGTTCAATCGCATTTTGTGTAATGCTGTTGCCCTCCGCTTTTACTATACTCTGTATCCACACAGCTAAGTCCTGCTCCTTTGGTGTTTCAGCTTGGACTAAAAACGCATGCTCCTTCATCATCTTTGTCACTTTTTTACGCTCATCCAATTTTTCATAGGGTGCTATAAAAACTGTTACTGAAAAATCAGAAGGATTAGCAAGCCATGCTTCTAAGCGTTTAATATCATGGTCAATTTTTTCTTTTCCTTTTTCGGTTGCCTTTAAAAAGGAAGCGTTTTTAGCAATGATAAGCTTTCGCTCAGAGAAAAAAGGAATTGTATCTGCTTCATCCATAACGGCATCCACTGGCACTTCTTCCAAATCAAATGTTGACATCTCTATCTCTTCTTCGGGTCCAATTGCTTCTTTTAACCGTTTAACTGTTTCATCTATAAAATAGCCCTCCTCACCCACGAGTAAATAAACTGGTGAGAGTTCTCCTTTTTTAATATTATTCCAAACCGTTGAAATCATAATTTTCCCTCCATCTAGCAATACTACTAGTATACATGATTTGAATTCCTTTGTGACTTTGACCGAATTGTGTCGATTCTTTGCCACATGGTAAATTCTCCTTTTCGATATAGCTTTTATGAAAACGATGTCTTATAATAAATAACAGAATTGGAGGGATAACAATGAATCCATTTGAAGGAAAAAACATACAATGTAGCCGTAACGATGCAACTGATTCAGGAGTTGGTTTCGGTGTATCATTCGGAATGTTTACACTTATGTTTCTCATCGCAATAGTAGTAGAAGTAGCATCTAGATAATTAAATGTAATGTACGAGGAAAAAGACCTTGCTCATTGGACAAGGTCTTTTTCCTTTTGCACAGACCAACTATTTCCACGAATTCTTACTTCAATCGTCCCAACTATTCCTGTTGTTAATATAGATAAATTTCGACTTGTAAAACGCTTCACAACCTCATCATGCGGATGACTATAGCGATTATTAAGCCCGGCGCTGAAAATGGTTAATTCAGGTCGTAACAGCTCTACAAAAGGCTCAATACTTGATGTTTTACTGCCATGGTGTCCAGCCTTCAATAATGTCATATTCGCTAAGAGCTTGTTGTAAAGATGAATAAGCTCCTGCTCACCATGTTCCTCTAAGTCACCAGTTAACAATGCTCTAAATGACCCCTGTTGCATATATAAAACAATTGAATCATCATTACCCTCATAAAGGGTGTCACGGGGCCAGAGATAATAAAAACTAGTTTCTCCTACGCGCCACGCTGTCCCCTGCATTTTTTCTTTCACAGGAACTTTTCGCTTTTTGGCTTCCATCAGTAAATCCCGCATTACAGGTTTATCCATTGAACCAGGAGTGAGGTGAATTTCACGCATGTTAATCTCTTGCAAAATCTCTTCCGCTCCCTCCACGTGATCGGCATCCGCATGAGTGGTGATAAAAATATCAATGTCCCGTATCCCTTTCCCTTTCAAAAATGGTACAACAACTTGTCTCCCAACCTCATATGGGCTTTCTGAAGTCTTCCATACTTCTTGCTCAAATCGAAGTAAGCCGCCTGAATCAATAACATATACAGCCCTTCTAAACGGTAATTCAATAACAGTACAATCACCCTGACCAACGTTTAAAAATGTAAGCTTAGTTTCGTTAAACAACATTGGCGATAAATGAATACATAACGCAGGAATGAACATGACAACTGCAAATTTACCATAATGTTTTATTTCGATAAAATAGAAACCTGTTAATACACTTATCAAAGCCACGCAAATAAGCCATATAGCAGGTTTCCCTGGCGACCACAGCTGAAACGGCAATTCCTGAAGATATAATATAAACTTTGTAAGCCAACCTCGGAGCGGCTCGTATCCAACAAACAAAGCTTTTGCTACTGGCATCGATATAAACGTTATTACAAACATAGCAATATTTAATGGCAAAATAACAAAGGAAAACAGAGGTACGAAAATAATATTTGCTAAAAATGAAGAAATTGAAATTTCATAAAAATGATGAAGTAATAATGGATAAACAAGAAGCTGGCACACAAATGTAATGGAAAATGAACGGATTAACCAGTTCGAGGATCTTCTTAAAATGACGCCAGAATAGACAAGACTAACCGTTGCTAAATATGACAATTGAAAGCCAATCTGATAAATGACACCTGGTTCAAGTAGGACAAAGCAAATAAAGCTAATTGCTAAGGCATCATCAATCGATATTTGCCACCTAGCGTAACGCATCAGCATGATTAATTCTACGACAGATACCGCACGCCATACAGAAGGAGCACCACCAGCTAGCACCCCATAGATAGGTAAGATGATGAGCAAAACTATAGTCGCCATTTCCTTCCGTATGCCTATACGTAGAAGACCTTCAAAAAACAACCATGAGACAAGCGCCACATGCAGACCAGAGATAGCAAATAGATGTGTAATACCAAGCTTTTCATAGGCTCTCCGAAGCTCATGATCGACTTGATCCTGTGATCCTATTAGAAGTGCTTGTGCCTCTGCAACTAGTGACTCTGGGAATGTTGTTTCAATATGTTTTTTCATAAAGTGTCTCTGTTTAGCAAGAAACGAACGAATGGATTTTTTCTCTTCTTTAAAGATCCAGCTTGAAATTTCAAATATTCCCCTGGCACCTTTACTTATCAAATATTTTTCCATAGAAAACGCATATGCATGTGCAGGTGGAAGAGGTACTATAAGTTCTCCTTGAACTTGATAGGTCCTACCTGTCAATGAAGTAGTTTCATAAAAGCTTTTCTCTTCTTCTGATGAAAATGTAAATACGACATACAGCTTTTCACCTGTTTCAGTTTTGACAAAGCCTCTAAGCTTATGACCAGTTATTTTATATTCACTCGACCAAGTTATTTGGAATGTTGACGGTAGAGGGGGAGATTCCGTCAATTGAAATGTAATAATGAAGAAATAGGAAAGAAATCCACTGACGATAACAAACGCTGAAATTAAACGTGTTTCACCTTTCAATTTAAGCCATAACGTGAAAAGCAGAAGAATAGAGAGTAGCCAAGCTGACTTGTATGCCGCTATTGAAGCAACAAGTACAGCTAGTGCTACGTAAATCCATTTATTCTTTAAAGCTCTTTGCCAAATAATGCACTCACCTTCTGTTCATAAGGGAGCAATTTTTCTGCAGGCATACCACTCTCACGCAGCTCGTTTAACATGTCTATATACAAGGCTAATTTTTCGTCGCTTAAAAAGTCGATTTTGCGTTCATCAAACGGAACGTGTACAACCTCTACACCTGCTTTTTCAAATAATTCTTGTGCATAAGGGTTATTTTTATAATCGGTAGCGTAATACACACGTTCAATACCTGCTTGAATAATAGATTTCGTACACGGCAGACACGGGAAATGTGTAACATATAAGTCTGCACCTTTTGTAGGCGTACCATATTTAGCACATTGTAGCAGTGCATTCATCTCAGCATGCACTGTACGTACACAATGGTTATCAACAACGTAGCAGCCTTTTTCAATACAATGTTCATCACCTGTAATTGAACCATTATAGCCTCCTGCAATAATTCGCTTATCCCTAACGACAGTTGCTCCTACCGCAAGTCTTGTACATGTACTACGTAATGCGAGTAAATGGCTTTGCGCCATGAAAAATTGATCCCAAGTAATTCGCTCCATATGACTACCTCCGAAATTTTACATACATTGAATTAACAAGGCTCATCACCATGACGTGTGGTTGATTTCCGTTCCGACTGGACGCTTTGTTGCTGACGCTTCGCTTTCGCACAGATAAAACATTTGCCGCTGACCTTCGCTTTCGCGCAGAGCAGAGCTTCCTGGGGGCGTCCGATGAGCAGCTTGGCTTCGCTGCAGGGTCTCATCTGTGACGCTGATCCCCAAGGAGTCGCTCAGCCTCCACTCCAATCAACTTATTTACAAGGAATATGTCTTATCAAATTTCATCCACAACTTTTTGTGATGAGCCATTAACAAACTGTGCCTTTACTGCAACAGTCACTATGCTTTATAGTGTAGCCCTTTTTGAAAAGAAACGTCAATATCTCAAAATTCCTGCCATTACTTAACTGTAATAAAATCCTTTAGCTTCTCAAATGTTTTGTCGCCAATACCACTCACTTTTTTTAAATCCTCAATTGTTTTAAAGCCACCATTCTCCTCACGGTACGAAATAATACTTTGCGCCTTTGATGGACCAATGCCTGATAATGTCGTAAGCATTGCTTCATCTGCTTTATTTAAATTGACCTTTTGATCTTTCATACCGTTGTCACCTTGTGATGTTACACTAGTAGGCATCTTCAAGATATTAGAAGTAATTTCGTCTAGCTTTTCACCCTTTTGAGGAATGTAAATAACCATCTCATCCTCAACTTTTTGCGCATGATTAATGAGTTGCGTATCAGCATCCTGAGTGTAACCACCTGCAAGCTTTACTGCATCTATAATTCGCTGGTCAGTCTGTAGCTCATAGACACCTGGATACATAACAGCACCCTTTATATCAACAAATACCTGCTGTATGACCGCTTCCTCAACAGGTTCTTTCATATCAGTTGTTCAATAGGTTGGATTGTTTCGATGAGCTCTTCTTGGGGAGGTGAAGAGTCAGAACTCGAAAAAAAGAAGTAACAAAGTCCACTGATTATAAGTATGCCGGGGAGCAACATACTTTTTTTATACTTTTGCCAAAAAGATTGGATCATCAAATAACATCCTTTCCTTTACAAAAGGTAATCATATGGAGTCAATTTCATCTTACATTATCATTCATGCGTTGAAAAGATAAATTATTAATAGAAAGTGCTAAGACTAATATTGAAAGAGTAGTGCAATGTAGCGACAGCACCGATGTTGGTTACGAAGGCATTATTATAGGACTTGATGATTTTAGCCTTCGTTCCACTGTCGCTGATCCCTAAGAGTCGTCCAGTCTCCACTCCAATCAACGTAATCACTTTTATTTCTTCCGTTACAATAGGAAAAGAACCACATTGCATATTTGTGCAATGTGGCTCTTTTTAAGCAATTCTTTATAAAGGTTTTCGTCTTCTAGAAGATCTTTAAATTTCGCTTGAAACAATGAAAAGTAAAAACAGCTCACTGGTTAGTTAACCAGCAAGCTGTTTTACTATTTCATCGCACGGATAAAAATGCGTTCACTTTCATATTCAGGGCCTTCATCTGTAAAATCTGCTGTTATTTCTACATTTTTAAAGCCAATTTCCTGAAGCCATGCCATATATTGTTCAATCGAGAATGTGCGTTGGTTATGTTCCTCGTCAAAGCGTTCATACAGACCACTCTCAGCATCACGCACATAAAACGTCATCTGGTGGACAACTGAATGTTCAAAATCGCCAGGTTCCGTATGCCATACATAGCTAATATCGCCATCGTCATACGTAAACGGTCCATCTAAAAATATATCATTCATTTTAAATAATGAATGTACGTCAAAAAACAGCTGGCCTCCATCTCGTAATGCACTATAAATACGTTCTAATGTTGAATAAACTGCTTTTTCTTCAACTACATAATTCAGCGAATCAATAGCAATCGTTACAACGTCAAGCGCCTCAAAG
Source organism: Lysinibacillus sp. JNUCC 51 (assembly GCF_015999525.1). Classification (NCBI taxonomy): domain Bacteria; kingdom Bacillati; phylum Bacillota; class Bacilli; order Caryophanales; family Bacillaceae; genus Lysinibacillus; species Lysinibacillus sp. JNUCC 51. The sequence goes on along the minus strand of NZ_CP065545.1, from coordinate 3,970,973 downwards.
CCCTCTAATTCATCCATCGACAGACAATAGAGAGGTACATGTAATCCTGCATCAGCAAAGCGCTCTGCGGCAATTGAGAGCATATTTTCAGATAAGTCAATCCCACTCACCTTGTAACCCGCCTTCGCAAACAGCAGGCCAAGCACACCTGTTCCACAGCCGATATCTAACAGATTTGGGAATTGACTGCTCGGTGCATGCTGCAAAACCCATTCCACATAAAGATTGTAAGGGATATCGGTTTGCAGCTCATCATACACGTGAGCAAATCGTTCGTAACTACTCACACTTATGCCTCTGGCATGTCTAGTTGCGGTGCATCGCCCCATAGACGCTCTAAGTTATAATAAGCGCGTTCATCTTTATGGAATACATGCGCTACTACATCTCCAAGATCAACAAGAACCCAGCGTGCTGCATCAAAGCCTTCAACACGGCGAATTTCATAGCCCTCTTTTTCTGCTATCTCTTGTAACTCACGTGCGATTGCTTGCACTTGGCGATCAGAATTACCATGAGCAATAATAAAGTAATCTGCTAAAAGTGAAATGCCTTGCATATTTAAAACGACAATATCCTCACCATGTTTGTCGTCAATTGCTTTGTAAGCTGATTGTAATAAAGTTGAAGTCATCCTTCACTGTCCTCTCTTTTTATCATATCGTTGTAACATTCTATTGATAATGGATAAATTGGTTGTTTTGTGTCAATTAAAAATGCCAATGTATGGCGCACACAAGCACTCATCGCTTTATCCAAATTTTTCATTGCTTTTTTTCGCAGACGATCAACACCATCAAATTTACGATTAGGTTCAATCATATCTGCAACAAAAATTATTTTTTCTAGACGGCTCATGCCCACGCGTCCTGTAGTATGAAAACGAATAGCATTTAATATATCCTCATCTGTAATGCCAAATTCGCTTTCTGCAATATATGCACCAACTGGACCATGCAGTAATTCACTACCCCAGCCAATAAGGCGAGCATCTAATTCTTCGTCATGGACGATTTTCTCCATCCATTCGATATCTGCATATTTTGCAATATCGTGAAGGATGGCAGCTATCTCAGCCTTTTTTTCATCCTCACCATATAATGTTGCTAGCTCAATGGCTGTTTCCATTACACCAATGGTATGAATATAGCGCTTCTCAGGCATGCGTGGCTTAATCGCTGCCAAGTACTGTTCGCGTTCCATATAGACCTTCCTCTCGTATGAACGTCTCTACCGCTTCAGGTAGTAAAAAAGTAACCGTTCCTCCATTGGCAAGTCGTTCACGAATCAGTGTGGACGATAAATCGATTTGGGGAGCCTCCACCATTACTATAGGATAATCTGTAGTGGCCTCTGTTCCTGGACGCTTTACTCCTACAAATTGCACAAGCTTCACTAATTCCTCAATACAGTACCATGTATGAAGCGAATCAATCATGTCGCCTCCAATGATGAAGTAAAACTTCACATTAGGCTCTCTTATACACATCGCAGAAAGTGTCTTGTATGAATAGGATACGCCACCCTTCTCCACCTCATACGACTCCACAGAAAAATACGGATATGGACTTATTGCACGCTTTACCATTTCAAGGCGTTCCTCATCGCTAGCATCATGACGTGCGAACTTATGTGGTGGCAACGCATTGGGCATAAAGCGAACTTCATCGAGATCTAATGCATGCAGTACTTCATTAGCCATCATTAAATGTCCATTATGTGGTGGATTAAATGTACCTCCCAGTAAACCGACCTTTTTCATCGTCTCACCTTATTTCGTTGCTTTTGGTAATACAATCTTTTTATGATTGCGTGACTCTTTATATAAAACAACTGTCAGTCCAATTAATTGTACAAGCTCTGCATGAGCACCTTTAGCAAGTGCTTCTGCAACTTCATGCTTGTCCTCCTCACAGTTATCTAAAATACGTACCTTAATCAACTCTCGTACTTCTAATGCTTCACGGATTTGCTTTGTCATTTCGTCATTAACGCCGCCTTTTCCTACTTGGAAAATCGGTGATAAATGATGTGCTTCTGCACGTAAAAAACGTTTTTGTTTACCTGTTAACATAAAAATTAATTTCCTCCTAATTGCGCCTTTAATTGCGCAATCATTGAATTTGTATTTGGGTATTCACCAAGCCAATGCTCAAAAGCAATTGCCCCTTGGTGAACGAACATTCCAAGACCCGTAACGACGGTTGCTCCTTTTTCCTCAGCCGCTTTTAAAAAAGGCGTCATTAATGGATTATACACAATATCGGCCACAATTGCGCCTTTTGCAAGTCGTTCAAGTGAAAATGGCATTGAAAAATTGCCCGTAGCAAGTCCAGCCGATGTCATTTGCACTAAAATGCCGAAATCAGCTAATATTTCCTCAGCCTCTGCTAAAGAAATAGCATTACCTATACCCATTTCATCGACAATTGCTTGGGCATTTGCCACTGTGCGGTTTGCAATTGTTAAATTCGTATAACCTTGCTGCTGCATTGCAAAAGCAATACCACGAGCAGCACCGCCCGCACCAATAAGAAGAACTGGCTTATCTTTATGAGATTTACCAATCGCCTCTTCTAACGAGCGTACAAAACCAACACCGTCTGTATTGTATCCCTTTAATCTTCCTTCTTTTGTTCGGACAACCGTATTGACAGCTCCCATTTTTTGGGCCAACTCATCTAGCTCGTCTAAATAAGGAATGATCGCTGTTTTATGTGGGATTGTAATATTCCAGCCACTAGCACCTAGTGTTTTCAAGCCAGCAACCGCTGACTCCAAATTTTCAGAAGATACATGTACTGGAATATACGTCGCATCTAGCGACAATTCCTCGAACCAAGCATTATGCATCGCTGGGGATTTTGAATGCTCAATCGGATCACCTATAACCGCAAACCATTTCTTCATTTCCTAATCCCTCTTCTCTACTTGTACATCCTAAATAAGTGATGGGCGAATTGAAACTTGTACACCCTTTGGCGCATAAGCCGCTACAACTACATTGGCATGCTGTACAGTAATCCATCCAAGACCAGAGAATACAACATCTGTTTTCGCTTCTTTGATAGAGAACTCATGACGCACTAATGGCGGTAGCTGTTCTATAAATTCAGCAGTTGGAGGCGCCAACAATTCTCCCTTATGCTCTGCATACAATGCATCTGCCTTCTCCAGCTTTGTTCGGTGTATTGGTAAGTCATTTGCCACGTGAACCGTAAATGCTGAACGATCTCCTTGAATAAAGTCAAAACGTGCAAGGGCGCCGATAAATAATGTTTGTCCAGCATTTTGTTGATACACTTTTGGCTTTATTTCTTTTTTAGGCATAATATATTTTAATTCGCTAGAGTCAATATGATGTGCCATCTGATGGTGATTAATAATTCCCGGTGTATCATATAATGCACTACCATCATCTAATGGAATTTCAATCATATCTAAAGTGGTACCTGGGAAATGAGAAGTTGTAATAATCTCACCTTCACCAGTAGCCTGTTTGATAATGCGATTAATGAACGTGGATTTCCCAACATTTGTACAACCTACAACGTACACATTTTGTCCATTACGGTACTCATCAATGGCTTCCATAGCTTCGGCCATCCCTTTACCTTTATGGGCACTCACTAAAAGTACATCGACAGGTTGTAGACCAAGAGCCTTTGCTTCACGTTTTAGCCAATTAATCACTTTTTTCGGTTTCACAGATTTCGGTAATAAATCTGCTTTATTCGCGATTAATAACACTGGATTATTACCTACGAAGCGGTGAAGTCCTGGTAGCCAGCTCCCATTGAAGTCAAATATATCAACAATTTTTACGATTAAGCCTTGCTGTGTTCCAAGACCGTTTAATATGCGTAAAAAGTCGTCATCTGTTAATGACACTGGTTGAATTTCATTATAATTTTTCAAACGGAAGCAACGTTGGCAAATGACCACGTCTTTTTCTAATGATGATGGGGGTGCATACCCAACTGCTGTTTTATCTTCTGTTTGAATTGTTGTACCACAGCCAATACAATTTGGCATTTCGTTCATTCTTTTTCCTCCCAAGTACTGATTCCTTTTCGTTTTAAATTATTGAACACACGACGTTCAATAAATCGGTTGAATTTTGTTACGAGACCATCTGATTGTGCAACTGGTTTTACTAGTACCGTATGCAAGCCTAAGCGATTAGCGCCCATTACATCTGTTAGTAGTTGGTCTCCTACCATTACTACTTCCTGTGGTCGTAGCCCTAATTGAACAATTGCACTATAAAAGGCATTACGAAGTGGCTTTCTCGCCTTATGAATATAAGGAATACCTAATGGCTCAGCAAATTGCTTAACACGTGCTTCTTTATTATTCGACGCAATAATAACACGAATGCCTGATTCTTTCATAATGCGTAGCCAAATAATAAGCTCTTCCGTTGCATCTGCACGATCCCATTCCACAAGCGTATTATCTAAATCCGTAATAATCCCTTTAATGCCTAAGTCTTGAAGCTTTTCCGGTGTAATTTCATAAATACTCGTGACAAATTCATCTGGTAATAAAAAATTATACAAAATAGCGACCCCTAATCTAAATGTATTATTCGACCATTATAGCATATTTGCGAAGGCTTCACCCATTCGAATTGGGCTTCCTTGTACAACATTTTCCGTAAATTCTATTGCACCCTTTTCAAACAGCATAACTACTGTTGAGCCGAATGAAAAATATCCGACTTCTTCACCCTTATGCCACTGTGTTGTCGTATTAGTGAGCATGATAGAGTTTACAAAGGTAGCACCCACTTTAATAAACGCTATCTGCTGATTATTCGCCACTTTCAGCTCCGTTACTGAACGATAATTGTGTGAAATAGGTTTTTTACCGTATGTAAGACCGAGCTGGTTAACTGGATAAGATTTTTGACCAAGTGTATATTGTCTAAGCACTTCCCCATCAATCGGGCTGTGAATACGGTGATAATCTGCAGGACTTAAGTAAAACACGATAAAATGTCCATCTGCATATTGTGTAGCACGTTCTGCATTGCCAAGTAAATCATGTAAAGCATAAGGCTTACCCTTTACATGAAATGTCATATCCCATTCGATACGTCCAAATGATTCCACTTTTGCATCCACTGGACTTACATAAGTAGTGGGATTTTGTTCAATTGGACGCGCATCTTCTAAAAGCTCTCTTGTAAAAAAGTCATGTAAACTTGAAAATTGTTGTTGTTTTTTTGAAACCTCTTCAAGATTAATGTCGTATACCTTCATATAACTAGGAATAATACGTTTACTCCACTTTGCTTTTGCAATAGATTGCAAAAGATGAGAGGATTGCTTACCATTTGTTAATTCAATCAAGCGTTGATATAGTTTTTCTTTCATAAAACAAAACCCCTATCGATTAATTTAGACTGTCAATTTTTTCGCATTCGAAGTATAATGGTACAATATCTTAAGTGCAAAGGAGTGATCCCCCTTGTTTTTTTATCACAAGTTGGTGGATACCACGGTTAAGAAAATGAAATCGCAAGCAGCAAACTTTATCACAATCAGTAATATGTCCTTCGGCGGCGCAGCCATAATGGCTACACTACACGAATACTATAGCTATAGTGTCTTGTTTATCTTTATTGCAGCCCTTCTTGATCGTTATGATGGAAAGGTAGCTAGAGCACTCGGACAAGTGTCTGATCTAGGTAAACAATTAGATTCTATGAGTGATATTATATCATTTGGTGTAGCGCCTGCATTATTAATGTATAAAGTTGTCTTAGTCGACTTTGGTTTCGTCGGAATGACAATGACAGTACTATACATCATTTGCGGTGCGATGAGATTAGCTCGCTTTAATATTTCTGAAGCAAACGGTTATTTTACAGGGTTACCAATTACAGCTGCAGGTACGATCTTAACTTTAACGTATTTTGCATCTAATACGTTCCACCCGGCATTTTACCTTTTCCTATTCCCAATACTAGCATTACTCATGATTAGTACAATCACGTTAAAAAAAGTGTAACAGCGCATTTGCTGTTGCACTTTTTTTCATTTAACACAGTTTTATAACATATACTGTCGAAAAATGGGGAAAGGATGAAATCATTCAATGAGCGGAATTTTTACATCTATGTTGCAGTTATGGCTTGAGATCCCAGCGTTACTTGGCTATTTAAAGGGGCAAACATTCCATAAACCCTTTTCAAAAGAAGAGGAAGCTGCTTGTATTGAACGATTTTTAGGCGGTGATGAGCAAGCGCGTCTTGATCTAATTGAACGCAATATGAGACTCGTTGCACACGTTGTAAAAAAATTCCACCCAAAGCATGAACAACTTGATGATTATATTTCCATCGGTACTATTGGTCTTATGAAAGCCGTAGAAAGTTATACTCCTGACAAAAAAACACGCCTTGCCACTTATGCTGCCCGTTGTATCGAAAATGAAATTTTAATGCATCTGCGTACACAGAAAAAAGTGCAAAAAGATGTTTCCTTATTTGAGCCAATCGGTACAGATAAAGATGGTAATGCCCTACAAATCCGAGATCTCTTACAATGCGATGAAGAAAGTGCAACAGAAAAAATTGAACATAAAGAGCATGTTGCACAACTATATCATTATTTGCATATGCTTGACGAACGAGAACTCGAAATCGTTACACTCCGCTATGGTTTAAACCAGCAAGATGCACTTACACAAAAGGAAATCGCTGCACGTTTAAATATTTCTCGTAGCTATGTATCTCGCATTGAAAAGCGAGCACTTATTAAACTCTATCAATTATATAAACGAGATCAAAAAATAATTGAGTAATATATTGTAAATTGATAATTATATAATTTCAATATTTCTATTACATTATTCTGCGATTAATCTTGTATTTTTTGTTACAAAAGTACCCCTTATTCTCGTCATAACGTAGGGTTGATTTATGTCTTTTCTGTGATGCTAATCTCCAAGGAGTCGTAACACCTCACTCCTATCACTTATATACTAAGCATACGCTTTACCAAACATCATTCCTAACTTTTAGTAATGAGCCAATCCTTAGTAAGTTCGCGTAACTATGAAGCAATAAAAAGCTCTCTTGCGATTGAATGTCGCAAGAGAGCTTTTTCTCTTAATGAAATTCTGCAGATTCTGATAGTTCTACCGAAATAAGTGTACCGAGTAACATTGTTATAATGACTACACCCACTGTTAAAAATAGCATTATGAATGCCTCCCATCTAAATATGAAGAGATTTATTTAACAACAGTTTAGCATTAGCGAGACTTTCAAACTGTGATTTTTCTCACACTAAAAGCCACTCATTTTGACTATTTTGTGTAGTTTATCCCGTAGATTTGTGAATACAAAAAAACAGTGGGGATGAAGAAAACCCCACTGGAATATTTATAACGATTCTATAGCTTTAAGTACGATTTGTGTGGAATGCTTTGCAGCTACTGGTAAAAACTCATCGAAGCTAATATTCGATTCTTTTCCAGCGATATCTGATAAAGCACGAATAACAACAAACGGCGTACCAAATTGATAACACACTTGTGCAACAGCTGCTGCTTCCATCTCCACTGCCTTCATTTGTGGGAAATGTTGACGGACAGCTTCTACACGAACAGGATCACTCATAAAGGCATCACCTGAGCAAATTAAACCAATGCCATATTGGTGCTCTCCAACAGCCTCTACAGCCTCTTCAGCCACTTTCATAAGTTTTGCATCTGATTTATAAGCTGCTGGCATACCTGCCATCTGACCCATTTCATAACCGAAAATCGTAACATCTACATCATGATGACGAACTTCATCCGAAATAACGACTGCACCTACTTCAAGAGTTTCATCATAGCCGCCGGCAGACCCCGTATTAATGACTACATCAGGCTTAAATTCATGTAATAGAATAGTAGTTGACATTGCAGCATTTACTTTACCAATACCGCTCTTTAATAAAACTACCTCTTTCCCTTTATAAGTTCCTGTTGTATACTCACTGCCTGCGATTGTTGAGCTTTCTGCATTATCTAATGATGCTCGTAAAAGCTCTACTTCCTCTTCCATTGCGCCGATTACTGCAATTTTCATCTCTTTGTTACTTCCCTTCTTTAATCAACTCTATTAAAAATAAACAAACGTTTTATTTTCGTCAATAGGCGCCATCTAATGTATTTAGTTGCTCAAGTTTTACTGGTGTCCAGCCTTCGTTGTCGACCCATTCCATACTAACGCGATACATTTTTGTCTTATCATTTGTTGAAACTGTTGCAATAGCTGAATTAGGGCCACCGTTATTCCCCATACGCCAAATAATCATATTGTCCTTTTCGATGCCTGTAACGGCCGAAACTGTTGCTACCTTTTCAGCCCAGTCTACTGATTTATCATCGTAAGAAGACACATGCTGACCTGTTTGTGTTGTAGGTGTAGGTTGCCAGTTTTCATTTGTTATGACCTTGTCAACAATTGGGTTATCTGAAGTAGTTTCAGTAGTAGTGTCCTGTTCAGATTTTTGTGATTCTTCTGTAGGCTCTTCTTTTGCTGGTTTTTCCTCTTTAGCTGATACATCATTATTTTGCTCTTTAGAAGGCTCTTCCTTCACATCTTCTTTATCGTTCTTCTGCTCCTGTTTTGGCTCGTCTTTCTCAGCCTTTCCTGCATCATCCTGCCATTTAAACACAAATGTTGCTGTTATAATAATTAATATCACGACAATACCAATTAAAACATTCAATAGTTTATCTAGCTTTTTATTACGAGATGGCTGCAAATGACGACTGCTTCGAGTTTTTCGTTCACTCATGAAGTCTCCCCCTCTCTAGCCAATATTCTATCAAGTTCAACAGTACTTGCAAAATAATTGTGCTCATATATTTTTTTCGCAGAGAAAAATATATACATCTCGACGTATTTTCCAAAGATTTTTGGATCATCACCAAAACGTGTGGTTGATTTCCGTTCCGACTGGGCGCTTTGGCGCTGTCGCACAGTTAAAACATTTGTTGCTGTCGCTTCGCTTTCGCACAGTTAAAACATTTGTTGCTGTCGCTTCGCTTTCGCGCAGAGCAAAGCTTCCTGGTTGCGTCCAGCCTCCATCCAATCAACCTATTTACATAGTATACGTTTTAGCGAATGTCATCTACAACTTTCGGCAACTTACCACATTTTCATCATTCATGTAAAAATTTACATAGAGTGTAGATTTAAGAATCAATTTCTCCTTGGCGTAGTTGCTGTTAATCGCTTCGCTTTGGCACAGATAAACCCTTTTGTTTCTGTCGCTGCAAAAAACTATTTGCGGATGAAGAAAAAGCAGCTAGCTCTCCTTTAAAAGGATAAGCTAACTGCTTGTACTAAAATTATTTTATTGAAATAATTTTAACTTTCATTTCACCACCAGGTGTTTGTACAACAACCTCTTCGCCTTCAGCACGACCAAGCAAGCCTTTAGCAATTGGTGATTCATTCGAAATACGGAACTCCATTGGATCTGCCTCAGCCGAACCAACAATTGTATACGATTCCTCATCTGTTGATGGTTTCCCATTAATAACTTCTACAAATGTAACCGTTTTCCCTAGTGATACTACACTGTTGTCGGTTTCATCCTCAGAAATAATAACTGCATTACGAATCATTGATTTTAATGTAGAAATTCGACCTTCTAAAAAGGCTTGTTCTTCTTTTGCAGAATCATACTCAGCATTTTCAGAAAGATCCCCGAAATCACGAGCGATTTTAATACGTTCTACGATTTCCTTACGTGTTTCTGTTTCTAATTTCACTAATTCTTCTTCTAATTTTCTTTTACCTTCAGCTGTCATTGGGTACTGTTTTTCGTTTGCCAAAGTTCTTCACTCCTTGTTTTCGTCAATATAAAAACATAAAACTCGATTAAGTGCCTAGTAGGATCCACTTAATCGAATTTTATTATTTTTAAACGGTTTCAAATTACTCTTTGACCTAATAGTATGCATGCCTTTCTGAAATATGTACAGATATGCATGTAAATATTGTCAATACCACTCTATCTTATTACAATACGTTGTCGGTTTCAAGGATAGTTTTAATCTTAGTTACCATTAAATCAATCGCAACCTCATTATCCCCGCCTTCAGGAATAATAATATCAGCATAACGTTTCGTTGGTTCAATAAATAAATTATGCATTGGACGCACTGCCGATAAATATTGGTCAATTACAGAATCTGTTGTACGTCCACGCTCTTTTATATCACGCATTATACGACGAATAATACGTAAATCTGAGTCCGTATCTACAAATAATTTAATGTCCATTAAATCACGTAAATCTGCATCTTCTAACACTAAAATACCTTCTAGTATAATAACATCTACAGGCTCTACATGAATAACTTCTTGAGCTCTTGTATGCTGCACATAATCATATACTGGCTTTTCAATTGGTTGACGGACCAATAATTTTTTTAGGTGTTCAATTAACAAATCATTATCAAAGGCTAACGGATGGTCATAGTTTGTACCTAAACGCTCCTCAAACGTTAAATGACTTTGATCTTTATAATAAAAATCTTGTTCAATTACAACTACTGAATGATCGCGGAAAACATCATAAATAGCACGGGTCACACTCGTCTTTCCCGAGCATGAGCCACCAGCGATTCCGATGACGACTGGACGCTTTGCTGCCATTAATTATTCTCCTTTCTCATCATATTATGTGGTTTTAATGGTGTATCACATTTAAATTTAACAATTTGTAGTGGATGACGTGCAGCATCTAAGCTATTGCCATCCTCATCCCAAATCTCACCCATTGTAAAACGGAAATTTTCTATTTCTGGTCCAAAGAACTCTACCTCATCACCAGGTTTAAAATAGTTACGTTGTTGCATTGTAACAATTTTCGTTTCAGGGTCATGCTCTAAAATTAAACCGGCAAACTCATAAGTTGTTTTACGACCATGAACACCAAACATTTGCTCCTCGTGGCCTGGGGCATCATGGAAGAATGCTTCAGCAGTATCACGGTTAGCACATTTGTCTAGTTCTTCAAGCCATTCACGTTTAATTTTGAAATTTTCAGGGTCAGCACAATAAGTATCAATCACTTTGCGGTAAACTGAAATAACTGTAGCAACATAGTGAATTGATTTCATACGACCTTCTACTTTTAATGAATCAATACCAAGCTCAATCATGTGTGGAATTGCTTCAATCAGCTTTAAGTCTTTAGGACTCATCGCAAAAGGTGCGTGGTTATCATCGAAAAGTGCCTTTTCTTCGCCATCTTCTAGCTCATATAAATCATAGTCCCAACGACAAGATTGACAGCAACCACCACGGTTAGAGTCACGAGCAGTCATATGATTTGAAAGTACACAGCGACCAGAATAGGCGATACACATTGCTCCATGAACGAAAGCCTCAATTTCAATATCGACTTTTTCTTTCATCAGCTTCATTTCTTCGCCGCCAACTTCACGTGCTAATACTACACGATGTAAGCCTTCTTCTTTCCAATACTGTACTGCCTTCCAGTTCGATAAAGATTGCTGTGTAGAAAGGTGAATTTCAAGCTTTGGTGCAACTGTACGGCATGTTTCAATGATTAATGGGTCCGCTACAATAATGCCTGTAACACCTGCAGATTCAATATCTTGTAAATATTGCTCTAAGCCGTCCATATTTTCATTGTGTGCGAAAATATTTGTCGTAACATATATTTTTGCACCGTATTTATTGGCGAATTCAACACCTTCGCGCATTTCTTCAATTGAGAAGTTATCTGCGTTTGAACGTAGACCGAACTCTCGTCCACCGATAAATACAGCATCCGCTCCATAATGAACTGCTACTTTTAATTTTTCTAAACTACCTGCAGGGGCAAGTAGCTCTGGTTTTTTTGTAATGACACGTTTACCGTCTACAATCTCACGGATTTTGTCATTTTGCTCTAATACTAATGCCATGTTCTTGCCACCTCCTAGTAAACTGTTTCCTTGAAGATAAAGCCAGTATCAAGAGGTCTGATGGCAGGCTGAATTTCTTCAATTTTTACTAATAAATCATCTTTAATATCTTCGTAAGCATCTTCTGATTCGTCAAAATATGTGTCAATTGCTTGACGATAAGCTTCTGTTACTGTGATCACATATTCTGGCGTTTGAAGAACACCCTCAATTTTCAATGCATCAATGCCACCTTCGAATAATTCGCCAAGCTCATCAATAATGCACATATCGTTTGGACTGAAAATATGAGTACCGTTAGCGTCCTCATAAATCGGATATTTATTATTACGTTCATCATCATGAAGGAACATATTGCGGTTTTCCTTACGATTTTCAATTTCCATTACTTTATCTTGATATAAGAAATAATGGCCTAGTAATGGACGTTTTGATTGGAACATACATGTCATTCCATGTACTTGAACCTCAATCTCTACTTCTGTATTTTCTTTAATTTCTAGCACTTCATCTAAAGAAAGTTCACGTGAAAGCACTGCTCGAGTTGCTCCACGTTTCCCCCAATAATTTGCAGTAAACCAGTTCGTTGCAGTCGTTTCTGGATTCCAGTGTAGCGGTATTGTAACACCTTGCTCACGACGGATGATTAATACTGCTGGATCACCATAAATTAAACGGTCAACCCCAATACGTTGCATTTCTTTTAAATATTGGGCAAGCGCATCCAATTTTTCATTATGGAATAACGCATTTACCGCAACATAAACCTTTTTACCCGCCGCATGAATTAGCTTTGTAGCTTCTTCCACTTCACTAACAGAAAATTCTCCAGCTAGGCGTAGACCAAATTGTTGTTCACCAATGACAAAAGCATCTGCTCCAGCCTGTAAAAGTGCTTTTACATGGTCCACTGATTGCGGTGTAACAAGCAATTCAGGTTTTTTCATAATAGTCACCTCTTCAAACATAATAATAAACCATCACCAACTGGTAAAAATGCACTTGTGTAATCAGGGTGCTGCATAATCCATTCGGTGAAGTTTTTTAAATTGCGAATCATTGTACGCTTACGACGCGGTACATCTTTTAAATCCAAATCTGATAAGCCATGCATATACATATTATCGATATACAGAACTCCGCCAGATTTTACAAGAGGCGCGTACTTTTCAAAAAAGCGTTGATATTGTCCCTTTGCAGCATCGATAAAAACCGCATCGAAGGTCGTTTGAATTGCTTCATCGCTCACCTCTAAGGCGTCACCTTCAATGACCGTAATACGATCTGATACCGTGGAACGTTCAATATAAGCTTTTGCTCGAGTAACACGCTCTATATCACGCTCGATTGTAACAATCTGCACATTTGGTAAAGCCTCTGCCATCCTTATTGCAGAATAACCAATTGCTGTACCAATCTCTAAAATTTTCGACGGATTTTGAATACGTAGCAGTTGATTTAGTGCATCAATGCCTGAAAGCTGCATAATTGGTACATGATTCTCCTCCGCAAATGCTTCCATTTCTAAAAGCAATTCATTACGTGGTTGAATAAATGATTGTATATATGCATCTGATAATTCCATTTTTTAGTTCACCCTCATATCAATTATGCCTCGGCATAATTGTGTCTGGAATCGGCTTTGTGCTTAGGCCTGCTGATGCAGGTCAGTTAGCCGTTTTCGTATGGATGCGATGGTTCTAGGCTAACACCCTTAAAAAACTCCTTACCGATTTCCGTGACATCCGCCGGAGGCTTTAACTTCTTTCAGCGGATGTATGTACACAGCTGAAAAGTGACTTAAAACCGCATTCATCTCACCACCTCTAGAGAGGGAGACTACTGTAGCTGACGCTTTACTTTCGCTACGAAAGAGATCTGTAGCTGACGCTTTGCTTTCGCTACAAAAGAGATTTGTACCTGTCGCTTCGCTTTCGGTACCAAAAACATTTGCTGAAAGAAGTTTAAAGGCAACGAGCAATACTCGTTGTCTATACTTCATCATTTTGCAACAAAAAGAAAAAGACCAAACGTGATGTCTTGGTACTTCGTCATACAAAAATGAGCAATTGTTTTATAAGCTCAAAACAATTGCCACCACGTATATTATTCCGCATTAACGGACAGATTGAATTTTTTCCATGCGGATCGATTAAAAATCACAATTTATAATAGCACGAAAATAGAAGGAAAGCTATTTTTCTTTCCTTCTACCCACATTATGCTATTTAATTTTTTCTATTTAACGTACTTACTCTGCTTTTTTTATATATTTATCTACTTTCTGTAAATGTTCATCGTATGTTTTCGAGAAGTGGTTGACACCTTTTTTATCCGCTAAGAAGTAGAGGTAGTCCGTTTTACTTGGATTAAGCACTGCTTCAATTGAAGTTTTTCCAGCACCCGCGATAGGACCTGGTGGTAAGCCTTTATTTTTGTAAGTATTATAGGCATTATCTACTTCTAAATCTTCATATAATACACGATCTTTATGGGAACCAAGTGCATATAAAACAGTTGGGTCTGTTTGTAGTGGCATCCCTTGATCGATACGATTATAGAATACGCTCGCAATTGTTTCTCGATCTGTTTGAGCCGTAGCCTCTCTTTCCAGTAATGAAGCAAATGTTAATAATTGATGTACTGACATTTTCTTTTCAGTTAAAACATCGTTGTAATTTTTCACAACCTTGTCCATTGCTCCTACCATTTCGTCTACGATCGATTCTAATGATGGCTTCTCTTCAAAATAAGAATAAGTTGCAGGGAATAAATAGCCCTCTAAATCATGTCGAATATTATCAGCTAAAACTGCATCCGTTACAAGCTCAGGATATTTAGCCTTCATTTGTTGTACAAACGCATCACTTGTTACTAAATCCATAAATTCTTTTTGAGTGTACGGCGTTTTCTTTTCCACAATGTTACCAATTTGTTCAAGTGTTAAACCTTCAGGAATTGTCATTGTAAAGACAGGCTTACGATAGACCTTCCCTGTTTTTAAACTTTCGATTAGCTCATCGAATGTCATTGCTTGTGTTAAATCATAGTTTCCTGCTTGGAACTGGGATTCATTTTTAAATTTAGCATAGTATTTAAAAACACGAGCATCTTTAATAACTCCTTTTTTCTCTAGTAGAGTTGAAATAGAGCTTAAATTTGAGCCTATTGGCACTTCAACTGCTATTGTTTTAGTCGCATCTGGATCCATTGGTTTTAAGGCACTCTTCACATAATTATAACCAAGTAAACCGACAATCCCTGATATTAGAACAAAAGCAATTGCTACAATAGCAACGATTTTTCTCACAATTTTTACCTCGGATTTTCTTTCTTGCATTTTTGAAAACATTTCTTGTTTTTTCGAACCGTTATTCACGGGTTTCCCCCCTATCACTTCATTATCATACTAGAAATCAACTTTCACGACAAACAGAAATAGATAATTCAGTAAAAATAGATCATATCAATTATGGCTTGGACAAAAGAAAGAATATAAAAAATCAAAGTTGATTTTCAGTTCAATAAACTGTCATCAAAACTGTTCTTTGTCTTCCATATAATACTAGAGAAATCCAGTTAGATTATACCGGGATAGGTTTAATTATTAATCAGGGGAACTCCTTCCATATGAAAAACAAAAATCTGCCAACTAGTTTGTTAGCAGATTTAATAATATTCTCTAAATTTCTCAAAATAAAGTGATGTCTATAATTGAAAAGCTTCTTGTTTTACATCGACAAGTAAACCCTTTGCAAGCTGTGCAATAACTACATCATCAGCTGGAGGATTAAAACGGCTACATTGAACGTCTCGAAATAGTCGTTGTAATTTACTAGTTTTAGACAGACTTCGTCCCCCAACAACTTGGGATTGCTTTTGTTACAATGTCAATCGCATTGTTACAAATAACATACTTTGCAATACTAACATCTTCAGAAAGTTGGTCCTTAATCGCAGGATTTTGTTCAACTTGCGCTGCGATACTATACAATGTTCGACGTGCCGTTTGATAAAGCACTTCTATTTCACCAATTTTTTGTTGTACATGACTTGCGTGTGCAATAGTATTTTCTAAGCTATATGAATAAGTATTTTTAGCAAAATCTATTGCATAATCCCTAGCTGCACCAGCAACCCCTAAGTAAACAGCTGGAATTTCTAATGAATAGACGCGACCATCCGCTAAAAAACGATTTACTTCCTTTGGACGGTGTTTGTATAGCAATGCCTCCTCTGGAACAAATGTGTCATGGAAAATAATATCATGACTACCTGTTGCACGCATTCCCATCATCCCATGTATGAATAACCTCTACCTGATCATTTTTGGTTATTAAAAATTCAGCTGTTATATTTTCTTCTTCTATAAAAGCGATAATCGTAAATTGTTTTAATATCGGGGCTAAGGAAGCAAAAGCCTTTTCACCTGTAATGATATAGCCTCCAGGCACTTTTTTCGCAATTGTTCCCGGTAAACTTCCACGAGAGATATTCCCCTTCCCTCGCTCGCTATTTATAATATTTAAGAGAGAACCTTCTTTAACTGCTTTATGGCACAATTCCGCAAAAATAGGCTCAGGCCATGTACCCGCCTCACGAACGTTCAAAAAAGTTAATAAGTGCCACCCAACAGACAATGCAGTAGAAGCATCACCTTTAGCTAATTGTTCCTGTACTAATAACATTTCATAAAGAGAAATTTCCTCGCCACCGTATTTTTTCGGCACCGTTAATTTAAAATAGCCAGCATCCTCTAAGATTTTATAATGCTCAAACGGAAATTCTCCACTTTCATCATATTTACCAGCTGTCTTGTCAATTTGTTGTGCCAATTCAAGAGCATACTGAACTAGCTGTTGCTCACGTTCGTTCCGAATAATAACATCACCCATCAATGAGTCACCTTGCTTTTGGTAAATCTATTTTGTGGTTTTTTTAGCCCTAAATGTTCTCTTAGTGTTGAGCCTGTATACTCTTTACGATAAATACCACGCTCTTGTAAAATTGGCACAACTTTGTTCACAAAATCCTCTAAATCGCGTGGCAATAACGGAAACTGTAACATAAAGCCATCTGCCGCTTCTTCTGTAATCCAACGCTCCATCTCATCAGCAATTTGTGTTGCTGTGCCAACAAAGGCATCGCGCTTGGCAGGACCAAAAAGGCGTGCATATAAATCTCCGACTTTTAAATTTTCTTTTTTAATAATCTCTAAATGCTCGTAGAAATGACTTTGAATACTATTGACCTCTGGAAAATCCACTTCAATTGCAGGTGTATCTAACGAGTACTTTGAAAAATCAACATTTCCCATATAACCCGAAACAAATTTCAAACTCTCATATGGATCAACCAACGCCTGTAGTTCATTATACTTACGGATGGCCTCTTCCTCCGTATCACCCACAATTGGCGATATCCCCTGAAACACAAGTAACTCCTCATCGGTGCGTCCAAATGGAGCAAGCTGTGCCTTTAAGTGGCGATAATGCTCCTTGGAATTTTCAATATCATCCCAATGAACAAAAACGACCTCCGCTGTTCGCGCTGCTAATTTTTGACCTGGTTTTGAAGCACCAGCCTGCACAATAACAGGCTGACCCTGAACGGAACGTGCAATATTCAACGGACCTTTCACTGATAAATATTTTCCTTTAAAAGCGGTCTCATGTACTTTATTGCGATCATAAAAAATATTATTATCACGGTCGTAGACAAATGCATCGTCCTCCCATGAATCCCATAATGACTGAACTACATCAATAAATTCTTCCGCCCGTTCATAGCGATGGTCATGCTGCCAATGTCTGTCACGGCTGAAGTTTAAAGCCGTCTGCCCTGTTGCATCTGCTGTTGTCACTAGATTCCATCCGACTCTACCATTACTAATATGATCTATGGACATTAGCTGCCTTGCTAAAACATATGGCTCACTATACGTGGTTGATGCAGTTGCCCCAAGCCCAATTTTTGTTGTCGCAGCTGCCAAAGCTGTAATCTGTATAAGAGGATCAAAGCGATTTAAAATATGTGGATGTGATTCATGATTGATCGCTAAACTATCCGCAACAAAAGCAATATCGAACTTGCCCTTTTCAGCAATTTGGGCCGCCTTTTGCAATTCATTAATATCGATGCTTGCATTTACTTTTGCAGACGAATGTTTCCAGGCTGCAACATGCATTCCTGCCCCAATTAAATATAATGCAAGCTTTAACTCCTTTTTCTTAGTCATTTTCTCGTCATCTCCTTTTCATATGAATCAATTTCGCTATCGCTTTGCTCTCACACAGATTTCAGGAAGCTTTAGGCCGATATATTGTAGGTTAATGAAGATAAAACTCTTTCCATGTAGCTAATTCATCTAATGGCATTTTTACAGGAATATAATTGCCATTAGAAACATCTTTAATGAAATTAGCAGTTTCTTCACGCTGATAGATGGCAACAATTTTTTTCAATGTCTCATTGTCCTTATCTTCAGATCTTGCCACGATGACATTGATAAATGGCTTAGCCGTTTCATTCTCATGAATAATGGCATCTTTCAATAGTAGTCCAGCTTCGACAGCAACCCCATTATTAATGACCGCAAAATCTGCATCCTCCATAACCCTAGGTGTCGTCGCACCATCAACTGGTAAAATGTTTAATTTCTTTGGATTATCTTTAATTCGATCCTCTCCACCATTCCCATCAAAATCATCCGTAACCGTCAACAAGCCATATTCTTGTAGCAGCATTAAAGCTCTACCCCAGTTAGAAGGATCGTTTGGTACAGCAATTTTCGCTCCCTCTTTAATATCATCCAAAGATTTAAATTTATTAGAATATAAGCCTATCGGAGCCATAATCGTTGTGCCAATTGCCTGTAAATCTGTTTTATTATTCGTATTAAATAAATTTAAGTAAGCGACATGTTGAAACGCATTGATATCAACCTCCTCCTCCGACAATGCTTGGTTCGGGTCATATTGCGCTGAGAATGTCACTAAGTCGAGGCGAATATCTTCCTTAGCAGCCTGTTCTTTTATATACTCCCATGTTTTCAATTCTGAGCTACGGATACCAACCTTCACAGTATCTTTTTCATCTGCTTTTGCACAAGCAACTAGTAGGAACAATAATGCAATTAATCCTAATATATTATTTAGTTTCCTCATATTAAAATTCTCCTTTATGACACTCTGCGTAATTTCCGTTCTAGACTATTTCCAATACTTTGAATGATTTGTACTAGTACTACTAAAATCACCACCGTTACTAAAATCGTTACATTGTCAAAGCGTTGATAACCATAAGTAATGGCTACATCACCAAGGCCACCGCCTCCAACTGCCCCTGCCATTGCAGTCGCTCCAATAAGCCCTATTGTTGCAGTCGTGACACTTAATATTAAAGAGGGGAAGGCTTCAGGTAGCAAAAACTTTTGGATAATTTGAAATGGAGAGGCACCCATTGCCTTCGCCGCTTCAATAATGCCTTCATCCACTTCCAATAATGAATTTTCTATTAATCTCGATATATACGGCCCTATATGCAAGACAAGGGGTACAATAGCAGCTGTTGTACCTATTGCAGTTCCAACGAGCAAGCGTGTAAATGGAATGATAGCAACAAGCAAAATAATGAACGGAATAGAGCGCAGGGTGTTAACGATGGGATTGATGATTGAGAAGATTATTTTATTTTCAAGAATATGCCCTTTCCTCGTAACAACTAAAGTTATACCTAAAATAAAGCCCAAAATAGCTCCAAAAAATAGCGAAATACTAACCATGTACAGCGTATCTAGCACTGCGTCGATAATTATTTGCGAGCTCACCTTCATCTGCAATAACCTCCTCTATTTGAATATCTTTCGTTTGAATAAATTGATGTGCCTTGTCTATTTCTTTGTCTGTGCCAACTAGCTCAACGATTAAATTACCAAAGGGAATCCCTTGTAGCTCTGTAATATTGCCAAACAGTACATTGACATCAACATCAAATTTTTTCGCTACTTGAGAGACGACTGGTTGCCCAACATCTACACCTATAAATTTAAGGTTGTAAATCTTTTTAGATTGATCTTTCGTTTTTAATTGCTCGTAGACAGATTGTGGAATGTCATCTCGAACTACCGATTGTACAAAGTTTTTAGTCGTCTCCTCTTGCGGTGCAGAAAAAATTTCAAGTACATTGCCCGTTTCAATAACTCTTCCGTTTTCCATAACAGCTACACGATTGCAAATATCCCTTATGACTTCCATTTCATGCGTAATCATTAAAATGGTAATGCCATACTCGATATTGACTCGCTTTAGTAGCTCCAATATAGATTTAGTCGTTTGCGGGTCAAGAGCCGAGGTTGCCTCATCACATAATAAAATTGTTGGCTTTGTAACAAGTGCACGAGCAATGCCCACTCTCTGCTTTTGTCCACCTGACAGCTCATCAATATAACGCTCGGCTTTGTCCTGTAAACCAACAAACGACAAAACCTCCCTTACTTGACCTTCAATGTTTGATTTTTTAACGCCACTTAATACTAAAGGCATCGCAACATTTTCGAAGACAGTTTTTGAACGGAGAAGATTGAAATGTTGAAAAATCATACCAATGTTTTTCTTTTCCTCGCGAAGCTGCTTTTTACTTAATGTTGTCAGCTCTTTACCATTCACAAGAATGCGACCAGACGTTGGTTCCTCCAATAAATTCACTGTCCGTATTAATGTACTTTTACCAGCACCGCTAAAGCCTATAACGCCAAAAATATCACCCTTTTGAATCGTTAAATTAATGTTATTTAATGCCGTTACAACGGTTGTTCCTACCTGAAATTCCTTTGTCATTTCGATAAATTCAATCATTTCACGTTTACCTCCTTAGCATTTCATTTTGACTACTCTCGACTAAAAAGAAAATAAGATCAATTATGCCTCGGCATAATTGCGTCCGGAATCGGCTTTGTGCTTAGGCCTGCTGGATGCAGGTCAGTTAACCGTTATCGCATGGATGCGATGATTTTAGGTTAACATCCTTAAAGAACTCCTTTCCGATTCTGTGACATCCGCCGGAGGCTTTGAGCCAACAGATGTTTTTTGCGCGAAAGCGTAGCGTCAGCAGCACGATGTTGGTCACTCAGTCGTTGCCACAGGATGTGGCGTTCTTAGGCTGAGTTCCTCTATTTCAGTGGTTGTAACTGCCGTTTCACTTATGTTACATAAAACATTTGTAGCTGACGCTTTGCTTTCGCTACTTAAGACATTTGTAGCTGACGCTTTGCTTTCGCTACAGAAATAATTGCTGAAAGAAGTTAAAATGCTGGAACGACAGCACCTTTATACTGATCTTCAAAAAAGTTTCGCGCCTTTTCACTTGTCAGCCATTTAACGACTTTTTGAATCGCTGGATCATTCTGTTTTTCTTTCGTCGTCGCAATAATATTGACATATGGCGATTCAGGACCTTCTATAATAAGAGCATCCTTCATAGGGTTGTAGCCCCCTTCTAAGGCGTAGTTCGTATTAATAGCTGATGCGTCTACATCATCTAATGAACGAGTCAATAACTGCGAATCAACACCGATAAATTGAATATTTTTTTCGTTTTTTGTAATATCCTCAACTGTATAGTCATTTTCCTTCGCTTTATTCAATTCAATTAGTCCATTATTTTTAAATAGTAGTAAAGCTCGAGAAAAATTGACGACATCATTCGGGACGGAAACCTTTGCGTTTTGCGGTAAATCATTAATATTTTTAATTTTTTTAGAGTACACACCAAATGGTTCAATATGAATTCCTTTTACACTCACTAAATCTAAATGACTTTCTTTATTCGTTTGTTCTAAAAAGGGAATGTGTTGAAAATAGTTAAAATCTAGTTCACCATCTGCCGTTTGCTGATTTGTTTGAACAGCATCTTTTAAAATAGTAATGTCTAATTTCACACCATCTTTTTCAAGATCCTTTGCTAAATACTCTAGTACTTCCGCATGTGGCACATTGGCTGCCCCCACCTTTAACGTTACTGTTTCATCTTCGCTCGCTTCTCCTCTGTTTGTGCAACCTGCCAACAAACCTATTATTAACACACTAAATAGTAGGCCCCATATTGTCCTCATTCAATTCCCTCCTTTTCAAATTAACTTACTTGGTTTAATTTAAAACAAATCTTATCTGTTTACTTTTGATCGGTCAATGCTCGGTATCTCATTTCACCTTTAAATATTTAAAAATTCAGATAAAATAATAAGCAGAAAATTCAGTTTTATCTAGATAATTAACTAAATTAGCTCGAAAATGCGTAAATTCCATTTTTATATAGAATATTTTTACATATGAGATAGGAATATTCTATTAATACTCTACAAGCTACTTAATAAAAAAAACTCTGAGTAGCATTTTACCACTCAGAGTTCTAATTATAATTCATTTAATACATCTTCAACAAATGCCCATTCTTCATCTGTTTCAATCGGTAATAATTCATCAATCGTTCCGTCATTTCCAGATACGTATTGTGAAGCAAAAATATCTCGTTCTTCAATAGGCTCGTCCGTTGCTAGAACATAAAGTACATAGGATTTGCCAAATTGTTCTGATGAAAATGTATGAATAACCTCACATACCTGATCTGCCCCATCTTCATCTGTTATTGTAAATAGTTGCGGCTCTTCTTCAAATTCGTCTAGAAGTGTCAGGACTACCTCATTAATCATTTCCCATTCTGCATCTGTTTCAACAGGTTGTAGATTTGTCATTTCTCCATTGTTATCATCATAATCAAATGTCATAGCAGAAATGTCTCCAGGAATTTCATTACCCTCTTCGTCGATTAACGAAAACAATACATATGATTTTTCATCCGCATCGAAGGTGAAGACAACACGACACTTTTGCTCCTTGCCATTTTCCCCAACTATAAGAAATTCTTGTGTTTCCTCGTTCATTCAATGTCCTCCTTTTAACTATAGTTCAAATTTTGAAGCGAGTCCTCAATACCTTCTTTTTACACAGAAACTATCTCAACATAGACTCGTCTTACAACCTCATAGCTTCATTCTTCCAAAAGTAAAAAAGGAACAAGGAGTGCTTGTTGCCATCCTTGTTCCACACTTTTAAAGATTACGAATTACTCTTCGTCTTCATCCTCTAAAGCGTTTAATACGTCTTCTACCATATCCCACTCTGCTTCAGTTTCGATTGGTGTTAATTCACCATCTTCACCATTTTCAGATGGAACGAATGAAGATACGAAGATTTCTACAGAACCATCTTCATCTTCTTCTGCGCCTACCATAGAGTAAAATACGTATGATTTGCCAAATTCAGCTGATTCATGTACGTGAATTACTTCACAAAGCTGTTCGTTTCCGTTCTCGTCAATCACTGTAATGTGTTGTACATGTAATTCTTCTTCATGGTTATGCTCGTGTGCCATGTGGTGTCACCTCATCAATTAATTTTTGCTATCCAAGTAGCCTTGTAAAATCATCACAGCAGCCATTTTATCAATGACTTGCTTACGCTTTTTACGACTCACGTCCGCTTCGATTAGCATACGCTCAGCAGCCATCGTTGTTAAACGCTCATCCCAAAGCTTGACCGGAAGTGAAAATGTTTCTTCTAATAGCTTTTTATAGTTTTCAGAAGCCTCACCACGCGGTCCAACCGTATTATTCATGTTTTTCGGGAATCCTACAACAAATTCTGTTATAGCATACTCCTTTACTAGCTCGGCTATACGTTCAATGCCGAACTCGCCGTTAGCTTCATCAATTTTTACGGTTTCAATACCTTGGGCCGTCCACCCTAAAGCATCACTAACAGCAACGCCAACGGTTTTTGACCCAACGTCTAATCCCATAATTCTCATTTCTAGCCCTCGTTGTTCTTTTTAATATAAAACTTAACAAGCTCTTCTAGAATTTCGTCACGCTCAAGCTTGCGAATTAAATTACGAGCATCCTGATGGCGAGGAATATACGCCGGATCACCAGAAAGTAAATAACCGACAATCTGATTGATAGGATTATATCCCTTTTCCTCTAATGAAGAATGTACTTTCAACATTACCTGCTTGACTTCCTGTTCCATTGATTCTTCTGGAAAATTAAATTTCATAGTTTGATCAAATGAACTCATGACCAGCACCTCGCTTTCAGAAATAAGGAGATGTGCAAAAGCTCATCTCCAATTTCTCTTTATTATAACATGTTTTGGCGTATTATCAATTATGCCTCGGCATAATTGCGTCCGGAATCGGCTTTGTGTTTAGGCCTGCACGATGCAGGTCAGTTAGCCGTTATCGCATGGATGCGATGATCTTAGGCTAACATCCCCTAAGAACTCCTTTTCCGATTCCGTGACATCCGCCGGAGGCTTTAACTTCTTTTCGCTGAAAGAAGTTAAATGGATTTAACATAATCATACACAGAAAGTAGTGCTTCATCAAGTTTTGATGCATCTTTTGCACCTGCCATCGCCATATCTGGACGACCGCCACCTTTACCACCACATGCTTCTGCTACCATTTTCACAATATTTCCTGCGTGGTAATTGCCTCCAACTAATTCTTTTGTTACACCAGCACATAGCATAACCTTTTCACCATCGACAGCACCAAGAACGATGACAGCTTTAGGCATTTTTGCTTTCAAGTCATCCATCATTTGACGCAGTTGGTTATTGTCCTTCGCCTCAACTTTAGTAGATAAAACAGTTACCTCGCCAAATGTTTGCGCTGCGTCCACAATTGCACCTGCTTGTGCATTCGCGATTTTTTGTGATAGCGCCTCATTTTCACGTTGTAACTCTTTGTAGTCAGCTTGTAATGCATGTACTTTTGTCACAATATCTTTTGGATTTGCTTTTAATAATGCTGCAGCTTCGTTTAATAAAGCTTCTTCCTCTTTTACTGCTTCATAAGCAACTTTACCTGTCACAGCCTCGATACGACGTGTACCTGCACCGATACCACCTTCTGAAACAATTTTGAAGAAGCCGATTTCAGAAGAACGTTTTACGTGAATACCACCGCATAGCTCAATAGAGTAGTCACCAATTGAAACAACGCGAACGATATCGCCATATTTCTCACCGAATAGCGCCATTGCTCCCATAGCTTTCGCTTCATCAATGCCTTT
Organism: Lysinibacillus sp. JNUCC 51; assembly: GCF_015999525.1. Classification (NCBI taxonomy): domain Bacteria; kingdom Bacillati; phylum Bacillota; class Bacilli; order Caryophanales; family Bacillaceae; genus Lysinibacillus; species Lysinibacillus sp. JNUCC 51. Next base: position 3,945,883 of record NZ_CP065545.1, on the reverse strand, counting down.
TTCTTCAATAACGACCTCTATATCATCCCACACTTTTTCATTTACAATACGTTCAATTTGTTGTAATTCCTCTTTTGTCACTTGTCCAAAGTGAGAGAAGTCAAAGCGTAAGCGATCAGGTCCTACATATGATCCAGCTTGGCTAACATGGTCGCCAAGTACATCTTTTAATGCACGTTGCATAATATGTGTTGCTGTATGGTTTTTAATAATTAAATTACGTTCTTCACGGTTAACTACTGCTTTCACTGCATCTTCAACTTGCATTTCACCAGATTCAACAAGTACAGTATGAAGCGGCTGACCATTTGGAGCTTTTTGTACATCTTTTACAATGGCAGTAAAGCTATCATTAGAAATAACACCGCTATCCGCAATTTGACCACCCATTTCAGCATAGAATGGTGTTTTAGCTAAAATAACTAGTGCTTCTTGCCCTTCAGCCGCCACTTTTGACACTTGCCCGTTGACAATTATCGCTGCAATTTCTGTTTCTGTAGTTAAAGTATCATAGCCTACAAATTCACTTGCAACCGTCAAGTTTGCTAGCACTTCGTTTTGTACTTGCATAGAATCCACATCTTGACGAGCTGCACGTGCGCGTTCACGTTGTTCTTCCATCGCTGCTTCAAAGCCTTCATGATCTACTTTCATGCCTACTTCTTCCGCATACTCTTCTGTTAATTCGATTGGGAAACCGTAAGTATCATATAAACGGAATGCATCTGCACCTGGAATATAGTCATGACCAGCTGCTTTTTGAGCTTCTACTACTTCGTTAAAGATAGCAAGACCACCGTCTAATGTTTCATGGAAGCGAATTTCTTCATTTTTAATAACACGTTGGATAAACTCGCATTTTTCCGTTACTTCTGGGTAGAAATCATTCATAATTTCACCCACAGTTGGAACTAATTCAAACATAAATGGCTTTTCAATGCCGATTTGTTTTGCATAGCGTACTGCACGACGTAGTAAACGACGCAATACATAACCACGACCTTCATTTGAAGGAAGAGCACCGTCACCAATGGCAAACGCCACTGTACGGATATGGTCAGCGATAACTTTAAATGGTGTGTTGATATCTTCTTCTGAACCGAAGATTTCACTTAGAGCTACTTCACCTGGACGTTTGTATTTGCGATTTGCTAACTGCTCGATTTTTTCAATAATAGGCATGAATAAATCAGTATCAAAGTTCGTAGGAACATTTTGAACAACTGATACAATACGCTCTAGACCCATACCAGTATCAATATTTTGCTTTGGAAGTGGTGTATACGTACCATCAGGATTATGGTTGAATTGAGAGAACACTAAGTTCCAAATTTCAAGATAGCGTTCATTTTCACCACCTGGATACATTTCCGGATCATTTTCATCTGAACCGTATTCTTCCCCACGGTCATAGAAAATTTCTGAGTTAGGACCAGATGGACCTTCACCGATATCCCAGAAGTTCCCCTCAAGTCGGATTAAACGCTCTTCAGGAATACCAATTTCGTTATGCCAAACGTCATACGCTTCTTGATCTTCAGGATGGATTGTAATAGATAAAAGCTCTGGATCAAAGCCCATCCATTTTTTATCTGTTAAGAATTCCCAAGCATAATGAATAGCTTCTTTTTTAAAGTAATCTCCAATTGAGAAGTTACCTAGCATTTCAAAAAATGTATGGTGTCGAGCCGTTTTACCTACATTTTCAATATCATTTGTACGAATTGATTTTTGAGCATTTGTAATACGTGGATTTTCAGGAATAATACGACCATCGAAATATGGTTTAAGTGTTGCTACACCTGAGTTAATCCAAAGTAATGATGGGTCATTGATTGGCACTAGTGGTGCTGATGGCTCATGATGATGACCTTTTTCTTTAAAGAATTCTAAATACATGCGGCGAATTTCTACTGCTTTCATATGAAAAGTTCCTCCCAATATGTTTTGTAAAATACGAAATGAGTCCGCAAATCAATATTTCTTCGGCGTTAACTTTCGCGCAGATAGACATAAAAAAGCCCTCATCCCCAAAAAGGGACGAGGACTTGTGATTTGTCTCGCGGTACCACCCTAGTTGTAAGTAAAAGTATACTTACCTCTTTAGCACTTGTAACGTAAGTGAACGGCAGGGATTAACTGCACTCTGGAGTAGCTTTCGGTATTTGCTATTGTGAGGATTTTTTCAGCCAAGAAATCCCTTTCTTTTACACGCACAAATACGTACTTTTTCCATCATCGTTTTTTACAATTTTCTAACGAGAATTATAAAAAAAATATTTTCTTCTGTCAATTGGCACTATAATTGCTAATCATAACTAAGCAATCATTTTTTTAAAATATGCCCACATTCCCCAAGTAAAAACGACTAGGAAAACACTAATTGTTATTGTCGCTATTGGAGAATCTTGATATGGCAACGGAACATTCATGCCGAAAAAGCTTGTGATTACTGATAAAGGTAACATAATAGTTGAAATGACTGTTAATAAATTGAGCTTTTCTATCGATTTACCACTTATAATAGAAAAATACGTATCTAAGGTACTGTTTACTAAATCTCTATAAGTTTCTGTAGATTCTACAATTCGTTCTAAATGATCATTTAAATCTTTATAGAAAGGTATATTTTCCTCACGAATTTCAAATTTCCATTGACCATTACTATTTGAAAAAATTCTTTTTTGCGGCATAATTGTTTGTCGAATCAAAATAATAGTTCGTTTTAGTGCAAGGAATTCTTCCGTAACTTCTTTTGGTTCATAAACATATATTTCTTCTTCAAGTTCATCAATTCGTGCTCTAATTCGCTCTAAAACCGGGAAGTATTCATCTGTTATTCCATCGATAATAGTATGCAATAGAAAATCGGTACCCTTATCTAAATATTTTGTACTGTTTAAGCACACATTCTCGATGTGACCTAGCCATTTAAGTTTTTGTTTATGAACCGTTACAACATAGTTAGGACCCATAAAAATGTTTAATTCTACTGTTGTTATTTCATTGCTACTTTTTTCGTTATAAATTGGTGCATGGAAAACGAAAAATTTGTACTCGCCGTAATTATCCATTTTAGGACGTGAGCCTTCATGAAGACAATCCTCAACTGCTAATGGATGGAAACCAAATATTTCAGCTATATCATTCAATTCATTGTAGTTGTAAGCATATAAATCAACCCATAACAAGTCCTCATTATGAAGGTCATGATTAAATTTTTTAATATCGAAATCATGTTGTACTGCGCTATTTCCTTTTTTAAAATAATGGATTTTAATCATTGTTCCTCACCTCATGTTTTATTATTTAAGGAAAACAAACAGGTGACGTTATTGATTTTAATTTAGCTTGTTTTAAAAGCATTTCTCATCAATACCCATTTGTCTTTGGCGATAAGAAATCGACATTCCTTAATTCTTCACTACTACTTAACTTTTTCGTACTCGGTTCAGGGCTACTATCCATTTCTCATCACCTTCCTTAAATAACAAAAACACGCCTCCGACGAATGAAGGCGTGTTGAATACACATATCAAAGAAAAGCATAGTTTCAAAAACTACTCTGCTTTCTTCCTTCAAACGTTGAGTTTTAGCACTATACGGCATAGGATTTATACCAGCTACGTTAAAAAACACCTTATTTCGATGATTTCTGTTGACCCATTGGCGTCTCTCGACATTTTTGGGCAGTAGCGTATCTCCAGCATAGGAGCCTCACCTAACGAAGGGACTGTTATTTTGTTAATTTCATTGTTCTTGTAAATCATAATGTAAAGTAAAATAACTGTCAAACAAAAATTAAAAATATAGAAAATAGATATTCTCTAAAAAATTAATTATTATCTTTCAAAAAGTTTTCTACACGATTAACTAATTCTTCCCTATCATAACTACTATAAAGCGCACTGGCTAAACGAACTGAGTCTCCAAAGAAAAAGCGCTCATACAGTGTTTGTCTTGTACCAAAGGTGCTCATCGTTAAATCCCAAGCAAGGCGGAATTTTTTGACGCGCTCCTTTCCACCATCTTGAAAAGACTGTAAATAATGCTCAAGGTCGCCCTCATCCGCAGTAAATGCTTTTTCACTTGGAATGGACATTAATCCGCTTGCGCCAAGTAGCTGGATAATTTCTGTAAAGGTCGGATACACTTTAGGGAACATCTGAATAGCTACTTGTACCGTTGGAAGGTCAGGTCTTATAAAACCAAAATCATCTCTTTTTGCTTCTACTTCGGATTTTATCAGTAAGGCCTTCATCGTTTCTAATGTCACGATAATATCCACAACCTTTTGCTGCACATGTTGATATTCGCCGATATTGATCGTATTTACAATTGACTGTACTATACCTAAGACAAATTCTGATTTGACAATTTGACGTGTAAGGACTTGATGTAGACCATATGTTTGAAAACCACTTACGTTCAAAAAGCTATTGGCAACTTCCACATTCTCATAATAAAAGACGCGTTCCCACGGTACTACAACATTATCAAACACAACGATTGCATCCATTTCCTCGTAACGACTACTTAATGGATAATCGAAAACCGATTCCCCTCCGACAAATGATTGTCTACATAAAAACTTTAAACCTTTTGTATTACTTGGTATTGAGAAAGCAAAGCCTTTCCCTTCATCAAAACCATTTGTTGATATAACAAGGAGTTCGTCTGTAATTCCTCCCTGTGTCGCTAGTAATCTTGCACCTTTAATTACTAACCCCTCGCTCGTTTTATCTACAATTTTAGCAGCAATTGTAACTTCTTCATCTTCAAAATAAAATTTTTTACGGTTTACTTGTGGCTCGATAAATGTATGTGTCATAGTTAAATCGTTCTCACGAGCATACTCGTAATATTTTAACAAATGCTGTGGGAAACAATTTGGTTTATCTTTCAAATATTCTGCTACCGATGCTAGAGCCATTAATGTCGTATTCATGTAATCTGGACTTCTTCCCATAAGGCCATTATTGGATAATGCCCACTCTCGTATTGCATTACGTCTTTTCACGAGATCTTCGATTGTCACCGCTTGAAGGAAAGACATGCCTACACGATCATTACTCGTTGGCGAAACATATGTCATCTTTTCAAGTAATGCCTCTTCATTTTGTAAATCAAAAAGTTTTGCCTGACTCTGCATTACTCCCTTAAATGCTGGATGCTCCGACACCTTCCCTGTGACGACTTTCCCATCAATCGAAATATAAGTTTTTAGAGCGTCAATACGGTCTATATATTGCTGTCCTGTAATTACTGGCATGCAGTCACCCCTAAACGTTACAAATGTTTTTATACTTTTTCAGTATATGAAATTTCCTAATATTAGGTTCCACCTCAGCAAACTGTATTATATCAAAACCTCAAAAGCTCCGAACTGTACTAATTTATAAACACAGTTAAAAATCCACTTTATCGTATGACTTTTCAGTTATTTTAGATAAAAACGGTTTCAATTAGCACTATTATAACGAGTTCAATTTTGTGACACATTCACAAAAAAGTCCTCATCGACTAGTACAGAATTGCTAGATTTTATAGATATCCAGGTGTAAGATAGCTTCGTAACTAAATCAAATACATCTTTTTTATTAAAGGAGAATATATATGAACAAACAAATCATTTCGTACGTGGCGGAAATGGAAGCTGCTTTAATGAATAAAATGGAGGATCATAATGAAGAGAATCTTTTATTTACGATTGCTTCAAAAATGATAGCCAGAGAAAAAGATCAATTCAAAAATGTATGCCAAGCATATGAAGTAGTTAAACATCATCTAGTTGGAATTCACTAAATCAATTTTGCCTTTGTCGCTTTGCTTTCGATAGAGATAAACAATGCGGCCGGAATCCACCGGAGGCTTTAGGCCAACTGATGTTTTTTGCGCGAAAGCGTAGTGCTAACGCAGCGGCAGCAGCACGAAGTTGGTCACTCAGTTACGTGTTGTTGTTGTCGCTTTCGAACAGATAAATTGCCATAGGACGTGGCGTTTTTAGACTGAGGTCTCTATTTCAGCGGATGTGATGTTTGGACACTCGCTGAAATAAAGTTAAAAAAATAGGATAACAAAACCCGATCAATTCGAATTGATCGGGTTTTGTATTTTATATGGCACTTCATAAAATTTTATCAACTATTACTCATCTAAATAATCATAAGGCGATACTCCGTCCATTCCAATCAAAGGATGGATATATGGTTCTGTTTCTACCGTAAGCTTAAAATCAATCTCAATGGATTGTTTTTCATTTTGTAAATCTTCTTTTAATGGAACAGTTTCTGCCTCTACAACTTCCTCCGCAACATTCATTGGATTCAGTCTTGCACGTAGAGACGTAAAGCGCTGTAAATCATCCGTACGCTGTAAGCCATCTGCTAGCACATCAGGCTCACCGCATAAAATCAAGAAATTTTTTGCACGCGTTATACCTGTATATAACAAATTACGTCGCAGCATTTTAGAATATCCTCTTACAACCGGCATTATAACTGTTTGGAACTCAGAGCCTTGCGATTTATGAATTGAACAACAGTAGGCCAGTGTCAATTGATTGAGGTCACTACGTTGATAAGTTACTTCAATACCGTCGAATGACACAACAAGCAAATCTTGTTTCTCAATTGTTTCCTTTGCCTTAATAATACTGATTACCTCACCCATATCACCATTAAAAACATTACTCTCTGGTTGATTAACAAGCTGTAAGACCTTATCCTTTATACGGTAAGTGACATCACCAAAGACGAGCTCTTTTCTAGTACCAGTATCGTTAGGATTAATAAGGTTCTGAATCATTTTATTTAAATTGTCTATTCCTGCGGGACCTTTGTACATTGGTGCTAACACTTGGATATTACGAATTTCTTGACCTTTGGCAACCGCACTTTTCACCACTTGAGTGACAACGTTTGCTACCTGATCTGAGGAGGCTTTAATAAATGAACGGTCAGACGTTTTTAACGTTAGGTCATTTGTGATATTACCACGTTTAATTTGATGAGCAAGTTCAATAATTGTTGAGCCCTCTGCTTGTCGATATACATCTGTTAATTCAACAGTTGGTATTTGCCCGGAAGCCAACAAATCCTTTAACACCTGTCCTGGTCCTACTGGTGGAAGCTGATCTTGATCGCCAACAAATACAACTTGAACATCCTCATGCAAGGATTTTAATAATTGATGCGCGAGCCAAGTATCGACCATCGACATTTCATCTACAATAATGAGTTTCCCTGTAACTTCACGTTCAGTTTCTTCCTCTTTCTCCTGACCGGTAAAGCCTAGCAGTCGATGAATTGTCATTGCTGGAAGTTCTGTTGATTCCGATAAACGCTTGGCAGCACGTCCTGTTGGAGCACATAAAATAATCGGAAATGGCTCTTCTTTTTGTGCGTATTCCTTCGGGTTTAATGATAGTCCGTGTAACTTTGCATACACTTCTACTACACCCCGAACAACAGTTGTTTTACCAGTACCAGGGCCACCAGTTAAAATCATAACAGCTGAGTTTAAAGCTTGCTCAATAGCATTCGCTTGTGTTTCAGCATATGTGACATTGAGCATCTCTTCTGTTTCACCAATCGCTTTGCGTATTTCGTCTTTGCTAAAATGTTCAGCCTTATTGTTACGTTCGATTAAAGCTAATATTTTTGATGCAATTCCCACTTCTGAGAAATATAGAGATGGTAAATATAATCTCGTTTCTTCCCCACAAATTTTACTTTCCTCACGCAATTCGATACAAGCTTTAGAAATGGTCTCAAAAGGAATATCTTCTCGTTGGCTTTGCTCAAGCATATCTTTTACTAGCGGTAAAACATGTTCTGCATCTAAATACACATGCCCGTCCGATAAAGCTGCAGTATTTAGAGTATGTAAAATCGCCGCCTTAATACGGTCTGGATGATTGCCCGTAATCCCTAATTTTGCACCTAGCTCATCGGCACGAAAGAAACCCACACCCTCTACATCCTCAATAAGGCGGTATGGATTTTCAGTTAATATTTCAACTGCCTCTGTTCGGTATGTTTGGTAAATTTTCATGCCAAGCTGTGGTCCGAAACCCCATTCATTAAGTTGAATCATCACTCGTTCTAAGCCTAGATTTTGTTCAATCGTACGATGGATAACCTCTTTTTTTTCAGCAGATAGTCGAGGTACAGCATCAAGCGCATTTGGATCCTCTAAAATAAGACGTAACGCATTCGCCCCGAGCTTTTCTACGATTGTTTCAGCAGTTTTTCTTCCGATTCCAACAAACAAATCACTCGATAAGTAATGAATAATCCCTTGCTCTGTTGCCGGCACTTCTTTTGTAAATGTCTCAATTTGAAATTGCACACCATATTTTGGATGTTGTTTCATCATACCTGTAAAACGATATTGTTCATCCATTTGTAACGGCGGAAAATATCCAACAACTATTATTTCCTTATCCTCATACTGTAAGTTGGTCTCTTGAATTTTCACACGAACTATCGAATACATATTTTGCGCATTATGGAAGATAGAGACGATTGGACGTCCGAGTATAAAAAATTTATTTAGTTCAAATAAATCATGAATCTCTGCCATTTGCGGTTCGCCCTTTCGTATTCATTTCAATCATTATATTTTACCACAGCATACGGTGAAAAATCGTTTAAAAAGAGAATTCACTAAATTTTTATCAACATTATAGCTGACGCTTTGCTTTCGCTACACTAAACATGCTGAAAGAAGTTAAATTTGTATTGATAAATAATATTTCGCGGGTTTTTATCAACCTTTCCATGCTATGATATAGGTGAATTTGTAGCACGGAAGGATTGTGAAACTATTGGAATTTAGACCTTGCATCGATTTACACGATGGCAAAGTAAAACAAATTGTTGGTAGCACACTAGGTCATAAAGATCAAGAAGTTATCGAGAACTTTATTTCAAATCATGACTCTAGTTATTATGCAAAAATGTTTGCCAAGGATCAATTAACAGGCGGTCACGTCATTATGCTAGGTGATGGAAACGAAGAAGCAGCATTAGCAGCATTAGCAACATATCCTCAAGGGTTGCAGGTTGGTGGCGGGATCACCACGGAAAATGCAAAAAAGTATATTGATGCGGGAGCTTCCCACGTAATAGTCACATCATTTATATTCTATGATGGTAAACTCAATTTAGATCGACTAAAACAATTAGTACAGATTATCGGTAAACAGCATCTTGTCATTGATTTAAGCTGCCGTATGCGAGATGGAAAGTGGTTTGTTGTTACTGATAAATGGACAAAGTTTAGTGATTTTGAAGTAAATGCTGAGTCTATTGCATTTATCGAAAATTTCTGTGATGAACTGCTTATTCACGCTGTTGATGTGGAAGGAAAAAAAGGCGGTATGCAGGAAAGCTTAGTGCATGATTTAGCCACTTGGACAACAATTCCAACAACATATGCTGGTGGGGTTCGTTCTTTAGACGACTTAAAGAAATTTGAAAATATCGCCAATGGGAGACTTCATGTTACAATCGGTAGCGCTCTTTCAATTTTTGGTGGAGATTTACCTTATTCAGACGTGGTAAATTATTGCAAAAAAGGCAAGGTATTGTGAAGTTAATATAAAAGGATCATGTTTTTCCTTTTCAAAAAACAAGTTTAAAACGCATTAGAATACGAAGGACAATTCTCTTTCGTTGCATACACAGCTAGATGAAATGCTACTTGAGTTTTCGAAATCTTTAAAATTAACATGTGCTTCTTACGTGAGTAAAAAAAGAGGCCATGTATCGGCATTTGTATTGATTTACAAATATTCGTTGATGAATTTAATAAACAATGCAACTTAAATGCTAAAATTATCGTTTGATGACTAAGGGGACTAAACATCCCCTTTTTTATTGAAACAAGAATACTACATAATTTAGAGCACATATTTCTGTTTAGTAGCTATTTTTGTTAAGCTATTATTTACTGGGATCAGTAATATTTCATTAATGTTATTTGCTAAAAGAAAGGATTTTATAAAGAATGAAAAATGAACTCGAAGCAATCACTTTAAAAAATCTACAGTCAGAAATAACACGTTTCTTTTTAGCCTATAGATTTGCCTTACAAGAAATTGAAACGAAAATAAATATTTTACAAGAAGAGTTTAAGTTAATTCATGAATATAACCCGATAGAGCATATATCAACTCGAGTAAAATCACCAAAAAGTATATTATCGAAGATCCAGAAAAAGAATATTGAGACATCAATTGAAGCGGTTCGTGAAAACATTCGTGATATCGCGGGTGTGCGAATTACATGCTCCTTTGTTGAGGATATTTATAAAGTAAGTGCCATGCTACAGGCGCAAAATGATATTGAAGTTGTGGATGTAAAGGATTATATTAAATCCCCAAAGGAGAATGGCTATCAAAGCTTGCATCTTATTATAAAAATTCCAATTTTCATGTCTGATCATATGGAAAGCGTTTATACAGAAATTCAAATCCGTACAATTGCAATGGACTTCTGGGCTAGCCTTGAACATAAAATCTATTACAAATACAACAAGGAAGTACCCGAACATATACGATTAGAATTGAAGGAAGCTGCCATTCAAGCTGCTGAGCTGGATCGAAAAATGGAACGACTTAATGAAGAAATAAATATTCTAAAAGCGAATGAAGAAGAGACGTCATTAGATGCAATGCCTATTGCTTATTTAGCACAATATCTATCTAAACTACCACTTGATTATTCTTCAGAGGATGATCAAGACTAAACTCAAAATTTAAAAGGATGCCGAAATAATTCTGGCATCCTTTCTCTACTATAAGTTATTTTAGTTAAATCGTTGTGCAATCATATCATAAATATAACGTGCTTGATCGTAATCTGGCTGTAATGTCAAGGCTTGTTTTAGGTGGTACATAGCATCTTCTGTTTGCTCAGTAGATACCGCATATAGTACACCTAAATTATAATGTGCATCTGCGTTATTCCAGTCCTGTTCGATCAAATAGTCTAATTCCTTTTTACCTTCATCGAACATTTCTAGCGCACATAGCACGATGGCATATGCTAGACGAATCTGTGTGTCTTCTGGTGCAAGCTCTGAAGCTCGTTGTAAATATGGCAGTGCAAGCTTTGGATTTTCCATTCGCTCAAAACATTTGCCCATCATATAATACACATCTGCGCCTTCAATTTTATGTTTTAATGCTTGCTCATAAAGCTTTACTGCTTCCGAATATCGTTCCGCATTATAATATAAATTTGCTAAACCATAATAAGCAGTTGCTGCCGTTTCATCAACAGTGATTGCTTTTTGAAAAAAACGCTCTGCTCGCTCAGTATCCTCTAAGACCGCTAAGAGATTTCCGAAGTTCACATATCCAATTGGGTTTTCAGGCTCTGCTTCAATTGCTTGTGTAAAAAGTTGTGCAGCTTCCTCGTAGCGCTTTTCTTGAAACGCTTGAATGCCCTGCTCGTTAAAATCCATTGTTTTCCCTCACCTCTATGTAGCAAAAGACTACCTAAACTCTATACGTTTTAGGAAAGAATATAAGCAGTCTTTACACAAATTAACCTACATATGTTAGTTTTTCATTATTTTTAAAGACTTCGTCGATTGTACCGCCACCTATACATTCTTCACCGTCATATAGTACAACAGCTTGTCCAGGTGTAATCGCACGTACTGGCTCAGCAAACGTAATATGTGTACGTCCATCCTCTAAAATTTCCACTTCTACTGGTGTATCTGTTTGACGATAACGGAATTTTGCAGTGCATGAAAATTTCCCGGGCAATTTTTTTGTCGAAGTATAGTTCATTTTCACAGCAGTCAGTGAAGTAGAAAATAATGAATCATTATTGAAACCTTGTCCAACTAGTAGCACATTGCGCTCCAAATCTTTCCCTAACACGAACCAAGGTTCACCGTCGCCACCAATTCCAAGACCATGACGCTGACCAAGTGTATAGTACATTAATCCATCATGTTGGCCCATTACGACTCCATCCATCGTCTCCATCTTACCAGGTTGAGCTGGTAAAAATTGACTTAAGAATTCTTTGAAATTACGCTCTCCAATAAAGCAAATTCCTGTTGAATCTTTTTTCTTTGCCGTAGCTAACCCAGCTTCCTCAGCAATTTTACGGACTTCTTTTTTCTCAATATGTCCAATTGGGAACATTACATGTGACAATTGTTCCTGTGATAATTGGTTTAAGAAATACGTTTGATCTTTATTATTGTCAATGCCTCGAAGCATTTTAACTTCGCCATCGCCACTACGATCAACTCGAGCATAGTGACCTGTTGCTAAATAATCAGCTCCAAGATCCATCGCATGCTCTAAAAACGCTTTAAATTTAATTTCCTTATTACACATAACATCAGGATTTGGCGTGCGTCCTGCTTTATACTCTTCTAAAAAGTATGTGAAAACCTTATCCCAATATTGTTTTTCAAAATTAACTGCATAGTACGGAATCCCAATTTGATTACATACTTTAATAACATCATCATAGTCTTCTGTAGCTGTACAAACGCCATTTTCGTCTGTATCATCCCAGTTTTTCATAAATATCCCGATTACTTCATATCCTTGTTGTTTTAGCAAATATGCAGCAACCGAAGAATCTACCCCACCCGACATGCCGACTACAACACGAATTTGTGATGGGTCACGTGTTTCTTTCATTTTGGTCACCTTTTCTTTTATTCAAATTCCATTAAATTTACAATTATTAGCAAACTATTTTTTTGCTAGTCTTTTCACAATCGCTGCTGTTTTTTCAGCAGCATGTTGTACATCAGCTTCTGTTAAACCTTGACCGAAGCTAAAGCGGATCGAGTTACGTAATTCCTCTGCCTCTTGTCCAAACATCGCTACTAAAACATGTGATGGATCAATGGAGCCAGCAGTACACGCAGAACCACTCGATACGCAAATACCTGCCATATCAAGATTTACTAGAAATGATTCTACTTCCATACCAGAAAAACTTACATTTATAACGTGTGGGAGCGTATTTTCTAAATCTCCATTCATATGAAATGCTAGATTTTCTTTCGTGAAAACATCCAGCATAATTTGCTTAAAGCGATTGTATAACGCGCGCTTTTCTTCTCGCAACTCATTTGCAATTTGCACTGCAGTCGCAAAACCAATCACTGCAGGCACATTTTCAGTACCCGCACGACGTTTTTTCTCGTGTGCTCCTCCTAATGCATAACTAGTGAATGGTGTCCCTGCTTTTTGGTATAGGAAACCAATACCTTTAGGACCATTAATTTTATGTGCAGAAACACTTAGTAAATCAACATGTAAATCAGCAACATTAATTGACTCTAAACCATATGCCTGAACAGCATCTGTATGGAAAATAGCCTTTTGTTCACGTAACAAATCACCAATTTCAGCAATCGGTTGAATCGTACCAACTTCGTTATTGCCGTACATAATCGTTACTAAAATTGTATCCTCTCTTAATGCATTTCGCACATCTTCTACAGAAACACGTCCATTTTCATCTACCGGCAAATATGTCACATCAAAGCCATCTCGCTCAAGCTTTTCACAAGTATGCAACACCGCGTGATGTTCAATTTGTGTAGTAATGATATGCTTTCCTTCAGCAGCACGGGCATAAACAGTACCAAAAATAGCCGTATTATCGGCCTCTGTTCCACCACTTGTGATAATAATTTCTCCAGGTTGAGCACCAATTGATTGGGCAAGTATATCACGTGCATTATCTAAATATTTGCGTGCCTCTCGACCTATCCCATGAATACTTGATGCATTCCCATAAACCTGTTGCATTGCTGTAGTCATAGCGTCTATTACTTTGTCATTCATTGGTGATGACGCTGCATGATCGAGATAAATATATGAATTCATGATGAAATCTCCTTTTACGAAAAGCGCTAAAGACTCATCTCCCTTTCTCAAGGTAGGGAGATGTGCTTTAGCCTAATTTTAAATATAGAACATATAGCCTTCCGCTACATTTTCCTCGGTATATTGTGCTAAATCTTCAATTGTCGTTGTATCTAATACATTTTTCACAGCATCGCGAATGCGAAGCCATAACTCTCGCTGAGGTGCTTCTTCATTTTCAATACCCTCTACAGGTTGAATTGGACCCTCTAACACGCTAATAACATTAGCCGCTGAAATTTCACTTGGTGGGTTTGCTAGCATATACCCACCATATGCACCGCGTACACTTTTTACTAAGCCTGAATTACGTAATGGTGAAACTAACTGCTCTAAGTATGCCTCAGAAAGATCCTTTTCAGCAGCAATTTTACGTAGTGGAATAGGCCCCTCTCCATAATGCTTTGCTAATTCAATCATAATCGTTAGACCATAACGGCCCTTTGTAGAAATTTTCATTTTATCACCCTCAAATAGTCTAGTCAAAAATACTACCAACAGTATATCATAATCTCCTCTCGAAGAACTCGGAAATACTCTCGGGAGGTTATGATATACTATTAATTGCGCCTTAGTATAATTAGGCAAAATACTATGTAACATTTCATTATAAGCACAAAAAAACATTTAGCAATCAATAATGCCTCGGCATTATTGCGTCGGGGATCGGCTTTGTGCTCTTGTTCAAAGAACTCCTTTCCAATTCCGTGACACCCGCTGAAAAAAGTTAAAAATTATTGAAACTGTTAAAAGGGGGAATTTTTAATGCATAATGAACCACTCGCTTATCGCATGCGTCCTTTAACCCTCGATGAAATTGTAGGACACCAAGATTTTATCGGTCCTAACACCGCTCTTTATAAAATGATCCAAAATGAACATGTTCCATCCATGCTGCTATATGGTGAGCCAGGTATCGGCAAAACGTCAATAGCGAATGCCATAGCAGGAAGCTCGAAGCTCCCCTTTTTTGCGCTTAATGCTACTCGTGCTGGTAAAAAGGACGTCGAGGATATTGTACAGGAAGCTAGAATCTCAGGGAAAGTCCTTCTTTTTTTGGATGAGATTCATCGTTTTAATAAATTACAGCAGGATGCTTTGTTGCCACATGTTGAAAACGGCTCAATCGTATTAATTGGGGCTACGACGGAAAATCCGTACCATGATGTAAATCCCGCTATCCGCTCACGTTGCGGAGAAATATATCAACTTAAACGTTTAACAAAAGACAATATAATTGAGCTTATAAAAAATGCACTTTCTGATGAAAAGCGAGGGCTAGGTAAATATCACTTTGTATTAACAGATCTTCAAATTAATCAAATTTCAGAAGCAGCTAATGGTGACGCACGGAAGGCATTAACTTTGCTTGAATCAATTTATTATGCAAGTGATGAAGTAGATGGTCAAACAATCGCTGCGGATCATATCATTGAGCATCTTGTAGGCAGAATTGGCGTTTATGGTGATAAAAAAGGATCCCATTTTTATAATTTGCTTTCTGCATTACAAAAATCAGTTCGAGGAAGTGATACGAATGCAGCATTGTATTATTTAGCTCATTTATTGGAAACAGGTGATTTAGTAGCTGTTAGTCGACGCTTACTTGTCATGGCTTATGAAGATATAGGCCTTGCCAACCCTGAAGTAGGTCCTCATATGCTGGCTGCTGTACAAGCTGCAGAGCGTTTAGGGCTACCAGAGGCCCGTATTCCGCTTGCAAGTGCTGTTATTGAAATGTGCCTTGCATCAAAATCCAATTCTGCAATTGGTGCTATTGATGCAGCCATTGCCAGCATTCATGCAGGAAAAACAGGCGATATTCCACATCATCTACGCGATGCTCACTATGAAGGGGCAAAAGATTTAGGACATGTAGGCTATCAATATCCCCACAACAGCCCTATCGGAACATTTGGAGGATGGGTAGACCAGCAATATTTACCGGATGAGCTTGTTGGCACAGAATTTTATAAACCTGTTATCGCGGGTGACGAAAAACGGATGGCAGGAATCTACGAAAAGCTTAAATCTTTTCATAAGGATGAAAAGTAATAAGGTTACTGAAAAATATATAATAAAGTTTTTTCACAAAAATAAGGCACTTCAAAGAAGCGCCTTATTTTTTATCTTATTACTTTCAAAAAAACAGGACTGACTACTAAGCAATCATCCTGTAATAGCCGACTTATTTGTTGTATAGCGCTTTTTATAAAATCGGTTCAATGTATCATCTACATTTTTTATCGATGGTAATTTATTCGTTTCTTTCTCCTCTTCGATATCATGTAAATAATGAAGAAAATTGTAGGTTTGATAAAGTAGACTAGCAAATTCCTGAGAGTTCTCCCGTACTTCAGAGCGAATTGCCTTTACAGCAATTGCTTGACCTATAGATTGCTCTCTTGATGGAGAGGTTTGATCATCTACATGATCATCTGAATTTCTATATAATAATATTAATGCCTCATAAACTTCCTGGTTATCACTAAACCGTTCCTTTATCCACTGTAAAATAAATTGTAATAAGACAACAGCATAAATAAGTGACAACCACTCATCTCCAAAGGATTTTTTCGACAAACGTTTAAAGTAATCGTCTTGTGTCACAAGTTCGAATATGATTAAACGAATTGGATACAGGAGCGCATGTTCACAGTTGATATATAATTTTTCTCGATCTTTATACATAGCCAACCAAAAATCCCTTACTAATGAAATAGTTTTTCTAGTCGACAGAGCTAATTGGCATTGGATAAGCTCATGTTCAAGTGTTGACTGTATAAGCTGTCGAAATAGAAGTTCTTCATCCTCTTTTACTAATAAGAGTGGTTTTTCTAATTTCGCCAAATCGATTTCGATACCGTTTATTAACATTGAACGGCCCCCTTCCTATAAATTCTTACAGCATGGAATAAACCTTAGCCATCACTATAACGTAGTATGATTACCGTTACGATTGATACTCAAATCCATTGCGTACGTTTTAACAAACGATGATGAGGCATAAACCTTACACATAGATTTTCAATTTTTTAACTATATTTCGACAAAAATTTATAAATACCTTTTAAGAAAAAAGTCCTTTTTTTAATTTCATACAACAAAATTTTAACACTACCTCTACAGTCTCCTCTCAATAATTTATTAACATAAAAAAATCTGCAAAACTTTAAGAACTGGAAATCCAATACCCCCTCACAATGCAGAGTGCTGTAAGGATTCGTGGATCAACTTCAAAAAGTAAGCAGATTCTAGACTATTATTCTATTTTATAAAAGTGATGATAAAATCATTCCGTAAATTCTTTATCAACAAACACTTTAAATTGTTGCAGACATTGTTTGACTGCACCTTTTTGTTCAAGCACCGCATTTCGTAAAGATGCTGTTTGCTCTTCATTACCTACGACTTCACGATAAAGTTCAAAAATTGCTGATAATAATTGTTCATTCTCTTCCTGGTCAATGCTAGGTAAAGAATAGGCAGCAACCGTTAATAATTGCTCAACTTTTTCAGGTGTTTTTTGTAACTCATTGGATGAATAGTAGGTTGATGCCGCTATAAAGTAGCAAAGCTTTGCACAACAATCTATAAACAAATGCCAATATGTATTGGCACTTGGTAATTCACCCGCTCTATTGTCTAAATACTCTTTATAAAATGTTATAGCTTGTGTATATAAAGGATTTAATTCTCTCATAGCCTTTGGATAATTATTAGATGTATCCAAATAGTCAAATACAATATCATTCATTTTCTCTTGAAGTTTTACAATGTCTAAATGATCACGAATTACTTGAATTTCCATTTTCCCACTCTCCCATGTTGTCATTTGCTTACTGAATGTTTTTCCTACTCCCCTAAGTAGTTCCGCACATCCGTACAAACTTTTTTATTATCAATTGGAATTATTAAAATTATAGCAATAAACCAAATAAAGAAGTGGGCACATGAAAAAAATAAGACAATTTAGTGAATTATTAGCATTTTAAGCACCTAAGACGAACAATTTTGGTAAAATTATATTCTTTGTATATAAACATCAAATAAAGACTGCTCTTTCGTTCGATCAACAATTTCTATAATACTTCCTTGAGTATATTTTTTTATTCTTTTTTGTGGTATATAAAAATAGGCAGTATTTGTAATTAACCACTCGCTAAGTGTTTGTTCATTACCTGTTTGATTTGTCAAAATACGTTTATGTCGAAGTATATCCGCCATTTTGTAAAAACCATCTGATAGCTCGTATGCCGAAACATCAAAATTAAAAATAGGGCTAACAACCTGTCCAACATCAAAAATGTGAATTGTTTGCCCTTCTTCATCGATAGCTAATTCAACTGTGCTAATTTCATCGAATAGATTTAAGCCCCTATATTCCATTTGATAGATTTGCTCCATAATAAAACGCCTCCTTTTAAAGGTTCTACAGCAAATGTTGAAGGAGCCATAATGTGTCTCTTCACCATAAATTGTATAAATAACCCAATAAGTATCGTAGACCCCTTTTTTTCAACGTTCCTATTGTAACATAGAAAAAGTAGCTGTCTTAATTCTAGACAGCTACTTCCATAAAATGGCCCATCAATATAAATGAGGGTGTTTTCTTTCCTCTTTTATTTTTACCGATGAAATTTTTGAATTTCTTTTTAAATTTATCGACATAAAGTTGTATTAGCCCTGTACACGTGTAATTTTTACATCTTTTAAGATTGTATTCACTACCCAGCTGGCAGCAATTAAGCCTGCCACTGAAGGCACAAAGGCATTGGAAGATGGAGGCATTTTCGCTTTACGGATAGCTGCATCCGGTTTTCCGACATGCTCCACGACATCAGGACGAACAACAATAGGACTTTCATCAGAGAACACAACCGTTACTCCTTTATGAATACCATCCTTACGTAATTTTGTACGGATTACTTTAGCCAATGGGTCTGTGTGTGTTTTAGAGATGTCTGCAATTTTGAAACGAGTTGGATCCATTTTATTGGCTGCACCCATGCTAGATATAATTGGAATATTACGCTTTAGACATTCCTTCATAATATGAATTTTATACATCACTGTGTCACTCGCATCAATGACATAATCTATGCCCTGTGCGAAAAATTCCTCATATGTTTCCTCCGTGTAAAACATATGCATATCAATTACTTCACATTCTGGATTAATATCAGCTATACGTTCTTTCATGACACCTGACTTAGATTGTCCTACCGTTGAAAGATAGGCAACTAATTGACGATTAACATTCGTAATATCAACATTATCCTTATCTACTAAAATAATGCGACCAATACCACTTCGTGCACATGCCTCAGCAGCAAATGAACCTACACCACCTACACCAAGAATGGCTACCGTTGTATTTTTTAATTTTTCGAGACCCTCTGTTCCTATTGCGAGCTCGTTACGTGAAAATTGATGTAACATCCTTACACTCTCCGTCTATTGAATTTTTATCACGCTTTAACTGGCAGTCATTTATCTGTACTGAAGACTCCCACCTTAACACTTTAGATAGGTGGGAGATTCACTGCCCGTAAAAGCCCAATTGTTGAAAACTAATAATCCGCGCTAGAAAAAAACCCATCACTGATTACTTTATTAGTAAACCTAGTTAAATACTAAGATAAAATCAAACCTATCTTACATTTTATCACGTTATTCATCAAGTGAAAATTATAACTAAAAAAATTAAGTATTCCTAATCAAAAGTACGTTTTATGTATGTAAAGGGTACTACAATTGATATGTCCACATTGTTCTTGAAGTAGAAAATGTAGGGCAATTGAATAAAGGGTCATTCAATTGCCTTTAGTCTCATCACTTTCATTCCTGTTCATAATTTTTGGAGAATGTTTTCGCAAAATCTGAACCGATCTGAGCATTTATATGCTTAAAAGCTGCAATTACTGCCCCGCCGATTGGTTGTAAGACTGGTGCCATAAATTGCAATGGTATCTCGTCCACTTGTGCGAATTGCTGTAATTTCGGTAAAAAATATGCTTCATTATTAAAAACGCCACCCATCAATACGACAGGGACGTCCCCTTTCTCCCAAGTCATTTGAGAGTAACATGCTTTAATCGCCACATAATGTTTCTTGCAGGCGTCTTCAATGATCTGGATAGCAATCCTATCTCCTTGTTCCGCCACGTCAAAAACATATTTACTTAACGGTGCAATCACTGTCCGAGGATGCTCTTCTCCATAAATACACTCTATTAATTGTGGTACATTTTTTACAGAAAAATAACGTAATACTACATCTGTCAATGCTGTTGGGGCACCTCGCCCATCATAGCTTTGAAAAATAGCCTTCAGCCCTTGAACACCTAAATCATAGCCACTGCCCTCATCATCAAAAAGATAACCCCAGCCACCTACTCTATGAAAATGTTGCTCACGATCGTAGCCCATTGTAATAGCTCCTGTCCCTGCAATTTGCACAATACCTGCCTGTCCAAGTGTGCCTGCATAAAGTGCAATTAGAGCATCATTATCAACAATCACATGTGCTGTATTAGGAACATATTGACGTACTATCGATGCTACAACTTCTTCTGCATGTAGCTCTTTAACTCCAGCCATTCCAGCAAAACAACTATCTATGGCTGCAAATACTTGTGGATTTCGCTGTTGCAAATTTTGTAGTATATCATGAATCGTTGACTTAAAATATTGAATACCCATAGCTGTTGGGTTACTCCGGGTCGTTACTACTTTAGCATAAACATTGCCCAGTTCATCACAAATCACTGCTGACGTTTTCGTTCCACCACCGTCAATCGCTAATACATACATATCTCTTTGCTCCTTTCTTTTCAGTCAATTTCGCCCTGGCTTAATTGTAGTTGTCGCTACCGAAAACATTTTGGTAAATCAAGGTAAAAAAGGATCATCACCAAAACGTGTGGTTGATTTCCGTTCCGACTGGGCGCTTTCCTGGGGGCGTCCGATGAGCCGCTTCGCTTCGCTGCAGGGTCTCATCTGTGACGCTAATCCCCAAGGAGTCGCCCAGTCTCCACTCCAATCAACTTATTTGCATAGTATATGTTTTAACAAATGTCATCCACGACTTTTGGTGATGAACCATAAAAAAGGGATTAAGCACTATCTACTAATGGCTTAATCCCTTCTCTGTAATCATTTCGTAAAGCCAAATGATGCCCAAGGCTGAATATGTGCTAATAAAAATCGCTCTTCTTCTACAACTCTTGCCACAACATTTGTTGATCCGGCATTCGGCATTTCCTTTAAAACAATTTGGAGCTCACCTTTATAACGTACATCTAAATTATTATCGATTGTCACATCGCCCAATTTTAATGGGTGGCTATCATGTGCAGGGAAGTCACCATTTTTATATTTAACACGAGATTGCGTACTACGGATCACATAATCCGAAACATCGCCACGATTAAAATGTGGCTCCTTAAAAAGGATGGCTTCTTCTAAAACAGACGTTTCAATAGACTGCTCAACTTTCAGCTCTAGCTTATGGCGATTTAATTGACCTAACGCACGTATTTCTTCCTCAGAAGCATACATATTGCCGATAATACAATCATCTATTATACCAGTGTGCCATAAATCCTTTGCTTGCACAGTAATTGGCAGATGACGATGCTCTTCTAATGTAGGTAATCCATGCTCTGTTTCTTCCCAAGGTCCGAACATAGCATGTTGTGATGAAATCATGGCTGCTGTACGAATATGATTTGCTTTAAATTGTTGAGATGTTTGTAAAAAATGTTGACGTGATAAACCTGTGAAACGTCTCGGATAAAAATTATGACAGCCAATAATATTATCTTTATTTGGTTGATAGGATAATATATTTTCTACATATTTAGTACCGTTACTAATATTTAATTCTATTTTTAAATTACTTGCATCGAGAGACATAAATGCTTCTTCCTGGCCTGAGAAACCCATATCTAGGCGCAATGCGGCTAAATGATAATGCTCCTTAAAGTAACCAATATCTTTATACGTTAAGCCTAAATCTTCAAAAACAGTTGGTGCAATATCAGCAGAAATTTCAAAACCAAGCTGCTGCGCAAATTTATTTATTTGCTGTAATTTTTGTCGTTCCTGATCGTTATTTAACGACATAAGACATGTAAATATTCGATCAAAACCATTATCATGAGCGAGCTGAACATACCGCTTCATATCTTCTAGTGTACTATGCTGAGGATATAGTGAAATCCCTAATCTTCTCAATTCAAAGACCTCCGTTAGCTCACAATTATACTTCTACTTTTTGATTTTCTAATTTTGTAACTTGCTGTTCTTTTTGAGACTCTGCTTCAGCAGCTCGTAGTTCATTCTGCTTTGCCATTCGGTTTGCCATTGAAATGAACGGTAAATAAATACATACCGCGACTACAATTAAGACAATACTAAGGGCAGCTCCTTGCCAAGATTGAGTTGCTAAGAATCCATTAATAATCGGTGGCGTTGTCCATGGCGGTGAAACCGTAGCTGCTGGCACAAAGCCCCACTTCGTTGCAAAGAAAGCAATAGTTACGTTAACCATTGGTGTCAAAATAAACGGTACAAATAACACTGGATTTAATACGATTGGAAGACCGAAAAGTAATGGTTCATTAATATTGAAAAGCCCTGGTGCCGCCGACAATTTCCCGACGGTATTATATTGCTTATTCTTTCTAGCGAAAATGAAAATGGCAATAATAAGTGCTATTGTCGTACCGGAACCACCCATATTGATGAAAGCATCAAAGAATGGTTTATTTACGATGTATGGCGCTATTTCTCCAGATGAAATTGCTTTTACATTCGCTTCTATAGCTGGTAAATTTATCGTTTGCATAAATGGTTCAATAATGTTGGCACCGTGAACACCTAATGTCCATAAAAACGTAGGAATGAATGCTAAAAGTAAAGCCGCAATCCATGAATTTGTTAAGCCCATAAACGGCTCTTGAACAGCTGAGTAGAATGAACCGACAATATCAGGAATATCAAAGCCTGCAGAAATAATTGTACGAACTAGAGCAAATAAACCAATTGTAATAATAGCCGGTAATAATGCGGCGAAAGATTTTGAAACAGCCGGTGGTACTCCATTCGGCATTTTAATTAGCAGCTTAGGATTGCCAGTTAACTTACAAAATAATTCAGTTGACAGCAACGCAATAATAATGGCAATAAATATACCACCTGTACCTGTCGTTAACCCTGTTAATCCACCTTCACCAAATGTACCAAAAGTCAGATAAGTTGAAAGACTGATTACACCGGCAGAAAGCCCATCCTTGTCGTAACTTTTTGCGAGATTATAAGCAATTGTGAAAGCTAATAACAGAGAGATGATTCCAAATGTTGCTCCCCAAATATTGCCGCCCCACTGTGTCCAAGTTTCATGCTTCCAGATGGCATCGAGCGCATTTTGGTAGAATTTGATAGGCAAATTATTAATAAGAACCGCAAGTGACCCGACAATTGTCAATGGCATGATTGTAATAAATCCATCTCGAATGGCAACTAAATGACGCTGATTCCCTACTCTAGCTGCGACTGGTACAAATTTTTCTTCTAAAAAACGGAACATTTCACACACTCCCTTTACTTTTTATTGTGACATCAAGGTTTGATGCTATTCCCCTTTGATTCGTTCATACAACTCAATCATTTCAGTTGCTAAATCACGAAACGTAATGGCATTCATTAAATGATCCTGCGCGTGAATTAACAGCATTGATACTTCTACTTTTTCTCCCCTTGCCTCTTGTGATAATAGAGCCGTCTGAGAATGATGCGCTTCAATCAATGCATCATTAGCTAACTGTATTTTTTCCTTTGCTTCTTGAATCTGTCCACTTTTTGCTAGCTGGATAGCCTCCATACATTCACTTCTCGTATTACCACTGTGCACAATCAGTCCCATAATGGATTCCATTAAAACTGCTTCTTCCATTTCGTCGCCCCCTTAACCAATCAACTGTAACGCCTGCTTTAAAACATTTTCACCATTCATCATGCCGTAATCCGCCATATTGATGACATCAATCGGAAAATTCATTGCCTCATATTTTTTTTCAAATGTCCCTTTTAAGTAACGGACTTGTGGACCTAGTAACAGCACATCCGCCGTTTTAGCAGCTAATACTTTGTCAACCTCACCTTCAGCAATCGCATAAATATCTGCCTCAATGTTTTGTTCTTGTGCCGCTTTTTGCATCTTTGACACTAGTAAACTAGTACTCATACCCGCCACGCACACTAGCATAATGTTTTTCATAAAAACACTCCTTTTTGATTAAGTTCGTCTTTCTAACTACCTTTATTTTTATGATCTTTTAACTATGAAATCGCTTTCTTAAGATGAGAATAGCATTAATTGGTATATACCACAATATACTTTTTAATCCATTTCCTTCCTCATAAAAAGACTTTTAAAATTGGGCTATAGCTCTGCTACAGTCTACTGAATGGATTCGAACAACTGGTATAGTCCAGAAAAAAGTTCAAAAAAATTTAAATTTTTAGAATAAATTGCGTTCATATTCACTTTTCAATACATCAATTTTGCCTCGACATTTTCGTAGCTGTCGCTTTGCTTTCGCCACAGATAAACAATGCGTCCAGAAATGGAAAAAAGTTAAAAGTATTCATAGAATGCTGGTTTATTAGTGGGTAACGCTTGTTGCCATCGATCAATTACGTCTTCAGTCAATTGTTTATTTGCATACAAGACCGTATCCTTTACAGAAAGATAGCCAACCATCATCGCTGAAAAAAGATTAATTGGTAATGTTAACATATGCATTTTTGGGATAGAATTTGTCTCAATTACCGAGACGTCTCCACTTTTATTTATTTTATATGCGTGCTCATTCCAACTACAAAATGCATCTTCAATTTGAATATATAACGGCTCCAGAATATCGCCCCACGGATAATGTTGCATAAACCTTAAAGCATCTACTATTCTTACCATCACATCCTGAACAACTTCCTTTTTAAACTGTGGTTCTTTAAAATAGAAGCCAAATTGATGGTTGTTAGAAGTAACTCCTTTAATGCTACCTACACTCGCCGCATGAGACGTTATAAAACGCCAAATCGCTTGTTCAGCAAGTAAATCCTCTGCTATAAAATCATGAATCTCAAATGTTCCATCCTGAATGATATAGCGAATATAACCTGCAATTTTATCATCCTTAAAATATGCCGCAAAATGACTATCAGGCATCCTTCTCTCTATTCTTTTCCACCAAGCATCATCTCGAAGCATACTTCCATTATTAAAGATCGACTGGACATTATGATAATCCTTAATCGCCTGAAAAAGATCACGATCTGGCCATTCGAAGCTCATACGTCTCACTTCGTCCAGCTGCTTTCCGAAAGAAGGAAACATCGATTGCGGAATAGTGTAACATAGCTTTTCAAAAAATAATTCCCAGCCAAAGTAACGATAAAAGGACACGGAAAATGGTGCTAATACAGAAATGCTCTGCCCATTCTCTCGCATTTTCTTTAGTGCATCTGTCATAAGATTTTTGATAATACCTTGTTGCCGATATTCAGGATATGTTGCAACAAAACCAATTCCGCCCATCTTATAATTTTCACCATGAATGGTCATATTAAGTGGCAATATTAATAGCTGTCCAACTACTTTATGTTCATCGTAAGCACCCAATGTTGTGCTATGCTCAACCCAATAATGAAAATCATCGCGCCGCGCACCTGTATACTTATTAGGAAAACAATAATCTCTTAATTGATGTACCTGTAAATAATCTTTTGGTGGGATTATTTTTATTTCCATATGCAGGATCACCCCTTTTCGGTACTGAATATTCGTGCAATTTAAGATAAACTTAAAAGATTATTTTTCACATATTCCTCGACCTCCGAGGCTGTGGATAGCTGTAAAATGCGTTCATTATGTGGCATTAGCTGCTGTTTAGAAAGCTTAGCGATATGTGCACGAGTCTTTAAAATAGAGGAGGCACTCATGGAAAACTCATTTAATCCAAATCCTAGTAATATCGGTAACGCTATTTCATCCGCTGCCATTTCACCACACATACCTACCCATTTCCCATGATGCTGTGCCGCATCGATGACATTTTTTATTAGTCTTAAAACAGCGGGATGGTATGGTTGATATAAATAAGAAACATTTTCGTTCATGCGATCCGCTGCTAACGTGTATTGGATTAAATCATTTGTACCAATTGAGAAAAAATCTACTTCCTTTGCAAATAAATCTGCAATGATGGCTGCCGACGGAATTTCAATCATCATTCCTACTTCTAGCGTTTCAGATATAGGATACCCATCACTTGTCAAACTTTGTTTTTCTTCAAGCAATATAGCCTTCGCCATCTTAAATTCATCCAATGTAGCAATCATCGGAAACATAATTTTCAAATTGCCGTAAGCGCTTGCTTTTAATAATGCGCGAATCTGTACACGAAACATTTCTTGTTGCGTTAAACTAATTCGAATTGCTCGATAGCCAAGAAAAGGGTTCATCTCATCAGCAAGTTTTAAATACGGTAGATTTTTATCGCCGCCAATATCTAATGTTCGAACAATCGTTGGCTTGCCTTGCATTTTTTCAAGTACGCTTTTATATGCTTGAAACTGCTCCTCCTCAGTAGGTAACTCCTGTCGTTCCATATATAAAAACTCCGTACGAAACAGGCCTATACCATCTCCACCAGCATTAATGACCATATCCGCATCTTCAGGGTTACCTATATTCCCTGCAATTTCTACTGAAAATCCATCCGCACTCAAACTTGGTAATGAACGATACTGAAGAAGTTCTTCATTCTCTTTATTGTGTAAATGTTGTTGCTGCATATAAAAGCTAGATACTTCCGGTGTAGCGTTGACAATAATCTTGCCATTTGTCCCATCTAAAATAATCGGTGCTCCATGTTGAATATTTTCCGTGGCATTTTTCGTCCCGACTACCGCTGGAATCTCTATTGTCCGTGCGAGAATAGCAGAATGAGATGTTTTGCCACCAATATCCGTTACAAATCCCTTTACATACGTTGTGTCTAACATCGCAGTCATGGACGGTGTTAAATCTTTAGCAACAATAATAACATCAGAGGTTAAACGATTCATATCCACCATTTCAACCCCTAACAAATGGGCTAACACTCGTTTAGACACATCTCGAATATCTGCAACTCGCTCCTGCATATAGACGTTATCTAACCCTTCAAACAAATCAATGAACATATTTGATACTTCGTCTAATGCAAATTCAGCATTCACCCCTGATTGAATTTTCGCTTCAATAGACGCTAACATTTCCGGATCCTCTAGTACTAATAGATGTGCAGCAAAAATGGCCGCCTTTTCAGCACCAAATTTCTGCAAAGCGATATCATGGATTTCTTGCAGTTCCGCTTTCGTTTTTACAATAGCTGCCTTGAATCTTTCTAGTTCAGCATGTACATCAGTAATCTTAACTTCTTCAATAGTTAAATCCGGTTCCTTTAAACAATACGCATTTGCAAAGGCAATACCTCGGGAAACAGCGATTCCTTGAATTTCTAACATTCCTCACCAATTCCTTTTGAAACCATAACTTCTGTTATTGTTTGAAAAAGCTTCTCGGCATCAGGTCCCTCTGCGGAAATTTCTACAATACTTCCTGGCGCTACTCCTTGTGCCATAACGCCCATAATTGATTTTAAATTAACCGATTTCTCTTTATACGTTAACTGAACGTCACACTCAAACGGTGTTACAGCCGTTACCAGTAATGCTGCTGGTCTAGCATGTAGTCCCTCTGGCGCTGTAATTTTAAACATTTTCTTCATCGATATCCCTCCGCATGTTATTTAAACTTTATACGATGTTGATAATTGGTAATCATAGCCTCATTATGAGACAAATCAGAGTCAACATTATTACTTTTAAAAACTGGTAATATTTCGTCAGATAAAGCCATGATCTCAATGATTTCACTGATTAATGCATTTAAAATAAATGAACCGATAACTGTAGAGGATGGTGCATACTGTATTTCATTGTGATGCAGCAAACCATCTCCTATTGGTATATGCGTATCGATAACTATATCTACTACATCCTCTAAGCGCTGTCCACTTTGATGGCGTGTCGGTTGTTCACAATAAGCAAGAGATTGCAGAGACAAAACAAGTACCCCCGCTTCTTTCGCTAAAAAAGCCACATCTATCGGTGCTTGATTTCTTCCGGATGTCGAAATGACTATACAAACATCATTTTCATGAAAATCAAAATGATCATTGTACCGTTCAATTATAGTCGGGTCCTTCTCGTTTTTAGATGATGTCATTGCTCCTGCATGTAAAGTTAAAGCTTCAATAATTATAGGACGTACAGGTACAAGCCCTCCCGCACGATAAAATGCGTCCTGTGCTAAAAGATGAGAATGGCCACTACCAAATAATTGGACAATTCCTCCGCTTTTAAGCCTTTGGACAATTAATTGTGCGGCTTCTTTTATTTGGGCATACTCTTGCTCCTTTACTACCTGCATTAGCTTTTGAATTTCTAGAAAATATGCATCCATAGGATCACCTTTTAATTTCACTAATGAATTTGTATCGATCAGCTCGATAAGTACTTCGCACAAGCTCAAACGGAACTCCGTCAGATAAATAACTTGTACGTTTAATAATTAACACAGGTGCAGTATGATTAATTTGTAAAAATTTACTATCTTCTTTTGGAACAATAGCTGCCTCCATTTGCTGAATAGCATTTCCAATTTTTTGATGAAATTTCGCTTCAATTAACGCATACAATGACCCCATTATTTTCTTTTCATCTAATTCTGGATATACTTTCACAGGAATATAAGTTCTTTCTATTGCCATTGGCTTGGAATCTGCACTACGAATTCGTACAACGAAGAAAACCTCTTCGCCCACCTCTAGCATTAAATCTCTAGCAACATCAACTGGTGCTACGATTTTTTCAAAGCGTAAAACTTTACTGCTTGGTTCCATCCCTCTAGCCCGCATATCCTCTGTGAAACTTGTTAATCCTTTTAGCGGTTGTTCTAATTTTGGATTAGCAACATATGTACCTCTCCCTTTTTCACGATACAATAATCCGCTATTAACTAAATTTGTGATTGATTGACGAACAGTCATTCTACTAACATCAAACTGCATAGAAAGCTCTCGCTCAGAAGGTATATTTTCACCGATTTTGTATTCTTCTAAATAAATACGTTGTTTAATGATTTCTTCTATTTGTATATAGATAGGTATATGAGAATTTTTATCTAACAAGTGCTGCACCATCCTTATCGCCTCTTTACTATTTCATTTCTCAAATACAACTTTACCCCGACAAATAGTTTTTTGTACATTTAAATTTTCATCTAGTAATACAAAATCTGCATCATAACCTTCTGCAATACGACCTTTAGTTGGAAGCTGTAATTGTTTAGCAGCATTCGTAGAAGACATTGCAACAATTTCCTGCAATGAGCAATTGGTGATTGCTTTCATATTTTTTACTGCTTGCTCCATCGTTAATACACTACCCGCTAAAGCCCCATTAGATAAATGAGCTCCATCCTTTGAAACGTGAACGGTTTGACCACCTAAATCATAATCACCATATTGTAAGCCTTTTGCCCGCATCGCATCGGTGATTAAGATAATACCATTCGCTCCTTTAATTCGATACGCTAGCTTTACAGCTTGAGGATGACAATGCACGAAATCAGCTATAATTTCAGTCTTCACCTGATCCTCTAAAAGCACTGCACCAACGACACCAGGATGACGATGATGGAAAGGGCGCATTTGGTTATATAAATGTGTAGCCTGTCTTACGCCCAATGTTACTGCCCTATCCACCTCTTCAATTGATGCATCAGAATGGCCAATGGAAGGAATAACATTTAAATCTTTTAACGATTCAATAAACGTAAAGCCTCCCTCTACCTCAGGTGCAATTGTGACTTGTTTAATACGTTGTTTACTTATGTTCTGCCAAGATGTAAATTGCTCAGTAGACGGTAAAATAATGTATTCTATTGGCTGAGCTCCTGCCCGTTCTTTCGATACATATGGCCCCTCTACATGTATACCTAATAAACTTGCCTCATCATCATTATTTTCGAATTGAGCAACATTTGATAAAGCGCTTTCAATCGCTTCTATAGATTGCGTCATCGTAGTAGCAAGAAAGCCCGTAACGCCCTCTTGTACTAAAGAACGTGCCATTTGATGTAATGCTAATTGCGTTGCATCCATCACATCATGCCCAGCAGAGCCATGTATGTGCATATCGATATAGCCAGGTAGCAGTAACCAATTTCTCTCTTTACCATCTATATAATGCTCAGCCTGAACAGATAAGTTATTACTCATCTTGATAATTCTACCATTTTCAATGAGTAAGTCGCCCATAAATGGCGCTTCATCATGATTGACTATCGTTACATTGGAAATTAAAAGTGTATTCTTCAATAGATCACCCCCTAACCATTTTTTTGAGGAGCTTTGCTGAAGTAAACAAGCTATCATTTTATTTGGTATAGTTGTCTATACCAATTATATGACACTTTTACAAAAATAAAAAGTATTTTTTATATTTTCTAATTTTTTTAGATTCTTCACCCTAACTTTGGGGTAATTTCCGTTCAGACTAGTCGCATTCCTTGAGGCATTCAGGCAACAACCGATTTTGTCTGTGCGAAAGTGCAGCGATAACGTGGCCGCAGCAACAAATGATTCACTTCATTCTTTTTTTAGCCAAGGATCATTGTCATTTGTCCTCTGCAATTTGTTCTATTATAAGTCTTGCTTGTGCGGTTGTCTTATTGAATAGCCATTTACTCGCACTAAAAAAGGAGCTAATTTTACGCTCCTCTTTGTGCTTATTTACTATGTATGACGAATCCCGATTGTGCCGTTATGCCAAGAAACATTCGTTTTGAACCCGCAATTCGCAGGGGGGTGCCCGCTTTGCAGCTTTAAACGTCCCGCTCCGCGTGGGGCTTGTTTGCGACTACAAAATGAAGGCTCCCGATTCTAAAATGTTCGGTCAAAACTGTTAAGTAGAGCTAGCAATTAGACAAACACTTCAGGATTCGTATTACAGTTATAATAACATTAACTATCTGATAATTCAAACTATTTTCTTCTAAAAAATCTTAATTCTTGTGAAAACGCAAAAAATACCTAGATTCTCAACAGTTTTTGCTAGAGAATCCAGGTATTTAGGAGTATTAATTATCTTTTAAATGTTTTAATTGCTAAATTTAGCTCATCCAATTGTTCTAGAGAAACTTCACTTGGTGCATTTGTTAATAAGCAGCTTGCACTTGCAGTTTTCGGGAATGCAATTGTGTCACGTAAGTTAGTGCGGCCAGCAAGTAACATTACGAAGCGGTCAAGACCAAATGCTAGACCTCCATGTGGCGGTACACCATATTCAAATGCTTCTAATAAGTAGCCAAATTGAGCTCTTGCTTCTTCTTCTGTGAAACCAAGTAAATTAAACATTTTTTCTTGTAATTCACGTTCATAAATACGTAGTGAACCTCCACCAAGCTCATAACCATTTAATACAATATCGTATGCTTGTGCACGGACAGCAGAAGGATTAGTTTCCATTAACGGGATATCTTCGTCAAATGGGCGAGTAAATGGATGGTGTGCTGCATAGTAGCGACCATCTTCTTCTGAGTACTCTAATAATGGCCAATCTGTAACCCAAAGGAATGCAAATTCTGATTCATCGATTAAGCCTAAGTCTTGGCCTAATTTCGTACGAAGAGCGCCTAGAGATGCTGCTACTACAGATGCTTTATCAGCAACGAATACTAAAATATCGCCAACTTCAGCTTTCATACTTTCGATTAATGATGCTGTTAATGCTTCGTCAAAGAATTTTGCAATTGGTCCGTTTAAGCCTTCTTCTGTTACTTTTAACCAAGCCAGACCTTTTGCTCCATAAATACCAACGAACTTTGTTAGCTCGTCCATGTCTTTACGAGAGTATTTGTCTGCTGCACCTTTAATGTTGATACTCTTTACTTGCTTGCCTTCTGCTACTGTATCAGCAAACACTTTGAAATTACAGCCATCAAAAATATCATTTAAAGCAACTAGCTCTAAGCCGAAACGTACGTCAGGTTTATCTGAACCGTAACGATCCATAGCTTCTTGATATTTCATACGTTGGAATGGAGCAGGAATATCAATACCTTTTACATCTTTCATAACTGCTTGGATTAAGCGTTCGTTCATTTCAATAATTTCATCTTGCGTTAAAAAGCTTGTTTCAATATCAACTTGTGTAAACTCCGGTTGACGGTCAGCACGTAAGTCTTCATCACGGAAACAACGTGCGATTTGGAAGTATTTTTCGAAACCAGACACCATTAATAATTGCTTAAATAGCTGAGGTGATTGTGGTAATGCATAAAATTCACCTTCATGAACACGTGATGGTACTAAATAGTCACGAGCACCTTCTGGAGATGATTTTGTTAAAATTGGCGTTTCTACTTCTAAGAAGCCTTCGTTTTGTAAGAAGTTACGAATTGTACGAGTAACGTCTGAACGCATTTTGAATGTATCAAACATTGCAGGACGACGCAGGTCAAGATAACGATATTTTAAACGTAAATCTTCTGATACGTCAGTACGATCTTCGATTTGGAATGGTGTTGTTTTTGCCGTATTAATAACGACTAATTTTGTTGCTTCTACTTCAATTTTACCGTTTGGTACATTTGGGTTGATTTGATCTTCTGAACGAAGAATTACTGTCCCTTCCACTTCGATTACGTACTCACTACGCACTTTATCGGCTAAAGCATGTGCTTCTGCTACATCAGGGCTAAACACTACCTGTGTGATCCCAGTACGGTCACGTAAATCAATGAAAATTAAACCACCTAGGTCGCGACGACGTTGTACCCAACCTTTTAATACGACTTTTTCGCCTTTTAATGCTTCTGAAAGTTCATTACTAGCATGTGTTCTTGTTGCCATTTATTTAATTCCTCCAAAATTTATTTGGTTCATCACCATTTACTTAGGGTTGATTTCCGTTTTCACAAATCTCATCCCAACTTTCGGTGATGAACTATTTATTTTACTTATGTAGCATACAGTTCCTACTAAGTAGTGAATTGATGCCAAGGAAAATTAGCAGTTCATTGTTAGATAAATTATCTGTCCAAAATAACGTAAATATTTTAGACAGATAATCCTGTATTGATATATAAACGATCTCTGTTTAGCTTGTATTCGCTTATTGTTTTAATAGGTAGTTCACTAATTCTGAGAACGCTACTTTTTGTTGTTCACCTGATTCCATATGTTTAACAGTAGCTACTTGTTCTTCAAGCTCTGTTTCACCTAAAACAATCGTATATTTTGCACCTAAACGGTCTGCTGATTTCATTTGAGCTTTCATTTTGCGATCTAAATAATCCATCTCTGCAGAAATGCCCTTAGCACGGAAAGTACTTGTTAATTCTACCGTTTTTAGCTTCGCTTCTTCGCCCATAGCAATCATATAGACATCGAGCCCTGATGCTGTGTCTAATTCAACACCTTCAGCTTCAAGAGCAAGCAACAAACGCTCAATACTTAATGCGAAACCGATACCTGGTACATCTGGTCCACCAATTTCTTGCACAAGGCCATTATAGCGACCTCCACCACAAAGTGTAGTAATTGCTCCAAAGCCAGAAGCCGTTGACATAATTTCAAAAGTCGTATGATTGTAATAATCAAGACCTCTTACAAGATTTGCATCAACCTCATACGAAATTCCCAGTGTATCTAAATACGTTTTAACTTGAGCGAAATATGCCGCTGACTCCTCTGTTAGGAAATCAGTTAATGCAGGTGCAGATTTCATTAATGGGTGCTCGCGGTCTACCTTACAATCTAAAATGCGCAGTGGATTTTTTTGCAAACGGTTTTGGCAATCCGAACAAAACTCATGAATATGTGGTTCGAAGTGTTGTAACAATGCCGTACGGTGTGTATCACGTGTTTCTTTATCGCCAAGTGAATTAATGACTAATTTTAAATCCTGTAAACCTGCTGATTCATAGACATCCATTGCTAGTGCAATAACTTCTGCATCAATAGCTGGATCAGCTGAACCAATAGCTTCTACTCCAAATTGGACAAATTGACGGTAGCGCCCTGCTTGCTGACGTTCATAACGGAACATTGGTCCTAAATATGAAAGCTTTACTGGTTGGTCAGGTGCACCAAACATTTTATGTTCAACATATGCACGAACTACTCCAGCTGTATTCTCCGGACGCAATGTTAACGAACGGCCACCGCGATCTTCAAATGTATACATTTCCTTTTGAACAACATCCGTTGTTTCACCGACACCACGTGCAAATAAATCTGTTTGCTCAAAAATTGGTGTGCGAATTTCATTGTAGCGATAGACACGACAGATATCACGGATAACCGCTTCTACCTTCTGCCAATTTTCTGATTGACCAGGCAAAATATCTTGTGTCCCTCGTGGCACTTTAAAACTCATAGAAAAACCTCCTTTATAAATTGCTTATGAGCAAGCTGTCTTCTGGACTTTTCTCATTTTTTGTCCACAAAAAAAGCCCTCGCCTCCTTGCGTATTGCAAGGGACGAGAGCTGTACAAGCTTCCGCGGTTCCACCCTAGTTGACGCATCAAATTCATGCGTCCTCCTCCTAATCGGATAACGGCCGATTCCGTTTTTTCCTACTAAGCATTACTTTTCAGAAAAAAGCCTCTCAAGTGTTGTTCACAATATACATTTTTGTAGGAAAGATTTCAGCCTAGGTCTTTCCCTCTCTTCTCCAATAGAGGTATATGCTACTTGCTTGGTCATAAGCGATTAATCATTTTTTGATTACCCTTTATGTTAGTCACAACAAAAGGTAATGTCAACTATTTTTGTTTTTTTTACAATACATTTGTGAAAATAACAAATTCCATTACCTTTTTCCCACGAATTCTATTATTAAAGCATGGTAAAATAGGACAAGATAGGAGGAATCTGATGAGGACAAAACTTTTAAATATTAGTATCATCTACATACTAGTGCTAATGATTGCAATTCCAAATATGAATAATGTTCAAACAGCACTAGCCGACACCAGTGATTTAAAAGTAACTGGAATGATTCTTCATTTACGTGAGGGACCTGGACTGTCTTATCCAATTATTACGACATTAGATGAGGGTGATCAGCTAACTTCTATTAGTCGTGAGGGCGATTGGATTCAAGTTAAAGCAGGCGATAATGAAGGTTGGGTAGCGTCTTGGCTAACAGCCTCAATTAACGATAAACAAACGATTGATAAAACGTTGATTTCACAAGTCGATCGTCTAAATATTCGAACTGAGCCTGACATATCTTCAGCAGTTCTTGGACAATTATCAATAGGCAATCAAGCAAAACTTATTGAAAAAAATGGCGAATGGGCAAAAATAGATTGGAACGGACTAGTAGGATGGGTTTCTACTGACTATGTTACAATCAATGACCTACCTGAAAAAAAGGTAAAGGCTGAGGCTGATGAACCTAAAGTTGAAGTATCTACAAAAAAAATCAACAAAGATACTACATTTACAGTTTTAGTGGATGCACTTAATGTGCGCCAAACGCCCGACTTAAATGCTAAAAAAATAGGAACAATTTCAAATGGACAAGCCTTTAAAGTGCTGGCTCAAGAACATAACTGGGTACAAATTCAATATAACGATAATAAAGCAGGTTGGGTTTATAGCTTTTATGGTACTTTTTCAAATATAGAAAAAAAGACATCAAAATCTACTTCTTCTTCCTCAGAGCTTGAATCTGTCACAATCATTTATAACGGGACAAACCTACGGACAGATGCAACAACAGTTGCTGATGTTGTTGCACGTGTTGATGCTGGTGAAACCTACCCTATTGTAGGCGCAAAAAATGATTTTTATGAAATTCAAGTAGATGACAAAACTGCATTTGTGGCGAACTGGGTCGTTACTACTACTTCTTCGTCGAACAAAGCCACTACTGCTATAAAAAAAGATAAATCTAAACCACGTAAGAAAGGCACTTTAAATGGGCTAACTATTGTCGTAGATGCTGGACATGGTGGAAATGATCACGGCACTACCGGACAACGTGGAACAGAGGAGAAGGAAATTACATTGAAAACAGCATCTCTTCTTGCTTCAAAGTTGAGTGCTGCTGGAGCAAATGTTGTCATGACAAGAGAATCAGATGAATATGTTGCACTCCGCAAACGCGTATCAATTGCGCACCAGTATGAAGCAGATGCTTTTATTAGTATTCATTATGATGCAACAGAGGATAGCTCCGTTAATGGCTTTACCTCCTATTATATGAACAGTAATCAACAAGGTCTTGCAGATGCAATAAATAATGGACTTTCAAATAAAATCGATCTTAAGAATCGTGGTACTCAACAAGGAAATTATTTAGTGCTACGAGAAAATCGCCAACAAGCTGCCCTCATTGAGCTAGGCTACTTAAGTAATGGTAGTGAGGAACGTGTGATTACAACCGCTAAATTCCGTGAACAAGCCACTCTCGGCATCTACCAAGGCATTTTAAATTACTTTAACGAAAATTAATAAAGAAGCTTGGACTTTCTTCATCCCACTTCTTAATAATCTTTTCCAATCGAGATAAATAAATAAGCTGCAAAGGAAGCATTATACTTCCCTTGCAGCTTTTTTATTATTATCAATCAATTATAGGACTGTTTTAAATGACTCTTTTGTTATAGTAGTCATAAGTTGATAGAAAGTTACGATGTTTGCTGTCTGTGTTGCAAACGGTGCATGTTCATACAAACAGATCTTAGATTTCAATAATCTCTGTTTTACACACACTAAAACGTAAAAGATCTTCAATTATACGAGAGTATAGGTCCTTTATGCATTTATTTTTTCATTGTTGCTAAAGTAACCCATACAATTTCCTTCATACTAATGAAAAATGGCGTACGGCTAACCTCTAAAACAATATCATCAGGTAATACAGAGATTAATTTTCCTTGCTGAATATTTTTCTTAGTTTGCACTACAATTGCCTGACCAATCATCATGTTAAGAGTTTCGTATAAATATGGATTTGATATACTTCCTACCTGCGTCATATTAATACACTTCCTTCCTACAAAACTAACCATACTATTTAATGTATGAAGAAATCATAGGAAATGTACCATTTATTTAGACTCAAGAAGGATTGTAATAGGGCCATCATTTGTAAGTGCAACATCCATCATCGCACCAAATATTCCTGTTTCCACATGTAAACCGTGTTCACGCAAGGAATTATTAAAAGCCTCCCATAACGGTTCCGCAACCTCAGGTCTTGCTGCACTTGTAAAACTTGGACGATTTCCTTTTTTAGCATCCCCATACAATGTAAATTGTGAGACAGATAGAATAGCCCCTCCATTTTCTAAAATAGAATGATTCATTTTTCCTTCAGCATCTTCCCAAAGGCGGAGATTCGCTACTTTTTTCGCTAAATATTCTACATCCTCTTGTGTGTCCCCATGTGTAATACCAACAAGAAGAACATAACCGCTATCAATAGCTCCCGTTACTTTTCCGTCAACAGTAACAGAGGCTGCTTTACTACGTTGTAAAACTACTTTCATTCTTTAAAACCTCAATTCTCACTTTGAATGCACCAGAAGATCCACTTTCAATACAAATAAAGTTCCTACTGTCCAACCATTCGAATTAGTTAATAACACGTTGCACTGAATATATATCAGGTGTTTGCTTAATACGTTCCACTACTTTATGCAAATGCGAAATATTTGAAATCGAAATCGTTAAATGAATCGTTGCCATTTTATCACGATCTGCACGACCACTCACTGCTAAAATATTCGTTTTTGTTTCGCTAACAATTTGCATGATTTCATTTAAAATTCCTGGTCTATCGAAGGCTGAAACTTCAATATCAACAGGGTATTCTTTTTTCTCTGGAGTAAGTCCGTGTTCCCATTCAACTTCTATTAAACGCTCCTGCTCATCATCAACTTGAATATTTGGACAGTCTGCACGGTGCACTGAAACACCTCTTCCTTTCGTAATGAAGCCTACAATTTCATCTCCAGGAACTGGCGTACAACAACGTGAAAGTCGAATAAGCATATTGTCGATATCTTTTACGATAACACCCGATTCTGTACGTTTTTGTGGAATAGGGTTTTTCATTTTTTGTTCAATTTTCTCAAGAGCTTCTTCCTGTTCACGCTCTTTGCGACGTTTTTCCGCTAAACGATTAACAACTTGTTGAGCTGTAATTCCATTCACGCCTACAGCTGCATATAAATCGTCTTCATTTGTATAATTAAATTTTTCACATACACGCTTCAAATTTTCCGCTGACATTGTTTCTTTTATCTCAAAACCTTGTGCACGGATTTCCTTTTCTATCATCTCTTTACCTTTGATGATATTTTCTTCACGAAGATGACGTTTGAAAAATTGCTTTATTTTATTTTTCGCCTGTGAGGATTGGGCTATTTTCAACCAATCACGACTCGGACCAAATGATTGCTTAGAAGTTAAAATTTCAATAATATCTCCCGTTTTCAACGGTGTATCAAGCGGTACCATTTTACCATTGATTTTCGCGCCAATTGTACGATTCCCAACTTCTGAATGCACACGGTATGCGAAGTCGATAGGTACAGAGCCTGCTGGTAATTCAATGACATCTCCTTCAGGTGTAAATACATAAACCATATCAGAAAACAAATCAAATTTTAACGATTCCATAAATTCTTCAGCATTAGAAGATTCGTTTTGGAATTCTAATATTTCTCGGAACCACGTTAATTTTTGGTCGACATTTTGTTTTTCATTATCAACTTTTTTACCTTCCTTATACGCCCAATGCGCAGCAATCCCGTACTCGGCAATTTTATGCATTTCCTTCGTACGAATTTGAACTTCTAATGGGTCACCATAAGGACCAATTACTGTTGTATGCAGTGATTGATATAAGTTTTGTTTTGGCATCGCAATATAATCTTTAAAGCGACCAGGCATTGGCTTCCATAATGTATGCACAATCCCAAGTACGGCATAGCAATCTTTAATACTATCGACAAGTACACGAATGGCTAATAAATCATAAATCTCGTTGAACTGTTTCTTTTGTAACACCATTTTACGATAAATACTGTAAATATGTTTTGGACGACCATAAACATCCGCTTCAATTTCAACATCTGTAAGCTGTGACTTCATCTCAGCCATTACATTGTCTAAATATGCCTCACGTTCATCACGTTTTTTCTTCATAAGACTGACAATGCGATAATATTGCTGTGGATTTAAATAACGAAGTGCTGTATCCTCAAGCTCCCATTTAACAGTCGAAATCCCAAGACGATGCGCAAGTGGTGCAAAAATTTCAAGCGTTTCTTTAGAAATACGGCGTTGTTTTTCTGCTGGTAAATGCTTTAACGTGCGCATATTATGCAGGCGGTCTGCCAGTTTAATTAAAATGACACGAATATCCTGCGCCATAGCTACAAACATTTTTCGATGGTTTTCTGCTTGTTGCGCTTCTTTAGATAAATATTTAATTTTCCCTAGCTTTGTTACACCGTCTACAAGTATCGCAACTTCTTCGCCGAATTCACGAACCAAATCGTCACGCGTAAAATCCGTATCCTCGACAACATCATGTAAAAAACCAGCCGCAACTGTTTCAGGATCCATTTGTAATTCAGCTAAAATACCAGCTACTTGCACAGGGTGAATAATATACGGTTCACCCGAGCTTCGGAATTGCTCAATATGGGCATCCCTTGCTAATTCATATGCTTTTTTCACGAATGCGACATTTTCATCATTCATGTAGGATTTGACTAACTCAAAAACGTCCTCGGGAGTCAAAATTTGCTCTTTCGCCATAACATGTCCACCTTGCTCGTCAAATTTTTCAGATTAGATATAAACTTAATTGTATAAAATTTAATGGGCTATTGTAAAGTAACTGTGTCATTTTGTTTAGTTATTCTCGTGAACAATGTGAAAAATGGAAAAAATATTCATGGTAATGAATAAAAAGACCCTTTGCGAATGAAATATTCGCAAAGAGTCTCTATCTATATTTATAGTTGTTTAGCTTAATTTATTATACGCTACAGCAATTTTCGACCCAACTACTGCATTATTTTTCACTAATGCAATATTGGCATCAAGGCTTTTACCTTCTGTTAATTCTTTAACTTTTCCAAGTAAGAATGGTGTCACGTTTTTACCTTGAATACCGTTTTCTTCTGCTTCTACTAAAGCTTTTTCAATGATTCCAGTAATGAATGAATTCTCAAGCGCTTCAGACTCTGGGATTGGGTTAGCGATGACAGCTCCACCTTTTAAGCCCAATTGCCATTTTGCACGTAGCATTTCTGCCACTTCCTCTGGAGTATCAATCTTGAAGTTAACATCAAAACCGCTTTGACGTGTATAGAATGCTGGTAGCTCATCTGTACCGTATCCAACAACTGGTACACCTTTTGTTTCAAGATATTCTAAAGTTAAACCAATATCTAAAATTGACTTAGCACCCGCACAAATTACAGCAACATTTGTTTGAGCTAATTCTTCTAAATCTGCTGAAATATCCATTGTTGTTTCAGCACCACGGTGTACGCCACCGATACCGCCAGTTACAAAAATTTCAATATCAGCTAGCTCCGCACAAATCATTGTTGCAGCTACAGTTGTCGCTCCTAATTTTTTTGTTGCTAAAAGATAGCCTAAGTCACGACGAGACGCTTTTGCTACACCTTGTGCATTACCGAACATTTCAAGTTCTTCATCTGATAAACCAATTTTAATTTTACCATCGATTAATGCAATAGTTGCTGGTACTGCACCATTATCACGAATAATTTGTTCTACTTCACGTGCTGTTTGTACATTTTGTGGATATGGCATTCCGTGAGAAATAATTGTTGATTCTAATGCTACGATTGGTAAGCCTTTCGCTTGTCCTGCTTTTACTTCTTCTGATAATACGATGAATTCTTTCATGTTGTTATTCCTCCATTTCACTGTTTAACAAATCAACTGATAGCTCAGGTCTTACTGTATATGGGGATGCAAGTGTATTTTTGGCATTCGTTAAGCCTGCATCAATACATGTTGCAAAGGATTGCCCAGTAAGCCAGCTATGTATTACAGCACTGACAAAGGCGTCTCCTGCACCTGTTACATCTTCAATTTTTTCTATAGCTTTAGCTGCGTAATGACTTGGCTTCGTTGTAGTGGAAGCTGCATACACACCTTTGCTACCCGCAGTAATAATTACCTGTTCAGCACCTAATTTAAGAAGTTGCTGTAAAGCCTTTTCATAATGCGCAGAGTTTTCGATTTTGTGACCAACAATCGTCTCTGCTTCATCTGTGTTACAAATAAACCATGTTACACCTTGCAACGTATCGGGTAATCGATTCATTTTTGGTGAAGATACCGGTACAATGACAAAAGGAATGTCACGGGCAATTGCAACCTGCTGTATGTAAGCCACTGTTTCCTTTGGACAGTTTAAATCCATAATAAAGCAGCCCGCATTCATCAGCATTGCCTCATGTTTTTTTAGCAAACTTGGCAATAAAAGATCATATACTTCCATATTTGCTACCGCTAATGCTAGCTCGCCCTGCTCATCCATAACCGCAGTATAGGAACCAGTTGAAGCGTCAGGTAGCTGCTCTACATAACGTAAATTCATAAATGGCTCTGAAGCTTCTTGGATAACTTGCCAATCAGCATCTTTGCCGGCAGTAGTCAGCAATGTTACTTGATGATTTAATCTGCCTAAGTTTTCAGCAATGTTTCGTCCAACACCACCTACACTAAATGAAGAGCTTGCAGGATTGGATGTACCGAACTGGACATTCCCCTTCACATGAAATTTTCGGTCAAGATTAGCTCCACCGATACAAATAATTTCATTTTCCTCAGGCAAAATATATGCACGACCTACAATTTTCCCCTGTTTCGTTAAGCTCGACACTAAATTAGCAAGGACTGGTCGAGACAGATTCATTTTATCGGCCATCTCTTGTTGAGACATAAACGGATTCTGGCGAATTAATGCAAGGACCGCCTGTTCTCTTTCATTCATAGCATCACCTTTTATTATATTTGTTTACATTATAAACTTTTGTTTGAATGATGTCAAAAAATTTTTAAAGAAAAAGTTGAAGCCGATATAATATTGGCTTCAACTACATGTTGTTATAACTATTGCTTCAATGAAATTTGATGTTTATTAAATAAAGTATGGCTTTTCGGTAAAATGCGGGGTGATGTGCGAAGGCGAAGCGACAACGGAAACAAATTGGAGGAACGGCGGCTCGATACTGCTAAATACCTATTGCTAATAAAATTTCGAGAACCGACGAAAGCTAGAATTGCGCCCAAAGAAAATCGAGTAGTCTATTATCAAGTATTGGCATGATGAGGTGTTTGTTTTTTCACGATGATAACAAATAAACTTGCCAATGCACAGAACATCCCTGCAAGGAAAAAGGCCCAAGTATATGAATTGAAAAACTTATAGATAAGGCCTCCACTATAAGCTGCAACTGCTGCCCCTGCTTGATGTGATGCGAAAATCCACCCATAAATAATGCCACTTTTATTTGTTCCAAAAATTTGTCTAGAAATACTTATCGTTGGAGGCACTGTTGCAATCCAATCTAATCCATAAAAAATTGTAAAGATTGTCAGTAAAGTGAGCGACCCTT
This sequence comes from Lysinibacillus sp. JNUCC 51, assembly GCF_015999525.1. Lineage (NCBI taxonomy): Bacteria > Bacillati > Bacillota > Bacilli > Caryophanales > Bacillaceae > Lysinibacillus > Lysinibacillus sp. JNUCC 51. Next base: position 3,903,143 of record NZ_CP065545.1, on the reverse strand, counting down.
GTATTAATGCATACGGGAGTAAAAGCAGAGACATTCCTCTTAAAAGGTAATACCAAAACAATAACCATCGATTATCAAAACGGTCAGACAGCCACCCTGATAAAGTAGTGCCTACGAGATTGAATACTCCCATAAAAGAAAGAAAGGATGCAGCGGTTACTAAAGGGATACCAAAGCTAATACAATAAGAAACAAAATGAGTACCAACTAACCCACTAGTTGAAAGTCCACAAATGAAAAAACTTCCCGCTAATAACCAAAACTCTTTCTTTTTTATAGCTTCAAATAAACCATTAAACGCAATACTAATCGGATTTTTCTTATGATTCTCCTGTCGCATTGCTAGATTTTCTTCCATTCCATAAGGAAGAATTCCAATATCCTGTGGTTTATTTTTAATAAATATAGAAATAGTGATGAACATAACCATACTTAAAATGAGAATTAATCCAATCGCCCATCGCCAAGAATAATGCTCAATAATAATTGCCAATATAGGAAGGAGAATTAACTGCCCTGTTGCAGTACTTGCCGTTAAAATCCCTACTGCCAACCCTCTACTTTTCACAAACCAATGATTGGCTACATAAGGACTTAACACCGTTAAAAAGAGACTTGCTCCTAAGCCAATAATACAGCCCCATATAATGATTAATTGCCATGATTGTGTCATAAAAAGCGTAAGCATCATGCCTATGAATAATGTAGCCATCGCTCCCAGCATCATTTTCTTTAAACCAACTACTTCTAGTAATGCCGCCATAAATGGACCTGAAAAACCATATAAAAATAGACTCACTGCAAAAGCTAAAGCTATTAAAGATCGATCCCAATTAAATTCTTTTTCAAAGGAGTCTATAAATACCCCTGATGATGACATTGTAATCCCTGCAACAATAATCGAGAAAAAGGTTACAACTAAAATAAACCAGCTATAATGAATACGCTTCATCTGAACACCTTCATTTCTTAATTGATTTTTTAAACACTCTTTAATGAAAAAGATTATAGCTCAATATATGTATATGCATATATTACTGGAATGAACCCCTTCCGAAAACATGTATATACATATATAATCTTAGTAATCACTTTTATTACTGTCAAGGAACATTTTCCATCTTAACAAAATAAATCAATAAGGCTACTATAATATTGAACCAACTCGAAAAGGAGCACGGAGCAATGAAGAATATAGATTACACACAAATATGTGTATGTGCAAACCTTCGTAAAAAAACACGAGTCGTGACACAATTGTATGATAAATTACTACAGCCCACTGGCTTAAAAGTTACACAATACTCAATGCTAGCACATATCGATCATCAACAATCAGTTTCCATAAGTCGATTAGGAGAAATTTTGCTGCTCGATCAAACAACCATTACACGAAATATTAACTTGTTAAAGCAAAATGGCTATGTAGATTTAAATAGAGATCCGCAAGATGCTCGAACAAAGGTCATTACACTAACTGAAAAAGGGGCTGAAAAATTAATTGAGGCTGCTCCAATTTGGCAAGATATTCAAGAAAGAATAATCAATGATATTGGCTTAGAAAAATACAATGAATTTTATGAAACATTGAAAACTATGCAAAAAATAATTCAATCTTATGGTGAGGAATAAATAAATAGACCTAAACAAAAGAATCCATTTTGAAAATGATTGATCAAAATGGATTCTTAATGTTGTTGTAGAGTTTTTATGCCAATGAAATTAAGTAAGTATGGCTCTTCGGCAAAACGAGCGTTGATCTTTGTACTGACTGAGCACTTTCCTGAGAGGTGTTCAATCTCCACTACAATCAACTAATTCGTTTAGCAAGTATCCAATAGTTATTAATATTCAATAAGTGTTTTTATGTTAATGTCGCCAAGTTTTGCACGCCCGTTTAGCTCTGTTAACTCGATAAGGAATGCACAGCCAACAACTTGACCACCTAATTCTTCAATTAAACGTACAGTCGCTTCAACTGTACCACCTGTCGCAAGTAAATCATCACAGATTAATACTTTTTGACCTGGTTTAATCGCATCTTTGTGCATTGTAAGCGTATCTTTACCGTACTCAAGACCGTAGTCAGCACTTATCACTTCACGTGGTAATTTTCCTGGCTTACGAACAGGCGCAAAACCAATTTCAAGTGCATAAGCAACTGGACATCCGATAATGAAGCCACGAGCCTCAGGACCTACCACAATTTCTGCACCTAATTCTTTTGCGTAACTTACGATTTGATCTGTTGCATATTTGTATGCAGGACCGTTATCCATAATTGTTGTAATATCTTTGAAGCTAATGCCCTCTTTCGGCCAGTTTTCAACCGTTGTTACGTATTGCTTTAAATCCATGTTATTGTTCCTCCTACGAAACTTATTCGTATATTAATTTAATCGTTCATCAAACCATTGTTTTAATTCTATATAAGGGGCATATACTAGCTTCTGCTCCATTTCAATCTGTTCTGAACGCTGTTTGTAAGACGGTGCCTCTGTAAGTGCCTGTTTTGGTGCATTCACGTTGACAGTCGTCAGTCCACTCTCCATTTTAACAAAATCAAGCTCAAAAAACACCTGTGTCATAAATTTTAATGCGTCTAATGGCCAACCTGTATGCTTAGCTAATTCAGCCAAATGCATATTTAATGGAAAAGCAGGACGATTTTTTAAGAACTTATAATACCAAGAGAATTGCTCACGTGTAGGCAATCCATTGAAGTACTGAGAATCAGGCATGTAAAAATGTGCATATATACGGGAAGGCGCTGTTTTTCGCAAGACATTTTCTAACATTTGAACATTTTGTGGCAAATCCAGAAGCACGATATAATTGCTTTGTTCTACATTTGAAAGTGTAGGATCCACTGCTAGGATTGGTACACCAATTAGTGACTGGTAATAGGTAATCGTCTCTGAACGGAAGGCTACAAATGTTGCCTCTTCTTTTGGAACAGTATTTAACCAGCGGGATGTTTGGCGAATACCACGAATATCAAATAATTGCCATTCAGTCGTTTGGACATCCTCTATCATAAATTGTGCTTTTTTACGTCCTTGCCATTCGTTAATTTGTAAATCCCCTGTAAATGATACTTTTATTCCAAATGTTAGCTCGTCGTGTAAATGTCCTTTATTGAATCCGACACTATCCAATTTTTCATAGCCATCCGTCAATTCCATTTTTATATGATTTTCTGCTGCTCCAATTTTCCGCATGGATGCAATCTCTACATCTTCGAGCACATAAACCGGCTTCGGAAAATCTGTACCATACGGACCAAGCGTAGAAATTTCCTCAATGGCATCTGCTGAAATTTCATCCATTTTTAGTGGTATATCAATATTGAGTACAGGTGTCAATTGTTCTTCTGATAAACATGCTTTTGCTTGAGCATCTAAGCGTGATCTTAATTCATCCACATGCTCAATGGGTAATGTCATCCCCGCTGCCATAGGATGCCCACCAAAATGGGGTAATATATCTCGATTCTTCGCTAATTCATTATACAAATGGAAGCCTTCAATACTACGAGCTGAGCCTTTAGCTGTTCCTTTTTCATGGTCTAATGAAAGTACAATTGTTGGACGATAATAAAGCTCTACAAGACGAGATGCAACAATTCCTACTACTCCAGCATTCCAGCCTTCTCCTGCAATAACTAAAACGAGTGACTCTCCGACCTTTTTATCCGATTCAATGAGAGCAATCGCCTCATCTGTAATACTCTTAACAATATCTTTGCGTTCGCTATTACACGTATTAAGCTGTTTCGCTAATGCTATTGCCTTAGCATTGTCTTCAGCCATTAATAGCTCTACACCTGGCGCCGCTTCTCCTAGACGGCCAACTGCATTTAAGCGCGGCCCAAAGTAAAAACCGATTGTTTCTTCGTTAATTTTAGCTTGCTCTGCACTGGCAACTTCACACATTGCTTGTACCCAAGGGCTGAGTGAACGGCGCATTTCTTCTATTCCTCGTTTTACTAGGTAGCGGTTTTCATCAACTAAAGGTACTAAATCCGCTACTGTTCCAACAGCGACATATTCAATTAAATGCGTTGGTAGTTCTCCATATAGAGCATGTGCTAACTTAAAGGCTACACCCACGCCTGCAAGCTCTCCAAATGGATAATGTCCTTCTGGTATACGAGGATGTAAAATAATATCTGCAGGTGGTAATTCATCGCCTGGTTCATGGTGATCTGTAACGATAACATCCATACCTAGTTCCTTTGCGACACGAATCGGTTCCATGCCTGAAATACCATTATCAACTGTTATAATTAGCTGAACACCCTCTTCATGTGCTTCACGAAATAGCTCTTCATTCGGTCCATAGCCGTGAATAAAACGATTCGGTATTTTAAACGATACATCGGCACCTAGATCAAGCAACACATTCAGCATTACTGTCGTGCTTGAGACACCATATAGTGATAGGTAAGCCTTTGAAGTTATCTCTAGCTTTTCCCCCACTTCACACCGTGCGTGAGACTTTCACCTCACACGGCGTTCCATCGAATAGATTCAAAACTTTGGTAATCTACATAACTTAACAGAATTCACTTTTCTTATATGTCTAATCGTCCAAATTAGATTGTTAATTGTTCTACTTCTAATTTCTCTCTTAGCGTATTTAACTTGTTTAAACTTTTCATGTTCGTAATTAGATGTTTATACTTTGAGATTGTTTCTTCATCTTTAGCATGTATTAAGATATGAATGTCTTTATCAACGAGGCAGAGGTTTTTGTATTCGTCAGTACCACCTTGCAATCGTGGTACTTTATGATGACAGTGAAGCGTCATCGGGTTTAGTTCTTGCCCTGTTACATGGCATTTACCTCTTTGTGCACAGTATAATGCAATTCGATTGTCGTTGTATTCGACACTTCGTTGTGAAATCGGATGTTCCATTAAGAAACGAAGTACACCAACATCAATAGTAGAGAGGTTTTTATGAATTTCTTCTCTACCTTCTTTTGTATATGCATTTACTACATTTCGTTTCATCATTGGACTTTTGTGTTTAATGTAGCCAATAGGTAGAAACGGTTCTCGTGATATAAATCTAAGTTGCTTGCTTTTTCCGTATTCTTTCTTGATGAAATCAGAAGTGATAACACCCGTTTTCTTTATTCGCCGTTTCATTCGATGGTCTTTCAAACACGCATTTACTTCATATGCGATGTTTCCCATATCCTCGGCTATCATTGTTGCTATACGGAAATATTGATGAAGTCCTATTACAGTTGAGTTATATAGTGCTATTTTTCTTGCTTGGTCATTTGAGCCACTATCATATCGAATACCATTAATAATTTCTTTAAGGTTATTCTTCGTGCGCTGTACTGCTTTATCACACATATGACTTTTAACTACCCATTTCTGACCTTTTGGAATTAACTTCATTTTGATTCCTAGAAATTCAGAATAGTCCTTTTTAAGATTCACGATTTTTGATTTTTCTTCGCTAATTTCTAAGCCCAGTCTATCTTTTAGCCATTTTTGGACTGCGATAAATAACTTCTTCGCATGATTAGGATTACTACAGAATATTTTAAAATCATCTGCATATCGAACAATGTAACATTCCTTTAATCGGGTTTTCTTTAGATGGTAATATTGATTTCCTTTATCTGTTGAATTCCCTCTATCTTTTCGAATAATTATTTTATCCTTACAAATCGGAGTGTTTTCCCACTGGCTTTCAATCCATCTATCCAATTCATTAAGAACAATATTAGATAGTAAAGTAGAGAGAATTCCTCCTTGTGGTGTACCTTTCTCATTCTACATCTGGCATTTTAATTTTGGCTTTAAGCATTTTAGAAATAATCGTGAGTAAGTTTTTATCTTGTATACCTAATGTCCACATTTGTTTTAATAATTTTGCATGTGATACGTTATCAAAGAATCCTTTAATATCTATGTCAACTACATAAGACATTTTAGAATTTTGCATTAACCGATAACTTTGTGCAATTGCATTTTCTACTGAACGGTTTGGTCTAAATCCATGACTTCTACCTGAGAATTTTGCCTCTGCTATAGGTTCAAGAACTTGTAAAATACATTGTTGGACTATTCTATCCCAAATTGCAGGAATTCCTAGTGGTCTTGTTTTACCATTAGGCTTGGGTATTTCAACTCGTCTTACTGCTTTCGGTTTGTAATCTCTTAATTTGTTTCTGACATAGAGGATGAATTGTTCCTCCGTAAGCTTCGATATATGTTCGATTGTTCGACCATCTACCCCTGCTGTTTTACTGCCAGTGTTTTTCTTAATATTACGATACGCTAACTTAATGTTTTCAGACTGAACTGATAATCCCCATTAAGTTTTTGAAGTTACTATTGTTTTTACTCTGGTCATATAGCATGTCAAATGTTGATTGCATACTATAATATTCAGCATTTCTTAACTTGGACTTTTTAACATGTTGTGCGATTCGTGAATTTGCCACAGACATCAGCCCCTTTCTCAAGTGGTGATTCTATTAGTCATACTCGAATCTGTGTCTGTTATGCATTTATAAGTCTTTGAAACTTCCGACTAGAGCCTATCCCTCCACCATTTATTATCATGGTTTCAAAGGTACTATGACTCCACTCTCACGAAGATAAATCAGTTTTAGTAGGTCAATGCCCTTTATTTACTGAACTGCTTCATAGGTCGGTTAATACCTCCACATCCTTCGCTTTCCACGTTCCGATTCCTCTATCCTTGCATATATCCTTAGGTTTCTCCTATAGTCCTGTATGCTTGAATTCGCCTTTAACGAATTATGGGGTTTCATAACTGCAGATTTTTACTCACCCACACATACGATGGCACTGCCACCTATTACATTTCTGTAATATCTACGTCTAGACCCGTACATTCAGAGATTCGTCAGTGCTTGTGCAGCACATTCTAACCATAGATACTTTATGGACTCCCGGCATATAGGATACACCATCCACCGCTGAACAGCTTTCGTGTAAGTTACAAATGTAACTTACTTACGGTATCTCTCTGCCGACTTCACCGAGCTTCATACTTCACTAGTCAACCTTAGCTAAAGCATGTCGGAGTATCAGAGTAGGCGTTTCAAGGCGTTACCCTATCATTCCACCTATCAAGAAATCAGTTCTCCTAGGGAAATTAAGCGACTCCCTAGTGTCTAAGCTTTTCACTTAGAAACGTGTCGCACCCGCGTCGTAATCGCCATATACTAGGATTTTCTCTCCATTTTCAAGCGCTTGCTCAATACGCGCTACAGCTTCTGCCATTCCATGCATTAAAAACGGGTCATGAATACTTGCTTCTGTCATATTTAATAAGCTCTCTGCGTCAGCTGTTGTTTCGCAGCCTCGTGCTGCTAAAATTTTCGCTGCAATCGCAGAAAGTTGTAGGTCATTTTGTAATGTTTGGACAAGCTTAGCGTCTGGGCGCTCTACCTGCCATCTCTTTTTCGATAGGATCATCTTTTCACTTCCTTACGTAGGCTATTATACAGAAAATCTAGCCTATCCGCACTATTTGTCAGAATGATAGTTTTATCCATCAAATCGTCAATTCAATCCTTATGTTTTTCTAACTACCCGAAGGATAGAACCAGCCAAGTGAAGGAAAGAGATCAGCGTAACGGATAGAAGAGCCGAAGTCGAGGTTAGAACCGTCAAATTCATGAATAGAAGAGACTTTCATCGGGGATAGAACCGTCAAGATCATGGATAGAAGAGACGCAATCGAGGATTGAACCGTCAGAGTCGTGGATAGAAGAGGCGCAATCGCGGATTGAACCGTCAAAGTCGTGGATAGAAGAGACGCAATCGCGGATAGAACCGTCAAAGCCTCGGATACCAGTCTCAAAAGAAAAAAGCCTACTCCATTAAAGAGTAGACTCCTCAAGCACACCTTTTGAAGCAGACACTAATGCCTCAATCTTCTCCAAATTACCTTCATGCAATGCTGTCACGATCGCACTGCCAACGATTACACCATCACTAAGTGCCCCCATGCTTACTACTTGCTCAGGCGTTGAAATTCCAAAGCCTGCTAGTACTGGTATATTGCTTGCTTCACGTAAGCGAGCAAAATGATCATTTAAATCATTAGCAAAGCTTGTGCGAGCACCTGTGATTCCATTGACTGTTACAGCATAGACAAAGCCTTGACTAGCAGCCGCGATACGTGCAATTCGCGCTGGAGGACTTGTTAACGATACTAGCTGGACGATGTCAATACCATGGGGATTTAATGTGTCACGTAAGATTTCACTTTCCTCAAGTGGTACATCAGGAACGATTAACCCTTTAACACCCCCTGCCACGCAAGCCTTCGCAAAAGCTTCTAACCCAAAAGCTAACACAGGATTAAAATAAGTCATGACAACTAATGGAACTCTGATTTCTTCTTTAAATGAAGCTAATGCTTCTAGCACTTTTCGTAATGTCACACCTTCTGCTAAAGCCCGTTCACCTGCTTGCTCAATCGTCGGCCCATCCGCTACAGGATCTGTGAATGGTATACCAACTTCAATTGCCGTTACACCCATTTGCTGTAGCTTCAGGATCGTTGGCTTCAAAGTTTCCAGACCTCCATCGCCTGCCATAATATATGGTACAAATGCTTTATTACCAGCGATCTTCGTTTCTTCAATTGCCTGCTGTAGAGTTGTCATGACATATCTCCTCCTAATGCTTTACGAACAGTATGAACATCTTTATCCCCACGGCCAGATAAGCACACTACAATGATGTCATCTGTAGACATTGTCTTCGCAAGTTTTGCTGTATAGGCAATGGCATGAGAGCTTTCTAGTGCGGGTAGTATACCTTCTGTTCTACACAATAACTGCAGCCCCTCAAGTGCTTCACTATCTGTAATCGAATCGAATTTAACACGCCCAATATCATGTAAGTAACAATGCTCCGGACCCTTCCCTGGATAATCTAGACCGGCTGAAATAGAATGCGCCTCTTGAACAAAGCCATTTTCATCTTGTAATAAATACATGTAGGCACCGTGTAAAACGCCTAGCTGTCCACCGGCAATTGCTGCTGCATGCTTTCCTGTCTCAATACCACTTCCTGCAGCCTCTACTCCGTAAAGCGCTACTGTTTCATCGTCAACAAAAGGATGGAACATACCGATTGCATTACTACCACCACCTATACAAGCTACGACTGCATCTGGTAAACATCCTTCCTTAGCTAAAATCTGCTCTCTAGTTTCAACACCAATTACACGCTGGAAGTCCCTTACTATTTTCGGAAATGGATGTGGTCCTAAAGCTGAGCCTAAAATATAATGAGTATCGTCAACATTTGTCACCCAGTAGCGCAACGCTGCATTGACAGCATCCTTCAATGTTTTTGAGCCTGTTTCTACAGACTCTACTTTGGTACCGAGTAACTCCATGCGAAACACATTCAACTGTTGGCGTTTTATATCTTCTGCGCCCATAAATACAACACACTCAAGATTCAATAATGCGCATGCAGTTGCCGTTGCGACTCCATGCTGCCCTGCGCCTGTTTCTGCCACTACTTTCTTTTTACCCATTCGCTTTGCAAGAAGCGCTTGGCCAATCGCATTATTAATCTTATGGGCTCCAGTATGGTTTAAATCTTCACGCTTTAAATAAACCTTCGCGCCCCCTAGCTCTTTTGTTAAATTTTCTGCGTAGTACAATGGCGTCTCGCGACCTACATATTGTTGTAAATAATATTCCAGTTCCTCAGTAAATGTTTGATCATTCATTGCCTCATCATAGGCCGTCTCTAATTCCAACAAAGCTGTCATTAATGTTTCCGGAACAAATTGTCCACCAAATTTTCCGTAACGCCCTTCCTTTGTCGGTACACTATTTGCAATTGAATTCGCCATTATGCTCTCCCCTTCTTCAATGCCTGTATAAATGCGTTTATTTTCACTATGTCTTTTACCTCATCTGTCTCCACACCGCTCGATACATCTACCATAAATGGCGACACAAGTGACACTGCTTCTTCAATATTTTCAGCTTGCAATCCGCCTGCTAAAATCAATTTTTCTCGCGGAATCCCTACCATTTCTAGTAGGGTCCAATCAAACGTGTGACCACTGCCACCTTTAAAATCTGTGCCTGGTGCATCAAATAAGTAGTAGTCTACATCATAGTTAGCAGCCATCTGAACATCATCAGCACCTCTTACGGACAAAGCTTTAATGGCCGGATAACCTTGCTGACGAATAAACTCAGGAGATTCTTCCCCGTGGTATTGCACATAATCTAATGGTACTTCTTCCACTGCTGTTCGTAATTCCTCTGCACTTGGATTAACAAAAACGCCGATTTTTAAAACGCCAGCTGGCACATGTTTGGCTAATTGCTGTGCCTGTTCAACCGTCACTCGTCGTTTACTTGGTGCAAAGACAAAACCAATTGCATCCGCTCCTGCCTCTACTGCTGCTTGCACATGCTGTTGTTCCTTCAGTCCACAAATTTTCACCTTCGTCATACAGATGCTTCCACCTTATTGACCTGTAAACTTTTTAGAGCAGAACCTGCATCACCACTGCGCATTAATGACTCACCTACTAGAACGCCACTAGCTCCCATGGCCGCCACCGCTTTAGCGTCTTCTTGTGTCCAAATCCCACTTTCACTTATTAATACTTTCTCTTCATCAAACGGAAAAGCTTCTGCAATTTCACGTGTACGTTCTAAGCTCACCTCAAAGGTACGTAAGTCGCGGTTATTTACGCCAATTAGCTTGGCACCAACCGTAATAGCACGCTCAAGCTCCTTAAGATCATGCACCTCAACTAATACCTCTAAATTTAAGCCAGTTGCATAACTAAACAGATCACGCAATGCCTCATCTGTTAATGCGGCCACAATTAGTAAAATAATTGATGCACCTGATGCCTTTGCAAATCGAATTTGTACACGATCAATCATAAAATCCTTACAAAGAAGTGGCATCTGAACAGCATTTGCAACTGCTGCTAAATCATCAAAGGAGCCTTTAAAAAACTTTTTATCTGTTAAAATGGAGATGGCTGCTGCTCCAGCATCTGCATAAGTTATTGCTTGTGCCACTGGATCTGCCCCTTCTGCGATTAACCCCTTTGAAGGGGATGCACGTTTCATTTCTGAGATAATCTGTAATGTCTCAGCTTTACGCAGTTGCTCAAATAATGATGGACGAGGTTTTTCTGTAAAATTAGCTAATGGGTCAGGCTGCTCAAGTAAAGCACTAACTTCTATCTTTTTTTGTTCGAGAATTTTGTTTAAGATATTCATTGTCGGACCTCCACTCCTTTAATATGCTCACTATAAGCAACGACTGCCTCTAATTTTTGAAGGGCACGCCCGCTAAAAATGCTATCCTTGGCCATTTCCACACCCTCTTTAACGGTTTCAGCAATTCCATAGCTGAATAATCCAATACCAGCATTCAATATTACTGTGTCAAAGTAAGCACTTTGTTTACCAGCTAATAATTTACGCATAATAGCGGCATTTTCATCTGCATTGCCTCCACGAATAGCCTCTATTGGTGCATAGCTGAGACCCGCTTCCTCAGGAGTTAAAGAAAAAGGAACCAAGTCTCCCTTATCTACTAAAACAAAAGTATTTTGACCAGCTAACGATGCCTCATCTAAACCAAGTGGACCAGAAACGACCATTGCTCGTTCACGCCCTAGCATTTGTAATACGGAAGCATACTCCATGACAAAATTAGGACGATTAATACCTGTAAATTGTGTCGATAAAGGCACTGGATTCGTAAGAGGACCGACAAGATTAAATATAGTTGGCTTACCTAATGCCCGTCGCACCTCACCGATTCGCTTTAATTTCGGATGGACATTCGGAGCATATAAAAAGGCTATTCCTTCTTTCTCTAACAGCTCGACAGTTTGCTCAATGGAAATATTTGTATGAATACCGAGTGCTTCCAACACATCAGAGCTCCCTGATGCCGAAGAAATTTTGCGATTGCCGTGCTTCGCCATTTTGACACCTGCCCCCGCTAATACAAAGGCGCAAGCCGTACTTATATTAAATGTATTAAGACCATCGCCACCAGTACCGCAATTATCCATATAGATCCCTTCTTTTGCTGGTACGTCTAATGCAAACGAACGCATAATGGTAGCTAATGCTGCAACTTCATGTGCTGTTTCACCTTTGACAGATAATGCCGTTAAAAAGCTTGCGATTTCTTCTTTCGGTGAATCATCTTGGAACATCCATGATGCTGCCTGTAGCATTTCCTCATACATTAAATGCTCTCGTTGTTGTACTTTTTGACGAATATCCTCCATTAGTATGAACCCCCTTCTTTTTCAAGTAGCTGTATAAATTCCTGTTTGTCCTCTTCTACTTGTTTTATCATTGCTTTAACATTTGTGTATTTTGTCATCGTTAAAGTTGATTGCATATGCATCGTTTCATTTTCAATGACAATGGATTTTCCTGTTAAAGCAAAATCAAGATGACCGTTAAACCCAATAAATCCAAGGGCTCCTCCAAATATCCCAGCAGTTTGACTAGATTTTTCTAAATAGTCCTTTGCCCGATCCTTTGGAATACCTGTTGATGCAAAAGGTGGTAACATCGCTGCTAATACATCCAATGCATGAAGCATCGGTAATATTTGACCCTCGACTCTCGATGTCATGTGTAATGCATGCTTTGAACGCTCAATTCTCATTGCCTCAATGACTTGAATAGAATCTCGGAAACATACAGACTGTAGCTCTTGTTGCACGGCAGAAACAAGTACAGCATGTGACTTCCTAATATTTGTTTTTTCATACAGCTTTCGTTCACGTTCTAAATCTTCACCTTTTGTGGAACCTCTAGGAACTGTCCCCTCAGTTGGTGTCGCAATCACTCGTTCACCTTTTACTCTAATTAGGCTTTCAGGAGATGTTCCTAAAACAGCATGATCCTCAAACTCTACATAATACATATAAGGAGCAGGATGTTTTTTACGCAATTGACGATATAAAGCGAAAGCATCTCCTTGTAAATTTGCTAAAAAACACATTGATAAAACGACTCTTGTAATATCATCATCTAAAGTAGCTTTGATAGATGTAAGAGAATCTGCAAATTGCTCGTTCGTAGTAGATTCAAAATGTTCATAGTTACAAGTTGTATCCTCATTCTCTCTACCTTTTAGAAGTTGCTCTGCTAACTCTTCTAAATTTGGTTCTTTTTTTTCTGCATCAATATTTGTATGAATTAAAGTAACCTCATCTGTTACATGATCAAACACAATGACTGTCTCATACACATGGAAATGCACATCTGGAAGCTGCACTTTATCCTGAGCAGTTGATAATATCGTTGTGGCACCATGACCAACATAGCCAACAGCTCCACCTGAAAACGGGAATTGTGTCGTATTGGATATGCGCGGCATTAATCTTTTCAATAAAACAAACATATCGCCCTTATGTGTATATGTGTTTCCAGTCATATATGAATATTCATGAATCTCATCTCTAAAGCCTTTATACGTTTTTCTTGGATTAGCACCGATAAAAGAAAAACGTCCCGCTCCCTCATGCTGTGCTGAACTCTCAAGTAAAAATTTATGATTTCCTTGTAGGCGTCTAAAAATTAAAATCGGTGTTAAAGAATCAGCATTAATGGTTTTCATTTTTGTTCTTGGACTCGTTGATTGCATAATTACCAAGCTCCTTTTCTTAAAAATCCATTACCATTGGACTTAATAATGTTTAGCAGCTGAATCGTTTTTTTGTTGAATAAAAAAGATCGTCATAGCGTGGGGTTGATTTTCGTTCTGGCTGAGCGCTTTCCTAGGGCGACCAACCTTCTCTCCAATCAACTTATTTACATGGCAAACGTTTCAACAAATGTTGTTCCTAATTCTTAGTAGTAAGCCAAGCAATTAAAAGAACAGTACTTCAAATGTTCATCATGTTATGCCCCCTAGAACGTTCCAATGAAAGTCCCTCATTTTGACACAGTCAAGTATTTTTGGCATTCAGATTGAAGCATTCATCCCCATGCAAATGGAAGCAATAAAAAAAGTCCCCTGCAAAAAGGATTTTTCCTAATTGCAGAGGACGATCATGACCGCGTTGCCACCTCATATTAGAGCATATTTGCTCTCCCTTATGTGCTCAGTCTTAGTTCGTCAGTAAAATTGACATATCTTTTTAGTTATTGGCAAAAAGATTTTTGTCTAAGTCAAAGCACCCCCTATAACGTGGGGAATCCGTTCGCTATTATCAATTGCGCCTTAGCGTAATTGCATCCAGAGGAATTAATTTCGTTCAGCAGGTGTTTGGACACCCATTGGATGAAGATAATTAGCGACTCTCATAAGTCCATTCACATAAGCTACAAATCAGTTCGCACCATCCACTGACTCTCTAAATTGCACACTTATGCTACTACTCTTATTCAACAATTTCTCAGCTATTCTCAACTAAACTCAGCTCATCTGTTCTAAGGCTGACCTCGCTCCCAAGATCAACTACCTTGTACCGAACAAAAAAGTTAGCCTTATTCTATGCCAAGAAACAAGAATTGTCAATCAATTCAGAGAAAAAGGGAAATCTTGAAAGAAGTTTTGACATTATATAAAAGGGAAAATTATCCTTCATATATGCTAGAAAAAGCAAATAAAACCACCAACTTTTGAGTATTTATCAAGTATTGACCATGTAAAAATATCAAGTTATAGTAAATTCAGAACATTTATTAATACATAAAAGAAGGTAGGAACGAAAATGTCCGTTCGAAAAAAACTAAATATAGGTTTTATTTCACTCACTTGTTTACTCTTATTATCAAGTATTATTGCATTTTTTCAATTTAAGTCGGTTGAAGGAGATATAGTAGAGGTACTTGATCACAGAATCGTGCAAATTCAATTAACAGAGAAAATACAGCAGCAGATTGCCTCTCAAGGTCTATTTTTACGTTCCTATATTCTAAATAGTAAGGACGAGACTACAAAATCAAATTTAGAGAGTTATGAAAAACAATTACCAGAAACGATTCAAGAGCTTTCAGGCATTGTTCGTTCCGATTACACAAAAAATATTATGAAGCAAGTAACCGAATTACAGCATGATTTACTAACAAGTTCTGACAAAGCCGTGCAAGCATTTAATAGTGGAAATACAGATTTAGCTTTATCATACATAAATGGAGAAGTTACAAAAAGCAACAAAGAA
This sequence comes from Lysinibacillus sp. JNUCC 51, assembly GCF_015999525.1. Lineage (NCBI taxonomy): Bacteria > Bacillati > Bacillota > Bacilli > Caryophanales > Bacillaceae > Lysinibacillus > Lysinibacillus sp. JNUCC 51. Next base: position 3,887,937 of record NZ_CP065545.1, on the reverse strand, counting down.
ATTTATACACTGACAAATGATTTATTAAATTATCATGATGAACATCTTGAAAAGGTTAAAAGCAGTGTTGTCCAAACAGTAGCACGAGCTATTATTATTTCTATTGTCTTACTTGTTTTAAGTGCAATTGTCGGTTTTTATTTTATGTATTTTGTAAAACGCTCTATCACTCAACCTCTTCTTAAAGTGATTGACGCTGCCGATACATTAGCACACGGCGATTTAACGATTGCTGAGCTTAAATATAGCTCTAAAGATGAGATTGGTACACTTGCCACAGCAGTAAATGCGTTGAAACAGAATTTATCTGTACTACTTAAAAATGTTCAGGACAACGCTACACAATTATCTGCTGCTTCTGAAGAGCTTTCTGCAAGCACTATAGAAGTGACGACAACTTCAAGCGACATCTCGCATCGAGTACAAGACACGTCAAACCATCTAGCCTTATCTGCTAGTGCCTCTCAACAAAGTGCTCTAGCTATGGACGAAACAGCTGCTGGTGTACAACGAATTGCTGAGGCAACTCAAAATTTGCATCACAATGCTATAAATATGACACAGCTTGCTGATACGGGAGGAAAAACTATTACTACTGCCAAAGTGCAGATGGATACAATTTCCGAGGCAACTACACGAATTGCCGATTTAACGCAAAAGCTAAGTAATCAATCTGAAGAAATCGGGCAAATTACCAAAGTAATTACCGCTATTACAGAACAAACAAATTTACTGGCACTCAATGCTGCCATAGAAGCAGCACGAGCTGGTGAACACGGCAAAGGCTTCGCGGTTGTTGCAGATGAAGTACGAAAGCTTGCTGAAGAATCCAATCAATCTGCTGGCCAAATTGTTGCCCTTACAAATGAAATTCAAACGGATACAAGAAATGTTGCCGCAGCTGTGCATGAGGGATTAGCATCTGTCCAGGATGGTGTAGCAAAAATTCATGAGGCCGGTGATGCATTTGATTCCATTACAGAGTCTGTGCAAGCCTTTTCTGATCAAATTGAAGATATTTCGGCCACTTCGGAACAAATTTCTGCAAGCGCTGAAGAAGTTGCTGCCTCTGTAACAGAAATTGCAAATGGTGCGAGTATTTCAGCGAGCAACTCACAAATCATTGCTGAAGCAGTAGAAGAGCAAGCTGCAACAATGCAGCAGGTGAGTGAGGTAGCTGATGAATTAAGTAACAACGCTCAGCAACTGCAATCATTACTTCTGCAATTTAAACTTTAATAAACGGAATAAAAAGAATCTGCTGCTTTCCAAAGAAAGCAAGCAGATTCTTTTTTTCATCAAAAAAACAGGGAAAGAAATATTTCCTTCCCTGTTTTATTTGAAGTTAAACAGTAGGCTCGTCAGTACCCCATTGTTTTTTCTCTTTTTTGTGTATTTGACCATCTGATTTTTTCATTTCACGAACTTTAAGTGAATACCAGATTTGTGCAGCAATACAAATTGAAGAATACATACCTGTAATTAAACCAACTAATAACGCGATTGAGAAGTTTTGAATCGACGGTGCACCTAAAATAAGAAGTGACACTGTAACGATAATAACTGTTAACACTGTATTAACAGATCGACCCATTGTTTGACGGAGTGATTTGTTAACGATATCCGCTAACACTTCACGGTCTTTAATCGTATCATATCGATTTAAGTTTTCTCGCATTCTGTCAAACGTAACGATTGTATCATTAATTGAATAACCGACAATCGTCAGTACAGCTGCTATAAACGTAATATCGACTTCTAAGCGCATAAAGCTAAATACAGCAACAATTAAGAATACGTCATGTAGTAACGAGACAACTGCCCCAACACCCATGCGCCACTCGAAACGAACAGCTACATAGATAATGATACCGATAGCCGCAATAGATAATGCTTTAATAGCATTTTTCACAAGCTCTTTACCTACTGTTGGTGACACTGTACTTACGCCAGGTTCATGACCATACTTTTTGCCTACTTCTTTTTTGAATTTTGCAATTTCGGATTGTGATAGATCATGTTTATAACGAATAACTGCAGAGTTACTCTTTTCACCTGCCAAAAGGATATCTTCAGATGAGAAGTCGATACTATCTAAGTATTTAGATACTTCTTCTTTAGTTAAAGTATGATCCGCTTCAATTTGAACACGAGTACCACTTGAGAAATCAATACCAAGGTTTAGACGGAATATACCAAGAACCACTAAACCAGCTACTAGAATAGCTAACGAGAATGTATAGAATTTCTTACGGTTGTGTACAAAGTCAAAACGATCAAATTTCGTTGATAAATCTAAAGTTCCGATATTTTCATCTAAGCTATGCTGTTTAGATTTTGCAATACCAAACCAGGCTGGATTGTTGAAATAGCCACTGTTGACAAGTATACCTAATAGTACACGAGAACCCCAAACAGCAGTTAAGAAGCTTAGTAAAATACTAATTATTAAAGTTGTTGCAAATCCTTTAACAGAGCTTGTCCCCCATATGAATAATACAGCAGCTGCTAATAATGTAGTTAGCTGTGCATCGACAATTGCTGATAAAGACTGCTTCGAGCCAATTTGGAAAGCTTGTTTAACAGAGTAGCCAACGCGAAGTTCCTCGCGAATACGCTCTGCTGCTAAAATATTCGCATCAACGGCCATCCCTATACCGAGCACGATAGCTGCGATACCTGGAAGTGTTAGCACTGCATTAATCCAGTCGAAGACAACTAGTACTAGGAAAGTGAATATAGCAAGTGTAATGATGGAAATAAAGCCAGGTAAACGATAGTAGAATAGCATAAATAAGAATATTATTACTACGCCCACAATACCAGCGAAAATTGTACTTTTCAGTGCTTGGTCACCAAATTGTGCACCAACTGAAGTAGAATAAATTTCATTAAGTTTAACCGGAAGTGCCCCAGCATCTAAAATACCTGCTAAATTTTTTGTTTCTTCAACTGTGAAGTTCCCGCTAATCATTACATCTGTTGTATCTAATCTTTGGTTAACTGTTGCTGCCGATGCATAGCGAGGCTTAGCCTTTTTTGATTCAGCTTTATATGAATCGACACCTTCTTCAAAGTCTAACCATACAACAAGTAAGTTTTGACCTGCTGGTTTAGCAGCAATTTTACTTGTTACATCAGCAAATTTTTTCGCATCTTTTAATGTTAGCGAAACAATCGGACGATTTTGCTGGTCAAAGGAACCTTTAGCACCACCTGGCTTTAAGTCATTCCCATCCAACAATAAATTGTCATCGACATCACGGAATGTTAAATTTGCAGAAGTAGACAATAATTCACGTGCTGATTCTTGGTCTTCGACACCCGCTAATTGCACACGAATACGGTTTTTGTCTTCAACCTGAATACTCGGTTCACTTACCCCGATAGCATTTACACGTTCACCAAGAGCTGTTGCTGTTGCCGACACAACTTCTGGTGTAATTTTTTGTCCCTTTTGTAATTCTGTCACCTCATAAAGAACCTCAAACCCGCCCTGTAAATCAAGGCCTAGCTTAATGTCCTTTAAGACGCCGCTTACAGTCGTACCTATGGTTGCTACAAAAATAACCATTAGTAGTACGAATGCAACTATACGACTTTTTAGTTTCATTTATAAATCCTCCTCGAATTGGTGTAAGGCAATTCCTTACACTACAAACAAGTATATAGCAAGTCCTTTTGAAACGTTTATTCCTCCTTTTCCTTTAGAATAATGTTGCCTGTGCTTCAAAAAGGTTGCTCTACTTATTTCAATCGTTCATAACGCGCAAATTTATCCTTTTATTTGAACAGGTGTATTCCTCCAAAATTAGAAAAGAATTATTAGGAGGTTTTTGAATAAATATACTCATACAAATAAAAAAAGCGCAACACACTCATTATGAAACACGTTGCGCTTGGTGTCAATTCAACACTTTTGTATTCTTTTATTATTTGACAAATTTCACACATTCTTCTTAAATTTTAACCGGGCCAAGTAGCATTTTTAACTCTTCCGCATTCAAATCTGTAAACCAATCATTACTTTGTAAAAATTCTACTTGATTAAATGATACGATATCGGACGGTGATACTGAAAAAATAGTGGAGATAATTTCATGTAAGCGTAATTGTTCAATATTTTTTCTGCGCCATTTTTTTTCTATACAGAAGCGCCATAGTTCTTCTGCTGTAATCGCATCGTATTGATAATGTTTAAATTCTTCCATCTTACTATCAATTGCAGGACGAATTTTTTCAAATAGTTGCTCATACTGCATACTCATTTTGAATCATCTCCAATCAAAGTTGTATCGTAAGACTTGTCTGCATACAAATAGTGTAAATGAATTTTTGTGGCTTGAGAAGGGACGGATGGCATGAGTTCTTTTGTACGGGGTACACTATTTTTAATGTTCGTGATTTTTTTATCAAAACTCTTTGGCTTCTTTTATAGAATGCAATTTATGCGTATCGCTGGTGAAGAGGCAGTCGGCATTTACATGACCGTCTATCCGGCGTTCATTTTCTTCATCTCACTCATTCAACTTGGACTACCTATCGCTGTGGCAAAAATTGTAGCAGAATTACTAGCAAAAAACAAACGCGAAGGCATCTATGGTGTTATGCGTACGGCTATTCTTTGGTCATTTATTGGAATGATCATCTTTATGCCGATTGTTGCACTTACAATACCATATATATCGACTACTCTTTTACATAATGAACAAACAACAATTACTCTTTGGATTGCACTCTTTGCTGTACCAGTATCAGTTGGTTCTGGATTATTGCGCGCTTATTTACAGGGTATTGCGAAAATTACACCAACAGCTTGGGCTCAAATGATTGAACAAATTATCCGCATTGGCTTCATTACATTTATGCTACCTTTTGTGGCTGCCTATGATAATGCTGCCGTAACAGCAGCATCTGCTATGGGTATTACGCTTCTAGCTGAAGTCGTTGCTTTCTTGTATTTGTGGATGCATTATATTGTTTCAAAGAAAAAATTATTGACACAAAAAAACAAAATCGAGGCATATCCTTCCTCCCCGATGTTACGGATTGCCCTTCCTTCTGCAGGAAGCAAGCTGTTTGGATCCTTTACTTGGTTTTTAGAGCCTATCATTTTTTTAAAGGCTTTAACTATGGCCGGATTGACAGCCTCAGCCGCAACAATTTTATATGGGGTTATTTCGGGTGTATTAGTCCCTCTTTTATTATTCCCAGCTTTTGTGTCTGCAGCACTTTCAATTGTTCTAATACCGGCTGTAAGTGATGCTGTTGCTCGTCAGCATATACCGCTCCTGCAAGAACGTATTTCTGTATCATTGCGACTATCATCCTTAGTGGGCTGTGTTGCTGCTACGTACTTTTTCGTTCATGGAGATGATTTAGCCGTAAAGCTCTTTCACTTACAAGAAAATCGTGGTTATGTGAAAATATTAGCGCCTATTTTTTATTTTTATTATATACAAAGTCCATTGCACTCTATATTACAAGCTATCGGTGAAGCCCGCGCAGCAATGATGAACTCCATTTACGGTGGTCTTGGTAAGCTCTTTGTTATGTTCGTACTTGCTTCTCAGCCTGGAATACAAGAAAAAGGTGCCGTTGTAGCAATTGGCTTTGGCGTTTTATTAACTTCATTCTTGCATATTGCAACAGTAAGACAACGCAAAAATTTACGTGCTGGATTTAGAATGTTTGTAGTTCCATATAGCTGCTTTATTGCCGTTTGTGTTTCTCAATATTTCTTGATGCAGATTATGCCACTACCTTTTATTTTAAGTAGCTGTGTAACCTTGTTTTTACTATTTACTTTCTTACTATTTTCCAATCAGTTGCGCATTACTGATTTACGCTACCTTCGTAAGCTGGCCAAGAAAGTTTAAGACTCTTTCAGCTGGATATGAAGCCGATCTTCCTCCCAAACACAAAAAAATACAGTGTTACTATCCGTAATATTATTTTTAGCAAGCTCTGCCATTAACCAATCAGCATCTTTATGCAAAACCTTTAAATGCCTATCCTGAATATCACCATCGATAATAAGTGGGTACACAAATGCCTTTTCATCTTTCTGGTATACGGAAAGATTGCCAGATGGCTCTAAATAGGCATATGCAATATCTGTAACGGAAGCATTTCCATTTTCGCGTAATTGTTGACACAAGTCATCTAAATTATAGCGTTGCTTACGCATTTCACTTTCTAAAATAACACCATCTCTTATAAGTAATACTGGATCACCATCAACTAGGTCACGAAATTTTTTATTTTTGAGTGACAAATAAGCAGTTGTTATTTGAATGAAAAACAGCACGATGATTGGTAAAATGACCTTAAATATAGGACTTTCGAAATCATCAAGTGCAAATGCTGCAACCTCAGCCATTAAAATGGATACGACTAAATCAATTACAGACAATTCGCCGACCTCACGTTTACCCATTAAACGAAAAATTATTAGGATAAACACATATAAAAAACATGTTCTTAAAATAATCGTTAAATATTCTTCCATGCAGTCACCCCCATACTAATCAAGGTGACCTTACTCATCACTTTTTATACAGGATAATAATATATCATAACTTTGCCTTTTTTTACTTCTTTAAACAATTATTTTTAGTAGCGAAAGCGAATTGGCAGCTAGAAATGTCTTCTGTATCCAAAGTGTAGCGACAGGTAAAGATGTTTTTTGTAACGTAAGTGAAAGGCAGTTATGGAAGTCTCCGCCACAATGGGTGTTGAGATGAATGCGGGTATAAGTTACTTTTCAGCGGGTGTACAAACATCCGCTGAAAGACTAAGTACAAAGCCAATTCCGGTCGCAATTATGTCGAGGCATAATTGCTCTCCCTAAATTTTTCTTATGTTTTTTTGCATACTAAATTTTAAGGAAACCTAGTTTTGAATTAAGAAGAACGCACGAAAATCATTTACAAAATAACACCTACTTGTATATAAAAGGAAATATCACTATGAACTTTCGTAAATCAAAAGAATAAACCTTAGTTGTTTGTGTACAATAAAAGGAGCAATAATTCTTGCTTTTCAAATGGTAAAAAGTAAAATTTCCCCTGACAATTTATAATGTTCCCCCCAACAATAATGTAGTTATTTAAGCACAAAGCCGATTCCAGACGCAATGTATTTCTCTAGCGAAAGTAAAGCGACTGCAGCAAATGTTTTCTGTAGCGATTGCAAAGCGACAGCTACAATTATGCATCGGCATAATTAATCATCATAATTTCAAACATAAAAACAAGGTGAGAAAATGAAAAGGATAGTAATTTTTCTAGTTGTTGCTTATAGTATATTGCTCATTAAACCCTACCCTATTTATGGATATAACAATGCGAAGATTCCAGTTCTTATGTACCACCATTTAGAAAACAATGTGAATAATAATACAGTCATTTCCCCAGAGAATTTCGAAAATCAAATTAAAACGCTTAAAGAAAATGGGTACAATTCGATTACAACCCAAGATTTATATGATTACTTAAACGGTAAAACAGAGTTGCCTAAAAATCCGGTGTTAATAACTTTTGACGATGGTTACTTAAGCAACTTTGAAAAAGCTTATCCAATTTTGAAAAAATACAAAATGCATGCAGAAATCTTTGTTATCACCAGTCACATCCTAGAAACAAACGAAAAAAATGTATATACAAACGAAATTCCCAAAATGAATTGGGATCAATTAAAAGAAATGAAAGATTATATAACCATCCAAAGCCATACTTGGAATTCACATTATAAATTACAGTCATTCAGCGGAGGAATGAAAGGTGCCATATATGGTCGTAGTTACATTAATGGAAAACTAGAAACACAAGTAGAGTACGAAGAAAGGGTTAAAAAAGATTTTAATCTTTCCAGGAAAATTATTAAAGAAAAATTAGGATATGAACCAATTGCTCTTAGCTACCCCTTCGGAACTAATTCTGAAGATGCAATGAAATTAGCGAAGGATGTTGGATTTAAAATGGCTTTTGTTATTAAAAATAAAGGTGTTACTATGGGCGATAATGTATATGCTTTAAGCAGAATAACGGTAAATGGCAATGAAACTGGAGCAGAATTAATTAAGAAATTACAAAACGATGGCATTTGAATAAAATAAAAGAGAAAAAATCAAGTAACGATATATGCCTTGGCATAATTACGTCCGGAGGCTATAGGCCAAATAATTTCATATGTACCTGTCGTTTCGCTTTCGCTTCAAAATAATTGCTGAAAGAAGGTAAAAAAAGACTTACAATTAATGTAAGTCTTTTTCTCATTATTATTTTGATTGGTCGCCATTCACTACTCGTCCAATTGCTTGGCGGTCAAATTTAACGCGCACATTGTCTGAAATCTTTAATGTCACAGCTGTGTCCTCAATTGAGTCAATTTCACCATGTAAGCCACCGATTGTAATAACTTTATCTCCACGTTGCAAACTACCCTGCATATTTTGTGTTTCCTGCTGTCTCTTTTTAGCAGGGCGGATTAAAATAAACCACATTGCAACGAACATTAATAATATTGGTGCGAATCCTAATAGTTGATCCATCATTCTTGCCCCCTTTCCAGTTCTTTTTTAGTATAGACTATTCCACCATAAAAAAGCGATGGACAAGCCCAAAATTTTTCTATATTACTAATATTTTTTCTAATATAGACATTTTTTTGCTTAAAATATTCACAGTTCGCACAAATTTACATAATTTTTTACCAAATTTTAGAAGTTCTTTGCATTTGGTCCATTAAAGCCGTACTTCTCGAAAAATTCCTCTCGGAAATCGCCAAGACGGTCTTCGCGTATTGCCTCACGTACTTGTTCCATTAGCTTCAATAGGAAGTGTAAGTTATGGTAAGTCGTTAAACGGATACCAAACGTTTCTTCTGTACGGATTAGGTGACGAATATATGCGCGTGAATAATTTTTACATGTGTAGCAATCACAGTTCGGATCAATTGGTCCGAAATCACGTGCATATTTTGCATTTTTAACAACTAAACGGCCTTCAGATGTCATTAATGTGCCATTACGAGCAATACGTGTCGGTAATACACAGTCAAACATATCAATGCCTCGAATAGCACCATCGATTAATGAGTCAGGTGACCCTACCCCCATTAAATAACGTGGTTTATTAGTTGGCATTAAAGGTGTTGTAAACTCTAACACTCGGTTCATAATATCCTTAGGCTCACCAACAGATAGCCCTCCGATAGCATAACCTGGGAAATCTAGCTCAACTAATGCTTCTGCAGAACGGCGGCGTAAATCCTCGTATTCTCCCCCTTGAATGATACCAAATAGACCTTGGTCTTCTGGACGTTTATGTGCCTCTTTACAACGTTTAGCCCAACGTGTTGTACGATCTACTGATTTCAACATATAGTCATATGTCGCAGGGTAAGGTGGACATTCATCAAAAGCCATCATAATATCCGAGCCTAAATCATTTTGAATTTCCATCGCCTTTTCCGGACTTAAAAACAATTTATCCCCATTCAAATGATTGCGGAAATGAACGCCTTCTTCTTCGATTTTACGGAATTGACTAAGTGAGAACACTTGGAAACCACCTGAATCTGTTAAAATCGGGCGATCCCAGTTCATAAATTTATGCAAGCCACCTGCTTCCTTAACAATATCATTACCAGGTCGTAGCCATAAATGATACGTATTTGACAGAATAATACCTGCATTCATGTCCTTTAATTCCTCAGGTGACATTGTTTTAACAGTTGCTTGTGTACCAACAGGCATAAATGCTGGCGTTTCAAAAGAGCCATGCGGTGTATGCACGATTCCAAGGCGTGCTCCTGTTTGCTTACAAGTATGAAGTAACTCATAACGAATTGCTGGTTGTGTCATATTATAAAAATTCCTCTCTTATCTAAAGTAAAAACAGTACTCCGATTTTTTCTTTATTCTCCTTTTGGACGAATAAACATAGCATCACCAAAGCTAAAGAAACGATATTTTTCTTCTACAGCTTGATGGTATGCACTTAAAATTGTTTCTCTTGTTGCAAGCGTACTAACAAGCATTACAAGGGTAGACTTTGGTAAATGGAAGTTTGTGATTAAACCATCCACAATTGAAAATTCATATCCCGGATAAATGAAAATAGACGTCCAACCTTGTTCTGCTCGCACTTCGCCTCCATATTTAGAACCGATAGTTTCTAATGTACGTGTAGAGGTTGTACCAACTGCAATCACTTTTCCACCATTACTCTTTACTCGGTTTATGATAGATGCTGTTTCTTCCGTTACACTATAAAATTCGGAATGCATTTCGTGATTTTCAATTGAATCTACACTTACAGGACGGAAAGTTCCAAGTCCCACATGTAAAGTGATAAATACAACTTCGACCCCTTTTGCTTTTACTTGATCAAGTAATTCTTCTGTAAAATGCAGGCCTGCAGTCGGCGCTGCAGCTGAGCCACGCTCTTTTGCATAAACGGTTTGGTAACGATCCTTGTCCTCTAATTTTTCACGAATATATGGAGGTAGTGGCATCTCACCAAGTTGCTCTAAAATTTCATAAAAAATCCCATTATATTTAAACTCAAATGTACGCCCACCATGATCAAGCTCTCCTGTACAAGTAGCTGTCAGTAAGCCATCTCCAAATGTTACAACTGTGCCGACTTTTACACGTTTAGCTGGTTTAACAAGTGTTTCCCATTCATCTGTACCTGCCATTTGCTTTAATAGCAATACTTCTATATGAGCACCAGTTTCCTCTTTAACGCCCATTAAACGTGCTGGTAAGACTCTTGTATCATTTAACACAAGGCAGTCTCCCGCTTGTAGCTCATCTAAAATATGAGCAAAATGATGATGCTCTACATTTTTTGAGCCTGGCGTCACAACCATTAAACGACTAGCTGTTCGGTCCAAAAGTGGTGTTTGTGCAATAAGCTCTTCTGGCAATTCAAAATCAAAATCTTCTACACGCATGAAAATACTTCCTTCTTCTAGGTTTGTTGGGGATATTCATATCCAAAATGTTCGTAGGCTGAATGTGTTGCCACACGTCCACGTGGCGTACGCTGTATAAAGCCAATTTGCATCAAATATGGCTCGTACACATCTTCAATCGTTACGCGCTCCTCACCAATAGATGCTGCCAGCGTATCTAAGCCTACAGGGCCACCACGGAAGCGCTCAATCATATTGGTCACAAGTTTATGGTCAATATGGTCAAGCCCTCTAGGATCGACTTGTAATAGCTCAAGCGCTTGCTTAGCAAGACCCTCCGTTATCATACCATCTCCGAGCACCTGTGCATAATCTCGCACTCGTTTTAGCAAACGGTTGGCAATACGAGGTGTTCCACGCGAGCGTGTCGCCATTTCAAGTGCTGCTACTTGCTCAATCTCAACATCAAATAAATGCGAACTACGTACAACAATTTCTGCAAGTGACGTATTATCATAATACTCCAATCTCAATAATACGCCAAAGCGATCCCTTAAAGGTGCTGATAATGCGCCCGCTCTTGTTGTTGCACCAACGAGTGTAAATGGCGGTAAATCAAGTCGTACAGAACGTGCCTCAGGGCCTTTACCAACGACAATATCTAGACAAAAATCCTCCATGGCAGGGTAAAGCACCTCTTCTATTGCACGAGGCAGGCGATGGATTTCATCGATAAAGAGCACATCCCCTGGCTCCAGTGAGCTTAAAATAGCTGCTAAATCTCCAGGACGTTCGATCGCAGGCCCACTAGTCATGCGCACATTGACATTCATTTCATTAGCAATAACAGCAGCTAATGTAGTTTTCCCAAGTCCAGGCGGTCCATATAACAGCACATGATCTAAACTTTCCTGACGAAGCTTTGCCGCTTCAATGAAAATTTGTAAATTCTCCTTTACCTTATGTTGACCAATATATTGTGCTAATCTTTGTGGCCGTAAAGATAATTCAAACTGTTCATCATAGCTACCTGCCTCACTAGCCATCATACGTTCAGACATGTACTTCCCCCCCTTTCACTATTTTAGCTTTAATAGCAATTGTAAAGCTTGTTTCATAAATGCATCTGTTGTTTCAAGCTTGTCGTTCTCTTCGAGTTGTGGACGTATTTTTTCTAATTCTTTTTCAGAATAACCAAGTGCCATTAAGGCAAGAGTAGCTTCTTCAAGCTCATGTTTATATGGATTTACACCAAATAACGGTAATTCATCTTCTGTACTTGGCAACTCAATAGTATCCAGCAATCCGCCGAGTTTACCTTTTAAATCCAAAATCATTTGACGTGCAGTTTTCTTACCCACACCAGGAAACTTTACTAAAAACGATTCATCTTCTCGTTCAATGGCACTGATAACCTGTTGCGGATTCCCAGTAGCTAAAATAGCAAGTGCACCCTTCGGTCCAATTCCTGACACTAAAATAAGCTTACGGAACAGCTCTCGTTGGTCTAAATTTGGAAAACCATATAACACTTGTGCATCCTCACGTACATGCAAGTGAACAAAAATTTGTTGCTCAAGCGCAGATGTCCGGAACGCAAATGGATTTGGTGTATTTAGCTGCCAGCCAATCCCTTGCTGCTCAAGGACGATATACTCTGGAGTTATACGCATTACTTGTCCTTTTAAATAATCATACATTCTATAATCCCTCACAATCATCGTCTTCGATTATAGCATATTACGAACGAATGCTCGACAATAAGAAATAACACAAGTAGTCTTGCACATACAAAAATGACCGCCAAAAGACGGTCATTTCTTTATCATTTTATCAATATCGTACCACAGTTTTGGCCAATATGTGAGAGCTCGTTTTGTAAATGGCACTAAATAATCTAAAAATACCAACTGTTGATCTAATGGTAAATCTACTGCAAAAAGCCATTCACGTAATAGCTCATTTGGATATTTTAAACGATGTAGCTTTCTTTTATCTAATCGTTTCAACTCTGGTAGCTCAGCAAATATTTTACCAAGGTCATAATCTACTGCTGGCAATACACGATGCAACCATAAAATATATTCATCATCCGCTTCACCAAGGTGAGCCAAATCAAAATCAATTAAACGTAATTCCCCATCTGAGCACCATAAAAAATTATGATGGACGACATCTCCATGTAGAAGCGTTATTTCTTTTTCATGTACATCTTCCTGAGCGATTAGCTGTAACGATTTCTCGCTATAATGTGAAATTTGATTGATTTCTTCTTTTGTTAAAAATGCACGAAATTCATTCCTTCTGCTCTTAAAACGCATATGACGCATTTGCCATTTTAAAAGCTGTGAATAGGTATGCAAACCTGGCACCCGCTGCCAAGCAATTTTTTTATGTGTATCATGTAACGTATTTAATAGCTTTAGTGATTCCTTCCGATCCTTTTTATGTGCAAAATTAGCACTATGACTTCCTTCTTGCCAATCTTGCACGATTAAATATTCATCATCACTTTTCATTAAAGGTAAGATCAATGAGGGCTCTAGATGTCCAAGCTGTCGATGGATAACCCTTACCTTTTCTGCTATTTCTATTTGCTTTGCTCGTTTCACAAAATAAATTTTGGATTGATATTTATACTTCCAAATATTCGGCTTTACTTCTTCAATGATATACGCTTTTTCACCATCGATAAGGCGTCATCCCGCCTGGGAAATAGTGCGGTGACATCCATTGTCCTACTGACGAATACGGCATATGGCAGTGTGATGGACATGGCATTGGGCATGGTGGCGGACATGGTGGTGGACAGCAACATGGGTCCATTTGCCAATTTGGCATCATGACTGGTTGTGCATGACAACCACAGGGCTGTTCCATTTCCGGCATTTGCTGATATTCAGGGCTCATAGGGAAGAATGGAGATGTACTAGATTCTAAGAAATCCCCAGCAACTTTTTCGCATCCCATATCACATGATGGTTGCTCTGGCATTGTATAAGCCTCAACTTGCGGTTGCATTGGCATCGGCCAATACATATGATGATGCACGGGCTGATGGCAGCTTGCACAATGTGGTACTGCTGGCATTTGTGGCATGATAAAAATCGGTTGCGGCATCGGTGCTGGTGGTGGCGCCTCTGGTTGGGCTACAGGCTGTGGTTGAATTTGAATTGGTGATACAGTTTGCTCTACACTTGGCATGACAACTTGTTGATTCCAGCTAAGCTCAACTGGAGCTGGCTGAGGCATCGGCATTGGCATTGGATATGGAATTGGAATCATCTGTGGTTCTGGCATTGGTGGTGGTGGTACAATGATTGGTGGTGGCGTTGGTCTTTGAACTTCTTTTTCTTTAACGTGCCTTGTAGGTGACTCCTTGTGCATATGTTCTTTGTGCATGTGTTCCTTATGCCCCTCTTTATTTGATTCCCTATGTCCTTCTCTATGTCCCCCCTCTCTATGTCCTTCTCTATGCATTTTTTCAGGTAGGATAATTTCCATGCCCGGTACAATATAATCTGGATTAGCAAGATGCGCATTAAGTCGCTTTAAATCTTCAAACGAAACTCCGTACTCTTTCGCAATCTTCCACAACGTGTCTCCCTTTTGGACAATATGAATACGCAATTTTTTCCTCCCTTCCTCTCTTCGTATCATATGTTCAATGTTTCATTTGGATACAAAAATTTCACGCATGTGGAAATGCTTCATGGTACACTAGTTTTTAAGGAAAACTGCTTCCTTTATTACAGGCAGAGGTGATCTCTTATGAAAAAAATGTTAGGCGAAGAACGCCGACTGCAACTCCTAGCACAACTAAAAAAAAGCACAGCACCTATAACAGGGACGGACCTAGCTAAATTCGCTAATGTTTCTAGACAAGTCATTGTCAATGATATGACATTATTAAAGGCTAGAAATGAACCTATTATTGCAACTAGCCAAGGATATCTTTATATGCATCAGGAACAATTACATCAAACTGTTGAACGTGCAATTCCTTGCTTCCACACTGCAGAGGATGCGGAAGACGAACTTACAACAATAGTTGATTGCGGTGGTACAGTAAAAAATGTTATTGTTGAACACCCAATTTATGGGGAAATTACCGCATCCATTATGGTTTCTAACCGTCATGAAGTAAAAAGATTTATTCAGCGTGTCAACGAAACACAGGCTAGTTATTTATCCGAACTAACAGGTGGTACACATCTTCATGTTATTTCTGCTCCTTCTGTGGAAATTTTAGATTTAATTGAACTAACTTTACAAAAAAAGGGCTATTTAATTGTAGATCAATAATTGAACGAACTTTGCTTCAATAAGGTGGAAAATCAAATAAATGATTAAAAGCTGCTAGCCTCCACGGAGACTTGCAGTTTTTTTATAGAAAACATACGTAAATGTTTAGGGTTTTTAGTGATATTTTTACCACAAAAAATATGATTTATAGTTATTTCATTTGTTTCTTATTTATGGCCCCTCTTCAAGAATTGGTAGTGAAATTTATTATAAAGTATAAACCGGATATATTAGTTGATTGGAATGGCGACTGGGCGATTAGTGTCACAAATTAGGCCCTGGACCAAAGCAGCTAAATTACTGTTTCATTTTCCGTTAAAAAAAGCTATCCACATTATTTGGATAGCTTCAAAGTTAGAGAAATCTTTTTCGTTGCGATTGTGTTGGCAATAAACATACTTCTTTTCGTCCAAAAAGACGATATCTATTTTTAGCAAATATTCGATATATTTTATTTCGTATGAATGACGGAATCATGACGAAAATATAAAAAACAGGCCAAAAACTATCTAATCTCCTACAGATTTTAAGTGCTGCTGCGGATTCAAAATATACCTTTCCATGCTCAATTAATATGACACTATCAATATTTTCTGGTACTTCGAATTGTGCAAGTAATGCCTGCCCAGCATCGCTTTGGATGGATGCAAATTGAAAATACTCTGCTTGATCATATTTGATAATAAATTGCACACTACTATCACAAAAATTGCACACTCCATCAAACAAAATAATGCCACCCACAACGATTCCTCCTAGCCACTTTTATTACTCATCCGACGTTAGATAAGTAAAGTATGTACCAAGTGACTTCACCTTGCAACCAAGTGCAGCTAGTTCTTCCATCGCCCCGCGCATCATAGGTTCCTTTTCATCAGCTAATACATCAATCATAAAGAAATAATCACCCAAGCCAGTTTTTAATGGTCGTGACTCGATTTTACTTAAATTTAGCTGTCGCCATGCAAATACTGATAATACTTGATGTAATGCCCCTGAACGGTCCGTTGGCAATGTAATCATGAAAGTTGTCTTCGCCTGTCCATCAGATAATTCTTGTGGCAGTCGTCTATTTTGCTTTGATAATACAAAGAAGCGTGTATGGTTAAAATGGAAATCATGAATATCAGGTTGAACAATTTCTAAGCCATATTTAACTGCTGCCGCTGCATTTCCAACCGCCGCAATGCACTCGTTTGGATTTTCGGATACAAATTTTGCAGCAGCTGCTGTTGATGTCGTTTGATGTAACGGAACATGGCTGAAACGATAAAATAAGTATTTATGACATTGGGCTAGAGCATGTGGATGTGAATAAACACCGGTAATCGATTCCCAATTGTCCTTTTGCGCTTTATTGACCATTAAATGTTGTTGTATTTTTAATAGAAGCTCACCTGTAACGTATAGGGTTGCCTCATGGAATAGATAATCGAGCGTTAGCGATACAGATCCTTCTAAAGCATTTTCTAGTGGTACAACTGCTAAATCTACCTTCCCCTCAGCTACTGCCTCAATACATTCTGGAATTGTAGAACAAGGGATAAGCCACTCATTCGGAAAGGTTGCCTTTGTTGCTAAGTATGTAAATGATGCCTCAGGTCCTAAATATCCAATTCGTTGTTCCCATTGTTGCTCTGTCATTACATCTACCTCCTTCACTACAACTTGTAGCTTTTGATTTTATATTAAATTGGCTCATCACCATAACGTGGTGTTGATTTCCGTTCCGACTGTGCGCTTTATAGCTGACGCTTCGCTTTCGCGCAGAGCAAAGCTTCCTGGGGGCGTCGTGTTGGATGTTGGTCACGAAGGCGTTATCAAAGGAAGTGATGGCTTTAACCTTCGTTCCTCTATTGCTGATCCCCAAGGAGTCGCGCAGTCTCCTCTCCAATCAACTTATATACATGACAACGTTCTAATAAATTTTATCCTCAACTTCTTTTTAAATTTCACTAATGTAAAAATTTAGAATTTTTAGTTTCTGAGAACTCCTTTTATTCTACATCAAATGTCGGTAAGGCATAATATGAAGCTTCCCAAACATTATGGAATCTCTCTTTATGACTTTCTATCCATTTTTTTCTTTCTATGAATTTTCTCTTTTGTTATAGAATAAGGAGCTGTCCCATGAGGCGATGTATTTACATCACATGGGACTGCTCCTTTTGAACTTATTTACATTCTGTCAAAAATTCAAGCTTGCTTTTAGTCATTACAATGCACCAGAACTAATTACTTCCGCTGACTCTACAAAATCTAGACGTTTGAGTTGCTGTATTAAATCATCAAGGTCACATGTCATACTAGTTACATCTAATGACAATGTAACATTAGCTCGTCCTTGAATCGGTATTGTTTGATGGATAGTCAGTACATTGCAATGCGTAATTGTCACTGTTTCTAAAAGCTTTGCAAGTGTTCCTTTACGGTCCTGAAGCTGTACAAAGACTGTTAAAATGCGTTCCTGCACAATTGAGTGAAAAGGAAATACAGCATCACGATATTTGTAAAACGCACTACGCGATAAATCCACCTGCTTTACCGCATCCCAAATGGAAGATACCGAACCACTTGAAAGTAAGTGTTTCGCTTCCAAAGTTTTTTGCATAGCATCCGTTAAAACATCTTCACGAACTAAATAATATCGCTGATTCGCAACATTCTTCATACGCTTCCCCCTAAAACTCTTGTCTTAATCGATAAATTCAAATTCAAACTCTTGCAGACGAACTGTATCGCCATCTTGCGCTCCGCGTTCGCGTAGAGCTTCATCCACGCCCATCGCACGCAATTGACGAGCAAAACGGCGAATACCATCTTCACGGCTAAAGTCAGTCATTTTAAATAGGCGTTCAATTGCATATCCGCTAATAATAAATGTGCCATCATCATCACGTGTAATTTCGAAATCTTCACCTTTTGCTTCATGTTTATACATTACCGTTGCGTCTGATTGCTCTTCTAAATCATCATATAGAGGGAATTCAGGCGTTACTTCAAGTAAATCGGCAATAGCAAATAGCAACTCTTTTAAACCTTGACGTGAAACAGCTGATATTGGGAAAATTTGAACGTCTTCTCCCACTTTTTTGCGGAATTCCTCTAAGTTTTCTTCTGCATCTGGCATATCCATTTTATTAGCAACAATAATTTGTGGACGCTCAGTTAAACGAAGATTATATTGCTTTAGCTCTTCATTAATCGTTAAATAATCCTCGTACGGATCACGGCCTTCCATTCCAGACATATCAATTACATGGACAATAACACGTGTACGTTCAATATGTCGTAAAAACTGATGACCTAAGCCTACCCCTTGGTGTGCTCCTTCAATAAGACCAGGTAAATCAGCCATCGCGAAGCTTCGATGATCGTCTGTTTCAATCATCCCTAAATTCGGGACAATTGTTGTAAAATGATATGCACCAATTTTTGGTTTCGCAGCAGAAACAACAGATAAAAGCGTTGATTTACCAACACTTGGGAAACCTACTAGTCCAACATCTGCTAAAACTTTTAACTCTAATATAACATTTAATTCTTGTCCTGGCTCACCTTTTTCAGAAAGTTCTGGTGCTGGATTTGCCGGTGTTGCGAAGCGTGAATTTCCTCGGCCACCTCGGCCAGCTTTTGCGATAATCGCTTGTTGACCGTGCTCGACTAAATCGGCAATAACAGCGCCTGTTTCTTCATTCATTACGACTGTGCCTGGTGGTACTTTAACGATTAAATCGTCTGCACGTTTACCGTGCATTCCTTTACTCATACCATGCTCACCACGGTCAGCCTTAAAATGGCGTTTATAGCGGAAATCCATTAATGTTCGTAAGCCTTCTTCAACTTCAAATACTACGTTACCGCCATGTCCGCCGTCACCACCAGCTGGACCACCATTCGGTACATATTTTTCTCGGCGGAAGGCAACCATTCCGTCCCCGCCGTCGCCACCTTTTACATAAATCTTAACGTGATCGACAAACATTTAGTTCACTCCCTATTTGCTTTCAATACATATTGCCAGCACGAATTCGTCTGTTCAATTGTTTGAATGTCTAATTGTTTCAAACCTTTTTCGGTGAATGCATCAGCACTCCATAGCCCATTTAGCGTGAATGTCACGGCAAATGTATGATCGTCAACACGTACATCGAGCGCTAAGCTCTGCTCTGTAAATGGATCTAATGTATCATAAACATGCATAACTGTTTTGTTTAAATAGTCTACAACATCCGAATCAATAGTATTTGTGACAGGCTTTTTTATCTCACCGCTTAGCTTCATTGGTAATGAAGGGTAGCGCCAGCCTCCTGTTTGAAGCCATTCTATTGTCCGTGGTAATTGTAGACGATTAAGGATAGAAAGCACTTGTAATTGCTCTGAATACTCTTGAATTAGTTTTTTTGATTCATCAATTCTACCTAAATCTAGATTCATGCGAATAAGCTGAAGTTGATTCACATAATCATGATTTGCAAAACGTAATACTTCACTAATGGTTAGTGATTGATTGTTCATCCCATTCACTCCAATAAAGTTATCCTTACTAGTATAACAAGTTTTGCTGTATTTTTCCCTTAATAATTATGCCTCGGCATAAATTGCGTCTGGAATCGGCTTTGTGCTTAGGCCTGCAAATGTTTTTTGTGCGAAAGCGCAGCAGCAACGGCAACACGGCACGATGTTGGTCACTCAGTCGTGTGTTGTTGTTGCTGTCGCTGCGCTTTCGCACAGATAAAACCGTGTTGCTGTCGCTGCGCTTTCGCACAGATAAATTGCCACTGGACGGCGTTCTTAGACTGAGTTCTTCTATTTCAGCGGATGTTTGGACAAGCGCTGAAAAGTAAAAGTGACTTTAAACGGCATTCATAGAATTCTGTACATGTCGCTACGCTTTCGGTACAAAAGACACTTGTAGCTGCCGCTTCGCTTTCGCTACAGAAAACACTTGCTGAAAGAAGTTATAATTTAGCCAAAAAAAGGACTGCAATAAATGCAGTCCTCCGCTTTATGTTATCTTATAAAAGATTAAGCTTCTTGTGTTGCTGGGTATACAGATACTTGTTTGCGATCGCGACCTAAACGTTCGAATTTTACAACGCCGTCAACTTTAGCAAATAGTGTATCGTCACCACCACGACCTACGTTTGTACCTGGGTAAATTTTTGTACCGCGTTGACGGTAAAGAATTGAACCACCAGTTACGAATTGGCCATCAGCACGTTTAGCACCAAGTCGTTTTGACTCAGAGTCACGTCCGTTTTTAGTAGAACCTACACCTTTTTTAGATGCGAAAAGTTGAAGGTCTAATGCTAATAATAATTTCATCGTGTTCCACCTCCTACTTGGTTGTAGTTGATTTGGATGTATTGTCCGTAATTTTGCACCATAGAATACACTTGGGCAGTCATTACTTGGACAATTAACTGTAGTTTTGCATCAATCTCAGGCTCTAAATCTGATGGTAAATCTACCTTAAGATAGCCTCCACCTTCAGCAGCTTGTTCGACTTCTGGCTGTAATTGTAATAGTGCATAAATAGCATTCACCGTACCTATGGCAATGGTAGATGCTCCTGCACATACTAAATCCTTACCAGATTCATCGTATTCAGCATGTCCTGAAAATTCAAATGCTGACACATGTCTATTTTCATCGTGATGAATCGTAACTTGTATCATTCGTTACACCTCACAATTAAGCGTTGATAGCTTCAACAACTAATTTTGTGTAAGGTTGACGGTGACCTTGTTTACGACGGTAGTTCTTTTTAGCTTTCAATTTGAAAACAACGATTTTTTTCGCACGGCCTTCTTTCACAACTTTAGCTGTTACAGTAGCGCCTTCTACGAATGGAGCTCCAACTTTAACGTTTTCGCCACCAACGAATAAAACTTTATCGAAAGTTACAACCTCGTCAGCTTCTACACCTAATTTTTCAACATAGATTTCTTGACCAGCTTCTACTTTGATTTGTTTACCACCAGTTTCAATAATTGCGTACATTTTACTGCACCTCCTCATAGACTCAGACTCGCCTGTTTATAAAGGTGATCATACGATACTTAAACCTTTCCAGTGCGGTTGTAGTAGCACAGGTGCTACAAACAATAACATTAAAATATTACCACACGATTTATTTTAAGTCAATCTATTCATTACATATTTCTCAAATGCTAAACGATATTTTCGATAATTCCATTCCTTGAACACTTGAAGCCATATAAATAAACATAAAATTGCTAAAAAAATAGATTGTGGGAGATAACATAAAGTTATCAAGAATAGTATAAAGGCAATTATAAGAGAAAGCCAGTAGTAATATTCCAATGCACGAACACTTGGATAGAATAAAAATAAGCACGCTAAAAATATTCTGCCACCGTCCAACGGGATAATCGGTAAAACATTGATTGCTAATAGCACAAGTTGCACATTAATAAGTTTAGTAGCAAGCAGTTCTGGCATAAAAAAAGCGAGGCCAATCCCTAATATTGTAGCGATTGGTCCCCCTAAGGCAATCCAAAGGAGTGACGTTGCAGGCACAACCGCTGGATTTTCAAATTCTATTTCCCCTCCGTAAGGTGTAATAACACATGATTTCACCTTAACACCACACAGCATTGCCGTTAACAAATGACCCGCCTCGTGCCATAATAACGAAGATAAAATAATAGCGTAATAAGCAATTTGACCAGTAAAAATCATTAGAAATACGAGAGGGATACATAGAAGATGCAGTTTAATTTTCATTGGACGCCGCTGTTTCAAGCCACTGTACAATCTGTTCTAAATTATATTGTGTCTTATCTTTTTCAATCGAGATATAAAGTTGTCCCGCCTCTTTCATGCCGATTAAATCGTTTGCCTGCACCGTTGTATATGGGAGTTGTGCTAAACTATCCAGCATGCCATAGGATACTGTTGTTCCATCATCATAGCTTATTGTCATTGTTTTACCAGTATATTTTGTATGACCGGTAAAAACGACAAGACCATTCTTTCCTGCATAAACCGGTAGGCCCATGTCATATTGCAATAAAAAACCTTCCTTAAAAACTTGCGCATTGGCAAATGATAATAGTTCAGTTTGCCCAACATCACTCGATACCAAAATTGTTGTATCCTCTTTATTTAGCCAGCTTTGTCCGAGCTCACTTAAATAGGTTAAATCTGCTGATGTTGTAACAAGTTTTCGCACCGGTGTTTCCAATACACCTTGATCCTCTAAACGAATTACGAGCATAATTGCAGCCACAAGTAGTATCGTGACCAACCATTTCCATTTTTTAAACAAGCCCTCATCCTTTTTTCACACTATATGAGGTTGCATGTCCATTCATGCACAAGAAAAAAACCTTCTCGTACAAATGCACGAAAAGGCTGATGGTTATCTTGAAAATAACGCTTTTAGTTTTGAAAATACACCTCTATGTTCATCTTCAATTGCCATAAGTGGCACAGACTCGCCAAGTATTCGACGAGCAATATTACGATAGCCTAGAGATGCTTTATTAGTCGGATCCATTACTACTGGTTCGCCTTTATTGGATGATGAAATAACCCCTTCATTATCTACGATGATCCCTAATAAATCGATAGATAAATGCGTTGTAATTTCATTAACATCCAACGTATCACCGCTTTTCATCATATGCTGGCGAATGCGGTTAATAATTAGTTTAGGAGCAGAAATTTCTTCCTGTTCGAGCAAGCCAATAATTCGATCTGCATCACGCACAGCAGAGATTTCTGGTGTTGTTACAACAATTGCATGATCTGCACCAGCAACAGCATTGCGATAGCCTTGCTCAATGCCCGCTGGACAGTCTATTAAAACATAATCATAGTCTCTTTTTAATTCTTCTACTAAGCTCTTCATCTGCTCTGGTTTAACAGCATTTTTATCTGTCGTTTGAGCAGCGGGTAATAAAAATAGTTTCTCATCTACACGCTTATCTTTTATTAACGCTTGATGAATCTTACAGCGCCCTTCAACAACGTCTACTAAATCATAAATAATCCGATTTTCAAGACCTAAAATTACGTCTAAATTACGTAGTCCAATATCAGTATCTACTAAACATACTTTTTTACCTTGTAGAGCCAATGCAGTCCCCAGGTTAGCCGTTGTCGTTGTTTTTCCGACACCGCCTTTACCTGAAGTTATGACGATCGCTTCTCCCACACTAGCTACCTCCCTTAGACACATTTAATAATGGTCGAATATTTTTTAACGCGTGAATTTGATCGTACGTAATGCGCCCATCATAGCCAATAAATGCACAAGTCATCTCTTCATGTTTAATTGCTTTTACATGTTCGTCCGACATTGCCTGAACCTGATCAGCAATCATGATATGTGTAGCTTCAAAAAGAGATGCTGCAATGATTGCCTCCTTATTACCATGAACACCAGCATGCGCAATGCCCTTGAGTTTACCTAGGACATAAACATTGCCACCCGCTTCTACACGTCCGTTCGGATTGACATTCCCTACTATAATAATATCTCCCTGCGAACGCAGAACTTGACCCGATCTGACCACACCAATATATGTATCTTGTTGACTTTCAAGCCTTTTCTGGTTGCTCTCATGGACAGTCAGTACTTCACTTTGCACTTTTGAAACGATTAGTTGCTCTGTTTCTTGAACAATTTTAATTAGCTCTTTGATTTGTTCATCAGAACAGTATCGATAGCCCAAGTATAATTGTACATCTACTTTACTATCGATACCGCTTTCTGACACTTTCTTTTTAAGCTCTTCTACTAAATCGACATACGCACATTGATCATCTAAATGAAGAACAAATCCATCCTTTGTTCCCTTCATATTAACTAACTGTTTTTTCATGAATGCCTCACCCCACGTTGCTCTTTGTTAAGAAACTTCACGTGCTCTCTGTAAGACACGCGCATTAATTAGATACTTGAAGGCCCAACCAAGAATCATTAAAAATAGTGCATTAGCAATGATCGTTGGCAGCAGTCGTGAACGTAAGAAATCCGATAATGGGATCGTTGTAAAGTCGATAAGATAGAAGAATTGATAGAGTATAAATTCTAAAATTGCTACTAAAACAACTGAAATCGTCGTTGTCACAACTAAGTGCTGATGAATAACTTTCACAATAGACCCTGCTATAAAACAAATAAGCGGAAACAGTACTGAATATAATCCAATAATATCAATGTAAAACACATCATACAAGACACCAAAAAAAAGTCCATACATTACCGCTCGTTGACGGCTGTAATAGATGGATATAAATATTAAATATAAGATTAAAAATCTCGGCACTAAATAAAAGATTTGACCTTTCACTTCAATCGGTGAAAGCATAGCAAACTCTGGTTCTACTAAAAATAATAAAACTGCCACAGAGGGGATGAGAAACCGAACCATTATTCCGCCTCCTCTTTACCCTTTTGTGGATGTGTTAAATCCTCGTTCGAAGAATTACCATCAGATCCATCTATCACAGTAGCGGAACGTTTAGCAATAACAACATAGTCTAATATTGAAAAATCAGCAGATGGTTTTACATAGGCCATCTTTGTTAAACCATAATCATCTGTACTTACTTCAGTAATTTCTCCGATTGGCACATTTTTTGGGAATATACCACCAAGTCCTGATGAAACTACTTGCTGGCCCTTTTTAACAGTTAAACTTGAATCGATTCGCTTCATAATGAGTTGATTATGCTCTTTATCATAGCCCTCGATTAAACCGTATGCTTGTTTATCTCCTTGAACCATCGCAGAAACACGATAGTTTGGATTACTTGTATTTAAAAGCTCTACCTCAGAGGTGAAAGGTGTTACTACTGTAATTTTACCGACTAACCCTTTCGCTGTCATAACTGCCATATTTTTTTCTACACCATGTGAAGACCCTTTATCTAAAATAATTTTTTCTTCCCACTGGTCAGGATTTCTAGCAATAACCGTGGCATGAATCGGATCATAAGCTTTTAAGCTTTCCGATTTGTCCATAAGCTCTTGAAACTTTTTAATATCAGATTTCAAGTCCGATGCCTCAGCTTGTACAGCTGCATATTCATCTAAGCGTGCTTTTAAACGTTTATTTTCTTCGTACGTGTTTAAGAGGGAATCAATATTATTAATAACACCAGTAATATAATTCGCCGGCTTCGCAACAATAGATTGTGCGACGCCGACAGTGTCTTTAATAATTTGCTCTGGTAAAGTTGCATTCGTCCGTTCACGTAATGAGAAGCTAATCAATGCCACAAGAAAAACCATGCCTATGAGCAGCAAAATTAATTTCTTATTGAAAAAAAAATGTGGCATTGCCTAAACCTCCTTAACCTTTAACTTGTTGTGCACGAATTAAATCAATATGTTCTAGAGCCTTACCTGTACCAATAGCAACGCAGTCCAGTGGATCTTCTGCGATAAATACTGGCATATTAGTTTCTTGGCTAATAACTTTGTCTAAATTCGTTAATAGCGCACCACCACCTGTTAGTACAATTCCGCGTTCCATTACGTCTGCAGATAATTCCGGAGGTGTTTGTTCAAGCGTTTTTCGAACACCATCAATAATAGATGCTACCGCTTCACGTAAAGATTCAGAAATCTCTTGTGAAGAAATTTCGATTGTTTTTGGTAAACCTGTTAAAAGGTCACGTCCTCTAATTTCCATTCTATCTTCTGGACCCTCAGCCAACGCTGTACCAATTTCCATTTTTACTGCTTCCGCAGTACGTTCACCAATTGTTAAGTTATATGTTTTACGAATATACGAAATGATTGATTGGTCCATTGCATCACCGCCAACACGCACGGATTCACTTGTTACAATACCACCTAATGAAATAACCGCTACCTCTGTTGTACCACCACCGATATCAACGACCATTGACCCTGTTGGATCCCATACTGGTAAGCTCGAACCGATCGCTGCTGCAAATGGTTCTTCAATTGTAAATGCTTCTTTAGCACCTGCTTGGCGAGCAGCATCAATAACCGCACGTTGTTCAACCGATGTAATACCATAAGGCACACAAATCATAACATTCGGCTTTTTCCAATTACCACCAGAATTTTTACAAGCTTCTTTTAAATAGTATTCTATCATTGCTGTAGTAATATCAAAATCAGCGATAACGCCATCTTTCATAGGACGGATTGCTACGATTGAGCCAGGTGTACGACCAATCATATTTTTAGCATCATTACCAACTGCAACAATATCTCCAGTTTTTGTATTTTTCGCTACGACTGAAGGTTCGCGTAAAACGATTCCCTTCCCTTTAATAAACACTAATGTATTCGCTGTGCCAAGGTCAATCCCGACATCTTTACTTCCTAATCCAAACAAATTGTGAACTCCCTTTCTATTTAAGCCATACTTTCGTTGACATCAACTTATACCCCGGCGCGTTTAACCCCGAGGCTTTATCTTCATTCACTCGGTGTTAGACACCTACTGAAAAAAAACTACACACTCATTTATCTCACACCTGATGGAGTGAGAGTCTTTTTCTGAACAAAAATAAAATCATACCGTTCATTATAACGGAAAAACGCAAGAATTTGTAGTGTCACATACCTCTTCTCGCGGAAAAGATACTATTTTAATTCCCTCCTAAACAAAAATAGTACGTATAGATTAGCATATAATTTTTATTCTTGTAAGACAACGTGTAATCGCCTACCAATTTTTGTGAATATAATAGACATTTCTACGAATACAATAACGTTTTCTATAAAAAAAGGTTCACATTTATTTTTAGCTTTTCGCAAAAAAATACAAAAATATTTATTTTTAAAATAATACCCGGAACACTGTGAAGCTTCCCGAAATGATGCGGCAACTGCTTTACAATTCTAAATCGTGTAAATCTCGCAGAAACTCCTGAAAATTTTCATCAAAAAACTCTGCAATATATATTGCAGAGATCAATTATGCCTCGGCATAATTACGTCCGGAATCGGCTTTGTGCTCGCACAAAGCCGATTCCGTGACATCCGCCGGAGGCTTTAATTTCATTCAGCGGATGTTTGGCACCCGCTGAATGAAATTAAAAGTATCCTTTTTCTTTCAAGCTAATGAACTGATGATCACCGATGATAAGATGATCTATTAAATCTATGCCTATAATATAACCAGCCTCTAAAATTCTTCTCGTCACTTCAATATCCTCTTCACTTGGTGTTGGAACGCCACTAGGATGATTATGTGCACAAATAATAGATGCAGCAGATCTTTTTACAGCCTCGCGGAAAATTTCCCTAGGATGGACGATTGAAGCATTTAAACTGCCTATAAAAATCGTCTGTCTGTGAATAATTTGATTTTTGACATTCAGAAAAAGAACTACAAAATGCTCCTGCTTCAGTGAGGTCATATCAGGCATTAAATAGGCAGCGGCATCATGAGGTGAACGAATTGTATATTTTTCATCGCTATGTTTCTGTGCGAGACGTCTCCCGAGTTCAATAGCCGCTAATAATTGAATGGCTTTAACCTCACCAATCCCTCTAATAGCAACCATTTCTTCTATAGTTGCATCTTTCAAATGATGTAAACGTTCAAAAACGCTTAGTACGCGATTTGCAAGTATAAGAACAGATTCTTCTTTAGTGCCTGTCCTTAGTAAAATAGCCAGCAGCTCCTGATTAGATAAACTCATAGCTCCTTGTCTACGTAGTCTTTCGCGTGGTCGATCCTCTATATTAACGTCACGTATCATCATCCTTGGTAAAACCTTATTTGTCAAAAAAGCCTCACTCCTTGGCAAATTGGATAATATTAAGTGCTACCAATTGCGTAAACAACGCTGCAAGTGGTAAGCCGACAACATTGTTATAATCTCCCTCAATTCGTTTTACTAGAAGAGTTCCAGCAGTTTGAATGCCATAACCGCCTGCTTTATCAAATGGATCTCCCGAATCTACATATGCCTCGATGAGGTCCTGAGATAAATGATGAAAGACAACATTTGTCTCTTCGACGAATGTAGTTTCATTACCGTTCGGCTCAATAATTGCAACAGCTGTCATGACCGCATGACATTTACCTGATAAGCGCAATAAGTGAGAAATTGCCTCCTCACGATTTTTAGGTTTATGGAGTAGCTCATCATCATAAACAACAATAGTATCTGCTCCAATAACTATGGCATTTGGAGCTTTTTTCGCCACATCACGTGTTTTTAATAGAGCTACACCTTTTACATACTCCTGCATTATAGTTGCCTGAACGCTTGTCTCTTCCACTTCACTAGTTATTATGTCGAATGGGAGTGTTAGCATAGCAAGCAATTCTTTTCGTCGTGGTGAAGCTGAAGCAAGCACTAGCTTGTGATTTGTTTTAAACATTATCTGACCATTCCTCCTTATTAGTTATCATAACGGAGAAATTGGGATTTGAAAATTTTCTAAAAATCAAGATAATGCTAATTCCGCTATCTTTTGTGCTTAAAACTTCACTTGAAGACAAGCATTTTTCGATTTGTAATGGGCAAGAACTTGTAAGCGAACGATGCTGATATCAGTTGAAATAGAAGAGGCTGCCGCTCCAATAGATTGCCAATCAGCAGGCAAAGTAGAATCCTTCGATTTATCCTTAAAATTTAATTTTGTTGCATTTTTGTCAGCTAGCACAGATGGAAGTTCTGCAATCGTTGCCTCCTTGCAACTGTCACCGCTTAAAGTAAATGCTTTTTTAAATGTTGCCGGATCTTTTAAAAAGACAAGCTGACTTTCATCTGTTACCACGCTTGTCCAAATGTAAAATTTTCCATCAACCTCAACAATAGCACTTTCTTTTAATGAAGGATGTTCAGATACAAACGAGCTTGCACTTTCATAATTCGAATAGACCCCTGCTTGACTTGCAAAAAGCATTGGTCCGTTCGTTGCCTCTCCAGCTGTCGGAATTGTTTCTCCGGTTGAATTACCATTATTACTTTTAGTGGCTACCTCAGTACTATCATTTTTTAAAGAAAATTTAGTACTTGCTTGAAGAATACCTAAAAAAAGAGCTACACCAAAAAGTCCTACTATACCTCCAATAACCATCGCTCGAAATATTTGTTTTTTCATCACATGACTGACAATTTTCATTCGACCATCACCTCTTTCTTTAACGTATAAAAGTAAATTTAAACAAGACGATATTGTTACAATTTGATATATAAGTATATGTAAAAAAGGATGTGTAAATGCGAATTTACTACAATTTGATTTAATAGTTATTTTCGAAGTTTTACTTCAATATTAAATATTTTTGCATCGAAAGATTTTTCAATAAACAAAAAAAGAGGTGGATTCATTACTCTACTATGAAGAACATTTTTGCTGAATGAAAAAAGGAGTTAATAGAAAGGAAATAGAAATAATATTTTTACTGGCAAATAATCGGCTCATCACTATGGGTGACATTTGTTAAAACGTATGCCTAGAAGAAAACGCCCATGTCTGAGGGTCGTGAGATGAATGCAGATGTAGTTCCTTTAGCCTGCAGCGAAACCTAGTAGTTCATCGAATGCCCCCAGAAAAGCGCTTAGTCGGAACGAAAATCAACCACTCGTATGGTCATGAGCTAAATAAATCGTTATTGGAGGAACTGACATGGAAAATTCAAAAATTATAGGGCAAACAAAAACGGTTGGATTTCAAGTTGGTGTTAGAAGGACATTCCCAATTTCCCAAGAAGAAGCCTGGAAACTTGTTACTTCACAAGACGGATTAAACTTATGGTTAGGGGAGAGTAAAAATATTATCCTTGAACCAGGGCAAAAATATATCACGAAATCAGGGTATGGTGAAATACGAGTTGTTAAACCTTTACAGCAACTTCGCCTGACTTGGCAAAAGATAGAATGGGAAAAGGCAGCAACAGTTCAAGTTCGTATTATTTCGAGTTCAAACAATAAAACAACTATTAGTTTTCATCATGAAAAACTTTCCGATCAGAATGTAAGAGAAGAAATGAAGATATATTCGGAAAAAGTGCTTGAGGAAATCAAAGAGAGAATACCCAAAAATTAATTTATATCCCTTAACTGATTTATTTAAGAGTTTGACAGAAAAATTGTAGTTCCTCTTTCGAAATACGCTTTTGGTACAAAAAATATTTGTAACTGCCGTTTCACTTACGTTACATAAAACACTTAGCTGAAAAAATCAGGACTCATTTTATAATGAGTACCTGATTCTTTACTGTAAAAATATTGTTCGCTCAACTAGATATTATATATTTTTTAATCTACTACGTACTTCCGTTAATAAATACAACGAACCCGATACAATCGTTCTCGATTTGTTTTCTAACTGTAGTTTTAAAAATTGCACATAATCTTCTAAAACTACTTTATGAGAGGCGTTCGACAGCTCAAGCATGTTGTGAGCAGCCATCGCACGGGGATTTTTGAAATCAACAAAATAAAAATAATCACTTACCTGCTCGAATTGCTGCAAAATCTCTGTCACAGCCTTATCAGCAAGAATACCAATTACAAAAGTAATCTGCTCACCAGGAAACTCCTGCTTAATAGTTTCTATTAATTTTTCAGCACTCGCTGGATTATGCGCACCGTCTAAAAAAATATAAGGCATAATTTCTTCAAAACGTCCTAAAATAGTTGCGTTTTTCACAGCTTTTTGTATAGCTTCTTTACTAAGTTGTAACTCTAATGCTGTTGCCACTTCAAAAAAGGCTGTAATAGCTAATGCCATATTATTCCCCTGATGTGCTCCCTTCATTGTGCGAGTAAGCTTTGTTATATGGAAGCTATTGTCTTTATGCATATAGCTCTCTCCATCTTTCTCTTGTTCTATATAAAAATGATGATTTAATTCAAGAACTGATGAATGTTTTTTTTGAGCTTCCTGATAGACAATATTCTTCGCTTCCAATGGTAGATCCCCGATTATAACTGGACGATACGGCTTAATAATTCCTGCTTTATGATGGGCAATACTTTCAATCGTATTTCCTAAAAAATTCGTATGCTCTAATGCGATACTCGGTATGATTGACACAATTGGTGTAACCACATTTGTACTATCAAGTAGGCCCCCCATACCTGCTTCAATAAGGGCAATATCTACATCACTAGCAACAAAATGTAAAAATACTGCAACCGTTAAAAGTTCGAAATCTGTTAGTTTCCCACTTAGCCCGGCCGCCTGCATTTGTTGGAATACATGATTCATTTCCGCTTCTGTAATAGCTTGACCCTCTACTTGAATTTGGTCATGCACATCCAAAATACAAGGAGACATAAATTTACCAACACGTAAACCATGTTCATTTGCGATTGATTCTAGAAATGTAAGTGTCGAGCCTTTACCGTTAGTCCCTGCTAAATGCACGACTTGCAATTTGTTTTCTGGATTACCTACTCGTGCCAATGCCTCTTCAATCGCAGTTAGACCAGGTTTAATAACATCATCACTTTGAACATTCCACTTTTCTTTGTAGCTATTCAATTTAGGAATCATCGTTGTTCCCCCTGTAGCCATTGTTGTATTTCAGCAATAAAATACAATGAACCTGTTATGACGATAACATCCTTATCATTTCTTTTATGTAGCATCGTTTGAACCATTTCACGCCAATTCGCATTATGCTCTTTATTTGTATTTGTAGATAATGCAGCTAATTGATCAGCGGGCATTGCATTCGGTAGCTCAATTTGTGTAAATGCAATTGATGTAGCAATACTATCCATTAAAGCAATACTTTTCGCATGATCTTTATCGGATAATGCCGCATATATAAATCGATAGTTTTGGTGTGGGTAGACCGTTTTTAGTGTTTGAATTAAAGCAGCAGTTCCTTCCGAATTATGTGCTCCATCTAATATAATATTATTAGGTAATTGTTCAAATCGGCCTGCCCACTGAGCTTTTGCCAAAGCTTGACGGATTGATTCATCTGAAATATCAATGGCTCCATTCTCTCTTAACGTAAGAATCGCCGTGATCGCAAGGCTTGCATTATTTATTTGATGTGGCCCGGCCATCTTTAACGGGACAGTTATCATCTCCGCTTTTGCTTTTCGGTAATTAAAGTATTGCGTATTAGTGCCTTGTTCAACGTTTCCAACCGTAAACTCTTTCCCTAAAATAAGACATGGGGCATGACGCTCATTTGCTATCTCCTCGATAACAGTAAGTGCCTCTTCACTTTTAACACCCACTACAACAGGTACATTTTCTTTAATAATTCCCGCCTTCTCAAACGCTACCTTTGCTAATGTATCTCCTAAAAACGCAGTATGTTCTAATGAAATCGTTGTAATAATTGAAATTAGGGGCGTAATGACATTCGTAGCGTCTAAACGTCCACCAAGTCCCGTTTCTATCAGTGCAACATCCACTTCTTCATCCGCAAAATATTGGAACATAATAAGTGTCACAACTTCAAAGAAGCTTGGAAAGTCACCTTCATAATGTGTCTCAATAATCTCAGCAACTTTGTTCATATAGTATAAAAATTGTGCATCAGAAATCTGATTTCCATTAATAGTCATACGTTCATTAACACGCTCTAAGTGAGGCGAAGTAAAGGCGCCTACTTTATAGCCAGCATGTTGTAACATTTCTCTTAGCGCATTAACTGTTGATCCTTTTCCATTTGAGCCTGCTAAATGGATAGCGCGCAGCCTATCCTGCGGGTTATTAAGAAGTGCCAGTACCTCTCGCATCAATACGAGTGGTGCACGTTTATGATCAACTGCCTTTAACGTAAAAATAAATTCTGTACATTCTTTCATCGTTTTAAACAAAAGAAACACTCCCTCTTAACTACAATATCTCTATTTTAGTACAAGTAGCGCCCAATACACATACATTTCGAAAAAAACTCTTGTACTTTGAATGAAAGCTAAAAAAACACACAGAGAAACACATATAAAGTGAGAATCCGTGTATTGAATATTAATTTCATACTAATGGAGTTGTTGTGCACCTGATAGCGCTTATCTGATTACCGTATTTCACCAAATGTAACACATATTTTTTGTTGCATATACAATCATTAAAAAACAGCGGATGACTATATCGCCATCCGCTGTCTGTAATCTTACATATTTTTTAGTTCTTCTAAACGTTTTAATACAACCGCATGTTTACTTTCGTAATCGGCTAATTTTTCACGCTCCGCATTAACTAATGCTTCCGGCGCTTTAGACACGAATTTCTCATTCGATAATTTACCAGTTACAAGCTTCACTTCTTTTGCCCATTTTTCTAATTCTTTTTCAAGACGAACAATTTCTTCTTCTAGATTAATAAGTCCAACAAGCGGTAAGAATAGCTCAGCTCCAGTTACTACTGCTGTCATTGACTGACCAGGAGCCTCTAAGCCTTCTCCAATTGTTAGTGATTCTGGATTACAGAATTTTTCTAAGTACGCTTTATTGGCTTCAAGTACTGTAACCGTTGTAGCATCCTTAGCTGAAATATATAACGGCACTTTTTTGCTCATTGGTGTATTAACTTCCGCACGAATATTACGTACTGAACGTATAATATCCATTAGGAGCTTCATATTGTCTGCTTCCTCTGCAAAATGAAGATCCGCACGTACAGTTGGCCATGCTGCCACTGTGATTGATTCACCTTCATGAGGTAAGTGCTGCCAGATTTCTTCCGTAATGAATGGCATGAATGGATGTAATAGACGCATAGTTTGATCTAAAACATAAGCTAAAATAGAACGAGTTGTTTTCTTAGCTGCTTCGTCATCACCGTATAACGGTAATTTCGCCATTTCAATATACCAAGAACAGAAATCATCCCAAATGAAGTTATAAAGCTCGCGGCCAACTTCACCAAATTCGTAGCGCTCAGCAAGAGATGTTACACGTTCAATTGTTTCATTTAAGCGAGTAAGGATCCATTTATCGGCAACTGATTTTTCACCAGTTAAGTCGATTTCATCATATGTCATACCTTCCATGTTCATTAAAGCAAAACGAGAGGCATTCCAAATTTTATTAGAAAAGTTCCAAACTGCTTCTACTTTTTCAGTTGTATAGCGTAAATCTTGACCAGGTGATGATCCAGTAGCTAAGAAGTAACGTAATGAATCGGCACCATATTGATCAATAACGTCCATAGGGTCTACACCATTGCCAAGTGATTTACTCATCTTACGTCCTTCACCATCACGTACTAAACCGTGAATTAACACATCTTTGAATGGGCGCTGACCTGTAAATTCAAGACCTTGGAAAATCATTCGAGAAACCCAGAAGAAAATAATATCATAACCAGTTACAAGTGTGCTTGTTGGATAGTAACGTTTATATTCTTCATTTGTCTCATCTGGCCAACCCATTGTAGAAAATGGCCATAGTGCTGATGAGAACCATGTATCTAATACGTCTTCATCTTGTGTCCAGTTTTCTACATCTGCTGGTGCTTCTTTTCCTACGTAAATTTCACCTGTTTCATTGTGATACCAAGCTGGGATTTGATGACCCCACCATAACTGACGTGAGATACACCAGTCACGAATGTTTTCCATCCAGCGAGAATATGTGTTTTCAAAACGAGATGGTACGAAGTTTACTTGGCCTTCTTCATCTTTTTGAAGAGCAAGTGAAGCATCAGCAAGTGGTTGCATTTTTACGAACCATTGTGCTGAAAGATATGGCTCTACAACAGCACCCGAACGTTCAGAGTGACCTACTGAATGTGTATGCTCTTCAATACGGATAAGCACGCCCGCTTCCTGTAAATCTGCTACGATTTGCTTACGGCATTCAAAGCGATCCATACCGTTATACTTGCCAGCAAGCTCGTTCATTGTACCATCTTCATGCATTACAAGAATGCGTTCTAGATTATGGCGGTTACCAACCTCAAAGTCATTAGGATCGTGTGCTGGTGTCATTTTAACAACCCCAGTACCAAATTCCATATCTACGTAGTCATCTGCTACGATTGGAATTTCACGACCTACGATTGGTAAAATAACTGTTTTACCAATTAAGTCTTGATAACGCTCATCTTTCGGGTGCACGGCTACCCCAGAGTCACCTAGCATTGTTTCAGGACGTGTAGTTGCTACTTCTACATATCCTGAGCCATCAGCCAATGGGTATTTCATATGATAGAATGCACCTTGAACATCTTTATAGATAACTTCAATATCTGATAATGCTGTTTTTGCAGCAGGGTCCCAGTTAATAATGCGTTCGCCACGATAGATTAAGCCTTTTTCATATAATTGAACGAAAACAGTTTTAACTGCATCGGAAAGACCTTCATCAAGTGTGAAACGCTCACGAGAATAATCCAATGCAAGACCAAGTTTCGCCCATTGATCGCGAATATGCCCAGCATACTCTTCTTTCCATTCCCATGTTTTTTCGAGGAATTTTTCACGACCTAAATCATAACGTGTAATATTATCTTCTCGTAGTTTGGCCTCTACTTTTGCCTGTGTTGCAATACCTGCATGGTCCATTCCTGGTAACCAAAGTGCATCATAACCTTGCATGCGCTTCATACGAATTAAAATATCTTGTAATGTTGTATCCCATGCATGACCAAGATGCAATTTACCTGTTACATTCGGTGGTGGAATAACGATAGAATAAGGCTCCTTTTCACTTGTAGGCTGCGCCTCAAAAAATTTCCCTTGTAACCACCATTCATAACGACCCGCTTCAATGGACTGCGGATCATATTTTGTAGGCATTGAAATGTTTTCTGTCATTTTGACTCCTCCTGTTGACTTAATAATTTTACCGGTGTGAGATAGTACCAATCATTCTGTTTTTATGTCTCAGGTAGAGGCACATGTAGCAGAAGATTAATGAAAATAAAAAAAACTCCAAACGTCTAAAAGGACGAAGGAGTTTAAGTTCG
The DNA here is from genome assembly GCF_015999525.1 of Lysinibacillus sp. JNUCC 51. Taxonomy (NCBI): domain Bacteria; kingdom Bacillati; phylum Bacillota; class Bacilli; order Caryophanales; family Bacillaceae; genus Lysinibacillus; species Lysinibacillus sp. JNUCC 51. The sequence continues at coordinate 3,851,837 of NZ_CP065545.1, read as the reverse complement.
CGGTACCACCTTTAATTCCAGCAGAGGCGAGTTAAGCTGTCACACATTTCATCAGAAAAAATGTACATCTTGCTTAAGCCTTTTACTACTGGCTCTCAATTCGGTAACGGTGTTTAACCGGCTTTAACTACTGTTAGTTCACTAAAGCTGCTCGAGGGCTACATTCAATTAGGTACATATAGAAACTTCTCAGCTACCGTTTCCTCTCTTAAAATGTACTTATAATTTACTCTTCCCTGTCATAGCATCTATATTCGACTTTTTCACATTGTACCGCAAAATCGTGGAATTTTTCAAGTGATTTAGTCATTTTTTAGGAAGCACTACTAGAAAAGGAAGTGAAAATTCAAATGCGTCGACGCAAGTATAATCCTTGGCATTTACCACCATGGCTACGACAATTTCGTTTTTATTGCAAAACGATAATTGTACCAATTTGTGTTTTTCAGTTTGTACGTGTCATCATCATTCCAACATCTGGAGATTTCATTATTTTATTGCTCCTGCTACTTCTATGCTATTTACTTTTGAAAGAAGTCATTTGAAACACGAACCTTTAGCGGTGTATAGTCTTCCGTTAAATCCCAGATCATAGATGGAGCTTCCCCCCAAGAGCTGGATTCACGGACTACAATATGACTCGAGGATTCCCTCAACATTGTTTTTTGCTCAGCTTGTGCAAGCTTTTCTTTTTTGTCTGAAGCTACTATTGCTTCAGACTTTTCCTTTTGTGCTGCAAATGTTACATTCTTTGATTTTTCCTCTTGTATTGATGTTGTTACAACTGCGGATTTTTCTTCTCGTATTGAATCCATTACTTCTGTAGACTTTTCATATTGTGCCGAAGCTGCAGTTACTGCAGGTTGTTTTACCTGTGACGTATCTTTAAAAGCCGCTTTCTCTATCTGAGCTGAAGCATTGACAGTGACTGGCTGCTTTTCTAAAATATGCGCTTTTTCGAATGCTGGCTCTGGCTCATTAAAAATACTTGTAACTGTCCATTCTAGCTGACACATCTGATTAGTCAATATAGGTCGAATATCCTTTACCATTAAATCTTCAATAGCTGCATCCTTTGGTAAATCCACATTTAAAGGAACTGCATACTCAAAATAACCAGTATCCCCTTGAATATCTAACGCATTAATTCGTACTAATTCTTCATCATCCATGAAAGCTTGCATGTCTTGAAAATCAAAGCGAACATGTGCTGTGATATGATAAATACCATTTAATCGTAAAGAATCTTCTAACTGCATCGTCTGCCACCGTGGCTTGATTTGTACAGCTGCTATTTCTGTAGGGCAGCCATAACCAGGAAAACAAAAAGTTTCACTCATATTCCAAGTTTTCTGTTCGATAATAATCCCTCCCCTTGCATCATATGAATCTCCAAAGGTGAGTATGCTATAAGATGAATAATCAATTTCGTCTTGGCGTAATAATGTAGCTGTCGCTTTGCTTTCACTCAGAAAAACAATACGTTTGGATTTTGAGTTGCACTTTGGAAGGCGACTTATGGAAGGCTCAAGAATAGAGCCAGACCGGTACAGATAATTACTGATGATGAGCCTAAAAAAGACATACTAGAAAACATCTAGCATGCCTTATTACTGTTTGTATCAATTATGCCACGGCATAATTGCGTCTGGAGTCGGCTTTTTTGCACAAAGCCGATTCCGTGACATCCGCTGGAGGCGTTATTATACATTCACCAATTTAATTTTATTTGCTACACGGTCTGTTAACATTTGTGTTGCTTTTGGTATGATCGGTTTAAAGATTGGATTTAAAACAGGACCAGCTAATCCTCCTGCTACTACTTCCAAGAAGCCTGTCATTTTTGTATTTTCTGCATCAATGCTTTCTGCTAGGAAATAACCGTTTCCTGAAAAATTATCAGAAAGTCCTTTTAATTCGAATGTTACTTTTGTTGGCGCTACCCATTCTAAAATAGTGATTTCTACTTGTACTGTTTTTTTCAGAACACCAACATTGCCTTTAAACGTCCAATTTGAATGTTTTTCATCAATCATTTCATGTGCATTATAACCTGGGACAAGCTTTGCCCATTTTTCCATATCACTGACGAAATCCCATACATTTTCAATTCCTACGGGTACTTCGACCATATGTGTGCCTGTTGCCATATCAATTCACTACTTTCTTTTACGAATAGCTATATTATATACGATTTCGCCCACAATTTGGCTATGCTGAAAGTTATAATTTTAATAATTTTTTTAGTAGTATCGATTATTTTCATTCATTGACAATCCAACGTTAAAGTAAAGCTGTAGTTTAGTGGGATAAATTATCATAAAACTCGAAACGAAAACCACGAAATTCAGTCTAATTTATAAAAGGGAGTGATGATATTGAAAAAATTAGCTTAATTTTATCTTCAATATTTTTTTCAATAGGGTTATTAGGCTGTCTACAAAGTGGTAATGAGGAGAAACTCAACAAAGACATTTCAAAGTCAACTGATGAAATAACAGATAAACCTACAATCATAGGCGAAATTGTTCAAATAGAAGGTGGAAGATTTTTAGTAGAAAGCAAAACTGAAAAATTAGCATATAGAAGGCCAGATGCGATATGTTTTCAACAGATGAAATTGAATCCTTAAAAGTAGGACAAAATGTTTCTGTTTGAACAAACGCACTAGAGAATAGTTATCTTCAAAAAACAAATGCCGAAAAAATTGAGATAAATGAATAATATTTTAGTAGGGAGAGATTTGTTATTAAAAAAAATAATTTGCTATTACTATCCCTGTTGGTTTTATTCTTAGGAGGATGTTCAAACAGTATTTTTGAAAATGATACTACAATTACAAGTATTGAGATTTTGAAATTTGCAAGTGCTTCACCAAGTTCTGAAGAATACAGAGTGCAAGAAGGTGAAGTTATTTCAGTCATTAAATCGAAAGAAGAAATAAAGCGAATTATTAATTCGCTTAAAAAAGCAGAACGAGAAAATACCGAAAGCATGAATATTGCCTTGCCTGATCATATAATTATATTTAAAGAAAACGAAAATGTAATATTAACACTTGGCTATTATCCCAATATTAGTTGTGAGAAGGATGAATTCCTTGACTTAGACAAAGATAAAATTTATATAACCAACGTACTGAATTTAATTCAAAAATGATAAATATAAATACCATCTTGTTCAACAAATAAGGACTTTACCTTCAATAAAAATAAGACTTGCGTTTAAGATTAATCTTCATTTATGTAGGTCCTTTTGTTATGCTTCCCTTAACCACCCTTTTAGCTCACACATGGCTAATAATCAAGCGAATCTCATGAGTTACGTCCTCACCATCCTTAATAACACCCTTTTCAAGGTAATATCCAATAAATAGATATAGTGAACACCTATAATTTTGCACGTTTACCTTAGATGTGTTATTGATTCGTCTAGCTACAATAAAGTCCTCATATGTAAATTTTAAAAGCATACAAAAAACCACCTCCTATCAAATTTTTAGAACTGATAAGAAGTGGTTATTTTAATTAGTTACTTTGATTGAGAATTACACTACTTCATAAAAGAACATATACACGCTCAACCTATTATCTTGCTAATTGTGCAAATACTTTATGGAAGGCATCAACTGTTTTTGCGATATGCTCCTCCGTATGTGCTGTAGAAATAAATAAACCTTCAAATTGAGATGGCGGTAAGAAGATACCTTCCTCTGCCATTAGACGGAAGTATTCAGCGAATAATTGTAAATCAGATGTTTTTGCTGAAGCAAAATCAATAACATCTGCATTCGTAAAGAAGAAACCTATCATTGAACCAGCACGATTTACAGTATGTGGAATATTGTATTTAGTTGCTGCTTCACGGAAGCCGGCCTCTAATTGATCTCCTAGCTTTTTGAAGTATTCATAAGAGCTATTATCAAGGCGAGATAATGTTTCATAGCCTGCTGTCATTGCTAATGGATTCCCTGACAATGTTCCAGCTTGATAGATTGGACCAGCTGGTGCTACTTGCTCCATAATTTCTTTTTTCCCTGCAAATGCACCGACAGGAAGTCCTCCGCCAATTACTTTTCCTAATGTTGTCATATCTGGTGTTACATCAAAATAACCTTGTGCACAGCCATAGTCAACACGGAAGCCTGTCATAACTTCATCAAAAATCAATAATGTTCCATGTTCCTTTGTTAATTCACGTAAGCCTTCTAGGAAGCCTGGTAGTGGAGGTACAACGCCCATATTTCCTGCGACTGGTTCAACAATTACTGCTGCAAGCTCTGAACCAAACTTTTCGAAAACTAGTTTTGCCCCTTCTAAATCATTATACGCTACTGTTAAAGTATTACGTGCAATATCTGCTGGGACACCAGGACTGTCAGGTAAGCCTAATGTAGCTACCCCTGAGCCTGCTTTAATAAGTAAGGAATCTCCGTGACCATGATAAGAACCCTCAAATTTTAAAATTTTATCACGTCCTGTAACGCCACGAGCTACGCGTAAAGCAGACATTGTAGCTTCTGTCCCAGAAGACACGAAGCGAATCATTTCCATACCAGGTAGTCGATCTAACACTAATTTAGCTAATCGATTTTCTGTATAGCTCGGTGCTCCAAACGAAGAGCCTTTCGCTGCTGTTTCTGCAATCGCTTGTACAACTTCAGGATGTGTATGTCCTAAAATAAGAGGTCCCCATGATAATACATAATCAATATATTCATTGCCATCAATGTCTTTAATAATAGCACCGTGACCAGATTCCATGAAGATTGGATCCATATTTACGGATTTGAATGCACGTACTGGGCTACTAACACCACCTGGCATTAAGTTAATTGCTTCAGCATAAGCTTGTTTTGATTTTTCGTAAGAACGCGTCATTTATTTCTCCTCCAACCAACGTACAACATCTTTAGCATGATACGTAATGATTAAATCTGAGCCTGCACGTTTCATGCTAAGTAACGTTTCAAGCACTACTTTTTTCTCTTCAATCCAGCCATTAATTGCCGCTGCTTTAATCATTGCATATTCACCAGAAACGTTGTATGCAACAATCGGTAATGTATAGTTATTTTTCACATCACGAATAATATCTAAATAACTTAGAGCTGGCTTAACGATTAAGAAATCTGCACCTTCTGCAATATCCGACTCTGCTTCTCGGAATGCCTCCATACGATTCGATGGATCCATTTGGTATGATTTACGATCACCAAATTGAGGCGCACCATCAGCTGCTTCTCGGAATGGGCCATAGTAGCTAGATGCATATTTTACGGCATATGACATAATCGGAACATTTTCAAAGCCAGCTTCATCTAGACCTGCACGAATCGCTGCCACAAAACCGTCCATCATATTGGAAGGAGCGATGATATCCGCACCAGCTTTTGCTTGTGATACTGCTGTACGTGCTAAAACATCTAATGAAGAATCATTTAGAATTTGATCACCTTCAATTAAGCCACAATGACCATGATCTGTAAATTCACATAAGCATGTATCTGCAATAACTAAAAGCTCTGGGTAACGAGCTTTAATAAGTCGTGTTGCTTCTTGCACAATACCATGATCATGGAATGCACCAGTTCCGACTGCATCTTTTTCTGCAGGTAAGCCAAATAAAATAACCGCAGGAATACCTAAAGCAACAACTTCATCAATCTCAGCTTCAAGTTTATCTAATGAAAATTGAAAAACTCCCGGCATAGAAGATACTTCGTTTTTAATATTTTCGCCTTCAATAACGAAAATTGGATAAATTAAGTCTTCTTTGTGTAAGTATGTTTCTTTTACCATAGATCGTATTGCAGCATTTGCACGCAAACGACGATGTCTTTGAAATTGTAATTTTGTCATTTTCTTTCTCCTACTTTCGTTATTTCCTCGATGACTGCTTGCATTGTATATACGCTCGGCATAACATCCACAATAGCACCGTGATTCAAAATAGCTGCTTCTGTAATATGACCGATTACTGCTACACGTACTGCCTCCCAACCAATTACCGAAGCTACCTCCTTGGCGTAGACATCAACAGCGGAAGGGCTAGCAAAAATCACTGTGACATCACTATTCGCACGGATACATTCTAATATTAATTGTTTTTGGTCGTGTCGCTCAATCGTTTCATAAACTGTCCATTCCTTCAATTTAAAGGGCAGCCCTTCCTTTAATGTCTTTTTCGCTTTTTCTCCACGAATAAATAGACACGTAGGATTGCTACCTGCTACACTAGGAAATTCTTGAACAAATACATCTGCACTAAATATAGAAGGCATAAAGCTCACATGGAATCCTAGCTGTTCAAGAGCTGTAGTAGTTTTAGTACCAATAGAAGCAATTTTTCCTGGAAAATACGCTGCATTTACATTAATTCGGCGCATCTTGCTAGCAAAAGCTTCTACAGCATTTTGACTCGTAAAAATGAGCCATTCAAATTGACGCGCAGACTCTAATTGCACATCGTCGTTTCTATTGATCAGCTCGCAAGTTTCAATCAATGGGGCAATTACTGCTTGACCACCTAAAGCTGTAATGTCATCTATTATTGTTGTCGTCTTAGATGTACCTGTCAAAATAATAGTTTTACCTTCTAAAGGTAAATTACTTTGCATCTTGCTCTGCCTTTACTCGTTGAATTAATTCAAAGGCACCTTGCTTCGTTAAAATCTCAGCAAGCTCTTTTCCAACTGCTTCTGCATCAGTACCTACAACAGTTTCCTTATAAACAACTGAAGCGTCTGGTGCAGCAACAAGGCCAGTTAATGTAATTTCTTCCCCATTAGACTTTGCGTATCCTGCGATAGGCACTTGACAGCCACCATCCATAGCCGCTAGGAAAGCACGCTCTGCATGTGCTTCTTGCCAAGTAATGTTATCTGTTAACTTGCCTAATTCCGTTAATAGCTCCGTATCGTCTCCACGGCATTCAATACCTAGAGAGCCCTGTGCTACTGCTGGTAGACAATCCTCAACAGGTAAAAACTCAGTAACTACTTCATCGCTCCAGCCTAGGCGTTTAAGTCCAGCTGCCGCTAAAATAATAGCATCGTATTCATCAGTTTCAAGTTTAGCTAAGCGTGTATCTACATTTCCTCGAATCCATTTAATTTCTATATCTGGACGGACTGTTAAAAGTTGAGCACTGCGACGAAGAGAACTTGTCCCAACAACTGCTCCTGCTGGAAGATCGGCAAATTTCACATGTCCTTTTGAAATAAATGCATCACGTGCATCTTCACGTGGTGGGATACAGCCAATTACTAATCCTTCTGGCAATACTGCAGGCATATCCTTCATAGAATGAACTGCAAAGTCAATTTCTTTGTCGTAAAGTGCTTGTTCAATCTCTTTTACGAAAAGCCCTTTACCACCGACCTTAGATAGCTGCACATCTAAAATTTGATCACCTTTCGTGACAATTTCTTTCACTTCAAATTCAAATGGTACACCAGCAGCTTTTAACTCATTGATAAACCAATTTGTTTGTGTTAAAGCTAGCTTACTTCTTCTAGAACCTACAATAATTTTTCTCAACAGTCTTCAACCTCTCTTCTAATACCATAAATGGAATCGTGATAAACTGCTTCCTAAAAAGAAGTTAACAACAACTAATAGATAAGCATATATATGTACCCACGCATAAGTTGTCCCTGTCAGTTTACCTTTACGATTCACATACAATATAAAGCAATACAAAATTAAAATAATAAAGGACCCAATAATCTTCGCATCAAAAAATGAAAAACTCTCTAGCGTTAGTAGTGCCCATTCAAACCCTAAAACTAAACTTACAAATAGCACTGGAATAGCAATGAAAAATGAAACATTCATCCAATTACTCGTCTGCTGTAGTGATGGCAACCTTGTCCATAAATGTGACCATTTTTTCTTTTTAAGCAAACGATATAACACTAAATACAATATCGCAAAAACAAATGTTAACGAAAACACTGCGTACGATAAAATTGCAAATGATATATGAATAAACAGCAATTCCGAAATTAAAGTATCGCTAACTACTCCTGTTGAGCGTTTGGGCATAAAAGTAAAAATACTGGCAAATAAAAATCCTAGTATATTAATAATAAATACCGGTAGATCAACTCGTGCAATACAGTGCAAAATAATAGATAGTGTCACGAGCAGCCAGGAATAAAAGAGAATCCCTTCTGATAAGGATAAAATCGGAAAACGCTTCGTTTCCACAAAAGTTAATAATATTATGGCACTTTGAATTACCCATACGAATGAAACAAGCCAAAAAGCAATTCGCCTTGCACGTATTTGCTTATAAAAGTAATCAGTAAAGTAAAATACTAGACTGATCGCATACAAGACGATCATTACTTCATAGAGCCTTGTCATTGTCAAATCAGCCAATAGACATCCCTTCTTTATTTTGAAAGTGCTAAAGCAGTGTACTTTAGCCTAGAAAAAAAACGTTTTCGCATCCTTAGTTTACCATACAGATACGAAAACGCCTCATTTAATATCAGTAGAAAATCTCGTTCGCAGGAAAAAGCTCGAAGGACAACTTTTCTAAAGTTGCACCGCGAACACATAGACATCTATCAATTATACCTTGGCATAATTGCGTCCTGAATCGGCTTTGTGCAAGCACAAAGAACTCCTTTCCGATTCTGTGACATCCGCCGGAGGCTTTGGGCCAACAAATATTTTTTGCGCAAAAGCGTAGTGCTAACGTAACGTCAGCAGCAAGATGTTGGTAACTCAGTCGTGTGTTGTTGCTCTCGCACAGAAAGAAAACCTATTGCTGTCGCTGCGCTTTCGCACAGATAAATTGCCACAGGACGTGGCGTTTTTAGACTGAGTTCCTCTATGTCAGCGGATGTTTGTACACCCGCTAAAAAGTAACTTTAACCTGCATACACCTTACCACCTATAGAGGTGGGAGACTTCTGTAGCTGACGCTTTGCTTTCGCTACAAAAGAGATCTGCTGAAAGAAGTTAGAAAGAATACTTTGGTTCAGTGGAAGATTGCGACGACTGTAAGCGCTCTTTGCGTTCAAGCTCTTGTTCTGTCATCGCAGTAACTTCAGCTTCCACAGCATCCTCAATACCGAAAATTTGTTGGAATAAACGTAACTGTTCATTTGCTTTTGGTGAATTTGCCATTTCCTTAGCTTGTAAAATTGGTTCTTTTAACAATTGATTAATAATAGACTTTGTATGCTTACTTAAAATTTTACGTTCTCGATCCGTTAAATCCGGCATTTTATTTTCTATACTAATCATTGTCTCTTCTTGAATATGATTCGCTTTTTTACGTAAAGCCGAAATGACAGGGACAACGCCAAGAGTCGCAACCCAATCTTTAAATTGCACAACCTCTTTGCCAATCATTGTAGAAATATCAGCTGCAGCACGTTCACGTTCAGCTAAGTTTGCTTCGACGATGCCTTGTAAATCATCTATATCATATAAGAAAACATTTGGTAAATCTCCAACCCTCGGATCAATATCACGTGGTACTGCAATATCTACCATAAATAATGGTTTGCCTTTACGCAAACGTTCAACAAATTGCATCAATTCATAGTCAATAACATAATCTGTTGCACCTGTAGACGTAATTAAAATATCCGCTTCTAATAACGAACATTGAAGTTCCTTCATAGATTTTGCTTCACCGTCAAATTTAACTGCTAAACTTTCTGCTTTTTCGAACGTACGATTAATTACGGTTACTTTTCCTACACCGCTACCGTAAAGGTTCTCAATGGCAAGTTCTCCCATTTTTCCTGCACCTAATATTGCTACATGTTTACGTTGTAAAGATCCGAATATTTTCTTCGCTAATTCAACTGCTGCATAAGAGACGGATACTGCGTTCTCACCGATAGCCGTTTCATTATGTGCACGCTTCGCAAATGTCACCGCTTGTTTAAATAGCTGATTGTATACCGTTCCTGTTGTTCCAATCTCTTGTCCATTTAAAAAGCTTTTTCGTACTTGTCCTAAAATTTGAGTTTCGCCAAGTACCATCGAATCAATTCCTGCTGTTACTTTGAATAAATGTTCGATTGCCTCATCTTCTTCACGAATTGTTAAATACGAAGAAAATGTCTCCACAGGCAGGTCGAACCAATTTGCTAAAAATTGTTTCACAAAATGACGTCCAGTATGCAATTGATCAACTACTGCATATATTTCTGTACGGTTACATGTTGAAACAATAACATTTTCTAATATACTTTTTTGCTGTTGTAGCGCTTCCATTGCCTGTGGTAGTTCACTCTCTATGAATGATAACTTTTCACGAATTTCAACAGGCGCTGTTTTATAATTCAAGCCTACTACAATGGTATGCATGAATAACACCTCTCACGTTCTAATTGACAAATCTCATTATAGCACAGTTCGACAAGAGTTCATCAAAAATTTGTGAACATGTCATGAAGAACTGAAATTCGTCATCCAGATTAGAATTATTATAAACTAAGTGTAACAAATTATACGTTCTGTTTCAAATTTAATGTTTGTCCAGAACACTGTTTTAAAAGGACAGAACTAATTATTTTAATTACTCTTAACCAAAACGTATGGTTGATTTCCGTTACGGCATGACGCTTCGCTTTCGCACAGATAAAACATTTGTTGCTGTCGCTTCGCTTTCGCACAGTTAAAACATTTGTTGCTGTCGCTTCGCTTTCGCACAGTTAAAACATTTGTTGCTGTCGCTTCGCTTTCGCACAGATAAAACATTTGTTGCTGTCGCTTCGCTTTCGCACAGATAAAACATTTGCTGCCGCTACGTTAGCACTTCGCTTTCGCACAGAAAACATCCGCTTCGCTGCAGGGTATCGGGCCAACACGATGTTGGTCAAGAAGGCGTTATCACAGGACGTGATGGTTTTAGCCTTCGTTCCTCTATCGCTGATCCCCAAGAAGTCGCCAAGCCTCCACTACAATCAACTTATCCATATGACATTCGTTTTAAAAAGATGATACTAATAGAGTCGAACTAAATTTGAACGTCTCTATTATTAATTTGAACAGTTTAAATGAAATTTATTTTAAGATATAAAAAAATAGCCTTTGTTTAATTATCTTTTACAGGCTATTTTTACTTTTATATACTATTGTTCTCGAGTCACATCAAAATTTTTGTTCCATTTAATAATCAATAGAATTTGCTATGTCCACTAAAGTTTCAGGGGTTACTTTATTTGAAACTCGTTTATCTATACTTAGCATATACTGCAAATTGTCTCTCTCGAAAACAAGCACATTAAAACCTGAAATGGTCATATATGTGGCCACAATCCCATTTTTTAATTCATAAGTTTTTACTACATATTTCTCTCTAAGAGGCAATTTATACTTAAGTGGACGAATATCAATTTTATAGTGATTTTCGGATAATTGGTCATTGATAAGTGTCACTTCAAATGTGTCATTGCCTTCATACTTCGAATCGTAGAATCGTCCAAAATGATGTGTAAAGCTTATAGAGGGTACTCTAAGAGGTAGCTTTAGTTTTTGATTAAAATGTTGTTCAAAATCACTCACTGCTTTTTCTACCGATTTATATCCTATTTCGGGATATATTTTCTCATAAGGACTTGGCTTATCCTTTGCGGATACATGTAATGTTAATAAAAAAAGTGTACAAAATGAAACTAAGCAAAGATAAACAGTTCTACTCATTTGTCTCCACCTCGAAATATCTTTAGGTATAATATCCCCGACTTCATTAAAATTATTAAATGAATAAGGGTATCACCATAATGAAAAAACACCGCCTTCTATGAAAGGCGGCGAGCTTATATCTCCGTTCAAGAAAAAATTAAAACTGTACACTAAACCCTTTAAATTTATGAATCCCTGTTCCAAACCTTACTAGATCCTTTTCTTTAAGTTCCTTAACAGCGTTTACGAGTTCTTGTAGGATACTTGGTTCAAGACCTAAAGTATTATGTGAACCATAAATTTTTGTGACATACGGGATCTTTGATATCTTTTCCCAGGAATCGACTAAATCAATAGGGTTAGTAGAAGGATAAAAAGCATAAATAGGTGTTTCATCATAAAGTAAATCACCAGTAAACAAATATCCGTTAGTTTTGTCAAAAACACATATATGACCTGGAGAATGCCCAGGAGTATGATGAATAATTAATTGTCTATTCCCTATATCAATCATATCACCATCCTGTAATAAGCCAGTTGGTGTTCCTTGATATGGTTTATATGTTTCCGGATTAAATGTTTTTGGAGTAGGAATTGTTATATCTCTACTAATATCTCTTCTTATTTGTTCTATGGTCAATCCTTTAATACCATCCGTTAACCAATCAGAGTCAGCTTCATGAACATAAATATTTTCAAATTCTCCATGGTTTCCAATATGATCAGCATGGACATGAGTTGTTAAAACAACAATCGGCAAATCAGTCAATTGATCCGTTATGCGTTTAATATTATCTATTCCAAGACCAGTATCAATAAGAACTGCTTTTTCATTGCCGACTAAAAGAAATGAATGCACCTTTTCCCAATGTCCATATTCACTAATTGCGAACGTTTTATTATCGATTTCCTGAATCGTAAACCACGAGTCCTTAACCATAATAATCCCCCCAAAAGTACGAGTATGACTTTCAATATTATCCGTAAACAGGCAAGAAGTAATCACCATATTTTTCTTATTCGATATAGTATTATCATATTCCTTGCTATTTAAGTAACGAAACCAAACTAATTTTATTCACAGCAATCACTCCCACGTAGGTACTATATGAATATGTCATCTAGAGTAAAAAAGCTGAACTAATTGTTAGAATTAGTTCAGCTTAAAAATAACTTTTATCTATTAGTCTGTTATTGTCACGGTTTTTATAGCTATGATTTTACCGTCTTTATCATATGCTACAAATTCAATTTCATTATTAACTTTGAAATCCTGCATTGTTTGAACTGTTTTTGTTAGCATATAGACACTATCACTACGCTTATTCAATTCAAATTGCACATCTCCACTTAAAGAAGGGAATCTCACATTAACCTTTGCAACATTTGAGCAATTACCATCAATTCTTGCATTCATTGTAATATTGCCCTTACGTAGAGTGACTGTCGCTTCTTCGAATAAATTTTCAGGATTCACGCAACTTGAAGACGAAGTTTTACATAAAATTGAATCGATAATTTTTTGGAATACTTGATGTAATTGTAAGTTATCAATTGCGTGGTAATAAGTACCACCAGTTTCAGCAGCCAGTTGCATTAAAATTGCATCATTGACTTGTGATTTTTTGCCCATACTTACAGTGAAAACCTTAACCCCTTTATTTTTCGCATCGTTCAGCACTTTTGTCATTTTAGATTTACTTGTTTTACCGTCTGATACGACAATTATAGCTTTTGAAGTTTTCGAGTCATTTGAGAATTTTGACAGAGCGAGATCTATACCTGCAAAAATATCTGTAGCACCTTTCTCTTTTGATGCTTTATATAGATCTTTTTTCAAGACATTGTCTGTACTGCCTTCTCCAAGAATAGTAGCTTTTGTATTAGTTTCAATAACAATATTATTTTTAGCCTTGATCTGATCGATTACTTCCATCATTTTCTTACCGCGATAATTTGTTTGGTCAGAAGCTTTCATGGAAGCAGAGTAATCAACTACGTAAGCGACTTCTGTTGCTAAAGAACAAGAATTTTTACTAAAGTAAGGATTTGTGAAAATTTCCTTTGTAATTGTTTTATCTTTTAAATCCTTCAATATCGTTGCATAACGAGGATCTACTTTGTTTACTAATGTTGCTTCAGCTTTTGATTTCCCATAAATAACCGAGTCAAAGTACGCTACAGCTGTACCTGGGCTTCCAGTATTATTTAAATAATCCGAAGTGTTTGTAACAAATGAAGCTGTTTTCTCAACACCATCAAATTTAATTTTCACTGTTCCTTGATAGTCAGTAATAATTTCTCCACCTGGTCTTACTAATGTAACCATTACCTTAGTATAACGATCTTTACCAGATGGTCTTGATGCCGCTTCCGCACTTTCCTTTAATGCTTCCACTCGTTTTTTATAGGCTTCTACTTGCCCGAGCAATTTACCACCTTGGTATTTTAATAATACCGTTCGATCATAGCTACTCAAGCTTGTAAAAATAGCATAAATTTTCATAACACTATCATAATGTTCAAGCGTCAGCTTTTTCTCATCTGGTAAATAACCCATAAGTTGAATAATAGCTCCGACTGGGTTAATGTTCTCAACCTGTGAGGCAATTGCATCATCAATTCCTTGAATACGATAAATTGGACGCCCATCATCTGAAATCATATACATAATTTCAATCGTATCATTAACCGAATCCTTCAAGCGTTTTTCAACAATCTCTTCGAACAGCCAAACGGAAATATTATAGTTTTCAAACTGTAAAATGGCATTCTCATAACCTAACGCAGGGTATTTTGTATCACTGCCACCATATTGTAAATATTTATTTTCAACATTTCCTAGAGCATTTGTTACATTTGTTTGCTGCCCAATACTAAATAGTTTTTTATCTCTATCAATCCAATGGACGTTGACAATATTTTCCGTAAAGAACTCCGGTAATTTTTCATACGGTACATATGGAGGTGTGACATTTCCATTTTCATCATCAGTGTTTTTCGGATCATACACTTGATAATCGATGCGCATTTCCGGCTGAGGTGAGTAACGGACATGTGCATTAAGTTTTTCACCTACAAGACATTTCATATTAGGATCTGTGTTGTTAATAAGCTCAAATGAGATTGTATCACGTACAGATTTTGTTAATTTTGGCGCTATCACAATCGCAGAGACAGTGGAACCATCTGATTGTACATTTCGAACAGCTTCACCAGATGTGTCAACAATTTTTGCACCATTTGATGAAGTTACACGGAATGTATAAGATTTATCATCAGGTAATGGATCACCATTACAAGCTTTCAAAGATACAGTAATGAGTGTTGAATCTTGGCCATTTGCGATTAAATCTGTTTTTTCAACATCAATACTTTGTAGCGCATTATTCACATACTTCGGTCCAGTAAAATCATTGTTATTATCCTTTGGCTCTTCAAATTCTGTATTGCTTGAGCCCATAAAGCCCGGAGGTAATGTAACTTTATCGTTATCACGGCCTGCTGCAGTACGTTTTAATCCTAGTACAGCAAAGCTGCTGTTTTGTACACTGCGGTATAAAAATTCAGCACTATCTCCTCGAGTTAATTTTGTAGAAGGATTGAAATTGGCAAATGTCTTTTGACCAGTGCTTCCTGTTGAAATATCATTTGTATATAAATATTGAACAGCCTGAGGCTCATCTAAATCTAAGCCTTTAAAAGCAGCATATATACGCGCAAATTGTCCACGTGTAACAGCTTTTGTACGATTGGCTGTTGTATAGGTACCGTTAAACGGTAAATAAAAATCACTATAGAAGTTATAAGCTACACTGTCGTTATATGTTAATGCATAGTTTCGATCAAGCTTTGCAAACATGACAACTAGCTCTTGCTCAGTTAACTGCTCATTAGGTAAAAAGTTATTAGCGCTATTCAATGAGAGTAAATCATTATCGACTGCCCATGAAATAGCTTTGAATTTACTATTACTAGTTGGTACATCATTAATTTTCGTAGCCGCCTGTGTTACAGCCGGGGCTGATGTCATCAGGACTAGTACGAAACATAGCAGGGATAAAAATGCTTTTTTAGCATACGTCATTTATTGTCCAGTCCTTTCTTTAATTAAAGAACAATATGTCATCTCGATAGTTTTGTTTTAAATCATTTTCTAAATAATTCAAAAAACGTTCTAGTACTACTGATGCTTCTGCTCGCGTTAATGGCTGATTTGGATTAAATCGACCTGCAGGGTCACCAGTCATTAAGCCTAACTCATTTACAATGTAAATACCGTCTCTTGCGTAGGCTGGAATTTGCGCATCATCCTTAAACTTTGTTACATAGCCTGGATCTGGTGCCTTATTCTCAAGCCCTAAGGCACGCACATAAATAGTAGCGGCTTGTGCTCGAGTAATTGGACGATCAGGCATGAAATACTCAGGTGATACACCTTTAATAACACCTTTATTAACCGCAGACTCAATATAGGCGTAATCTTTTACTGAACGGTTGATATCTTTAAAAATACTTGTAGTAGTTGTCGATTTTTTTTTCGTTTTCGGTTCTGCCATAACACGTAAGTCAACTGCCTTACCAATCGCCGTTGTAAAGTCTATACGCTTCATAGGGGTATTTGGTGAGAAGAAGTTACTTGCATCAGTGTAAATACCTAAAGAGTATAATTTTTCAATAGCTTGTTTCGCATAATGACTTGATAAATCACGGAACTTAGGAATGATTAGACGTTCAATTGTCGGCATGTATTCTGTATCTAAGTCCATATTACCTTTTTGTCCAGAGGCTAAATCATACGTATATTCAGAAATAACATCCTTATCACTTACTACCGCATATCCACCATCAAAGCTCCCTAAACTCCCTAGGTTTTCTTCATAGTTTAGTACACGTGATTTACTTGTAGATAAACGATTTTTCACATGGCTTGTCTTACCATCGCTATAACTATAAACAGCTTCTGTAATTTGTGTTTCTGTTGCTCCCCAGAAGTTTTCATAGCCAGCATGACGACTATCAGTATCAATTGTTACAGTATTTTGGACTGCATTTTTCCCGGTCCCTGTTTGATAGGCATATGTTTTTCTCGAAATCACATTTCCTGAGAAATAATCAGAGGCTACTCGATTGTCCGTTACAGTACCTTGTGAAAATTGATAATCAACCAATGAATATGTTGTTTTCCCAACAACAATTTTCTCTGTATATTTTTTCACAACACCATTCGATGTTTTTTGACCAATCGTAGCATAATCTACAACATCTGATTCATATGCAATATTTCGTGTCAATGTAGCACCGTTACTTGCTTTTAACTTTAAATTATATGTTTCAGTTAACTTTCCTTTAGATTCTTTTTGTGTAATATTAATGTCTTTACTAGTGCCTTTAAATATAATGGGTGTTCCTGTTATGAAAACAGCTTCCTCATATGTATATTCATTTTTTACAGCACCTGTTGTTTCTAATGAAGCAGCTGATGCATTTTCTGGGATAGTAGCTCCAATAGTAAATACAGCAAGGACCACTAACATTATTTTAGATAAATATTTCCGCATTCTTTTTTTTCCCTCTCTTTCAATCCATACATATCCGCATCTGGTGCTGTCAATTTTTTTCTTTAAGATTACAAAATAAGCAGGTGTGTTGATGTAAGCAAAGTGATAGAACACTCATAACAAATAGCGCTAATTTTTCCTAATCAACCGATCATCACCAAAACGCGTGTTGATTTCCGTTCCGGCTGGGCGCTTTGTTGCTGCCGCTTCGCTTTCGCGCAGAGCAGAGCTTCCTGGGGGCGTCCGATGAGCCGCTTCACTCGCGAGGCTCGCTCCAGGGTCTCATCTGTGGCGCTAATCCCCAAGGAGTCGCCCAGCCTCCACTCCAATCAACTTATTTACATAGTAGTCGTTTTAACAAAAGTCATCCACAACTTTTGGTGATGAACCTAATCAACACACCTAAAAATTCAAGGTTAAATTTGCTATCTTTCTACTCCTAGCGCTACAAAGTCTTTCATCATAAGCATGTGCTAAAAAATTCGCTTAAGGTTGAATACCTTCGTCGTAAATATACTTAAAGAAAACTCACAGATTTCTTATTAATCAACTAATATTAGATGAGCTTTAACAAAACGATCTGATAATACTACTAAACGATCAGCAGGTTTTAAATCAGATGCTTGAATAACTTTACCAGCTTTAATAATTGTTGCTTGGTCAATATTCATATCAACCATTTCACCAGCTTCATACCAACGACCATTTTGCCATTGACTAACGCTCTTCACATTGATTACAGCTGGGTATTTCGATTTAACTGACTGTAGTTTACCAGTTAACATTAATGGTGCAACTGGTTTAGCTTTATTAAGAATATGAAGGGCCTGTACATGACCATCCTTCACATAGAAGTATCCATATTCCCCTTCGTATAAATGAAGCTCAATATCAGGAATGACATTGAATGTTTTGTTACCATCATCTACTTTTGCTTTTGTTGAATTACTAACAGATAGTACAGTACGCTCTGTTTTCTTGAAGACATTTGACTCGATCTTCATCGCATCATCAATTTCGATTAGGTAGCCATCTGCTTGTGATAAGCGTCCATAATATAATTCATGATCTGCTAAGTTTGGTGACATAAAGCTATCACTTGTTACTTGGACAACTTGAGCATAATGATCACGTGCAGCACCGTCCGAAATAACAAAGGCTGTACCATAAGCTAATAAACCAGTAGGTTCAATTAAACGACCATTTCTAATTAAAATCGTTCCATCGTGGAAATATAATGTGCCAGCATATTTAAGTTTTAATAATTGATATTTACTATCTACAGAAAGCATAGGCTCATAGTAAGTACGCTCGTTGTTTTTTAATACAACAATCTTTTCAATTACTTCTTTGCCAAATTGTTTAACTGTTGCATAATACGCTTCACTGCCAATGTAATTTTTCAATTGATCTTTATTAATTTTTGTGTTCCCAACATATACCGGAACCTTCGATGAAAAGTTCATCGTTGATAAAGATGTTGTTGTATCGGAACCAAATTGCCAATTTATAAAAGCATGTTGGTTTTTGACAGTTAATTTATTTGCATTGGCATTAACCGTTTGAATCTCACCTTTATATAGGTTTTCAACTAATGTACCCGTCTCACTAATTTCGATCTTCGTGACAATGGATGTGTTTCGATTTTTAAGGCTAAGCTTAACACGATCCCCTACATATAATGCGCTAATATCTACTGCAGAGGAGTTTTTTTGGTAGCTTGTATCTTTATTTATATAATAGGTTGTTTCTACTCCAAAATCTGACTTTAGCATAATGAATAGTCCATTTGGATCAATACTTGTCACTACCCCAGCAAGTGTTTTAGTATTTTGTTCAACTGTTGGAGATTCTGTTTCTTTTGTAGAATCAGAAGTACCTCGAAGCTCAACAACACTTCGAAGGGAAATTTCCGCTTCTACTTTCATTCCCATCTTAAAGCCTTCAATTGTTGTCTCTGTATTATTAATATACAGGCGGGCACTATTATTTATATTGTATGTAACCTGACGACCGCTATCATTTTGCAAAGTAATTTTACTAAGCTTTTTTTCTATTACTCCATTGGAATTTTCAAATTCTGAAAATGTTACATCGACAAAAGTTCCAGTCACCATTTGGGCAGCTTGTGCTGTTTGATTTGATGAAAACCCGAGAATTGCTAGTAACAAAATCGTTAATATGTATGGAATCTTCTTCAACAAATCCCGCCTCCTTAAAATGTTATTTATAAATAGTATATCGTAATATTGGTAGTTTTTACTATTGAAAAAAGTTGCATTTTAGTACTTTTACTTACTTTATCAATTATGCCTCAGTATATTTCCGTGACATCCGCTGAAAGAAGTTAAATCTACCATCACTAGACACAAAGATAGAGGTAGCTTCTAATTTCAAGCTACCTTTGCTGCA
Organism: Lysinibacillus sp. JNUCC 51; assembly: GCF_015999525.1. Classification (NCBI taxonomy): domain Bacteria; kingdom Bacillati; phylum Bacillota; class Bacilli; order Caryophanales; family Bacillaceae; genus Lysinibacillus; species Lysinibacillus sp. JNUCC 51. Next base: position 3,832,204 of record NZ_CP065545.1, on the reverse strand, counting down.
TCATACTTGAACGTCTATTGTATGTCCGGCTGTAGGATGTGGAGCATCTAACATTTCAACTAATTGTTGTGAATTTTGCTGTTGCATCTCCATTGCTTGTTTCGTTACAGCAAGAGATACATTTTGCATTAAAGTTGCTTGATTCATTGCCATTGATAAACCTGCGATATCCATTTAGTCCACCTCCTATTTAATTTATCGGTCATTTGTTTCATTCATCAAGCGATTCCGTCAATTTTCAATAAAAAAACATCTACTGTCCTAAATAATAGACTCAATAGATGTTTTCTTATTACATTCTATTTTCGATTGTACGCCAAGCTTCTTCAAAGCCAATTCCTTTTTCTGAAGAAAAAACAATAAGTGGATCATTTTTTTCCATATCTAGCGTTTCTTTTACGACTTTTTTATGCTTATCCCATTTACCTTTTGGAATTTTATCTGCTTTTGTTGCAATGACAATACAAGGAATATTGTAATGCTTTAAAAAATCATACATCATGCGATCATCAGCTGTAGGAGGATGACGTAAATCAACAATTTGTACGACTGCCTTTAATTCATTGCGCCCTGTGAAGTAACGCTCAATCATTTTTCCCCATGCTTCACGCTCAGTCTTTGAAACCTTTGCATAACCATAACCCGGAACATCTACAAAAAATAACTGCTCTTCAATTTTGTAAAAATTAAGCGTTTGTGTTTTTCCGGGTTTAGAAGAAATACGTGCTAAAGCTTTACGACCGATCATTCGGTTAATAAATGAGGATTTCCCCACATTTGAGCGACCGGCTAGTGCAAATTCTGGCAGTCCATCTTCTGGATATTGGTCTGGTCTTACAGCACTAATGACCATTTCTACGTTATGGACTTTCATTTTCTTAAAAACCTCCGTCCAGTGCATGAGCTAATACTTCATCAGCCGATGACACTAGTTTAAATGTTAGTTGTTCGCGTACGCTTTCAGGAATATCCTCAATATCTCGCTCATTATCTTTCGGACAAATAATTGTCGTTAAGCCAGCTCGATGCGCACTGAGTGTTTTTTCCTTTAAGCCACCAATTGGCAGTACACGTCCACGTAATGTAATTTCACCTGTCATGCCAACTTCACGGCGTATTGGACGGTGTAAAATTGCGGAAACAATTGCAGTTGCCATTGTAATACCTGCCGAAGGTCCATCTTTTGGCACAGCCCCTTCAGGAACGTGAATATGAATATCATGTGTTTCAAAATATTCCGAATCCACTTTTAGATCTTCCATTTTTGTACGGACATACGAGAGAGCTGTTTGAGCAGATTCCTTCATGACATCGCCTAACTTCCCAGTTAACTGCAATTTTCCTTTACCAGGTGTTAATGATACCTCAATTTGTAATGTATCACCACCCACAGTTGTATAAGCAAGCCCAGTAGCTACACCGATTTGATTTTCCTCTTCTGCTTGCCCATATCGGAAACGGTGTTTACCGATTAATTCCTCTAAGGTTTTCGAGCTCACTGTTACTCGTTTTTTCTCACCAGAAACGATGATTTTAGCGATTTTACGACATAGGGTTGCAATTTGACGCTCTAGTCCGCGAACACCTGCTTCACGAGTATAATAACGAATGATATCCACTACGGCTTCGTCTTTAATAGTAACTTGTGTTTTTTTCAAGCCATGCTCTTTTAACTGTTTTGGTATTAAATGATTTTTCGTAATTTGTTCTTTTTCAATTTCTGTATAACCAGCAATTGAGATTACTTCCATACGGTCTAGTAACGGCCCAGGAATTGTACTTAAATCATTGGCTGTTGCTATAAATAATACATTTGATAAATCATAAGGTTCTTCGATGTAATGATCACTAAATGTATTATTTTGAGCAGGATCTAAAACTTCAAGCATTGCTGCTGCCGGATCTCCCTTGAAGTCATTAGACATTTTATCAATTTCATCAAGAAGGAACACAGGATTGATTGTCCCTGCCTTTTTCATTCCTTGGATAATACGACCTGGCATTGCCCCAACATACGTACGACGATGACCACGAATTTCCGATTCATCTCTTACCCCACCTAATGAAATACGGATAAATTTGCGATCCAAGCTTTCTGCTATAGATCGAGCTAATGACGTTTTACCTACACCTGGAGGGCCAGCTAAACATAATATTGGTCCACGTAACGATTTTTTTAATTGACGTACAGCTAAATATTCCAATATACGTTCTTTTACTTTTTCTAATCCGTCATGATCACGATTTAAAATGTTCTCTGCAAGTTCGATATTCATGCGATCTTCAGTCGCATTTGTCCATGGTAGAGAAACAATCCAATCAATATAGTTTCGGATTACGCCACTCTCTGCACTAGCTGCCGGTATCTTCTCATACCGATCCAACTCTTTAAGCACTACTTCTTTCGTTGATTCAGGCATTCCTGTTTCGTCAATACGTTTACGTAATTCAGCTACTTCGCCAGTTTTCCCTTCACGGTCTCCTAGTTCAGTTTGAATAGCTTTCATTTGTTCACGTAAGTAATATTCCTTTTGCGTACGCTCCATGGATTGCTTAACTTTTGAATTAATTTTCTTCTCAAGATCAAGTACTTCTTGCTCGTCATGTAAACGAATAATTAAATGATCTAAACGCTTCTTTACACTGAGCATCTCCAATACTTCTTGTTTATCTGCAATCTTAAAGGGTAAATGCGATGCGATGATGTCTGCTAAACGACCGGGCTCTTCAATGTCTGCCACAGTACTAATGGTTTCAGATGTAATTTTATTAGAGCCTTTAGCGTATCTTTCGAAATACGTTAACAAAGTACGCATTAAAGCCTGCGTTTCAACATCCTTACCGTTTGTTTCTTCCTTAACATCGATGTCAACAATCGTATATTTGTCTAACGCGCGATAGTTAGACCATGTTGCACGCGCCACACCTTCCACTAAAATACGCAGTGTTCCATTTGGTAGTTTTAGCATCTGTTTGACATATGCCATCGTACCAACTGTATATAAATCTTGCTCATCAGGCTGTTCATCATGCACTTCTTTTTGTGTTACCAATAATATCAATTGGTCCTCTAACATCGCTTGTTCTAGCGCTGCTACAGAACGATTTCTACCCACATCAATATGTAACACCATCGACGGGTATACTAAAAGTCCACGTAAAGGCAATAATGGTACATTTGTTGTTTTTTGTATTGTCACCATGCGGGTATTCACCTCCGTCAAAATTTTCTTATTCACTCCCACGCTACTAGTATGTGTCTAAAAAACTGATTCACACTAGTTAATCAATTGAGCCAAAAATTTCATTTAATTACAGTTGGCTTTATGTATGAATGAATAAAAAGCTGACTGTCGATATGTGCGGATATTGCACAATCGAAGTCAGCTAAATTACTCTTTATCTCATAACAATAGACACCCAAGCCTGTTCGTTATGCTGAAGTTTTTGTGTCGCTACCTTCATCGAGTTCAGTGCCATCTTCAAGAAGCAATTTCGGTTTTTCTTTATCCGTAATTGTTTTTGCCGTAATGATACATTTTTTCACATCTTCGCGTGAAGGTAGTTCGTACATTACATCAAGCATAGTTGACTCAATAATTGAACGAAGACCACGTGCACCTGTTTTTCGTTCTATTGCTTCTTTTGCAATTTCAGAAAGCGCACCTTCATCAAACTCAAGCTCAACACCATCTAGTTCAAGCATTTTTTGATATTGCTTAGCTAGTGCATTTTTAGGCTCCGTTAAAATTTGTACAAGCGCAGCCTCGTTTAATTGTTCTAGACTCGCAAGTACTGGTAATCGACCGATGAATTCTGGAATTAGACCAAATTTTAATAAATCCTCCGGAATAAGCTTCGCCATAATTGAGCCTTCATCCGCATCAATTTTGTTTGGATCTGAACCAAAGCCAATTACTTTTTCACCCTGACGACGTTTAATAATGGATTCTATTCCATCAAATGCTCCACCAACAATAAATAAGATGTTTGTAGTATCGATTTGTAAAAACTCTTGATGAGGATGCTTACGACCACCTTGTGGTGGGACACTTGCAACCGTACCTTCTAAAATTTTCAGAAGTGCTTGTTGTACACCTTCACCAGAAACATCGCGTGTAATGGATGGATTTTCTGACTTACGTGCAACTTTATCGATTTCATCAATATAGATGATTCCTTTTTCAGCACGCTCGATATCGTAATCTGCGGATTGAATTAATTTTAATAAGATATTTTCAACGTCTTCACCAACATAGCCAGCTTCTGTTAGAGAAGTAGCATCTGCAATAGCAAAAGGAACGTTTAATATACGCGCCAATGTTTGGGCCAATAAAGTTTTACCGCTACCAGTTGGGCCGATTAACACAATGTTCGATTTTGCTAATTCTACATCATCAATTTTACTGTTTGTATTAATGCGTTTGTAGTGATTGTAAACCGCAACTGCCAAAGCTTTTTTAGCACGTTCTTGTCCTATTACATACTCATCTAAAATCGTTAAGATCTCTTTCGGTTTTGGAATATCTTGAAATTCAATTTCTTCTTCAACGCCCAGTTCCTCTACAACGATTTCTGAACAAAGTTCGATACATTCATCACAAATATAAACACCAGGACCTGCAACTAGTTTACGTACCTGTTCTTGTGGCTTTCCACAGAATGAGCATTTTAAATTGCCTTTTTCATCATTAAATTTGAACAATATGTTTCACCCCTATTCAAGCAACAATCTTACAAGATTATTGAATCTTTATCAAATAAATTGTCTGCATCTATTTAAAGCACGGCGATAATGTTTCAAGATTTTTAAAATAATTCGACATCCATTGTACAAAAACATTAACATTTATCATAAAGAATGCCAATTTATCGGCTTCATTCCAGCTCATCATCATAAAGTATAGTCGATTTCCGTTCCGACTAACGCTTTCCTTACGGCGTCCGATGAGTCGCTTTGCTGCAGAGTCTCATCTGTGACGCTAATTAAACATTTTATTTTCACGTAAGTGTAACTGACTGATTCTTCAGAAACCTCTAGCGACCAGAGACCTTTCATTTCGATAAGATCTCTGTCCGTCAATATTTGACTTGTGACTTCACTGATGTACCCGATAGTACAAGTTAAAGATACTCATATATGAATATCTTAATTTCTTTAAAATTTATTACATTCGCCAGAGGCTTAACTTCATTCAGAAGAGGATGTATTTCATTGTTCCTCATTTGGAAGAATTGAGACATCAATCAATTATGCCTCGGCATAATTGTGTCCGGGATCAACCGGAGGCTTTGACTTCTTTTAGCAGATGTCTTATGAGCCGAAAGCGTAGCGACTGGATACCCGCTGAAAAGTGACTTAAAACTGCATTCATTTCACCACCTATAGAGGTGGAGACTTTTGTAGCTGACGCTTTGCTTTCGCTACATAAAACATTTGTAACTGCCGTTTCACTTACGTTACATAAAACATTTGTAGCTGACAATTGGCATTCGCTACAAAAAATAATTGCCGCAAGAAGTTAAACTAAAGCCTTTTCTCTGCTGTATAAAGTTAAATTTTTAGCATCGTGTGAAAAGTCAAACAATACTATGTATTAGAGAAGTGTAAAGGCCTTTCCTGCCCCTTTTCAAAAAAGTATTTCCTAATGGAGGATGCTTTTTGCGGTGAAAATAGTCGTATATTAATAATATAATTAACCGAACTAAATCTAAAGGGGAATCTAGCTTAATCTAAATAAAAAATATGTTATAAAACAAGGCACGGTTTAATGCCGTACCTTGTTTTCATTTTTCTATCCAGTTACAAAAAAATCTTATTCAGTAATTTTAGCGTTTTCTACTAAAAATTCAACTGTTTTTTGAATTTTAATGTCGTTTTCAAGAACTGCTGTGCCGCCTAAAGCTCCAGTAATTTGCTCTTTAGTCATGTTAAATTGAGCAGCCATTTTTTCTAATTCAGCTTCGATATCAGCTTCAGTTGCTTCAATTTTTTCAGCTTCAGCAATTGCTTCAAGTGTTAAAGATACACGTACACGGCCTTCTGCTTCTTCTTTCATTTGTCCACGTAAATCTTCTTCTGATTGACCTGAGAATTGGTAGTAAAGGTCTAAGTTCATTCCTTGCATTTGTAAACGTTGACCAAATTCTTGTAACATACGATCAGTTTCAGAGTTAATCATACCAGCAGGTACTTCGAACTCTGCATTTTCAGCAGCTTTTTCAACTAATTGATCACGAAGTGCTGCATCAGATTCAGCTTGTTTTTGTTCAGCAGTTTGCTCTTTGATTTTAGTACGTAAAGCTTCAACGCCTTCAACTTCTGGGTCTAATTCTTTAGCGAACTCGTCGTTTAATTCAGGAAGAACTTTCGTTTTAACTTCTTTTACAGTTACTTTGAAAGTAGCTTCTTTACCAGCTAATTCAGCTGCATGGTATTCTTCTGGGAAAGTTACAACTACGTCTTTTGATTCGCCAGCTTTCGTACCTACAAGTTGCTCTTCAAAGCCTGGGATGAATGAGCCTGAACCGATTTCTAGTGGATAGTCTTCACCTTTACCACCTTCAAATGCTTCTTCACCTACGAAACCTTCAAAGTCAATTGTAGCTGTATCGCCTTCTACGATTGCTTCATCTTCTTTAATTTCAAGCTCTGCTTTACGAGCTAATTGGTCTTGAATTTGTGCTTCTACTTCTTCGTCAGTAACTTCAACTGGAAGTTTCGCAACTTCTAAACCTTTGTACTCACCAAGTTTTGGTTCTGGTTTTACAGTTACTTGAGCAGTAAATGTGAAATCTTTACCGTGTACGAAGTTTTCTGTACCAGAAATTTCTGGGTAATCAACTGGCATAATTCCAGCTTCATCGATCGCTTTTGAATAAGATTCAGGAACGATGATTTCTAATGCATCTTGGTATAAAGATTCGATACCAAAACGTTGTTCAAACATTTTACGAGGCATTTTCCCTTTACGGAAACCTGGTACGTTAATTTGTTTTACAACTTTTTTGAACGCTTGGTCCATTGCTGCGTCTATTTCTGCAGCTGGTACTTCGATTGTTAAAGTACCGATATTACCTTCTTGTTTTTCCCATTTTGCTGACATGTATAAATACCTCCAAATAAATGATCAAGTTTAATGTTAGACAATTCATTCGTAACTACGATTTTGACAACCATTTTAGTATAACATAGATGCGTATAGTTTCAACTTATTTCATACTTCATGGAGTTCTGTTAATTTTTCTAACATTTGTAAAAAATCGATGATTTCATAGTCCATTTCCTGTACTTTTCCTAACATAGACTGTACAAAGTCAATATAACTATAAGCAATATCATCAGCTTCGAATGGGTGCCATTCAAACGGATACGTTACAATGGCATGCTTCGCCATTAAGTATTGTACCATTTCCAACGTCGATGGGTCTTGCTCTAATTTATTTTCAATTATTTTTTTTACTTCCCTATACTGAGGCAACTGATTTGGTAGTACTAAATTATTAGGATTAACAGTTATAGTTTGATCAAATTTTGAAACTGAAATGTCAATTGACACTTCTTGTTCCACTAATAAAATTAATGCAAGGCTCCGAACAAATGGATGGATTGTTGGACATTCTATAATTTCTTTCAGTGCTGTTTTTAATTGTCGTACATTCGTATCCATTAAGCGATGTAATCGAATAGATTGTTCGTTTGGGGTTAAAGCACTAAATTTCGAAAGTTCATATTCTTGCTCTTCTAACAATCGTTTTGCATCCTCTTTTTTTTGAAGATTCCTAGCAACCTCTTGATTCAAGCTTCTTAAGCGTTCAAATTTCTCAAGCTGATCTTCGGGAAGTACGTTTTCTTCAATTAATGTCGTAATTAACGACTCTACTTGATGGTATTCCTTTAGCTGCATACAAACTGTAACATACAGTTCCATTACTTCCACATACAATGTCGTCCCTATAGCAAACAATTGCTCACAAACATTTTTAACTTTATCGTATTCTTTTAATTCATATAAAGCATACGCGTAGGTACTTAATGCATTTTCGTCTCCAGCTTCATATAAAAATGCTTTTTCAAAGCTTGCCACAGCCTCTTCATATTGATAATTTTCCGCATACATATGCCCTTCACGTATTAATGTCTGAACAGCACCAGGAAAAACAACAATATTGTCATGTTTGATAACATGCCGTTTTCGCTTTGTCATTTTTCTCACCTCTTTACCTCTATTTTACTTATTAGTTTTAGTTCTTATTGAATTATCATCATAACATGGGTTGATTCCCGTATTCGACTGACCGCTTTACCAGTAAGCTACTTTTGCATCATTTATATATTTATAAATTTATCCACTACTTATTTTTAACAAAAAATTTTCATATTTTGTAATAAATTGTATTATAATTAATATTATCTTTTCTTTATTTCTGTTTACAGGCATCCAGCCTTCTTTGTAATTTAAAGTTCTTCACAAGGAGTGGAATACATGCAATTAATAGATACAGTTAGTGAATTTGGTAGTAGCATCTCTCCTATGTTTGAGGCACTATCAATTAAAGTTGTTTCGTTTTCTACAGCGGACGGTCCCTATCAGAAGGATTATCCGATTGAATTTGAAATACTCACAAGGACTAAGATTGATTTATACACACAAGAAGCGATTACACATATTATAAGTATCCAAGGAAACATTCCTGGCTCAATTTCACTTGGACACCAGCATGAGTCACTTTTTATTATTCCCCAAAGTGTACACATTGAATGCAACTATAAACTTCTAAGTATCGACAAAAAAGATATGCAACGAATCTTAATGCATTCTCAACCGAATCTTCATTATAGTGAATGGCTAATCGATGCCATTAAAAACGCAAATATTCTCGTAGAATTAAAAACTAATCAAAATACCTTTACTGAATGGCCGCTCGGTATCAAGTCAGCCGTTATATCATAACTAGGATGAGACATACTTTAATAGGTATGTCTTTTTTTATTGAAAACTATTGTGTCAATGAAATTAAGGTATCATTTTAAATATGATTCTTCGCCGGCAAACCGAGGCGATTGATTTGATTTCCGTTCCGACTTGATCGCTTTCCTTAGGGGCGTCCGATGAGCCGCTTGGGGCAACAAATCTTTTCTGTGCGAAAGCGAAGCGACAGCAACAAATCTTTTCCGTGCGAAAGCGAAGCGACAGCAACAAATCTTTTCTGTGCGAAAGCGGCGTCGATGCATGACTACAGTAAAGTGAGTAATTCGAAAAAGAAACAATCCTCATATTAAATTCACAAAGATTCACCCGACCATTTTGTTTTCCATCAATATAAGACATTTATAAATAAGTATGTATTTAATAGTACACTCGTTTAGTCTACCCCTTTTTGTTGCTTGTCTATCATATCAACTTTCTCTTGATTCTGGAATTCTTATTGTGAATACACTCGTTGAAAACTTCACCAATCAACAAATTATCTGTGTAGCGTTATAATAAAACAAAACCTAGTTCCATATAAGCATTTTTATTCTGTCTACGCATATGTTAGAGGACAAATAATCATCAAGGAATACTTTAAAAAAGTTCTCATATAGAGAATAAACTTAACTTCGGAGGAATTACATATGGATATCAAAAATACATTACAATCATTTTCAACAATGACACTTCCAGCGCGACAAGAATTCATGTTGCACAATGGCGATTGGTTGTTACAAGAAATGTTAACGCACATTGGCTCACCAGATGCCGAATTACGAGACAAATTAATTTACCGTACTTTTATTGATCTACTTAGCGATAATCTACTGAGCCCCGAGCAGCTAGGATATTTATTTGATACTGTAATAGGCGACGATTTTTTATATTTAAACATAGGTGAAGAATCGACAGATAGTGTCTTTACACGTTCGTTTTCCGCTTTACTTGCAGCAAGTATTCTTGCAAAAGATGCCGAACTACTAGTTTTAAATGATGAATGTCTACAGGTTTTCTTTCAAAAGATTGGCCGTTATTTATTATTGGAAAAAGATACGCGAGGTCATGTTCATGATAAAGGCTGGGCGCATAGCATTGCACATGGTGCAGATTTAGCAGCAGTGACGATTAAACACCCTAAATTTGATTTACAGCATGCGCCTTTAATTTTACATGCATTGAAACTTGTTACTTGGAAAGATACTGTCTATGTTAACGATGAGGAGGAACGCTTAATTAATATAATTGAAGCGTTACTAGCTCGTGACTACTCCGAGGAAGCATTAATAGAATTTATCGAGCAGGTATTTGATAAGTTTGAAATGCACTTAGTGACGCAAGGCTATAACGAAGCCTTTTTTAGTGGACGCACGTGCACATTAAATTTAATGAAAACATTGTACTTCGCCTTAAAGATGAATAACCTAGCCCCAAAACTTCAAAATACTATCTATGGACAAGTAGCAAAATGGCTAAAGCTTGGAGCTTAAAACTAATTAATTCCGCTTTTAATTGAGCTAAAAAAAGTAAAACTTCACCTTCTCTCTGCTTAGAACATTTATCTTCGCCTTTATAACCAAATTTAGCAAACCAAGGATATCCTTAGTTTGCTATTTTTACTTTTCGAATAAAATATCTTCAATACAAAATACGGAAGTGCATAATTATATTAACATAATTAAAAGCTGTTTCCGAAATATCCTTTTCCAATCATACCTTACATTGATAGTTTATCCTTATATATCCATTATTTCACTTTCCATGTACTCCCCTTTTTAAAAAACGCAACAAAAAAGCATTCGAAACCTTAATATAGCGGTGATTTTATTACAAAATGAAGTCTAAAATGTGAAATGATATTTTCACAAAAAAAACTATTTACATAGTTAAACATGAGAAACTCAGTGTTTTCAACGTTTCAACAGTGTTTATTTAATTAAACACAAAAATACTAATATTGAAATAACGATTTTTGTTCAAAAAATGTTCATATTCATCCCTAGTTTATTATTAAAAATATAAAAAAATAATTTTTTTTCTTTGAAACGGAGCGTATAATCCAATGTGCAAACAATGACTTTTTGTGTCGATCGATTATGACACATTGTCTAAAAATCGATTACACAGATTAATGATTTTGCGAACGCTTGCACTAGACCAATCAAATACTAGATTCAATGTTTCATAATGAACCATGCCATTGTAAGTATTTCTTATTATTTGATTGGTACAAAAACTAAAAGAGGTGACCTTATTACCCACTATTTATAAATTCGAATCTATACACAAAAAAAATTTATGAATAGCCGTTTTATAGAAAGGAGTCAAACATGAAGAAAAAGTTAAGCTTAATGTTTGTTGCATTTGGTGCGCTTGCAGTTCTTTCTGGCTGCGAACCCCTAACAATCTTTGATCCAAAAGGGCCAAATGCCAAAACATTATCAGACACAATTATTTTATCCATTATAACAATGGCCTTTATATTACTAGTCGTGTACGTGCTTTTAGCATTTATGCTAACAAAATACCGTGCTTCAAAAGCATCTGCCGATTATGAGCCTCCTCACGAAGAGGGTAGTCATCTACTTGAAATTACATGGACAGTTATCCCTATTATTATAGTGGCATTCTTAGCAATTGTTACTGTAAGAACAACAAGTACAGTAGAGTCTCAGCCAGATGGTTATGACAATAAAGAGCCACTTGTTATTTACGCATCATCTTCTAACTGGAAATGGCATTTTAGCTATCCAGAGCAAGGTATTGAAACTGTAAACTATGTAAATATTCCAACTGACCGTCCAATTGAGTTTAAACTTTACTCATTCGGACCAATCACAAGTTTCTGGATCCCTCAATTAGCTGGTCAAAAATATGCGATGAGTGACATGTTAACAACTATTCACCTTGCCGCTGATGAGGTTGGTTCATTCATGGGCCGTAACTCTAACTTTAACGGTCGTGGATTTGCTGAAATGGAATTCGAAGCTCAAACTATGACACAAAAAGACTTCGACAAATGGGCTTCTGATGTAAAAACAAAAGAAAAACCATTAACAAAAGAAAAATTTGATGAATTATTAAAAGCAGAACACGTTGGTCGTTCAAGCTATTCATCTACACACTTAGAATTTAGTCCAGCTCCAATGGAACACAGTGAACACATGAAAATGGGAAACATGGATCATAGTGAGATGAACCATGGGGAACATTCTGATTCACAAGAAAATTCTGAAGCAACACATTCACATTAATTTTTAAATCTGAAAGGAGCGCGTCCAATGAGTATGGAAGAAGTTTTCCATCCAATGAAAGAACCGATGATTTTAGCGGCAGCTATTAGTATCGTAGTTGGAGCAGTGGTTATCTTTGCGGGCCTTACGTATTTCAAAAAGTGGGGCTACTTCTATAAAAACTGGCTATCAACTGTTGACCATAAAAAAATCGGTATTATGTATATCGCTGTAGCGCTTTTAATGTTATTCCGCGGTGGTATCGATGCACTATTAATGCGTGCACAAACGGCAGTTCCTGATAATGGACTTCTTGATGCACAACACTATAATGAGATTTTCACAACACATGGTTTAATCATGATTTTATTCATGGCCATGCCATTCGTAATTGGTTTAATGAACGTTGTTATCCCACTACAAATTGGTGCACGTGACGTTGCATTCCCACGTCTAAATGCAGTCAGCTTCTGGTTATTTGCAGCTGGTTGTGGTTTATTAAACCTATCATTTATCATTGGTGGTTCACCTGATGCTGGTTGGACTGCTTACTTCCCACTATCTGGGACAGAATTTAGTCCAACTGTTGGGAACAACTACTATTCTTTAGCTTTACAATTATCAGGTATTGGTACGTTAATGACTGGTGTTAACTTCATCGCAACAATCATTAAAATGCGTGCACCTGGTATGACATTAATGAAAATGCCAATGTTCACTTGGTCAATTTTAATTACTAACGTTATTATCGTATTTGCATTCCCAGTATTAACTGTAGCACTTGCATTAATGATGTTAGACCGTCAATTCGGTACACAATTCTTTGCAATGCAAAATGGCGGTATGGATATGCTTTGGGCCAACCTATTCTGGGTTTGGGGACATCCTGAGGTTTATATCGTTATCTTACCTGCTTTCGGTATTTTCTCTGAAATCATTGCGACATTTGCACGTAAAAACTTATACGGCTATAGATCAATGGTTGCGAGTATGGTTGTAATTTCGTTACTATCATTCATCGTATGGGCCCACCACTTCTATACTATGGGTCACGGTGTAATGGTTAACAGCGTATTCTCTATTACAACAATGGCAATCGCTGTTCCGACAGGGGTTAAAATATTTAACTGGTTGCTCACGATGAAAAACGGTAAAATTCAATTTACAACTCCAATGCTTTATGCTCTTGGCTTTATTCCTATCTTCACAATTGGTGGGGTTACAGGGGTAATGCTAGCAATGGCAAGTGCTGACTATCAATATCATAATACGATGTTCTTAGTTGCCCACTTCCACTATGTATTAATCCCAGGTACAGTATTCGGTGTACTTGCAGGTTACCACTACTGGTGGCCAAAAATGTTCGGTTTCCGATTAAATGAAAAACTAGGTAAAACTGCTTTCTGGTTTATCGCAATTAGCTTCAACGTAGCTTTCTTCCCTCTATTCATTTTAGGTTTAGATGGTTACGCTCGTCGTATGTACACTTACTCTGAGTCAACTGGCTATGGTCCATTGAGCATGGTATCGTTCATCGGTGCACTTGGTCTTGCTGTCGGCTTTGCGTTAATCGTATATAACATTTACTACAGCTGGAAACATATGCCACGTAATGAAAAAGCAGATGTTTGGGATGGTCGTTCACTAGAATGGGCTACTCATTCTCCAGTACCAGAATATAACTTTGCAGTAGTTCCAACTGTTTCACGTTTAGATGAATTCTGGTTCGCGAAAAAAGAAGGTCGCGATATTACAGCAGGTAAAATTGAAAAAATTCACATGCCTAACAACACTGGCGCACCATTCTGGATGAGTGGATTCTTCTTCCTTGCAGCATTCTTCGCTGTATTTAATCTATGGATTCCAGCCATCGTTAGTATGCTTTGTGTGTTTGGCTTTATGATTCATCGTTCATTTGAAAAAGATCATGGTCGTTACATTTCAGTTGAAGAAGTTATGGCAACTGAGAAAAGTTTGAGAGGTGATAAATAATATGAAAATCGATTCTTCACTTCCATTAGAATATAGTACAGAGGAAAACCGTCTGAAAATTTTCGGTTTCTGGATTTTCCTTGGCGCCGAAATCGTATTATTCGCCACACTATTTACAGTGTATTTCACACTTCATACACGTACAGGTAGTGGCCCGAATGGCGCTGAAATTTTTGAACTAACACCAGTATTATGGGAAACATTCTTATTATTAACAAGTAGTTTCACAATTGGTCTTGGTGTTCATGCAATGCGTATTGGCAACAAAAAAGCGATGATGGCATTTTTCATCATCACACTTATTTTAGGTCTTGGCTTCTTAGGCATTGAGATCGATGAGTTTGTAACATATGTTGATGAAGGTGCAACAATTCAAACAAGTGCATTCTTATCTGCATTAATGACTTTACTTGGTACGCACGGTGCCCACGTAACATTCGGTTTCTTCTGGGGCGTTGCAATTTTAATCCAAGTAGCTAGTCGTGGTTTAAACCCACAAACGGCTAACAAAGCGTTCATCTTCTCACTGTACTGGCACTTCCTAGACGTTGTTTGGATTTTCATCTTCAGCTTCGTCTACTTGAAAGGACTGATTAGCTGATGAAGGATTTATTCCCAAAACAACACGTGATGGGCTTCGGCTTCTCACTATTACTAACAGTTGTAGCTTTAGCTGTTGTTAAATTTGATATGTCTCTTAACATGGCATTTGCTGTTTTACTAGTGACTGCTCTTGCACAAGCGACTGTACAATTATTATTATTCATGCACATCGGTGAATCTGAAGATAAGAAAACGTTATATACAACGATTTTATATTCTGTATTCGTAGGTGTTGTCACAATCATTGGTACATTATTCACAATGATCTGGGGCTATAATTGATAAAAAAAGCCGAGAAAATGATATCATTTTCTCGGCTTTTTCTTTTTGTAAATATATTCTTCCACTCTCGAACTCAAAACAGAACAACTACCCCCACTCTCCCTGGTGTGCAAACATAGCAATCACTAACCTTATTAATGATGCCTCGGCTAAATTGCGCCCATATTAGGCTTGGTGCTTAGGCCTGCATCGATAAAAATGCCACGTCCCGTGATAAAGCCTTCGTGACCAAGATCTGTTGTTGCCGCTGTCGCTTCGCTTTCGCGCAGTTAAAACCCCTTTGCCGCTGCCGCTTCGCTTTCGCGCAGTTAAAACCCCTTTGCTGCTGCCGCTTCGCTTTCGCGCAGTTAAAACCCCTTTACCGCTGTCGCTTCGCTTTCGCGCAGTTAAAACCCCTTTGCTGCTGCCGCTTCGCTTTCGCGCAGTTAAAACACCTTTGCCGCTGTCGCTTCGCTTTCCGCGCTAAAAACATTGGCGGCCCTAAGCGGCTCATCAAACACCTCTGATCCCGGCCTGAGGGGAAATCAACCCTACGTTCTGGTGATAATCCATACCATTGCAATATTTCACAATAACTAGCAATGGTTTTATTGATTATTGATTAATATTCACGAACCAATTTTCTTGCAACTTTTCATGAGAAAGAAGACTTATTAATAAAGACATGCATTTGGGCATTTACTATTATTTTTATTTTGAATTAGTACTGTTTTTTAAATAACGAAACTTTTACTATTATAGTAATGTATACTAATAGGTGATGTTTTTACCAATGAATAGGAGATGAAAGTAATGAACAAATTTTTTAAAGTTTTAAGTGTTGGAGCACTAGCACTAACGCTAGCAGCTTGTAACAGTAGCGCTAGCCCTAAGAAAGACACAACTAATACAAGCAAACTCACTTTAGAGCAAGTGTATGAAAAAGCGGTAGACCGCCAATCAGACATTAAAAGTGCAACTGCGAAAATGGAGATGACTCAAGATTCCAAAGTTGGATCAGGCGAACAATCTATGGAGTTTTCCATCAAATCAAAAATGGATATGGATGTAGTTGTCGATCCAATGGCTATGCACTTATCAGGTTCAATGACAATGCCAGATATGGCTAGTGCAGAGCAAAAAAGTACGGAAATGCCGATGGAAATGTACATGAAGAAAGACCAAGGCTTTTTCATGAAAGATGAGTCAACTAATAGTTGGTTAAAATTACCGGACGAACAATTGGATTCAGTGTTGAAACAAACTGCATCATCTGCAGACGCTAAGGCACAATTAGAGCAGCTTAAAAACTTTATCGAAGATTTCAAATTCGAACAAACAGATAATGCATATATCTTAACTTTAGACGCTAAGGGCGATAAATTTAAAGAACTTATCGATTCTGAAATTAACAAATCAATGAAAGACATGGGTCTTGAAAAAAATCCGCTTGATAACTTAACAATCGATAAAATACACTACATTCTAGAAATCGATAAAAAGACTTTCGATACAAATAAACTGGATATGAATTTCGACTTAAAAATGAAAGTTGAAGATCAAGAACTATCAATGAAAACAAAATCAGTTGTGACATACACTGATTTCAATCACCTAAAAACAATCGATATCCCACAAGAAATTATCGATAATGCAAAATCTATTGCACAATAATCAACAATGACTGTAAAAAAAGGAATCTGCATACCGCAGATTCCTTTTATTTTCGTATCACTTCAATGAAACCGATCAGTACCCTAGGATTTTACTTGCAGATATCGTTGGGACGAAGCTTTTAAAGGCATGATAACAACCATGACACAAATGGAATTCAACATAGCCTCGTTACATATTGTAATGTTTCATCACGGAATGAATCTAATTGACCAACACAAGTATAAGTAAATGGTAAACCTGATAAATCTTCCGCACTTGCAGCTGCAGCATATTGTGATACATCATTACCACCATTATCCCAATTTAAATACATTTCCCAGCCCTTTTGATTTAAATCATGATTCCAAACCATATGTCCTGTAATCTCCAATGCAGAAGGTGTATTATTACGATCATCTATCATCGGATAGAGAGTGGCATTTGAAAACTAAGGTTAGGATAATTTCTATCACGAGCAAGTAATGCTAATGCTGCTGTTAACCCATCTCCCGCACTTGCCCCAGCTACACCAATACGTGTATTATCAATACCTAAATCTTTCGCATTATCAGCTACCCATTTTAATACCGTGTAACAATCTTCAAGTGGTGTAGGATAAGGATATTCAGGTGCAAGTCGATAGTCAACCGACACTACAATACAATTTGCTTCATTCACAAAACGTTTGCATAGTAAATCATCACCCTCTTAAGCACCTAGTACATATCCTCCTCCATGAATCTATAAAAGCGCTGGTAACTACCCTACTTTTTCCTTTGACTTATAAAGTCTAATACGTAGTGAATCATTATCATCCGGTCCTTGAATCATTTTGTTTTCAATTTCAACAGAAATATAGTCTACTATCGGAGAAGGTTGTGCAGTTGCAGCTAATCCTTCTCTAGTAGCCTCCAAATTGTCTAATTCTAAAGGGAAAAGCAAAGAATTTCTCTTAGTAAAACGGGAGTTAGAGGTTATGATGCAGGTTGATAACGGAGACAGTACGAAGGAAATTGCTAATATTATGTATTTAAGTGAATTAACGATCAATCAATATGTAAAATCTGAAATTAAAAAGCTAACGGCTAAAAACCGTTCCCATGCTATTAATCTACTTTACCGATAAGGCATTATTTTAATAAAAACAAAGGGGATTTCTCTCATCCCCTTTGTTGTAAAGTTATTCAATCACTCTATTAATACTCTGTTCTTTTCGTTTTAATCGACCATCAATGGACCAGTTCGTCCACATCCGTAAAGCCTGCTCAAATGGGCCACGCTTGAATTTTTTTAGATATACAACACTGCCAATACACTGCACACAATAAATGCCTAATCCAAATAACATCCCATTCAAGATGCCTAATTTTCCGAACATCCCAAAACCATAGCCAAAAAATACAGTTGTACAAATTATAGATTGTATTAAATAATTAGTTAGAGACAGCTTACCAACACATTCAAAGGCATGAATAATAGACGACGCACGCCATTTCTTATAGAGTAAGGCGGTTACACTTACATAGCCTAATGCTAAAACTTGTGCTCCACTCATCTGAAGCATAGTCGACAAATCTCCTTCTTTTAAACTCAAATATTTACATAGTATCCCAATAGGTACAAGTATCATACCTAACTTATACCAGTTTTGTTCCCGCTCTATATTTACAAATGCTCGCATTTTCGCAAGCGCCATACCAAGTAAAAACAACGGTGCATAGAATAATGGCGCTACAAATAATAGGATAGATGTTTCCTGTTCAGGCATCAGCCTATTTAGACGAAAATTAACGACATCTAAATAACTACCATGTGCATAAATGGTATCTGCTTTTTCAATATACGCATTTATATCCTGCTGATTTGCTGAGAAATCTAAGTTAATATTCATCATAATTGCAACTGAAAATACAAAGAAAATACTAGCCCATATGATAATTGTTTTTGCTCTTCGATTAATGAATGGTAACAAAAACAAAATCATACAACCGTAATATAAGAGTATGTCACCTTCCCATAAAAATGTAGTATGCAGCCAGCCTAATAGAATGAGCCCCATGCTCCGTCGAAGGATAATCCATCGACTTTTCATCCCTTTTTCGCGTACAGATTCAATTAGCTTAATAAAAGAAAATCCAAATAACAGCGTAAAAATAGGCATAAAAGATCCGCCGATAAACACCCTCACAAAATCCCCTGCACTTTGTGAGGATAAATTTTTTAAAGCTCCATGCATGCCATATTGAAAAGTTACTAAATTAGCAAGTAAAATCCCAAGCAAACTAAATCCACGAAGACTATCAACGAACGAAACCCGTTTCAATCCCATCATGTTTCCCCTTTCCATTCATTTAAAGAAAGGATAACGAAATAACCTTATAGCTATTTAATCGTTATCTTAAGATGGTCTTAAAACAGAAGAATAGGACTATTCAGTTTTTAAATGCATAAAGGCACAATAAGAATTTTGTTCGATAACAAAAAAGGCTTCTACTCATTAAGTAGAGGTCCCTTGTTATTGAAAATCTATTTTCTTAATGAATTTAACGTGAACATTCTTCAAAAAACAAAGGGTTGATTTCCGTTCCGATTGAGTGCCTTCCATAGTGCGTCGTTTGTGCGAAAGCACGGCGACGGCAAATGGGTTTATCTGCGCGAAAGCGAAGCGGCAGCGGCAACAAAAGGATTGTTGGTCACGAAGGCATTATCATAGTACGTAATGCCTTCCCATAACCCGCTTACCCGCCTCCAGGATCTCATCTGAGACTTTTCCTCGAGGAAGAATTTAAGCTTTACATATTCCCATATTTATTTACTTCATTGATATGCTTTAGCATCTATAGAATAATGAAGCAATCCTTCAAAATCCTTCAGTTCCGAATTAAGGTTGTTATACATATATTCATAGTTCATCCCTAGTTTATCTAAAATTCGTAAAGATGCACCGTTTTCAGGATGCACAACAGCAATAATTTTAGGTAAACCAATCTTATAAAATGCATAATCCATCAAAGCTTTTGTTGCTTCAGATGTTATTCCTTGCCCTCTATAAGCTTCCGAAATACCGTAGTAAATTTCGATTTCTGTTTCCTTTACATCATCGGGTCCAAGCCCGCAATAGCCAATTAGTTTTTGATTCTGTTTCTCTACAATAGCTAGATTAAGCTTATGTATTCTAGTAGGCGTGTTTTTTTGGTTACATTGAATGGACCACTCTATTATTCGTTGAACATCATCACGGCTTGGCACGTCCTCTGGAATAAATTGATAAAAACCAGGCTCAGACACGACTGCATATAACTCATCTAGATCAGTTAAAGCATATGGACGAATTACTAGTCTTTCGGTTTCAATATGTAGATTTAAAAACATTATGATTACTCCTTAACAATTAAAATTAAAAAATAATACTAGGTCCAATAATTCTTCATTAAATCAGTTGCCCAACGTGGCTGTTTTATTTCCCCGTTTGGTAAAAACTCTTTCATTACAGGTTTTATATCAATGATTGGTGTTCCGTCAATAGCATCTAAACCTTTAACGATTAATGTTCTATCCTGTAATTCTAGTAATTCTACAACCGTTACACCTAGTTTATTAGGTCTATTTTTACCTCTCTGTGCAAAAATACCGACTTCCGGATAGTCCGTATTATTTCTTGGATGTCTCGCTTCATGTTGGATTTTTTCATCTGCAACTTTGTCAAAATAAAAAATTATTTCTAAATGAGAAAAATCATCGATCCCCTTCAAAGATGATTCATGCAAATCGTTTGTCAATTCAATAGTAGAAATGGCGCCACCCCAATTGTCATCTTCAATCATTTTTCGACTATTGCTCACTACAGCTATTGGTTTAACATTATAAAGCATATCAAGACCTCTTCTCTTCGTTGACTTCTCCATGCACATTCCGTTTAATTCCAGTATACTTTAGCTATCGACAATGTCAATTTACGGTAATGACCCTACAATTTCAAAGGAATCCACCAATTAATTGAAATTCCTATATAATTGTCTCTCCTATTGCAAGCGACCCAAAGAATCTCTTAAATGCATGTATTCACTGTTCTTTTTTATTTTATTATTCGTAAAAATTAAATACATGAAAATGTGGCGAGGGTTATGATATGGTATATTATCTACAATGAAATTTTAGAAGGTGGAAAACATGCTAGAAGTAAGTGAAAGTAAGTTAGCACAATATATTTTACATTTTATTGACGATACACTCATGTTAGGTGAGGAGCCATTTTCACAGCCAGAGGTCATGCTGGAGGCAGCTTTTACACAGCTTGCGTTTAGCAAAATCGATTTGGAGCAGCAATTCGAATTTTTTCACGAAACAGATATTGGATTAAATGAGGTGTACACATATGTAAGGGCAATTTTTGATCAAGAGACTAGTTTCCTTGAACAATCAATCAACATTGCTAAACACTTACACAGTGTTTCTCAACACCCAAATATTAAAAGTGGCGAATTGTTTATTGGATTATTTGACAATTGTTTTCTAGCTACAGAAGTAAAAAAAATAATTGCCATTGTTAAAATTGATGAAAAAGAAATGTTTTTAGATGTAAAGAACGACCACAACAAAATGGTTGTCAACGGCATCGATGGAATTAATGTGAAGAAAATTAATAACATGGCCATTATCGTTGATATGGGAACGGATAAGGCACCTGCTGTATTTATGAAAACGAAAAGGAAAGAAGATATTGTTTACTGGCAAGAACGATTTTTAAAGATAAAAGCAGCCGATGAACATTATTACAAAACGAATTTAGCATTAACAGAATGCAAAAAATATATTTTAAAAGAAGAGAGCTTTAGCAATACTGAGAAACTGGGGCTTTTAAATAAAACGCTTGATTACTTTAGAAATGAAGATGAATTTCAAGTGAATAATTATATTGAAACGGTATTTGGAAATGCAGAGCCAACACAAAAAGACATTATTATAAATTCGGTAAAACCTTATGAAACCATAATTTCTGAGAGTGCGCTTGAAAAGGCTGAAAAAAAATATAAACGTAAAATTAAACTCGATTCCAATATTGAAATTCAGGTGAATGTACAGGATATCGAGCAAGTGGATGAACTAATTGAAGTAGGCTACGATGAATCTACAAATCGAAAGTTCTACAAAATATATTTCCAAGAAGAACTATAATTAAATCGCAAGAGACTTTCCTATTTTTCAGAGGAAGTCTCTTTTTTAGCTCATACCATAACTTAACAAATATCATCCACAACTTAACTTTTGGTAATGAGCCCTTTTTCGTAATCTATATCTTTATTCAATCGACTTATTAATAGACCATTCCCCTTAAATATCTAGCAAGTTGCAACTTTAAAACATCTTCTGGATTATTAAAAGAAATATTAAGTTTTTCTTCAATTTTCTTTAGCCGTTGGTACAATGTATTAACATGAATGTGTAATTGTTTTGCAGTCTCGCTGACCGTACCATTTTGTTCTAAATATATTAATAAAGTTTCTTCCAATAGTTGATTTTTAGTATTTTTTAATGGCTGAAATATTTCATTAATAAAACTTAATAGCTCATCTTGTGTTTGATGTATAAACAGCCGATTTACACCAATCTCTTGATAGTGTACAATTCCCCAACGTTGTCGCGTTACTAAAAACGATAAAGCTTTATCCGCTTCATTGTAGCTCTTTGAAATATTTTCAAGCCCTTGATACATTGAACCAATGCCGATTTTAATTAAATTATTTTTTGTTATCTGCCAGTTGGTCTGCAATTGCTGTACAAGATTCAGTATCTCATTTCCCTGTCGCTTAAATTGACATAAAACTGTTATTTTGTTACCAAGGCCAAAAACGATGGGCACATGTTGTTGAAAATGCTTTTTGATTTCTCCAATAAATAAATGTACCTGCATGTCCATCACCTGAATGTCAGAGCCATTTGATAATTGGATTAATATTACAGCATTATAAGAATGCACATGGATGCCGAGTTCTTCTGCTTTCTTCGTTAGCAATACTTGATCTCTACATATTAGAAAATCATGAAAAAGATCATGAATTTTCTTATAAAAAGAATCCACAATTGTTTGTTTGCGTATCATTTCTAACGCTATAATAGAGCTTGCTTGTTCAATAATTAATTTGTCTATGGGCAAAAGCTCGCTTTCATTTGCCCCAATCAGCAGTACGCCAAGTATTTGGCCAACTCCTACGATAGGTTGTACATAGCCTTCAATCATTTCTCCATCTATTTCAAAAGTGTAAAACGTAGGTGAGTTCTCTATTTTAATTACGCGCATTAAATCGGCATAAGTGATCCATTGCCTTGGGCTTGCGAAGATTGAATCATCCGTTAAATCTACAATAACAAGTCGATGTTTTATCATATACCGTATTTCATTTGCAATTACTTGCATGCCTGTGTTTTGAAGAGAAAGCTTCATAAAGGTATGATGAATTTGATCACGTTGAAGTAGTAATTCATTTTGTAGCTTTAAATTTTGAAAAAGCTTTGAATTCATAAGTGCAATAGATACTTGGTCAGAAAAGCTTTCTAAAAGTTGTTTATCTTCTCTTGTTAATAGTGGTTTTTCCCCATTTTGATAAATAATTAGAACACATAATATTTGTTCCTCCACAGAAATTGGAACAGAGATGACTGATTGTAAATCTTCAAACTTATAAGCGTTCAACAAATGACGTAGATTATCCTCTGTTATAGTGGAAGATGCTTTAAGGACATCCGTATAAGAAGTCAATATCATGGATTGATTTTCTTTAAAAGTCTCCCCTATAATTCCCTCCCCCATTTTCATTCTCATATTCTTAATCTCTTCACCTGGTCCCCCTGCCCATGCTTTTGGTATCAGTGCACTTTCTTCTTCCTCGTACATCCAAAGCACGCCTAAATCTGCTGTGGGAATAACCGACAAAGCATTCTCTAATATTTTCGTCAATAATGTATTTATATCATTTAAAATAGAAATTTCCCGTATACTCTCCATCATTTTTTTTCTAATAAATCGCTCTTTTTTTAACATTAATTCCAAATTATATGAATGTAGAAGTGTATCTAAAGCGTGTTCTTCTGCAAATGAAAGGGAACAATCTACCTTTAATCGAATCACAAATATACACTTTTCCTGAAGGTAATAATAATCGGTATAACCAGAAGTTCGTCTCTCCTTTTCCACTTTTGTATAGGCAGAAGGAGATGGCAAATGTGCTTCAAACCCTTGAGAAATTACAAGAGAGAAATGATTGCTATCTATGTTCTCCCATAACTGAAAATGCGAAAGGGTACATGTTTCTACGAAAAACTGTTTTAATCTTTCCTTGTCTATCATTATGTTTCTCCTCATTTTAATGTGTAAGTATCTATATTTAATAGCTTTATTATAAAAAAATACACATTGTTAGAAAAGTCTAAATTTTTTATACTTTTCGATATAAACAATCTTAGATAGAACAGGAGGCGGAAAAATGGTGAAAGCAACAAGATCAAATAATATGAAGTATGTCATTATTACAATGTTGTTTTTAGGTTGGTCACTAGGGAACTTCGATCGTTTTATCATAAATTTTGCTATTCTTGATATTTCAAAAGAGCTGAACCTCACTGATTCATTAACAGGAATAGTGTTAAGTAGCTTTTTTGCTGGGTATGCATTAATGCAAATTCCTGGAGGCTGGCTGGCGGATCGCTTTGGTTATAGAAAAGTACTTATCATTACCATTTTAGTGTGGTCGATTTTTACAGTATTAACTGGAGTAGCATGGTCATTTATTTCTTTAATTATCATTCGATTTCTTTTCGGGGTTGGTGAAGGAAGTTATTTCCCCGCTGCATCAAAAGGAATTGCCAATTGGTTTCCTAAGAACGAACGCAGTAAAGCTATGTCGATTATGTTAATATCAGGCTCACTTATGGGGGTTGTTGCACCTATTGTAGGCACATATTTGATGAAGCTAATGGGCTGGCGACCAATTTTTTACATTGTAGGTGCAATCGGTGTGCTCGTTGCACTCTGTTTCGTTTACTTCGTGAAAGAGCGAAAAACCAATTCAGTACAAAATGAACAAATTTCTCAAACAAAAACGCCATTAAAAGATGTTTTAAGGACACCGATGATATGGCAATTATTTATTTCTTATTTTAGTATTTACGCAGTAAACTGGGGTTTAATGTCTTGGATGCCTATGTATTTATCAAAGGTTAAAGGTTTAGAATTAACTGCGGTTGGACTCTATTCTGCGATTCCTCCTTTTGTAGGCATATTCGCCATGCTATGTAGTGGTTATATTTTAGATAAAATGTCACAAGGGAAAGATAAGATCGTTGCCGGCATACTTGCACTAGTGGCAGGAGTCTTTCTTTTATTAATGGCAACTGCACCGAATATTATACTATTTATTATTTACCAGAGTGTTGTAACAGTTATGCTATCTTTTAATATTATTTTAATTACAACTGTTCCATTGAAAATCCTTCCTGAAGGGATTGTTGGGACAGCGAATGGCTTTATTAATACAGGAGCACAGTTTGCAGGTGTATTAACACCCATGTTAATTGGATTTTTAGTTGAGGCTTTCGGTGGGGCCTATAATGCAGCGTTTACGATGCTCATTTGTTTTACAATTGTGTGTGCTGTGTCACTATTTACGATTCGACCGAAAAAACAAACTATTGTCATCGATTCACCTACCAATGAATTAATAGATTAAGGAGCTAAAAAAATGAATCTTACTGATAAAATTGCAAATTTAATTGATCAAAAGAGTGAGCTTTACAAACGAGTAAGTGATAAAATTTGGGAGTTTGCAGAGATAAGATTTGAAGAAATGAACTCCGCAAATTTATTATGTGATACTCTAACCAATGAAGGATTTCGCGTGGAGAGAGGGATAGCAAACCTGGATACCGGGTTCATCGGAGCATTTGGTAGCGGGAAGCCTGTGATTGCTATACTTGGAGAGTATGATGCGTTAGCTGGGTTAAGTCAGCAGGCTGGTAGTAGTGAATATGACCCTATCATATCAAATGGTAATGGACATGGCTGTGGACATAACTTATTAGGTGTCGGTGCTTTGGCAGGCGCAATTGCTGTGAAAGATTACTTGAAAGAAAATAACCTATCTGGAACGGTGAAATATTTTGGATGTCCCGCAGAAGAAAGCGGATATGGAAAAACATTCCTAGCAAGAGACGGTTATTTTATGGATGTGGATATTGCACTTTCTTGGCACCCTGGAACTATTAATACGGTATTACATGCAAGAGCAAATGCAGTTATTAACGCTACCTTTAAATTTAAAGGTCGTAGTTCACATGCAGCTGCTTCCCCACACCTCGGAAGAAGTGCGCTAGATGCTGTAGAATTAATGAATGTTGGCGTAAATTATTTAAGAGAACATATTGCGGATGAAGCTAGAGTTCATTATGCTGTAACTAACACAGGTGGAATTGCACCAAATGTTGTACAAGCAGAAGCAGAAGTAACATACCTTATTCGAGCGCCAAAGCCAAATCAAGTAAAAGATTTATATAAGCGTGTCCTCAATTGTGCCAAAGGCGCAGCAATAATGACGGAGACTACTGTAGAAGAGCAAATTGTCGGCTCTTGTCATAACTTAATTCCAAACAAAACATTAGAAGAAGTCATGTATCAACATATGCAGAATCTAGAAAGGGTTAAACTGTCCGAGGAAGATATTCATTTTGCACAGAAGATTTACGATACACTTTCAGAAGAAGAAAAACATGTAGCTGCGTTACAGGTGGGAAAAGAAGTTGAGCGGAAATTGGGTGAAAACCCAATTATTGATTTTATTTTACCGCTTCAAGAGGAACCATTTTTCATGGGAGGCTCAACCGATGTTGCAGATGTCAGCTGGAATGTACCAACTGCACAATGCTCGACAGCAACTTGGGCATTTGGTACGCCATTCCATACATGGCAAGCTGTTGCACAAGGTAAATCAGCATATGCACATCAAGCGACACTTCTTGCAGGTAAAGCAATTGCTTGCACGGCGATCACTGCGCTGGAAAATCCGACCGTAATCGAAAATGCAAAAGCAGAGCTGATACAACGTCTCGACGGTGAAACATATGAAGCCTTGATCCCTAAGGATTTAGTACCTCCTAAACTCACAAAAGCAATACCTGTAAAGGTGTAAATTTAAGAAGTATTTTGTAAGACTTTCCATAAGAGAAAGTCTTGCTTTTTATATATGCATGTTAAAAAATATAGCGTGTAGGCAATTATAGTTCTTACATTACGTTTAAATATTTTTATTTATCCAATAGGCGCTTCAAATAGCTCAATAGCTCTTCCATCACCCTAATATCCCCTATTATTACCTATACACCAAATCTGTTAATATGTTACAATTAAGTTAAGTATTTTTATCGAAATAGGGGGATCTTTTTAATATGTCCTATGTAAACGATTTACAGTATTATATTGATAGTGCTTCAATTGGAAATTTACTCGAACTACTTTTGGTGACAACTTGTATTTCAACTATTATTTATTTAGTGGCTAAAAACCAATATATTTCGTACCTTTCGTCTGCACCAATATTCTATTTTCTTTCAAAAATTTTGTACCACAATTCACACTTCATTCTGCTTGTCTTAGCAATGACAGTACAAGCCTTAGTTATTTTATTTATCCAGAAGAAGAATCTACTAAAGGTAATGACAATGAAAGACAAAGCTCACGACAGTATTTAATATGATAAAAAAAGGACTTGTTTTTATGATTTATCAACAAGTCCTTTTACTTTTTTAAACTAAAAAAATATCACCTTAAACTCTCCCATATTTTAATGCTCTGGCCCAATCAGATCTATTTTGACCTTCGCTTTGTTTAATAACCTCCGTAGTATCATAAGGAATGCTTAACTGTTCAATAATCCATTCACCATTCCTTTTTTCTACAACTGTATAATTCGCAAACGGTGTGCCTGATTCAATCTTATAATAGAACGGTTCAACTTCTTCATAAGCAGGCAAACCGACACTGCCTGGATTAATAATGATTTTGTTATTTGGTAAATAAACAGTCGTTGGTAAATGGGAGTGACCACAAAAAATAATATTTTGTGGGATGTCTTTTATTAATTTCATTATTTCCTCTGTTTGTTTTAGAGTAACACCATTTGGCATAATTTCATTCAACATATAAAGCTCATCATTTTCAGGTGAAGCATGACAAAAGTAAAAATCATCTGTTTGAATTGAAAATGGCAGATTCATTAACCAGTCTTTATGTTCCTCTAAGAGCACGTCTATTACAAATTGAACGGTTGAATTTTCCGATGAAGACTGTAATAATATCCGATCACAATTTCCACTTACACTTTTAATATCTGTACTCTTTATCATTTCATATGTTTCTATTGGGAATAACGGTCCGTAAAGAGTGTCACCTAAATTATATATCTTATCGATACTTCTATATTTTATATCCTCTAACACTGCTTTTAATGCATCTTTATTTCCATGAATATCTGATATAACTGCTATTTTCACAATATCCTCACCTTAATTAGTTTTACATTTCTGGAGCTTCCATACCGAAATTTACCCATTCCTCTTTAGCTGGACCATAAATGCCTGGTACAGTTAATCCAGCCTGTCGCATAAGAACCGTCATTTGTCCTCGATGATGATTTTGATGTTGAACCAAAAACATTAATAGTGTTCCAATTTGCATTTCTTGTCCGAAAAAGTTGATGTGCTCTTGAAGGGTTTGATCAGTCCAATTGGTTTTCACAGCTTGCACAAATGCATTATTAACTTGTGAATAGCTATCTGCAATAAATTGTGCTGAAGTAGGAACAGGATAATCTTTAGTTGGACCTTCAAAAGTTAAATTCGAATTTGAAGTTATGATGCGAATTGCAGTAACTGTATGCCAAGCAATACGTCCTAAAGTCCAATTATCAGATGTTATTTCCTGTTTAAGAGATTCATCTGTTAGATTATTCAATAACCTCTGTGTTCCATCGGCTTCGAACTCCCAAGACTTAAAAAACCCATTTAATGTCTGATACATAATGCTCCCTCTTTTCTTGCAAAATTTTTAGTAAAGCTACAGAAAAGCGCTCTCATCTTAAAGGAAATGGATTTCGAGATTAGTAGAGTTTATCAATATAGTTATTTAATTCTTTTTGATTAACCTGTCCTTCTATCGAATATTTCAATATACCTTTAGAATCAAATATAAAAGTTGTTGGATAAGCCAATATTCCAAATGATTTTTGAAGTTTACCATCTAAATCAAGAAATATTGGGAAATTCAGATTGTATGTTTCTTGAAATTTCATAGCATTTTCACCACTATCTTTAGAAGTTGCATTGATTGCTAACAGCTCAACATTTTCAGATTTATTGTTATAAAAATCCCTTAATTCAGAAGCCTCTTCTTGACAAGGTCCACACCAAGATGCCCAAAAGTTAATGATTAGGACCTTTCCATTGTATTCTTTAAATGTTGTTAATGATTCATCTAATCGTGTTAATTTTGCATCAAAAACAAGCTGTTTTGTTCCATCTTCATTTTCTACTATCGGATTAACTGTTGTTACATTTATTAATACATTTTTCAAAACAATTCCAACAAGTAATACTACTACCAAAGCTGAGAAGTATAAGCCTAAACGTTTTTTATGCTGCATAAATAATCACCTAAATTACTCCTTTGTAAAAATCATTTTCTTAAAACATATCTAGATTGAATTTTGATAAGCTAAAATTAATTTTTCTTTGACCACTTAATCTTGTTTATAATAATTTATTAGGTGTTTATAAATTGATTTAATGGGCTGTCCAACAAAACATTGGGTATTAATTCATATTTCATTTTTACATCTTAAATAAATCTGGAGAATAACACTTTATTAATTTACTATTATACACATTAATTACCATTTTAACCAATTTGATAAATTCATGTCTACTCTCTGTAGACCTCCTATTAATCCAACACAATCTGGCAAGGTTACATTTTTTAGTTATAAATAATCCATTCTAATAAATCAGTAGTAACTACCATAATTACCTAGTCCATATAATTAAAAATATTCAGATTACTAATTGACTCCCAAATTTGTCCAATGTTATATTTACTAATGCAGTAATTTACTAAATTACTAAATTCTGAATTAACAAAGGGGGATGAAATCGATGAAAATACCTACACATTTAAAGCATAAACCAGTTATTGTCGCTGAAAATTATGCCAATATTGATGGGCGTACTGCTTATCATACAGATGCACAGGGGCTCTCACTAGGCTTAGCGCAATGGAATGACAGAGGCAAGGTTGATATTTCTGCTAAAGTGTGGCGTCATACAGGTGGTAAATGGTCACGTCAATCGGAAGAATTACCACTTCATCGCGTGCTTGACCTCGCTATTTTAGTTTGCGAATCTCAGCTTCATTTTAAGGAAGCTTATCGCTACGATCATTTATATGATAAAGAAAACCCTGTTATTAAACGTATTGGCTTACAAGGTGATGCAATGACAGTGGAAGTATGTACTGAAAATGAACAAATTGAAGAGGATATTAAGCTCTTTAATCAAGCTTTAAGTGCGGATGATGAACTAATTGGCGAACGCCTGCGCACGCTATCACAAATTTTAAAGGAAATGGGCTATTAAAACCCAGGAGGGCATAAAAAATGGACCTACAAATTTTACATGATGATAAAAAACTGCAAAAAGCTTTTTTTAACTTTTTAATCCCTGTTATGCTAGCGAATGTGCTGCAGTCACTAGGGCAAGTCTTTGGCATGTTTATAGTAGGGCGAAATTTAGGTGTTGATGCGTTAGCGGCAATTTCAGCATTCTTTCCATTCTTCTTCTTTTTAATGGCGTTTGCTATTGGGATTGGCTCAGGTAGCTCAATTTTAGTAGGGCAAACGTATGGGGCTGGCAACCATGAGAAGATGAAGGAGGTTGTAGGGGTAACTTTAGCCTTCACAACGATTTTATCGATTGTCGTCGCGATTTTTGGTGGCTTTTTCATTGAGTGGATTTTACGCTTTATGCAAACACCTGCAAATATTTTAGATATGAGTATTAGCTATGCTCAAATCCTATTTTTCACACTACCAATCATGTTCTGGTATTTGGTGTACACAACCTTTATGCGTGGTGTAGGTGACTCTAAAACGCCTTTTTTATTTTTAGTCATAAGTGTTATTTTAAATATCGCATTCCTACCACCATTAGTTTTTGGCTGGCTTGGTCTGCCTAAGTTTGGCTTAAACGGCGCTGCATATGCTTCCGTTTTATCGAATCTTGTGACGATGATATTGTTACTTGCCTACTTGCATAAAACAAATCATATTTTGCGCTTAGACAAATCGATTTTACAGCATTTTAAATTAAAGAAGGATGTTTTATCTTCATTATTAAAGTTAGCCATTCCTGCAAGCATTAGTATGGTTGCGATCTCTGTAGCAGAAATTGCTGTAATAGGCTTCGTTAATGTTTACGGCTCCGATGCTACTGCCGCTTACGGTGTTGTTAATCAGGTCGCTAGTTATGCACAGGTACCAGCGATGAGTATTGCAATTGCGACATCTGTATTTGTAGCGCAAGCTTTAGGGGCAAACTCTACAGAAATGATTAAAAAAATTCGTCAATTCGGTGTGCTCGTTAACTATATTTTAGGTGGCGCAATTATTTTAATAATGTATTTATTTGCGGAGCCTATTTTATCTTTCTTTATTGATAAACATGATACGGTACTTATCGCCAAGGATTATTTATATATAGCGTTTTGGAGCTATTTAATTTTTGGCCATACACAAACCGTTTCAGCTACAATGCGGGCTACAGGTGTTGTCTTATGGCCTACAATTTTCCTAGTCATCGCAATATGGGTAGTCGAGGTACCATTGGCGTTTATTTTATCGCACTACACGTCATTCGAGCTAAATGGCGTCTGGTTAGCTTATCCTACTGCCTTCTGTGTGCATTTTGTATTACAATACGCATACTTCAAGCTAGGCTGGCAAAAACGAACATTAAAAGCAATGCTCAGCGATTAATTTTATGATAGTGTCTGTAGACAAAGTTAGTTGTAACTTTGTCTACAGCAATTTTATATAGGTATTTGGAGTAAAGCGTTTGTTGATCCACCGTTATTTAAACTTGTTTAGGTGGAATTATTCCCCATACAAGTAGGAGAAAGAATACTAATCCAATTAAACAGAAAATAAGTGAAGTAATAAATATCGGACCAATTTGATAAGTAAACTGTTCTCTTTTCTGAATTATGCCTGTTTGCCCACTAGCTTGAGATGCAAATAACCTACTCATGGCTCCACCACTACTTGAAAAGTAAAAAGCACCCCCAGCAAAAGCTATACCAGTGAAGAACATTACCTCGATAAATCTTACGGAGAAAAATGAAGCAATAAAATACGTAATTAAAACTTCTACAATACATGCTATTATCATAATAATTAAATTTTTACTACGCATGCAAACCCCTCCTCTCTACATTTTATGTCCCTTACTCTGTATACGGTCAAATCGAGATAAAGTTCCAATTTCAACCATATTATTTTCACATTTAAGAAGAAAGTGATTAATGTAGAGAATTTAAATTAATGTTTGGTGATGTTTTTTTGATGAGTTGGATTAGATGTAACATTCACAGTTCCACCTTTAAGTCGCCCAACATTGAAATGGGGGGCTTTTTTAGTTTATCAAAGGCTGTTTTCTTAAAGGTTGTTGCTTCTGGTTTATCTATCAAGTAAGCACCCCGTTAGTCATCCATGTAGCGCAAAAACCAGCACTACATCACAGAAAATGAAAGATGATTAAGTTCTTTCATGGGAGTTTAAGTGCGATTCATCACAAATTCTTAGATATCAGCAATTAAAAGTGGATCCCAACCATATTAATTTCCTCATATTGTTCATTAATAAGATATTCTGTTTTGTATCAATTTCAAGTCAATTTATAATTAATATCCAAATTTTTCATTACAAAAATTGCTATATCGTTTATAATATATACTTGAATGAAAAAATACGATTCGGTTGGTAGTCCGGATGCATCTAATTTTGATGTCAATAACCTTCCCCTCCTTGGGATGTCCATCATTCGAGTTTAATTTTAAGGAGGGACCTACTATGAAACTAACCATTTGCTATGATGGACAATTTTATATAGGGCTAATAGAAAACATTTCCGAAAATAAATACAAAGCATACCGGTATATTTTTGGAAAAGAACCTAAAGATCAAGAAGTCTATGATTTTGTAAATACGAATTTGTTGGATTTTATCAAAAATAATGATAAACATAGCGGAATACCTATCCAACAAAAAAAAGTAAAAAAAATCAACCCTAAAAGACTTCAAAGAAAAGTAGCGAAAGAACTGAAAAAACCTAGTATTTCAACTAAGGCTGAAGAAGCGATTAAAGCTGAATTGGATCTAAGAAAAAAAGAAAAATCTGTTACCTGCAAACGACTAAAAGAAGAACGTAAAGAATATATTAGGAATATCAAAGTTCAAAAGTCTAAAAATAAACATAAAGGTAGGTAATTCATTCTTTTTACTGACAACATTAGTTGTCAGTTTTTTTATTATTTGATTACTGCTGTTGCTTTAAAATAAATTTTGATCAAAAATTCTTTACAAGCCAGCATTTTACGATAAATAAAAAGAATCCATTTTGAAAAAAGATTGATCAAAATGGATTCTTATCCCTTAAATTTAAGATTGGTTTTTATAAAAAAGATCGATTATTTTTTACCAATAGGCTTTGGATCTACAGGTTTTTCTGGTTGCTCTGGCCCTTCAGGTGTTGGCTCTATTGCTACTGGTAAGGATTTCCGTCTTTTAGAACAAAAGCAGTTTTACTTTCCACACCTGTAGCAGATATAGACTTTATACCATATGTGTATACTTTACTATTATTTGCAATAGTATCTACATAAACAGTATTACCTTGTGTGTTATAAACCACGTCTACTATATTTTTAACGTCTTTATATGATCCTTCTTTTGTTCCATCAAATCGGTATATTACATATTTCCTTGGTTGAGTAATATTTTCATCTGTAATAGTAAGCTTCATGCCGAAAGACTCTTTACTCAATTTAACATCAGTTGGACATAAAGGTATTGCAGGGTCTTTCCAATAAATTGTAGGTGTTAAAGCTTTATAATTGTATAGTTGCTGATTTAGATAAAAAGCATATCCAAGAGCGTTATTATTAATACTTCTTAAAGAAAAATGCATTTGTCCTTGAGCATTTTTATTTGCTCTGTTGGCGATTACTTGGCTGATAAGTTCCGTCTTATTATTCCATGCAGTATCAGAATCATTTCCAACTTTATGATTGGCCATGCCAATATATAAATTAACAGGATGGACTTTTGCGTACGTTTGAACTTCTCTTCCCCACCAATCTAATAAAACAGAGTAATTTGCTGCTTTATGATTTCTGGACCAATAGATTTGAGGAGCAATATAATCGATACTTCCATCTTTAATCCACTGTCTTGTATCTGCATAAAGATCATCGTAGTTACTCATTCCATTCGTGTTACTACCAGTAGAATCTTGCCCTTTGTTTCGCCAAATTCCAAACGGAGATATTCCATATTGAACATGAGGTTTAATTGCCTTAATGCTTGCATAAACCTTTTTTACTAATTGATTAACATTATTTCTGCGCCAGTCTTCAATATTATTGAATGAGCCACCATACTTTTTAAAAGTTTGTTGATCTTGAAAAGTCTCTCCTTTTATTTTATAAGGATAGAAGTAATCATCCATATGTACAGCGTCGATATCATAGTTGCTTACTAATTCTTCTATGGTTGATATTAAGTAATTTTGAACTTCCGGCAAACCAGGATCTAAATAGTATTGTTTACCGTATTTCACTACCCAATTAGAATTTTTACGGGCTACATTATCGGCAGCAAGATTAGTCAAAGATTGCGAAGGCATAGTGACCCTATATGGGTTTACCCAAGCATGAAGTTCTAATCCTCGCTTATGTGCTTCATCCAGCATTATTTGCAATGGATCAAAACCCGGATTGGTCCCTTGTGTATTGCCTGTTATATACGATGACCATGGAGCAAGCTTAGATGGGTACAGTGCATCATTTAATGGCTTAACTTGAAATATAACTGTATTAAAGTTATCAGCTTTTAATTTGTCTAAGGTACTTTGAACCCATTGAGTATATTGGGTTTTACTCATACCTGCCTTCATATCAATATTAGATACTGTTGCAATCCAGGCTGCACGCATTTCATTTTGAGGTAGTGAATTAGCTGTAGCCTTTTGATTTGTAAAAGCAGGGATAAGTAAAAGTAAAACCAAAAAAGTTACTAGGCACTTTCCAAAAGAATTTTTAAACATAAATAATGAAATCTCTCCTTTTAATTCTCAGCTATTAAAATCTAGCTGTTATTATAACCTAAGAAAATACCATATCAGCCTATTCTATAAAAAGTAGGAACTGATTTATCCTTCCAAAAAGTGTCTTACAGTAATTAGGTCTGTAGCATTTTGTCGGCAGGACCCTCTATTGGTAATTTCAATTGTTTGCGAAGCTCGTTGGAAAATTTTATTCTGTTTCTTCGCTCACTATATAATACCACAAATCCCCAATTATTCTCCCTCCACTGGTAATTTCCATTTGTTTAATATTCTTGACGCCAATTTTATGAGAGCGTTGAATAGCAATCATTTGGTCAATT
The DNA here is from genome assembly GCF_015999525.1 of Lysinibacillus sp. JNUCC 51. Classification (NCBI taxonomy): domain Bacteria; kingdom Bacillati; phylum Bacillota; class Bacilli; order Caryophanales; family Bacillaceae; genus Lysinibacillus; species Lysinibacillus sp. JNUCC 51. The sequence continues at coordinate 3,796,729 of NZ_CP065545.1, read as the reverse complement.
GTTAAGTTCGTTTGATAAAGTGGACCATACGGTGGAAGGATTGGAAGAGATTCTTCACAAGATAAACATCAGTTTTAACATAAATGTCCAATAAAAAAATCATCTCAAAGGATAACTAAAGAGATGATTTTTATCAAACTTTATTACAAATTATCAATCTTTATTATAAGTTCGATCTTTTTTACAAAGCTACAACTGCACATTTTCTTTCAGATATTCATTCAATGTAGTGATAGAATTTAAAATTTCGCATTGGTATATCTGTTTAAAGTAACCTTCTTATTCAACTTAACTGCACCGTTAGCCATCCATGTAACGCAAAAACCAGCACTACACACAGAAAATGAAAGATGGTTAAGTTCTTTCATGGGAGTAGAATAACAAAATTCATTTGCATTTTATAGTACCGTCCTGACAACCTTCCAAGGGATCACCTATATAACACCAATCCTTATTGTTAACTCCAAGCTCTTTGCAATATTCTTCTGCTTCTGATAAAGATTTATAACTTAAGATTGTAGTAGGGTGAGCCGCTTTACTTGTGCTTAAGGGTCTCATCTTGACGCAATTCCCCAAGTAGTCAAGTAGTCAAGTAGTCAAGTAGCCTTCACTCCAATCAATTTATACACATAGTATATTAAAAGGATTTTATAGTTGATATTTTTAGCTACTTGTAACTAATATCTACTCGACTCTTCCTCACCAGGAAAGCGAGTAGCCCGTAGCGTTAATCCTCGATCATGGGTAAATGTTAGTTATACTGCCTCACAGGGTTCTTACCCTGAGTGAAGTTTTAGATTGTTATGTAGATATACACATATACACATATAAAAATTTTATAGGGAAAATAATCTTTCATTCCGATTTTGATCTCAATTTTATTTATCAGTAATGTTTCTTTTTAATTTCCATTCATCCTCAATTCCCTCTAATCGTTGGAAAATAAGCTGATATATCAATTGGAAGTCCATCATTCTCTTTTTAGCTGTATGATAGTTTTCAATTTGGTCTTCCGAGATTTTTGACTCTTCTGGCCATTTTTCCAATATGCTGTCGGTGCTTGATAGAAAAAGCTTCATTTTTGATAAAAATAACTCGGCCATTACAAGGCTAAAATCTTCTGCTATGTAATAATAATCTCGTCGATCACTTATTTTTGACTTTTTAACAGATAATCCACCTGCCTCTAATTCACGAATTCGAATACTTACTGCAGCTTTTGTTACTTCCAATTGATCAGCCATTTCTTGTAAACTTAATGGTTTAGACGAAAATAATAAAAGGGAGAATAAGCGTTCAGCTAATAAATTACCTCTGCCATCACTTAATTTTTCTAATTCTTGACTAAATTGTTCTTGTAAACTTTGAAGATTAGACATTTTAGATCTCCTTATTAACGTTATTATTAATGTTATTAATGATAAATAATCGATAGGAAATTGTCAAATTGAGTTATCGTCTAACTAGTTCACATTAATTATATTTGTAATATTCAAGTTTTATTATTGACTAAATATTACATTTGTTTTATTGTTAATATCGTTAAAAACGTTTTTAATGATATTAACACAAAGAGGTGTTTCTAATGAAATTAACAATTGGTGATAAACATTACGAGCGTGCGGAGAGTTTACTGGTTTGGAATACGCTAAAAGATGTGCTTAACGGAAAAGTGATTCCGAATTGGTTCGGTAAATCAGAATGCTTTTGGTATCAAAGAGATATAAATACAGATAGCAAGCAATTTATAGTGGTTGATCCAATAAGGGGAAAAATAAAAGAAGCATTCAATCATGAAAAGCTGGCAAAGGCTCTCTCTCGTTCAACAGGGAAGCTTTATGCTCCTTATGACCTTCCATTTGATTCATTTAGCTTTATTGATAACGAACAATCAATTCAATTTAATATAGGGGAAACCTCCTGGGATTGTAATTTACATCAATATGAATGTAAAAGGATAAATACAAATAAGAAGGTTTTGATACATGAAAGTTGTTCACCTGATGGAGATTGGACTGTTTTTACTAAGGATAATAACTTGTATTTGCGTAGTTTAAAAACTGAAGAGATTAAATCACTTACGGTCGATGGAGAACCATATTACGATTATGGAAGTCAGCCCGAGGCAAGCACAAGTGCAGTTTTTGAACGTTTGTACCAACCACAGCTACCACCTGTAGCATTGTGGTCGCCAAATTCTAAAAAAATTGTGTCGCATAGATTGGATCAAAGAAAAGTTAGAACACTGCACCTGATGCAGTCTGTTTCACAAGATCAAGCATGTGAACCTAAGGCTCATGCATACCGATATCCTTTGGTTGGTGATGAAAATGTTCCGTTAATTGAATTTTTTATTTTTGATGTAGAAAAGGGATCTACAATAAAGGTTGATTTCAATCCTATAATTTCTGGAATGGTGTCACCTTTAACACAAGATTTACAAACTGCATTTTGGACAGATGATAGTAATAATTTCTATTTTTTGAATTTCTCTAGAGATTATCGAATGGTTCAACTTATTTTAGTAGATTCTGAAACAGGTAAAGCTAGAATGTTACTTGAAGAAAAAAGCGATAGTTTTATATTCATAGATTTATATAATCTAGGATCTGGAGGAGTAAACATAAGATGGATAAATAAAAGTAATGACTTTATTTGGCATTCTGAACGAGATGGTTGGTCACACATATACTTATATGATGGAAATACTGGACAATTAAAGAATCGTATAACGTCAGGACAATGGGGAGTTCGCCAAATTCTAAGTGTGGATGAAGAGAGTGAATGGATATATTTTACAGCCGGAGGGAGAGAATCTGAGCGGGATCCGTATCTTCAACATCTCTATAGAGTTCGATTTGATGGAACTGAACTCATGCTTTTAACCCCTGAAGATGCAGAACATGGTGTATTTATCTCTCCTAATTATAACTATTTTGTAGACACATACTCCCGTGTGGATTTACCACCTCAAACTGTATTACGTAAAACTGATGGAAGCTTAGTCTGTAATTTGGAAAAAGCAGACGTGGAAGGACTCTTAGAAAAGGGATACAGCATTCCTGAACGTTTTAAGGTTAAGGCCGCTGATGGAACTACTGATCTATATGGAATTTTGATTCGGCCAGCAAATTTTACTAAAAATAAAAAGTATCCAGTTCTAGATAGTTTTTATGGTGGTCCCCAACTCATTCACACTCCTAAAAAATTTACTTGGGGTGGTGAATTTATAGTAGGACCTTTAGATTTTACAGGTGGAGCACAAGCATTTGCTCAGCTTGGATTTGCAGTTATTATAATGGATGGAAGAGGCACTCCTTATCGATCAAAATCGTTTCATGATTATTCTAATGGAAGCTTAGAAAAAGCTGCCGGTTTGGAAGATCATGTAGCAGCACTTAAACAATTAACACAGCGGTTCCCCTTTTTAGATAAAAAAAGTGTCGGTATATACGGAGAATCTGGTGGTGGCTACGGAGCTGCTAGAGCCATCCTTTCATATCCTGAAACGTTTAAGGTAGCAGTTGCTGGCTGTGGCAATCACGATCAACGTTATTATTTAGCGTTTTGGGGAGAACGATTTCAAGGAATGTATGATCCTGAACTATATAAAGAACAAGATAATACGCTCCTAGTAAGTCGTCTGAATGGAAAATTACTTTTAGTAACAGGAGATATGGATGACAATGTGCATCCTTCATTGACAATCCGAATGGTACATGCATTAACAAAGGCAAATAAAGATTTTGATTTAATGATCCTTCCTAATCGGCATCATGGTATTGGTGCAGATGTTTATTATATTCGACGACGGTGGGACTATTTTGTTCAGCATTTAATAAAGGTTGAACCGCCAAAAGAATATACCATTAAGGATCCGATGTATCCAGGATAACAATTGTTGTAATTAATAGATTATTCCGAAAAATGGTTCTATAGTTTTCAAGCAGTCTTTTTCTTCTGTTTTTTTCGTGGATTATGATGCCACACTCAACTCATTTGAGGCTTACTTTGCTAAAATTGCGGCTAGATATGAAGAGTTTATCATGAACCACCTAGATGATTTAGAGGAAATATCTGAGTATCCGCTTAAATTCGGTGAGTTGCGGGCTAATTACAACGATCTCGTTAGGCACGTGGTTAATCACGTGTACATATCACCGTGGTAATATTACCGCGATGCTCCGGTAAATGGGTTATTCCGGTGTTTCCACAGATTATGGATTTTACCTTTTTGAACTAAAGCGGTGAGCATTCCTTTGAACTGCCCCGTAAAAGTTAGACAACAATCTAACTTTTACAGGGTGTTTTTTTGTAAAGGTCGTTTTCGATTTGTTGCCGACAGATCTCCTGAATTGTCTTCCCGTTTCCAATCGTCAAATGTAAATTAGGATGAAGTGATGCCCATCTAAGCTATTCGTTTTAACCCTTAACTTACCTGTCTTAAGCAAATCTGTGCCGTTAGTGAAAAAGCGATTGCTCAAATTAAACAATCGTACCAGTTGAAGAAGATTTTTTACACTTCAAATATTTTATCAATTACTACTTGGTTTTCGTGACCATCGAATATAGTCGGTAAATCCTTATCAATTCTGTTGTAAACAATATAATCATAGACTCTTTCTAAAAATGGGTAAAATGCTGGATAATAAGCATTTGCCTCGTCTGTTAGATGGACAGGACCTATTCTTTGTTCAACATTTATTACTTCTAGTTGTTCATTTGCTTTTCCAAACAACAAAGTTTTATCATTGTTTAAGCTTATTGTACCTTTACTCCCAAATATCTTTAAGTTAGAGCCGAATCCGTGATTAATCCCTGATAAGAGTTGAAGAGAAAAAGTAGTATTATATTTCATCTTTCCGTGAATAAAAAACGCATCATCTGCATCTCTATATTCTCCTGCTCCCTTAGGAACGTGAGTATATACTAAGCCGTTTACATTTTCTATTTCATCCGCTGTTAGCCATCTCAAACAATCTATCATATGTGCACCTAATGCACCTAGCATTCCTCCAAATTTTCGCTTTTCCCCCATCCAACCTCTTTTATTTGAAATAAGATGTTGGTATTGCGGGCTTGAAATATGGTATTCGAGATGAATTAGCTTCCCAATAGAATTGTTAACGATTAATTCTTTGATTTTTTGACGTATCGGAAAATACCGCCATTCAAAATCAATAATAACCTTTGAATTATTCTGTTTTGAAAGCTGCAATAACTCTTTAGATTCTTTACTATTCCTTGTAAAAGGTTTTTCGCATACAACATTTATTCCTCTTTGTAATGCGTATTTCACCATTTCAAAGTGATAGATTGGTATTGAACTCACAAATAATAACTCAAGTTCCTCTTTCTCTAACATATCCGTCCAATTTTGATAATGAGCAGGAGGATTTTCACCACTTAACAATTCTTCAGGTAATTGATGACGCTTCATAGTGCTAACTGCAGTAATTTTCATCATAGGATGTATTTTAATGATAGGGGCTTGAACTTTTAAACCAAAACCGCCTCCGATTATTCCAACTCTCATTTATAAACCTCCCTTATAATACTGCTGAAATCACTTCTCTTTTTCACTATAAAATTCCTCTAAGATTTTAAGAAGTTTATTGTAACCTACAATTCCTTGTTAAACTAAACTCCTTCGTTACTAATAAAAAACAAGGGCTGTCTTCACAGCTCAATACTCTTTAAAGCACCCGTTACTTTAAGTGGAAATCTTTACAATCTTCAATGAAAGTTGAATAAAGTTTCAAATCTTCAAAGCTTTTTAAATATAAACATAGATACCTATTTCCCTTAAAGGTGTTATTCCGCAATATGGCCCTTTCCATGAATAAAGAAGCTTTCCCTATTACGGAAAAGCGCCCGATTGTTGAAAATCGAATCCCCAATTTAATTTATTTTCCTGTAGATAATAATCAATTGTTTTCTAAGCCTTTAACTTTCTGATTTTAATATTTGAGCAATGGATAATTATTTTGGTCTGTGAAAATAAAAAGATTTCATGTTGTAATTTCTTTTTACTTAACAGAATAATCTCATCGTATCCCCACTGATCAAGTCTTTGTCTGTCACCAAAGACAATTTCATTTGGTTTATTACCATAAACATTTCTAGTAATACCATAATCTACGAAAAACTTACGAACATTCAACCATTGTATTTCGTATGTACCACCTAAGACAACAATAAAGCGTGTAACCATATAAATTGTTGTAGAATTTTTAATTTTCCACTTTCTTCATTTTTAGCGAAACTGCTTTGCTATCTATGCTGAAGATTATCTCTTCTTGCGCTTTTAGTTCTATTCTTTTTTTTAAAAATAAGATTATAGAACTATCAAATAACAGTATAAATGAACGATTTTAATATAAAATTAAATTTTTTTGTTTTTAAAGTTTTACATTTTACAAAAATTAAAATCGAAAATAATAGAATATTGCCAAAATTATAATTATGTGAAAATTGAATAATTTCAGAAATGCGTTTATTATAAAATAAATTTAACGCTAAATAAAACAAAACAAGAAAATTTTTTTAACGTTAAATTTATTTATGTATAAATAGGAGGCGGTATTTATGGCATCAACACGTCCAGTAGTAGTTAATGTATTTTGCTAATTAGCACAGAAAAAGAAGTCCTTAATTGGACTTCTTTTTTCAAGGAGGAAAATTACATGTTTAATCGAGATATAAATCAAAAAGGTGATACGCAATCTAAACAATTTAACACCATCACGTTTTAACGTAATAGTTAAAAATGTTGATAGTTTAAAGTTATACAACTCTTATACTGGGAAAATTGCTAAATTTGATAATGAAAATCAAAAAAAGGTTCTAAGTATACTTAAAAGTAAGAATATCGAAATTGAAAAAGAAGACTTAGATGGTGAGGTTATAGAGTTTCTTAACGAAAATGGTTACTTAGTTAATAAAAATACAGATGAATTTCGTCTTTCCACTGCATTAAAACATAAAAGTCTATCCTCTAATCGTACTTTAAGGTTAATAATTTTAATAAATGAAGATTGCAACTTTAGATGTACTTACTGTTATGAGGATTTTTTAAAGAAAGAAATAAAAACGGAGGTTCAAACAGGTTTAATTAATTTCTTGGAAGAAAATATAAACAACTATAACCATTTACACATATCTTGGTTCGGAGGCGAACCATTAAAATCATATGAAACCCTAAAAAAATTATCAAAATCTTTTTTAGATATATGTGAAAAGAATAATGTATTTTACAGTTCTGATATAACGACAAATGGCTACCTTTTAACTCCAGAAGTTTTCGACACACTTATTGATTTAAATGTTACTAGTTATCAAGTTACTCTTGACGGAACAGCTGAAACACATAATAAGTATAGGGTTGGTAGAAATGGCGAAACAACGTTCGATGAAATTTTCTCGAATTTGGAAAAGATAAGAGAAACTGAACACGAGTTTCATATGATACTACGTTCCAATATCAACCAGGAAGTTTCAACAGTAATGATGCAATATCTTGATTTAGTAGAGAAGAATTTTAAAGAGGATTCTAGATTCTACTTGCATTTTATTGCAGTTTTGAATTTAAAAGGAGCGCAAGATAGCAGTATTCATTTATGTGATTCTAAAGAGTTATTCCCGATTTATGAAGAAGCTAAAGAAAGAGGATTTAACTTCGACTTTTATAAAATGAATCTACAGCCGAATGGATCGGAATGCTACGCTGCCAATCCTAATTCATACGTAATTGGTTCGGACGGTATGATTTATAAATGTACTGTAGCATTTAACAATCCTTATAACCATGTAGGGTGGTTAAAAGAGGATGGAGAAATGGAGATATTTGAAGAACGTTTATCTCTTTGGCTTTCTGGAGGGGCAAATGAAGATTCAAATTGTACAAGTTGTTATTTCAGACCTTCCTGTCATGGTAATGCATGCCCATTGGAAAGAATAGAATCAGGAACTACACCATGCCCTCCGGTTAAGAAGAATATTAAAAAATATATTAATTTAGTAGGGGAGGATCTTGTATATGCATAAAAAAAAATTATTACTAGGTGTTTGTGGTGCCATAGGAGCTATAAATGTTCCTCAGTATTTACATGCTTTAAATCATCAATATGAAATTGACGTAATATTAACTCAAAATGCTCAAAGATTTATAACTGTACAAGCTATAAAACCATTCGTTAATAATGTTTTTACAGATGTACTAGATGAATCGGTTATTAAGACTCCACATGTGAATTTAGCAAAAGAAGCTGATGTTTTTTTAATTCTCCCAACAACAGCCAATTTTTTGTTTAAACTTGCAAATGGTGTAGCAGATGATTTATTAAGTCTTTGTGCTGTTAATTATGAAGATCCCATATTCCTTGCTCCAAACATGAATACACGTATGTGGAATAATCATGGTGTGCAAAATAATATTACTAAATTACAAAGTTATGGATATATCTTTTTAAATCGCACTAGCAATGGGGTAGAAGCTTCTAGTGGCAATGTTGTGAATTCTGAAGCAGCTTTGCCAGACCCGCATATTTTAATGAATCTACTCTCTCGAAATTCAGAAAAAGTAGGTGCCTATTAATTGAAAAAATTTTAATGGATGAGGTAATAAGACCCTTCATTCATTAAAATTTTTTTGTTGTAATTCCCTATAAAATTATTATTTAAAAGTTTTATCCTCACTCTTCCTTATAACTCATAAGTATATATTTATATAATTGTTCTTCTCCTAAATCTCCGTTTTCTTCTCCAAAAGTCGTTATAATATCTCTTATTTTGTTATTTAGTTTTCTCCACGCTTCTTTCGTGAGTCTTAAAGAAACCACGCTTATTTCTGAATCTTTTTCTAATTTTTCACTTTCTAAATCTATCTCTACCCTTCGTATCGCTTCATTTGTATATGCACACAGGTTACCTATGATTAAATCCTTATTTTGATTTGCTAATTGTCCGTCGAATGTAAATTCTCTTTCAAATACTTCACTTGTTATATAGTATTTTTGGGAAATATTCCCTACCATTTCTTCTTTGGCAACATTTAATAATCCTGCATCTTCTAGTTGTTTTATGTGATAGTACAATCGTGATGGGCTTTCCCCCAAACTATGTGCGATTTCCTTTACTGTCTTCGGTTGTTTATTCACAATATTCAGTATTGAAGATTTTTTTGGATTAAATAGTATTTTACCAATATTACTTTTATTTGAATTCATAAAGCCCCTCCATTTTTTAAACTTAATAAATAAAATATAACACAAAAAAAGTATTGATAAAAATAAAATTTATCGTTAAAATTATTTTAACGATAAATTTTATTTAACGGGAGGCGTGTTATTTGTTTAATCGTAATTTTTCTATCTTGTTATTCGGAAGAATACTCACCAATTTAGCAGATAGTCTTTACTTCATAGCTGGAATGTGGTTAGTTTATGAGCTTACAGAAAATCCTTTTTATACTGGTTTAGCTGGATTTTTGATTAGTATTCCGATTGCATTGCAATTTTTGTTAGGTCCATTTATAGATAAGTGGAATCTAAAAAAAATTCTTATTTTTACACAATTGTTGCAGGCTATCTTGTTACTAGTTATTCCGCTATTAGATTATTATAATAATTTGCATGTTGTAACACTTTTAATCCTAATGCCGATCATTTCTTTAATTCAACAATTTACTTACCCTACCCAAAATGTAATTCTTCCTAAAATTTTAGATGAGGAACATTTTGTTAAAGCAAATTCAATAATGATGTTTGCTTATCAAGGAATCGATATTTTATTTACTATTGCCAGTGGTATAGTAATATTAAAGTTTGGTGCTATTAATATGTTGATTTGTTCTTCAATTTTATTCTTTATTTCTACTTTTATTTATTTGATTATTAAGATACCTGAAGAAAAAGATAGCTATGAAGTGATGAGTTTTAAATTATTTTTAAATGAATATAAAATGGAACTATTTGAAGGTTATGTTTTTATTAAAAAATCATTTATCCCTAAATTTCTCATCGGCTCTTTGGTGGCAAATTTCCTTTTAGGGGCAGTCACTGCTAATTTACCTTCTTATGCAGCTTTTAAAGGAAGCGAAGCTTACTACGCATATTATTTAGCAGCTTTATCTACGGGACTACTATTAGGAACATTGATTTCATTTTATTTAAGTAAAATAGGATTAGGTAAACTAACAGTAGTGGGTTTCTTTATATCTGGCGCTTTAGGATTAATCGCAGCTTTTTCGTCAAATTTATATGTCTCAATTGTAACATTTGGATTAAGTCAAATAATGCCAGGAGCAACAGGTGTATTATTCTTGTCTGTTTTACAAAAGAATCTTCCCGAAAATTATTTGGGCAGGGTATTTAGTTTTATTAATAGTTTTACAATGTTAGCCGCTCCTTTAGGGGCGTTATTTGGTGGGATATTTATATCTATAGTAGGTACTGAGTACTTATTGCATTTAGTAATGGTATCTATGTTCTTCGTAAGTATGTATTGGTTAGTATCTCCATTATTAAGAAACCTTCCAGGGATAGATCATTTTGAAGCAGAAAGATACGGACTAAATATTAATGAGGATACTAAGGTTGAATATAGTGGTTCAACTAGTTGAATTTAGAGGCAAAATCGGATTTAATTTTGCCCACAATCTTATGTAAAGTGACAATAAAGCTATTTAATTATAAAAACTCAAACGAGCATAACCCCGTTCTAAGTAAGGACGGGGTTAATAGTATAACTGTTAAATTTTTGATTTAAGATAATTCGCTACACTAAAAAATTTAGTCGATTGAAAATCTAGTCTTCTTCACCAATCGCGCCCGATTGTTGTATAGCCCCTTATTCAGATAATACACTCTGAAAAATCTCGAAAAAAATATGATAGTCAATTAGCAAGAGAGTTTAGTATTAGCAGACCTTTACTTTATTTACATTTACAAAAGTTGGAGGAGGCAAATATTGTTTCAAGTGATATGGAACTATTAGAAAGTGTTAAAGCTGCGAAATACTATACGCTTAATCCTTTTAATGTACTACTGAATGAACTGTTAATATCTGATTTAATTTCTACATTAACAGTAAAAAACAAACAATGAGAAGAGGTATAAAAATGACAAATTTAACGACGATTTAAATTCAAAGCCTTATTTTTCAATTTACAATACAATTAGTACTATTGTTATAGTTGCATTAATTGCTTGGTTTATGATTTCAAAAGTCCTCAAAAAAGTTGAAAAACAACATCTTGAAAGACTAGCATTTGAAAAAGAAAATGCTAAACAAGTATCCGAATTAAATGTGAGATTAAGTGTAATAGAAAAGATGTTGAAAGAAGTAGATTAGTTAGTTGAAGAAGAACTAAAGGCCTCTACTCTTGATTAAAATACAATAATTTATCTAATGCCATATCTGATTCTTTAAAACCATATTTGGTTAACATCATTTGTTCTATAGCTTTTTCAGGGTTCTATTGATAAATCTTTATAATTACTTCACAATGTGCCAAAGCTAAGTGATCTGTAAGCATTAGTGCAAATTCACGCAGTATTTCTTTATGTTCATCTTTAACAGCTTCATCAGAGAAATATGTAGCAGAGACATAGTTTGCACGCTGGTCATCTTCTTCATAAATTAAATCTGGAATTTCAAAATCATCAAATGTGGCAGGTCGAAATTCATCTAAAATGGCTAAAGCATAATTCTGGTTGCCAATTCGAACATCCCACACTTCAAAGTCCCTTAATCTAATTTTACGTTTAAAATAATCAATCAAACTAAAGCGTCCCCTTTCAATTTATTTTACTGCTGGTAATCAATCAAAATTACATCTTCTTATTCAACTATTCTTCATCGTTAGTTGAATAACAACATTCTTTTCGAAAACTGCCTTATTAAAAGACAAATCTAAAATAATCAAGCGTTGGTACTATATTTCTAGAATCATACATATTTGCAAGCTCAAATTTGGTTACCCATTTAATATCGCTCACTTCATCTTCTTGTAGCACTGTTTCCGTAATTTCAAAGCTTTGGTCAAAAAGCCATACATCGTAAAAATCATTGTACGCGTCTCTACGGTCACTCTTTATCATTTTTCCATTAAACTTAAGTAATTTAATTCCGATCTCTTCTTTTACTTCTCTTATAGCACCATCAAGACTACTTTCCCCTGCTAAAATAGAGCCACCCGGACATTCCCACAAATTAGGATAAGTTTTATCCGGATGTCTTTTCGTTAAGAGAATTTCACCCTTATAATTCTATACATGTACAACTACATGATAATCACCATCTGCTAACTTTTCTCCACGCACGTGGCGCTTATTTGTTTTATTTTTATTCTTATCGTAAACATCCCAAATTTCCATAACGCCCTCCTACATTCAATTTTAAAATCATAATAAACATACTAACTCGAAGCTTATAAGAAGTATATAGTTGTCTCCTTCATTACCAGTTTACAACTAAAACCACTAATAAAAACTGCAGCTACAATTGTTAATGTCTAAAATTGGAGCTGCAGTTCAGTTATGTAAAACAAAATTAGGCATAATAATGTCCGCATACATATATCTTTATTAAATTTGTTGCGTCAATCCATTTTTCCATTACAACGCTTCTTTTTTCGCATAAAAAAGAGGCATCCTAATGAAAGGATGCCTCTTTTATGGTTACATCATTAAAATTAAAGTTTTACGATGTTTGTAGCTTGAGGTCCGCGTTGGCCTTCTTCTACTGAGAATTCAACTTTTTGACCTTCTTCAAGTGTTTTGAAACCTTCGCCTTGGATAGCTGAGAAGTGAGCGAAAACGTCATTTCCGCCTTCTACTTCGATGAATCCAAAACCTTTTTCTGAGTTAAACCATTTTACTGTACCTTGTGCCATTTTGCATGACCTCCATTAATTGTATTTAAGTAAAATCATTTTCTTCAAAAGAAAAAAATTCACATATTACAAAAAGCATCAAACAAAACACGATTACTCTTTGTAATATGTGAATTTATTGTTCTCTTGAAAACGATTTTATTATACTCACTATATAAGAAAAAATCATATTTGTCTAGTGTAAAAGCAAATTTCCTAAAATTTATTCTCTCACTTACCCACTTTGTTACAAAAAAAAGTCTTTTTCAGTTAAAAAACTATTATTTAATAAAGTTAAATGGAAGGTGTTACCGCTCTTAGACTGAGTTCCTCTATTTCAGTAGATGTTTGGATAATCGCTGAACACCTATAGAGTTGAAGACTTCTGCCCTGTCGCTACAAAAAATAATTGCTGAAAGAAGTTAAAGTGTTTCATAAATAATTTGTCCCATTTGAGTGACGTCATAATCTCCTAGTGCGACTACTTCTGATTGGAAATCTGGTGAATTTAAAATCTCTTTTACTGATTCAACCAGCAGTTGATTTTCAGGTGTTTTTAATAGGACAATATCATAACGTTCTGTAATAAGTGGTATAAAGTCGACCTCTACGAGTTTTGATATTTTTTCAATGCCTATTCCAATGTCTGCATTCCCATTTGCGATAGCTGAAGCTACATCTATATGGCTCATTTCTTCTTCGTTATATCCTTCAATTGAGGACGGAGAGATATGATGAATGCGTAATTGTTCATCTAAGAAAGTACGAGCACCTGAACCTTTTTCACGGTTCATCAATTTTAGTGATTTAGTCTTAAAATCTTCAATTGATTGAATTTGCAATGGATTTCCTTTCTGAACATAAAAGCCTGCTCGGCGTGAAATCAGATTGAGAAGAATATAAGAGTGACTTACAAAAATCTTTTTCAAATAAGGAGTATTATATTCCCCTGTATCACCATCGTACAAATGTAAACTAGCAATATCACATTCCCCATTATATAGTGCCATGACACCATTAAAGCTTCCTTCATGTGAGCGCAATACTTTATTTGATTGTTTTTTCTCTATATATTTTCCTAATAAGTCTAAGGCTAAATCTTGTCCGCTAATAATAATTTTTTTATTTTTTGTGGAAGGAGTAGTCGAGGCAGTAGATGCAGCAGGAGTTGCTCCTGTCTTGCTTTTTTGTATATATAACTGTAAATCGTTTCTATCCACACGCATTTGTCGACCTACACGAAAAACAGGTAAATCTCCCTTTTTCACTAAATCGTAGATCGTCAATTTTGAAACCTTTAATAATTGAGCCACCTCTTCTATCGTATAGGAATGTTCCTGTGACATGTAAAAAATCTCCCCTTCTGCTTCTATTGATACTATAGTAACTTAATTATAATATTTTTGGACCATCACCAAAACGTGTGGTTGATTTCCGTTCCGACTGGGCGCTTTCCTGCTGTCGCTTCGCTTTCGCACAGATAAAAAATTTGCCGCTGACGCTTCGCTGTCGCGCAGAGCAGAGCTTCCTGGTGGCGTCCGATGAGCCGCTTGGGCCAACAGATGTTTTTTGCGCGAAAGCGTAGTGCTAACGAAGCGTCAGCAAAAGGGTTTCATTCTGTGCGAAAGCGTAGTGCAACGTAGCGACAGCAACAGCAGGAAGTTGGTCACGAAGGCGTTATCACAGGATGTGATGGTTTTAGCCTTCGTTCCTCTATTGCTAATCCCAAAGGAGTCGCCCAGCCTCCACTCCAATCAACTTATTTACATAGTATACGTTTAACAAAACTCCTCTACAACTTTTGGTGTGAACCATATTTTTTACATCTTGAACGTTTCTAGCGATTAGGTATTTCTTTTTTGGACATAACTAATTATAATTAGTTATGTCTTGTTATAACGAGTTATAAAAGGAGTATAATCAAAGTGAAAAAGTATTATAGTTTAATAGCTTCATTGTTACTACTGATCGGCATATTAACAGGTTGTGGTAGTCAAGAGAGTAACAACAAAACAAACGAACCTGTTGAATTAACGATTTCCGCAGCCGCTAGTTTACAAGATTCATTAGAAGAACTTCAAAAAAACTATGAAAATGAACACGATAATATTAAAATCACATTTAATTTTGGTGGCTCTGGTGCTTTACAGCAACAAATTTTAGAAGGTGCTCCTGTTGATCTTTTCTTTTCAGCAGCAGAGGATAAGTTTGATGAGCTAGTTCAAAAAGATTTAATCGACAAAAAACAAGGAACGGATCTTTTAGCTAACGAATTAGTGTTAATCGTTCCTAAGAAAAATGAAAAACATATTCAATCATTTGAAGACTTAACGAAAGTTGATAAGATTGCCGTTGGTACACCTGAAACGGTTCCTGCTGGCAAGTACGGTATAGAAACATTGAAAAACATGAGCCTTTTGGAAAATGTAGAATCAAAAGTAGTCTATACAAAAGACGTACGACAAGTTCTTACTTATACAGAATCTGAAAATGTTGATGCAGGTTTGGTTTATAAAACAGATGCCCTTGTATCAGAAAAAGTCAATGTCGTTGCTACAGCCAAAGAAGATACACATACGCCCATTATTTATCCTGTAGGTGTTATCAAAGATAGTAAGCATGCGAAAGAAGCGGAAGATTTTTATCACTATTTACAAAGTGATCAAGCGATGAAAGTATTTAAAAAATATGGCTTTCAAGGAACTCATTAATAGATGAGTACTGATTTCTGGTCACCTCTTAAGCTTTCTATTGAGATAGCGCTTGTGTCAGGAATAATTGTGATAGTAGCAGGTATTCTATTTGGTAAATGGATGGCAAAACGCAATTTCAAAGGAAAATTATTTCTAGAAACAGTGTTACTTTTACCATTAGTATTACCTCCTACTGTAGTAGGATTTCTTCTAATTATTATCTTTGGCAAAAACAGTGTGCTAGGTAACTTGATTACATGGCTTTTTAATCAACCCGTTATGTTCACATGGTGGGCGGCAGTCATTGCCTCTACAGTTGTTGCATTTCCATTAATGTATCAATCAGCAAAAACTGGCTTTGAATCTGTTGATGTGGACATCGAGAACGCTGCACGTGTTGATGGTGCTAACAAATGGCAAGTCTTTTTCTTTATTTCTATCCCTCTTGCATTAAAATCAATTGTCTCAGGTGGAATTTTAAGTTTTACACGCGCTTTAGGTGAATTTGGTGCAACCCTGATGTTTGCTGGAAACCTTCCAGGCAAAACGCAAACTACACCACTTGCTATTTACATGGCGATTGGTTCAGGTAACATGTCACTCGCTTGGTCATGGGTGATTTGTATGATAGGTATTTCCTTCCTTATGCTTCTGAGCGTTCATCTCTTGAAGGCATAAATGAACCAGTGGGAGTTTCTAATCCTACTGATTATTTGTCATCATCAATAGGGCTTTACAGAATAAATAAAGTAAAAGATGTAGTCGGTTCAAACTAAACTGTACCAACTACATCTTTTCTTTTTACCCTCCACTAATAGGTGGAATAAAGGCGATTGTATCTCCTTTTTTTACAACCGTTGCATCTGTTGCAAATTCCTCATTTACAGCAGTCATGACATGTTGTAAATTAACTTGTGAATATTGCGTTTCCATCCATTCTTTAATTTGGCCCACTGTAAGATCTGACAGGTCTACACATAATTTTGACTCACCGATTATTTCTTGTAAGTGAGCAAATAGTAATATGTTAATCACAAGATTCCTCCTCACTGATTGATGGATTTCCTTTTGGATAAGGGACATTTTCTAATTGATCACCAATCCATTCAGTCCCGTCTTCCCAATACTCTTTTTTCCAAATAGGTACAATTTGTTTAATACGATCAATAGCATATTCATTGGCTTTATAGGCTATTTTACGATGCGGTGACGAAACCGCAATTACTACGGCAATATCCGAAATTTCTAAATGACCCACACGATGTGTAATGGCTACTTTTGCTTCTGGCCATCGCTCTTGTATTTCGTTAGATATTTGTTCAAACATTTTAATAGCCATAGATGGATAAGCTTGATATTCCAAATGTAGTGTTTTCTTGCCTTTCGTCATTTCACGTACTGTTCCGATGAAAACAGTGATTGCACCAGCATTTCGATCTGTTACTTTTTGTCTAACCTCTTCAACATCAATTGGTTTATCAATGATTTCAAACAACGATGTAGTCATGATTTATTCCTCATTTCCTGCATTAGAAATTCTATATATTGTGCTTTTTCTTGAATTGAAAAAGTGGGATAATCTAACGGTTTATTTAGTGGATATGTTGGCCAATAAAGAACACAGACGATATTGGTTACTTTTTGTAGCAAAGATTGATCTTCTGCCTGTCGCAAAAGAACAACCTTTGGATAGTCTTCATTTTTATAACCTTCAATGAAAATGATATCCATATTAAATGTTTCATAAATAACTAATATATCAGCAAGCTGCCAGTTACTTTGGTGAATGCTCATGCGCAAAGTACCTTCTCCCTCAACTGCTGTCACACTTGCGCCAGCTTTCTCATGACGAACACTATCTTTTGAACTTTCTATCATAGGAATACCACCATGTCCATGATGCTTGATTGATCCTACACGAAAACCTTCTGTAGTGGCTTGTGTAATGAGTTGTTCCATTAACGTTGTCTTTCCACTATTTTGATAGCCTACGATTTGTAAGATTTTTCGATGTTGCCCCATGGCCACTCACTTCCTTGCAAATCTTCTAACAATAAGACAACTACTTGCATTCCTTTTTCGTATCCTCGTGATCCTCCAGGTAATACAATAAAAGAATTGGCTTCTGCTAAGGAGGAAACGGCACTAGATTTATCGAACCCAGAAGGAACTGCAACTAATTGACCGTTTTCGTAAGAAGTATTCGCACGCACAAAACGGGTAAATGGATTCGGTTTTTTAAAGTCCGCATTTAAAACAGCCTGCTCTCTCCGTAGATGTGGTTGCTTATTACCAAATGCCGTTCGAATAATAGGTCGTGTAAATAATTCAAAACCAACATAACAAGCTGATGGATTACCGGAAAGTCCAAATAATAATTGACCATTTCGAGCCGCAACAGTAGTTACACTACCTGGTCGCATTGCTACTTTATTAAAAAGTACTTGTGCGTCAATGGCTTCATAAATAGCTGGTAAGTAATCGTAATCACCTACTGATACTCCTCCTGTTGTAATCAAGATGTCTACTTCCTGAAGTGCTTTTTCAACAGCTTGAATACATAAATTCAGATCATCGCTAAACTTACCAAAATATTTAACCGTTGCCCCAGCGCGTTCAATTTGAGCCATTATCATATATGCATTGCTATTACGAATTTTTCCTGGTTGTAAAGAATCACTCGGTTCTAGTAATTCACTTCCTGTTGCTATAACGCCAACGATTGATTTACGAAAAACAGGTACTTGATCATAACCAAAAGTAGCAAGTAATGCAACAACACCTGGATTGATGTATTGTCCTTTTTCAATAAGGATTGCGCCTTTTTGAACGTCCTCTCCCTTATAGGAAATATTTGTTCCCGCTTCAAAAGAACGTTTAATCGACATATACCGTTGATTATCTTCTTCAAATGTATGCGTTAATTCTAGCATGACGACAGCATCACATCCGTTTGGGATAGGAGCTCCTGTCATAATGCGCACCGCTTCTCGAACACCGATTTCTCCCTCAAAAACATAGCCCGCACCAATTTCCCCCACTACTTTAAAGGTTACTGGATTTTCTGAAGATGCCTCTTGACTATCGACCGAGCGAAAAGCATAACCATCATAAGGTGAACGATCAAAAGCTGGTACATCTTGGTCTGCAGCAACATCTTCTGCTAAAAAACGCCCATGTGCTTGCTGTAGTGAAACGACCTCTATTTTTTCTTGGAATGCAAACTCCATTACACGTTGAACAGCTTCCCCAACAGCAATTGGTTTTCTTTTTTCTAACATTTTAGAACACTCCTTTATCCGAATAAACGATAATAAATGGTTTTAGCTTTTTGTATATCTTGTACACCGTGAATGACAACTCGTCCATCTTGGAAAATTACTAGTCGATAATCTTCAGCTTGGCAAGATAGTAAATAAGAATTTTGTTGAATATCACCATAGGGACTAAGTTGAGCAGCTAGTTGATCAAAATTATAGTAAATCGGTTTTGCTGGACGTATTTGAATAGCATCCCGACCACATAATACATTTAACTTTGTTTGATTTTCATATGATAAATACGGATAGGTCGGATTTTTGCCACACGATGGGCAATTATCATTGCGAATTTTTTCTACGTTTATTTCATAGTGTTGATTTTGCCAAACATCAAAAGTTAAATAACTTTTTCGTAATGCTTTTTCATCGGCTACTAAATACTTTAATACCTCAGCTACTTGATAAGCTGCTACGATTTGAACAGTCGGACTTATAATTCCTACTGTATCGCATGTCATCCCTGTATTAGGCATCGCTGCTAGCAAACAATGTAAACAAGGTGTTTTACCTGGCACAATCGTATAAGTAGCGCCATAACTTCCAACACAAGAACCATAAACCCAAGGAATTTGATATTTTTGTGCAAGATCGTTCATCATAAAGCGAATATCAAAGTTATCCGTTGCATCCAACATAATATCTACATCTGCAAGTAGTGGGATTATTTGCTCTGTACACGCATCAAGAATGTATTCCTTAATTTCTACCTCTGAGTTAATGCTTTGTAGTCGTTTTTTTGCAGCAATTACTTTAGGTACTTTTTCTTGCGCATCTTGTTCGGTATATAGTTGTTGTCTTTGTAAATTACTCCACTCTACATAATCACGATCAATAATCGTCAATTTTCCGACGCCTGCCCTTACAAGAGCCTCTGTGCTAGCACTGCCCAAAGCACCTACTCCTATCATCAGGACATGCTTTTGTTTTAGTAGTAGCTGCCCGTTTTCTCCGATTGGGCTGAATAATTGTTGTCTAGAATATCTATTATGCATAAACGCTTTTGCCTTTCTTTCTATGAATTTTAGTTTGACCTTTTAATTTATAGCTTTATAATAAAAGCAATGTTTTTCAGCAAAAACAAATATCTACTCTATAAAAGGAGGTCTTTTACCTTGCATCCTACACATAGTCAACTTCCTATACGAGCTGCCATTTTAACTGTGAGCGACACACGCACGAAGGCGGATGATCGTGGTGGTCAGCGTATTCAATCATTACTTCAAGAAGCGTCATTTGAATTAGTAGACTATCAAATGTCAAGAGATGAACCGCTTGAAATCTCTAACCACGTACAAAAATGGTGTGATGATCCAGCCATTAATACCATTATCGTAACAGGAGGAACAGGATTTACACCGAGAGACCAAACTTATGACACGATTCTCCCTCTTTTCGAAAAAGAAATGATGGGCTTTGGTGAATTATTTCGAACACTAAGCTATGAAGAAATCGGACCAAGAGCCATGTTTAGTCGTGCAACAGCGGGTAGTCGCAATAAAACGGCTATCTATGTGCTACCAGGTTCCACTAATGCCGTGACACTCGCCATGACAAAACTGATTCTTCCTACTGTGCAACATTTTGTCGGTGAGTTGAATCGCATATGAAAATGGCTGGTGTTGTCCTAGCTGGCGGTCAATCTTCACGGTATGGTCAGCCGAAAATGTTTGAATTATTTGCTGGTCTACCTTTATATAAGCACAGTCTCATAGCCTTACAAAAAAATCAATTACAGCCTTTAATTATTGCTACAAATGCTAGCTTGCAATCAAAGTTTGTAGAAGAAAATGTCCAATGGATCATTGAAAAACAGCCTCATCAAGGACCTCTGTTTGCCTTGCATAACATAATGACAAATTTCCCGGAAGTAGAGTGGTTTTTCGTAATAGCAAGTGACATGCCTTTTATTAATGCAGATTTTGTGCAAACTATGCTAACATTTATCGATGATCGTTATGATGCGATTGTTCCTAAACAAGTTTCAAGATTACAACCGCTCGCTGCTTTATATCGACGCAGCGCTTTACCTAAAACACAGCAATTAGTCCTACAAAATAAGCGAAGTATGAAAGTCTTGTTAGAACAACTTCAAGTATGTTATGTACCATTTGAAGAAGACAACTCCACATTTATCAATATCAATTCCCAACAAGATTGGCCACAAACATTTGAAAGGAAGTCTAATAATGAGTAATTTTACACACTGGAATGAAGAAGGTCGTCCCAAAATGGTCGACATTTCAGATAAAACAATCACAAACCGTACAGCGATTGCTCGTAGTACAATCACGTTATCCGATGAAGTCTATCAAGCTATCCAACAGGGAGGCATAAAAAAAGGCGACCCTACGCAAGTGGCACAAATTGCTGGGATTATAGGTGCTAAAAAAACTGCTGATATTATCCCAATGTGCCATCCGATTATGTTACAAGGAACAGATCTTCAGTTTGAATATACAAAAGCAGAAGTTGGTTACGAACTACACATTCAAGCTACAGTAAAATGTAGTGGCAAAACAGGTGTCGAAATGGAAGCACTAACTGCTGTATCCATTGCTGCACTAACTTTTTATGATATGTGTAAAGCCGTAGACAAATCTATGGTGATTAAAGAAACATACCTCGTTCAAAAAACGGGCGGAAAAAGTGGTGACTTTGTGCATAAATAAACAGAAAAAATCCGGCATTATTGTGCCGTTTTTTTTCTGCTCTTTAACTCTAAGTCACCAATACTAACAAGCCAGCACCAACTAATATCATTCTATTTCGTCTACCCACCGATATGTGACATTTCGATTTTTGAGTTTTTCCTTTTTTCCATCGTTTGTTCATTTCGTTCATCGGAATAGCGATCTGTTCTATTTTCCCAAACATTCGAAATGTGTTGGGTGATAGTTTCATCATCTTCCCCAGACCTTAACAAATCTCGTAGATTCGTTCCCTCTGTTGCAAATAAACACGTATATAATGTTCCTTCTGCCGAAATACGGGCACGCGAACAAGTGGAGCAGAAAGAATCTGTTACAGATGATATCACGCCAATTTCGCCTCGAGCATCCTCATATTGATAACGTGTAGCCACTTCCCCTTTATAATTAGGATCAACAGGATGCAAAGGAGAAAAGTGGTGGACCTGGTCAATGATTTCATTCTTCGACACAACTTCATCCAGCTGCCAACCATTCGAATTACCGACATCCATATATTCAATAAAGCGAAGAATATGCTGTTTCTCTTTAAAATATTCTGCCATCGAAACGATATCTTGCTCATTTTTCCCTTTTTGAACGACCATATTGATTTTCACTTGTAAACCCGCTTCTGCCGCTTTTTCTATACCTTCTAATACCGTTTTCACTTTTCCTCGATGGCCATTCATCTCGAAAAATCGTTCCTCATTTAGAGAATCTAGACTAACAGCTACTCGTGATAAACCTGCTCTCGCTAATTCATTGGCATATTTTTTCAACAAAGTGCCATTAGTCGTTAAAGCAATATCTTCGACTCCATCTATGCGATGTATACGTTCAATTAATGTCGGTAGATCACGACGTAGTAAAGGCTCACCACCAGTAATACGTACTTTTTTCACCCCTAATGAAACGAAAATCTTTACTAATCGTTCGATTTCTTCAAAGCTCAATATTTTATCGGACGGTAAAAAAGCATAATCTGGACCAAATACTTCTGCAGGCATGCAATATTGACAACGAAAATTACAACGGTCTGTTACTGATATCCTTAAATCTCTTAATGGTCTGTGTAGTTGGTCTTGTAGATTAGTAATTTTAATCTCTTCCTTTCATTTTATTGGTAGGTAAGTGAATACGATCTTTGTGTGTATAAATATTAAGTGTATTTTGGCGAATAAAACCTACCGTCGTAATACCAAGTTGCTCTGCCAATTGCAATGCTAATTCTGTTGGCGCTGATTTAGACAGAACAATTTCACAGCCAATTTTCGATACTTTAAGTAAAATTTCAGATGAAATCCTTCCGCTAAATACGATAATTTTGTCCTGAATACTAATTTTATTTTTTAGGCAATAGCCATAAATTTTATCTAACGCATTATGCCGCCCAATATCCATTCTGCTTAATAAAACACCATTCGCATCACATAGTGCTGCGTTATGAACACCACCGGTCTGTTTGAATGTTTCAGCCAAATCTTGCATATCGCGCATTAAACGAAAACAATCATCTGTTGTAATACGCACATGAATGCCTTCCATTTTTTTAGCTACTAATGCATCATTAGCAAAAACAAAACCTTGGCGGCTCATGCCACAACAAGAAGTAATGTAACGTTTATTTTGAATTTGTTGAAAGTAAGGATTCACACGCTTTGTTTTAACATGCACAAAACCTTCTTTTTCTTGGTGCCAAATTTTTTCAATATCTTCGTAATTGCGTATAATTCGTTCAGAAGCCAAATATCCAATAACCATATCTTCTACATACTCTGGTGTGCAAACCATTGTCACAAATTCTTGCTCATTAATCTTCACAGTGACAGCATATTCTGTGACAACAGTATCTTCTATTTCCTTGATTTGATTACCTTCAACACGTATTATCTCTCTTGCTACTGCGCGTTCCATATGGCATCCCCTTTATTCACTAATATTATCTTCAAAAACAAAGACAGAAATAGCAAAATCTTCTTCAATTTTGATATCTGAAAATAAATGGAGTAACTTAGTGCCCATCAGTTCTTCCATGCCTTCCGGTGGTGATTTAGTATACAAATCTTGAATCATTCTTGTACGTGCAGCATGAACCATTTTTAACCCTTCAGGCGTACTCGCAATAAATTTTTCTGTCGGTGTGATATTACCATATAAAGTTGAGACAGCCATGTTCTCTACGAAAACAGTATGAATACGCTCTGGTCCTTTTCCAAATATATCTTTGCGTAGTTTTCGAATAATGTCGTTGAACTCATGCACTTTTTTTGACATTTTAACGATTCTCCCAACGTAATTAATCTTTTTATCCTATGTTCATGGGGGTCACCCTTACAGTTTGTTAATAATATAGCAACTTAAATAAAAATTAAAGAGAAAATATCCAATGATAATTATTCTCAATCAATAATTTTTATTATTATTATTGTCCATTTTAGCTGAAAAGGCTATAATAATTGGTATTAGATATGGAATAAAAGTATTTTGATTCCTATGTCATGGTTTCATACAAATAAGTTTGAACTATAGGCATGGTGGTTTTAATGTTTAAATTCTATAGTTATATTGAATAAAAAATAAAAGTCGATTGAATTTTTAGCAAGGCCTGTTAAGAATTTTATCCACCATGAATAAATAGCATGTTTTAACGTGCCTTTTCATGGTGGATTTTTTTATTTTTGAGCAATATCAACATCGACAACTCGTAATAAATGTTTCTTCATCTATATTGGTGTAGAAGTTGGACAAATTGGGAAATTGAATTATAACAAGACAATCAAAATAAAAAACTCGTAACTCTTTTCTCGATTTATCCTAAGTATTAACTTGTTGTCATATAAGTCTCAAAGAGCAAAAGGAGGAAAATACCTTGACTACAATTAAAATTAATGGCCAACCGTATGATGTAGCAGAGGGAGCTACAATACTTGATACCATTAATCAAAATGGCATCGCACATCCACAAATTTGTCATGTACCATCTGTTGATCCTATTGAAACTTGTGATACATGTATCGTCGAAGTGAATGGACAATTAGTTCGCTCTTGTTCAACAAAAGCAGTAAACGGCATGGATATCCAACTTACTTCTGATAAAGCGAAAGCTGCACAAACAGAAGCGATGGATCGTTTACTAGAAAATCATTTGCTGTACTGTACAGTTTGTGATAATAACAACGGAAATTGTACATTACACAACACAGCAGAATTAATGGAAATTGAACATCAAAAATATCCTTATCAACCAAAAGTTGAACCACACGAAGTAGACATGTCTCACCCGTTTTATCGATATGATCCAAACCAATGTATCGCATGTGGACAATGTGTAGAGGTTTGTCAAAACCTTCAAGTTAATGAAACATTATCTCTTGATTGGGAAGCTGAAAGACCAAAAGTAATTTGGGATGAAGGCGTTGCCATTAACGATTCTTCATGTGTAGGCTGTGGACAATGTGTAACTGTTTGTCCATGTAATGCCTTAATGGAAAAATCAATGCTTGGCGAAGCTGGTTTTATGACTGGGCTTAAACAAGATACATTAGATCCGATGATTAACTTAATTAAGGAAGTTGAACCTGGGTATAGCGGTATTTTTGCTGTTTCCGAAGTCGAAGCTGCTATGCGTAGTAAACGTACGAAGAAAACAAAAACAGTTTGTACATTCTGTGGTGTAGGTTGTTCGTTTGAAGTTTGGACAAAAGGTCGCAAAATTTTAAAAGTGCAACCTTCTGACGGTCCTGTAAATGCTATTTCTACTTGTGTAAAAGGAAAATTCGGCTGGGACTTCATCAACTCTGAAGAACGAATTACAAAACCATTAATTCGTAAAAATGATGCATTTGTTGAATCTTCATGGGATGAAGCTCTTGACTTAATTGCTACTAAACTAGGTGGTATTCAAAAAGAATATGGCTCTGGTTCTGTTGGCTTTATTTCTTCTTCAAAAATTACAAACGAAGAAAACTACTTAATTCAAAAAATGGCGCGTCAATTATTCGAAACAAACGATGTCGATAACTGTTCACGCTATTGTCAATCTCCAGCTACAGATGGCCTACTACGCACAGTTGGTATAGGTGGCGACGCTGGAACGATCAAAGATATCGCAAAAGCTGGCCTTGTCATTATTGTTGGGGCAAACCCTGCAGAAGGTCATCCTGTTTTAGCTACTCGTGTAAAACGTGCCCATAAGTTACACGGTCAAAAATTAATTGTTGCCGACGTTCGTAAACATGAAATGGCTGAGCGTTCTGATATCTTCATGCGTCCAAAGCAAGGTACAGACCAAGTATGGTTAATGGCTGTTACAAAATACATGATCGATCAAGGCTGGCATGATGAAGCCTTCATTAAAGAGAACGTGCACTTCTTTGATGATTTTAAAGAAGTACTTGAAACATACACACTAGAATATGCAGAAAAAGAAACGGGCATTTCAAAAGAAACGTTGATAAATGTTGCTGAAATGATTCGTGATGCTGACGGTACATGTGTACTTTGGGGTATGGGTGTTACACAAAATACAGGTGGCTCATATACATCAGCTGCAATTTCTAACCTACTTCTAGCTACTGGTAACTACCGTCGTCCAGGTGCAGGTGCCTACCCTCTTCGTGGTCACAACAATGTTCAAGGTGCTTGTGATATGGGTACACTACCAAATCTATTACCAGGTAATCAAAAAGTAATAGACGACGAGGCACGTAAGAAATTTGAAGAAGCATATGGCGTGAAAATTAAACCTGAACCAGGTCGTACAAATATGGCAATGTTAGATGCGATCATGGAAGGTAAAATGAAAGCAATGTATTTAGTTGGGGAAGATATGGCACTTGTAGATTGCGATGCTAACCATGTAGATAAAGTGCTTTCACAATTAGACTTCTTTGTTGTACAAGATTGCTTCCTTTCACGTACAGCACAATATGCTGATGTTATTTTACCAGCAGCACCTTCTCTTGAAAAAGAAGGTACTTTCACGAATACAGAGCGTCGTGTGCAACGACTATATCAAGTATTACCAACACTTGGTGAATCAAAAGCCGATTGGGAAATCCTTCAATTAGTAGCACGTCGCCTAGGTGCTGACTGGAATTACAGTCACCCAAGTGAAATCTTTGCTGAAATGGCTAGTCTTGCTCCATTCTTCTCGCAAGCGAACTATGATGTATTAGAAAATTGGGGTAGCTTCTGTTGGGGTAGCCATGATGGTAAAGACACACCTTTACTATATGAGGATGGCTTTAACTTCCCTGACAAAAAAGCTCGTTTTGCTTTAAATGATTGGATCAGACCGGTTGAATATGAGGCGCAATATGATTGCCATATTAACAACGGTCGTATGCTTGAACATTTCCATGAAGGAAATATGACAAATAAATCAAAAGGTATTCAATCGAAAGTACCTGAAATTTTTGTTGAAGTATCACCAGAACTAGCAAAAGAACGCGGTATTGAAGATGGAGCTCTTCTTCGTTTAGTGTCTCCTCAAGGCGCATTAAAATTAAACGCCTTAGTAACAGATCGCGTACAAGGAAATGAACTTTTCTTACCTATGAACTCTGTTAGCAAAGATTCAGCGATTAATTTCTTAACGGGCCCTGCTGGAGATATCAATACATCGACACCAGCGTACAAACAAACAAAAGTACGCGTAGAAGTATTGAAGCAAAAAGGAAAATCGCCACTTCCTAGAACAAACCCGCGTTATAAAAAACGTCATCCACAAAATGGTGTTGAGGTACAGCGTAAATGGAATCGTCCTGGCTACGTTCACTTAACAACTAACGAAAGGGAGTGAGTTCATGGCAGCACCAATTACGACAATAAAAAAAGCGCAAGTAACAGAAGAACAACTAAAAGAAGAAAAGTTAGAGAATTTAAAGCAACTTCTTTCTGAGAATGAAGAAATGGTTAACCAGGTCTTTACGATCATGGCAGAACTAAATGATATTGGAGCACTAGAAGCAGCTACGAAACTACTTGAAGCAAAAGAAGAAGTTACCCATATTGCTCTTGGTCAATTAACTCGTAAGCCTGTTACAAATATCATCAACAACTTAATGGGTGTTGCGGGAGCATTAACCGAACTGAACCCAGAAACAACAACAAAGCTAATTGAAGGCTTAAATTCAGGCTTAGATGAGGCGAACAAAGCTGTTGAATCTGATGAAAAAGTTAGTGCCTTTAAGCTGTTCAAAATGCTAAACGATCCCGATGTTAATCGTGCTGTAAATTTTGGCGCTCACTTCTTAAAAGGGCTTGGCAAAGGCCTAAAATAGGAAGGTGAATTCTGATATGCTAACGAACGAACACATTTTAAAAACTTTGCAGAAAATCGATGACCCAGAACTTCATAAAAGCATCGTTGACTTGAATATGGTACGCAATATTCAAGTCAACGGTACGGATATCTCACTTGATATTATCTTGACTATTCAAGGATGTCCTTTGAAAGCCAAAATCCAACAAGATATTGAAGAAGCGTTGAAAGCGATCGGCGCATCAAAAGTCTCCATTAAATTTGGTTCTATGACGGATGAAGAACGCCGTAGTTTAACAGCTTCTTTAAAATCTGAAAAAGTTACGGATAAAGGAATGCCTAAAATGCTTCTACCCGATTCTGGTGTCAAATTTATAGCAGTTACCAGTGGTAAAGGTGGCGTCGGTAAATCTACCGTGACGATTAACTTAGCAGTAGCTCTTGCCCGTCTTGGTAAACGAGTAGGTATTTTAGACGCCGACATATACGGATTCAGTATTCCTGCCATGATGAAGGTTCAACAAAAGCCAACAATGATTGACCAAACAGCTATTCCAGTAATAAGTCATGGTGTAAAAATCATGTCGATGGGTTTTTTCACAAACGAAAACCAACCTGTCATGTGGCGTGGCCCAATGCTCAACAAATGGATTCGTAATTTCCTTGTTAATACACATTGGGATGAATTAGATTATCTCCTTATTGACTTACCTCCGGGTACAGGAGATGTAGCCATTGATATGGCAGCAATGATCCCACAAGCGCAGGAAATTATTGTAACAACACCGCACCTGGCAGCTTCTCATGTTGCTTCTCGTGCAGGTCTGATGGCTCAACATACGAAACACACGATTCTTGGTGTAGTTGAAAACATGGCTTACTTCGAAAACTCAAATGGTGAAAAGAACTATTTATTCGGTCAAGGTGGCGCAGAGAAATTAGCAGATGAGCTTCAGTCAAGTATCCTCGCTCAAATTCCATTTGCCCAACCTGAGGAAAATACAGGTTCTTCCGTTTATGACGAAGACTCAATCATTGGTGAGGTGTTTACCCACCTTGCAGAAGATATGATATATCAATAAAATTTACCTTTCATCAGTAGGCGGTTTTCTTCACCCCTACTGGTGATTAGAAGCTTTTACAGGCAGTTAATCTCCCAAAGAGCACAAAAATCCTTGTCTCGTTTTTACACGAGACAAGGATTTTTTAATGATATATTTAATTCAATAGCCAGCCTTTTTCAAAACCTGCATAAAATAAAAGCGGTATGTATTTTTAACAAAAGAATCTAAAGGCAGTCCAACATTCAATTGATACTTTGTAAAAATAAAATAAAAACGCTTATCCCATTTTAACCGTAATAATTCCCCTGCATCTTCACCGTATTTCTCCGTAAATTCCTCAATTAAAGGTTCAATCATATAGTAGCAATAGTCTTTTAAGTTTGCGAGAGCCTCTATATCTTTCTCCTTCTGAAAACGTGTAATCCAATCTACTAATTGTTCATTCATTTTAAAATCCATCTCTCTTTATTGAGTTTCTTCCTATTATATTATAACTCTTTTTATAGGTTTTCGCTTCTTTCGTTTCTTAGATATATTGTTTTGGGTTGATAAAATAATAAACTTCAAATCTATTCAACATGTAAGATGCTCACCTAATGAATAATAACTTGTTGATTAGATTGTATCCCCTTTTTAATCGATCAAATACGTTCTTATAGTAGGACTACGATGAACACTTTTGATCATTTATTGGAAGAAACTAAAAGAGCGAGTACTTATTTTTTGAAAAATAGTGATTTCGGACAAATTTTTACGCTATCGACAAATTTGTATGCATGCAAAAGCCTTACAACCTTTGAGCATTTCAGTTGGTTTCAACCAGCGTTCCCAACTAAAATCAAGCAGTTATTTTTTGTGGATTTTTTTTACCCATTTTACTTAACCAAATAAATAAAAACACAATGATTAATATAACCGGGGCTAACTCTTTAGGGAAAAATAGCATTAGAGCAATCCCTACTAGTAAAGGTGTCTTTAAAATAGCGATTGAAGCACTACCACCTATAACAGCTACGATAAAGAGCATATCTAGTTGTGGAAAAAAAGTCGCGATCGCGTAACCCTGTAATATAGAAGCGAATATAACTGGTAAAACATTTCCACCAACCCAACCTGACTTAAAACAAAACTCCATAAAAATCAGTTTTAAAACAGAAGCTAAAATTAAAGTAGCCATCGAAAGTGTCGGTACTAAACTAGGTAAAGCTCGCATAGAAAGTTGGCCGGAAAAAAGTAAATTAGGAGCGATTATTGACATCAAACCAATACCAATACCACCGATAACAGCACTTAAAATAATTTTATTGTTAATTTTAGAAAAGAATTTTTTCATTGCTCTTTCCATTAGTTCATAAAGTTTACTAAACAAAATACCAAACAACACAAAAGGAATAAATAGAAACAATTCATCTAATCCCCAATTAGTTTCCCCTAACTTTGTCACAAAAGGAGGTTGATCTGATATTTTAATAAAGAACATAAAGGTCACTATTCCATTAACGATAAATAATATATATAAGGATTTCTTCAATAAAAGCAGTTTTTTCTCTTTAGGAGCCCGATCAGGATTATATGGAATAAGGTAGTTATGAGGTAAAGTTAATTTTTTTAGTTTAATTATCCAAGAATCCTGTTTCCATTCGTTGTAGGAAAAATAAAAGTAACGCATTTTATCTCCCTGCCATACCGATAACGCAATAACAGAACTTAGTATGGCTGCTGCGGGACCAACACTTGCACCAAAAACTAAAATTAAAAAAGCAATTAAAAAATTGAGACCTACATTCGAATAGTCAATTTTTTGAGTTGTTTTTAATTCAACAATAGCTTCATTAGCCGTTTTAGGGAGGCCGCCCCACTTGTACTTGCTAACACCTACTAAAATGCCACCAAAAATACATAAAATTAATGTATAAATAGCGGGTACTTTTAAATCATTGGATACGTCATTCCACAAAAAATCTGCCAAGCCATTAACTAAAATTAAAAAAACAGAAGAAATAAAACCGATTATCCAACTTAAAATTAAGCCATAAACAAGTAATCCGCTTATTTTAAAATACTTCTCAGTCAAAATAAAATTCACCAACTTTTTATACGTATATTAAGATTATTCTCTTGTTGCATTAAATATAATACCCATATAACTATACTCGACTTTATTCTGAAAGGGCTAGTAATTTCCTTTCTAAATCCAATCTAAACATACTAATAAATAGATTGCCTAGTTCATTTTTTTAATGATTATCATCCTTCCCGTTTCTTACTACTCATATTCCATAATTAAAATAAACACCTTCTATGCACTTTTACTATTTCACTACCAATCAATAATCAGTAGTGTTACAATTTCTGTTTAAAAAATTTTCAATAGTTAAGCAAATAAAACGAGGGAATAAATTTTTTTAGGTTTATTAATCCTATTTATTATTAATTTTGGCTATATTCAATTTAAATTTAATTACGAATAAGACAGTAATTGATTATTTAATAGGTAGCGAGGGAATTTCAAAGGATTCTCTTAAACATTCATAGCAAATTTAAGAGGTTCAAAAAATTGGATGGTTTCCGTTAAAATCGAAGGTGATTCAAAAACGTATTACTATTACTTAAATCGTGAAAATAAAGTTGTTTTAGAATCTTATGTTGAAAATGGTGTAGAAAAATAATGGATCAATATTTTTGAGGACTATTCCAACAATAAAACAATAGCCATTATACATCAATCTAAAGGCTTGTGCGTAAAATTCACACAAGTCCTTTTGTTATGCTTCCTCAATCAATCCTGTTGCTCCAGAAGTGGTTAACTTGCTAGTTTTGTTCCAGGTAACTTTTCAATAATGCCTAATTCAACCAATTTTGAAACTAAAGGGATTAAATTTATGAAACAGCTCAATCATTAATATAATAAATTCTTTTAACTAGTGGATGTTAAAAATGGACATTCAGTTAATTTATGAGCCTTTGGTTATATTCAATCCACTTTTCCATTTCTCTCTCCACGGCTCGATTTTGCCATTCAAACCAAATACCTGAACATTCACTACAATGACTATCTACCCCACTTTTATTATGCATATCCTTACGTGTAAATACAGTTTTTTTACGACAGCTGTAGCAGTAAATTTTTAACTCTTTATCAAATTCCATAACGATCAACTCCTACATTTTTACACATATTTCTTTCCGTTTTTTAAATAAATTATTCTAATTTACAAAAGAATCTTTACGGGGGAGAATGATATATAGTTTAGTGAGAGCATCATTAAATGGCATGTGAATAACCCAACAGAGACTAAGTGATGCAACAAAATACAATTTTCAAAGCAGTTGATCTGACCACATTAAGAATGAACAATATAAAAAAAGAAAAGTGCCTTAAACCCTTAATAACAAAGGATTCAAAGCACTTTTCAGTTGGTTCTAACTTGGTTCTTGTTGATCCTCACAAAGTTGTCTTTTTATGATTTATTAAAGCTAATCATTAACTTACTTCTGCTTTCAGTAGTCAGTCACGACCTGCCTTGTAAAACTTCTGTGCCACCATAGCCGGCCTTGTACGCGTGTCCGTAAAGTGGTCACCGTCACCTACAATTAGGCGAAACTGCCCGAGCCGACTGGACATATTCGGATGCCAGCCATAATTCTCTCCTCGTGGCAATGCGTTGTCTTGGTAGAAGTAGACATAGCTTTTGGGGGTAGGTAGCGAGTAGAACGTTTTAAGATCCAGTTTCTCAAAAAGTGGCTTAGCCGGTTCCGGAGTAACGCTTTCATATATCCGTTTAGCTACCTCCAAAGAGGCCGTATTGACGAATGAATCCCTAAACAGGGAAAACGGTATAAAAATCGTATCATCCTTCGAGCTGGCTCTGAGCTGTTCAAAACCTTGTAACATTTGGGGCGAGAATTCGTCAGCAACTGATTCTCCGTCTTTCAGTACGAACGCGTCCCAGAAGACAAGTCGCTTAATGCGATCCGGAACCTGCTCTGCAACCTTTTGAATGACTGATCCTCCAAAACTGTGTCCAACAAGAACAAAGTTACGTAGATTCCACTTTATTATAAAATCAACGACAGACTTCGTAATCATCGCGTGCGTGACATTTTTATTCGGATCTTCACCGTGACCTGCGTATTCAGGTGTATAAACGTCATGCCCTCGACTGCGCAATTCTGCCGCTACTCCATCCCAGAAATGAGCATCAGCCCAAGCACCATGCACAAGCACAAAGGTAAGTCGTTGCTGTGAGGGCAAACGATGTCTTTCATCTAATTCAAGGGCACCATTGCTCCATGGCGACCAATAAGGGGCGTAATAATAACTGTTGGACATAGATCTATAATCGCGATAAGGAAATTGAGGATAAGGATACATGAACAAGACACCCTTTCAATTCGACATATATTATCAGCTTATGCCCACTGTATTTGAGAGGTTCCACACTCAAACCACCTAAATGTTGTACGGCACGTTCAAGGCAATAATCGTGATTGCTGAAAGTCTCACTCTGGATTCGTGTTTTCACCTTAAAATATTCAATCGAATCTAATCGAAAAAACCCACAAACAAAAAAACGCTTAAAAACCTTGTATATCAAGCTTTTAAGCGTTTTTCTTACTTCATAAAATCCACTATACTACTGTATTTCATAAAAAAAGCGATAACAAGCATAACCCCGTTCTAAAATTAGTACGGGGTTTTAAAGTTTAAATTTTTTCTGTAAGATACTTCACTTTACTTAATAAAATAACAATAAAGTAGTTTAAATCTAAGTGTTATTTAATAATTGTACCCAATTCTTGATTAAATAAGAAACTCTTTTTTGACTATTGCTGTTATATAAAGGCATACAGCAGGACGCCTAATATATTTTTAAATTTTCCTCATTAGATGCCGATATTCCGTGGGGCTGGATTTCATATATTTTTTAAACAATCTGCTAAAATAATTGGAATCATGGATACCCACTTGATTAGCAATTTCATGTACGGGAAATTCAGTTTTTTCTAAATAATATAAGGATTTATCAATTCTAAGTTTATTAAAAAAATCCATAACACTGATTCCAACTTCTTTTTTAAAAGGAAGAAAATAAGACTTCCCTTCACGGAGTGGTTTTTTCATCCATTCTCTATTTTATTTTTTAAAACAACGAACTTTTATATATGGTAAATCGTCCAATTATTAGTAAATACTATTTTAAAATAAAAGGAGAAATACATATGAAAAAACCGTTTAAAAAAACTTGGATGCTTGCATCTGCCTTAACAATAGGAATGGCTGTTCTGACACCACTTCAAGCAGGGGCTGCATCAGTAGAAACAAAAGATAATAGTAGTATTACTGTTCAACTTGAACAAAAAATTACAGGAACTATTAAAGACATCTACTCCGATGGGATAAACCTTAAAGGGAAAGATGATAAAAATTACTTTATCAGTTTCCATAAATTTTCAGATGAGCAAATAGAAAAAATGAAATTAGTAGAAGGACAGGTAATCTATGTAGAAGGTAACATTGTAGAGAGTTATTCAGACTTCTTCACGTTTGAAGTATTTAAAAAAGACTTCCCTAAGGAGATGTCAAAAGAAGATTTAACAATATTAGAAAAATTGTTCAATGAAATGAAGCAGTTGCAAAAAGGACTTTCAAAAGAGAGAAAATTAACAGATGAAGAGATAGAAAAGAAACATGAGGAACTAGAAAAAATTTTCGAAGAAATAAATAAAATCAATACACCGTATACATTAGCTAATAGGCAGCCTCAATCATTTGAAGAGTATATGAAAGATTACGGATTTAATTCAAGAAATATAGTTATTAAAGAAAACGATAACATACAACTTAAAGCAATTTATGAAGAATGGGTAAAGCTTCAAAAAAGTGGTGATAAAGAAAAGGCAAACAAAAAATATGAAGAGTTTGATAAAATCCTCCAACCATATTTAGATGAACTATATGCACCGGAAACATTCGAAGAGTATATGGAAGGCATGAAATTAAATATCCCAGCTGGAGCTTTAGCCAAACTAAAAACTATTTACGAGGAAGCTCAAAAAGCCTCAAAAGATGAAAATGAAGAGTTGTATGGGAAGCTATGGGAGGAATTCACTGAATTACTTAACCAGTCCATAAAGCCTCAAACATTTGATGAATACATCGCTGAATTTGATTTCAAAGTTAGTGAAGCAGATAGCAAGCAATTAAAACAGCTTTATGAAGAAATCTTATCCCTTGATGAAAAAGAAGAAAAAGAAAAAACCAAAGAAAAATGGGAAGCATTTTACAATATTTTAGATCCATATTTTGAAGCAAATAAAGAAATTCTTATTTCAGCTTCTAAAGTAACAATAAACGTCCAAGACTATCTTCCACAACATTAACCACCGACCGACGGCTTAGAAGGCTGTGGTTATATTATTCCTTACTTTTATACACTTTTATAAAAGCTTGCTATACCGCACATTTATCTACAGTTAAAGAATAATTTAATAGAATGCTTTTACCTTTTTATCTAATTTTATATTTATTTGGGCACCTCGTGGGCACCCTTTAGTTATTCTACTTAAATGATATTTTCATTTATCCTTAATTAAAACACAAAAAAGACTAGCATGGCATAATTGCTTTGCTAGTCTTTTACCTTATTAAACATACAAAGTATATTTAAAATATCTTTTAATTCTAATTTTTAGTTACTAATACTTGGTCAGCTTTTACCCATTCTGTGCCCAAATTGTACCAACCGTCTTTAGCTGCATGAACTTTATAAGATCCTGGTGCTAATTGACGTTTAATTGCTCCATTAGGAGTGCTATACGTATTGATAGTAGTTGTAACAGTTGCATGGTGATTAGCAATAGTTCCGTAAGCATGGTGAACATAACCAGACCCTACATTATAGAATAGAGTTCCATCAGCTGCATATTCTCTTTGACCATACACTTTGTATTTTCCACCGGCTTCAAGTTGACCGATAATTTCATATCCAACATTTTTGAACACATTTGCTTTCTGAGTAATTGTAATCGTTGCCCAAGTTCCATCATAAGTATGGTAGTTAGCTGTTGGCTTATCCCCTTTTAAATAAGGCATAGGGTCTACCGCTTCCGATTGAGACACTCGTGCTTTTTCATAGATTTCAAAATGCACGTGTTGACCAGTTGAACTCCCACTGTTCCCCATAACACCAATTTTATCACCTTGATTTACAGTTTGACCTACAGTGACACTAATAGCTTGTAAATGAGCATAAAGAGTATCATATGTTTTCCCATCAATACTGTGTCGAACTATTACATAGTTTCCATAACCACCATTACATGTATTACCGATAGAACCGTTATTAGAACAACCACCAACGGCTTTGTTAACCACACCCGCAACAGAAGCGTGTACCGGTACATTGGAGCTACTATTTGCAATGTCAACTCCATAATGCATTGAACCACTTCTCATGCCATAAAGGCTTGTATAAACTCCTTCAGCTGGTTTTATAAATACCTGTGTCATCAAACATTCTCCTCATTTAAATTTATTTTTGAACTTTCTTATTTAAGTAGTATTAGGTTAAATAATATATTTGATATTTTTTAAGCAATAACTAGAGAAGTATACTAAAAATGATACTAAGTTATAGAAAGAGCCCATTACCAATTAAGCTAATGGGCTTAAATTTTTAATTTCTTTCCTCTATAACATAGTGATTCTTTCTAAATATGTTTTAATTTAGTGTTGTTACTCCATTATTCATGGCACCAGCTAAGCCTTGAAGTACTCGAGATGCTCCAGCGTTTGCTTTGAAGCCAACATGAGCTGACGCAATATAATATGGGCTCGATAAAGATGTTCCTGATTTCGCTTTAATTGCATTCCCAATAGTGGTATTAACCAAAGTATGATCTCCATTCCAAGTCATTGAATAGAGGTAAGATGTGACAGAAATTGGATCGTTAGCATCTTGATAGGCTAGATTTAAGAAGCCACTTCCTTCTTTAGAAAATGTACCTGCATTATAATTCGATGGTCCTTGTTTTCCATTTTTTTGATAATCATACCAATTTTTCGCTACATCTAGCCAACCATTATCTTTACTTGCCCCTAATGCAACAAAATTGGGTCCACCTATTTCAAAAGCTTGATTAGAATAAGCAGTGAACGATTTATAATAATTGGCTAATTCCGTAGCCACTGTTGAACATACATAAGTAGGTAAAGCAACCACATGCCTTAGCTGTGGAGCCTTGGCAGATAACTCTAGCTCTGCACAACGATAGGCTCTCGCTGCAAAATTAAGACCCATCACAATAAGCGCATTATAGCCCGCAGATGGGAAGTACCCCCTAACCTGGTTAACCGTAGTATTGTTATCGTCATTGTAAATACCACCACCCATAGGTAAACATAATTCACTCAGGCCATTATTCATTCGGGTATTACCAAATTTAGTACGTAAGTTATTCGCTAATTTATTAAAGAAATTATTATAAGCAGTGTAAGTAGTATTCCCGGCCCCTTTAATAGCAGTATGAATAAAGAACTTAGCTCCTAACTTAATAATTGCTCCGTTTAACGCAAAACAAGCATGCTTTGTACCATTGAAATAAGAATGAGTTGAAACAACAGTCCGATAATCCTTATTAAGTATTCCTTCCTCTAAACGACTACGCAGTGAATCATCTGGAATATTTAAATATGTGTTCAAATAAGATAGTAATTGTGTTCTTGTTACTGCTGTACCAGCTAGAGTGTAGTCGAATTTACCCTCATTCGCTAAAGCGTAAGCTGAATAAAGACCCATAGGACCCAATCCACCTGCTGGTCCACCCTGATTATAATTCGCAATAGTTTTCGCATACATATTTAAGATGCGATGAATACGAGCCAATATGTTTGTTCTCACCGTAGAAGTAGAAGCATTTGGGTAAAGAGCAGTTAAAAAAAGTAATTGGCTTCCTGCTCGTTGAATTGACAATTCAACTGTTGGATCCATCGAAAAGATCCCATGAAAGTCAGCACGATTATCAGAGCCAACAGGGTCTGATGGTAATCGACTAGCTCCTGTTCCCATTAAATTTGTAAAGATTTTTTCTGCTTCTGTTTTGACTGTAAATGCCAAAGAAATCAACCCCTTTTTATTTTTTAAAATCAATATAGAACACGTGTTCTTTTTTATTATAGAACAAACGTTCTCTTTTTTCAAGGGATATATTCCTTTTTAAGGGAAACAAAAGAAATAAACTACCAAAACTTAAATATGAAGAAGGTAAAGCATATAACGCTGAGCAAGTTAAATTGTTGTTTGAACGATTAAACAATCGTGAAACTGCTGAAAAAAGATTATTGGTCGAACTGGCTGTTGTAAGTGCTGCACGCCAAGGTGAATTAGTAGCAATAGAAGAAAAACACTTAAACACCGAAAACAATACACTTTTAATAGAACAAGCTTTAGTTAATTTAAGTGGAGAAGGAATCATTGTAAAAGAGACAAAGGGGAAAAGGAAACGTGTTGTAACTATTCCATCGAATATAATGAATGATTTAGTTACACTTGCTGCAGTTAAAAAATATCAATTAGATGAGGCTGGAGATGATCAGGAATGGAAGGAACATTTTTTTCTTTTCTCAAATGAATTTGGTAAACCATATCGCCCTGATTCAATAAGTCAATGGTGGGACCGTTTTATGAAAAGGAATCCTGATTTACCTAGAATTCGTTTTCACGATTTAAGACATACATCAGCTACCCTATTAATTCATGCTGGAGAACACCCAAAAGTTATTCAGTCGAGATTATGCCATTCGAATATTACGACAACAATGAATACTTATGGACATCTTTTACAAGAAACTGATCAACGAGCAAGTTCTCATTTTGATAAACTTTTTGATGATAAAGAGTGATTTGGGCACCTCTTGGGCACCAATATGTAAAATATACACTTATGCATAAAAATAAAAAGCCTTACAACCGTTGTGGCTGTAAGGCTTACATTGACGTCCCAGGAGGGATTCGAACCCCCGACCGACGGCTTAGAAGGCCGTTGCTCTATCCTGCTGAGCTACTGAGACATGATGTTATTTTTTATGTAGTCCACATCAAGGACAATATTTATTATATGTTCTTTATATCAAAATGTCAACATTAATTTTACTATGAAGGCAAGGTTTGCCTCATTAATAATATTATATGATTTCCTGCACCCCATTATGCCCCCTCATAACTACTTTTGTTAAAATAATGAAAGGTTAACAAACTGGAGGAAGCAATATGTTTAAGATTAAGTCGTAGTTGTAACTGGTGGTGCGCAAGGTATTGGCAAAGGCAATGTGCAAGAGTATGCACGAAATGGTGCCAATGTAGTTACTACCGATGTAAATAAAGGATTAGGACAGCAATTAGAAAAAGATTTACTTGTGCAAGGTTATTCTGTTTGTTTTGTTCAAACAGATGTTACGAAAGAACCGGACATCGTTTCTTTAATGCAAAAAGTAGTTGATCATTTTGGTACTATCCATATTTTAATTAATTATGCGGGTAAATTTCAACATAAATCTTTTTATGATGTGACATTGGATGAATGGAATGATATGATTCAAACAAAATTTAACTACTTTCAGCGGGTGTCACGGAATCGGAAAGGAGTTCTTTGTGCAAGCACAAAGCCGATTCCGGACGCAATTATGCCAAGGCATATTGATTGAGTGTCTTTTTATGTTCAAGGGAGGCTGCAAAAATTACGAGCAAATGCCAATGGCGGCTCAATTGTTTCTATAGCCTCTACACGCGCGGAGATGTCTGAGCCCCATACTGAAGTCTATGCAGCAACAAAAGGCGTATCGTCGTATTAACACATGCTTTAGCGCGTTCCAAGAGAATATTCAAGTTTTTGATGACATTGAAGCAGAGGCACTTGCTATGTCGGATATGATTGCAAGCACCATTGTAATGCAATTTTTATCTTTTTAATTAACGTTAACGAATTTTTTTATTTTCCAAAATTGGTGAAAAAATTTTAGCCTCTTTACTCTTTGAATAATGAGCAATCGGTTGAATGCCTTGTATAGATTCCTTCACAAATGGAGCTAATGTATTGCTTTCAATATTAATATGAACTCGTTGTAGTTGCCATGGCATATGATCTATATCTATACGAAATAGTGAACTCTTCCACTTTGACCATGAATGATAACGTTCCACTAACCATTTTTCAAAGGTAGAACTAGTTATTTCACTATCAGTCGGTTGATATGAAATTTTCAACCTTTCATCCTGTGCACCGTGATATAAACTTGTAAAAGAAAAATTGTTCTCTTTTTGTTTTAAAGCTATTTTTGAATGACGATATGATAAACTGCCCATTGTAGCTATTTGTACAATAAAACGATTCGTAACATCTGAATTAAAGAAGTAGACTCCTTTCATGCCGTTATATGTAACATATGTCCGAACATTAAGCTGCAAATGGGAACCTACTCCTGGGAATGGTGGTAGAAATCTTAATCGTTGTCCTTTTACTTTAAAAAGGACAGCACTAAGCCAAGCGTTATTTTCATAGAGATCCAGTTGCAACTCTTGTGGAATGTAGTGCTCTAAATCCTTCTGTGATACCGGCCAATGTAGAAACAATACATCTTGCCATATTTGCGTCATAATCCATGGTTTACTCCTCATAAAATAACTCCTTTCTGTAGTTAAGTTCTTTCCTACAAAGGAGTTATTCAAACGAAAATGTCTATTTTTGTTCTGAATCTAACGTTTCTTTTTCAACATATCGATAATATAAATTGCGCAGTTCGGATTCTTTATAATTTCCTAAATGACTTTTATATTGTGGATGTACCAAAATACCATGATCTCGAAGTTGCTTCACAAACCAACCTTTTGAATACTTATGCACTTTACACATTCTCCTTCTCTAATATTCATACATAGCGTATGCTCAGGAATTTATGTAGTGACATTTTTTCAAAATAAAAAAACGAAGAATTTATCCTTCGTTTTCGTGTTATTAAAAACTATTACGTCAATGAAATTAAAATTTCATATTCAGGTATGACTTTTCTGCAAAACGAGGGGTTGATTTCCGTTCCGACTGGGCGCTTTGTAGCTGTCGCTTTGCTTTCGCTACATGAAAACATTTGTTGCTGCCGCTTCGCTTTCGCACAGATAAAACATTTGCCGCTGACGCTTCGCTTTCGCACAGATAAAACATTTGCCGCTGACGCTTCGCTTTCGCGCAGAGCAGAGCTTCCTGGGGGCGTCCGATGAGCCGCTTCACTCGTGTTGCTCGCTCCAAGGTCTCGGGTCAACACGATGTTGGTCACGAAGGCGTTATCACAGGACAGTGATGGTTTTAGCCTTCGTTCCTCTATTCGCTGATCCCCAATGGGTCGCCCAGTCTCCACTCCAATCAACCGCTTTACTAAGCATGTACTCAAATTCACCGTAATAAAATGAAGCTTCAGTAAGATGCATTTTTGTGCGAAAGCAAACCGTTCAGCGACATTGTTTATCCATGCCCGGAAATCACCTTCGATAAAAGTACGTCAAAACCCACAAAGATTTCCTTCACAATTGTACTCTCAACTCATGTGCCACAAAACGTTCGATATGGTTGATTAGATGGTGTTGGTAATGTTGTATACTCCTGCTGCTCCTTACAATGCGCAAAAGGTTGAGCAAGAGCATCCAGTAATCGCTCCATTACGCTATAATCTCCTTGTTCAACGGCAGCCTCTAATGCTTCTTCTACACGGTGATTTCGTGGAATAACCGCTGGATTATGATCACGCATTAATTGTTGAGACATGTCTTTTGTTTCCTGCTGTCTTTCTAATCTTGCGAGCCAATTCTTATGCCATTCTTTATATTCATTTGTACTAAATAACGTTGATTCATCAAATTTATCGAAGGTTAGTGCGATAAATGTGTTCGTATAGTCTGCTTGATGCTGATGCATTAACTTTAGAAGCTCTTCAATGAGTGCCCCATCCTGATCTTCAGCGTTAAATATCCCAATCTTTGCTCGCATACCTGTTAGCCAGTTTGCATAATACAGCTCAGGATATTGCTTTAGAGTCTCTTGAGCTAAATGTATAGCTTCTTCCTGATCTTCATGGATTAACGGTATTAATGATTCAGCAAATCGTGTTAAATTCCATCCTCCGATATTAGGTTGGTTACCATACGCATAACGGCCTTGTCGATCAATAGAGCTAAATACTGTTGCTGGATCATACGTATCCATGAAAGCGCAAGGTCCATAATCGATCGTCTCACCACTAATGGTCATATTATCTGTATTCATGACTCCATGAATAAAACCAACTAACTGCCACTTTGCAATGAGAGATGCTTGTTTCTTGATAACTTCCTGTAGTAGGGTTAAATAACGATTTTGAGCTTCATCAGCATTAGGAAAGTGACGTTCCAAAGCGTAATCCGCCAAAGCTTTTAGCTCATCCTCATTGCCAAAGTTGGCTGCATATTGGAAAGTTCCCACTCGCAAATGACTACTTGCAATACGCGTTAAAACTGCCCCTGGAAGCTCTGTTTCACGAAGGATCATTTCACCTGTCGTCACGATAGCTAAACTTCGAGTAGTCGGAATGCCAAGTGCATACATGGCTTCACTAATAATATATTCACGTAGCATAGGACCAAGTGCTGCTCTGCCATCTCCTCCACGGGAATAAGGTGTTCTTCCCGAGCCTTTAAGCGCTATATCAAAGCGTTCATGAGCTGGTGTTAGTTGTTCACCTAATAACAGCGCTCTTCCGTCTCCAAGCATATTAAAGTGACCAAATTGATGACCTGCGTAAGCTTGTGCAATGGGTGTGCCACCTGTCGGATTGTTGTTACCTGCAAAAACCGCTACTGCTTCTTCGCTTCGCAATGCTTTAACGTCTAATCCAAGTGAATTGGCAACTGATTCATTTAACACTATTAACTCTGGTGAACGAACTGGATTTAAATTAATTAATGAATAAAAAATGCTTGGTAAGCGGGCATAGCTATTATCAAAATTCCATCCTATTGTATTTTCCATGTTATCTCCTTTGTTACGTTTATCTTTATTTTTTCTACTTCATCATAAACAATTCATAGCCATTTTTACCAATTCATCTTCACCGATCGGTCCTGGATAAAACAAAAAACGCTTAAAGTTTCTAAAACTTAAGCGCTTTTGTTACATCATTTTCGCATAAACTTGTGGCTGGAAATACAGCTATTATCATCCGTAAAGAACTTTACTTCAAAATACGTGTCCTCAGCCTCAACAATGGCGAAGCTTTTTTCTTTACGACCACGAGGTTTTAATAAGCTCCCCGGATTTAAAAATAACACATCATCAATCATTTCCGCCCCAAGTATATGAGAGTGACCAAAGCACGCAATTTGTGCGTTTACCTCTTTGGCACGATATGATAATGACAAGATTGAAGTTTTAACATTGAATAAATGGCCATGTGTTACAAAGAGTGTGACGTCCTCTAAATCGAATATTACCTCATCAGGGAAGGCTTTATCGATGTCACAATTTCCGCGTACTTTATTCATGCCATCCAATGCTTCATGCGAGAAAGGAAGCTCACTATCTCCACAATGAATGAAAGCATCAATCTCTGGGTAAAAGCCACGAACTTTTTCAATCACATTACTATCGCCATGTGTATCACTCATGACCAGTATTTGCATGGATATCACCTCTTATTTTATAAGATTAGGTAATTGTTCCTTCAACTTACGAATAGCATTCCCGCGGTGGGAAATTGCCCCTTTTTCATCGGCTGTTAGCTCTGCCATCATACGGTTTAAGCTTGGTACAAAGAAGATTGGATCATAACCAAAACCATTTGTACCACGTTTTTCGTGTGCAA
The DNA here is from genome assembly GCF_015999525.1 of Lysinibacillus sp. JNUCC 51. Taxonomy (NCBI): domain Bacteria; kingdom Bacillati; phylum Bacillota; class Bacilli; order Caryophanales; family Bacillaceae; genus Lysinibacillus; species Lysinibacillus sp. JNUCC 51. Next base: position 3,752,939 of record NZ_CP065545.1, on the reverse strand, counting down.
TAACACCTTCACATGTACCAAAAACTGTTGTCGTTTCAAAACCAGGCCCTGCAATAGCAATGCAACAGCAGAAACGTGCTGTACGGTTTTCATCTTCGACATTTTTTAGGTTTTCTAATAGTTTAACCATGTTTGCTTCATCATCATGATCACCAGCATAACGTGCGGAATAAACACCTGGTTCACCATTTAATGCATCAACAGCTAAGCCACTATCATCAGCAATAACAATTGTGTTTAGTTCTTTTGCCAATGCTTCTGCCTTTAAGATTGCATTTTCCTCAAAGGTAGTGCCTGTTTCTTCTATTTCCATCTCTGGGGCAACATCAAACATCGTTACTACTTCATAGCCAAGTGGACCAAATAACGCTTCGAAATCTTTTGCTTTTCCTTTATTTTTAGTTGCAATGACTACTTGTTTCATGTTATTCATTTCCTCCCACTTTGTTAGCCAATTCACCTAGTGTCTCTTTTTGAAGTGCAATCAATTGTTGAATGCCCGCTTCACCTAACGCCAGTAGTTCATTTAACTCTTCACGAGAGAAGGTTGCTTCTTCACCTGTCCCTTGTAGCTCAACAAATCGTCCTGCTCCTGTCATTACGATATTCATATCTACAGCAGCAGCAACATCTTCAACGTAGTTTAAGTCTAAAATTGCTCCGTGATCCTCTACAATACCAACACTTGTTGCAGCTAAATAGTCTGTCACCGGGAATTTAGTTAATTGTTTTTCTTCTGCAAGCTTAGCAATTGCTTGCGTCATCGCTACAAATGCTCCCGTTATTGAGGCTGTACGTGTCCCTCCGTCTGCTTGAATCACGTCGCAGTCAATCCACACAGTGCGCTCACCAAGTGCTTCTAAATCAACGACAGCACGTAATGCACGACCGATTAATCGTTGGATTTCCATTGTACGGCCATTTACTTTGCCTCGAGATGATTCACGTGCTGTACGCTGTGCTGTTGCACGAGGTAGCATTGAGTATTCTGCAGTGATCCATCCTTTGCCTTGTCCACGTAAAAATCCAGGAACTTTCTCCTCAATCGTTGCTGTGCAAATTACTTTTGTATTGCCTACTTGAATTAACACTGAGCCTTCTGGGTGCAATAAATACTCACTATCTATTTTCACAGGACGCAGCGCATCTACATTTCTTCCATCAAATCTTGTCATAATTTTCGTTCCTCCTAAAAACTTTCGCGCACTCATCTTAACATAATTTTCACCTTCAAAAAAGTGCCCTGTCCCTTATGTATAATGCTAAAAACGGCAAAAATCAGCCTAGCACCTAGCTAAGCTGATCTTTTATTTTAATGTCATACGTTTTATATGGAGAGTACCTTGCTCAAGCCAACTTTCAGCAATTGAACGGAAAATCGGTACTGAACCAGTTGCATAAAATTTATGGGCAGGCACAGCGTCTGGATCAGCCAAAGTGCCATTATATTCAAGCATTTCTTGAACATCCTTCGCTGTTTCCTCTGCAGAAGAAAGGACAAAAACTTCTTCTCCTACAACAGCTTCAATTTGTTTTTGCAAAATTGGATAGTGCGTACATCCTAATATGACCGTATCAAATTGTTCATTTATCAACGGTTTTAAGCCTTCTGCTATTAATTTATTTGCAAATTCACCTTTATATTCGCCACTTTCTACAAGTGGTACGAATGTTGGACAAGCCAGCGGAATTATATGAGTTGACGTATTCAATGATAGTAAGGCTTCCTCATACGCCCCACTTTTAATTGTTCCTTCTGTTGCAAGCACAACGACTTCATGTCGCTTCGTTTTCTTTACAGCTGCACGTGCGCCAGCATTAATAACGCCTAGTACCGGAAAAGGCATATTTCTTTGTAAACTTTCGAGTGCTACTGCAGTCGCTGTATTACAAGCAATGACGAGCATTTTGATATTCATTTTTTCTAGTGCTTTTGCCATTTGCCAAGTGAAATTTCGTACTTCTTGACGACTTCTTGGACCATACGGACATCTTGCTGTATCACCAATATAATAGATCGTTTCATTTGGTAATAGTTTCATTATTTCTTTTGCTACGGTTAAACCGCCTACTCCTGAGTCAATAACGCCTATCGGGGCATTCATACTTTCCGCCTCAATCCTGTTTCATGTGTACATGTAGTTTTTCTAAATAGCTTGATAATTGCGCGACTTCTTGTTCGTTAAAACCAACAAGCTTCTCTTGCAAATATTGCTGTCTTTTTTCAATAACCTCTTGAATAATACGTTCGCCCTTCTCGAGAAGATGAACAACAACTACACGACGATCATTTTCGTCACGTACTCGCTTGACTAATTCATTTTTCTCCATTCGGTCCACTAAATCTGTTGTTGTACTAAAAGCTAAGTATAATCGATTTGACAGGTCGCCAATTGTTATATCTCCAAGCTCTTCTAACCACTGTAATGCAACAAATTGTGGCGGCGTAATCGCATATTGTGAAACAATCTCTCTTCCTTTTTGCTTCACAATCGCCGCTATATAGCGTAATTCCTTTTCAACCGTTGTAACGGTTTCAGGTGAGTGTTTTGTTACTTCATCCGACATATAACTATTTCACTCCTAAAAATACGTTGAATAGTTCTATTTTGTCGTTTTTTTTCTGAAATAGCAAGTGTCCATTTAGTCTAATTTGAATTCTTCTAAGCGTAACAGCTCAATTAACGCCTGAGATCGATTTGTTACACCTAACTTTTGAATTGTATTGGAAATGTGATTTCGCACTGTTTTTTCACTAATACCAAGTTGCTCTGCAATATCCCTCGTTGTTTTTTCAGCTAATAAAAGCGCAAATATTTCACGTTCTCGGTTCGTTAAAAGAGAACGATGATGAGAGCCATTCATTTTCAGTTACACCCTCCTCCCCCGCACGTATTGTAACTTATGTTAATGAATGGGGAGCGGTGACGGCTATTTTCATGAATATCCCGTGTTTCCTAAAAAAATTCGGAAATTAATTCCACCAATTAATGAATTTTATGTAAAAGTGGATCATCACCATTACGAGTGGTTGATATCAGTTCCGACTGGGCACTTTGTTGCTGACGCTTCGCTTTCGCGCAGAGCAGAGCTTCCTGGGGGCATCTGATAAGCCGCTTGGGCAAGCAGATGTTTTTTGCGCGAAAGCGTAGTGGTAACGTAGCGACAGCAACTACACAATGTTATCACGAAGGCATTATCACAGGACGTGATGGTTTTAGCCTTCGTTCCTCTATTGCTGATCCCCTAGGAGTCGCCCATTCTTCACTCTAATCAACTTATATATTACATACGTTTTAACAGTGTCATCCTCAACTTTTTGTGATGAGCTGAGCCGTAAAAAGTTCAATTTCAACCGTCGAGATCATTGTTTAAACTTCATTTCTCGGATAGGAATTTTTCGCAATCCTTTTCCAATACTTATATGAAAACCAAGCTTGCTAATTGAGTTTTTACTTCTTCAGATAGTGGCACACTCTTGCCAGTTCGAGGATTCATTTGCACTACCGTACCACGACCCGTAAAGCAAACTTCATCATGCTGGTTTTTCGCTAAGTAATGAATATCCAATGATGAGTTCCCTACTGTTGCTACCTTCGTATAAATTCTTAGCACATCATCAAAGAAAACTTGCTTCACGTAATCACACTGTAAATCGGCGACAATCGGAATCCCCTCTACATGTTCATCAATTGCAGAAGGCATTAGAATACCTAGATGATGAAAATAATCGATTCGTGCCTGTTCAAAATATGTAAAACTAACTGTATTGTTCATATGACCGTACATATCCGTTTCTGAAAAACGTACACGGACTTCAATAAAAAATGAAAAATCCTTTGCCCATTCCTGAAAATCTCCGATATAATTTGCTTTCATCTTAACCATCCCCCTAATTTTCATTCGCTTCTTCCAGAACAACAAATAGAATTAGCAGTCATAAATGAATATACATTCATTATAAAGGAAAACACAATATTATCATAGAAAATTCACATTTTCACTCGTTAAAACTCGTTTTCCATTAATCTCTTTTCTATTTTCGGGAAAATCGATTTTTTAATGCTGTATTGAAAACATCATATTTAGTTTATTACTCTTTCTTGAAAATGCCCCTATCTGAACTCCCTGTAGTACGAAACTTTTATGGTGAGTAGGATCAATCAATCATTTACGAGTAGTTATTCTATAAAATTATTTAATATTTTTCATAGAAAAAAACTCCCTTACACATTTAGTGTAAAGGAGTTTGGGAGTAAAGCTTGTACTATATTAGTCAACGTAGTGGTCAGAACCGAAGAAGTTACGGAACATTTGCACTGTAGTTGCACGGTTTAATGATGCGATAGATGTTGTTAAAGGAATACCTTTTGGACAAGCAGCCACACAGTTTTGTGAGTTACCGCAGTTTGCAAGGCCTCCATCACCCATGATTGCATTTAAACGTTCGTCTTTAATCATTGCACCAGTTGGGTGAGTGTTGAATAGACGCACTTGTGATAATGGTGCTGGTCCGATGAATGAAGCTTTTTCAGACACGTTTGGACATGCTTCCATACATACACCACAAGTCATACATTTAGATAATTCATAAGCCCATTGACGTTTACCTTCTGGCATACGTGGACCTTCACCTAAATCATAAGTACCATCGATTGGAACCCATGCTTTAACTTTTTTAAGTGCATTGAACATACGTTCACGGTCAACTTGTAAGTCACGAATAACTGGGAAAGTTTTCATAGGCTCAAGTTTAATTGGCTCAGTCAGTTGGTCAACAAGTGTTGAACAAGATTGACGTGGACGGCCATTAATAACCATTGAACATGCACCGCAAACTTCTTCAAGACAGTTCATATCCCAAGTTACTGGAGTAGTTTTTTCGCCATTTTCAGTAACAGGATTTTTTTGGATTTCCATTAAAATAGAAATTACGTTCATACCGTGACGGTAAGGCACTTGGAATTTTTGCCAGTAGCCATTGCCGCCTTTTGCGTCTTGACGTAAAACTTCCACTTTAACCATTCTTCCAGTATTAGCTGCGATATTCATAATTCTTAGTCTCCTTTCGCAGAGTAATCACGTTTACGTGGTGGAATTAATGAAACGTCAACTTCTTGGTACGTGATAATTGGATTACCAGTAGTTGGATCAAACTTCGCCATTGTTGTTTTTAAGAAGTTCTCATCATCACGGTTAGGGAAATCTGGTTTATAGTGTGCACCGCGAGATTCGTTACGTAATAATGCACCTTTTGTCATTACTTTCGCAAGGTAAATCATATTTTTCAACTGACGCGTAAAGTGAGCACCTTGGTTGCTCCATTTTTGTGTATCGTTGATGTTAATGTTTTCCCAACGTTTTTGGAATTCATCAAGTTTGTTTAATGTATCTTCAAGTTGGTCGTTATAACGTACTACTGTCATAGTAGCTGTCATCATTTCACCAAGCTCTTTATGAAGTAAGTAAGCGTTTTCTGTGCCATCCATTTTCATGATAGCTTCCCACTTAGCTTGTTCTTCTTGAACGCGTGCATCATAGATTTCTTGTGGAAGATCTTCAGCATGCTTTTTAAGATGTTTAACATAGTCTACTGCGTTTGGACCAGCAACCATACCACCATAGATAGCAGATAATAATGAGTTCGCACCAAGACGGTTTGCACCATGTTGAGAGTAATCACATTCACCTGCTGCAAATAATCCAGGAATTTCAGTCATTTGGTTGTAGTCAACCCATAATCCACCCATTGAGTAGTGAACCGCTGGGAAAATTTTCATTGGTAATTTACGTGGATCATCACCTACGAATTTTTCGTAGATTTCAATAATACCACCAAGTTTTACATCTAATTCATGTGGATCTTTATGAGAAAGATCTAGGTATACCATGTTTTCACCGTTGATACCTAATTTTTGGTTCACACAAACGTCGAAAATTTCACGTGTTGCAATATCACGTGGTACTAAGTTACCATATGCTGGGTATTTCTCTTCTAAGAAGTACCAAGGCTTACCGTCTTTATAAGTCCAAATACGGCCACCTTCACCACGAGCTGATTCTGACATTAGACGGTTTTTGTCATCTCCAGGAATAGCTGTTGGGTGAATTTGAATGAACTCACCATTCGCGTAAGAAGCACCTTGTTGGTAAACGATAGAAGCAGCAGAACCTGTATTGATTACAGAGTTTGTTGTTTTACCGAAGATAATACCAGGGCCACCAGTCGCCATAATTACAGCGTCTGCACGGAATGATTTAATTTCTTCTGTACGCATATCTTGCGCTACGATACCACGACAAACGCCATCAGGATCGACTACTGCACCAAGGAATTCCCAGTGCTCATATTTGTTAACTAAACCAGCTACTTCGTGAGAACGAACTTGCTCGTCTAGTGCGTATAGTAATTGTTGACCAGTTGTCGCACCAGAAAATGCTGTACGGTGGTGTAATGTACCACCAAAACGACGGAAATCAAGAAGACCTTCTGGTGTACGGTTGAACATTACACCCATACGGTCCATTAAATGAATAATACCAGGGGCTGCATCACACATACCCTTAACTGGTGGTTGGTTCGCTAAGAAGTCCCCACCATATACTGTATCATCGAAGTGAATCCAAGGAGAATCCCCTTCACCTTTTGTATTTACCGCACCATTAATTCCGCCCTGCGCACATACAGAGTGTGAGCGTTTTACAGGAACTAATGAGAATAAATCAACTTCAGTACCAACTTCAGCTGCTTTAATCGTTGCCATCAGACCAGCTAGACCGCCGCCGACAACAATTATTTTGCTTTTCGCCATGATTATTTCTCACTCCTCTTAAAAAATTGCAATGATTGCCATGTACTCTATAGTAGCTTCTATTAAATTAAGCAAAAGCTAAAATAGCAGCCACACCAACTACACTTAGAATTACGAAAATAATGTTTGTTACATAAGTAGCAACCTTTTGAGACTGAGGAGATTGTGTAATACCCCAGCTTACTAGGAATGCCCATAAACCGTTAGATAAGTGGAAAGTTGCTGATATAATACCAACAATGTAGAATCCAAGCATGAATGGATTCGATACGATATCTGCGATCATATTGAATTCAACATCTGCACCTAACGCTTTTTGGATACGCGTTTCGAAAATATGCCATGCAATGAAAATCACTAAGAATACACCAGTGAAACGTTGTAATGAGAACATCCAGTTACGGTATGTGCTGAAACGCCCTGTGTTTGGTGAAGCAGTGAATGCAATGAAGACACCATAGAATGCGTGGAACAGTAATGGGATATAAATAACTACCCACTCAATTACTAACAGAAGATTGTGTGGAATCAAATCCATCTTACCTACTGCATTATTGTAAGCTTGTTCACCACCAACAGCAGTGAAGTTCATTGACAAGTGGAACATCAGAAACAGACCTACTGGAATCACACCAAGTAGAGAATGTAAACGACGCCATAAAAACTCTCGATCTTTCGACAAGACTGTTACCCCCCTTAGTACTTAAAATAGCACAACAAAAGAAGTCATCATTTTGTAACTGATACTTCATTGACTGTGTATTTCATCATGGTACAATATTATGACATGTTTATTGTACTCTCAAGAGCTACGAGCGTCAAGGCAACCAAGAGTTTTTCACAATCCTTATTAAAGAAAGAATCTAGTACATGATGCATCGTTTTTTCTCGAAAAATCTATCTTTACTTTATCAGTGTCAAATTTTAAGAAAATTCTAAGAAAGAAGGATTTAAATGTTAAACACTTCATCCCCTACAATCTCACCATTTGGATATGAGATAATTCGCGATTATATTTTATCTTCCATCCTTGGTAAACATGAAGGTGATGTCCTTTATTGGGCAGGAAAAGACCTAGCACGGAAGTTCCCATGTAAAAGTCAAGATGAACTTATCGCATTTTTCGCAGATGCCTGTTGGGGTAATTTAGAGCTTATCAAAGAATCAAAAGATGGACGTATATTCCAGTTGACAAATGATCCAGAACTGATACAAATCGGTCTTCGTAGCTTTAGACTTGAAGCAGGATTTATAGCTGAGCAAATCCAGCAAGCAAAAGGTTATTTAACAGAATGCTATGATGAAAAACGTGAAAAGCAACAGCACGTTATATTTACAGTAAAATGGGACGTCAAAGAACGAATCATGAACACCGTTCCTACAGAATAAAACAAAAAGGATTGCCACCCTGAATTTATGGATGGCAATCCTTTTTTTGTATATTGTATATTAATAGAAGTTAATCGTAGCGTTTACTGGGCAACTCCTTAGAGATCAGCAATAGAGGAACGAAAGCTAAAACCATTACGTCCTGTGATAACCCCTTTGCGACCAACATCGGTACCGCTACCGCTTCGCTTTCGCGGAAAAAACATCTGTTGGCGAGACCCCACAGCGGAAATCAACCTCTCGTTATGCCCACGAATCCTTTTTTCTATTTATAGTTGAGCATGTCTTTCTTTTAATAGCACATCTATTAACGTAATAAATGCCTCCAAAATATTAAGTGAGTGTTGAATCATTTCTTCTATGTTATTAATTGACAGTTCATTCACTAATTTTTGTGCGGACATATGTACTAATTCATGTGGCTGTTCAATCTTACGATATTCTGGTAAATTCTGATATTCCTCAAAGTGTCCATAATACCATTTCCCAAACATACATTGATGATGCGTTTTTATCATTTCTTTATGACCAGCCTTTTGAATAGCATTTCGTAAAAAGCTAGCATGATCCATTAACCTTGCTGCCAACTGGCTAACTACGGTTTGCTCTGATGGTTTTCTAATTGTCGGCGCAATAGCTTTTAACATTTCAGATACTTGATTTTGGATTATATCCGAGAAGTCACTAGAATGTGATAATTCCATCGTTGTTTCCGCTAAACGACCTACAGCTATTACATTTTCTTCTGATGCAACTGTTATTTGATGAATGCCATGTGCTGCTTCTTCAATATTTCTACTTGATACAGTCAGATTAGCAATATTGTCCTTCATGATACTTAAAAAGTCAGTTAAATAATGTTCGACTTGTTTAATATTTGTTATTGTATTATGTAATTTCGTATCAATGACTGATCGAATCTTTGTCATTTCTTGCAATGAACCTTTCGAGCTACTGGCTAATTTCCCTACCTCCATCGCGACAACATTAAAGCCCTTTCCATGCTCACCAGCACGCGCGGCTTCAATTGAGGCATTTAAGGATAGTAGTTGTGTCTGATCGGCAATCCCGGTTACACTTTTACCGATATCATCCATTTTAATAATTTCTTCATACAACTGCTCTGTTGACTGAGCTCCTTTGGCCAGCAACTCGTGAACCATTTCACCTTTTGTAATGGAAGATTCCATTTCTTCAACAAGGAGTAACGAATGCTGTTTTATTTCTTGAATGTTTGCATTAACATTTTGCTCAACCGCAAGCATCTCTTCTGTATTTGACGACATTTCTTCACTCATCGCTGAAATATCCCCTACATTCGTTGAGACATTTTGAACCTTTAAAGCCGTTTGAAAATTAATTAACTCCATATGCGCTAGTACAAAGTCTAAAATCGCATTTTTCACATCAATGCTTTCCTGCTGAAGTTCCAATTCCAAAATTCGCTTTTTTAATATTTGTATTTCTAGATCGTTATCTCTCTCAACGATTTCATTCATTGGCTTTTGAAATAAACCGAATAATACCATACAAACTTCCACCTTCCCATTGGTAAAACATGTCACATTTTATTATATAACAATAGAATTGAATAAAATATTAAAATTGATGTGAACAAAAAAAGATGTGCCTCTTACTGACACATCCTCTTCAAAATTATATGTAAAGCGCTTGTTCTAAATTAAATTCATCATGTAATACATTTGCTGCATGGATCATTTCGTCCTGAGGTACAACGACAGACACTTTTATTTCAGACGTACTTACCATTTTTACAGGGATATCTTCACGACGTAGACGATCAAACATTCGAGCAGCTACCCCTGGATGTGATACCATTCCTGATCCAATGATGGAAACCTTTGCTAAACCAATTTCAAAATCAGCAAAACTAAACCCTAGTGATAATTTGCTATCTTCTAAAACACGTAATGCTTCAGCGAACTCTTCTTTTAAAATGGTAAATGATACAGTCGGCTTTAAACCATCAATTATTGCTTGTACGATTATATCGACGTTTATGCGATTTTCTGCAAGTATTGTGAAGATATCCGCTAACGAAGCATTAGAATAAGCATCATAACCAACCGTTAAGCGAATAACGTCTGACTCATAGGCAACACCACGTACAATTAAATTTTTTTCCATTTCAACTTCCTCCTTCAATAAAGTACCTACTGTATCTATTTCGCTCGACCTAATAACAACTGGGATTTGAAACTTTTTTGCTAACTCTACAGCTCTCGGGTGTAAAACTTGAGACCCTAAGTTTGATAGCTCTAGCATCTCATCATAGGAAATCTCTTTTAGCTTCTGTGCTCCAGCAACATGGCTTGGATCAGCTGTGTAGACTCCATCCACATTCGTGTAAATATCTACGCGCTCCGCCTTTAACTTTGCTGCAATTGCTATAGCCGAGGTTTCTGCCCCACCTTTACCAAGCGTCGTAATATTCCGTGAATTATCGATACCCTGTTCCCCCGCAACGATTACAATTTTCCCCTGTTTAAAATGCTTTTCTATTTGACTAGCATCAAGCTCATCAATGCGGGCATTGCTGTACATATCATCTGTTTGAATACCTGCTTGCCAGCCCGTTAATGACACTGCATCATATCCTTCTTCCTGCAAAGCAATTGACACTAACGTACTTGATAAGTGTGATGTTGTTGAAAATAGTGCGTCTAGTTCACGCTTAGATGCATTGTCTGATAAATCACGAGCCATCTTTGCTAATTCTTTAGCCATCCCCCTCATAGATGTAGTGACAACAACAACCTCAAAACCTCTTTCCTTTTCTGCAATCGCCTTTTTCGCAACATTTCGAATGTGTTCTGTTGATGCTAATGCAGCACTACCAAATTTCATCACAATTCTCGCCATCTTTATCATTCTCCTTCGCATTCAATCATTCCACTGATTATGAAGTAGCTATACTTTTGCAGCAAAATCAAAGTGACACTCACTTTCCTTTACTCCATTTTTTAACATCTCCTTTCAGGAAGGGGTAACTGCCCTGAAAAAGTTTGTTTCTAGAAAGCAAAAAAGGCAGCTCTCACATAACGTGAAAGCTGCCTATAACATGTACAATAAAAGTAACTTGCGCATGTGTGATAGCTCTCCGAAACGTTTAGATTCGACAGTCTTACATCTCTTAAATGTAAAACCAGCACAGCATCGGAAACAACGACGCTCCACTTCGGCAAGCTCCCCTTTCATACATTTTCACTGGACTTGTTCGCCCTCGAATATACTACTCTTGAACCTTGCACCTCTATCATCACTTAATAGTGATTGTATATAATTGAACCTTAGTGAAGAAATTTCCATTTTAATATGTAGAAACTACTAAAAAACTAAGGTGCCTATATAACATTGCTATATTGCAGAGCAATGTTATATACACCTTAGCATACGTCTAATTCTTTGACAATGTGTCTTGTTGAAAATCAATTTCGCCTTGGCTTAATTTTTGTTGCTGTCGCTTCGCTTTCGCACAGATAAATTGCCGCGTTCTTAGACTGAGTTCCTCTATTTCAGTAGGTGTTTGTACATCCACCGAAAAGGAATTCCATGTGCATTTCTCACCATCTTTAGAGATGGGAGTCTTCTACGGAATGAAAATAATCATAGATATTGCTAGCTAGATTAGCTGGCATTCCGGCTTCCTGTAATGCCTGCATACTTGCCTCACGAATTTTTTTGACAGAGCCAAAATGTTTGAGTAATTGTTGTTTTCGCTTCGGACCAATGCCTTCTATATTATCGAGGACAGATTGTATAGCATGCTTCTCGTGCTGCTGTCGTAAGAAGGTAATAGCAAAGCGGTGTACTTCATCCTGAATTCGTTGTAGTAAGTAGAATCCATCACTTGTTCGCTTTAACGCAATTACTTCAGGTGGATCACCAAATAGAAGCTGTGACGTATTATGCTTTTCATCTTTTGCTAATCCGGCAATTGGAATGACAAGACCGAGCTCATCCTCTAATACTTCTCGCGCGACTTCCATTTGCCCCTTTCCACCATCAATCAGTACTAAATCTGGTAAAGGTAGACCATCTTTTAAAACGCGTGTGTATCGACGACGTATTACTTCCTGCATTGCCCCGTAATCATCGTGCTTGGCGGCGGTACGTGTTTTGTATTTTCGATACTCCTTCTTTGCAGGTTTTCCATCGATAAATACAACCATTGCAGATACAGCATCTGTCCCATGCATATGACTATTATCGAAAGCCTCAATCCGTAAAGGCGTAGAAATGTTCATAGCTTCACCGAGCGCCTCACATGCTCCTATTGTGCGTTCTTCTTGACGCTCAATAAGCTGGAACTTCGCTGCTACAGCAATTTCAGCATTTTTTGTCGCTAATTCAACTAATTCTTTTTTTTGCCCACGTTTTGGAGTCAGTACCTTAACTTCCAGTAATTCCGTTAAAATTTCTGAATCAATGGTTTGTGGGATAAAAATCTCCTTAGGCTTAATGTGCTCTAGCTTATCGTAAAATCGTCCAACGAACGTTAAAAATTCCTCTTCTGCCTCTTGATAAATCGGGAAAATCGAGACATCTCGCTCAATGAGCTTTCCTTGACGAACAAAGAAAACTTGAACACACATCCAGCCCTTCTCGATGGCATAGCCAAATACATCGCGGTTAGTTGTATCACTTGAGACGATTTTTTGCTTTTGCATGACTGTATCGATATGTGCAATTTGATCACGAAATTCCTTTGCACGCTCAAACTCTAAATTTTCTGCGGCCGCTAGCATTTTTACTTCTAGCTCCTTTTTGACTTCCTCAACCCCACCATTTAAAAACTTTGTCATATCCTCAATCATATCGTGGTAAATTTCAGCATCTATATCCTTGACACAAGGAGCTAGACATTGCCCCATATGATAATACAAACAAACCTTGGTAGGGAGTTGTACACATTTTCGAAGAGGATATAAACGATCTAGCAGCTTTTTCGTCTCACTTGCTGCATATGCATTCGGATATGGACCAAAATATTTTGCCTTATCCTTTTTCACTTTTCGTGTTGTAATAAGGCGCGGGTGTTTTTCATTTGTAATTTTTAAATACGGATAGGTTTTATCATCCGTCAGCATAACATTGTACTTCGGATCATGTAGTTTTATAAGATTAAGCTCTAAAATTAAAGCTTCAATATTGGAAGATGTCACAATGTACTCAAAATCTTCTATTTCACCTACAAGCCTCTGTGTTTTCCCTTCATGCGAACCAGTAAAATACGAGCGCACTCGATTTTTCAGCACTTTTGCTTTCCCGACATAAATAATAGTTCCTTGTCGATCTTTCATCAAATAGCAGCCAGGCTGATCTGGTAAAATTTCAAGCTTTCGTTTTATTAAATCATTCATCGCCTACCTGCCCCCATTTTCTAAAAATAGCGTTCGCTTTTTCTCTATATTATATAACGAAAAAAAAGCCAAGCACATCTTATTGATGGCTTGACTCTTTTTTTCTTACAGGATCAATTATGCCTCGGCATAATTGCGTCCGGAATCGGCTTTGTGCTTGCACAAAGAACTCCTTTCCGATTCCGTGACATCCGCCGGAGGCTTTAGGCCAACACGAAGTTGGTCACTCAGTCGTTGCCACAGGACGTGGCGTTCTTAGACTGAGTTCCTCAATTTCAGCGGTGTTTGGACACCCCTGAAAAGAGCTTAAATTCGCATTCATCTCCCATCTGTAGAGGTGGGAGACTTGTGCTGAAATAAGTTAAGCATGTTTTGCGATAAACGCTTCTAACGCTTCTTTTGGTTGGAAACCAACTGTTTTATCTACTAATTCACCGTCTTTGAATAATAGTAATGATGGGATAGACATAATTTGGTATTCTGCTGCAGTACCTTGGTTGTTATCTACATCTACTTTTACAATTTTAGCCGCACTACCTGCAGCATCCATTTCTTCAAGAACTGGTCCAATCATTTTACAAGGTCCGCACCAAGCAGCCCAAAAGTCTACTAGTACTAACCCTTCTTTAATATCGTCTTGGAAAGTTGCATCTGTTGCATGTACAATTGCCATTTGAAATCCTCCTTAAACTTACTATGCTTGTAGTATATCATGGATAAATTCTCTAGAGCGAACAATCTGCCTACTATGCAAAATTTATGAAAAATAAGGTCGAAGAAGACATTATGTTGATTTGCAATTTACCTTAATTTTCATGATAACGACCTTTGAAGACATACGTTAACGTAATAAAAAGATAAATAGCTAATGTAATACCTGTTACGATAATCGATGTTGTAAAAATAATTCCAATTAGGATTGCACTTAACGCAATAATAGCGATCCAAGTTGTATAAGGGAACCATTTCACTGCATAGGCACTTGTTTTTTCTGGCTGTATTTTACGCGATTTTAGATGCGCAATCGCAATAATTAGCCAAATAAATAACACGGTATATCCAAGTGAACCCATTAGGAAATCAAATGTTTTGCTTCCCGCAAATAAAGAGAATATTACAGCTATATTTAAAGCTAAAGTACACATTAATATGGCATATACCGGAACTTTCCTTTTTGATAAATGTGCAAAGATTTTTGGAACACGCCCATCTACAGCTTGTGTATACAGAACTCGTGATGAACCATAAAGCCCCGAGTTCATTGATGAAATGATTGCCAGTAAAACAACAGCGTTCATAATATGGTCAGCACCAGGAATCCCAACCATTTTAAAGACCATCACAAACGGGCTTTCTGGCACCCCGTTTACTTCATTCCAAGGAATCAAGCTAACGATAATAAAGAATGGAACTAAATAAAAAGTCACAATACGTACTAGTGTACTGCGCACAGCTTTTGGCACTACTTTCTCAGGATTTTTCGTTTCAGCTAATGTAATACCAATAATTTCAGTGCCACCATAAGAGTAAATAACTACAAGCATTGCAGCAATCAATCCCATAGGTCCGTTCGGGAAGAAACCGCCATGCTCCGTTAAATTAGAAAAACCAACAGCTGCATGATTACCAAAAGTAACAAGCAATAAAATTAATCCGGCTATGATGAACACTACAATTACGGTAATTTTAATTAACGCAAGCCAATATTCTGTCTCAGCAAAAACTTTCACCGATAATAAATTAATAGCTGTAACTAACGCCGAAACAGATAATGCAAGTATCCAAATCGGGTAATCTGGCAACCAATATTGAATAAAAATGGCCGCAACTATAGATTCTGCAGCAATATTTAACACCCACATTTTCCAATAGATCCAATCTAGGAAATAAGCTGGATACTTTCCTAAAACAGCTTGCACTAAATCTCTAAATGTTCTGGCCTCGCTATTACGGACAGCCATCTCTGCTAAACCTTGCATAACAAATAGCAGGATGATCCCACCAATTAAGTACGCAATAAGTACTGACGGCCCTGCCATATCAATAGCTGCACTACTTCCTTTAAATAACCCTGCACCAATGGCACCACCTAAAGCCATCATCGTAATATGCCGTGAGGTCATCGTTCTTTTTAATCTCTGATTGTCTTTTTCCATTTCCTTACCTCCTAAAATCAAAAAAGGCATATCGTCTGTTCCTTCATTATCAAATGAAAGAAGAGACGATATGCCATAAGCAAACCGCGGTACCACTCTAATTGGTTCTTTAAGAACCCTGCTTAAAAACCTAATAACGAAGGTTAACCGTCCAACAAATAGAATATTCTGTAAATTCCATTTATCTTACCGCTCATAGGCAAGTTCAAAGTCTTATTGGACTGCGTCGCACCAACCCGCAGCTCTCTTTACCAAATAATGAGCTTTTACTACTCCTAATCTTTGCGTTTCTTTATAAAAATCAATTATGCCTCGGCATAATTGCGTCTGGAATCGGCTTTGCTTAGGCCTGCAAATGTTTTTTGTGCGAAAGCGTAGCGGCAGCAAAGTGTTTTTGTCTGTGCGAAAGCGAAGCGACAGCAACAACATGATGCAGGTCAGTTAGCCGTTATCGCATGGATGCGATGATTTTAGGCTAACATCCTTTATTGAACCCCTTTCCGATTCCGTGACATCCGCCGGAGGCTTTGGGCCAACGTGATGTTGGTCACTCAGTCGTTGCCACAGGACGTGGCGTTCTTAGACTGAGTTCCTCTATTTCAGCGGATGTCTTTTGTACCGAAAGCGTAGCGACAGGTACAGATGTTTGATCCGCTGAAAGAAGTTAAATTAATATTCATCACTATACGTTCTATAATTAATTATGTCAACATTTTATTTTGCGATAACTTTAAAAAATCAAAAAATTAGAACATAAAAAGGCGGGAAAGACACATCCTCCCCGCGATAAATCAAATATTAATTTCGCCTTGGCGTAATTGTGTCCGGAATTTGAATTGTGCCCGCACAATTCAAATTCCGGACATCTGCCAGAGGCTTTATCTTCATTCAGCAAATTTGCTGAATGAAGATAATTTAATTAGGCATTCACTTTTAATGCTTTAAATTCTTCGATTAAAAGAGGAACTACCTCAAATAAATCACCTACGATACCGTAGTCAGCAACTTTGAAAATATTTGCTTCTGGATCTTTATTAATCGCAACGATTACTTTTGAGTTTGACATACCAGCTAAGTGCTGAATTGCTCCAGAAATACCTGCTGCGATGTAAAGGTCTGGTGTTACTACCTTACCTGTTTGACCAATTTGAAGTGAGTAGTCACAATATTCAGCATCACATGCACCACGAGAAGCACCAACTGCACCACCAAGTAAATCCGCTAGCTCTTTTAATGGTTCAAAGCCTTCCTCAGATTTTACGCCACGGCCACCCGCTACAACTACTTTCGCCTCAGAAAGATCGACACCCTCTGAAGATTTACGTACTACCTCTTTAATGATTGTACGAAGGTTTGTAATATCTACAGAAATAGAAGTGATGTCACCTGATTTACCAGCTACTTTTTCTAATGGAGCAATATTATTTGGACGAACTGAAGCTAAAACTAAACCGTCTTTTACTTTAACTTTTTCAAAAGCTTTACCAGAGTAAATTGGACGGATGAATACAACATCATCGCCAGCACCTTCAATTGACGTTACATCAGATACAAGACCTGCTTGTAATTTACTTGCAATTTTTGGTGATAAATCTTTACCGTTTGCAGTATGACCAAATACGATACCAGTTGGCTTTTCTTCCTCAATTACTGCTAATAAAGCTTGACCATAGCCATCAGATGTATATTGTTTTAAATGTGGATGCTCTACCGTTACAACACGGTCTGCACCATATTCAAATAATGGACTTGTTAAGTCTGCTACAGCATCCCCTAAAAGAACACCTACAACCTCACCACCATCTGCGATTTGCTTTGCAGCTGCAATTGCTTCGAAAGAAACATTACGTAAGCTTCCTTCGCGAACTTCACCTAATACTAATACTTTTTTTGACATAGTATATTCCCTCCGTTACCCTTTAAGATTCGATTTGTGTCATCAGATGACTTAAACTACTTTCGCCTCTGTATGAAGTAGGTTTACTAACTCTTTTACTTGAGCAGAAAGTTCGCCTTCAAGAATACGACCTGCTGCCTTTTGAGCTGGTAAGAAAATATCGACTGTTTCTACCTTAACCTCTACATCATCTTCATCGATATCTAAATCATCTAATTCAAGTTCTGCAAGCGGTTTCTTCTTCGCTTTCATGATCCCTGGTAAAGATGGGTAACGTGGCTCGTTTAAACCTTGCTGAGCTGTTATTAAAAGTGGTAAAGATGTCTCGATAACTTCTGAGTCACCTTCAATATCGCGTACAATTTTCGCAGATGTTCCGTCAATCTCAAGTTTTGTAATTGTTGTTACATAGTTAATACCTAGTAAATCTGCAACACGAGGTCCTACTTGACCAGAGCCTCCGTCAATTGCAACGTTTCCTGTTAAAATTAAATCAGCATCTTTATCTTTTAAATATTCAGCCAAAATATATGCTGCTGCATTTTGATCTAGTTCATCTAGATCGTCTTCTGTATTAATAAGAACTGCTTCATCTGCTCCCATTGCAAGAGCTGTGCGCAATTGCTTCTCTGTATCTTCTCCACCAATTGACACAACTGTCACTTTACCGCCAGCAGCGTCACGTACTTGGATTGCCTCTTCAATTGCATATTCATCGTAAGGATTTATGATGAACTCAGCGCCATCCTCTTGGATTTTACCACCCGACACAACAATTTTTTCTTCTGTATCAAACGTACGTTTAATTAATGCAAAAATATTCATATATCCATACCTCCTGCAACGTTTTTTATTTCTAAGTAAACTTATAAATATTATATATTTTCAGTGTCGATAACGTCGATAACACTCTTTCAAGTCGCTATCGACACTGATGGAATATTATTTGCCAGTAAACACAGGCTCACGTTTTTCGATAAATGCTTGAATTCCTTCTTTTGCATCTTCCGAAACGAATACTGTGCCAAAGGATTGTGCTTCTGCCTCGATACCTTCATAAAATGAAGCATGCTTAGCATATTGCAATGTTTGAATAGCTGCTTTTAAAGCAACTGGGCTCTTCTTCGCAATTTTCTTCGCTACCTTTAGCGTTTCTTCCAATAATGCTTCATCTGTAAATGCACGATTCGCTAAACCCCATTGTACAGCTTCTGTACCAGAAATCGGCTCACTTGTAAACATCATTTCTGCAGCTTTTGCAACCCCTACATATCGTGGTAGACGTTGTGTACCTCCGAAACCTGGAATAAGACCTAATTGTAATTCAGGTAGTCCTAATTTCGCAGATTCTGTCACAAAGCGCAGATGACAGCTCATCGCTAATTCAAGGCCCCCTCCTAGTGCAGCACCATGAATTGCAGCAATAATAGGTTTAGAGAACGATTCAACTCGCTCAAAAACTTGTTGACCATTGCTCGCTAGCTTTGAAAATTCATCACCAGATGTAACTTCTGTAAATTCTTTAATGTCTGCACCAGCTGAGAAGAAACGACCTTCGCCATGAAGTACAAGGACACGTACAGTGTCATCATTTTCTACTTCATCTAGCACAGCATTTACTTCAGCAATAATTCCGCGAGATAATGCATTTGCTGGCGGGCGTGCAATTGTAATAATCGCTACTCCATCCTCTGCTTTCCAACTTAGAAATTCCATTTCTCCACATCCTTTTAAGCTTTAATTCCGTTCAAGATTAATGCCTGAACTTTTGGAACCTGTTCTATCAAATCATATCGATATTCATTCATGACCCACGATGTAATGGTTTCATCAATTGTTCCAAATACCATTTGACGCGCCAAGCGTACATCCATCGTTTGATTGAACTCACCTGACAGCATACCCTCGATTAAAATTTGATCAAGTAATTGTAAATACTCTCTTAACACCGAATTGATCTTTAGTCGTAAATCTTTATTCGATTGTCGTAGTTCCAATTGTGTGACGGTTGCTAGGTATCGATCTGTCGCTAGAACATTAAAATGATTTTCAATCATTCGTGAAAGTTTGTCCTTAGACGTACTTCCATTTTCTATTATATCTTGTAATGACTCTACAAAAACAGCCATTTTTTCATTAAAGACAGAAATTAATATATCTTCTTTATTTTTAAAATATAAATAGATTGTTCCGTCGGCCACCCCTGCCTGTTTAGCAATCTTCGATACCTGTGCTTGGTGATACCCATTTTCTGCAATAACTATGACAGCTGCATCAATAATCTGCTTATATTTTGGCTTATCACGTTTCACTTCTATATCACCACCTAAAAAAACTTGCACACGTCTTAATTCATGCTTAATACATGATGTCATCCTTCAATGACCAGCCATTTCAAACTTAAATATTGTAAGGATATGACGTGGTAAACTAAAAAAATATGAAAATATGAATGGTCATTCATTCATATTTTCATATTATAATTTACATCTTTGCTTGTCAATACTTTATCACGTATTTATTTCGCTTCTTTATTCACCAATTTTGTTTTTTCTTCATCAACTAATGCTCGACGCAAAATTTTTCCAACAGCAGTTTTCGGTAACTCATCTCTAAACTCATAATAACGAGGAACTTTGAAAGCAGCTAAGTTTTGACGGCAATATTTATTTAATTCGTCTTCTGTAATCGAATATCCTTCTTTTAAAACAATATAAGCTTTTACTGTTTCTCCACGATAGGGGTCAGGTATACCCGCAACTACACATTCTTGAATTTCCTCGCGCTCGTATAGTACTTCCTCTACCTCACGAGGGTAAATATTAAAACCACCTGCGATAATAATATCTTTTTTACGGTCAACTACATAGAAATAGCCTTCCTCGTCCATATAGCCAAGATCACCTGTTAAAAACCAGCCATCTACAAATGTTGCTGCTGTATCCTCAGGGCGATTCCAATAGCCTTTCATAACCTGTGGACCCTTTACAGCTATTTCTCCAACCTCACCGACTGGAAGCTCCTCAGCATCTCCTGTACGCAAAATTATTGAATCCGTATTTGGCCAAGGTAATCCAATCGATCCCATGACACGCTTACCCCAAATAGGTGTTGCATGTGTCACAGGAGAAGTCTCTGTCAATCCAAATCCTTCTACAAGTTTCCCCCCTGTTACCGCTTCAAATCTCTCCTGCACTTCTACTGGCAATGAAGCGGATCCACTTATGCATGCTTTGATGGACGATAAGTCGTACTTTGCAATATCAGGGTGATTTAATAAACCAATATATAAAGTCGGTGCACCTGGGAATAGTGTTGGTTTTTGCTTATCAATCGTTTTCAACGCTGTCTCCGCATCAAATTTTGGTAATAACACCATTTTATTTTCCGTGAATACGGATAATAAAATAACAGCCGTCATTCCATAAACATGGAAGAATGGCAGTATGCCCATAATGGTTTCCTCACCATGTACACATTTATACATCCACGCATCACACATTGTTGTATTAGCAATTAAGTTTTTATGGGTCAACATTACACCCTTAGGGAAGCCAGTCGTTCCACCGGTATACTGAAGCAGTGCTACGTCCTCTTCAAAATCAAATGGAATATCAATCATTTTGATAGGCGAAGAGCGCATAATTTCTGTAAATAAATGATTTTGACCACTATGTTCAACCTTTACACTAAAACCGTACTGCTTTTTTTGAATATAGGGATAAACTAAATTTTTAGGGAATGGTAAATAATCTTTAATAGCCGTGACAATTACATTTTCAAGTGCCGTTTCTTTTATGATTTTCATAACACGTGGATACAAAATATCCATCAATAAAATAACTTTCGCACCTGAATCAGCCATTTGATATTGAAGTTCACGCTCAGTATAAAGTGGATTTGTTTGTACGACAATCGCTCCAGCATACATTGCCCCGTAGTAAGCGATTACACTTTGCGGAGAGTTTGGCAGCATAATAGCTACTCGATCTCCCTTCTCTACTCCTAGGGCTTGTAAATAGTTTGCGAACCTTAGCGCTGACTCATATAGCTCAGTGTACGTCAAATCCTTTCCCATAAAATGGATCGCAACTTTAGATGGATTCTTTTTATAGGCACGTGTCAAAAACTCTTGCACAGGAATTTCCTCAAACGTTAAAGACGATGGTACTTCTTCAGGATAATTTTTTAGCCATGGTTTTACTGTCATACGTCCTCTCCCCTTTGTCCCAAACTTTGTAAACTCTTATTTTAATTATAATGAAAAAGAATTACTCTTTCAAACACTAAAATAGAAAATAAATGTATTTTCGATTAATTATTATGCATTTAACAACATTTATATAACTATATTCCTCAAGGTTTTGGATCGATACACCTTATGAATACTCATTCATTCTTTCTTTTTTTATGGACAAGTCTGAGCCCATATTTCTATATTCCAAAAATAATCTTTAAATGATAGCTTTTCAGATAGATGAAGGAATATTAATAGGTTTTAGTAGTATTTTATGTTGGTTTGAGGTGAGGGGGATGCGACTTATGATTTTTTTCGAGGGTATTGAAGTTTTTTTTGGAGCGATTATACACCCAGCCTGAGTAGTATCTTTACGGACTGGAGCAGTTCTTCACTTTTTGCGTCGTTATGGCTCTTCCTTCCGTCGCTTTTGCTCTCCTATCCGTCGCTCTGGCTTCTTTCCTTCTCTTCGCTTCCTTGCGTCGCTCTGGCTTCCTTCCGTCGCTCTGGCTCTTCTTTCCGTCGCTTCGGCTCTTCTTTCCGTCGCTTCGGCTCTTCCTTCCGTCGCTCTGACTCTTCTTTCCGTCGCTTCGGCTCTTCTTTCCGTCGCTCTGACTCTTCTTTCCGTCGCTCTGGCTCTTCTTTCCGTCGCTTCGGCTCTTCCTTCCGTCGCTTCGGCTCTTCCTTCCGTCGCTCTGACTCTTCCTTCCGTCGCTCTGGCTTCCTTCCGTCGCTTCGGCTCTTCCTTCCGTCGCTCTGATTCTTCTTTCCGTCGCTTCGGCTCTTCCTTCCGTCGCTTCGGCTCTTCCTTCCGTCGCTTCGGCTCTTCCTTCCGTCGCTTCGGCTCTTCCTTCCGTCGCTTCGGCTCTTCCTTCCGTCGCTTCGGCTCTTCCTTCCGTCGCTTCGGCTCTTCCTTCCGTCGCTTTTGCTCCCCTATCCGTCGCTCTGGCTTCTTTCCTTCTCTTCGCTTCCTTCCGTCGCTCTGACTCTTCTTTCCGTCGCTTCGGCTCTTCTTTCCGTCGCTCTGGCTCTTCTTTCCGTCGCTCTGGCTCTTCTTTCCGTCGCTCTGACTCTTCCTTCCGTCGCTCTGGCTTCCTTCCGTCTCTGCGGCTCTTCCTTCCGTCGCTTCGGCTCTTCCTTCCGTCGCTTCGGCTCTTCCTTCCGTCGCCCGGACTCTTCTTTCCGTCTCTAGCTTCCCGAGCTTTTCTTCTCCGTATCCATTATTATGAAAAAAACGCATCCTCATAAAAGGATGCGTTTTTTGCTTAAACGGTCATCATATAATAGACACCGACTGCCAAAAATGCGATGCAAACAATGATTAGTATTTTTGCTAATTTTTCCATGTCATTACACTCCTATGCAATACTTGCCCCAATAACAAACGATAGACCGAGTGAGATTGTAAAGGAAATGAAACCGACTGAGCGATTATCATTTGCGATTTCTTGATCGACATTAAAACGTGGGGTCATAAATTCAAATAAGAAATACGCCACAATAAGTAATGTAAAACCAAAGAGTCCCCAGGCAATCATTTCACTTAGAGTGCTATGGCGCGCAATGGAAAAGCGAAAAATATTACAGATCCCCAATATTTTCCCACCTGTTGCGAGTGCCACAGCGATATTACCTTTTTTTATTTCTTCCCAATTTTTGTATTTCGTAACGACTTCGAACAATGCCATCGAGACGACTAAACATAACACAACAACACTAAAATATCCTGCCGTTTCGATAATTGGATATCGCCAAAAGCTAGAATTCAGCATTTTCTCCGTCCCCTTTACTGCTTATTTCAATTCCACAACTGTGACGCCTAAGCCTCCCTCGCCGGCCTCACCAAAACGGAACGATTTTACACGCTTATGCTTTTTCAAATAGCTTTGAATTCCCTGACGTAATGCACCTGTACCGACACCATGAATAATTGATACACGCCCATAGTTAGCAAGTAAGGCATCATCAATATATTTTTCCGTACGTATGATAGCATCTTCATATCGTTCACCGCGTAAATCTAATTCTAATTTTACATGGCTATTACGATTTTTCACACCCGCAATACGTTGCACAGGTTCTTTTTCTGGTTTAATGTACTCTAGATCACTATCCGAGATTTTCATTTTCAAAATACCCATTTGGACAACCCATTCAGAATTCGATACTTTTTCGAGCAGAGTACCTCGTTGTCCATAGCTTAACACCTTTACCTCGTCTCCGACAACTAAGTTTTGTGCACGTGCTTTAACTTGTGCCGCTTTTTTCAGCACTTTATTGTTTTCAAGCGGTGTAGCTTCTTCTAGTCGTTTACGAGCTTCGATGAGCTCATGCTCCTTGACAACTTGGTCTGCATTTTTGCGCATTTCACGAAGCTCCGCAATAATTGATTCTGCTTCACTTTTTGCTTCATCAACAATTTTACGTGCCTTTTCTTTTGCTTTTTTATCGAGTGCTTCTTTACGTTCCTCGTAAGCTTGTAGTTTTCCTTGCAGCTCTTTACGAAGTTCTTCAGACTCCATTAGTAATTCATGAGAGCGTTCAGCATCATCTTCTGATTGGCGACGAGTCTCTTCTAATGATGCAATCATTGACTCTACCTCATGGCGATCTGTACCTGTAAAGCTTTTCGCACGGTCAATAATTGATTCTGGTAAGCCAAGGCGACTTGAAATTTCAAATGCATTGGAGCGGCCTGGTACACCGATAAGTAGACGATATGTTGGACTTAATGTCTCAATATCAAACTCTACACTTGCATTTGCCACTCCTGGGCGATTATAGCCGTATGCTTTTAGTTCAGGATAGTGCGTCGTTGCCATAACGCGGGCGCCACGACCATGTACTTCATCTAAAATTGAGATGGCCAGAGCTGCCCCTTCTTGAGGATCTGTACCAGCACCTAATTCATCAAATAGAACTAGTGACTCGTAATCAAACTTTTGTAAAATATCTACTATGTTGACCATATGAGAAGAGAACGTCGACAGTGATTGCTCAATTGACTGTTCATCTCCAATATCCGCAAAAAGTTGCTTGAAAACAGCAAGCTCTGATCCATCAAGTGCAGGCACTGGTAACCCTGCTTGTGCCATTAAAGTACACAGTCCAACTGTTTTTAAAGTTACAGTTTTACCACCAGTGTTTGGTCCTGTAATGACAATTGCCGTAATGTCTTTCCCAAATTCAATATCGTTAGGAACTGCTGTTTCAATTGGTAAAAGTGGATGACGTGCACGCACAAGTCGAATATAGCCGTCGTTATTCATTTTAGGCATTGTGCATTTGTTCGCTTGACCGTATTTGCCTTTAGCTAAAATGACGTCAATCTCACCTAATACCTTTACTAAGTTAAATAAATCCGGAGCTACTTCCTCTACCATTGCACTTAAGGCAAGTAAGATACGTTCAATTTCAGCGTGCTCTTTCATTTTTAATCGATGAATTTCATTATTCGCTTGTACAATCGAATCTGGCTCGATAAATAACGTTTGGCCAGAAGATGATTGGTCATGCACAATTCCACCATAATGATGACGATACTCTTGCTTAACGGGAATAACAAAACGGTCATTACGTATCGTTACAAGAGTATCTGAGAGCATTTTTGAAGCATTGCTCCCGCGTATAAGGCTTTCCAGCTTAGAGCGTACTTTAGCCTCCTCTGCGCGCAAAGATTGGCGAATTGAACGCAAAGTTTGGCTTGCAGAATCTAGTACAGAACCATTGTCATCAATACAGTTATTAATTTCATGCTGCAAGCCTGTCAATACAGGCATTGCCTCCTTTTTGGCGATGAAATGAGGAATTTCAATTACATCTTCTGATTCTATATCTTCAATGAAATTGCGAAGAATTCTACTAGCTCGAATCGTACTTGAAATTTCCATTAATTCCATCGCTGCAAGCATGCCGCCGATTTGTGCACGCCTTGCAGCCGGTCGCACATCAAAAATTCCACCCATCGGCACATTGCCTTTAACACGTAAAATGGATAGTCCTTCATCCATTTCTTCTAATAATTGCACAACTTTTTCATAGTCTGTCTGTGGTACAAGCTCATCAACCGCTGATTTACCGATTGAAGAAGTACAGTATGTAGCCACTTGCTGACGTACTTTATCATATTCTAGTGTTTTCAATGCGCGTTCTGCGATCACTGAGAACACCTCCTCAACCTATTTATTTCGTCGAATAAACGCTTCAAATTGTTCTCGCGTCCATGTATTCACAATCATATCTCTTTTCAACCATGCTCTATTTGCGTAGCGCACCCCGATATCCATAAAGCGTAAATGAGCGATATCATGTGCATCGGTATTGATTGCTACGGGCACACCTGCTGCTAAAGCCATTTCTAAATGCTCAACACATAAATCAAGACGATATGGATTCGCATTTAACTCTAAAATTTTACCATATTCCTTTGCCCACGTAATTAATTGCCCCATATCAGGATTATAGCCATTACGATCTTCAATAATGCGACCAGTTGGATGTGCAATCATATGAACATATGGATTTTGCATAGCCGTAAGTAAACGCGCCATAATTTTGTCCTGCGATTGTGTAAAGCTAGAGTGAATAGAAGCAATGACAAAATCTAATTCTTTTAGTACATCATCTTCGAAATCAAGGGAACCATCCGGCAAAATATCCATTTCTGTTCCTGTGTATAAATGGAAATCTGGGTGTGCTTCATTAAATGCCTCAATTTCAGCACGTTGCTTTGTTAAGCGCTCTGGCGTTAGACCATTCGCTACTTTTAAAAATTGTGAATGATCAGTAATAACGCTATACTGATAGCCACGTGCAATCAATGCCTCGCCCATTTCAGCTACAGAGTATGCACCATCAGACCATGTCGTATGCATATGCAAATCTGCTTTAATATCTTCTAATTTCACTAGACTAGTTATGTCATCCGTTTTGTCAAATTCCGCAGTTCCTGTACGCAAGCTAGGCGGGATAAATGGTAAATCAAAATGGGCAAAAAATTCCTCTTCATCCTTAAACGTTACTACGGTGCCATCAGTCTGCTCTACACCATATTCACTGATCTTTTCACCACGGGCCTTAGCAATTTGACGCATGCGGACATTGTGATCTTTCGAGCCTGTGAAATGATGCAAGGCCGTAGCATATTCAGCATCTCTTACTAATCGGAAATCTACACTTACAGGCTCATCTAGATCTAAAATAACTGAAATCTTTGTATCACCAGCTGCTACGACTTCTTGTACAGAAAGCTCATTTAATAACTTTTCACGTACAGTTTCAACTACTTCAGTGACAACGATAAAATCAATATCTTTACTTGTTTCAGCTGCACGACGGAAGCTTCCAGCAACAGAAAAACGTTCCACTTCTTCCATACTACCTAGAAGAGCTTCAATTTGTAAAACAACTGGCTCTAACTGCCAAATCGGCAAACGTTCTGAACGATTTGCTAAATTTGCAAGTTCCTTCAAAATCTTTTCTTCAGTTTTTGCCGCAAAGCCTGCCAGCTCACGAACTTTACCTTCCTCACAAGCAGCCTTTAAACTTTCCGCAGAATCAACCCCTAACTCTTGATGTAGCTTAGCTATTTTTTTACCACCTAAGCCTGGAAGTTTTAATAACGGGAGCAATCCTTTTGGTACAATTTCTTCTAATTCTTTTAATAAGCTTGATTCACCATTTGTCATTAAATCCTCAATAACAGCAGCTGTACCTTTACCTATACCTTTTAGCTTTGTTACATCCTCCATCTCACTTAATGAGCGCTCGTCCCCCTCAAGTGCTGCAGCAGCTTTTCGAAAGGCAGACACTTTGAATGGATTTTCCCCTTGTAATTCCATATACAATGCAATTTTTTCAAATGTGCGAATAATTGTCTTTTTGTTCATCGGGAATTCCTCCTATCGTAAAAACACTTCCCTCAAAACCGAGAGAAGTGCACAGTTTGCTATTGCATATAAATATACCACCAGTTTTGGAACATACTTGTTATAATCGGGGTATGCTCCAAAATGAGACCACTTAACAACGACTTCGACATTAAACTTTGAATAAAATCAACTGGCAATAGAGCAAGAATGTACAGCAAAATAAACATAATTAAATAGTTTTCAATCATGCCAAACAATGCTCCAAGCCAACGATTCACTGTACCTAATACAGGTAAATACGCTATAAAATCAAAGATCGATGCCACAATTTGCAATGTAATTTTCACCGCAAAGAAAATGACTGCAAAGGCAATGACACGGTAAAAAGTGCGGTCTAAATCCAGGCTATCGATAACTACTCCAAGACTACCTGAATCCGTTACACCTGGATACGGAACCCAAAACACAAATTTTTGTGCTAATGGTTTATAATAGATATACGCAACAATTAGGGCAACTATAAAGCTAACGATATGCATCATCTGTACAATGAAACCACGTTTTGCTCCAACTATGAGCCCGGCTAATAGCACCGCTAATATGATTAAATCTAACATTCACTTCAACCCTTTAATTTTTTCAATTCTTCTTCTAATTGCTCCATTTGTTCTTTTAACTGTAAATAATCGTGAACGGTATTAACTGCTGTAAGAACGGCAAGCTTTGTGCTATCAAGAGAGGGATTATGTACATTCATTTCGCGCATACGGTCATCAACAATCGAAGCGACAAGTCGCATATGTCCAATGGATTCAGAGCCGACCATTTTATATGTATGACCGTAGATTTCCACAGAAATTTTATTCTTTTCTTGATTTTCCATAGTCGCACCCCCTTTTAAATTTTTGTGCTCACGAATTTTTTTATTTGTGAGCAGCATACACAAAAAAGCTATTTATTATCATACCATGAAAGGTATAAAATTGTGAACAACGAGGACAGAAAGGAACGAGTAAATGTCAAATATTGTACTTTCCATATCAACAAACAAACAAAAAGAGGTGATGTCTTACTATGCAAAGAACTTTGTAGAACGTAAAGCTCCTGGTGTAATCTTTGCCGCAAAGCTTCCAGATACAGCAATCACAATGTATAAATCAGGTAAATTAATGTTCCAAGGGGGTGGAGCTGAGCGAGAAGCTGCACGTTGGGGAAACATAGAAGTTACAAATACCCAAAAATCATCGTCGATTGGAGCAAAGGGCGACGTTCTGCCAGAAGGTTTTGCTGCGATGTCAGTACTAGGCTCAGATGAAACGGGTACTGGCGATTATTTCGGTCCCATAACAGTTGCCGCGGTATACGTCCCTTCATCAAAAATAGAGCTTATAAACGAACTTGGTGTCAAGGATTCGAAAATGCTAACGGATGATTACATGCGTAAAATAGCGCCAGATTTACGTGCAGCTTGCGTCCATAGTGTGCTTGTACTACGTAATGAAAAATATAACGAATTACAATCACGAGGCTACTCTCAAGGAAAGATGAAAGCTATGATGCACAATAGGGCACTTAAAAACACATTGTCAAAAATGGCACCCGAAAAACCAGAGCATATATTAATAGATCAGTTTGCGGAACGTGGCGTTTATTACAATTACTTAAAAAATGAACGAGAAATTATTCGAGAAGATGTACTATTTTCTACGAAGGCCGAGCAACTACACGTTTCAGTAGCTACTGCATCGATATTAGCTCGTGCTGCATTTTTAAAAGAAATGGACAGACTAAGTGAGATTGCTGGGATAGAGTTGTTAAAGGGAGCTTCAGCAAAAGTAGATGCATTAGCAGCGCGTATTTGGCGAAAACAAGGTGAGGAATTTTTACGTGCCATTACGAAATGGCATTTTGCGAATACTGAGAAAGCTAAAAAGATGAAGTAAAAATGGCCTTATAGACAAAAAATTTCGCTATACTCCCGTAGATTACAAGTTACGCAACTTGCTCTCTACTGGAGTTAGCGAAATCCTTTATATCAAAAACTTAATATGATGATTAGATTTTTGTTTAGCTTAATATTTAAACTGTCTAATGGTTTGTTGTAGATTTTCAGACATTTTAGCAAGGGCTTCAGCCGATGCAGCAATTTCTTCCATAGAAGCAAGCTGTTCCTCTGTAGCAGCGGATATATTTTGTGCACTTGCTGTATTTTCATTAGTTTGCTCAAGCACACTTTCAATCCCCCTAGCCACTTGATTGGCGTGTTCAGAAATAACTTTTGATGTCTCCGAAATTTGTCCTATTTCATAGGTTACACTTTGTACATTCGTACGAATCTCTTCAAATGACTTTCCAGCCGTATTTGTTATATCAATTCCCTTTACGACTTCAGCTGAACCAGCAGCCATTGATTCAACCGCTAGTTTTGTATCGGCTTGGATATAATCAATGATATCTTTTATTTGCATTGTTGACTGTGCAGATTGCTCAGCAAGTTTTCGCACCTCATCAGCAACAACTGCAAAACCTTTCCCATGCTCTCCAGCACGAGCAGCTTCAATTGCAGCATTTAAAGCTAAAAGATTTGTTTGATCAGCAATTTGCGTAATTGCCTCTACAATACGCCCGATTTCATTTGAACGATCACTTAATGTTTGTACCGTGTTCTCAAGTGCCTGAACGGTATTTTGAATCATTTTCATTTGTCCAATAGCTGTTTGAATAGTTTCATCCCCTATTCTAACAGCATCCATCGCTTTATTTGACATCCCATTAACGGTATCTGCCTTAGCTGAAATTTGCTGAATAGATGAAGACATTTCAAATACAGCGTTAGTGCTATCATTAATTGTTACTGCTTGCACATCAACCGTTTCTGCAAACATTTGAACAGAATCCACTATTTGTGTAGTTGCTCGTTTATTTTCTGACGTGCTCGCTGTCAATTCCTCCGATGATGCAGCTAACTGATTTGATTCCTCACCAATGTTACCAACTACACCACGTAAAGATAGAATCATTTTATTAAATATATCCGCCAATTTACCTATCTCATCATGTCTTTTAATTTCAATTAAATTACGTAAATCACCGTCTCCTACCTGCTCAGCTACTGTTGACAACTTATTTAATGGCTGAATGATTGTTCTTATAATGAAAACACCAATGATTCCAAATACGATTAGAGCAATGACAATAACCGTCATAGTGTTTATTAATATTGGTTTTGTGACAGCTGCTACGTCTGCTAAATCCATTGTACCAATAATTTTCCATCCCGTTAGTTTATTGGTAGTAAAAAACACTTGATACTCTTTTCCATCTTCCTTAATGGTAAAACTACCATCTTCTTTTCCTTGCATCTTCTCTATATATGACTTTTTGAGTTCCGATCCTACCTCTAACTGTGGATCAGCAATAATAAGATTATTTGCATTTACTAATGTAGCATAACCATTATCACCAATTTCCACTGATTTCACTAGCTCGGAAATTCCGTCTAAATTTAGACCAATAGAAATAACCCCTGAACGATCCTGTAAACCAGCTGATACTGCTAATATTAATTCACCTGTAATCGTTGATTTATAAGGATCAATCATAACGTTTTTACCAGGTGATTCAATAGCCGTTAAGTACCATGGTCGCGTAAACGGATCATAATCAATTGAAGATTCAGCTTGTGGTTCACGCATAAATTTATGCCCCTCAATTGCCAAATTGACAACAGAGACATTGCTATGTAAAGCATTATATTTTTCTAATTCCTTTAAAGCATCTGCATCTTGCACATTCTTATTAAAAGCTGCAGATAAATATTCCACATCACTTTGAATAGGTGATATCTCATTTGAAATGAGTGTATTTAATAAATCTACATTTTCGCGTGAGCTTTCACTTAATTCCTTATGATATTGATCAGAAGACTTCAAATACGAAAACGAACCAATAGCAATGCTTGGGATTAAAAGTATCAAAGCAAACGCCCATATTAATCGGGCTCGCACGGAAAAGCCTCTTCTTTTTCGATGATTTTTCATAATAACTATCACCCCTTAGTAAAATTTTCTATCCAAATTCTACTATACACATAAATAGATCAAAAATTTATTTTTTTGTTATTTCTAAATATTAACGAAAGACCGAAATATAAGATTTATCCTTAAGTCTTCTCTCCAGCGCTTTATTTCTCTCAAACTTCCTACAAAAACAAAAAAGCTGCCTCATTAAGAGACAGCTCACAAAAAAAATATTAAATTTAGCGTACTTCTGTACCTTCAATTGTTGCAATAGCTTTTAACACTTTGTTATGTGCTGCAACAACCTCTTCATCTGTTAAAGTACGTTCTGGATCGAAGTATGTTAGTGAGAATGCCACTGATTTTTTACCAGCCTCCATTTTTTCACCTTCATATACGTCGAATACACGAACGTCTTTTAATAATTTCACACCTGCTGAGCGAATCATAGCAGTAACCTCTCCAGCTGTTGTTGTACGGTCCATGATAAGTGCAATATCACGAGACATTGCTGGGAAACGTGGCACTGGTGTATAGCCAAGTGGTGCTTCTTTCGCAGTAGCATTTAATAATGTTACTAGATTCATTTCCATTACATATGTGTCTTTTACACCCCATGCTTTTTGCTCTGCTGGATGTAATCCACCGATAATGCCCACTTGTTCACCGTCTAAAAGAATGCTAGCAGTACGTCCAGGGTGTAATCCATCTACTTCCGTTTTCACAAATGAAATACGGTCCTCTAAACCAAGCTTACCGATAACACCTTCTACAATGCCTTTTAAGACGAAGAAATCTACCTCTTTTTTCTCACCCTGCCAAGCATGGTCAAGCCATTTTCCTGTTACTACTGCCGCCACATGTTCTTCCTCATATGGTAGCCCCTCTTCTGATTGACCAAGGAATACTGAACCGATTTCATACAATGCAACATTGTCAGCTTTACGAGCAACATTGTATGCAGCAGCTTCAATTAGATGTGGGATTAGACTTTGACGTAGTGTTGAACGGTCCTCACTCATCGGCATTAGTAAACGTGTTACTGGCTCAGCTTTCAATGCAAAGCGTTGTGATAATGCATCTGAAGTTAATGAGTAAGTGACAGCTTGGTAAAGGCCTGCCCCTTCCATGTAAGTACGAACTACACGACGATTTGCTTGATATGGCGTTAGACGACCTACTTGGTTTGCGCCCTCTGGTAAGGTCATCGGAATTTCATCATAGCCGTATAAACGTGCAATTTCCTCTACAATATCTTCTTCAATTTTAATATCTTGACGACGTGTTGGTGCATCAACAATTAGTAAACCATTTGCTGCTTCTACGCCGAATTTAAGACGCTCTAAAATAGAAAGCATCTCTTCTAATGAAATTTTCATACCTAAACGTTCATTAATAAAATCTGGAGAAACAACAACACGTGCCGGCGATTTATCTAGTTCATCCACGATACATGTTCCCTCTAACACTTCACCACCAGCTAATTCAGCTAGTAGTGCTGCAGCACGTTCTGCAGCAGGTAACACACGGTTAGGGTCTACACCCTTTTCAAAACGAGCTGAAGCATCTGAACGAAGTCCAAGATGTCGCGATGTTTGACGAACTGTTAAACCGTCGAAGTATGCAGATTCGATTACGACCGTTGTTGTAGAATCACTTACTTCAGAGTTTGCACCACCCATTACACCTGCGATAGCTACTGGCTCCTTGCCATTTGTAATGACTAAATCTGTTGCTTTTAATGTACGCTCTTGATCATCTAAAGTTGTAATTTTTTCGCCTTCTGTTGCTTTACGCACTACGATTTCACCTGTTGCTAGGCTATCGTAGTCAAAGGCATGAAGCGGTTGACCGTATTCCATTAAAATGTAGTTCGTAACATCGACAACATTGTTATGTGGGCGTACTCCTGCTGCCATTAAGCGATTTTGTAGCCACATCGGTGATTCCGCGATTTTTACGTTTTTCACAACTTTTGCAACATACATTGGGTTTGCTTGTAAATCTTCCACTCGAAGCTTTAACATGTCTTCTGCTTTTTCAGAAGATGTGCTGTAGGCGATTTCTGGATACTTCACTTCTTCAGTTAGAATTGCACCAACTTCGTATGCTACTCCTAGCATTGACAACGCGTCTGAGCGGTTTGGTGTTAAACCAAGCTCTAATACTGTGTCACGTAGACCTAAAATAGCAAGGGCATCCGAGCCAACCTCAACATCCTCAGGAAGTACATAAATACCTTCAGAATATACTTTAGGTACAAGCTTCCCTTCGATTCCTAACTCTTGTAATGAACAAATCATACCGTTTGATTCATGTCCACGAAGTTTTGCTTTTTTTATTTTGATACCGCCTGGTAAATGTGCACCTGGACGAGCAACAATAACTTTTTGACCAGCATCAACGTTTGGAGCACCACAAATAATTTGTTGTGGCTCAGCTTCACCGACATCCACTTGGCAAATATTTAATTTATCCGCTTCAGGATGTTTCTCTTTTGATACTACATAGCCTACAACAACTTTATCCATTGCGTTAGCACGGTCAATTACTGCATCTACTTCAATTCCAGAGCGCGTAATTTTTTCTGCTAACTCCTCAGGCGTTAAATCCTGTGTACTTACATAATCTTTTAACCATTCTAATGATACTAACATTTTTTATCCCCCTTACGCCTCTGTTCGCTCGAATTGTGATAAGAAACGTGTGTCACTCGTATAGAAATGACGAATATCGTCGACACCATATTTCAACATTGCGATACGTTCAGCACCAATACCGAATGCAAAGCCTGACACTTTCTTCGGATCATAGCCAGCCATTTCAAGTACATTTGGATGCACCATACCAGCTCCTAATATTTCAATCCAGCCTGTACCTTTACATACGTTACAGCCTGAACCACCACATTTGAAGCAAGAAATATCCATTTCAACAGATGGCTCTGTGAATGGGAAGAAACTTGGTCGAAGTCGAATTTCGCGGTCTCCACCGAACATTTTTTTCGCTAATGTATCAAGCGTACCTTTAAGGTCACTCATGCGAATATTTTCACCAATCACTAATCCTTCAATTTGCATGAATTGGTGTGAGTGTGTGGCATCATCATTGTCACGTCGGAATACTTTCCCTGGACAAATAATGCGAATTGATTCGCCTTTCTTCTCTTCCATCGTGCGAGCTTGCACAGGAGAAGTATGCGTACGTAATAATATTTCCTCGGAAATATAGAACGAATCTTGCATATCACGAGCAGGGTGTCCCTTCGGTAAATTCAGTGCCTCAAAGTTATAATAATCCTTTTCCACTTCCGGACCTTCTGCAACTTCATAGCCCATACCGATAAATAAATCTTCAATTTCTTCAATAACACGTGTTAAAGGATGACGATTGCCAACTTTAATTTCACGGCCAGGTAAAGTGACATCAATCGACTCACTTGCTAATTTTTCAGCAATTGCAGCTTCCTCTAGCACAGCTACCTTTTCCTCTAATACAGCAGTTACATTTTCACGAACCGTATTGACTAAGGCACCCATTTTCGGGCGTTCCTCTGCTGATAATTTCCCCATACCTTTTAATAAATCAGTGATAGGTCCTTTTTTTCCTAGATATGCTACTCGCACATCATTTAATTCCTTTAAATTTGCTGCCGCTTCAATTTTAGCAAGTGCTTCTTGCTCTAATTGTTTTAATTGCTCTTCCATGTATAAACCCTCCTTGATTAAATCATTTTCGCCTTGGCGTAATCGCGTTCGGATTTTAAATTGTGCCAGCACAATTCATTCCTTTGAAAATCCGTGACATCCTTTGATGGCATAAAAAAACTCGCCCCTAAAAAAGGGACGAGGACATATTCGCGGTACCACCCTAGTTATTGCATAGAAAACTCCTAGCAATCACTTCATTGACATAACGACTAGATTAAAGCCGGCGTACCTTTACAGCATTTAGCTGGTCCCGGTAGCTGCTCGCGGGGTGAATTCAAAACTGCATTGGTACGGCACTGGCTCTCAATCTTCGTCCTGCGCTCCCTGTCGTCCATTCACAATCTTTACTACTTCCCGGTCAAAGCATTTTAGTTTACATTTTAACAGTGATTATACAATACTATACCAATTCAAATCAAGAGCCATGTGCCTATTACCATCGATATTGATGGCTTTATCGGCAATTTTATGCCCATCATCATAACGTGTGGTTGATTTCCGTTCCGACTGGGCGCTTTCCTGGGGGCGTCCGATGAGCCGCTTCACTCGCGTTGCTCGCTCCAGGGTCTCATCTGTGACGCTAATCCCCAAGGAGTCGCCCAGTCTCCACTCCAATCAACTAATATACAAGGCATATATAAATGTCATCCACAACTTTTGGTAATGATCCCAATTTTAGAAATTTCACCATATACTTATAACTCGGTTGTGATTGCTTTTATTAATTACTTTACAAATCCATATAATACTATTCCTGTTGCAACTGCTACATTTAGAGACTCTGCTTGTCCCAATATCGGAATAATAATATTTTGATCTGTCATCGAAAGTAATTGTTGATGAATGCCACTACCTTCATTCCCCATCATTATCGCAAAAGCACCAGTATGCTCAATATCACTATAAACAACTGCATCTTCATCTAAAGCCGTTCCAAATACTGGTACATTATTATCCTGTAGCTGCTCAATCCATTCCTCTAAATCGCCACGCAGGACAGGAATATGGAAATGCGAGCCTTGCGCAGAGCGAAGTGTTTTAGGATTATATAAATCCGCACAGCCCTTGCCGAGTATTACTGCGTCCAAACCTGCTGCATCAGCAGTACGAATCATCGTTCCAATATTCCCTGGATCTTGGACGGCATCAATTAGTAGCACCTTGCGCCACGAAGCCATTACATCTTCGTCTAACAAAGGTTGCTTACAAACTGCGAATACACCTTGAGAAGTCTCCGTTTCAGCAAACTCCTTAGCAACAGCCGCTGTTACCTCTACGATGGCTACATTATCAATCGGCCAAAGCATCGGTAATTCTACACCTTCACGCACAATTAGTTGCAGCACTTGCTCGTTATTTTTTAATGCTTCCTCTACCAAATGGAATCCCTCTACTAAGAATTCTCCAGATCTTTCACGCTCTTTACGTGTTGTCGCAAGCTTCTTCCAATATTTCACTAACGCATTTTGCGTAGATTCAATTCTTTTCATCGTACCTCGTACCGCCTTTTTCCTATTTACTGTTCATTATTATACAGTAGAAAACGACAAATTACATAGTCATGCAAAAAACAGTTTAATTGTTAAATCTTTTTCTTTTATAATCCACTTTTCTTTAAGGAATGAAATGTAATAATACCTCCAAATAATTACAAAAGTACAGAATTGCATGTTATAATTTTCGATATTCCAGAAATACAAACGATTCCCATTTCAGGTGATGGAGAAATAAATTTGAGGGTGAAAATGAATGAAAAAAAATGTACATGTAGTAGGTGCCATAATTGAAAATGATAAGCATGAAATTTTCTGTGCATTAAGAAACCTTAATATGGTACTAGCAAATTATTGGGAATTTCCTGGTGGTAAAATTGAAGAGGGCGAATCGCCGGAGCAAGCTTTATCTCGTGAAATATTAGAGGAATTTAATTGCTCTATAAAAGTCGGGGACAAGGTTGAGGACACCATTTATGAATACGAAAAATTTATAGTACGCTTAGAAACATTTAAAGCTTCGATTACAAAGGGAGAGCCGGTCATGCTAGAACATGCTGAAATTAGATGGGTTCCTCGGAAAGAACTACTAAATCTTAATTTTGCTCCCGCTGATATTCCAGCAATCAATAAAATACTTGCCGAAAAATTGTAGGGATAGAGTTAAACTTTAACCAGTGGGGGTTCATCATTCCCCACTGATTATTAGTCTTCACCAATCGCTCCTTTAAGGGCAGTTAATGAGTGTGAAAAGAACAACATGTTTTTACCCCTCTGCATTCCCCTTTTTCTTTTTATAGACTCTCATCTAAAGCCATTTTCTATATAGCGGAATACTTTGTGGAAAATGAAATACATTAAAAGGATCATATTTCCCGTTTACTTCTCTAAGCATTCGAAGATTACGACCATAATAAGCAGTTGGCCAATCTTTTATATAACTAACAAGCCCTTCGTTCAATAATGAATAATTTTCATTGTTATGTCTTCCACTCCTGATTAGAAATGATTCATTATTTTCTCTCGCCCATCTTAGTGCGTTGATAACATCTTTCGTATGTCGACAAAATGCAATGATACTCGGAAATTTGGGATCATTTAAGTTATTATTTGTTCTTGCTTGCTCATAGTCCGGATCTTCAGGGTAACAATTCTTCCTGTGAGCTTTACTTTTTTCAAAATACAACTCCTCTCTCAAATGATGCCATGCATATGTTTTATCCTATGCACATCACTTAGAAAGAATATGGAAATTGAAATTTTTATCGTTTAAAAATGAAAGATAAATGCTCATTCTCTTTATTCATACATATGATGCTATATTGAAACCACTAAGGAGGTGTCCTATTGATTATTCATGTGGTGAGCGCTGGTGAAACAATTTGGCAAATTGCAAACAGCTATTCTGTACCTATCAATTCCATTATCCAATTAAACGCTTTATCAAATCCAGATCAATTAGTAATCGGACAATCACTCGTTATCCCCTCTCCTTACACAACTCATATTGTAAAAAGGGGTGATACCTTATGGTCGATCTCCCAACAATATGGAGTGACTATGCAATCGATTATCACAGAAAATCATTTAACGAATCCGGATGTTTTAACACCTGGAACTAAACTAATTATTCCACCTACTACACATATTGTGCTACCAGGGGAGACTCTATCGCAAATTGCCACGCAATATGGAACGACTGTGCAAGCAATTGTTTTAGAAAATGAAATTCCAAATCCAAACATGATTTATGCTGGTACACATTTAATTATTCCGAGAGCAAAACCTACCATTGAAGTAGTTGCTTATTCGTATCAAGAATCTAAAGAAGCTGTACAGTCGATTAATGCAATTGGTCATCTACTAACTTATTTTAGCCCCTTTGCTTATATGGTAAAGGAGGATGGTACACTGCAGCCATTAAATGACCAAGAAATGATTGATGCAGCTGTTGCCAAAAACATTACACCAATGCTTACACTTACGAATTTCTCTTCCACAGAAACCGGTTCCAACTTATCACATGTTATTTTATCTAGTGCAGAATTACGGGAGAAGGTTATCAACAATACTTTGCAAGTGATGCAGGAAAAGGGCTATAAAGTTCTAAACGTTGATTTTGAAAACGTTCTTCCAGCAGATCGAGAGAATTACAATACTTTCCTCCAATTAGCTGTTGATCGTCTTCACCCAAAAGGATACCTAGTATCAACGGCACTTGCGCCAAAAACAAGTGCAACGCAGACAGGAACTTTATATGAGGCACATGATTATGAAGCACACGGAAGAATTGCAGACTTTGTAATTTTAATGACATATGAATGGGGATACCGACTTGGTCCACCACAAGCAATTTCACCTATTAACGAGATGAGAAAAGTTGTGGAATATGCTTTATCAGTTATACCGGCTAATAAAATATTTTTAGGCTTTGAAATTTATGCTCGCGATTGGCTTCTACCGCATGTTAAAGGTCAAGAGGCAGAAACATTCAGCTCTCAAGAAGCCATTAACAGAGCTATAAAACATGGAGCAACCATTCAATATGATAGGACCGCGCAGTCACCGTATTTCCGTTATGTTGACGAACAAGGTAAAAATCATGAGGTATGGTTTGAAGATGCTAGAAGTGCACAAGCTAAGTTTGACATGACGAAGGAATATAATCTTCGAGGTATTAGCTATTGGGCGTTAGGTTTTCCTTTCCCACAAAACTGGGCATTATTAAATAATGATTTTTCCATTAAAAAGGTTTCATTATAAACATGGATGATTTCTGGTAGACTAGGCACTTTACTTTGATCAAAAAGTTGTTGATTACGAAGGCGATATCATAGCATAGTATGCACTTTTAAGGCTGATCTATTAACCCAAAAAGTTCTATATACAGTTCTACAATATATTCTTTCCTTTCCCTAGTTTTTCCCATGATAAAAAATCAATTCAAAGCCATATTAAGAAATATCAAAACGAAAGGAGAACTGAACATGGGAAGAGATAATAAGCAAGGACAAAGCGCTAACAAAGGATCATTGCCTCAAACGCCAAAAAACCAAAAAATAGCTCCAGACAAAGCTAGTGAAAAAGCTGTTGAAGAATTTTCTCAAGAGTTTATGAACATGATTAATTCAGTCACTAAAGAAGGCAAGACAAAAAAATAAGGAGGCCTTCAAGTGGATTATACTCGTGCACAAGAAATTGTCGCCTCACCAAAAGAATATGAAGTAAGTTATAATGGCGTATCTGTCTGGATTGACAAGCTTCATGATGATGGTAAAACAGCAACTGTCCATTTACGTCGTTCTTTAGAGGAACGATCCGAAGTGGACATAGGAGAATTAAAGGAAGAGTACCTCGTACATTAGACTTTATCATCAAATAAAAAAACTGCTTACTCACTGAGGTAAGCAGTTTTTTTACTTTTGAAAAGGACTTTTAATAACCCCAGAATATTGCCAAAGCGAAGATCCATGAAATAACAGTAGACAATAAAAACAAATTTTTATAATCACTAGCAAACTTTCTTAAAAACAAACCTAACGTCACAGTAATGGTTATTATTAAAAGCAAGCTTAAAATAAATTGAGCATTCGGAAAAGATTCACTCATTGTAGAAAGAATTAATATTTTTATTAAAAATCAATTTCGCCTTGGCGAAATTGCGACCGGGTTTTGAATTGTGCCCGCACAATTCATTCCTTTAAAAATCCGTGACATCCGCCGGAGGCTTATCTTCATTCAGCAAGTATTGGACATTCTCTGTAAAGAAACCACTTCTGTATCCTATCGTACGATATTCAAAGGTGAGATCTTCTGCTGAATGAAGATAAAAAAAGGAAGTTAAAAATAATATATATTCTATTACCATTATTATTTTTTCAATTTTCACACCTCTGATAAGCCCAACTTAAATTATGAAATCCTCTTCATATTTAAACTCGGTTAAAATATCTTTTGCTCGATTGTGTAACTCGTTAAAATTATTGAAAATCTGTTCAGCAGAGACTGGCTTACTAAATAAATACCCCTGGATATAATCACAATCGCCGTTAATAAGGAAAGCAAGCTGCTCTACTTCTTCGATTCCTTCGGCAACAACCTTTAACCTCAAATGCTTCGCCATTGATAAAATCATAGAAACGAGCGCTTCATCATTTGAATTATGTTGTATATTTCTAACGAAAGCCCGGTCAATTTTTAAACAATCTATTGGAAAATCTTTCAAATATGAAAGTGACGAGTATCCTGTTCCAAAGTCATCAACAGCAATTTGGATACCAATTGCCTTTAACTCATGAAGTAACTGTGTTATATGATCAATGTTCATCGTCATACTTTCCGTAATTTCTAATTGTAAATATTGTGGATCTAAATTTGTACGTTGTAAGATTTCTTGCACCATATACACTAAATCTTGCTGGAATAATTGCCCAATGGATAAATTGACAGCAACCTTCATTGGTGGCAAACCTTGCTCCTTCCAAGTATTTGCTTGAGAGCAAGCCG
This sequence comes from Lysinibacillus sp. JNUCC 51, assembly GCF_015999525.1. Classification (NCBI taxonomy): domain Bacteria; kingdom Bacillati; phylum Bacillota; class Bacilli; order Caryophanales; family Bacillaceae; genus Lysinibacillus; species Lysinibacillus sp. JNUCC 51. Next base: position 3,711,466 of record NZ_CP065545.1, on the reverse strand, counting down.
TCTCTAAGATCCATTTCCCTAAAGGAATTATAAGACCAGATTCTTCAGCAATTGGGATAAACAACTCAGGTGAAACAAATCCACGGGTTGGATGACGCCAACGTACTAGCGCTTCTACCGATTCAACTTTGCCCGTTTTTAAATTTACTTGAGGCTGAAAATCCAAGTAAAATTCTTCATTGGCTAATGCTTTATGGAGTTCTTGCTCAATCAATATACGATCAGCACTACCATTTGACATAAATGGCTTATAAAAAAGAACTCTTTGAGGTATTTGACTTGCTTCTCTCATCGCTAACTGAGCATGCATTAAAAGCTCTTCACCTGAGCAATCTTCTTCATGCAGGGCGATACCGATATTAAGATTTCCGTTGAGTGAAAATAGTTGTACTTGTAATGGTTTTTTCATAGCACTCTTCAAGTTTAAGCAAAATTGTAACAACTCTTCTCTTGTTTTCACATGGTTAATATAAATAATGAACTGCCCCTCACGAAGCTTTGTAGCAAAATAATGAGGGGGTAATATAGATTGAATTCTCTCAGCTACAAGCTTCATCATTGTATTAGAATAACTAATACCTATAGATGAACTAATTGCAGCCAGGCGATCAATTTCAATTGCAATGATTGCTTTTTCACGATTATTGTCATGTAAATCCTCTTTTAAGGTTTTCAATAATAAATGTTCATTTGGAAGCTTAGTAATATCATCATGATAGGCTTGAAAAAGAAGCTCCTGCTGCGAATGCTCAAGATCTAATTTTATTTTTAAAAGTTGCTGATATGGTTTTTCAACAGTTGTATAATAAATTGCTTTTAAGAAAAAGTAGAATGCTAAAAATTGATAAATTAATGCTGAAAAGCCCCAGATTGATTTCAAATCTTTAATGAACGCAAAGAAAATATCACTAATAATCAAACAAATTGCTGCGGTAATAAGCCACATAACTCGTTTAGGCATTTTTTTTATGTACTTACTTAAAATCACTATCGTTACACCTTGTAAGACAGCAGACAATAAATGAACAATAGAGCTTGCTTCCAGCAACAATTGTTCTTCAAGTAAAAAATATTTCGAAGAGAGATACAATAGAAAAAGGCTAAGAAGTACAAATAATAAGGAACTGCTATATGTATAATAACGATCATTCATCGTTAAGCGTTTTTTTGGCTTTAAAATAATAAAGAGAAAACCGATTGCTAAGCATAAATGCATTATTAAATCCAACCATACTTCCAAATATAGTGTATCAGCCATTGAATATTGAACGATAACCAAGTTCACTAATTCAAATAAAGCGATGATAAAAAATAAATTACCTATGTATAATGTTTGATTTGATAATAAGTGTGAAAAAACGAGCCAAGATTGAATAGCGATTGCCATTGTAAAAACAATAATTAGTATTTGTATAATCAAATTCAAACAAACATAAATTTCTTCCTTAAAAGAACCAAGCATCTGATTACTTAAAACTAATAGAGGCAACACGAGCAATAGTGGCAATACTATACACCAAATCTCTTTCTTTTCTATCTCTAATTGTTTCAACCTATTCTCCAACAATAACCCTCCATACTAATAAAAATATCAAATTAGATAGGTAATATGATCTATCCAAAGGGAATATACAATTAAAAATTGTATTTTTCTTTGACTTCTTACAAATCATAGCATTTTTATTGGAATTTGTATGCAAAAAGTATGCTAATATTCGTTTTGATATTAGCATACCTTTGATGCTTTTTCGTACTATTCGACTGTAGAATATAACAACTTGCGAAGCTTTATCATTATTCTTGTACGTCTTTTTTTAACAGCGTCCACAGATAAACCTAGTTCTTTAGCTATTTCCAAGTAGCTATAACCTTCTACATAGAAAAGTAGTAATATTTTTCTTTCTTCAAATTTCAAATGAGACATAATACATTCTAAAAGAACTGGACTACTTTCACTCATTTCATAATCTCGAATATAATTTATCGTGTCATTATCCATAGGTGTATGAGTATTTTCAAAACCTTTTTCTTTCGAAAGCTCTTTTAAAATTTCTCCTTTTACATTTGTATAAATATAAGCAGAAAACTTCCCTTTTGATTGATCCGCTTTACGCCAAGCCTCCCACACGGCTATGGATGCTATATGACGATAATACTCAAAATCCTTATAAATGTGGCACCTTAACAAAATCGACGTTATCATTGGCTGGACTAATTCTAATACTTCATTAAATGGTTGTTCAGGCGATAACTGATTATTATGCTGTGTTGGCATCTTATTGTCCTGTCGACTATGCACAGTCCATTATTCCTAGGTACCTTTATCTTAGTTACTATACTAGGAGGATGTCGAACAGCTCTTTTTTCAATACGATTAGAAAGTCTTTATAAATCATTTTTAATATTTATACATTATAACAGTACGATATTTCAAAAATCATATGTTTTAACTTCTTTCAGCATTCATCTCCTACCTCTATAGGTGGTGAGATGAATGTGGTTAATTTACTTTTCAACGTGTGTCCAAATATCCGCTGAAATAAAGGAACTCAGGCTAAAAACTTCACATCCTGTGAAAACGCCTGAGTGACCAACATCGTGTTGCTGACGCTACGTTGCACTGCGCTTTCGCACAAAAAACATCTGTTGCTGACGCTACGTTGCACTGCGCTTTCGCACAAAAAACATCTGTTGCTGACGCTACGTTGTACTGCGCTTTCGCACAAAAAACAACTGTTGGCCTAAAGCTCCAGCGGATGTCACGCAATTATGCCGAGGCATAATTGATTTGTCACACAATACATATTTCTTAAAAGGTTGGACAAAATTACTCCTAAGGAGGCGAAATAGATGAATTTTCAAATAAGAGATGCGATTACGACAAACGTGCATGGCCAATCAGCGGCTGAATTTAAGGATATTGTCGAAGATGCAATTAGTCGTGGTGAAGAGCATTTACTTCCAGGGCTTGGTGTATTTTTTGAAAAGTGGTGGCAGCAATCTAGTCCTGATGAGCAGGATGCATTTGTTCAAAAACTTGAAAAAGTCTTTGCTCACTAATTTTTTATAGACAGTTCATTCCATTTCCAATAAATGCGTGATAAAGTTTAATTTATCAGAAAATTAGGAGGGATTGGAATGACTGTTGCTGTAGAATTAATAGTAAATCAACTAAAAATGGTTTTATCTGAAGAACAGGTGTCAACAAACGAAACGGTGCGACAGCTACATGGAAGGGACGAATCTCATCATAAAATGAGCTTACCAGATATAGTTGTCTTCCCTCGTTCCACGGGCGATGTCAGTGCCATCTTGAAAATTGCGCATGCGGAACGTGTACCAGTCGTACCTTTTGGTGTTGGCTCAAGCTTGGAAGGAAATGCAATTCCCATTGCAAATGGCATTTCTATCGATTTCTCTGAAATGAATGCTATTTTAGAAATTCGACCAGATGACCTGCTTGTGAAAGTACAACCGGGTGTAACACGTGCCCAATTGAATAAAGAATTAAAAAAACATGGACTTCAATTCACAGTTGACCCTGGTGCTGATGCTACGCTTGGTGGTATGGCAGCAACTAATGCCAGCGGGACAACAGCAGTGCGCTATGGTGTTATGCGCGATCAAGTACGAGATTTAGAGGTTGTACTCGCAGACGGTTCAGTCATTCATACCGGTAGCTTAGCAGCGAAATCTTCTTCTGGTTATCACTTGAATGGCCTTTTCATTGGCTCTGAGGGTACGCTAGGTTGCTTTACAGAATTAACTTTACAAGTCTATGGTATACCCGAATTTGTAACGGCGGGACGTGCAGTTTTTACGACAGTTGGCGATGCTGTCAGTGCAGTAACCGCATTGTTGCAAGCGGGCATTTCAATTGGCCGTGTTGAACTGGTCGATGAAGCCTCTATCAAACAAGCAAATATTTATAATGAAACATCCTATGACGAAAAACCAACACTGTTTTTAGAATTTCACGGAAATGAAGCAGGTATGCATGCCGATATAGAATTTGCTAAAGAAATTTTTGATGACTTCGGCTGTCTTTCTGTTGAATTTGAACATGACAATGCTGCACGTAATAAGCTCTGGGAGTCACGCCATTCATTGGCCTATGCATATATCCATGCTTATCCAGGGAAAAAGCTTATGTCGACTGATGTTTGTGTGCCTATTTCTATGCTTGCTGAATCCGTTTTATATGCTCGTGAACAGCTTGAGGATGTTGGTCTAGCAGGTGGAATAGTAGGTCATGTTGGAGACGGTAACTTTCATGCCTTGTTAATGTTAGATCCAAACGATGCAGAGGAGCAAGCAAAAGCCAACCGCTTCAATGAACATATTGTGCACTTTGCTTTACTGCGTGGTGGCACTTGTACTGGTGAACATGGTGTTGGTATTGGAAAAATGAAATATCAGTCCACAGAGCACGGTACATCTCTGGCAGTGATGAAGAGCATAAAGGCAGCACTTGATCCACATAATATTATGAATCCCGGGAAAATCTTCAGCATGTAATTCATTATTTTTGTCAAACATATAAAACCCGTTGATGTCAAAATCAACGGGTTCATTTTTTACAATTCATAGCGGAAGCTTTTTACTAACTTCTGTCCTTTATAAAATTCCTTTGATTCATCTCGTACGAAGCCTAGTGATAAGTAAAGGTTAATAGCAGCCTGCATTATATCACCTGAGTGCAAATATAATGCTTGATCCTGACGATTACGAGCAAAGGCAAAGCTTTCATGCAATAATTTTTTAGCAACACCTAGCCCTCTTCCTTTAGGATGCACGCCAAGTAAGCGCACAATGGTAGACTGTATGTTAAGCTCTGGTAAACCATATGCTTTTTCAGAATCTGTAAATAATTGCAGTCCTCCTAAAATCTCATCACCACGCTTTGCCACTAAAATTGTCTCTGCATTAGGATTACCAACAGATGCCCGAATATCACTTAAGTATGAAGCCCAGTCCTCTGGATTTTCATATTCTTTTTCATACTGTGCATAACTTTCTACTAGAACCTCTAAATAACTTGCATATTCTTCCTCTTTCAAATGTTCAATCACTATTTCAGCTACTGTCATCGTTTGATCCCCTTTCTATTTAAATGCCGCCCCTACTGTAGGCAGTTACTCTTTTTTCAATACGATGTGCCAGCCATTCGACAATAGCTGAAACACTCCAATAAATTAACCCGACAGCGATAAATGCCTCCAGAAACTTTAAATTAATAGAAGCAACGATATTCGCAACTCCTGTTAACTCCTTAACTGAAAGAAAAAAAGCTAGTGACGTAGCATGTAAGAACCCAATAAAAACATTTGTGAAGTTAGGTATAGATTTACTAAATGCTTGGGGTAATATATAGCGTCGCATCGCCTGTGAAAATGTTAAACCGACTGCATAAGCTGCCTCTAGCTGGCCCTTAGGTACACTTAAAATACCGGACCGAATTATTTCAGAGGCGTATGCTCCTGCACTTAGCGTCAAAGCCAAAATAACAAAAAATAAAATAGGGATAGAGCTTGATTGATACTCTATCTTTAAAGCTTTCGCAATGACATCAACCACAATTGGTATTCCAAAATAAACAAGCATAATGTGCATAATGATTGGTGTGCCTCTAAAAAAAGATACGTAAAAATTCAACAATGGTGCGAGAATTTTTGTTTGTTGTATCCGAACAAAAGCAACTATTATACCGATTACAATGCCCAATAAGACAGGCGTAACTGTCATGAACAAAGTTAACGGCAATACTTTACTAATTTCTATTAAAGCTTCAAAGATAAAAGCATAATCTATTGTCATAGTATTTCCCCCTAGCTAGATGCCGCTTCCTTTGGCATATATCGATTAAGATACCGTTCATTTCGCTTTAATATCTTTTCTAACAGCATAACAATGACATAATAAACGATAGATAGCGCCAAATATATTTCCAGCGCCCTAGTCGTTGAAGCAATAAGTGTTTCTCCACGACCCACCATATCCATGACACCAATTGAAAATGCTAAAGAAGTATCCTTTAATGAACTAATCAACGTATTTGCCATATTGGGAAAGGCAACACGAATCGCCTGAGGGAGCACAATACGTAAAAAGGCCTGTGTTCCACTTAATCCAACTGAATAAGCTGCCTCCATTTGTCCACGATCAACTGTTAAAATAGCTGCTCTAAAAATCTCAGCAAACGATGCAGCATTGCTCAACGTATAAGTAATAATCACAAAATACATAGCATCCATTCTTGTTACATCAATATTCACAAGCTTTAATAACGCTGGTATACCATAAAACACTAAAAACAATTGTACTAAAATCGGCGTACCTCGAATAAACGAAATATAAATCGTAATAATTTGCTTCAGAACTGGTATGTGTAGCAGCTTTGGTATAGCGATCACTATACCAAGCAGCATGCCAAAAAAAGTAGCAAATACTAAAATTTCAAGTGTTACTGGTAAATACTGAAGCAATATTGGAAGTACTTTTGCAATTAGTGTGAAGTCAAAGTCATTAGCCATACTTCCTTCTCCCTCTCCTATTTCGTTTAGAAGTCTACCGAATAATCGTCACCTAGCCATTTCTTACTTAACTTACTAATGACGCCTTCTGTCTTTAATTCTCGAATAGCATCATCAAGGCGCTCTTGTAAGACAACCTCATCTTTATTTAATAAGAAGTAAACTTTTGAATTTAATAAAGCATCTCCTACTACCTTTTCCTGTGCTTCATTGCTTTCGTTATAGTACTTTACTGCAAATGGTGTTGTAATGATTGCATCGATTCGACCAGTCGCTAGCTGATTGTGAACATCAACCGAACCCGACGAATAGACAATATTAGCACCTAAATTATGTTCCTTATTGTATTTCTCTATAAAAACAGCAGAGTTACTAGTTGGTGAAACGCTAACGTTTTTCCCTTTCAAATCATCAATGGATTGAATTGAATTATTTTTTGCATTGACTGTTACTTTTAATGGGAATACATTATAAGGCTCTTTATTAAATAGGAATTTTTCCTCTCGTTCACTATTGACTTCCATTTGATGGGCAATAAAGTCAATCTTCCTTGTCTCTAGACTTAGTAATAAATTAGAAAATTCCATTGTTTTAAATTCAAACTCATATTCTGGTAGTTTCTCATCAATAGCGCGCACAAGCTCCACATCATAACCTGTTAATTTCCCCTTGTCATCAATGAAGCAGATATTTGGAAATTGAGTGCCGGTACCAACAATAATTTTTTGAACATCCTTTCCACCTTGTGCTGCATTATTTTCACTAGTATCCCCTTCGGACTTTTCAGAACTTGTACATGCTGTTAAAAGTAAAGCTAGCAACAGTAGTAAATAAAATGATAATTTTTTCATAGAATCCCTCTCTTCTTATGCATGCGACGGTATATCGGCAGCAAGTGCGGCTTTTAAATGCTCCAGCCCAATTTCTGTTACTGCTTTAAAGACACCATTTGATCCAATTTCGACAACCGGAACATAACGGACACCATACTTTGTTTCAAGGATGTCACGGAATGCGTCATTATGTGTTACATCTACTGTTTTGTAAGAAATGCCTTGTTGTTGTAAATATGTTTTCACTTCATCACAATAACTACAGCCTTGCTTTGACCAAACAATTACATCAATATTTTTTGCCATGTTCATTTCATTTCCTCCTTAGCTTACCGCTTCCTTTTGCTGTAAATAGACTGGACTTAATAGCTCAAATGACCGCTCCCGCTCAAATTCTTTCAACACAGGTGTATGCAAGATAAACTCATCAATTTGATAGCGCACATGGTAGTCATCTAATATCGTTTTAATATCATCCGGAGTACCATATAAAATATCTGCATCATATTGCTTCACCGTAAATGACTCTCCAGATTCCTGACCAAATTTCTCTGCTAGCTCTACCGATTGTAAAGTTAGGCTTTTGCCACTAGCTAAATGCACCTTCGTAATTTTTTGATCACCAATAAGTTCTTTCGCCTCCTCTTTTGTAGGGGCTGCAATGGCTGCGATGGAAACGGCAAAATGACCGTTTGGATGATGCTTGCGATAAGCTGTAGCTGCCTGAGCTAATACATCATTATCACTATTTATAAATCGCGCAAAGACAAACGCAATGCCTAGTGTGCCTGCAAGAGCGGCACTTTGTGGACTAGCCCCAAGTAAAAATAACGCTGGCTTTACCTTTGGAATAGGTGTTGCCTGTACTCCAAATAACTCGTGCTCTACTGGTACTGTTTGCTCAATTAATTGCTGTAAAAATGTTAATCTTTCCTCAAAATCTTCGCCTTTATTAAGTGTGCCAAATTGCAATGCCTTCGTAGAGAGAGGTAAACCGCCCGGTGCCTTCCCTATGCCTAAATCAACTCGCCCTGGCTCCAACGATGCGAGAACATGAAAATTTTCTGCTACTTTGTATGGGCTATAGTGCTGTAGCATCACTCCACCCGACCCAATATTGATAGACTTTGTTTTAGCAAGGAGATAAGATACTAATACCTCTGGAGATGACCCCGCTAATGTATCTGTATTGTGGTGCTCTGACACCCAAAAACGCGAGTAGCCCAATTGCTCTGCTTTTTGTGCTAGAGCCACTGTTTTTTGTAAGGTCTGCTCGTTTGTAGCATCCTCAATAATAGGGCTTTGATCTAATATTCCTAATGAATAGCTCATATTTTGCCTCCTTAATTACATTTATTCATATACATTTACTAGGTTTTTAGACAGACTGTTTGACATAACGGCTTTCTTTAAATGGTAAACCTAAGTTACCACGTAATGTGTCTGCCTCATATTCTTCACGGTATAGCCCTCTTGCTTGTAAAATCGGCACAACCTTATCTACAAAATCCTCAAGTGCTCCAGGTACAGTAACGCCTATAATAAAGCCATCAGCCGCCTCTTGCTCAAACCATTCCTGCACGAGATCAGCAACATGCTCTGCTGTACCAAAGAATGCTGTTTTTGGGGTTGCTTCACGTAAAGCAACTTGTCGCAATGTTAGCCCTTCTTGTTTGGCATATTTTTTAATATAATCAGTTGTACTTCTAAAGCTGTTCGCTCCAATATCACCAAGCTCTGGGAACGATGCATCTACATCATATTGTGTAAAATCATGATGATCAAAATATCGACCAAGATAAGCAAGTGCACGCTCTATCGAAACAAGCTCAACGATCTCCTGGTACTTTGCTTCCGCTTCTTCAAGCGTATCACCAATAATTGGAGAGATTCCTGGAAAAATTTTAACTTCTTCCGGATTGCGTCCAAATGCTGCAACCTCAGTCTTTACCCTTTTATAAAATTTCTGTGATTCTTCTAACGACGCACCATGTGTAAAAATTGCATCCGCATCCTTTGCCGCCAACCGAATACCCGCATCTGAAGAACCCGCTTGGAAAATAACAGGCTGCCCCTGCTTAGAACGTGCAATATTTAACGGACCTTGAACTGAAAAATAGTCCCCCTTATGATTTAATGTGTGCAACTTATCAGGATCGAAAAAAACATCATGTTCTATATCTGCAATGAAAGCATCATCTTCCCATGAATCCCACAAGCCCTTTGCCACTTCCAAATATTCCTCAGCAATTTGATAGCGCTCTGCGTGGCTAGGATGCTGCTCGATTGTTTTATTGTAGTTCAAGGCAGTGCTTTCTAATGGTGTCGTAACAACATTCCACCCTGCACGGCCCCCGCTAATATGATCCAAAGAGGCAAATTGGCGTGCAACTGTAAATGGTTCGCTATAGGAGGTTGATACAGTACCCACTAACCCGATGTTTTTAGTTGCTACCGCTAACGCCGAAAGAATTGTTATTGGCTCGAAACGATTTAAAAAATGAGGAATAGATTTTTCATTGATGAACAAACCATCTGCAATAAAAGCAACATCAAATTTCCCCTGCTCCGCCTTTTGTGCCTGCTGAATATAAAACGGCAAGCTTACACTTTGATTACTAGCCACCTTAGGATGACGCCAGCCTGAAATATTACCACCTACACCATGAATAATAGCCCCGAATCGAATTTTGTCCTGTCTCACCATATTTGTTCCTCCTCAATCTTTATTTTTACTAAACATAGTGGTTAAGTATGTTTTATGATTAAAAAAATATTTTATCGATGGTTGCTCATAAATAAAATAGGATTGAGGAAGATAATACAGTTCATTTATTCCATTTGCAATAGGCTACATAATAGAAAAAAATTTACTGTCTTATAAAATATTTTATCAATTCGGATTTTATTGAATGGTTTCATATTGCATTGCAGTTTCTAATATTGTGTTCCAAAAGGCTGGCGCCAGTGCCTCTTTATTTTTATACGTTAAAAAAATGTGTTGATTCATATCAAGTAAATGCTTAACAGCAACCTCAACAAACTCCCCACTTTCAAGTTCCTTTTTTACACAGAGATGTGGTAAGAAGCTCATATACTCTTTCGTACGAATAAATTCTTTCGCTACTTCTAAATGATCGGTTCGCACCTCAATATTTGCTGATACACCCTCTACTTCAAACATTTTATGCACATAGTTCCAATCAAAAGCCCCACATTCAAAAAATACGATTTTCTGTTTTGCCAGTTCCTTTGCTTTCATTAGATTTTGTTGTATAAAGGAATGCTCGCGATGCATTACAAGTTTAACAGCATTACTTAGCAATAGCTCATTGCAAATTCCTTCTCTATGCACGTATTGAATAAGACCAAGATGGATTTGATGACTTTCTAATTTCTCTAAAATTACTGATGTTGAACCTGTGATAATCTGAAAACGTAAATGTGGAAAGTCTTTCTTCCATTTGGGCAATGCGTAAGCTAAAAAATATTGCGCTGTTACTCCATTTGTACCAATGCACACCTCATCAGACTCTTGCGTCTCCTCTAATTGTTTCTTCCCTTGTTGAAAGGTTTGCACAATCTGTGTTGCAAACGGTACAAAGTCCTTGCCTTTATCAGATAGTATTACACTTCGCCCATCGCGATAAAATAACTCTACATTTAACTCTCGCTCCAATGATTTAATACGCGCCGTCACAGTCGGTTGAGATAAAAATAAAGCATTTGCGGCCTTATGAATACTTTTATAATGCACTACATATAAAAATGCTTCAATATGGTCAATGTTCATCTGAAGCCCTCCTCAAATTACTTATTTATCTATTATATAGATAATCGTTTTAATTCTCTATAAAAGATTGGAAAACTAGGAATTATATTTTCAACAAGAAAAAAAGTAACCTAGCGTCTCCCAGGTTACTTTATTATGTAGCGATGTGGTCATCCATCTTGATAACAAACATCACGCGTGGCTTACATCCCTCTGTCTGCAACCACTGTTATGTTATTCACATTGACACCCCCTGTTGCCAATATGAACTCTATCTATATAGTACTTCTCTAATTGAGAAGCATAATGCTTGTTGTCTGTCCTTGCTCGAAAAGTTCATTTATTGCAATCAATTATGCCTCGGCATAATTGCGTCCGGAATCGGCTTTGTGCTTGCACAAAGAACTCCTTTCCGATTCTGTAACATCCGCCGGAGGCATTAACTTCTTTCAGCGATGTTTGTTTGGACATCCGCTGAAAGAAGTTAAGCTAGAATTGATGCTAGCACTGCTTTTTGTGCATGAAGTCTATTTTCTGCTTGCTCAAAGATGTAGGAATTTGGTCCATCTATAACAGATGACGCTACTTCTTCTTCACGATGAGCTGGTAAACAGTGTAGGAACATATAATTCGGTTTTGCATATGCGACAAGCTCATCATTAATTTGATAACCTGCAAAGTCTTCTAGACGTTTTGCAGTCTCCTCTTCTTGCCCCATTGACGTCCATACATCAGCGTACACTACATCCGCGTTTATAACCGCATCTATAGGATCGTTTGTAATAATAATTGTGCTACCGTTTGCTTCTGCGATAGCCTGAGCTTTTGCAATAACCTCTGCATCACATTCATAGCCAACTGGTGTTGCCACTGCCACGTTCATTCCTACATGAGCAGAAGCGACTACTAATGAGTGCGCCACGTTGTTACCGTCTCCAACATATGCAATTTTTAATCCTTTTAGATGACCTTTATTTTCAGCGATCGTTTCTAAATCCGCTAAAGCTTGACATGGGTGATAAATATCCGTTAAGCCATTGATTACCGGTATAGATGCATGTTCTGCAAGCTCCTTTACCATTGCATGAGAGTTCGCGCGAATCATAATACCATCTAAATAGCCTTCTAACACATGTGCTGTATCATAAATCGATTCACCGCGACCAATCTGTAAATCACGCGCATGCATAAACATACCTTTTCCGCCTAATTGATTCATACCTACTTCAAATGAAATACGAGTACGAGTTGAATGTTTCTCAAAAATCATGCCGAGTGTTTTTCCTTCTAGTAACTTCGGACATTTCCCTTCTTTAGTAATCATTTTCAGCTGTGTCGCTAATTCAACTAACTGCTGAACCTCTTCACTTGTATAGTCTAGCAAGGTTAATAGATCCTTACCTTTTAAGCTAGACACTAACTTTAACTGTACTTCTTCGAGTAATTTCATAGCCTTCACTCCTTGTTTCGTTGCTGTTGGGTTTAGTATAACAAATGCATAAATATAAAATCAACTGAATTTTTATGTTTATTTTAAAAAGTTAGACTTTTATCTTCGGATGTGTCAAAAATGCGAATGTTTGAATATTTATGCATATTCCATCTTCGATCGCATAGTTAAGGGAATTGCATTATTGGTAATAACTAATATATATTAGTTATTTAGATGGTAAAATACATGGATAAGGAATTGGTGCTCCTTATCAAAGTAATCAAGTTGAATAAGAACCAATTTAATGTTTATGAAATTATTTTTGCTCGTTATGAGTACATCCGCAGGCTAGTTAGCCAATTAGTAAATTGGCTGAAGCAAAAAAAAGAACAATGAGTAAAAAGGATCGTAGAAAGGTTATTATAGAACTAGATGAACGGGGACATCTTTATTTTCAAAAACAGAGGAAATTGAGCTTGCTATTATTTATAAATATTATACAAAGCTCAATCAGAGGACTTGTTACAATTAAAAGACATACTTTTGAAATTACATTTTATTATTTCAGAGGAGCAGGAAAAAAATAAGCATTCTTAATGGAGGTATTATTGTGGATTTACATAATTTAAAAAAGGACATATTTAAAATTGCTTATCCCTATATAAAAACCCGTCCAAATGTTGCTTTATCCATCGGTATCATTTCTCAAGACCAAGAAGCTACTTTTACTTTCGGTGGCTCGAATTTTATGATGGAAGAAAAGCCTTATATATATGAAGTTGGATCGATTTCTAAAGTTTTTACTACATCCATATTAGGGGAAATGATTCAGGAAGGACAAGTCCATGTAGAAGATTCTATCGGCAAATACTTTTCTGCAATTCCCGATAATCACCCTGTCACACTCAAGCGTTTAGCAAATCACACTTCTGGACTACCAGGAATTGGTGTGCTAAAGAACATTTCCAATCTTTTTGACGCAGAAACCCCTCGTGATCCTTTTTGTCAATATTCATTGAACGAGACTATACATTATTTTAAAACACACACAGACGAGCCAAAAGTTAAATTCAGATATTCTAATGTAGGAATGGGGCTTTTAGGATATATTTTAGCCAATACACTTCATACTGATTATGAAACAGCTATTAAACAAAGATTAGCAGATCCTTTAGATATGCCAAATACATTTATCTCTATCCCTTCTGATAAAGCAGAGGCAGTATTGCAAGGATACACGATCCTTGGACATAAAAAGCCACCGCTCCAAATGAATGAATTTATGGCAGCAGGGGCAGTCCGTTCAACTGTTAATGATCTTTTAAAATTTGCGAAAGTGCATTTAAGTGATGAAAATTTAGGTTATACATTAACACATCAAGCGACTGAAACCTTTTCGGAACATATGGGTATTGGTTTAGGATGGCAACTCGATCACAATATCATTTGGCATAACGGTTCGACGAAAGGTTTCTCTTGTTATCTTGGGTTTGACAAAACACAACAAACTGGCGTTGTTGTTCTTTCAAATTATCGATCGCCTATATTGGCAACGAACCCTAGTCAAATTGGCAAAGATATTTTACAGCTTTTAAATAGATACGTTTTGAAATAATCCGCTTTTTATCGAGAGATATTATGAATTTATTGATATAAACTAACAAAAAGCCCTCAAGCACTTAAGTTTGAGGGCTGTTTTAATAATTTAATTATTGTATAGGATTTTTTTGTATAGAGCTGCGCTTTTTTTTGCTGAATAGACTTCTAAGGCATTAGGGCTATCTCTGTAACAATTAATCTTTCTAGTTATCCATACACATTCATCTCGCACCAATAATTGCAAGTATGTTACACTTTATCAAATGCTGATATTCAGTTATTCAACTAACAAAGCAAGTTATTTTTTATAAAATTATTATTGAAGAGGCGGGATGAAGCTTGTTTTTTGTTCAAATGTCAGGTTTTCCTGGTTCCGGCAAATCTACTCTTTCACGTGAGATTGCCAAAAGAACAGGGAGTATTATCATTGACCACGATATAGTTAAATCGGCTCTATTAAATTCTATTGATGAAGGTTCAATCGATGGAAAGCTCGCAGGTAAGATTTCATATAATATTGATTGGAGCTTAGTTGACTTTCATTTATCACAAGAACAAAACGTAATACTTGATAGTCCATGTCTATATGAAGAATTGGTTGACAAAGGAACAAAACTGTCAGTTAAATATAATGTTAAGTATAAGTATATTGAGTGTTATCTTGATGACTTCGAGAAGATAAATTATAGATTGAAAAATCGTGAAAGAATGGTTAGTCAAATAGCAGAAATAAAATCAGAAGCCGTTTTTATACATACGCTTCAAAGTAGCAAAAAGCCCTCAAACTATAAGTGTATTACTGTGAATACAGGGCAACCATTGGAAAACTATATACAAGAAGTAATGGATTATATAAATAACTGATTACTCTTATGTACACATGTAATTTATACGGCCTATATATTGAATCTAATGATTATCCTTACTCCCTTCGCCTTTCCGTGTTATAATTTCTTTTATACAAGATTTCCAATTAGTTGGAAGGAGGCAGATGAAAAGGTATTGAAAAAGTCATTATTTTTAGTGTTTTTGACAGTATTTATTTTAACAGCATGTAACACATCAACGCTAAGTATTAGTGAAATTGAGATTGTTCCAGAAAAAGTGCAAAAGGTAATTGATGAAAAAAATACACTTCAATTAATCAACGAAGTAGATAAGGATGTCTCTTATATCGTTTTTCGGTCAAAAGGAACAGTTACAACCGACCTTGAAACACAGGGTGATACATTAATAATAAAGTTAGATGTTACGAATCAACAAGATAATGCAATAAAACAACATGTCTATAAATTAACGTTAGACTCTAACCTTGATACGATTAATATTCATATTAATGGAAAAGCTACAACTATTGATAGTGTAACAGGTATATGAGGAGGAATTATCCTCTTTTATACAATCGACACAATGCCCCATCACACATCAATTTAGCACTTACAAGTCCTATTGTTATGCTTCCACAACAATAGCTCCCGTTAATAATTTCTTTACTTCATTCTCTCCTGGTATCTTGCTAGGGGGTTTCTCATGTAAGCTAACAAAATTAAAACGACCAATAAAGCTTATCTACAAGGCTTTGTTCTTTTGTTTGTTTTTGAACGGCTAATATTTTCGTATCAACATTGATGTATTTCATGGGTCTAACCAACGTAAAAAGCCTCCTAACATTTTTGTTAGAAGGCTTTGTTTAGTTCACTTAGCAGTATTAGTCAAAAATAATTTTATTGACTGCATCGCGGTCTAATTTTTTAATAACTTCCACCATTAATTTTACAGCGTTGTCATAATCATCACGATGTAAAATGCCTGCATGTGAGTGGATGTAGCGTGTGGCAATACCGATTGATAGAGCAGGTATACCATTTGCAGTTACGTGGATAGAACCAGCGTCTGTACCGCCACCAGCCATTGCCTCGAATTGATATGGAATATTGTGCTCATCCGCCACATCTAATACAAATTCACGTAAGCCACGGTGTGACACCATTGATGCATCGTAAACAACAATTTGTGGACCAGCGCCCATTTTACTAGTTGATTCTTTTGCAGTTACTCCTGGTGTGTCTCCTGCTACACCTACATCGACAGCAAAGCCGATATCTGGTTGGATTTTATGCGTAGCAGTTTTTGCGCCACGAAGCCCTACTTCCTCTTGAACATTCCCTACAGAATAAAGGATGTTAGGATGCTTTTCATTTTGCAATGCTTTCATAACATCAATTGCAATTGCACAACCAATGCGGTTATCCCATGCTTTTGCTAATAAGTATTTTTCATTTTTCATCACATTAAATTCGAAATATGGTGTTACCATATCGCCAGGACGTACGCCCCATTCAAGTACTTCATCTTTTGAAGCTGCACCAACATCGATAAACATATCTTTAATGTCTACTACTTTGTTACGCACATCTGCAGGTAAAATATGAGGTGGCTTTGAACCAATAACCCCAATAATTTCTTCGCCTTTACGGGTTGTAATTGTTACACGCTGTGCAAGCATAACCTGGCTCCACCAGCCGCCTACAGTTTGGAATTTGATGAACCCTTTGTCATCGATTTGAGTAACCATGAAGCCTACTTCATCTAAGTGGCCTGCAACCATGATTTTTGGGCCATTTTCATCCCCAACTTTTTTTGCAATGACGCTACCTAAATTATCTGTTTCAACTAAGTCTGCATATGGCCCGATGTATTTCTTCATGACCTCGCGAGGTGCACGCTCATTACCTGCAATACCATTCGCATCTGTTAAATCTTTAAACATTTGTAGTGTTGGATCTAGCTGTGTCATCTTTTTGCCTCCTGACTCTTGTATCCCCTCTATTATACTTCGTTTACCGAAATATTCCTAGCTTAATCGTCAGAAAATTGGTGTATTTCTCACTATCAATTATGCCTTGGCATAATTGCGTCTGGAATCGGCTTTGTGCTTGCACAAAGAACTCCATTCCGATTCCATGACATCCGCCGGAGGCTTTAACTTCTTTCAGCGGGCTTTTGGACAACCTCTGAAAAAAGCTTGCATTCACTTTCATCTCACCACCTATTGAGGTCGGAGACTTCTGTACCTGCCGCTACGCTTTCGGTACAAAAGTGATTTGCTGAAAGAAGTTAATACCCTGAACGCTGACGATTATAATTTTCTTCATTTTTTTCTATATATGCGGCAACTACATCTTCAAACGAAAAGCCTAGATTAAACGCAAGTAAACCATAGCATTGCCAGATCGCTAAATATCTATCCTCTGTTGGTTGACTAATAAAAGTTAAAATATAGTCTTGTGTCATTAAAAAGGTCTCTGTTAAATTTCTCTTTTCTTTTATCACGGGCCATTTTTCTATCGCTGTATAACCTTTTAGTAAGCCAAGTGATAGTATAAAATGGATTGAATCCACATATTCTTCTAAAATCACATCACGTTCTGATGCTCCCTTTGTGCTCCAAAACTTAAAGCAACGTGTCTCATTTGCTAGTTCAGCTAGCTCTACCATTAAAGCTAAACCTTTTTCTTTAAATACATCATGTTCTATATTTTGTGTTTTCTCGATGAAATCATCAAGCTCTTTTTGCATTTTAAACAATTGTTGTAAATTCATTTTTTTCTCCTAAATTTCATAAAAATTTTTATTAAAAGTGAAACTAATTGCCCTCTACAATCGTATAGGAAGGAATAACCTTTCTTCAAGGGGGAAATAAATATGTTGCCGTTACTTATTCGTCTTGCTGTTATTGCGCTTATTATCTATGTATTTTATAAAGCGATTCGTTATATAACCGATCCTAAGCGAAAACTTGATGAAGCCTATGAAAAAGGCCAGTATTATTTTTATGATGACGTCAAAAATGTACGAAAAAATTTCTTTATCTCTTATAAGGGTGCTCTTTTCGAAGGTGAAAAATACCTCGGCACTACTGAAGATGCCTTCGAGGTTGTTACGATTTTTGTTGGCGCCCGTGACGCCGCTACACTGCAAGGTTTTACGAAAAGAGACTTTGAATACTTACAGCAAGAAATTCTCTTAAACTATCCGAGCGCAAAAATAAATTGGAAGCAGCCCATTGAAAAGCTTATGCGTAACACATCCTCGGAATGAGGATGTGTTTTTATTTTTTATCAGAATGTTTTCGTGATTTATCGGAACATTTTCTGATTTTATCGGAACATTCTCGAGTTTTATCGGAATGTTTTTGCGATTTATCACCATATTTGTACTAAGATAAAAATTTGAATAGCTGCTAGCAGTGGGAAGCCAAATGCGAAGCTGTTATGACGTGTTTTATGACGGAATAAATACATTCCTAGTACCCCACCTACTGCACCTCCAGCGATTGCTAATGTAAATAATGTGCGTTCTGCAATACGCCATTCATGTTTTTTGGCTTTTGATTTATCCATTCCCATCATAACGAGCAGGACTATAGAAACAATCGCCATATACGCTAATAATGCTTGTCCCATTGAATACTCCTTTTTATTTTCTATTTACTACTACTCTAACACAAAAAAGACTGACGGATAAATCCATCAGTCTTTTGAAAGCATTAATTTGCTTTATTATTTAGCAACAGCTTTTTTAGCAGATTCAGCTAATTGAGTGAATGCTGCTGCATCAGTTACAGCTAGGTCAGCTAACATTTTACGGTTAACTTCGATACCAGCAACTTTTAAACCGTGCATTAAACGGCTGTATGAAAGACCGTTCATGCGAGCAGCTGCGTTGATACGAGTGATCCATAATTTACGGAAATCACGTTTTTTCTGACGACGGTCACGGTATGCATATTGACCTGACTTCATTACCGCTTGGTTTGCAACTTTGTATAATGTATGTTTTGAACCATAGTAACCTTTAGCTAATTTTAAAACCTTTTTACGACGTTTGCGCGTCACTGTTCCGCCTTTTACGCGTGGCATATGAATTACCTCCTGCTTTTCATTTAAAAATGAATGTTAGTATTTTGTTTGTGTAGTCAAATTATTTCATGTAAACAAGTAATGATTTGATGCGTTTGAAGTCACCAGATGAAACGATGTTTGCTTTACGTAGGTGACGTTTTTGTTTTGTAGATTTGTTTGCGAATAAGTGGCTTCCATAAGCACGGTCATATTTTAATTTACCTGAACCCGTTTTTTTGAAACGTTTCGCAGCTCCACGGTGAGTTTTCATTTTTGGCATGTCGAATTCCTCCTAAACTGTTCGTCTAATATTATTTCTCGTTCTTTGGTTGAAGAACTAAGAACATGCTTCGGCCTTCCATCTTCGGTTTTTGTTCAACCGTCGATACTTCAGCACAAGCTTCAGCAAAGCGATCTAATACACGTTGACCAATGTCTTTGTGTGTAATCGCACGACCTTTGAAACGTAGGCTACATTTTACTTTATCGCCTTTTTCAAGGAATTTAATCGCATTACGTAGCTTCGTTTGGAAATCATGCTCATCGATTGTTGGGCTCAGACGAACCTCTTTCATTACGATGACCTTTTGATTTTTACGAATTTCACGGTCTTTCTTTTGCTGTTCAAACTTAAATTTACCATAGTCCATGATACGAGCGACTGGCGGCTTGGCTTGAGGGGCCACAAGGACAAGATCCAAGTTTACACGAGTGGCGATTTCTAGCGCTTCATTACGTGTCTTTACACCAAGCTGGTCACCATTGTGATCGATTAATCGAAGTTCACGTGCGCGAATGCCTTCGTTTACATACATGTCTTTGCTAATAGTAATCCACCTCCAAGTAATTGTCGCGAATACATGGTTTGGGCAAAGCCTTGCCCGGTTGAACGGTACATCCTCTTGTCATGTCCATAAAAAAAGGACGGACACTTTGAAGATGTCCGCCCGCTATATGTGCATGCGCAAGTCTGCGCAAAACAATTCAACGTGTAATACCTGTTCACAGCCCAAGAGCGTTGTATCAGGTGAGAAGCGGGCAGCCTCTACTTCAACCACAAACTTTGTATTCATTAACCTTAACTATATTAACATGTACTTTTATAAGCTGTCAAATATTTTTTTGCTTATTATTAATAAAGTAACCTAAAAATTTATAATCTAAACTATTATAATTGTTCATCTTCATAACGTGAGGTTGATTTCCGTTTCGGCTGGGCGCTTTGTTGTTGCTGTCGCTTCGCTTTCGCACAGATAAAACATTTGTTGCTGTCGCTTCGCTTTCGCACAGAGCTTCCTGGATCGCCCAGACCCCACTCCAATCAACTTTTATAAATAGCATTTGTTTTAACAAGTGTCATCCCAACATTTGGTGATAAAATCAAAAATATTGAAATTAAGATTACCCTTCAAAAATTGCCGGCGAATTCTTATTAATCGAATTCACCGGCAAAATCATTAAAATTATTTTGTAATTTCTGCTTTGATGTTAGCTAAGAAGTCTTGGAAGCTAATTGTTTCTGAGTCTTTTGAGCCGTAACGACGTACATTTACGCCACCAGCCTCTACTTCTTTGTCTCCGATAACAAGCATATACGGGATTTTTTTCATTTGTGCTTCACGGATTTTGTAGCCTAGTTTTTCTTCACGGTCATCCATCTCAACACGTAAGCCCGCTGCAGTTAATTGCTCTTCAATTTGTTTTGCATAATCAAAGTGTGCTTCGTTTGAAACTGGAATAACTTCAACTTGTACTGGTGCTAACCATGTTGGGAATGCACCTTTATATTCTTCGATTAAGAAGGCAACAAATCGTTCCATTGTTGATACAACACCACGGTGAATAACAACTGGACGATGTGGTTTACCATCTTCTCCAACGTAAGTTAAGTCAAAGCGCTCTGGTAATAAGAAGTCAAGTTGAACTGTTGATAAAGTTTCTTCTTTACCAATTGCAGTTTTCACTTGTACGTCAAGTTTAGGACCGTAGAATGCAGCTTCACCTTCAGCTTCGAAGTAATCTAAGCCAAGCTCATCCATTGCCTCTTTTAACATACTTTGTGCTTTTTCCCACATTGCATCGTCGTCGAAGTATTTCTCAGTATCTGCTGGGTCACGGTAAGATAAACGGAATGAGTAATCATTTAAATCGAAGTCTTTGTATACTTCTAAAATTAGCTGTACTACTTTTTGGAATTCCACTTTAATTTGGTCTGGACGAACGAAGATATGTGCATCGTTTAAAGTCATCCCACGTACACGTTGTAATCCAGAAACTGCGCCTGACATTTCGTAACGGTGCATTGTACCAAGCTCTGCAATACGTAATGGTAGGTTACGATAAGAATGCATGCTGTTTTTGTACACCATCATATGGTGAGGACAGTTCATCGGACGCATAATTAATGTTTCATTGTCCATTTCCATTGGTGGAAAAATAGAATCTTGGTAGTGATCCCAGTGGCCAGAAGTTTGGTACAGCTCTTTAGAACCAAGTACTGGTGTATAAACATGTTTATAACCTAGAGATAATTCTTTATCCACGATATAGCGCTCAATAACACGACGGATTGTTGCGCCGTTTGGTAGCCATAGTGGTAAACCTTGACCAACTTTTTGAGAAGTTGTAAATAATTCTAATTCTTTACCGATTTTACGATGATCACGTTCTTTTGCTTCTTCAAGCATTTGTAGGTGATGTTTTAATTCTTCCTTCTTAAAGAATGCTGTACCATAAATACGTTGTAGCATTTTGTTATCTGAGTTACCTCTCCAGTAAGCACCTGCTAATGAAAGAAGTTTGAACTCACGAAGCTTGCCAGTCGATGGTGCGTGGATACCACGGCAAAGGTCGAAAAATTCACCTTGATAGTAAATAGAAACTTGCTCATCAGCTGGAATTGCTTCAAGTAATTCTAATTTGTATTCATCGCCAATTTCTTGATAGATCGCTTGTGCATCTGCACGGCTAACATTTTTGCGCTCGATTTCTAGGTTTTCAGCGATAATTTTTTTCATTTCTTTTTCAATTGCTGGTAGGTCTTCAGCAGTGATTGGAGTTGGTGCATCAATATCGTAGTAGAAACCACCTTCAATAACTGGACCAATACCAAGTTTAACACCTGGGAATAAACGTTTAATCGCTTGTGCTGTTAAGTGTGCAGTAGAGTGACGTAAAATTTCTAATGCTTCCTCATCATCCTGAGTAATAATTGAGATAGCAGCATCCTCTTCAATTGGTGTTTTTAAATCGACTAAGACACCATTTACTTTACCAGCATATGCTTTTTTACGAAGTCCTGGGCTAATTGATAATGCTACGTCATCAGTAGATGTACCTTTTGCAAATTCCTTTACAGCGCCATCTGGGAAAGTTAATTTAATCATATCTGACATTTTTTCGCACTCCTTATAGTTGTTTTGTTGTGATGCATGATTGAAGTCCAAGAATCCCCGGAATAAATCCTTATACAGGTGTTTTAACACCTACTGAAAAGAAACTATATCCGCATTCATCCCACCACTATATTCCATTTAACGGAAATAAAAAAAGCCCCGTCCCTACGAAAGGGACGAAGCGTATGCTCGTGGTTCCACCCTTCTTCCTTCCGACTTTTATAGTCAGACGAAGCTCAAGGCTAGCTAACGGGCTAGGGACCGGCGAAAGATTATCCCTTTCGCTGCTCAGCAGGTAGTAAATAGTGTGCTCGAACTAGGAAGCTTACAGCCAATGACTTCCCTCTCTAAAAGCCGTTACACAAAATTCATGTCCTCATCAATGCATTTGATCAATTATGCCTCGGCATAATTGTGTCCTGAATCGGCTTTGTGCTTGCACAAAGAACTCCTTTCCGATTCCGTGACATCCGCCGGAGGCTTTTACATCTTTAGTGGGTGTTTGGACAACCGCTAAAAGATGTAATTAGTATATGTGACAGTATACGCTCGAATGTCGCAAAATGCAACAGTCAATCTTACATACGGCGATTTTTGCCACGCATTTCAATTGGCTCCGTCAAGGCTTTGACACGTTCCATAATACGTCCAGCCTTCACGACTTCAATGTCACCTTTTTGCGACTGTGCTAAGTGATGCTCCAATTCATCATAATTAAAATTAGATGTAATGAATGTTGGCAATTGCTCCGCCATACGGTAATGGAAAATAGTTCCCAGAATTTCATCTCGAGTCCAAGCTGTCATTGTTTCGGCTCCTAAATCATCGAGCATTAGCACTGGGGCCTTTTTCACATAATCTATTTTTTCATTCAACGTATTATCGCCAATTGCATTTTTCATTTCTCGTAAAAATTCAGGCACGAAAACGACTACAGAACGAATTTTGATAGCGGCTAATTCATTCGCAAGAGCTCCTAATACAAAGGATTTCCCTACACCGAATTTACCGTATAAATAATAACCTTTTGCCGGAAGCTTTCCTGTCTCAACTGTGGCTTTCACAAATTGTGCCGCTTTTTGAGCAATCATGACACGAGATTCATCGTCAATGAGTAAATCTTGAATGGTTGCTTGTAGCACATCCTTCGGCATATGCATACTCGCAATCATATTGGCTACATCACGACGTTCCTCCTCACGCATCTTTTGTTCACATCGGACATAATCAATTTCAACGGTACCCCGGACTACTCTTAAAGATGGTAAAAAACCTTTTAAGTAGTTTGTACAACTTTCTGTATTGTCACAGCCGCAGCATACTGTAGATTGACTAATAAACTCATGGAGCTTCGGTAAATTACGTTCAATTGATTCATAGCTTAACTCATCTGCATGCTCTGCTAAAAATTCTTGCACACGAGGGTTTTCTAAAATTTCTCGACGCATCGCTTCGTATCGTTCTTGAAATGATGGTACATTAACTGCTCTTTTTAATGGTCCATTAATTGGTTCGATTGTCGTTCACCCTCCTTACTTATCACTTTTCCCTAACATCTCCAATATCTTTTGACGCTCTTGCTCAAAATCAATCGTGCTTGAAGTGTTTTCTTCTTGTTGCTCATTACGTTTGTAAAACCATTCAGGTACCTTCTCTTCACGCTGATTTCCTGAACGCCCTCTCGCACTTTGATTACTTTTTCTCGGTGTTTGCGGCTTATTTTTCCACGTAGTGTACTTATCATGCTCTTGACGTGCTAGTTCCATTGCTTCTTTTGCTGTTTGAATATTTTTACGTACCCAATGATCCGCAATCGTTTCCACATATTTCTTAGGCAGCTTCATATCAGTTGTTAGCATTACATATTCCAAAAGAGCATTAACAACGCCTACTGGCATTCCATGCTGGACAATTAAACTCTCAGCCAGTTGTACAGAGGTCTGTAGAGGTTCTTTACCATTATTGATATCTCGCAGTACTTGCACAGGGGGAGTCGTTTCTAAATATTGCTGAAGCTCCTGATCCTTTGTTTTTTGACCTGATTCCTCTAAAGATGATGGCTCACTTACTCTAACAAGCTTTGGTGGTTCTTTTGATACCGTTAACTTATAAAAATCTGCAGCAGCCTTACGTAAACGTTCCAATGAAATACCTAGGTCATCATCTAATGCAAGAATCACTACTTTTTGCATATCAAGTGCAGTTAAGCGATATAAAAATGCTAATTTCGCTATTGATTCACGTACCTCAAATGTTAGTAGGCTTGCCGGCACTAGTTGCTCCGATAAGCCCGCTTGCAGTAGATCAAAGTCAAACTGGTCAAAATAAAACGGATATACTTTTTGCTGTGTATCCTTACGATTAGCATTAACTTGTAATTCATCTGGAATCTTTGTACTTACAGGCTTAAAAACATCTATGAAAGCACGCGATACATCTTTAAATTCTGCATCTCTTGCAGATGGAATAAAACGCTGACGTAACTTCCGATATGCTTGCTCTCCAATTTTACTAAATAAAAACATCGAGAGCAGTGGATCTTTCATAAAGCTATCTGCATCAAGTGGACGTGTCAGCTCATATAAAAAGCTTCGCTGGTCAGCATCTTCTTTTTTCCATGTGCGTAACAGACCAATTGCTTCAAGCGCAATACGCGCCTCAAATACTTTACCAATAGGAAGTCCTAGTACGTTCATTAAATAATAATGTGTCATTTGTTGCTTAGGCATTTCCTCAGCCTCAGCCCATAGTGTTAAATAAAGGCTGATTGGTTCCGCTCCAATTAAAGGCTGATAAAAAAGCGTTACTAATTGACGTTCCTGCGTAGAAAGTGCATGAGGTAGACGGATATCAAAAGGATCAGCGGGCTGCAATTCCTTATACAAATGGATCAACGCCATTCACCCTCTCTGTTTTCCCTATAATTTCTGTTCTGTCTGACGTTGGATAATTTCTTTAATTTCTTCAATAAAGACATTGATATCCTTAAATTGACGATAAACCGATGCAAAGCGCACATAAGCAACCTCATCGATTTTCGCTAAGCGATCCATTACCATTTCCCCTACATCCTCAGATCGGACTTCAGAATTCCCAATACGGCGAAGATCTTTTTCAATAGACATTACAAGTCCCTCAAGTACTTCAAGAGAAACAGGACGTTTTTCGCAAGCACGAATAAGTCCACGAAGTACCTTTTCACGGCTAAATTCTTCTCGTGAACCTTCTTTTTTCACTACAACTAAAGGTGTCTCTTCAATTTTTTCAAACGTTGTGAAACGGAAGCCACATGACTCACATTCACGACGTCTACGAATTTCTTTATTATCATCAACTGGCCTCGAATCCACAACACGCGTTCCGTTAAACTGGCAAGATGGACATCTCATATAATTACTCTCCTGATTTCACAACAATTTAATATCTCTATTATAACAAATTTCCTATGTGTAAGAAAAGTGCATTGACGTAGTGAGCTCATGATAAACCTTGAAAGGATAAAGTACAAGCATAGATTCTACATTTAAACTGCTTTCTAAATAAAAAAAGCACATTGAAATCACCAGGATTTCAATGTGCTCATTCTAATTATTATTATTATTATGCATTAACTGTTTCTAAAGCTTTTGCCACTTTTTTCACAAGATCAACTACACGTGCAGAATAGCCCCACTCATTGTCGTACCAAGCAAGTACTTTTACTTTACGGTTACCCATTACCATTGTAGAAAGTCCATCAACTGTAGAAGAGTAAGTTGTTGTATTGTAATCAGAAGATACAAGAGGCTCAACTGAGAAGTTTAAGATACCTTTCATTGGACCTTCAGTAGCAGCCTTCACAAATGCAGCGTTGATAGCATCTACTGTTACGTCTGTATTTAAATCAACTACTAGGTCAACTAATGATACGTTTGGTGTTGGAACACGAAGTGCCATACCATGGATTTTGCCTTCTAATTCTGGTAACACTAATTTTAATGCTTTTGCAGCACCTGTAGAAGTTGGAATGATTGATTGTGCGCAACCACGTGCACGACGTAAATCTTTATGTGGATTGTCTAAGTTCTTTTGGTCATTTGTATAAGCGTGAACTGTTGTCATTAATCCGCTTTCGATACCAAATGTGTCATTTAATACTTTGGCAACTGGTGCTAAGCAGTTTGTTGTACAAGAAGCATTTGAAATAACATCATGTTTTGCGATATCAAGTTTCTCATCATTTACACCTAAAACAATTGTTACGTCCTCGTTTTTACCAGGTGCTGTTAAGATAACTTTCTTTGCTCCTGCTTCTAAGTGCATTGCTGCTTTTTCACGATCATTAAATTTACCAGTTGCTTCAATAACGATATCCACACCCATTGTTGCCCAAGGTAATTTTAATGGGTCACGTTCGCTAATAATTTGAACACGTTTACCGTTTACAATTAAAGCATCGCCTGCTGGCTCAACTGAACCCTCGAATGTCCCGTGATTTGTGTCATACTTAATCAAATGTGCTAACGTTTCAGCTGGATAGCTAGCGTTAATTGCAACGATATTTAAATCTTCTTGCACGATCGCTTGGCGGAAAACCATACGTCCGATACGTCCGAAACCATTAATAGCAACTGATACTGTCATATTATAAAATCCTCCTGTGAGTACGTACTCAGATTAATTATATACTTTATGGTGATTAGTATAACACAATTTTAAAAAAGATGAACATTATATATTCATAATATTAAAGTTCTTATTTTCTGAAAAATAAAATCGCCTAAATTAGTCCTTATTATGGTATAAATCCACCAAAAAAAGCATAGCAAAATATTCTTGCTACGCTTCTCATAGTGAATGTTACGGCACTTTAAATCGGGTGATTTCCGTTCCAGGCTACTCGCTTTCCTGTGGGAGTCGAGTAGCCTTCCACTCCAATCAGCAATAGCGTAGAATTTTTATAAATTTTATTCATTTCAAAAGTGAACAATGTTGATAATAAATGTGATGCTATTGTACACCTGCTTTTGCTAACGTTTCGCTTTCACACATATAAAACATACAGGAGTTTCTTTTTATATCAAGAAATTAAAGTGCTATGCCTGAAGATACACACTATGCGAAAAGGTTGAATGGAGCGGAGGCTGGGCGACTCCTTGGGGATTAGCGATATAGAGGAACGAAGGCTAAAAGCATCACGTCCTGTGATAACGCCTTCGTGACCAACATCCTGTTAGCCCGAGACCCTGGAGCGAGCAACTCGAGTGAAGCAGCTCATCGGACGCCCCCAGGAAGCTTTGCTCTGTGCGAAAGCGAAGCGACAGCTACAAATGTTTTCTGTAGCGAAAGCGAAGCGACAGCTACAAATGTTTTCTGTAGCGAAAGCGAAGCGACAGCTACAAAGCTCCCAGCCGGAACGGAAGTCAACCCTCGTTTTATTGAAAGAGCCATACTTTATTTAATATGACACCTTAATTTCATTGAAACAATAGTTTTTCAACAACAAGAATGCGTAGCAATATGTCATTGCTACGCATTGAATGATGTTACAGATTCTTAAATTAATTATATAACGTCCCAATATGTCAGGATTTTTTTTAATTGGTGCTCTGTTTGTTCTAGATTTTCATTATTGTAAATAACCGCATGTGCACCTTTTTCTTTGACTGACATAGGTAACTGAGAACGCATTCGAGCTAATGCATCTTCCTTCGATAAGTTGTTTCGCTCCATTAATCGACGGAGTTGTACATCTTCACTAACCGATACAACGATAATACGCTCGACAAAATGTTGTAACTTACTTTCAAATAAAAGCGGAATATCCATCACAACATGTTTTTCTCCAGCCTCTAAATAAGCATCACGCTGGCGTAGCATTTCCTGACGAATAGCAGGATGCATAATATCATTTAACATTTTACGCTTGGCAGGTTCGTGAAAAATAATATCGCCAAGCTTGGCACGATTTAAATTGCCGTCTTCTAGCAATATATCTTGTCCAAAATTTTCAGCTATTAACTTTAAAGTCTCAGTTCTTGGTTCTACAACATCACGTGCAACAATATCTGCATCGACAATCGGTAAACCAAGTGCTGTCATCATTTTTACTACTGTACTTTTTCCGCTCGCAATACTTCCTGTTAGTCCGATAATCATAGTTAAATCCCCTTTAATGTTGACAATTTGGGCAAAAGACTGATGTGCGCCCACCTATCGTCATTTGGCTCGTTGCGGTACCACACGTTGGACACATCTTCTTACCATACATTTGCAGTCGGTTCTGCATACTTCCAGCCTCACCATTAATATTACGATAATCTGAAATTGTTGAACCTCCTGCTTCAATGCTTTGGCGTAAAATAACGACAATTGTCTCGAACAATGCACGCTTACGCTTTTCACTGATGCGGTTCATTGTGCGGGCCGGATGAATTTTTTGAGCAAATAATGCTTCAGTAGCATAAATATTGCCACAGCCCGAAATAACCTGCCCATCCATAATTACATCTTTAACGGCCTTTTTCTCATATTTCGGTAACTTTGATTTCGCAATAAAATAATCACACGCTATTTCATCAAAAGGTTCTGGTGCCATTTTTGTTAATGGTATATGATCTTCAATTTTTGTTAAAAAACGTAGTTCACCAAAGCGGCGTATATCCGAATAAATTAAATAGCCACCATCTGCCATTTGAAATGTAGCATGAATATGCTTTTTAAATTTCGCCTCATTGATTTCCTCAGGCGAATTCACCACAAACCATGCACCCGTCATTCCTAAATGACTAACAAGCACGTAAGGGACATCCTCTTTTAGCAAATGAAAAAAGATGTATTTCGCACGTCGTTCGACTTTTGTAATCGTCATTTGAGACAAGGATATTTCAAATGCATCAGGCTCAGC
Source organism: Lysinibacillus sp. JNUCC 51 (assembly GCF_015999525.1). Lineage (NCBI taxonomy): Bacteria > Bacillati > Bacillota > Bacilli > Caryophanales > Bacillaceae > Lysinibacillus > Lysinibacillus sp. JNUCC 51. The sequence goes on along the minus strand of NZ_CP065545.1, from coordinate 3,682,112 downwards.
TTGCTTCACGATACATTGCTTCCCCTCTCCAAAGGAAAAACGAATAATTTCAGAAAGTTGAACCTGTTGAATTGTACGCCCTTCAATTTCAGGTTTTAATGCCTGGACGACACCTTCAACCTCTGGTAATTCAGGCATTTTAACCCCTCCTTATTTTGCTTCGTACCAAGTAGCACCATAGTTAAAATCTACTTTTAATGGTACTGAAAGCTCGATTGCGTTCTCCATAACCTCTGGTACTATTTTTTCAAGCAATGCAATCTCCTCTTTAGGTGCTTCAAAAATTAATTCATCATGCACTTGTAATAGGATCTTTGCCTGCATATTTTCTTTTTTCAAGCGAGCGTCCATATCAATCATTGCTTTTTTAATAATATCAGCTGCACTTCCCTGAATTGGTGTATTCATCGCAGTACGCTCTGCAAAGCTTCGTATATTGAAATTTGAGCTCGTAATGTCAGGTAAATATCGACGTCTATTTAAAATCGTTGTCACATATCCATTAAATTTCGCATCTTGAACGATATCATCCATATATTGTTTTACACCAGGGAAACTCGCAAAATACTTCTCGATAAATGTAGCAGCTTCCTTACGGGTAATATCCAAGTTTTGCGATAAGCCGTAATCACTAATACCATAGACAATACCAAAGTTTACTGCTTTTGCAGCACGACGCATATTACTGTCGACCTCATCTTCTGAGACATGGAATACATCCATAGCAGTACGTGTATGAACATCCATACCTTCACGGAAAGCATCGACTAAGTTTTTATCTTTTGACATATGGGCTAACACACGCAATTCGATTTGAGAATAATCGGCAGAAAATAATATCCAATCTTCGTTCGATGGCACAAACGCTTGACGAATTTTTCGCCCTTCCTCTAAACGAATCGGGATGTTTTGCAAATTCGGATCAGTTGAGCTTAAACGTCCTGTAGCTGTTAGTGCTTGTTGGAATCGAGTATGCACCTTTCCATCCTCTTTATGGATTTCCTTTAGTAGACCTTCGATATAAGTTGACTGTAATTTCCCAAGCTGACGATATAATAGAATATGCTCAATAATGGCATGCTCTGGTTTTAATTTTTCCAATACATCCGCTGCAGTGGAATAGCCCGTCTTTGTCTTTTTAATAACAGGAAGACCTAGTTTATCAAAAAGGATGACACCAAGTTGCTTTGGTGAATTAATATTGAAGGCTTCTCCTGCCTCCGTATAAATCTCCTGTTCAATCACAACTAGTTTGTCATTTAGTTCCTGCCCCATTTTCTCTAATGTAGCACGATTGACAGTGATTCCTTCACTTTCCATTTCACCTAAAATAGAAGCAAGAGGAAGCTCTAAGTTTTTATAGAGTTCGAACTGTTCGTTTTCCTTTAACAATGCCTCGAACTTCGGCTGTAAAGACCACACAGCAAAGGCTTTGCGGCTGGCATGCTCAGCAAGTGCATCAATGGCAGGTATAGCTCGTTTCGCCCCTTTACCATAAACAGTCTCATTTGCCTGCACATTACGATAGCCTAGTTCTTTCGCAAGTGTTGCCACATCATCTCCACTTAGCGCAGGATTATTAATATAAGAAGCAAGTAATAAGTCAAATTCCACACCAGCCAAACGAATTCCCGCACGTTTTAACGCAGCCTGAGATGCTTTTGAATCAGACATATACTTTATTTTAGTAACATCTTCTAACCAAAGACGAAGGACCTCTGATTTAGCTGCAATATCAAACGGCACGTACATTGTTTTCGCTCCATCTGTTAGTGCAATGCCTAGTTGCTGACATGTATGATAATGCTCGTTCTCTAGCTCCAAATGCACTGCCATTACATCTTTTAAAAGCTCTTGTTTTACTTCCTGCACAATTTCAAAGTCAAAAGGTGCTTGTTCCTCTTCTTCTACAGTAAAATCACTTTTATCTAGCAATGATTTAAAGCCAAGCTCTCTCCACACGTTAATTAATTCTTCTTCGTTCGGACCATTATAAACAAGATCCGAAAGGGTTATATCAATCGGTGCCTCTGTAAAAATGGTAGCCAGCTTTTTACTCATTAGTGCCTGTTCTTCATTGGCAACTAATTTTTCTTTCATTTTAGAAGCCTTCACCGTATCCATTGCCGCATAAAGAGACTCCACTGAACCATGCTCTTTTAGCAATTTAACAGCAGTTTTTTCACCGACACCTGGTACACCTGGAATATTATCTGAAGAATCCCCCATTAAACCTTTCATATCAATAATTTGTTGAGGGGTTAAGCCGTATTTTTCTGCTATAAAGGCTGGCGTATTTTTTTCAATTTCAGTAATACCTTTTTTAGTAATGTATACCGTTACTTGCTCAGTAGCGAGCTGTGTTAAGTCACGATCTCCCGATACAACGATGACATCCATTTCCTGTGATGAAGCTTCTTTAGCAAGTGTTCCTATAATATCGTCCGCTTCGTACATTTCAAGCTCATATCGCTTAATACCATAAGCATCAATAAGCTTACGTATATAAGGAAACTGCTCAGATAATTCTGGTGGAGTCTTTTGGCGTCCACCTTTATATTCCGTAAATGTCTCATGACGGAAGGTTGTCTTACCCGCATCAAAAGCAACCAAAATTTTCGTAGGTTGCTCTTCCTCTAAAATTCTTTGTAACATTGTTGTAAAGCCGTATGCTGCATTCGTATGAATTCCACTATCATTCGTTAATAGAGGTAACGCAAAAAACGCGCGATATGCTAAACTATTGCCGTCCAATAATAGCAATTTTTCCTTTGTCATGATTTTATCCTCCTGCGTTGTCGTCTTCTTAATTGTAAAACGAAAACGTATGTTTGAAAATGCCTCTTCCTTTTACTTTATCGAGAAAACAGGTATTTTACCAATCATAACGTTGAAAATCATCAAATTTTCTACATCAATAACTTAACTCAAGATTGTCTACACAAAAAAAAAGCCAATCACTCATTGTAATTGACCTTTTCCGATATTATTCACTAGCTTTACTTGTTTTTTCTTTACGATAGAAAATCTCTTCATATATAACTGTCATAATAAAAGCATTCATAAAAGCAAATACTAAAAATAATGGCATACCACCAAGCTGTGGATGTGTAAGCTCTGTATTAAACACCATTACAGTACCGATTTGTGCTAAGAAGAAAATAAAGCCAATCCCTACTTGCCATAAAGGACGTTTAACCTTACGTTTCTCGTACAAAAATATTCTTTTAAATATCTTGCGTACATCCTCAGCAATGATTAAACCTAATAAAAACAAAATGACAAAAAACACTGGTATATGATAAACACTTTTTGTGATCCATGTAAAATCTGATAGACGGAAGAAAAGTGTAAATAATGAAGCAACAATACAGGCTATCCCTAAATTTTGGAGCCCCTTGCTAATTTGCAATTTCACAACTATTACCCCCATTTTTTATTTCTGAACATTATCATTCTATCAGATAATAGTAATTTAAGAAACACAAAATTATAAATTTCTATCATTTTCATAGTATACCATCGATAATTGAAAGATATTTACGAAAATAATAATTGATATTACCTAAAACAAGTATTTTCTGTAGCGAAAGCATAGCGACAGGTACACAGAAGACTTCTACTTCTAAAGATGATGAGATGAATGCGGATGTGGTTTATTTGCAGTAGATGTCCGAGCAACAAAAGCATAGTCTAAGAACGCCACGTTCTGTGGCAATTTATCTGTGCTAAAGCGAAGCGTTAGCGACAAATGTTTTCTATAGCGAAAGCACTACAATTACGCCAAGACGAAATTGAAATTAGGTGATTGGAGTGGAGACTGGGCGACTCCTCGGGGATTAGCGATATAGAGGAACGAAGGCTAAAAGCATCACGTCCTGTGATAACGCCTTCGTGACCAACATCCTGTTAGCCCGAGACCCTGGAGCGCAGCGAAGCGGCTCATCGGACGCCCCCAGGAAAGCGCCCAGTCGGAACGGAAATCAACTCCACGTTATGGCGAGGAGCCTTCGTATTCTTGTCAGTTTCATGGATAGCGTAAAAAAGCCGTCTCAAAAATTTGAGACGACTTCATATACTTTTCCCTGCAAGAATAATAGTATCACTTTACATATCCAGATAATATTTTTGCATATGGTGAAGTGGATGGCAAAATAATGACCGTATCTTCCCCTACAGTTTTCTTATATGACTCTAATGTACGGTACAATGAATAGAATTCAGGGTCTTGAGAGAACGATTTATTGTAAATCTTCGCTGCTTCTGCTTCACCTTCCGCTTGAATCATTGCTGCATCCTTTTTCGCTGTTGCCAGCATTTCTTGAACTTTCCTATCTGTTTGAGCTTCGATACGGCGTTTCTGAGCATCACCTTCTGATAGGTATTTTTGAGACATTGATTCACGATCCGAAATCATATTTGTAAACACGGATTGCTCATTCTCAGTAGGCAAGTCGATACGGCGAATACGAACATCTATTACTTCTATTCCATACTTATCATTTGAGAGTAACTCATTGACACGTGCCGTTACCTGATCATTGATACTCCCACGTGAAGAATTTTCATCATTAATAATTTGCTTATATTCTATTCGACCAAGCTCCGAACGAATAACCGAATAAATAAATTCTTCCATACGTGATTCAACTTTTTCAATTGTTCCTGCATTTGATATTAATTGCTTTGGATCTGTTATATGCCAAACTGCATAATTATCAATAATAATTCGTTTTTTATCCTTTGTATTAATTTCTTCTTCAGAAACTTCATACGTCATTTGGTTTTTTGGTAGTTTCGTGACGCTTTGAATAAATGGAACTTTAATTTTCAAGCCGGGCTCACTCTGATATTTCACTACTTCTCCAAACTGCCTAACAACTGCATATTCGGACTCTTTAACTATATAAACATTAGTAAATAATATAATGGCAATAGCAAAAATGGCTGTTAATGTTACAGCAAGAGAAATATATTTTTTCGGATTCATCGGCCCTTTTTTCGACATTTTGACCACATTATCCACTGTATCTCCTTCTTTTGGAGCAGTATTTTTGGATTTACCCGATAAAAAATTGAGAAATTTTTCAAGATCCTTATTTTTTTGATCCATTAGTTACCGCCCCCTTCTTTTTTCTCCTCTTTTGGTGTCTCCTGTGTCACAGTTGTCTCCTTTGGCGCAGGTTGCAATGCTTGAAGAGGCAAGTATTTCATTGTATTACCATCATCATTCATAATATAAATTTGCGCTTTAGGTAATACATTTTCAAGTGTTTCCAAAATTAAACGTTCGCGTGTAATTTGTTGATTACCCTTATATTGCTCATACATTTTATTAAAGACAGCTACATCCCCTTGAGCTTGTTCAATTCGTGCTGTTTTTTCACCTTGAGCCTTTGAGATAATTGCGTCCTTTTCACCTTCAGCTTCATTAATTCGCTGATTCTTATATTTTTCTGCTTGATTTATTTTTGTATTTTTCATTTCACGTGCATCCGTAACAGCTGTAAAGGCCGCTCGCACATCTGCGTTCGGTAATTCAACATCCTGTAGTTTTACTCCTAAAACACTTATACCAATATCGTATTTTTCAATAAGAGAAACGAGTAAATCTCGTGATTTTGCTTCTATGTCCGCTTTTCCTTCAGTTAACGCAGCGTCGATTTTGGAACTTCCGATAATTGATCGAATCGCACTCGACGTAGCGCTATGTAATATTTTTTCTGGATCTTGTGAGCTGAATAGATACTTATTCGGTTCTGTAATTTTCCATTGAACGACAAGGTCTGTTAAAACAATATGCTCATCCCCTGTAATCATTTTCGTTTCAGCATCATAATCTTCCAATTCCCCATCTTTATTTTGCTTATAACCGAACTGCAAACTAAATGTTTCCTTCGATAAAACCTCAACCGATTGTACAGGCCAAGGTAATTTAAAATGTAAACCCGATTCTGTTACTGTATTATCAGCACGACCGAACGTAATAACAACTGCTTGTTCCGATTCATCTACCGTGTACCACGATGTAAATACCGCAATAAGTGCAACAATGCCGAAAATACCAAGTCCCACCATCATTAGTGACCTTTTCACACTCATGTCTAATCCTCCCTTAAGCTTAGTACTATTGTATACGGGACACTTTATAAAAAGTTTCAAAATATTTTAATAAACTAGTTTTTTATTTTAGGCAGTTTGACATAAAAACTTACCCGACGTTCCTGCACTTACCTTCCATCTAAAACCATCCGCACCAAAATAGAACTAAAAAAAATCCTGCTACCATTTAAGGTAACAGGATATTGACAACTAGATGTTCAAATGCTGGGAAAAATGTTGTTGATAAAACAATGCTAATTAATGCAGCTACAATCATAGCAAGACTTGCAAAGGTGCCTTCTAACTCACCAAATTCAAATGCTTTAGAGGTACCTGCACCATGTGCACCCATTCCTAACATTAGACCTCTAGAGGATGGTCGTTGGAAACGACATACTTTAATTACTAACGGTGCTATTAGACTCCCTAAAATACCAGTCACCATAACGAAAACAGCAGTAAGGGTAGGAGAGCCACCAATCATATTGGAGATGTCCATCGCTATTGGTGTAGTAACTGAGCGCGGAACTAAGCTATGCACTAGCTCATTATTCAATCCAATTACAACGGCAATGGTAAATGATGATGTAATAGCAACTGCCGAACCTACTGCAATACTTAGAAAAATTTCAAAAGCATGTTTCTTTAACAGATTAAAATTTCTATAAATTGGAACCGCGAATGCAACTGTTGCTGGCCCAAGTAAATTTGATAAAATACCGGTTCCTGCAACATAGGATTTATAAGATGTACCCGTTAGTAACAAGATTATAATTATTACTAATGGTGTGATTAGTATAGGTGTTAACCATTCGTTCTGATACTTTTTATAAAACATTTTACTAGTATAAAAAATTGCAATAGTACCTAGTAAACTTACTATAGCTATTAAAAAGCTCATGCAGTATCACCTTTCTTTCGTTGCCCTAGCAATTGTGCTGTGAAACCTGTTGCAAACATTACAACTATGGCACTCAATACAATTACAAGCACAGCTTTCACACCTTGCTCACCGAATAATGCAGTATAATCGATTACTCCGATAGCAGATGGAATGAAAAATAGTAATAATTCACTAAGTAATAAACCTGCACCTAGCTCAATCCATTCAAGCTTAATAATATGAAACTGCAAAAGTAAAAACAATAAGACTAGTCCAATTATGCTCCCTGGAATCGGCAAGTGAAGTAGACGTGCAATACTATTCCCAACAAATAAAATTACATATAGATAGCCAATTTGCACGATACTTTTGACGATTTTCATGGTCATCCTTCTTTCAATTTTTTATCCCGCTTTTACGATCAGTAATAGAAATCACTTCTAGATAAAGTGGGCTTATTAGCTGACCCGTCTAAGCCTGATTGGTTCAACTAACAAGTACATTGGTTGTTAGTTGAATATTATGCTACTATACTTTACACCTATTTGCGTTATGTGTAAAACAGAAAAAGAATCTATCACCAAAAAATTTGGCAATAGATTCTTCCTATTGGCGATAACTAAGCAACACATTCAAAAAATCTTTATCTAAAGATTTTTTTGGCTATTTTAAAGTCTTAATAATATATAGGGGGGGTTTCTACTAACAAGTATAAGTCCCTATTGTGAATCTAAAATTGTGCTTTTGTAAAGAATTCGTTAATTTTTTGGAATCATGACTATCATTTTTGTCCCGACACCAACTTCACTTTCTACCTGAATGCGACCATGATGAGCCTCTACTAAGTGCTTCACAATAGCAAGCCCTAAACCTGTCCCTCCAGAATTCCGGCTTCGCGCACGATCCACACGATAAAACCGTTCAAAGACACGGGCAATTTCATGCTTTTCAATTCCTATACCTTGGTCTTCTATTTCAAGAATACCGTACGTTTCATTTTCCTTTAATCGAATCGTAACGATTGTATTTTCTGGAGAATACGTAATGGCATTGGTAATTAAATTAGTGACAATTTGAATGATACGATTCGCATCACCCATAACCTGAACATCACGTTCAATATCAACATTAAAGCTCATATTCTTCTCATCCAGACGAGGTCCTGTCAGCTCTGCTCCTCGTATAAGTACATCTTGCAAGCCCATCGGCATAATATTAACGGTAAAACCATGCTGCTCAATTTTCGATAACTCTAGTAAATCCTGGATAAGCATCTGCAGACGGTTACTTTCCTTATAAATGATCTCCAAAAAAGAAAGGAGCATTTTTTCATCCTTATATGCACCATCTAGTAAAGTTTCAGAAAAGCCTTTAATAGATGTAATAGGTGTACGCAATTCATGGGATACATTTGCTACAAAGTCCTTACGAATCTGCTCTAAACGAACAAGCTCTGTAATATCATGCATAACTATAACGACACCTAGCCATCGACCATGATCCCCTATAACAGGTGCTCCATATACTTCCTTATTGTATAGCTCCTGTTGGACCTCCATTTTAATTTGTTGTCGATAAGGCATTTCTGTTAGAAACACATGGTCGATAAATTGCTCCAGTGATTGAGGTAAGCCAATTGTACGGAAAACTTTTCCTTGTACATCCTCAATTAGCATACCGAAACGCTCTAAAAATACACGGTTCACGATAGATATATTCCCCTCACGTCCAATCATCATGAGGGAGCTTCCCATGTTTTCAATTAACGTTTTAAGCCTTTCCTCTTCTACCTCGCGAATCGTAGTAATATCCTGTAAGTTACGTGCTAAAATATTGATGGAGTGACTAAGTGGCATCATGCGTTCATGCTCATTTTCATGAGCACGAGCACGGTAATTTCCCTTCGCCAGTTCAAGTGCTGTATCTGTCACGTTATCAATAGGAGCAGTGAAATTTCGAATCATATAGCGACTTACAATAGCCATTAAAATAAGTGCTATTATAAAAAGAATCGCTAGCACAACATAAAGTCGCGCATGAACAAACGATATTAGAGAATCTGTTGCCTCAATGTTTTGAGCAGTATACAGTGCCTCTTTATCTTCTTTTGATAGTTCAATCTTTCGTTCGTCTAATACTTGGTTAATGGATTCTTGCATCTGTAAACTAGCCTGCTCATTGTACTGTTCTATATAAACAGGAAAAAGCTGACCTATAACAATCATTAGGACAGCTAATATAGATCCAAGCAATAGCATAAATGTCAAGAATAAGCGGTTGCTCATTGATTTCATGTCGTCTTCGGCTCCTCGAATTTATAGCCAAGGCCGCGAATTGTCTTAATGAACATCGGCTTACGGCTATTTTCTTCGATTTTATCGCGAAGGTGGCTTATGTGCACATCTACAATTCGAGTATCACCGGCAAAGTCATACTTCCATACAGCACTTAATAGCTGATCACGTGTTAAAACACGGTTTTTATTTTCAAGTAGATAAATGAGTAGCTCAAATTCCTTTGGTGTAAATTCCAGTGCCTCATCTTGTAAAAATACTTCAAAACGCTCTGGAAAGACACGCAATTGTCCAAACTCATACATTTTCTCTTGAGGCCCATTCTTCTCTTCAGGCACTACATTTTGTGTAAAGCGTCTCAAAACAGCCTTTACCCGTGCCAACACTTCGCGCGGACTAAAAGGCTTCGTCATATAATCATCTGCCCCTAGCTCTAGACCAAGTACTTTATCGAACTCGTCATCCTTTGCTGTTAGCATAATAATAGGTGTATTCATACGTTGTTGACGAATTTGTTTACAGACTTCCATACCATCTAGCCTTGGAAGCATTAAATCTAATAAAATTAAATCTGGCTGTATGTCAATTGCCTTATCAAGACCCTCTTGACCATCTGCAGCTGTTTCTACAACATATCCAGCCTGCTCTAAATTATATTTCAATAATGTCGCAATAGAAAATTCATCTTCTACAACTAAAATTGTTTTTGTCATGTGTAAAGCCTCCGTTAGTGATTTGAAACCCCCATTTCAAATCTCAAGACGTCTATAAAACAAGTGGTGGTGTCACCAGCAAAATACCCTCAATCATAAGCTGTTTCTTCTCATTATATGAGTGTACCGATACAGTAATCGTATTTTCTATTTTATTTACTTCTGTTACCTCTAAAAGAGTATCAAATAATTCATAATGATAGAGCGGTTCTAAATATTTTATATGTTGCTCAATAATTCGTGCGCCTGGTCCAGGAATATACTTTGACACAGCTGAAGTAATAATGCCATTTAACATGATCGTTGGTACGATTGGCTTTTGAAAAGGTGTCATCGCTGCATAATCATGTTGAATATAAAGCGGATTATTATCATTCGTGAGTCCTAAGTAAAGCAATAAATCCTTATCTTCTATCTTCTCGGTAATATGAATCTTCTCGCCAACTGTAATTTCATCAATAGTGAGACCAAGCTTACTGTTTTTTTGAAGCAAAAATACGCCAACCCCTTTTCTATCATATACCTTCATAGTATCAATTTTATTCCAAAAGTACAACGAAAAGCAGAATAACCATTTGATCTTCATACAGAACCGAGAGATGATTCCTCCTGAAAGCAACTCTTTAGTGCAGAACAAAACATTAAAAGAATTCATATAAGCCATTTACAAAATAATCATATTCGTTATCATCAATAATCTTTTCCCCGTACCCTTCAAAAAAAATTTCTTTATCTATTTCATTTTCAAAGGCATTGGGTTTTGAGCGTATTGCCAATGATACGTCATATCTTGGGTCTCCATAAGCTCCACTTCCCCAATCAATTACTCCTGTAATTACCCCGTTGTCGACTAAAACATTATCAATTGTAAAATCTCCGTGAATCAAAGTTTGTTTATAGAAGTTGGGTTTATTAGTTTTAATTTTTTCTAATAATTTCTCATCTCCATCCACTTCATAATTTTTCAAATTATATTCAGCTTGATTTAATATTTGGTCAATCCATTTTCCTTCATAAATTAACTCTTTTGGACAAGGGGTAGTATGGATTTGAAATAAGAATGCACCAAAATTAAATATCAATTCTTGCCGTTTCTCTTCATTTTTCTCGGTGAATAAAGCAGTCCTTAGTGTTTCCCCCTTTAAAAACTCAAGGAGAGCCCAGGAATCCCTTTGGTTTTCTTGTTCAACAAATTTCTTCACTTTTGGAACAGGTAGTTTTGTTTGATTAGTCAAACAGTTTAATACAGATATTTCTCTATTTAACCAGGAACAAAATAATTCTCCCTTTGTCCTTTTTAGTGCATAAAACCCTTGGTTATTCTCAATTAACCCAACATCAGAGGTGTAACCTTGCCTTGGAAACCTTATAGAAATAATATTTTTAAGATATTCTTTTATTTCAATTGGAATTTCATCGATATGTATTGGTTGCATTGAGTACACCTCGTCTAATAAGCATTTTTACTATTTTAATTCTTTTTCTATTATCATTTTTCCTTCTTCAACTATAAATCAGAACTTCTATTACTGTTCATTACCTATTACCGTATCAACAAGCCGTTTTCTTCTATAATCTCTTTACACTTATTAAAACCTATTATCGTATTAGAATAAATAGGAAACGACAAATCATAATTCCCTATTATCACTGTATCCAGTGAAGGAAAGAAAAAATCAGCGAAATATAGTTCAGTTACTGAGAGTTTCGTTAAAAAGACAAGGGCTTCCACGTCTCCTATTTTATAAATTCCCTTACTGTGGGAAAACAATTTTCGAAAGATGTTCGCCTCGGACCGATTTAAGCAACTTAATTTATATTTGAATGCTATTTTACTCAAACCTTTTTTATAAATGTGTACATACACTCCATTCTCTTCTATATGAAAAAGTTGCGTAAAAGTATCCAAGAAATTTGCACTGTACTTTAAATTATATTTCTCTCCCAATAACTCAAATGCCTCTTCTTCAGTAAGAACGCGATTGAATACGCCCATAATACCGGTATGATTGTATAACTCACTTGGATTTTCAAGGAGGTGAGTGTTAAATCTTTTATATTTTGAATGGAGGATATTGATTTCTTCGTTTGTTGCTAATGTTAATTTCATAATTTCACCTCGATGTTTACTTGTACTAATAATATTTTGTCTCAATACTTAAAAAAAATCGAGTAGGAATGAATCCTACTCGATTTCATAAACTTTTATTAAGCTAAAATTTCCATAACGTTGCGGACAGCCTCTGCCGATTTATCTAAAGCTGCTTTTTCATTGTCTGTTAATTCAAGTTCAAAGATTTTTTCTATACCATTTGCACCTAATAATGTCGGAACACCTAGATATAAATCATTGTAGCCATATTCGCCTTCTAAGTATGCAATAGATGGAAGTATACGCTTTTGGTCTTTAATGATAGCTTCCGCCATTTCAATAAGCGCCGCTGAAGGAGCATAATATGCAGAACCATTACCAAGAAGGTTAACGATTTCAGCGCCACCTTTACGTGTACGGTCAACAATCTCTTCAAGACGATCTGCTGGGATTAACGATTCTAATGGAATACCACCAGCGAACGAGTAACGAGTAAGTGGCACCATTGTATCACCATGACCACCTAACACAAAACCTGTGATGTCTTTTACCGAGATATTTAGTTCTTCAGCTACAAACGCACAGAAACGAGCCGTATCGAGTACACCTGATTGACCTATTACACGATTTTTAGGGAAACCAGTTTCTTTGAATACTGTGTAAGTCATTGCATCAACTGGGTTTGTAAGAACGAGGATTGTTGAATTTGGTGAGTACTTTGCAATTTCCTTAGAAACAGCTTTCATTACTTCTTGGTTAATTTGAACAAGATCGTCACGGCTCATACCTGGTTTACGAGCAACACCAGCAGTGATGATTACTACATCAGAATCTGCAGTATCTGCATAATTAGAAGTACCTTTAACATAAGAATCATAGCCTTGCACTGGTGCAGCTTCCCACATATCTAAAGCTTTACCTTTTGTTGGGTTTTCAGCTTGAGGGATATCCACTAACACTACATCACCAAGTTCTTTTTGAGCTGCTAAAAATGCTGCAGTAGCGCCAGTAAAACCGCTACCGATTACTGAGATTTTTTTTCGTTTCAGAGACATTCGAATACGCTCCTTTAAAATTAGGTTATTTAATCAATTATGTCTCGGCATAATTGCGTCAGGAATCGGCGTTGTGCAAGCACTTTCCGATTCCGTGACATCCGCCGGAGGCTTCTTTCAGCGGGTGTTTAAACACCCGCTGAAAAAAAATTAAAAGAGGGAGGAGAATAAATTCTCCTCCCTCGATTAAACAAGTTCATCGTAAATATTTTATTAAGCTAAGGTCAATAGAAATTTACATTTCACCCTAATTATATCGGCAGAAATACTTCCGCTTTAACTATAATTTCTATTTTAGAATAGAAAATTATAGGTTTTTGATTAACTCATTAGCGAATTCTGAACATTTCACTTCTGTAGCGCCGTCCATTAAACGAGCGAAGTCGTAAGTTACAACTTTAGAAGAAATTGTTTTCTCTACAGATTTAGTAACCATGTCAGCTGCTTCTTGCCATCCTAAGTGTTCAAGCATTAATACACCTGAAAGTAATACTGAAGATGGGTTTACTTTATCTTGACCAGCATATTTTGGAGCTGTACCGTGAGTAGCTTCGAAGATCGCGTGACCAGTTACATAGTTAATGTTTGCGCCTGGAGCGATACCGATACCACCAACTTGAGCAGCTAATGCGTCAGAGATATAGTCACCGTTTAAGTTCATTGTAGCAACTACATCGAACTCATTTGGACGAGTTAAGATTTGTTGTAAGAAGATATCAGCGATAGAATCTTTAACTAAGATTTTACCAGCTGCTAAAGCGTCAGCTTGTGCTTTGTTTGCTGCTTCTTCACCTTGTTCAGCTTTAATAGCATCATATTGGTTCCAAGTGAATGTTTGATCAGCAAATTCTTTTTCAGCTAATTCATAACCCCATTTTTTGAATCCACCTTCAGTGAATTTCATGATGTTACCTTTGTGTACTAAAGTAACAGATGGGCGTTTATGAGTAATAGCATATTCGATAGCAGAACGTACTAAACGCTCAGTACCTTCTTTAGATACAGGTTTTACACCGATACCAGAAGTTTCTGGGAAGCGGATTTTGTTTACACCAAATTCAGATTGTAGGAAGTTGATGATTTTTTGTGCTTGTTCAGAGCCAGATTCGAATTCGATACCAGCATAGATGTCTTCTGTGTTTTCGCGGAAGATAACCATATCAACGTCTTCTGGACGTTTAACTGGAGAAGGTACTCCATCAAAGTGACGTACTGGACGTAAGCATACATATAGGTCAAGCTGTTGACGTAATGCTACGTTTAGAGAGCGGATACCACCACCGATTGGAGTAGTAAGAGGACCTTTAATTGCGATTAGGTATTCGTTAATTTTGTCTAAAGTTTCTTGTGGTAACCATTCACCAGTTTGGTTGAATGCTTTTTCACCAGCTAAAACTTCTAACCATTCGATTTTCTTTTCGCCGTTGTAAGCTTTTTCTACTGCTGCGTCGATTACGCGTGATGCTGCAGCCCAAATATCTGGACCGATTCCGTCACCTTCGATGAAAGGAATCACTGGATTGTTTGGTACATTAAGTACGCCATTTTCAACTACAATTTTGTTTGACATTGATGTTGCCTCCTAAATTCATAATCATAGGACTGTGTTATCAGTAACACAGTCCCAAATATTCTAGCATATTTTCCGAATTAGCGCTCGCTGATTGGAACATATTTTTGCATGCCTGGTCCAACATACTCTGCACGTGGACGGATTAGGCGGTTGTTAGCATATTGCTCAAGAATATGAGCTACCCAACCAGAAGTACGTGATACTGCGAAAATTGGTGTGAATAGGTCATGATCAATACCTAAAGAATCATACACTGACGCAGAGAAGAAGTCTACGTTTGCAGGTAATTTCTTTTGTTCTACGATCATGTCATGGATTTTAACTGACATTTCATAAAGCTCTGGTTTACCAGTTAGCTCAGTTAATTTTTGTGACATTACACGTAAGTGTGGTGCACGTGGGTCGCCTTTGCGGTATACGCGGTGACCGAAGCCCATGATTTTTTCTTTGTTATCTAATTTATTTTGAATATAAGATTCAACGTTTTCAAGTGAGCCGATTTCAGTTAACATTTTCATAACTTGCTCATTTGCACCACCATGAAGTGGTCCTTTTAATGCACCGATAGCTGCAGTTACACCAGAATAAACATCAGATAATGTAGCTACACATACACGTGCTGTGAATGTAGATGCATTTAATTCGTGATCAGCATGTAATACTAATGCTTTGTCGAATGCTTCAACTTCGATTGCTGCTGGTTCTTCACCTTTAAGCATGTATAAGAAGTTTGCTGCATATCCTAATTCTGGTTTTGGCGCAACTGGCTCTAAACCTTTACGAACACGTGCAAATGCAGTAACTACTGTAGCAATTTTAGCTTGTAAACGGATTGCTTTACGGTAGTTAGCTTCTGTATCCATAACATCCGCTTCTTCATCGAATACACCAAGTAAAGATACTGCAGTACGTAGTGCAGCCATTGGATGTACAGTTGAAAGTGGGTATGATTTGAATTGGTCTACAATTGCTTGTGGAATAGACATGTTGTCTGCCAATTGTTGTTTTAATTCAGCTAGCTCGTCCGCTTTTGGTAAACGAGTATGCCATAATAAATAAATTACCTCTTCGAATGACGCGTTCTCTGCTAAATCATCAATGTTGTAACCAACATATGTAAGTGTGTCATCGATAATTGAACTGATTTTAGATTCCGCTGCTACGATACCTTCTAAACCTTTAGTTGCTGACATAAATTATCGCTCCCTCATAATATATTTTTCAGTTGTAAATGCAGTTATTAGCTCACATTTACGTTTTTTGCTCATATGAACCATTAAGTTAATCGCTTACATTGCTATTATAATCATTTTTGACAGCTTTGTGAATGAAAAACCTCCGAATAAAGAAAAAGGCGCACGAGCGATTATAAATGAGCTTTAAAGAGATTCTTTTGTACATTACAATATTAATTTATTATTTGAAACGGGGTGAATTTGTAAAAATGAGGAATATTAAATATTTTTCATACGAAAGAACTACAAATGTTTTGCTTTTCATATTTTATTTGGTTATATTGTGGTTCGTTCTACCTGTATCACTTGCGATTTTTTTGTCTTTTTCTACGTACCCTATCATAAAATTCCTTCACTCGTATTGTAGAATGACCTATTGGCTTGCAGCAATTATTGTTGAAGCACTTATACTAGCTTGCATTTTTCTTCTTGTTATCATATCTATAAACAGTATTATTCTTGTCTTCCCTGAAATCAGAGATACACTACAAAATTTTCCACTTTTCAATGAATATGAATCAATGTTCATCCAAGTTTTAAAGGAAAAATCGCTTTCTATCTTCGATTCAATCTTTTTATACACAGCTAATATTTTCCAACTATTAATGAAGCATGTAATTGAAGTATTTATATTCCTTGTTGCTTACTATTTCGCCCTATTGGAAACCCGCAAATCCCGATATTGGTTTTTTCAATATGTGCCAAAAAAATTCCGCAATGAATGGCAGAAGCACTTTTCTAAAATTATGCAGCTATTTCATTACTTTTTGTACGTGGAGTTTCAGCTATTTACGATTACACTGCTCATTCTTTGTGCGGGATTTATGATTCTCCAATTTGAACAAGCCATCATTAAAGCTTTTATAGTTGCATTTGCAGATGTACTTCCGTTCTTCGGGATTGGAGTATTTCTTGTACCCATGAGCATTTATTTTTACTTAAAAGGCAATACCTTTTTATGTGTTTCAATTTTACTTTTGTATCTCTTCGTTCAATTAACAAGGCAGCTAGCTGAATCCATGCTTTGGTCGAATACATTACAGTTACGTACTTTCCACACCTTTTTCATCAGTGCTGCCTCTATTTTATTATTTGGTTTTTACGGCATTTTACTGAGCCCTATATTTTTATTTTTGGCAGTTAAACTAAAGGACAATGCTATTTTTGAACGATGATAAATTGACCTTTTTTCATTTTTTTCCGCATCCAATAATAAAAGATTGGCTGGAACATTTTACAAGAAAAAGGCATAAGCAGTAATAATCCAACAAGATCTGTTATAAAACCTGGTAATGCTAGAAGTACACCACCACTGAAATTTAATACTGTATCAACTAATGCTGGCCCGGGAGCTTCTCCGCGTGCTATCGTATTTTTTACCTTTTGTATAGAATTCATACCTTTATTTTTCACTATATAAATACCTATAATACTCGTAGCGACTATAAGCAATAATGTATTTAGAACACCAATACTTTGACCAATTACTATTAATAACGCCAACTCGGCTAATGCATAGACAATGAAACCAAGAAAAACTTTTCTCATATTTTTCTCCTTTCTATCTGAAAAAGCTATATCTTTTATACGTTATTATAGCCCATTAAGTTTCATTAAAAAATAATGGGTCCTATTTAAGAGATGACGACGCTATTATTTTTATAGTAAATCTCATTCCAAGAGAGAAAAGGATCGATTTCAATTTGGTTAAATATTGATTAAACGCTCATAACCATAACGTGGGGGTTGGTTTCCGTTCCGGCAGGGCGCTTTGTAGCTGTCGCTTTGCTTTCGCTACATGAAAACATTTGCCGCTGACGCTTCGCTTTCGCGCAGAGCAGAGCTTCCTGGGGGCGTCCGCTGAGCCGCTTCACTCGCGTTGCTCGCTCCAGGGTCTCGGGGCAACAGGATGTTGGTCACGAAGGCTTATCACAGGACGTGATGCTTTTAGCATTCGTTCCTCTATATCGCTAATCCCCAAGGTGTCGCCCAGCCTCCACTCCAATCAACTTATACACACGACATACTTTTTAACAAAATATCATTCCCAGATTTAGGTGAAACACCGCAAAATGCTATTTACTTCTATTTTATAAGAAAAGCTCTAGTACAATTTTTTGCACTAGAGCTTTTTTATAGACAAAACATTTGCTAAAAGAAATTAAAGTACACTTGCATGCCCTTTGTAAATAACTCCTGTTTCAGCATCCATTGTAATTTCTTGACCGTGGCGAATCAATGTAGTGGCTTCTTTTACTCCGACGATAACAGGGATACCAAGGCTTAGTCCTACAACCGCTGCATGACTTGTTAGCCCGCCCTCCTCTGTAATCAGACCAATACAATTTTCAAGTGCTGGCATCATATCACGATCTGAGCCAAGCGTTACTAAAATGCATCCTTCTGTATCATAAGCTAGTGCCTCTGCTGCATTTTTCGCAACAACTGTTTTACCTACTACTGAAGCTTTGCCGATTCCTTGACCACGAGCTAATAAATCTCCGATGATGTGTACCTTCATTAAGTTAGTTGTACCTGCTTCACCTACTGGTACACCTGCTGTGATGACAACTGCATCACCGTGCGTTACAAAACCATGCTTCAAACTTTCATCAACAGCTAGCTCTAAAATTTCATCTGTTGTCGAAACTCGTTGACAAACAACTGGGTTTACACCCCAAACTAGTGTTAATGCATGAGCTGTATTGGAAGAACCTGTTACAGCGACAATCGGTACACCTGGGCGATATTTTGCAATCATTCTAGCTGTGTTACCACTTTCTGTTGGTGCTAATACTGCCTTTACACCTAAGTTAATCGAAGTATATGCTACAGCCTGAGAAATCGCCTCAGTCATATTTGCCTCTTTTTCACGACTACGTGTAGAGACGATTGCCTTATAGTCTAATGAATTTTCTGTACGCTGTGCGATTTTATTCATTGTTTGTACGGACTCTACTGGATAAAGCCCTGCTGCCGTTTCACCAGATAGCATAATTGCATCTGTACCATCGATAATTGCGTTTGCTACGTCACTAGCCTCTGCTCGTGTTGGACGTGGATTACGCTGCATCGAATCTAACATTTGTGTAGCTGTAATAACTGGTTTACCTACTTGATTACATTTTAAAATTAATTTCTTTTGTACAAGTGGTACTTCTTCTGCTGGGATTTCTACACCTAGGTCACCACGTGCTACCATTAATCCATCTGAAACTAAGATGATTTCATCGATATTATCGACACCCTCTTGGTTTTCGATTTTCGGAATAATTTGAATGTGGTTACCGCCATTTTGTTCAAGTAATTCTCGAATTTCTAGTACATCCTTTGCTCGACGAACGAACGAGGCTGCAATAAAATCAACACCTTGTTTAATACCGAAAAGAATGTCTTGTGCATCTTTTTCTGTAATTCCAGGAAGCTGTACAGAAACACCCGGCACGTTAACACCCTTTTTATTTTTTAAGACACCTGCATTTTCAACAATCGTATGAATAAGGCCTTTTTCCATATCTTTTGCTAATACACGTAATTGAATAAGTCCATCATCTAATAAAATTATAGAGTTTTGCTCAACGTCCTCGATTAAACGATCATACGTTACAGAGAAGCTTGACTCAGTTCCTTCAACTTCAGTCATTGAAATATCAATTACTTGCCCCGCTGCTAAATGCAATTCTCCGTTTTTCATATTATGTGTACGAATTTCAGGACCTTTTGTGTCGAGTAAAATTCCAACTGGTTTCCCTAATTTTTGTGCTACTTCGCGAATTAAATTAATACGTACTTCGTGCTCCTCATGAGAACCATGGGAAAAGTTTAAGCGGGCTACATTCATACCTGCTTCAATTAGTTTCTCTAAAACTTCTGGTGATTCACTTGCTGGACCAATTGTACATACGATTTTTGTTTTTCTCATTTTCTTCCCACTCCGTTTTATAACAAATTATATTGATAGTTCTTTCATTAAAGTATATAAGCTTACATCTGCCTCATGATTTTTTTCGAAAGCCTCAGGCATATCATAGTCAATAACTTGATGATTGCGGATACCTACCGCCCTGCCAGACTTCCCTTCCATTAGTAATTCAACTGCATGTGCTCCGAATTGACTCGCTAGAACACGATCACGCGCAGTTGGTGAACCGCCACGTTGGATATGTCCAAGAACAGAAACACGCGTTTCTTTTCCTGTTTTTTCAAATAATAGTTTTGCCAGTTCATTACCAGACATGACACCCTCAGCAACTATAATTATGCTATGCTTTTTCTCACGAGCAGCCCCACGATCTAAGCGTGCCACAATTTCATCCAAATTATAATCTTCTTCTGGAATTAAAACCGTTTCAGCTCCAGCTGCAAGACCTGCCCATAAAGCAATGTCCCCTGCATCTCGTCCCATTACCTCAACAATAAAGGAATTTTCATGGGAAGTTGCTGTATCACGAATTTTATCAATTGATTCCACAACTGTATTTAGTGCAGTATCAAATCCTATAGTATACTCGGTTCCTGGTACGTCGTTATCAATTGTTCCTGGTACGCCAACAACAGGAAAGCCTTTTTTCACTAAATCCATGGCACCACGGTAGGAACCATCACCGCCAATAACGACTAGTCCTTCAATGCCAGCTTCACGCATATTATCAATGCCTCGCTGCTGAACAGCGTCTTCTTTAAATTCAGGACATCTTGCTGAGTTTAAATTTGTACCACCACGTTGAATTATCCCACCTACTGAACCTAAATCAAGATTTTCCATGTTGCCTTTTATTAAGCCATCATAGCCATGCTTAATTCCGACAACATCAATTCCATGATATGCTGCTTTACGAACGACTGCACGAATGGCTGCATTCATTCCTGGCGCATCTCCACCACTTGTTAATACGGCAATTTTTTTCATTGTCGAACCTCCTGCAGATACTATTATTATTCACATTAACATGAAAAAACAAACTATGTAAGTGTTCTGAGGCTAGAAAAACATAACTTTTACATAAAAAATAAAAAGAATGCGCTTTCACACACTCTTTCTATTTGAAAACATCCGAAATTTAACATTTATTCAATATATTTTCACGACTTTTTACGGTGTTCACTCTAGGTATTCCATTTAATACAAATCACAATTTTTAACTATTTTCGAGCAAATCAACATATTCAAAAACCTAAAACTGTAATTTACGCTTCTGTATATTGGCCAATTTTTTTAAATTTCTCATAACGGTCTTCAATTAATTGTTCGCCATTTAAAGAATTTAATGCTTTAAGTGTATCGCTTATACATTCTTTTATATTATGTGCTTGCTTCGCTACATTGCGATGTGCTCCACCTGTAATCTCAGGGATAATTCCATCAATAACACCAAGCTCTTTTAAGTCAGGTGCTGTTATTCGCATCGCTTCAGCCGCTTGCTTCGCTAAGCTACCATCACGCCATAAAATCGACGCAGCTCCTTCTGGTGAGATAACCGAATATGTTGAGTTTTCTAGCATAAAGACACGATTTGCTACACCTAATGCAAGTGCACCACCGCTTCCGCCTTCCCCAATAACGATTGAAATAACTGGTACTTTTAAGCCCGCCATTTCGACTAGATTTCTAGCAATCGCTTCACTTTGACCGCGTTCTTCAGCTGCCTTACCCGGATAAGCACCTTTCGTATCAATAAAACAAATAATTGGACGGTTAAACTTCTCAGCCTGTTTCATTAAACGTAATGCTTTACGATATCCTTCAGGGTGTGGCATCCCGAAATTTCGACGTATGTTTTCCTTTGTGGATTTTCCGCGTTGGTGTCCAATAATTGTTATCGGCTGGCCCTCAAAAAATGCAATTCCTCCAAGAATAGCTGCATCATCACCAAACGTACGATCACCATGTAACTCAATAAAGTTTTCACACATAGCTTCTATATATTGTAAAGTTGTTGGTCGTTCTGGATGTCTAGCAACCTGTACACGATCCCATGGCTTCATATTGGCATAAATTGATTGTTCAAGCTGTGTCAGACGTGTTTCAAGCTTTTCGATTTCGCCTGTCATATCTACATCTGCTTCGGTAGCAATCGTTTTTAATTCATCAATTTTTTCACGTAATTGTACTACTGGTTCTTCAAAAGCTAAATTTTTAGACATGTTGCACGCCGCCTTTCGTATGCATTTTTACAAGTACAGCTACTTGGTTTCGTAAATCTTTTCGATGGAAAATGGCATCAAGCTGACCATGCGCCAGTAAAAATTCAGCCGTTTGGAAATCACTTGGTAGTTTTTCTCTTACTGTTTCTTCGATTACACGACGACCAGCAAAGCCAATCAATGCTTGTGGCTCCGCGATATTAATATCTCCAACAGAGGCAAAACTAGCAGAAACGCCACCTGTTGTAGGATGCGTGAGTATTGAAATAAACAATAGACCTTCATCACTATGACGTTTTAATGCCACACTCGTTTTTGCCATTTGCATTAAAGATAGGACGCCTTCTTGCATGCGCGCTCCGCCACTTGCTGTAAAGATAATAAACGGTACACGTAATTCCGTAGCTTTTTCAACAGCACGTGTAATTTTTTCTCCAACAACTGAGCCCATTGAACCCATACGGAAATGAGAATCCATAATTGCTACAACAATTTCTTCTCCATCAAGGGTACCTTTTCCTGTCAGTACAGCTTCGTTTAATCCTGTTTTTTGTTGATCCGCTGAAATTTTTTCAACATAAGCAGGGAAATTAAGAGGATTGCTTGTTTGTAAATGATCATCCATTGAAACAAATGAACCTTCATCTAAAAAACAGGCTACGCGCTCCTGGGCTGTCATTTTGAAGTGATGGTCACATTTTGAACATACTTTATTATTTTTTTCTAATTCCTTCGTTAATTGAATGTGACGGCATTCTGGACATTTTGTCATAAGTCCTTCTGGAAATCCCTTTTCTTGTCCGTCCTCTTTCTTTTTAGTAAATAGGCTACGAATTGCCATGTTTGACTCCCCCTTTGTTGTCTAATTACTTTGTACAGTCTTCATCCACTGCTCATAAGCTTTTAATGCTTCTTTTTCATAGCCTAGCTGCATCGATTTCAACATAGTTTGAATGATTATTTTTTCTTCTTCTGTTGAGTTTCGATTTAAACGGTCACCGTCATAAACTGCTAATTGAAACCATACTTTTAGTGAAAGACGATTTCCTGACGTGATTATTATTTCCCGTAAAACATCCAGACAATTAATCGTACCTTCTATCTCTAGCTTTACAAAAAAACTGTCCCACACAGGTAGTGTTCGCAGAGTTTCTATACAACTTATTACGCGAATAGCTTCCTTTTCATGAATTTGTCGCGTTAATTCGACATCCTTTTTTGATTTTTCATCTTCTAATATAAACATCGACAGTATTTCTACGAGCTGATGCTTTTGTGTGGAAGCTAGGAATGTACCTCCCCCATGTTTCGTTTCAATAAGACCTAACAATTCTAAGCTTCGCAATGCCTCTCTCACAGAGGATCGCCCGACACCTAGACGTTCTGAAAGAACTCGTTCAGAAGGGAGTTTTTCACCAGCCTGTATTTTTTCCGTTTTAATAAGTTGTCGTAGTTGCTGGACGATATCTAAAAACACTTTCTTTTGTTCGGTTTTTTTATCCATACGATCAACTCCTCGTTCTATCATTTTCGCCTTGGCCTAATTGTTGCTTTCGCACAGAAAACATTTGTTGCTGTCGCTTCGCTTTCGCTACAGAAAACATTTGTTGCTGTCGCTTCGCTTTTACGCAGATAAACAATGCGTCCAATGGCTTTATCTTCATTCAGAAAGTATTTGGAAACCTAACTAAATCCACCACCTTCGGAAGATGGAGTCTTCTACTGATTGAAAACAAAAGTGGTCTGGCCACTTTTCAACATTGACTATAGCTTACAAAAAAATTATTAAAAAGTAAAGAAAAAAACTGCATAAAAATTTATGCAGTTTCTAGAATTTTCTTCAATTTCATATTCTTTTCGTCGTTTGTGCATGTTTTACTTTCACTTGAGGTCTACCAAAGCGCCTTTCCAGCGTTCCCTCAATGTAAAGCAATTCATCTTCTAGTAACAGCTCTTGAACAAGATGAAAAACTTGCGGGAATAAAGTTACAGACACCGTTCCAAACTCATCCTGAAGCTGCACAAAGGCCATTTGTTCACCTTTTTTAGTGCGTATTTTTTTCACTTCTTCTATCATGCCTATCATTTTTACATACGTTCCCTCACGAATATGTTTTAACTCTCGGCACGTATTATTTACTTCATTCCAAAAAGCTCTTTCCTCTGAGACCGGATGTGCTGAGATATAAAAACCAAGACTTTCCTTTTCATGGAGTAATTTTTCTTTTTGTTGCATCGCTTCCGCTTCCATATACTTCGGTTTACCAAAACTAAAGGCAGTAGCCGATTCTATATCAATGTC
This sequence comes from Lysinibacillus sp. JNUCC 51, assembly GCF_015999525.1. Lineage (NCBI taxonomy): Bacteria > Bacillati > Bacillota > Bacilli > Caryophanales > Bacillaceae > Lysinibacillus > Lysinibacillus sp. JNUCC 51. The sequence goes on along the minus strand of NZ_CP065545.1, from coordinate 3,657,719 downwards.
CTCAGTTGGTCTTAACAATTCAGCATGCTTTAAGGCTGCCTCCAATGTTGCTATTAGTACAGCACGATCTTTACCTATATAATCTAGAGCACCCGCGAAAATTAAAGATTCCATAACTTTTGGTTTAAAATGCTGTGCACTTAAAGCAACCGCCAAGTCAAATAGATTATCAAATGCTTCTGCGTTCGTTTTGCGTAAGGTATTCACCGTCTCTATAAATGTATGAGGTACTCCCTTTATTCCGGATAAACTATAGCGAATTCCATCCTTTTCAACAGTAAAAAATTTTGTACTCTGTTTTAATGAAGGTGGATAAAATGGAATCCCCTTCTCTTTCGCTTCACTCACAACCTGTAGGATTTTCTCCACATTTCCTGTTGCATTTGATAAAAGTGCTGTATAAAAGCTTTGTGGGAAATGTGCCTTTAAATAAGCCATTTGGTAGGAAATAACGCTATATGCGACAGCATGGCTTTTTGGGAAACCATAGTCTGCAAAGCGCACAATTAATGCATACACTTCTTCTGCCACATGAACGTCAAAGCCTTGCTTCATTGCTCCCTTTACAAACGCAGCACGTTGCTCCTCTAATACTTGACGATTTTTCTTACTTACCGCCCGACGCAATAAATCCGCTTGTCCCATCGTAAAACCTGCCATTACCGAAGCAATTTGCATGATCTGTTCTTGATAAACTATGACACCAAACGTCTCTCTTAAAATAGGTTCTAAAGCTGGATGTGGCATAGTAACTGATTCCTTACCTGCTTTTCGTCTTGCATATACAGGAATAAAATCCATCGGCCCAGGGCGATACAAAGCGTTGATTGCTACTATATCTAAAAAATGATTTGGATGAATATCACGTAAAGCTTGCTTCATACCTTCCGATTCTAATTGGAAAATCCCTAATGTATCTCCCGTTTGAAGAAGTTTAAATGTCTTTTCATCATGCATTGGAATAAGGTCAAACTCTATCCAAGGACCACCCGCTTTATAAATTGACCAACGTATCTGCTCTAAAATTGTCAGATTGCGCAATCCTAAAAAGTCCATTTTGACAAGTCCACTAGCTTCTACATCTCCCATCGGCCATTGCGTACAATATATTCCATCATGCCCTTCTTCAATCGGTATCGTATTGACTAACGGTGAAGGTGACAGCACAATCCCAGCCGCATGAGTAGAAGAATTTCTTGGCAACCCTTCAAGTTTTAACGCCACTTCAAACCAGCGACGATGTTTTTCATCCTCGGCTAGCCAGCCTTGTAAGCCTTGTGATTCAGCCAGTGCTTTTTGCAATGTTATCCCAGGTTTATTTGGAATCATTTTTGAGATTTTCTCCAATGTTTCAGTGTCAAAACCAAAAACACGTGCAACATCTCTAGCTACTGCCTTAGCAGATAAAGTGCCAAACGTAATAATTTGCGCTACATTTGCCTTTCCATATTTCTGAGCAACATAATTGATAACTTTTTGTCTTTTACTGTCGACAAAATCGATATCAATATCTGGCAATGTTACACGTTCAGGGTTTAAAAATCGTTCAAATAATAAGCCGTAAACTAATGGATCTACTTGCGTAATTGATAAGCTATAGGCCACAAGAGAACTCGCTGAAGAACCACGACCAGGACCAGTTAAAATACGATTTTCTTTAGCAAAATGCATAAAATCTGCAACAATTAAAAAATAATCTGCAAAGCCCATCGAACAAATAATTTCAAGTTCATATTGAAGTCGCTCCCTATAAACTTGAGGAATTTCAGTTTGCTTTAAACGTTCTGCTAATCCTGCAAAAGCCTCTTCGACAAGCAAGCTTTCGGCCGTTTCCCCAGTTGGCACAGGAAATTTAGGCATTTGAACGTGCATTTCAGGAATTTCCGCCGTACAGCTAGCTAGCATTGTTACACTAGACTCAAGCCATTCTGGATGATCTGCAAACCAACTTTGCCATTCCTCTTTCGTTGGAGCAAAATGACCTTGTAAATGGGTTGATAACATTGTACCGGTAAGCTTGTCACCGGAATCTATCGCTCTTGCAACCTCAAAGGCAAAATGATCTTCTGGACGTAAAAAATAGCAGCTCTGAGAGGCAACCATCGTTATGTTCATAGTTTCACACCATGCTACAAACATATTTTCTTTTTCAGCTCTTATTCCTGCAGGTCTTGCTATACCCATAAATAAAAGCTTACCAAATACCTTGTTTAGAGCACTTGCTATATCAGTCCAATCCTCAATTTCTATTAAGTCATCCGAAGAAAGTAAAGCCACACAGCCCGCTGCATATCCTTCAAGCCATTTCCAAGGAAGCGCATCATCCTCTCGAATTGAAACTGCGCTACTAATCTTTAAAAGATGCTGGTAGCCTTCTTCCGTCTGAGCATATAGCACCAGTGGAACTTTTCTTTCTTGCCACTGTACATTTATTGTGAGCCCTAATACAGCATGAATATTCGCTTGCTGCAATGCTTTACTAAAAGGCAAAAGCCCGTACAATTTTGAATTGACGATTGCACAGGCTTGAGTATTTTGCTCTTGTAAAAAAGGGATCAATTGTTCAAGCCGAATCGTACTTTTCAATAAATCCGCACTCGTATGCATTTTCGTATATACATGTGTCAAATGAATCCCTTCCTTTCTAGGTATTAAAAAATGTTAATTTCAAAACTTTATTATTATGGCAGAAGTACATTCTAATTCTATTGAGTTTTCAAATCATCACTAAATATTGGATAATCGTCATGATGAGTGGTTGATTTCCGTTCCGGCTGGGCGCTTTGTTGCTGCCGCTACGTTAGCACTACGCTTTCGCACAGAGCAAAGCTTCCTAGGGGCGTCCGATGAGCCGCAAGGAGTCGCCCAGCCTCCACTCCAATCAACTTATATATGGCATACATTTAACAAATGTCATCCACAAAATTTAGCGATTGAGCCCAATATTCATGTTTATTGATATGCCTTACAAATTTCCTGTAATCTCGTTATAACACGCTCTGCCTCTTCCCATGAATAAGCTGTAGCCCCAGAAGCAAGCGGATGCCCCCCACCATTAAATTCCTTAGCCAAAGTATTAATAATAGGGCCTTTTGAGCGTAGACGCACACGAATCTGATCGGCCTCTTCAATGAAGACTACCCATGCACAAATACCTTTTACACTTCCAAGACAGCCTACTAACAAGGACGCCTCTGACGGTACAACATTGAATTCTGCCAACAATTCTTTTGTCAGCTTGATATGTGCCGCTCCATACTCATCCATTTTGAAGTTTTGATAAATATAGCCTTGTAAATTTAAAAGCTTTTGTTCCATTTCATACATTCCATCGAAAATTTGATTTCGATCAAAATTATATGTAATAAGTTCTCCTGCAATTTTAAACGTTTTTACGGTCGTACTAGGGAATTGGAAACGTCCTGTATCCCCTACAATACCAGCAAATAATAATCTTGCGGAAGCATCAGATAAAATCCAGTTTGCTACTTGTTTTCCTTCTTCAAAAAGCTCATAAATCATTTCACTACAAGAGCTCGCATTGGTATCCACCCACAGTAAATCACCATACTGATCATCATTTGGATGGTGATCTATTTTAATGATCATTTTACCCTTTGTATAGCGTTGATCGTCCACACGTTCAGTATTTGCAGTGTCTGTCACTATAACTAAAGCATCGTCGTATATATCATCTGTAATGTTATCTGGATTAGCTAAAAATGATAATGATTCATCATGCTCACCAACTGCAAAAACCTTCTTTTCTGGATAATTTGCTAAAATAAGCTCTTTTAACCCTTGCTGAGATCCATAAGCATCTGGATCCGGACGCACGTGGCGATGAATAATGATTGTTTCATATGAAGCAATTGTGTCGATGATTTGTCTTTTCAAATTAATTTCCCCCAAAATGATAGTAATAACCGTTAGCATTTTTCTTTAATTATCGTTACAATAATGACTAGTTATGCTAGGAGGTTTACTATGCTCAATTTAATATTTGTGTTTGCAATAATCATATCATTTGTTTTTTATTTTTATTTTAAAACAAAACAGTTCCGTTCTTCATTACCGATCGCTAAAAATTGGTACAAAAGCAAAGCGAATGTAAGCTTCGGTGGATTTATTCTTTTATTCGGCTTAAACCAAGCCTATTTATTCCCTGGGTTATTTACATTTATTATTGTAGCAATTCTTGTCGTTTTAGGCATCTTTGTTGTAATCGAAAATATTAAAAGGGTTCGTCACTACGGTCAATTTGTTGACGAGGAGTACCGAATTAACCAATAAATAATCAATTATGCCTCGGCATAATTTCGAATCGGCTTTGATCTTAGGCTAACAAACCCCCTCCCGATTCCGTGACATCCAATGAAAGAAGTGAAAGGGATGGTCTAGCATTTACCCTAGACCATCCCTTTGTTGTGTTTTATTAACGTTCCAGTAGCTGGAACATCATCATTGCCTTCCCAACAAGCATTTGTTGATTAAACACTTCGAAGTCCATTTTCACAAACTTACGACTCATGTCTAATATTCGAGGCTTTACAGTAAGTGTACTTTCCATTTGTACAGGCTTGATAAAATAAATCGTCATGTTTTCAGCAACTGCATCTCCACGTTTACGACGCTTTAAAGCGAATGAGCCAACTTCTGCTAACAAAGTTGTAAATGCTCCATAAGAAATTGCCCCATATTGGTTTGTCATTTGAGGTGTTACTTTAAATTCTACGATTAATTCTTCATCGCCAAGTACCTTCATCTCATTTTTCACTAAATCATCAATCGTTTCACCATGCTGTGGCTGTCTTTGAGCAAGCTGAAGCGCTTTAAGTACATCTTGTCGACTGATCACACCTTGCAAAATATTGTCATCATCGACAATTGGTAATAGGTCAATCCCTTCCCAAATCATACGATGTCCTGCAGAAGCAACGCTCATTTTCATCGATCCAGCAATCGGATTTTTTGTCATAACTTTTTCAATAAGCTCGTTTTCTTCTCGACCAATAACGTCTTTTACGGTAATCATCCCAACAAGCTTATTGTTTGCTGTAACAACAGGAAATGCACCATGAGTTGTTCGTTCATTTAGCTTTTGGAAATTATGAATTGTTTCATCATTTCGAAGAACAGAAGTATCAGTCATCGGCACATAAATATCTTCAATAAATAAAATATCTTTTTTGATTAACTGGTCATAAATTGCACGATTAATCATTGTTGCCACGGTAAAGGTATCATAGCTTGTTGAAATGATCGGTAAGTCCAAGGAATCTGCTAGCAACTTGTTTTCCTCAGTTGTATCAAAGCCCCCTGTAATTAAAACAGCAGCACCAGCTCGTAGTGCATTTTCATGTGCTTTAATACGGTTACCAACGATAAGCAAGCTTCCTGCATCTGTATAACGCATCATATCTTCTAACTGCATGGCACCAATAACAAATTTCGTTAACGTTTTATGTAGACCTGTTTTGCCGCCTAAAACTTGGCCGTCTATAATGTTAACGATTTCAGCGAAAGTTAATCGCTCAATATTTTCTTTCTTTTTCTTCTCAATACGAATTGTTCCAACACGTTCAATAGAGCTTACTAAACGACGATTTTCCGCTTCTTTAATAGCACGGTATGCCGTTCCTTCACTCACTTGCATTTCCTTTGCAATTTGACGTACTGAAATTTTATCACCCACAGGTAATGATTCGATGTATTGTAAAATTCTCTCATGTTTTGTAGACAAAATATCACCTATTTCTCAAGCATCAAATTCTGCTCTTAGTGTACCATATTTTTTATAAAAATATTTAATATAAAGTGATGAATTTGTTTTACTTTTCCCATCGTTTCAACTACGCACGTGGTGTCAACTCATATAGTACAGCAGTGTTACTGGTTAGGAACAGTTTACTTTTTCACCCGCTTTTAAAATTTGAACTTCTGCATTTTGTACTAAATCTGCAAAAATTTGTGGATCCTGCTCGATTGGAGGAAATGTATTATAATGAACTGGTACGACAATTTTCGGCTTCAAAAATGAAACTGCACAAGCCGCATCCTCTGGACCCATCGTGAAATTGTCACCAATCGGTAAAAACGCAATATCAATAGGATGGCGTTCTCCAATTAATTTCATATCACTAAACAAAGCTGTATCCCCTGCATGATAAATCGTTAATCCCTCAATAAATAATAAAATTCCAGCAGGCATTCCCATATAAATAATTTCATTATTTTCTGTTACATATGACGAACCATGGAACGCTTGAGTAAACTTCACTTTACCAAAATCAAATTCCTTAGCTCCCCCTATATGCATTGGATGCGCTTTTACTCCTTGCCAGGAAATCCAATTGGCTAGCTCATTTGGTGCAATGACAAGCGCATCTTTTTTCTTTGCAAGCTCCACTGTATCACCGACATGATCATTATGGCCATGTGTAAGTAAAATAATATCCGGAGCTTCATCAGCAACGTTTAAATCTGTTAGGCCGTTCCCATTAATGAATGGATCTATCAATATTGTTTTCCCATTTGATTGAATTTTGACAACAGAATGTCCATGATAACTAATTTCCATATTAGTTTCCTCCCTGCGGTACATATTGTTCTACATCATTTTTTATTCGCTATCCATGCGATTTTTCCCTTTTTTTGATATGCTAGTACAGAGAATAATAGATTCTTTCCCAACAAAGATTTAATTTCGACTTAGCGAAATTGCATGCTGGGTAGGCTATAAGTATAGCCAATCATGAAAAAATTTTTTCAATGCAATAAGAGGAGGAACTGTGTATGTCAAAAGTTGAAGAAATTCAAAACTATTTACAACAAAACCAAATTGATGCCGCTTTTGTAACGACACCAGACAATGTTTTTTACGTATCAGGCTTTAAAAGTAATCCGCATGAGAGATTACTTGGCGTGATGATTTTTAAAGAGGCAGAACCTTTTTTAATTTGCCCCAAAATGGAAATCCCAGATGCGAAAGCAGCAGGCTGGTCTTATGAGGTCATCGGTCACCAAGATACTGAAAATTCAATGGAAGTTCTTGCTCAAGCAATAAAAGCTCGTAATGTTAACCCACAAACGTTTGCTATTGAAAAAGCTCAGCTCATCGTAGAGCGTTTAGAAGCCCTACAACAATCATTCCCGCAGGCAAATTTTGTTCGTCTCGACGAAAAAATCAATGCTATGCGAGTAATTAAAGATGAAAATGAATTAGAAAAATTACGTAAAGCTGCAGAACTAGCTGACTATGCTATTGAAATCGGCTGTAAAGAAATCGCTGAAGGCAAAACAGAAATGGAAATCTTAACAGCGATAGAAAGTGCTATTCAGGATAAAGGCTGCAAGATGTCTTTTGAAACAATGGTATTGAGCGGTCCAAAAACAGCCTCTCCACACGGTAAACCAGGTGCACGAAAAATAGAAAAAGGCGATATGATATTATTCGACCTTGGCGTAATTTACGACGGTTATTGTTCTGACATAACACGTACGGTAGCCTTTGGTGAACCTAGTGAGGCACAAAAGGAAATCTACAATACAGTACTATCTGCTAACATAAATGCAATTGCAGCAGTAAAACCAGGTGTTCGCGCAATGGATTTAGATAAAATCGCTCGTGACACTATTACTGACGCAGGCTATGGCGAATACTTCACGCATCGACTTGGTCATGGACTTGGCATTTCTGTACATGAATTCCCTTCTGTTACAGGCGCAAATGAAATGACTATGGAAGAAGGCATGGTCTTCACAATTGAACCAGGTATCTATAAATCCGATGTGACAGGTGTCCGTATTGAAGATGATGTAGTAGTAACAAAAGACGGAGTAGAAGTACTAACAAAATTCCCTAAAGAATTGATTGTACTGTAAGTTTATTTAAGAAAAAGGAAGCAACCAACATGGTGCTTCCTTTTTTTAGTTGCGAGTATGCTCTTCGGCAAAACGTGGGCGCTTCCCTGGGGCGTCTGATGAGCCGCTTCGCTTCGCTGCAGGGTCTCGTGCCAACAGATGTTTTTTGCGCGAAAGCGTAGTGCTAACGTAGCGGCAGCAAAAGGGGTCCATCTGCGCGAAAGCGAAGCGGCAGCGGCAACGCACCGAAGTTGGTCACGAAGGCCTTATCACAGGATGTGATGGTTTTAGCCTTCGTTCCTCTATTTGCTGATCTCTAAGGAGAATACCAGTTTCTATCAATCAACTTATCAACATGACAAACGTTTTATCAAAATGTCATCGGCATTGGCTGATGGATGTCGATAAAATTCAGAAGTTGGGTGATAAAATGTTAAAGTTAGTCGATAAAATTCAAAAGTTGGGCGATAAAACGTAATAGTTAGTCGATAAAATTCAAAAGTTAGGCGATAAAACGTAATAGTTAGTCGATAAAATTCAAAAGTTAGGCGATAAAACGTAATAGTGTTCAGATGAAACTCAAAATTTAATGTATCTTCTGACACGTCGTTTTATAGCAAAGGGTTTGTCTGTGCGAAAGCGGAGCGACAGCAACAATAAGGGTTTTGTCTGTGCGAAAGCAAAGTGTCAACGAAGCGGCAGCGGAGGAAGCAGCTCAAAGCTCGCTCACAGCAAAACGAGTAGCCTGGAACGAAAATCAACCCTTTTTTTGCTAGGAGCCATACTTAATAGTTTTTCAACAACATAAAAGGAAGCAACCATAATGAAACATGGTGCTTCCTTTTGTTATTTTACTTATTGAATTAATTCATCAACATTTACATATGGCAAACCTTGAGAATCTGCAACAGCCTTGTAAACAAGATGTCCGTCTATAGTATTAACACCTTTTTTCAGTGCAGCATTTTCAACACATGCTTGTCTGTAACCCTTATTCGCAATTTGAAGTGCATAAGGAATTGTATTATTTGTTAAAGCAATTGTTGATGTACGTGGTACAGCTCCTGGCATATTTGCTACTGCATAATGCACAACTCCGTGTTTTACATAAGTTGGATCATCGTGTGTCGTCACTCGATCAGATGACTCAAAAATACCGCCTTGGTCAATAGCAATATCGACTACTACTGAACCTGGTTGCATTGACTGAATCATTTCCTCAGAAACAAGCTTCGGTGCTTTAGCTCCAGGAATTAAAACTGCCCCAACTACTAAATCTGAGTTTTTCACTGATTCTGCAATATTATAAGGGTTGGACATTAATGTTTGAACATCACGGCCAAATAAATCTTCTAATTGACGTAAACGCTCTGGGCTTAAGTCGATAACCGTTACATCAGCACCCATCCCGACAGCTATTTTTGCCGCATTAGTTCCAGCTATACCGCCACCGATTACTGTAACTTTACCGCGTGGTACACCTGAAACGCCGCCTAGTAAAATACCTTTACCTTTATGGTTTTTCTCTAAGAATTGCGCACCAATTTGCGTTGCCATTTTACCAGCAACTTCACTCATTGGTGTTAAAAGTGGTAGGGAACCATTTGCTAATTGCACTGTTTCATATGCAATGCCTACAACTTTTTTATTTAAAAGTGCCTGCGTTAATTCAAGCTCTGGCGCTAAATGTAAATAAGTAAATAAGATTTGACCTTCATAGAAGTAATCGTATTCTGATGCTACGGGTTCCTTTACTTTCATAATCATTTCCTGTGCCCATGCTTCTTTTGCAGTCTCAACAATATGAGCACCTGCAGCAACGTAGTCGGCATCTGTAAAGCTTGAGCCTAAACCTGCTCCAGATTCAATGTACACTTCATGACCTGCATTTGTTAATGTAACAACCCCTGCTGGTGTCATGGCTACACGATTTTCATTGTTTTTAATCTCTTTTGGAATACCAATCTTCATCTTCCCTATCCCCTTCCATTACCAAAAAATAAGCACATTTTGTTACATACTCTTCGATGTATTGATGCACCCCTTGCATCTCCATATTACCAAACATAAACAAAAAATGCTTTAATTAAAATAATAATAGATAAAATTCACAATATTCTAATAACGATTTTTTTCCCATTAACAAGTTTGTAATTTTCCAACATGCAAAAATATAAGCTTATTATCGATCGATAATATTCTAGAGAATGCCACGAATATGCATGTGATTGTAATATTTATATTGTTTGTGACTGTAAATGCCTTCACTTATTCACATTTTTTCTTTCGGAAAGTATTTCCTTTAGAAAATCATTTGGTATAATCAACATATACAAATCTGGGAGGTAATTCAAATGGCTAATAAATATAAAAGCATTGTAGTTGCAGTAGATGGTTCTAAGGAAGCTGAGTACGCTTTCCGTAAATCAATTGACGTAGCAAAACGTAACGAAGGTGCTGTATTAAATTTAGTAAATGTTATTGACACGCGTTCATTCGCTGCTATCGAAGCATATGACCGTTCAATTGCTGAGCGCGCACAAGCATTCTCTGAAGAGCTATTAAATGGTTACAAAAAACAAGCTGAAGAAGAAGGCTTAACAAATGTTAACCTTGTAATTGAATACGGCTCACCAAAAAACATTATCACAAAAGAGCTTTCTAAAATTGTAGACGCAGATTTAATCATCTGTGGTGCAACTGGTCTAAATGCAGTAGAACGCTTCCTTATCGGTTCAGTATCTGAAGCAATTGTACGCTCAGCTAAATGTGACGTACTTGTAATCCGTACACCTGAAAATTAATTTTGTCTTACAAAAAAGGTATCCAAAACTGGATACCTTTTTCTTATTGTTGAAATACTATTATGACTTTGAAAATAATTTGTCTTATTAAATAAGGCTAAAATCAATGGCTCTACACCATACAGTGATTCGACAATCGGAAGCTATAGTATTAAAGATTTGATTATTTACTAGGCAAGACTCACCATAGAGAAAAACAGGAAAGTTTTGACACTCCTCTCAAAGTGCTAAGTAGGGTTTCATCTAGCGTTTTCTACACATCCCTTTTGCACATAAACATTATCGCTGAAGCTTCGTTTTATCATTAAGTGGCACACTAGAAGATTCACGCTTAGTGCATTGGTTGATTGGAGTGGAGACTGAGCGACTCCTTGGGGATCAGCGAATAGAGGAACGAAGGCTAAAACCATAACATCCTGTGATAACGCCTTCGTGACCAACTTCGAAGCGCCCAGTTGGAACGGAAATCCACCCCCTCGTTTTTGCAGGGACTCGAAGAAAATCAACAGTAGTTTATTGGTACGCATTATTTATAGACAAACTAAAAGGTATCCTATTTCGGATACCTTTTATACTTATTTCCCTTCTTGCCACATCTTCACTTTTTCAAAGAACATAGCAAGAGCTTGTTTATTTTGCATGTTTGGTACTTTTGCTAACAGTACCTCTTTTGGAGCTTTGAATTCCTTACCTTGCTTTTGCAAAATGACAATGCTCTTTTCAAGTGCTTTATTGGCGAACATTGTATCAGGTAATTGAATAATTGCTTGAATCCAAGCATGCTTTTGAATGTATTTATGCAGTTGTTTCGACTGCTCAGACTCAAAAAGATGGGTTGGGGCTAAGAAAAATAAGTAGCCTCCATCCTTCGTGTAATTAATGGACTGCTCAATAAATAAGTGATGAGCATAACTCATTCCTTCAGAAGCGCATAGTTCATAATCTAATGCGACATCTTCATTCGGATAATACCCGACCGGTAAATCACAAACAATAGCATCTGCAGGATTTACTAATAAATCTTGTAAAGCATCTTGACGGAATAAGGAGACTGGTTGCTCTGTCAAATCAGCTGTAGCAGCAGCTATACGAATAAGTAGCTCATCAACCTCAACACCTGTTGCTTCTATTTTTTCGTCTAATAAATTCATAACTGTTAATAGTAAATTTCCTGTACCTACTGCTGGATCTAATATAGAAATTTTTTCTGCTTCTAGACGATCTGCAAATAGTTGCTCCACAAAATAACCCACTAATAAACCAAGAGTATCAGGTGTCATTTGGTGATTCGGTTGAGATCCTTTTCGCATCCCCTTTAAAACAGCAATTTGAATCGCTTTGCGCACATCTTCCTTTGTAGCACCATCTTGTGAAAAATAAACTTCCCCATCTAGCCATGCCTCTAAGCCATCTAAAATACCCTCTAGCAATGTAACATTATGTTCTTTTTCTATCTTTTCAGCATGTTCATTTAGCATACCAAATAACTTTTCGATATTTTCCATACACAACTTCCTTTCACGCAGAAAGAAGCCGTGACAAAACTTGTCACAGCTCCTTTGTCTAGTAATATCTTAGCCTAAAATCAATAAATTATGCTAGTGCTTTGACAGCTGCAATTGCCGCTTCATAGTTTGGATGGTCTGTTGCTTCAGGAACATATTCCACATATGTTACTTTGTCATTTGCATCTACAACAAACACCGCACGCGTTAGAAGGCGTAATTCTTGGATGTAGACACCGTATGCTTCACCAAATGAAAGATCACGGTGATCTGATACTGTTTGAACAGCATCAATGCCCGCTGCGCCACACCAACGTTTTTGAGCAAATGGAAGGTCAACAGATACAGTATAGATAACTACATTGTCACCTAAGTTTGCTGCTTCTTCATTAAAACGACGTGTTTGTGCATCGCAAACACCAGTATCTAATGATGGTACAACGCTAAATAAGCGAATTTTACCCTCTGAATCTTTTAATGTAACAGGTGATAAATCATTCGCTAATACAGTAAAGTCTGGTGCTTTGTCTCCAACTTTTACTTCGTTACCTACAAGTGTTACTGGACCATTTTTAAATGTTACTTGTGCCATATAAAACGCCTCCTAATCTTCATATGTACATAATATTACTAAATGGAGGGAATTAATTGCAACTAAGACAGCTTGTCAAATTAGTTTTGAAAAAATAATCTTTCTAACCAGTTCAGCCATGTTTGCTTAAGGTTGCACCATTTTCCATGCTCTTCACCATAATGTAGAGTTAATTTCCGTTCTGACTGGGTGCTTTCCTTAGGGTGTCCTGATGAGCAGCTTCACTTGCGCTCTGTGACACTAACCACCCTAACTCCATTAATCACAACTATCACAAAAATAAAGAGCTGTCTCTAAGTAATGAGACAGCTCTAGCCATTATTCTTCGTTTTTTCCCTCTAGATTTTCAGGTTCTGGGTTTTCCTCTAGAGGTACAGATTCAGTCTTTTCTTCTTTAATTGGCAAAGATGGTTGCACAATATCTTTTTCAATATAAACTTTTTCATGAACGACTGTTGTATCCGCGAAATAATCATGTAGACCTTGATTGTTTGGTAAAATGCCTACAAGAATATAAAGTGGCATAAAAATGCTGTTGATGATACGCCCTATCCAATCACGGAATAACACATCTGACCAAGTCAGTTTCTCATGCTTTAATGAAATAACACGTAATCCAAATATCATTTTCCCTAATGTTTGCCCGAAAAATTTCGTCATTAATACGAAATAACTGTAATAAAGTATAGCGGAAATAATCGAAATTGGTGCGTACCATACTGTTTCAGATAATGACCAATCCATTAAATAAAAAATTGGGTTGACGAGAATTCCACCTACAGCTGCAATAACGAATCCGTCTAATAAAAATGCCCAAAACCGTATCCAAAAGCCTGCCGTTTTTAACGCATAATTTTTATTAGTAATTGGCCTATCTATTAGGAAGGCATTATCCATAGAGGGTGAACCTTGCATAACAATTTCATTGTTTGTCATTGTACTCCCTCCTTAGTTTTCGCCATATAAGTACATCATTTTTGGTGCTTTATAATCTGCCATAATTTTCATCAGCATTTTTTCTTCTGCAGAAGGACCAAACATTGATCCAATCTTCATCCCAACATATGATTGCCAGCCACCCACATCATATGAATACTCAAATAATTCTGCGTCCTCTAAACCAAAGTCTTTACGCAATGCAGCAATTGTTGCTTCCTCATCGCCAATCTCATCTACTAAGCCCGCTTCAAGAGCCTTCTTACCACTAAGAATTCGACCATCGGCAACTTTTTTCACATCGGCTTCAGACATATTACGCCCTTTTGCTACAATATTAACGAATTCCTGATAAGTTTCATTAATCATGTCTTGCATCATAGCACGCTCTTCTGGTGTCACTTCACGCATTGGGCTAAGCATATCTTTATGTTCACCTGATTTAAACGTTTCATATTTAATACCGACTTTTTCCGCTAACGCCTGATAATTAATAGATTGCATAATGACACCAATCGAACCTGTAATTGTATCACGTTGCGCAAATATTTTATCTGCAGGTGCTGATATGTAATAACCACCTGAAGCTGCCATCGAATCCATAGAAACATAGATTGGAATTTGTCGCTCTTCTTTAATTTTCATAAGCTTTTTATAAATTTCTGCTGATTCCTTTACACCGCCACCTGGTGAATTAACACTTAAGACGATACCTTCCACAGTATCATCATATAAAATATTATCTAATTGATTTAAGAAAAATTGATGATCATAAGAAACTGCTTGCCATACTGTACTTGAGCCAACATCTTGAATCGTACCATCGACCTTTAAGTATGCAATACGTTTATCCATTTCGCCACTTTCCTTAACTTCTTCCATTACCGTCAATTCGTTTCCAGCTACCAAGCTATCAAAATTGCTAAAGAAATCCGATTTAAATATTGCAAAAATAGTATTGATTCCTAATGAAAATACTAATAGTACACCTGCAATTATTAAAGCGGCCCACCTTTTACCATTCATACCATTCCGCCTCCTCATAACGTAATACGATTGATACCCTAATTTGTTTCATACTTATCGCAATAATAATGTGGTCTTATCACGGTGATGAGCCAATACTATTGCTTTAAACTATTCAACCTATAATACATTACCTAATTTCATAAAAAAAATCAAAGTTCATAAAAGAAGCAGGAACTTTGATTTTCGACATTATTTCCTAGGAAATTAATGATGATTGATATAATGGATTTTTTCTTGTTCACGTAATTCGACACGGCGAATTTTGCCTGATGTAGTCTTTGGTAGCTTAGTTACAAACTCGATTGCACGAGGATATTTATAAGGGGCTGTTAAAGTTTTTACATGGCTTTGTAGTTTTTTTATAAGTGCTTCATCTCCAACTACTCCATCAGAGAGCACAACAAATGCTTTTACTAGATTTCCACGAATTCCATCTGGACTCGCCACAACAGCAGTTTCTTTTACTGCTGGATGCTTAATTAATGCATCTTCTACCTCAAATGGGCCAATCGTATACCCAGACGAAATGATGACATCATCGCCACGTCCTTCAAACCAAAAATACCCATCCTTATCTTTATATGCACGATCTCCAGTAATATACCAATCTCCTCTAAACTGTAAATTTGTACGTTCTGGATCGTTTAAATATTTCTTAAATAAAGCGGGTGTTTCACAGTGTACAGCAATATCTCCAACTTCTCCAATTGCAGTAGGATTTCCAAAATCATTGATAATTTCAACAGTATTACCCGGAGTAGGTTTGCCCATTGAGCCCATTCTAGCCTCCATCCCTACCATTGTACCAACAAGTAATGTATTCTCTGTTTGTCCATAACCATCTCGTACTTGTAGATTAAAGACCTCGGAAAATACTTTTATCACTTCACTATTTAAAGGTTCACCCGCTGACACAGCCTGACGTATTGTACTTAAATTGAAGTCTTGCAAATTTTCAAGACCTGCCATAAATCTGTATTCGGTCGGTGTGCAACACAGAATATTAATATTGAATTTTTCAAGCAATGCAAGATATTTCGCCGCATCAAAGTGACCTTTGTAAACAAATGCTGTTGCACCACTTCCTAAAGTAGCAAGGAACGGGCTCCAAATCCATTTTTGCCATCCTGGAGCTGCTGTAGCCCAAACAATGTCGCCTTCTTGTACACCTAACCAATTTGGAGCAGTAGTTCGTAAGTGCGCATAACCCCAGCTATGTGTATGAACAGCTGCCTTTGGATTGCCTGTTGTACCACTCGTATAAGCTAAAAATGCAATGTCTGTACTCTTAGTCGGTGTAGAACTTATGTAAGTCGTAGGTTGATTTTGCATTTTTTCTAGCAACGGCTGCCAAGGTTCGTGTGCATGACCAATGACAAATTGCTGTAGTTCTTGTAAATTCCCCACACTATCGAATTGTTCAATATAAGGCTCAAATGCAACAACGCCTTTTGCATTGGCATGATTAATTCGATATTCAATATCCTTTGTTCTTAGCATTTCCGAACTAGGGATAATAGTTAAACCTGCCTTTAAGGCGGCAATATAGACGATATACGCTTCAACTGATCTTGGTACCATAACTAATATAACATCACCTTTTTTTAAACCTTGGGATGTAAATACATGCGCTGCCTGATTCGCCTTTTCAAGTAATGCTTGATATGTTAAGTACTGAATTTCCTCATCTTCGTTATAAACTAATAATGCATTTTTTGTAGCATCCTGTGCATATTTTTCAATTTCCTCTGAAATGTTATACCATTCTGGTGCGATTAAATCTTCTCTGTTCATGGCAAATGCCCCCTTTTGATACGCTCATTATAAAACTCAATTTTTATCATTTTCAATGGAATTCACTCCAATTCATTAAAGTCGTGACAACTATCATGCTCTGCTATATGGCATCAGTCACGTATTGATGCTATCCATTCGAATTTAACTTTAGTGCCGTTTTCGACATGAAGAAAAAACTCCCTATTGAACACGAATGAATAATATGGTACATTTTGGTCAACTAAAAGCATGATTGCAGGGGGACTCATTTAGAGTTGAGAAGGTAAAACCTGACCCTTTGAACCTGTTAGTTAATACTGACGTAGGGAGCAATTCACATCTATTTACTGATGAAAGGCTCTTTTGCGTGGTTTTTTCTACACGAAAAAGAGCCTTTTTTGCACGCTTACGTCCATCCAACAAGGAGGACTTAAAATGGTATTTCAAACGATCCGTAAACAAAATCCACTTATTCATTGCATTACTAATTATGTTGTGGCTAATTTTCAAGCAAATGGCTTATTAGCAATAGGTGCTTCTCCAGTCATGGCTGATGACAGTCATGAGGTTGAAGAAATGGTCGCAATTGCCTCAGGCTTACTGATAAATATCGGTACCCTTAACGAACGAATGAAAGAATCAATGTTACTCGCAGGAAAAAAAGCAAATGCTCTTGGTATTCCCGTTTTTTTAGATCCTGTCGCTGCTGGTGCAACAACTTACCGCAAACAAACGGTACAGCAATTACTGGAGAACATAAAATTTGCGGCTATTCGTTGTAATATTGGAGAGCTTGCTGCTATAGCCAATGTAGAATGGCAACAAAAAGGCGTAGATAGTGGTAGTGGTTCAATTTCTTTAGAAGTTGAGGCACAAAAAGTAGCTCAACTCTACAATTGTATTGTTATTGTGACCGGCGAAGAGGATTTTATTACTGATGGCAAACATCAGCAATGGGTTACAGGTGGAACTTCTCAAATGACAGAAGTTACTGGAACAGGTTGCTTATTGAGTGCAATTTGCTGTGCTTCCTACGCTGCAGGAAATAAACCATTTGACCAATTAATAGAAACATTATCGCTTTATAAAAAAGTAGCAGAGCAAGCCGCTTCTTTAACACAATATATTGGCGATTTTCAAATTGCAGTATTGAATGAACTACATCGCCTTTCCAAGGAAGGTGAAGAATGATGCATATTGTAACGACAATTGCTGGTTCAGATAGTGGTGGCGGTGCAGGTATTCAGGCTGATTTAAAAACATTTCAGGAATTAAAGGTATTTGGTACGTCTGTTATTACAGCTTTAACCGCCCAGAATACTCTTGGTGTATCGGATGTCTTACCAATTGAAGTTAGTTTTGTTGAAAAACAACTCCAAGCACTAGTTGAAGATTTTTCAATAAGCGCCGTTAAAACTGGAATGCTGTTTTCTTCTGAAATAATCCAATCAATTTCACAGATTTTAGCTGAAATAAATATTCCGCTTATTGTAGATCCTGTCATGATTGCAAAAGGTGGCGAAAGCTTATTACAGCAAGAAGCAATTGAAGCATTACGCAATTATTTGCTACCTTTAGCAACAATCGTAACACCGAACATTCCTGAAGCCGAAACCCTTTCTGGAAGGAAGATCAATTCTTTAGCAGATATTAAAGAAGTAGCTAAGGTCTTATTACAAATGGGCGTTCAATGCGTCATTATTAAAGGCGGTCATTTAGTGAATGAATGTTATGCTACAGATTATGTATTTTTCCAAGATGGTCATTCATTTTCCATGAAGTCCACTCGTATTGCAACAAAAAATACGCACGGTACAGGCTGTACGTTTTCCGCTGCACTAACTGCTTTTCTTGGTCGTGGACTACTTTTAGAAGAAGCGATTAAGGAAGCTAAAAAATTTATTCAATTAGCAATAACTCATGATTTATCTATTGGTAATGGCCATGGTCCTACAAATCATTTCGCTTATCAAAACTTTAAGGATTCTTGCGAGGTGATCATTTCATGAAACGTGACGATTTACAGCTATATTTTATAATGGGTACAGGTAATGTTTTAAATCAAGAACCATTAAACGTTTTAGAGAAAGCTCTGCAATCTGGAATTACTATGTTTCAATATCGGGAAAAAGGACTAAATGCACTCACTGGGCAAGCCTATGAAGATTTTGCTCGCAAATGTCAAAAGCTCTGTCAACAGTATCATATCCCGTTTATCGTCAACGATAATGTAGAGCTAGCAATAAAACTTAGAGCGGATGGCGTTCATATTGGACAAGAGGATTTTCCCGTGTCGATGGTACGTAAAAAAATCGGTAATATGATTCTAGGTGTTTCTGTCCATTCACAAGCTGAATTACAAACGGCTCTACAATATGGTGCTGATTATGTAGGAATTGGTCCAATTTTTCCAACCACTTCTAAAAGCGATGCCAAACCACCTCGTGGAACTGATTTTTTACAGCAAGTTCGGATACAATATCCTGAGCTCCCTATCGTTGCAATTGGAGGTATTAATCGCTCTAATGCTCATACGGTATTTAAAGCAGGTGCGGATGGAATAGCAGTTATTTCTGCAATTTGCCAAAGTGAGGATATTTCAAATACAGTCTCTACACTTAAATCATTTGTAGGATAAAGTGAAACTTTAATCAGGGGTCTTTTTACCCCACTGAGTTTACGGGTAGTTAACTCCACCTATTTCTTTGCTCTCATTGAATTGAAATGGGAGGAACTGACGCTTCTCTTTTGATATAGATAAATTAATTACTGCCCGTTAAAACGGGATAAAGTGAAACTTTAATCAGTGGGAGGTCTTTCCCCACTGATTATTAGTCTTCACCAATCGGGTTTTTACGGGCAGTTAGCACCACCTATTTCTTTGCTCTCATTGAATTGAAATGGGAGGAACTGACGCTTTTCTTTTGATATAGATAAATTAATTACTGCCCGTTAAAACGGGATAAAGTGAAACTTTAATCAGTGGGTCTTTCCCCACTGATTATTAGTCTTCACCAATCGGGTTTTTACGGGCAGTTAGCACCACCTATTTCTTTGCTCTCATTGAATTGAAATGGGAGGAACTGACGCTTCTCTTTTGATATAGATAAATTAATTACTGCCCGTTAAAACGGGATAAAGTGAAACTTTAATCAGTGGGAGGTCTTTCCCCACTGATTATTAGTCTTCACCAATCGGGTTTTTACGGGCAGTTAGCACCATCTATTTCTTTGCTCTCATTGAATTGAAATGGGAGGAACTGACGCTTCTCTTTTCATATAGATAAATTAATTACTGCCCGTTAAAACGGGATAAAAAATTAAAAATTTAAACAAACTAAAACCAGTGCCTTTTACGGTCACTGGTTTTAATTTTAATAATTGCTAATTAAGCAATTATTGGTTGTTCGGCATACCTTTTAATTGAGATTCTGCCATTTGTACAAGACGTTTAGTGATTTCACCGCCAACGGAACCGTTAGCACGAGCTGAAGCGTCAGCTCCTAATTGAACACCAAATTCTTGTGCAATTTCGTATTTCATTTGATCTAGAGCGAACTCTACACCAGGTACAGCAAGTTTGTTTGAACTGCGGTTGTTGTTGTTTGTCATGTGTCTCACCTCCTTGTGAATATAGAATGTGCGATATTAGATTTTTAATACGAAAATTTTATAGGTAAATTGTGCCTCTAAAGGGAATGAACGAAAAAAAGCCGACTCAAGACTTTGAGTCGGCCCATTAGCTTAGAAATTGCAAGTTTCTTCTATAAAAGATCTGCAAATTTATCGGCTTCTTGCTCTTTTTTCGGGAAAATATAGACTTCACGGTTTTTCACTGCTCGTTCGATTAGTTCATCAAAATCCGAGAAGCTTTCGTAATGCTCAACCTTTTCAAGCTTTGGCTTTGTTTTTGGACTTGCTGGAGTAAAGATTGTGCAGCAGTCTTCAAATGGTTGGATGGACGTTTCGTATGTGCCTATTTTCTCTGCAATATCAATAATTTCTAATTTATCTGATGAGATTAATGGACGTAAAATTGGTGTGTTAGTAACGGCATTAATAGCTGTTAGACTTTCAAGAGTTTGACTCGCTACTTGTCCAAGACTTTCACCTGTAACAATTGCTAGTGCACCGATTTCTTCACGTACTTTGTCAGCAACTTTTAGCATCATACGACGAGTTGTTGTCATCGATACATTAGAAGGTACTTTTTCTTTAATAAGAACTTGGATTTCAGTGAAAGGAATTACATGTAAACGTATACTAGCGCCAAATTTCGTTAATTCATTAGCAAGTACCTTTACTTTTTCCAATGAATTTTGGCTTGTGTAAGGTGGACTAAAGAAGTGAATCGCCTCTAAGCGTACTCCTCGTTTCATCATTAAATAACCAGCAACAGGACTATCTATTCCACCAGAAAGCATTAATAAAGATTTACCATTCGAACCAACAGGCATTCCACCTGCACCCGGAATAACTTGTGCCATCATATACGTTGCGTCATGACGCACCTCTACACGAAGTTCGATATCAGGCTTTTTCACCTTTACTGATAAATTTTGATATTGCGGTAATACATATCCACCAATTTCGCGTTGAATGGCATGTGATTCTAACGGAAATGTTTTATCAGTGCGCTTTACTTCTACTTTAAAAGTAAGCTGCTCATTTTTAAATGTATCCATAATTGTTATGGCAAGTTTTTTCATGGCCTCGAGGTCTTTTTCACATGCTGCCACTGGACTAAATGATTGGATACCAAAAATCTTAGGTAATCCTTTTAATAAAGCGTCCATTTGTGTTTCATCTTGAATAGCGATAAACATACGATCGCGCTCTGTGCGAATGTGTAAATGTCCTAAATCCGCAAAAGCATGACGAATGTTCTCGCGTAAACGACGAATAAAATCCATCTTGTTACGACCTTTTGTAGAAAGCTCTCCATATCTAATTAAAATTTCTTTCCAAATCATTTTTAAAATTCTCCTTTAAGTTCCATCAATACTTCATCTAATACTTGTTTAAACTTTACTATATCTTCATTTGTTACATGTGCACCAAAACTTATACGAATAACACCCTTTTTAAAGTGCTCATCAATATTTAGAGCTTCAACAACATGGCTTGTTTTTGTCTGTTTCGATGAGCAAGCACTCGATGTCGATACAATTACATTACGTTTTTGCAATGCATTAATAATGACTTCACCTTTTAAGTCGCGAATACTAAAAGATAAAATATGTGCCGCACCTTGCGGGGTTGATAAAATATGCACTACATCTCCATATCCACGTAATTGCATGCATATTTCTTCATTCCATTGGCGATATTTTTTTGCACGATCATTCATCGTCTCAACTGCTATTCGTGCTGCTTTGGATAAGGCTACTGCTTGCGGTACAGCTACTGTTCCACTACGTAAACCAAACTCTTGCCCTCCGCCAAGTGCATACGGTTGCCATTTCATTTTTTTACGGAATGCTAGTACACCTGAACCTTTAAAACCATGAATTTTATGGCCAGAAATTGAAATACAGTCTGGTCCCTCGTCATCGTTAAATAATATTGGTAACTTGCCAAAGCTTTGTACAGCATCAACATGAAAAGCTGCACGACTTGATTCATGAATAATTTTTGCAGCTTCAAAAATTGGTTGGATAGCACCCATTTCATTATTTACATGCATCATACTTACTAAAATGGTATCCTTGCGCACTTTTGTACGAAGCTCCTCTAAAGAAATAACTCCATTTTTATCTGCTTGCAAGTATTCTACATCAAAACCCTCTTGCTCAAGTTGCTTAACAGATTCTAGAACAGATGGATGCTCAATTTCAGTTGTTAAAATATGATTTCCTTTATGTGTATTGCTACGTGCTAAACCAAATATAGCCGTGTTATTGGATTCAGTACCACCTGAAGTAAATAGCACATTTTTTGCTTCTGTCTGCAAAATATCTGCTACTTGCTCACGTGCACGCATTAACAATTCGTTTGATTCAACACCCATTGCATGAATGGAAGCAGGATTGGCATAATACTGCTCATTCACTGCCATAAATGCTTGCATAACCTCTTTTAAAGGTTTTGTTGTTGCACTATTGTCTAAATAGATTGTATTAACTTCCATTAATATTCACACACTTTCAAAACGTTGATTTAACGGTATTTATCATAACCCAATCTTCGGCAATTGACTACTAACTTTAACAATTATCCTAATTTAATCACTTATTTGTTTGCTTTTAATGTTAAAAACCACCCTTTATAGAGTGGCATCTAAAGACTTGCTATGAACGTTTCTAACTAAAAATTAAGCAACATAAAAAATTTGATTTTTGCATTGTTAGGCTCATCATCATAACGTGTAGTTGATTTCCGTTCCGTCATTAACCTTTCTTCATTGTTATAAATTCAGTGGATGCTGTGAATTCCATGACTTTTTTAAAGCCTAATTTTTCGTAAAGGTGAATTGCTCTTGTATTAAATGTAGCTACTGTTAAACGAAGTGGACTATGATTTTCTTGAAGTAGCTGATTTAAAATAAATGAAAAAAATTCTGAACCATAACCTTTTCCTGTTAGCTCAGGCTTCATCCCTATCCCAACATCAAGGCATTCATCTAAATACGCACCAAAATCACGTCCTTTAGGCACTTGTGCAGATGTTCCTGTACAGTAAAAACCGACTAGCTCTTCTTTATCATTGAAAATTGAATAATATGGACTTTCTAGAAATTCTTTCAGAGATTCATCGCATAAATCATTATTATAAAAATCATATGTTTCCTCATATTTCCAATTCAAAATGTCAGTCGCATAAACTCCATTCATTTCTCGAATATAAAATTGCATTATGAACACCTCTATTTCCAACCGTTTTTAATCAAAAATTGAGATAAGGTACAATGTGAAGCTTCCCGTTATTTTATATCCAAGAGCACACGCAAAAGTACGAAAAGCTGTATAAATACCCCAATATATTGGCTTTTTAATAAAAAACTGTCTAAAAAGTAATAACTATACCTTTTAGACAGCTGATGTAATTCTTTATTTACTTACTACTGTTTCTTCTGCTACAAGTTCTTGAATTCGCTTTAAAGCACCTGGCTCCATTTCCTCAACTGCCGTCCCGGCCTCTTCTAATGCCTTGGAATAACGGAATTGATTAAAGGATTTTTCTGCTTCTTTTAAACGAGTATGTAATTTTGGATTTGTTGCACGATGACGATTACCATACTGAATAATACGTTCAATCAGCATTACATTTTCAATCAATTCATGCGCCTTCGCTTTTACATCCTCTACACAAAGTGTTGCAGCATTTAAATTGTTATGAACTGTTCCCATATTGAGTGGTACCTCTTGAAGGCTTTGCATAACTACATAAATATGCTCTGCTGCCTCATCTAGACGGGCATCCATCTCTTCTGGAATACCTGGAATATTAGCCTTATTCAATAGACGATCTGTCTCTTGTAATGTTTTCTTTAAGCTCTCTACTTGTGTACGAGCCTTGTTTTCATCAATTCGGAGCTTCTTCATCGTATTTGATAAATGACCTTGCTCCTCATGAATATGCTCAAGCTCCTCGTTAATTTCAATCAATTCTTCCTGTAAACTTGAGTATGCAGATTTTTCTTCTCTAACACGCATCGCTAATAAGTCATAGCGACGTTGTAAAGCCTCTAATTGCTTTAAAGCAGCTTTTGGAATTTCTGCATCTTTTTCATTTAAACGATAGCTTTGTTGCACAAAGGTTGCTTCATCACTTACTAATCTTGTTGAACTAATAACATTAGTAATTGAGCTTAATAAACGATCACAATTTTGGTCAACATAATTTTTAGCAATAACTTCTTTTTCAAGCAGATCGTAAAAATGATCAATCTCTTCATTTATATCAGCTACACGTGGTTTAACAACCGTTAAATTAAGCTCTGCTAATTCATTTTTTAATTTCGCGAATTCTTCTTCAAATTTATCGAGTGCCTTAGTTAGCTCTAAATGCTGTAAATAATAGGATTGCTCCTCCATTTCACGCTGGCCACTACGTAATTCCTGTACCGCTCCTGGTAGCTTTACTTGTAATTCAGTCAAAATTGTTGGGACATCATTAATAAATTCAAATGTCTGTTGTGATTCTTGGTTCAAGGCAATAACAATTTCTCGAGCCTGTAAATAATTCCCTTCACTTGTAAGAACATCGAATTCCTCAAACTTTTGGACAAACGCCTCTAGCTTTTTCTCAAGTGCTGGTAATGCTACACCAAATGAATGTTGGTGAGCTAACAATGTTTTACGTGCAGAGCGATAGTATTCTTTTAATTGTTCAATTTCAATACGATTTTTTTCTTCGCTGCCAATTAATTCATTTAGTTCTTCTAAGATTTTATCTTTATCTTTTTCACACTTTTGAATGTAATCTTCTATCTCACGTTCAATTAACGTTGCTTTCTTAAAACGAAGTCTATTGATTTGATCCTCTGCATCAAATAAAAGTGAATCAATTTTTGTCATATGTACATCGATGACTTCATCCCAACTATTACGCCATCGTTCAAACATCTCTTCCGTTTCACCGTTCATGTTTAAAGATTTAACTTTTGAAATTTCCTCATTTATGGGATTGTTTTGTATTTGTGATTTTTCATTTTCAAGTTTAGCAATGATTGTTGTATGTTTTCGTCGCATCATAAATCCTACAATCGCTAAAATTAATAGTAGGATAACCGGAATGATGATATACTCCATCGTAAGCCTCCTTATTCTACAATAAACGAATTGGCTAGTTGTTTTTATTATATACTATGTTATCGCCTTTTGTACTAAAATTTGAGTGTTTTTTATGTATTTACGCCTTTCAAGAATAACACTTACCTAAGTTTTGAACAATTTGCGCAAATAAAAGTGTTTTATCCAAAAGCTAAAGGAGTGGTAATTTTATGAAATTTGATGGCCATGTTCATAGTCCATATTGTCCACATGGTACTTCTGATTCATTTAAGCAATACATTGAAAAAGCAATCTCTCATGACTTTACAGATATTACCTTTACAGAACATGCACCATTACCATTGAATTTTACTGACCCTACACCACAGCAAGATAGTGGTATGAATCCAGAATTTTTAATGCCCTATTTCGAAGATTTACAGTGCCTTCAAAAGGAGTACGCAAAAGACATTCACATTCATATCGGACTTGAGGTTGATTATATTCAAGGCTTTGAACAAGACACCCGTAAATTTCTTGATACATATGGACACTTTTTAGATGACTCTATTTTATCAGTCCATTTTTTACAATGGCAAAATATCTTTGAATGTATCGACTTTTCACCAGAAAGTTTTATGGCTTTTTCAAAAAAAGTGGGCTCTATAGAACAAGTGTATAATCTATATTATGATACCGTCCTACAATCCATTAAAGCAGATTTAGGGCAATACAAGCCTAAACGCATTGGACATCCTTCACTTATTCACAAATTTCAATTAGCACATACGGTGAAAATTGATGATTCTGCGCGGATTCGAGAAGTTTTAGATTTAATGAAGGAAGAAGGTTATGAGCTAGATTTAAATAGTGCTGGTTTAAGTAAAACACATTGTCAGGAACCTTATCCACCTTTTTCCTTTATCGATTATAGTAAATCTATTGGGCTACCAATTGTTTTTGGTTCAGATGCTCATAGTGTTGCGGATTTACATCAACACTATAATGTTATATACCCAAAATAAATAACTTTCAAACGAGGTGCAATTATGTTTACACAAATTAATTATGAAGGGCCAATTGCCGAGCAATATAATACATTAGCAAAACAGTTAGATGCCTTACTTACTGGAGAAAGCGACCGCATTGCTAATTTAAGCAACGCCTCAGCTTTACTAAATCTTTTTCTACCAAACATTAACTGGGTTGGTTTTTATGTATTACAGGGGGAGGAACTTGTATTAGGGCCATTCCAAGGCTTACCTGCCTGCGTCAGAATACCAATTGGACGAGGTGTTTGTGGAACAGCTGTAAAAAAAGAAGAAACAATAGTGGTCAAAGACGTACATGACTTCCCAGGGCATATTGCCTGTGATGCTGCGTCTCAATCCGAAATTGTTATTCCCTTAATCAAAGAAGGACAGGTCATCGGTGTTCTTGATATCGACAGTCCAACCGTAAATCGCTTTTCTATGGAAGATCAAAAGGGGTTAGAGCTATTCGTAAAAACCTTACTTCTCCATTTATAAAGTGAAACTTTAATCAGTGAGGTTCTTTACCTCACTGATTATTAGTCTTCACCAATCGGGTTTTTACGGGCAGTAGTCTCCCCTTTCTCTTTACTCTCATTGAATTTGAAGCGGGAGAACTCCGCTTCTCTTTTGATATAGAAAAATTACTGCCCGTTAAACGGGATAAAAAAATGCCTTGAAATGATTTATTTTCATTTCAGGGCATTTCAGCGCATAAGCTGCCGTTTTATGTTCATAAACAACTATTTTCTATTATTACATTATAATTTTTTTGATCGGATCGATTATGAATACAAAATCGATTTTTGCCACTGTTTTTCGCTTCATAAAGCGCTGTATCTGCATGAAGGAAAACAGATTGAAATGCTGGACGGTACTGTTCGCCCCATGTTATGAGACCTGCTGAAATAGTCACCTGAGGATCTGTTGCATTTGGAATTATTGCAACGATTGTTGCTGCTAATTCGATTGCTTCTTTCTCATCAATATTTGGGATATACACAGACATTTCTTCTCCACCCCAACGTGCACAAATGCCGCGACCTCCAATAGTTTCTTTTAACTGTACTGCAATTTGCATAAGAATCTTATCACCAACTTGGTGACCATACGTATCATTAATGTATTTGAAATTATCAATATCAATGAGTAAGAACATCCCAGATTGATCATTTTTAAGCGACTTTTCTACATACTGGTCTAAGTAACTTCTTGCATACAATTTCGTTAAATGGTCCAAATCCACCATTTCCTGAAGTTGATTACGTAATATTGAGTTTGCAATTGCTAAAGAAGAGTGATGGATTAATGATTGCATTAATTTAAAGCTATCAAATGAAAAGAAATATGGCTCCTTGTGTAAAACAATACTAAAGCCATTAATTTTTTCTTCCATTAAAATCGGGATTGCCATAATTGAACGATATTCAATTTGATTAGGAGTTAATCGACTGAAATCGGCAATAAATAGTGGATCGTCGGTATGTTCAAAATGTTGTTCAACATGTTTTATATATGTTTGACACTTTTCTGAATTGAATAAGGCTGTACTAGCATCCGTCACTTTAAAGGTGTCATTATGTTTAAAAGCAAAACAAACTTCCATTGGTTGAAAGGATTTCATTAACTGTTTTTGAAGGAAAAGTAGCATTTCATTAATGTCAATCTTCATATTTAAACGATGAGATGTTTCATTGATGAGTTGTAAATCACTTACAAGGCGATGTGATTGATGATATAATTTTGCATTTTCTAGCGCATTTCCTGATGTTTGCGCTAGCATTCGTACAAAATCTTTTTCAGTCGTTGAAAAAAGATATGTTGTAGGTGCACTTACTTGTAAAATACCATAAATAGCTTGTCTTCCTTTTATAGGTGCGTTTAATAATCGACAATTCAAATCACTTGCAAGCTCCGTTGTTAGCTCTCCTGAGACAAAAGCCTCAATAGTCGCTGGTCTTTCAGATAAGTAATCAAAAAGCTTAATATCGATAGTCGTATGGCGGTCTTGATCATTCGATAGTATAAGATCCACATTAAACTCTGGGAAATTATCCTTTATATTTTTCAAGACATTTTCTAAAATTAAATCAATATCCATAGTGGAATGAAATAAATCTGTCATATTGTACAATTTTCTATATTGATCTTCATTCATTTTTACTTCAAAATTTTCTCTAATTATCTGAAGAACGTTCGTAAGCGTTTCGACAAACCTATCCCCGTAATCCGAAGTCATAAAGTCCGTCCAAGCATCGGTTGCCTCGACAAGTAGCACACTAATTGGATTTTTCCCTTCTGCTTGGAAAAGCACCATATCTGTCATCATCGTATATGCTTCTTTTTCTTTTAATATATAAGGGACTTTTACCAGCTTCTGTTGATAGAAGCTAGCTTCAATCATTAACCATGACACAGCATTTAGTTTTGTTTCAATTGTTAAAGTAGCCATCTCTTCAACAGGTATTAAAGAATTACCTTCGAAACCGAGAAATGTCACATTTACAATTCCAAAGCGCTTCTTTAGACACTGTTTCAATGAGTAAAAATACTCATTAAAACCGGCTTGTTCCTTAGAACTCACCCAAATGCTCAAAACATCTGATTTTATATATTTTAGCGTTTGTAAATGGTCTGTCATGAAATCACCTTTTCTATATAACGTCCAAATCAATTACTATTAACTTACAGTATAGTATACATAATTTGTGTCATTTTGACTATGTTATTCTATTCTACTTTTACGTTTTACATTTCACACTGTATCATTAACTATTACTAAAAATCTCAATATGTACAGTGAGGAAATTTTTACTATTATACCTTTTTCAAAAATAGTTAGTCTAATAATTGACGTCTATGTAATAAGCAGTTACAATGAAATTTGTGTAAAATAAACGCAGCAGTGGTATGAGCTTATTACTGTATTTTATTCCTCTATTTCATTTAGTATAACTAAACAGATTCTAATAGATGGTGTATTGCGTAACCTAACGGCTGCATAGGCGAAAATACATGAAAATAAAATGCGTATAAGAATGGGTACTACTGGTTTTTGTTTTACAACAAAAAAACCAAATTTAAAGGAGGAGACAACAATATGTCTCGTTATACAGGTCCATCTTGGAAATTATCACGTCGTCTTGGTATCTCACTAAGCGGTACAGGTAAAGAAATCGAAAAACGCCCTTACGCACCAGGTCAACACGGTCCAAACCAACGTAAAAAATTATCAGAATACGGTTTACAACTTCAAGAAAAACAAAAACTTCGTCACATGTACGGCATGAACGAACGTCAATTCCGTACTCTATTCGACCGCGCTGGTAAAATGAAAGGTGTACACGGTGAAAACTTCATGGTTCTTCTTGAAACTCGCCTTGACAACCTAGTTTACCGTTTAGGTTTAGCTCGTACTCGTCGTGGATCTCGTCAATTAGTAAACCACGGCCACATCTTAGTAGATGGCAAACGCGTTGATATTCCTTCATACAGCGTAAAACCAGGTCAAACGATTTCTCTTCGTGAAAAATCTCAAAACCTTGCTGTAGTAGCAGAAGCAATCGAAGTAAACAACTTCGTACCTGACTACTTAACATTTGATGCTGACAAAAAAGAAGGTACATTCACTCGCCTTCCAGAGCGTTCTGAATTATCAGCTGAAATCAACGAAGCATTCATCGTAGAGTTCTACTCTCGTTAATTAAATTACTCTGCAAAGAGTAGTTTAGAAAACCCTAGAAATCCTTTTATATCAAGGTTTTCTAGGGTTTTTGCTTTTTGTCGACGAT
This sequence comes from Lysinibacillus sp. JNUCC 51, assembly GCF_015999525.1. Lineage (NCBI taxonomy): Bacteria > Bacillati > Bacillota > Bacilli > Caryophanales > Bacillaceae > Lysinibacillus > Lysinibacillus sp. JNUCC 51. The sequence continues at coordinate 3,627,679 of NZ_CP065545.1, read as the reverse complement.
GCTAAATATGATTGTTGCTCCTTTATAAATAACTTATATTCATCCACAAATCGCTCTGATTCTTCCAAGAATGGATAATGGTTACTTCTTTCAAAAATAACTAATTTTGAGTTCGGTATTTTATCATTCATTTCAATAGAATATATTACTGGACACTGTACATCATATCTACCACACATTATTAAAGTTGGTGTTATTATAAATCCTAACTTTTTCGACACATCATATACTTGCAATTCTCTACTAAAAAAGTTCAAACGAATTGCGGATATTTCCTTACTTTTATTTAGAGAAAAAAGTTCATCATATTTATCAGGCTCAAATAAAGATAGCTTTGTCCTTTCAGTTTTTAGTTTATTTCTTTTTTCGGTTGGTAAATCTGGGCTTTTTAAGATTTCAATCAGTTCTTGCATTCTGTTGAATTTAGGGTGTTCAGGATTATAAATACAATCTTTTGAAAATGTCATATATTCTCTTGCAGCTGCTCCGACAATTACATTGAAATCTAGGCTATTTGAAAAATATATTCCGTAAATTATTCCTAACATACCTCCAGTTGAATGCCCTGCAAATCCCCATTTAAAAAATCCTAATTTTTCACGTATAGCTTCTAAATCGAATATCGATTCCAACATACTCAGTTGATAAGGCTCTATTGCTTTTTCTGAATGTCCTGTCTCTCTTAAATTTACTAAAAATACTTTGTTTGTTTTTGTAAATGTCTCCGCAAAATAATCTCCTGTCTGATTAAATACAGAGTAATGGTGGGTCATACAAAGTGGTTTCCCTTCTCCCTTAATAAATATTTCAAAGGTCCCACGTGATGTATTAAGTAATTCTCTCTCCCAATATCTCACTGTAATCTCCCTTTCTTATTAAACTGTTCTACATCGCTAGTTTAATAATACTCAAATTAAACCCAATTGGAAATATTTCTCTATTTAACATTACAACAGCTACTGAGCGAAAAAGTTTGTTCTAACGTAGCGGCAGCAATAATAATTGTGCAAGGCGATTTTGATTCATCGCCATAACGTTCAAATCTTAACAATAACGGTTGTAGTTGATTTCGATACAATTTCTCTCTCCAACTTCTTTCGTTTAGTTCGCAATAAACACCCTACCATTAGGTAAAGCATTGTAGTAATAATGCCTGCCGTTGGAGAAACAAGAAATTCTTTTCCCTGAGCAATTTTAATATATCCATCAAGAATAAGTGGGTTCACAAGCGCATCTTCTGTCATATGCATAAGGACAAGTGGCCAAATACTTTTCGTCATTAAATAAATTTCTGTATACATTACTGTCCAGCAAATCATTGTCACAATACCTATTAACGCAAATAGCCACCTATTTACAGGAAGTACACTGAAGATATCACTTTCTGATAGGAACACTAAAAAATACGGAATATGCCATGCTCCCCAAACGCCACCAACAATAAAATACAACCAAAATTCATTTACTTTTAACGATGAAAGTTTACTTGTCAAATAACCTCTCCAAACAGATTCTTCAAAAAAGTTTTTAACAAATTGGATTAATAAACCGCCTACGAAAACCGAAACTAGTACATCTAAATTAAAATTCGAAAAATCCATCCATCCAAATATATAGCTTAATAACAAAACTATAGACGTGATGACTGGATAGACTAGGAGCGAGACAATATACCATTTTATGTTGCCTTTCAAATTAGGTAATAAGCCTATATCTCGCCACCCATCTCCTGCAAAGACACGTAGCAGTATAGTTGTCAGCAGCGGAAATACTAGCCAAATGCCCATTCCAAGCGTGTCACCTTTAGGCTGTTCAGGGATGAAACGATCTACAAAAACACCAAGCCAACCACTTAGCAAAATAACAACTATAAAGATTAGTAAGTTGCGTTTAGTTTTCATTTTCAATCCGCCTCCCTGTTTTCAAGAATTGAAATAACCCACTTTGTATTAGGACAAGGAGTTTCAGGATGCAGTGCAATGTATTGGGCGATTCCTTGAATAGAACACCAAAATGCTACCGCAAGCGCTTCAGCATTTCCCTGTTTAATCTCACCTAGCAATTGCCCCTTCTCTATTAATGGAACACTCTTTTTTATTAATTTATCTGCTTCCATAAGCATTTCTTTTAAATCTTCCGACAAGGAATCAAGATGTTGTGCAGTCTCCATTAGCACGAACATTTTTGCAGCAGACGGGTTTGTACGGATCATGTTAAACAAATCCTCAGCAGTCGCTGTAAAAATTGCCAATGGCGATTCATTTATAAAATTAAAATCCATCTTAAGTCTTTCACACCCTATGCGAATTAACTCTTCACAAAGCTTTTCCTTAGAGTCAAAATAATGAAAAAGCAACCCCATGCTCATATCAGCAGCTTTAGCTATATCAGCAACTTTCGTTTCACCATACCCCTTCCGAATAAACAAATCTAATGCAGATTGTAAAATTAAAGCCTTTCGTTGTTCTTTTTGTTTATGTCTAATCGACATTCTCTCCATCCTTTTATTAAAAGTATTTTCATTGAAATATTATTCAATAAAATTGCAAATATCCCTGAAAAGTGCCCAAAAAATAAAAACTTTAATAAGTTTTCATTCCAGTTTGTAAATATCTATTAAAAAGGAACCTTTTATCTTTATAACAGTCTAAATAGAAAATTACGGAATTAAGAGGAAATAATGGGGGTTTCTGAATTTACTGTGATGGTTTTAATTTATAGTGGCATCATGATTTTTTTCTTAGTACCCTTTAAAAAGAATCAAAGCGAGGAAATTAAGCGTCCATTTACTTTTAAAGAAAGTCTACTGCATATCACTTTTCATAAAAAGGCTTTACTAGCTCTCCTTTTATTAGTCTTCTTGTTAGTAGTTATTTGGTCCGGTTATGAACAGGACGTATATCATTTTAATGCTCATAGTGGTTTTCCTCCTATAAATTCAGATTCAAAAGCAATTTTATATATATGCGCAACACTTGGATATACAGTCATTCTTTATTTTCTTCTCGCATTTATGCTTTTCCTTAGACATTTCAAAAAGAAAGAGAGTTTGATTTTAAATTTTCTGTAAATTGCGACTATTATTTGTACTTTAAAATAGTAATTACACAATTAAAAAACAATTTAACCACTACTACTATATTAAAAACAAATTATCAGTTATTTACTATTCAACACTTCTTTAAAATAGAACACATTTCCAAAAAATATATTTTATTTTCATAGGAAAACAATTTTAAAACCTTTTTAAAATCAATACTCCTAGTTAATTCAACCTTCCTTCAAACAAAAAACAAAGCTAACTTTTTTGTAAAATAATAACACAATTAAAATTAACAATTTTAATAAAAATACGAGTTGAACTTTTACAAATAATAGAATAATATGAATTTCGAAAGGTGGTTCGCCATCATTCAAGCAATAACAATTTTTTTAAAGGGGTTGGAAATATGTCAGACGTTCTAAAGCAATTTGTTATGCCGAAAACAAACTTATTTGGACCAGGAGCAATTCAAGAAGTTGGTAAACGCTTAAATGATTTAGAAGTGAAAAAGACATTAATCGTAACAGATGAGGGCTTACACAAATTAGGTCTCTCTGAACAAATTGCTAACATCATTATAGCTGCTGGAATTGATGTAGCAATTTTCCCGAAAGCAGAACCAAATCCAACAGATCAAAACATTGAAGATGGAATTACAGTGTATCATGCTGAAAACTGTGATTCGATTGTTTCTCTTGGAGGAGGTAGCGCACACGATGCAGCGAAAGGTATCGGACTTATTGCTTCGAATGGTGGACGCATTCATGATTACGAAGGCGTTGACAAATCACAAAACCCTTTGGTGCCATTAATCGCTATTAACACAACTGCTGGTACAGCAAGTGAAATGACTCGCTTCACGATTATCACTGATACAGCTCGTAAAGTGAAGATGGCCATTGTGGACAAACATGTTACTCCACTACTATCAATTAATGACCCAGAGCTAATGATTGGCTTACCTCCTGCTCTAACAGCGGCAACTGGTTTAGATGCATTAACACATGCAATCGAATCATTTGTATCGACAAACGCAACACCAATTACTGACGCTTGCGCTGAAAAGGTACTTCAGCTAGTTCCTGAATATTTACCGCGTGCCTATGCAAACGGTGCAGATTTAGAAGCACGTGAGCAAATGGTATACGCACAATTCTTAGCAGGTATGGCGTTTAATAATGCTTCACTTGGCTATGTTCATGCAATTGCTCACCAACTTGGTGGCTTCTATAATTTACCACATGGTGTATGTAATGCTATTTTATTACCTCATGTTTGCCGCTTTAACTTAACAGCACGTACTGAGCGTTTTGCAAAAATCGCTGAATTGTTAGGTGAAAACGTTGAAGCATTAAGTAAACGTGATGCTGCTGAGAAAGCAATTGTAGCAATTGAAAATCTTTCTAAAGATTTAAACATTCCAAGTGGCTTCCGCGAATTAGGTGCGAAGGATGAGGATATTGAAATCTTAGCGAAAAATGCAATGTTAGATGTATGTGCTGCAACAAACCCACGTAAAGCAACGTTAGAAGACATTAAACAAATTATTACAAATGCGATGGGCCCTGTAGTGAAAGAAGAAGAATCACTCGAAGCTATCGCACTTTCTTAATAAGTAATCAGAAGGCATGTCTCTTGGCATGCCTTTTTTTATTGAGGAAAACATTCTGTCATTGTATGTGATTCCAACACTCGCTATACTTTTCTTAAAAAGAATTGGAGTTAAGAAGATGCGTTTAATCTCAATATGTCCTAGTAATACCGAGCTTGTTGCTTATTTAGGCCTGACTGATCAGCTTGTTGGTGTCGATGATTTTTCGGATTGGCCATTAACAGTAAAAGACTTACCTCAGCTTGGCCCAGATTTATCAATTGATATGGATGCATTAGAGGCGTTGCAGCCTGATCTTGTACTCGCATCCTTAAGTGTCCCTGGCATGGAAAAAAATATTGAAGCTTTGCAGGCTAGAAATATTCCCCATATTGTTTTTAATGCTAATTCTTTAGAGGAAATCGCACAAGATCTCCATACTTTAGGTAAAGCCTGTGGTGTTGAAGGGCGTGCAAAAGAAATTTCCGAGGAATATTTACTTTGTATTGATCGTCTTCGCACAGTTGCTCAGACAATTCCTAAAAAGCCTACCCTCTATTGGGAGTGGTGGCCAAACCCTATCTTTACGCCAGGTAAAATAAATTGGCTAACCGAAATTAGTACCATTGCTGGTGGGCAAAATCTGTTTCAAGATGTAGAACTAGCAAGCGTGCAAACTGATTGGGCTGATGTAGTGAGGCGCAACCCAGACTATATTATGATGGCTTGGGTAGGAGTGGCCTTTGAGCGTATTCAACCAGCAAATTTATTAAAACGTGCACATGCGCAGGAGCTACAAGCCGTTAAAATGAAACAGCTTCACGTAATGGAGGAATGGCTTTATTGTCGCCCATCACCACGCCTCATAGAGGGTGCATTAAAGCTTGCGAATATGCTTCACCCAGAAGAATATAAGAACGTAAAGCTTCCTAGTTTTTTAGATTGCTAAAAGATATGGTCAACGAAGTCCTTTAATATTGTTGCGCTTTTAAATGAGAGTGATTTTCGTTCCATCTACTCGCTTTCGCACAGGTAAAACATTGCTGGAGTTTCGTCTTATAACTATGACATGCCAGAAGATACATGCTATGTGAATTGGTTGATTGTAGTGGAGACTGGGCGACTCCTTGGGGATCAGCGATATAGAGGAACGAAGGCTAAAACCATCACGTCCTGTGATAACGCCTTCGTGACCAACATCGTGTTGGCCCGAGACCCTGCAGCGAAGCGAAGCGGCTCATCGGACGCCCCCAGGAAGCTTTGCTCTGTGCGAAAGCGAAGCGACAGCAACAAATGTTTTCTGCGCGAAAGCGAAGCGGCAGCGATAAAAGCGCCCAGTCGGAACGGAAATCAACCCCTCGTTTTTCAGAAGAGCCCTACTTTATTTGCACCTTAATTTCATTGATAGTCGTTTATCAACACAAAGAAACATCCCCTCAAATTTCGAGGGGATGTTTCTTTGTGTAAGTCTGGAATCAATTGTGCCTCGGCATAATTGCGTCCGGAATCGGCTTTGTGCTTAGGCCTGCTGGATGCAGGTCAGTTAGCCGTTATCGCAAGGATGCGATGGTTTTAGGCTAACATCCTTTAAGAACTCCATTCCGATTCCGTGACATCCGCCGGAGGCTTTAGGCCAACAGATGTTTTTTGTGCGAAAGCGCAGTGCAACGTAGCGTCAGCAACACGAAGTTGGTCACTCAGTCGTGTGTTGCTGTCGCTTCGCTTTCGCACAGATAAATTGCCACAGGACGTGGCGTTCTTAGACTGAGTTCCTCTATTTTAGCAGATGTTTGGACACCCGCTGAAAAGTGACTTAAAACTGCATTCATTTCCCCCTATTGAGGTGGGGGATGCATGCTGAAAGAAATTAAACAAACTTCACCATATGGTATTTTTTCTTGCCGCGACGAACAATACTGAATGCATCTTCTAAACGATCTTTGCCGCCGATTACATACTCTAATTCAGTGACCTTTTCACCGTTCACGCTAATCGCACCATTTGTTACGTCTTCACGAGCTTGACGTTTTGAAGGTGAAATACCCGCTTCTACTAATAAATCCACGATGTTTTTATCTTCTTTCGTCAATTCAATAGAAGGAACATCTTTAAACGCATCTTTCATTTCATCAGCAGAAAGTGCTTTTAAGTCTCCAGAGAATAAAGCAGCAGTAATACGGATTGCTTGGTCTAATGCTTCTTGACCATGAATTAAGCGAGTCATTTCTTCAGCTAACGTTTTTTGTGCCTTACGTAAATGTGGTTCCTCTTCTACAGATACTGCTAAAGCTTCAATTTCTTCACGAGAAAGGAATGTGAAGATTTTTAAGTATTTTACAACGTCAGCATCCGCTGCATTAATCCAGAATTGGTAGAACTCGTAAGGAGATGTTTTCTTACTATCTAACCATACTGCACCACCAGCTGTTTTACCAAATTTCGTACCGTCTGCTTTCGTTACTAAAGGAATTGTTATACCAAAAGCTTTCGTTTCTTGCTCATGTGTTTTACGAATCACTTCTAAACCTGTTGTAATATTCCCCCATTGGTCAGAGCCACCTACTTGAATACGACAGTTGTAATGGTTGTATAAATGATTGTAATCAATACCTTGAATTAAAGTGTACGCAAACTCAGTAAATGAAATCCCTGTATCAAGGCGTGATGCAATCGTATCTTTTGCTAACATGTAATTAACGTTAATTAATTTCCCATAATCACGTAAAAACTCAATCGTATTTATATTACCGATCCAGTCACGGTTATTCACTAATTGTGCACCATTACCATTTTCCGCAAAGTCAAAAATACGCTCTAATTGACTACGGATACCTTGAACATTTTTATCAATTTGCTCAACTGTTTGTAATTGGCGTTCTTCAGAGCGACCAGATGGATCACCAATCATACCAGTCGCACCCCCAACTAACAAAATTGGACGGTGGCCCGCTTTTTGGAATCGACGTAGCGTTAAAAGAGGCACAATATGCCCAATATGCATAGAATCCGCAGTTGGATCAACACCACAGTATAAAGATACAGACTGTTCATCTAATAATTTTGTCATACCCTCAGCATCAGTTTGTTGGTATAACAATCCGCGCCATTCTAAGTCTTGTAATAATTCGTTCGTCATTTTTATTCCTCCTAAGTGTTTATTATTTCGTGTAGGGAGAATTATTTTAAAAACAAAAAAGTCCCTACACGCAAAAACATTGCATGCAGGGACGTTAATAACTAACGCGGTACCACCCGGCTTGAAGATGTCATCCATCTTCCTCTTCATTCAACCGCCTTTATCGCAGGCGCGCACGTCTAAGCTCCAAGCACGTAATTCGTCTCTACATTATGACCAGCTTTCACCAACCGCTGACTCTCTAAACAGGGAATATAGACACTACTGCAAGCTCTTCATCACTAGAAAACTATAAGCATTATTCTATACGATTCTTTTTCATTGTCAATAACTATGTTCGACCTAAAACAATATGTGCTATAATAGACAAGATTTTAGGGGGTCGATACATTGAAAGATTGGATTGAGAAAATCAATGCAAAGATCGATGAGTTAATTCAACAAAAATGGATGAAGAAATTACGCATTTCAGGGAGTGTTACCTGGAACTTATTTTTACTATTTTTAGTCTTTGCATTGGTAGGCACTGTATTTGCCGGTTCAGTTGGCGCTGGCTATTTTGCTTCACTTGTAAAAGAAGAGCCACTACGCTCAAAGGAAGAATTACGAAAAGAAATTTTCAACTACGATTCAACAAGTGAAATTTATTTTGCCAACGATATTTATATCGGAAAATTACGTACAGATTTAGACCGCCGAGTAACAACATTAAACGATGTCTCACCTGATGTTGTTAATGCAGTATTAGCGACAGAGGACGAATATTTCCGTGAACATAACGGAATAGTTCCGAAGGCCGTCATCCGTGGGCTACTTCAAGACGTAACAAACTCTTCCACTCAAACTGGTGGTTCTACACTAACACAGCAACTTATAAAAAACCAAGTATTAACTAACGAAGTATCTTATGAGCGAAAAGCAAAAGAAATTTTACTTGCTATGCGTTTAGAGCACTTTATGAAAAAGGAAGAAATTTTAGAGGCCTATTTAAACATAATTCCTTATGGTCGTAACTCTTCCGGTCGAAACATTGCAGGAGTTGAAACAGCTGCTGAAGGTATTTTCAATGTAAAAGCAAAAGATTTATCGCTTCCTCAAGCAGCGTATATAGCCGGTATTCCTCAATCACCTTTTGCTTACACACCTTTCACAAATACAGGTGTACTCAAAAGTAAAGAAGCTCTTCAACCGGGTATTGATCGTATGAAAACTGTACTTTATCGTATGAAAGATGCAGGTTATATTAACGAAGCTCAATATAAAGAAGCACTCGCATACGATATCACTGCTGACTTCCGTTCACCAGAGATGCGCGCAGAAGATCGCTACCCATGGCTCACGTATGAGCTTGAAAGTCGAGCAAAAGACATTATTGCAGAAAAACTAGCAGAAGAAGATGGTATTGATCCAGAACGCTTAAAAAATGAGAAAAAATTAAAAGATAAGTATACGATCCTAGCAGATCGTGACGTCCGCTCAAAAGGTTACCGTATCTATTCAACTATTAATAAGGATATGTACGATTCGATGCAAAAAGCAGCGAAAAACTTCCAAAATTACGGTCATACTTACACCGTTAAAGACAAAGATCCTGTAACAGGAGAAGAAATTGATGTTGAAATGCCTGTTCAGGTTGGTAGTATTTTAATTGAAAATAATACTGGACGTATTTTAAGCTTTGTCGGTGGTCGTGATTTTGAATTGAAAAGTTATAACTATGCTACACAGGCAAAACGCTCAAATGGCTCAACAATGAAGCCTTTACTCGTATATGCACCTGCAATAGAATACGGTGTAATCGGTGCAGGTAGCCCATTAGTCGACGTAAAATTCTCTATCGGCAGTTGGAGTCCAAGCAACTATATTTCTAATGATGAACGAGGACTTATACCTGCACGTGAGGCATTAGCTGATTCACAAAACTTATCTGCTTTACGTCTTTATTATGATATCCTTAACAGACGTCCTGCCGATTATTTAGTAAAAATGGGAATCTCAACTTTACAGCCTGATGACTTTACAAACATTGCAGCTGGGATTGGTGGAGTAAAAGATGGTATTACTGTTGAAGAGAACACTAATGCCTATGCAACCTTCGCAAACGGCGGACAATTTATTGACTCTTATATGATTGATAGAATTGAAGACCAACATGGAAATATCATATATAAACACGAAGTTAAACCTGAACAAGTGTTTAGTCCTGAAACTTCTTATATCGTTACAGATATGTTACGCGATGTGTTAACTAAAGGAACAGGTACAGTTGCAAAAAATTCACTGAAATTCTCAGCTGACTTTGCAGCTAAAACAGGTACTTCACAAAATTATAAAGACGTATGGCTAGTTGGCTATAACCCGAATGTTTCTCTTGGTGTATGGATGGGTTATGATAACAACCAATCTCTGTATACATTTAATAATACGTATCAGCAGCCTAGTGTGCGAATTAACAAGCTTTGGGGAACATTAATGAATTCTGTGTATGATGTCGATCCACAATTAATCGCCCCTAAAACTAGATTTACGCAACCGAAAAACGTTGTCACTGCATCATTCTGTGGTATTTCTGGTTTAGCGCCTTCAGCAGCATGTACTAATGCTGGTCTAGTACGCTCTGATTTGTTTAACGCGAAAGTATTTTTACCTTCTCGACCTGATGATAGCCTAGCTTCTTCAAGGGTTGTTACGATTAAAGGTAAAACGTATAATGCACTCTCTAACACACCGCCAGAATTTGTAAAACCAGGTGGTGCAGGTATTAATCAAGCATTTATTAATCGAATGTTAGGCAGACTTGGCGGTAACCCAGCCAGCCTATTACCAAAAAATTCGTCATTATCGAATTCATCGGTAGCAGCTGTTGATTTCCCAGCCGATAGCAATGCGCCAGCAGCAGTAACTGCTTCAATTAATGGTAATACATTATCTTGGACAGGATCTTCAAATGACGTAGTCGGTTATCGAATATATAATGTAACAAACGGTGGTAAAACTCTTGTCGGATCTGTGCTTGAATCATCGCAAAGTATGACTGTAGCAAGTGGTCAAGCCTATGTTGTTGTCGCTGTAGATATTACAGGTTTAGCTTCGTCGCAATCCAATGTCGTTTCATCTGGTGGTAGTGCGAGTGAAAAACAACCCGAAAAAGACGATCAAGAAAAAGTTCCACCAACTACTCCACCTACTAATGGCAATGACTCGAACAATAATGGAAACGGTTCGGAAAACGGCAATGGATCTAGTGGTAGTAACGGGAACGGCTCGAATAACGGGAATGGTTCCGATAATGGCTCAAATAACGGAAACGGTTCTGGTAATAACGGAAACGGTTCGAATAACGGAAGTGGTTCCGGTAATAACGGAAACGGCTCAAATAACGGCAGTGGTTCCGGTAATAACGAAAATGGCTCGAATAACGGAAACGGTTCCGGAAACACCGGGAATGGCTCTAATGGAGGAGACAACGGAAATACAACTCCACCGACGACTGATCCACCTTCACAATAATAGACAGGCATACTACAATTATTTTTGAATTGTAGTATGCCTGTTTTTTTGTCATTATAAAGAAGACTACTAATTTGAAGGGGTGGAAATAATTGAACATTTTAGTTTTAGGAGGCACTCGTTTTTTTGGTAAAAAGCTTGTTGAACTTTGTCTTCAAAATGGTCATAGTGTAACTATTTTAACACGCGGAAAAAGCGGAAATCCTTTTGGTACAAAGGTAAAGCAGCTAATTGCTAATCGAGATGATGCCGATTCGTTGTCACAGGTACTATCAGGTACAACATGGGATATTGTCTATGATAATATTTGCTATTCTCCTAACGAAGCTCATAATATATGTAACATTTTAGAAGGTAAAACGAAAAAGCTCGTTTTTACATCTACTTTATCCACATACGAAATAGACGGCGTTGTCAAAACTGAAGGAGATTTTAATCCATTTGATTATGAAGTTCGGAAGGGGAACCGTGAAGATTTTTCATATGGTGAGGGTAAGCGACAAGCAGAGGCGGTACTTTTCAAAGAGGCCACATTCCCTGTCGTCGCTGTACGTTTCCCGATTGTTATGGGTGAGAACGACTATACACGCCGTTTACATTTTCATATTGAACGAATTTTACAGGAACAGCCTATTTCTTTACCAAATATTGAAGCAAAGATGAGCTATATTACGGATGACGAAGCAGCTGCATTTTTATATTTTGCTGGCATTACACCAATTGAAGGACCTTATAATGCAACAGCTACAGGCGCAATTTCGTTAAAGGATTTACTAGGAATTATTGAAGAAACAACCGGAAAGCATGCAAAAATTTCTCTGGTAGGTGGCGATGAAATGTCGCAGTCACCATACGGGGTTCCAGCAGATTGGTATATGACAACTACAAAAGCAGAAGCTGCAGGCTTTACATTTAGTCAACTCCACGAATGGCTCCCTACTCTTGTGAAAACATTAGTAAAAGAGCTACAATCGGATTTCACTAAATAAAAAACTTATCACCATAACGTAGAGTTGATTTCCGTTCCGGCTCGCTGTCGCACAGAGCAAAGCTTCCTGGGGGCGTCCGATGAGCCGCTTGGGCCAACAGATGTTTTTTGCGCGAAAGCGTAGTGCTAACGTAGCGGCAGCAGCAGGATGTTGGTTACGAAGGCGTTATCACAGGATGTGATGTTCTTAGCCTTCGTTCCCCTAGTGCTCGCTCCAGGGTCTCGGGCCAACACGTTGTTGGTCACGAAGGCGTTATCACAGGACGTGATGGTTTTAGCCTTCGTTCCTCTATTGCTAATCCCGAGTCGCCGAGCCTCCACTCCAATCAACCTTTCATATGGCATATGTTTTAACAAAATGTCAGCCCAAACTTCCGATGATAAGTATAAAAATCTGCTAGACTTCTCACAAAAGAAAGTCTAGCAGATTCATTTTTTATCGTATTTAATTTGACCTGATACTACAACAGTATCGTTTTTAAAATCGCAACTGCTTCATCGATTTCTGCTTTTGATACGGTTAATGGAGGTAGTAGACGAATAACGTTTGGTCCTGCTCCAACTAATAATAAGCCGTTTTCCTCTGCCGCCGCTATATACGAAGCTACCTCAGTATCACCACAGTCAATGCCAAGAAGTAAACCCTGACCCTGTACCGTATACTTAGAAGGTAGATTTTCTTTCAACTGCTTAACAAAATAGGAGGATAGCTCTTGTACATTTTGTAAAAAAGTAGGTTCAAAAACATGATCAAGTACGGTTTCAGCAACACTCATCGCAAGTGGATTCCCACCGAATGTTGTACCATGTGTGCCAGGACTAAATGTATCATATAGCTCAGCTGTTCCAAGCATCCCACCAACTGGGAATCCACCACCTAGCCCCTTTGCCAATGTCACGATATTTGGCTTTAAAATCGTTTGCTCATAAGCATATCTTGTTCCTGTCCGTCCAATACCTGTTTGAACTTCATCGATAATTAGTAATATTCCTTTGTCATCACAGGCTTTAGCGATTGCTGCTGCGAATTCTGGTGATACACTGTTAACACCGCCCTCACCTTGAATCATTTCCAGCATAATTGCTGCGACAGAATCATCAATCGTTGCTTCAAGTGCTGCCACATCATTAAAAGGAAGAATCGTAAATTTTTCAACAAGCGGTCCGAAGCCATTATGTACCTTGCCCTGACCTGTTGCGGACATCGCTCCGAAAGTTCGCCCATGAAAGGATTTTTCAAAAGTAATAATATGATTTTTCCCTGTATGCTTACGTGCAAGTTTGATGGCCGCTTCATTTGCTTCCGCCCCACTATTACAGAAAAATGCATGAGAAAAATGTGTATTTGCTATTAATTTTTGCGCAACCTTCTCCTGACCGGGAATATCAAATAAATTAGAAATATGCCAAAGCTTTTGACTTTGATCTTGAATTGCCTTCACGACTGCCAGATGTGCATGACCAAGACTCACTACAGCGATTCCACTTGTAAAATCTAAATATTTTTTCCCAGTCGAATCTTCTACAACAGTTCCTTGCCCTTTGACAATTTGGGCGCGGCGTTTGCCATAGTTGCCAAATAAAGCACTCATTTTATCAACTCCTCAATGTCAACCTTAAATCTTCTTCTAAACAACTATATTGCTACTTCTATGCCATTAGAACGGTCACTCTTATCTATAAAGCAGAATGACTTTTACTGAGGGAGAATGAAGTGAACCTTTATCATTTTGGTTTCTTCATCCCTCAGATAAAATCGTCGTGCCTACTAAGGATTCCCCAACGATTTGTACTGATGGAATACCTGCACTTAAGCATTCGAGAGCTCCTTGAACTTTTGGTATCATCCCACCATAAATATGCCCCTCCTCAATCCATTGATTGATAAAGGAAGGTGTTGCTTTCAATTGATATTCTTCGTTAATTCGAATACCACTTACATCCGTTACAAGTATTAAGCTATCCGCATCTATAGCTAGTGCAATTTCACTCGCTACCGTATCTCCATTAATATTTAATGCCTGACCATGTTCATCCGATCCAACACAAGCAATAACCGGTACAACCCCCGCACTAATTATTGCTTCTAGCAAAGATGTATTGACGGTTTTCACTTCACCAACAAAACCGTATACATCTTTATCTAGATAATCCGCTATAATTAACTGACCATCGAAGCCGTTTAATCCAATTGCAGCAATACCAGCTGTTGTTAATTCATGAACAAGCGCAGGATTGACCTTTCCTATTAGCGTTGATTGTACGATATCAATTGCTGCTTCGCTTGTGACACGAATACCGTTTAAAGCATGTGATTCTATCCCGCGCACCGCAAGTTCACGGTTAATAGCTGGGCCACCACCATGGGTAATGATTAGCTCTATACCGCTTTCTTGGAGTTTTTTAAAATTCTCAAAAAACGAATCATTTAAGCCCTCTAGCGTACTTCCACCAAGCTTAATTACCATTCGTTTACGAGCGGTATGAGGCATTGATTTGAACGTAGTCATAAGTTAGATCACATCCCCAAGCATGCCCCTTGCCTTCTCCAACACCAAGTGACACATAGATTTTCACTTCATGCATTTTTAAAATTTGAATTAACCCATCCTCCGAAAATGGAACTGGCTCACCGTTCTCAACCATAGTTACACCGCCAATTTGGATCGTAATTTTTTCTGGATCTACTGTTGCGCCACTATAGCCCACAGCGGCAATAATACGTCCCCAGTTTGCATCACAGCCAAATACTGCCGTTTTCACAAGCGGTGAACCAACTACTGTTTTAGCAATTTTGCGTCCTTCTTCATCCGATAATGCCCCTTCAACTTCAACCTCAATCAGCTTCGTTGCACCCTCACCATCTTTGGCAATCATTTTCGCTAAGTCTTCAGCCACTGTTTTTAAAGTATAGTAGAAGTTTTGCCAATTTGGATGGTCAGGAGTTAAAGCTACATTTCCAGCTAAGCCGTTTGCCATAACAACTACTGTGTCATTCGTAGAAGTATCTCCATCCACTGTAATTGCATTAAAAGTCATATTTGTTATATCAGATAATGTAGCTTGTAGGACATCTGATTCAACATTTGCATCCGTTGTAATAAAACCAAGCATCGTTGCCATATTTGGTTCAATCATACCTGAACCTTTTGCAACACCAGCGATAATAACCTCTTTGCCATCCACAGTAGTACTGTAACTTGTGTTTTTCATAACCGTATCTGTTGTCATAATAGCTTGAGCAAAATCAATAGCACTTTCTAAATTATCCTTTGGCTCTAACTGATTAATCCCATTTTCTACCGGCTCCATATTCATAATTTCACCGATAACACCCGTTGAGCAAACACCTACTAAATTTGCCTCAATACCAAGCTTTTCTGCCATAAGGACCTGCATTGTTTGTGCATCCTTCGCCCCTTGCTTCCCTGTACATGCATTAGCATTTCCGGAGTTGACAATCATCGCCTGCATTTTCTTCGTAGTGTACACAACTTCTTTCGTTACTTTTAATGGTGCTGCCTGCACAGCGTTCGTTGTAAAGACACCTGCTACACTTGCGGGTACTTCACTGACTAACACAGCTAAATCTTTTTTCTTATGCTTTAAACCACAATGTAAGCCTGCAGCTTTAAAGCCCTTTGGTGAAACAATATTTTTACTTGATAATTTTTTCATAATACTTGCGGATGCTATTAATGTCATAAAATCTTTCCTCCTTAGTTATTCAATTTTCCTTGGCATATAAGATTAGCTGACTCTCTGCTTAAATAAAGAACGGAACGATATCTAATCCTGTCGTTTGTGGTAAATCAAATTGAACGTTCATATTTTGAATGGCTTGCCCTGCAGCCCCTTTAACTAAATTATCGATGACGCCAACAATTGTGGCACGATTCGTACGGCTATCAACTTTCACTAAAATGTCGCAATAGTTCGAACCTTTAACGCGGTTTGTTCCTAGGCTATTTACATCTGTAACAATCCGTACAAATGGATGCTTTTCATAGGCATTCTGTAAACAAGCTACTAGCTGCTGCTCTGTAACACCAGACATAACAGACGCATATGTGGTAGATAAAATCCCTCTAGTCATTGGTACTAAATGGGTATTAAAAGAAATGGTTGTATCAACCCCCGCGAACAATGAAATGGCCTGCTCGATTTCTGGTATATGCTGATGTGTATTCGTTTTATAGATTGAAAAGCTTTCATTAGACTCACTAAAATGCGTATTTTGCGATGGTTTATTTCCAGCCCCTGAAATCCCACTTTTCGCATCAATCACTAAAAAGCTCGCATCAATTAATCGTTCTTTTAGTAATGGTAACAACGAAAGTAAAACAGCTGTTGGATAGCACCCTGGATTTGCGATAAGAGGAGCATGTAGAATATTTTCTGCATTCCATTCAGTTAAACCATATACACTTTGTTGAATAAATTCTAACGGTGCCGCTTTTTTACCGTACCATTCTTCATAACTCGAAGGATCTTGTAAACGGAAGTCACCAGATAAATCTATTAATTTAGGCCCTTTCCCTACCAATGGAGGTAATAGTTCACTTGTCACTCCTGAAGGCGTACTTGTAAAAACAACATCAAATTTTTCTAAAGCCCCATAATCAATTTTTTGTAATGGTATATCGGCAATATTAACGAGATGACCAAACTTAGAAGAAAAAATTATACCTTCTTCTGAGGATGTGAATAAATCAATCCGCTCCACCGCTTTATGATTATGTAAAAATCGAATAAGCTCTAATCCACCATATCCGGTTGCACCAACAATTCCTACTTTCAATGCACTCACCTCTGAAATAAGTTAAAATTAGTATACGTCTGCATATTTATTAAGTCAACTGAATTTTTATTTATATTTAAACTTTTCTAAATCTTTGCTGAAGATCACCATACGTGGGGTTGATTTCCGTTCCGACCGACAAAAAAAGCTGCTGGATTGAATGAAAAAATGGCAAGAGGCTATATTTACGAGGTACCGCAAAGACTCTATTTGCAACGCTGGATTCACGTATATGAAGAGGTACTTTGAATTCGCGGAAGTTGAGTTTCCAGCGTATTCGAAAGAAACGGTGTAGTAGATATAGGTTTCTTCTAAAAAAAAATCACCTAATAATAGATGATTAAACAAGACTGACTTTAAGTTCTCTTAGAATTAGAAGAACACCAATTCCATACACAATAGAAATTGCTAAAGGTTCAAGAGTGAAAGCTTGATCAACAAGGATGCCTCCTAAGATTAGAGCAGAAAGACAGGTTCCTAAAGTAACAAATAAATATTTTGTAGCTTTAATCTGTCTTTATGTTTTAATAGTTTAGAAAACGGCCTTTAATAAAGAAAGCAGGAATTTTTCGTCGACCGAATAAATTCCTGCTTCTTATGCTATAAATCAATCTTCCATCGTTGATAAATCCCCAGTTGGTAAATTTAACTCCCACGCCTTTAACACACGACGCATAATCTTTCCACTACGTGTTTTTGGTAGCTTATCCTTAAATTCGATTTCACGTGGTGCTGCGTGTGCAGACAAGCCCTTCTTAACAAAATTACGAATATCCTCAACCAATGCATCTGACGGTTCAACACCCTCACGTAATGATACAAAGGCTTTAATAATTTCACCTCGTACAGGATCCGGCTTTCCGATCACCCCTGCCTCGACTATATCAGGATGCTCGAGTAGCTTACTTTCTACCTCGAAAGGACCTACCCGCTCACCAGCCGTCATAATAACATCATCTACACGCCCTTGGAACCAAAAGTAACCATCATCATCCATATAGGCAGAGTCCCCAGACACATACCATTCACCTTTTAAGAAATAAGATTCATAACGCTCTGGATTTCCCCAAATTTGACTCATCATTGCAGGCCAACCACGTCGAACTGCTAAATTTCCCATTGTAAAAGGTGGTACTTCATTGCCTGCATCATCAACAATCGTTGCATGAATACCTGGTAATGGTTTTCCCATTGATCCTGGCTTAATATCCATAGAAGGATAGTTACAAATCATATGGGCACCTGTTTCTGTCATCCACCATGTATCATGAATACGGTGTCCAAGCTCATCAATCCCCCAACGAATTACCTCAGGATTTAACGGTTCACCGACAGATAAAATGTGACGTAACGAAGATAGATCATAATTCTCAAGCATACCACTACCAGCACCCATTAACATTCTGAAAGCAGTTGGTGCACTATACCATACTGTTACACTATAGTCCTCAATTGCTTGGTACCAAGCTTGTGGTGAAAATCTCCCGCCAACAATTAGCATTGTGACACCATTTAACCATGGACCAAAAATTCCATATGCTGTGCCTGTTATCCATCCTGGATCGGCCGTACACCAGTAAATATCGTCTTCACTCAAATCTAATACCCATTTTGTTGATTGATATTGTTGAAGCATTGCATTATGAACATGCAATACGCCCTTTGGTGCTCCAGTTGACCCAGAAGTATAATGAAGAATCATACCATCCTCTCTGTCCACCCATTCAATATCAAATTGAGAAGATGCTTCTTTCAAGCATCTATTAAAATCTAAAATTTGTGGTGTTTCCTCTATATCTGATCCCACTAAAAAGACGTGCTGCAAATGCGGTAGCTTTGCTAAAGGTACACGTTCAAGCAACTCAGGTGTTGTCACTAATACTTTAGCTTCACTATCTGCAAGTCTGTCATAAACAGCACCTTCCATAAATGCCTCAAATAACGGGCCTACAATAACACCCATTTTCAATGCACCCAATAAAGAAAAATAAAGCTCAGGTGAACGCGGCATGAAAATAAATAATCGATCACCTTTTTCTAAATTTGTTGCTGCCTTAAAAACATTTGCGGCTTTATTCGTCAGCTTTTTCATTTCATTGAAAGAATAAGCCTCTTTACGCTTTCCATCATTAAAATAAAGTGCAACTTTGTTTTTTCGATGCGTTTCTGTATGACGATCAATTACCTCATATGCCATATTCACAAGCCCTGTTTCATACCAACTAAATTCCTTTTCCGTCTCTGCCCAATCATGTGTTGCCGCAGCTTTCTCATAATCAGGCAAATTATATTGCCCCGGTAAAGCATTCAACTTCTCCAACATTTTCATCCCCATGAAACTACCCCTCTCTTTGCTATCGCCTTAGTACATTAGTAAGCAAATTTCAAATCGTCGTCGTAATTTCATTAGTTTCCCCTTCAAAATCCGCTACCTTCTCCAAAGACAACTACGTTATGTAGCACTTGTTATATAACAGTTCAGATAGTGTAAAATTATTGAATTCTTATTCACTCTACATTCATCTGTTAAATAACAGGTGCAGTATAAATATATTTTACACGAATTCACCATAAATGTCTCAATATTTTTACTTTTCCAAAAACGCAGGTATATTTTGCAAAAGATAGCGTTTTTCCGCAGGAAATCAGCTATAATGGAATTATTAAACTCAGGTGGTGTAATTATGGAACATAAAAAAACTTTTTTTTCTGTTACAAAGGAAACTAAGCATGGTACTGTGTATGTGGAAGGACCTGTTCCTCCAGAAAAATTAGCTACATATTCATTCCACGAAGGCTTGGTTGCTTTTAGACCTCCAAAGCAACAACAGCAAGCCATTATAGAAATTGCAGGACTTCCTGAAGGACGAATTATTATTATTCGAAATGAAAACATTATTGTAGGCTACGTCACTTATCTTTATCCCGATCCACTCGAACGATGGGCGGAAGATCGAATTGATAACATGATTGAGCTAGGTGCTATTGAAGTCATTCCAGACTATCGGGGTACAGGTGCTGGTAAGGCACTACTAGCTGTGTCTTTTATGGGAGATGAAATGGAAGACTATCTTGTTATCACTACCGAATATTATTGGCATTGGGATTTGAAAGGGACTGGTTTAAATGTTTGGGATTATCGCAAAATGATGGAGAAAATGATGGGGTCTGCCAACTTCGAATATTTTGCTACAGATGATCCTGAAATTACATCACATCCTGCTAACTGCCTGATGGCACGTGAAGGAAAACGCGTGCCTCCTGAGACTATGGAAAGATTTGATAGACTTCGCTTTAGAAATCGCTTCATGTATTAAAACCAACACAAAGGGGATGAGTATATGATCGTAGAAGAAATTATGAATGATGAGCCCTACACGCTGGCTCCGACAAATACAGTGGTTGAAGCGCTGAAGTTAATGCGTGAGAAAAAAGTACGTCATTTACCAGTTGTAGATGAGGAGTATCATGTTCTTGGGGTAATCACTGAAAGAGATATAAAAGAGGCTTTGCCTTCCTCGTTACGGGATGAGCCTAATTCTCCAGTTTTTAATGCAAAAGTAGAAGAGATTATGGTTAAAAATCCACTTGTCGGTCATCCACTTGATTTCGTGGAAGAAGTAGCTCTTACTTTTTATGAATCTAGAGTAGGCTGTTTACCGATTGTCTCTGGAGGGAAATTAGTTGGGATTGTAACTACCACAGATTTACTCTATACGTACATAGAGTTAACTGGTGCCACTGAACCTGGCTCAAAAATCGAAATTCGTGTATCCTATACGCCAGGAATATTATTCGAGATTACTAAAATTTTCCACGAACATCATGCAAATGTCCAAAGCGTCTTAGTTTATCCTGACTCTGAAAATACGCAAAACAAAATTTTAAGTATCCGAGTAAAAACTCTGAATCCACTAGCAATGATTGAAGAACTTCGTAAAGAGGGCTTTGATGTATTATGGCCTAATTTACCCGGTGTTTCATTACAATGAAAAAAGCAGTATTTGTGTACTCGCCAGAGCAACTCGGATATAAATTTTCAGATACCCATCCTTTCAATCATAAACGCTTGACGCTTACAATGGATTTATTAAAGAATATTGATGCTCTTGATGATTTGGATATTGTTCCGGCTCGTGTCGCAACAGAGGAGGAGCTTTTACTTGCACATGACCCAAAATATATTGATATCGTTAAAAAAGCAGGGCATGGTGAGCTTTCAGAGGCACAATGTGAAAGCTACGGCATAGGCACCGAAGATACACCCATTTTTGAAAATATGCACGAAGCAAGTGCACAGCTTGTTGGTGGAACGTTAACAGCTGTCGATTATGTTATGGAAGGAAAAGCCGAGCACGCCCTCAATTTAGGAGGTGGGCTACATCACGGCTTCCGTGGCCGTGCATCAGGTTTTTGTATTTATAACGATAGTACAGTAGCTATTCGCTATTTGCAGGAAAAATACAATGCTCGTGTACTTTATGTAGATACCGATGCCCATCATGGAGATGGAGTGCAATGGAGTTTTTATGAAGATCCAGATGTTTGTACATTGTCTATTCATGAAACAGGACGCTATCTTTTCCCCGGAACTGGTAATATTACGGAACGCGGAAATGGACAGGGCTACGGCACTTCTTTTAATTTCCCAATTGATGCTTTTACAGAAGATGAGAGTTTCCTAGAAATATATGAACAGGCTATGCGAGAAGTCTTTGAATTTTTCAAGCCGGATGTTGTACTAACGCAAAACGGCGCAGATGCACATTACTTTGATCCATTAACACATTTATATGGAACAATGAACATTTATAGAGAAATCCCAAAGCTTGCGCATAAATTAGCACATGAATATTGTGGGGGGAAATGGATTGCCGTTGGCGGTGGTGGCTACGATATTTGGCGTGTTGTGCCTCGTGCATGGTCTATGCTATGGCTTGAAATGACAAATCAGCAATTACCGACAGGGCCTCTACCTCAAGCATGGTTAGATCGTTGGCAACCTGAAGCACCAGTACCTTTTATCCCAACTTGGGAAGATCCAAATCCATTGTATGAGCCCATCCCTCGAAAGGCTGAGATTGAAGAAAAAAACGCGCAAATGTTAACCAAAGCGCTTCATATTATTCGCAATGAAAAACACGTTTAACACTATGCCTCATGACAATCGTGAGGCTTTTTATTTTTTACCTTAGTCCTCTATCAGTCATTCTTGGCGTTATATCCATCGCTTTCACCTTTCTATTACTTCTATAAAAAAACACGCAAATCCATTTTCAGATTTACGTGTTAAATACTGTTATTTACTTTTGACAGATTGTCGATGTTCAATACGATGCGGTAAAATAACCGCTTCGTCCTCAACAGGCTCTTTGTTCATCAATTTTGTCAGCAGGCGCATTGCGACAGCTCCGATATCGTACAGTGGTAATGCGACACTTGTAAGCTGTGGGCGAACCATGCGGGCTAATTTTGAATTTTCAAAGCTGATCACTTCGATATCCTCGGGTACATCTTTGCCTGCATCCTGCGCACCATGAATTAATCCAATTGCTAATTCATCACTACCTGCAAAATAAGCAGTTGGAGGATTTTCAAGTGAGGATAATGTTTCCCACGCCTCTAAGCCCATATCATAGCTCGATTCTTCTGCAGCGATTAGTGATTCATCTATAGGTATACCTGCGTCTTGTAAGGCTTTTTTATAAGCTTCAAGTTTGAATTTTCCATTAATAGTATACGTAAGCGGACCTGTTACGAAAGCGATTCGCTTATGGCCATTTTGAATGAGTAATGTAATCGCCTCATAAGCCGCTTGGTAATAATCAATGTTAACAGTCGCAATTGTTTGCGATTCATCTACTGAACCTGCAAGCACAATTGGTACAGGTGAATGATCCATAGTTTGTTGCATTTTTTCAGTTACTTCATCACTCATCATAACAATACCGTCAACCTGTTTTCCTAGCATTGTATCCAGTAGCTGAAGCTCTTTATCTTCATGTTGATCTGAGTTGGCTAAAATAATATTGTAACGATACATTGTTGCAATATCCTCTACACCACGTGCCAGCTCCGCATAAACATTGTTTGCAATATCCGGGATAATCACGCCAACTGTTGTTGTTTTCTTACTTGCTAATCCACGCGCTACTGCGTTTGGACGGTACTCTAATCGTTCAATTACTTCTAATACTTTTTTTCGTGTTGCCGGTTTTACGTTTTGATTACCATTGACTACACGAGAGACCGTTGCCATAGAAACATTTGCTTCTCTTGCAACATCATAAATTGTAACAGTCATCGTACGTGCCTCCCTTTTTCCTTTTATAGCCTTATCATACGATAATTTTCATATTCTTTTCAAGAAGCAGTATGTACATGAAAAGAAAAACCAAGTACAAATAGTACTTTTCTAGTCATTATTTTGTCAATATATATAAACACCGCCTGCCGATTAAAGCAAGCGGTGTTTATCAACATATCCAATTATACCCCGGCATAATTCCGTGACATCCGCCGCAGGCTTTGGGCCAACAGATGTTTTTTGCGCGAAAGCGTAGTGCTAACGCAGCGTCAGCAAAAGGGTTTCATTCTGTGCGAAAGCGTAGTGCAACGTAGCGACAGCAACAGCACCGATGTTGGTCACTCAGTCGTTACCACAGGACTTGGCGTTCTTAGACTGAGTTCCTCTATTTCTTCGGGTGTTTGGACACCCACTGAAAAGTAACTGAAATCTGCATTCATCTCACCACCTATAGAGGCGGGAGACTTCTGTACCTGCCTCTACGATTTCGCTACAGAAAATAATTACTGAAAGAAGTTATGCATTAATTTCATGGCTCTTCATGAAATTTTGTAGTGTTTGGTAGAAAGCATCAAATGTTGGAATATCCATTTGTTGTTGTGAATCAGAAAGTGCTACAGATGGATCCGGATGCACCTCTGCCATGACGCCATCAGCACCAATAGCAATTGCTGCCTTAGCACATGGTAATAGTAAATCACGACGACCTGTTGAATGCGTTACGTCTACAAATACTGGTAAATGCGTTTCTTGTTTTAAAATTGGTACAGCCGAAATATCTAATGTGTTACGAGTTGCTTTTTCGTAAGTACGAATACCACGCTCACAAAGAATGATGTTCTCATTTCCTTTAGACATAATGTATTCTGCTGCGTGAATGAATTCATCAATTGTCGCTGCTAAGCCTCGTTTTAAAAGTACAGGTTTATTTGTTGCACCCGCTGCTTTTAATAATTCAAAGTTTTGCATATTACGCGCACCAATTTGGATAACATCGATGTAATCTAAAGCTTCCTCTAAATGACCTGGTGTAACGATTTCTGTAATAACTCCTAAACCGTATTCCTCGGACACACGTTTTAAAATTTTAAGTCCTTCTAATCCAAGTCCTTGGAAGTCATATGGAGAGGTACGTGGTTTATATGCACCACCACGAATTAACTTTTCGCCTTTTGCTTTAATAGATGCTGCTACTGCTGCTACTTGCTCGTATGATTCTACTGCACAAGGTCCAAATACGAAAGATGGTTTTCCTTGGCCAATTAGCTCACCATTCACATTAATGACAGTATCTTCTGATTTTTTCTTGCGAGAAACAAGTAATTCTTTTTTCTTATCCGCTTCAAGTTGTTTTAAAGCTGTTTTAAAGATTTGCTTAAATATATAATCAACCGTCATTTGGTTTAATGGACCTTGATTGTGTTCTTTAATAAGATCAAGCATGTGTCGTTCACGTAATGGATCATAGCGAATCACACCTTGTTTTTCTTTAATCTTACCGATTTCATCAACTACTGCTGCACGTTCGTTAATTAGACGAAGAATTTCTAAGTTTAAATCGTCTATTTGACTACGTAAGCTTTCTAAATCTTTTTGGCTCATGTTTCTTGCTCCTCTCCTCATGACAGACACTTTCAGAACTCTGAAATGTATGTTACATTTTTAGATATTAGCAACATTATAATCAATGTTGCACAGAATGTCACGCATTTTTAATTTAGCGCTTCAACTCGCTAAATTATATTAACATATAACGAGAAAGGAAGCGAGTATATTGAGTTCAAAATTATTTGCACTTGATATTGGTACACGTTCTGTAGTTGGCATTATTTTAGCTGAAGATAATGACCGCTTTCACGTGGAAGACATATTAGTAAAAGAACATAAAGAACGCGCCATGGTTGATGGTCAAATACATAATGTCATGTATGTAGCAGATTTAATCAATGAAATTAAACATGAACTTGAAGAGAAGCATGGTCCCTTAACAAAAGTGAGCGTCGCTGCAGCTGGTCGCTCATTGAAAACAGAACAAGCAAGCGTGACGATCAATATACGTAATAGACCAATCTTTACAGAAGAAGATATAAGTCGTTTAGAACTGCAAGCTGTTCAACAGGCTCAGCAACAGCTTCTTCAACACAAAGAAGACGCTAAAATAAGCCACTATTATTGTGTTGGTTATTCAGTTTTATACTACCGTTTAGATGGAGAAGAAATTGGTAGCCTACTCGATCAGCAAGGTGATGAAGCACAAATTGAAGTTATTGCTACGTTCTTGCCACGAGTTGTAGTAGAATCACTTATCGCGGCTCTTAAACGTGCGAATTTGGAAATGGAGGCACTAACATTAGAACCTATTGCGGCTATTAATGTACTTATCCCTCCAACAATGCGTCGTTTAAATGTGGCGCTTGTTGATATTGGTGCTGGTACATCTGATATTGCCATTACCGATAAAAGCACTGTTGTCGCATATGGCATGGTACCAACAGCTGGTGATGAAATAACAGAGGCTTTAAGTGACCACTACTTACTCGACTTCCCTGTTGCCGAAGAGGCCAAGCGTCAACTGCAAAAAGAAGAAGACGTTTTAATTCAGGATATTTTAGGCTTCGATCAATATTATCCGAAACAAGAGGTTCTTCAAGCAATCGAGCCTGCTGTTAAGCAACTTGCAAAAGCCATTGGGGAAGAAATTTTACGCCTCAATAATCAGACAGCTCCTAAGGCGGTAATGCTTGTCGGTGGGGGTAGCTTAACACCAAATCTTACAACTGAGCTTGGACTAATACTAGAATTACCTGCCAATCGCATTGCCGTTCGAGGGATCGATGCCATTCAGAACTTAACGAGGGAAGATCATATTAAAGCATCTCCTGAATTGGTAACACCAATCGGTATCGCCATCGCAGCAAAAAAAATGCCTATTCAATATATGAGCTTAACTGTCAATGAACAAGTAGTTCGCCTTTTTGAATTAAAGGAAATGACCGTTGCAGATGCATTTTTAGCAGCCAATATTCGAGCAAAGCAGTTATATGGAAAACCGGGACATGGATTATCAGTAAATGTTAATGGACAAGATATTTTCATCCCTGGTGGCCACGGTCAACCTGCAGAAATTTTAGTAAATGGCCATCAGGCTTCCACAAAAACGATGATTAAAACAGGCGATGCCATCCAGCTAATTGAAGGCCAAGACGGTCAGCCAGCTAACGCTACTTTAAGAGATATTGTAGATGATGCCGCCATTAAAACAGTTACGATTCAACATACAAAATATGTAATTGAACCACAAATAACTGTTAATGGTTCTCCTGCATCACTCGATAGTGCACTAAATGATCGAGATGTTGTGATGTTTGAAATAGCTGTAACAGTCGAGGACGTATTTAATCTCACAAATAATTGGGAGTTAATAAAACAATTTGAGTCATTTTATATTCAAGTGGATGGAAAACCACTTTATTTACCAGAGTTTTCAGCTCATTTAATGATTAATGGTAAACCATCTAAAATGTCATATGCTGTCCAAAATGGTGATGATATTACATTTCAACAACAAACATTCCCTACAGTTCAACGGATAGCTGACCAAATGAATGTTTTACTTGAGGATAAAATCATCATACACTTTCAAAACGAAGTGTTAGAGCTGAAGAAAATGGCCAACGAAGTCCTCGTTAATCATGAAGTGGTATCACCTCGTTCAACTGTTCCAAATGGAGCAATAGTTTCATTTAAAGAAAAAGACCGAAGTCGTTGGATATACCAGGATGTGTTCCGTTTCTCTAATTGGCAACTACCTACTACATTTAAAGGTAATTTTACAATTTTACGAAATGGTCAACCAGCAAGCTTCGATATGGAGATATTTGGCGGGGATAAATTAGAGATTTTACTAGAAAAAGCACCCATATCTTAAAAAAAGGGATACGTTACATCTTTGATAAGATGTAACGTATCCCTTTTACCTATTATGCGCGAACTTCTTCGCTTTTTTCTTCAGCTTGTCCCTTTTCTTCACTAGCATCCTCTGCTTTAGGTTCTTCACTAGGGATGAAATCCTCCAGTGGTTCTTCACCCTCAAAAGAAACAGTACCATCGTCAAAAACAGTTGGTGCTTTTGCTGATTTTAATGTTTTTACTTTCTCTACTAATTGTGTAGATTGTTCTTGAATTTGTTTAGATAATTGAACTGTTTTATCTTTAGCAGTTGTCGAGAAATCTGCACTCTTATCTTTTAAGCTAACAGCTTGTACTGCTACATCGCTACGTAAATCTTTTCCTGATTTTGGAGCTAGTAATAAGCCTGCAGCTGCACCTACTATACCCCCAACTAATGCGCCAATAACAAAATCCTTCATGTTCACTCGCTCCTCTTCATAGATCGACTCTTGCGGATGATAAAGCTGTGGTAATGAACTTTCGAGTTGTTGTTCCTTCACTTCATTATAATTTGGCTTTTGAGTTGTCATGCAACAATTCCTCCCCATCTTATTATCTAATTTGCTTAGACTGGTTGTCCATCAGCTTTCGCGGATGCATTCTTCAACATATGCTTAAGACTTTATTTTTATTCCGTTGACATTTAATGCCTACCGAATAATAATTATTTTTTACGGCCCCATTTTCTATTCGGTTTTTCCGACTGCTCTGATTCAGAAAAATAAATATCTTCTTGAATCACCTCATTGGCCTGATCGATAATTTTACGTTTCTTCCACTTATCTGCAATGCCCATTGCGACATTACTCCATTGAACAACTTGTGCAATTTTTTCTTCATTTTGTTCTACAGTTTTAGAAATTGAAGAAGTAATTTGCTGTACAGATGTATTTAAACCATTCACAGAGTCGCCAATTCCTTTGACTGCATGAACAACGGAATTTAACTGTTCAGATTTTTCTTGAATATCCTCTGCCAAGCTATTTGTTTTGGATAGTAAGGAAGTCGTTTCACGAGTAATACCTTCCATTTGTCCTTCAATACCTGATAATGTTCCAGCTAAGCTGTTAAGAATTGGTTTGAGAGAAAATAATGTCATTCCAACGCTCACACAAAAAATTAAAAAACCGATTGCTGCGATAATTGCTGCAATATACAAAATAACTTCCATAACTAGACCTCCTGCATGTTCTCTTTACTATTCCTTACCTTATTTTCGACAAAAAAAACTGAATTCCTCCTCATTTTTGAGAAAAAACAGCTTATTCCTTGCGGACTAAGCTGTTTCGTTGTTCTTTAGCACGTCTTCAAAAGCATCTTGGAATTTGTGAACATCGCCTGCGCCCATAAATAAAAATACTGCGCCCTTATGCTTTGTTAACACTTCAATTCCTTCAGTGGTAATCACTGCACTGCCTTCAATTAAAGACGCTAAATCTTGGATTGAAAGTGCGCCTTGTGTTTCCCTTGCAGAGCCAAAAATATCACATAAGTATGCTGTATCTGCAAGACTCAGACTATCTGCAAAATCCTGTAAAAAAGCTTGTGTACGTGTAAATGTATGTGGTTGGAAAATAGCTACTAGCTCACGATCTGGAAACTTTTGTCGTGCTGATTGAATCGTTGCACGGATTTCAGTTGGATGGTGTGCATAGTCATCTATTAATACATTATTCCCAATATCCGTTTCTGTAAAACGTCTTTTTACACCTTTGTATGTGTTTAAACGTTCTTGAACGATTTCTGGCGAAATACCTTCATATTGGCAAAGTGTAATAACAGCTAAAGTGTTTAATACCGCATGATCCCCAAACAATGGGATAAAGAATGTACTATAAAATTCATTGCGGACAAATACATCAAATTTTGTACCCTTAGTTGTTTTTTCAACATTTCGAGCCTCAAAATCATTTTCAGCACCAAAACCGTAATAAACAACAGGTACCTTCGCTTGAATGCGTTGTAGATGTTCATCATCACCGCAAGCAATAATTGCTTTTTTAACCTGTAATGCTAAAGATTGAAATGCTGAATAAACATCTTCTATGTTTGCAAAATAGTCTGGATGGTCAAAATCAATATTAGTCATTACAGCGTAATCTGGATTGTAAGCTAAAAAGTGTCGACGGTATTCACATGCTTCCATCACAAAGAAGTCAGCATTTTCATGCCCAGCTCCTGTTCCATCACCAATTAAATAAGAAGTTGGTTTATACCCACCTACAACATGAGACATTAAGCCTGTCGTAGATGTTTTACCATGTGCACCAGTAATAGCAATCGACGTATAATTACCGATATATTCACCTAAAAATTTATGGTAGCGAATAACTTCTACACCGATTTCACGAGCACGCTCTAATTCAGGATGGTCATCAGGAAATGCGTTCCCTGCAATAACTGTCATACCTTCTTTAATGTTATCTGCATTAAATGTAAAAATTGGAATATTACGATCACGTAACGGCTGTTCCGTGAAGAAATATTTATCAACATCTGAGCCCTGTACTTGTTCACCAGCATCAAATAAGATTTGTGCAAGTGAACTCATGCCAGAACCTTTAATGCCTGTGAAATGAAAAACTGTCATTAATTAAACCCCCCGGGAATTCAATATCCCTTCTATCATCTATTAGGTGTATCGTATTTTTTCAACTAATTATTAGGTATTAATACCTTTGTAAGTACTAAAAAATACGTACTAATCATCACATCTCGTCTATTATAGCACTATTTATGCATAAGGATAAATGTGTAACTTTTCTAAATATACTAATTATGACGTAAATAAGATAATCTATACGAAAACAATGTAATTATTATTCAAACATAGCAATTAAATCTTCTTCTGTAATGTAACTTTCTCGTGGTTTACTGCCACGTGCCTCAGACACAAAGCCATGTGATTCCAACATATCGATTAAACGAGCAGCACGATTATAGCCAATATGATATTTGCGCTGAATTAAGGAAGTAGAAGCTCCTCCTTGCTCATAGACAAATCGACATACATCCTCGAACAGTTCATCTTGTTCAGCAGAAACCTCAGTCTTTTTTAAAAGTTCCTCTTGATCGAATATATAATCAGGCTCTCCTTGCTCACGGACATGCTCAATGATCGCTTCAATTTCATCATCTGTCACAAACGTCCCCTGCAAACGCACAGGAGCAGACATACCATTACCTAAATATAACATATCGCCTCGTCCAAGCAATCTTTCTGCACCTTGCGCATCTAAAATTGTACGTGAGTCAATTTGTGAAGATACCGCAAAAGCAATACGAGTAGGAATATTTGATTTAATAAGCCCTGTAATAACGTCAACAGACGGTCTTTGAGTTGCCACAATTAAATGGATACCACAAGCACGTGCCTTTTGAGCAATACGACAGATCGCCTCCTCTACATCTGCAGGAGACATCATCATTAAATCTGCCAATTCATCAATGACAATTAGAATATACGGTAATTTTAAGCTATGTTCATTGTTTTTATCCGCAATTGCATTATAACGTGTAATATCACGTGCACCTGCATGTGCAAATAACTGATAACGACGCTCCATTTCCTCCACTGCCCATTTCAGTGCAGCTGTAGCAGCCTTAACATCTGTGATGACTGGGCTAACTAAATGTGGGATATGATTGAACGGTGCTAATTCTACCATTTTAGGATCGATAAGCATCAACTTTAATTCATGTGGTGCAGCTTTATATAATAAACTAACCAAAATTGAATTGATACAAACCGATTTACCAGAACCTGTAGCTCCGGCAATTAAGCCATGTGGCATTTTTCTTAAATCAATGGTTACTGGCTTCCCTGTTAAATCCAAACCCAACGCTGCTTCTAACGGTGAATCTGACTCGAGGAAAGAAGCACTATTTGTCACTTCTGATAATCGAACAGCGCGAGATACACGGTTCGGTATCTCAATGCCTATTGAGCTCTTCCCAGGAATCGGCGCTTGGATGCGGATGTCTTTCGCTGCCAATGCAAGCTTCAAATCATCTGATAGATTACGGATTTTGCTAACCTTAGTACCATGACTCACGGTTATTTCAAATTGTGTCACGGCAGGTCCTTGCATAATGGATTCTATTTGAGCTGAGACTTGGAAATAAGACAAAGCTTCAACCAATGTATCCCCCTGTTGCTCCATCCACTCAGTATCTTGTGTTTTTTCCTCAGGTGGCTCTAAAAACTCATCATCTGGCTTTTGATACACATGAACAGGTTTTCGAGGTGTTTCTTTTACTTGATCCTCCACTAATGTTTCATCTAATTTAGATGGTTGCTCCGGATAGTCCTCAGTATCAATAGAATTCTCCTCAGGAATATATATATGAGTATCTATATACTCGGTAGTAAGCTCCTGTTCAGTTGTTGTTTCTACTTCCATTTCGGTAGTTGCCGAAATTTCGTCGATGCTCTCGACATCAATCACTGTCTTTTCTAATGTCAAAACGTTAGACATTGAGGTTACTGGTGCCATTGAAATGACTGAGACACTTTCTGTTGCATCTTTGAATGGAGCAGTATTTTGATTAAGAACCTCGTTTTCCTCCGTCGTCTGTGTAGCTATTTTATTGTCCAGCTCTAACTCGCCAATCTCTATATCTATAGATTGTGAAACTTGTTCTTTATCGAATGGAGTAGTATTTTCAATAGCAACCTCGTTTTCCTCCGTCGATTGTGGTGCTACATTATTGTCCAGTTCTAACTCACTAATCTCTAAATCTATAGATTGTGGCAGTTCGTTATTGAGTGGAACTAATTGAGGTTCTGCATCCAAAATAATAAGCTCAGAAGAAGTCTCCTGTTCCTCTCGGCCTTTTTCAACAATTGTTGATGTCGGGGTCGTTACTTTTAATTGTTGTTGAATTCTCCATTTCTCTTTATCCGTTTTTAGCATTAAAACATTAAATGGAATGCCACTTTTTTCTTTCTTTTCTACTGATTGCACTTCTAAAGATTTTTCTTGCAACACATCTTGCTTATCATCTTCATTCATTGGTGGCTGGACTACCGTAACTTCACCAATGTGGATGGTAGAATTTTCGAATTGTACTTGTTCTACAACTACTTCTTTTACGTGGATTTCTGATTGATCAGCTGAAAGTTGTTCAACATTCAGCTCATGCTGAACGGCTTCTTTCACTTGATTTTCAAATTCTACGGCAAAAGAAGTTGTTTGCGGTACAGGTAATTCCGTTGTCGTTTTATCACTATGCTGATTTGTTTCGTCTGTTAATTTATCTTCAAAAGTTATCGGTTGCTTTGCAGGTGCTTCAATTGTTTCAGTAATTTCAAGCTGTTCAGATTCATCTTTCCGAACCTCGCTAATAGGCCTTTTTTCTTCTAGTATATTTTCAATAGCCTCATTTGTTGTCGCTTCTTTTATAGGCTTAGAAGCTGTAGGTATTTCTAACTCTTTCTTGTCGTGCTCTTCCTTCCGTTTTTCTAATAAATGCTCAATTGGGCTAGGCTTAGAAAAACCATAGACTGGTGACGGAACATCACTTGGTACAAAACGCTTGCGATTTTCAGGTAAAAAACTTTCATCTGCTTTTACTAATTGATAGTTCGTTTCTTTAGGTGATTTAGGTAACTCATTTTGTGCATCTCGAAAAACAAGACTTGCTTTTGAACGATTCTCTTGTTCAGGCTGACTTCGTGTAATCGTAGTTCTACCAGTTCTCTTCGTCCGATTTGCTAATAGATCTCGAATACCTGAAACCTCAATATCATAAACACTCGAATCCACAATATGATTATTTAAATGCCTAGGTAACGATAAATCTTCAATTTGTCCGGAGTAAGCATCGTCCATTTGATTAAATGCTTCTTTTGATGGTGGTGTTGATGGTGAAGCTGAAAACTCCTCATCCTCAATTAGCGGAAAACGAAAAGTTTTTTGCTTTGCTACAGTTGTTTCTTTATATGAATGCAACTGCTCAGATTGTTCTTCCTCATAGTCTTCATAAAACTCTTCATATTCGTAATCATTGTCATCTTTATTTAAAAATTTATCCATTTGTTTTTTAAACCAATTCACATTGTTCACTCATTTCTCTTACACTTCATTTATAGCATCAACTAAATCAATTATGCCTCGGCATAATTGTAGCTTTCGCTTTACTTTCTCTACAGAAAATATTTGCGAAAGAAGTTAAATGTCTATAACAAAAAGCATACCATAAAAATGTAATAGAAACTTGCATTAAGAGGCTTATTCTACACAAAAAAATCGTTATGTTACTAGCAAATTAGTAGCATAACGATTTTAAGTACATATAATCAATTTTGTCTCGACAAATTGTAGCTGCCGCTACAGAAAACACTTGTAGCTGTCGCTTTGCTTTCGCTACAGAAAACACTTGTAGCTGTCGCTTTGCTTTCGCAACAAAAACAATTGCCGTTGTCACTGCACTTTCAAGCAGTTAAACAGTGCTCCCGAAGGCTTTATCTAGTTGGTACTTCAAACGCACTACCAGTTATCGCATCCTCCGGTAATACTAAAATTCCTTTTTCAGATGGTGCATTTGGTATTGCTAATTCACGTGCTGAACATAACATACCGTAAGATTCAACACCACGCAAATTACCTTCTTTAATAAGCATTCCAGAAGGCATTACCGCACCAATTTTTGCTACAACAACTTTTTGACCTGCTTCCACATTTGGCGCACCACATACAATTTGTAATGTCTCTTCACCTACGTTTACAGAACAAATGCTTAATTTATCAGCATTTGGATGCTTGTCCTTAGTTTCTACATAACCCACGACAAATTTTGGAGAAAAATCTACATTAAGGCTGATTACAGCTCCATTTTTCGCAATAGCTGCCTCTAGCTGTGCTACTAATTCTGGAGTAACTTCAACTAGACCTTTTGCATCAGTTTGTATATAGTTGCTGGCATTAAATAAATTAAATGCTTTAATTTCTCCAGTTTGTGCTTCCTTTAAAATAGCGATATCACCCGCACGTTCTACCTCTGTCTTCACGATTGATTCTGTTGCTAATTGTACTAGCAATACATCTCCTACATGCTCTTTGTTGTAAAATACATTCATTGTTTCTCT
This sequence comes from Lysinibacillus sp. JNUCC 51, assembly GCF_015999525.1. Taxonomy (NCBI): domain Bacteria; kingdom Bacillati; phylum Bacillota; class Bacilli; order Caryophanales; family Bacillaceae; genus Lysinibacillus; species Lysinibacillus sp. JNUCC 51. The sequence goes on along the minus strand of NZ_CP065545.1, from coordinate 3,593,262 downwards.
TGCTCCTTTTTAACTCTGTTTTTTGCTAATATAAAGATTGGTTCTAGCTCCCCATCTTCATAAATAAAAGATAATGACGTGATCGGTACAGTACCGACAGCGAAGAAATGCATCGTCATCTGTGCTAATACATCATACCCTGTTTCATTACGAATATCACCTACTATTAATACATCCTGATGCGGCACAGATAACGTCATGTCACCTTCAATGTTAGTCTGCATTTCTTTCAAAAAGCTTTCATTTAAAATACGACTTGCATCGTAGCCATCATTAGCATTAACGAAATAGAAAATATTCCCTGCAACTTCATCTTTCTTATAAACTGTTGGTAGTTGCTTTACGGAAAATCGTGCCATTTCACGAATTTGCTCTACTGTTAATTGTAGTACCTCTAACATGGATTCATCAATAAAACGATATGTTTTTCCTAAATCAAGCGCATAAAAAATACGTGTTTCAGCTGTATGTTCAGTAGTGATGAATGCATGCCCCTCCTTCGAGGCTTGAGGGTAGGATGTTGCGCGAATAACTGGATATATTTTTGTAGTAGCTCGGAATCCTTGTTCCATCTCTTGCTCCATAGCATTAAAGGTTTGCTCGATTGTATAAACAACTTCATCGATTGCAGCCCCTTGCTTATCATTATATTTTGCTAAAATGCCTGGTAGAGAAAGCTCCATCCCTTTACCAATTTTTTTATGGTTTAGGCGTAATTTATCGTGCTTTTTATCAAATTCAAAATCAAACTTTTCCTCATTCAATTGTTGTTTTAATAGGGTCACAAGTTGTTCTGACTTAATTTGTTTCACCTAGCTCACATCCTTCCGTCTAAATTAATGTATTTTTGGCTTAATTACCTTCGAAAATGAATTTTACCCTTATTCAAATCATCAACAATAGAGGTAGAATTCTATTGTAGCTTAATATGCTCAATTATGCCTCGGCATAATTGAGTCAGGAATCGACTTTGTGCTTAGGCCTGCAAATGTTTTATGTGCGAAAGCGCAGCGGCAGCAACAGATGTTTTTTGTGCGAAAGCGTAGCGGCAGCAAAGTGTTTTTGTCTGTGCGAAAGCTAAGCGGCAACAACAACAGGATGCAGGTCAGTTAGCCGTTATCGCATGGATGCGATGATTTTAGGTTAACATCTTTTATTAACTCATTTCCGATTCCTTGACATCCGCCGGAGGCTTTAACAGCAGAAGTCTTTTGTACCGAAAGCGCAGCAACAAGCACAGGTGTTTGGACACCCGCAGAAAAGTAACTTGAAACCTCATCTAATCTCACCACCTATAGAGGTGGGAGACTTCTGTAGCTGACGCTTCGTTTCGCTACAGAAAATAATTGCTGAAAGAAGTTAAATGATGAGAAAACGGCTCACATATTTGTGAACCGTTCTGTTCAAAACTATCCAATTATCTGTCTTTCTATTTTAAAAAAATTATTTTAAAGTTGCAACTTTACTACCCTTTACTATTCCAGTATCACTAATCAAAAGACACTAGTCATGTGCCAATGTGAATAAATATTGTCCAATAAGAAGCGAGACTATATGCTCGAACATCATCTGACGACTTACTAACCCCTGTGTGAAAACACCTACAGCTCCCGCACCTTGTCGGATATCACGGCGTTGTGTATAATGCTCCATTACAGGCCCAAGTTCCTTCCCAGCTCTTATTTCCTGGGCAATTTCTTCTGGTAATATAATTTGTGCGCCAGCAGCTGTATAAGTTTTTCCATCTGGTACTGTAAGTGCTCCCCAGTTACAAACGTACATAACGCCATCAATTTCAGTCACTCCACCCTCTAATCCAAACGATAATTGCGCGCCCGTCTCTTTGATTGCGTTTTTTGAACGGTTAATTGCTCCCAATCGTGTTTCTTCTTGAGTCATCGGTTGATCAGATACTTGTGAAGCAGCCTTAACGTAGGTGAAATTTGGATTATCAAAATATTTTTTAGCTATAACTTCAACTGCCTCTGTTTTTGCTTTGTTTGTTGTTCCAATAGTTATGTTCATTTTCTAATCCCTCTTTCTTCGCATAGAAAAAGATGCCCCTAAAGGCATCTTTTAACTTCTTCCGGTAGAATCGCTTTACACATTAGCGCGAATCGTTGCTAATGTCGAACGATCTGCTTTTTTCACTAGTTCCACAATTAACGCTTTTGCAGCTGCATAGTCATCAATATGAATAATTGACGCAGCTGTATGAATATAACGTGAGCAAACACCAATTACTGCACTTGGAACACCGTCATTTGCCGTGTGCACACGACCTGCATCCGTACCACCTTGTGATACAAAATATTGATAAGGGATATTATTCGTTTCCGCAGTATCTAGGATGAATTCACGCATACCTCTATGTGTAACCATCGTACGGTCAAGAATACGTAATAATGTCCCTTTTCCAAGCTGACCAAATTGATTTTTTTCTCCTGACATATCATTTGCAGGTGAAGCATCTAGAGCAAAGAATAAATCCGGTTTAATCATATTTGCAGATACTTGAGCACCTCGCAGACCAACTTCTTCCATTACGTTGGCACCTGAATATAAATGCGAGGCTAGCTTTTCACCTTTTACCTCTTTCATCAATTCAATTGCCAATCCACAGCCATAGCGGTTATCCCAAGCCTTGGCCATAATTTTTTTCGGATTGGCCATCGGTGTAAATGGGCAGACAGGGATAATTGATTGACCTGGACGAACGCCAAGTGCAATAGCATCTTCTTTATTGTCTGCACCAACATCTATTAGCATATTTTTAATATCCATCGGTTTAGAACGTTCAGCATCTGTTAATAAATGTGGTGGTATTGATGAAATTACGCCAGGAATTGCACCGTTTTTGGTAAATACTTCAACTCGTTGTGCTAGCATAACCTGGTTCCACCAGCCACCTAATGTTTGAAAGCGGATCATACCGTTATCAGTAATAGAAGTAACCATGAATGCCACTTCATCCATATGACCAGCAACTAACACTTTTGGTGCATCAGCAACTTCACTATGCTTCACACCGAAAATACCCCCTAAATTATCCTGAACGATCTCATCCGAGTACTTTTCCAACTCAGAACGCATGAACGCACGTACAGCATGCTCATTACCCGGTGCGCCTGGTAATTCTGTTAGTGTTTTAAATAATTGTAATGTTTCCTCATTCATGTTGACTCTCTCCCCACGAAGTAGAATATTCTTCCTAGTCATTGTAACATATTTATCTATATTCATCAGAAAACTCTCATTTTTCAATGAGTAGAAGATAACTGCGAGTGTAGCCCATCTTCAAAAGTTATCCAAAATTTGCTCTGCGCTAAAGCGATGCATCAGTGCAATTTCCAAATTCGAAATATTGATACATTTCCTGAAAAGTGCTAATGTGTGAACGTGCATTCACTCTGTATGCTATGTTAAAATGGAGCTATAGAAAAAGGAGGAAAAAAGCATGAAATTACGTGATTTTTTAATTGGTGTTGCTACTGGCCTAGCTGCCGCAGTCATTGTTAAAGAAGCAAGTGAAAAGGTTTCTCCGTATGTACCTGCAGGACAAGTACTTGAAAACATAAAAAAAGAATTTAAAAAGGATTCACCGATTGACGGTTCTTGGATTTTTATGAAAACAGACAATTTCTCAAACGGCATTATGACTATTCCTGTATACCGTGGAGGTATCTCTCGTATGCATGAGGGCGAAATGCAAACATTTGAATTTGCTGCTGACGCTCGCTCAGGCGTTGTAGTAGAGCTAACAGAAGTATAACTTTTCTCAGTAATACATGATCAAATATTATAGAACCTACAAAAGAAGCCATCTCAGTTATTTGAGATGGCTTCTTTGTTTTACTCAGACAATCCTTTATTGTTGAAGTATTTTTTATATTTTCGATAATAATTTAAATTATTTAACGTTAGCTTCACCCAACGTTTCGCATTCATATCTTGATTAAAGTAAAGAGAGTTTGTATATTTCCCTTCACGAATTAATTTTTTTGCTTCTAGCTTAAGCTTTTCATTGGATGCATATTTGAATAGAACACCCTTAGGAATGATCATCCATAAATGCTTGTCTTGAACATAAGTTACTTCCTGTTCAATATTTAACATATGGTCATCTGCTACATATTTCATTAAATTATGACCACTTGCTGTTACATAATAACTAGAGCGACCATTACGTAAGTTAATTTCAAACAACTTATACTGTTTGTCACGCATATCGTATTTCATATCGAAGTTAGCAAATCCTGTATAACCGATATCCTCTAAGAAGAAACGTACTTGATCCATTAATTCTTTATCGTATGTTGTAACAATTGCTGCATAGCTACCGATTCCTTCAGGTGAATGCTCTTCTAAGATTGGGTTTCCTAGACACATTAGCTTCACTTTGCCATCTTTCCCTACATACGCATTTAATACACGCATATACGAATCATCACCTGGAATGAATTCTTGAATAATCATTGTATCCTGGTAAGTTGAGCTATAGATTGCTTTTAAAATAGCTGTTTTTTCTGCTTCATCATGTGCAACGAAAACTTTTTTCTTACCTGGGAATTTACATGCCCAGTATTCCACAGAGTTAGAAGCCTTTAAAATAATTGGGTAATCAAATGGTGGTGTAAAGTTTTCGTAATTGTCTGCTGTTACAGTCGTTGTACCTGGATATTTAAAATCGTACTTATCACACATTTTATAGAAATTTTCTTTTAATAAAATTTCATCCATAAGTGATTCATCGATGTATGGTACTGTAAAATGCTCCTGTAATGCTGGCTTATTTTTGATAATAAGCTTTGCATAATCATCTCCACAAGCTAACAACAGTAGTTTTTTATCAGAATATTTTTTTGCGACCTTTGCAAGTGCAGGTGCAAATACATCCTGTTCATTTAAGCGATCAATCTCTTCGAAATTTATGATATGACTATCTTGCGTTGCCGTTAAATGTGAACGTCCTAATACAAGTGGTTTAATACCATATGCCTCATAAAATGCACGTGCCATACCATATGCATTCATATCTGATCCTAGTAATACTGGTAAAAATGGTTGCTCAGTTGCCATGTATATTTCAACTCTCTTTTATGTTTTAGTATAGCTTTTAGTGTATCATATTTTCCAAGATGTTCACGAAAAAAGTGTCAAAAAAATGGGGTGTTGACAAATAAGCTCTTCACCATAACGTGTGGTTGATTTCCGTTCCGACTGGGCGCTTTTATCGCTGACGCTTCGCTTTCGCACAGAGCAAAGCTTCCTGGTGTTTGTCACTCTAATTTATAATAATAATATAAAATTTCTGCAAGATGTTTTTTGTGCGAAAATAAACATATTGAAAAAACGTGCGAACACATAAGGTTCACACGTTCTATTAATTAGAATGTAATAACAGCTTGTCTACTACGTTCAAGCTTATCTACAATTTCTTTCCCTGTTTCATCCCATTTAATCATGCGGTAATACGCATCATGGTAGAAGATAAAGCCGTAGCCATTTGCAAGCGCTTCTTTCATTATACGTTCCTTTGCAAAAACACTTGCCATTGGATAATCATCATACGCTAAAACCCATAATGGATTTTGATGTGCATGTGTAGGCATAATATCTGCCATATGCAATAATACCTCGCCATTTTGAGTCAATTTTATAATGGCATGACCATTACTATGACCACCCGTATGGATCATTTCAATACCCGGAGCTACCTCTAACGTACCTTCATAAGTTTCTACTAAGTGCTGAACTGGCTCCCAGTTTTCTTTCCAATACGTATTTTTTGAGCGAATATTTGGCTCACGCATTTCGTCCCATTCGATTTTCGTTACAAAGATTTTGGCATTCGGGAATGTTGGTACAAGTACATCATCTTCCCATTGCGTTAAACCTCCAGCGTGGTCAAAATGTAAATGGGTCATTAATACTGCATCAATATCAGCTGTTGTTAATCCTAGCTCCTGTAAGCTAGCCGCTAATGTTGATTCCTCAGTTACCCCAAAGTTTCGTAGCTGTTTTTCATTTAATTTGTTAAAGCCAACACCAGTATCAATAATATAGTTTTTGCCACCATATTGAATTAAAATCGGCTCAGTTGGTAGCTCGATTTGATTTTTTTCGTTGACTGGATATTTACGTGACCATAGTGGTTTTGGTACAACGCCAAACATAGCACCGCCATCAAGGCAAGTGACACCCCCGTTTAGCCATGATAATGACATACTGTGAAACTTTAAATGATCCATCCATACTCCCCCTATTTAGTTAAGAATTGCGATTCTAGACGATAAATTGGCTGTCCTTTAGCAGAAAACTTCTGCTCATATTCAGTCATAACATTATCCTCAGGCATATTCGCATGTAGGTCGAGTGATACATACTTTAGTAACATACCATATTCAGAAATACTAGTTAATGAATACTCAAACAAACCACGGTTGTCCGTTTTAAAATGGATTTCCCCCTCATCCACTAAAATCGACTCATATAATTTCAAAAAATCCCCGTGCGTTAAACGTCGCTTAGCATGGCGCGTTTTTGGCCAAGGATCTGAGAAATTCAGATACACACGATCTACATCATTTTTTTCAAAGAATTTATTTAAATCTGCGCCATTTACTTTTAATAGTCGTAAATTCGCTGGAGATTTAGCCTCTATAATTTTTTCCAATGCACAAACAATTACACTGTCATAAAGTTCAATGCCAATATAATTTATATCCGGATTTTGTAAGGCCATACCTGTGACAAATTGTCCTTTCCCAGTACCTACTTCAATATGTAGTGGGTTGTCATTTCCAAAAACAGCCTGCCAATTTCCTTTAAAGTCTTCAGGATTTGGAACAATCACCTCTGGATGATTCGTAATCATTTCCTCAGCCCAAGGCTTATTTCTTAATCTCAATTTTTTTCCTCATTTCTTTCTCGTGAAATTATGTTTTTTATAGTATAACGTATTACCATAAAATTCGCATGATATTATTGCGAAATGGTATTTTTTTACTGACCTTTTGATATAACCTGCCATGCCTTACGTTGCACAGTACAATGAATCCTCGTGCCATCTGTAATTTCTCCGATATAATTACCATCCGTATGACAATCAATGTTATTTGCGTGCACGAAAATGTTAAATTGATTGCCTTGTAAAAAAGTAATCTCATTAAATTTTGTATGCTTTTCAAAAAAAACCGTGACAAAAACTAGTAGCAATTTAAGTCGTGAAATACCGTGAACGATTGTTATTTCAACTTGTCCATCATCAGGCTTAGAAGATGGGGAAATTTTCATACCCCCTCCGAAATAAGGTTGATTGCTCATCGCAACAAACCATGCCTGCTTAAATTTCCATTCTTGATCGTCTGTACGTATAGTTACATCAAAGCATCTAAAGCTAAATAGCCCTCTTACAACAGCTGCAGCATAGGATAGCTTGCCAAGACCTATTTTATTGAGATAAAACTTCAAACGGGATATATTAATCCGCTTTGTGACAAATGCATCAAAGCCCACACCAGAATTGTTAACAAATATCTCATGCTGCTGATCCCCAAATTGAACGGTACCAACATCCATTGGAAGGTTAGTCATTTCTTTTTGTATATAGCTTTCAATTTGAAAAGCATTATTAAATGTAGTAAAGTATCTTGCAAAATCATTGCCAGAGCCAGCACGGACTACACCAATAACTATAAATTTATTATGTACAATGCCACTAACAACCTCATGGATTGTGCCGTCACCGCCAACAATAACAATTAATTTTTTAGTTTGAGCATCTTGCGCCCAATTTTTTGCAAGTTCCTGTCCATGTCCCTCATATTCTGTATAGGCGACTTCATAGTCCATTGTTAAATGCTGTTGAAGGTGATGCCAAACTTTCTTACCTTTGCCGTGCCCTGCTGCTTCATTCACAATAAATAATACTTGCATTTACTACTCTCCTGCCGGTTGAGAAGATTGTTTCCAAATATCTCGATTAAAGGATGTTGTTTGTACGTTATTTAAAATTGTTTGAGAAGCACGAATTTGCATATGCTTCATAGGAGAAGACACTTTCTTTAAATGCTCCATCCACTCCCCATAATTTCGACGATCAACAAATTGAATTCCGTAAGATGACCCTGGATAATCGAAATAGCCATTCTGTGTTAAAATAACCTTGCGAATCGGCATACTTATATTGTCCTGCATAAATAATTGAGTTAATACAGACTCCATGCGATTTAAACTTATCATCGGATTAAGAACTTTTGAATCCTTCGTCCCTACTTTTTTTATCCAGAATCGCTCACTGCCTCCTACATAAACGGCTTGATTTTCTGCTTCTAGTACAGTTATACAAATACATTCTGTCGGTGACATTAGTACGACATCAAGCTCTATGGGTGCTTTTCTAATTTGCAAAATTGGATAGTAAAAAAGTAAATAATTATCCGGTAATTTTTGCAATAAATTTCGTAACAAGGGGTCACGCATAAAACGAGGATCTACATACGATTTTTCTCGTAATGTTGAACTTGCCCATTTCATTTGGAAATGGAAAAATTGATCGATAAACATTCGTTTTAATTCATGAATAGATTGTGGCGCATAGACAATTTTCGGTTCAAATGTTAAAGTCGTTTCTTCTTCAGGAATAATATCTTCATCACTCACTAGTTCATTCGATATTTCTATCTGTTCAACGTCCTCATTTTCTTCCTTCTGACGACCTGCAAATATTTTTTTAAATAAAGAGAATCTCTCTTTTTCTGCGAAGGAATCATTTTCTGAATCGTCGTCGGTATGTTGCCATTCACTAATTTCTTCCCCTAACTCCCACTGTCGCTTAACACGCTCCCACTGACTTTTCTTTAAGCGTACAAATTGTGTCGGATATCTCGCTAAATCAATTTGATAGCGTGAAATATAATCTTGTAATTTCACCAATTGTGCCATGTTAAGGTCACTCCAATCTTACTCACTCTATATCTCTAATTTGCCATTTTCCCCATTACTACTCGGGAGGCAAATTGAAGTATCTACTTACTCCTTGACGTAATTGTAGCTGTTGTTATTGCTGTCGCTTCGCTTCCCACAGAAAACTCTTGTTGCTGCCGCTTCGCTTTCGCACAGAAAACTCTTGTTGCTGTCGCTACATAAAAAATTGCTAAATAAAGATAAATAGACATTTGCATTCATTACATCGACATTTGCTCTTAAACTTTAATTTCCTATAGCAATCATTCTACAACTGAATTCATCCTTTTTATTTTACATGACGTTTCAGGATAAAACATCCATAATTTACTCTATAGAAAAAAGAGAACTACCCAAGTTTAAGGTAGTTCTCTTAATGTTTCATTTATTTCACATTAATAGAAAGCGGTAATTTCGCTTCGAATGCTTGCTGTAATTTACGAGTCCATTCGCCTGGAACTCCAGCACCAATTTTATTTCCATCAACATCGATAACTGGTGTTACTTCAGAAGATACAGATGACACAATTATCTCATCCATTGTTAATACATCAGCTTTCGTCATTGGTTCTTCAATAACTGGTAAATTAATTTCCTCAGCACATTTCAAAATAACTTGGCGGGTAATACCGTTTAAAATGAAGTTATTTGCTGGGTGAGTATAAAGCTTACCATCTTTAATGCCGTAAACATTTGCTGATGAACATTCTGTTACGATGTCACCACGATGTAAAATAGCTTCATAGCAGCCTTTTTCAGATGCTTCCTGTTTTGCCAGTACAGCACCTAATAAGTTTAATGATTTAATATCACAACGTAACCAGCGAACATCTTCTACGAAGGTAGCCTTAACACCTTTTTCAAAGTTTTCATATGAACGCTCGCCAGCCTTAACATTCCCTGTTAATACTGCTGGAACACTTGCATCCGGGAAAATATGATTACGAGAAGTTGTACCACGTGTAATTTGGAAGTAAACATGTCCCGTTTCCAAATTATTTTTTTCGATAAGATCATGTAATAATTTGTGTAATACGTCTTTAGTATAAGGAATGACAAGACGAATTTTTTCGGCACTCGCATAGAAACGATCAATGTGTTCTTGTGCTGTGAACATGTTTCCGTTATAAACTTTAATTACTTCATATATACCGTCACCAAATTGGTAACCTCTGTCTTCTGGAGATATTGCAATTGACCCTTCTTCAACGATTTGATCATTCCATAATGAATATGCCATGTTTCGTTCATCCTTTTCATATTTAATTTATTTGTTTCCTGCAAGTTCAACAATTGCTTCAGCATAAATAGCTGCTGCTTTTATGAGATTTTCAATGACTACAAACTCATCCGCACGATGCGCTACGTCAGGTTCACCCGGGAACAGCATGCCAAATGCAACACCTTTTTTCATCACACGTGCATATGTACCGCCACCTGTAGATAGTAAAGGTGATTCATAATCCCCTGTTTGACGTCTATAAATATCAGCTAAAGTCTTGATAAATGCATCGTCCTCGCTTACATAATGAGGCTTTGAGTCATCTTGAATATCCAATGAAAATCCTTTTGCCACAGCTAAGCGTTGTGCTTCCGTGATTTTTTCATCAAACGGATATGTGACAGAATAGCGCATACTAATTACCATGCTACCACCTTTAGCCACATCGTAAGTTACAATGCCTGGATTCAATGTAGTTTTACCAGACATTTCATCCTCAAATTGTAAATCAAGCTTGTTACCATAATGGTCTTGATAAAAAACATCTGCGGTAAAGTCGACAAATTGTTTACTTGCCTCTGTCGTCAACTCTTGTTGTAAAAATGCTGTAAGATAAACAGCTGCATTGACACCTTTTTCTGGCTCCATTGCATGGGCTGCCTTACCTTTGATAGTTATTATATAGCGAGAACCCTCGATTAATAAAGAGCCTTCTAGCTGATTTTTGCCTAAAAATGTGTGAAAATTCTGTTCGAATTGTGGAGAGACAAATTGCACCGTTGCTTTTGCAAAATCAGGTACCATATTTGGTCGCTTTCCAGCATTAAATAGTAATAGCTGTTCTTTCGAAGCATCGCCTGTTTTATTTTGAGAGAACACTAGCTCCGCGATGCCTTTTTCAGCATTGATGAGCGGGAAATCCGCATCTGGTGCAAATCCAATCGTCGGCATTTCCTCATGTTTAAAATAGTGGTCGACACAGCGGAAGCCTGTTTCTTCATCCGTACCTATAATCATACGTACTCTTTTATTAAGCTCAATGCCTGCATCTTTCACAAGTTTCATGGCCATCCATGCCGCAATTGTTGGGCCTTTATCATCTATTGCGCCACGAGCAAATAGCTTACCATCTGCTACAGTGCCGCTGAAGGGTGGGTATGTCCAATCTGTTTCATCACCAACTGGTACTACGTCAACATGACATAAAATACCTAATAAATCATCGCCTTCACCCATCTGTATGTGACCTGCATAATTGTCAATATTTTTAGTTTGCAGTCCTTCAGCTTGGCCCTTTGCTAATAACCATTCAAGAGCCTTTAGTGGACCATCACCAAAAGGTACTTCAGTAGTAATCGTATTCTCATCGAGAACACTATTAATTTGCACAAGCTCCTTTAACTCTTGTATCAATTCATCTTGCCTTTCTTTAGCAGCTTGTAACCAATCCATATGATGTACCTCCTTCAATGTATTATCATTATTCTACTCTTTACAACATAAATTACAATCATCTTTCTGACAACTTTTCTATATCTTGCTTCGGACAGTACCACATATAGCATGTTTTTCACCTATTCCCACAAAATACAGTATAAATTTTATGACTTTATTGTAAATTTCCCTTGCATTCACTAGAAAATTGACTAGCTTTTCTATATAATGAAGTTATCAGAATAATTTTTCTGAATATAAAATAAGAAAAGGGGATGTCTAAGGCAGCTACTTATTAGCCTAAGTGCACTCCGCACATATTGTCGTCCGCTAGTCTTTGCCAAGAGAATTAAGATGAAGGAGTGGTTCATTTATGAAACCAACTACTGATCGAATGCTTAATCGTATTAAAGACGTGTACATGTTTATTTTAGACAAAGGAACCGTGTCTACACAGGATTTAGTCGAAGAGTTTAGTATCACTCCTCGCACCGTTCAAAGGGATTTGAACGTGTTAGCCTTTAACGATTTGGTGATGAGTCCAAGTCGAGGCAAATGGACAACGACGAAGAAAAAAGTAAAATTGACGTCTTAGTTTTTACGTGTAACACGTATTTTGTATGGGAAAAGAATGACCTTTCGTCGTGGTCATTCTTTTTTTGTTTTCTACTATTTTTTATTTCCTCACAATTTATCAAGCTACCAAGCAAATATGATTTGATTACTTTAAGTGAAATTCCCCTCTGATTAATAAATATTCAATATTTATTGCTCATCATCAATAGCTTAGGATGATATTTTATCAATTATGCCTCGGCACAATTGCATCCTGTGATAACGCCTTTGTGACCAACATCGTGCTGTTGCCGCTGCCGCTTCGCTTTCGCGCAGATGAACCCTTTTGCTGTCACTACGTTTCCGCGCAAAAAACATCTGTTGGCCCGAGACCCTGCAGCGCAGCGGAGCGGCTCATTGGACACCCTCAGGAAGCTTTGCTCTGTGCGCCAGTCGGAACGGAAATCAACCTCATGTTACAGTGACGAACCTTATTTATGCAAAGCCCTATATTCCCTAAGAATTCATGTATTTTGATAACATTCGTTTTCCCAACGTTACCCCCTAATGTTTTTTGACTATTTACAATTGATTAACAATCCGTTAAAATCGAAACATTCTACATTTTAAGAGGAGGAATCTATGAAACTTCCCAAACAGTTTCATCCACTAGTTTGGATTATTTTAGGGGGAACTATTTTCACACGTATTGCAAGTTTTATGGCAATGCCCTTTTTAGCAATTTACTTACATAATGAGATTGAAGCATCCCCTTTACAAATTGGTTTGACAATTGGTATTGCACCGTTAATCTCCACAGTTGGAGGATTCTTTGGTGGCTATTTAACTGACCGCTTTGGCAGGAAAAGCATCATTTTGCTTACTATTATTATTTGGAGCATCGTGTTCTTTGGCTTTGCAACAGCACAAACAGTTTGGTTCTTCGTAGCTTTGAACGCCCTAAATGGCTTATGTCGCTCCTTCTTTGAACCCTCGACACAGGCTTTAATGATTGATTTTACTCCTCCAGATAAACGAAAAAGATTGTATTCGTTTCGTTACGCAGCCATTAACATAGCAGCTGTGATTGGTCCCATTATTGGTGTTTATATTTCTCAATTGTCCAGCCCAAGTATTCCATTCATGCTGACAGGGACTATGTATATTATTTATGCTGTATTTTTATTTTTCGTTTTAAATCGCTATGAAATGCAGCAACCAAAAGCTTCTACACCAACTAAAATACTGCAAACCTTTACGATTCTATTAACAAATCGTGTACTACTTAGCTTTATTTTGGGGGCAATTTTAATAAATATCGGTTACTCTCAATTTGATTCAACATTGCCACAAATCATTGAACTTAAAATTGTTGATGGTACCAAGCTTTATTCTCTACTAATCTCGCTAAATGCAGCAGTTGTGTTATTACTACAATTACCGATTAGTATACTTTCGGAACGTTTTTCATCAACAGCTACACTATTAGTAGGGATTCTGTTCTTCGTATTTGGTCTTTTATTATTCGGCTTCTCAAATAACTATCCTCTATATATAATCGCTATGATTATATTTACGATTGGTGAAATTTTCGCCTTTCCAACTATGAGTGTCATGATTGATGAAATTGCGCCTGATACACAAAAGGGAACCTATTTAGGAGCAGCTCAATTTAAAAATTTAGGGGGCTTTATTGGACCAATTATTGGTGGGTGGTTGCTAACTCATTATATGAACGCAATGTTTCCAGTTATTGCTGTTCTAGTTTTATGCAGTTGTATATTTTATAGATCTAGGTTTAAGCCACAACAGGAGTAAAGTGGCTCATCTTCATAAAGTGAGGTTGATTTCCGTTCTGACTGGGCGCTCCGATGTTGGTCACGAAGGCGTTATCACAGGACGTGATATTTTAGCCTTCGTTCCTCTATTGCTGATCCCCAAGGAGTCACCCAGTCTCCACTCCAATCAACTTATAAACATGGCATATGTTTTAACAAATGTCATCCACAACTTTTGATGATGAGCCAATATAATGAAAGTAATAGGGCTTTACGGGTTTTAATTTCTGACAAAAATATCGCTTCATTTCTATAAGTGTATCTCAAGCATATCAATTATGCCTCGGCATAATTGCGTGCGAAGGCTTTAACTTCTTGCTTGGACTCACTAATAGGAATGGAGCGAGCATATAATTTTATCCTAAAAAATTTGAAATAGCTTTAGCTTTCTTCATTAGTAGGAGTCTTTACATAACTAGTGTATCGGTCTTTACCAGCACTTTTTGATTGATACAACGCCTTATCTGCACGCTCAAATAAGCTTCTTTCTGACTCATCTGAATGAATGCAAACGGCCCCCCCACACTGACTGAAAGTACAGACCATCTATCAATAGAAACTTTATCCGCATACTTCAAATGATGAATCTTCTCCAAAATAGAATTCGCTAATTTTTCCATATGTTCATCCTTCGTATCATATAAAACAATTGCAAATTCATCTCCACCAAATCTTACAACAAAGCCATTTTTCCCTACTTCTTGTTTTAAAGTTTTTGCAGTTTCAATTAGAATTTTATCACCTTCAACATGGCCATACCGATCATTTACTTGATTAAAATTATCTAAATCTAACAGTAATAAACCAGGTTGATTCGTCTTCCTTTGTCTTAATAGCTTATCCATTTTTCTAATATAGGTAGCACGATTATAAACATTTGTTAAAGGATCATATGTTGCAAGATGAATCGTTTTAGAAAGGAGTTTGTTGATGACTAATAGCATGATGAAGGAAGTTCCTAAAGCAATAAAAAGCAAACCTCGAAACTGCTTTGTATTTTTAGTTAGCGCTCTTATTTCAGTGAAATTACCATATTTCACAAATACAACTCTTTTTGAGGATTCTCCACGAATCGCTTCAGCTTCATATGGTAAAAAACGGTACTTCTCAATATAACCATTTTTTAACTCCTTTTGATATTCCGTTGGCTTCATTGTTTTTTTGGCTTGCTCAAAATGCTCTTGAAACATTTTCGATTGATCATTTACAGTTATTTCATGAGATTTAGAATCATCAAAGAAAACGCCTCCCGCATTTATCGTTTGCACTTCTAACAAATCAACATATTTATCAATTAGATAGTCAGCAGTCTTTGCGAAGTTAAAAGTTTGAAATACAGGATCTTCTAGTAAGTCTATACCTACCTCGAATAAATATTTCTTGTCAGGTGTTGCTAAATAGCCAAATTTTCGATATCCCCCAGTAGTTGTTGAAATATCTATACCATCAGTGTAATATTGTCCGCTTGCTCGACGTTCGTCTAGTAAAGTAGAAAAACGATGGCAGCATTCAGAAAAATTTAAACCTTTATCTTTTTCAAAAGTTGTATAAATTACGGTATTTGATTGGTCGAGTATGTACACATCCATTTCATTCTCGCTTTTTATTTTCAGTAAATCCCACTTTGCTATATATGGATTTTCTTTATAATAAGTAATTAGTTTTCGTAGTACTTCTTCCATTTTGTCAGAAAGATTTTTATCAAAATAAAAATATGCATTATCTACATTTTGCATATCTCTCAGAATATGATTTTCAATTAAAGTTCTATTCATGACTTCTTGTTTTTTTATATCCTCAGTAAGTATTTTCCTATTTACATAAAAAATTACAGCAACAAGTATTGACGCAAAGGCAATTAAAGATATTAATAATTTAATTCTTAGGTTTTTCATTAACTTGTCCTCTACTTATCTTCACCATCATATTTTTCTGAAACATTTAGAGATTAATTAGTACGATAGGCTAAATGGCCTTTAACCAAAAGTTACAATAATTATCCAATTACTGGTATAAGTATGTATATAAAAAATACCTCGATACTAATCTTCGTTAGTATCGAGGAACTCTTTAATCCCTATTTTGTATGCAGGCTAGCTCTTCAGCCGTTAATTCTCGATATTCTCCCAATTCTAAACTGTCATCTAGCTTTAGGTTGCCCATAGATAAGCGTTTCAAATACGTTACACGTTTACCAACAGCCTCAAACATACGCTTCACCTGATGAAACTTACCCTCTTGGATCGTTAACTCAATTTCTGATTGCTGAGCAGATTTTAATATGATGAGCTCTCCTGGCTTTGTAACATAACCATCGTCTAGCTCAACACCTTGAGCAAATTTCTCACGGTCTTCCTCAGTCACAATTCCTTCTATTTGTGCATAGTAAACCTTCGGCACATGTTTTTTAGGAGATAATAAATTATGTGCTAACATGCCATCATTTGTTATCAACAATAATCCCTCTGTATCTTTATCTAGACGACCTACAGGGAAAGGCTCGAAATGTTGATGTAAAGGATCTAACAAATCGATGACAGTTTCATCTCGTAAATCTTCCGTTGCAGAAATAACTCCAGGAGGCTTATTCATCATAAAGTATACAAATTCTGTATAGTTCACACGTTCACCAAATACGGAGACCTCCTGCTTGTCAGGATCAACATGTAATGCTGCATCCTTCGCATATGCACCATCTACCGTCACTGCTTTTTGCTTTAGAAGCTGCTTAACTTCCTTGCGTGACCCGTAACCCATATTAGACAGTAATTTATCTAAACGCATTAGTACCTCCTATTTAAATCCCAGTTTGTTCGTAATTCTTGTCAATCGTTCACCAAGAAGCTTTTGTGCTAAACCTAGGCGTAAAGACAAATAACCATATACTGCTACACCTACTCCAGCACAAATAACAGAATAAACTAATGCAGAGAACTTACCACTTACTGGTCCCATTAATAACAATAAAAGTTTATGAACGATTAGTACACTTACCGCCATTGCCGCTGTCAAAAGAGAAATGAGCATGACACGACGAATAACCATTTCTGATTTGTAGTTCAGTGTTTTTCGTAGCACAAGCATATTAATGATAATTGAAACACTATAACCAATAGCTGTAGCAAGAAGTGCGCCATCTGCCTCCATCGAACGAATTAAAGGAATGTTAATCGCTAGCTTAACGAAAATTCCAGTTAATAAGCTAAAGACAATCCACTTTTGGAAGTCAATGCCCTGTAAAAGAGCTGCCGTCACTTGGAATAATGCAAATAAAATAGCAACAGGTGCATAATGGGCTAAAATCATAGCCCCCATCTCGCTTTCAGTATAGAGCATAAAGTATATTTCATTCGATAACAATGAAATTCCAACTACCGCAGGCAATGTAATAAAAATTAATATTTGATATGTTTTATCCATTGCATGTCGTAGCGCAATATATTCACCTTGCGTAAAATATTTTGTAATCGTCGGTACGAGTGCCGACGAAAAACCTGTAGCTAACATTACTGGGATAATGACAACCTTTTGTGTTGTAAAGTTAATCATTGATAAATACTTATCCGTTACTTCCGCTAAGCCTATAGATATCATAGCTCCATTAAACGTTAACATATCCACTAACTGGAATAACGGATTAGCTACGCCTACAAATACCATCGGAATCGAATACGTAATTACTTCTTTATATATGTTGGACATTGGTAGCTGTGTAGACGTCACACTTTGACTGCGCAGTAAATCAAATTCAGGTTGATATTTTTTCCAATAATAATAAAGTACTAGCAACCCACCAATTGCCCCAATAAAGGCAGCAAATACTGCAAAGGAAACAGCCGTTTCTGGTTTCCCGTTGAAAACTACCACAACTAAGAATGAACCACCCAATAACACAACAATACGAACAATTTGTTCCACTAACTGAGAAATCGCAGTAGGCTCCATTTTGTCATAGCCTTGGAAAAATCCACGCCATAGACTCATAAATGGCACGACAATTAACGCAAAGCTAACCCAACGAATAACCGAAGCAATTTGCTCTACCGTAAATGCCTGATCATCACTTTTAATAACAAGCCCTGCTATTGGCGTAGCTAGCGCAAAAAGAAAAATAAACGCCGCTAACCCCGTACACATCATAATAAGTATGCCTGATTTCATAAGCTTGCGGCCTGATTGATAATCACCCATTGCATTGTATTTAGATACAAACTTTGATACAGCAATTGGCGCACCCGAGATGGCTACTGCTAGCATTATCGAATAGGGAATATATGCATATTGATAAAGTGCAACATTTTCCTCACCCACAATTGCATAAAAAGGAAAAATATAAATTAATCCGAGCACCTTCGATAAAAACATTCCCATTGTCAATATCGCGGTACCTTTCATTAAATTGGACATCGTACCCATCCATTCATCGTAAAATCAATATTTTCATTACCGTAACACTTATAAAATATTTGCTGTTAAAGATGCTTGTTACAAATACACACAGAGCAGGCGTTTTTCTATGCATTCGAGGTTCAACCTGCTTCTTGAACAGTTCTTTCTGTTTCCCGAGTATTTTCGCGAAAGCGTAGCGTCAGCGGCACGCAGTTGGGCTCTCAGTCGTTGCCACAGGACGTGACGTTCTTAGACTGAGTTCCAATATTCATCAGATGTTTAGACACACGCTGAAAGAAGTTAAAAAAAGCTTTCTTTTACTGTTCAAACCATAATACTACCGCCAGCAAAATTGAGCAAAACAACAAGAAAGCACATCATCGCAAAATATTAAATAAGTAAACCAACTGTAATCTTAACATATTTATAGGTAAACAGACGCATAAATACATTAAAAAGTTCTTGAAGCTCCATAAAAAAATAGCGATTATGTCCTTCACATGGAAAGTAGATGGCTCAAAATAATCGGTGGAGATTAAGAAAACCCCCACCGATTAAAGCTACTTCTCTATTACATATCTACGAAAAATTGTTTATACCATACTAAGAACACATATGCTGTCCAAATATAACGACCACGATTTGCTTTTTCTTCATAGTGCTCATCTAGATAGCCAACTAATTGCTTTGTATCAAAGAATTCATTGGCAAAGTCAGTTGTAAACATTTCTTTAACCATCTTGTAATACTTCTCTTCACGCAGCCAGTGACGAATTGGTACTGGGAAGCCAAGCTTCGGACGTTTTGCCCATTCTTCAGGTAATTCCTGATGTGCAGCTTGACGAAGAACATATTTCGTATCAATGTCATTTACACGATATTTTGATGGAATGTTTTTCGCTAATTCCATCACTTCTTTATCTAAAAATGGTACACGTAATTCAATAGAATGAGCCATACTCATTTTATCCGCTTTTAATAAAATATCGCCTGGCATCCAAAGATTCAAATCAAGATACTGCATTTTAGTAACATCATCATCACCTGGAACCTCATCGTAAATACGTTTTGTAATCGTTTTTACAGATGGACCATTTTTATAATCTGGTTTCAATACATTTAATGCATCTTCCTCATCCCATACAACCGCTTCCCCAATAAAGCGTTCTTCTACTGTTTGACCACCTTTAACAAGGAAGTGCGTATATTGATTTTTAGGTAACGCCTCTGCTATGCCACGTAATGCTTTACGAATTCCAAATGGAACTTTCTCATACTTTTGCATTTTTCCAGAGTTTTGGTACCATGAGTAACCACCAAAAATTTCATCCGCACCTTCACCTGAAAGTACTACTGTTACATCCTTCGACGCTAACTCAGAAAGGAAATAAAGCGGTACAGAAGATGGGTTCGATTGTGGCTCGTCCATATGCCACTGAATTTTTGGTAATGCTTCAAAACACTCATCTGCAGAAATATATTTACGCTCATTTTGAATATTTAATGTATCAGATAAATCTTTTGCTAAATTTGTTTCATTAAACATATCCTCGTAGTCAGAGAAACCAACAGAGAAGGATTTATCAGGGCGTAATAATGAAGTAATATAACTTGAATCAATACCACCTGATAAGAAAGAACCAACCTTTACATCACTGATTTGATGCGCATCTACTGATTCTCTTACTGTCGTACGAATGTCTTCTACATATTTTTCAATTGGAGCTTCTTTTGCATGGAATTTTTTATCCCAATATTGCACAATTTGCTTTTGTCCATTTTTAATAAGCATATAGTGTGCTGGTTGTAATTTGTAAACACCTTTAAAGAACGTTTCGTCCATTGAAGAATATTGGAACGTCAAATAAGGACGTAGCGCATCTTTATTTAATTCTTTAATAAATGATGGGTGTGGTAAAAATGATTTAATTTCTGAACCGAAAATAAAAGTACCATCTGTTGTGTTTTCTGTATAATACAGTGGCTTAATACCAAAGCCATCACGAGCGATGAATTGTAAATCATTCTTTTTATCCCAAATACAGAATGCGAACATTCCGCGAAGCTTTTTGACAAATTCTACTCCGTATTCAACATAACCATAAATAATAACTTCACTATCAGAGTGTGTTTTAAAGTTATGACCTTTTTCAATCAAATCAGCACGTAGCTCTTGGAAGTTAAAGATTTCTCCATTAAATACGAGAACGATGTTACCATCCGCACTGTACAACGGCTGATTTGCCACGTCTGATAAGTCGATAATGCTTAATCGACGGAATCCTAACGTTACTGTATCATCACTGTGAATCCCACCGCTGTCTGGTCCACGGTGAATAATTGTATTCATCATATTTTCGATCGTTTGATGATGATCGATCACATTTGTTCCATTAATATAGCCTATAAATCCGCACATTCTATTTTTCACCTCATAATTTAGTGCATAACCTTTACCATAATAGCATGAAAAGACATTCATTTCATACAGACAATGCAGATAAAGCAAAACTTTCATCAGTGAGGTTATTCAACACTGATTATTCGTTCAAACAACGAGCACTTTATCTCTCAATTATACTTGAATTTTCCATCTAAACTTTACACATTTAAGCTATTCACCATAACGTAGGGGTGATTTCCGTTCCGACTGGGCGCTTTGTTGTTGTTGTTGCTGTCGCTTCGCTTTCGCACAGATAAAATATTTGCTGACGCTTCGCTTTCGCACAGAAAACATCCGCTTCGCTGCAGGGTCTCGGGCCAACAGATGTTTTTTGCGCGAAAGCGTAGTGCTAACGAAGCGGCAGCGGCACCGATGTTGGTCACGAAGGCGTTATCACAGGATGTGATGGTTTTAGTCTTCGTTCCTCTATCGCCAATCCCCAAGGAGTCGTCCAGTCTCCACTACAATCAACTTATATATAGCATACGTTTAACAAACGCATTTCCAAAGGTTTCGGTAAATAACTCTACATTAAAGTATAAGATAAAGCATTATAAAATACTTTTGTTATATTTTCAATGTGAAAGAAGCCCCTCTATATAGACTTCATGTATAATAGGAAAGATTCCTAATTTGAAGAGAAAGTGAGTTTAAATATATGTACGATGTTATCGTTATCGGTGGTGGCCCATCCGGTTTAATGGCTGCTATCGCTGCTGGAGAGCATAAAAAGAAAGTATTATTACTTGAAAAAGGGACAAAGCTCGGCAAAAAATTGGCCATTTCAGGCGGTGGTCGCTGTAATGTCACAAATCGTTTGCCTGTTGAAGAAATAGTTAAGCACATACCCGGAAACGGTCGTTTTCTATACAGCCCATTCACGGTTTACAATAACGAAGATATTATCGCATTTTTTGAAGGACTTGGTGTGTCATTAAAAGAGGAGGATCACGGGCGTATGTTCCCCGTATCTAACCGCGCGCAAGATGTTGTAGATGCACTTATTCGTCAGCTTCAGAGGCTACATGTTGAAGTGCGCTTAAATACACCCGTTAATAAGCTTCTAATGGATGAGGAAAAAATTCTCGGAGTACGCCTTACAGATGGCACAGAAATTCGTAGTGAGGCAGTAGTAGTTGCCGTTGGTGGGAAAGCTGTTCCACAAACAGGCTCAACAGGAGATGGTTATCCATGGGCAGAGCGCGCTGGCCATACAATTACTACACTTTTCCCTACGGAGGTTCCTGTTCTATCGAAAGAGGATTTTATTCAGGCTCGCGAGCTACAGGGGCTTGCGCTTAGAGATGTCGCTGTCTCTGTTTTAAACAAAAAGGGCAAGGTGCTCGTAACACATCAAATGGACATGCTCTTTACTCATTTCGGATTAAGCGGACCGGCTGTTTTACGCTGCAGTCAATTTGTCGTGAAAGAATTAATGAAAACAGGTTACGAGCCTGTGACAATGCGTATTCAAACTCTTGTTGATTATAATGAGGAAACATGCCTGCAATATTTAAACAGAATCATTAAAGAAGATCCGAAAAAAGCGGTGAAAAATGTTTGGAAAGGCATTGCACCTGAACGCTGGCTTCTATTTTTATGTGAACGTGCAGACATTGATATACAATTGACCGGCGCTGAATTATCACAGGAAAAAATCCGTAATTTAGCTAAACTACTCGTTAATTTCACAATGACAGTTAGTGGTACGCAATCCCTAGAAAAAGCATTCGTCACTGGTGGTGGCGTCTCTGTTAAAGAGATTGAACCAAAAACAATGGCCTCAAAGAAAAAGGCTGGTTTATTTTTCTGCGGAGAAATCCTTGATATTCATGGCTACACAGGTGGCTATAATATAACGTCTGCACTCGTTACAGGACGTATTGCAGGGATGAATGCAGGGATGTAATATACTCTGTTTCAGATTCTTATGTTTGGTTATGGTGAGTAGCCTGGAACGGAAATCATTTCATTAAATGCGCACAACATTCACAAAGATTTCCTTGAACATTTTGTTTTTCCACATTATAAAAAGCGTGTCCTGAAAAAGCGGACACGCTTTTTAGCTATCTTTAGACACATATACTTCCTCAAATGGTTGAATAATTACAAATCCTTCACCTGAAAACGCCATTTGAATGGATTCACCACTACCACGACCGATAAATGTTCGGAAGCTAATATCTGTTTTAAACTCTGGTGACAAATTACCTGACCATGCCACTGTGGCATGTGGATCAGTATAGACCGTTTCACCAGGCTTTACTAACAAGGTTAACGGTTCGAAATGAGTTGTAATGGCTACTTTCCCTCTACCTTGTAAGGTTACATTAAACAAGCCACCTGACATGACTCCTGCCATTTTACGCATTAAATGAATATCCCAATCAATAGTTGGCTCAAATGCAAGTAAATCATTGCCGTTTACACAAATACTTTCATCCTTTAAATCGAAGACCGTTATTTTTTTTCCTTGATCAGCTAAATAAAGTCGCCCCTTACCTTTTGCTCTCATAAGTTGTGTACCTTCGCCGGTTAATGCTTTTTTAAACATTTTACCAAGGCCATGTTCCAACACACGCTCACGCTCAAACTTAATATCTCCTATGTAGGAAATCATCGCGCCCATTTTCGACCAAACCTCGCCATTTAGGTTGACCTCTAATACACGCTCCGTTTCTAACTCGAAATATTCATTTTCGTTGTCGTCTTGCTTTGTTTTATTGATAAATTCATCTAAAGAAAATTTCCCCATATCGCATTGCCTCCTTATTTATTTTATATACGTTTTAACATATGAAAAGATTCAATCAAATTAAAGAAGTGATAAAAATGAACAATTGAATAATTAGTTACTTTTCTTTTCATTAAAAAGACTAGCTTTAAGAGTGAGTGACAAAAAATAAGTTTTAGGTCGCCATCTTGAAAATGAACCCCACAATTGCTTCCCGTTATAAAATTTCTCTTTTCGTAGCGAAATCACTTTATTTCCCATAATGATATTGACATCAGACACCAACTGTTATACATTAAACAGAGATTAATCAAGTGTTATATAACAACTGCTACAAAAAAAGACCATACAAGCGTCATGTGCGAAATGACACTCATATGGCCAATACTTCAAGTGCGAATTGAAAGTATAATTTATTGTGTAGCGGAGACGTCTCCAACCTTTTCAGAAGCTTGTTTTAATGCTGTTCGTTTACGTACATCTGCACGTAAAGTTAATGAAATAATTAATGAAGCTGCAATTAATCCTGTAAACACATAGAATACTGGAATATAACTTCCATAAGCGTTTTTAATTGTGCTCACTAAAAGCGGTCCAAAAATACCACCT
Organism: Lysinibacillus sp. JNUCC 51; assembly: GCF_015999525.1. Taxonomy (NCBI): domain Bacteria; kingdom Bacillati; phylum Bacillota; class Bacilli; order Caryophanales; family Bacillaceae; genus Lysinibacillus; species Lysinibacillus sp. JNUCC 51. The sequence continues at coordinate 3,569,071 of NZ_CP065545.1, read as the reverse complement.
AATGACCAAGTCGTTAATAAATAACCATGAATAACTCCAAGTTGTTTCGTACCGAATAAATCACTTGCAAATGCAGGTAGATTTGAGAAACCTCCACCATAGCAACTAACAACTAAGAAAATAAGTGCTTGGAAAATAATAACGTTTGTTGTGTGCGGTAAGACGATAAATGTAACTAGCTGTGCGATAAAGAAAATTACAAAGACGTTTGAACGACCAATATAGTCAGACACAGCAGCCCATATTAAACGACCACCACCATTAAATAATCCCATTATTCCTACCATTGCTGCGGCTCCCGCAACTGATAATCCTACAATTTCTTGAGCCATTGGAGATGCAACAGAAATCATCATAATACCTGCTGTTACGTTTACTAAATGCATCGACCAAAGCATCCAGAAATGCTTAGTTTTTACAGCTTCACGTGCTGACATGACAGCTAAATCTTTTTTCACTACTTCTTTACCATTATTTGCATCAGCCTTCATATTCGCTGGCATATAACCAGGTTTAGGCGGTGCTATATATGAAGCCCCTAAAATCATTAACGTGAAGTAACTTGCCCCTAAAATAAAGTACGTTGTAGAAATACCCACAGCCTCCATTAAGTTAGCTGCAACTGGCGCTGTAATAAGTGCCCCTGAACCAAATCCAAGTACAGCCATACCTGTTGCTAAACCGCGGCGATCCGGGAACCATTTTACTAATGTCGATACAGGCGAAATATAACCAATACCCATACCCAATCCACTTAGTAAACCATATGTTAACCAGTACCCTGTTACGGAATCCATAGAAATCGCTACACCCGCACCAGCTTGTCCTGCTCCAAATAGAACAGCTGCTATCATTGCAGATTTACGTGGCCCCATTTTTTCTACTAAGTTACCAAATAATGCTGCTGAGAAACCAGCAAGCCCCATCATTATTGTGAAGGCAACAGTTACGTTTGTTTCACTCCATCCCATTTCTGTGACAATCGGTATCTTGTATACACTGTATGCATATGCTCCACCGATTGAAAGGTGAATAGCGATTGCGGATAATGCAATTAACCATCTATTTTTATTCATAATTTCTCTTTTCTCCCCTCTTTTTCTACTTGTGAAAGTTTTATGAACGTCCCTGAAAACAATTTAACACTTAGAATTATTCAAATGCAAGATGTTTTTTTAAAAAATATTATTTCTCCAAAAAGTATTTTATTTTTCACCCCAGTAATCTTATAACGAAAACCCTACAACCTCTAAGTAAATAGATGTTTATTAAACAAAAACTACAACATTTTTTAGCTAATATTATTTTTCTACTCTATTATCAAGTTACATATAAATTATTTTGATATAATTAATTTTGTGCATATTTTCACATGTAATCAATGTATATTCCTGTTTTTTAACTCACATAATTTCTTTGTATTTCTTTAAAAGAACTAAAAGGAATATTCATTATGTAGAAATATCTAGAACAAAAGAGAATTTAATGGCTTAAATTAACAAATTTCTTTCGCTTAAAAAATACCCAAAAAACAATACTAAATTACAAACTTTACTTTTAATGGGTATACATTTAAATTAACCCAATACATAATGTGTATATTTCAAATTTAATAATCCTTACCTATTCATTTTTATTATTCAAATATATATTTTTCATTTAAAATAAATCCTGCACATTTTTTAGACTATGGCCAGTAATGCTTTTTAAACTTAAAAGCAACTAAACCAATAAGTTATAACAAAAACATTTGCTATAGCAGACAAGTAAAAAAGTACTTTTTAATCAATAATTTATTACACAGTATCGGGAATCAAAAATGATGCTCTGGGATAAACACTTCCTATTCCCAGTCGTATCGAAATCTCAGTTGGTTTTAAAGTTTTTATGCTGGTTTATCACAATAAGCAGAGTAAAGGACTGTGTCTCAGAACCAAAATGTGGGTTTGATTTCGGTTGCGGCTAAACGCTTTCCTGAGGGCGTCCGAAAAGCCGCTTAGACCAGCAGATGTTTTTTGCGCGAAAGCGTAAGACAGCAGCAGATGTTTTTTTGCACGAAAGCGTAGTGCTATCGAAGCGGTAGCAACGTGCTTTGTACGCGAGCGTAGTGCATCGTAGCGGCATTAACAGCACGATGTTGTTCACGAAGGCGTGCCGATGGTTTTAGCCTTTATTCCTCTATTGCTAATCACCAAAGAGTCGCCCCCCCACTCCGCGACTAATAAAGACCGATAAAACATAAAAAAGACAGAACCAAAATTTGATTCTGTCTTTTATCTTATTAGATGAAATGATCCAACCATTAAAAGTACTTCCGTTAAAACTCACTAGTTCTGTAACCAGTAATCATAACTTTTATAAAAGCATATAAGGTTGTTTCCTTCATTTATTTAACAACGATATTAACAAGCTTACCTGGAATGACAATAATTTTTACTAAGTTTTTGCCTGCCATGTACTCTTGTACTTTATCATCTGCAAGTGCTACTTTTTCGATTTCTTCTTTTGAAGCATCTTTCGCTACGATGATTTTTGCACGTACTTTGCCGGCAACTTGAACTGCGATTTCCACTTCATCATCAACAAGTTTAGACTCATCATATGTTGGCCATTGCGCATATGAAAGTGTTTCGCCATGACCTAAAATCTGCCATAACTCTTCAGCAACGTGCGGAACCATTGGTGCTAGCATCTTCACAAAGCCTTCAGCGTAAGCTGTTGGGATAACATCCGCTTTATAGCAATCATTTATGAATACCATCATTTGTGAAATAGCTGTATTGAAGCGGATACCTTCGTAATCCTCTGTCACTTTTTTCACAGTTTGATGATATGACTTTTCAAGCGTTTTGTCATCAGAAGCTTGAATTTTTGCAGCGATTGTACCGTCTTCTTCATTGACAAATAAACGCCAAATACGATCTAAGAAGCGACGTGCCCCATCCAAGCCATTTGTTGACCATGCAACAGAAGCTTCAAGTGGACCCATAAACATTTCATATAGACGTAAAGTATCAGCACCGTGTGAAGAAATGATTTCATCAGGGTTAACGACATTGCCTTTTGATTTAGACATTTTTTCATTACCCTCACCAAGAATCATCCCTTGGTTAAATAATTTTTGGAATGGCTCTTTCGTGTGTACAACACCTAAATCGTACAGTACTTTGTGCCAGAAGCGAGCGTATAGTAAGTGTAATACGGCATGCTCTGCTCCACCGATATAAATATCAACTGGTAACCAGCGTTTTAATAACTCAGGGTCCGCAATTGCTTCTTTATTTGTCGGGTCAATATAACGTATGAAGTACCAGCTAGAACCTGCCCATTGTGGCATCGTGTTCGTTTCGCGACGACCTTTTTTGCCTGTTTCAGGGTCAACAACATTTACCCATTCCGAAATATTCGCTAATGGAGATTCACCAGTACCTGAAGGACGAATATTATCTGTTTTCGGTAGCATTAATGGTAATTCTGATTCCGGTACTGGTGTCGTTGTACCATCTTCCCAATGAATCATAGGGATTGGCTCACCCCAGTAACGTTGACGAGAGAATAACCAGTCGCGAAGACGGTAAGAGATTTTCTTCTCCCCTACGCCTTTTTCTTCAAGCCATTCAATTGCCTTAGCAATACCGTCCTCTTTGTTTAAGCCATCAAGGAATTCAGAGTTAATGTGCTTACCATCTCCTGTGAATGCTTCTTTACTAATGTCTCCACCTTCAAGAACAGGAGTAATTTCTAAACCAAATTCTGTTGCAAATTCATAATCACGCTCATCATGTGCTGGAACCGCCATGATTGCACCCGTACCATATGATACTAACACGTAGTCTGCAATCCAAATCGGCATTTTTTTACCGTTAATTGGATTAACTGCATAGGCACCTGTGAATACGCCTGTTTTTTCTTTCGCTAAATCTGTACGCTCTAAATCAGATTTCATTTTTACTTTATCTAAATAAGCTTCAACAGCTTGACGTTGTTCAGCAGTTGTAATTTGTTCCACTAATTGATGTTCAGGTGCAAGAACACAGTATGTAGCACCGAATAATGTATCAGGACGAGTTGTAAATACTGTGAAGTTTTCATCTGTGCCATCGATACCAAATGTTACTTCCGCACCTTCTGAACGACCAATCCAGTTACGCTGCATATCCTTAATAGACTCTGGCCAATCAACTTCCTCTAAGTCGTCGATTAAACGATCAGCAAATGCAGTAATTTTAAGCATCCATTGTTTCATCGGACGACGTTCTACAGGGTGACCACCACGCTCTGATTTTCCATCGATAACTTCTTCGTTTGCAAGTACTGTACCAAGTGCTGGACACCAGTTTACAGCTACTTCATCTACATAAGCTAAGCCTTTTTTATAAAGTTGGATAAAGATCCATTGTGTCCATTTATAATATTCAGGATCTGTTGTGTTAATTTCACGATCCCAATCATAGCTAAAGCCTAACTCTTGGATTTGACGCTTGAATGTCGCAATATTTTTCGCTGTGAATTCTGCTGGGTCATTTCCTGTATCAAGTGCATATTGTTCTGCTGGTAAACCGAATGCATCCCAGCCCATAGGATGTAGGACGTTATAGCCTTGCATGCGCTTGAAGCGTGAAAGGATATCTGTCGCTGTGTAGCCCTCTGGATGTCCTACATGAAGACCTGCACCTGATGGGTACGGGAACATATCTAACGCATAAAATTTTGGTTTTTCTGTTTCATTTTCAGTTTTGAAAGTTTTGTTATCAGCCCAATATTGCTGCCACTTTTTTTCAATTTGTTGATGATTAAAACTCATAATTTTTTCCTCCTTTGAATGTGTCATACTTTTCATCTAAAGAATTGACGAAATATTTAAAAAACAAAAAAACTCGTCCCTTTCTTTGTCAGAAAGGGACGAGAGAATTCGCATCTCCCGCGGTACCACCCACATTAGTGATTACACTCGGCTCTTGCTTCCTTAACGCGGAATGAACGGCACGCGCTATTTCACGCGGGCAGACTCAGAAGGCGAGTTCAATTTGCTTTCCTACTAGCTCCCACCAACCGCTAGCTCTCTAAAAAGAACCACAAATTTACTATTCCTCATCATTGTCTTTACATGTATTGCATTTATTCTAATGGAAAGTACTGAAAAGCACAAGACTTTGTTTACATACTACCCATTATTGAACAATTCAATCCCTAAGGTAGCAATACCCGAAATAAATTGTATCGATAGAGCTCACATTATTTTAAACTACGAGAAAGCTCTGTAAAAATAACCCCTAGTGCATAAGCTCCAGCATCGGGATATCCTAGGCTTCTTTCACCAACTGCACCAGCACGACCCATTCGAGCAACGATTTCTTTTGTATATTCCGCTCCTTTAACAGCAGCCTCTGCCCCGTTTTCAAAAGCTGTTTTAATATCCATACCAGCTGCAGCGCTCTCTAACCAGGCATTTACACAAGGTACAAGCGCATCTACAAGCGTTTTATCGCCTACCTCTGCCCCTCTTCCGAAAGAGCGCTCACCGACAGACTGAATACCTTTAAGCGTAGCTTGTAACATTTCAGCAAACTCTCCGACTGTTAATTCCATTTTTTCTTCTACAGCCTTACTTGCAGCTCGGAAAGCCCCGCCCCAAATTGGACCAGAAGCTCCTCCGCAATGTTCCATAATTATCATAGAACACGCATCAAGGAAAGTTCCAATATTTAAATGTTCTTGATTTAGAATCGAGCTCCATCCTCGTTTCAATTGCTTAAATCCTTTAGCGACGCTCATTCCAAAATCGCCATCACCTGCATGGGTATCCAGTTCACAGAAAGGCACTTCGTTCTTAATAATAATTTCGCTCATTTTATCTACAAGATAAATCATATTATTTAATGTGATTACCTCATTTTTGATGATAGCGTGTTCTTCCTCTGTTTCAGTCTCAAAGAAAACTTGCTTCTCTTCTTCGTGATCATTAATATCTACGTATTCTACACGCTCAACTGGTCCATCTACCTTAAATGCAGGTGTATTACATTCTTTCGATAGTAATGTTTTCAACTCATCATCTAGTTTCATTACTGTTAGAGAAATCCCGGCCATATCAATACTTGTCATGTAATTGCCTACAAACGTTCTATTGATTCGAATATTTCTTTTACTCAACTCTCTAGTAACTGCATTGTTAAACAGATAAAGTTCTTGTAGTGGTGTACCGCCAAATCCATTTATTAAGACAGCAATTTCAGCATCTTCATCTAGTCCTAAATCTTTCATAAGGTCATTTGTCATGCGGAAGGCTAATTCATCTGCAGTCATCATTTTTTCACGTTTTCTTCCTGGCTCTCCATGAATACCGACGCCATATTCCATCTCATCTTCACCCAATTTGAAAGTCGGTGATCCACTAGCCGGAACCGTACAAGAAGTTAGTGCCAGACCTATTGTTCGAACATTTGCCGCTGCTTTTTCCGTCACAGCTTTGACCTGCATCAAATCCATACCTTCCTCTGCCGCGGCACCAGCGATTTTATGTACTAACACAACCCCTGCAACGCCGCGTCGTCCTACTGTATAAAGACTATCTTCTACTGCGATATCATCATCTACGCGGACATACTCTACTTGAATGCCATCCTCAGCAGCTAATTGAGCACCATTATTAAAGTTCATAATATCTCCGCTATAATTTTTAACAATGAGCAGTGTACCTTTTTTGCTAGCTGTTGCTTTAATTGCTTGATATACCTGTATTTGTGAAGGAGAAGCAAATACATCTCCGCAGACCGCAGCATCCAGCATTCCTTTTCCGACTAACCCCGCATGTGCCGGTTCATGTCCACTACCGCCACCGCTAATTAAAGTTACTTTATTTTCATTCATTTCTTTTTTCTTAATTACTTTATACGTTTTTAACAACTCTAGTTCCGGATGAGCCATAACCATCCCATTGCACATTTCCATAACGAGTGTTTCAGGTTGATTCATAATTTTCTTCATTTTTATTCCTCCCCTGTTAGCTTGGTTACATTCTTCGCAGCCTATTCGTATCCATACTTCTATAATTATTCATAAGAAATTCCTGCTATGATATGATTTCTATTATTTGAAATCATATTCTTATTAATTATAGCAAAATGAAAGCGTTTTACCGCAGAAGGACAAAATGAACTATTGTGAGGATGATTATAATGATCTCTCAGGCAGTTCATCTCCCACCTAAACTCTTTGCTTTCACTAAATTTCGAGGTGGGAGACTTGTACCTGACGTTTCGGTTTCGGTACAGATTAATTACTGCCCCTTATTGCGGGATAAAGTGAAACTTTAATCAGCAGGGCGTTTTGCACCCCCCTGATTATTAGTCTTCACCAATCGGGCAGTAAGGGGCAGTTAATCTATTTATTGCCCCTTACTGCGGGATAAAGTGAAACTTTAATCAGCAGGGTGTTTTGCCCCCCCCTGATTATTAGTCTTCACCAATCGGGCAGTAAGGGGCAGTTAATCTATTTATTGCCCCTTGCTAGGGGATAAATCCTGACATTCATGGAAAGCAAAGTGCTTACAACCAATACATTTATTTGTATCTAAATAACTTAGAGCTTTATTTATTGCTTCTCCTGTATGCGGATAGAAATTATCCTCACCAATTTCAGCATATAAGCCATTGTTTTGTAACGTTAGTTTCAATTCATCTTGCACACCTGTAACTAAAATAGTGCCACCCTGGGCTTTAAAACTCCTGATGACATTACCAAAATAGGCCTCACCTGTTGTATCTAAAAAGGGCACTTTACTCATGCGTAATATTAAAACTTTTTGCTGATGCTGAATGGAACTTACAATTGAATCCTCAAAAGTTTGAGCTGCGCCAAAGAAAAGTGGACCCTCAATTGTATAAATACTAATTTGTGGACAGTCACGCTTCTGATGAACAGCATGTGATTGTACCTTCCCACTCTCTTTCGAATGATCCGGTAAAACTTTAGTTACTACAAGCTTTTCGCTCATACGCTTCGCAAATAATACGACTGCCAATACAAGCCCAACCTCTACAGCTAATGTTAAGCTTGTAAAAACAGTAAGAAGAAACGTAATGATTAAAACGAGAGAATCTCCTGATTTTAATTTAACGATGTGTGCAAAATGCTTTTGCTCACTCATATTCCAAGCTACAACCATTAAAACTGGAGCCATACTTGCTAAAGGAATATGTGAAGCAAAGGGCGCTAGTAATAATAAAGTGACTAATACAAATACACCGTGAATAATACCTGATATCGGTGAAACTGCACCTGTTTTAATATTTGTCGCAGTACGAGCAATTGCCCCCGTTGCAGGGATCCCCCCAAAGAAAGGAGTGACGATATTAGCAATTCCTTGACCAACAAGTTCTCGATTGCTATTATGCTTTGTATTTGTCATGCCATCTGCTACGACTGCAGATAGAAGTGATTCAATTCCACCTAGCATGGCGATCACAAAGGCTGGTCCAATAAGTAGCTGAATTCGCTCTAATGTGATATCTGGAATTGCAAAATTCGGTAATGTATTTGGAATTTGACCATAGGCAGTTGCGATTGTGGCAACTTGTCCGGAAAAAAAGAACGTTGCAATTAATGTAGAAACAACAATGCCTGCTAGCGCCCCTGGAACTTTGGGTAAAACTTTAGGTGTTATTAAAATAATGATGAGACTAATGATTGCCGTTAAAACACTATAAAAGTTTGCTGTACCGATATGGATTACAATTTCTTTTATATTGTCAATAAAGTACTCATGTCTTTTAATATTTGTCAAACCTAAAAAATTAGCGATTTGGCCTGTAAAAATAATAACTGCAATTCCTGCTGTAAAACCTATTGTCACAGGACGCGGGATAAATTTTATTAATGAGCCAAGTTTAAAGATCCCCATTAAGCACAAAATAATCCCGGCCATTAATCCAGCGACTAGTAAGTTTTCATAGCCATACGAAATGACTACCCCAAGCAGAATTGGCACAAACGCACCTGTAGGTCCCCCGATTTGATACTTCGAGCCACCCAAAAGAGAAATAAGTATCCCAGCAATAAAAGCTGTATATATTCCATATTCAGGCTTAACACCTGACGCAATGGCAAAGGACATTGCCAGCGGGATTGCCACAATCCCAACAATAATCCCTGAAATTAAATCTTTCTTCAAATGATGAACAGAATATCCTTCATATCGTCCTGTAAACAGTGACTTCATCTATAAATCTTCCCTTCAAAATAATAGCAAGGTAAATGTTTCATAAGAACTCAGTCTACAAAATTTACATATCCTCTTCATTATTTTCGTTAATAGTCATTTCTTCTAATCTTGAAATTGTATTTATCAAATGATTGTTGAAAATATCCTTTGCAACACCAAGTAATTCTCCAATCATCGGATCGCTTAAAGAATAGTAAACTTTTTTCCCCTCTTTCGTCCCATGCACAATATTTTTTCCTCGTAATACACTTAATTGCTGAGAAACAGCTGAGCCCTCTTTTTCTAAGCAGCTTTGAATTTCATTGACATTTTTTTTACCATCTACTAGTAATTCTAGAATTCTGATTCGTAATGGATGTGCTAACGCTTTAAAAAAATCTGCCTTAAATTGCTGCAAGCTCTCTTCCACATAAATCCCTCCACGGAACTTCATTTTCATATATTCAAATATTTGAATATGTATGATTGATTGTACGCTACAATATGTTAACTTTCAATATCAAATATAAAAAAACGAGCAAAAAACGTGTTTCCCACACAGTTTTTGCTCGTTTCCGAAAAATCTCTGTTAAATTTAACCTATTATTCTGTCACTATTTTATTCTTTCGTAAAGGATAATCATAGATAAGGCATGGAATAATCGCAAACAATACAATAATTACTAGGATTAAAACGAGTACAATCATGCCAAACTGATCGACCATAATACCACCAAATAGAGGGCCAATCATACGACCAGTTGTCGCCGCACTATTAATAATCCCCTGATAAAAGCCCTGACGTCCTTTTGGTGCAAGCTGATTGGCGATGGTAGGTAAAGCAGGTGTATAAAACATTTCACCAAAAGTTAGCACAACCATTGCTGCCCCAAACATTTTAAAATCACTAGCAAATGCAATGATTCCAAAGGATATTGCAATAAGGGTAACGCCAAATACTAATTGACGCTTTAATTTATTTTCCCAACGTTTCACTAGCGGCGCAATTAGCGGTTGCCCTAAAACGATAAGTAGACCATTAATAGTCCAAAGTAAGCTGTACTGTTTCAATCCTAATCCTAGATCTTGCGTATAGGAAGAAATAGTCGCACTCCATTGTGAATAAGCTAGCCAGCATAGTACCGAGGAAGAACTTATAATTAACAATGCATAAAACGGCGCTTTATTAATAATTCGCTTACTTTCACCCACGACATTCTTTGGTGCAATGCTCCCCTCCTCGAATCGTTTAAAAGTAAAAAACGCTATAAAAAAGAACAAAATATACATAGCTAAGTTGACCTTAAAAACGTAGTCAAATTTGTAATCAGCAACAACGCCGGCAAGTGCAGGACCAATTGCTACTCCTAAATTTTGAGCTAAATAAATTGCGTTAAAAGCCTTTCTTCCACCCTCTGGCCATGCAGTTCCAGCTAATGCAAACATTCCTGGGAAAACAATGCCCCCACTAAAGCCAAGAATGGTTAAAATCCACACATAATGTGGCCAACCGTGCCAAATCGTTAAAGCAATTAATGAGACAATCGTCAAAAGAATGCCCAACATTGTTGATTTATAGCCACCTACTCTATCAAATAAATAACCACCTAAGAGATTTCCTAATACGCCAGCAGCAGAATTCAACATCAACACGAAGCCAGCCATCGCAAGTGACTTCCCTAAATAATCGTGCATATAAATGGCGTTTAAAGGCCATAAAAAGGAGTTACCCGTCGTATTCACAAGCATTCCTATAATTAAATACCAAACACTTTTTGGCATAGAATGTCCTCCATTATTTCGCTACTCTAAATAGTTAGTTTATGTTGAAAAATACAAAAGCACAAGAAAAATAATTTTACTCTTTTTACATTGGCTTAAGAATATTTTTTGTGTAGTTTTTTTGGTCCTCCTCATGATTTACTCCGGTCAATGTTCTTTTTGCTTAGCTTTCCGCGTCATTCGCTCAGGTCATTCACATAATATTAAATTCTTCCCCCATGACGGAAGCACTAGCACGTGATAAAATATAACGTTAGAGGAGTGAAACAAATGACAGAAACAAACTTTCCTTTTCCTTCAGATGGGAAAAGATATTATACATGGAATCGCTATTTACGTGAGCAATTTGGTCATAAAGTTTTTAAGGTAGCACTAGACGCGGGCTTTGACTGCCCAAATCGTGATGGTACCGTTGCCTTTGGAGGTTGTACGTTTTGTAGTGCAGCAGGTTCTGGTGATTTTGCAGGCAATAAAGTTGACCCTATCGAGGTACAATTTGCTGAAATTCGTGACAAAATGCATCAAAAATGGAAAGACGGCAAATACATGGCCTACTTCCAAGCATATACAAATACACATGCACCACTACCAGTATTAAAAGAAAAATTTGAAGCAGCGTTGGCCCAAGAGGGTGTTGTTGGATTATCCATCGCAACGCGCCCAGATTGTCTGCCAGATGATGTAGTTGAATATTTAGCTGAATTAAACGAGCGCACTTATTTGTGGATTGAGCTTGGGCTTCAAACTGTGCATGAAAAAACAGCGAATCTTATCAACCGTGCCCACGACTATGCAACATATGTGGAAGGTGTTGAAAAGCTACGAAAACATGGTATTCGTGTATGCTCGCACATTATTAACGGCCTACCTCTTGAAGACTCTGACATGATGATGGAAACTGCTCGTGAAGTCGCAAAGCTTGATGTACAAGGCATTAAAATTCATTTACTACACCTTTTAAAAGGTACACCAATGGTTAAGCAATATGAAAAGGGAATGTTAGAATTTTTAGATCAGGACGTTTATACAAAGCTAGTAGCAGATCAGCTTGAAATTCTACCACCAGATATGGTTATTCACCGTATCACAGGTGATGGACCGATCGATTTAATGATCGGGCCTATGTGGAGTGTTAATAAATGGGAAGTATTAAATGGAATTGATGCAGAACTTGAACGCCGCGGAAGCTGGCAAGGGAAATTTTATCAAGCTGAGGTTGCCAAATGAAGCTACAACGCGTTATACAATATGCACAACAGCTGATAAAAGATACAGTTAAAGAGGGCGACACTGTAGTGGATGCCACAGCAGGAAACGGCCACGACACATTATTTTTAGCACAGCTTGTCGGCGATGAAGGTCAAGTATACGCCTTTGATGTTCAAAAGAGCGCTGTTGATGCAACTCTCCATCGCCTTTTAGACAATGGCTTAGAGCATCGTGCACTTGTTTTACATAGAGGGCATGAAGAAGTAGCCAACTATGTCCACAAGCCAATAGCTGCTGCAATTTTCAATCTTGGTTATTTGCCAGGTAGTAATCACGACATCGTTACACAGCCAAATACAACAATACAAGCAATTGAAGATTTGCTAAAGCTGCTCAAAATCGGTGGTATTATTGTCCTTGTCATTTATCATGGCCATCCAGGTGGCAAAGAAGAGCGAGACGCTGTGATAGAATATGTCAGTCAACTTCCCCAAAAAAATGTACATGTATTAAAATATGAATTTCTAAATCAACAAAATGATCCACCCTTTGTTATTGCTTTAGAAAAAATGAAAGATTATCCTTTAATCTAATCCATACACGCCCGAAATAAGATAAGTATTTCGGGCCTTTTTTTGAGGCTTGAAGATCAACTTACTATGAACCACCAGGATTTTATTTTTAAAAAAATAAAAAGCTATCTAATAGAATGTTAAAATCTATTAGATAGCTTTCTCTTTATAATCTATTTATTTTTTCGTTTTTCATTATAATCTACCCAGAAATCTGCACCTTTAATTCCTAGTTTACGAGGATCAAAAACAGGATCTTTTCCTTCTTTTTTCTGTTTCTCATAATCCTTTAATGCAACTATAGCAGGCTTCATAATAATTAAAATCGCTAAAACGTTAATCCAAACCATTAAGCCAAGTCCAACATCCCCCAAAGCCCAAGCAAGATCGGATGTACGGATTGTACCGTAAAACGAAGCAATTAAAATTGCAAATTTCGCCAGCCATATGACGACTTTTTCTGTAGTTCCTGAGAATAAATAAGCTACATTTGTTTCAGCAATGTAGTAGTATGCCATAATTGTCGTAAAAGCAAAGAAGAATAAGGCAATCGCTACGAATGGTCCACCAAAACCTGGTAGTGAAGAATCAACTGCATATTGTGTGAAGGCTGCACCTTCTTTAATACTTTTCGCAAATGTTATTTGTTCTTCTCCCGTTAATCCGCCTTTATTGAAATCGCCAACATAAACATATGAACCATCTGCAGCTTTTTCATCGTGTACATTATACATACCCGTAAATAAAATCATAAATGCTGTAGCTGAACAGATTAATAGAGTATCAATATACACAGAAGCTGCTTGAACGATACCTTGTTTAGCAGGGTGTGATACTTCTGCAGCCGCTGCCGGATGCGCACCTGTCCCTTGACCTGCTTCATTTGAATAAATACCACGTTTAACCCCCCATGCAATAGCGGAGCCAATAATACCACCAAAGATCTCTTGTGCACCAAATGCACTAGAAAAAATTAATGAAAATACAGCTGGTACTTCTTTAATATTCATTGCAATTATGATGATGGCCATCAGAATATATGCTAATGCCATAAACGGTACGATGACCTGTGCAGCATTGGCAATCCATTTAACCCCACCGATAATAATAGTACCTAATAATACAACAATAATAAGTCCTGTAATCCAAGTCTTAACATCGAAAGCGTTTTCAACAGCTGTCGCAATTGCATTCGATTGAACACCTGGCATTAAAATTAACATGGCAGCTAATGCGGCAACAGCAAATATAACTGCAAACCACTTTTGCCCCATTCCTTTTTCTATGTAAAAAGCCGGCCCGCCACGATATTCTGTATCTTTCTCTTCTTTATAAATTTGAGCCAATGTCGACTCAACGTAAGCAGTTGCCGCACCGATAAAGGCGATTGCCCACATCCAAAAAACAGCACCAGGTCCCCCCATTCCGATTGCTGTAGCAGTACCGGCAATATTACCTGTACCTACTCGACCAGATAATGCGATAGACATCGCTTGGAAAGATGATATCCCCTTTTCCGATTTTTCGCCTTTAAACATTAAAACAAACATATCTTTAATGTGTCTTACTTGTAGGAACCGTGTAACAATTGAAAAAAAGAGTCCAATTAACAAAATGCCATAAATAAACCATGGTCCCCATAAAATTTCATTAATTTTCCCAATGATCGTTTCCATTTTACCCCTCCAATTTGAAAATGTATCTTCAAGACATTATATTATTACATTTTTCTGAAAATTACAATATTATATTCAAGTAACAAAAAGTTAGTAATTTTCTAGTTAATTGGAGAGGTAATACACTATTCAATTATATAGCCAATTCTTCGAAGAGCATTATTAATAAAATCACGTATATAAACAAAAATCTCGTCACGCTCTACTTCATGAAATAGATTATGATAACAGTTTGCCCATTCTTTGAATTGAAACTCTGTAAATTCCATCTGATGAAGCCAATTACGCGTTTGTTTAGTTTCAGTAATTTTATCTTTTTCAGCTGTCATAACTAACATCGGCATATTAGGAAATTCAGCCTTAGGCAATAACACTAAAGTACGCATCATTTGCTGTAGCTCTCGATACCATTTCACTGAAACGACAGACGAAAAAGGAACCTCATCCTTCATCTCATCTCTACCTTCTACACTGCGCGTTAACGATTCTAATGTAATTTCATGGGTCAACTTCACATTTGCAGTCAGGGCACTTAAACTAGTTAAAGCATTCGATAGTTTACCTGGCAATAGCTTTAACTGAAGCCAAGGTGAAGTTATTATAATCCCTGCACATTCATATTTTCGTTTTTGCATGGTATGTAGTAATAGTGTCGCACCAAGCCCATGTCCTATTAAAAATACAGGTAAATTATACGAAAAAGCATTCTCCATTAAATGCCTTGTATATTTGTTGTATTCTTTAAAATCTTCATCGTGAACACGTGAAAATCCTACATTTACTCCGTGATTAGGTAAATCCCCCATGACTATGTGGAAGCCTTCCAATCTAAGTTTTTCTATAAGCCATGCATACCAACGGTGATTTTCATATGCACCATGAAGAATAGCAACCACAGCCTTTGCTTGTCCATCAGCTTCCCATTTCCACATTTCTCATAGTCCTCCTAAAAAAATAATTACACAATGATTATATCGGAATATCTAGATCATTTTAATTTTATATTTCCATCAAGTTGCGTATTTGATACGATAATATTACATCATAGAAAGAAAAGAGGCGATTCTAATGATCTATCCATTTAAAGGTAAGACACCCAATATCGATCCATCTGTTTTTATTGCCGATTATGCAACCGTTACTGGTGACGTTACAATAGGTGCTGAAACGACGATTTGGTTTAACACAGTTATCCGAGGGGATGTATCACCAACAATTATAGGAAAAAGAGTTAGTATTCAAGACCTCTGTTGCTTACATCAAAGCCCCAAATATCCACTAATTATTGAAGATGAAGTAACAGTAGGACATCAGGTAACTTTACATAGTTGTACGATTCGAAAAAAAGCCTTAATAGGTATGGGCTCTATAGTATTAGACGGGGCGGAGATTGGCGAGGGTGCATTCATTGGAGCGGGTAGTCTTGTACCTCCAGGCAAAGTCATTCCTCCAAATAGCTTAGCATTAGGTCGTCCTGCAAAGGTTGTAAGAGAATTAAATGATGAAGATAAAGAAGATATGGAACGCATCATACGTGAATATGTAGAAAAAGGTCAATACTATAAATCTCTTCAATCAAAAAATTAATAGCTATTTCAACTAAATCAAAGCAGCTCCACGTTTGCTTGGGCAACCGAGCCATCCACGATTAGGAGCTTATTTTTTTCGTTAAAAACAGCGAAAGGGGCTATTAAAGCCCCTTTCATCAATAGTATTTTAAAATATTTTCCTAGCTACTTCATCACTTTAGCTGAATAGTTTATAAAACTGCTTTTTCTTTTAATGCGTCAGCTTTGTCTGTTTGTTCCCAAGGTACATTTAAATCAGTACGACCGAAGTGACCATATGCTGCAGTTTGCTTATAAATAGGACGACGCAGATTAAGCATTTTAATAATCCCCGCTGGGCGTAGATCAAATAGCTCGCGTACCCATTTTACAATTTCACTTTCTGCAACTTTTCCTGTCCCAAATGTATCAACAGCAATAGATACAGGTTGAGCAACACCAATTGCATAAGCTAGTTGTACTTCAGCTCGATCTGCTAATCCAGCTGCTACGATATTTTTTGCTACATAGCGTGCTGCATATGCCGCTGAACGGTCTACCTTAGTTGCGTCCTTACCTGAGAAAGCACCTCCACCATGACGTGCATAGCCACCGTATGTATCAACGATGATTTTACGTCCAGTTAGACCAGCATCCCCTTTAGGACCACCAATTACGAATCGGCCTGTTGGGTTGATGAAATATTTAGTATCTGCATCTAGTAATTCACTTGGAACAACTGGAGCAATAACGAATTTTTTTAAGTCTGCTTGAATTTGCTCAAGTGTAGCTTCTTCATCATGCTGTGTTGAAATTACAATCGTATCAACGCGTACTGGTACATTGTTTTCATCATATTCAACCGTTACTTGTGTTTTTCCATCTGGACGTAAATAAGATAGTTCACCAGATTTACGAACTTCCGTTAAACGACGAGCTAATTTATGCGCTAAACTAATTGGTAACGGCATAAGCTCTGGCGTTTCGTTACATGCATAACCGAACATTAAACCTTGGTCGCCTGCGCCAATTGCTTCAATGTCAGCATCTGTCATAGAGCCTTCACGGGCCTCTAATGCTTGGTCAACACCTTGAGCGATATCAGGTGATTGCTCGCCAATAGCAACAAGTACTGCTAGGTTTTCAGCATCAAAGCCGTATTTCCCACGTGTATAACCGATTTCTGCTACAGTATCACGAACGATACCTTTAATATCTACATAAGTAGAAGTAGTAATTTCTCCTGCTACTAATGCTAAGCCTGTTGTTACTGTTGTTTCACACGCTACACGTGCGTTTGGATCTTCTGCTAAAATGGCATCTAAAATGGCATCCGAGATTTGGTCACAAATTTTGTCTGGATGTCCTTCTGTTACACTCTCTGATGTAAATAGTCGACGGTTTGTCATTTGATTTTCCTCCTATAACTTATACAAATAATATTTGCGAATTAATACGGTACTCATTACCCATGTCAAGTTCGCCCCTAAGGATTGAACTCTCAAGCCGTTGTTGCTGTCGCTACGTTTACACTTCGCTTTCGCACAATGAAACAACTGTTGCTGTCGCTACGTTTACACTTCGCTTTCGCACAATGAAACAACTGTTGCTGTCGCTACGTTTGCACTTCGCTTTCGCACAATAAAACAACTGTTGCTGTCGTTTCACTTACACGCAAATAAACAGCTGCTGCTTTTAACACGAGGATTTTGAAAGATCCGTCATTATAATAAGGAAAGGACTAAATACTTACCTTTAATTCGTTTTTAACAAAAAAAAAATCCTTTTCTCACGTTTACTTAACATGAGGAAAGGAATAATGACTTCATAACCTTTCACTCTTATCGTTCAAGGGGTTTTCCCTTGCATCAGGTTGGCACCAGCGCATGTCGTGAAATAGTTCATGCAGGTTGCCGGGTTTCACAGGGCCTGACCCTCCACCAGCTCGGGATAAGAGTATCCGTTCAATATCTCATAATACGTAAAAGGTCGAACATTGTCAAATATTTTTAACTTCTTTTAGCGAATGTCAAAACACCCGTACCTGTCGCTACGCTTTCGGTACAAAAGACATCCGCTGAGAACACTACGTCCTGTGAAAATTTATGTGAAAGTGAGGCAACAACAACGCATAGTGCCGCTGACGCTACATTAGCATTACGCTTTCGCGCAAAAAACATTTGTTGGCTTGAAGCTGCAGATTCCGGACGCAATTATGCGGAGGCTTAATTGATTGTATTCATATAAATAAAGTATGGGAAATATATCGAGAAACTAATTTGTATTATACTGTAAATTAAAACAAAATAATCCCTACTCTCCACCTCACATCATGTGTTAACATATGTGTAACCCTTTACAGCACATTTTGTAGTGAAAGCAAAGCGTCAGCTACAGAACATGTGGGTGGATGAATATGATTGTAGCCCCATTTCAGTCGAAGACAAGCTCCAACTAGTAAAGAAACAAGCTAAAACTTCACATCCTGTGCGAACCTCATGTTAGCTAAAAGCTTCCAAAGACAATTTTGCTGTGTCGAAAGTGAATGTGTGAACACTTATTAAATAGGGTAAAAAGCATTATCAAAACGAATCAATTTACTTTTTGTCGTTTTCTTGAAAAGTAATAAAATCTGAAAAATAATTTCTGAATTAGTATAGATTATTTAAGCAATTGTGTTATACTATTTTTGAAATTAAGAAAATCTCCCTCAGACTCAAGGGAATACTATAAAAAAGGATGGTATTTAATCGATGAATTCAGTAGAAATTGCAACCGAACTGAAGGAATTATTAAACGGCGGTAACATTAATGTTCAACTTTCAGTACCACAATTAGCTGAAAAAGCTACATCTCGTGGTGAAGCTATGTTAACAGTAGATGGCGCAGTTCGTGCAGAAACTGGCAAATACACTGGTCGTTCACCTAAAGATAAATATACGGTAGAAGAAGAGAGCACAAAGGATAAAATTGACTGGGGGAAAGTTAACCAACCAATTTCTTCTGAAGTGTTCGATAACTTATATGTAAAAGTAGTAAAATATTTAAAAGAACGTGACGAATTATTCGTATTCAAAGGCTTTGCTGGTGCTGACAAAGATTCACAATTAAGCATCCAAGTAATCAATGAATATGCTTGGCACAATCTTTTCGCTCATCAATTATTTATCCGTCCAACTAAAGAAGAATTAGCTTCTCATGTTGCTGACTTCACTGTTATCTCAGCTCCTAACTTTAAAGCAGACCCTGCAGTTGATGGCACTGCTTCTGAAACATTCATCATTGTATCACTTGAAAAGAAAATTATCCTAATCGGTGGTACTGAATACGCAGGTGAAATCAAAAAATCAATTTTTGGTATTATGAACTACTTATTACCACAACAAGGCATCCTTTCAATGCACTGCTCAGCAAACGTTGGTGAAGCTGGTGATGTTGCATTATTCTTCGGTTTATCTGGAACAGGTAAAACTACTTTATCAGCTGATCCTGACCGCAAGCTTATCGGTGACGATGAACATGGTTGGTCTGATAACGGTGTATTCAACATTGAGGGCGGTTGCTATGCAAAAACAATTAACCTTTCTGCTGAAAAAGAACCAGAAATCTACAATGCAATCCGCTTCGGTTCTGTACTAGAAAACGTAGCTGTTGATCCAGAAACTCGAGTTTGTGACTATGATGATGGTTCATTAACAGAAAATACACGTGTAGCTTATCCAATTCAATACATTGAAAATATTGTTGATCCATCTGTCGCAGGTCACCCAAAAACAATCATCTTCTTAACAGCTGATGCATTTGGTGTATTACCTCCAATCAGTAAATTAACAAAAGAGCAAGCAATGTACCACTTCCTAAGCGGTTTCACATCTAAACTTGCTGGTACAGAACGTGGTGTAACAGAGCCAGAACCAGTATTCTCAACTTGCTTCGGTTCTCCATTCCTTCCACTTCCAGCAACAGTTTATGCTGAAATGTTAGGTCAAAAAATTGACGAGCACGGTGCACAAGTATTCTTAGTGAACACTGGTTGGACTGGTGGCGAATATGGTACTGGTAGCCGTATGAAGCTTTCTTACACTCGTACAATGGTACGTGCTGCAATTGATGGCAAATTAACTAATGTTGAAACAATTCAAGATTCAGTATTCGGATTAAACATCCCTACTTCTATTGAAGGTGTACCAACAGAAGTGCTTAATCCTCGTGATGCATGGGCAGACAAAGCTGCTTATGATAAAAAAGCTGCTGAACTTGCTGGTTTATTCAACGACAACTTCAAGAAGTTCTCAAATGTTTCTGAAGCCATCACTAAACTTGGCGGTCCATTAAAATAATTTACTAAGCAAAGGGAACGATTTAATAATCGTTCCCTTTTTTATATCCCCTTATTTTGAAAAGCCCACTTTTCATATTAGTAACTTTGTGTATAATTCATATTAGTAGTTTTAGGGGGAAATATATGAAAAAAAAGTATAAAGTGATTATTACCATTGTCAGTCTTCTATTAGTATTATTTGTTGTGGCCGGATTTTTTGTAGGGAATTATTTTTATAACTTCGCCTTAAATCCTAATACTGATAAATCAGAAGTGTTTAATGCTCCGCACAATTCTATTGCTATTAGTCCTAAGGAAGCTAAAGAAAAAGAAGAGAATGAGAAGTGGTTTAAAGAGAATTATGAGGACTCATATATACAGTCTTTCGATGATTTGAAATTACATGCCTATACACTTAAAAATACAAACGAAACAAATAAATGGGCGATTGTTTTCCATGGATATTCATCTGATGGCTCACAAATGACAAAGTACGCTAAGCATTTTTATGATACAGGCTACAATGTACTCGTGCCAGATGCAAGGGCTCATGGAAAAAGTGAGGGTGACTATATTGGTATGGGCTGGCATGATCGGCTTGATGTAGTCTCTTGGATTAATAATGTAATCAGTTCTAATAAAAACGCTGAAATTGTTTTGTATGGTGTTTCTATGGGAGGTGCTACAGTGATGATGGCCTCAGGAGAGGATCTACCTAACAATGTTAAGGCTATTATTGAGGATTGTGGTTATTCCTCAGTTTGGAATGAATTCTCCTATCAATTGCAAGCAATCTTTAATTTACCCGAATTCCCTATTATGCACTTTTCTTCTATTGTTACGAAGTTAAGAGCTGACTTTACGCTTGGTGAAGCTGATAGCGTCAAGCAAGTAGCAAAATCGAAAACACCGATGCTATTCATTCATGGAAGTAACGATACATTTGTTCCATCTGATATGCTAAATGAAGTATATGAGGCCGCCAATGTACCGAAAGAGAAATTTATAGTTGAAGGTGCTGGACATGGTGGTGCAGAAAGCGTTGCTGGAGACGCTTATTGGAAAACTATTAATAACTTTTTAGAAAAATATATAAAGTAAATAACTTTTTTCTACCGTTCAGGTGTCTGCCATAAAGCACCTGAACGTTTTTTGTCTACCTGAGCGGTTTTTTAAACAAAAAAACTCCATTTTGAAAAAGAGTTAATCAAAATGGGGTAAACTCTCTAAATGAAATTTGTATCAATTCTGTGCAATTTCTAGAAATAAATACTTTGCAAACCTTGAAGTATTAGAAAATCAATTTTATCTGCTGTTGTCCTCTGAATGAAAAAATCTAATCCTTTTTTTGTGTTATCCGCAAATTTAGGCAATGCTTCAAGATTGTCTGTTAAAGGTTTGGTAAAGTTGTCCCAATGTATCGGAATAATAAGTTCCGGTTTTACTGTCCGCACAGTTTGCTCATAATACATGTTTTGAAAATCTTGATCTTGAGCTCCTACCCCTATTCCTAAAAATGTGACCTTTATCTCACCTTGCTTAACTGTTTTTTGCTGTGTTTTTGGAGCGTAATATTCCTTGTATTGCTGAATATCTGCTCAAGGTGTTAAAAACTTATAATATACAAAGGTGGGAGCAATTATCATCAATACGAATCCTACAAGAATAATCTTGCGTCTTTTATTTTTTATGTATTTCAAACAATACACTCCTCTCAAAACATACTGTTTTATTGAAGTTTCATCCACTCACAAAGTGCATGTACTGTTGCTCTATTTTTGGCCGGTGGATACTGATGAGCATAGCGAAGGTCATACCATGTTTCATATCTTTTATTAGAATCCTTCAAATAAAATTCTAACTGTTTTGCATGTTCAATATCTACATTTTCATCACGGTAGCCATGAATAATAAGTACTGGTGCTGTAATGTGCTCTACCTCAAAAAGTGGTGTTCGAGCATCATAAGCCTCTGGTACACGATTAGGTGTCCCACCAATAACACGCTTCATCATCCTGCGCATATCTGTCCGCTCCCAATATGTAGCTGTTGCATCAGATACCCCGGCCCATGTCACAACAGATGTAATATCTCTACGTAAGATTGCAGTCCAAAGCGCCATAATACCACCACGTGAAAAACCAAAGACATGTATATTATCATTGCAAAACTGTTTTAGCACGTCTACTGCGTATACAGCGTCATACCGATCAGCTCCTGCAAACTCATCTCGACCTTCTCCACCTCGATTGCCACGGTAATATGGGGCAAAAACGATAAAGCCTTGAGCTGCAAACTGTGCGACACGTGAAGGTCTAACCATGCCAATACTTTGCATACCTCCACGCAAATATAAAAAGCCATCATATGTACCTTCTGCTTTAGGCTCCGCTAGTAATCCCTTCACACGTAGACCATGTGACATATACGTGATTTCTGTTAAACGAATAGCTGGATTAGGCGAAGGATAAAGACGTTTCCCAACGATCTTACCATTGGTCATAATGTTTCAACTCCTCCAGCATTTTCTGCATACCTTCATCCTTCATATGAAAGCTTAAATTTGGATGATGAGCAAATTCTTCATCAGTTAGCCAAGTCATTCCCGAAGTTTCTAAATCAAAATCAATGTCTTCCTGCCCCGCAAACTGTGCGGTAAAGACCGTTTTACAAAATAAAATGTCATCATGAACGGCGTATTCTGCAAACCATCTAAGATTTTTCACATGAACACCAGTCTCCTCGAATACTTCCCTAATTGCTGCCTGCTCCAATGTTTCCCCAGGTTCTTGCTTTCCTCCTGGAACCTCAACACCACGTCGTTTATGAATTGTACATAACCACTTATTTTCATGTTTTAATAAAACGAGTACATGCTTAGGCTCAATATCCAATTCGCCTCTTTTAAAACTTAAATCCACTTGTAAACCATTTAAATCTTTAAATGTAAACATGCTCTTCAACTCCTTTTTCTATATTTCATACACTGAGTCGAATCAATTACTAAAAATTAATAGCATTCTACAGCGTTACGATGATGATCTTTTACTTCACTATAGAGTAATCATGTATCTATAATCAACAGATAAATCACTAATATTAACTTCAATTAAACAGTGCGGTAGGCGTCTTTTTTCAAGAAGTAAAACCTTATCTAATACTATGTTTATTCGATTGCAAACAACAACAGTTCCACAAATTGGAGTTTACTTACTACTAGCTACTAGTGCCCACTATGACAATGGTTAATCCCTCAAGAGAAAATAGCTTACATCAATATAAAAAAGAGTCACTGATGTTTTTCAGTGACCCTACCTTTAGACACGTTTATTGAAATATGGAAGCTGTTCAACAAATGCCTTCGTATCCGCATCCCCATACTCATGAACGAGTGCATAGATTTTTTTTAATCGCAAATCAATTTCATCATTTTCTCTATCATTATGATACTGTATATATGGCAATTGCGCACGCCATGCATTGGCAATTTCCAACATCTGCATTTGCTGAAAAATTTTTTCAAATACATCTAATGCTTGGCGATCTATGTTGAGTTCAAAGTTCCACTGTCCTGCATATGGATTTGTATAATACGTTCTATTGGCAAGTGAAAAGTATACACGCTGACGATCCATCTCTACAAAACACTCCTTTTACCATAGTATGGTGGTAAAAGGACAGTTTTATTCGCTGGAATGTCAAACTTCCTTCACAACTAAGTAAGATTATCTAATTTATAATAGGAAGTATGAATAAGGAACGGAGTGAATGCCATGAGTTTAATCACACTCTTAGTTGTAGCAGCAATCATCGTTATATTAGTAACGGTCGCGACTATTATTAGTGTCAATCGCGCGTATGCTTTTAAACATACTGTTGATGATAAACCACAGCAAAACTTTCATCAAAATGATGACTAGTTCAATTTGTACATTTTTTAAAGATATTCTTTTATAATATTATTAACTAATAGAATTTGGAGTGAACGCAATGGGAGTACCATTACCAATAATCATTATGATCGCAATGATGATGCTTATGTTTGGCGTTTCCGTTATTGTCTTGTTGAAGAAAAAAAGCAATTTCTTTACACAAACTATCGATGCTAAGCCAAAGCAATTCAACGCTCAACAAAAGGACAAACAACTATGAAATATCCCTTTATATGGCTCATTAAGTTTTACAGAAAATTTATATCACCCATGACGCCGCCATCCTGTCGCTTCCATCCTACATGCTCCTCTTATGGACTTGAAGCTTTTCAAAAACACGGTGCCATTAAAGGATTCTATTTAACAATTAAACGTATATCAAAATGCCATCCATTCCATCCAGGTGGCTTTGATCCAGTACCTGAAAAATGGCCTTCGAAAAAGAATTAATGCCCGAAGGTCATTTTTTCTTGTACTTTTTTCAGATGTGCGTTATTATAGAAACTGTTCAAAAAACAAATCGTAATGATTACTATTTTAAAGAGGTATACTATAAGATGAAAAAAGTATTTTTGTTATTTTTAGTTGCAGTTCTTGCCCTATTCACTGCTGCCTGTGGGAATAAATCGGCTACTTCCAAACAGTCAGAGACAAAGGATAAATTAGCAATTTATACAACTGTCTATCCATTAAGTTATTTTGCACAACGAATTGGTGGCGATTTTGTAGATGTTTCTTCTATTTACCCTGCTGGCGCCAATGAACACACATTTGAGCCAACACAAAAAGATATGATGAAATTAGCAGATGCCGATATATTTTTCTATATAGGCTTAGGACTAGAGGGCTTTGTTGAGAATGCCAAAAAGACCCTAGCTAATGAAGATGTAACAATGATAGCAACTGCAGATAAGGTTTCAGATGAAAAATTAGCTGTCAGCACAGGTCACTCACATGATGATGAAGAGGAAGCACATCATGATCATGAAGACGGACATGAAGATCATGATCACGGTAATGTAGATCCACATGTTTGGCTATCTCCAACTATCAGTCAAGACTTAGCACTTTCCATTAAAAACACTCTAGTTGAAAAGATGCCCGAACAAGAAGCTACGTTTACAGCTAACTACGAGGCATTGGTAAAAGAACTACAAGGTTTAGACAATGAATTTAAAGCTATGGCTGATAAAGCGCAAGAGAAAACGTTCTTCGTATCACATGCAGCATTTGGCTATATCGCAGGACAATACGGTTTAAATCAAGTAGCAATAGCCGGTTTAAACTCACAAAATGAGCCTTCTCAAAAAGAACTTACGGCGATTGTTGATAAAGCAAATGAATTGCATGTTCACTACATTTTATTCGAGCAAAATGTCTCTTCTAAACTAGCCGAGGTTATCCAAAAAGAGGTTAACGCAAAGCCTCTTATCTTGCACAATTTAAGCGTTTTAACAGCAGATGATGTAAAGAATAATGAAACATACTTCACCCTTATGAAGAGAAACATTCAAACTTTAAATACTGCATTAAATGCTCACAAATAAATAAATAAATAAATAAGGAGGTGCCCCGAACATCGTATGGGGCACCTCCTTTATTATGACGTACTTTTCTTGTGGCATTCGTTTTTCCGCTCTATAAAAACTAATTAGCCCTTTTTTCTTTTGCATAGCATTTCGTGTTATCTTTTTATCTTTTACTTGGGCTACATTACTTTCTAAAATGATTGATTCCCATTTATTTAGAGGAACCTGAACAGAATTATCGCTTTTATTACCTTTTAAAAGCAGTCTAGGCTGTTCAATGAATTGTTTTACTGTTTGTTTATTTTTACCAAAAATGGACCGCCCTTTATCAAAGGTAAATTGACCATCCAGTATTGGTTTTGTAATAACTTCAACCTTATTTGTTTTTTGTAAATCAACATAGGCTTCGCTTGTAGCAGCTGGGAAACTCGTATAGTCCCAAGAGTGATCCTGAGCTAATTGACGATCAGACACTAAAAAATAATTATAACGGACCTCACCCTTACGATCAGGCAATGGATCATCCCATGTAACATCGATATGATACCATGCATTATTAAGCTTCACTAAGACCCAGGCGTGTAGTTGTTCCCCTACTTTTCCTGGTACATATTGTACCTCAAAACCTAGCTTCTCTAGCATGCGATAAAGCACTAAAGCATATGCCTGACAAACTCCCTTATTTTCCGTAAGCAATGTGTAGGGAGAATATTGACTTCCTTCGGTTTCCTTTGAATATTCAGCAGATAGAATGATAAAATCATGTGCAGCTTGTAATTTCTGCAATTCACTTAATCCATGCATAGGTGCAATAATATTCGTCAAAGTCTGTTCTACAAATGCCTCCTCTTCCTGCGAAATATGATAGGTAAACTCAAACCTAATGACAATATTATTGGCATAGCCATTATATTTCCATTTAAAACCAGAAATATTGGCAAAAATATATGGATCCTGAATAGCTTGTTTAATGAGCTCAGATAGTTCATCTTTTATTTCCGACGTATTACCAGTATAACGAATGTCAAATTCAGTAGATAATTCCATGACTTGTTTTTGAATTAGATGTTGTAGTGTTTCTATTGAATTGGCCGTTGCAATATTCTTTTGTTCATAATTTGCGAATACTTGCACATGACTCATTTGTAGAACAAATAATATAATGACAACATTATATATATATTTTCTCATATGAGTCTTTCTCCTTTACTAACTAGTTTATGCCTGTCATTTCTTATTATGTTAATGAATGATTAATTTAATCCTAAAAGTTAACTAAAAATGACTTATCAATTATCCCTCGGCATAATTGCGTCCAGAATCAGCTTTAGGCCAACATATGTTGGTCACTTGGTCGTTGCCACAGGACGTGGCGTTCTTAGACTGAGTTCCTCTATTTCAGCGAATGTCTTTTGTACCCAAAGCGTAGCGACAGGTACAAGTGTTTTTTGCGCGAAAGTGTAGCGTCAGCAGCAGGTGTTTTTTGCGCGAAAGCGTAGCGTCAGCAGCAGGTGTTTTTTGCGCGAAAGCGTAGCGTCAGCAGCAGGTGTTTTTTGCGCGAAAATGTAGCGTCAGCAGCAGGTGTTTTTTGCGCGAAAATGTAGCGTCAGCAGCAGGTGTTTTTTGCGCGAAAGTGTAGCGTCAGCAGCAGGTGTTTGGACACCCGCTGAAAGAAGTTAAAACGAATAAAAGAAGCCTTCATATAATGAAGGCTTCTTTCGTAATGGTAAAAAATAGTAAAAGTGATCTTTTTGAATGTTGGGGCGCTTTAAATGAGAGGGTTTTCCATTTCTGGCGCGATGTTTTCTTCACTTATGTTGAACCTACCATTTCGTTAACACTACGCTTTCGCGTAAAAAACATCTGTTGGCCCTAGACACTGCAGCGAAGCGAAGCAGCTCATCGAACGCCCCCAGGAAGCTCTGCTCTGCTCGAAAGCGAAGCGGTAGCGATAAAAGCGCCCAGTCGGAACGGAAATCACCCACTCGTTTTGCCCAAGAGCCATACTTTGTAATTAACAACACGAAAAGAAGCCATCATATCAATGAAGGCTTCTTTTTGTTATTAGTCCATTAATTTTCGACGAAGTAGCTTGTTGGCTCCGTTTCGAGGGAGCTCGTCCGTAACAACAATTTCTTTTGGTATTTTATATTTAGCAAGCTTCTTTTGACAAAATTCTTGTATTTGCTCTACCTGTACTTCTTCTTTTAATACAACAAAGGCGATTGGTACCTGTCCCCACGCTTCATCATCAATGCCGCAGACTCCAGCTTCTTTAACAGCAGGATGTGTAAGTAGCACATTTTCAATTTCAGCAGGATAAATATTTTCGCCACCTGAAATAATTAAATCCGCTCGACGATCAATGACAAATAAATAACCTTCTTCATCTATATAACCAATATCCCCAGTATGAAGCCAGCCATCAATCGTTGCATTTTTTTTGGCAAAACGACCAATGTACCCCGGTGTAACATGTGGACCACGTATGCAAATTTCTCCTTCACCATTGTCATTCGGCTCAGCAATGCGAATTTGATTAAAAAACAATGGTTTACCTGCAGATCCAATTTTTCGCATCGCATCTTCATTTGCTAAAGTTGCAGTTTGTGACGAAGTTTCAGTCATACCATACGTTTGAGCCACAGCTAAATTTAATGCTTGCGCTCTCTTTAAATAATCTACTGGCACAGGTCCACCACCCGCTAGCATCATTTTAAATTTTGATGAAGCTTGCGCGTTTTTCTGTTCAAGTGTATGTAGAATCCTTTCCAATGTGACAGCGACTACCGACATATGTGTAACCTCACCATCCCTTATATTTTTGGAAATGGCTTCTGCATCAAACTGATCATATAAATGCACTTTATTGCCGTACAATAATGAACGTACTAAAATAGAAAAGCCACTAATATGAAAAAGTGGTACAGCACATAACCAAGTGTCCTCCGCATGCAAACCTATATTTAAAACCGAGGCCGTTGCACTTGCCTGGTGATTTCCAACAGTTTGACAAACGCCCTTTGGAAAACCAGTCGTACCAGATGTATACATAATCGATGTTGTTTGGTTTAAAGACCACTCTTTCGTAATATCAATAGCCGCTTCTGTACTTTTTTCTATAGTAGAAAATGAAAAATAAGGTGTATGTGATGGTAATTTTTCAATATCCTCATCTGCAATTAATACTGCCAAAGCACCTGAATCCTCTAGCTGATAGGCAATTTCATCCTGTGTTAGCCTACGATTTAGCATGACCATTTCACATTGTAAATGCATACATGCGTACATCATGATGACAAGGGAAGGCTTACTCGGCCCCATTATTGCAATACGGTCCCCTTGCTTAATATCTAGTGCTGTAAGTTGACGAGCACGTTTTAACGATAAATCATTTAATTCTTGAAATGTCCAAGTCTGCCCATTATATGTTAAACCGTTTCGTAAAGGTGTTAAATATGCTCGCTGTAAAATCCAATTTAGATACATCTCGTTATTCCTCCAATCAGCCTTAATCGTACCGCTTTATCACATCATCCGTCTATCCGTTTCTCTGATTTGGTTTTCTACCACTTGACCATGCAGCTTCGTCGCTTGGCCATGGCATTCCGCCGCTAAGCCGTAACTTTCCGCCGCTCTAGCAATTCTATCCGTCTCGCTCCCTTAGATATACAAAAAGCTCGTATCTCATTAAGATACGAGCCGTTCAACGTTTCAGATAATCAAGGGAATCTTGGGAATTGACCGAAATCTGGTTGACGTTTTTCTTTGAATGCGTCACGACCTTCTTTAGCTTCATCTGTTGTGTAGTAAAGAAGAGTAGCGTCGCCAGCCATTTGTTGAAGACCTGCTAAACCGTCTGTATCTGCATTCATTGCTGCTTTTAAGAAGCGTAGAGCAGTTGGAGACATTTGTAGCATTTCTTCACACCATTGTACAGTTTCATCTTCTAATTGCTCATAAGGAACAACTGTGTTAACTAATCCCATATCAAGTGCTTGCTGTGCATCATATTGACGGCAAAGGTACCAAATTTCACGCGCCTTTTTATGACCAATAATACGTGCAAGATAGCCTGAGCCATACCCAGCATCGAATGAACCAACTTTAGGTCCAGTTTGTCCAAAACGAGCGTTGTCAGCAGCAATTGTTAAGTCACAGACAACGTGTAATACGTGTCCTCCACCGATTGCATAGCCTGCAACCATTGCTACTACAGGTTTTGGAATAACACGGATTAAACGTTGTAAATCAAGTACGTTTAGACGTGGGATTTCATCTTCACCAACGTAGCCACCATGGCCGCGTACTTTTTGGTCTCCACCTGAACAGAAGGCATGCTCACCTTCACCAGTTAAAATGATAACTCCAACATTTTTGTCATCACGTGCACGTGAGAAAGCATCGATCATTTCCATTACCGTTTTTGGTCGGAATGCGTTGCGCACTTCTGGACGGTTGATCGTAATTTTTGCGATACCGTTATAGAACTCATACTTAATGTCTTCATAAGTATGTAAACTTGTCCATTGACGTGTCATTGAATTGCCTCCTAATAATTAAATTCGTCTCGTTCAAAATCAAGGCGATAACGTAAATATTATATTACGTTAAATACTCCTCTACTATTGTAGCAAACTCAGCGGGATTTTCCACATGAATTGCATGTCCAGCGTCATTTACTGTCGAATGCTTGGCATTTTTTATTAACGCTTTCATTTCTAGTGCAATTTTACAAAATTTCTCATCTAATGAGCCTGTAATTAATAAAACAGGATATTTAATATTCTCCAATGACATCCAATTTGATGGCTGACTGCCTGTACCAATCCCTCGTAAGCTACCTGCCAAGCCTTCCTCCTTTTGAGAAAGTCGCTCTAACCTAATCGCTTCTTGTACACTGTACGGTAAATTCTTTTGGGACTCAAACAAAGGAATGTTTTCCCACGCATTAACAAATGATAACAAACCGTTATTAATTATCTTTTCAGCTAAAGCGTCATCTCTCTCACAACGTTCAGAACGCTCCTTAGAAGTTCGTAAACCTGGAGAAGCACTTTCTAAAATTAGCTTTTCAATGCGTTCTGGGTAGGAGATTGCATACGATAATGCAATTCTTCCTCCCATCGAATAGCCGAGCAGCGTAAATTTCTTGAGCTGTAGCTGGCAAAAAACTTCCTCTAAATCTTGGATTTGTGCTTGCATCGAGAAACGACTAATTTGCTGAGGTATTGCTGTTTGGCCATGTCCAATTAAATCAATGGCAATAACTCGTACCCTAGGTAGAGCATTCGCCAAATTTCCCCATGTAGCTGTACTACCTGTAAAACCATGCAATGCAACAAGCGTTTGCTCCGCATCTTCATTCCAGATTTCCACGTATGTTTCAAGCCCTCGAATCATTAGCTTTGCCATGCTTTTAACCCCGCATTAATGCGATTCCACAGTGCCCGATGCGCATACACATTTTCCTCTCGATTCGTGAAAATTTCAATTAAGCGCATTGGTCGTTTTTTCATCGTAGTGAACTTTACTGATAGCTCTGAAATATCATCTACGCGTATATAATCCATATCGTACATATTAGCAATATCATGGAATTTAAGGGCAGTTGGCGTGCCGAATAAATCTTCATAATGTGCCTCAACTTTAGACTGTGGTAAATATGAGAAAATACCGCCGCCATCATTATTCATAACGATAATTGTCAAATTGCATTCCTGGTATCTTGAAGCAATAAGACCGTTGACATCATGTAAAAAGGCTAAATCGCCAATAAGCAAGTAGGTTTCACGGTTATTTCCTTGACTAAAGCCCATTGCAGTTGATGCGACGCCATCAATACCATTTGTTCCACGATTTGCAACAATTCGAATATCCTTTGGTGTCGCCATTAAAAACGTATCTATATCACGCACTGGCATACTGCTACTAACAAAAATATCACTGCCACTAGGAATCATTTTTAGTAATCGACTTACCATTGCCCCCTCATCAATCGCACCATCAGAATAATGCTCTATATACTCAAGTGCAATATCATTAGCATCTTGCCACTCAGCTAGATATTCTGTTTCTAGAGCTGTTTCAGAGATTTCTAATTGCGTCAGCCATTCACCAATACTTGCATGAACAAAATGAGTAGACACACCTGTAGAATCACGGAACATCGGATCTTCATCGACAACAATATACGCATTAGGCAGAGATTTAGTAATAAATTGCATAATAAATTTAGAAACAGGCTGTGCTCCTATGCGTAGCACAGTATCTGGTGCAACTATTGCTTTAAAATCTTCACTTTTCATAATGGCATCATACGTCGTGATTAAATAAGGCAGACAATCCTCTGGGACAGATGACCGCATATTAGATAAACTCTCGACAATGACCGGCCATTTTAATTGACGAACAAACTCCCACATAATTGTCAAATCTGTACCGAGTGCTAGCTCACCAATAATAATAAAGCCTCTTTTGGTTGCACGTAAAATCTCCGCTAGCTCTTGTTGAGTCGCCATTGAAGGTATTAACTGACCCATACTACTGTGCTTAAATGTCGCTTCTGGAAGTTCCTCTCGAAAATCAATCAACAAAGGTTCTCTGAAAGGTACATTAATATGCACCGGTCCAAATGGTGCGCTCATTGCCACTGCTACCGCACGCGCAATATGACGCTCAATAAACGGCAATGTTGGTGCAGCACCATCTGCCAAAGGGAAATCCACGCTCCATTTGACATTTGTACCATATAGATTCGGCTGATTAATAGCCTGTGGTGCACCGACCTCTCGCAATTCATGTGGACGATCAGCTGTAATTACAATTAACGGTACACGAGCATAGCTTGCTTCAACAATGGCAGGAAAATAGTTTGCAGCAGCTGTTCCCGATGTGCATAAAAGAACAACGGGTTTTGCTGTAGCCTTAGCAATTCCTAGCGCAAAAAAAGCAGCCGATCGCTCATCAACTTGACGATACATATGGAGCTGTTTTGTTGAAGCAAATGCATAAGCTAAAGGTGTCGAACGTGAGCCAGGGCTGACAACAACGTTTTCAACACCAGCTTGCACTAGTGATGCCACCATTTTATAAACATAATCCGTTAAAATTTTCTGTTCACTCATGTAATTGTCCTCCTAGCGCACGAAGCATTGGACGGAATTTCACTAATGTTTCCTCATATTCAGATTGTGGCTCTGAATCTGCTACAATACCGCCACCAGCATATAAAAAAGCTTTATCCTTAAGTAAAGCAGCCGAACGAATGGCCACCGCAAATTCCCCATTGCCTTCTGCATCTACCCACCCAATTGGAGCAGCGTAAAGTCCACGATTCATAGGCTCATACTTACGTATAGCTTCCATTGCTTCTTTCCTTGGCACACCGCCTAAAGCTGGAGTTGGATGCAAAGATTTTGTCAGTTGTAATATTGTTGCCTCACTATTTAACTGACCTTCAACAGGTGTATATAAGTGTTGTATATCTCTAATTTTTAGTAGGCGAGGGCTATCTGGTATTTTCATCTCTATACAATTTTCACGGAATGTTTCCGCAATCATATCGACAACATATTGATGCTCGCCACCATTTTTCGAATCATTTAATAAGCTTTGTCCATAGGCTTCATCTTCCTCTGCTGTCTTACCACGTTTAATAGAGCCTGCCACACAAGATGAAAAAGCGCGGCCATTTTCTACTTTTACAAGACGTTCTGGGGATGCACCAAAGAACAATAATTCTTGACGCTCTAAACCAAATAAATAGCTCTCCGGCTGCTCATGAATAATCTGTGATAGTACCTGCGGTGAAGAAACTTGTTCTTTAAATTGCAATGCTAGTGAGCGTGCAATAACGACTTTATCTGCCTTCTTCTGCTTAATCAATGCTGTTACTTGGTCAATTGAAGCTAAATATGGCTCCTTATATGGCTCAAAATAACTTGTGATTTCAGGCTTTGAATACGTTTTCACTTCTTTTACCTGAGCAGCATGAATTAAATGATCTCGCTCTTTACGTAGCGCTTCAAATTGAGATTCTGCCTGCTCATTTTTTGAAATAAGGTGAATACTTACAAACGCTTTGTCATCACGGATGACAAGCTGGTATGTTGCGAGTGCAAAATAAGCCTCTGGAAAGTCTGTCCACTCCCCAGTTACTTCATTTTGTGGATCGAATGTAAATCCACCAAACAAAATTGGTTGTAGCTCGCTTTGTCCCTTCACACAGTTTTTCGTTAAACTTTTCCATTCCGCTTCTACTGCATCGAAGCGATCGTTTTTGGCGTTATTTTGAATTGTATAGGCATGTCCTAGCCCTACTAATGTCATTGTTTTTTCTCTATTTTGCCAATAAAATCGTTCACCTTTATAAAGCTCCTCGCCCGCCGCATAAAATGCGAGAGCAGATAAGCGACTTACTTCAATTGTTTCCATATAAAAATGAAGGTTTTGGCCCAAAGAGTCCACTTCTACCTCTGTGGCTTGGTACCACTTCTGTTGCATGAAAATTACCTCCGTTGTTGCAATGTACATAATGAATGACGCACGGTATGTTTTGTACTCGTTCTACACTTTCAGTCATAAATATCAACTGCATTGCTTTTCTTTAGCACAATCTGTATTCATCTCACCACCTATAGAGGTTAGAGAATTCTGTACCTGTCGCTACGCTTTCGGTACAAAAAACATATGTAGCTGACGCTTTGCTTTCGCTACAAAAAACATATGCTAAAAGAAATCAATAGCCGTCATTTTTCAATTGCTAGCCTATTCTTCGTACTGTTGCTTTTATCTTAATTATTGTTTTCAGTTCATAAATGCATGTTCTATTGTATCATTTTTTTTAACTTCTTTCAGCAGAAGTCTCCCTCCTCTATAGGTGGTGAGATGAATGCGGATTTAAGCTACTTTTCAGCGGGTGTCCAAACAGCCGCTGAAAGAAGTTAAAAGCCTCCGGCGGATGTCACGTAATCGGAAAGGAGTTCTTTGTGCAAGCACAAAACCGATTCCGGACGCAATTATGCCAAGGCATAATTGGTCTGAACTGTATATAATAAGCTGTGAACCTACCCATTTTCTCATTCTTCGTATAAAATAAGAATAGTCTACAACATTTGAAGGAGAGAAAGACCTTATGACCAAAGTCATTGAAGCTGATAGGGGTTTTAAAGTTTGGTGGCATTTAACACGTCCACATACTTTAACCGCTTCATTCGTTCCAGTATTTTTAGGAACAGCGATTGCCTTAGCAATTGAAAAACAAACAATAGATTTTGGACTATTTTTTGCTATGCTCATTGCAAGTATGCTTATACAAGCAGCAACAAATATGTTCAATGAATATTACGATTACAAACTAGGATTAGATAACGAAAATTCTGTCGGTATCGGTGGAACGATTGTGCGTCACGGTGTTCAACCAAAAACAATTATGATGATTGCTTTAAGCTTCTATGCAATAGCTATGTTGCTTGGCATTTACATATGTGCCTCAACCTCTTGGTGGCTTGCTGCTGTCGGGCTTGTTTGTATGCTTATTGGCTTTTTATATACTGGAGGACCATACCCAATAGCCTATTCACCATTTGGAGAAATTGTATCTGGCGCTGTAATGGGAATGGGGATTGTCTTAATCGCCTTTTATATTCAAACGCTTACTGTGACATTAGATGCTGTTTTGCTTTCAGTACCAAGTATGATTTTAGTTGGGGCTATTATGCTGTCCAACAATATCCGCGATATCGTTGGAGATACAGAAGGTGGTCGAAAAACACTTGCTATTTTAGTAGGTCGAGATAATGCCATTTCTGTGCTATCTGGCTTTTTTATCGTTTCGTACTTATGGGTAATCGCTCTTGTAGCAATTGATGGTATTACATTTTGGGCTCTAATCATTTTCTTAAGCGTTCCAAAACCACTTCGTGCGATCCAAATTTTCCGTGATAAAAAAGAAGCCAAAGAAGTTATGCCTGCGATGAAATTTACAGCGCAAACAAATACATTCTTCGGCTTCCTCTTAGGAATCGGCTTATTAGTTCAATATTTCTTTTATTAAAATCCATTAAAATGCAGTAGCCTTAACGGGCTGTTGCATTTTTTACATAACGTCTAAAATTATTACTAGCAATACCATGAACTTCTTCAACTGAAAAATGTTCACGTAATGCCTCTAACAAATTTTGTGCCTCTCCTGCGTGTGCTAAGCCTTTCACAGTAACATCTATTCCATCGAAGTCTGAACCTAATCCTAGGTGCTCTATCCCTACTATATTTGCCAGATGCTTCACATGCACTACTAAATCATCCATCGTAGCATTGTCATGGATAAAATGCGGGTAGTAAACGACATGAATATGACCACCATGCTGGACAAGTGCTTTTGCCTGAGCATCCGTTAAATTTCTTGAATGATCACAAATTGCACGTGTATTGCTATGGCTCGCAATAATATGCTTCGCTAGTGGCAAGACATCCCAGAAGCTCTGTTCATTTAAATGGGATACATCGATAATAATATCTCGCTCATTTAGCAAGTTAATAACCTCTTTACCGAACGGTTTTAAACCAAGGCTTGCATCCTGTTCAGCACCGTGGGCCACAGCATTTTCCTCATTCCACGTTAGGCCAACAAGCTTGACACCTGCATCTAATATTGCTGCAAGCTTTGCTAAATCTTCACCAATCGGACCACAGCCCTCTAAACTTAAAATTGCACCAATTTCATGCGGAGCTAAAGTATCTAATTGCGACCAATCCGTAATATGCACCATGCCCTCAGTCTGTAATACATGTGTATGGAAGGCTTCAATTTGCCGCACAGCCTCTAAAAATTGCATATTTTGCGGGATTTTAGGATTAATAAAAATAGCAAATACTTGTGCCTTAACCCTTCCTAATTGTAATCTCTCACGATTAGCTTGCAATCGTACATCATCTTCAAATTTCGCCGCTTCTAAAGTTGTTAATTTCAATAGAGCATCGCAATGTAAATCAATTATGTCCATATCCTCACCCCATACAGCTATTATACTGCCTGTGAGTGAAATTGCTTACTAACTTTTATCTTGAGGTGTATCAGAAGAGCCAAATTCCTCAAGTTCTATGAAATCATCCGATCTTGGCGTGGAAGACAACACATCTTCCTCTACTGGCCTTAAATTATCTTCTTTATGCTCCGCGTGCTCAACACATGTCAATGCTTTCGGCATAGCTTCTAAGCGGCCAATAGGAATCTCTATACCACATACAGCGCATTTACCATACGTACCATCCTTCATCGCTTGTAGTGCAGCCTTTATTTCCTCAGCATCGTCACCTCGATGCTCATCAATCGCCATTTCCGTTAGCTGATCCGTTAAATCACTCGCATTATCAGCTGGGTGATTATCATAATTAGACAGCTCTGTCGCTTGCGGACGTTCTGATTCCTCAAGTCGCTGTTCTATTTCCTGTAATTCCTGCTCTAATTGCTTTTTTAATTTTTCCATTACTTGTGGGTTCAAAAAAATCTCCTCCTCATGCCTTCATTTTTTCCTAAATTTATATTTCTAAAACACTAAAGCACGAGGAGGAGTTATTTATTTTGTATAATTAAAAACCGTCACTTCCTGCGACAACAGCTTATTAACCGGCGTTGTGCAGTCCTAAGTACAATTCTAAATCCTAACGCATTGTTTAACTGTTACTAAAGCTAAGCGTCAGATTACGCCATGGTGAAATTGATGATGGCATCATGTAAAAATTGTGCTGCTCCTTTAGAAACACGCTCATCGTAATATGCTGAAAAGCGTTCATCCGCTATATACATCTGAGCAAGACCTGCATGTGCCTCTTTAGAATATTGTGACCATGTAAAGCTAAGCCAGCGCTTATGAAGCTCTGCTACCTCCATCGCCACATCATTGTTCGTATCGCCGATTTCCATCGCTTCTTTTAAACGATTAAATAATTGCTGTTCTAATTGCTGCATTGCCTCATACTGTTCCTCTGTCATATTCATTAGCTTCGCATTTGATGCCTCAACCTTGTTGTCACCATATTTTGCGCGAATTTCTTGACCATATTGCTTTTCATTTTCTTCGATTAGCTTCTCTTTTAATCCATTAAATTTCTCTTCATTTGCCATTGGTTGTTCCTCCTCTATAGATTGAATGGTTTTTTCCACTGTTTGTAATATCTTTTCTAGCTGCTCCTTACGTTTCAGTAAAGCAGTGCGATGAGTTTTGAGCGCCTCTGTATGTTGAAAATCAGGCGCTTGAATAATTTCTTTAATTGTTGCTAGCTTCATATCTAATGCTCTATAAAATAAAATTTGCTGGAGCATATCAACTTCAAATTGTCCGTAAAATCGATAGCCCACCTCATTCGTTCTTGCTGGCTTCAGTAATCCAATTTCATCGTAATAACGCAGTGTTCTTGTGCTAACTCCGGATAATTGAGCAAGCTCTTGAATTGTATATTCCACATTTTTCACCTCCACTAATGCTACTGTAAATGTTTACGCAACGTTAAGGTCAAGAAAAAAATTAAAAAAAAATTGGCTCTTTACTATAACATTGAGTTGATTGCTGTTCCGACTGTGCGCTTGCCTGTGGCGTCCAGTCTTCACTCCAATCAATTTATGTAATACATGCGAACGAAAAAAGCAAACTAGAACATTTTATTGTCACTAGTTTGCTTTTTTCTTAAAAATCAATTATACCTCGGCATAATTGCGTCCGGAGGCTATAACTTCTTTCAGAGAATTTTTGACACCCGTTGAAAAGTGATTTAATACCGCGTTCAACTTTCCCCCTATAGAGGAGGGAGACTCTATAGCTGATGCTTTGCTTTCACTACAAAATCCTTTGCTGAAAGCAGTTAGACTTTTGCATACTTGCCATGCCACACAATATTTCTGTAATTATCTACATCAGTGTCACCTTCAGTGTTAATAAACAATACTCGAGAATTTTCATCTAATTGTAATGAATCCTTCAGTTCTGTATATTGCTCATTCATCATCAATTCATAAAAACAGCCAACTGGGGCAGCTCCTGATTCTCCGGCAATAATTCGTGCAT
Source organism: Lysinibacillus sp. JNUCC 51 (assembly GCF_015999525.1). Taxonomy (NCBI): domain Bacteria; kingdom Bacillati; phylum Bacillota; class Bacilli; order Caryophanales; family Bacillaceae; genus Lysinibacillus; species Lysinibacillus sp. JNUCC 51. The sequence goes on along the minus strand of NZ_CP065545.1, from coordinate 3,530,237 downwards.
CTGTTTCTAGTGGATTGCCAAGAATGCGCATACCTGTTGCAGCAACTTCATCATCACAGCAAATACTTACCTTCGTATATGTCTTTAACAGGTCCCAAGCGAGTGGGTTCGGCTCACCACAAGCAAGACCAGCCATAATTGTTTGCATCTCTCCACCAACCGTCACAAACTGCTCGGCACCTGCCTTAAAGCTTTCATAATAGCAATTCGCTGCAAAAGGCTCAACTAAGACAAATGTAATCTCCTGCTCATAATATTGTTGTAGGAAAGCTACAACTGCACCTGCAAAAGATCCAACCCCAGCTTGTAAAAATACATGCGTAGGTGCTTTTACCACCTGCTCAACGGCTTCTTTTATTAGTGTTGTATAGCCTTGCATAATCCATAACGGAATTTCCTCATAGCCTTCCCACATCGTATCCTGAATAACGACCCAGTCATTTTCTGTTGCTAGCTGTGAAGTATAACGAACTGTATCATCATAATTCATTGTCGTTATTTCAGCATATGCACCTTCATTTTTAATATTTTGAAGGCGCTCCTCTGCACTACCAGCAGGCATATAAATGCGAGCTGTCAAACCAAGCTCTCTAGCAGCCCAAGCCACTCCACGACCATGATTGCCGTCTGTCGTTGAAATAAACGTTAAATCCCCTAGCTGCTCTTTTACTTCTAATGATTTAAGCTGCTCAAACGATAGCTCATCAATATTCCTACCTAACTTTTTGGCAACGTACTGCCCAATTGCATAAACACCACCTAATACTTTAAAAGCATTTAAGTTAAATCGATAAGATTCATCTTTTACGTAAATACTTTGTACCCCAACTAGCGATGCAAAAGCATTTAAACTACGTAATGGTGTGCTTTCAAATTTCTCGTATGTACGTTGAAATCTACCAACACGATTTACTTGTCCTGGTGAAAAATTACATAGAAAAGGTGCTACTTGTTCCACGTTCTTCTGTAACAAATATTGATAGTTTTTAGTCCACAATAATTTTCCCATCCATATCCCCCTAGCAAATGTTCTAGTTTCATCTTAGCGTATAGAATCACAAAACAAAATACTACACTCGTCTATATTACAAATTTTAGTAAAAGAAATAAATTTGAATCTTATTGATGAGATTTTTCGTATATATACTAGTATATTCAAATGGAGGTATATAATGGATAGACCTTATAAAATCGCGATAATTGGAGGAACAGGGAAAGTAGGAAAGCATATAGCAACTCACGCAATACAAAAAGGATATCCTGTTCGGATGCTTGTTAGAAATCCTGAAAAGTTACTGCATAAAAATAATGCAATTGAAATAGTGAAAGGGCAAGTACAGGACATAGAAAACATCCGAGAACTTCTTAAAGATTGTCAAGTTGTTATTAATACATTTGGTCAACCACCTAATGAGGAGCCCATTTATAGCAAAGTTACTACTAATATTTTTAAAGTGATGAAAGAGTTAAACATTAATCGTTATATAGGTGTTTCAGGTGGTTCTCTAACGATTAAAGAGGACAAAAAAAGCATGATGAATCGTTTTGGAGCAAAGATTTTTGAAGTTTTTCTTTCGAAAATGATGCAAGATAAAAAATTGGAATGGGAAATTTTATTAAATAATAAGCAGATCAAATGGACATTAATTAGATTGCCGTTTGTAAAAGATAGCTTAACATCCAATCAGATAAAGGAAAACCTTACAGATATGCCTGGTACCAAAATAACTAATCAAGATATAGCCACTTTTATCATTGATCATATAGAAAATACAAAGTACGTGCACAAAGCACCGTTTATCTCTCATTAATGTAATAGTCGTAAAGCTATTCTTATACAAAAAAATGCAGTAGATGTAGTTTACATCTACTGCATTTTAGTATGACCCGTACGGGATTCGAACCCGTGTTACCGCCGTGAAAGGGCGGTGTCTTAACCACTTGACCAACGGGCCGATGGCGGAGAAGGAGGGATTTGAACCCTCGCGCCGGTTACCCGACCTACACCCTTAGCAGGGGCGCCTCTTCAGCCTCTTGAGTACTTCCCCAAAAAATGGCTCCGAAGGCAGGACTCGAACCTGCGACAACCTGATTAACAGTCAGGTGCTACTACCAACTGAGCTACTTCGGAATAATGGTGGGCCTAAATGGACTCGAACCATCGACCTCACGCTTATCAGGCGTGCGCTCTAACCAGCTGAGCTATAGGCCCTTGGAGCGGGTGATGGGAATCGAACCCACGACATCAGCTTGGAAGGCTGAGGTTTTACCATTAAACTACACCCGCATATGGTGGGTCAGGACGGAATCGAACCGCCGACACTTAGAGCTTCAATCTAATGCTCTACCAACTGAGCTACTGACCCATATTTTTAAAAAATGGCGGTCCCGACCGGGATCGAACCGGCGATCTCCTGCGTGACAGGCAGGCATGTTAACCGCTACACCACGGGACCATTTTGGTTGCGGGGGCCGGATTTGAACCAACGACCTTCGGGTTATGAGCCCGACGAGCTACCACTGCTCCACCCCGCGTTAATAATATATTCTTTTCGAGTTTTTCAAGCACCATTTAAATATAAACTGGAGGAGGTAGAGGGATTCGAACCCCCGCGCGGTGTTACCCGCCTGTCGGTTTTCAAGACCGATCCCTTCAGCCAGACTTGGGTATACCTCCGTAACATTATATAAATGGTGGACCTTGCAGGACTCGAACCTGCGACCGGACGGTTATGAGCCGTCTGCTCTAACCAACTGAGCTAAAGGTCCTTTAAGATGGCGGCAGAGGGGATCGAACCCCCGACCTTACGGGTATGAACCGTACGCTCTAGCCAGCTGAGCTACGCCGCCAGGATCTTTATACTGGTTATCTTTTATGGTGGAGCCTAGCGGGATCGAACCGCTGACCTCCTGCGTGCAAGGCAGGCGCTCTCCCAGCTGAGCTAAGGCCCCATAAAATGGTCGGAATGACAGGATTCGAACCTACGACCCCTTGGTCCCAAACCAAGTGCTCTACCAAGCTGAGCTACATTCCGATAAATATTAATTTGGCGCGCCCGACAGGAGTCGAACCCATAACCTTCTGATCCGTAGTCAGACGCTCTATCCAATTGAGCTACGGGCGCTAATTATTAAAACAAAAAATGGTGCCGAGGGCCGGAATCGAACCGGCACGGTAGTCACCTACCGCAGGATTTTAAGTCCTGTGCGTCTGCCAGTTCCGCCACCCCGGCACATTTGGAGCGGAAGACGAGGTTCGAACTCGCGACCCCCACCTTGGCAAGGTGGTGTTCTACCACTGAACTACTTCCGCATGTGCATAAGATTTATTTATCCTGGCAATTATGAAATTTCAAAAATATGGTGCGGGTGAAGGGAGTCGAACCCCCACGCCTTGCGGCGCTAGATCCTAAGTCTAGTGCGTCTGCCAATTCCGCCACACCCGCATATTTTGTTGGCAATAAAATGGTGAGCCATGAAGGACTCGAACCTTCGACCCTCTGATTAAAAGTCAGATGCTCTACCAACTGAGCTAATGGCTCTAAAATGGTGCCGGCGATAGGAGTCGAACCCACGACCTACTGATTACAAGTCAGTTGCTCTACCAACTGAGCTACACCGGCAAATGGTGGAGGATGACGGGCTCGAACCGCCGACCCCCTGCTTGTAAGGCAGGTGCTCTCCCAGCTGAGCTAATCCTCCTGGGTATTATGCCTAGCGACGTCCTACTCTCGCAGGGGGAAGCCCCCAACTACCATCGGCGCTAAAGAGCTTAACTTCCGTGTTCGATATGGGAACGGGTGTGACCTCTTTGCCATCATCACTAGACTATTAACAGCTTTCAATATACGTTGTATCTTGAAACTCTTATGTATTTCGTTTTGAAGTTTATTACCTGTCCTTCAAGACAAGAATTATTGTATAACGTTTTCTCACATTGTGCAACACTTTTTTATAAAAAAAAGAAATAATTACTTTAAGAAGATATTTTTTGTTATGAAAGAGAAATTATCACTCTGCTATTTATTATAGCAATTGTTCAATTAAAAGAAAACAATTAATTTATCAGATAGATTGATTTGCTATTTTATTCATAAAAAGATGCTGATTTTCGCCTCAAGCTAACTCCTTCCTCTAGCAAATATTTAAGCATTGTCACTTTTCACGCAAAAATCTTTACTCTTCTATAGAAGTACTCGAGTAGCCATTCGCTCCAATCAGCTTGAATAATGGATACAAAATATCTTTTTATAGATTATGAATATGCCCGTTAATTTATAATTTCAATATTATTTTATTATAGATTCTTATTTTCTTCTTATCCTTTACTATTTTAATCTGAGAAACACTAAATTACGGTAAGAGCCTTTTGTAATCGATCAATTTCTTTAAATGTTGTTGCTGGACCAAAAGATATTCTAAAAAATTGACGCGCCGCTTCTATAGAATATCCCATTGATAAAATCGCCTTCGTACCAGATTCACTATGAATATCACAGGCACTTCCTGTAGAAATACATATCCCCGCTTCATTTAATTTTAACAAAACGTATTGCCCCTCTACCCTTTTCATCAATACACCACAAATATTAGGTAATTGCCCCTTACACTCAATTATTCTACACGTCTCCGGTAAACTTTTCTGAAAGTATTGACGTAATGCTTCATAATGCTGAAGCTCATATTGATAATCTTCAATCGCCGTAGCAAAAGCGACAATAGCTGGGGTATCTAGCGTTCCCCCCCTTAGCCCACGCTCATGCGTGACACCTGGTGCTAATGCAGGAACACGGAGCTTAGGATTAATATAGATAGCTCCACATCCTTTTGGCCCACCTATTTTATGAGCTGAAACAGTAATAGCATCTACTTTCTGTTTTAACGAAAGTTTACAGAAGGACTGTACACAATCGACATGAAAAAGAACATTTGATTGTTTTGCAATCTCGGCTATTTCTTCAATAGGTTGAATAGAACCTATCTCTGAATTTACATGTTGGAGAGTGATTAAAACCGTATCTTCTTGTATTGCTTCTCGTAAGTGTTCTACATTAATACAACCATCTTGTTGTAAAGGTAACTTCGTGACCTCAAAACCCATTTTTTCAAGTGTATTTAAAGCAGCATGTACGGATGTGTGTTCAGCTTGTGATGAAATAATATGCTTACCTTTATCTGCAGCTAAAGCTAACGACAAAATCGAAATTAAATTACCCTCAGTTCCGCTTCCGGTAAAAATTACACCATCACTGTTTACTCCAAGAGATTTTGCTACAACAGCTCTTGCCTGTTCAACAAAATAATGTGCTTGCCCTCCTAGATCATGTAAGCTTGCACTATTTCCATAATACTGCCCTGCTACCTTGCAATATGCTTTAAGAGCTTTTGGAGTCATTGGAGAGGTTGCAGCGTAATCCAAATAAATCATCTTATTCTCCCCTTCTAGTTCATCAGGTCTTGTTTTCTCTTTTATTTTATGTAAAGATATGTGTCAAGACAACTGTAAAGAAGGTATATGTATGGATGTAATGACAGATGTACTTATTATCGGTACCGGTGTTGCTGCACTTCAAACTGCTCGACTACTCGAAGGACATTTTCAAGTTCAGATAGTTACAAAATGTTCAATTAAAATGAGTAGTTCTTATCGTGCTCAAGGTGGTATTGCTGCCGTTACAGGTCAAGAAGACCATCCAAAGTTTCACATTGCTGATACGTTGGCTGCTGGTGAAAATCATCATGAAAGAAGGAATGTTGAAGTACTAATAGAAAGCGGCACAGAAATAATGCGTGATCTATTAAATGGGGGCTTCCCTATCGATCGACAAGTTGATGGGTCCCCAGCTCTAGGCTTAGAGGGTGCACATAGTCATCACCGTATTTTACATGCAGGTGGGGATCGTACTGGCCAAGTAATGATCGATTATTTGCTCAATCAACTTACACCTAATATCGTTGTGAATTGCTATGAAATGGCTTACGAACTTTTATTAAATCTAGATGGAGATTGTGTTGGCGTTCTTACAAAAGGAGCAGAGGGAACGAAGCGCTATCTTGCCCACCACGTCATTCTAGCGACAGGAGGTGCAGGTGCTATTTATTCTTGTACGTCTAACTTTGCTACAAATACTGGAGATGGTATCGCTTTAGCATATCGTGCAGGAGCTGCCATCAGTGATATGGAATTTATGCAATTTCATCCGAGCTTACTTTGGTGTGGAGAACAGGCCAAAGGTTTAGTCTCTGAAGCTGTGCGCGGCGCCGGTGGAAAATTTGTCGATGCGCAGCGTCATCCCATAATGGAAGGTATACATGAACAGTTGGATTTAGCACCACGCCATGTTACTGCACATGCATTATTTAATAAACGTGCTGCTGGGCAGGAGACCTTTATTGATATTTCAAATATCGAACGCTTTGAAGAAAAATTCCCTACGATTGCTCAGCTTTGCTATGACAATCAAGTTAATTTACAAGATGGGTTAATTCCTGTAGCACCAGGTAGCCATTTCTTAATGGGTGGTATTGTTGCTGATGACAAGGGAAGAACATCTATTCCTAACCTATATGCAATTGGAGAAGTTGCTTGTACTGGAGTGCATGGTGCCAATCGTTTAGCTAGTAACTCTCTTTTAGAAGGCATTACGTTTGCACAAAGAACAGCCCAATACATTATTCAAACAGGTTGTAAACAAAATAATTTCTTAATTGATGACAAACATCGCCAACAAACAATGCCATCATTATTTGCAAAAAATCAGTTACGACAAATGATGATGCACACATTAGGCATTGTGCGAAATCCTATCGATATGGAACAATTCGTACAACAATTGCCCTCAATGCAAACACTACTGCATGTTGATTTAGATGGCTTGAATCAGCAGGAACTTGAACTTTACATGATGCATATTGTCGCTACATTAATGGCACACGCAGCCATTACACGAAAAGAAACTCGCGGTGCACATATTCGCATTGATAGACCACACAATGATCATCAGTGGGAAAACCGTTGGATCATTTTTCAACGAGGACAGATGAAAGTGAGGAATTCATTATATGAATATCATCAAACTAGAGGAAATGCTAAAACAATTTTTTAATGAGGATATAGGCGATGGGGATATATCGAGTGAATTTATTTTTTCTCCAGAACAGCAGGGATCATTTTCTTTTTACGCGAAGGAAAGCGGCATTTTTTGTGGAGGCCCTATCATTAAGCATGGATTTCTTCTACTTGATCGATCTATGGATATTATCCTTTATAGAAAAGATGGTGAAAAAGTTAATGCTGGTGAAATTCTTGCTGTTATCCAAGGACCACTTCAAAAGTTATTAATGGGTGAGCGTGTAATTTTGAATCTTATCCAGCGCATGTCCGCTATTGCCACAGCTACAAATTTAGCGGTACGAGAAACAGCAGGTACTAATGCGAAAATATGCGATACACGTAAAACAATGCCTGGAATGCGTATGTTAGATAAATATGCTGTTAGAATCGGAGGCGCCTATAACCATCGCAACGGTTTATACGGTGCGATAATGCTAAAGGATAATCATATTGCTTTTGCGGGTAGTATTACTAAGGCTGTACAGGCGGCCCGCGAGAAAATCGGTCACACCATTAAAATCGAAGTCGAAATCGAAACAAAAGCCCAATTAGATGAAGCAATTGCAGCCGGTGCAGATATCATTATGTTTGATAATCGTAGCCCTGAAGAAATAAGTGAATGGCTTCCAGCAGTTCCCTCACATATTGCTACAGAAGCTTCAGGCGGCATTTCGCTTCATAACTTAAATAGTTATGCTGAAACAGGTATTCAATGGATTTCACTCGGAGCACTAACACATTCAGTAAAAGCCTTTGACATAAGTGCACTTGTACAACCGAAAGGAGCTAATTCCATTGTCCATCACTAGTTTATTACAACAAACGTCACTACTACCCGAGCATTATCGTGCATTAACTAAAAATGACATGGAATCTCGCATTCTAGCTATAAAAAAGAAATTAGGTAGTAAGCTCTTCATCCCTGGACATCACTATCAAAAAGATGAAGTGATTCAATTTGCAGATGTAACAGGGGATTCCTTACAGCTTGCTCAATTATCAGCAGCTAACAAGGAAGCTGAACATATAGTATTTTGTGGCGTTCACTTTATGGCAGAAACAGCTGATATGCTTACAACTGAACAGCAGCATGTTTACTTACCCGATATGCGTGCAGGCTGTTCAATGGCAGATATGGCAGACATTTATCAAACAGAACAAGCATGGCTAATTTTACAGAAACTCTTTGGCGATAGCATTCTCCCTCTAACATATGTCAATTCTACTGCTGCCATTAAAGCATTTACCGGTCGTCATGGCGGAGCCTGCGTAACATCGTCCAATGCAAAAGAAATGGTTAAATGGGCATTTACGCAAAAACCACGTATTTTCTTTTTACCAGATCAACATTTAGGAAGAAATACTGCGTACGATTTAGGAATACCGCTTGAAAATATGGCAGTTTGGAATCCTCATACAAATACGCTTGAGACAGATCAGTCTCCAGAAAATATTCAAGTCATCTTATGGAAGGGACACTGCTCAGTACACGAAGGTTTTACAGTTCAGCATACGGAGCTTATACGTCAAGTTCATCCAAATATGCGTATCATTGTTCATCCTGAATGTAATCGTGAAGTTGTTGCTGCTGCAGATGATGCAGGTTCTACAAAATACATTATCGATACGATTAGTAAAGCACAGAGTGGTTCAGCATGGGCAATCGGTACTGAAATGAATCTTGTTAACCGGATTATCAAGCAGCACCCCGATAAGCAGATTATCTCTTTAAATGAGAATTTCTGTCCTTGTCTTACAATGAATCGAATTGACCTTCCCCATTTACTTTGGTCCTTAGAAAGTATAGAAAAGGGACAGCCCCATAATCGTATTCAAGTAGATGCTCACACAGCTGAAGAAGCACGTAGCTCACTTGAAAGGATGCTATTAAGGGCTTAAATGACAAAACGTCTACTCATTTCTGGTAGACGTTTTGTTTATTACTTGAGTCTTCAAACGTGAACATGTTTGGATGTTCACTATCAATTATGTCTCGGCATAATTGAAATGAAATCTCAAAAACTATTCTTATACAAAAAAATGCAGTAGATGTAAATTACATCTACTGCATTTCAGTATGACCCGTACGGGATTCGAACCCGTGTTACCGCCGTGAAAGGGCGGTGTCTTAACCACTTGACCAACGGGCCAATGGCGGAGAAGGAGGGATTTGAACCCTCGCGCCGGTTACCCGACCTACACCCTTAGCAGGGGCGCCTCTTCAGCCTCTTGAGTACTTCCCCACAAAAAAAATGGCTCCGAAGGCAGGACTCGAACCTGCGACAACCTGATTAACAGTCAGGTGCTACTACCAACTGAGCTACTTCGGAATAGTGGTGGGCCTAAATGGACTCGAACCATCGACCTCACGCTTATCAGGCGTGCGCTCTAACCAGCTGAGCTATAGGCCCTTAGATTGGAGCGGGTGATGAGAATCGAACTCACGACATCAGCTTGGAAGGCTGAGGTTTTACCATTAAACTACACCCGCATATGGTGGGTCAGGACGGAATCGAACCGCCGACACTTAGAGCTTCAATCTAATGCTCTACCAACTGAGCTACTGACCCATATTTTTAAAAAAATGGCGGTCCCGACCGGGATCGAACCGGCGATCTCCTGCGTGACAGGCAGGCATGTTAACCGCTACACCACGGGACCATTTTGGTTGCGGGGGCCGGATTTGAACCAACGACCTTCGGGTTATGAGCCCGACGAGCTACCACTGCTCCACCCCGCGTTAATAATATATTCTTTTCGAGTTTTTCAAGCACCATTTAAATATAAACTGGAGGAGGTAGAGGGATTCGAACCCCCGCGCGGTGTTACCCGCCTGTCGGTTTTCAAGACCGATCCCTTCAGCCAGACTTGGGTATACCTCCGTAATATTATATAAATGGTGGACCTTGCAGGACTCGAACCTGCGACCGGACGGTTATGAGCCGTCTGCTCTAACCAACTGAGCTAAAGGTCCTTTAAGATGGCGGCAGAGGGGATCGAACCCCCGACCTTACGGGTATGAACCGTACGCTCTAGCCAGCTGAGCTACGCCGCCAGGATCTTTATACTGGTTATCTTTTATGGTGGAGCCTAGCGGGATCGAACCGCTGACCTCCTGCGTGCAAGGCAGGCGCTCTCCCAGCTGAGCTAAGGCCCCATAAAATGGTCGGAATGACAGGATTCGAACCTACGACCCCTTGGTCCCAAACCAAGTGCTCTACCAAGCTGAGCTACATTCCGATAAATATTAATTTGGCGCGCCCGACAGGAGTCGAACCCATAACCTTCTGATCCGTAGTCAGACGCTCTATCCAATTGAGCTACGGGCGCTAATTATTAAAACAAAAAATGGTGCCGAGGGCCGGAATCGAACCGGCACGGTAGTCACCTACCGCAGGATTTTAAGTCCTGTGCGTCTGCCAGTTCCGCCACCCCGGCACATTTGGAGCGGAAGACGAGGTTCGAACTCGCGACCCCCACCTTGGCAAGGTGGTGTTCTACCACTGAACTACTTCCGCATGTGCATAAGATTTATTTATCCTGGCAATTATGAAATTTCAAAAATATGGTGCGGGTGAAGGGAGTCGAACCCCCACGCCTTGCGGCGCTAGATCCTAAGTCTAGTGCGTCTGCCAATTCCGCCACACCCGCATGTTTTGTTGGCAATAAAATGGTGAGCCATGAAGGACTCGAACCTTCGACCCTCTGATTAAAAGTCAGATGCTCTACCAACTGAGCTAATGGCTCTAAAATGGTGCCGGCGATAGGAGTCGAACCCACGACCTACTGATTACAAGTCAGTTGCTCTACCAACTGAGCTACACCGGCAAATGGTGGAGGATGACGGGCTCGAACCGCCGACCCCCTGCTTGTAAGGCAGGTGCTCTCCCAGCTGAGCTAATCCTCCTGGGTATTATGCCTAGCGACGTCCTACTCTCGCAGGGGGAAGCCCCCAACTACCATCGGCGCTAAAGAGCTTAACTTCCGTGTTCGGTATGGGAACGGGTGTGACCTCTTTGCCATCATCACTAGACTATTTCAAAGACAAGATTTATTATAACTCATTTTCGTTATAATTGCAAGCTTTTTTCAAAAAAACTTTTCTTATTCTTTCAAAACTGGATAAACGTGCATTGAATTTTCAAACATTTTGGTTAAGTCCTCGATCGATTAGTATTCGTCAGCTCCATGTGTCACCACACTTCCACCTCGAACCTATCTACCTCATCGTCTTTGAGGGATCTTACTTACTTGCGTAATGGGAAATCTCATCTTGAGGGGGGCTTCATGCTTAGATGCTTTCAGCACTTATCCCGTCCACACATAGCTACCCAGCGATGCCTTTGGCAAGACAACTGGTACACCAGCGGTGTGTCCATCCCGGTCCTCTCGTACTAAGGACAGCTCCTCTCAAATTTCCTACGCCCACGACGGATAGGGACCGAACTGTCTCACGACGTTCTGAACCCAGCTCGCGTACCGCTTTAATGGGCGAACAGCCCAACCCTTGGGACCGACTACAGCCCCAGGATGCGATGAGCCGACATCGAGGTGCCAAACCTCCCCGTCGATGTGGACTCTTGGGGGAGATAAGCCTGTTATCCCCGGGGTAGCTTTTATCCGTTGAGCGATGGCCCTTCCATGCGGAACCACCGGATCACTAAGCCCGTCTTTCGACCCTGCTCGACTTGTAGGTCTCGCAGTCAAGCTCCCTTGTGCCTTTACACTCTACGAATGATTTCCAACCATTCTGAGGGAACCTTTGGGCGCCTCCGTTACCTTTTAGGAGGCGACCGCCCCAGTCAAACTGTCCGCCTGACACTGTCTCCTGCCCCGCTAAGGGGCATGGGTTAGAATTTCAATACAACCAGGGTAGTATCCCACCGACGCCTCCTTCGAAGCTGGCGCTCCGAGATCTCTGGCTCCTACCTATCCTGTACAAGTTGTACCAAAATTCAATATCAGGCTACAGTAAAGCTCCACGGGGTCTTTCCGTCCTGTCGCGGGTAACCTGCATCTTCACAGGTACTATAATTTCACCGAGTCTCTCGTTGAGACAGTGCCCAGATCGTTACGCCTTTCGTGCGGGTCGGAACTTACCCGACAAGGAATTTCGCTACCTTAGGACCGTTATAGTTACGGCCGCCGTTTACTGGGGCTTCAATTCGCAGCTTCGCTTGCGCTAACCACTCCTCTTAACCTTCCAGCACCGGGCAGGCGTCAGCCCCTATACGTCACCTTACGGTTTTGCAGAGACCTGTGTTTTTGCTAAACAGTCGCCTGGGCCTATTCACTGCGGCTCTCATGCGCTTGCACGCTCAAGAGCACCCCTTCTCCCGAAGTTACGGGGTCATTTTGCCGAGTTCCTTAACGAGAGTTCTCTCGCACACCTTAGGATTCTCTCCTCGACTACCTGTGTCGGTTTGCGGTACGGGCACCTCTCACCTCGATAGAGGCTTTTCTTGGCAGTGTGAAATCAGGAACTTCGTCCATACGGACTCGCCATCACAGCTCAACGTTACAGTGTGCGGATTTGCCTACACACACGCCTTACTGCTTGGACGCGCATATCCAACAGCGCGCTTACCCTATCCTACTGCGTCCCCCCATTTCTCAAACGGTGAGGAGGTGGTACAGGAATATCAACCTGTTGTCCATCGCCTACGCCTATCGGCCTCGGCTTAGGTCCCGACTAACCCTGAGCGGACGAGCCTTCCTCAGGAAACCTTAGTCATACGGTGGACGGGATTCTCACCCGTCTTTCGCTACTCATACCGGCATTCTCACTTCTAAGCGCTCCACCAGTCCTTCCGATCTGACTTCAACGCACTTAGAACGCTCTCCTACCACTGACATCGTAGATGTCAATCCACAGCTTCGGTGAATCGTTTAGCCCCGATACATTTTCGGCGCAGCGTCACTCGACCAGTGAGCTATTACGCACTCTTTAAATGATGGCTGCTTCTAAGCCAACATCCTGGTTGTCTGTGCAACGCCACATCCTTTTCCACTTAACGATTACTTTGGGACCTTAGCTGGTGGTCTGGGCTGTTTCCCTTTTGACTACGGATCTTATCACTCGCAGTCTGACTCCCGTGTATAAATATCTGGCATTCGGAGTTTGTCTGAATTCGGTAAACCGGGATGGCCCCCTAGTCCAAACAGTGCTCTACCTCCAGTATTCTCATCACGAGGCTAGCCCTAAAGCTATTTCGGAGAGAACCAGCTATCTCCAAGTTCGATTGGAATTTCTCCGCTACCCACACCTCATCCCCGCACTTTTCAACGTGCGTGGGTTCGGGCCTCCAGTAAGTGTTACCTCACCTTCACCCTGGACATGGGTAGATCACCTGGTTTCGGGTCTACGACCACGTACTATTTCGCCCTATTCAGACTCGCTTTCGCTGCGGCTCCGCCTTCTAAAGCTTAACCTTGCACGTAATCGTAACTCGCCGGTTCATTCTACAAAAGGCACGCTATCACCCATTAACGGGCTCTAACTACTTGTAGGCACACGGTTTCAGGATCTCTTTCACTCCCCTCCCGGGGTGCTTTTCACCTTTCCCTCACGGTACTGGTTCACTATCGGTCACTAGGTAGTATTTAGCCTTGGGAGATGGTCCTCCCGGATTCCGACGGAATTTCACGTGTTCCGCCGTACTCAGGATCCACTCAGGAGAGAACGAACTTTCGACTACAGGGCTTTTACCTGCTCTGGCGGACCTTTCCAAGTCGCTTCATCTAACTCGCTCTTTTGTAACTCCGTATAGAGTGTCCTACAACCCCAAGAGGCAAGCCTCTTGGTTTGGGCTCTTCCCGTTTCGCTCGCCGCTACTCAGGGAATCGATTTTTCTTTCTCTTCCTCCAGGTACTTAGATGTTTCAGTTCCCTGGGTCTGCCTTCAAGACGCTATGTATTCACGTCAAGATACTACGCGATTAAACGTAGTGGGTTCCCCCATTCGGAAATCTCCGGATCAAAGCTCACTTACAGCTCCCCGAAGCATATCGGTGTTAGTGCCGTCCTTCATCGGCTCCTAGTGCCAAGGCATTCGCCGTGCGCCCTTAATAACTTAACCAAGTTATTAAGCCTATAAAAAAACTTAAAAAATAAATGTGTTTGTTACAATTTCAATGTCGTTTTATCCAGTTTTCAAAGAACAAGTTTTGAAGTATTTCATCGTATGATGAACCTTCAAAACTGAACGCAAAACGTAATCTTACAAACCCTAGGTTTGTATTCCGAAAATATCCTTAGAAAGGAGGTGATCCAGCCGCACCTTCCGATACGGCTACCTTGTTACGACTTCACCCCAATCATCTATCCCACCTTCGGCGGCTGGCTCCAAAAGGTTACCCCACCGACTTCGGGTGTTACAAACTCTCGTGGTGTGACGGGCGGTGTGTACAAGGCCCGGGAACGTATTCACCGCGGCATGCTGATCCGCGATTACTAGCGATTCCGGCTTCATGTAGGCGAGTTGCAGCCTACAATCCGAACTGAGAACGACTTTATCGGATTAGCTCCCTCTCGCGAGTTGGCAACCGTTTGTATCGTCCATTGTAGCACGTGTGTAGCCCAGGTCATAAGGGGCATGATGATTTGACGTCATCCCCACCTTCCTCCGGTTTGTCACCGGCAGTCACCTTAGAGTGCCCAACTAAATGATGGCAACTAAGATCAAGGGTTGCGCTCGTTGCGGGACTTAACCCAACATCTCACGACACGAGCTGACGACAACCATGCACCACCTGTCACCGTTGTCCCCGAAGGGAAAACCATATCTCTACAGTGGTCAACGGGATGTCAAGACCTGGTAAGGTTCTTCGCGTTGCTTCGAATTAAACCACATGCTCCACCGCTTGTGCGGGCCCCCGTCAATTCCTTTGAGTTTCAGTCTTGCGACCGTACTCCCCAGGCGGAGTGCTTAATGCGTTAGCTGCAGCACTAAGGGGCGGAAACCCCCTAACACTTAGCACTCATCGTTTACGGCGTGGACTACCAGGGTATCTAATCCTGTTTGCTCCCCACGCTTTCGCGCCTCAGCGTCAGTTACAGACCAGAAAGTCGCCTTCGCCACTGGTGTTCCTCCAAATCTCTACGCATTTCACCGCTACACTTGGAATTCCACTTTCCTCTTCTGCACTCAAGTCCCCCAGTTTCCAATGACCCTCCACGGTTGAGCCGTGGGCTTTCACATCAGACTTAAAGGACCGCCTGCGCGCGCTTTACGCCCAATAATTCCGGACAACGCTTGCCACCTACGTATTACCGCGGCTGCTGGCACGTAGTTAGCCGTGGCTTTCTAATAAGGTACCGTCAAGGTACAGCCAGTTACTACTGTACTTGTTCTTCCCTTACAACAGAGTTTTACGATCCGAAAACCTTCTTCACTCACGCGGCGTTGCTCCATCAGGCTTTCGCCCATTGTGGAAGATTCCCTACTGCTGCCTCCCGTAGGAGTCTGGGCCGTGTCTCAGTCCCAGTGTGGCCGATCACCCTCTCAGGTCGGCTACGCATCGTCGCCTTGGTGAGCCGTTACCTCACCAACTAGCTAATGCGCCGCGGGCCCATCTTATAGCGACAGCCAAAACCGTCTTTCAGTATTTCGCCATGAAGCAAAATAGATTATTCGGTATTAGCCCCGGTTTCCCGGAGTTATCCCAAACTATAAGGTAGGTTGCCCACGTGTTACTCACCCGTCCGCCGCTAACGTCGAAGGAGCAAGCTCCTTCTCTGTTCGCTCGACTTGCATGTATTAGGCACGCCGCCAGCGTTCGTCCTGAGCCAGGATCAAACTCTCCATAAAAGAAATTTGATTAGCTCAAATTGTTTTGCTGGCATCATGTTTGATGTCCAAAATTTTGTTTCGTTCACCAACTCAAGGTTAGCTACTAAAAACTTTATTGATTACGTTTTGCTTGTTCAGTTTTCAAGGTTCATTTCGTCACTGTTTTTTAGCGACTTCATTATCATAACTTGTATTCAACAAGAAGTCAACAACTTTTTTAAAATCTTTTTTTCAAATCTTATTCTCAAGTCGTCCTTCTTGTTAAGGACAAGTAATAATATATAATATAGCAATCTAAAAATCAAGCTTTTTTTGAAAAAAACTTAAAAATCTTTTTCTCATCGACTACAAACAAGAGAATTCCTACTATAACAATGAATCCCCCAATAATTTGCGTGGCTATTAAATACTCTTTAAAAATTAGAAGAGCTAAAATGGCCGCGCCGATTGGTTCAAATAATATAGCAATGGACACTACATTTGTACTAACGTATTTAATAGACCAATTAAATAGAGTATGACCTAATAAATTAGGAACTATCGCTAATAAAATAAACCATATCCAGTCCATAGTAGGATAAGGGCCGAACGATTCCCCCTTAATAAGAACATAGATAAATAATGTAATTGTACTAACAGCATAAACAACCATCGTATATGTCACGAGAGATAATCTTTTCCGTACATCTTGTCCAAATAAAAAGTAAGCTGTAACGAGTGCGCACGCAACAAGAGCAAGTATGTCTCCATAAAATGCAGTACCGCTAAGTTTAAAATCTCCCCAACTAATTAAAATACTACCGACAATTGCAATCACTCCTGCAAATATGGTTTTCAGAGTGATGTTCTCTTTAAAGAAAAAATATGTACCTACAAATGCAAACAATGGCTGTAGTGTAACTAAAACTGTAGAACTTGCTACAGAAGTGTAATTGAGTGATTCAAACCACAAAATAAAATGGAAGGCTAAAAATATGCCAGCAACTGAAGAAAATAGCCAATCACGTATTCTTAATTCCTTTATCTCATTAGTGTACTTCCAAAAAAACAGAGGCGCCATTATTAACACTGAAAACAACATACGGTAAAACGCAATAACCCCTGCTTCTGCATTTGCTAATTTTACAAATATGGCAGATAGGGATACTGATATTACGCCAATAAAAATAGGAATGTATGGATGAATTTTTGGTTTCTCCATTAAACCCAACCTCCAATCAATTTTACCCCGGCATTATTACGTTTGGATTCGGCTTTGCGCTCGGGCCTGCAGATGTCTTTGTGCGAAAGCGTAGCGGCAGCAACAGATGTTTTTTGTGCGAAAGCACATGAGGCAGGTCAGTTAGCCGTTATCGCATGGATGCAATAATTTTAAGCTAACATCCCCTAAGAGCTCCTTTTCCAATTCCGTGAAATCCGCCAGTAACTTTAACATATACCCGCATTCATCCCACTACCTATAGAGATGAAGACATTTGTAGCTGACGCTTTGCTTTCGCTACATAAAACATTTATAAGTGCCGCTTCACTTTAGCTACGAAAAAATAAGTACTGAATGAAAATAAAAATACTTATACATCACTACTATCGTGATGTACAATACAAAAAAGTAATGTACATATAATAATGACACCTTGCATATCTCTTAGCAATACGAAATATCTGTGGAGGGTTGCCTATGGAAGCCTTACTTGGAAATACGATTACATATGAAGTTGGCATAAAATTAGTAATTGCAGCCACATTAAGTTTAGTAATCGGCATCGAAAGGGAATTAAAAAAGAAACCTGTAGGACTAAAAACAAGCTTAGTCATTGCTACATTCAGCTGTTTATTAACTGTTATTTCTATTGAGACCGCCTATTCAACACCACCAAGGTCAGATATTAATATTACAATGGACCCTCTGCGTTTGGCTGCCCAAATCGTTAGTGGCATTGGATTTCTTGGAGCAGGTGTTATTTTAAGACGCGGGAATGATAGTATCTCAGGTTTAACAACTGCAGCTATGATCTGGGGAGCTGCCGGGATAGGAATTGCAGTTGGTGCAGGCTTCTATATGGATGCAACATTAGCTGTAATTATCATTGTTTTCGGAATTGAAGTTTTATCGCCATTTCTAATGAAAATAGGACCGAAAAGAATTCGTATGCGAGAAATATCATTGAAGGTTCAGATTAACAATGATGAAAATAGTGAATCCTTTTTACAATTTCTAAAGGAAAACAATATTATTATTGAAAACATGCGCATTAAAGATATTCCAAATAATAGTAATGTTTTTCACGAATTAGATTTACGCTTATCATTAATAGTCTCTGATAACTTACTGTCATTTTATCGTTCATTACGAGCACTACCCTATATAGAAAAAATCGAAATGGAAATTTTAAACTAGTTGGAGGATTCTTTGTGGCAGAACTATTAAAACTATTAAAAAATGGGAATAAACCTTCTCTGCTTGCAGCATTAGTCAATGCCTTTTTAGGAGTTATTAAAGGTGTTGCCTTCTTCTTTACAGGTAATGTTGCCATGTTTGCAGAAATGATGCACTCACTAGGAGATGCAGCAAACCAATTATTCGTTTATATCGGCTCAGCGCTTTCGAAAAAAGCACCGACAAAGCAATTTCCTGGAGGCTTTGGCCGCATTGTAAATTTAGTTTGTCTTTTCGCTGTTATAATTGTGGCGATCCTTTCTTATGAAACTGTAAAAGAAGGCTGGCATCATTTTATACACCCAGCTGGAGAATCTAAAGGAATGCTCATTGCACTTGGCGTATTATTAATCGGTATTGTTTTAGAAGGGTCAGTTCTTGCGAAGGCTGCCGTTGAAATACTACATGAGGCTGGGCAGGAAAAAACGGGGATAATAACAGCTATTCCTAAAGCCATTCCCTATTTAAATCGTGCAAAACCAGCTACAAAATTAGTATTTATGGAAGACTTAGTTGCTACAGGGGGAAATGTCTTGGCCTTCGCTGCTATTTTAATCGCACATTTTACAGGCTGGACAAGAATCGAAGGACTTGTTTCAATGATTATTGGCTGTATGATGTTCTATGTAGTAGCAAAAGTTTTCCTTGATAATGCACGTGGAGTTATTGGTGAAACAGACGAAGAAATGCTAAATCATATTGCTCACCTTGTTATGGATGAACCAAACATTAAAGATATTGTTCGCTTAGAGGTCGTTAAAGAAGGCGAATTTTTGCATGTGGAATTAGTTGCCGAAGCTGACGCTAGCCTATCACTCGCTTATCTGGATGATGTACGTGACCATTTAACAGAGGTCATTTTATGTCAGAAGGGTGTAACAAAAGTTGCTATTTTATTTGATGAGGATGATGGGAAACTAGATTGGAAGCATATTGGCGAAAGACCGGAAAACTCAACATTTAAACAATAACATCATTAATAATCAAATAGCCAATTGCCATATTACGGGCAGTTGGCTATTTTTTATATAAGTACCAGATAACATTGTTCTTGTTTTACTTCTGTAACTGAAGTTGCAAAACATTTACTGAAAGAAGTTATAGAGAGTTTTGCAAAATAGTTCGCACATCTTCTTCCTGTAATTTGTTGAAGTTTCCAAAGGGTCCATTTTGCATAGCATGCTCTACAATTTGCTGGAATTTTGAACCGTCAATTTCATAATCGGCTAAACTACTTGGAGCTCCTAGTGAAGTCCAGAATGCCGATAAACGATCAATCCCCTCGTATGCAACCTCTTCTGGAGACTTCCCTGTTGCGTCGACACCGAAAACGCGTGTTGCAATGCCTGCAAAACGCTCTGGATTTACGGGTACACTTAGACGCATCCAATGTGGTTGCAATATCGCTAAACCACCTGCGTGCGGAATATCGTAAACCGCAGATACAGCGTGCTCAATATTATGTGACGCCCAATCACCACGAGAGCCAATCGATAAGAATCCATTTAACCCAATTGTTCCGGCTAATAATATCGTTTCACGCAACTTGATATTCCCTAAATCTTCTATTAGTTTAGGTGCGGTTGTAATTACCGTTCGTAATACCCCTTCACACATTTCATCTGTAATCGGTGTATTCGTCGTATTATGGAAATATTGTTCAAATACATGAGACATCATATCAACGATACCGTAAACTGTATGATTTTTCGGTACTGTCACTGTATACGCTGGATTTAAAATCGAAAAATCCGGGAATACAGCAGGGCTACCCCAGCCTAGTTTTTCTTCTGTCGCAGCGTTTGTAATGACAGAGCCTGAGTTCATTTCGGAACCTGTTGCAGCTAGTGTTAATACCGTTCCGAGTGGTAAAGCGTCCTCCACAATTACTTTACGCTTTACAATATCCCAAGCATCGCCATCATATTTTGCACCCGCAACAATTAACTTAGAACAGTCAATTACGGAACCGCCACCAACAGCTAGGACTAGATCAATTTCTTCTTTTTTACAAAGTTCAATACCAAGTCTCGCTGTTTCCACACGTGGATTTGGCTCAACACCGCTAAGTTCAAATATTGTTTTATCGGCTTCTTGTAACTTTTCGATGACAGCATTGTATACACCATTTTTCTTAACACTGCCTCCACCATATACTACTAACACCTTTTTACCATGCTGTGCTAACTCATTTGAAAGCTTTTCCAGTGCATTTTCACCAAAATGTAACCTCACTGGGTTATAAAATGTAAATGAATCCATTAAATTCGCCCCTTTCTAGTCGGATTTTCTCATATTTCTATTGATGAAAGCAAAGAATTAAAACCAAAATATTGGCTCAAATATAATTGTATTCACTCTACAAATACGCAAAAAGTGTAAAGAAAAAAGATCTTCATGGTGCAACATACTAAACATCCTATTCAACGAATAAAAACCGGACGCATACATAAAAAAACGAGTCATCCGACTAGGAATGACCCGTTGTTCTTATATATATTGATTAAACCCATCCACGGAAGCGTGAAGCTTCTGCAGTGCGGCGAACACCTACCATATAAGCTGCTAAACGCATGTTAATGTTACGTGTTGTCGCTGTTGTATAAACGTTTTCAAATGCATCAACCATTTTTTTGTATAGACGTTCTTCAACTTCTTCTTCTGTCCAGTAATAACCCTGGTTATTTTGTACCCATTCGAAGTAAGAAACTGTTACACCACCAGCCGATGCTAATACGTCTGGTACAAGTAAAATACCACGATCAGTTAAAATTCTAGTTGCTTCAGCAGTTGTTGGACCATTCGCTGCCTCTACTACGATGTTTGCTTTAACGTTGTGTGCATTGTCAGCAGTAATTTGGTTTTCGATAGCAGCTGGTACTAGAATATCACAATCAAGCTCTAATAATTCTTTGTTTGAAATTGTATTTTCAAATAATGTTGTAACTGTACCGAAGCTATCACGACGATCTAATAAGTAGTCGATATCTAAACCTTCAGGATCATGAAGTGCACCATAAGCATCTGAAATACCGATTACTTTCGCACCTAAATCATGCATGAATTTTGCAAGGAAGCTACCTGCGTTACCGAAGCCTTGAATAACAACGCGTGCACCTTTAATTTCAATACCACGTTTTTTCGCTGCTTCTTGGATAACGATCGTTACACCTTGTGCAGTTGCACGGTCACGACCTTGAGAACCACCAAGCACTAGTGGCTTACCTGTGATGAAACCTGGTGAGTTGAATTCGTCCATACGGCTGTATTCATCCATCATCCAAGCCATAATTTGTGCATTCGTAAATACGTCTGGCGCAGGAATATCTTTTGTTGGTCCTACGATTTGACTAACTGCACGTACATATCCACGGCTCAATTTTTCGATTTCATCCATAGACATTTGACGAGGGTCACAGATGACACCGCCTTTACCACCGCCATAAGGTAGATCCACGATACCGCATTTCAATGTCATCCACATTGAAAGCGCTTTAACTTCTTCCTCAGATACTGCTGGATGGAAACGTACCCCACCTTTAGTTGGCCCTACAGCATCATTATGTTGTGCACGGTAACCAGTAAATACTTTTGTTGTACCATCATCCATTTTCACTGGAATGCGTACTTGTAGCATGCGAAGCGGCTCTTTTAATAATTCATACATAGCTTCGTCATAACCAAGTCTATTTAGTGCCTCTTGAATGACTTCCTGAGTTGATGTGAACAGATTTAAGTTTTCAGACATATTAAATCGCCTCTTTGTTTTTTTTAATGATAGTGTATATCGGCATCATTGTAACATACTTCCGAATCAAAATGTGAACATTTTGTTAAATATTAAATACTTTTTCAATTTGTTCGATTGACCAATCTAAATCTTCTTGAGAAATAACAAGTGGTGGCGCAAATCGAATGACTGTATCATGTGTTTCTTTACATAATAAGCCTAACTCTTTAAGCTTTTCACAGTACGGACGTGCCGCCTCTGTTAATTCCATTCCGATAAATAAACCGCGACCACGAACTTCTTTAATGACTGGGTTCTTAATTTCTTTTAATTTACCTTTAAAGTATTCGCCAAGTTCATGTGAACGCTCAGCTAATTTTTCATCTAGTAATACTTTAATTGAAGCAATTGATACAGCACACGCTAAAGGATTACCACCGAAAGTTGAACCGTGTGATCCTGGATTGAATACACCTAAAATTTCGCGATTTGCAGCTACACAAGAAATCGGGAATACTCCGCCGCCTAAAGCTTTTCCTAAGATGTACATATCAGGCTCTACTTCTTCCCAATCACATGCGAACATTTTACCTGTACGTGCTAAACCAGCTTGGATTTCATCTGCAATGAATAAAACATTGTTTTCACGGCATAACTCGCGAGCTGCTTTTAAGAAGCCTTCTGATGGAATAACGATACCAGCTTCGCCTTGGATTGGCTCAATTAAAAACGCTGCTGTATTTGGAGTAATTGCAGCTTTTAAAGCTTCTAGGTTACCGTAATCTACTAGCTTAACATTCGGTAACATTGGACCGAAGCCACGACGATACTCTTCGTCAGATGATAAAGATACAGCAAGCATAGTACGACCATGGAAGTTACCATTACATGCAATGATTTCAGCTTTGCCATCTTCTACACCTTTTACATCATATGCCCAACGACGAGCTGCTTTAAATGCAGTCTCTACCGCTTCTGCACCTGTATTCATCGGTAATACCATTTGTTTATTCGTTAATTTACCAACAAGCTCATACCATTCACCAAGGTTTTCACTATAAAATGCACGAGAAGTTAATGTTACTTTATCAGCTTGCTCTTTTAACGCGGCGATAATTTTAGGATGACGGTGTCCCTGATTCACAGCAGAATAAGCTGATAGCATATCTAAGTATTTGTTACCTTCTGGATCTTTTACCCAAGCACCCTCAGCCTCTGAAATAACGATTGGCAGCGGATGATAGTTTGCAGCACCAAAATTTTGAGTTTGTTCAATAACTTGATCTGTTTTTGTCATATAGTATTCTCTCCTTACGTTCATGATGAAAAATCTTTGGAAGACTGTTTCTCTATAAGTAAAATTAATAGAACAATTTCAGCATTTTCTGAATATAAAAAGCAAGAATCTGCTCACTACTCCTAGGTAAGCCTCCTCGACAGGACTCACTTTACCAGGAGGAGCCTCGCAGATTCTCATATAATTTATGCCTCAACTAATTGCGTTCGGAAGCATAACTCCTTCAGTCGCAGAAAGAAGTTATAGCATTTCAGAAGTTGTTTTTGCTTGCATGTGAAGTTGTAGATAGTCTGGACCACCTGCTTTTGAATCAGTACCTGACATATTGAAGCCGCCGAATGGTTGGTAACCTACGATTGCACCAGTACAGCCGCGGTTGAAGTATAAGTTACCTACATGGAAATCTTCACGTGCTTTTTCTTGGTTCATACGATTATTTGTAATAACCGCACCTGTTAAACCGTATTCAGTATCGTTTGCAATATCAATTGCTTGATCGAAATCTTTAGCTTTTGTAATAGCTACAACTGGTCCAAAGATTTCTTCTTTCATAATACGCGCAGAAGGCTCTACGTCTGCAAATACTGTTGGTTGAATGAAGTAACCAACTGAATCATCAGCTGTACCACCTGCAACAAGGCGACCTTCTCCTTTACCAATTTCAATGTACTCTGTCACTTTATTGAATGCCGCTTGGTCAATAACTGTTGCCATGTAATTGTTGAAGTCCGATGGATCACCAACTGTTAACTTGTTAGTAAGCTCAATTACACGATTAACAACTGTGTCATATACATCTTCAACAATAACAGCACGAGAACATGCTGAACATTTTTGACCTGAGAAGCCAAATGCTGATTTTACGATAGATTGTGCTGCAAGCTCTAGATCTGCTTCTTTATCAACAACGATTGTATCTTTACCGCCCATTTCAGCGATAACACGTTTAATCCAAATTTGACCGTCATTTAATACAGATGCACGTTGGTTAATACGTAAACCTACATCACGAGATCCAGTGAAGCTGATGAAGCGTGTTTTTGGATGATCAACTAAGTAGTCACCTACTTCAGCACCTGATCCTGGTACAAAGTTCACAGCACCTGCTGGAAGACCTGCTTGCTCTAACACTTCGATAAACTTATAAGCAACTACAGGTGTTGTTGAAGCTGGTTTTAATAATACAGTGTTACCCGTTACTAAAGCTGCAACCGTTGTCCCTGCCATAATAGCGAATGGGAAGTTCCATGGTGAAATAACAATACCAATTCCTAGTGGAATATAGTCATAACGGTTATATTCACCAGGACGGCTTTCAACAGGTTGACCGTTTTTGATACGTAACATTTGACGACCATAGTATTCTAAGAAATCAATTGCTTCTGCAGTATCTGCATCAGCTTCAGCCCACGGTTTACCTGCTTCTTTTGTTAAAAGTGCAGAGAATTCGTGTTTACGACGACGGATAATTGCCGCTGCTTTGAATAGTACGTCTGCACGAATAGCTGGGTCTACTTTTTTCCAAGTTTTGAATGTTTCGTCTGCAGCCTGCATTGCTTTTTCAGCTAGTTCTTTGTTTGCTTTTGATACGCGGCCAATTACTTCTGTTTTCTTTGCCGGATTATATGAAACGATTTTATCTTCTGTAGTAATACGTTCTCCACCGATGATTAATGGGTAGTCTTGACCTAAATAGCCCTCTACTTTATTTAATGCTTCTAAATATGCGTTGTAATTTGCCTCTTGAGTAAAATCTGTGAATGGTTCGTGTTTGTATGAAATCATACTTTATCCTCCCTCGTGAGATGTGTTTTAAGTGTGCAAAAAACATTGACGCAAAATATCTTTGCGTTTAGAATATTCTTACACTTATTATAATGCAAAATTTTGTTGCATATTTCAAGTAAAAAATTTTTGAGGTGCACATTTTATGAAAAATTCCGAACCTTTACTCCCTTTTTATAAGTTCATTGCAACAAATGTTTCTGTTGGTATCCATGCTGTAGACCTTTCTGGCAAGACAATTATTTATAATTCAAAGATGAAAGAAATCGAAGGCTTCCATTTTGATGAATTAGCAGATCGTTCTATTATTGAAATGTTTTCCTTCCGCCAGCATGAAAGTACTTTAATGCGTGTATTACAAACAGGTAAAAAGGAAATTAACGTTAAACAAACATATTGGAATAAAAATGGTCATGAAATTACAACTATTAATGATACTTTTCCACTTTATGTTGAAAATAAACTAATTGGAGCGATTGAATTTGCTCGTGACATTACATCACTCGAAAAGCTAGTTTATCAACCTCTTCGTCGATATGATGAACCTTTAACATTCGATATGATTACAGCCGTTTCCGAAGCGATGCAACAAATTATAGCAAACGCAAAAAAAGCAGCAGCTGTGAAATTACCGGTATTACTAATTGGAGAATCGGGTACAGGAAAGGATTTAGTGGCAGAGGGGATACACCATGCAGCATCGCCTGACCCTGAAGCATTTGTAACCTTAGTGAGTCGCCGCTCTGTTCCATCTGTTTTAGATAAAGTGCAGGAGCTCTTACAGGATGACAAGCCATACACTTTTTTCTTTGAACGCATTGACTTTTTAAGTTTAGACATTCAAGAGCAACTATTAGAAATATTACAATCTCTTCCACAGTCTAAATACATGCTTATTGGAAGTGTAGGAAGCGATCCCATTACATTGATCGAGGAAAAGAAACTTTCAAAATCACTGTATTATTTCTTTGCTACAATGGCTATTACCATCCCAAATCTAACAGATCGAAAAGAAGATATTCTTCCATTCGTAGATGATTACTTTAACCGCCATCGAGAACGCTTTGCTTCAAATGTCACGGATCTAGCACCTGACGTACAGGATTTATTTTTGCAATATGATTGGCCAGGAAATTTAAAGGAACTTGAGCTATTACTAGATGAAATTGTGTCGTTTATGACCACTGAATCAACAGTTACATCAGATTTATTACCAATGCATTTCCGCTTCAAAGTACAGCAGCAGGACACTTCCAATCACGAGCCGGAATTCTTTATGTTCCAGCAACAGAATGATGTTATGCCGCTCGATGCTTATTTGCGTGAAGCCGAATCATATTATGTGCAAAACGTCTTAAATTTATATGAAGGCAATATTACAAAGGCCGCTAGTGCACTTGGAATGAGTCGTCAAAACCTACAATATCGAATTCGAAAAATAAAAAACCAGTAACTATTTGAATAAAAAAAACGAGGATGCCTTCATATTTGAAAGCATCCTCGTTTTTTTCTCGCATTAACAGACAGTAATTTATCTGTACCAAAAGCGTCAGACTCCCACCTCAAAATTCAGCAAAAGCAAAGAAATTAGGGAAAATAACTGCCTGTAAAAGCCCGATTGGTGAAGACTAATAATCAGTGGGGATAAAGACACCCCACTGATAAAAGTTCATTATTGTCCTGACTGCTCAATCCAGTCCTGTAATTTATCTTTTAGGGAATTAAAACCATTCGCATCCGATTCATCTACACGGTCCTGCAATGATTTACGTGGTATTGGATCTTTTTTACGCAATGTAGTTGGGCGCTCCTGCAAAGCACGAATCGATAAACTAATTTTTTCGGCATCTTCATCGATTTCAAGTATCTTTACTTCTACCTCTTGCCCAACTGACAAAAATTCACTAACGTCCTTTACAAAGCCGTACGTAATTTCAGAAATATGCACAAGGCCTTGTGTATCTTCATCAAGCGCAACAAATGCACCATACGGCTGTATACCTGTAACTTTTCCAGTCAACACGTCCCCTAATTCATATTTTTTTCCCATAAACTTTGCCCACTTTCTTTTTGTTTGCTACGTATATATCACCACAAATTATAACATACGTGTTTTAGTGGGGCAAAAAATCTCTTTATTCGTTAATGGCACTAATTAAGTAATGTTGCTCACCATTTTTAGCTACTTCAGAGGTTAATTTAAAGGATAATTGCTGTCCAATTTCTCCACGCGCCGCATTTTTTACATCGGCATTAATAGTAAGTGAGGCCCCCCCTATTTCATGAAGAGCTTTAAACTTTTCCATCCCATCAAACTGTACAACTGTATCTATATCTAAATCATCAGTTAATAGTCTCTGAGCTATTTCTCGATCGCCGACGCCATGAGCATATAAAAATAAACTAACGATATTAATTGGATTTAATGTGTCAATGATTGTATCATCCCCCGTCTCTACATACGAATTGTAAAGAGTTTTAGTTTGCTCAATCCAACCATCATTAATTGCTATACTTGTTGTCCCATCCTCCGTCTGCATAAATAAGTCTTCACGTGCATATAAAATTCCCATCCATATATCGTATGTTGTTAACTGTTCTAGAGTTTTAGATTGTCCAGTTAACTTTATTTCATCTAGTATTAATTGAGCTGTTTTGCGCATTGCCTCACCATATTCACCATTTGCAATGAGAGTTAACAAATCAATGTATTCAGGTTTGAATTGGCCTGTTTTTGTGCGAATTGGATTGCTCTCAGTTCCTTTAAATATAGCAAGCCATGTATTTTCAAATTCTCCCTTTAATACGTTAAAATTATCATTCTCAGGAGATTTATCCTCTACAAGTGTTTTTTCATAAAGACGCAGATTAGTTGCTGAATCCTCTAAAGAATAGGGTAAATCCCCACCAACAAGCAATGAGCCTGTAGCCAAGTATTTAAAATATCCTAATACACTTGGGTGAAGGCGATCAATATATTCGGGCGCGTCTTTTCCGAATACAGGATTTGGTCGAAAACTATAACTTTGTCCATTATATTGCAATTCAAAATATTGTTTTTTAGCCGTAGCAATTAACTTATTTAGGTCTGCCGGGAGACTTTTTGGTTTTTGAGATAATACTTTTTCATACTGAGCAAGCTTATTAGAATAATAGCGTGCTATTTCTTCTACTGAGTAAGAATATTTACTATAAAAGTAATAAGATTCTTCATATGACATTGGATCTGCGTAAGTTTCGATACTCTGTATTCGCTCACGTGGTGTTTGTAGATTATCCAATATATCTGTTTCTACGCCTTTTCTAAAGTCATCATTTGTGTTCTGTAGTCTTAAAATCATCTCTTTGCCTTTAGATAAATCGTACAATTCATTATCTGCCATTTGAACTATTTCACTAAACTCTTTCTCTGGTATGTCGAGCTCTTTACGCATATGCTCACGCTTTTCTTGATATTTTTTTGTAAGGTTTGAAAGCCATTCATCATATTTTTTTTCTTGTTCTTGATCTTTTTCAGCTGTTTGTACAAATGCCGATGGATTAATGACATACGACGAAACAAGAACGCTTAATAAAAGTACACTAGCAATGCTTGCTACCCAGATAGCTGGCTTTTGCCATCTTGAGGGGGGCTTTTGTGTTGTTACTGTTTCTTGTGCTTTTTGTGTTGCATTTTCTGCCTCGATTTGTGTGAAAACGGCTTCTGGATCTAACTGTGGTTCCATGCGATTATAGGATTTTTTTAGAAGCTCCATTCGTTTTTCAAACTGTTTATCATCCATTTTCAACACTCCCCTCCAGCATTAACACCACTTTGAGCTTTTCCTTTGCACGCAATATACGAACTTTAACAGTTGATAACGAAATATTTAGTACTTCCGCAATCTCCTCATACTTTAATTCATGGAAGTAAAATAATATGAGTGGATACCGATATTTTTCATCGAGTTCTTTAATAGCATTATGTAATAACCTATCCTCCTCAAAATTAAGGACATGCTTTTCTGCTGAAGATGAGGGCGTTTGTTGTTGTGCACTTAGCCTTTCTTCCTTTGCTTGCTCTCGTTGTTCTTTGCGATAATAATCACGTGTTGCATTTAATGTGATTTTATAGAGCCATGTCGTAAAACGGTCCTGCTTAAATTGGTGTAAAAAACGATAGAGCTTGACAAATACCTCCTGTGAAACATCTGCTAAATCATTACTATGCACGCCACATTGAAAGGCAAATTTTTCAACTGTACTTTGATATATTCTAATCAGCTCTATATAGGCTTCTTTGTCTCCTTGCTGAGCTCGTTCTATTAACTCAGTTTCTGTCACCGTCATTCCCCCTTTTGCACATGTAACGAATCATTTCTCCTAATTGTTACATATTTAAACAGTTTTTTCTTTATAAGAGTAAATCCAGACACAAATTTTACTGCTAGAACGCTGTTAACATCCCTGCTGCACAGGCAGGTAACTAAAAAGCATTTTCTGAAATTTGCTTAAGTTACGAGAATATTGGGGTAAAATGAAACTTTAGTATAAGGAGGGTTTAATTTCGTGTAATCGAGAGATCAATTTGCAACTTAAATTGGGTTAATAGCTGCAGCTAGAAGTGCTATAGGATTAGGAGTTAAAAATCGCTTGGATTGGCGGTATTATTATTTTTATCATCGGTATTCCAAGTGCATTATCATTCGGCATCCTATTCTGAAGTGAAAATTTTAGATCGCTCTATTTTCGACTTTGTAGACTTATTGACGAATAGTATTGGTATGCCAGGAGCCTTACTGATTTCTATCTTTGCAGGCTATTATTATACAAAGGACTTTTCTCGTAAGGAGCTTGACTCATCTAGTCTGATGTTCAATATCTGGTATATATTAATTCGTAATGTTTCTCCAATAGCGATATTAATTATTCTCATACAGGGGATACTACCGTTGTTTAAATAAAAAAAAACGAGGTTGTCTCAAAATTGAAAGACAACCTCGGTTTCTATAGAAAAGCAAAAGCATCATTGCGTCAAAATTCGGCTTTGCGCTTGCATAACACCATTTTGGATACCCACTGGGAGAAGTTAAATAATGCATTTTGCTTCAAATTTTATCGCAATAAGTTTGTACGAAATGGCTACACAATCTTCAAATGGAATCCATTCTTCAAACGAATGCTCATATGTTTCTTGAATAACCTTTGCAAGAGTAGATGGATCATCAATACCTTGCAATGCTGCTACAACATCAGCGGTTTCAGTATCATAATGATCTGGACCTAAGTGGAATGGATCCCACTCCTCTAGCAGATGTACGGCTGCTTGATTCATTTTTATATTTTCCAAAATACTCACCTATTATCCTTTTATCATACTCGTATGATACCATAGTAAATAAAAAAGAAAAGAGTGATTTGCTTGTCTAATTTCGATCAAACTATTAAACGTCGTTGTACAAACTCTGTAAAATGGGACGCAGTGGAAAATGTATATGGGCTACAAGATGCTTCAGACATACTACCAATGTGGGTAGCCGATATGGATTTCCCCGCTCCAGCAGCCGTATCAAAAGCACTACAAGAGCATGCTGAAAAGACTGTTTTCGGCTATAGCTTTGTTAGTGATGAAGCAGTGCAGGCGATCGTAGACTGGCAGAATGCTCATCATGATTGGCACATTGACAAAGAATCCATTGTTTTCTGTAACGGCGTTGTTGCCGCTTTAGCGGACAGTATCAAGGCATTTACAAATCCAGGAGATAAAGTACTTATTTCCCCACCTGTCTATCCGCCATTTTTTAACATCCCAAAAAGTAATGGTAGAGAGATTGTTAGTTGTCCTTTAGTAGAAAAAGATGGGACATTTATTTACGACTTTGAAGCCTTTGAGCAAGCACTTGCTCAAAATGTGAAAGCTTACATATTGTGTAATCCACATAATCCTGGAGGCTATGTATGGGATGAAGCTACATTAAAGGAAATCGTACGACTATGTGCAAAATATGATGTAGTGATTATTTCCGATGAAATTCATTCCGATTTAATGTTGGATGGCTCAAAACATACACCATTAGCAAAAATCGCTGGTGATGAAATTGATCGTATTATTACGTGCATGGCACCTACAAAAACATTCAATCTAGCTGGTATTCAAGTTGCCTATATGATTGTTCCAGATAAGGAAAAGCGTATGCTCCTAGAAGCTGTTCATATGGCTAGTGGGCAAGGCTCAGTAAATACCTTTGCTTCTGTTGCACTTCAGGCTGCTTATACAGAGGGTTCCCCATGGTTAAATGACATGCTTACTTACATTTCAAACAATATGGACTATGTGATTGCTGAATTAGGGCAATTACCTGGTATCCATATTAATAAGCCTCAAGGCACTTATTTACTTTGGATTGATTACCGAGAATTAGGTCTTGATGAAAAAGAAATCATGAAACGCTTGCTGGAAAATGGCAAGTTAGCATTAGAGCCAGGATCAAAATATGGCGAAGAGGGTTGCGGCTTCCTACGTATGAACGTTGCTTGCTCATTTGACACAGTGAAAGACGGTGTTCAGCGCTTTAAGCAAGCACTTGAACAATAGTAAGTAAATAGTGAAGGATATCTCAAGTTTTTCTGAGATATCCTTTTTTGTTCAGAAAATATATCTCAAATGGAGAAGGGTGCGAAGACAAACAATACTTGAGGTATTTTGACATAAGATTAATGAGAAAGTCAGATGCCCCGCAGTCATAAAAGACAGCGAGGCATCTGGTGCAATCAATTATGCCTCGGCATAATGACTGAGTTCCTCTATTTCAGTGGGTGTTTAGACATCCGCTGAATGCAGTTAAACATTTTGCTGATTGTTTGTATTAGTTTTCTCTGAAAGAATACGTGCTTCGAGTTCCTTTGATTTCATTTCTTGTTTCTTAGAAATCTTACGGAAAACGGTAAAGACAACAATACATAATATAAGCATTATTAAAAATTCAAAAGCTGCAGGTACATAGCCTGATTTATCTTCTGGGAAATATAAAAATTGATACATTAAATGTTTCATGTTTTACACGTCCTTACAATTATTATTCAAAAACTGTAATTGACTCGATTTTTACATCTTCTACTGGTTTATCACGCATGTCTTTTTCTACGTCTGCAATTTTGTCAACGATGTCCATACCTTCAACAACATGACCAAATACTGTATGTTTATGGTCTAACCAAGGAGTACCACCATTTTGAGCATATGCTTCAATAATCTCTTCTGGGAAGCCAGCACCTTGTAATTGACGAAGCATATCACTTGGAAGGTGCTTCATTTGTACGATAAAGAATTGTGAACCATTTGTGTTTGGACCCGCATTTGCCATTGAAAGGGCACCGCGAAGATTAAATACTTTGTCAGAGAACTCATCCTCGAAAGAGTTACCCCAAATTGATTCGCCGCCCATACCTGTACCAGTTGGGTCACCTCCTTGAATCATAAAGTCTTGGATTACACGGTGGAAAATGATGCCGTCATAGTATCCTGATTTTGCATGGCCTAAAAAGTTTTCAACAGTTTTAGGTGCATGCTCTGGGAATAATTTAATTTTGATGGCACCTAAAGTTGTTTTCATTTCTACAAGTACTTCGCCTTCTAGTACTTCTGTTGTTAATTGTGGAAACATTGAAGTCTCTCCTTTAAATGTAAAATTTCAGTTTCAATGAAAATGATAGTACTATCATTTCTGACCTCATTTTAGTCTAACATACTTCTTACTGGTTTTCTTCACCAAAGTATTGACGATTTTTTGCACTTTTAATTTTTAAGCTTATCACCATAATGTGTGGTTGATTTCCTGTGGGCCTCCGATGAGTCACTTAGGCCAATAAGTGTTTTTTGTGCTAGCGAAGCGACAGTTCAAATATTTTGAAAGCATAGTGCTAACGTCGGGTCAGCAGCACGATGTCTTTTGCGCGAAAGCGAAGCGTCAGCGGCACGATGTTGGTCACAAAGGCGTTATCACAGTAGTGTTCTTCGGTTAAGAAATATTCTTTCATATTAGCCCCCCCTTATATTTTTTATGATTGTTCATATATCCCCTTGATTGATAATAAAGATGGACTATATGGATAAAAGTAGAAAAAACGGAGGGATTGCAATGAAATTTATACAAAAAATAAGTGTAATCGGTCTGTCGGTATGTATGTTGAGTATCGTTTTTTCATCTGCCAGCATGGCAACAAAAATCGCTACAGAAGAGCACTTGAATTCAGTAAATAATAAAAATAAAAAAGAAGTTCATTATTACAAAAATGACTCCGCCAAAATATTAGAACAAGAAACAAAAACGGTACTGATTAAAACAGAAAAAGAAGATAAATCATTATTAGAGCAAAAAACCAAAGAATTTGAAGAAAAAATGAAAACGGAACAAATAGCCTTAATCGAAGAGGGTTTGAAAAAAGCGACAACACTTCAAGATGTAGAAAAAGTAAAGAGTGACGCAGCAAACTTATTAAAAAAAGAAAAAGAATTGTTTAAAGCAGAAAGTGAAAAATATGTAAAAACAAAGATTGATACGGAAAAAGTAGACTTAGCGATGATTTCTAGTTCATATAAGACGGTTAGAGATGGCTTTTTCACCTTTAACAAACACGGATTCTATTACTATGATGTAAATAAAAATGAATTTGTTCCAAACAATAAAGTAAATACAACAGAAGAAGTAAAAGAATTTGAAAAAAAACACAAAGAAGATACAAAAGTAAAAGATAATCCAATCAACACCTTAATCCTGTCCATTCTCCTTGGATTGTTATGTATAATTCCACTTTTCATAAGTTACAGACAAGAAAACATAGCGTAAGCTTTATTGATGCTATTAGCCTTCGTTCCTCTACCTGCTACACTCCAGAATCTCATTTGTAATGCTAGTCGTCCAGCATACTCTCCAATCAACTCTAATCAATTTCGCCTTGGAGTAATTGCCGCTGACGCTTCGCTTTCGCGCAGTAAACATTTGTAGCTGCCGTTTCACTTTCGCTACAGAAAATATTTGCCGCTGCCGCTTTGCTTTCGCTCAGTTAAACAATGCGTGGGATTATGAATTGTGCCAGGGGCCGACACGATGTCGAAAATTTCAGGAATGCCATAGGACGTGGCACTCTTAGACTGAGTTACTCTATTTCAGTAGTTGTAGTTTTCGAACACTCACTGTAAAGGAATCACTTCGGAGTTCATCTCACCACCTTTACAGGTAGGAGTCTTCTATCTAAATGAAGATACGTTTTAACAAACGTCATCTCTAACTTCATGGCAAAATTATTTGATAAAACAAATAGGTCGGAACGCGTATTTGGAAACTATCCAAATTATGTTATTCTGTTGAGTGACTCATATTTAGAGTGGAGGCACACATGAAAAAGGCTTTTGGTTTTTTTATCATTTTACTATCCTTACCTGTCCTTTGGTGGATTACTACAAACATTAGGACAGAAATCAATGCGGCACAAGCCCATGAGGAGCAAATTGCAAGCGCTATTCATTTACCGGAAATACAGCCACAGCTTCCAGTAACACTTATTGATCGAAACGGGAAAACATTTAGCGAGGAATATGTCGAATGGCGTCAACCTCTAACATTACAGAAAATCCCAAAAATTGCCCAGGAAATTTTTATATCAAGTGAGGACGCTCATTTTTATGAGCATATCGGCTTTGACCTCAGTGCCATCGTCCGTGCAGTTGTTGCTAACTCAAGCACAAATTCAACTTCTCAAGGTGCTAGCACCATTACACAACAGCTTGTTCGTATGCGTTATTTATCCGACGAAAAAACATATGAACGAAAATTAACCGAGATCTTTTACTCTCATGAGCTTGAGAAAGAATTTAATAAAGACGAGATATTAACGATGTATCTAAATGAAGCCTATTTTAGCAATCAAGTTTATGGAATCGGTGGAGCAGCTACATATTATTTTCAAAAACCACTTCAAGAATTATCTATAGCAGAAATTGCATTTATTGCTGCCATTCCAAATAACCCTTCACTGTATAATCCTTTAAAAAACTTTGATAAAACAAAGTCGAGGCAGGAGCGGTTATTAGATACACTCGCAACGAGTGGCGCTATAACAAAAGAAGATGCCGTTACATATAAAGCTGAAACGATAACATTAAATGTAAAGAGTAAAGCGCAAAGCTACCCTATGTACAGTACTTACGTCCTACAAGAGCTTAAATGGTTAGTTGCAGAAAAAGAAGGCTATTCAGATCGTCTTGCCAAAACACAAAGCGACGAAGAGAAGAAGAAAATCAAAGCGCAGCTAGACAATCGACTCAATACATTATTCCAAAATGGATTAACGATTTATACCGCGCTTGATCCAGACAAACAAGCACATGATGAGAATAAAATGACTGCAATTCTAGGCCCAGGCAAATTGCAAGCCGCCGGAGCAGTTATTGATAACACATCCCGTGAAGTTGTAAGTCTTTATGCTGGGAAAAACTACGAAAAATTTGGTTTTCATCGTGCCTTTCAAGGTACACGTCAGCCAGGCTCTGCCTTTAAGCCGCTTGCAGTATATGCTCCTTTCTTTGAAACAACAGCACATACACCTGATTCTATTGTAAGTGGCGGCAGTTATTGCGTCGGTTCATTTTGTCCACAAAACTATGGCGGCTTTAAATACGGTGATGTACCAATTCGAGTAGCATTTCAAAATAGTTACAATACATCGGCTCTCCGTTTATTTAACACAGTCGGAATTGATACAGCCTTTAGTTACTTAGATCGCTTTCATTTCCGCTCCATCGTAGCAAAAGATCATGATTATTCAGCCTCTTTAGGCGGGTTAACATATGGTGTTACAGCACTTGAGCTAGCAGATGCTTATACAAGCTTTATAGATGGCTCATATGTACTTGCTCATAGCATCCGCAAAGTAACAGCATCTGATGGTACGGAGCTTTACAGCTGGGATTCAGCACGCGATCAAATTTGGTCACCGAAAACCGTTAAGTACATGCGTTCGATGCTTACAGATGTTGTTACTAAAGGTACCGGGCAAGGCGTTTATAGTAAAAGTAACTATGTCGGTGCCAAAACAGGAACAACTAACAACTATCGCGACTACTGGCTTGCCGGATTAAATGATGAATACACTGCAGCAGTATGGCTTGGCTACGATAAGCCACAATCTATGGAGAGATTAGAAGCTTACAAGATTCACCACAAGCTATTTAATGTTTTACTTGAATAAAGATTAATTATACCTCGGCATAATTGTAGCTGCCGCTACGCTTTCGCACAGATAAACAATGCGTAAGGGATCGGCATTGTGTATTTGGACACCCGCTGAAAGAAGTTAAAAGGAGCAGCCCTGAGACTGGGGCCGCTCCTTTCATTGTTAATTATGTAATAAATACTTAATGAAACCGAGGCATTTAATGAGCAAACGGTAAACTTGCCAAAATTCCATTATACAATTTTAAAACAACATAAACTAATAGCGTTAATAGTATTGTCCACATAAAAAGCTCAAATACAAGTAAGCCAATCGTTCCACCCATCGACATATAATGACTCATTTTATAGATAAGGTAAATAAAGTAGATAAAAACGGTTAAGACAAAAATACCTACTAAAACGTAAATAAATTGAATAGCAAAGGCTGAACAGATTGCCCCAACTAATAAAATGATGTATCCGCCTCGGGCTTGATTAACTGTCGCACCATCATGATCCTTTGAGAAAAATAACATTCCTAGCTCATGAATAGTTTCCCCTACTAATTTCAATGCTGAAAATAGCATAAAAAAGATTACTGCAAAGACAATTAGCAAGAATACACGGAGCTCGAAATCGGATAAAAACTCACGCATACCGGAATACACACCAATTGCATGAAAAACTTGCAACGATTTACTTACTGCATACATCCCAAATGTCAAACTAAACAATAAAATTGTAATTAATGGTAGATAACCATAAATATAAGGGTTCTTCATAAAAATTTTTTCCTCTTTTACTATTGATAACTTCCTATTTATAATATATCCAAGGTTCTTCCACTATCGCAAGCTAAATCATATGAGTGCATATGCATTCATACAAAAAGTGCGTTATAATTAACATACTTACCTGCATAAAGGAGGGTTTTTTTGTTACAAGTACTTTATATTTTCATTCCAATGCTTGCCGCAATATTTGTGCCATTATTATATAAAAGCATTAAAAATATTCACACAGGCTGGTTTGTTCTTGCAGTACCTGCTACACTCGCGATTATTTACGCATCTTATATCGGAAAAGTAGCAGATGGTAAAGTATTTCTTCAAGAGCTTCCTTGGATTCCATCGCTCGATATTTCCATCGTTTCTTATTTAGATGGACTTAGCTTGCTATTCTCATTGCTAATTACTGGAATTGGCTCATTGGTCGTACTTTACTCTATTTTTTACTTAGACAAACATAAAGAAAAATTACATAATTTTTATGTTTACCTATTATTATTTATGACCGCAATGCTAGGAGTAGTACAGTCAGATCATTTAATTTCTCTGTACTTCTTTTGGGAGCTAACATCTATTTCATCATTTTTATTGATCGGCTATTGGTATTCTCGTGATGCCTCTCGCTTTGGTGCACTTAAGTCAATGATGATTACAGTCGGTGGCGGCTTAATGATGTTAGGAGGATTCATCCTTCTTTATATAATGGGAGGAACGTATTCAATCCGTGAACTTATTGTAATGGCACCTAATTTAGTGCAGCATCCGCTGTTCACCTGGTCGCTCGTTTTAATACTTCTAGGAGCATTTACGAAATCTGCCCAATTCCCATTCTACATTTGGTTACCAGATGCAATGGAAGCGCCAACACCAGTTAGTGCATACCTCCACTCCGCAACTATGGTAAAGGCGGGTATTTATTTAGTTGCACGCTTTACACCGATTTTCGCTGTTTCTGAACTTTGGGTATGGCTCGTTACAGGCGTAGGTATCTTAACGCTATTCTGGGGTTCGTTCTTTGCAGTGAAGCAAACCGATTTAAAAGGGATCCTTGCTTTCTCTACAGTGAGTCAGCTTGGACTTATTATGTCTTTGCTCGGCGCTAGTGCTTTAGCGTTTCATGGCAATGGGGCAACAGATACTATTAAATATGCTGCCTTTGCGGCAATCTTCCACCTTATCAACCATGCAACGTTTAAAGGAAGCCTATTCATGATTGCTGGTATTGTCGATCATGAAACAGGTACGCGTGATATTCGTAAGCTCGGTGGCTTAATGAGTATTATGCCGCTTAGCTTTACAGTAGCCGCAATCGGAAGCTTATCAATGGCTGGTCTACCGCCATTTAACGGCTTCTTAAGTAAGGAAATGTTTTTAACTGCGATGCTTGCCCTGCAAAATTTTGAATTTTTCGGCTTTGATACATGGGGAGCACTCTTCCCAATTATCGCTTGGATTGCTAGTATTTTCACATTTGTTTATAGCTTCTATTTTGTTTTCAGAACATTTACTGGTAAATATAAACCAGAAAAATTACCTCATAAACCACACGAGGCACCGATTGGCATGCTAATTTCGCCGATGATTTTAGCAGCATTAGTCGTAACAATATTCTTTATTCCGAACCTAGTTGGGGATACTTTTGTAAAGCCAGCAGTACAAGCTATTCAGCCATTTTTATACGATTCACCTAAGGATATTGATATTCATGTGGCTGCTTGGCATGGTGAAATCACACCTGAATTAGTCATGACATTTGGCATAGTACTTCTTGGGGTTCTATTGTTTGTAGCATTACCGAAATGGCAGGGCATTTATCAAAAATTCCCAAGAGCTTTAACGTTAAATAATGCATATGACAAGATAATGCTAGGACTAGATGTTGGATTAAATCGTGTATCACGTCTTTATATGACGGGCTCTATGCGTCACTACCTGTTGTATATGTTTAGTAGCATTGCGGCGATTGTAATCGGTTCTTTATTTGTGAAGAATGCTTTTACAGTCTCCTTCCAAGACACTTCACCTATTCGTCCTTACGAAATCATTTTAGTTGTGGTGTTAGTCATTGGAACAGCCATTACAATTTTGGCAAAGTCACGTTTAACAGCTATTATTGGCCTTGGTGCTGTGGGCTACACAGTAGCATTATTCTTCGTTATCTTTAATGCTCCTGATTTAGCATTAACACAGCTTGTCATTGAAACGATTTCTGTTGCGCTGTTTTTACTAGCATTTTATCATCTGCCTAAGCTTGGAAAACGAGAAGAGCGCATGAGATTCCAATTAAATCGCGCAATTGTTTCCATTGCAGTCGGTGTGATGGTTACGCTTTTGGCACTGTCTGCACATTCACAAAAATTGATTCCAACTATTTCGAAGTATTATGAGGAAACAGTTTATTCTAAAGCCGGCGGTGGAAACATTGTCAATGTAATTTTAGTAGACTACCGTGGCTTCGATACATTATTTGAAATTACAGTGCTAGGTATTGCTGGAATGGCCATTTTAGCAATGATAAAGCTACGCATGAATAGAAAGGAGAAATCACATGAAAACAAATGATGTCATTATACAATTTACAACAAAAATTGTATTCTTCATTATTTTCTTCTTCTCCATTCATATTTTCCTTGCTGGTCATTACACACCTGGGGGCGGCTTTGTTGGTGGACTTTTGACATCGAGTGCTATTGTGCTCTTAGTCCTTGCCTTTGATTTAAATACGGTTCGTAAGGTTTTACCAATAAATTATACGTATTTAACTGCAATTGGCTTATTACTAGCACTTGCAACAGCCGCTTTCCCAATGTTTTTAGGTAAACCGTTTTTTACTCATTTCTTTGATTATTTCGATTTACCGCTTCTAGGCAAACAGTCATTACACACGGCTATGCTTTTTGATAGCGGTGTCTATTTGGTTGTTGTCGGCGTTACAATGACCATTATTCAAACGATTGGAGAGGATGAATAATGGAAATATTGATGGCGTTTGTCATAGGCTTTCTGTTTATGGCAGCGATTTATTTAATCTTATCCAAAAGCTTATTGCGTATTATTATCGGAACAGGTCTTTTAAGTCATGGCGCTCATC
Organism: Lysinibacillus sp. JNUCC 51; assembly: GCF_015999525.1. Lineage (NCBI taxonomy): Bacteria > Bacillati > Bacillota > Bacilli > Caryophanales > Bacillaceae > Lysinibacillus > Lysinibacillus sp. JNUCC 51. The sequence continues at coordinate 3,490,012 of NZ_CP065545.1, read as the reverse complement.
TTCTCATTTTAACGATGGGCGGGCTTGGTGGAGAAGCACCTCCTGTTTTAAAAGAAGGGGCTAAAACTTTTGCAGACCCATTACCACAGGCGCTTATTTTAACAGCGATTGTTATTAGCTTTGGGGTAACAGCTTTCTTCCTCGTACTTGCTTACCGTTCTTATCAGGAGCTCGAGACAGATGATATAAGCTTAATGAGAGGAAGTGATGAGGATGAATAACTTCCTTCTATTGCCGATTATCATTCCGTTTTTCTTCGGTATGATTTTAATGTTTGGGCAAAAAAACTTAAAATACCAGCGTTCATTCGCATTACTTGGTATAGGGCTCGCACTTATATCAGCCATTTCATTGCTTTCAAAGGTGAAAAATGACGGTATACAAAAGGTGACGTTCGGAGATTGGCCTGTGCCGTATGGTATTACGATGGTTTCTGATATGGTGTCCGCACTGCTTGTCACAACAACGTTGCTAATCGCTCTTTTTGTTGTTTGGTATGGCTTTGGTTCCATCACGAAGGAACGTGAACGCTTCTTCTATTATCCTGGAGTTATGTTTATTTTAACTGGGGTTAACGGGGCATTTACGACAGGCGATATATTTAACCTTTTCGTGTTCTTCGAGGTATTGTTAATGGCCTCTTATTTGCTCATCGTTCTTGGGGGTGAAAAAGGACAGCTTAAAGGTTCCATTAAATATATTTTAATTAATGTTATTTCATCTGCATTATTTGTTATTACAGTTGCCTTTCTATACTCTGTAGTAGGTACATTAAACATGGCAGACATTGCAGTAAAAATTGCTGACATCAATCAGCCAGGTATTGTAACGGTTATAGCTGTACTATTTTTAATGGTATTTGGATTAAAAGCAGCTATTTTCCCGCTATATTTCTGGCTTCCAACTTCTTATGCGGCAGCTCCAATACCAGTGTTAACGCTATTTGGTGCACTTCTAACAAAGGTTGGTATTTATGCAATTACTCGAACATATACGTTGTTCTTTGTTCATGATTTATCATATACACATGATTTACTGATGGCATTAGCAGTTGCAACAATAATTGCAGGCTGTATTGGTGCACTTGCGTACCATGATGTGAAGCTCATCATTATATATAATATTGTCATTGCTGTAGGTGTTATTTTATTTGGCGTATCTCAAATGAATGAAATCGCCCTAAAAGGTGCAATGTTCTATTTAATTCATGACATGCTTATAAAAGCAGCTCTCTTTATGTTAATAGGTATAGTAATCTACATTACTGGCACATCTGATTTACGTAAAATGGGCGGTCTTATGAATAAATATCCCGCTCTCGGTTGGTGCTATTTAATTGCAGCATTTGGTTTAGCAGGGATTCCCCCACTTAGTGGCTTCGTTGGGAAGCTATTGATTGTACAGGGAGGATTTGAAGCAGGCAGTAAATGGAGTAGTATTTTTATATTGGCTTCATCACTTCTCGTTTTATTATCGGTTATTCGTATTTTCCTTTATGCCTTCTGGGGTGAAGAAAAAGAAACAACGGGTACTGTCGATAAAAAAGTCTACTATACACTATTTGTGCCTACGGTTCTTTTAGTGCTCGTTACTGTAGCGTATGGTGTAGGCTCTGAATGGATTACTCCATTTATGGACGATGCGGCAAAACTATTAAGTGATCCATCTATATATATAGATGCTGTAATGAAGGAGGATTAGAGATATGGCATTTCAAATTATTTTAAATTTTGTACTTGCCTTCGTTTGGATGTTCCTTTCTTCTAATTACACAGCAACAGGCTTTATTATTGGGTTTATTCTCGGTATTATATTGCTCATTATTATGCGTAGATTTTTTACTGCTCGTCTTTACGTCTACCGCATTTGGGCAATCATTAAACTGACAATACTCTTTTTTAAGGAGTTAGTGTTAGCGAATGTACAAGTTCTTCGAGTGGTCTTAAAGCCTAAGTTGGATATGCAGCCTGCATTCTTTGCCTATCCGACTGTTTTAACACAGGAATGGGAAATTACCTTATTATCAAGTCTTATTACGTTAACACCTGGTACAGTAGTAGTGCACGTATCAGATGATGCAAAAACATTGTATGTACACGCCATTGATATTAGTGATGTCGATGAAGCGATTACAGCAATTCGAGATTCATTTGAGAAAGCGATTTTGGAGGTGAGTAAATCATGACAACGTTTATTATTACTGCAATTGTGGTGATTTGCTTATCGATGATTGCAGTCATTTATCGAATGGTTAAAGGACCTTCTGCATCCGACCGTGTGGTAGCATTGGATTCATTGGGCGTGTCAGTAATCTCACTCATTGGACTGTTTTCAGTATTGGTTGAAACAAGCTTCTTCCTTGAGATTATTTTATTGTTAGCGATTTTATCGTTTATCGGTACTGTTGCTTTCTCTAAATTCATAGAGAAAGGAGATATCATTAAACGTGACAATTCTCGCTAATAGTTTAGTTATCTTTTTCATTTCTGTAGGGGTGCTATTTATTGTTGTGACAGCCATTGGTCTTGTCCGTTTACCTGATTTGTACACACGCGCTCACGCTGCTTCAAAAAGTGCAACGCTCGGCGTCATGTGTATACTCATTGGCGTATTCTTTCACTTTTGGCTTATTGAAGATCACTTTAATCCCCGCATTTTACTAGGTATACTGTTCCTGTTCATCACAGGGCCTGTTGGAGGGCATATTATGACTCGCTCCTCATACATCGCTGGCGTAAAACCTTGGAAAGGCACAATACACGACGAACTTGGACCTGAAATTGACCGGATGAAAAAGGAACAAGGCATTAAATAACTTTTCAAAAAGAATGGCCAATGAATAGACTTCATTGGCCACTTTTTAATTGTTTGATAGCATAAAAAATTCTTTTTCTAAACCAATGCCTTCCCAAAAGCTTAATGCTAAGTCATTTTCTAAATCTACATAAACATTTACTACTGAAGTATCATGCTCATCATTAAACCAAGTCACTAAATCAGCTACTAAACGTTTAGCAACCTTCTGTCTTCTATATACTGGTACTACATAAACTTCGTCTATTTGACCATAGTTCATATCGTAAATAAAATCCCTTTTGATCGAAGCCATTCCAAAACCAATCATTTCATTATTCTCATTCGTTGCTATATAAATGGCCCCATATTTTGATTGAATATATTGTTCTAACTGTTCTTGAATTCCCTTCCTTTCACTCTCCTCTAATTCACAATCTGCCGTTTCTATGGCATTTTCATTCCAAAGTTCCAATATTTCATTTAATAATTTCTGGTTTACTACATCCTCGGTTAATAGTTGAATATGTATGCTCATTTCTTTCATCTCCTATAACGTATGATGATTTAATCATCTCACAACATTTGGTAACCTTCTATAAAAATAGATTAATTTTCCACAAAAAAATCTGCCTCCTCGAAAGTAAGCAGATTCTTTATGAAAACAAATTTATTAAATATATGCTCATCACGATAACGTGTGGTTGATAAGCCTAAATGTATCCTTTTGAAGTTAATATGTCTGTGAGCTGGTCTACGCATTCTTCGATAGAATGGAGTTCAGTGTCTAAAATAATTTCCGGATTTTCCGGTTCTTCATAGGGTGCACTAATCCCAGTAAAGTTTGGAATTTCCGCATTACGAGCTTTTTTATAAAGACCTTTTGGATCACGCTTTTCACACGTTTCAACAGAACACTTTACATAGACCTCTATAAATTCCCCTGCTTCCACAAGCTCACGGACAACTTGACGATCTTCTCGGTAAGGTGAAATAAAAGCAGTTAGAACAATTTGTCCATTTTCCACAAAAAGCTTAGAGACTTCTCCAATACGTCGTATATTTTCCTTTCGACCCGCTTCATCAAATCCTAAATCCTTATTTAAGCCATGGCGAACATTATCACCATCTAAGACAAATGCTTGATTGCCACGTTCGAAGAGTCGGCGTGCGAAGGCATTCGCCACAGAAGATTTTCCTGAAGCTGATAAACCGGTGAACCATAAAATAAAGCTTTGATGCTTGTAATGTGTACGACGCTCCTCTTTCGTAATAGAAGCTTCGTGCCAAACGATGTTAGAACTCACTTTATAACCTCCTGACGCATCCCTTTAATTAGTACATCCACAACCTCTTTACGACTAAATGTACTTGGAGGCACTTCGCCATTACGTAACATTTCACGAACCTTAGTACCCGATAAAATGACATGCGCCGAGCTATCATGTGAACACGTTTTCGTCGTTGCCATTCCCTCACATTTGTTGCAATAGAAGCTATGCTCAAATTTTAATGGAGTAATTCCTAATTCATCTTCCGTAAATTGTTCAAAGATTTTTTGTGCATCGTATGTGCCATAGTAATCGCCAACACCTGCATGGTCACGCCCAACGATAAAGTGAGTGCAGCCATAATTTTTTCGTACAAGTGCATGGAAAATAGCTTCCTTTGGTCCTGCATAACGCATTGCAGCTGGAAATACCCCTAATTGAACGCGATTTTCAGGATAATAATTTTTTAGTAAAACTTCGTAACTTTCCATGCGAATTGCGGCCGAAACATCGTCTGATTTCGTTTCTCCAACTAGTGGATTTAAAAATAATCCATCAATTGTTTCAAGCGCTGCCTTTTGAATATATTCATGTGCTCGATGTACAGGATTCCGTGTTTGGAAGCCAACAATTGTTTTCCAGCCCTTTTCCGCAAAAAGCTGGCGTGTTTCAAACGGATCAAATGAATAGGCTGGGAACTTCTGCTCTAGACGTTTTACTAATGTAATTTTTCCGCCCACATAAATACTTGGACGTTCATGCAACTTCTTAACACCTGGATGCTCTAAATCCTCCGTACCATATATTAACAATGCCTCTTTCCATTTATTTGGCTCATAAATATCCGCGACTTCAATAACACCATAAACAGCATCACCATATACTAACTTTGCCTCATCACCCGGCTGCAATGTTACCGCTACATCCTTTGTTACTGGTAATGTAATCGGAATACTCCATACCACGCCTGACGCTAAACGTGTATGTTCAACAACTGATTCATAATCTTCCTGCGTTAAAAATCCTTCAATCGGACTGTAACCACCAATAGCAATTAACTCTAAATCACTAAGTGAAATGGCATCAAGCTCAATAACTTTATTAATATGCGTAACATCCTTCTCTGGATTAAAGGCTTGCACTAATAGTCCACCATGTGGTTGTAAACTCATCAAAATCTCCTCCTAGTTTTATTGAATTATTCAGTTTTTTAGTTAAGCGTATTTGCATATTTTATTGATTTATCATCTTAGGCAAATTGAGGCTTCTGCGATTAATTTCTCCCTTACAGAGATTTATCGTGGATCCTTATGAATTGATCGGCTTTTCTTCAAAAGTGATCGGGTCCAACTCTGATTTGATCAGCTCCCCGTTAAAAGTGATCGACACCCCGGCCGATTCAATAGTATTTCGGGTATTTAAATCCCTTCTCCTGAATCGTATATTGAGCGTTCTTCTTCACGCATTGTTCGCATTAAGCTAATTACACCAAGCGTTCCAACAATAATACTGCCAATTAATATGATGGTATAGAAATCTTTTTCTAAGAATAGCTGTACTAAAAAATAGGAGATGGCTAAAGAAAAGATTGGTGAGACAATCCAAATACGGATTATTTTTTTCACAATATGCTTATGAAAAATTTGTTTCCCGTTTTTGGCCATCCCCATTCCGATAATCGAAGACGATGTTACTTGTGTTAATGGTACTGGTAGCCCAAAGATAGAGCTTATACCGACTAGTAGTGCACCTGTACTCGATATTAATATTCCTTCTGCCTTCTCAAAGCGCATAATTTTTTTACCGTTTGTTTCAAGCACCCGTTTTCCAAGCAGCATTGCGCCAAGCGCTACAAATGCCCCGCCAAGCAATATTCCAGTTGTTACACCCATCATTCCTGCACCAACAAGAGGTCCAACTGCATTTGCTACGTTATTCATCCCTGCTGAAAATGCTTCAAAAAATCCAGCGAACACAAGGAGAATCGTTAATATTAAATGATCCTTTAACAAGCCCTTAACTCGTAATTTATACAGCCACTTCCCAAAGACAAATGCTATGATAAATGCTATGATTGGTACTATTACCCAAAATGATATGATGACAAGTAATGACTTAATGTATAACACTTTATAGGCAATCCCTACACCTACAACTGCTCCTACAGTCACTTCACTCGTCGATAATGGGATGCCTAAAAGATTGGCAAAAAATAGTGAGCTCGTCGCAGAAATCAAAATAATAATGACAATCTTTACTGTAATGTACTCCTGTGGCATTATGCCGGAGCTGATTGTTTTTACTACCTCTCCCCCTCCAAGAACTGCCCCAGAAAAAACGCCCACTGAGCAAATAAGCAATGCTTGCCAAGCTTTTTTAATAGCACCTGCTCCGTAAGCAACTCCCATTGAGGCTGCCGCTCCACTAGCACCTATATTCATCGCAAAAAATAAACTAATCGCTATCGCTACATATTCAAGCATGGCAAGACTCCTTTACTCATGTAACCCACACTCAGTTTTCCCAGATCCCTGCCATCTGCCTGAACGTAAATCATCCATTGTATATGCTGGTTTTGTACAGTGCTCGCAGCCGATGCTTGGATAGCCTTTATCATGCAATGGATTGTACGGCAAATTATGCTTTGAGACATATCGCCAAACATCCTTCCATGTCCAATGAATAAGTGGGCAAATTTTAATGGATTTAAATTTATCGTCAAGATTGATAAAGTTCGTATTTTGTCGGGTTGGTGATTGTTCACGACGTAAGCCAGAAATCCAAGCTGTTGCACCCGATAACGCTTCATGTAACGGTACAATCTTGCGAATATCGCAGCATTTGTTTGGATTAGACTTCCATAATTCATCACCATATTCAGCTGCTTGTTGTTCCAGTGTAAGTGCTGGTTTTTGCATAATAATGTTCAACTTCGGATATTTTTCTTTTACTTTATCAATCGTTTCATATGTTTCCTTAAAATGAACATCTGTATCTAAAAAGATAATCGTAGCATCGGGTTTCACCTTTGAAATAAGGTCAATCAAGACAATCCCCTCAATCCCAAAGCTACATGCATAGACGATATCCTCGCCATATTCAGCATAACTCCACTGTAAAACCTCCAGTGCTGCCTTATAAGTTTCGTCTACCTGAAAATTCAATGTTGGCTCATGCCAAGTTGCATATGTTAGCATATAATCCTCCTCGTAACGAAAAAAGGCGTTCTAACGAAAGACATATATAGATATGTCTTCGTTAAAACGCCTCTAGTTTGACTAGCCAGCTTATTATTAACTTCTTTCAGCTACAGAAATTTCCCACCTCTATAGGTGGTGAGATGAATGCCGATTCCGGACGCAATTATGCCGAGGCATAATTGATTAATTGTTCACTAGTATTAGCTACCTCGTTCTACAATCATTTTTCTTATTACCAAATATATACTAAAGTACACCTAGTAGTCAACTAGGCTTTTTACAAAAAATCATTTCAATGAGCCCAAATTTTCATACTGTATTCTTGCATATGATGATAATCAAAAGCAATATTTTCTTAATTCCTTGTTGACTAATAAGAAATATATGTTTAATGTAAAAATAAGCTTTGAACCAAACCAATCAATTTCGCCTTGGCGTAATTGCGTCCGGATTTTGAATTGTGCCTAGGCCTGCACGAGGGCCGACACGATGTCGGTCATTTCGGTAATGCCACAGGACATGGCGTTTTTACCGATGCAGGTCAGTTAGCTGTTTTCGCAGGATGCGAAGGTTTTAGGCTAACATCCTCTTATTCATTCCTTTCAAAATCCGTGACATCCGCCGGAGGCTTTATCTTCACACAGTAGATGTTTGGACACCCTTTGACAAGGAACAGGTGGGGTTCTTTTGTTGCACTTTAATAAAAAAATATTTGCTGAGTGAAGATAAAATGCTGATCAGAGAATCTGAAGGCCATCTACTTAAGACGATTATAAATCGTATTGGTAGGTGGCCTTTTGTATTCTCTAGACAAAAAAAGGAGCGATTTTTTATGAAAAAAAGGAAACATTTTCTTCAATCGTTAGCACTTATATCTGCATTAGCCCTGACATTAACCGGTTGCGGCAGTAGCTCTTCAGAAAAGAATACAAGTGCACAGGATACAAAAAAATCTGTAGAACTATTAAATGTATCTTATGATCCAACACGTGAGCTTTACGATGAATTTAACAAAGACTTTATAAAAAAATGGAAGGATGAAACAGGTCAAGATGTAACGATAAAACAATCACACGGGGGCTCTGGTAAACAAGGTCGAGCTGTAATTGATGGTCTAGAGGCTGATGTTGTTACACTAGCACTAGCTTACGATATTGATGAGATTGCACAAGCTCGAGGCCTATTAAATAAAGATTGGCAAACAGAATTTGAAAATAACTCTACACCTTATACATCTACTATTGTCTTTTTAGTACGCAAAGGCAATCCAAAGGGTATTAAAGACTGGGATGATTTAATAAAAGACGATGTATCTGTCATCACACCAAATCCTAAAACATCTGGTGGTGCACGGTGGAACTATTTAGCCGCGTGGGCCTACGCAGGGAAATTATATAAAAATGATGAGGCAAAAATAAAAGAATTTATGAAAGCACTATATAGCAATGTTGAAGTACTGGATTCTGGTGCACGTGGTGCTACAACAACATTTGTTGAACGTAAAATTGGTGATGTCTTAATTGCATGGGAAAATGAAGCCTATTTAACGCTCAAAGAATTAGGTGACGAATTTGATATCATTACACCTTCTTTAAGTATTTTAGCTGAGCCACCTGTGGCAGTTGTTGACAAAATTGTTGATAAAAAAGGTACACGCGAAGTAGCAGAGGCTTATTTAAAGCATTTATATAGTGAGCGTGGTCAAGAAATTGCTGCGAAGAATTTCTATAGACCACGAAATGAAAAAATTCTAGCAAAATATCAAGAGCAATTCCCAAAACTCGAACTCGTTTCAATCGATGATTTCGGTGGTTGGGCAGAAGCACAAGCAAAGCATTTTAAAGATGATGGTACATTCGATGAAATTTATGTACCTCAATAAGGAGGCATGTCATGAGTAGTTTAACAGTTAATAAAAAGACACGCCGCATTATTCCAGGTTTCCACCTTTCTCTTGGCTACACCATGTTATATGTTAGCTTGCTAGTTCTATTGCCTCTATCGATGATTTTTATTCATACAATGTCCTTAAGCTGGACAGAGTTTATTGATATTGTAACTGCTCCTCGTGCAGTCGCTTCCTATAAGGTAAGTTTCAGTACTGCACTCGCTGCTGGTTTATTAAATGTTATTTTTGGCACAATCATTGCTTGGGTGCTTGTACGCTACAGCTTTCCGTTTAAACGAATCATCGATGGACTTGTCGATTTACCATTTGCTTTGCCTACCGCTGTAGCAGGGATTGCCTTAACGTCACTCTATGCACCAAATGGTTGGATTGGTCAATTTTTTAATTTTAAAATTGCCTTTACGCCACTCGGCATTATCATTGCCCTTACATTTATCGGGCTACCATTTGTCGTTCGTACTGTGCAGCCTATCTTACAAAATATTAGTGCTGAGGTTGAGGAAGCCTCTGCAAGCCTTGGAGCAACTCGTCTACAAACCTTTCGTAAAGTGATTTTTCCAGAGCTTGCTCCTGCCATTTTAACAGGTTTTTCATTGGCATTTGCACGTGCACTAGGAGAGTATGGTTCTGTTGTTTTTATCGCCGGGAATATGCCGATGAAGACTGAAATTACGCCTTTAATTATTATGACAAAGCTCGAACAATATGACTACGCTGGTGCAACTGCTATTGCAGTGGTCATGCTTGTTACGTCCTTCATCCTATTATTTAGCATTAATTTAATTCAATGGTTGACAAATCGTCGCTTTGTACATTAGGAGGTATTTATGGAACAGTCTACATTTATTCAGCAAGTTGCTTCTGAAAAAAATAATGCAGTGACAAAGTCTGCTGCCTTACAAGAGCCACGTTTTGTCCGATATACGCTAACATTTATTGCGCTAGCTTTTTTAGCATTTTTCATCGTGCTTCCGCTAGTATCAATTTTTTCCACTGCCTTTCAAAAAGGAGTAGACGTATATGTAGCAGCTATCACACATTCAGATGCATTGGCAGCTATTAAGTTAACCTTAACTGTCGTCGCGATTGCAGTACCATTAAACGCGATCTTTGGAGTTATGGCTGCTTGGGCTTTAACAAAGTTCAATTTTAAAGGGAAAAATCTATTACTTACGATTGTCGATCTTCCTTTTGCCGTATCTCCTGTTATTGCAGGTTTAGTATTTATTTTGTTATTTGGCTCACAAGGACTATTTGGGGATTGGCTATTTGAACATGACATTAAGATTGTTTTTGCGCTACCTGGTATTGTCCTAGCTACTGTCTTTGTCACATTGCCCTTTGTTGCAAGGGAGCTCATTCCTCTTATGCAGACACAAGGTACTTCCGAGGAGGAGGCATCCATTTCACTTGGTGCCAATGGTTTTAAAACGTTTTGGCATGTGACACTACCAAATATTAAATGGGGCTTATTATACGGCCTTGTACTATGTAATGCTCGGGCAATTGGTGAATTTGGTGCCGTTTCTGTTGTATCAGGGCATATTAGAGGGATGACAAATACGATGCCCCTTCATATTGAAATTTTATACAATGAGTACCAATTTGCAGCAGCCTTCGCCGTCGCTTCACTAATGAGTGTGATCGCCATTATTACACTTATCGTTAAAGATATTGTTGCTTGGAAATCAAAATCTGCTTAAAGGAGGTATTGTCAACATGAGCATCCAAATAAATAATGTATCTAAAAAATTCGGTTCCTTTCAAGCTTTAGAAGATGTTTCACTTCATATTCAATCTGGGGAACTGGTTGCCCTTCTCGGCCCATCTGGTTCTGGCAAGACTTCTTTATTACGCATTATTGCAGGACTTGAAACATCAGATGTTGGCGAGATTTTATTTGACGGTCAATCGATGATAGATCGCCATCCAAAGGAGCGAAATGTAGGCTTTGTCTTCCAACATTATGCGCTTTTTCGCCATATGACAGTTTTTGATAATGTCGCTTACGGTCTTAAAGTACGCCCTCGTAAAACAAGACCATCTAAATTAGAAATAAAGAACAAAGTGATGGAGCTTCTAAGACTAGTCAAACTAGAAAATTTTTCTGATCGTTACCCAACACAGCTTTCAGGTGGGCAACGTCAGCGAGTTGCACTTGCTAGAGCTCTCGCCGTGGAGCCTAAGGTGCTTTTATTAGATGAACCTTTTGGAGCACTGGATGCTAAAGTGCGCAAGGAATTGCGTCGTTGGCTACGAAAGCTTCACGACGATTTTCATATTACAAGCATTTTTGTCACACACGATCAGGAAGAGGCACTTGATGTTGCAGACCGAATTGTCGTGATGAACAACGGCAAGATAGAGCAAATTGGTAGCCCAGACGACGTATACACAAATCCAAAGAGCCCTTTTGTTTATGATTTTTTAGGTAATGTGAATCTCTTTAAAGGACGGTTACATAATGGTAAGCTCCTGCATGGTGAATTTGCGATTGATGTACCTGACTTACAGGTACATACAGAGGATCAAGCAGTAGGCTATGTACGTCCCCATGATATTCGAATTGAGAGAACAAATGTATCGGGCACCGTCCCTGTCAAAGTAAGCCATATCCACTTGCTTGGACCTATCGTGCAGGTTGAGCTACGTCGAGAAGATATGGATGAATTTTTAGAGGCAGAACTAACTAAAGAACAATTTACTAATCTTCAGCTTAAGGTTGGTGACCATGTATTTATCAAACCAAAGCAATTAAAAGTCTTTATCCCCGAGGATTTTTCCATATAAAAAGGCCATGTAGCAAAGAAATTTGCTACATGGCTATTTATTTTATTTTTGATGAAAATCTCGTCCGTCGTGAACAGCCGTTACATAACCGGCACGAATTACAAAATCACCGAAATGCTCACCATCTAGACGTTCCTTCGCATAGTGGAGTAAGATTGGACGAAGCTCCGCTAATATCTCTTCCTCACCAATATTTTCACGATAGATTTTATTGAGACGATTACCAGTAAAGCTTGCTCCTAAATACATATTATATTTCCCTGGACCTTTACCGATAAAGCCAATCTCAGCCATCGCTGCACGCGAGCAACCATTCGGACAGCCTGACATGCGAATAACGATTTCTGTATCGTTTAAGCCCGCTTCATCAATAATTGTTTCTATTTTTGTAATAAGAGAAGGGAGGTAACGCTCGGCTTCTGCCATGGCTAAACCACACGTTGGTAATGATACACAAGCAATTGAATTTCGGCGCAATGCAGAATAGTGCTCTCCATCTGTAAGGTTATATTGCTCAATAATCGCAGCGATTTTTTCCTTCTTTTGTGGCGTTACATTACTAATCATTAAATTTTGGTTGGGTGTTAAGCGGAAATCACCTGTATGCACCTTCGCAATTTCACGTAATCCTGTTAGAAGCTCATAATTTTCAAAGTCCTTAATACGACCATTTTGAATAAATAATGTATAATGCCATTGACCTTCTGCACCTTGAATCCAGCCAAACTCATCACCCGTTCGATTGAAAGTAAATGGACGGGCCTCTTGAATATCCCAACCTAGACGACTTGTTAGTTCTTCGTTAAACCACTCAAGTCCTCTTGCGTCAATTGTATATTTAAAACGTGCATTTTTACGAACCGAACGATTCCCATAATCGCGCTGAATCGTAATAATTTTCTCCGATGTTTCCAGTAGTTTATCAGGTGTGATAAAGCCAATTATACGAGCAAGCTGTGGGTATGTTTCATGATCGCCATGTGTCATGCCCATTCCTCCACCAACAGCTACGTTAAAGCCTACTAGTTTATCCTCGGCAACGATTGCTATAAACCCTATATCTTGTGAGAATACGTCCACATCATTACTTGGCGGAACAGCAATACCAATTTTAAATTTACGCGGTAAATATTGTGCACCGTATATAGGTTCAACTTCTTCATCCTGACTATCAACTACCTTTTCACCATCTAGCCATAGTTCATGGTAAGCACGTGTTCTAGGCAGTAGATGCTCACTTAATTTGGCAGACCAATTATAGATTTCCTCATGTAATGCGGATTGGTTGGGATTCACATTACACATCACATTACGATTGACATCTCCACAGGCTGCAAGAGAATCTAATAACACCTCATTAATTTCCTGCATATATTTTTTAACATTCCATTTTAAAATGCCATGCACTTGGAATGCCTGACGTGTCGTTAATTTTAAGGAGCCATTTCCATACTTTCTCGCCATTTCATCCATTACTAGCCATTGTGCTGGAGTTGCTGCTCCGCCCGGTGTACGTACACGCACCATAAATTGATAGGCCGGCTCAAGCTTTTGACGCTGACGTTCATTACGAAGATCGCGATCGTCTTGTAAGTAACTACCATGGAACTTCATTAGACGGTTATCATCCTCTGGAATACCTGAACTTAATGGATTGTTCATCGTACGCTCCAATGTTCCGCGTAGATAATTACTGTCGTTTTTAATACGCTCTACATCACTAGGCTTCCCTGGTTGTGGAGGTAAAATAATTTTCCCTGTCATTTGTTATCGCTCCTTTAATCAATTATGCCTCGGCAGAATTGCCACTGTCGCTTCGCTTTCGCTACATAAAACACTGCCAAAGGAAGTTAATAAACGTCACGTTGATAGCGTTTCTGCTTTTTTAGCTCATTGACAAAGGCTTTAGCTTCCTCTGGCGTTTTTTGTCCCTGTTGTTCAATAACGCGATGTATTGTTGCATCAACATCAGCCGCCATCGATTTTTTATCGCCACAGACGTAAATGACAGCTCCTTGTTCTAGCCATTCATAAAAAGCAACAGCATTTTCCTCAATTTTATGTTGAACATATATTTTTTTATCTGTATCACGTGAGAAAGCGACATGCATTTGACTAAGTGTGCCTGAAGCAAGCCAACGCTGCCAATCAATTTGATAAAGAAAATCTGTGACAAAATGTTGATCACCCAAAATTAGCCACGTTTTTCCTTCGATGCCTAATTCCTCACGCTCCTCTAAAAATGCACGATACGGGGCTACACCTGTTCCAGCACCAATCATAATAATTGGTGTATCCTCATGCTCTGGTAATCTAAAGTTCGGATTTTTATGAACATATATCGGTAATGTTTCACCAATTTGAATACGCTCAGCAACGCTTCCAGAGCAAACTCCAAGACGTTGACGTCCATTCGTCTCATAGCTTACTTTCCCAATTGTTAAATGTACCTCTTCACTATTTGCCTTTTGACTACTAGCAATGGAATATAGACGTGCTGGAATTTTACGTAATAAATTTACAAATTGCTGCGCATCCCATATAAATGGTGCAAAGTCTTCCACAACGTCAAGTAAGTCTCTTCCTTTTGCATATTCCTTCCAAGAATTCGAGTCTTCAAGTAGCTTTGTAAATTCCTGATGGACCGTATAGGCACCAATTTTTTGTAACAATGGCTTAGACAACACTGTAATTTCTAATTTTTTTCGTAATGCATCCTTTAATGTCAGCGTTTCTTCAAAGACGTTTACCTCAGTTTGTGGATCAAACTGTAACGCTGTGATTAAAGCATTGACTAGTTTTTCATCATTTTCTGGTTGAATACCGATACTATCTCCAGGTTCGAAATGGAAACTTGCACCTTCGATGGATAATTCAATATGACGTGTTTCTTTGTTTGATCCTCGGCCGTTTAAATTAATGTTTTCAAGTACTTCGGCATAAAACGGATTTTTTCGAGAATATGTAGTGTCTCTTTGTGCTGTCTGATTTTGTGAAGTAGATGTAACTGCTATATCCTTCTGTCGCAGCAACTTCTGCTGAACAGCTGAGAACCATTGTGCTGCAGTGTCATCATAATCTACATCACAATCTGTGCGAGGAACAATTTGACTTGCCCCTAATTTTGCAAACTGCTCATCAAAATCCTTTCCTGTTTTACAGAAAAATTCATAGGAACTATCTCCTAAGGCTAGCACCGAATAATGAAGATGCTCTAACTTAGGTGCACGCTTGCTATGCAAAAATTCATAGAACTGTATTGCTTGATCAGGTGGATCCCCTTCACCATGTGTACTAACAATGAGTAAAAGATTTGTTACCTTTTTTAAATTATTTGGTTTAAAAGTTGCTAACGACGAAATCGTTACGTCCACATCGTTGTCTTTCAAGGCTGAGGCATATTTTTCAGCTAATCCCTGGCTATTGCCTGTTTGTGTACCATATAAAATCGTTACTGTTTTGTTGAATGTTTTAACTATCGGCGTTGCTTCTTTAACAACAGGATCGATAGTTGCTAGTGGTGCACTTAAAAAGCCGCTTAGCCAAATCCTCTGTTCTCCTGTTAGTTTAGGGAGAAGCTCATTTAATAGCTTTACCTGCTCCTCATTAAATGGACTGTTTACTACATGCAGTTTCAAACTTGCCACCTCACGTATTCGTATCATTTTCTACTGTTGATAATTTGTCTTGCTAAAAAAAGAGCAATTATGCCTCGGCAATGATGTTGGTCACTCAGTCGTGTATTGTTGTTGCTGTCGCTTCGCTTTCGCACAGATAACCCTGTTGCTGTCGATACGTTTTCACACGGATAAATTGCCGCGGGACGTAGACTGAATTCCTCTATTTCAGCGGATGTCTTTTGTACCGAAAGCGTAGCGACAGGTACCGATGTTTTTTGCGCGAAAGCTTAGCGACAGCAGCAGATCTTTTTTTGCGCGAAAGCTTAGCGACAGCAGCAGATGTTTGGACACCCGCTGATAAAAGTTAAAATTATCGAAGTCGTATTTTTTCTTTCTTTTCAATTTGAACCACATAGAAATTTTGCACAATCAATGTAATCGATCCGTGGTTCACAGTATTTAAAATTTGGCGTACATTATCTAATGCTAGATTTACATTTTCAGTCCTTTTATCTACCATTACAAAACACCTTTCTTAGTAAATTTTATTAATTGATAAATACGTTCCACTAAAACTTTCCTTACATTGTCGTCATAGCCTAAACTTTCACATAAAATAACGTTCTTATTCTCATATTCTTGTAATCGCTTTGTTATGTTTTGGCGCAAAACCCCAGTAAACAACAGATACGGCACTATAAACACTTGATTGCCCTTATTCTCTTGTTGTTGTAACCACTCTTCAAACGTAGGACCCATTCCATATAGATAGCACGTGTCTACAGCTTCATAAGCATATTTATCACGTAGTCTTGTTGCAATTTTATCTAAATCTCTCTTTACTGCAGGATCACTACTCCCACGACCTATAACTAAAACACTTGCATCTTTAGTAGGACACCCTGCTTCTAAAATTCTAGTCTGTAATGTATCAATTAATAATTCATGGACACCAAGTGGTTCACCGTATGTAAATCGCACTTGTGGATGCTGTTTTTTTGCTTTATCAATCTCACTTGGAATATCGTGCTTTGCATGCTGAGCAGCAAGCAATAAAATAGGAACGATCGCTATAGCTGTAGCCCCTTGGTTAATACAGCTTGCTATACCTTCAGCAATTGTCGGCGTCGCGAGTTCTAAAAAACTAATTTCTTGAATCGGTATTTCAATCTCCTGTTGTACGCTCTTTAGAAAGTTTACTGCTTGCTCCACCCCTGCCTTTACTCTACTTCCATGGGCGATATATAAAATGGCTTGCATGAACCCACATCCTTACACAGAAACTTCTGCTAACTGCGGCTGCGGAATGTTTTGTTCAAACCATTGAATTGTTTCCCTCAAAGTAACAACTTTTCCTACTACAATTATGCTTGGATTTTGAATATTTTCTCGCTGGACTAGTTCTTCAATATTGGCTAAAGTTCCTGTGACTGTTTTTTGTTGAGAAAATGTACCCCAATGGATGAGTGCTATTGGTGTTTCTTTATCTCGCCCATACTTAAGTAGTTGCTGACGGATATAGGGAAGGTTACCGACTCCCATATAAATAGCAATCGTATCGATCCCTTTTGCAAGACTTTCCCATTGAATTCCATCATCCTTGCCCTCTTTCATATGCCCAGTAACCATTGCAAAACTTGAGCTTAAGTCACGATGTGTAACAGGAATCCCTGCATATGCCGGCACCGCTATCCCTGAAGTAATGCCAGGCACAATTTCAAATGGAATATTATGCTGCGCTAGTACCTCAGCTTCCTCAGCCCCCCTTCCAAAAACGAATGGGTCGCCTCCCTTTAATCTCGTCACAATTAATCCTTGCTGTGCATAGTTAACAAGTGATTGATTAATTTGCTCTTGAATCATGGCGTGCTGCTGAGGTAGCTTACCGCAAAAGATAAGTTTAGCCTCTCGTTTAGCATAGGATAGTAAATTCTTATTAATGAGTCTGTCATACAGGATGACATCAGCACATTCGATACACCGTAATCCTTTTACTGTGATAAGATCAACATCGCCAGGCCCAGCACCCACTATAAAAACTTTCCCCATTTGATTTCACTCCCTTTCGTCTTTCCATAGAGATAAAAAAAGACTCAAATTATCCATAGGCAGAGCAATGCCTGTGAATAATAAGAGCCTCTAGTTTGCTAGTCAGCTACGTATTTAATTCTTAGTAATATAATAAGAATAATAAATAATTTAGTATATTCTGTCAACACTTTATTTAATGACTAGAATCTGATATTTATTTAATTTAACTAAAGAAAAACCAGTTGTCGTTATTATTGCCGACAACTGGTTTTATATTTTCATTGAAATCTATGCCTTATTTGAATTAGTACGGTCTAAAATGGTGCCTAAATGGTGGACCAGGTCGGTAAAATGGCGGAAATGGACGATAGAACGGCGGATAAAATGGATATGGGCTAAACTGTGATCCAAGAAAACTTCCTAAAAACCCTCCCAAAAACGGCCCACCGATTGGCCAAAAACCTCCTCCTCCTGGATAACCTCCGAAGAATGTCATAAGCTTCCTCCCTTTTTTACTCTATCGTATGTGGGAGGATACATATATCACATGTGTATCGCCTAATCTATTTTTCTTCTCCTAAACGTTGCACAAAATTAGCTAGTGTACGTACCATTACACCTGTACCACCTTTTGGGCCTAGGTCATGTACTGCAATCGCATCTGACGTTCCCGCAATATCTAAGTGAATCCAAGGTGTATCACCAACAAACTCACCAACAAAGCCTCCTCCAAAAATCATGTGTCCATCACGACCAGGAGAGTTATTTAAATCAGCGACGTCTGACTTACGAATTCGTTTTTTATCATTTTCTGTTAAAGGCATGCGCCACACAAATTCATCAGTCTCCTGTGCAGCTTCCATGAAAGTAGCAAAGAATTCATCGTCATTAGAAAGCGCACCTGTTTTATCCATACCAAGTGCAGTAATTACTCCACCAGTTAATGTTGCAACATCGATCAGGGAAGTAGCTCCTTGTTGCTTAGCATATGTAGTAGCATCTGCCAATACTAAACGTCCTTCCGCATCGGTATTTAAAACTTCTACCGTCTTACCGCTATATGTCGTAATGACATCATCCGGCTTAAATGCTGTGTCAGATACCATATTATCGGTAGAACCAATAACTGCAACGACGTTTTTATTAGGACGTAATTCACCAATGATTTTCATGGCACCTAACACTGCTGCTGCACCGCCCATATCGCCCTTCATGCCCACCATTGCATCTCTTGGCTTTAAGGAATAGCCACCTGTATCATACGTAACCCCTTTGCCGACAAGGCCAATTGGATCCTCAAAATCTTCAGTCGCTTTATATTTTAATGTTATTAAACGAGGTTCTTCATAGGAGCCTTGATTGACACATAAAATACCACCCATACCAAGCTCCTCTAATTGTGCTTTATCTAAAATTTCCACTTCAAAATCATACTCGACTGCAAGGGACTCTGCGTAATTGGCTAAGTCTGTCGCTGTCAGTAAGTTTGGTGGTAAATTAATTAAGCTACGTGCTTCATTTACTGCATTTGCATAAATAGCACCAACCTCAAAACTTGCCACAACTTCATCTAAATCATTAGCTGTAGTCACAAGGTGAACAGCGTCAATACGTTTCTCTACTTCATTTGATGTTGTTTTGTAATGAGGAATTGAATAATAACCAAGACCTGTTCCTTCACCAGCTAAAAAGGCAACATCTGTTACAGTAATCGACTCTGTCGTAAACGACTCAAGCCAAATGGAATATTCTTTAACCTTTAAGGTTCTTAGTTCCTTGCCAAGCAATCCAAATGCTGCACGAACATCGTCTTCTGTTAAATTTTTACGCTCATCTAAACCAACAAATAAAATACGTTTAAGATTTGGGTGACTCTTCAAGAATGGTAATTTCGTAATTTTTTTTAGCTCAGTAGAAACATCCCCTGCACTAATCCACGCATCAAGGGTTTCTCCATAAAATGATGAAAAGCTTGCCCAATCCTGCATTTGCTCACGATGTTTAGTGACCCCTACTACTAATACCTCAGTAGAAATCGTTTCAAATGTTTTTGCTTCTTTTACAATATGCATGTAAATTCCTCCATTCATTTTTCTATTATACATAAGTTTCAGAAAACGCGTAATATTTGGCTTTTAGAAAATAATGAATGTTATAATAAAGACAATTATAAGTGAAGGTTGTGATGATTATGAGTTTGCTTCAAAATACCCCTTTACTCGTTGCCCTTTTTGCAGTCCTCTTTGCACAGTTTGTTAAAATCCCTATTCATTTTTTAATGACAAGAAAGATTAACTGGGGATTATTTACTTCCACCGGGGGAATGCCTAGTTCACACTCCGCTTCCGTAACAGGACTTACAACCTCTATTGCCTATGAAACAGGATTAGATTCCCCAATTTTTGCCGTAGCCGCTATGTTTTCATTTATCGTCATGTATGATGCGAGTGGTGTACGCTATCAGGCGGGTCAGCATGCAGCTGTATTAAATCAACTGCGTAAAGACTTTCAAACATTGCTACATGATTTGAAAAAATGGCCACAAATGGATGGGCAAGAAAAAATGGAAGAACTAAAAACATTGCTAGGCCATAAACGGAGCGAGGTATTTTTCGGGGCATTAACTGGCATTTTTATCGCCATCATCACATACCAGTTTATTTTGTGAAAAGAGACACATCCTCATATCGAGGATGTGTTTTTTATTTATCGGAACACTTTTATGATTTATCGGAAACATTTCACGTTTTATCGGAAGCTTTTGTGATTTTATCGGAAGCTTTTCACGATTTATCGGAAACATTTTTAAAAAAAATCAGCGGATGTTAGAACACCCGCTGAAAGAAGTTAAAACATTCGATAACCACTTTTACGCAAATAAATCATGACAATTCCCGCAACAATTGAACCGGCAAAGCCACCAGATAAGATTGAAATATCTACCAAATGCAGTGCTTGCAACTTATCTAAAAGTGCTGGAAATGCGGAACCTGGTTTGAAAATATAATCTAAAAAGCTTACATCATCGACAATAAAGATAACAACAATTGGATACACTATTGCCATTAACCATGTCATTCGCAGAAGCATATTCAATAAAAATCCAATACCAAAGAACATGACGAAAAATAACAAAATTGAAATGATTAACTGTACTAATGAAACTGGACCATCCATGTATGTATAACCTCCGTTTTCCTCTCATTAGTTTACATGATTACTACAACGCTTTCAATTAGCATATCCTTGATTTCGCTTGTTCGTCATATTTTGGGATCTTTATCATAACGTATGGTTGATTTCCGCTCCGACTGGGCGCTTTCCTGGGGGCGTCCGATGAGCCGCTTCGCTTCGCTGCAGGGTCTCATCTGTGACGCTAATCCCCAAGGAGTCGCCCAGTCTCCACTTCAATCAACTTATATGTGGCATAAAATTCAACAAATGTCATCCATAAACTCTTGGTGATTAGCAATTAAAAAACTATTGAAAACTAGTATACAACTAATTTCCAATAGTTTCTTACTTTTCATTATGAAGCTGTTTGTGATAATACAAACCTTGGCGACTTCCAAAGCTCTGCCCATTTTTTAAAGGCGGCTATCACAATTATAAACCCTAAAATTAACATAATAACAGACAATACACCGTTTAACATATTGTATCCAGCAGCCGCTGTATTCCAATAAACATTTTTAATCATCCAAAGGCCCGCTACGTTTACAGTGACATATAAATAGACTAATGGGATAAAACATGTTAAAGCGTAGATTCGCTTATCTGCAACTTTTAAGACCATTGTTACCCCACATACTAAACCGATTGTCGCCATTAACTGATTCGACACACCAAATAATACCCAAATCGAACTAATATCTCCTGAATACAATAAATAGCCCCACATAAAGCATGCAAGTGCACTTGCAAAGATTGTACCCGGAAGCCAATTTGTACGCTTCAGTGGCTTGTAGACATTGCCGCCAAAATCTTGAATTAAATAGCGCGCTACACGTGTCCCAGCATCAATAGCTGTTAAAATAAAGACCGCTTCAAACATGATAACAAATTGATAGAAGTAAGAAGACAATTCAGCAAACCAAGGAATCCCCGTGAATATATCAGTCATCCCAACTGCTAGAGTTACAGCTCCACCTGTACGCCCTTCTAAATCCATCCCAATACTTTCGGCTAATGCATGTAAATGAACCGGCTCCATTCCTAATGTAGCAAATACTGCTGGAGCTGAATTAATCGCAAAATAATCTGCAGGATGAAGAGCCGTTGCTGCGATTAAAGCCATTACACCTACTAAAGATTCTACGAGCATAGCACCGAAACCTACGATGCGAATATCTTCCCAGCGATCAATCATTTTCGGTGTTGTCCCTGAGCCTACAAACGCATGGAAGCCAGATATAGCCCCACAGGCAATTGTAATGGAGACGAATGGCCATACTGGACCAGCAATTACTGGACCACCACCATGAATAAACTCTGTAAGTGGTGGGAATTGAATAATAGGGTTCACGAAAAAGACCCCGATGATTAACGCAATAAATACTCCGATTTTCATGAAACTACTTAAATAATCACGCGGCGCTAATAAGAGCCATACAGGTAATGCCGCCGCAAAGAATGCATAGATAGGTAGAATAATAGCTAAAGTATCACGGTCGAACGTTAAAAAATCACCAAATGCCGTTCCTTGAATCATCGGTCCAATAAATACACCGATCATTAACAAAATAAAGCCAACTGTTGACGTAACAATTAAATTTCCTGTTTTACGATAAGCTATACCAACAAGCATCGCTATTGGAATAGTAATTCCTACTGCAAAAGTTCCCCATGGATTTCGCTCCAACGCACCAAGGACAACCATCGATAGCCCGGCCATTGTAATTGTAATAATGAAAAGCATTGCAAGGCCTGTACAGAATCCCGCAACAGGTCCTAACTCCTTCTTCATAACCTCTGATAACGACTTTCCTCCATGGCGCATAGAAGCGAATAACACTACAGCATCATGTACTGCACCACCAATTACCGCACCAATTAACAACCAAAGGAGCCCTGGCAAATATCCAAATTGAGCAGCTAAAATAGGTCCGACTAACGGTCCAGCTGCTGCAATCGCTGCAAAATGATGCCCAAATGTTACCCATTTATTCGTCGGAACATAGTCTTTACCATCTTCCATAGCGTGTGCTGGGGTGGGCGTATCATCTTTTATCTTAAGTACCTTCTTTGTGAAAAATATGCCATACAAACGATAGCTAATCATCAGTACACAAATGGAACCTATTACAATTGTAATAGCATTCATGTTATCACTCCTTTTACGTTTTCCACATCATAGCAAATGAATTGTACGATTATTCGTAAAATTCACCGAAATGTCAGAATTTTAAGTTGAAAGGGCGTTTTCTACTGTTGAAATGTAGCTATTTTGATAGTTGAAAGATCTTGCGCACATCTTTCATGTAAAGCCTGCTGACAGGTATCGAATGTCTATTATGCAAAATCAAATTGTATTTAGAACTACTCCAAGGCTCCAGCTCTACAATATGTTCTAAATTGACGATAAATGCCCGATGGACACGCACAAAACCTTTTAAAGTGAGCTTTTTCTCCAAAACGGCTAACGACTCTGAAGCAAAATATCTCCCTTTCTCAGTAACAACAATCGTCTTACTTTCTTCAGACGTACAATATAAAATTTCCTGTATTTTAATAAGTAAAATTCGATCATTTACATAAACTGTTAATTTATCAAGCTTGTCCAATTGTAAATGCTTTAACTTCTCAATCGTTTTAGCCTGTGTCTCTCTTCTTTTGGCCACCAGCTTTTCAACTGCACTTTGTACACGCTCTTGCTCAAATGGCTTTAAAATATAATCAAAGGCGTTCACTTCAAATGCCTGTAATGCATACTCATCATAAGCAGTAGCAAAAATAATTTCGGGTTTAAGTATGCCTTGTTGTAGTTGTTTTGCTAATTCGAGGCCATTGTTTACGCCTAGCTGAATATCTAAAAACACACAATCAATCTGCTCGAACTGTGGATCCTGCAGTATGTCCTCTAAATCCTCCGATTCTCCAATAATCTGGACTAACTTTGTTTTCTCCAATAAATATCGCAATTCAGCCCTTGCTAACGGTTCATCATCTACTATATAGACATTTAACATTTCTCTACTCCCATCTTGTAGCTTTTAACGGCAGCTGGATCATAATTTTCGTGCCTACATCCAACGTACTTGAAATGTGAAAATCTGCCTCAGTTCCATAAATTTCATGAATACGCTGATAAATATTCCATAAAGCTGTCCCTGTCCCTTGCTCGGATTGCATAATTGTTTTGCCAAGCTGTTTAACCTGCTCTTCTCTCATCCCACAGCCATTATCCTCTGTTAACAGCAATAACTTATTATTAATTCGTTGCACTTTAACGTCAATTTTGCCTTCCTTACGATTTTTAAAGGCATGATAAATAGCGTTTTCAACAAGTGGCTGTAAGGTAAATGGGGGGATATGTACGTCAAAAAGTGATTCATCTAAGTGAAATTGCACATCATAGCGGTTCGGAAACCTTGTTTGTTCAATCGATAAATAAGCCTCCACATGATCAATTTCATTTTTTAACGGAATTAGCATTTGACGAGCTCCCTGTAAATTACTCCTAAAAAACGTACTAAGCTTTATCAATAATGCTCTAGCCTCATCAGCATCCGTTCTAATCAAACTTGAAATAGTATTGAGACTATTAAAAAAGAAATGGGGATGAACCTGTGCTTGTAACGCTTTAATTTCGGCATCCTTTAATAGCTTTCTTTGCTGCTCAATTTCAGCATATTCAAGCTGCGATGAAAATAGTCGACCGAGGCCCTCAGCAAGCTCCTTTTTCGCCCCGGTTAATGAAGAATCATTGATAAAATATAGCTTTAAGGTACCTACCGTTTTATGCTGTACTTTTAAAGGTAAGACAATCGCAGCACTCAACGGACAATCTTCATGAGGGCAGCTGATTTCTTTTGCGGACGTCGCTGTAAGAATGCGTCCTTCTACTAATACTCGTTTCGTTAAAGCTGTCATTATTTCTTGATGAATTAAATGATGGTCCTCGCCTACTCCTACATGTGCTAAAATCCCATTTGTATCCGTAATCGCAACTGCATCAACTTCAATCTCTCTTTTAATAATTTCCGCAACCGTTCGGCAGGATTCTTCATTTAACCCTTTACGAAAATGTTCAATTGTTTGTTGGGCAATAGAAAAGGCTTGGTGTGTTTGTAATGCTTTTGTGCGCTCTTCCTCATCAATAAAAGTTTTGATAATAATGAAAAATATCAAAATCCCAAAGGCATTCATAAAAATCATCGGCAGCGCTATTAAAGAAACTAATTGCAAAGCTTGTTCAAATGGTTTTGCCACTAGTAAAATAACAATCATTTGTAAAGTCTCTGCACAAATTCCAATGATAACAGCCTTCTTATAGGAGAAGGTTTGACGAATTTTTAATTGATTACTTAAACCACCTGTAATGAATCCTGCTAATATTGTCGATACACCACAGGCAATCGCTGTAAAACCGCCAAGGGTAATACGATGAACCCCCGCAATAATACCTACGCTAACACCCACAAGTGGCCCACCAAAAATACCAGCAATCGCTACGCCAATTAGCCTCGTATTTGCAATGGCTTCCTCTGCATTTATAGTGCTATGTATCATTTGATTTAAAGGATTGATAGTACCGCTTTCGATCTTTATCCCTGTATAGCTACTCACTATACTTAAAGCACTAAAAATAATAATGAGCCAAACCTTTTCCTTAACCCCTTGATCCTTAAATAACACTCCCCGAAAGAGCCGCCATCTTGACATTAAAAAGGCAAATACAATGATTAGCCCTACTCGCTCTAGCATAAATAAAAATAGCTCCATCATAGGTCCCCTCCTTTGTCACTTTATTTTTTAAAGAACAATTTATAAGAGGAATAACCAAAGACATCTCCTGGATTAATACCTTCAATCCCCTCTAATTGATGCTTTTCGAATTGGTTGGATGCCATTTCTTTTAACATCACTGATGTCATTTCATCCTGAGCAAGCTCCTTTGGATACATCCATTTCGCTTCTAATAATTCATTTTCCTGAATGCAAATCTTCTGCTGCTCATCCTTCATACAACAATAAAATATCGCCATATTATCACTAATGTCACCACGAATCACACCCGTTCGAAAACCAATTAAGCCTAATACGTAGCAATCGATACCCGTTTCTTCTTTTAATTCGCGAACAACGGCTTCATCTACTGTTTCACCAGCATTGACAAAACCTGCTGGCAATGACCATCTTCCCTTTAATCCGCTATATGCCTTTTTGACAACTAGCCATTGTCCTAGCTCATTGACAGTAACACCCGCAACACCTAGCCAAACTTTTCCTCTATCTTTTTTCATCATCATTTTCACCTCTATAACACTATTATAACGGCCAATTTTCCATATATAGAAGTATTAATTCAGAATTTTATGGTTACATCTCACTTTCCAACATAAAGTATGCATGTGCTCCAACCTTGGAAATATGTTACACTTATCAAAACGCAGAATATTCACTTTTTTAAAAGGAGGATATTTCATGTTAAATGTATTATCACCTAGTGCAAAACTTTTCATTTTTGCGATAATGTTGCTTTTATTATCACCTATCATTGTTTTCATGTTGTCATTTTCGATTTCCCAATCGTTTTATTTTAGTAAAGATAATATCGTACTGATTACTCCAACATACAACTTCACTATGCTTTTCCTAGCAATTGCGCTAATTATTTTAATGTTGCTCTTACTTGGATTCAAAAGAAATAAATACACCTATTTGATTACGCTTTTAGTAATAGTAAGCAGTCTAGTTTTAGGCTATTTTTCTGTATTAAGTTATACCGCTATACAGAATACACAAATTGTTTTCAAAGATTTTCATCATCAAACTACACATGAATGGCAGGATATTAAGGAAGTCATTTATGAATATGAAATAGGTACAGTAGGCACTTATTATTTCCAAACGAAAAATAACGAAAAGTTTGTCATTGAAGAAAACGGACAATTTGGCCCAGAGGGAAAAAGTGCCATTTACAATTTAGCAAATGACAATGGCGCTTCATTTATAGAACGCGAGAAGGTAAAGTAACGATTATCAATTATGCCTCAGCATAATTGCGTACGGAATCGGCTTTGTGCTGAGGCCTGCAAATGTTTTTTGTGCGAAAGCGTAGTGTTAACGCAGCGGCAGCAACAGATGTTTTTTCGCGAAAGCGTAGCGACAGGTACAAGTATCTTTTGTACCGAAAGATTTGCGATAGGTACAGGTGTTTGAACACCCGCTGAAAGAAGTTAAAAAGAAGCCACTTTCGAGTAGAACGAAAGTGGCTGACGAAGTTTTTCTATGCATCTACCTGCTAAAATAGTTGCCTAACCTTATTATGTTACAAGTTATGTTCCAAATATTTTCCATACCTTAACTACGAATACTTACGCTTCCAGCTGCTCCATATCCCAATTAAGTTTTAATATATTTTTTAATCTGATGACCTGATCTTCTCCAATTGTATTGACCAGTTGTTTTTCTATTTCTGCTTTACAATATTGATTTTTTTCAAAACATTCTTTACCAAATTCAGTCATACGAATAGCTTTATGTTTTTTACTATGTTCGACATCCATAACTGTCACCAACCCTTTAACTTCCAAACTCTTTATTATTTTATGGGTTGCTTGTCTTGAAAATTTAACATTTTTAGCTACATCTGAAATCGTAAGTTGTTTTTTATAGACAATACCCAAAATATACCATTCCGAATTTGAAATATAAATATCATTATGCTTATTCCACTTCTCTTCCGCAAGTCTTCGAAGTAGTTCGTGACGTTCGCTCAACAAATCAATGACATCTCGATTCTGCAATTCGTCCTTCAACTATTTCACCTTCATTTCATTTTTTTCGTTACTAATATACAAAAAACAGCAGCAATCGTCAACTAAGTTGACAAAAACCTTCTAATTGCTTACAATTAATTTAGTCAACCTAGTTGACAATATAGTTTGTTGGAGGGGAAATACATGTACAACGTTGGCGATGTAGTCATTTACTCATCACACGGACTTTGTTCTATTGAAGATATTTGCGAACAAACCTTTAACGACATTACTAAATCTTATTACGTTTTACAACCACTAAATGAACCACAATTAACAATTCGTACCCCTATTGACAATTCAAAAAAACAGCTTAGAGATATTATTAAAGAAGAAGAAGCCCTCAGTATTTTACATTCATTCACATCCCCTGGTGTGGAATGGATTGAACAAAATACGCATCGAATGAGATCTCATTTAGAAATCATTAAATCCGGCAATCGCCAAAAACAAGCAAAGCTTTTAAACACATTGCTACGAAAAAGGCTCGAATATAAGACCAATGAAAAAAAATTCCCTAACCAGGAAGAAAAAATATTGCAATCTTTACAAGATACTATCTTTTCGGAGTTTTCAATAGCTCTTAATAAACCATCCGATGAAATTTATGAATATGTTTTAACACAGCTTCACTAATTTTGTATTGTCGGTACATTAATAAGGCCACGATAAAAAAATCGTGGCCTTATTCTTATTTAAAAAGAAATATAAAAAGGTTCTGCTCTATAGTTTAAACAAAGTAATAGTTCATGTTTAAAATCTTCATTTTCTATTAATAACAATACCTTCTCAACATCAAAAAAAACGACATCTATACTTTCACTTACGAGTCCTTTTCTTATACCCCATTTAAACTCAACACATAGCTTTAAGACTTGATGCACATTTACCATTCCACTACCAATGAATAATATTCCATGTTATAATTTTGAAGAAAAATTAATATTAGTTTAAATTTAAAGGAGCACAAAATGATGTTTAAAGACCCTTGGAATCCTACGCAAGAAGAGATAAAAAAATGGGCATATAGTGATGAAATGGCACCTGAGCAAGATTGGGAACTCGCTATCTATAATATCGAAAATATACCCATGATTTGTACATTTGTTGAGGATGAGCAATGTGAACGTACTTCTTATTTCCTTAATACTTTATATGTTTTCACTGGAGATATGGTTCGAGGTAGAGAAATTCAAAAGCTATCTCAATTACTAGATACGATTGAAAATACAACCAAATCAAAAGAACTTAAATTGTGGATCGAACGTTCTCAATTTCTCATTGAATATCCGGAATACTATGATGGCGCTTATAGCTCTTATTGGGGGCTTTGTTCAAAGTTTGTTTATGAATGATCACATATTTTCAAAGATTAAATTTTAATATAGCCATAAAAGTAGCCTTTTCAATTCGTTATGTTTTTCAACATACAAATTAAAAAGGCTTGGTATCTAAACACATTTAGACAATTTATTTTTTAGTCACAAATCTCAGGTGTACCTTCACGTTTTGCTGTTTTGAAAGACGTGCCACAGCCGCATGATGCGATAGCATTTGGATTATCGATTGTGAAGCCTCCGCCCATTAGCGATTGCTTATAATCAATTTTTGTCCCAATTAAAATCGGCGCATCTTCACGGGAAACAAGAATTGTTAAACCATGTTGTACATCTTCAAAATCATCTTCTTTTTTCTCTTTATCAAAATGCATACCGTATGATAGG
Organism: Lysinibacillus sp. JNUCC 51; assembly: GCF_015999525.1. Lineage (NCBI taxonomy): Bacteria > Bacillati > Bacillota > Bacilli > Caryophanales > Bacillaceae > Lysinibacillus > Lysinibacillus sp. JNUCC 51. The sequence goes on along the minus strand of NZ_CP065545.1, from coordinate 3,460,691 downwards.
CCACTGCATCCGCCACCATTAACAACTACACGTAAAAACGAACCTTGCTCTTCATTGTGCTCCATCATTTCATTAATATGAAAAGCAGCCGCTTCAGTAACTTCAATTACTTGCTTACTTGTCATCCCAATCACCTTCCTTCTTACTTATTATCATATCAATTTTGACTATTGTATGACAAACATTCAGCTCCAAAAGGATTTTTAGTAAAAATTCTAATATTTTTCACATTTTTAGTATTTTTTATCCACGTTTATAAAATCCACATTGGTATAATTGTTGTAAGAAATCGATGAAAGAGGTATTAAATATGGAGATTTCACCTTATTACGAAAAAAAAATTCAATGTCTTAATTGCAAGAAAGAATTTCCAACATTAAAAGTACGCTCTAAATTCATTAAAGTAAATCATACAGAAACAGATTTTCATCCTATTTATGCAGACGGTGTAAATGCCCTTTATTATAATGTATTTGTTTGTGAGCATTGCGGATTTTCATTTACAGAAGACTTTTCCAAATATTTTGCACCTGGCACGCAAGATGAAATTCGCACGCAAATTACCGAAAAATGGATACACCATGATTTTAAGGGAGAACGTACTGTATTCCAAACAATACAAGCTTATAAATTAGCATTCCTTTGCGGTACGATTAAAAAAGAAAAATTTGTCGCTATAGCTGGACTTACATTACGTCTTGCATGGCTATATCGTTCATTAAAAAACGAAGGCCAAGAGCAGCGTTTTATGACAATGGCCCGAGATTACTATATGGATTCTTATTCAACTGAGGATTACTGCTCAACTCAAATGTCAGATATACGAATTATGTATATGATTGCAGAACTATCACGACGTATCGGTGATTTAGAAAATGCTACACGCTTCTTTTCAAAGATCATTGAAAAGCAAAGTATTGGTGGAGAAGCGAAGATCATTGATATGGCTAAAGAACAATGGGCAATTATTCGAGAAGAAAAAGAACATGCACGCCAAGTTTAAGAAAAAAAGTTCTAGCCTGAATTAATCAGCTAGAACTTTTTAATCATTTTAGAATACTTGCTCTACTTCAATAACACCTGGTACTTCTTCTAATAATGCGCGCTCGATACCAGCTTTAAGTGTAATTGTTGAACTTGGGCAACTACCACATGCACCTAATAAACGTAATTTTACAATGCCGTCTTCTACATCTACTAATTCACAGTCTCCACCGTCACGTAGTAAGAATGGGCGTAATTTATCTAATACCTCTTGAACTTGATCGTTAATTGTTGCTTCTGCCATTTTGTCTCGACTCCTTTCCTTATAATGATTATAATGTTAGCAACAGAAAAAATCCAATATAGAATCCGAGGAGTGGAAATGAAATGAGTCAAACGAAACCAATGATTGAAATTTACGGAACAGCGGTAATCTGCGCAAGTTGTGTCAATGCGCCATCTTCAAAGGATACATATGAGTGGCTACAAGCAGCCATAGATCGAAAATATCCAAACCAAGGATATGATATTCGCTATATCGATATTGAAGGACCAATTGAGAATGAACGCGACCAAGATTATGCTTCACGCATTCAAGAAGATGAATTTTTCTATCCGCTTGTCCTTATAAATGATGAAGTAGTGGGCGAAGGCTATGTGCAATTAAAGCCTGTATTTACTGCACTTGAAAATTTAGGTTTCGTTCCTGACGAAACCGTATAAAAGAAAATCAGAACCACCAGTCTAACTGGTGGTTTGCTCTACGCGTGAAACGCTGGGGTACTGGCCCATGTCTAAAGACACACTGAAAGGTCCGCCAACCGCACTCCGTTTTCACGCTACCACTAAAGTGGTTTTATTATTTTCGCTTTTTTACTTGTATTTCTTCTCCTGTAAATGGATCAATGAATTCTTTCATGGTCATTTGATCCTCAAGTATATCCTCTTGCAATTGATTCTTTATATATTCTTGTATAATTTTTCTGTTTCGTCCTACTGTATCTACATAATACCCGCGACACCAAAACTTCCTATTCCCATATTTGTATTTCAGGTTCGCATGCCGATCGAATATCATTAAACTACTCTTCCCTTTTAAATAGCCCACAAACGATGAAACACTTATTTTTGGTGGAATACTCACCAACATATGAATATGATCAGGACAGGCTGTAGCTTCAATGATTTCCACTCCTTTTCTTTCACATAACTGGCGAAGAATTCTACCTACATCTGCTTTGATTTGTCCATAAATAATCTGCCTTCTATATTTTGGCGCAAAGACGATGTGATACTTACAATTCCATGTCGTGTGTGCTAAACTTTTATTATCCATTTGGAGCCCCTTTCGTACGAAGTCGGTTGACCAGACCTGATTTCATTGTACGACCGGGGTTTTTTTCTTGTCCATAGCTAGAAGCTCTTTGGAACCCCTCGCATAGCAAGGGGTTTTCAAAAGATACAATAAAAGGAATTGTTTCAATTGAAACAATTCCTTTTTATAAGAATCAAACTAGCTGATTAATCATTTTGACGTTTGTAGTACCATAATAATCCTGATTTCATCAAGCGTGCGATACGTCCTGTTACTGTTGTATCTGCTAAATAAACAAAGCCTTGTTTTTTACCAAGAGCTCCCATGAAACCTTTTAATTTAATGTCAGGCATTTTCTCAGGTAAGGTTTCGCCTTTCCAACGCATGCGAAGTACTTTGACGATTTGTTCTGCTTGCTCCTCAGCTAACTGAGCAGTTGGAGGTAAGTCTGAAGCAGCACAGTCACCTACAACATATACATGCTCATCATCAAGAAGATTGAAATATTGTGTTACAAGTGGACGGCCTTGTTTATCTTTTTCAACTTCCAAATCGCGAACAATTTTGACAGGCTGTACACCAGCAGTCCAAACTACAGTATCGAGTGCAATTTCTTCTTCGTGATTGTAAATTTTACCTTGCTCAATTTTTGTAATATTTGAATTGGCAATGACTTCAACATTATGTTTCACAAACCAGTCTTTCACGTATTTACTTAACTTTTCTGGGAAATCCTTTAAAATACGAGGACCTCGGTCGAATAGCTTTATTTTTAAATCTGATCGACTTTCACGTAACTCACTTGCAAGCTCAATACCACTTAAGCCAGCTCCTACAATTCCGACAGTAGAGCCTGCTGGTAAACCACAAAGTGCTTGGAATGTTGAACGTGATTTCGCCATTGTCTGAATGCTATATGTGTACTCCTCTGCACCTGGTACACCATGGTATTTATCCTCACAGCCAAGACCAATTACTAAATCATCATATTCAATACGTTGTCCATCTTCTAGAATGACTACTTTTTCCGCACGATTAATTTCAACAACTTCTCCATATACAGCCGATAAACGTTCATTCTCAGGGAAGCTTACACGAATTTCTTTATCTGTTGCAGTCCCTGCTGCTAATGCGTAAAATTCTGTTTTTAAACTATGGAAAGGGGCTCTGTCTACTAGCACAACTTCTGTATCTAATGGAATGTTTGGTAATAATCGAAGCATAAGACGCATATTGCCGTAGCCGCCACCTAAAAGTACTAATTTACCCATAATAGTCTCCTTTTATATCTCTTGTAATAATTGTTCACAAAGTATCCACAAATGAGTATAACCGATTGTGAGAAGTTTCACAATATCAGAATGCAATTTTGTGAAAGATTTCACAAAACAAATGATAACTTGCCTTTTTCGAATGATTTTTGAATCATTTAGACTTCGATAAACCATCGCTATTGTTCGAATTTTCCTTAAATATCGTTTCCTTTTCTTCATTTTTGCAAAAAAATAGTTTAACACTGTAGCATATTAACGTGACCAACCTTACCACTTAATATTTGCTTTCTAGGTCAACTCAAATCATTGACGAATGTTTTAAAAGCGAGTAGCATTATTTTGGTGAGGTGACATGTATGAATCCAATGGTTGAATTTTGTATAAGTAATTTGGCAAATGGCTCTCAAAAAACTTATGAAGTACTAGAACGCGATCCGAACATCGACGTTTTGGAATATGGCTGTCTTAGTTACTGTACAAAATGTTCAGAATCATTTTATGCAATCGTCAATGGTGAATTAGTTGAGGCTGATTCTCCTGAAGAGTTGACGAAGGCCATTTATCAATTTATAGAAGAAAATCCGTTATGGTAATGAAGGCGTAATACCTCATTCATATAATGATGAAACACTTACTAATACTAAATTTGAACATATAAAAAGGATGTTATGCCAAAAAAATCGACATAAGCATCCTTTTTTTATGTTTAAGCTATATTTTTGAATTAATTTATGCCTCGGCTATTAAAGCCTCTACCACATAGGTAGGTTGCTGCTCCTTCTCAAGTACAGCCTTTGTCGGTGTAACACCTGTGTTTACATGGATTGTGTCACAGCCAAAGCGAATCCCACACATAATATCTGTGTCGTAATTATCGCCAATCATCACCATTTCATCTTTCGTAAAGCCATGCTCTGTTGCAATAACTTCAAGCATTGCAGGTGATGGTTTTCCGATATAGATTGGCTCAACGTCTGCAACTTCACCTACTAAGCGGGCAAACGACCCATTACCTGGTAGAAATCCATACTCTGTCGGGAATTTAATATCTTGATTCGTTGCTATAAACGTCGCACCATTTTGCACAGCAATCGTCGCCTTTGCAAGTGCCATATAATCTAGATTTCGATCAATCCCCATAACAAAAACCTCTGGCTCATCGTCGATAAGTTCAATACCTTCATTAAATAACGCTTTCCGAATACCATCAGAACCTAACATCGCTACTTTTTTGCCAGGGAAATTCAAGGCTACATATTTTGCTGTAACTAATGCGCTAGAGTAAATATGTTCAATCGGTGCATTCACACCTATAGCACTTAAAGCTTCCTGTAGCTGCTCTCTTGTCTTAGAAGAATTGTTTGTTACGTAAAATGGCTCAATTCCTGCTTGTTGTAACCGATGAATAAAAGTAATCGCAGAAGGAATGCCGTCCTTTCCACGATACACTGTACCATCTAAATCAAAGCAATACGCCTTGTAGGTTTTCATTGGTGATCCTCTGGTAAAAAAGCTGAAACAGGGCCCAGTTCATTTGTTAAATAACTATTCACAGATGGTGAGAATTGCTTTAATGCTGGTAAAGTCGTTGTTAACACATTCACAACTTCCTGAACATCTACTTCTGTGAATTCACGAACAAGCATTTTACGTAAGCCAACTACTGCTTTTAACGGTGCTTCCATTTCAGTAGAAACGACTTTTTCATCGATTAAAATATCAATAATATCCTCATAGCTTCCTGGATCACGCATAATGAAGCCGTCAATCATTAAATTTCCTACATCCATCATTGACTCCATCACATTGTGACCAATTCGCTCGATTGCTAATTTCTTAATATCATTTTCTAGCCAGCTATCTTCTGACTCTAAAATTTCTAATAGTCCATCTAAGTACTGTAAGTTTTTTGTGATTTTATTACGATCTACAAAATACACAAGGAAAGCCCCCATTCAAATCTTTAAAAGTTGATAGTCATTTCTCTTCTATAGTACCATATCTATAGGACTGGAAGGAGATTAAAAGATGGAACGTTTTTTTTTATATGATGATGTAGAAGATACGAAAACACGCTTTGTTAGTTTTGCAGGGAATAAGTTACGCTATGATTTAGCTATTTTGCAATCGGGTCGTTTCTTTGGGAAAGTGCTTGTCATGGATATTCAATTTGGACGCTTTGCTATAATTGGTCCAGATGATGTAGAAGAACCTGGCTATCTTGAACACGTATACAATCGCACAGAGGAAGAGACAGTCGAGCTACGTGAATATTTACGTGAATTATTAAATTAACACTCTTCAAAGATTGGGTGTTCCATAGCAATTAAGAGTTTAATACAAAAAAATTCCGCTTTTCTGCGGGCATAGGGTTCTACTTTGTGCACTGTGCAACAGAAGGTTGGCGGAATTTTTTTTTAAGTATCTTAATTCTAAATCAAGGAGCATTGTATTGTGCCCTTACTTTTCATTATTTATTTTAGCAGGATTATCCTTATTGCGAGGCTTGTCTTTGTTTTCATTATCGTTTTGTTTTTTGGCTTGTTGATTTTGCCCAATAACCGCTAAGTCATCGACACTAATATCAAAACCAAATCCATACTCTTCTCGATCTAACCCTTTTTTATTTTCTTTAGTCAAATTAATCACCTCCAATAAATAAATTATCCTTTTTCTCATGATTTATACGCTTTGTCTTTCCACTTCAACAATGCTAGCATTATGCTGTTGCATCTTTAATAATCCAATCAGTAGCACTAATTAGATCTGGAAACACCGCATCTGCTAGCGGATCTTTCGCACCTAAAAATACTCCCTTAGTTCCTGCTCGTTTGCCTGCTATTATATCTGTATCCGTATCTCCCACCATGTAGGATTTTGCTAAGTCTATATTATATTTTTCACCAAGATCAACGATTAATTTACTATTTGGTTTACGACAGGCACAGCCCGATTTGGGTTTATGAGGACAATATACGACTTCGTGAATTGTGGCCCCTTCCTTCTTCAATTCTTTTACCATATGTTCATGTATTTTTTGTAGCTGCGTTTCTTTCATAAACCCTAATCCAACTCCACCTTGATTGGTTACTACAAAAATATAGTCGAAGTATTTATTCAATTTTTTTATAGCTTTCGGAACATGTGGCAGAAAATAAAAATCCTTTGGTTTATTTACAAATTTAACCCGATCCGTTAATACTTCATTGATGACCCCATCACGATCCAAAAATACAGCTTTTTTCATCTAAACAACACACACCTTTAATATAAAATAAGTAGATTGGTTTAAAAGTCAAAAATGCAGGTTCCTCACCATAGCGTGAGGTTGATTTCCGTTCCGGCTGGGCGCTTTTATCGCTGCCGCTTCGCTTTCGCGCAGATAAAACATTTGTTGCTGCAGCTACGTTAGCACTACGCTTTCGCACAGAGCAAAGCTTCCTGGGGGCGTCCGATGAGCCGCTTTTGTTGTTGCTGTCGCTTCGCTTTCGCACAGAAAACATCCGCTTCGCTGCAGGGTCTCGGGCCAACAGATGTTTATTGCGCGAAAGCGAAGCGGCAGCGGCACCGATGTTGGTCACGAAGGCGTTATCACAGGATGTGATGGCTTTAGCCTTCGTTCCTCTATTCGCTACCCCAAGGAGTCGCCCAGCCTCCACTCCAATCAACTTATATATTGCATATACACGCTTTGGTGAAAAGTTAAAAATAAAGCAATTTTTGCATTCACTTTTTATTATTACCAAATAAAAAAAACCTATTACCGCAAAGTAAAAACCTGATGCAGATTTCGCATCAGGTTTTAAAATTTTATTCTGTTATTTGTGCATTCTCAACAATCTTTGTCACTTCATGATCTTCACTTACTACAGCTTCTGGCTGTTGAGTAGATTTACTCGTTTTGTGCAAGACGAAATATGCACAGCCAAAATTACAATACTCGTATAAGTAATCTTGTAGTGTACTAATCTTCGTATCGAAAGTGGCTTTCTGATTTTTATCGTCAAAAAAGCCTTTTAAGCGTAATTGACTATAGCCCCAGTCGCCCACAATATAATCATATCTAGCTAAAATATCTGAGTATCGTTCCTTGAACACTTCTTCTTGAAAAGCCTCTTTGTAATCTTCAATAAGTTCGTATTCATATCCTTCAATATTGATCAAAGTGGCACCGCCTTCTATTTCAACATTTGTTTTTACTGTTCTGCTTGTAGTTGACGTTCTTTTGTTGCTTCGTTAACTTGTTCATCAGCGTGATAGCTACTACGTACAAGTGGGCCTGCTTCACAATGCTTAAATCCTTTTTCCATTGCGATTTTACGCAGTTTCCCAAACTCTATTGGAGAATAATACTTTTTAACAGGCAAATGCTTTTTCGTTGGCTGTAAGTATTGACCAATTGTCATAATATCTACGTCGTTTGCTCGTAAATCGTCCATTACTTCTAAAATTTCTTCTTCCGTTTCACCTAAGCCTATCATTAAAGATGACTTTGTAGGGATGTCTGGCTGCATTTCTTTTGCCAAACGAAGAAACTCTAATGAACGCTCATACTTTGCACGTGCACGGACTCTTGGCGTTAAGCGACGCACTGTTTCAATATTATGATTTAAAATATCTGGCTTCGAATCCATTAAAATTTGAAGATTCTCTTGCAAACCACCTAAATCGGACGGTAAAACTTCAATCGATGTAAACGGACTTTTACGACGAATCGCACGTACTGTTTCAGCTAAAACTTGCGCACCGCCATCCTTTAAGTCATCACGCGCTACCATTGTAATAACAACGTGCTTTAAGTTCATAATAGCTACAGAATCTGCTACTCGTTCTGGCTCAGCTAGGTCTAATTCATTTGGTAAGCCTGTTTTAACAGCACAGAAACGGCAAGCACGAGTACAAACAGATCCAAGGATCATCATTGTTGCTGTACGTCGTTCACCCCAGCATTCATGAATATTAGGACAGCGCGCTTCCTCACATACTGTATGCAGATTTTTTTCACGCATGAGCTTCTTTAGCCCTTTATATTCATCATTTGTGTTTAATTTAATTTTTAGCCAATCTGGTTTTCTTAAATATTCTTCTTTTCCATTGCTTGTAGGTTTACAAGATGTCATACGGATATCGCCCCTATCAAATATGTGCAGTTTTTATATTACTATCTTCACTGATGTCAATGTAACATAATAAATGAACTCCAACAACTATCATAATCAATTTTACCTCGGCAAAATTGCGTCCGCCGAAAGAAGGCAAACATTTCTACTTTTTAGGAGAGACAGGTACTTGAATTGAAGGAACCTCTGAACTACCATTTGAATAAAAATCTGGGACTTTTCCCCTTACTAAGCCCATCGCCACTGGAATATCCTGAGTAACTGTTGTAGTTTTACTAGCAAACGGGACAATAATTTGGACATTTACCTCTATATGAATACCTACCTCTACATAAGCGCTATTAATACCATATTCAGTTATTGAAGAAGTAACTTCACTATGCACATTGCCAATTACATGAAAACGTATCGGAATTTTAGGCCCTAAGTTCCCAAGTATAGGCATATTGGCCGCCTGACTGATAGGTACATAAAAAACGACCCCGTTGCCTTCATTTATCTTATTAAAATCATATTCTACATTATCAAGATTTGGTAAATGTGACAGCTCCCCTTGCTCCGCCTGCTCTAAATACACTTTTACTTGATTGACCGTTTCTGTTCGAACTCGATTAATCGTTTCTGTATTAATCTTCAAATCAGCTTGGTTGTTAGGGGATACTTCTACAAGAATATCATTAACATCCATAACACTTGATGTACGAGAATCAATCGCTTTACTCACAACGGAAGATGCAATCTTACCCGTTTGTACTTCAGCATATTCTAAGTATGTCGGCATAAGCTGCACATTTAAATAATAAATAAATAAAAAAACACCGATAATAGTGCCTGCAACTAATAAGGTTAATCGATTCAACCGACTTCCCTTTTTTCTATAGTTGCCATGATTACTATATGATCGTAATTTCATCCTTTTTCGAGGGAAAAACAAAAAATCTCCTCCTGTTTCATAAAGTATGAACAGGAGGAGATTTTTATTCTATTTTCGATGGTGCAACATAATCCACTTCTATGCTTTCAATTGTTATGTTAGGGTATTCCACTAAATTAATTTCATATGTAGCTGTTAATATTTGATTTTGCTCTTCAAAAATACGAAGCCACGGAGATGCGGCATTCAATGTATTTTGTCTTGATACAATACCCCGACGACCATCCGATAATTTTAAAATAACACCGTTAGGATAATGGACAACAGACCTTTTCAATGCATTCACAATACGTGCATCGTATATAGTTCCAGCTCCTGCTTCTAAAATTGCTAGGCCCTGAGAAGGTAGCATTTTTTCACGATATACACGACTTGTAGTCACTGCATCAAAGACGTCTGCTACACCAATAATTTTGGCAAACGGATGGATTTCAAAATCAACTAAGCCCCGTGGATAGCCACTCCCATCAATCCGTTCATGATGTTGGAAGGCACAGTGTGCAACAATCAATGATATGGAATGTAAATTACGTAACAAATCAAAACCATATCGAGTATGCTGCTTCATCATTTCAAATTCCTCACACGATAGGCGATCAGGCTTAGTCAGAATTTCTTTTGGTACCATAAGCTTTCCTATGTCATGTAATAATGCACCAATTGCAATTAAACGTAAATCCTCGGCTGAATATCCAAGCTCCTTAGCAATCGCTATCGAGTAAAGTGTGACTTGAAATGAGTGTTGATATAAATATTCATCAAATAAATACGCATCTGTTAGTATTGTTAAAATTTCATCATTACCACTAACTGCCAACAGTAATTCATCTACAATTGAGACAATTGCTTTTGATTGTTGGTCAAGCACATAAGAGGCATTTACTGGATTTAAACCATCGATTGATTGGAAAGAATCTTTAATGGTTGAAATTGCTTTATTTCGAATAACAGTTGGAACTGTTTCCTGTACCTCAATACCCTTAGAAATTTTATCGTCAATATATAAATAATGCATATTTAATTGTTGAAGTCTTTGTATGATACGTTCATTAATGACAACATCTTTCTTTAAAAGAGGGTGTCCCGCCTCATTCCAAATGGTTCTTGCTAATACCATTCCTTCTTTTAATACATCGATTGAAATTAATCGCATGACCTTTTCCCCAATCCATTCTAAAAGCGTTTTATCTACTATTACTTAAAGAATCTTTGCCCATAATCTATCATAATGTTTCGTAAAAATTCTGGTAGAATATATTTTTTCTTAGCATATTTAAAGCTTGGATAAAAATAGCCGAACGTAAACAAATCAAGTGTTACTAATTTATAAATTCTATCATTATCTGCAAGCTTCCCATTGATCAGTAATTGGCGATCTTCATTCATAGAAAAGCCATAAGTTAACATCTTCCCAAAAATAACGCCTCTAAACCCTAATCCTTTTAGCTCAATATAAGGCCATTCTTCATTTTTAGATTGCTGAAAAATTTCTTTCATTTCAGCAACTGATAATTCAATCGTACATAAATTTATAGGATGTGGGAAAATTCTATGCAAATCAAGTGCTGTCACTGTTCCTCTAGGTAAACCATCTAAAAAAATACCTGCATTAAATAACGCACAATCCGCTCCACTTTTCTCTAAAATGGCACGTGCAAACAAATCGGATAATTGTGAATAATGGAACCATTCCTTATTGTACGATTTTTCCGTAGTGAATACTGGAATATCAAGTAATCGTTTGCCTTCTTTTTCTAAAGATTGAACGATTTCATATTCATTTTTAATCGTAGGCAAATCTTTATTATGAATTAATTTATCCTTTTTTTCAACAATTCCCCTAGATTTTGTATCATATTCTAATACAAGATGGCCAGTATATTGTCCAAATTTTCCTCCACCCGTTAATAAAACGCCATTAATTAACTTTCCATTAGGGAGAACATGATGTGTATGTGAGCCGAATATAACATCTATTTCTGGGCATTCCTCAGCTAAAAGCTCATCCTCTGTTATCCCTAAATGTGACAAACAAACAATAATATCCACTTCTTCACGAAGCTGGAGCGCTAAGCGAATGAGTGTGCTTCGTGCCTCATCTATCTCCCAGTCTAATTCCTTATAATAAATTTCAAACATAGCCGTTGCTGCAATCACTGCAACCTTTGTGCCATAAGCAGTAGTTAATACAACATACGGCTTCATCCACGCTGGATTTGGTCCTTGTGAGGCATTTACATTAGCAACTACTACGTCAAAAGCTGCTTCATCATACAAATGATAAAGCTCCTTATGGGACAATGTTATGCCTTCGTTATTACCGATTGTTACCACGTCGTAACCAGCTTCATTCAAAAACTTCACATTACCCTTTCCGACTGTTGCTTCTGTATAAATATTTGAACGATCCAAATGATCGCCGACATCAAATAAATAGCTTGTTTCTCCCATGGTTGCAAGCTTAGTACGAATTTCTCTCACATAGCTTTGCATTCGTGGCCAATACTTAAAATGACTGTGCAAATCATTCGTGTGAAAAATATGGATTTTTTCCAGCAATTAAGCCACCTCTTCTTTAAAATAGCTTCTATGTCTGTAGTAGACTTGCTTTAAATCAATATTACAATAAAGCTTCGATAATAGAACGAATCCCTAATAATAATAAAATAACTCGAAGTGCTACTACAAGAGTATCTGATTTAATTCTTTTATTTAATGCTGCCCCAAGCTTTGCTCCAATATAAGCACCTGGAATAACAGGAATCGTATAGAGCCATGGCACATGTCCTAAATAAATATGACTCGCTGAATTAACAATCGACGATAGAAATACCATGAACATCGATGTTGCCACTGCAACATGCGGAGGGAATAAAAATAAAAGAATCATGGCAGGCACGATCATCGAGCCTCCGCCGATACCAAATAATCCAGAGGCAAAGCCTATCCCAAATGTTAATACAATGGCAAACCAAATTGGATACCCATATACAAAGGTATTTCCTTCTTTATCTTCGAATTCCCGTTGCATACCGTTTTTTACAAACCATTCTACAGGTTTCAATCTATCTCTTACAAGTAAAATCGTCGCCAAAATGATTAGTAAAATACCAAAATACAAATTAAAAGATGGTAAATCTAGCCCTTTATTTACCCATGCACCTAGCATTGTTCCAGGAATACTTCCTATAAAAAAAATCCAACCGCTTTTATAATCAACTGTTTTAGATTTCATATAGCTTAACGTAGAGGCAAGTCCAGTGAAAATCATCATGACTACAGATAAACCAACCACTTTTTGAGGAGTTATATCCGGAATCATCCCTAAATTTAACCCAACGTATAATGTTGCTGGGACTAGAATAATTCCTCCACCAAGCCCAACCAACGAGCCAATTACCCCAGATAATAATGCAATAATAACTAAAACAAAAAATTCCATTATAGTTCCCCTTCAAACATATTTAATTGTTTAGGCGCTAACCCTACATCTCTAATCGCTAAAATACCTTGTAATTCCTTTGCATTTTTCGCAGCATGAAGTCCTGAATTATTATTAAATAATACATACAGATCCTGTACTTCTGATTGGAGATGTTTTAAATGCTGTCCAAGCTGTTGCAATTCTTCACTATTATAATCATATAAAAAGCGAACCTTCCGCCAGTTTTCGGCATTACCAGTATTGCGCCACCCATGAATGTTACGTCCATGAATACGTACAAGTGCCTTAGTCGCTGTAACCGTAGGATAAAATGGTACAGAACCTACACCAGCCTGTGGTTCATCACAAATCGTATGAATAAATTGATGCTCTCGTAAAAAATCCATTGTTTGCTGTACGACATTGTCCGCATACCATGTTCGATTGCGGAACTCAATAGCTACGTCAAAGTCTTTGAGCTGCTGCCTAATATACAATAAATATTGCACATTCTTAGTCTGACAATCAAACCATGGTGGGAACTGTGCTAGTACCATCGCCAGCTTCCCATGGCGTTTAAATTCATTGGCACATTCGATAAAGGCATTAAACATGTCATTCTTCGACTCATACGGTATGTCTCCACGTAAATGACCAGTCATTCCCTGATAGGCCTTCACAACAAAACGGAAATTTTCGGGAGTATCCTCACACCATTTTCGTACATTCTCTTTAGAAGGTATGGCATAAAAAGAAGTATCTACTTCAACCGTTAAAAAATGACCTGTATAATCGAATAATTTGTCCTTTGCGGCAGTCACTTCACTATAAAGCGAAGGATGATCACCCCAACCAGTTAATCCAACTATAATCATGTGACCCCCTCCTCCATGTACATTTATCATAGCATACACTTTCTAATGAAATATGAACGTATCGTAAAAAACACACCTCATAATTTAGGGCGGCAAAGATAGATGTTTCCATCATTTTCCTATATAATAAAACAAAGGATTACCTCTTCATAGCATGGGGCACTGCATTGACATTGAAACATTAGAAGCTCACCTAGGAAATAAATTAGCCCAAAAGTTAGCTCACTATTTTGTAAAAGATTGTTTAGCGCAAGGTTCGACCCCATATTGGGATTGTATGGATTCCAACAAGCACTCCATCGCTGTAGAAGAAAATGTAGGATTTACCGATGTTTTCATCTATGTAGGATACAAATTTTCATTTAATTAATATGTTAAAACCCCGTTAAGTGAACGTGTCACTTAACGGGGCATATTGTAATTAGGCTTTAGTTAATAAAATTTCACTACATCTTCAAAAGGTAATGACGTTTTTTCTCCTGGTTGCTCATTTGGTTCACCGAATGGCATTTGAGCTACTAGGCTCCATTCTGCAGGGATATTCCAAGTTTGTTTAACTTCCTCATCAATAATTGGATTATAGTGCTGAATAGATGCACCAATTCCTTCAGTAGTTAAAGACATCCATGTTGCGTATTGTAGCATAGCATTTCCTTGATGTGACCAGAATGGGAATTGCTCTTTATAAGAAGGTGCGTTTTCTTGCATTTGTTGGATTGTTGCTTGGTTTTCAAAGAATAAGATTGTTCCTACACCATCTTTAAAGCCTTGTAAACGCTCTTCTGTTGCAGCGAAATTTTCTGCTGGAACTCGTGCACGTAATGTTTCTTTGACAATATCCCAAAACTTTTCGTGCTCGTTATCCATTAAAACTACTAGTCGTCCACTTTGCATATTAAATGAAGATGGTGCATGTACACTAATTTTTAATAGTTCTTCAATTTTTTCTTTTGTAATCGCTTCGTTCTTTTTCACTTTACGGATTGAACGACGATTAATAATTGCTTCTTTTAAATTTGTTGTTGTTACTGACATTTGTATTTCCTCCAAATTTTAATCAAATTTTTTATAGACTTTTACATGCAGCTTTATTTTATAAGCTACCTTACATTACCTATTTTTTTAATTGCTGATCGATGACTTGTGCTATTCTTTCTTTACTAGCTAATCCTTGAATTATTTCATCACCAATAATTAGTGTAGGAACAGCCGTAATATTTGCTTCTTCATATGCATGCTTTAAAGCATCTTGATGTACTTCACGATATTTACCTGAAAGCAAAGCCTCTTTGAATTCTTCTTTTTGCAAACCTACCTCATTCGCTAATTGAGTTAACACTTCTACATCCTCAATATTTTGTTCCTCTTGGAAAAACGCTGTGAAAACTCTATGATGAAATTCATTTCCTTTTCCATATACTTTAGCGAAATGATATCCTTCAAAAGCTAAATTTGTATAAGGATGTGGAGATACTCGTGGTAATCGCATATCAATCCCTAGCTTTTTGGCCGTAGGGAGAATATAGGAATCCCACGACCCTAATTTAGCAGGCTCTTTCCAAGGATCGATTTTTGGATATGGTTTTGGCCTTAATTCAAATGGCATCCACTCTATTTCAATATCCTTTTCTTTTGCAATTTCATCTAATGGCCATTTCCCTAAAAAACAGAAAGGACAAATAAAATCCGAATATGCTTTTATTTTAAGAGTCACCCAATAAAACCTTCCTTTCTTTTTCAGTTGTAACCATTTTAGTTACAACTAAGTTAAAAAATAATGCATTCGAAAAGAATGCATGCACTTATTGTGATTGTTGAATTTCTTGGATTAAAGATGTAATCACTTGTTCCATAGTAATGTTGGCTAATACTTGCTCCATCGCTTCTTGTGCCTGCACTAAAATTAGCTCTAACACAGCCTGTATATTTGCACCAATAGGACAATCAGGATTTGGATTTTCATGTAGATGAAATAACTTATCTTCTTCTACAACTTCTACTGAACGAAAAACCTCTAGCAAAGTGATAGCATCTAGATTTTTGACTAAAGAAGCTCCACCTGTTCCCCGGCGCACTTGCACTATACCTGCCTTTTTAAGATAGGATAATATTTTCCTAATCACTACTGGATTTGTATTTACGCTTTCCGCCATAAATTCTGATGTGCAAATGGTCGATGGATTTTGTTTGATGATTGATAAAATATGAACAGCGATTGTAAAACGACTGCTAATTTTAATCTTCATCACCTCCAGCTGTAACCATTATAGTTACAACAAGAAAATAAGTCAACTGTTTAATAAAAACGACTTTGCACAATTACCTATACACAAAGCATAAGATAAGTTGATGGATCAATTATGACTCGGCAAAATTCTATCCGGAATCAGCTTTGTGCTTAGGCCTGTAGATGTTTTTTGCGCGAAAGCGAAGTGCTAACGTAGCGCAGCGGCAGATGTTTTCTGTGCGAAAGTGTAGCGTCAGCAGCAGATGTTTGGACACCCGCTGAAAGAAGTTAAACAAAAGGAGGACAATGATGTATCCAAATCAATACTTTTATCATTATGCCCCACAGCATAATAGTACTTACCCTATGCTAAATGATACTCAACTTGTAAATGATATTCAAAAGGCAATTAATGCTGAGTATAGTGCTGTTACTTGTTATGAGAAGTTAGCAAAGATGGCACCTACAGAGGATGAAAAGAATAGAATACTTGAGATTCAAAAGGATGAAATACGCCATCTTGAGGAATTTAGCAAAATTTATTCGCATTTAACAGGAAGTAAACCTTCTTATCAAATAATTGAGGAATGTCCTGACAATTATAGGGCCGGAATCGAATTTGCTTTTAAAGATGAACAAGAAGCTGTCGATTCTTATTTAGATATAGCAGATAAAGCAAATGATCTGATGATTAAAGAAAGATTTCGACGTGCAGCAGCGGACGAGCAAAATCACGCTGTATGGTTTTTATTTTTTTTTTCAAAAAGCCCCGACATAACACAAATAAATAAGCAAACTCAAAATTACGGCCAACAAGATCTCTTGCATCCTCCTGCATTAACATCCTCTCAAATGTTGGATGAAAACTTGAATCAATCAATTTTTGATAATTTTCTAGGAAACTTTAACTTTATTAATAATACATTTGGGCATATAAATGCTTTATTGCCGTTTTTCGGACATAATTGGGTACCGTTCTCTAATGATGAATCGCAGTTATACGTAACTAACTTAGAAAACAATAAAATAGCTTATGCGACTAGGAGTCGTAGGGAAAAAGACAATATTTCTATGTATGAATCGTTTATGGCATTTAATATTCCTACTGATAATTTTCCAACCTTTTTTACACAACTTTATAAAGACTCTTTGAACCACCCAAACAACATTAGGTACTTACCTTGAAAAACAAAAGAAGGAGACGATTTTCTAAGTTCGTCTCCTTCAATCAAATGCTCCTTACTCTTGCTTTTCCACAAGAGTCTACGCAAATTTTATCTTTATAAAAGCTATATTTTTTATTTAATTTCTTTCCATAAAGACAATGCGAAAATCCAATTTGGATCTCCATATCCTTGATAGCTTTGCACAGCTTCATAAATTTTACCTTGATGCTCTACTTTATCGCCTTTTGTGTACGCCTTATTTGGACTCCATTGCTCATAAGACGCTCCTTGCTCTTTTGTAGTCACAGTGAAAACGGAACTTTTGTTAGATTCATTTCCAGCTGTATCGACGGCAGTGACTGCATACTTATATGTTGTATTTGATTGTAGATTCATGTCCATAAAAGATGTAGTTTTCGATGTTCCAACTACCGACATTTGACCTACTTGTGTCCCTCGATATATAACATAATGGTCAACTGCCACATTATCCTCTGAGGCACCCCACATTAAGTCTACACTTGTAGCTGTTACTCCCATCGTGTGAAGTGAAGTTGGTTGCGTTGGTGCTTCTGTGTCTGGAACTGCATTCATTGTCTCTATTGATATAGACTCACTTTCTTTAGAAACATTTCCAGCTGCATCCACTGCATTTATTGTATATGTATATTTTGTATTCGCTTTTAAATTTTTATCTGTGAATGTTGTACCCGGTACAGTTCCAATTGCTTTACCATCACGGAATACTTGATATTCTTTTACACCCACATTGTCTGTAGAAGATTTCCATTTTAGCTCGACACTGTTAGAAGTAACTTTCGTTGCCTGCAATCCATTTGGCTGAGTTGGAGCTTCCTTATCTACATCCACATTATTCACTAAATTAACATCAATTACATTATAGAAAGCATTTGCAGTATTCGCTACATCCCAAACAGCTAAAATAACGTGGTAGCCACTACGATCAGTTGGTACGTTAATTGTATGAGTTAAATTAGTTGATGCTTCAGTACCGTTATGTTCAACAGTTCCAATTGGTTCAAAATCTGCACGAGTTAACGGCTTATTAGGATCCCATCCCTTTTTCGTAATATAATAGTGCCATTTACTTGTTAAATGTGGCGCAGTGTACTTCCATGTAAAGGTATTCGGTCCACCGGTAATCGTATTCTTAAACCAGCGATTTACGGATTGTTGATCTAGGATGCCATCAAACTGACCTCCTGCAGATGCAATTTTACCATCAGCTGGTCCACCTTGTGGAAATCCTTTTTTGGCCTCTAAGCTCTGTGGCTCATACATAACCCTTCCGCAACTCAAGTTAAGCGCGCCATAACTTTGGCTACATAAAGCAGCACGGCTAGCTGGTTTTTCTACAAACCCATGTGCAGATGCATTTGGTGCCATTGCAATCCCCATGATTCCGGCTGCTAATATTGCCGCACTTAGTCCCTTTTTACTTTTACTTAATTTTGTAAATTTAGTATTCATATAAGTAGTCTCCTTATCATTGAAAATGTATTTCTACTCGTATGATAGCTATGGATTAAAAATTAAGCAAACTATGTATAAACGTGATAAAAGTCTCATCACATTGTTATTTTTTCTCGCAAAAGATGTATATTAATAGCTCTAAACATAATAATTATCTTATAATTTTGTACCTTTTTACTTGAAATAGCTATGTATTTTGATAAAGCGTTCATGAAATATCCAAATTAAAATTTGTCTATTTAATGATCTTCTCCACAAGTATTTATTCCGCGTAAAATAGGTCGATAAGCTATTAAAACAACATCTGTATAAAAAAAATCGAGTGCAATGCACTCGATTTTTTATAAGGAATTTGTGGGAAATAAGGTTTTTTGCATTAGCGCAAAATCCTTATTTACCTAAGATTATCAGCGTATTAACCGATTGAACCTTCCATCTCGAATTTGATAAGGCGGTTCATTTCTACTGCGTACTCCATTGGTAATTCTTTTGTGAATGGCTCGATGAAGCCCATTACGATCATTTCTGTCGCTTCTTCTTCAGAAATACCACGAGACATTAAGTAGAATAATTGTTCCTCTGATACTTTAGAAACTTTCGCTTCATGCTCTAAAGAAACGTTATCATTTAAGATTTCGTTGTATGGAATTGTATCTGAAGTAGATTGGTTGTCCATGATTAACGTATCACATTCGATGTTAGCACGTGCACCACTTGCTTTAGGGCCGAAACGAACTTGACCCATATACGTTACCTTACCACCTTGTTTAGCAATCGATTTAGAAACGATTGTTGAAGATGTGTTAGGTGCCATATGAATCATTTTCGCACCTGCGTGTTGGTGTTGGCCTTTACCTGCTAATGCGATAGATAATGTCATACCACGAGCGCCTTCACCTTTAAGGATACAAGCTGGGTATTTCATTGTTAACTTAGAACCAATATTACCGTCGATCCATTCCATTGTACCGTTTTCTTCAACAACTGTACGTTTTGTTACTAAGTTGTAAACGTTGTTTGCCCAGTTTTGAATCGTTGTATAACGGCAGTATGCATCTTTACGTACAACAATTTCTACTACTGCTGAGTGTAAAGAGTTTGTAGTATAAACAGGAGCTGTACAACCTTCAACGTAGTGTACGTGAGCGCCTTCATCTACAATAATTAACGTACGTTCGAATTGACCCATGTTTTCAGAGTTAATACGGAAGTATGCTTGTAATGGCGTTTCCACTTTTACACCTGGTGGTACATAGATGAAAGATCCACCTGACCAAACAGCTGAGTTTAGTGCAGCGAATTTGTTGTCAGTGTAAGGAATTACTTTGCCCCAGTATTGTTTGAAAATATCTTCGTTTTCACGTAAAGCTGAGTCAGTATCTTTGAACACAATTCCAAGGTCTTCAAGGTCTTGTTTCATGTTGTGATAAACAACCTCAGATTCGTACTGAGCAGATACACCCGCAAGGTATTTTTGCTCTGCTTCTGGAATACCTAATTTATCAAAAGTAGCTTTGATTTCATCAGGTACTTCATCCCAAGATTTTTGTGTAGCTTCTGATGGTTTTACGTAATACGTAATTTCATCAAAATCTAAATCTCCTAGGTCGCCACCCCATTGCGGCATTGGTTTTGTATAGAAAGTTTCAAGTGCTTTTAAGCGGTATTCAAGCATCCACTCTGGCTCTTGTTTCATAGTTGAAATTTCACGGACGATTTCTTCAGTTAAACCACGTTTTGAACGGAAAATTGATACGTCCTTGTCATGGAATCCGTATTTGTAATCGCCAATATCAGGCATTTTTTTAGCCATCGTTTCTCCTCCGTTCATGCATTATTGTTATTTTGTTTAAAGCTCGGTATCTTATTTTGAGTGAAAGCACCTATAGTGACTTTCACTCAAATTTAGATATTATTCCTTTACACCTTTTTCCATTGCTTTCCAAGCTAATGTCGCACATTTAATACGTGCAGGGAATTGAGAAACACCTTGTAGTGCCTCAACATCCTCAAGGTCATATTTCTCGCTATATTCTTCGCCCATCATCATTTTAGAGAAAATTTCAGCAAGCTCTAAAGCTTCCTCAACTTTTTTCCCTTTAATGATCTGCGTCATCATAGAAGCAGAAGACATGGAAATTGAACAGCCCTCACCGTCAAACTTCGCATCTTCTACAATACCGTCAGTCACTTTTAGCGTTAAGTGAATACGGTCTCCACAAGTCGGATTGTTCATATCGATCGTAACAGCATCTTCTTCAATAGATCCTTTATTACGAGGATTTTTATAGTGATCCATAATGACTGAACGATATAGTTGATCTAAATTATTAAAAGACATCGCCAAAATACTCCTTCGCAGAACGTAACCCTGCAACTAGGCGGTCAATATCTTCTTCTGTGTTATACAGATAGAAGCTTGCACGCGCTGTCGCTACTTGTTGAAGACATTTCATTAGTGGCTGTGCGCAATGGTGTCCTGCACGAACAGCAATACCATTCATATCAAGAACCGTTGCCACATCATGTGGATGTACATCGTCTAGGTTAAACGTTACAAGGCCACAACGCTTCATTGGGTCACGCGGGCCGAAAATTTTAAGTCCGTCAATTGTTTCAAGCTGATCCATCGCGTAGCCAGCAAGCTTATGCTCATGCTCCGCAATGTTATCTAGCCCAATTTCAGTTAAGAAATCAATAGCGGCTCCTAAACCTACTGCACCTGCAATAATAGGAGTTCCACCTTCAAATTTCCACGGCAATTCCTTCCACGTTGAATCATAAAGTCCAACAAAGTCAATCATTTCGCCACCAAATTCAATTGGCTCCATCTTTTCAAGGTGTTCCTTTTTACCATATAGTACACCTATTCCAGTTGGACCGCACATTTTATGCCCAGAGAATCCTAAGAAATCTACATCTAGATCCTGTACATCGATTTTCATATGTGGTGCTGCTTGTGCACCATCCGCTACCATTACAGCACCGTTAGCATGCGCGATTTGAGCGATTTCTTTAATTGGATTAATCGTTCCAAGGACGTTTGACGCCATTGACACCGACACAATTTTTGTTTTAGGTGTAATTGTCGCACGAACCTTTTCTAGATTAAGTGTGCCATCCGCTTCAAGCTCAATATATTTCAGCGTTGCATTTTTTTCCTTCGCTAGTTGTTGCCAAGGAATGATATTAGAGTGGTGCTCCATGTGAGTAATGACAATTTCATCACCTTCAGCAACATTAGCACGACCATAACTTGATGCTACTGTATTTAAAGCAGTTGTAGTACCGCGAGTAAAAATAATTTCTTGTGTTGATGTAGCATTAATAAAATTACGAACCTTTTCACGTGCACCTTCATATTTGTCAGTAGCACGGTTACCTAATGTATGCACACCACGGTGAACATTGGAATTATCGAATTCATAATAATGTTTCATTGCTTCAATCACTTGAATAGGCTTTTGAGAAGTTGCTGCGCTATCAAGGTAAACGAGCTTATGACCGTTTACTTCCTGATCTAAAATTGGGAAATAGCTTTTAATGTCTTTATTCATCATTAGCGAACTTTCCTTTCAATAACCTCCGTCAGTTGCTTTTGAACGCCTTCGATAGGTAATTGCGTAACAACTGGCGCAAGGAATCCATGGATAACAAGGCGCTCTGCTTCTGCTTTCGAGATACCACGACTCATTAAATAGTAAAGTTGTAGTGGATCCACTCGACCAACAGATGCTGCGTGTCCTGCTGTTACATCGTCTTCATCGATCAATAGAATTGGGTTTGCATCGCCACGAGCTTTTTCAGAAAGCATTAACACACGTGATTCTTGCTGTGCATCCGCTTTTGTCGCACCATGTTCGATGTAGCCAATACCGTTAAAGATTGATTGTGCTGCATCTTTCATTACACCATGCTTTAAGATATGACCATTTGAGTTCTTACCCCAGTGACGAACTTCAGTAGTAAAGTTAAGTTTTTGTTCACCGCGACCAACAACTACTGTTTTTGCATCAGCATGAGAACCGTCACCGATAAGATGTGTAATGTTTTCAGAAATAGTATCTGAATCATTCATTAAGCCAAGAGCCCAATCTACTTTCGCATCACGAGCTAATCGTGCGCGACGATTTACATAAGTAGTATATCCTTTCGCAAGCACATCAACCGCACCGTAAGTAACTTGTGCATTGTCTTGAACTACTACTTCTGCAATAATATTTGCTTGACCTTTTGCTTCTTCAACTGTTGAAATATATGTTTCAACATACGTTACTGCTGAATTTGCTTCAGCAACAACTAACACGTGGTTATATAATGAAGCTTCTGCGTTATCATTTAAGAATACTACTTGAAGCGGTTGTTCGATAACGACATTTTTAGGTACGTATACGAACACACCACCGTTAACAAGTGCCGCATGAAGTGCTGTTAATTTATGCTCATCAACTTTTACAGCTTCTGTCATAAAGTACTTTTTAACAAGATCGCCATGTTCACGAACCGCTGTTAAAATATCTGTAAAAATAACACCTTTATCAGTTAGTTCTTGTGATGTTTTAATGAATGCTGGTGTGTTATTGCGTTGAATATAAAGGTTTTCTTGTGCCTCAAAATCAATTAAACCTTTTGCTTCTTCTGGTAATGCATCAAGTGAAGCAAATCCTTCACTGTCAACTGTGTGAGTTGGGAAATTCACGAAATCCCATTTTGTAATATTCGTTCTATCTGGTTTTGGCAAATCTAAACCAGTTACTTTGTCTAGTGCTGCCGCGCGAAGTTCTGTAAACCAAGCCGGTTCTCCATTTGCTTCTGAGAACGAGCGCACGTCCTGTACTGTTACAGGCAAGTTAAGTTCCACTGTCATGCTAGTTCGTCCTCCCTCTTATGCTTCTTGTTCTTCAGTTTCTTCTTCGATACCTAATTCTTTTTTAATCCAGTCATAGCCTTCAGCTTCTAAACGTTGTGCTAATTCTTCGCCACCTGATTTAACAACGCGACCTTGCATCATTACGTGTACATGGTCTGGTGTAATGTAGTTAAGTAGGCGTTGGTAGTGAGTGATCATTAAGCAGCCGAATCCTTCTCCACGCATTGCATTGATTCCTTTTGAAACAACTTTAAGTGCGTCAATATCAAGACCAGAGTCAATTTCATCTAAAATTGCGAAAGTAGGTTTAATCATCATTAATTGAAGAATTTCGTTACGTTTTTTCTCACCGCCAGAGAAACCTTCATTTAAATAACGTTGTGCCATATCTTCGTGCATTTCAAGGAATTCCATGTTTTTATCTAATTCACGGATAAATTTCATTAGAGAAATTTCATCGCCTTCTTCACGGCGTGCATTAATAGCTGAGCGTAAGAAGTCAGCATTTGTTACACCAGCGATTTCAGAAGGATATTGCATTGCTAGGAACAAACCTGCTTGAGCACGCTCGTCCACTTCCATTTCAAGTACATTTTCGCCATCAAGTTCTACTGTACCAGAAGTTACTTCATATTTAGGGTGACCCATGATTGCAGAAGCTAGTGTTGATTTACCAGTTCCGTTTGGTCCCATGATTGCATGAATTTCATTTGTATTAATTGTAAGGTTTACGCCTTTTAAAATCTCTTTCCCGTCGATTTCAACGTGAAGATCTTTAATAACTAAAGTTGACATGAAAATACCTCCATAGTGTGTTCAGTGAATGGTGTACCATTCCTTAATTATCATCATTCTAATCTTAACTGAAAATCGTTCTCTATGCAAACCATTTCAATCACTTTCATTTTTCTTTGAAACAATCCTTAAAAATAAAGAGTTTGTAAGCATTTTCAGATTATTGTTAATCATTATTGACAATGAGAATCAACTTTCCTCATTTTCAATGAAATAAATATAATTGAGAATTGATTTCATCTAGCTACATAGTGAAAACCCCACAGAAAACGCTAAATGTAGCGGTTTTGTGACAGAAATGCATAAATAACAATATCAATACTATAACCTTTTTTATTAGAATGGAATCAATTAAAGGAAAGAATATTGTAAATAAGATTTTATAGGAATTGTATTTTGCTATGATATTAGTTAATTAAAACGATGCCCTGCAAATAAGTTGATTGGATTGAAGGCCGGGCGATTCCTTGGGGATTAATAAAGGAACGAAGGCTAAAAGCATCACGTCCTGTGATAACGCCTTCGGGACCAACTGCGTGTTGGCCCAAGACCCTAAAGCCAACATCGCGAGTGCAGTGGCTCATGGACGCCCCCAGGAGGCTTTGCTCTGTGCGAAAGCGAAGCGACAGCTCCTAAGCGCCCATCCGGAACGGAAATCAACCCCACGTCATGACGAAGAACCTTAATTGATTTCAACATCTGTTTTATTTACAATCATTTTTCATCTTAAATAGTATATAATTGAGGTATAATCAATCGTATTTTTCGATTAATAGAGGTGATATGTAGTGGAGTTACGTCAATTACGTTATTTTGTTGAAGTTGCTGAGCGTGAACACATTTCAGAAGCTGCCGAACATCTTCATGTTGCTCAATCTGCAATAAGCCGACAAATTGCTAATTTAGAAGATGAATTAGGCACACCACTTTTTGAACGTGTAGGACGAAATGTTAAATTGACACCGATTGGAAAAACATTTCTCGAGCACACAATTACAGCTTTAAAAGCCATTGATTTTGCCGCAAAGCAAGTTGAAGAATATTTAGATCCTGCTAAAGGTACGATAAAAATCGGTTTCCCAACGAGCTTGGCTAGCTATGTATTGCCAACTGTTATTTCAGCCTTTAAGCGTGAATATCCAGATTTGCAATTCCAGCTCCGTCAAGGCTCCTATCGTTTTTTAATCGATGCAGTCAAAAATCGCGAGTTAAACTTAGCTTTTTTAGGCCCACTTCCACCAAAGGATGAATCGATCCATTCAACAATATTATTTACTGAAAATATCGCCGCATTACTGCCAGCAAATCATCCATTAGCCAAAAGGGAAAGTATTCAGCTTGCTGATTTACGTAACGATTTATTTGTATTATTCCCTGATGGATACATATTACATAAAGTAGCCATGGATGCGTGCCGAGCTGCCGGCTTCTCGCCAAACGTCATCTCTGAGGGTGAAGACTTAGATGCACTAAAGGGCCTTGTCGCTGCAGGCATCGGGGTCAGCTTATTACCAGAAAGCTCACTGTATGATTCAGCAGCCCGCTTCACAGTAAAAGTACCGATTAAATCACCTACAATTCCAAGAACAGTCGGTATTATTTCACCTGTAAACCGCGAGATTGCACCATCAGAAAAAATATTTTTAGACTTCGTTACAACTTTCTTTTCACGTCTTTCTCAATTCCAATAAAAAAAATCGCCATAACAGGCGATTTTTTTTGACTTAAGGTGTTTCTATCCGTCAGATTGGCTATTTTATCCGTCGCTTTGATGTTTCTATCCACGACTTCGACTGTTCCATCCGTCTCTCTGGCAATCCAATCCATCACTCCTCTGATTGTTCGTTAATCCATTGTAACGTTTTCGAACTTAGACCTCCTGCACGCCATAAAACAATCTCATTGTAGCGTTTCTTTCGTACGTGTGCTGTCCATTTTTCAAGTGTTTCCTGATCCGCATACCAAACTTCATGCTTCACTTTTTGTTCGTCTACATATGTGAAATATACAGCACCACTTGCTTTATCTCGTTGTTTAACCGCTTTCGTTTTGTTCAGTAATTCCTCTGCCTCTATCTCTGTTAATGCAACTGTTTTGCCTTGATTCACCCATTCAAATCCGCCAGTTGCAAAAGCAATCGCTAGTTTTTGATTGGACTTCTTAATTTTTTTTATTAAGTCATTTAAAAATGAAAAGTCTGCCTTTGCACCTGGGCCACTATGATATCCGTGCACATTATAAGCCATCACTGTATATTTAGGTCCATTTGGCAATTTAACATCAAACGGAAAGCTAGGCTCTAGTACGACATGTAATGAAATACCTTTTTTTGATAGCTGTTTATAAAGTTCGTTTAGGAAACGGACATATCCGGGAAGATCCTCTTTAGCAACCTTTTCATAATCAATTTCGATACCATTCACATTGTATTGTTCAACAACTTGTATAATATTTTCAATATGTCGCTGCCTTGATGACGCACTTTGAAACAATCGATTTAATAACGTGCTATCCTTCTGAATTGAAGGGGCGTTATCTGTAACAGTATCGTTAATTAACGTAAGTATCACTTGGTGTGAATCATTAAATTGTTGCTGTGTTTGTTTCAACATTTCTATCGTATCTTCAGTTAATAATAATTGGTCATTCTCATTAAAATAAGCACCAAAAACGCGAATGTCTTGTAAGCCCTGTTCTGAATTTTCCACATCCTTGATGGCAGATTCGATTTGCCATTCAGGTAACCAAATAGATAATTGAAGCTTTTCTTTGTTTTTCAACTGTTCTCTTGCCTTAACAGGTTCTTCTTTGCTATTACTACAGGCTGTGATAATTAGTAGTGCTAGACAGATAAACAATAAAATTTTTTTCACTTGAATTTAGTTCCCCCCGTTTTAGAAGGTTTCAATAAAGAAATCAACAACGTTATTAATTAAAGTCATTGATTTGTGCTTTACTTTATCGAAGTTCGTATATTGGTTAGTAAAAAGTGTACGATCGTTACTATCTGTAATTAAAATATCTTCGATGAATGTATCATAAATATCATCTGCATACTGTTCATGCGAAGTTTCTTTTTTGCTGAACATCGCACCAAATCCAATTTGTGATCCTTGAATGTCAGGATTTACTTGTATTGTTTTGGATAATACCTTATCTACATCTATCTTAATTTTTTCCTTATTAACAGCAATGTTAAATTCTCTTGTTTTTGTTAGGTTTCGTGGATACTCTTCCTCGTCAATTCTAGAGCCTTTTTGCGTATCCTTATAATTGTAAACAGTAGCCTTATTAAATGCATACTCTTCTTCATTCCACTTTATTTCATTTAACGGGAAACGCTCCTTCTCAACAATGCTTGATTTTGGTAATTTCTCAGAAACAACAATCTCATTATCGATTAATGCAACCTGAATATAGCTATCACTTTTTTCGTCATAGTTTAAATAAATAGATTGTTGTCCAACGACATTCCCTTTAAAGGCAAAGTTTATATTATATTGCTCTGGAAGTGTTTCCTTCAATATTAGCCGACCTTCACTAGCAGGTGCAGATGTTAAAGTAATCGCATTATTTTCATATTCTGCTGCACCATTCATGACAGACCATTCTTTTGCTCGTTTAGAATCTCCCACTTCAAATTCTACATTTTGCTTACTAGCTTGACGGATTTTCATCATCACGTGATTGGTAGACCAATAGGGCGATACTTGTAATCTACTTAAGTTGTAGAGATTAGCATCCGCATCATTATATGCCCCTAGCTCCAAATTGAAATGCATTTTAAACATATCCTTAATTTGTTTATCATTAGCACGTTCAACTAACGAATCCATATTATTATAAAGTGAGTTGGCATGCATAATAGCATAAGCTTTAGGAACTTCCCCTAATTCCTCCTCATAAATATCTTCCATTAGCTCGTAATCTTTTTGAATACGTTTTTCCATTTCCTGTCGCGTTTCACTTGGAATCATATATTGATTGCGAATGAAGTCCATTAAATAATGATTATAATATTCGATAGTCGTTTTATTCGGCACATTATTTTCATCAATTACACCTAACGACTGCCCTTTATTATTAAAAATATTAATGTAAGTGAGACGGTATCCATTAGAGCCCAGCTCCCAATACCCACTTTTCTCCATGAGCAATAAGTCTTTCGGCTTTAAAAATTTGTTGTCCCGTGTATCCATTTTATTGGCGTACGTAAACATCGTAGCTTTATAGTTTAGATCCTCCATGATGTTTTGAGCAAATATACTAGAATCCGTCCGTCCATCTTCAAATGATAAAAACAAAGCTTTTTCTGGCAATGGTTTGTTTTTCTGATAAAAATCTAAAATATCTTGCTGAGTAATCGTTTGATAACCCTGACTTTCAAGTAATGTTAGTTGTTTTTTTAAATTCTCTTTAGATACGTATTTGGGAGATTCACCTCTGCTCACACCAAAATAAGATAATGCGATGAAACCATCTTTATTTTTTAAAGGAGCCGTTTCCTCTACCCTTTTTTCTGTTAAAAACACCACACGTATTAAAATAATCGCTAAAAATATAACGATAATCGCTTGAACAATGGATCGTATTACTTTCCTTCGATTTTTTTTAACTGGATTTAATACAACATTTTTTTCACTCATTTCTTCTCACCCATTTTTCTATTTAGAATCGAAAATCGGGATTTTCGTAATTTTTGCTTTTCCAATTTCTTTTCTTTAGCGATAACATCTTGAGGTGTTTCTCTCGTACCCCATGTGGATTTCCAAAATGTAACCCATGCAACAGGCATTTGCCACAGCAAAATAAATTCATAGAAAAGCACAAAGATAATTCCAAATGTCCATAACTTACTTCTTCTAAAGAAAAGGTGGGCCAAACTCATTAGCATCGCCATCAATAACAAGCCCATTAAAAACGTAGTTGGAAAAACGCCATGCATAATTGGTACATAAAGTAGATTGTAAACAACAACAATAGGGGCTGCTATCGGTACTATTAAACCGATGATGAAGAAAAGAAACATAAAAGGTTCCTTCTTCCACATAAATAAAAATGCTCGTAACGATTCGCGTAGCCATGATCGTTTCCATCTCATTTGTTGAGATAAAAAAACTTTTGAATCTGATGGCACAATTGTAGAACATACAGCATTGTCTTGATATCCCGTTCGGTGTGTTTTTAAAATATAGTTTGTCATACTACGGTCATCACCGAATGTTGCGGGTTGTCCAAGAAATTTTTGGTTTAACCATGCTGTTTCATTCTTTAAAATAAGCTCTTTTCGATAACATGCTAATGGACCAGATAAACAAGTTACTGTATCAAACCAAGACTCAGCAGCTTTCATTATTCGGAAAGCTATATAATAGCGAACGGTTTGCAATTTTGTCAGAGCATTTGTAAATTTATTTTCAACCTCTGTTCTTCCAGCCACACCGCCCATTTTAGGATCTTGGAAAGGCTGCACGATATTTCGAATAGCATGAGGTTCTAAAAAACTATCTGAATCTACGAAAACGACTAAATCGTGTTTGGCTAGATGCACTCCGGCCACTAGAGCTTCACGTTTCCCACCATTTTGAGGTAGCTTATGGAAACTTAAGCGATTCTTTGTTTTAAATCGCTCACCCTCACTATGAATAAGTTCAATCATTTCCTTTGCTTTTTCCTCAGTTCTATCTGTTGAATAGTCATCTACAACAATAACCTCTAATTTGTCTACAGGATAATACTGATTAATACAGCTTAAAATTGTTCTATGAATCCACTCTTCTTCGTTAAACACTGGAATAATAATAGAAACGCCCGGTTCAAATTTAGGGTTTATCGGGACATTCCTATAGAAAATACCGAATAAATATCGACTTAAAAGAAATGTTGCAGCAATAATACTATATAGATATAGGAATTTATTGAATCTGAAATAAATAACACTTTCAGCCCTCATTAATACCACAATAAGAGAAACAATCAATAGAAATAAACTTGCCACAAAGATTGATAGTCCCCAACGTTTTTTAGTCATATAGTCATTTAACGGCTGTAGAAATTCACATGCATAATAGCATCTAGTTTCACCATCTACTTCTTTCGTAAAATGACGAACAACTTTCGCTTTTACCTTTACCTTAGATTCATAGCCCTCTGGCATCGAACCACCAGGTATGGTGAATTTCATCGCAATAATTTCATCTATTACAAAATTATTAGGACTATTTGAAAATATAAGGATACCTGTAACCGAAATATCCTCCGCATAATGTTTGTCACTAACCTTTTGCTTTTGCTTTGCTCTTTTAATTTGTACTTCAAAATTAGTTTCGTAGCGTAAACTTAACAGCTGTAAACGATATATTTCATTGACATCTGTAGGATCGATTTCTTCCTTTTGATAAGAAGCACCTCGTCGATTAACGAGATTTCGTACATTTTCCGGGTCAGGAATATTCGATAAAATTCGTCGATCAGAGCGCGGTATCGTTAAAATCTCTTTTTTCTTATTCATGATTATCAATTCACTTTCTTATTTGAATCTTCTTCAATCCAAGTCGACATTTTCGCAAAACTATACCCATCTTTTTGCAGCTTTTCGATGATTACTGGTAAAGCCTCAACTGTTTTTGTACCATCTAAAATGTGCATAACAATTACTTTTCCTGGACCAATCCTACTCATCACACGATTATAAATATCTGAAACGGTATATTCTAAATTCCAATCGAATGATGCAATATCGTACATAGCAATGGATTTGACACCTGTTGCGGCAATAATTTTCGATGATTCTTCATTAATAGCACCTTTATTAGGTCTGAAATACAGTAAAGGTTCTTCCTGTAAGGCGTATGTTAACGCCCTATGTGCTTTCACGACATCCTCTTGAAGTTCCTCCGGTGTCATTGTCGTAACATCCAGGTGATTGTAGGAATGGCTTGCAACCTCATGGCCTCTCTCAACAATTAATCGCGCTAGTTGCGGATCCTTTTCCACACCTTTGCCAATTAAAAAGAATGTAGAGTGAACGTTATACTTATCAAGAACATCTAAAATTTCTTTAAGTCTCTCCTCACTCGCCCAATCATCAAAGGTTAAAGCAATTTCCTTTTTAGAAGTATTTTTACGGTAGTACAAATTTGGTTGTACATTTTCATAATCCGGATTCACTTTAATAGCGTCATAGCCTTCTATTTCCTCTAAAGGTTTTACTATATATTGCTCATTTAATACGTCTGTTAATGTAGAGAAAGCATAGCCTTGTTCTTTCCCCAATTGAGACAATAGTGGTACAACATCAATAATTGCAGGATTAATGTATGTGTTTAAATGAATGACTGATCCACTGTTGATAAAACGATGTATATAATCGGTTATCTCTTCTGCACTTTGCATATTTCGATCTTTCGGATTAATGGAGGATTCTACGACTCCCTTCATATTGAGCGTTTTAGTCGCTAAACGCATATTGTCAGTAGAGTCACCAGAACGACTGCGAACATATTTTGGTGTATAACCTAGATGTTCTTCAAAAACTTGATTCGCTAAATAAATCTCTTCATAGGTTTCTTCATAATTTAAATCAGTCATGTCAGGAAATGTCAACGTACCATTTTCTACTTCATGTCCTTTAGCTAAAATGTCCTTCACTAACTCAGGATCTTGTGCAACTCGCGTACCTTCTACAAAAAATGTTGCCTTCATGTTACATTGATCTAATACCTTTAATAGCTTCTGCATTGTTTCATTATCTGCAAGCCCATTAAAGGTTAAAGCTACCTTCGGACTAAGAATACTTGCGTGACTATAAATTTCACTCATTGTCCCATCATGTTCCTTTACCTCAATTGTTGAATCAATTGGTTGAACCTGATTAGTTTGAGCTGACGATTGACATCCTGCTAAAAACAAAATGAATAATAGACTACATATTTTTAGTCGACTCGCGTTCACAGAACCCCTCCTATAATTTGTAGTATTTTTCATTCTCGAATAAATAATGGGTATTACGTGTATCAAAAATTAAAGCAGCATGTTGATCAATCAATGAATAATCAATAGTTGTATGATTCGTTAAAATGACTACAGCATCTGCTCTTTGAATGATTTCTTTTGTAAGTGAGACTGTGCTAAACAGGTAATTACCAACTGTAAACGTTTCAATAAATGGATCAATAACTTTTAGACCACACTGCTTGTCCATTAATTCGTCAATGACACGTAATGCTGGTGATTCTCTAAAATCATTAATATTTGGCTTATAAGAAACTCCAATCACCACAATTTCAGCATCACTTATCCCTTTTCCTTGTGCATTTAAATAACTTTCAAGTCTTGCAACTACAAAGCTTGGCATAGAATCATTAATTTTATCTGCGGTCTCAATTAGAGTTGCAGCAATACCATGTTGCTGGCCAGCCCATAATAAATATTTAGGGTCCACTGGGATACAATGACCACCTACTCCAGGGCCAGGTGTAAATGGCATAAAACCATAAGGCTTTGTCGAAGCTGATTCAATAACTTCCCACACATCAATTTCCATCTTATGACAAATCCGACTTAATTCATTAACAAGAGCAATATTAATTTGCCTAAATGTGTTTTCTAGTAACTTTTCCATTTCTGCAACCTTTGGACTTGTTACTGCAAATACATTTGTATTGATCACTGATTCATAAAAAAGCTTAGAGACTTCTAAACAAGATGGTGTTATTCCGCCAACTACTTTAGGCGTGTTCGAAACTGAAAAATTAAAATTTCCAGGGTCGATACGTTCAGGTGAATAAGCTAAAAATAGATCTTGTCCAATAACAAAGTTACCATTTTCTAAGATTGGTTGAACTACTTCTTCTGTTGTTCCAGGGTAAGTTGTACTTTCAAGAATAACTAAAGTATTTGAGGATACGTTCTGTACGATCGCATTTGCTGCATCAACAATATACGAGATATTAGGTGTTCCATCTGCAGTTGTAGGTGTTGGTACACAAATAATAATAATATCTACTTGTGCAAGTTTAGAAAAATCATTTGTCGGCTCAAATTTCTGTTCATTAACCGCTTTATCTATGACTGCATTAGACATATCAGCAATATAACTATCACCGCTTTTTAATTTAGTAATTTTTTCTTTGTCTTTATCGAGGCCAATTACTGCAAAACCTTTATTGGCGATTTCCAAGGCTAACGGGAGCCCCACATAACCAAGTCCAACAATTCCAATTGTTGCACTTCTTGTTTTGATTTTTTTTGATAAAGCTAATCCACTTGACTCAATTTTTATCCCCATAAACAAATTCCTCCTTTGTCTAAGTTATTATCAATTATGTCTAAGCAAAATTGCGTCCAGAATCGATTTTGCGCTTAGGTCTGCATGTCGTTACAAAAACACTTGAAGCTGGCGTTTCACTTTCGCTACGAAAACATTTGTAGCTGACGTTTCACTTTCGCTACGAAAACATTTGTAGCTGACGTTTCACTTTCGCTACGAAAACATTTGCTGAAAGAAGTTAAAAACCTAATTCAAAGACTATCTCTACAATTATTTTTCTTTGACGATTCATTTTTGTACATGTATTTCCTCATCGCACATCTAACGAATAGTAACATTATCCTAAAATTCAAAACACGCATCTCTCTAATACATATATAGTACTAAATAAAACTTAACATTTTCTATACAATTTCCTTTTTAAATTAAAAAATAACTATTTTACCAACAATTAGTCTACTAAATAAACCCACATTACCTCTCTTTAGAACTATAAATTTTATATATATCCCTACATTTTATTAAATTTCAGCAAGTAAAAAATTCAATCACTTATCACAAAAAATTTTTAGTAGTCTTAAAAAATGTGTGCTATCTAATTAAGATTAAACCCGTATCGCTTAATGTTTACCATTTTGAATAGAAGCACTCTCTAAATAACCTTTAAGAGAACTACAACCTTATTTCACGACCTAAGCAAAAAAAAATCGCCATAACAGGCGATTTTTTTCTTTAGTGATTCTATCCGTACACTTTGGTGTTTATGAATTAGTCTCTTTGTTGAAACGATCGACAATCATAGATAATGCTCCATCTCCAGTTACATTTGTAGCTGTACCAAAGCTGTCTTGTGCTAAGTACAGTGCTATCATTAGTGCAACCATTGTTTCATCGAAGCCGAGCATTGTTTGCAGTAAACCAATCGCTGCCATGACTCCTCCACCTGGGACACCTGGTGCAGCAACCATCGTAATACCTAACATAAATATAAAGCCGATATATTGTGCAAAACCTATATCCATACCGTTCATCATCATAACACCTAAAGAACAGGTTACGATTGTAATGGTACTCCCTGATAAATGAATGGTAGCAAACAGCGGGATTGTAAAATTCGTTACTTTTTCTGAAGCTCCTGTTTTTTGTGCTTGTCGCAATGTAACCGGAATAGCTGCAGCTGAAGATTGCGTACCTAATGCTGTAAAATACGCAGGTAGCATTGTTCGGAGTAACTTAAGTGGATTTTTCTTATTTAAAGTTCCCGCAGTAGTGTATTGCACTAGCAATATTACCCAATGCATCACAATTATAAGTGCGAAGACAATTGCGAAGACAGATAATATTTTTGCTACTTGTCCTCCATATGTCATGTTCAAGAAGATCCCGAAAATATGAAATGGTAAAAGCGGAATAATCACAAATGAAATTAACTTTTCAATAATTACATTAAACTCTTCAAAACCACGTTTCATCACATCGCCTTTGATGGCAGTCATACCAATCCCAACGATAAATGCAAAAATTAATGCTGACATAACATCCATTACTGGAGGCATTTCAACTTTAAAGAATGCCTGTGCTAAAAATTCCTCAGGGTTTTTCATGCTCTCCATATCACCATTTGAAATGAAGTTAGGCAACACATTTCGCGCTACCAAAAAGGCGAATATTCCTGCAATGATTGTTGAGAAATAGGCAAAGAATGTTGCTAAACCTAATAATTTCCCTGAACCTTTCCCAAGCTGAGCAATGCCCGGAGCAATAAATGCAATAATAATAAGTGGTACAACAAATTTTAAAAAATTACCGAATAAGCCATTAAATGTTGCAAATATACGTACAAATGGCTCTGGCATAAAGTTTCCAAGTATTATCGCTAACAAAATAGCGACAATAATTTTTGCCAATAGACCAAATTTAAACTTCACGATTTTGTCCTCCTTAGAAAAACAACTGTCTCTCTCGAATGTATTATAAGTAATTTAACATAAACAGTTGCGAGAATATACAGCTCGCTGAATAGGCGGAATTGTAAAATTTTTTTATATTTTCTAATAACTAAAAAAACTTAGAATAGGCAAAACTCACCTATCCTAAGTTCCATTTAACTTCTTTCAGCAAAATTCCCCCACCTCTATAGGTGATGAGATGAATGCGGATTTAAGCTACTTTACAACGGTTGTCCCAACACCAGCTGAAATAGAGGAACTCAGTAGTTGCCACGCCCTGTGGCAACTACTGAGTGACCAACATCGTGTTGGCCTAAAGCCTCCAGCGGATGTCACAGAATCGGAAAGGATTTCACATAGGATGTTAGCCTAAAATCATCGCATCCATGCGATAACGGATAACTGTCCTGCATCGGTAAGAACGCCACGTCCTGTGGCATTACCGAAATGACCGACATCGTGTCGGCCCTCTCGCAGGCCTAAGCACAAAGCCGATTCCGGACGCATTGTTTATCTGTGCGAAAGCGAAGCGACAGCAACAATTATGCCGAGGCATAATTGATTAATCTTTAAATAATTTTTGTAAAATGTAATATGATTGTTTTAAACGTTCTTCAGACTTAGGAGTTTGCCATTTTTCCCAAGAATAAGCTGAGAGAGCAGGTAAAACACGATCCTTTGTCTCTGGTAAAGATTTCACAACCTTGCCGTCTTTATCTACAAAAACAGCACCAATATAAATATTTTCTACTTTCGTCGAAGCTTCCTTCCCATCCTTATATAGATCACCCATAAACTCACGCTGACTTGGGTCTTTTGATTGGATCAGTAGCCAAGGGATCCGTAGCTCAATTACATTTTCATCCGTCCATGTATAGTCTACTAACGAATTATAATCTTTTGCTTTTGGATTAGCATTCCCTTGAAGCAGCTTCCCTGTTTCATATGCACTAAAATCAGTAGTAATGTTTTGCTCTGGTAAGAATAGTTGTTTATTTAACACATAGTTAATCGGTGCAAACTTACCACTATTTTTAGTGGGAACTCCCATTCGAGGCGGAATCATATTTAAAGTATGGCCATAAAAATAATCATAGAAATCATAGTATTCATCTATGACAACTCGAGAGTCTCCACTTTTATTTAATTCCACCATAAAATCTACGCCATTTGAAAAGGTCATATCTTTTATTGATGTTGCCGACGTATTTCCTTGGTTTGGTACGACATCAAGTAAAATACGCGGTGAGGCTTTTTCTAAAACATCACTTTTTATTTTGAAATACAAATATCTTTCATCATAATCGACAGCAAAATCTGTTGAGTCAGAAGGTGAGGTATTGTACATCTGTGTACCTTTCCATTCCTTTGTATCGCCGTCTACTTTTACTTTAAATCGATCAAAGCTTAGTACACCAAATTGCTGTTCATTCGTTTGTGCATTGGACCAAAACGGTCGACGATTTGGATCATCATAATCCATCGTATTCCAAGTCCTCTTAAACCACTCATCCTGCCATGTAAAGACAAGACCTCCTAGCAAGCCTTCATGCATAATATCTTCATATAAATGTTGAAGGGTTTCCCCTTGCTGCTGTTCGGACATATGTCCCTGATTCCAGCCGTAAACATTTTCATGTGTCATACCACGAGCTGCCGGTATTCCAAATTCCGCAATAAGAACAGGCATACGATGAGCTTCATGTAAGTCTTTTAAATATCCTGCATAACTATTTTTATTGCCCCGGAAATCTTTGTAATTTAAATATTTTTGGTCGAAATTAAAGAAATCAGGGTAATATGGATACACATGATAGGACGCAAATTGCCCTGGTGCCTGCATCTCACTCTTCGTATAGATAACATTTGGATTTACGCCTACTAAATCTTCATCCTCAGAAGGTTCAGATGGATGGTCAAGTAAGTCTGTCGTTACCCAGTTTGTGAAACTCATTGGACGGATCCAATTATATTTATCCTTCTCATAAGTAGTAATAAGATCCATCTGCTCTGCTAACCAATGCTCAAATGGTGAAGCATTTTTCGTTTCGAAATACGTCCCATTATATTCGCCAATATTTGCGTGTTTTTCGTTCGTACCGACTACCATGTGCGGATACCATTCGATTCCAAGCACCCAGCCAATAACATATTTAGAAACGTCAACATCGTATAATCCTGAAGCATGTCCTGCTACTGGCTTCACATAAGTATTACCGTGGATAACGTCCACCATGCGCTTCATTTCAAGTTGAAAATCCTTCAAGGTAGCTTCATCATAGGCATCTAATGAATCAACCAAGCCTTCTTCATTAATCCATACACCATGCAATACATATAGGGGCTTATCTGGATTTTCTTCATTGTATTTTGCAAGTGCTCGATAAAAGCCTGGCGGGTGTAATGTATATACACGAATCGTATTGGCATTCATCTCACCAATTTGACGGAACCATCGATAGTACTCTTCTTCGGTAATAGCGGCCTCGCCAGGGAATGCTCCCGGTTTCCCCATACCAATATTAACGCCCTTAAAGACTAATGACTCCCATTTTCCATCACGTAAGACTTCAAATGACTCGCCCTTAGTACGTGCGTTATAATTTAATTTGGCATGATTAACGTTTTCTTGAACTTCTTTTTGCTCAAACGTTTCAAAAATTTTATGCATGACCGGTATATAGATTGACCAGTAAAATGAACTATCTGCATACTTCTCAGCGTATTTATAAATGGTCGGTAATCCCTTTATTTTGTAAAGAGTCGGTACCCGTGACATATCGTTGAAGTCTCCAGCAAAATAGTAGCTTGTCGTGTAGCGTTTATCCTGTGAAACGATAGCCGCAAATTGCTGTGGAATATCGTTATCCTTTAATAGTTTTTCCCCTTCTTTTGTTAAGTCCCATTTATAATTAGCGAGAGCATCCTCCGCATATTTAGGTGTGATAATATCAAACCAATAGTCATACTCTGCACGAGCAGAAGTATTAAAGAATTTTTGTCCTTCTTCAGTAAATTGCACCTGGATGCCTTCTGTTTTTACATGCTTGTCAATTTCCAGCACAATGAGCTTTTCTGTTATTTCATTAAATAGAAGAAAGCCTCCGCCTTTGTATGGCCAATTATCACCATGTTCATCGATGACCCATTGTGGGATTTCTGAATTTTTATGATAATCAAGCTCATCGAAATAACGCCCAATCCATCCAGACCATGAAATTCCTAAATAGTCCTGTAGCTCTTTTCTAACTGCCTCTGATGTTGGTGACGCAAATGTATTGTATTCAGCTATTAGCATACTTTTCTTGTTGCTTGCTAAACGATTTACTATTGACTGCCATTCATCCATTTCTAAGCCGCCAACAATTTTTTCTGAGCGTTTACCTAGACGCTTTTTTTCATTTAAATCATCCTTATAAACACCATACGTATCTGCCAAATATATAACATCATAATCGCTATAGTCGGTCGGAAACTTTTTTTCTGACACTCTTTTTGTTTTATCATTTGGAATCGTACCATAATAATTTTTTTGTACATCATACGGATGATCATCGATTGTGTATTTATAATGGTTTAAAAACCAGTTCATACCTAAATGCTCTCGATAGGTTTCATTCGGAACCGTTTTATCTAGAATCGCGACGTTGAGCGGTTTTTCATCGCTTAAATACCACCAAGCTATAGGTGTGATAATTAGAATTAGAACAACTATAATTCCTATATATATACGCTTCATACACTTTTCTCCTTTTCACCGATGCCGACACGCTTCATATTACCCCAATCGCTTCTTCTTAACACAAATCGAAGCAATCCCTCGCATCGCCAAAAAAGAGTAAGTGGTCGATACCAGAAAATTTCAGTAAATGCTAATAGTATCATGCGTAGTAAATCTCTTGGCCTCGGATAAGTATTCAAGATCCATGCTTCGAATAATATTGAGGCTATTGAAAAAATTACTCCATAAATGACGAAAAGTAGTAACAGGATTATGGCTACTTCATAATAGATTTTTCCTAAGAAAAATGCCACTACGATATAAATATAACCACCTAGCTCAACTAGTGGTCCTAGGCATTCTACTAGCCAAAAATATGGAAATGAAAGCAAGCCTATTAAGCCATATTTAGGATTCAACGTCATCGTCTTATGCTTCCATAGGCTTTCAAATAATCCTTGATGCCAGCGTCTACGTTGGTTTCGTAAAACTCCTAATGACTGAGGTGCTTCAGTCCAGCACACAGGGTCTGGAACAAATTCTATTCGTTTCTTTTCTTTTTTCTTTCTTATCAAACGGTGAATATTCACGACAAGCTCCATGTCTTCTCCAATAATATCCGTTGAATAACCGCCCGCTTCTACAGCCCATTCCTTCGAAAACACACTAAATGCTCCCGAAATAATAAGCACAAGATTGTATTTACTTAAAGCTATTCGCCCCATTAAAAAGGCTCGAGCATATTCTATTATTTGCATGATGACTAAGTGATTATTTGGTAAGTGTGTTTCAGTAACAGAACCAAGCTGCATTTTCGCTCCATTGGCTATTCGGATATTTCCTCCTGCCGCAATCACTTCTCCATCTGATAAAATAATCGGCTTCATCACACGAAGCAATGACTTTTCATCTAAGATTGAATCACCATCAATAGAGCAGAAGTATGGATATTGAGATACATTAATACCAACATTCAATGCATCTGCCTTACCACCATTTTCTTTATCTACTAAAATACAATTTTTATAGATTTCAGATTCATAAATTTGTTTAACTTGTTTTGTAGGGATATTTGTACGAACAATTTTATCAACGGGCTTCATTCGGAAATGCTCGATTACGGTTTGTAGTGTAGAGTCAGTTGACCCGTCGTTAATAATGATAATTTCCGTTTGTGGATATCGTAAATTCAACAATGAATAGACTGTGTCTACAACACCAATCTCTTCATTGTAAGCAGGGACTAATAAGGATACTGGCTTGGAGTAAAAGGCATCTATATGCGCATCATCATACTCCGAGGGATCTAATTTATAGCGTTTTCGCATAGCTAGCATGGCAATGACAAACATTGCGCAATATGAAACAATAACAATTAACATATAAAACAGAATAAAGCCACCAAAAAACCACATACAAAAATCTAAAAATACTTTCATTTGCTCCCTCGCTTTCTGACTATTGTTTCCCGTGCCATTTCAATTGCATAAGGGTCATTTGAGGACTCCAAAAATTGCTGTAATTTTGCAATTCCTTCTCTTTTTTCTACAATTGTTTTAGCAGCCTGTGAGCGTACCCACCAATTTTCATCTTGAAGAAGCTGTTCTAAATAAGCATAGGTATAGTTAAGTGGTACATGTTGAAAGATTTTTGCAATCATTAATCTTATTTCCCACATATCTGATGTTACAAACGGAACATAAGAATCGATTTCATCAATTACACCAATTTCATAAAGACCCTTTAATGCTCTTATTTTTATCTCTGGCATCTCATGTGTTAATAGCTTTTTTAACTGATCAATATATTGCATATTTCTTTTGACAGCTGCAGTATCAATTGCAGCAAACTGGATTTTTTTTGTCCAGCTATTAAAGTCTTCAAATAATCGTATAAATACGTCATCCTCTAACAATGCAAATAATCTTCTATATTCACTTTCAGAATAACTGACACTCGATTCTTTAATTTTTTCAATAAACATTTCTGGTTGGAAAATAGAGTAAATTTTTAACAACTGAAAATATTCTTCTTCCGAAATTTTGGTTTTCTCGAATTGTAGACAAGTATCTAATAATGCTTCTATCTGGAAATCAGCAATACGATATAAAGCATTCATCCTTATACTCCATCGTTTACTGGATAAATCCTTTTCATAAAACTTTTTTAAATAGAGATTAGAAAACTCTTTTATTTTATGTTCAACTTTTTCATTCGTTATATTTTTCAAATAAGATGAAAAAATTATTTCTATAGCCGTAACTTGAGCTCTTCCTCTAGGAACAAGCACTACAGAGAAAATTTCATCATTAATCAAATAGTTGTACCAATGCTGTGCGGAGTTTTGTAAAAAAGCATCACGCACTTCAGCAAAACGAATCTCTCGCTTGCGCTGGACAAGTATATAAATCGTAAATAAAAATAAAACTACTAATAAAACGCCGCTGACCGTTAAAAGCAAAGAAATCGACAGCTTGATCATAGCCAAAACCTCGCAAAAGTCTGCTTAATTTTTGCTTCTAATACACGTAAATTAAACGGTTTTACGATATATTCATCGACGCCACCTTCATAGGCATTAAGTGTCGCAATCTCTGAGTTTCGTTCTGACATCATATAAATAATAAACTTTTTCTCATTCGGCATTTCTCGTAAAATGTGCAAAATTTCTAAGCCATTTTTACGTGGTAAAATATCGTTCATCACGACTAAATGCACATGGCCTGTTTTATAGCTATCGGACTGTAAAAAACTATAGCCATCTTCATAGGTTGACACGTCTAAAGTATAATGAGGAATGTCTAAATTTTTGAGCGTCGTTTCTAGCACTTTTCTAAAGATTTCATTTTGTTCAATAATGCTAACCTTTACTTGCTCCGTAGGTTGTACACGATAATCTGTAACCTGCTCTACTGACCAAGTCGGCTGTTCGTCATCTGCTAGTTTGAGCTTATTTTTATCTAACAATGTTTCAAAGTTAACACTATTATTTCTTATTTCAGTAACGGAAGCTTTTAACTCTATTCGTTGATATTCCCTTTCTTGCGTTAGAATTGCGAAAATCCGTTTTAAAAACGCCTTTACCTCTACCTCACTACTTTGCAGAAAAAATATTCCCCAATGCATGCCATCTGCTAGTTGAAAAAGTAAATCTGTTTTTCGTATTTTTGATTTTAGAAAAGCCGAGATTTGATGATTCACTTGATTTCGTTCTATATCAGTTCCTTGTGAGGAATTTGCTACTTTAAAAAAGACTGCAGTCATTGTTAAACGTGAGCGAATAACACTCTCACGCAATATTTCAAAATACCCTTTTACCTCATGCTCCTGCATAATGTCTTCTGCGATAATTAAATTATTCATTGATGTTCACCCCAGTTGATGGAAGAAGCATGTTATTCTCCTTCATTATTTTTATAGCATTCTTTTGATTTATAAACACAACAACAATAGTAATAAAGATGACTAAACAATTGCTATACAAAATTTTTGGTAAATCAATTACGTTTAAAATATTATTACATTTTTGCTAAAAACTACAGAATAATACCTTTTTCGATAAAATGTTATATTTTTCTGACAAAAGACAACCCTTTTATAATAGAAGAAAGGGTATGTAAGCTGTATTTCTTACATACCCTTTCAGACTTCAAAAAACACTATTTTGATTCAGCTTGTCGCCTCATCCTGATGAGAAACTGTTGATTTGTCCCGGAGATTGACGAGGAGATTGAAGCCAAGAGCCACCCAAGCTCCAACTCGGATTGAACATCAACCTTTGTTAATCGATACGCAATTATTCTTTAGTCGACAAACAAAAAGGATATGTAAGCTGTCATACTTACATACCCTTTTTGATAAATATTAATTATTTAACTGGTACAACTGAGCCTTTCCACTCTTCAACAATGAAGTCCTGGATCTCTTTAGATTTTAATACTTCTACTAATTTTTTAATTTCTGGTTTTGTTTCATCACCAGCACGTACAGCGACAATATTTACATAAGGAGATTCTTTATCTTCAAGAGAAATTGCATCTTTCAATGGATTTAAGCCGTTATCGATTGCAAAGTTCGAGTTGATTAGAACTGCATCACCTTCATTATTTTCGTACATTTGTACAAGCATTTCAGGCGCTGTATTTGCATCGAATTTTAAGTTTTTAGGGTTTTCTGCAATATCTTTTATTTCTGCTGCTGTTTTATCAACACCATCTTTTAATTTAATTAAGCCCTTAGCTTCTAACAATGAAAGCATACGACCGTGGTCTGCAACTGAGCTAGAAAGTAAAATTGTTGCACCCTTTGGAAGATCCTCAAGAGATTTATATTTTTTAGAGTAAATACCGATTGGTTCAATATGAATAGCACCAGCATTTACAAAGTCATAACCATTTTCTTTCATGCTAAGCTCTAAGAAAGGTAGGTGTTGGAAGTAGTTCGCATCAAGTTCACCAGAATCTAAATGTTGGTTTGGTAATACATAGTCTTGATATGTTTCAATTTTAAGATCGATACCTTCTTTAGCTAAAATTGGTTTTGCTTTTTCCAAAATAACAGCATGTGGTGTATTAGAAGCACCTACTGTTAATGTTACATTTTCTTTGCTTTCACCAGCATCAGATGATGAGCTTTTCTCTTCTTTTTTACCAGCACCACAAGCAGCTAGAGCTAGTACTAATACAGATAACAATAATCCTGTTAATAACTTCTTCATTTTATTACTCTCCCTTTTTTCTTATATGTTAGCGGTATAAAACCGAGATAACCTCTTTTTTGTGAGCAAGCTCCTTCACTACAATTTTTAGCGTTTATCTGTTTTGGCTGTAATTAAGTCGCCAATCCATTGAATAATAAATACTACTATTAAGATTAATATAGTCGCCATTAATGTTACATCTGTGCGATTACGTTGGAAACCATCTAAGAATGCTAAGTTTCCTAGACCCCCTGCACCGATAATACCTGCCATTGCAGTATAGCCAACAAGTGCTACAGCCGTTACAGTAAGACCAGAAATAAGCGCTGGTAAAGATTCCGGAATTAATACTTTCCAAATAATTGTTGACGTTTTGGCACCCATTGAACGAGCTGCTTCAATAACACCTTTATCAATTTCACGTAAAGCAATTAATACCATTCGCGCATAGAATGGTGCAGCTCCAATAATTAATGCTGGTAAAGCCGCGTCTGCGCCACGAATCGTGCCGAGTAAAAATTTCGTAAATGGAATTAATAAGATAATCAAAACGATAAATGG
Organism: Lysinibacillus sp. JNUCC 51; assembly: GCF_015999525.1. Classification (NCBI taxonomy): domain Bacteria; kingdom Bacillati; phylum Bacillota; class Bacilli; order Caryophanales; family Bacillaceae; genus Lysinibacillus; species Lysinibacillus sp. JNUCC 51. The sequence continues at coordinate 3,416,012 of NZ_CP065545.1, read as the reverse complement.
AATCGAACGGAAAATGTTAACGATTGATCCTGTTAAAAAGTTCACAATTTTATTGGCCCATAGTTGGTTGGGACTTGATAAAAATAATAAGATTCCAATCACTAATCCAAGTATAAATGTGATGACCGTAGAAATTGTTGTCATGTACAATGTTTCATACGTAGCGTCCCACATTTTTTCCCAGTCGACATTCGGAAAAAGACTAGTTAGCATTTGCAATCACCTCCGTTTGTACTTCGACTGTATTTAAGTAGCTAAGTGCAGCAGCAACATTGGCCTCTGAGCCATCAATTTGCACAATAAGTGTACCGTACGCTCCATTTTTCGTTTGCGAAATATTTCCATGTACAATACTTACTTCTACATCAAACTGTTTCACAAGATGTGAAATGACAGGCTGCTCTGTTTTTTCTCCTACAAAGATTAGCTTAACAAGTTGTCCCTCAGGATAATTTGCTTTAATTTGTGCCACAGTTTCCTGAGTTTCCTTCGTATCTGTAATTTGAGAAACGAATTTTTTCGTAATGGCTGCTTGTGGAGCTTGGAATACTTGTAATACTTCACCACGTTCTACAATTTCTCCAGCTTCCATAACCGCTACACGATGACAAATTTTACGAATAACATGCATTTCATGTGTGATTAACACAATCGTTAGACCTAATCGTTCGTTAATATCGACAAGTAGATCAAGGATAGCATCCGTTGTCTCTGGATCGAGTGCGGATGTGGCCTCATCACATAACAATACCTCTGGATTATTAGCAAGTGCACGAGCGATACCTACCCGTTGCTTTTGTCCCCCTGATAGTTGTGATGGATATGCTTTATCGCGCCCTTCCAAACCAACTAGTGTAATCAATTCTTTCACACGTGCTTCACGTTTTGCCTTTGGAACACCTGCGATTTCTAGTGGGAAAGCGATGTTTTCCGCAACAGTTCTAGACCAAAGTAAATTGAAATGTTGGAAAATCATACTGACCTTTTGTCTAGCATCTCTGAGCTTCTGCCCCTTTATGGATGAAAATTCCTGATTGTTAACAGTCACCGTACCAGAAGTAGGTTTTTCTAAACCGTTTAACAAGCGAATCATTGTACTTTTACCAGCGCCACTATAGCCAATAATGCCAAAAATTTCTCCTTTATTAATGGAAAGGTTGACGTCTTTGACTGCTATTAATTCGCCATTCGCGGTTTTGTATTTCTTCGTAATATTTTGAAGATTGATCATAGCGAATTCTCCTTTTCTCATATAAAAAACCCCTTCACTTAATAGATAAGTAGAAGGGGTCACGTAGCTTATACGTTAGACCGTTCTCTCATCTTTCAAAGATAAATCTTTGGGTGATTTGGCACCTTTTCACGATTGTGATGGTTGCCGGGCTTCATAGGGCACTTCCCTCCGCCGCTCTTTATAAGAGTTCGATATATTTATTGTTTTTTTAATATATTTGTTACTTTACCACGCGATTAATATTCAGTCAATTAGTTTTTTAATAATTCGTATAAATATGGTACGGATTGAAAGGCATAAACCTTTTCTGTTACTTCTCCGCCTTCACATACGAGTAAACATGGTACACTTTCGATTTTATTATCATAAGCTATTTGCTCTATAAAATTAATATTCGCTTTTCCGACCTGAAGCTGTGGCAGCAATTGTTCAACAACCATCATCATTTTCGATGCAACTGCACACGTTCCACACATTGGTGTATATAAATAAAAAGCAGCCTTTTCACCTGACTGGATAACCGCGTTCCACTGCTCTTTTGACCATTCTTCCATCTTTTTTCACGCAACCTTACAAAATATATTCATTATGGATTGAGAAATGCGCACGAAGCAATATCGCCGCTAATACTTTCCTCGGAGTTGTCTCAACTTCCTTATATGTTGGCATCGTACGTAAATGCTCAGCCTCTGGATAATGTCTGTCCATTAATGCCCGTAGCTTATTTCCCGATGTATCTGCATCAAAAAATGTATAAAGCTCGCAACCCTCATACGGATCGAGTAGCTCTTCTAATTGATGCACACCAATTGTTCCATTTGTACAAAGTATTTTTACGTCTTCATTTAAAATAGGTTCAATTTGAAGTTTATCCGATCGGCCTTCAACAATTAAGCATTTTCCCTCGAACATCACGCCACCCCCATTTAGACATATCCCTTATATTCATTATATCAATAAACTTTGTCGTTGATACAGTTAGACACCTACTGATAAGGGAATATACTTGCATTTACTTCACCAACTATAGTGGAAGAATGAATGAAGATAATAAAAAACGTCGGTAGTTTCCGACGTTTTTCTATTATTGGCTTGTCTTATTCAGCAATCATTTCTTCGTATTGCTCAGCTGTCATAAGTTTTTCAACTTCTGATGCATCAGCAGGCTCTACAACGATCATCCATGCTTTTTCATATGGTGATTCATTAACGAATTCTGGGCTATCTTCTAAATCTGCATTTACTTCAACTACTGTACCTGAGATTGGTGCATATAATTCAGAAACTGTTTTTACAGATTCTACGCTACCGAATGGATCATCAGTTTTGATTTCGTCTCCAACTTGTGGAAGTTCAACGAAAACGATATCTCCAAGTTCAGCTTGTGCGAAATGAGAAATACCGATACGTACTTTACCATCTTCTACTTTTACCCATTCGTGCTCTTCAGAGTAACGTAAGTCTTTAGGTGTGCTCATGCAAAAAACCCCTCCATAAATATGTAATATATTCACTTTCAGTGTGCCATACTTCTTGCATAAAAACAAGCAAGAATCAATTATATCTCGGCATAATTGTGTTTGGATTCGGCTTTGTTTTTGCACAAAGAACTCTTTCCGATTCCGTGACATCCGCCGGAGGCTTTAACTTCTTTCAGCGGTTGTTTGAAAAGTGACTTATAACCGTATTCATCTCACCAACTATAGAGGTGGGAGACTGCTTAAACAAGTTAAAAGTGGTTATTTCCAAGCTTGCTCAAAATCTGATTCTTTAAACCCTAAAGTAACTTTTTTTCCATCGGTTACAATCGGACGTTTAATCAACATACCATCTGATGCAAGCAGTTCAAGCTGCTCCTCTTCAGTCATTTCAGCGAGCTTATCTTTCAAGCCAAGCTCACGATATTTCATACCAGAAGTATTAAAAAATTTCTTTAAAGGTTGTCCACTAGCTTGCCATAAGTTTGATAATTCGTCCTTTGTAGGTGGTTGTTCGACAATGTGTACCTCTTCGTATGATACCCCATTATCATTTAGCCATTTCTGAGCTTTTTTACAAGTAGTACATTTCGGATATTGAATTAGTTGAATCGTCATTTATAGGCTCCTCTACTATCATTTTTAGGAACTACATTTTCAGTGTATCCCTCATTTTCTGTAGTATACCATCATAACTGTTACGAGCCAAAATGAAACTCATCATATTAAAATGTGGGGTTGATTTCGTTCCACGCTGGGCGCTTTCCTGTGGGCTAGCGTTTAGCCGCTTCCTCCGCTTCGCTTCGTGTAGACGAAACCCTTTTACTATAAAACAAATGTCAGAGGTTGCTTACTTTGCGTATTAGTTGAATGGAGAAGACTGCGCGACAAAGGATTCACACACAGTTTGTGTATGAATCTTTTTTTGCTCTTTTGCAGGTGAATGTCGATAAAATTCATAAGTTGGGTGATAAATCGTGAAAGTTGGTCGATAAATTTCAAAAGTTGGTCGATAAAACGTAAAAGTTGGTAGATAAATTTTAAAAGTTGGTAGATAAAACTTAAAAGTGTTGGCTAAAACCATCACGTCCTGTGATAACGCCTTCGAAACCAACATCCTGCTGTTGCTGTCGCTTCGTTGCACTACGCATTCGCACAGAATGGCCCCCTGTCGCTACGTTAGCACTTCGCTTTCGCGCAAAAAACACCTGTTGCCCCAAGCGGCTCTTCGTACCCCCCTAGAAAACTTTGCTCTGCGCGAAAGCGAAGCGTCAGCGACAAAAGCCCCAGCCTGGAACGGAAATCACCCCCTCATTTTGCAAGATCTATACTTTTATTTCCAACAAAAAAACCTAGCTATCTCTTCTATTCGGATAGCTAGGTTAGTCTGCAATATTAAACTACAAATTTTTCTGCTTCAATTAATTTAACAGAAGCTTCGCGTTTCTTCGCGATTAAGTTGTATGGGTTGTTGCGAGTTAACTTACGTAGCGCAGACAATGTCATGCGTGCAGCGTCGCCGTCTGCTGAAGCAAGAATCGTATCTTTTGCTTCTTTTTCGATTTCTGCAAACGCTTCTTGGCAGAAGATTTGAGTGTATAGTAATTTTTGATGAGCTTTTTCAGCACCGTCACGAGCGATTGCTTTTTCTGTACGTAATACAGCTGATTCCATTGCGAATAGTTGGTTTGCGATATTAGCAATATTCACCAATACTTCTTGCTCTTGATCAAGCTTCGCGCCGTAGCGTTGTGCCGCTAAACCTGCTGCTAAAACAGCAATTTTCTTCGCATTTTTCACAAGATATTTTTCTTGTGCTAGAGGCTCTGTGCCTACATCCTCAGGCATTAGCATAAGTAGCTCCTGTTGTAAGTTTTGAGCAACTTGTAGCAATGGCAATTCACCTTTTAACGCCTTTTTCATAAATGTACCTGGTACAATCATGCGGTTAATTTCATTAGTACCTTCAAAAATACGGTTAATACGTGAATCGCGATAAATACGCTCTACTTCATATTCAGCCATAAAGCCGTAACCACCGTGTAATTGAACCGCTTCATCTGCAATGTAATCTAAAGTCTCAGAACCAAATACTTTAGCAATAGAACATTCAATTGCATACTCAGCAATTGCACTAGCTATAACTTTCCCTTGCTTTTGCTCATCTGGGCTTAGCTGACTTAAACGGTCTTCAAATAAACCTACTGTACGATAGTTTAATGACTCAGACGCATATAATTGTGAAGCCATTGTCGATAATTTTTCTTTTGTTAGATTGAAATCTGACAGCTTCGTTTTAAACTGCTGACGTTGGTTTGTGTATTGAATGGCTAGCTCTAATGCACGCTTTGAGCCACCAATTGTTCCAACACCTAATTTATAGCGACCGATATTTAAAATATTAAAGGCAATAACGTGTCCGCGACCTATTTCACCTAATAGGTTTTCTACAGGTACTTCTGCATCTTCAAGGATTAATGTACGTGTTGATGAAGATTTGATACCCATTTTTTTCTCTTCTGCGCCAACAGAAACGCCATTGAAAGCACGTTCAACGATAAATGCCGTGAATTTATCGCCATCGATTTTTGCATAGACAACAAATACATCTGCAAAGCCTGCATTTGTAATCCATTGCTTTTCACCATTTAAAATATAATGTGTCCCTGCATCATTTAACTTCGCAGTAGTTTTTGCACCTAATGCATCAGAACCTGAACCTGGCTCTGTTAATGCGTAAGCAGCAATTAATTCACCTGATGCAAGCTTTGGTAAATACTTTTGCTTTTGCTCTTCATTTCCGAAAAGTACGATTGGTAAAGAACCAATACCTACGTGTGCACCATGTGTAATAGAGAAGCCACCAGCAACAGACATTTTTTCTGCGATTAATGCAGAAGAAACTTTGTCTAATCCTAGACCTTCATATTCTTCAGGTACATCTGCACTTAGTAAGCCGAGCTCACCAGCACTTTTTAGAAGACGAACCGAATGCTCAAATTCATGGTGCTCTAAATTTTCAACGACTGGTAACACTTCATTTGCTACATACTCTTCAGTTGTTTTAGCAATCATTTTATGTTCATCTGTGAAATCTTCTGGTGTAAATACACGATCTAATTCCACATCTTCAATAATAAATCCGCCGCCTTTAATGAAATCTGTTGTTTTTTCTGTCATTCTAAATTCCTCCCTATATATCTATTTTTAATAGCTTTTAATCCCCAATATATAGAAAAGCTTGGAGTACTTTGTTCGGAGGCAACCGAAAACGCTGCACCCCAAGCTGATCTAGCAAAAATTATAGAAGTTCAAATACTCCTGCAGCACCCATTCCGCCGCCAATACACATTGTCACGACACCATATTTCTTACCTTGTCGTTTTAATTCATGAATAAGTTTTAGTGTTAAAATGGCACCAGTCGCACCCAGTGGGTGACCTAGGGCAATTGCTCCACCATTAACATTTACTTTGTTTTGGTCGATGCCTAAATGACGTACGACTTGTAAGGATTGTGATGCAAATGCTTCGTTAATTTCCCATAAATCAATGTCATCAATTGATAACCCTGCAATTTCAAGTGCTTTAGGTACTGCCACGATTGGTCCAATACCCATCACCTGAGGAGGTACACCACCAACTGCAAAGCCTAAAAACTTCGCCATTGGTGTAAGCCCTTGCTTTTCTGCTTCCTCACGATCCATCACTAGTACTGCCGCTGCACCGTCCGAAGTTTGAGAGGCATTACCAGCTGTAACACTGCCCTTAACATGGAAGGCTGGACGAAGCTTCGCTAAACCTTCTACAGATGTACCTGGACGTACACCTTCATCCATGCTAAAAGTGAATTTTTTCACCTGTGGCTTGTTGTTGTCATCTACATAATGCTGCTCCACTTCGATTGGTACGATTTCATCATTGAACTTACCTTCTTTAATCGCTTTTTCTGCAAGCTCATGTGAACGCACAGCAAATGCATCCTGATCTTCTCTACTTACATCGTATTGGCGTGCCACTTCCTCTGCTGTGTGCCCCATCCCCATATAATATTGAGGAGCAGTTTCTGCTAATGTTGGGTTTAAGCGAGGTGTATTACCTACCATTGGCACCATACTCATAGATTCGACTCCACCTGCAAGAATTACCTTAGAATGTCCTAGCATAATACGCTCTGCTGCAAAAGCAATTGCTTGTAAACCTGATGAACAGAATCTATTAATTGTTTGTGCTGGTGTTGTATCTGGTAACCCAGCTAGCGCTCCTATATTACGTGCAACGTTCATGCCTTGCTCAGCTTCAGGCATTGCACACCCTAAAATTAAATCGTCAATCGGACCTTCATAGCCTGCTCTTTTTAATGTTTCTTTGACAACAACCGCTCCAAAATCATCTGGTCTAACTGTTGCTAAAGAACCCTTCTTCGCTTTTCCAATTGGAGTTCGTGCTCCTGCTACAATAACGGCTTCACGCATCGTATTAATCCCCCTTTGTTTCATGTGCAAGTATGGTTTATTCAGTCTTAAAATCAGTTACGCAGTGGTTTGCCCTTTAAAAGCATGTGCTGCATTCTTTGTTGAGATAAAGGTTCTGCAACTAAGCTTAGGAACGCCTCACGCTCAAGGTTTAATAGGTATTGTTCATCTACTAATGTGCCATACGGAACTTTACCACCAGCAATGACATACGCTAATTTTTTAGCGATTTTTAAATCGTGTTCACTAATATAGCCTGATTCAAACAATCCTTGCGCACCGATTAATAGCGTACCGTAGCCTGATGCACCGACTACAGGAACTTTCGTAGGTACAGGTGGTTGATAGCCTGCCTCATAAAGCGCTAGTGCAGCTTGTTTTGCATCATATAGTTGGTGATCTGGGTTAACAGAAATCCCATCAGCAAAGTTTAAGAAGTTATTTTCACGTGCTTCTTCGCCAGACGTCGAAACTTTTGCCATCGCAACTGTTTCAAATACTTTATTAGCAATATGTTGATAGTCTACCTCAACGCCATTTGGTAGCCCTTTGATGAATTTTTGGTAAAGTGCCTTATTACCTCCGCCGCCAGGAATTAATCCTACGCCAACTTCTACTAAGCCCATATACGTTTCCATTGTTGCTTGAATATGTGCAGCTGGTAAGCAAACTTCTGCTCCTCCACCAAGTGTCATAGCAAAAGGCGCCGCCACAACAGGCTTACGAGAGTATTTAATCTTTTGCATTGCATCTTGGAATGCTTTAATAACAAAATCTAGTTCAAAAATATTATCATCCTGTGCTTCTACTAAAATCATTCCTAGATTTGCACCAACACAGAAGTTTTTCCCTTGGTTACCGATGACTAAGCCTTTATAGTTAGCTTCTACTTCATCGACTGCAAAGTTAATCATTTGAATAATGTCTAAGCCAATTGCATTTGATTGGGAATGGAATTCAAGTAAGGCAATTCCGTCACCTAAATCTATTAAGCTAGCACCTGAATTTGATTTGATAACACCGTGCTTTTTCTTATAGCGTTTTAAGTTAATTTCCTTTTCATTAACTGGTACTTTTACGTATTCAGAGCCATTATAATACGCTAGGTCGCCGTCAATTTCCGAATAAAAAGTTTCAAAGCCGCTTGCTAACATATCTTTAACAAATGCTGGCACCTCACGACCCTCAGCCTCCATTTTAGCTACTGACTCTTTGACGCCAATTGCATCCCATATTTCAAATGGCCCTTGCTGCCAACCGAAGCCCCATTTCATAGCATTGTCAATCGCAACAATATCATCAGCAATTTCACCGTGTAGCTGTGCAGAGTAAATTAGCGTTGGAGCGAAGATACCCCATAATAACTCTCCTGTACGATCCTTCGCATATGTTAGTGCTTTTACTTTATTGGCTAACCCACGAGTTTGTTTTGCCATTTCAATAGAAGGTGTTTTTAATTTTTTTGCTGGGCTATATTCTAGTGTGTCTGGATCAATTTCAAGGATTTCTTTACCTTGCTTCAAGAAGAACCCTTGACCTGATTTTGCTCCTAGCCAGCCGTTTGTAACCATTTTCTGTAGGAATTCTGGTACTGCAAATACTTGCTGCTCTTCACCAGTTGTTTGATCATAGACGTTTTTCGCTACATGGATAAATGTATCTAAACCGACAACATCCAACGTTCGGAATGTTGCAGATTTTGGACGACCGATTAGTGGACCAGTTACAGAATCCACCTCACCAATTGAATAGCTACCCTTCATCATTTCTTGTAAAGTAATTAGTAAACCGTACGTTCCGATACGGTTGGCAATGAAGTTTGGTGTATCCTTAGCAAGTACGACACCTTTTCCAAGCACATCTTCGCCAAATGTTTTCATAAAGCTTACAACTTCTGGCGCTGTTGTGTTTGCCGGAATGACTTCGAGTAATTTCAAATAGCGTGGCGGGTTGAAAAAGTGAGTTCCTAGGAAATGCTTTTTAAAATCTTCAGAACGACCTTCTGCCATTGCATCGATACTTATGCCAGATGTGTTTGAACTAATAATTGTTCCAGGCTTACGAACAGCATCAACTTTTTCATATAAGTTTTGTTTAATCGCTAAATTTTCTACGACAACTTCAATAATCCAATCTACATCTTTTAATTTCTCTAAATCGTCCTCAAAGTTACCAACCGTTAGTAGTGATAAATTTTTCTTAGAAGTAAGTGGTGCTGGCTTTTGCTTTAATAACTTTTGAAGAGCTCCGTTAACGATACGATTTCTTACAGCAGGATGCTCTAAGGAAAGACCTTTCGCTTCTTCCTCTTTTGTTAGTTCCTTCGGTGCAATGTCTAATAATATTGTTGGAATACCGATGTTTGCTAAATGTGCTGCAATTCCAGAGCCCATTACCCCAGAACCTAGAACAGCCGCTTTTTTAATGTTGTAAGTCACAAGCAATTCCCCCTTATTCTCCCATTGAATGAACAGCCATTCATTTTTTGGCCAAAAAAATATCAAGTTTGCCTTAGTGTATTTTTGTCCAGATAATTTTAGGCGTAATCTGTACATACGACTGAGGCTTATCTTCATTCAGCTACCATTTTGTTTTAGAGGTAAATATCTTCTGCTGAATAAAGATAAAACTACTTTTTCTGTTTTTAGTTTAGATTATTTTGTATGATTTAGCAATCTTTTTTCACCAATTATTTTTGCAATATACAACTTTTTTTGTTTTTTACGAGCGAAAACAAGACAATAAGTAGATAGCGATAATTCCAAACAGAAAACTTTCAGGTTGAGGGAAAAATGTGTAGAATGGAAAGCAAGGAGAGTGAAATACTAATGAAAACAATTACAACTGCTGAACAATTTAATGAACTGATCTCAGGTGATCAAAAAGTTCTAGTGAAATTTTACGCTGGATGGTGCCCAGATTGCACACGCATCAACATGTTCATCGATCCAATTATCGAAGAGTACAACCAATATGACTGGTATGAACTTAACCGCGATGAGCTTCCAGAAATCGCGGACAAATATGATGTAATGGGTATTCCAAGCCTACTAATTTTCCAAAACGGTGAAAAATTAGCACACTTACATAGTGCAAATGCTAAAACACCTCAGCAAGTTACAGAATTCTTATCTTCACAAGAATAATTAACTGGGCTAAAAATAGGATAATTAATGTAAAAGGGCTACTTATCTGTGGCGAAAGCAAAGCGTCAGCCACAAGTTACAGAATTCTTATCTGCTTAACAATAATTAACTAGGCTAAAATAGCAAAGTTAATGTAGAAGAGCTACTAATCTGTGGCGAAAGCGAAGCGTCAGCCGCAAGTTTAACGGAATTCTTATCAACACAACAATAATGGAAAAATGAGCTGCATTTCTTTTTGAAATGTAGCTCTTTTTAGAAAGGAGATTATGATGCGCCACCCATTGTCACTACAAGGAAAATCACAATATGATGCATCCATTTCACCAAAATACCGTAATTCAGCTTGTGGTCCTACAACTGTACACGTAGTCTTAAACTATTTAGAAAATCAAGCTCCTTCGGTAAATGAGCTTTATAAACTTCTCGGTGGCACAAAAATCGGGTTATTTAAATGGCGTCTAATTCGCAAACTTCGTCGGCTTCGACCGACATGGGATATTCGCGATTGTACATTAAAAGAAGCTATGCAGGAAATAGATGCAGGTCGCCCTGTCGCCATACGCTTTGACCGCTATTTTAGCTTAAATTGGTGCGATAAAAAATCTGCCTTCGCTTATCATTGGGTACCCCTCATTGGCTATGAAATACGAAATGATGAGCTGTGGTTAATGTTCCATGATAATGGCCGACCTAATCGTGAAAGTAAAATTCGAACGGCTCCTTTTAAAGATAATGAAAAAGTATTGAGTTTCGTGAAAATTACACCGAACTAAATGACAGCGTCGTTTCACTCAATTCTCTCTAGTGCTCGCCAAGCCTCCACTCCAATCAACCTAATATATGGCATATATTTAATGTCAGCCTCAATATTTGGTGGTGAGCAAAAAAAAGCAGAGCATATTTCTATACTCTGCGTTGATTCCCTTGGATGTTTATTAAATTAGTGAATACAGTGAGCGTGCCTGCTTGGCGATTAATGTGTAGCCACGTTCTTCTATTTCTTTGAACGTTTGAGGCTCATAATTAGGTAATACTAAGCTCGCTAATTCTGCCTCGATAGGTACATTCGTTTGAATTGTTGCAAGCTCGTGTGACAATTTTAGCATGTCTAGATTCTCATTAATTTTCGTGCGTTGACCAGGTTTTAATTCGTCTATTGACTTCAGAACATTTTCGATAGAACCATATGTTTGGATTAACGTAAGTGCCTGCTTTGGTCCAATTCCCTTAACACCTGGGTAACCGTCACTCGTATCCCCCATAAAAGCTTTGACCTGTGCAAATTGGATAGGTTCAATGCCATATTCATCATTAAAGCGTGTATGCGTATAAACGTCATACTCTGTGTAGCCTTTTTTCGTAAAAGCAATTTCCGTTGATGGTCTTAAAAGTTGCAGTAAATCCTTATCTCCACTAATTACCGTAATGTCAGCCTCATCCTGAAATTTTGTAATCATTGAGCCAATTAAATCATCTGCCTCCATCCCTTTAACACCGAAATTTTGCCAGCCGATTTGTTGAGATAAATTTTTCGCCATATCAAATTGCGGTAGCATTTCCTCTGGTGGTGCTGGACGATTAGCCTTATAGCCATCAAATAATTCGTTGCGGAATGTATGTGAACCCATATCCCAGCAAACAGCAAGATGGGTCGGTTTCATAATAGATTGTGCAGTCAATACATGACGTACGAACCCTTGGGCACCATTAGTCGGTGTCCCATCAGCAAGGCGAATATAATGCCCCATCGCAGCCGAAGCAAAAAATGAGCGGAATAATAGCGCCATTCCATCAACAATTAAAAGTTTTGGTTTTGTTGTCATGATAAATAATCCTCTCTATAACAATACAATGATGTATTTATTTATAATATATTAAGCATTGTTCTATTATAGCAAAATATCATCAAACTTCATTGTAAATATCTACAAGGCATTTTCCACGACTTATTTAATTACTACTTAATCATAGCGTTACCTTTCTTTGAAACACGATTGCGGTAATCCAATCGAATACCTGTTAACCATTGCAAAAATGCCGTCACGCCCATCTTTACTGTTTCAGGGCGTAGTTCCCCCTCCTTTGGATCTGCGTAGACAAAGTCAATATGGCGGACCCCTTCATTTTCTCCAATGAGCTTTAGAATATCAAATAATTCATAGGCCGTTAATCCACCTGGTGTTGCTGCAGGTACATCTGGGGCGAATATAATATCTAGTGCATCCAAATCTACTGATACATAAATACGATCTACCTCATACATAAGCTGACGAAGCATTTCGCGAATTGTTAATTGTATGCCATCACGACGCATTTGCTTTAACGTAATCATATGTATTCCTTGTTCTTTCGCGTAGTGAATCATTTCTGGTGAATTAAAAAAGCCGTGTAACCCGACATTATAAACATGTTTCCCCTCTACAACGCCTGCTGCAATGAGCTGCTGTATTGGAGAATCCATAGCTAAGCCAATTTCCTCCTGATTCCGGGCATCCAAATGCGTATCAATTTGAATAATCCCTATTCGATCCTTTGGAAAGGCATTCTTTATTCCTCTTAGAGAGCAAGCTGTAATCGCATGATCTCCACCAATAAGACACGTGAAACTTTTAGAATATGCAGTGCTTAAGTTTTCTGCCGCAGCTTCTATAGCTGACTCTGAAAGCATTCTATCCGTCTCGTGGATGGCCACATCGCCTACATCAACGACTGCCAAGGAGCGCAAATCTACTTGCTCATCTAAATTATAAGATTGAAAGCCTGGCCAAGCCTTTCGAAATGCTGTTGGATACAACGCTTTTTGTGAGGGTTTACTAGAATACGATAAAAAAGCACCGTACAAAATAATATCTACATCGTTTGGAAGTGGATTTTCTTTTTGCTTAATCCATTGATGCATAGCTGAACCATTTTCTTGCTTATACTGCCATTCTGGTTGAATAAACATTTAACCGACCACCTTCATGCTATTTTTCTATATCTTATCGTAGGGTTGATTTCCGTTCCGGCTGGGCGCTTTGTTGCTGCCGCTTCGCTTTCGCACAGATAAAACATTTGCCGCTGTCGCTTCGCTTTCGCGCAGAGCAGAGCTTCCTAGGGGCGTTTGATGAGCCGCTTCACTCGCTTTGCTCGCTCCAGGGTCTCGGGCCAACAGATGTTTTTTGCGCGAAAGCGTAGTGCTAACGCAGCGTCAGCAAAAGGGTTTCATTCTGTGCGAAAGCGTAGTGCAACGTAGCGACAGCAACAGCACCGATGTTGGTCACGAAGGCGTTATCACAGGACGTGATGGTTTTAGCCTTCGTTCCTCTGACGCTAATCCCCAAGGAGTCGCCCAGCCTCCACTCCAATCAACCTATCCACATGTTCTAACAACATGTCATCCCCATTTTCCAGGTGATGAGCAAAATTAAAGTCAATTGCCCTGCATTTATTTATCGTCCCTTTAAAAATACCTAGAGAATTACCTTTGATATTAATAGTACCATTAGTACACACAATTTCGTCACCCTCTTAATTTAAAAAAATTCCCCACATCCTACTTACCCCTATAACATAAAAAGTAGCACACTAGGCAATTTTCTAGTTTGCTACTTTTTGTTTTTTCACCCCACCGATCATTAGTCTTCACCAATCGGGCTTTTGCGGGATAAAGTTCGGCAAAGCTCTGCGACCTCGTACATCGTATAGCTTTGAAAGTTATATTGATTATTCAATTCCTGATAATACTGTAAAAGCTCCTCAAGCATAGCTAAATTTTTTTCGATGTTCTTGCCAAAATTATGTGGGTGCCACCATAAATGATAAAAAGCTTTAGACCTTGCAGCTTCATGCATTCCCTCTTTTATACGTTGGACTTTTAAGCCTTCAAAAAATCGTAAAGGGCTAAAATAGGGCCTTAAAAATGCACTTGAACGAATGTTAATAAAGGAATCCTTTTGCATCTCTTCTAGCGTTACTAGATGATTTCCAGTTACATTAACATAGCTATCCAGCCATTTTTTGACACCTAATAGTCGACCTTTTTTCGTAAATTTTTGAGGATCATACAACGGATGTTTTTCATTTCCCCGATAGCACACAAACCCTACTTCCTGACACGCTGGGAAATATGCTTCATTCACTTGATTACGCGGAAATACAATCGATTTCATCGGTCCGATATTTTCTTCACAAATCATTGCAGTAGCATGTAAATCTGCACGGAAATTTGCTTCAGTTTGTCCATTTTCCAAACAGTAAAAATGTGAAAATGTATGACTGCCTATTTCTTGATGTGGCGTATTTTTAATCTTCTCAATTAAGGATTTGCCGAAATGTAAAAGGTCCTCTTGCTCATTTTCTCCTACTTTTGCAAGTTGTGTATGTGCTGCGTAGCGCATGTTTTTATACTTTATTGGAATACCTCTTAAGTAGTGAGCCATTTCAGCTTTGGTTTCAGCAAACAATAGCCCTACTGTTGCCCAAGTCGCATGAATGCCATATTGTTCAAACAACTCTAGTATTTTAGGCAATGCCTCACGTACGCCATATAAATTTTTATTGTATTGTCCGTACTTAAATACATCGTGGACGCCCCAATTTAGCTCAAAATCCAATGATATGACAAGACCTCCACGATTTACTTCAATTACTACTTCCTCCATTTTTGCACGCCCAGTAACAGTGCACGTATTTTGGATTGGGTAATGTAGCCGGAGTATACATCGACGACTTGTCCACCGAAGCCTTGCTTAAATGCACGAACATTTTGATCATCTGTCAGCTTCCCCATATCATATAAAACAAAGCCTTGCTCCTTAAAATGCAATAAATTATGCCATAGTAAGAAACGATTTGCATAACGAACTGGTCTTTTTAAATGCTCTGGCATCAATTGTGAATGACAAGTCGCTACATAATAGGACATCGCTTTTTTAGCGTATACAATATCGAGTCTATAGCATAGTGTTTGTCCACAAATACTGCGAATCTCAGACAGCCATAGTGCTCCTTTATTTTTCAAGAGCGTAATAGCTTCCATTTTAGACTTACTAATTAGCTCGAGTTTTTTCCTTTTTGCGAAGTTATTATAAAACTGTTGAAAGGCTCGTAAATTTTCATCTGATGGTTCTTTATAAATAAAAACTTGATAGGACTCTTTTTGTGCACGACGAAGAATTTTTCGATTACTTTCTGAAAGAGCAAGATACAGTGATAACTCACTATCTGTAAGGTGAATATGAACCGTTTCACTTTTAACAAGCTTACGGCTCGGTACAAGTGAATTTGTATATCCAACAACCTTCATTGATTTTCTAACATTGGCTGGCTTCTCTACGAAATAAAAATGCTGCATTGCGATATTCCATCGCTTACTTTTAATGGACAGAATGAACATCGCCCCCACTCTCTGTGTATTTTTCTACATGATTTCGCTCAAAACGAGCACATTTAAAATGTTTCATTCGAGAAATACGTTTATAGCCTAGCTGCAATAATCGTTTACGCTTTCGCCATTGCCAAAAGCTTGCAGTAACCCAAAGTGTTTGTGCAGGTTTCATTTTTTGGAAAAAGGCTGTGATAATATCGATATTTTTATAAACATCATAGGTTAAAAAATATGTCTGCTTTGGCAATGCTTCAACAATTTGCAATTCGTCTACACGCCAGTTCACCGCATGTAACGCAAACGCAGGCTTATTCGTTTCTGCATAAGAATCTTTGTAGATTGAGTATCCCTTATAAAATAAAGAAATAATTTCTTCCTTATCAAGTTGCATCGCCTCCTGTATCGACAACTCCTCAAACAAATCTCCTACAGGTCGTTGCGGTGTAACATTATCTGATGGGGATAATTCATACAAATCCACTTGCTTAAAACGAATAAATTTTTCTACGAACAGTTGTCCATATTCTAGCCAATCTTTTACTTTTCCATACTTTACTAAGTAACGTAATTGACCTAGAGTGTTGCGCTTCCATTCCACGACACGATGATTGCCTTTTAAAAATTCCTTGAGTCGTTCCTTCAGCGTATAACGACTCGCCAATAGCTTTGCTCGTTTCGTGCCACTGCTTACGAGCATACGCCTTGTAAAATCAATATTAGAGCGCCAATCGAACTTATATGGCTCATAGCCAATACTCATATCAAACAAGCGATAGTTTTCAGAATAGACTCGCTTGATAGTTTCCTGATTCACTAATCTGCCAGGCCCAAATATATTAAATGTTGGCTCATGTGCAAGTGCGTAAGTGACATAACGTCCACGGCAGCATATCCCGTAGGTGAAGGCAATCCATTGGTCTTCAAAAACAAGTGCGTCTATCTCGACTTGTAATGCCTCCCCTTTAAGAAGCGTTAACCGTTCAAAAAAATCCTTTTTCTTACCTTTCGTAAAATCACTTGTATCTATTTTTTTAGCCCATCGTCGATCAAATAATCTAAACATTTGCCAAAGCTCGTCCTGCAAAGGAATTTTCCTCGATAATGAGCCTAAATTCCGTAGCTTCCGTTCTCTTCTGTCAACACCATGCATTTTTCTACGTTGATTGAAATAGTTAGGAAAATCTACATCATGAAAGGCAAGATACGGAGTGACTACACGGAAAACACTCGGACGTAACTGCCTTTCAACAAAATATTGCTCAATAACCTTTGTAGAGTTTTTGCTTTCCAATAACCCATGAAACGAAAATATTAGGTGTTTATACTTTTCAATGAGCTGATCAAAGACAAAGGTCGTCGCGGGCAACAGCCATTCTTTTTTCGCTACAACACCTGAATAATTCGCAATATTTTCTCCCACAAAGGCATAAATTCGTACTCCCCATCGAAGTCGGACTAAGAAGGGGAAAAAGGCAATGATAGTACCATTTTCTTCAACGGCATAGAGCTCCACACGCTCTCTTCGCCCAACAATTTGCCACCAGTTATAAAACCATGCAAATTCTATAAATGGATTATCATTGTCCTCCGCTTCTAAAATTTCATCCCAAATATCCTTGTACCACATAAGCTCATCATCAGTTCGAATGCGAATTAATTGCAAACTAATCACCTTTCTTAGCTGACTTTAAAACAGCCTGTTCGTAGACAAATAGAGTTTTCTGATACATTGGTAGAAACGTAAAATCCTTTAAAAAGCGACGTTCACTAGCGTCCCCCATTTTTTGACGTAAGCTCTCATCCATTAATAATTGTTTAAGCCTTTTCTTTAGTAAATCCTTATCATCTCGATTAATTAAAAATCCACTCTCATTATCAGAAACTAACTCATTAACGCCACCTACATTCGTGGCGATAATCGGAAGTCCTGCTCGCATTGCTTCAATAATTGAAATCGGTAAGCCCTCCCAATCTGATAGCAAGACAAATAAATGACTTTCCTCAAGTAAAGATGTGACATCTAATTGATTGCCCAAAAACGAGACACGATCCATTAAGCCTTTATCGGCGACGAATTTTTCTAAACTAGGGCGAAGTGAGCCATCACCTATCAATTGCAGGCGCCAAGGTACATCAGAAAGTTCTGCTAAGGCCTCTAGCAATAAATCCTGTCTTTTTGGCACTTCAAAACGAGCAACCATCACTATTAATGGATACTCCTCAGTCTCTTTAATAGGTGCTACTCGCTTCTCTATTTGGTAGATGCCATTATGAATCGTCTGCATTTTATGAGCAGGAGCAATTTTTTCTGTTAATGCTAGCTTGCGATCATATTCAGATACCGTAATAATTTTAGCTGTTAACGGCTGCACTGATTTTTCCATTCGACTATACATCCTCTTTTTCTTGTGAGGTACGCCTTCTGTAAAACTCCAGCTATGAGCCGTAAAAACAGTTGGAATGCGTAAAAGCCTTCCTACTACACGACCAATTGCGCCCGCCTTCGATGAATGCACAGCAATAATATCTGGTTGTATTTTTTTTAATGCTGCTCTTAATTGCCAAAAGGTCTGTAAATCCTTTTTAAGGTGAATCGCCCGCTGCATGGCTGGGATACTGATAACATCAATTTTTTCTTCTTGAAAGCGCCACAATGATGGATCATAAAGGCCAGTCACAATAGTTACCTCGTGATTATCTTGCTTTAATTTTAGGGTAAGTGCCTCTACATGCTTTTGCGCTCCTCCAATCTTATCCATACGTGTAATAAGCTGAACGATCTTCAGAACCTAACACTCCTTAATTTTTAATAAGCACCTGTTCTCGCTAAAACTACGTAAAGTGTTTTGATGATAATTTTAAAATCCATCAAAAAGGAATAACGATCGACGTATTCTAGGTCATATGAAATTTTTTGCCCGTGAGAAATATTAGAGCGGCCGTTAATTTGAGCAAGCCCTGTTAAACCTGGCTTTACTTCTAAACGCCGTGACTGTAAAGTGTTATAAGCATTTGTGATGGTTGGAACTTCTGGTCGTGGCCCAACAATACTCATATCTCCTTTTAAGACATTAATGAGCTGTGGAATTTCATCAATACTTAACTTCCGAAGAACGGCCCCAACCTTCGTGATTCGAACATCCTGTTCAGTTTTAAAAAAGTAATCATCCGGAATTCCTTCTGCACACATAGTAGGCATATTCACCGGAACTGCCTGTATGGTCATTGTCCGTAGCTTCCAAATAACAAAGCGCTGATGATCCTGTCCAGTACGAATTTGTTTAAAAAAAACAGGGCGGCCTGTGCTAATAAGTAATATGAGGAATACTACTAACATAAGAGGAATGGTAATAAAAAGTAATAGGAGTGCCCCCACAATATCAAAAATTCTTTTCCCATACTGACTATAAAATTTAATAGTCTGAGCCGACTGCTCTTGCAACACATCATCCTTTGCATTTTTTTAGCACTTAACTTTATATATTCATTTGGGATATTTATAGAACTACTTTTGAAAAAGCAATTTCATAATAATATGTAAAAAAAGAAAGATATCACTATAACGTGGTTGATTTCCGTTCCAACTGGGTGCTTTCCTAGGGGTTTCGGGGCGACAACGGGGGTTGTCTGCACGAATGCGAAGCGGCTACAACAATGGGGTTTTATCTGTGCGAATGCGAAGCGACAGCAACAATGGGGTTTTATCTGTGCGAATGCGAAGCGGCTGCAACAACGGGGTTTGTCTGTGCGAATGCGAAGCGGCTGCAACAACGGGGTTTGTCTGAGCGAATGCAAAGCTATAGCAAAGAAGTCACCAGCTCCACCCCAATCTGCCTACTAAAAATGCCACACATTTTAATAGATTTCGTCTCAAATTTTTAGTAATGAATCAAAAAAGGAGTTATTTAAAAATCATTTTTAAATAACCCCCAACATTATTATATATTTAACCAATTAAATGGAGATGTCCCTTTTTACCCTTGTATAATTTGTACATCGCATGTAATTTGAACATTTCCTTTTAATGCCTTACTAATCATGCATGTTTGTTCTGCCTTCTCAGCTAAGCGATTAATTCTTTTTTGTTCTCGCTCAGATAAATTTTGTACAACAATTCTTGGCTTATGTACGATTTTCTCATAATTAAAAACACCGTTCGTCACATCAACAAAACCTTCAGCTTGCATAGACAAATCCAACACAGCAATCTTCGAATTTTCAAGAAGTGTAGCCAGTGTAATTAAATAGCAAGTTGCTGCCGCTCCCAGCAGCATTTCATCAGGATTTGTCCCAATCCCTGGTCCGTTCATTTCTCGAGGAATAGAAATTTTCGTATTTAGATTGTTCGCAACAATACTCCCCGTACCATTTCTCCCCTCCGACCATTTTAAATCCATAGTAAATAAATGTTGCACCATAATTAAATCCTCCTTTTGAATATGTAGTTATAGGTTATATCAGTTAGCTTTGGAATCTGAGCAGTTTTATTAATTACCCGACCAATTTTATTACCTACCTATTCAGTTTGCAAGGTTGCCTGAGCGATTCTAGTACAACTCAATTTCTCCCTACGAAAGATTCTACCAGTCTCATCAACAAAGATCAGAAAAGGTTTATGGTAGATATGCACTCATTGGAGATTAGCAGCTCATCGGACACCTCCAGTCAGAACGGAAATCACCCCACTCTATTGCAATAAACACTTTTCTACTCTCGGCATAAAGAATTATCATTGCAATAATAAGACATCCAATATTTAAGAAAAACAGGAACACTGATTTTATGGTAGAATAGAAAAAACAATTCTTTAGGAGATTTTAAAAAATGATTTTAACTAAGCAAGAAGCAGTACAAGCACTTAAAAAGAACAAATTTATCGGTTTTACTATTAAAACAGGAAATATTATTATGAAAAAGATGAATAAAACCGATTATAATATTTTCGTATTCGAAGAAGGTAAAGATAAACCAGTACGTTATGTTGGTTCTATCATGAACGTAATGGCGACAATGAGCGACAAAGCTTCTAATAAAGATTTCGTCATTGTGGAACAGCTTCCAGCTCAAAATAATGAAGAGGCTACATCTGTAGAGAAAGCTGAAGTCAACGAAGTAGCTGAGCCTGCAGAGAAAGCTGAAATTAAAGAAGCTGTTAAGCCTGTAGAAAAAAATGCTGTTAAAGAAGCAAAAAAAGAAAAAGTAGAAAAAACAGCCGACATTGATGAAGAAAGACGTGCTATTTCAGGTTACGAGGGTTTATATGATGTTACAGCAAGCGGCCGAATCATTACAGTGCGTGAAAATCGTCCATTAGCTCGATGCAATGATGAGTACGGTTTCCATATTGTTCGACTAACAAAAGAAGGTACTGCTTCAAGTCACAATGTATTTGAGATTTGGAAGCAGGCATTCCCAGAACTTGAACAAACTAATTTTAAAGGTGCCTTAAAAGCGAAATACGGTACAGGCTGCAAGCTATCTGATAAACCAGGTATACACTTTTAATTCTTTCAGCAGGTATCCAGCATCCTCTAAAAAAAACTGACATAAAAAATCCCCAGCGTCGTTTTACAGACGCTGGGGATTTTTAAGTAAACATTGGTAAGAGCGCTAATTGCCATAGATGGTCAATATTTTTCCCTTGTGATTGAAGGTATTTTAGCCAATTGTTTTCTTGGCGGTATACCTTTTTCTTGTTAAATAATTGAAATATTTTTATTCTTTCTACCTTTTTAAATCCTAACTGTACTAGCTTTCTACGTCTTTTTCCTTCATACCAATGAACGGATATACAGACGGCTCTTCCTTCCTCCTGCACTTTTGCAACGATATCGGACAGTTGACAATTATTTTCTTTAATGTAGGAAACATCAGATGGAAGTTTGTGTGTGAATCCTATTTTTTCTTCATATATTAGTTGATCATGTCTTAAAAAAGCTATTTCGTTTGTGCTATTTCTAAAGATTCGATAGCCCTTATGATAGTTTAAAAAATAGTTAGCACGCCCTCTATAAGCCATCACGTCCTGAATAAACATTTCATTAAAACTGGATGAATTTTGACCTTGATCTTTCTCGGAAACATAAATATCAAAAATATGAACAGCTATCAAACGATTAATTCCTTTTTTGAAAGAATGAAACCAATCCTTTAGACGAGCATTTTTTAAAAAATAGCGTAGTTCCCCTAATCGATCTCGTTTCAATTTTACGAGCTGATGATTATTCATTAACTGACCTTTCAATCTGTCCCGCAAAATCATTATTAGTCGTAAAATACGTTCTCTTTTACCCTTTGTACTCATCACAAATCTTCTTGAAAAATCAATATGTGTATACCACTCAAACTTGTAGGGCTCATAACCACTGCCAAAATCATAGAAACGATAGTTCGAAGCGTGTGCTTTGAGCATATTTTCTCGTTCTATTAAACGACCAGGTCCAAACATATTGAAATCAGGCTCATGTCCCATCGCTTGACAAAAGTTTCGATCTCTACAGCAAATATCGATAGTAAAGCCAATCCAATACCCTTCAAATTGGAGACTATCTACCTCTACTCGTAACGCGTTACATTTCTCCTTAGTCAAGCACTCAAAAAAGCGTCTCGTTTGTTGTTCTGTAAACCCACTTTTATCGATTTTCTTCCGCCATCTTCTCTCAAACAAGTCAAACATACTGGATATTCTTTCATGATGAACCGCTTGAAAAGTTACGTACCCAAGCGCCTTTAACTTTTTTTCACGCCGCTGAATCGTTTTAAATTTTTTTCTATACTTATGAAGAAAATCCTCAAGTTTTATAGAATGAAAGTCAATATAAGGAGTAACCGCACGAAAAATAGAATGAGGTACCTGATGCTCTATTGCATATTTTTCTAATATTTGAGATGTATTTTTACTTTCTAATAAGCCGTGTAGCTCTAAAATAAACCGTTTATATTTCCAAGAAAGCTCCTTTAGTAAGTATTCAATCGATGGTTCCTTCCATTGCTTCACTGCTATTACTTCCATATAAGTAGCAAACCCTTGTCCTAAAAAAGCAAAATGATGTATACCACCAAATCGTTTACAACGAACAAACGGGAAAAATGCTACTGCCATACCTTCATGTTCGACTATGTAAATCTCTACATTGTCATTTACACCTAATGTCATCCACCATGTCGAAACCCATTCAAACTCAACGAACGGATTATTATTTTTTTCACGTTCTAGTATCTCTGACCAAGTACTTTTATAGGACTCTAACTCTTCCATCGTTGTTACGAGTCTATAAGATAGCACGTGCACACACTCCTTTTATAACTCATAAAAATTATCAATTTAACGTTCATCAACATGACCCTGGGGTTGATTTCTGTTCCGACTAGACACTTTTCTGGTGGCGTCAGCCTTTACTTCAAAATGTCTCCCTCCACTTTTGATAGGAGCGAAATTAACACTTTAATAGTTACTATATTCATAGCTACTTATCATTAGACCCCCCTAAAAATCCAACCAAAAAACCTAAGTCCAGTAAATTACTAAACTTAGGTCGTAGAACATCTTTATACCTTTAGCAAGGTCGATGCTTCCTTATTCACTGCATTTGCCATATGCGTTGTTGCAATATAGCTTAATGTCATACCAGGCCCTAATGTTGCACCTGGTCCTGGATACGTTTCGCCCATTATAGAGGCTGAGCAATTCCCTGATGCATACAACCCTTCAATTGCCGTACCATCCGACTTTACAACGCGAGCATGCTCATCCACTACTAAGCCACCCTTAGTCCCGATATCTCCTGGATATATAGGGAGTGCATAAAATGGAGCATTATTAAGCTCTGCTAGGTTCGGATTTGTCAAAGTGGGATCTCCATAATAATTATCATAGGCACTATCACCTCGATGGAAATCTTCATCAAGGCCATTACGAGCAAAGGCATTGAAGCGCTCTACAGTGTCCACTAAATTTTCTGGGGGTACATTCATTTGTTCAGCAAGCTCTTTAATTGTTTGTGCACTTTTCACGATGCCGTTCTCAAACCAACTTTTTGGGAAAGCTTGACCTGGGAATAATCCTGTGAAAATATAGCGACTCTTCGCTGTTGCATCGATTACTATCCAAGAAGGTATAGCATCGTTTGTTTTTTGATGGTGACTATGCATATTGTCTACAAATTCATGATAAGGTGCCGCTTCATTCAAATAACGTTTTCCAGCACCATCCACAACCATCATATTAGGAACCCCGCGATCTGCAACAAGGAAGAAGGGATGACCTTGTGGATCAATTACAGAAGGTGCTCCCCATACTTTATCCATTAAATCTAGTGTGGCTCCTATTTTCATACTTGGCTCGATAATATCTCCTGTTTGTCCTTCTGGTGTAGAAGTCCATTTTGCGTTTGTTGGTGCTGGCAAATATTTTTCACGATATGCTTGATTATGAGAAAAACCACCTGAGGAAAGGACAACCCCACGCTTCGCCTCGATGCGCATCTCCTGCCCATCCCGTTCAACTACGATACCAATTACTCGATTATTTTCAACGATAAAATCTTTAAATGCAGTCGAAATCCACAGCTCTCCATTCACTTCTGCAAGTGACATTCGTAAACGAGCAATTAATGCTTCCCCTAATGCAACAGGCAGACTCCCTTTAACTTTCGACTTCACCAATCGTATACCTAATTTTAAGGCAGTTGTTTTCCCTTTTATCGTGCGTCTTATCATATTCACCTTATGAAATTCGTAGCTATTCATCGTAAAGCCTTTAGTAGACAATGTCGAACGACGCATCGTATCTGCTAATGATCCCATTTTCTTCAAATCAAAAATAAGTGGCTCAATCGACCGTCCTTGAGGTAGCCCACCTGGTTTTTCAGGATAATAATCTGAATATCCTTTAGCATATTGGAAACGCATATGCCTAGTATGGTTATTTAAAAACCTTAACATTTCTGGTCCTCGTGTAATATAAGCTTCCTTTAAAGCCTCTGGTACACGATCACCAATGGTTGAATCTAAGTATAAACGCGCTAGTTTATGTGTATCAGGAACACCTTCACTCTTAATCACATGATTATTTGGAATCCATAGTGCTCCACCAGACAAGGCAGATGCCCCGCCATAACGCTCTGTCTTTTCAATGACTAATGATTTCATGCCCTGTAGCTTTGCTGTCAGACCTGCTGTTAACCCAGCTGCCCCTGAACCTACTACTACCACATCATAACTCGCATCCCATTTCATACTTACATTCCTCACCTTCATTAGTAGTTACTAAATCAATGAATCTGGTATCACTACTTACGAGTATAGAATTTAAATAATATTCAGTCAATTTAACGCCATCGACTTTGTAATTGGTGTCTGTTCTGGTTCGATTACGCAGGTTTCGATAATAAACCCCCTAAAAATAGATTTATCGATAAAATAACCTTTTACTTTTTAGTAATTAGTACTACGAACATTTTTCTAAAACTTACGGCTATCATATTCATTTCTACTTAGCATATATTTTTTTAAACGGCTTAAAGAATATATAGGGTGGAGGAATTTTGCAATTGAGTGCAATGATACTTGGTGGTTTTCTATTTTTTAGCGCTAGCATAGGAGGAGCCCTAGCTTGGGTATTCTCTAGGCTATTCAAACATACAACTCATGGATTATCATTATTATGTGGTGGATTTTTAGTTGGCTTACTTGTAGTTGACGTCATTCCTTCTTCTTTTCAAATGTACAAATCATTTGGCCTTTTACTTGGAATTTTGATGGGCTATTTTATGTTTGAAATACTTAATAGTATATTTCACAGTTCCCATACACAAAACCCTTCTGTATCACTACTCGCAATCGCAATAATTATCCACACTATTCCAATGAGCCTTACTATCGGACAGTTACTAGGGAGCTCCGCATTAAGTATTGCAATAACAGCTTCTATTATTCTACATCATCTACCAGAAGGCTTTGCACTTTCAACAGCATTACTATCACAAGGAGAAAGGATATGGAGACTCTTTATTTATTTTGTAGCATTTTCAATTTTCTTTAGTACTTTTATACAGATCGGCCAATATTGGGAGTTATCTAATAAGGCACAAGGCGTACTAATGGGTGTATCGATTGGGTTAATCGCAACCGCTAGTATTTCAGAATTTATTTTGCATCATATTCGTTCAGTATCACGAAAATCCTTTATAGCAAATATTTTATTAGGTTATTTATTAAGTCATGCATTTCATATGCTAGTCGAATAAAAAAGCAATCCACCAAATATGTGGATTGCTTTATATTAATTACTCAGCATCATCAAGTAACGCTAATGTTAGTGTGAAAATTTTAGAGAACTCGGCACGTGTAAGATTGCCTTTTGGATTAAATTGACCGTTCACTCCATCAACTACACCTAATTGCTTTAATAATCCGATAGATTCAACAGTTTCTTGACGCATTTTATTTTTATCTGTAAATGGGTTATTTTTGCTAACCTTACTTATATCATAGTCCGTTCCTTCAATATATTTTGCTGTTACAAATGCCATTTCCTCACGTGTAGCAGGTTTATTTGGCTCAAAATTAGCACCATCAAAAACATCAAGTAAGCCATATGCTTCTAAAATCGCTACTTCTTTTGCACCTGCATATTTCCCCAAATCCTTATATGAAGCAGGACCTTCATAATCTTCCTTCACATCTAATCCAGAAGCACGGAAAATCATAGAAGCTAATTGTCCGCGTGTTACTTTTCCGTTTGGATTAAATGTTGTAGCAGATGTACCACTAATAATGTCAAATTGATAAAGTACTTGGATATAGCTCTCAGCCCAGTGACCTATAGAATCTGTGAAGTAACCGCCTGGTTTTAAATCAATAGTTTCATCTCGGAATATTTCTTTAATAAACTCATTTAATTCTTCCTTATCTAAAGGTACCCATTTTCCTTTAAGCAAAACTTCTCCTTTAAATGAATTCCCAGATGGAGTAAATTTTACTTGCATAGCGTTACCGTACAACTCTTTAAATTCTTTTTGTTCCTGTGGAGTCATTTCAGGATCTATTGCCCACTTTGCTGTAATACTATTTTTTGTTGTTACAATACCACGATAATCAATAGCTAATTCGGAAATTAACAGTTGTTTATAAAGGTCCTGGTAAGTCAATGATTGTAATGGTATAACCACTGCAACTTCTTGTTTTGGATGGATAATGCTAGCAACATCTAAATTTTCTCGTACATGTTCTTGTGCATTTGCTTGTAATCCAAAACCTCCTGTAAAACATGCAATACTAAGTGCTCCAGCTATAAGTGTCTTTTTCATTATTATTCTTGCCCCTTTCAATTCATAAATTTAGTGTACTAAAACAACTGTTAGTAAATCTATAAAAATATGTAAGTTATTCAAAATTATAAAAAAGTCCTATTTTCCACAACGTAAAAAATTACTAAATAACCATGTAAACCCATATTATATATTACATAATTTTTACAATTAATTATGTAGTTTCTTCAACAAATCCAACGAATTGTACCCATTATTTCTTATTTTGAATAAACACCCTACTATAAATATGCTTTATTTCTTTTTTTATTTATGTAGAAAAAAATAACAAAACTATTTTTCTTTTAGTAGGTATAAAGTAGTTAGTAGTGAATAATGGGGTTTCAGTTAGAAGAAATCTAACGAAATAGCCGAGAGTAAAACTATTTTGTTTGTAGAGGTAAGTAATGGAGAATCGTTTTTGAAATAAAATCTCATTGCCCAAAAATAAAAAACGCCAAGCCAATGATCACCGCCAAATAATGGCGGTGTCTTTAAAACTAATTAGCTCGACGTTGCTGAATTGTAATATACAACCCTAATAACCGGTCAGTTGTCATTACACCACTTTTTAAATCTTTTAAATGCGAATCTTGAATAATACCTTCTTTGATTGCTTGCGCTATATAATTTTCTGTTTCTGTGCGCATTGTTGGTGATGCAGGATTCCATACTTGTGTCACTTTGTTGTCCTCCTTCTTGTCTTCTACAATTAATTGCACTGTTGTTTTGCTACTACTAGGAACGATTACTTGACCTTCTAACTTATAACCTGTTGGCATTTTCCAAGTTGATTTAACTTCAAAATGTGGTCGGTCAATGCTACCGATCCAATCCCCGCCCCATGTAATGCCAAGCTTGCGAGCGATAGTACCCACTTTATTAAGTGTAGCTACATCATAAAGAGTTTTTGGGGTACCAACAGCAATATCCCAAGCTAAACGACTGCTATGGTTGCTTTTAAGCGTCCAAGTAACAACCTGCCCAGGTCGAGTACGTCCTTGGGCATATAAATAATTTTGTCTTTCTTGAGAGCGATATGTTTCGGTAATAAAAACGTTACGAATGCCTGCCTTGTAGCATTCTTGAAATAAGAGTCGACATGCCAATTGTGCAGCCGGTAATAATTGTGCCAAATCTCTGCATGTTGTTGTTATATTCGTACTCATTTATTGTCCCCCTCACCTGTTTTATCTTTGACAATCGCTAAAATATTTTTAATGAAAGTTGGTGTAGGAAATCCCATCTTTGTGCCATTTTCTGTTATAGAAATAAACTCTATAACACAAAAAGCAATCGCCGCTCCATCTCCTGCATATTCAATCCCTGGTATCACTAAAGCTAGTAAATAAACCGATCCAACTAACATCAAATAATAAATTTTTCGAATAATACCATTCACACCAATTCGGCTATTTAAATTATGATTAGCTATACCAGACAAAATACCCGTGAGATAATCAATCGCCATAAATCCTATTAAAACCGTTACTGCCATGCCTAAACCATTCACCGAATAAGAAATAAGTGCTCCAATAAAACCACTCCAAGTCGCTATCCATTTTTCCACTCCACCACTTCTTCCTTTTTGTAGTCCATAAGAAAAACCCTCCACATATGTGGAAGGCTTCTACTCAAAATTGAATAAAAAATAACGCCCGTCTTAAGACTGCGTTTCTGTTTGTGTGGCTGTCGCTGGTAATACACTCACGATAATGTGTTTATTAATGATAGCCCCACCAATATTTACGAAAGAAATTTTTTGATCGTTTAATGTTGCAGTAAATGCTGTAGCATCAAACTCAGCATTTTTTAAATTAATTGCTTGTCCATTGTTTAGTTGTACTTGATAATCCATATAAAACTCTCCTTTTTATGTTAAATTTACATATCCAACATCTAATCCATTTATTCTTACATATAACCTACCAGAAGCTGAGCTGTATGCAAGCTTTAAACCAGTAGTATCAGTTTTGACAATATTACCGTAATCCCCATCAACAAATAAGTCTCCCCTAATTTTAATCCCGAATAGTGCACTTAAATGGAGCTGGTCACCCAAATGTCTAATTGCAGAAGCCCCAAGATTTCCTCCGAATTCTATCGCCTTAGGTTCTTTATCCGCCCAATGGTAACCGATTTTTAGAACTTTTCCTATCGTAACGTCATCAGCAATATTTATGTTAGCTGAATAGATATTTACACTATTCAAGGTCCCTGTATTTATCGTTCCTAAATTCCCTGTAATGTCGGATAACACGTTAACTGCACCGATCAAGTTAATCTTTGAAGCATGTATACTAATAGTCGTTGCTGTTTGATTAATTTTAGATACCACAGTATTCCCTGTAAAATCGGACACACTAACTTTCGATTCAATCTGATATGCTTGTTGTGTGATACTACTTTCAGCGTTGCTCATTCGTGAACCCAAACCACTGATTTGGGTCTGTTGACTTGTGACAGTTGATTGGATTTGAGAGGCTGTTTGCGACACAGCTGATACATCATTACGAACCGTTTGAATATTATTATTGATCTTAATGACTTGTGCTGATACTTCACCACGTATTTCAGCTGCTGTTTGAGTAATACGGCTACTTAAATTGTTATTTAAGTCTGTTACACTTTGCGTAATACTATCGGCACGAATATTAATAGCTGCAATTGATTCCCCTATTTCCTCAACCTCTAAATCTATTCGATCATTAGTTTGTTCGAATTTTGAACGATAGCGTTTATCGTTAGCATTAATAGTTGCATGTTGATTTAACAGGGCATCTACAATACTTTTCGCTTGTGTATTCCCAACCTCTACCTCAGAATTACTGTAGTCTCTTTTTGTTTTTTTACTTAGAATTCGAGTTTGGTATTCTAGCGCAAGGTCCTCATGTATAAGCCAAACCATGTCCCCTACGTCACCGTCCACGGTCGTGACCTTAACTTTAATGCTCGTTTCAGGTGCTGGAGGCAGCTCACTAGCTAAACGTGTTGTCATTTCTTCAGTAGATTCTATCTTCTCGTCATGAATAGGATCTGCAACACGGATACCAATTCTAGGTGAATCAGCTAATGGCGAAGTATAAGTTATATCAATTCCCTCTGCACCATACCCACGAATTTGTGTTTTTAAATTTGCAGTATTTACGCTGTATGATAAGGTTTCGATGTTGTGACGATAGCGGAATTGAATGTCATTATCCGCACCAATTTTCTTAGTGAAGCGAAGAACTTTACCAGGTAATATTTGACGTTCACAATTAAATGCTGCACATAATTGATCAATTAAAACAATTGGATTTGCTTCGCCGAAATTCAGTAGTAATTGATACCCGTCTATATCTTCATTGATAAAAGTCCAGCCAGTCCCAGCAAGAACAAATGACATAAAATCATCGAAAGTCCGTGTGCCGCTGTAAATATCATATTTAAACTCATCAGCTAAAGAAAAATATAAATGAACAGCCGTAGCCTTTTTAGAAATTGTGTCACCACCGAATTCTTTAACTACATATTCATGTCCATCCTCATCTTCGATAATTGTTTCAAAATCTAACAGTGGATGTCCTGGATTTTTTTCATGTAAAAAAGAGTTAAATGAGATACGTAATGCCCCATTCAACTCTTCAAACTTTTCATAATTTGTTTCTAGAAGTGGCTCTGTTTGTAAACCATTTGTTACTATTAGCAAACTCTATCACCTACTTTCAATAAAAATCCCTGTTATAAAGTAGACTCCATTAAAGATAAATTACATTATTTTAGCAATATCAGAATTATTATCCCCACGCAAAAATTTCAATACCTACATTCTGTGCAGGAACGTTGATACTTCCGAAATAAGTTAATCTAGCATAAACAATGTTACCCTCTATACCAGATTGTAAGCCTCCATTACTAATCGGAGTAACATCCGCTAAATGATATCCATCTTGAGAATAGCTACCTGTCTTTAGATATCCATTTTCACCTTTTGTATATAAAAAAGATACAGTTGTTTCTATTTTACCATTATTTGTAGTAAAATGATGACATACTATTAAAGCACTCTTTATTGGAAAACCAGCATTAAAAACCTCTTCAACCTCATGTCTTGAAGAACTATAGCTAAAACTTCTTTGTCTGTAAGTGCTATTATATTTGGATTGTTGTATTGTTAAAATGTTATTAGCCATTGTCGCGAACTCTGCTGTAGGACTAGTAGCTACACCTTTTTGGGTAATGGCGTTCGCAACTTGAGATTTACCATTACTTACAGATGTAAAAAGCCCTTGAAGATCCTGAGACCATGCCGTCCAAGTGCCATTATAACAATGTCGTACTTTTAAAGTTGGGGTTGCACCTGATGCATAACTAGTAGCGATTTGACTCTTCTCCCCAGCACTAGTTGATCTATACCATTTCGTTTCTATATACCACCAGCCACCTCCAGCATTTGCATGGTTAGTAATAATTAATGGTTTTGAAGTTGTGTTAGGGTTTTCGTTCCCACCAGTATCTGGTGCCACATTCATTCCAGTTCCTGTAGGAGTCCATTCAGACCAACCTAAATTATCAGTGAACCACCTAGAATAACTTAATCTATCAGAAATACTAAAAACCTTTTGATAAATAAAATTACCAGTATCATTAACAATAACTTCTCCCATAGCCCATTGATTAAACGGTGCGTTCCCCTGAGAAATGTAAATACCATTACTAGTTGTACTATTCCAATCATTTACAATTTTAGCTCTCTTACCAAAACGAGATGAATCATCCATATGCTGTGAATTGTTTTCTAAATGTTTATTAATTTTATCTTTATTAACATCAACAATTTGCTGCAAATCTGAAATAGTTTGATTTAGTTCGGTAATATCTGCATCTTTTCCTGGTAGCCCTTGCTCTCCCTTTTCTCCTTTGTCTCCTTTATCACCTCTGTCCCCTTTTTCACCTTTAATATTCCCAACGTTTTCCCACGACAAGCCATTCCAAATATAAAGACTTCCCTCAATTAAGTACGCATCACCTATATTCGCTTGTTGAGGTAAATCGTTTACACTACTTAATTTTCCAAGTATATTAATTCCTGCTCCCGGTTCACCTTTTTCGCCTTGTTCTCCTTTTTCAACAAACAATGACCAATAATCATTCACTTTATCTTGTTGGTTGGGTAAGGAGTCTCCAATAGTATCCTGTAAAGCAATAAATGTGGAACCATCATAAACTACCATATTATTCTTGTAATATTGTACACTCGGAGACCAAATGCCTCGATGATTTAAATGCTCAATAAAAGATTTAATCTCACTAATTGCTGTCATTGTTTGTTCCACAGCATCTAAAGCACTTTGTTTAACTAAATTTGTCTCCGTTGTAACAGTTTCTGCATTTGAAATTGCCAAATCTAACTGAGTAATCATTTCAGAAAGTGTATTCAAAGCATTTTGCAGTGCAGTATTGTTGGCTTCAATAGCATTTTGGGTTTCTTCATTATTTTTATCGATCGCTTGTTGTACAGCAATATTAGCCTGTTCTATTGCATCATCTAACTTTTGTAGTAATCCATCAATTTCTCCGCCTACTAAAATATTTATCTGAGTTTGTAAATTCGTTAACCCTTCAATAATCCTTTGCCAGTTTTCATTTATTTTAATTCGTTCTGATCGACTGACTGGTGATTGTGTCGTGTGTAAATTAATGACCATCTCTTTTTCTTCACCTTCCTTAATTACATATATAAAAATCTAAAATTAAAAACGATACTGTGAACAGTACCGCCTGAGATTGAAAAACTATTATCTCCAGCTGCTAGTGAGAGGAGTTTTTTATTTGTTTGTTTAAAAACAGAAGTACCGTTTTTAAATGAACGAATACTGCTAATTTTTAATTCATCAGAAGAAGATAAAGCACCATTAAACTGATACACGTCTCCTGTGGTGTTATTAGTAATAGTAACGCTATTGTTGAAAATACCTTTTAAAGTAATAGTAAGCTCATTTTGGCGTGGATCCACAGCAACATTTCCGTAATTTTTAATTGTGAAATGGTTGCTATTAAATGAGTAGGCTAAATCTTCATCCCAATCAAGACCCATGCCCCATGCCCATTTATCAATGTCCCATTCCTTTAAATCTAAAGTTGTAGGAACCGATTCTGCATAAATATTTTCACAAATAAATTGTATTTCGAGCTCTCCTACTTTTCGTAATAGCTCATTTGGTTGATAGCTATTTGCCAGACGTACCTTCCAGCGCTTTCCTGGCTCTGCATCAAAAATAATATAAAAATATTCTTTTCGGGCAAACAGCATATTAATGTCGGCAATAAACAATTTAAAATCATGATAATCAAACGCTTTATACATAAATTTTGCAGTAATCGTTCGTCCACTAAAACGTGTGCTCGTGAAGATTGCTCCATCACTGCCATCGACCTCAGACGATTGATGTTCTATTGATACAGAAGGAATGTAATATTTTAATAATTTTAAACTGTAGTCGCTCATCAGCATTTCACGGCCATCCTTTAAAATCATCTTCATATACCACTTAACCCCCTCGTCAATGCATGAATGCTTGCATTGCTATATTGTTTGCCACTTACGACATCTACAACAGATTCACCTAAAACTTGTCCATCTAATATGGATTGTACAACAATAGTTGATGGCCCTGAATTTTGTGATGTTTTGTTATTCTTTGATTTTTGTATTGGCAATAAAGAAGATGAATCATGGGTAACACTATTTGCTAGAAGTTTACTAACATTAGTAGCTTTATTCATAATAGAGTCAAACCCATCGACTAAACCATCTCCAATCTTTTGTAATAGAGAAGATGTTGGACTTAGATTTAGCACATCTCTTAATGTATCCGAAACATTTTGGACAAGGTTATTTGCGGTTTGCTGTAATGCTGATTGCATTCCATTCATGCCATCAATTAAACCTTGAATAGCATTTTTCCCAATTTCATTCATAGAGCCTAGGGTTTCTTCTGTTCCCAGAACAACATCCTTGATTTTCTTTTGCCACTCGCTATTTAGTGTGTTCAATTCCGAATTTGCTGTTTTACGTAGACCTTCAATTTTCGCCTTCGTTTCAGCTTCTAATGGTTCTAGTTCCTTTATCGCTGATTCACGTGCTATTAACAGCTTCTTCTCATACAAGTCTTGATATTGAAACATTTCTGCATCTGTCATTCGATTTAAAGCTTCTAGCTGCGCAAGGACACTCGGGCCCATTGCCTCGAGTTCATCAATAATCTCACTTGATAATCCACGAATTTCAAGTTTCGATAACTCAATTCGCCATTGAGATAAGGCATTCACTTGCTCACTTAAATTTTGCGTTAAGCTGGAAGAATCAACAGGATCGGCTACTTTAACTTCATCAAATAATCCAAAGTAACCTTTGATACTTTTAATACGACTCTCTAGAGCCTTATTGTAATCATCGTTAAGCTTTTGCTCTTCATCCAATAATTTTTTGTTAACATCCTGCGTCTGCTTTAAATAATCATTGTTGATAGTTTTAATTTTTTCGCTTATTTCTTTTTTCGTATTATAAAATTTTTCTTCATAATACGTGCGTTCGTCTGTACCAGCCTCATATTGTCCTAAATAGCGTTCATAAATTTTCAATTCCTCTGCTAGAGAGATTGAATTGTACTTTTTACGTTTTTCAACGTAGTCCTTCTCTTTTTCGAATTGTTCCTTAACCATATCAGAATACGCTTTTTTGAACTCTTTTAAAGCATTTGTTTTTTCTTTTGTACCTTCTTTAAACGCCGTTGCACTATAGCGCCAAAATTCAGCTTCTTGTTTTGCCGACATTTCTCCGGCAGATTTCTGAGCTTCAACATATTCTTTTAAGGCTCTGAATTTTTCAGCTGCAGACCTATATTCCACTTTTGCCATTTTATCTGCATATTGATTTGTAATCGCTTCGCGGTCTTTTAATGATTGTTCTTCTATCTTCTTGATTAGGGCTACCTGATCTGCTGTAAGAGCTACATGTTTTTTTGCTGCATTGTTTTTGATTGCCGTAATTTTATCTGAAGCCTGTTGAGAAATCTCAGCTCTTTTATTCTCCGCTTCTTTCTGCAAGGTCTGCATTTCAGCTGCATTTGCTTTTATTACATTGCTTACGATTTGCTGGGCTTTTTCGATGGCCTCTTTAGAAATTGATAAACGCTCGGTGAAATCTGGAATTGCAGCCTCTGCTAATTTCTCAGCGGCCCTGTTAACTCCATCACTGCCTTTCTCAATCCCTATTGCTAAGCCTTCACCAACGCCTCTACCGATGGCAATCATTACTCGTGAAGGAGAATTGATTTTTAAAGTGCTCTTTATTGCATCTCCTATTGATGTTGCAATTGATTTAGCTTTTTTCCAAACAAGATCTGCCATGTCGCCAATACCATTAATTAGACCTTGAATAATATCTTTACCAATTTTACGCAAATCGAGGGCTCTGAAAATACTAAGTATTTTATCCCAAATATCAGTAACAACTCTTTTAGCCTCATTCATCTTTGTTTCTATTGCCACTTTAATATCGAGAAATTTTTGGATAGTGCTTGTTACTAATCGAGTTGCTGTATTTACTACCGTAGTTTTGATAGATTCCCAGACATTACTCAAAAAGTTTTTTATCGTATTAAATGTATTTGTTGTCATCTGGCTGAACCTTGTCCATCCCGATACAACTAAATCAACAATACTTCCTACCGTGCCTACAATCATATTTTTCACATTATTCCATACATCACTCAAAAATGACTTAACAACATTAAATACAATTTCGGTAGTTTCTTTTAATTTATTCCATCCAACTTCTATTCCATTAATAATAGTTGTAACGATTTCGATAATCGTGGATGAAATGGTACCCCATATAGTAGCAGCGATATCAACTATTGATGTCCAAATATTTGATAGGCTTTCTACAAAGCTAGTCCATATTTCTATCGCTCCGTCTATAATTGACGTCCATAAGTCTGAGAGTAGTTGAGTAAACTCTTCCCATGCGATAGAAGCTAGTTCTGTGATATTTGTCCACAATTCAGAGAAGAATGTTACCATGCCTTCCCATAT
This sequence comes from Lysinibacillus sp. JNUCC 51, assembly GCF_015999525.1. NCBI lineage: Bacteria > Bacillati > Bacillota > Bacilli > Caryophanales > Bacillaceae > Lysinibacillus > Lysinibacillus sp. JNUCC 51. The sequence goes on along the minus strand of NZ_CP065545.1, from coordinate 3,379,922 downwards.
TTCAATTGCTCCGTCTATAATTGACGTCCATAAGTCTGAGAGTAACTGCGTGAACTCTTCCCATGCGATAGAAGCTAGTTCTGTGATATTTGTCCACAATTCAGAGAAGAATGTTACCATGCCTTCCCATATTTCAATTGCTCCGTCTATAATTGACGTCCATAAGTCTGAGAGTAACTGCGTGAACTCTTCCCATGCGATAGAAGCTAGTTCTGTGATATTTGTCCACAATTCAGAGAAGAATGTTACCATGCCTTCCCATATTTCAATTGCTCCGTCTATAATTGACGTCCATAAGTCTGAGAGTAACTGCGTGAACTCTTCCCATGCAATAGAAGCTAGTTCTGTGATATTTGTCCATAATTCTGAGAAGAAAGTTACCATTCCTTCCCATACTACTATTGCCCCGTCTATAATTGACGTCCATAAGTCTGTGAGTAGTTGAGTATACTCTTCCCATGCGATAGACGCTAGTTCTGTGATATTTGTCCACAATTCTGAGAAGAAGGTTACCATTCCTCCCCATATTTCTATCGCTCCGTCTATAATTGACGTCCATAAGTCTGTGAGTAGTTGGGTAAACCCTTCCCATGCAGCGGAAGCCGCTTCTGTAATGCTTGTCCACAATTCTGAGAAAAAGCTTGCTATGCCTTCCCATATTTCAACTGCTTTTGCACTAACTACATCCCAGTTTTTATATAATGCTATACCGCCAGCTATAAGTGCGGCAATAGCAGCTACAATCCATCCTATTGGTCCACTTAATACTGCAAAAACAGATCCTAGGCTACTAATTGCTCCTATAATTGTACCGACAGTTGATATTACTGTTCCAAATGCTACAATAACTGGCCCAATAACTGCCGCAATCCCACCAATAATCGTAATTAGCGTTTTGGTACCATCGCTAAGGTTAGAAAACTTTTCAATCCATGGCTGAAGCTTTTCTAAAAAACTCTTCACGATGGGTATTAGAATATTCCCGATACTAATTCCGATATCTGTTAGTTCATTTTTCATTGTGGCCATTTGAGATTCTGTCGTTTTATAACGTTCAGCTGCTTTATCTGATAAAGCCGTGTTTTCCTCCCACGCAGCTGAGGATGAATTAACAGCCGATGATAGCAAATCAGAGGCTCCAGCCATTTTTAATAGTACATCTGTTTCGTTACCGCTAACTCCCAAGTCTGAAAGTATACTTGTTAAGTTAGCTCCACCTTCTGCTGATTCAGCTAGCCCCTTCACTAATGCATCTAATGCAGAGGCAGCATCTGTTTCAAAGGCCTTTTTAAAATCTGCACTAGACATGTTGGCAGCTTTAGCAAACCCTGATAAGCTATCGCCACCATCCCCTACTGCTTTTTGGATTTTTTGAAGAACCGAAGTCATCGCAGCTCCCCCGGTTTCGGCTTTAATACCCAGACTAGACATAGTAGCCGCTAGTCCCATGATTTGCACCTCTGTTAGACCAGCTTTGGAAGCTTGCTCGGCAAATCCCTTTCCCATTGCCATAATATCCGAAGCAGAAACGTTCATTTTGCTGCTAAGTTCAACAATTGAAGAGCCTAAACGGTCAAAATCACCTTGCCCCATCCCAACAATTTTTGCAAAATCAGCAAATTCCTTCGCAGCCTGCTCACGGGTCATACTCGTGGAATTTCCCATATCAATTACTGTTCGTGAGAAAGATAATAGGTGTTCTTCAGCAATTCCTAGCTGTCCTGCTGATTCAACAACTCCCGCAATTTCGGTAGCACTAACAGGCAGCTCCTTAGCCATACCTCGTATACCATCTTCAAGCTTTTTAAAACCTTCCTCGCTCGTGTTTACCGTTTGACGCACTCCAGCAAAAGCACTTTCAAAATCTACTGCAGCATTTAGAGCAAAAGCACCAAAACCTTTAATAGGGGCTGTAATAGAGGATATGCTTTCTCCAACAGATTTTACTTTACCGCCAGCTTCCTGAAATTTATTCCAGCTTGATGACTGTACATTTAATTGATTTTCTACATCTTTTAACTGTGTAGTTAAACGATTGTATTCAACGAGAGCTTCATTAACAGCGATCGCTTGTTTTTCAATTGCTTCTGTATTCGCTGACTCGGAGGCAATTAATTCTTCATATTTATTACGTTGCTCCCTTAGTTTAAGGTTCGATGCTTCAACTGATCGAGTGAGTATATCTTGTTTTTTTGATAAACCCTCCATAGAGTTTTCGTAATTAGTACCAAGCGCCTGTAAAGCCTGTAATTCTGCCCCCATTGCGGTCAATCTCCTTATAGATTGCTCAATGGATCCATCAAAATTAGAAGTATTTAGACTAAGTTCCACAGCACTAATTTCCGCCACTTTTCATCACCGCCTTTTTTGGAAAACAAATCACAACCAAGAAATTTCATCAGCTGTGACCTCCTCCATTTCATCAAAATCACTTGTAAGTTCGAACCAAAAATGAATGTCCATTTCGTCGACTTCATGTAATTTATAACCTTCTTTTATCAAATCCCGATAAAATTTTTTAATATACTCATAAGGAGTTATTCCACTAGCTTTCCCTCAGCATCATTAAGGGCCGGTTTTGTTTCAAGTCCACCAATATTTAGCACGTTATTGAAAACTCGCATAATTTCATCTTGTAATCTTCCGGCCTCTAAACCGTCCCATACATCATCAATTGTAAATTGATTATCAAACACGTTTACAACAAAGGAAATCATCTCATCAAATGTTTCTACAGAAATTTCATTACCTTCTTTTCGCATTTTTTCGTTCATCTTAAGTGCATTTCGGAACACACGTGCTTTCACAAAATCATTCGAGAAAATTTTCTCTTGTCCGTTAATTTTTAAAGTAATTTGCATAATTCATCCATCCTTTTCTAGTTATCTTCATTAATAATGCCGTCATTGCTATTTAAAAAAGAAAAGAAACCCTTAAAAAGGGCTTCTCATCTATTATGGTGTTACAACTGTTTCGCTTGGTTTTGCAACAGCTTTAAAGAATGTTTCTGCAGTCACTGTTACTCCTGCATCTCGTGTATCTACCGTATGTTTGATAACACCATCGATTAGTGGTAATGCTTCACCACCGAATGGATATACTTTATAACTTGTTTCACCTTTTTTACGAGTTGTATTTGTTTCTTCACCTGGTTTTAATTTTGCTTTTAATAACCAAACCAGCTTAGAGCCTGATTCAAAACCAATTGCAATCGAGTTTGGTGTATCATTTGCGTTTGTAATAATACCGCCTTCAGCAGATTTTTTGTGTCCATACCAATCTACTAGCACATCTGTTGGTAAATCAGCAGTTTCACCAGCAATTGTGATAGAATCCAATTGTGCTTCCTGATCCACTACTCGATCCCCAGCATCTAAATGCGCTTCTGAGAAGTTTGGTGTAAGTGTCATAGAAATAGGCATTGTTAAAGTTTTCACTTCACCCCATGTCTCTGTTTGTTCATTTGTCATTAGTGCATAGTGAATACGTTTTAAGCTAATTTTTTGTGGTTTTTCATTTACTGTTGTCATTTACATGACCTCCTGATTTTTTATAATTTTTCATCAAAAAAGACGAATCGTAGCACCCTATTATAGTGAGACTCGCCTGTAGTATTTGGTTCATCATATTCTAAAGTTCGCTCATAGCCAGCACTTCCCATCAATCGTTTGATGCTCTCTGCAAGCTGATGATAATTCGAATTAGACCATACATTAATTTGTATAATCCTTTCGATCTCCAGTTCATCTCCGCCTACTTCAAAGATAGGCTTTGCACTTAACTCTAAAAAGGTAATGAACTGATTTGGCTTTTCTGAGCCCGTAGGATATCCATTAAAGATGATGGGCAGACCTAATGGCTCTAATATAGAGGTAATGTGATTCATTAGATCTCTCATAATTTTCTCCTAATCTACTATTTTAAATGTAGGTAAGATTTTAAAATAGTATCTCCTTTCAGCGAATGAAATATTGAACTTCTTAAATAAAGTAAGAGTTCTAATGATGTTGGCTTCTCGGAATATAAAAGCTGTTTACAATTACTGATTTTCGGAATATCAAAAACGCCTACTGAAAAGAAACCAGTAGACGTTTTCATACTTGCGTTCCTATTCACTTTATTCACCTCCTTTCAAGAACATGGATTCAATTAGCCTTCAATTAATTTTTTAGCACTAGCCATACCGTTCGAAATTAATTGTTTTAAGTCTGACTCTCTTCTCTTTAGCCCCTCTAGCTCATCTTTTTCAATCCATTTCATTTCTCGATGTAACTCTCTTAATGCAGCTTGAAGCTTTCGTGTATGATCATCCGTGTAAAAGCATACATACTCTCGACCACAGTTTGGACAAGTAAAATAAGTTTTCTCAATCGCATTCTGCAGCTTGTCTTTCTTAAAATGTTGAACATAAAATTTGTGACCACATGATTTATTGCACTTTGCGTAAATAGGCTCCATCTACTCACACCCTTCTATTTATTTAATGAGCAAAAAAACCACTCGGCATGGAGTGGTTTCTAGCTGGTAGTTATTTATCTTTACTGTGTATGTTGCTCGTCAATCGAACTTCTACATTACCATCATATAACGGAATTTCAATCGTTTCTATTCTCATAAGTGAGTGTCAGTTAAAGGAAAGTTCACTTAGCGGAGCTTTCCATAAAAAAAGATCACTTTCTTCTAAGTGATCTCTAACTAAAGAATATGTTGTTCATTAACCGAACTTTTACTTTACCATCATACAATGGAATTTCAATTGTTTCTATTCTCATAAGTGAGTGTCAGTTAAAGGAACGTTCACTTAGCGGAGCTTTCCATATAAAAGATCACTTTCTTCTAAGTGATCTCTAACTAAAGTATATGTTGTTCATTAACCAAACTTTTACTCTACCATCATACAATGGAATTTCAATCGTTTCTATTCTCATTACTGAGTGTCAGTTAAAGGAAAGTTCACTTAGCGGAGCTTTCCATATAAAAGATCACTTTCTTCTAAGTGATCTCTAACTAAAGAATATGTTGTTCATTAACCGAACTTTTACTTTACCATCATACAATGGAATTTCAATTGTTTCTATTCTCATAAGTGAGTGTCAGTTAAAGGAAAGTTCACTTAGCGGAGCTTTCCATATAAAAGATCACTTTCTTCTAAGTGATCTCTAGCTAAAGTATATATTGTTCATTAACCGAACTTTTACACTACCATCATATAATGGATTTTCAATCATTTCTATTCATACTGCTGGGTGTCAGTTCAGGGAAACTCATCTACCGTTGTCCATAAAAAAGACCACTTTTCAAAAGTGGTCTCTAGCTACAGTTAATAAAAATTTCATACTACACGGTATCAATGTGTAAGTTTTATTTGGTGAGCAAATTTAATCATCTTGGCAATTTCCGCATGTTTTTTATAAATATAGCTTGCACTGTAATTTAACTCTTCAGCTATTTCTTCTAATGTCATGCCATCTACATATTTCATTTTTAAAATTTTGTGATTCAATCCACTGAAATTACTAATAAGCTCCATAAAATTCTTCTGTTCAGTAAGCTTAATTTGTAATTCTTTTTCAATTCGCTCTATCCGGTCCTCTAGTTTCGCGCCATCAGATTCTGCAGTCAGTTTTACTCCTGCTAAATCGCCACTGACCCAACGTTTCAACTCTTTTTGTGATCTCTCTAAATTATATTCCAAATATGTAATTTCATCTTCAATTTGCTGATAATCTCTTAACCATTCGTACATACTTAGCACCCACTTTATTTTTATTTAATTAATGATAAAATACCTTTAAACGGTACTATTGTATAAAAAAATTTTTATCCGCCGTAATTTCTCTCTCTATTGCTTCTTCTTCAACACGCTTCTTTATTTTATTGCATTCTAAATCCCGCCCTTATTCTTAAATAGATCCAGTTACTACTCAATCAATATCATTTACAATGTAAATTTATTGTAATACCTTTAAACGGTATAGTCAAGTAAAAAATTCCTTTAAAAGGTACTTTAAAGTTTACACAACTACTGATTATCGGTATCATTATATGGAAAGGAGGTGCTTTAATATGGATAAATCGGATAAACTAAAAATCGTCTTCTCTATCAACTTAAAACAGCAATTGGATAAAAGAGGTTTAAATCAAACAGATATGGCTAGAGATTTAAATTTACCAGAGACAACCGTTTCTAATTGGATGAAAGCTAGCACATACCCTAGGCCTGATAAAATTCAGTTAATGGCTGACTACTTTAATATTAGGCGTTCTGAGTTAACGGAAGAGCAGCCGACAAATTTAATTGAAATACAACCTAACCTTGCGAAAATTCCAATCTTAGGTACCATCGCTTGTGGAGAGCCTATTCTAGCGGAGCAAAATGTCGAAGGGTATATGTACGAGTTTTCCGAGTTATTACCTGCAGGGAATATTTTTGCTTTAGTGGCAAAAGGTGATTCGATGGAGCCGACTATACCAAATGGCTCTAAGGTTTTGATTAGAGAGCAAAGTGAAGTTGAATACGGCGAGATAGCAGCCGTCCTTGTAAATGGAGATACAGAAGCAACTCTTAAGCGTGTAAAAAAACAAGGAGATACCATTTTACTAATGCCAGATAACCCAAAACATGAACCTTATATAGTAGACCAAAATAATCCTGCAAAGATTATTGGAAAAGCTATCAGTTTTAAAGTTACACTTTAAGAAAGGGGGCTTTATACTTGTTTAAATTACTTTCTGGCATATTTTTCTTAAGTGGTATAGTAGGAGTGATTTCCCTTCTTCTTGCCATTTTCAATTTCATAAAATTGGACAGAATAAAAGCAATTAAAATGCTAAAGTTTACGGGAATTTCTATCTTTATTTTAGGTCTTTCTGCTTTAAGTGCTAGTGAATTTCTACCTGAGTCTTATAAAGTAAGCCAAGAAGAATCTCCTAACGAGAAACATGAAGAAAAACCCGTAGCTAAAGTAGAATCAACAAAAGATGCAACTTGGCAGGATAAAGTAAAAGAGGTTGCTTCTTTTAATAGCACTCCTTCAAAAAAGTTCGATACAATCGAAGCCTACGCTAAAAAATATCCAGCTACAAAGGCTGAAATCAAAGAATTCGAGGATTACATCGTTGCCGAATATAAAAATAAAAAATATTTAGCAGACGTACAAAATAATGAATATATGCTAGGAAATATATTTAAGGCATATGTAGTGAATAGATACTATGGAGAAGAAGAAACGCCTATTAACGATTTTGTCTTTGGGTTTTATCAAAACTCGAATTATACTTTTAAAGGACTCGAATCCATCAATAGTAATGCAATAAAATATAATGAACGTCAAATGGATAAAGCATTAACAGCCATTGAAAATTAAAATGTCGCTCTCTCGGGTGACATTTTTTTATTGTTATAAGTCCATACTTGCTTTTAGAAAATTCAATCCATTGCAGGATTCTTTATATCATTATAATAATTGAGGCTTTCATTTGATTTTTCAATATCGAAAGAAGTAGTATGGAGTTGTAGTAAGGGATACATTACATATCCAAACAATTATTTTAATGTAACAATTTCGAAGGAGGAATTTAGGATGAATTATCAAAACATTACGGTTGCAGGTAGCGGTGTTCTAGGTAGTCAAATTGCGTATCAATCAGCTTTTAAAGGATTTAATGTAACGGTATACGATATTAATGATGAGGCATTAACAAATGCACAAGATCGTATTACAAAATTAAAACCGTTATACCAACAAGATTTAGGCGCGACTCAAGAAGAAGTGGATGCTGCATATGCACGCTTATCATTTAACAGTGATTTATCAGAAGCGGTTGCAAATGCTGATCTTGTGATTGAGGCAATTCCTGAAGTTGTTAAAATTAAAACAGAATTTTACACAAATCTTGGCAAAGTCGCCCCTGCTAAAACAATCTTTGCGACAAACTCATCTACTTTATTACCAAGCCAATTTGCAGAAGCAACTGGTCGTCCAGAGAAGTTTATAGCGCTTCACTTCGCAAATACGATTTGGAAAAACAACACAGCCGAAATTATGAAACATCCAGGCACTGATATGAAAGTGTTCGATGAAGTTGTAGAATTTGCACGTGCAATCGGCATGGTTCCACTTCCATTATATAAAGAACAACCAGGCTATATTTTAAATTCATTACTAGTTCCATTTTTAGATGCTGCTGAATCACTATTAGTAAAAGAAGTAGCAGACCCAGAAACAATCGACAAAACATGGATGATCGGAACAGGCGCACCACTAGGTCCATTCGCCATCCTTGACATTGTTGGTATAAATACTGCTTTCAACATTGTAGAAGCGAAAGCCGCTGCTACTGGTGAAGAAAGCTTTAAAAAATTAGCCAACCTCTTAAAAACAGAGTATATCGATAAAGGCAAACTAGGTCGCGCAACAGGCGAAGGTTTCTATAAATATCCAAACCCAAACTTTGCAAAACCTGATTTCCTAAAAGGTTAATCAATCAATAAAACGATGCACATAGTGTCATAGCTATGTGCATCGTTTTTTAATTTTCGATGTGTCGGCATCGGTAGCAATTTGAAGTTATCGGATGGTACCTCAATCTGACCGGGTGAGGCGTGAAAATGATCAGGTAGTAACTCAATCCGCTCGGGTATGACGTGAATATGATCGGGTTGTAACTCAATCCGCTCGGGTATGACGTGAAAATGATCAGGTAGTAACTCAATCTGCTCGGATGATGAGAATGTGATCGGGAGGTTGCTCGGTACGCTCGGGTTTACCAAGAATGTGATGGCTATTTACTCGAACTGATCAGGTTTGCCAAGAACTTGATTAAATTTCTTACTCGAGTCATCTAGGGATACAGTCAAGAGAAAAAATCCCAAAAACTAGGTGCATCTTGAAACCTTACTGTTGCAAGCTTTTCTATAATTTTTAGTTTAATTTCTTGTTCCAGGTCTTCCCTTTCTTGATAGTCTGTATTGTGTAAGCAATGTTTAATTTTAGGTATGAAGTTCTCGATAATTGTTAGAGTCTCTTCGTTATGTTGATCTCCTAAATTCACCATAAATCATTCCCCCTTTTTTCTGAGTGTATTATTGAGTTTATTTAAAGCTTTCCTGTGAAGGTTTGAAATATTTTGTGGTGTAGTTTGTAATGTTTGAGCGATCTCTTTTATAGACAGCTCTTTTACATAAATCATCTCTAAAATTTGAAGCTGTTTAACCGTTAGCTTTTGTAGAGACTTTAATAACTGTTCATCTTCAATATTGTCCAATAACCCTTCCCCAACGATATTATCAAGCTCAGTTTCATTGCTTGCATCTTCTATTCGCTCTATAGCAGTCTTGCCATCCTTTTCTGATAAGCCCTTATCTAATATTAATAAAGTGCGATTTTGCAGCCTTCTTCTTTTTTTATCGAAATCTAAGCTAAAGAAATAAATTAAATTACTGACGTATTTGGTCTTCCTAACATTTACATAGTGAGATTGAAAAGATTCATCCACGAGTTTCTTATTAATATCAGTAGGATATAAAATTGCTTTTTGCACCAAATAAAGATTTTGGGAATCCGACAAAAAGCTTTTTATAATTGGATTGTTAACCTGCTCATTATTTCTATAGAAGAAATCCTCTATTTTTTGATTATCTTTCTCCATTTAATAATCCCTCCTATATCCGCCCTCTTTCTATATAAAGTGAATGTAGTATCTATATTATAAACCAAAACAGGAACAAATGTTCTTATCGAGCGGTAAAAAATTACCTTTATATACAAAAAGATAAGTTAATTCAGCTTTATTGGTATTAAATGGAGGAATAAAACAGCAGTTTAAGTAATGAAACCATCAAAAAATATTTTTTATCTGTAAGGTTGTTTTTATTAAGGACTGTTTCTCTTTTACATATTACAATTTAAATTTTGGTGAAATAGATTTCGTTCCAATCTGGGGATTACCTTATACTACTATTTTGAATTAAGCAGGAGGGTGATTTACATTATGACACCGGAAAATGTATCAATGTGGATAAGCTTAATAGGAAATTTTGGGTTCCCAATTGCCATAACAGTCTATCTGTTCATTCGCTTTGAAAGGAAAATAGATAAATTAGAAGATATTATCACGGAGTTATCTGAAATTATTAAATATCAGAAATACTAAAAGGGGTGTGATCAAATGTTGTTACTGTAATGAAAGATAGGTCCAACCATTTTATTGATTAACTAGGGACAGTCTTTTTAAAGCTGTCAGAACAATTCAACGAAATATGACCTAAACCAACAAATAATTTAGGATATAGATTACCTAAAATATTTGTCGGATATATTTCATTGCTAAAAAGGTTACCTCTTCTGTATGATTGTAAATTAATAGGAGGGGAAATTTATGATAGCCTACAAGAGAATTGCGGTACTATATTTTCTTATTATGTTCCTTAGCATTTTTATTGCTACTCAGATGAACAGTATATTAACTGGTGTATTGATTCTTGCTTTTTTGTATTGGTTTTTTATTGGTTTTCCTTATTTACTTCAAGAAAAGGTGCGGTTTTTCGAGATGTGTTGGAGTTGGTTAACAAAGGGTGGAAGAATAGGTCCTAGATGATTTACCCAGATAATTTGCAGAATATTCCGATTTGAACATCGAGTAATGTAATCAAATCCGAGAAGCTTTAATTCTTTATCAGAATTTTTATTTCAAGCATACTATACAGCAATAACAGGATCGATTGGAGGCAATTATGATTAGCAACAATAAAATTGCAACGACTAATATTGTGCTGGCAATTTTACTTGTTTTAGGTATCACTTATAATTATTTTTACAATCAATCACCAATTCAAATTGAACGCTTAGGTAATTTAGGGTTTTGGCTAATATTCTCATTATCAATAATCAATATAGTCCTGAGTTTAACGCTACTGAAGAATAAAACGGGCAAACGCTAACAACTACGTCCTTTTTAAAATTGCTGTGATATTTTAATCATTGCTTTGTTTTCATTAATTCATTGGGGCTCACCATAAATACAAGACTCCAAAAAGAGACTAAAATGCTATTTGGAGTCTTTCATTTTAAAGAAATATAACCATATAATCCTCATCAAAATATTGCTGACCTATTTTTAATGCCCTCTTCTCAGTTCCAAAAACCTCAAACCCTAAAGAAGAATACAGTCCTTTTGCTGAAGCATTCGTTGACACAACCGTTAAAGTAAGCTGTTCAACTCCTTTTAACTCCCTCGCCTTATTAATTGCTTCGACCATTAAACGCTTACCAATGCCAAGCCCTCGCTTTTTCGGAGAAACATAAACAGCAAAGATACTCGCTTTATGCTTTAACTTAAGCTTACTTTCCTGAACTAACGTAGCAACGCCCACTAATTCATTATGATCAAATACCCCTATCGTATAAGAACCCTGTGATTCAAATCTGTCGGCAAACTGGTCGATCGGATAATCCTTTTCCTCCTCAAAGCTTGAACCAAATGCCTCGGGATTATTTTGTAGCCCTTCTAATCTTAAATTCCGATAAGCTTCAGCATCTGCATCTGTTAAACGTCTACTATTCATTCATTTCCCTCCTACGCTACTTTTCATTTAATTATAAATAGTGTTTTATGTACTTTCATCAGAAAGTTTCCTAAAATAGGAATAAAGGAGAGTCTAAAATATGAAATCAAAAAGTATGGCGCATCATTTTCATCTATTAGAGGAGCAGCGAACTCACTACCTACCTTGCATTCATTCACTCTCACAGGAACAACTATGGCATCGTGAGAAAGAAGGAAAATGGTCTATAGGTGAACACTTCTACCACCTTTATCTGATCCTAAAAATGCTTAAAACAGCAACAAAGTTTTCCTTAATTCTAACGCCTTACGCGAAAATGCGAAGAAATAAACCATTCGCCACTGAAATACATGATATTTACGAGGAATATAAAAACAAAAAAGGCAGAGGCATGCGGGCTCCAGGAATATTAGTGCCTCCCTCAAAAATACGTTTTACACTAAGCAGCGACGAAATCGAACAATTACTAGTAAATGAAACAAATGCAATGCAAGAATTAGTAAAAAATATTGAGGAGGATATTGCCGGGCATATTGTCTTTCCAGATCCTCTTGCTCACTATCCTAACCTTATTCAATCTATCCAGCTACTTGCCATCCATGAAAAACATCATTTTAGAATAATGGCGGAGCAATAAATCAATTGATTGCATCTAGCGAAGTTTTAATTTAAACGTTGTGAAACGACACCTTTATTTATGAAATGAGGTTTGAAACATGAAGATTCTAGGAAATGTTATTGATGATCAAGGGAGATGTACGCACTATTCTAATAAGGTAGATACGATTTCAATTAAATTTAAATGTTGTGGAGAGTATTATCCTTGCTATAAATGTCATGAGGAAAATGCAAATCATAAAATTCAGCCATGGAATAAAGAGGATTTTGATGAAAAGGCAATATTTTGTGGTGTATGTAAAAATGAATTAACTATTCATGAATATATGAATCACACAAACTGTAAGCATTGTAATACTCTTTTTAATCCAAATTGCAGTAAGCATTTTCATATATATTTTGGGACGGATAATAATGCTACATGTACTTGCTAAATAGAAAAGCCTTTGAAGGGTTAATGCCTTCAAAGGTTTTAATTATTATTTATTATATTTTTGAAGAAATGCTTTTACTTTCTCCTTGGCAAATTGTGTGCTCAAACTACCTGGATTTGCATCAAAGCCATGATCGACCTTTGGAAGAAGATAAAGTTCATGCGCTACACCATTCTTAGTCAATTTCTCATCCAGTACGGTCGCCTGCTCCACAGGAACGATACGGTCGCTCGTTCCCAAAAACGTAATTGTTGGAGGCGTATTTTCCTGGATATAACTTATCGGTGAAAGCATCTCATAACGTTCACGGTATTCAGATGGTGAACCTCCAATGTACTTATTCATAACATCTTGGACATAATTCTTACTTGGATTGTCCTTATAAAACTCAGTCATATCTGACGGTCCATACATGTTAATCACCGCCTTGATTGGTACTTCCGGAACATCCGTTGATGGTGGCAAATGCTTATCTCCCATACTATATGCAGCAAGCATAGCTAGATTCCCCCCAGCAGACTCTCCCATTAAAATGATTCTGTTCGAATCAATCTTATACGTATCTGCATTTTGCAAAATCCAACCTAACGCCGATTTAATATCCCCTACTTCATCTTTCCAGCCTGCTTCAGGAGGCATACGGTATTGGACATCAAAAACAGTGTACCCTTGATCATTCATCCACTGATTCCAGTCTTGAACTTGGCCTTTATCTCCACTTACCCAACCACCCCCATGCACTTGAACAATGACAGGTGTTAAAACAACCTCTGATTTTTCCTTTGCTGGCCACACATCGAGTTTTAATTCAATGCCGTCCGAAGTTTTCCCATACACCACATCTACACTAGGCTTTGTTGAGATATCTTGTTTATAGAAAAAATGTGGGCTAAGAGAAACCGATACATTCTCGCTTTTAGCATAGCTTTTCATATTACTAATTGGCTGCACAATTAAAAAGATTAATAACAACAAAGTAGGAATTAGAACTGTAAGAGCAATGAAGGTTTTCTTCCAAAAAGAAAGAGCTAATAAAACTATTATTATTAATGTTGCAACTACTAGAAGAATCGGAAATACAGAAGCCCCCCATGTAAGCAAACTCATTATGCTATCCATATTACTTGGATTAAAAATATAGTATGCCACTATACTGGTAATAAAACATACGATCACAGAGAGGAATGTGAGCTGCCACTGAAAAAAACCTCTAGGTCGCCAATTTGTTATCTGATTCATCTTTTTAAAACCTCCTATACATACGATATGTTATTATCATTTCCAGTTAAAAATGCAGCTCCAATTTCTTCACCACATTTTAATTCTACACGCACAAATCACACTTAATATTACAAAAAATGCCCGCAACCATGAATCGTGGCTACGGGCTGTTCACTATTTTATTGAGAGATAGAATGCTTAAGCTCAATCGATAACTGCATAAAAAAGAGCCGAAAAGATTCGATTCGGCATTTATTCAAACATTCCTATACTAAGATCCCTACAAAATGATTCTATAGTGTCACGCTCTTCTTTTGGCAATGCTTCGTACTCAACCAGATATTGTGCTGAAAAGTCTTCAAGCTCCTTATAACTGACTTCTCTTGTCAGGACGATTCCATTGACCTCATTAGCCAACTGGTTTGCAGCCACAATATCCGTAAACGCAAAGGCCTGTTCTTCGTCATCTGTAAATGCTAGAAGGTCAATTTCCCCCTGGTAATAGCGCTCATCTACTTGCACTACGTAATATCTAATTGAATCCATTATACACCTCCCAAAGTCATGATTTTAATTATATCCTTAATAAACTGATGAATACCCACCATACTCAAAATGTGATTAAAACTCTGAGAATTCTAAAGTAGCATTCGTAAAAACTTTTCAAAATTCACGCCTGCTTCGCGCGGAATTTGCTCCTTTGATGTAGCTTCAATCGAAGCGGCTAAAAACGTCTCGGCAAGTTTCATCGACTCAACTAAATCTTGCCCGCGCATCATGCCGCCCATAATGACGGATGCAAACAAATCACCTGTGCCTGAATAGCTCTCGCCGTTGTATTCTCTGATGCTAGAAAATGAACGATGTGCATCGACATACATATTACCTACGTAACGCTTATTCGCATCTGTTGGCGGCGGATTCAAACCGGTAATAATGACGTTCGCTCCAGTTTCCTGCTGTAGCTGATGGCCCGCTTCCTCTAACGCATGAATATAATCTGAATCGTCCTGATAGCTCTGTAACTTCTCGTATGACAAACCTGTAAGCAAACAACATTCTGTAATATTTGGTGTAATAATGTCCGCACTCTTCACTAGCTCTTTCATACGATCAAGCAACTCACCTGTATACATTTTATAAACCTCGCCCAAATCACCCATTACTGGATCGACAAGCAAGGTCGTTTTACTCGAATGAAAAACGTTTAAAAATCGAAAAATATTATCGATTTGCTCCTTCCCTGTCACAAAGCCTGTATGAATGCCATCAAAGGTCGCACCAAGTTTGCTCCACTCATCCACAAAATGATCCATCTTTGATGTTAAATCCTCACAATAAAAACTCGAATACCCTGTTTGCGCCGTTAAAATCGCAGTTGGTAATGGTACCGCCTGAACACCCATCACTGACAGCACAGGCATCGCAGCAGTTAACGAGCACTTCCCAAAGGATGACATATCCTGAATTACAGCAACTTTTTTCATCATACTCTCCACCTAACTAATCCAGCTTGTATTCTACTCATCGTATCATAATTAGAAAGATGCGAAAATGCACTCACTGATAGAAAAACAAACTGACCTCTATTTTTTTTATCAAATTGGCACTTTTACGATAGTCAGTCCTTTGCTAAATTAAAATTATCAAAAAATTCATCATAGCGAGGATATTCAGATGCAAAGTATACAAAGTCAATCTTATATAAAACCACGCACGAAAACATTTGATTTAGTCATTACATCAATTCTTGCTGCTCTTGTTTTCGTCGCGACAATGTTTATCAATTTTAAACTACCATTCGGGCAAGGCGGACTTATTCACTTAGGGACATCCATGCTTTTGATCACGTCGATTTTATTCGGCCCTAAAAAAGGAGCACTTGCTGGAGCAATTGGAATGGGCTTATTCGATATCGTAGGTGGCTGGTTAATTTGGGCGCCAACTACAATTATCTCCCGCGCATTACAAGGCGCCATCGTCGGAAAAATCGCTTGGTCTAAAGGACATAGAGGCGATAACATCGGATTAAACATTTTCGCAGCAGTTGTTTCAATGCCTGTGATGATCGCGGTCTACTATATCGGGCAAGCAATTATGTTCAAAAGCTGGGTTGCCCCTATGGCATCTATTCCAGGAGACGTAATCCAAAACGTTGTCGGTTTAATTATCGCGATTCCTGTATGTATTGTGATGAAAAAAACACCGTACTTCAAAAAGAATTTCTAAATAAACACGCCATCTTGTTGTTTTGCTGACAGCATAGATGGCGTGTTTTTTAATAAAAAAACCATTATATTTAGGATTGTGGCTACGTTTAAATTTCCAAATGACAATAATGAAGGCTTTTTTTCATACTATATGGTGGAGGTGAAAAAATGCCAAGAGTAAAATATATAGATTCAGACATTGGCTTAGTGGCAAGGATGATGAGAGCGGAAGCGGAAGGTGAAGGAAACCAAGGAATGCTATATGTTGGCAACGTCATTGTGAATCGTGTTATAGCGGAATGTCCAGACTTTAAAGATTTAAGAACAATTAATGATGTCATTTATCAGGTACAGGGAGGAAATTATTCTTTTGAAGCTGTTCAAAAAGGGAATATGTTTTACCAAAGAGCGAGACCTAATGAAAGAAGATTAGCAAAACTAACTCTGGATTATTGGCGAGATCATCCAGCAAAATTTGCACTTTGGTATTTCAATCCGTACGCACCATGTCCTCCAACGTGGTACGGTCAGCCTTTCACTGGTCAATTTAAAAATCATTGCTTCTATGAACCAGCACCTGATACATGCGAAAGTGTTTATCAAGGATAGGTAACCATTTTGCTTTTTTATGATGCGAATACAACATTTTAGTCGCAGGTACTTCCGGCGAACATTATTCATTCTCCATAGATAACAGTTATCGGTTGGGAAAACCTCAAAACACTAAAAACACCTTAGGGGGAGAAATTCGAATGAACTACTATTGGCAATTTTTCCATACTATATGTTGGAGGTGAAAAATGCCAAGAGCAAAATACCGAGAATCTGACGTTGATTTAATGGCAAGGATGATGAGAGCAGAAGCTGAGGGTGAAGGAAATCAGGGAATGTTATATGTTGGCAATGTTATTGTGAATCGTCTTGTATCAAATTGTTTAGACTTTGAAGATTTAAGAACAGTGGAAGATGTCATTTATCAGGTACAAGGAGGAAATTATTCTTTTGAAGCTGTTCAAAAAGGGAATTTATTTTACCAAAGAGCTCGATCTAATGAAAAAAGATTAGCAAAAATGAATCTGGATTATTGGCGAGATCATCCAGCGAAATACGCACTTTGGTACTTCAATCCATATGCCCCATGTCCTCCAACATGGTACGGTCAACCTTTTGCTGGTCAATTTAAAAATCATTGCTTCTATGAACCAGCACCTGATACATGTGATGGTGTTTATATAGGATAGGAGCAACTTTGCGTTTTGGTGCTGCGAATACAACATTTTTAGTCGCAGGTTCTTATAGCCAACAATATAATATTCGATGTAACTCTACCAAGATATTTTTTGTATTTATATATTTACATTGAACGTTCTTAATTCAAAAAAGCGTTTAGAAAAAGCCTTTAAAGGGCTTATACTTTATAAGACCCCATTATTTGGACATAATAATCCCCCTGTTCGTTCAAAACAGGGGGATTATATTTTAAATTTCTCTTCTACTACGTCGTAATAGTAAGCATGCTAGTGCTACTAAAACTAAACCAAGTACTTGGTATAAGGTTGTATTACTTTCTCCTGTTTGAGGTAAGCGTTTAGCTTGATTTAGAGTATTTTGATCTTTTTGGTCAACTTTTTGATTTTGAACAACTTTGTTGGTTTGCTCTTTTGATGACATTTCTACTACATTACCTTCATTTTTTGAGTCATTTGGTTTTTCACTAAGTTCCACTGGTTTTTCTGACTTCTCTTGAGTCTTCGGCTCCTCTATTAAATTACGCTCATTTTTTGGATCTTTTGGTTTCTCTTGAGTCTTTGGTCCCTCTACTACTTTACCCTCAATTTTTGGTGTTTTTTCACTCTCTACCGGTTTTTCTGTTTTCTCTTGCGTCTTAGGCTCCTCTACTACATTACTCTCATTTTTTGGGTCTTTCGGTTTTTCACTTGGTTCTAACGGTTTTTCTGGTGTTATCGATTGTTCACCTGATTCCACCGGTTTTTCTGGTTTCACGGGAGGCACTAGATTTTCTATCGGTTTTTCTGATTCAACTTGATTAACTACTTGTAATTGAATAACAGATTCTTCGTTTACCAAACTAACTTCAAAATCGATTGGTTTTGCATCAAGTTGATAACCATTTGGTGCTTTTGTTTCCACAAATGCATATTTACCTGGACGTAAGTTATCTACTTTAATTTGACCGTCCTTATCTGTTACTAATTTTATTTCTACTACTTTACCCTCTTGATTAATAAGTTTGAATTCCGCATTAGGTAATACTGGACCTTGCTTATCTTTAGCATGCTTTGTCAATACTACCGTTGTCTTGTTATAGAAATTTTCTACTGTTACTTGAACATCTTCTTTTTGTTCGTGTCCAATTGAAAATTCCATTTTTTCATATAAAGGTTTATATCCATATAATGCTTTTGTTTCCACAAATGCATATTTGCCCGGAGGTAGATCATTAACTTTAATTTGACCGTCTTTATCAGTTACTAATTTTTCTTCAATTACTTTGCCTTCATCATTAATTAACGCAAATTCAACACCCGCTAATTTTTCTTTAGTGTCAGCATTTATTTTCGTTAAAATAATTGATCCTTTAGGAATTTTTGTATTTAAAATATCATAACCCTCAACTTTTGACTTATACCCTTCTACTGGTTGCTCTTTCACAGCATATTTGATTTCTTTACCTTCTACTGTGTATTGGTCTAAGTTTTCAAATTGATATTTCCAGCCATTTTCTGCTGTTACTGTTTTTGTAGAAATAACCTCATCGTCTTTTAGTAAATCTACTTTAATTTCTGATGGACGATCTTGTTCACAATCGTTGCTCCATGTTTTCGTTCCTTCAATTGAAGTCTTTTTCAAACTATTTCCAATTGGTAAGTCAATACCTTTTGGAGCGCCGGCTTCTATTTTAAATCGAATTTTGTTATTTGCGTCAAATGTGACATATTCAGGGGCTGATACTTCTTGTACATAGTACTCACCAGCTTTCAAGTTCGGTACTTCTACAATTCCTTTGTCATCGGTTGTATAGAAATCGCCAATTTGTTGATCATTTGATGAGAAAACTTTAAATTGAACACCTGGAATGACTTGTTCTTTATGACCATCTATATATTTCAGTATTCTTAATGTTCCTTTGTCTGGTAAATTCCCTTCAGCCCAACCATTGGCTAAAATATTTTTTACTTGAGCCACATTTTTCTCATGTACTGGCAATTGGTTGTTGACTTTGTAACTCAAATCATATTCATTCTTCAAATATTTTTCATTTACCCCTTCAGCTGTAATCGTCGTTTTATAACTTACAGTGAACGACGATAAGCTTGCATATCCTTGTTTAATTACTATATTAAATGAATTATCACTCGTAAAACTCACATATCCTAACCCATTACTTTGAAACTCTTCAGGTGTGAATTGACGATTACCTAATTGGCCACTTGTTTGGATATTGAAACTATCTTTCTTTATTTGTTGACCACCTTTTGAAGTATCTTGTAAAACAATATCACTATCAAGATATTCTTTCTTTAAGTTGAAGTTTAGGAACCAGCGAACTTCATCAGCATTTTCCGGCATAATATCTCCTGCTTTATAGAAAAAGATTCTTGAGCCATCACTAGTTGGGTGAGTAATTGTTACCGCTTGCTCACTTAAACTTGTTCCAAAGTTCGTATAAATCGTTTTTTTAATTCCATATTCTACATTTGTCCCTAATATAGAGAAATTAAAGAAACCTGTAATATTTTCACGTTCCTCTACTTTGCTATTGAACGTACATACAACTTGTCCACTAGTAACATCACACGAACCATAATCTTCTAGATTAATATTCGTATTGAAACCTTTTAATTCCGGAGGTAAAGTCATCGTAATTGTATCGCCCGTTTTTAATTTGAGATTAGGCTTTTCACTAAATGTTACATAGATTCCTGTTTGTTCACCATATATTAAATTTGTTTTTGTAATTTGCGCACTATCGAGAAAACCAGTATTACTTAGTTCTCGCGCTTTTCCTACAGGAGACGTATTTGTTTGAGTTTGTTCGGATTTTGCTGAGTTATTATCTTCTCCGACAATTTTAGATTCTTCTGCAAGAGTACTTGACTTTTCTGTAGGAGCATTGGGACTGTCTATAGGAGCACTTTGGTTGTCTGTTAGAGTGCTTGATTTGTCTATAGGAGCACTTTGGTTGTCTGTTAGAGTGCTTGATTTGTCTATAGGAGCACTTTGGTTGTCTAATTGTTTAGGCGAAACAACGCTGGTTTCTTTGTCTACTGCCCCATCACTTACACCAGCACTTTCATTGGTATTCGCTCCGTTTCCTTCTACTGCTGGTTCTTCTTTTGTTTCAGTTGTTCCAATATTAGCATCCGCTTCGCTCGCAAATACTGAGATTGGTGATAATACTATTTGGAATACGATCAGTAATAAAATCACTACTATGTTTAATTTTTTCATATTTTTCTCCTTTCTAAATCCTGAGAGATACCTATGGGTGTTTGTTGATGACTTTCATACATTCTTTCTTAATGTTGCAAAGGATGTCACAAAAAATAAGTTGGTACCTCTATCCTTCAATTCACTTCTTGTCATAAATGAATACATTCTAATCAATCCTTCAAAGCATAGGACAAAATTACATGTATAAGCCCTACCTTCACCGCTCCACAAACAATTAATCTTACTTTATAATCATTACAAAGTAGACCGCTCAAAAAATACTAAATGATTCCAGACTTTTTGTCTACATAAATTTTAAAAAGTTCTCCATTTTTTTCATTTATCTTTAAATAACAAAAAAAACAGTAAAAATTTACCCGCAATGAGTATTTTTTTACTGTTTTTCATTATCAATTTATTGGAATTCTGCTCTCGTTGAATAAACATTTTATTAAAATAGGAAATATTATTATATAGAAAAAATTTATAAAGAAACATGGTGGACTCTTCATTTTCATAACAAGTCTTATCCTACTAATTATCAAAATAGGCGAAAATCTATGATCTACTATTTATTTACGTATAGCTGTAGTCGGTTTTGGCGTATTATTTCATTGTATAACAAAGAAAATAAAATACATTTAAATTTGAACAGTTTAGATTGATCCCGCTTATTCTACAGTGGATTTTCCTTTTGCCCAACAATACATCCCATCTGTTATGTTCCATGGAATTTTATAATTGCCCTCATCTTCCGTTTATAATAAACCCCCGTCTTTCTTATATATAAAATCAACTGTTGAAACTACTCGACTTAAACCATGTTCATTATTTCTTGTGAGTATCCATTTAAAAAAAATGGCATGCTAAACTAATACCAGCCTACTCGCCATTATGAAAGTTATTTATTTATAACATTTTCAATATTATTTATTATACTAGCATTTTATATCGCTATATCTTCTTCCACTTCGCATTACACCCTTATCCTTCGGGTTCAACGATTTTGTGTGATATACAGTCATTTTAATCAACATTGAGTATGTTTATTATTAAACAAAATTAACTGTTCAATATTCAAGGTTTCTTCCGAATGCTCATCATGATCTTAGAATCGTACATAGTAGGATAGAATGCAAAGAAAAAAGGTCATTTATAAAAACCACACATTTAACTGTGCTAAAATCACAGAAATGTGTGGTTTCGTAATTCACTATTCTTCAAATAAATCCATTGGCATGGTTTTCATAAAATCTCTCACTTCTCGAATACCAGGAAGTTCACTTTCTACAAGCTCCACCCCTAGAACTTTTGCTAGTGGCTGAAGCATCGGTCTTAGCTCTTTAGAAACAAATATTTTACTTGGCCTTACTTCTAAGCCTTGTAAAAATGCCCATAACAAGCCTTGTGCAATAGGTGGTGTTTTAGGCATAGGGAGCAATTCGTGTTCAATAACTAAATTGCTTCCTCGTTCAACAAGCATACCTGAAATCGGATAAACAGTGCGGTTCGTTTCTTCCGATTCTACGCCAAAAGGCATGTAAAATAAATCATATTCCAATTGTAATGCGCTTTTAGGCTTTTTCTTATATTTCGCTTTTTCAAACATCGAAATTTCCTCGTAGCACTCATACGTTGGCTTTGGCATATTTATTTGCAAAAGATAGATCTCTTGTAAGTCACCATCCATTTGCACTTTAAACGTTGGATATTGATGTGCAGCTACTTGTGGATATTCCCAGCCATCCTTCCGAGCTTCTGTAATATTAATCATCCTACTTACAACATCAATTAAAAGTTCTACCTCTGAATGGTTTGTCCTTTCAGGATGCGTTCCCTCTAAATAGCTACGGAATTGAATCCAGTTCTTCTTTCCTCTATACGACAGCCCATTATCTTTAATAAGTAGATAATCTGCTGTATCTAATTCTTCTCTATCAACAAAATTCACAGTTAAAGCATTTAAACCATAGAAAAAATCACTCGGTAAATTTTTCTCAAAAAGAAATTTTTCTAAGCTATTATAGCCAAGTTCCATGTCAAAAATCATTAATCCAAACTCTTCACCACCAGCTCCCATAACAGAAACAAGTACTTTGTAATCTACATCTTCAAAATGAATAGCAACGACTTCATCATCCCTAAAATATTGCCATGGCTTTAATTTTTTCAGGTCATTAGAAAGCTCCAATAAAGTAAGAAAATCTGGATCTTGGCTTTCGAGTAAATGATCTACCTCACCATACCCACGTATCCATTCATTAATTTCCTCCAAATCAATCTTGTCCATTTTACCTGTATGAATATTGCCTTCCCCAGCAATACATATAGGAATTTCAGAGTTCATCGGTAATTCCACATAGCTATCTAATCGAATAGTAAATGAATGACTCCTATTAATTACATGTGCAATGGCTTCATCACCAGATTTTATAAACCATTCCTCGACCAACTCTTCATCTGTATCTAAATCCGCAGCATTTTTAGGTAAAAAACAAATCTTTTGTTTAGATACTCGTCCATTTTTTTTAACCATTTCAAAATCAAAATAGTCCGCCCCATCCAAATCAAAACTTAGTAATATTGATTCATCTAGCAAGGAAAAACTACTGTTCATCGGTAACAATAACTTTCGATAAATTTCCGGTTTTTTCTTACTTTCGATATGTAACTGTATCATTGTATACCCTCTTTCTTCTACTTGTTAAAGGATGCTGATGAAGCTACCACTTAATCTAAATTCACAACATGTGCAATATTCACTTACTATCTCTTCATTAAATATTTCTACTTAATAGCTATTTTCAAAGTGAACCACTTTCTATTCACTTTACTAACAACCTATCAGTAGTGCAATACTTCAAAATCTATTCCTCACCAATGTTACACACCTCAATACTTGACGTGTTAAAAAGCAAAGGATTTTCCTGAACTTTTATCAATTTTTGTTCAATTATTGACAAAAGTTGATTTTGAAAAACTATTATTTCTAATTCACATTGAACGGACCTACTGGTGGCATAAGGTTCTCTGAAGGAATTATGTGTACTTTAATACTAATATTTAAATGCAGAAGTCTAGTTTTTACTAGGCTTTTTTCTTTCTTATAAGTATCATCTGTGGTATCAAACTTCAAAACCAAGTATTTTTTTCTGAATTTTATCAATTTTTGTTTAATTTGCATCAAAAGTTGATTTTTAAAATTTTATTGCTAATGGTATGTTATTAACATAGCCGGGGATAAAGTAAAAGCGAATGATTATGAAAACAAACAGTTTAATAATGACAATTATTTTCACATTACTATTGGTTCCCTATTAGTTTTAAAACGTTTACGGTGAAGTTACTACTTGTATAGCGAGAAATATAATGCTTCATAATGGAATAAAATACATCGGATTCTTCGCAATGTTAACCGTACTTGCTAACATACAAAACAAGAATCTCGTAGAATACGTTATTGAACGTACAAAGTGAAGGAAAATCAACTGCTACAGTTAAAAATGATTTAGCTACTATACGTCATTTTCATATCCAAATCCTTCAAACTCGGTATTTACTAAGTAGTAACCAAGTAGTGAGTGAAAAATATATCAATTTTAATTTAGAGAGAAGACGTTTCGGTGGGATTGATTGTCGCCCTACAGAATTAGAATATCAAGCATTGATTAGCCTTGCTAAGCAACTAGAAACCCTGAAATGGCATTTATTATTGTTTTAGTGAAGGAAATGGGCTTATATATTCAGAAGCTGCATCGTTATTTCAATCCCTGTTGGAAGGGAGTTCAATGGATCATGATTTTATAAGCTTCTTTATTGCCATCTAAAACAATAAATGACTGGGTAATTTACTGCTCTTTGTTGTTGTTTTACTTGATTCTTTCTTGAATAAAAGGCTGTCATTTCTTTACTCCTTATCACCTTATAAGGCGATTTTTCATTATATTTTTTACACATTCACATAAACCTTCCATATGGTAAAAATTTCAAAAAGTTAATTTCAATATATAAATGTTAATATTTCATAAAGCAAGGTTTATACGTGTTAATCATTTAACATTTTTACGGAGGTGTTCTTTTATGAATATTAATCTTGGTAAAGCAATAAAGTTGATTCGAACAAATAAAGGATTAACCCAGACCTATATTTCTAACGAAATACTAACTCAAGGTAATCTTTCTAAATTCGAGAATTTAAATTTGGAAATTAGCGGGAGATCATTAATTGCAATTTTAAGCAGATTAGAAATGTCCTTAGAAGAGTTTATATATATTAATAATGGCTTTAGAATTACTAAACGGAATAACATAATACAGAAATTTCACAGTCTTACATATAATGATAAAAAGGCAATTAAAAATTTACTAAATGATATTGAGAAATATCCAAAAGAAGGAGATGATTTCCTAATAGAGGCTATTGAGGAAATATGTACATCTTTAATGACACTTTTGAAAACAAATAATATAGAAAAAGCTCGAAAAGGAATAAGTAAAATATGGACCCATTTAGGCAAAAGAAATCATTTATATATTTCGGATATCTATTTATTGAATTCAATGTTATTTTTCTTCCCAGTTCAAAATGGTAGGGAAATCATTAAATATTTATTTAGGGGAATAGATAAATACAAAAATTTTAAAGGGATAGAAAAAATAAAAATTAATTGCTTATTAAACTTCTCTATAATTTTGATAAAAAACAGAGAATATAAAGAAGCATTAATTTATATTGAAAATGCAATATCAATATGTAAAATCCACAAGGAATATTCAAATATTTCAGTTTGTTATATCAGGAAAGGAATTTGTTTAAATCAAATTAATAAGGAAAGTAAAACAGTTTTTTGGTTCAATAAAGGCTTTAATTTATTAAAAGCTTTAGATGAAACAGATTTATTAGATCAATTAAACGATGAAGTGGAAAGCCTAAATTATAAAGTTTGATATGTATGAAAAATAATATTCTATTGTGAAACTCTCTATATTATATAATTATGAATATTCAGGATAAAAGAGGTGTGTATTATGCTAAAAAAAGGAGCTCGTTTCGAAATGACTATAATGTATTGGGTTATATTATTAGGGATATTTTTATTTCTTAGTTATAAGAATTTATTCTTTGATTGGTCAATACAAAATTATTTAACAAATAAACTAGAATTTGAAACTTTTGGTCGATATGTATTTATTTTATTTACAAGTTTTATTGAATCATTTATTTATATTTTATTTATTCGTTTAATTGTTTTCCTACTCAATAAAGTTATTTTAAAACAAAGGTGAGTAGGATGCTCACCTTTTGAAATTATGAGTTAATTTCATAATAATATAACAAGCCATAATAAGTAGAAATTAAAGAGGTAGAGTTGTTATCTTTCATGACTGTGTTAAATCCCCCAGAATTATTAATAAACTTCAATAAAATCTCATTATAAAATAAATCCCCTCTTTTATTCAGTATATTCAAAATATAACAATAATCATAATTAAGAAGTATATCATTTCTATCATCCCTAATAAAAATACCTTGTTTTTCATTATAATAATTTATAATTTCTTGATGAACTAAATCTTTATCAAATTCATAATCCAAATTCACCATAGAATTTATAAGATAGCGTTGTTCAGTAGAGTTAAGTATCTCAAATTCTTTAAATAACTCACAAATAATATCAGTATAATATCGAGAATCTTCTTTTTCAAATTCTATATTTAAAAATTTATAAAACTCTGTTATATAATAAATATTTTCTATCAATACATTATCTATTTTTTGTATGTTAGTGGATTTAAGTATTTTATTAAAAGATATAATATCTTTTTTTATTTCGTTCTGATATTTTAATGCACCCTCAAAATTCATAAAAGTTATCATTTTTATTCGCCAATTTTGATAGTCACCTATAAGAAGGTATTTTTCTAGGTTAGGTGGTTTATATTCTTTATCTAACATACTAAGGTTAACTCTTGCTAATAAATCAGAAGAAATACTAGGTTTTATAATTCTTTTTGCAGTAAAACCACCATTTTCAGTTGAAAAACTCTTCACATTTTTCTCATGTATTTTATATAATACCGAATACAGTTTATTGTTTTCTATTTCCAATGTATCCATAATGGTAGTGATTATATATAAATCAACAATACTAAGAGAATTATCATTGACATAATCATTCAAAAAACAACTTATTTTTTCTAAATATTTATTAGGAATATCACCATCTAAAAACTTTACAATTCCTTGCAAATAGAAAATATCGGTCAAACTTTCCCCTCCATTCTCCAGCTCTTTAACTAAAACGTTAAAAAATTCTTCCGCTTTTAAAGATGACTCAAAGTTGACTTTTGAAGTCAAAAAACTGTATTCGTAAATGTTTCCGAATTGTCCCTCTGTAATTTCTAAAATTGAAAGATCAATGAATCTTAGATATTCATTTATGACAATTTTAACATCTTCACTAAAATTGCTATATTTAAGAATAAAAAAAAGATTTGATATTTTTTCCAAGTCATTTTTATTAGTATCATTTATAATTTCTATAATACTTTTCGAATTAACGACTTTAAGATTATTTAATAAATAGTTTTTCTTTAAACTATTTATTAAACTAGATTCTGTATTAAATTGTTTTAGATATACATAAGTAGAAGTTGGGATTTCTTTATTTAATAACAAATAAACTTCTGCATAACGAAGGGTTTCATCTATATTAGGTTCTCTATTATTGTCTATATAAAAATCATAAAAAAAACCATCGTTCTTAGCTGATAATATTTTAGATGCTGTATGTTTAGTCCATTCTTTATCTAACGATATTTTATTTTTTTCTTCTAAAATTTTTTCATGAGAAAATAAATTATTTAAATTTAAAAAATATATAATTAAAATTAAGCTGATTATAGTAAATGCTCCAATAAAAACTTTATATTTAGTCATTTAGTTTCTTCCTTTCTAAATATACACAAAGAATATAGGTATATAGAATACCTATATTCTTAAAGCTTCTATATTTTTTTAGAACCAAAACCAAATATCTTCATACCAAGTCTCACTTCCAACACCCGATATATTTAAATATGATTCATTTTCAAAAACAGTATAAAGTGTCGATATATTTTGAATTTTTACATTTGAGAAATTCGATTGCGCATATTTCTCACCTTTTATTTTTCCTGCTGTAGCAATTGTTTTTGTCCCCTTTAAAAGAGACCAAGCACTTCCGTCTGTAGAAATATTAGGTATTACTCCCGTAGCACTTACAGAAACCGTAGATTTCATATCTGAAATTGTTCCTGCACCAGAGTACCCTGTATACCCCCATCCACTAAAACTATAATAAGCTAAACTTGACCATGTCCCACCATTATCCACTTTTCCATATATTACATTTTGACCTTTCCCGCCAAAGTTAGAAGATGATCTAGAATCAGAAGTAGAAGCACCTGGGTAAATCTTAGTAGCATACGGAACTATAATCCCATCAGAAGGGGTTAAATTAGGGTTATATTGTGGATAATCTTCCTTATTCACTTCATCTAATTCTGGTTGGTTTTCTAGTTTTAATCTTTCTTTAACTTCATCAGGCATTGTATTATTGTCCAATTGATCGATATCTTCTGGATCCCAATTAGCAGCATTTACTTCCTTATCTACCCCTAGAAAAATAAACCCTATACAAAGAAAACAGGCCACCTTTAATTTTAAGTTGTTCATAATATTCTCTCCCATCTTTAATATTTAATGTGCTGGTGGAAATAATTTATTAATCCTGATTTTAATTTCCTCTAAGCTATTCCTCTTTAATGGGGAATATTGGATATTCCCATATTTTCACCTCCTTTCCCTGATATTAAACTATATATTTGTTTGATATAGGAAAATATTCTTATATGAATATTTTTCAGTGACTAATTAGGATTTTAATCTATTTACAATAAAGTCTTATAAAATAATATAAAAAGTTTAAATGTCGATATAATGAAACTCTCTCTGAACACTAAAAGCTCAACAATTGTGGTAATATATACCATAACTGTTAATCTTTTTAATTTTCTCTTTAATTTGATAATTACTTTTTCAAACTTTCTACTTGAGTTCTAATAATCTTTCTCTCAGTGCTTCATCACTAGCATAATCCCCCACCTCTTTATAAAAAAATACACAGAGAAAACTCTGTGTATTAAATCCCTAAAGTTATTTGTGTAGCATGTTCTTGTTCTAATAAATCAATTTCCTTAATCTTCGTACCCATGTCTTTAATTAAATCCACTACAAGAGCATTTCCCATACAAAAGTATCGCATACGTTTAGGCAGGCCTTCCGTCCAGTTATCATCAAATCCATTTAATCGCTCGCATTCAAGTGGGGTTAGGAAACGTTTTCGACCATTAACTTCAACTATATGTGAACTTCTATTTACAGTTCCTTCACTGGTAAGCATTGTTCGGCCAGGTAATTCTAAATCATCTGTAGGAGACATACCACCCTCAGAATAAATGTATTTATGCCCATCAGCAGAAGTTCGTTCAATTTTTTTAGGTCCACGTAAATAACTAAACTTTTCAATAGCTGCTTCATTTAAGTAATATTCTTCATCAACCATGTCTTCCGGAAGTAAAATGTCCTTTAATGGAATAGGATTCTTTACGATTGGTTCCGGTTGAACGGTATGAACACTACCATTGATCATAATACCAGCTGTATGGAAACCAAAAGCAAAATTATCCGAGATTTCAACAATATCTTTAGGCAAATCAACGGATGCACGGCGATTTCTATAAGGTTCATTCGATACTGGGAAAGTACGTGCAAAGAAGCCTTCTTTAAATAAAATTTCTTCCTTATCTAACTTCATTTGCTGATTAGCAAAACTTAGATTATTTTTATATGCAAAAATAAAAACTCTACGTCGACGTTGTGCATTTCCATACTCACTCGCATTAATTACACGCCATTCAACGATATAATCTAAGTCACGGAATACAGCCAACATGATGGCAAAATCTCGTCCACGCTGCTTCGATGGGGATTTAATCAGGCGATCCACATTTTCCAATAAAACATATTTCGGATGACTATTTTCTAAGACACGTTTAATCTCCCAAAATAGAACACCTTTTTTGCCGTTTATGCCCTGTTCATTATTCAACGAGCGACTCACACTATAGTCTTGGCACGGAAAGCCTCCAACTAATAAATCTATGTGTAATGAGCTGAACTTACTATCGGCTACCGTTGTAATATCCTCATTACTTACTTCACCTTCAGTAAAGTGGCTTTTATAACATTCATAAGCATCCTGGGCCTTTTTTGAAGGTTCCCACTGATTGGCCCATACTGTTTCAAAAAATTTCTTGTCAACCTTCTCTAAACCAAGACGAAAACCACCAACACCTGCGAATAATTCCACAACATTTAGGTTTTTACTCATATTACGAACATCCTTTCTATATATTCGTATTATAAATCATGTTTAAAAAAAGATCAACTTTAAAGTTTTTTCAAATAATCATTTTCTTGTATTTTTAATTGACAGTTTAAGCTATCATTGATTAAAGACCTAAATTATGGGAGGTATTACTATTTTAAAATATGATGATGCAAATCCATTAAGTATTAAAGAATATGGTGAAAAACTAATTGGAAAAAACTTCTCTGATGTAATCAATGCTGCAGCGATTGAAGAAGATTTAAAACTGGAGACTATAACAAAAGTAAACAATCCCAGATATAAAGGTGGAATGGGTCATTTAATTGAAAAATACCACTTTGAATATGAGATTAATAATGATCAAGAGCCCGATTTTCCAAAAGCTGGTGTAGAACTAAAAGTAACACCTTATGAAATAGGAAAAAAAGGGGGCTATTCAGCTGGAGAACGCCTAGTCATCACGATGATTAGTTACACAGAACCAGTAGAAGAAAACTTTTTTTACTCACATGCTTATAGTAAATTCCGCTTAACACTGTTAATTCATTATTTACGAAATCGTGATTTGCAAAGAATTGACTATCCTATCGATTTTGTAACTCTTTTTTCTCCACCTGAAGAGGATTTAAAAATCATTCAGCAGGACTATGAGAAAATCATTACAAAAGTAAGAGAGGGTCGTGCCCATGAATTGTCAGAAGGTGAGACGATGTATTTGGGGGCCTGTACAAAAGGATCTACCGCTATTAAAAGCCTAGTCCCTCAAGAATTTTACGCACCTGATATTAAAGCACCGAAACGGGCATTTTGTTTTAAACAGTCATACATGACCTACCTGTTAAATAAATATGTTCTTAATCAAGTTAATACATATGAGTCTATTTTGAATAATGTAAGCAAATCCGACAATCAAACTTTCGAAACTCTTATTATTAATACAATAAACGAGCATAAAGGAAAAACAAGTATTCAACTTAGTAAAGAATTTAGTGTAAAACCTGGATCAAAAAATTTCTATAGTTCTCTAGCTTATCGTATGTTGGGTATAAAATCGAACCAAGCTGAAGAGTTTATTAAAGCAAATATCGAAGTAAAAGCTATTCGGATTGAAGAAAACGGAAACATGAAAGAAAACATTTCGTTTCCTTCTTTTAAATTTAAAGAACTTATCAATGAAGAATGGGAAGAATCTATTTTCTATAATGATTTAAGTTCGAAACGTTATTTATTTGTTGTTTACAAAAAACTAGGGAACGACTATGTATTAAGAGGATGCCAACTTTGGAATATGCCCTATAAAGATTTAGAAGAAGCAAGAAAAGGTTGGGAAAGCATACAAAAAGTCGTAATTGAAGGACCTATTCTATATAAAAAGTTCAAAGAAAACGGCATTGACTTTGAAGTAAAAAACAATTTCCCTAAGAAAAACGATAATGATGTAATTCATATTCGCCCCCATACAAATAAACGCTATTATGTCTTAGAAACAGGTGAAATCGTTGGTAATAATCCTGCTGATGGGGATGAGTTACCAGATGGGCGTATCATGACGAAGCAGAGTTTTTGGTTAAATAATACTTATATCCTTAGTATATTAAATGAAGATTTGAAACACTAAAAACTAAAAATACTTTATGTTTAAAGGGATGAAATAATGCGAAATAATAATCAATTTACGCTTGATTTAAATGCTGAGCAAATTTTAGCAAATTATTTAGATGATTTTTACTATCCACGATTAAACGATATTATATATGAACGTGTACATGATATGAATAACCAGCATTTAGGTATTGATACAATACTTACTCAAAATAATATAAATCTTTTAATCGATGAAAAGGGGCTTTTGAGTATTCCTAAACCTATCAATACTTTCGCCTTAGAGTTAAGTTACATTAATACTAATGGTGTACGTAGAATTGGATGGTTATTTGACGAACATAAAATAACAACCCACTACTTGCTTTGTTGGGTTAAAAGAAACGAGTGTAATCTTCAAGATCTTCAAATTACTGATATTCATTATGTAATTGCTTTATTAATCTCACGTCAAAAATTATTAAGCTACTTAGATTACACATATAATATTAATGTCGATACCTTAAATACCATCGAAAGTAATATTCTTGCTGATGGTAGGAATGGAAGACAAGAATATTTAAGCAATACATCTAAATCTCGTTATCATTACTCCAGCCACCTTCCAGAAGCTCCGATTAACATTGTAATGGATAAAAATGAATTATTAAATTCTGGTGCTGTAGTATCTCATCATTTAGTAAAACGTAGTTCACTAGATATAAAGTGATGGCATTGGCATAAAATTTCTTCTTATACTAAAAAGGGTGTATTAAATTACACAATTAGAAAAAATAAGCGTGGCGATTATTAGCTACGCTTACTTTTTGTTGGCTCAGAAATACACTTCTATAACCTCTATTTACGTCTATAAATTAATAATCCAATAATGATGATCATACAAGTTACCATAAAAAAATCAATTTTATTCGCTTTAACAAACTCCGCCAAATATGCAATCTCTTCAGCAAACATTTGAATAATAAGGGCAATGACTAGTGTTGTTAGTATATTTTCTATTCTTTGGGCACTCATTGAATCACCTACCTTTAATTCAATGGTACACGACTATTTTCAGTAGATCAACAAAAAGAAATAGATTGTTGAAAAAATAGTCACTCAGACTCGTAAACGAGAGCGACTTGGTATCTATTCGAAAGTGATGAAAGAGCAAACGAATATTGCAAAAGAATATGGTGGTAGATGAAGTACCATTTATAAAATTTTCATAGAACATGAACAGCATCCATTTATCAATATTACATGCTTCCAATAACCATTATTTAACTTTTCCCCCTTATGGCTATAAACTTCCGCTCCGCTTCTTCATAAACCTCCCTCATCATTCTTCTTTCTCCAATAATCCGTTCACGTTCAACTATCAATTTATTACGCTGCTCATTGCAATAAATATCTGCACATTCTTTTGAACAGAAACGGCGACCAATTGCGTTTGGATTTTTCCGTGTCATTGATACAATAAAGTATTCATCTGCTACATTGCTTACTATTTTTACCTCACAATAACATTTAAAACTCCATACTCTTTTCGTATCTTTACGGAAATACTTTTTCTTATATCCAGCGTCCAACTCTTCTAGCTTCAACTCTATATCTGTTAAATCCATCATTAAACTATAATCTAAACTCATCATTAAACTATAATTTAAATCCATTTCAACACACTCCCTATATCATTTTCGGCTGATTATATACTAACTGCCCACTTTAAAAATATCAATAGTATATATTAATTTTAACTAAAATTATATCTGTAGTATATGGATAAAATATCATTTCTCATCAATCCTAAATGATGAGGTGATTACATGACGGATATAGTTAATGTAGTTGGCGAAAAAATCCGCTATTTACGTAAAGAACGTGGACTAAGCCAAGAAGAACTAGCATATCGCGCTTCCTTGCATAACACATATATTGGACAACTTGAACGTGGAGAAAAGAACGCTACAATTGAAAGTCTTACAAAAGTATGCACGGCTTTAGAAATTACATTAGAAGAGCTATTTGATGATAAAGAAAGACATCCAAAAGTGCTTAGCTTTGAATTAGAGGAAATGGTACGTCTGTTAGAAGGTCGTTCTAAGAAAGATCAAAGAGCCGTTCTAAAGTTTATTGAGTCTTTAATTGCTTGGAAAGATAATGAGTAGTTGTTTGATAATAATCTTTAAGAGAGAAATTTATTGCGTATTGGTGCAGCTACAACAATCGTTTAGGCCATAGTGATGTACAAACGACAATGAACATCTATGCACACGTTACGAAGAAAATGAAAGAATAAGCTAACAGAAGTTCGCCAGCCACTTTGAATTGTAGTTGAACGACTATGCTTTGACTTCGGTCGAACGATACTCAATGAAACTATATGACATAAGGCAAAATTAAAAAACCTTGATATACAAGGGTTTGACGTTCATTGTAACTGAATGAAATCGTAGTATGGAGACGGCAGGAGTCGAAAACCGTCATCTATTCAAAATACTATAACAACAGTTTTTACAAGGGTTTAGCTAGGATTAAAATTATTTGACTACGTTTGATAAAAATTAAGTTACGTGGGCAATGTATTTTCTTTAATAAACCTTAAGTTCGAGCAACTCAATAGTTGTACTTTTTAGGAGAGGTTAAAATTGCGGTTCAAATACGAAGAGCTTAGTAAAGCTCCACTACTCATTAATTCTATTTATGAAGGTGGATCAAAAGGGAATCCCGCTGCTGATGATCCCCTAACCAAATTATTTAAGGTTGATGGATTTACGAAAAGTGTGGGAAATAGAGGTGGATTTAGAAAATCTACAAAAGAGTTAAATGGGAAAACTACTAAAGTAATAGCTTATGGAGTCATTTTTTCTACAGGAAAAATAAAAGAATGGCCTGATACTTACAACAAATCAACAGGTACTTTTATTTATTACGGCGATAATAAAGAACCGGGAAATCACTATTTAAATACCAAACAAAAAGGTAATGCATGGCTTAAGGATATCTTCGTAAAAGCTTATGGTCCTTCTGATGCTAGAAAAACTATCCCTCCTATGTTTGTTTTTGAATCTACCGGTGTTGGTTTAAATGTTGAATTTCTAGGTGTAGCTGTGCCTGGTGTAAAAGGAAAAACACGTGACCAAGCGTTAGAACTTAAAACATTTGGAGAATTGCCAAATCAGTTTCAGAACTACAAAGCTCATCTCACCATGATAAATATTGAGCCGGAAGGTGTAAGTAGAGAATGGTTAGCTCAATTAAAAAATATTAATGGAGATAATCAAAAGTATGCTCCAAAGGAATGGATTAATTTCCTTGAGAATGGGCCTATGAACCTTAATCCATTGAACTCAAAATATAAAGAATCAATTGATAATACATATAATGTAACACTCCCAAGTGAAAAACAATACCTCCGTAAAGTAAGAGCCACTCAGGGGAAATTTCGGGAAAGTTTATTAAAAGATTCATCAGTTTGTAAAGTTTGTGGTATGAATATACCTGAATTATTGGTTGCTAGTCACATTAAGCCATGGAAAGACTCAAATGATGATGAGAGAATTGATTTTTATAATGGCCTTTTACTCTGCCCAGCTCATAACGCTGCTTTTGATAGTGGATATATTTCATTTGATAGTGAAGGTTTTATTATCCTTTCCGGTTTATTAGACAAGAAAAATATTGAGTTACTAGGGCTAAAAGAAAATATTAAAATTCAACTTAAACTCCGAAACCTAGAATATATGGCCTGGCATATTCACAATGTATTTAAGCATAAATAAAAGTTCAAAGTGGCATAACCTCTTTGAACTTTTTAGTTTTAGCGAATAATTAAGTGGCACTTCATTTTTTAAGATAGAAAGCCTACTTTCATGACATACTTTTACCGTACAAATATCGGAATACAGAGCCGATTAGAAAAGCAACAGCCACTGAACAGCATCGAGATGAATTATTTGAGAAGTATGCGAAATATTTTGAAGACCACGATTACTTTGGTGGGTATGTGCGTAATCTTAGTCGTTATTCACAACAAGAAGTTAACGACCTATTCAACAATACATTGGTTGAGTCGTACAGGGGTAAACCAACCGAAAACTTATCAAACTATGTACCTCGGTTTCATAGAGGAGGTATTTCATTCGTACTCTTGTTTTTTGTAAATTCAGTTCCTATTGCATGGGTGTGTGAATTATTTTTGGGAATGGTATTTCCTTTATTCAATGCTCAATGTGCAGCAATTTGTCAACATTAACCTCCTAGAGATTGTTTAACTCAACTAAGTGCAGTTCGACTACTATTCATTCGAGTTACCATGCCACTAGGGTTCCTCATCATTTTTAGATTTAAGTACGCGTCAAATATATGCGATTATTGGTATGTTGATT
Organism: Lysinibacillus sp. JNUCC 51; assembly: GCF_015999525.1. Lineage (NCBI taxonomy): Bacteria > Bacillati > Bacillota > Bacilli > Caryophanales > Bacillaceae > Lysinibacillus > Lysinibacillus sp. JNUCC 51. The sequence continues at coordinate 3,344,012 of NZ_CP065545.1, read as the reverse complement.
GTTTTACCTGGATTATTTCACCTCCTTGCTTCATTTTCCCAACCCAATAAAGATTTACTTGCAAATAAAAAAAAGGCTGTTTTCTTATAAATTGTTGCTGTTAATACATAAATACCAAGTTGATTCTACACAGTTTGTAGATTAACTTGGTATTGCGTAAATCCTTCTTAAATTAGAGCCCCCCGTTAGCCATCCATGTAGCGCAAAACCAACGCTACACCACAGAAGATGAAAATGTACTCAGAACGTGTATTGTATACTACGGCTGGGAGAGGAAGGTCGATAAACTATGATGCCTTGAGCCCTTCCGTTAGTCTGACTCCAACGACCACGGTGTATCACTGACTGTCGCTCCCTCACGGGAAGCACTCATGGGAGATTCATCCTACTCAGGTTGCTGCACCAGCCTCTTTGATAAACAAAAAGAACAATCCATTATTCGATATTCTGTTCGAAGACTTGAAAGTTTGGGTTACAATGTGACCATCACTAAACTTGGTGCTTCCTAATACAATCTAAAATCAGATTGCTATTTAGGCGCTACCATTTTTTTGAATATAAAGGTCGCGTTTATTTTAGTATGGACTTTTTTAGTGCCAGAGATTTTATTTTCATGAGAGTACAATATGAAGAAAGTGTAGCTTTATAATAAAGATTGTTCAAATTAATAGCTTACAAGATCTTGTATCAATTTACTTCTTGTTATAATAATCCCTCGTTTCTTATTTCGCAAACTAACATGCAATATTTTCCACATAAATGTTATTATATTAGATATTGATATAAAATATTTCGTTATAAAAATTTAAATGTGTTTAGGAGCAGATTATATGTCAAATTCATTAATTTCTTCAGCATTAAGAAATACTAAATCTTTCAAAAAAACCTTGACTAATATTATAAACACGAGGGATTTTCCTGAAAAATGCTTAGAATTTATTTCTTGGACAATTGATAATGCGTATTCAAAAAAAACCTTACCTCTAATAAATATTTTAATATCTTATCTTGAACAAACTAAGCATGAAGAACTAAAAGTATTGGTGAACTGCGGAAAATTTAGTTGTTATGTTTTTGAAAAAGAATACTTAAAACTTTCTGCCGAATTATCGGTAATATTAAATACTTCTATTAAAAACAACTGTATAGAAGCAGGTCAGGAAATCTGTGAACTTATTTTGTATTTTATGGAGTATTCTACTTCTCTCCCATCTGAAACGAAAATATTATTTTTACGAGAGATCGTCTATTTTTCCTACCGAATAAATGATTATCAAAATGCAGTGAACATCTCTTTGAAAATAGCAAGCATCTTTGCATCACATAGTGCATTTCAATCTGCTTATCGTATTCTTTCAGAAGCTGAAGAAGCAGCTGAAGAAATAGGGGATCTAAAACTAATGGCAAAAATACATGCTGAAGGAGGACTAGTAAGTTATTTAGAAAAAGATTTTGAGAATGCTGCTAAATATTTTCAGTCTTCCGTGTCTTTGTATAATAGGGATAATTCGGAAATACCTTTAAAACTTCTAAATAATCTTGCTACTTCTTTAATGCGGATTGGGCAAAGAGAAGATGCAATACAAATTTATAATGAACTAATTGAAAAGGATATAGATTATAAATTACAACAAACAATTTATTTAAATCTAATTGTTTGCTATAGAGAATTAGAAGATTTAGAGAAGGTTAGATATATATATGAGAAAATTGATTATACATACTTTGAAAATGAAAATCCTGATGTTGCAATTGAATTTCACCTTATATCTGCCAATACATATTATCTCTTAAAGGAATATACTAGAAGTTTAAAGTATCTTGAATCTGCAATAAAAAAAATTGAAGAAGATTTAGAGAACATATTTAGATTGCATTATAGACGAGGTTATAGAGAAAACTATATTAAAAGAATTGAAAAAACCTTTTTAAACCTGTTAGAAAAAGAATCCTTTCTAGAAGAAGAAATCGGCTCTATATTATTAGTATTTACATTTTTAAAAATGAATGCTTCTTCAGATTGGATGAGTCTATTTAATTGGATTAGTAATATTAATTCCTTAGAATATATTTCTCAGACAGATAAACAAAACTTAACACAAGCATATGAGAGTTTAAAAAATCAAGGCATACCTTTTTTATATTATTATCATGAAAAATATGATGATCCATTTGAAGAATACAGCTCGTTTCCAGTAACGTCTAAATTCTGGAATGATTTCAACATAATTATTAAATCTATTATTGAAAAGCATTCTTTAAACTCACCTTTTCAAGATGCCAATGCATTAAAAATCTCTGAAAAATTATTAGCCAAAATTAAAAACAATAATTATTCATTTTTATTTTCTAATATCTCAAATGGACAAATATTAATTACTTATTTGAATTCTTCTGGCGTAAAAAATATTCAATTACCTATAGAACCTTATATAGAATTTAGAAGAAGTATTTTACAATATCAACAGAAATACCATTCTCTTAATCAATTTAAAGGGTATTTGAATGATTTAGTAGAAGCTTATAAATTTACATTTGAAGAAATAATAAATTTATTCGAAACAAATTCTACCATAATAAATGCAGAAAACAAAAACTTAAAATTACTTCCTATTAATGCTTTGTTAATGAATTCTTCAACGTATAGGCATTTATTGAAGTCTAGTGATTTTAAATTATATAGTTCGCCAATAATTTATGAGTATAAAGTTTTCAAAAAAGAGATAAAAAAATACATAGGTATATATGAACCATTTAAAGAACTCCCTCTACTAGAACCTGAAGTAAAATTATCTGGGAACTCTATATTTGATAGCATAACTATGTTAGACATTCGGGAGGGGGTTGATTTTACAAAAGTTAAGGATGCTGACTTTATTCATTTTGCATCTCATGGGTTCCCTATATCAAGTTATACTGATCCAATATTTTCAAAAATGTCAGGGCCTCTATCTGAGAATTCTTTATCATTTGCTAAAATTCAAAATGAATTCCATAACTATGACTACCAATTAATCTTATTAAGCATGTGTGATTCTTCTGATAGTTTAGATAGGGCATTTAAAAAAACTTACCTAACTAACGAATTAATTAGTTTTCCATTGTTATTCTTATTAAATCAAAAGAGTGTTGTAATTTCGTTTAATTGGCCAATTATTGATATCGTTCCATATGTCTTTTCATATTTATTTTTCAAAATATATAAAATTGAAAAGAACCTATATAAGACTTTCAATCAAGCTCTACTAGGTTTATATGAATTAACTGCAGAAGAACTTATAAATATTTTAGAGAATATTGATGATGAAAATATTCGAAACAAGAAAGTAAATTTATTCAACAGTATGGAAAAGTCTTTCCGTCCATTTAATCATTCCTATATTTTTGGAGCAATTACGTTAAATAGCCTAATTACAAATCCTTAAATCTAAGTTTCCTTTAACTGAAAATTTCTTTCGAAAAGCTACTTTATGTAAATATTTGAAGCAGCTTTTCGAAATACTTTTTGCTTATTATATTATTTTTAAGTAAATCCGAAAATGCATTATTAATTGGCTCTGCTTCCTTCTCCTGCTGTTTCATGTACTTCTGAACACTACGTTTATCCACTTTGTCTTTTTCTTTCATTGTGGGCAACGAGCATTAGTTACACGCCGACATTTTTACGATGACCACACTTACGATCTTGGTACACAAACATTTTCCTATTATCACCATTTACTTCAAGCATCGGCTTACGGCAATCTGGACAAGTTTTCGTTGAGATATTGTCGTGCTTAAGTTTCTTATCGCTATTAATATTCTAGATTTAAGAAAGGAAGAGTATATGAAACCAATTAATTTATATTCACTCTTAAGTGTTAAAAATACTTTTGAAAAAGAAATATACATAAAGGCTAAGGAAACGTTTGGGATATCGCTTAAAGAAAGTGAAGTGGATGACTTAAATGAATTAGCTAAACTTTTTTATGAAAAACAATTTTATAATTTAGATAACTTTTTTGTAGATTTTAAAATTCCACAAATTAATTGTGAGTTTGATTTATTAAGAATTAGTAAAGAAAGTATAGTTAATATTGAATTAAAACGTACCTTAAAAGAAGAGAAAGCTAAAAAGCAATTATTTGAACATAAGTTTTATTTGAATTTCTTAGGGCTACCAACATACTGTTTTACATTTGTAGCAGATGAAAAACAACTCTATACACTAGATGATGAAAATAATTTTGAGAAAGTTTCGCTAGATGTATTAATTGGAAAACTAAATGAACAAGACATTTTTGACAAAATAAATTTGTTAGAGTTATTTACTCCTAAGAACTTTTTAGTGTCCCCCTTTAACTCACATAAAAAATTTTTAGATAAAAAGTATATTTTAACAGAGCGACAAAGTGGTATTAAACAGGCTATTATAGATAACTGTAGTGAAAGTATTGAATATAGTTTTGTAGGAATTACAGGAGGTCCCGGTACTGGGAAAACTTTGTTAACGTATGATTTAGCTAATACATTTATTAATGATGGAAAAAGAGTATTAATTATACACTGTGGTGAGTTGAATATAGGACAAAGAAAATTAAATACTACGACTGGATGGGAAATAAAAAGTATTTCAGAATTTCACTCTTTTATTAATAAAATTGGTGAATATGAAGTGATAATCTTTGATGAATGTCAAAGAAATAAACGTAACCAGTTTGATTTATTAGTTAAAGAGATTATTAAAAATAACAGAATCTGTATTTTTTCCTTTGATGAAAAACAATGTTTTTCGAATGCAGAGTTTAAAAGAAGAATACCTTATGTAATAAAGGAAGAGTTAGGTGCGGAAATTTTCACTTTAACTAATAACATAAGAATCAATGAAGAATTGTCCAGTTTTATTAATAACCTTTTTGACAAAAGTAAATATAATCAAAATATGATTTACCCTAATGTAGAAATAATTTATTTTAATAATCTAGAATTAGCAAAAAGTCATACAAGGTTTTTAATAGATCAAAATTGGGAGGTATTTAATTATACTGGATCTTTTTATGATAAATTAACTTATGATAAATATCAGTTTGATTTTAATGAAAATGCCCATCAAATAATTGGACAAGAATTCGATAATATTGTGGGTGTTATAGATCAAACCTTTTTTTATAACCAGCATGGATTGTTAGAATCGAGACCAGTACCTAAATCACCTGGATATAATTTAGATAAAATGTTGTATCAGATACTTACTCGTGCAAGATTAAAAATTAAACTAATTGTAATTGGAAATACTGATTTATATAAATATTGTCTAAAAATATTAAATAAAAAATAAAGAAATAAAGAAATACTATAATTCACATCACAGACTGACAGGTTGCTTTTATTTACCTTAAATAACATTCTAAAAAGAGTGCAGGTAATTGAGTTAGAAGTTATTAAAGGCTATAAATTTAGCACCAAATAAAAGAAGAAGGAACGAATTCTCATTCGCGCCTTCTTCTTTTTATCCCTATTACTTACTTTCCAATCCCATTAGTTTTTATCTGATTCCTATTTGTAATTTTGTTGCCTCAGTCAATTTGGGGTAAAGAATGGATAATATTTGATCTAATTCCAGATTATTCTCAGATTGGTATCCAATCGCAACAGCCATCCCATCAGCGTCTGTACTAATTGTCTTATTGAAAGATAGTTTATATTTAATTTCACCTTCGTTTAAGTCATATGAATGAATGTGAAGGGAGTCTTCTGATTTAGCTTTTGTAAATGGAGAAAAATTAAACTCCTTTTCCATATAAGACAATAAAGGTTCTTGAACGACTAATACTAAATGTTTATTGAGGGTTTCAAAAGTTTCAATCTTATGGTGCATTTGCATCAAAATTGTTTTTGCTGTCATTTTCCAATTCATTCCAAAATTCTTTTTGGGAATTGCAATATCATCCTCTAACAAACCAAGTTCTTTATAAGTTTTATGCCTCTCGCTCCAAATCGTTCCTGTCGTATCCATAGTCTGTAATTCAATACCCACGAAATCAACAATCTTTTCTCTCTTTACTGAAACAAGAAAGAAATCAACATTTCCAGAAGGAATTTGTACTTCTGGTACTAAATACAACTCATTGCCAATTTCATGCGCAGGCATTAAATGAATGCAATCTTGAAATATTTGGTTATTTTCTAATAAACGATTCGGACAAATCATCACATTTTTTCCCCCATATTCAACGGTGCAGGTTCCAATAGAGATGTTTGGCTCACTCTTTCGAATCTTGTAGCATTTTTTTCCAGAGTACGGACATTTTTGTTGTGATACAACTTCAGCCCAATTGATTGAGCTATCTTTCGTGGAATATCCAAATAATTCTTTTACTTTACTCATACTAATAAATTAACCCTTTCTCTCGAAGTTTCGATATACTCCGCAGATAAATCAATACCGATTGATTTTCTCCCATTTTGAAATGCAACTAAGCTAGTCGTTCCAGTACCTGAGAAGGGGTCTAACACGACTCCATTCATCGGACACGTCGCTAGAATCGGGATTCTTACTAAATCTTCTGGGTAAGGCGCAGAATGGGAATCCTTTCTTTGTGTATCTTCTGGGAGGATATCCCAAACATCATTAGGCTTGCTTCCTTTCGGATTGTATTTTAAGAAGTAAAAACCTTTTTCTTCCAATTCTTTTGCCCGTCCAGAAAGTTTCGTGCTTCCTGAATGTGTTGTCCGTTGTTGCTTATTTATTACCATTCTAAAATCTGAAACTTTACCCTCGTTCAAGTCGTTAATCATTGACTCAAGTGCTAGAAGAGCATTTTTTTTCTGTTGCTCCGTTAATGTGGTTGAAAGCTCAATTTGTCGTTTATATTTCACGCCAGTCACACCAGTAGCAGAAACCACTGCTCCCTTAACAACTTTAGTTTGCTTAGGGTTAGTCCTAATGGAATCAACATCGTAGTAATACTTTTTTTCCTTCACAAAATGGAAGAGGGGTTCATGGCTGCTTCCTAGTCGATCCTTAGAATTATCCATCCCTCCCTTGATTTTATTCCAGATGATTTCGTTTCTCAGTATCCATCCCTGCTCGTCCATCATTTTTATCGCAATCCTCCAAGGGATTCCTTGAAGGTTTTTGTTTTTATATGAATCCCCAATATTCAACCAAAACGAGCCCTCGTTTTTTAGAACTCGCTTTATCTCCTTGGTAAACAACAAAATAGTATCGATGAACTCTTGTGGGCTTTCTTCTAATCCGATACCACCGTTTTCATATTCACGTTTTTGCCAATATGGAGGACTGGTAATAACGCAGTCTATCAAATTTTCCGGTAGTGCTTTCAAAACTTTCAAGGAATCGTCTTGAATAAATAGAGGTTCAACATCTTCACCCAAAAGATAGTCTTGCACTCGATCTAATTCACAAGTATTATCTTCCATTTTTCTACCCCATTTCTAATACAATCTATTATATAATAGATCACCGATAGATTAAAGGAACATTCATGTGTCGGAATTCTTTCATTATTTCTTCAAAATATGCCAAATCCCCCCACCGACAATCATTCAGTGAGAGGATTTTTGGAGACAGTTTTGGAGACAATCCAAATGATTTTATGTCTCTGAACGTCGTTTGAGTTTTAGCTAAATGGCGTAAAATCACCGATTTCAGTGTTATAAAGTGTCACTACTTTATTCCCACTCAATCGTTACTGGTGTCTTAGAAGTAATATCATACAGTACGCGGTTAACGCCTGTTACTTCGTTGACGATACGTACAGAGATTTTTTCTAATACGTCGTAAGGGATACGTGGGCAATCACCGATAAAATACTACATTTTTTTATTGTAAAGTAGTTGTTATGATTTGGGAATTGGGAATTTAATCAACTTATACTTACTATTTTTATTATTTTATAAGCTCTAGCTTTCTTATGAGGAGTAAATGAAATTTTCATCATTTCTCCATCTTCGAAGAACTCGACTTTAGATTTTATAAGAGGCAAATTCTCAAGCATTAACATATCAAAATTTTCTTCGACCTACATTCAATATTAACTCCAAATAGTTCACCTGAAATAGTTTGTGTAGATTCAATAGAAAACATACTTTCTTCATTATCTTCAATAATTTCGACCATATTTAATATCGACTGCTTATCACTAACAGAGGCAGTTAAATCCGTAACATGAAAATCAACTTCTTTAGATTCCCATGCAATCGTTAGCAGATGTAATAGTTGTTCTTGTTCCTCTTCCTCTATCTTTTCTGGTAGCATAAATTTAACACTATATTTATCTTCCATTGATTTTAACATTTTAAGTGTTTTAATTTGTGTATCGTACTCACTTATTTTAGAACTTCCGACTTTGGTTTGCTTACCAGTCCCTTCACATATTAATCTATTCCGCTCAATGTCCCATATTTGAACTACATCAGAAATTTCAGCTAAACTTAAAAATTCTAAGAAAAACAGCTCCCCTTCTACTGTTGAACAATATTCATCTCTTAAAACAATATTGTAGTTCATACCAATTATCTCAAGCATTTCATTATCCATCGAAATATTTTTCATAGGGATTTTAAGCTCAATATTTAAATATGCAATTTGTTGATTCATATTACTTATCGTTAAAATTTCATTCACAGCATCATAATCAGTAAGTTGCATCTCCAAATAATCAATAATAACTTTAAATTTATTATCCCGTTTCATACTCATTTTAGCTTTAATTATAGGTCTGTCACTATTAGGCATGACACTTGTATTTAAACCCTCTCCCAATGAATCTAAAATTGACAAGGGATTGTCTATAATAACACCGCCTATAAGTTCTTCTAATGAATCAATACGTACCTTAATAGGAATATTTCTAAGGGATTGCTGGAAAAAATATTTGTCGATGCCTATTTCTGGTCTAAATCCTTCATCAGATATAGTCATTTTCCCTCTATAAGTTATGGGATTTTCCTGAGCAACTACCTCGTTAGCGGGTTTAGATGTTAAAAATATTTTATCTCCTAACTTTCTAACATCATAATAGTATTTGGGAGCTAAAGGATGACTATTTTCTAAAGCTTTAGTAACATCTTTTAATACATCAACTGCTAAATTATACTGTCCTTCTGATACTAATTGATTCATTAGTAATCTAGGGTCCATAAAATGTTGATGAATTTCATTGGCATTATTTTGCATAGCATGTCCATTAAAACGATTTTCAGTATTACTTTTAAAAAACTTTAATTCTTTAATACTTGCTTTAATTTTATCTAACAAATTTAATCATCCTTCTCTTTTATAGATTGATTGATAGTAATTTGTTCAGCATTATTTTGTTGAGATGAATCATTAAAATGGTTGTTATTAGTAGTGTTATTATTTGAATTTGTATTAAAGGAATTATTAATTTTATTTCTTTGTTTATTTTTATTTATGATTTTATAACCTGTCGTACCTAAAATTAAAGTAGCAACTATACCTGCAAGAACTGATGCCGCAAAAGAACCTATGCCCATATTCTCAACCCCTTTTTACTAAATATTACCTATAATTATACTATATTCACATCCAAAAATTCCTTTTTCACCAAAATATATTATCGCATCGATTAAATACTATTCAGTTAACTGTGTGAAACAGCCTACCCATATACATTTCATAACTTCACTCCCACAAATTTGTGGAAATACTCCCCCATCCTTTATCCAAATTAAATATACATTACTGTCTAGCAGCTTCTAATATCGCTCCGCAATACTCAACTCGACTGTTAAAACTGTTTAAAGATGTATTCATAGCTTTCAATCGTGCGCGGTCTATTCCCCGCTATACGCATTTGTTTAAAAACCGTCTCAAGTGCAATGCTAATGTGCGTACCGTCTCTCTCTTCACCTTTACTACTCGATAACAATACTACTTCACTATTTACCGCGAATATGCCGTGTTTTCGCTTTCTATTTGCCATAGAAAAAACCTCCTAATATGTTTTATCAGAAGGTCTTTAAACAAGCTCCAATATGCTAATTTTCCGTAGGGATAAGAAAAGGGATATTGCCCAAGAGTTCAACTCCCGTTCAATATCCCTAGTCTAAAAAACGTTGATATGACTGTATTTACGGCCACTTTAAGTATGGAGACGGCGGGAGTCGAACCCGCGTCCAGAAACTCCAATACTTCAGCTTCTACGCGTGTAGTTTGCCTATTTACGATTCACGTAACATTATGCCGACAAACAGGCGTCCTGTACGCTAATCTGGAAATCTCTTGCCGGTGACTCAGATGGCACCACCGACCGTATCCCACTAAAGTTGGGCCCTACGTTCTCTACATGGGCGATAGAGAGGCAGAGCGCTTAAGAGCTTACGCTGCGAAAGCTAAGTTTTGTTGTTTGCCAGTTATTATATAACTTCCGTTGATGACGGAGCCGAGACCTCCGACGCGCGACCAAAGCTTGAACCATCCCTGTCGAATCCGTAACGTCCCCTTGAATATGAATCGAAGCACGTAGCCTCGTTCAAGTAAAGGAGCTAGAATTTAATCTAGTACGGTGGGAGCTAAAAGTACGCTTCCATGTAATCTGGCATTCAGTAAATTTATTATAAAACAAATCTTGCTATAGTTCAAGTGTCCTGCCATAGTAGAAAAAATTGGCTAGCTCACAATGATTTTCTTATTTCATAATCTATCCGTCCAAATACAAAAGCTCACCATCCAAAAATAGTGAGCTTTCTAACAATCTATTAATCTTGATTTTTTGCTTTGAAGGCGCGTTCCATGTCGCGTTTTGCTTCTTTTTTGCGCATATCGTTACGTTTGTCGTAATCTTTTTTACCTTTACCGACGCCGATTAACAGCTTGGCGTAGCCGTCTTTAATGTACATTTTTAATGGGACGATTGTGTAGCCGTCACGTTTTACGGCACCGACTAGCTCGCCGATTTGCTTTTTATGAAGCAGTAGCTTGCGGGCGCGTAGTGGGTCGTGGTTAAAGCGGTTGCCTTGTTCGAATGAGCTGACATGCATGTTGTTGATCCATGCTTCACCGCTTCGGATTTGTACATAGGATTCTTTTAGTTGAACCCTTCCTGCACGGATGGATTTAATTTCTGTGCCTGTTAGCACCATGCCCGCTTCGATTGTTTCTTCAATGAAGTAGTCGTGCCCGGCTTTTTTGTTTTGTGCTAATACTTTACCAGTACCTTTTGCCATATTATTCACCCTCTTCATCAATTATGCCTCGGCATAATTGCGTCTGGATTCGCCTTTGTGCCTGCACAAAGAACTCCTTTCCGAATCCGTGACATCCGCCGGAGGCTTTAGGCCAACATGATGTTGGTCACTCAGTCGTTGCCACAGGACGTGGCGTTCTTAGACTGAGTTCCTATATTTCAGCTTCTGTTTGGACACCCGCTGAAAAGTAACTTAAATCCGGCATTCATCACACCACCTATAGAGGTAGGAGACTTCTGCTGAAAGAAGTTAAAGGTTGAGCAGGCTCTACCTGCTTTTATTGATAAAGTGAAAGCACCTGCTTCAAATTGCTTTAAAGCGCTAATGGTGCCTTCACCTATATTTTTACTTTATTTACGTTTTGGTTTTTTCTTTTTGTTTTTCTTGGCTACGCCCTCGTAGAACTTTTGCTTTTGCTTCACGCCTTTTTTAGGGCCTGGGCTTGAGCCATCTTTGCGGCGTCCTCGTGGATCACGGTCGTTTTCACGTCGTTCTCCTTGTCCGCTTCGTCCTTCTTCATTGCGACCTCCGCGACTGCCACGTCTGCCTCGCTCTTCTTCGTTGCGACCACCGCGACTGCTACGTCCGCCTCGTTCTTCTTCGTTGCGACCACCGCGACTGCCACGTCCACCTCGCTCTTCCTCGTTGCGACCACCTCTGCGACCATTACGACCACCTTTGTTGTCGCTATAGTTTTTGCGTGCGTGAATAACAGTAGGTGCTGCTTTTCGAGTTCGTCCATAAGACGTTACCATTCCTACGATTTCAAAGTCAATCGATGACTCCTCAATAATAACATTTGCTACACGAACTGTAACTTCATCACCAATACGGAATTGACGATTTGTACGTTCACCAATCATCATCATTTGACGATCGTCAAAGCGGTAGTAGTCATCTGTCATATTGCTAATATGGACAAGTCCTTCAATCGTGTTTGGCAGCTCCACGAAAATCCCGAAGTTAGTAATAGACGAAACGATACCTTCAAACTCTTCACCAATTTTATCGGACATATATTGTGCTTTTTTCAGTGCGTCTGTATCACGCTCTGCATCGACAGCACGGCGTTCACGCTCTGATGTATGGTCAGCAATTTCATCCATAGCCATACTCCACTGCGCAACTGTTTCTTTTGATGTATCTTTATTAATTAAGTACGTACGAATTAAACGATGGACGATTAAGTCTGGATAACGTCGAATTGGTGACGTAAAGTGTGTATAGAAATCAGTTGATAAACCAAAGTGACCTAAGCTTTCAGGGTAATATTTTGCCTGTTGCATTGAGCGTAGAAGCATTGTTGAAATAACAGGCTCCTCCGGCATTCCTTCTATGGCCTTTAATACATCCTGTAGCGCTTTAGGGTGCACTGTGTTTCCTGTACCTTTAATTAAAATACCGAAATTCGTGACAAATTCAAAGAAGCGTTGTAGCTTTTCTGGCTTTGGATCTTCGTGAATACGGTAAAGGAACGGTACATTCATCCAGTGGAAATGCTCTGCTACTGTCTCGTTGGCAGCTAGCATGAAATCTTCAATTAACTTTTCAGCTACTGTACGTTCACGTAATTCAATATCTACTGGCCATCCATCTTCGTCCACGATTACTTTAGATTCTTTAAAGTCAAAGTCAATTGCACCACGCATTTCACGTTTAGTACGTAAGATGTTAGATAGCTCAGCCATATGTTTAAACATTGGTACTAGTGGCTCATAGCGGGCAATTAGCTCTGCGTCCTGCTCCTCTAAAATTTTGTAAACGTCTCTATATGTCATACGCTCAGTTGTTTTAATGACACTTTGGAAAATTTCATGTGAAATCACATTACCATTTGCATCAATAATCATTTCACAAGACAGTACTAGACGGTCAACCTGTGGATTTAATGAACAAATACCATTTGATAATCGATGCGGAATCATTGGAATAACGCGGTCTGTTAAATATACACTCGTCGCACGATCATAAGCTTCAATATCTATTACAGAGCCTTGTGTTACATAATAACTAACATCTGCAATATGTACGCCAAGTTTATAAGTACCGTCTACATTTTTCGTTACGGTTACAGCATCATCCAAGTCCTTCGCGTCTGCTCCATCGATTGTCACAATCGTTTCGTGGCGTAAATCACGGCGGCCCTCTAAATCTGCCTCTGTAATTTCATCTGGCACACGTTGCGCAGCAGCAACTACTTCTTCTGGGAATTCAGGTGGAATATCGTGCTTATATAAAATAGATAAAATGTCCACACCTGGATCATTTTTGTGCCCTAAAATTTTAGTAATATAGCCTGTTGCTGATTTTAAATCTTCTGGCCAAGTAGCAATCTCAACGACAACCTTGTGCCCATCGACTGCACCTAATGTATCTCCCTTAGCAATGAAAATGTCCATCGGTAGTTTTTTATCATCTAAAACAACAAAGCCAAAGCCTCGATTTGCTTGGAACGTTCCAACAAAACTCGTTTGTCCACGCTCTACTACCTTTGTCACCGTACCTTCACGACGATCACCGAACGATTCCTTTAAAACACGTATTAAAACTATATCGCCGTTAATTGCACCATTTATTTCATGCGGTGGAATGAAAACATCATCCATTCCCTCAATATCAGGTGTCACAAAGCCAAAGCCTTTCGCGTGCCCGATAAATTTACCTCGAAGTAAATTCATGCGCTCTGGTAGGCCATAACGATTGGAGCGAGAACGCACAACTAAGCCTTGCCCCTCCATACGTACTAACGTTTTCACTAATTCTTTAAATTCGTCAGCATCTTTAAAACCAAATACTTCCTCGATTTCGCCAACGGTTAATGGTTTATATTCTTCTGCACTGAAAAAATCGAGTAAACGACTTTGTAGTGTATCTTTCTGGTCTTTCATAATTTCCCTCCTTCATGAGAAAATACTAATTATATTTTTATTGTGCCCAATTTAAGCTTTCTAAAAAGCGATAAATATCTTCATGTAACTGATCTTTTTCTTGGTCTAACGTAATAACATGTTTTGAGTTTTCATACCACTTGATATGTTTTTCAAGTGACTCAGTTTGATTATATATAATGTTGGCAGATTCTGTCTCAATTACCTCATCATTTGTCGCCTGTACGACAAAAATTGGTGCATAAATCATGTCAATTTCTTGACGAGTCCGAGCAATAAATTCTCGCAACTCTTGTAGAGATGGCATGCCCTTTTCAGCAATTAAAGCAACTTCAGCTTCAATTTGCTCCTCGTCTTTACCTTGGAACTTTTTATAGTCCCTTGCATATTTTAGTACACCTTGAAACATAACATCTGTTGTACGCATCGTCATTGGGGAACACATTGTCACAATACCTTTAACTGGGTTATTAAGCGCAACGTTTAAAGCCATCACACCACCCAATGACAAGCCAGCAACAGCAATCTCCTCATAGCCCGCATCCTGCAGCTGTTTATACGCGGCTACGACATCCTGCCACCAATCAGCAGGACCTGTTGTAATAAGTTCCTCAGGTTCCACACCGTGACCTTTATAATGAGGTGCTAATGTAGTATACCCTTTTTTCTCTAAAAATCTACCAAGCATCCGCACATCCGCCGAGCTTCCCGTAAACCCATGTAATAACAAAACTGCTCTAGGTCCTGCCTGAAAGAAAAAAGGCTGTGATAACGATTTTTTCATTGCGAGCTCTCCTTCATCCACATACATACTATTACCATTATATCCATCATGAAGCTTCCTCAAAAGCTTTGGCGATTGTTACTTATTTTATGAGGTTTTATTGGTTAATTTGATGGGTCTTTTTAGTATTTTGATGGTCTTTCTGGCATTTTGAGGATTCTATCCGTCATATTGGCTCTTCTATCTACGACTTTGAGATTTCTATCCACGACTTCGAGGATTCTATCCATCATTTTGGCTCTTCTATCCACGATTTCGAGGATTCTATCCATCTTTTTGGCTCTTCTATCCGCGATTTCGGGGTTTCTACCATCATATCGGCTCTTCTATCCGCGACTTCGGGGGTTCTATCCACGATTTTGATGGTTCTATCCACGATTTTGAGAATTCTATCCATCAATTTGTGATTCGCGGGTATTTGCTTCGCTTCCGCGAGTATTCGCCTTGCTTTCGCGAGTATTTCCCTTCCACGCGCGAGTATTCGCCATGCTTTCGCGAGTATTTCCTTCCCCGCGCGAGTATTCGCCTCGCTTCCGCGAGTATTTCCCTGCCACGCGCGAGTATTCGCCCCGCTTCCGCGAGTATTTCCCTGCCATGCGCGAGTATTCGCCCCGCTTCCGCGAGTATTTCCCTGCCCCGCGCGAGTATTCGCCATGCTTCCGCGAGTATTTCCCTACCCCGCGCAAGTATTCGCTTCGCTTCCGCGAGTATTTCCCTTCCACGCGCGAGTATTCGGCTCGCCTCCGCGAGTATATCCCTGCCACGCGCGGGTATTCACTTTACTGAACTAACTATGTATTGGCATCCAAATAATTAGTACCATAAAAGAAAACGCCCAACCAGTAAAGGTTAGGCGACATATCTTCAACTATTAGATTTTTGTAATAGCGAGTGCTAAAATAAAGAATAATATTGCTAACACAATTGTTACACGGTGAAGGATTAAATCCATTCCGCGTGCTTTTTGCTTTCCAAATAGTTGTTCAGCTCCACCCGAGATGGCACCTGACAAGCCTGCACTTTTACTAGATTGAAGTAATACTACAACGATCAACGCTATTGATACGATAACTAATGAAACTAATACTACTGTATGCATTCACTGCACCTCCCGAACTTCGAACATCACAACATATCATATTATAACAAAAAAAGGTTCCCTTGACAAACTGAGATTAATAAACGCCCTCATTTTCCCTCTATCAGTTAGTTTTTCTATTAAATTAGCATACCACACACCTACCATATTATCCTATAATAGTTAAAAATGTATTTATCACTAAAATTTCAAAACATATGGCATTCATATAAATTGATAGAGTCGGTGCCGGGTAACTCCTTGGGGATTAGTGGCACATCGGACGCCACCTGGAAAAGCGCGGAAATCCCCCCACGTTTTAGTGATAAATTTAAATTGTAATTATAATGGGAGGAAATATGAAAAAGAGTATATTGCTGATTTTTTTACTTATTATTTTAAGCATGCTTAGCGCTTGTTCAGCCGCTATCAAGATCGTCGAAGTTTTAGTAGAAGAGGAGCCTGAATCACAAGAGGCACCTAAATCAGATGAAGAAATTTCTATAAATCTTAAGGAACCTACTAGTAAAGCTCAATCAGTTGAGTTTGCTGCTGAGGATCTTTTTTCAACGACATTATTTAAGGAAGATCCTGCTTTACTTCAATTTTCAAAAAAAGTTGAGAAACATATATCAACATTTGATCCAAACTTTACAGTAACGTATAGAGGCAATTTAGATTGGGATACATTTGAAAAACAACTAAATGATATTTATAACATAATTAATTTCGTAAATCCTTACACAGCAGGATACGTCAAAGATTTAGGCTGGGAAGCATGGGAAGTAAATGATGGTTTCGAGGTAGAATTTGATTTTACATATTTAACTGACTCCAAGAAGGAAAAGAAAATTGATGCTTTTGTGGAGGAATTCGCAAATAAGTTTATTACAAATGACATGGATGATTTTCATCGTGCTAAAGCCGTTAATGACTTTGTAGTACAACTAGCCACTTATTCAGGTGAAGATGCGTCAGAGGGACAATCCGTTTATGAATTAATCAGTAAAGAAACTGGTGTTTGCCAAGCTTATGCACTATTAGCCTATCGTTTATTTTTGGCGGCCGGTATTGATGCTAAATATGTATATGGCTATAGCGATAATCAGCTTCATGCATGGAATTTAGTAAATGTTAATGGTGATTGGTATCATGTTGACACGACTTGGAATGATGTTAATCCTGATGAACCATATGCTATTTCCTACGCATATTTTTTAGTGAATGACGAGAAACTAAGTGAAGATCATATATGGGCAAATGAAAACTATTTTGCTGCTACAAGTAATGCCTACGATTTTATGCATGATATGTGGTACGAAGATACTGTTGGCAACGTTATTTATTATAATAGCATGACCGATAACAAGGTATACGCCTATGATTTAGCAACAAAACAAAACAGACAAGTTACGGAAACATCTTGCTATTACTTGGCGGCTGTTGACGATGCGATTTATTGCAGTGATTATGATAATGCCGGCTTTTTAACAAAGATATTTATAAACGATGGCTCAGAAGAAGTGTTATTAGAGGAAGAGGTTCTAAACTTGTTCATTAATGATAAAGGGGCTTTATTATACGAAACCATTGACGGTGAAAAACATTCACAAAATTTATAGCCCATGCTTCAATCAATAAATAGTAAATCAGATTTTATTTTCACATTCAGTCTTTAGTTTTCGTGAAGACTAGGTGACTTCTTTGGTATTAGGTTAAAGATGAGCCTAAAGGAAAGCGCCTAGTCGGAACGGAAATCAACCACACGCTTTTGCAATATCCCCTATTAATCCATCGTAGCTTTACACCTTCCTTTACACTTACTTGTGAATTGACCCTGAGGAGGAAAGTCATGAAATACTCAAAAAAATGGAGTTCATTGTTGTTAGCAAGTGCTATTGCTTTATCGTCGATTAGTATCGCTCAGCCGCAAGTACAAGCATCCCAAGTGAAGAAGCCAACAAATGTTATTATGCTCGTGATGGATGGTAGTAGTAATAATGCCGTTACACTTTCTCGTTGGTACAAAGGTCAAAGCTTAGCGATGGATGAAATTTTATCGGGGGGCGTGCGTACATACTCTGCCGATTCAGCCATTACTGACTCTGCTCCTGCGGCTACTGCGTTAGCAACTGGACATAAATCAAATAATAAATTTGTCGGTGTCCTACCATCCGTTATTAATTCACCAGGGCTAAAGCAAATTGCGAAAGAAGATGCTTATAGACCTGTAGCTAATGTTTTAGAAGGGGCTAAACAACAGGGCAAGGCAACTGGATTGATTTCCACTTCGGAAATTCAGCATGCTACACCAGCTGGCTTTTCTGCGCATGTGAATCATAGAAGCCAATATGATGACATCGCTGAGCAGCAAGTTTATCAAAACATTGATGTCGTATTAGGTGGCGGTTTAGAATCATTGGTACCCGGTACAACCAAAAATGCTCGTAAAGATGGCGAGAATTTAGTGGATGTTCTTAAGGAAGAAAATTACGACATCGTTAAAACACGTAATGAGCTCTTTAAAAGTAAAGCTTCAAAAATTTGGGGAAGCTTTGCTCCAGGTGCCCTTGCCTACGATATAGATCGTGCCAAAACTAGAGCATCCGAGCCAACTCTTGCTGAGATGACTAGTAAAGCTATAGATACGCTCAAAAAGGATGAAGATGGTTTCTTCTTATTTGTAGAAGGCAGTAAAGTGGACTGGGCGGCTCATGCCAATGACACTATTGGCATGATTAGCGAGATTTTATCGTTTGATGCTGCAGTCAAGGAAGCGGTTGATTTTGCAAAAAAAGATGGCAATACTATGGTCATTGCTGTTACAGACCACGGTAATAGTGGTATATCAATGGGGAATGCCAACACGACGAGAGCTTATCCCAACACACCTGTATCTGCCTATATCGATCCTCTGAAGAAAGCTAAAATGACAATTGAAGGTGCACTAAGCCAATTAAATGAAGATAATTCAAATATTGTAGAAGTCGCTGCACTTTATGGATTAGATAATCTATCTGTGGACGAGCTTGCAACATTACAATTAGCTAAAGACCCCGGAGAAGAAATGGTTAAAATGCTTGCCAACCGTGCTAACATTGGCTTTACAACCGGCGGGCACACTGGTGATGATGTATTTTTATACTCATTCGGACCATCTAAAATTACAGGCCTTGTGGAAAACACGGATTTAGCACATGCGATGGCAAAGTTCATGGGCTTCGATTTAAATAAGCTTACAAATGATTTATATATACCAGCAACAAAAGCATTCACTGAAAAAGGCTACACATCTAAAATTGACTTAACCGATAAAGAAAACCCTAAATTTATTGCACAAAAAAAGGATGTAACCATTACACTCCCTGTTAATAAGAACATTTTAATATACGAACAAAATAAGACAGCAAAAACACATACCTTTGACACAATCAATGTCTACAACAGTACTGAGTTTTATGTTTCTAAAAAAGTTTTAAATGTAATCAAATAAGGGATTTTTTGTCCACAAGCTTTTGCTGTATTTTAAGGTGGTTAAAATGGGATATAAATAAGGGTGCTATCTTAAGTTGAGATGGTTAACTTGATGGTGGCACTTTTCTTTTTGCTCAAATTTGTTTTTGCAACAGTCCTCAAAAAATACCACTTCCATCATCTGCTTAACATTTTTGCAGCTTCTATTTTGGTGATCCCCTTCTGCATCTCGCCATATTTATACCAATATTTTTCGTTCAATTTACTTTGATTTTACTTTCATTAGTTATGCTTAATGTAACGAGAAAATCGATTGCTTCGAATGTCCTATTACAAAATTTAAGGATTTCTTAAGTACCATTGAAGCGGAAAAACAGCGATAATAAAGGTGATTATAATTTTAGTAAAATACAATTGGGGTGAAATATAGATTCATTTTTTCCCTTCATTTTAGTCACGTTTTCCAAAACCTTAATTTTACCTTAAATTTATCTTATGATTTTATGAATATCTAGAAATTTAGCAACATTTTTATCTACAATCCGTCAAAACAGTGTTAAAAATATTAGGGTGTAAAATTAATTTTTAGAAAAAACTTGAAAAAATATCTATTTATTTATATATTTACAAGGTTATAATCTTTTTTCATTTTTAATTGGAGGTGGACATATGCAATCCATTAAAAATAATGAGGTTTTACGTTTTATTGGTTTTACGTTATTTTACTTCATCATTTTAGTGCTCTTGTTTCTTATCCATGGCTTCCATGATATGAACGCGGGACCATTTATATATACGGAATTTTAAGAAAAGGAGATATAAACTATGTTAAGTATTTTAGAGGCTATTCAAAAAGTGGCACAACAGCATCCACATAAAACTGCATATCAAACTAATAGTGATTCCTTAACGTATGATGAGCTTTGGCATCTTTCTGATTGTGTAGCGCAATATTTAATGGCACTTGATTTAAAAAGACAACAACCTATCGTCGTCTACGGGCATATGTCCCCTTTACAAATCGTTGCCTTTTTAGGTGCTGTAAAGGCAGGTCATCCGTATGTACCGGTTGACTCTTCTACACCGTCTGAAAGGTTACAAATTATAATAGAAGCTTCTCAGGCTTGTTTGCTACTTAAAACTGAAACATTAAACTCAAATCAAGCAATTCCTGTAGTGGAAGTAAGTGATTTAGTAGCTCAAGCAACAAGCATTCCGACAGAGCCTTCAACTTGGGTTAAGGATCAAGAAATTCATTATATTATTTACACATCTGGTTCTACTGGTAAGCCAAAAGGTGTTCAAATTACAGCTGATAATTTAGCACATTTTGTTACTTGGATGCATGAACATTTCCCTTTACAGGAGTCTGGTGTATTTCTAAATCAAGCACCTTATTCCTTTGATTTATCTGTGATGGATTTATATCCTGCACTCGTTAGTGGGCAAACACTTTTCGCTATTACGCAAGAGCAAATTGCTAATCCAAAAGCTTTATTTGAGTCATTAGCTTCATCTGATATTCGTGTTTGGACTTCTACACCTTCCTTCGCGAAGATGTGTTTAATGAACAAAGAATGGGATCAAGCGTTAATGCCTTCGTTAAATACGTTTTTATTCTGCGGAGAGGTTTTACCAGTATCCGTATCTAAAGAATTAATGCAGCGTTTCCCACAAGCTTCTATTTTTAATTTATACGGTCCTACAGAAACAACCGTTGCCGTATCTTATGTAGAAGTTACAAAGGAGCTTTTGGAGCAATTTGACCAATTACCAATCGCACCTATATCTGAGCCTAATCTATCTTTGCAAGAAGATGGTGAGATTATTATTTCTGGGCCGACTGTAAGTGCAGGTTATCTTGGTGCGCCTGATTTAACACTTAAAGCATTCCCTACAATAGGGGATCAACGTATTTATAAAACTGGCGACGTTGGTTATGAAAAAGATGGCTATTTGTTCTTCTCAGGACGAAAAGATTTCCAGGTTAAACTACACGGTTATCGTTTAGAAATCGAGGAAATTGAAAAGCAAATTGGCAATCTCCCACCTGTTGCTAGCTGTGTTATTATACCTGTTTCAAAAGATGATGAGATTGTTTCACTAAGTGCATTTGTTGTTCTTCGCGAGCCATTGACAGACTCTGCCTTCAAAATGACGAAGCAGCTTAAAACGTTGTTAGCAGAGTATTTACCATCTTATATGATTCCAAAAACGTTCAAATACATTGACACTTTACCTTTAAATACTAATGGTAAAGTTGATCGTAAAGGATTGGCGGTTATGGAAACAGTATGACGCCTTATGGAAATATAGTTTTTTTCATCATCATTGGTATTCTGTTAATGCCAACCGTTATTTTAGGTCTACGTGGGAAATCAGCTAAACGCTATAATATCTTTATTTCGATTGTCGTATTAGCTCTTATTTTTGGTAACTCCCTTAATGGCTCAATTTCTTTAATACTATTTACAGTATTTCAGATATTATTAATTGTCGTTTATCAAAAATATCGATTACAGAAGAATAGCACGTCCGTATTCGTAATTGCTGTACTGCTGTCCATTTTGCCACTTGTACTTGTGAAGGTTCTGCCAATGCTTGGCCTTCATCATTTATTTGGATTCTTAGGGGTATCCTATATTACATTTAAATCGGTACAAATGATTTTAGAAACACGCGATGGCTTAATTAAGGATAAAATTTCAGCAGTTGAGCTTGCTTATTTCTTACTGTTCTTCCCAACAGTATCTTCGGGACCTATTGATCGTTGGAGACGCTTTTATAAAGATTTGCACACAGTGCCGTCTGGTCAAGACTATCAAAAACTGCTGTTAAGTGGGATAAATTGTATATTTGTAGGCTTTTTATATAAATTTATTTTGGCTTATTTAATATACAATTACACGCTTATCTATTTACCAAGTCAAACTTATAACTATTTGACACCTTTTCAAGGGCAAATAGCGTATATGTATATGTATAGTTTTTATTTATTTTTCGATTTTGCAGGTTATAGTGCTTTTGCTGTTGGTGTCAGTCGCATTATGGGTGTCCAAACGCCAGTTAACTTTAACCGTCCATTCTCGAGTCGCAATATTAAAGACTTTTGGAACCGTTGGCATATGAGTCTTTCATTCTGGTTCAGGGATTATGTTTATATGCGCTTCGTGCTTTGGATGACAAAGAAAAAATGGATTAAAAACAAATATACAGTTTCTTATCTTGGCTTCTTTTTACTGTTCTTTTTAATGGGTATTTGGCACGGATTAGAATTACACTTTGTTGTCTATGGTCTCTACCATGCCTTATTAATTATTTGCTTTGATAAATTTGAACGTTGGAATAAAAAGCGTAAGATTTGGCCAAAAAATAAATGGACTCACGCAATTGGCGTATTTATCACATTTAACGCTATTTGCTTTGGTTTCTATATTTTTTCAGGAACATTATTTTAATAAATGGCTCTTTAATAACGCAGCCTAAACAATAAAGGAGATTTATATTATGGATAAACAACAAGTATTAGAAATGTTAGTAGAGTTATGCGAGGACGATATCATTTTAGAAAACCAAGATATCGATTTATTTGAAGAAGGACTTCTTGATTCATTCGGTACAATTAATTTATTAGTGGAAATTGAAAGCCGTTTTAATATCTCAGTACCAATTACTGATTTCAACCGTGAGGAATGGAACACGCCAAATCGTATTGCAGCGGAATTAGCTGAAAGACAATGATTAAGAAAGGCTTTCTATCATTATTAGTTGCTTTTGCTCTTTTTGCCGCCTTTATATTCTTCCCTAATTCCTGGATACAAGCTTGGATTTCAGATAAAGATGTAGAGCAGGCAAAGACTAGTATGTCTCCGTTAGTGTTCCAAGGGATGTACTTCCAGGAGCGGATGTTGCAGGAGCCTAATACAATGCCTTTATACGGCTCCTCAGAATTAAACCGTTTTGATCCTTTCCACCCTTATAATTATGCTCGAGCGACAAATGCTCCGTATACGACATTTATGGTCGGGCGTGGTGGAATGCAGTCTATTACACACTTTTTAAATTTTGCTGCACAGGAAAAGAATTTAAAGGATAAGAAAATTGTTTTCATCATTTCCCCACAATGGTTTACGAAAAAGGGAATGAATGAATTACATTTTTCTCCTAACTATTCGATGTTGCACGCTTATGATTTAGCATACAATAAAGACATTGACGAAGATCTTCGAAATCGAGGAATGAAACGCCTGCTTGAATTTGATACTGTAAACCGTGATGACCTGCTAAGAACAATTTATGAATATAAATTATCTGGTGGTAAGGAAAAACCAATCATCGGGCGACTTGCAATGATGGCCGGCCATATCCAAAAGGCACTTTTAGAGAAAAAAGATTTGTATTACTCTCTATTCCCTCGAGAGGGAAGTAAGTTAAAGAGCAATGACAAACTAGTTGTAGATCAAACGTTTGAGCAACAACTACAAAATGCCGAAAAATATGGCGAAAAACGTGTTTCCAACGATTTAATGATTGAAAACAAATTTTATAAACGTCTTGTAAATGCTAATATTAAAAAGTTTGAAGGAATGCGCAAAAAAGAAGATTATACGACTTCACCTGAATATGAGGATTTACAGCTTGTAATTGATATTTTAAAAGATGCTGGTGCAAAGCCTCTATTCGTTTCTATTCCAGTAAACGGTCATTGGTATGACTACACTGAATATCCTGCTGATCGTCGTGAAAAATATTACGAAAAAATGAACCAAATGTTGACTGATAATGGTGTTCCATTTGTTGATTTCTCAGGCCATGACTATGATCCTTATTTCATTATGGATACGATTCATATTGCATGGAAGGGCTGGGTATATCTAGACCAAGAGCTAGACAAATATTGGGCACAGAAATAATAGTGCATGGTTCTCGTTAAAAGAGACAGTCTAAAGTGTTAATCACTGAAGACTGTCTCTTTTTTATCTTTGAGGGCAAATGCAATGTTTAGAGCTTTTTTACGCAGCGGCAGTGGCAACATAAGCGGAGGATGTAGTTCACTTTTTATTTATTGTAACGACGATTCAATCACCTTCACAATTTGTTGTTTGGTATGGCTCAAATAGTTTCTTTTTTTAGAAGAAATTAATAATCCTATAGACATTTTGGGATCAAATCCATTAACCTTCAATGATATATTACTTTGTTCTAAACTAGTTCCCCTAGGGATAATGCCTATTGCATTTCCAAAAATCATTTGTGGAATGAGATGTAATGCACTACAACTGTAGATTCTATTAAAAGATAAATTGTTTTCTGATAAAAAAGCATTTACAGATTGGGAATAATAACAACTACTCTCTCCAATTAAAATAGGGTAGTTTATGATATCTAATATTTCAACAGACTCTTTTTCTAATATTGGATGTTGAGGATTGTTTACAATAAATTCAATTTCTTCTTTACAAAGTGGAGTGAAATTCATATTGGAACTTTTTTGGTTGTTTCCACAAACAGCAAAATCAATCTTATTTTGATCTATCATTTGTGATAAAAGCGCTGTATGTCCTACGACAAAATCACAATGTATGTACGGTTTTTCATTGTTTAAATATTTTAATATAGACGGGATTAATCTTTTGGCTACAGATTCTGATAGCCCTATTTTTAATGCTCCCTTCTCCTCTTTGCTTATTCGTTGCGCTTGAGTTATTGAATAATCCCAATGCATTAACAAGTTATCTACTTCCTCTACAAATAAAATACCTTCATCTGTTAACCTGGCATCCCACCCTCGTTCAAATAAAAGAAATCCAAGTTCCTTTTCAAGTTTTTTTATATGTGTTGTCACGGTTGACTGAGCATAGTTTAATTTTTTTGCCGCAAGTGAAAAAGTTCCTTCTTCGACGATTGTTTTAAAAGTATTTAACTCTTTTATTTCCATTTTAATACCTCATCTTTATCGGTTTTATTGATAATAATGTTATTTATTTTCAATTATACAAATCAAAATCATGGAAGTAAAATAAAGTTATAAAGAAAGGGAGTGAATATATATGCCGTTTGTCCATATTTATTATCGAGAAGATCTATTGAGTAAAGAGGACTTAAAAAAGGTGAGCAATAGTATTCATCACTCATTAATTGAACATTTTAATGTTCCGGAAGATGATTATTTTCACATGTGTTTACCCTACCCATCTAATCAATTTTTTTATGACCCAGATTATCTCTTAGAAGGGGAGAAAAAGAGAACCGATAAAATGATACATATTTCCATTACATGTGCTCCGGGAAGAACAATAAATCAGAAAAGGAATTTATATAAATCCATCTCGGAAGTTTTTTTTCATCATTTAAAAATCTCTACAACTGATATTTTTATTACATTAAACGAGTCACCAGCTGAAAACTGGTCATTTGGTCAAGGGATAGCACAAATGGTTAATACGAAGGAGGAAAAATATAGTGAATGATCGTATCGAATCCAATATCCCCCAAAAGATGAGGGATATTGCCCCTGATTTTGTTGATTACAGTGAAAACATATTATTCGAAAAAGTATGGAGAGATCCTTCGTTAACATCAAAAGAAAGAAGTTTATGTACACTATCTTCTCTAATTAGTATTGGTAATACTGAACAACTACGATTCCATCTACAATTGGCTAAAAAAAATGGAATCAATGAAAAGGAAATTATTGCTTTGATAACACATTTAGCCTTCTATGTTGGATGGCCTAAAGCAGCTGCAGCATTAAACGTAATACTAAGTAATAAATGACTCTATGGTATCACTTTAAAAGTGCCTATATAACAGGGAACGCTATTAAATGTAATCTGAATGATAGAAATAATGATATAAAAGAGGTGGAAAACTTTGTTTAAAAATAAAGTGGTATTGGTAACTGGTGGTGCAACAGGAATCGGGAGTGCAACCTGTATAAAGCTATCTTCTCTAGGCGCTAAGGTGGTTGTAAATTATTCAAAATCATTTCAAGAAGCACAGGATACTTACAATCAATTATCAAATCCCGGGATGTTGTATCAGGCAGATATTAGTGATGAACGTCAAGTGAAAGAAATGATTCTAGCTTGTATTCAAAAGTTTGGAAAGTTAGATTATCTCGTTAACAATGCTGGTATTACGCATCAATTAGCTATTGATAATTTTGATGGGGCAACTGATGAAATCTGGGATAAACTTTGGAAAACAAATGTTAAAGGAACATTTTACTGTATTAAAGCAACAGTACCTTATTTAAAAAAAGGAGAAGATTCAGCAATTGTTAATGTTGGAAGTGTAGCAGGCATAACCGGCTTAGGCTCCTCCGTCCCATATGCAGTAACAAAATCGGCTGTTCATGGATTAACAAAATCACTTGCGTTTTCGCTAGCACCAGACATAAGAATTAATAGTATTGCTCCCGGTGCTGTTGGTACAAGATGGTGGAAGGGAAATGAAGAAAAAATGGAAGCCCTAGCTGGAAATATTCTATTGAAAAGAATTTCCACACCTGAGGACATTGCTGAAACCATTTGTTATACACTTCTTCAAAAGTCACTAACAGGACAAATCATAACAGTAGATAATGGTCAAACTATGTAAGAATAGATTACCTTAATTATTGAAAAGATGTTTACTGTTTGTAATAATCCATCAGTAAACATCTTTTTGTGGCTTCAAAATATAAAATAGAATATCGCATTACTCGAACGATTTGAGCAATATGCATTAAATCATGAACAACCCACGTAGAAAGTAATTCTCTTACTTCCCTTCTCTGTTCAATTACCAAATGAAAAAAGTCTAAGTTCTTCAGCATCATCGGAAAACTGGATTAATCTCTCAAACTTCAAACCTACTTTTTCGAGTAGCTTGGCCGAAGCTTCATTATCTTGAGATGTGATAGCTACAATACGATTTAACCCTAGTATATCTATACCATAAGCCAATGTTGCTGAGGCTGCTTCATAGGCGTATCCTTTTCCCCAATATTTAGGTAGAAAAGCGAAACCAATATCCACATCTTCTAAAGACTCTCTTTTTACTAAACCACAAATTCCAAGGGGGACTTGATCTTCTTTTCTTTCAACTAAATAAAGACAAAATCCAAATTGCTCATACATGCGATTTGGTCCATTTTCTATATATTCACATGCCTCCTCCACTGTTCTCACACCGCGATCACCAATGAACTGCAACCAAGAAGGATCATTCACTAGCTCAAGGATAAAATCTGCATCATCTGTTGTTTGTAAGCGAAGGGCAAGTCGTTCTGTTTCAAAAATTTTCATAGTCATTCTCCTTTCAATATTGTTTCTCTATTTTCTAAGTTTGTTCTCTAAAAGTAATGTATGTTTTACTGATGAATTAAATATATAATAACGGGCTAAGCTTTGCACTTGCATACCTTTCCTCAACCCGCCCGAGCAACAAAAAAAATCGCCTCAAAAGTATTTGTATACCTTTGAGACGATCTTCGTGAAGCTATAAGTAATAGCTTATTTTAAGTTATAGAAAGATTTTAAACCAAGGTACTCAGCTGTTGAACCAAGTTGGTCTTCGATGCGAAGAAGTTGGTTGTATTTAGCTACGCGGTCTGTACGTGATGGAGCACCTGTCTTGATTTGACCAGCGTTTGTAGCAACTGCGATATCAGCAATTGTTGCATCCTCAGATTCACCAGAACGGTGAGAGATAACTGCTGTGTAACCAGCGCGTTTTGCCATTTCGATTGCTTCAAATGTTTCTGTTAAAGTACCGATTTGGTTTACTTTGATAAGGATTGCATTACCAACACCTTGCTCAATACCAGCTGCTAATTTTTTCGTATTTGTTACGAATAGATCGTCGCCTACTAGTTGTACACGAGAGCCAATACGATCTGTTAATAATTTGTGTCCTGCCCAGTCGTTTTCGTCTAAGCCATCTTCAATAGAGATGATTGGGTATTTATTTGTAAGCTCTTCGTACCATTCAACCATTTCTTCAGAAGTTTTGACAACACCTTCACCTTCTAAGTGATATTTGCCATCTTCTTTATTGAATAATTCAGATGAAGCAACGTCCATTGCAAGTTTTACTTCTTCACCTGGTTTATAGCCAGCTTTTTCGATTGCTTCTAAAATTACAGTAATGGCTTCTTCGTTAGAACCAAGGTTTGGTGCGAAACCACCTTCATCACCTACAGCTGTATTATAGCCTTTAGCTTTAAGTACTGCTTTTAAGCTATGGAAGATTTCAGCACCCATACGTAATGCATGACGGAATGATTCTGCGCCTACAGGCATTACCATGAATTCTTGAATGTCCACGTTGTTGTCAGCGTGAGCGCCACCATTAATGATGTTCATCATTGGTACTGGTAGTTGTTTTGAGTTAAATCCACCAAGATATTGATAAAGAGGTACATCTAAGTAATCTGCCGCAGCATGTGCAACTGCCATTGATACACCTAGAATGGCGTTGGCACCTAGTTTACCTTTGTTTTCTGTGCCGTCTAGCTCGATTAAAGCTTTGTCGATTACTACTTGATCAAGTACTGAGTAGTTACCTTCTAGCTCTTGAGCAATAATTGTGTTTACATTTTCAACTGCTTTTAATACACCTTTGCCTAGGTAACGAGATTTGTCACCGTCGCGTAATTCTACTGCCTCGTATTCACCTGTAGATGCACCTGATGGTACGATTGAGCGTCCAAAAGCACCTGATTCTGTAAATACTTCAACTTCTACCGTTGGATTCCCACGTGAGTCTAAAACTTCGCGCGCATAAATTTGTGTAATAAATGGCATAATTAATTCTCCTCTTTTTCAATTAATGATTGACCTGTCATTTCAGAAGGTTGTGACACCTCTAATAATTCTAACATGGTTGGCGCCAAATCGGCTAAAATGCCACCATTTCTTAACATTAAATTCGGTTTTGTCACAATTACTGGAACAGGATTTGTTGTATGAGCTGTCATTGGATTCCCCTCTAAAGTAAGAACTTCATCAGAGTTACCATGGTCAGCTGTAATAATAGCTGCGCCACCTTTTGCAAGGATTGCATCTACTACTTTACCAAGACATTCATCTACTGCTTCAATAGCCTTGATTGTTGGCTCTAACATTCCGCTATGCCCAACCATATCTGGGTTAGCGAAATTAAGAATAATGCCATCAAATTTATCAGCTGCAATCTCTGCAAGTAATGCTTCTGTTACTTCATAAGCACTCATTTCAGGTTTTAAATCGTATGTTGCAACTTTTGGAGATGCAATTAAAATACGCTCTTCCCCTTCAAATTTCTCCTCACGACCACCACTCATAAAGAATGTAACATGTGGATACTTTTCTGTTTCTGCAATACGAAGCTGCGTTTTGCCATTAGAAGCTAACACTTCACCAATCGTATTTTTTAAGTTGTCGTTTTCATACGCAACTTGAGCATTTACTTCATCACTGTAGTGTGTGAATGACACAAATTTTAAATTCTTTGGATGTTTAGCTGATAAAGCAAAACCATCAAATTCACTATTTGTAAACACTTTAGACAGTTGAATCGCACGGTCAGGGCGGAAGTTGAAGAAAATAACTGCGTCATTATCGTCAATTGTTGCCACTGCTTCTCCATGCTCTTGAACGCTAAATGGAATTACAAACTCATCTGTTACATCACGCTCATATGATTCAGCTACACCACTTGCTGCGCTGTCAGCTGTTTGACCAACACCATCTACTAGTACATTGTACGTAAGGGCTACACGATCCCAGCGTTTATCACGATCCATTGCATAATAACGACCATGAATAGAAGCGAATTTACCTACGCCAATTTCCTTCATTTGTTTTTCAGTTTCTTCAACATAGCCTAAAGCTGTTGTCGGTCCAACATCACGACCATCTAAGAAACCATGTACAAAAACTTCGTCTAAGCCTTGTTGTTTTGCAAGCTTTAATAGTGCAAACATATGCTCATAATGGCTATGTACGCCACCATCTGAAAGTAAGCCCATGATATGAAGCTTAGATTGATGAGCCTTAGCATGTGCTATTGCATCCAAAAATGCTTTATTCGTAAAGAAATCTCCTTCACGAATAGATTTGTTTAAGCGTGTTAAGCTTTGATAAACAATACGTCCAGCACCGATATTTAAGTGTCCAACTTCAGAGTTCCCCATTTGACCATCTGGTAACCCTACCGCTTCACCTGCTGCAGTTAAGGTTGAATGTGGAAACTCATTCCAAAAATAATCGAAGTTAGGCTTGTTTGCTTGTGCTACTGCATTTCCGAAAGTTTCGTTGCGAAATGCAAAGCCATCTAGAATAATTAATGCTACTGGCTTTTTAGGCATTTGCTGCCGCCTCCAATAATTTTAAATATGATTCTGGTTGTAAACTTGCACCACCGACTAAAGCGCCATCGATATGCTCTTTTGATAATAATTCCTGAATGTTCTCAGGTTTTACGCTACCGCCGTATTGAATACGTACAGCATTTGCCGTTTCAGCATTATATAATTCCTTCACTACCGCACGAATTGCTCCGCATACTTGGTTAGCATCTTCTGCTGTAGCCGTTTTACCTGTACCGATTGCCCAAATAGGTTCATAGGCGATCACCATATGCTCCACTTCTTGTGCTCCAAATCCAGCAAGTGCTACTGTAATTTGATGAGCAACCTTTTGCTCAGTAGTCCCCGCTTCACGTTCCTCAAGCGTTTCGCCACAGCAAATAATAGGTACAATATTGTGCGCTAGTGCTGCTGCAACCTTTTTATTGATTGCTTCATCTGTTTCATTATAATATTCACGTCGTTCAGAGTGTCCTAAAATAACATAGTCTACTTCCACGCTTGCTAGCTGAGCTGGACTAATTTCTCCTGTGAATGCACCTTCGTTTTCATAATGCATCGTTTGTGCACCAATCGCTAGCTCAGATTCACTAGCAACTTGCACAAGTGTAGGTAGGTAAAGTGCTGGTGCACAAACAACAGCGTCTACTTTATCATTTGAAGGAAGTTTGTCCTGTACCGCATCAACAAACTGAATAGCCTCTTCAAATGTTTTATACATTTTCCAGTTACCTGCAATAATTGGTTTACGCATCATTCTTGCCTCCTATGTTTTTTATTCATTAAATCAATTATGCCTCGGCAAATTGCGTCCGGAATCGGCTTTGTGCTTAGGCCTGCGTGATGTAGGTCAGTTAGCCGTTATCGCATGGATGCGATGATTTTAGGCTAACATCCTATAAGCACTCCTTTCCGATTCCGTGACATCCGCCGGAGGCTTTAGGCCAACAGATGTTTTTTGTGCGAAAGCGCAGTGCAACGTAGCGTCAGCAACACGAAGTTGGTCACTCAGTCGTGTGTTGTTGCTGTCGCTTCGCTTTCGCACAGATAAAACCGTGTTGCTGTCGCTTCGCTTTCGCACAGATAAAACCGTGTTGCTGTCGCTTCGCTTTCGCACAGATAAAACCGTGTTGCTGTCGCTTCGCTTTCGCACAGATAAATTGCCACAGGACGTGGCGCTCTTAGACTGAGTTCCTCTATTTCAGCGGGTATTAAGACACCTACTGAAAGAAGTTAATGTTTTACTTATCGTTTAAAGCCACAATTCCAGGAAGCTCTTTTCCTTCCATTAATTCAAGTGATGCACCGCCACCTGTAGAAATATGGTCCATTTTATCGGCAACTTCAAATTTCTCTACTGCTGCTGCAGAATCTCCGCCGCCGATTACTGTATAACCAGCTGTTGTCGCCATAGCGTCAGCTACAGTTTTTGTACCATTCGCGAATTTATCCATTTCAAAAACACCCATTGGTCCATTCCAAATGATTAATTTAGAATTTTTAATAACTTCTGCATATTTAGCAGCTGTTTTCGGACCAATATCTAAGCCCATCCAGTCCGCTGGAATAGCGTCTACATCTACAATTTGTGTTTCAGCATCTTTTGAAAATTCGTTTGCGACAACGGCATCGATTGGCATATGTAATTGCACGCCTTTTGCCTTTGCTTTTTCAATAAAGGATTTTGCTAAATCGATTTTATCTTCTTCTAATAAAGATTTACCGATATCATGACCTTGCGCTTTAATGAATGTGAATGATAAACCACCACCGATAATTAAGTGGTCTACTTTCTCTAATAAGCTTTCAATAACACCAATTTTGTCTTTAACTTTGGCACCACCGATAATCGCTGTAAATGGATGCTCCGGGTTAGACAATGCTTTACCTAGCACATCTAATTCCTTTTGCATAAGGAAACCAGATACTGCTGGTACATGCTTGGCGATTCCTTCAGTTGAAGCGTGTGCACGGTGAGCTGCACCGAACGCATCATTAACATAAACGTCCGCTAATTTTGCAAATTGTTCAGCTAATGCTGGATCATTTTTCTCTTCTCCAGCGTGGAAGCGTACATTTTCAAGTAAAATCATGTCGCCATTTTGCATGTTTGCAACAGCTTCTTCTACCTCTTGACCAATTGACTCTTCTAATTTTGTAACGGGCTTGCCCATTAATTCAGCTAAACGTACACCTACTGCAGTTAAGCGCATATCCTCTTTTACTTCACCCTTTGGACGTCCTAAGTGAGAGGCTAAAATTACTTTGGCACCTTGTTCCACTAAATATTCAATTGTAGGAATTGCTGCTCGAATACGTGTTTCGTCAGTAATCGCACCATCTGCCATCGGTACATTAAAATCAACACGTACAAATACGCGCTTACCTTTTACATCAATATCTTTCATCGTCTTCTTATTTAACATGTAGAAACCCCCTTCAAAGTTTTTAGTCGTGAATTTTCTGGATTCACCCATCTTGGCTCCTCACATCATTCACTTAACTGTATTAGATAAAAATAGTTGGTCCATCATTACATAGGATTGATTCTGTTTAACAAGCTTATTCAGCTAATATCATCCAGCACCCAGTCGGAGCGGAAATCAACCCACGTTATGGTGAAGTACCCTTTTACTTGCTTTTATAGTAGCAAAAGTCACGTTCTATGTCTTGCAATTACATAAGCAGTCACGTGACCGCCTTATATTACGTATAAAAAAGGAGTAAGGGTAAATTTCCCTTACTCCCATTACCCTTGTATATTATATCTTCTAGATATTATAAAGGCTATACTTTTTGTGCGCAAAAAGCTGTATTATGTCACACTTTTTACTTAAGTTATCGAATTATGACACTTATTTAGTGTTTAATCCTTTTTCCGCGATATATAAAGCTAAGTCCATTAAACGAGTAGAGTAACCAATTTCGTTATCATACCATGCTAGTACCTTTACCATACTATTTTCTAATACCATTGTAGAAAGACCATCTACAGTTGAAGAGTTGTGGTTACCATTGTAGTCAATTGAAACTAATGGTAGTTCATTGTATCCTAAAATACCTTTAAGCTCGTTTTCTGAAGCTTCTTTTAATGCAGCATTAATGGATTCTTTCGTTACTTCTGCTTTTAGCTCCACTACTAAGTCAACACATGAAACATTCGGTGTCGGTACACGCATAGAGAAGCCATCTAATTTACCTTTTAATTGAGGTAATACTTTAGAAACTGCTACTGCTGCACCTGTTGTTGTTGGAATCATTGACACTGCTCCAGCACGTGCACGACGTGGGTCAGAGTGCGGGAAGTCAAGGATACGTTGATCGTTTGTATAAGAGTGAATTGTCGTCATCATACCACGCTCAATTCCAAATTTTTCATCAAGTATTTTTGCAACTGGTGCTAGACAGTTCGTTGTACAAGAAGCGTTTGAAATGACATCATCTGTTTCAGGGTTATAATCCTCATGGTTAACACCCATAACAAACGTTGGCATATCACCCTTCGCTGGAGCTGAAAGAATAGCTTTTTTAGCACCCGCTTGAATATGCTTACCTACTTCTTCCATTGAGCGGAATCTACCTGTACATTCAAGTACTACATCTACACCTAGTTCACCCCAAGGTAAATTTGCAGGATCTTTTTCTGCATAAACTTTAATGTTTTTTCCATTTACTACGAAAGAATCGCCGTCTGCATAAACATCAGCATCGTAGATACCGTGTACTGAATCATAAGTTAATAAGTGTGCAAGCTGACCTGCATCTGTTAGGTCGTTTACTGCAACCACTTCAAATTCATCGTGCTTCATAGCTTCACGAAATACTAATCGTCCAATACGTCCAAATCCGTTAATCGCTAATTTTAATGCCATTGTCAATTCCTCCAATATTGTTTAAATAATTAATTTTGCCTCGGACATTTATAATATCCGCAATTGGCTTTATTCTCATTCAGAGAGTGTTGTTGCACCCACTGAAATACGAGTTCCAAGTTAATTTATTAAGAAGATAAACTTTCGGCGATAGCTTTTGCCGCTACCTCATCCGTTATAAAAATGGTTTGCTTTGGTGCTACCTTAAAATACGATAGCATTGCCTTTACTTTTTGTTTACCAGCAGCAACTGCAATGACTTGCTTACTTCTTTGCACTTGCTCAAACTGAATACCGATTGTTCGAATCCGATGTACAATTTCGCCTTCTGCATTGAAATAGTAGCCAAATGCTTCACTAACTGCACCCTTTTCTTCGAGTATCCGTAAATCCTCAGGCGACGAATTACGCCGAACAGCCATTTCCTCTGCCGAGCCAATACCATGAATAACACAATCTGCATGATCATAATAATTCATCATTTCAGTGACCATTGGCTCTGCTAACATTGCATGATAGGCCTGCTCACTTAAATGCTCCGGTAAAAACAACGTGCGATACTGTGCATCCATCTGCATGGCAAATGCCGAGACAAGTGTATTGGCTTGCATTTGCATTTCATGTCCAATACCCCCACGAGCAGCAACAAATGTGATGTTGTGTGAATCAGCTGGATGCAAAAATTGCGCAAGTGATGCAACCGACTTACCACCAGTAACAGCTACGATTTGACCATCAACGCATGTTGACATAAATTGTTGCGCTGCCTCTTTTCCAAGCAATGTTAATATCGTATCGTCTTCATTGTAATCACCTGGAACAACAATTACATGCTGTAAGCCAAAATGGTTTTCCAGTAATTTAGCTAGCTGTGTAAGGCCAGACCATTCATAGACTAGTGTTCGAAGCTTATCAATAACTACTTCGCCTTCGTCTGTACATACCATACCCGACTTTTGAGAATCTAATAACCCTTGCTCACGTAAAATATCCGTTTCTTTACGAATTTCTCGTTCGGTCATTTTAAGTGAATCTGCAAGTGTACGACGCCCAATTGGCTGCATCAGCTGAACCGTTTGTAAAATACGATATCTCGATTGTAGAAGCGGATACATTTCTGGAAGTAGCCTTTGCTGCGCCTCAGGTACAGAAAACATATTCATCTACTCCCTTTTCAATAGATGTGGGTTACATTTAGTCCCACTACACAAAATTATGTCCCACTTACAACTTCATTATAATACTCTTTATAAATAAAGTAAAGTGACAAAAAACCTGTTTAATTTACAATAAAGCTGTTTAAAAAATAATAAAACCGTTTAGTAAGTGAAAGAATTATTAGACGTGAAATCAAGCTCTCAATTATTCAATTATGAAAGTGTTGAATGGAATGGAACAGATTTACAGTTTGTTCGTAATAATAGATAATAGGATATATCAGAAAAATAGCTAGCTTACATATACACAGGGAGGGTTTCAAATTGAAGAATTCTACGAAAGCATTAGAGTGTCCAAAATGTGGTGGGAAGGAATTAGGGAAAGGAAAGCAAAGTGGATATGGAGTAATCCATCCTGAAAATAAGATGAGTATAGGTTCAGCTGTTGAATATATTATTTGCACAGAATGTGGATTTATAATCGAAAGCTATGTAAAAAAACCTGAGAAATTTAAGGGAACACTTTTTTGAGGGAAAATTGTAAATAAAACTAAATAGAAAGTTTCGTTATTAATATGCCGGAATTAGAGTTCGTTGTATTTCATTTTAAGCATAGTGGCCTAATTGTGGATACGCTAAGGTTTAGATGAGCTTTTTTCACAGAAAGACAGACAATTGCAATAAGAATTAATTGGTGATTGGTGATTGGAGTGGAGGCTGGGCGACTCCTTGGGGATCAGCGTCACAGAACAGATGAGACCCTAGAGCGAGCAACGCGAGTGAAGCGGCTCATCGGACGCCCCCAGGAAAGCGCCCAGCCGGAACGGAAATCCCCCCACGTTATGGTAGTGGGTCTGATTACTCTAAATATCGTGTATAGTAACTAGCATTAAGAAAAAACCCGTAACCAAATTGTCATGGCTACGAGTTTTTGTTAGCTTATTTTGTGTAAGATAAAATTGCGTTTTTCTTAAATCCGCCTAAAGCTTTTGTTGCTTCACTTTTATTTGTGTATTCAAAAATACGAACGTCCTTTTTCTCAAATACTGTAATAACCCACATTGTAAAATCTCCCTTCAACTATATGTTTTTGTAATATAACAACCACTAAAAATGTGATACTTTTGATAAACTGTTTTATAACAACCTCTTACTGATTCCTATTCTACTCCTATTTTCCGAAAAATAAAGCCTAATGTGAAGGTCTTCACAAACTGTTCAAATTCTAAACGTTTTCATTGAACAATTTGTGAATTGTGGTTATTATCACTGAAAATCAGGGTAAAAGTAACATCCTCTGAAGGCTTTAGGCCACAATGTATTTTGCGCGAAAGCGTAGCGGCAGGTTCAGATGTTTGATCCCCCCGCAGAAAGAAAATAAAAAAATTCCGCTCTATCTTCACCGCCACATACATAGCAGGAAAAATGCGGAACTTTTTGGATTCACTTAATGTTTTGTTTCATTAAATGAGCGATTTGCTGCTCATTGTTATGTTCAATTTCTTCTAATTTTTGAATTACTAATTGCTGTCTTTCATTAGAATGATTCTGACTTAACTTCTTCTTACCTTCCATACTTAAGTTTTTTATTTTAAAGCCCTGAACTCCTTTATTTAAATTGCTTACAAGCCGCTCATCTACCTGAGTTAGGCTATATGTGCTGTTCGGATGTTCATATTTTTTAATCATGTTGTTAAAGGAGTTCAATAATTCCTCATCGTTTTCAATAAGCTCGATTTCTCCATAAACATGTACTGCTACATAATTCCATGTTGGGACAGCTTGATTTGTTTCATACCACGATGGAGATATGTAGCAATGCGGCCCATGAAATATTGCTAAAACCTTTTGATTTTCAATATCCTTCCATTGAGGATTCCCTTTTGCAAAATGCCCAATTAAGCAGTCCTTTGTATCATTCAACAATAACGGGAGATGTGTAGCAACTGGTATTCCTTCATGAGTTGAAAAGAGTGTTGCAAAACCGTTCTCCTGAATCACTTCTATCAATCGGACATTTCCTTCATTTTAAAAGCCACTGGTATGTACATTTAGCAGATCCCCCTTTGTTATTCGCTACACAAATGCTCCATAAGCGTTGCGTAATCCAAATTGCCGTATTGTATCACTCGCCCATCCTTTTCTACTACCGGAATCATTAACATATACTTTTCATGTATGCTCTCGTCTTCTTCAATATTAATAATTTCAATATCGAAATTTATATCCTCCTGTACAAGCTTTAATGTAAGCAGTCCATCTACACAAAGTCCACAATTATCTCGACTAAAAAATTTCACGTTCAACTACAGCACCTCCCTTAAGAGCTATTATAAAATGAAACAGCTATTTATAAGCAAGAAAGTGTAAAGCCCTTACAAAAGCCACAACAAAAATGGCTCTGATTTCCCACTCTTAAAACTTTGGTTTCTTTTTGGGCCTCTAATTAGAAAAGACTGTGCAAGATACTTCTTACACAGTCTTCTATCATATTATTTTTTTCAGGTGGCTATCTAAGTTAAAATTTCCGACTTGCTCCTCCACCAGCAGATGAGCCGCCTCCAAATCCGCCAAAGCCACCGCCCCCAGAGCCGCCTCCTCCGAAACCACCCATAAAGCCACCAGGAAAACCGCCACGTCTACCAGAACGTGGTCCTCCTCCTCTACCGTTAGAACTAATTGAATAAACAATAAGTACGATGATAACGATTAATATAAACATCCACGTTGGCATTCCTTCATTATCGGCTGTATTTTTAGGCATTTCTCCATCCCAATTGTATTCTTTCGCAACAGTTTGAAATACTTCAGCGTACGTTGCTTTAAATGCCTTATCAATATCCCCATCACTTGCATTTGGATAAAACGCTGTATCTAAAATGCGCCCCAACTTGCCATCAGGTAATGCTCCTTCGAGACCTTGACCTACAGCAATGACGACATCATTATTGCCATCGCCCTGCCCAAATGTTGCTAATATCAAAACACCATTATTTTTTTTTGCATCGCCAATACCCCATGAACGAATCATTTTTGTTGCATACATTTTCGGTTCTTCTCCATTTATAGTATCTACTGTTACAACCATAATTTCAGCACCTGTACCTTTGTCTAACTGCTCTGAAAAATTATTGAGCTCTTCCTTTACGGATGTAGATAACGCATTGGCAAAATCATGAATATACGTATTTTTCATCGGTGTCAGCATTGTGGCATCAGCAATTCTTGTAGATAGAATAAATATGATACTAACAATTGCAAGTTGGATTATAAACCGTTTCATTATTGTTTACCTGAACTGCTAAAATCTATAGATGGCGCTTTTTCAGCACCCGCAGTTGCTTTAAAGTATTCTTTCTGTTCAAAACCAAATATCCCTGCAATTAAATTGCCCGGGAAACGTTTGACCGTTTTATTAAAAGCCTGCACTTCATTGTTGTAATCTTCTCGGGCAACTGCTAAGCGATTTTCTGTCCCAGCTAATTCATCCATTAATTGACGGAAATTTGCATCTGCCTTTAAATTCGGATAATTTTCTACGACTACTAGCAATCGACTTAGTGCTCCGTTCAAGGCATCATTGGCAACCGCCTGTTCCTTTGGACTATGTGCACTACCCATTTGTGCACGTGCATCTGTAATGCTAGCGATTACTTCTTTCTCATGGTTGGCGTATCCTTTTACAGATTCCACCAAGTTCGGAATCAAATCATAGCGACGTTGTAGCTGATTTTCAACCTGAGCCCATTTCGATTCTACGCTTTCCTCAGCCGTTACAAGACTATTGTATTTTGGAATAAATAGTAAGGCCAGTATAACTAAAATAATAACGAATATTCCTATAGGTCCAAATATTTTTTTCAATTCTAAACCCTCCTTCGCTTTCTTTTAGCTACCATCCATATTTTGGCGATAAGCCTTTCTTTTTTCTTACCACTAATGTGCAGGAAAAAACATCTCTATTCTAAATATATGCAAATACATTAATACCGTATGAAAATTGTCTAACGTGCCATACTTAATACTGTAACAAACTATGATATTTAGGAGGCGCTTTTTTTGACACAATCGTTTCATAACGAATCATCAAACCAAACATCATTTAACCAACAACAAAGCCTAAATCATGGTGGACATGAGCAAATGGACTTGCATGAAACAATAGGTGCAATCATTGCTTGTATGAATCAATCTATTGTTTTCCGTCCACATGTTAAGGACACAGAGTTGCTAAGCATTTTGGATCGCCAATATAATTTCACATTAGGTATGTATAACACAATTGTGGAATCATATACCACAGGTCATGATCCATCTGTTCCAACAGGTCGCTA
Organism: Lysinibacillus sp. JNUCC 51; assembly: GCF_015999525.1. Lineage (NCBI taxonomy): Bacteria > Bacillati > Bacillota > Bacilli > Caryophanales > Bacillaceae > Lysinibacillus > Lysinibacillus sp. JNUCC 51. The sequence goes on along the minus strand of NZ_CP065545.1, from coordinate 3,303,876 downwards.
TCAAATGGAGACAGGAAATGATTTCAAATACGGACTACAACCTGGCCAACCTAAAAAGCCAATGCAGAATGCAAATGAGCTCAGCGATGAATGTATTTCTGGCTTCTTACTTGGCGCTCAAAAAGGTATAGCAAAAGCCATGACTGCTTCAGCAACAGAAACTACAAACCCTGTTGTCCGACGTGTTGTTGCAGATAGTATTCCCAACTGCATTGAAATGGCATACGAATTATCTATTTACCAAAATATGCATGGCTACTATCAAGTACCTCAATTTTCTCAACAAGATATGCAAACGATGCTTAATGCATACGGCACTACAACAAATCCCCTTCATTAATTATAAAAAACAAGAGCAGTCCCAGTGTGATCGTAATCACATACGGGACTGCTCTTGTTCAAACTATAAAACTTTTCCTAAAAATGCTTTCGTTCGTTCATTTTGTGGATTACCGAAAATCTCTTCCGGCGATCCCTCTTCGACAATATAGCCACCATCCATAAAAACAACACGATCTCCAACTTCACGAGCAAAGCCCATTTCATGTGTTACTACTATCATGGTCATACCTTCAGCCGCTAAATTTTTCATTACATCTAATACTTCTTTTACCATTTCGGGGTCTAGTGCCGAAGTCGGCTCATCAAATAAAATAGCCTTTGGTTTCATCGCTAAGGCACGGGCAATGGCAACGCGTTGCTGCTGACCGCCCGAAAGCTGCTCAGGATAGTTATAAGCCTTACTATCAAGACCAACCTTTTTCAACAGCTCATGTCCAAGTGCTTCTGCTTCTGTCCTACTCATTTTACGGATTTGCATCGGAGCCATCGTTACATTATCGATGACTGTCATATGCGGGAATAAATTAAACTGTTGAAACACCATACCTACTTCAGCTCGAATAGCATTAATATTTGTTTTTGGCTCATTAATTTTTACATTCTTGATATAAATTGCACCATCTGTTACGTCTTCTAGCATATTGATACAACGTAAAAATGTACTTTTCCCTGAGCCTGATGGACCTATAACACAGACAACTTGCTTTTCCTGTATTTCATAATCAATGCCCTTTAACACTTCCAGTTTGCCAAAATATTTGTGTAAATTTTCAATTTTAATCATCGTGCTTCCCGCCCTTCTGCCTTACGAGGGACATAGCTATTACTAAGTCGTTTTTCGATAAACGCTACAATCTTTGTTACACCATACGTTAAAATTAAATATAGTAACGCCGCAACTATATATGGTTCCCAAAAACGGTAGCTAGCTCCGGCCACGATCTTACTTGCATATAAAATATCTGGTGCCGCAATAACTGTTACTAAAGATGAATCTTTTAATAAAGCAATAAATTCATTGCCTAACGGTGGAATCATACGTCTAAAAGCTTGTGGTAAAATAACTTTTCTCATCGCTTGGTTATGCGTTAAGCCAAGAGAACGCGCTGCCTCCATTTGTCCTTTAGCAATACTTTGAATACCTGCGCGGAAAATTTCTGCATTGTACGCCGCACAGTTTAAGATAAGCGCCGTAATCCCTGAAACCATATAGCCTAATGAATGTCCAAAAATTGTCGGTATCAAAGCTAAGTGAATTAATAAAATTTGTACGAGCATCGGTGTCCCACGGAATAAATCTACATATAGCTTACATGGCCAATAAATCCATTTTCTAGTCGATAATTTCCCAAGTCCTAAAAATAGTCCTAAAAGGATTCCACCAAAATAACCACTAAGCGTTAAAATTAGCGTCACACCAATACCACGTATAAACATATCACGGTAGTTCCAGACTATGTCCCAGCGTAAGTCAAAGATGTCCATCCGAAAACCCCACTTCCCCTTTAAAAATTAAATGAGGAGTTGCCTAAAAGGTCCCTCATAAGAAATTTGTAAATAGTAAAAATCCGCATCAGTGTACTCCAGTCGTAAAATCAGTTTTACACCATCTCAGCTGGGTCTTGTCCTCTATTTCACAGAGGAGTCTGCGCTAATTTTTACCTTTTTTCAATATATAGAATTTCTTTTAGGACAACCCCTTCATAAAGTCGTTTATTACTTAAAGTCTATACCTGTAATTTCTTTTAATTTTCCGTTCTCTTTAATCTTTTTCAGACCTTCATTTAACTTATTTAAAAGCTCTGTATTCCCCTTCTGAACCATAAATCCATAGTATTCTTTTTCAAAAGCATCATCTTCGATAACTTTAAGCTTCTCCGTTGGGTGAGCTTTGATATATTCATAAATTACCGCATTATCACCAATCGTCGCATCTACGTTGCCATTTAACATTTCTTTGATAGCAACTGGCTGATTTTCAAACGCCATAATATTTGGACTTGAATCACCTTGTAGCTTTTTCGCAGCTTGATGGCCTGTTGCATTAATTTGTACTGAAATCTTTTTATCTTTTAAATCTGCTAACGATTTAACCTTAGAATCTTCTTTTACAACAATTAATAATTGAGATTCAAAATATGGATCTGTAAAGTCAAAAGTTTCCTTACGCTCTTCATTTACTGAGATCCCTGCTGCACCGATATCTGTTTCACCATTTTTAACCGTTTGGAATACAGGCTCCCATCCAATATTTTGCCATTCTACTTCAAAGCCCATTTCATCTGCAATCGCCTGCAAAATATCAACATCAAATCCTACAACATTTCCTTTATCATCAAGTGATTCGAATGGTGCAAAAGTCGCTTCTGTCCCTACTTTATAAACTTTCTTACCATCTCCAGATGATTCGCCACCCGATGATGTCTTTTCTTTCGCACCACAACCCGCTAGAGCTAGCGCAAATGCTGCTAAGACCGCAAGTAACACAGATAAACTTCTTTTCATATCTACTCCCCCTAATTCGATTTTTTCCGAAACACGATTAATATTTTATTAATTCGGAAATATTAGACTATTAGGTCAATTATAGTGACATTAGTCTCTTTAGACAATATCATTTTGCATAAAAGTAATTATTATTTAATAATAATTTATTCAAATCAGTTTTATGTAGTAAAAATAAGCTTAATAAACCAAAAATAACATAAATAATGAATATTTATACATCCATTAATTATGCTAAAGTTAGATATTTTTACAAAAAAAAAGAATCCCCTCAGATAGGATTCTTTTTCTTCGACTAGAATAACTAGTCCTCACGTACAGTATGTTCACTAAAAAATAATTTGGAGTTGTTGCTTTCTTGAAGGTTTGAAAGGAACAAATACGGGAATAATGCCTACTAGGCAATATTACCATTATTTTTCCTTCTCATTTCCCCACTAAGCAGGCTGCTAAACTACTTATTAGGAGAATTGAGTTATTAAAGTATATCAAATAATCAGTAAAATGGCGCCCTCGGAGGGAATCGAACCCCCAGTGCAAGAACCGGAATCTTACGTGTTATCCATTACACCACGAGGGCAATTAAACAAAAAAAAAAGTACTCACCCTAGGCTTTACGAAAAAGCATGATGTAGATAACCCTCATGTGAAGCATACCTGCAAAATAGTGTACTGTACTTTAACTTATGACCTTATCAATTATACAAACGTATGGCTCATATTTCAACTATAGAATGCAAAACATTTTAACTTTTTTTATCTTTATTCAATTAGTGTCAAAATACCTAGAGAATATAGACAATCCTCCAGCGGATGTCACGGATTTTTAATTATGCGAGCACACTGTTTATCTGTGCGAAGAGGGCGTCCTCAGCATTCTCTATCGGCGTGGAAGCGAAGCGACAACGGTAAATGTTTTTGCAGCCAAGGCAAAGGCAATGCGTCAGCGGCAAATGTTTTCTGTAGCGAAAGTGATGCGCCCAGTTACATTACTGCAAGGTGAAATTGATTTAAATTATTTTACTTTAACAGGGTTAATATTTGACCTTCCCTGACTATAATGTGTATGATAAGGATACAGCTGAAATACAAAGGAAGTTTTCAGCAAAAGTAACCGAATTTAGTTTTTTAAGGAGGATTTAACATGAATTTAATTCCTACAGTTATTGAACAAACAAGTCGTGGTGAACGTGCCTATGACATCTATTCACGACTACTAAAAGACCGTATCATCTTATTAGGAAGTGCAATTGACGACAACGTTGCTAACTCAATTGTTGCTCAACTTCTATTCCTACAAGCAGAAGATCCAGAAAAAGATATCCATCTTTACATTAACTCACCAGGTGGATCTATCACTGCAGGTATGGCAATTTATGACACAATGCAAATTATCAAGCCACAAGTACAAACAATTTGTATCGGAATGGCAGCATCTATGGGTGCTTTCCTACTTGCTGCTGGTGAACCTGGTAAACGTTTCGCATTACCGAATGCTGAAGTAATGATTCACCAACCACTTGGCGGTGCACAAGGTCAAGCAACTGAAATCGAAATCGCTGCAAAACGTATTTTATTCTTACGTGAAAAATTAAATGGAATTTTATCAGAACGCACTGGTCAACCACTTGAAGTCATTGCAAGAGATACAGACCGCGATAACTTCATGACTGCTGAGCGTGCAAAAGAATACGGCTTAATCGACCAAATTATGGAACGCAAATAAAAGTTAAAGGCATCCCAGATCATATCTGAGATGTCTTTTTTTGTTCGATATCCAATGTATGTATGATTTGAAGGGCTATCCATCATTTTGGCGTTTCTATCCACGATTTTGGCTACTCTATCCATCATTTTGACGTTTCTATCCACAACTTTGGCTCTGCTATCCATCATTCCGGATTTTTCGACTCTTCTTTCCGTCGTTTCGGCCTTCCTTTCCGTCACTCCGACGTTTCCTTCCGTCGCTTTGGCCATTCTTTCCGTCACTCCGGCTTTTCTTTCCGTCGCTTCGACTCTTCTTTCCGTCGTTCCAGCTCTTCTTTCCGTCGCTTCGACCTTTCTTTCCGTCGTAGCCTTTTCTTTCCGTCACTCCGGCTTTTCTTTCCGTCGCTTCGACTCTTCTTTCCGTCGTTCCAGCTCTTCTTTCCGTCGCTTCGACCTTTCTTTCCGTCGTAGCCTTTTCTTTCCGTCACTCCGGCTTTTCTTTCCGTCGCTTCGACTCTTCTTTCCGTCGTTCCGGCTCTTCTTTCTGTCGCTGCCTTTTCTTTCCGTCTCCTCGGCTCTTCTTTCCGTCACTTTGGCCTTTTTTCCGTCGCCTCAGCTCTTCTTTCCGTCGCTGCTTTCTCTTTCCGTCGTTCCAACTCTTCTTTCCGTCGCTTCGGCCTTTCTTTCCGTCGCAGCCTTTTCTTTCCGTCACTCCGGCTTTTCTTTCCGTCGCTTCGACTCTTCTTTCCGTCGCTTCGACTCTTCCTTCCGTCATTCCGGCTCTTCTTTCCGCCGCAGCCTTTCTTTCCGTCGCCTCGGCTTTTCTTTCCGTCGTAGCCGTCTCTTTCCGTCGTTCCAACTCTTCTTTCCGTCGCTTCGGCCTTTCTTTCCGTCGCAGCCTTTTCTTTCCGTCACTCCGGCTTTTCTTTCCGTCGCTTCGACTCTTCTTTCCGTCGTTCCGGCTCTTCTTTCCGTCGTTCCAGCTCTTCTTTCCGTCGCTTCGACCTTTCTTTCCGTCGTAGCCTTTTCTTTCCGTCGTAGCCTTTTCTTTCCGTCGCTTCGACTCTTCTTTCCGTCGTTCCGGCTCTTCTTTCTGTCGCTGCCTTTTCTTTCCGTCGCCTCGGCTCTTCTTTCTGTCGCTGCCTTTTCTTTCCGTCGCCTCGGCTCTTCTTTCCGTCACTTTGGCCTTTTTTCCGTCGCCTCAGCTCTTCTTTCCGTCGCTGCTTTCTCTTTCCGTCGTTCCAACTCTTCTTTCCGTCGCTTCGGCCTTTCTTTCCGTCGCAGCCTTTTCTTTCCGTCACTCCGGCTTTTCTTTCCGTCGCTTCGACTCTTCTTTCCGTCGTTCCAGCTCTTCTTTCCGTCGCTTCGGCCTTTCTTTCCGTCGCAGCCTTTTCTTTCCGTCACTCCGGCTTTTCTTTCCGTCGCTTCGACTCTTCTTTCCGTCGTTCCAGCTCTTCTTTCCGTCGCTTCGACCTTTCTTTCCGTCGTAGCCTTTTCTTTCCGTCACTCCGGCTTTTCTTTCCGTCGCTTCGACTCTTCTTTCCGTCGCTCTGACTCTTCTTTCCGTCACTCCTACTCTTCTTTCCGTCATCCCGGCCTTTCTTTCCGTCACCTAGGCTCTTCTTTCCGTCGCTTCGGCGTTTCCTTCCGTCACTCCTACTCTTCTTTCCATCACTCTGGCTTTTCTTTCCGTCGCTTCGGCGTCTCCTACCGTCATTCCGGCTCTTCTTTCCGCCGCGGCTCTTCTTCCGTCGCCTCGCCCTCTCTTTCTGTCGTTCCATCTCTTCTTCCAAGACTTTTTATGCTGTACAAAAGCGCAAAAAAAAACTGTCCAGCATGTAAGTTTTACTGCTGGACAGTTTTCGCATTATTGTTTTTTTAATCTTCTTTTTCGATTAGTGCTGCTAATGCTGTAACCGCTTGCTCAGCATCGTTACCAGCGCCGCTAAGTACAACCTCAGTTCCTTTTGCAATGGCTAAGCTCATGACACCCATAATTGATTTAGCATTAACTTTTTTCTCGTCTTTCTCTAGAAAGATATCCGCGCTAAAACGGTTTGCTTCTTGTACAAATAACGCTGCTTGTCTAGCCTGTAGTCCTAATTTTAATTTTACATGGACTCTTCTCTCGGTCATTCTTAAAACTCTCCTTTACTACCGTTCATCTATTATTTTTATCTTACCTTACTTACTAGCAAAAGAACAATACGCGATTACGCATTAAATCCATACCTGAAAAGTATGAAAATTTAACCACCAATTTTTTCTCCGCTTCTTAATGCATCGGCTATTTCATCGATTTTCCGTAATCGATGATTGACACCGGATTTACTAACCGTTCCACTTGATACCATTTCACCAAGTTCTTTTAGCGTTACATCTTGGTATTCTACTCGTAATCGTGCAATTTCACGAAGTTTGTCTGGCAATTGATCTAGACCTATAGAATTTTCAATAAATCGGATATTCTCTACTTGACGTAATGCTGCGCCTATTGTTTTATTTAAGTTCGCTGTTTCACAATTGACGATGCGATTGACACTATTTCTCATGTCTCGCAATATGCGTACGTCTTCGAATTTCATCATTGCTTGATGAGCTCCAACAATATTAAGGAAATCAGAAATTTTTTCCGCTTCTTTTAAATAAGTGACAAAGCCTTTTTTTCGTTCAATTGTTTTTGCATTTAGCTCGAACTCATTCATTAAATCCATTAAAGCCTCGCCGTGCTCTTTATATAATGAATAAATTTCTAAATGGTAGGCTGATGTTTCTGGATTGTTGACAGAGCCACCAGCTAAAAATGCACCTCGTAAATATGCTCTTTTTTGACCACTCTTTTTAATGAGCTTTCGAGAAATAGTATGATTAAATTGAAAGTCGTCTGAGATGATTTCTAAATCAATCAGTAGCTCACGAGCACCTTCTCTTACACGGCAAATGTATACGTTATTTTTTTTCAAACGCATTTTTTTTCTAACAAGTAACTCTACATTATATGGATATAGCTTCTTCATAATTGTATAAAGTCTTCTTGCGATTGCTGCGTTTTCAGTTTGTACGTCTAAGCTTAACTGTTTATTAGCAAAGGATAATGAACCATTCATACGAATTAGGGCAGATACTTCTGCTTTCATACAATGATTGTCCGCTTCTATTTGAGTTAACTCTTTTTTCGTTTCAGAAGCAAAAGACATATCACGCCCTCCTTTCAACCTTTTGTTCTATGTATATGTTCATCTTATCATATACAATAAGCGCTTTATAATTCACTAACTTCTTGTTCATAGATATTTGCGTAATCTACAAGCCATTTCGCAACGTTTGTAGCATTATGTCGAACCGTCCCATCTGGGCGAATCGTGGCAATATCTCGTTTAATAACTTCTAATCCCATACTTTCAAGCTTTGCAACATCAAATGTTACTGGCTCAGCACACTCTTCCTTATACAGTTCTTTTACAGGATGAGGCAATTTTACATCATTTACCAATATAGAATCAATGAAAGAATCTCCAACATGTTTATATAAAGCTTCAACATGATCGCCTGCTGTATAGGAAATGGTTTCACCTTTTTGAGTCATTAAATTACAAACGTAAATTTTTCTTCCTTTAGCCTTAACAACAGCTTCTCCAATTGCTTTCACAAGAAGGTTCGGAATAATGCTTGTATATAAACTTCCTGGCCCAATTAAAATATAATCTGCACGATTGATTGCTCGAATAGCCTCTGGTAGCGGTTGCACGTTTTCAGGTACTAAAAAAACTCGATTAATTCGTTTTTTAGCCTTTGGAATTTTAGATTCCCCTTCAATGATTGAACCGTCTTCAAGCTCAGCATGTAAATTTATCTTTTTGTTGGCTGCTGGTATGACGCGACCATGAACCTTTAAAACCTTTCCCATTTCACTAATAGCATGGTTAAAATCGCCGGTAATATCTGTTAAAGCAGTCAGCATTAAATTACCTAATGAATGCCCACGTAAATCTTCCGATGCAGAAAATCGGTATTGAAACATTTGCTCCACAAGTGGCTCAACATCCGATAAGGCAGCGATCACATTACGGACATCACCAGGTGGCGGAATATCATAGTCATCTCGTAAGCGTCCTGAAGAACCACCATCATCTGCTACTGTCACAATTGCAGTAATATCAAATGGGTGGTGCTTGAGCCCTCGTAATAACGTAGAAAGCCCCGTACCACCACCAATTACAACAAGCTTTGTTCGCTTCTTTCCCATTCACTCAATCCTTTCTACGATTGATGTCACGATGCGTAATAACAGTGTTTTCCTTTCCAGCTAAATATGCCCCAAAATACTCTGCTAATGTTACTGAACGATGCTGTCCTCCAGTACATCCAAAAGCAATGACAAGTTGTGATTTGCCCTCTTGTCTATAGAGCGGGATCATAAATTCAAACAAATCCGTTAGTTTTTGAATGAGTGTTTGCGTATCTTCAAGTGCCAGAACATAAGAAGATACCTCAGTTTGTAAACCCGTTTTATGGCGTAACTCTTCAACATAATACGGATTTTTTAAAAAACGGACATCAAATACTAAGTCGGCATCTATCGGCATACCATGCTTAAATCCAAAAGACATGATATTTACTGAGAAAATATTATCTGCATCACTGGCAAATTCTTTAGCGATTTTTTCACGTAGCTCTTTAGGCTTCATATTAGATGTATTATAGACAAATTTAGCGCGACCCTTTACTTCGGATAAAAGCTTACGTTCTTGTTTAATACCATCTAATGGCAAACCATTTACAGCCAATGGATGTGCACGTCTTGTTTCTTTATAACGTCTAACTAAAGCTGCATCATCTGCATCTAAAAATAATATTCGTGCAACTATATCGCCTTCTTTAAGAATATGGTCGAGAGCACCGATAAGAGAATCAAAAAAGTCGCCACCACGCATATCCATGACAGCTGCTATACGTGTTATATTTTTACCCGAATCCCTTAGTAGGGTTAAAAATGTTGTGAGTAACGCGGGTGGTAAATTATCAATACAGTAATAACCCAAATCCTCAAAGCTTTGAATAGCTACAGTTTTCCCAGCTCCAGACATTCCTGTAATAATAACCAATTCATGTGTACCTTTTAGGCCTTCAACCACCACTGTCATGCAGCTCCTTTATTGTTCGATTGATATTTGTATTTTCTCATGAAGTAATTCAAAATCAGTTGTGTATTCAAATGTACCGTACTGAATGCCTGATTGTGAGATAGCAAATTGTAAGTTTGTTCGATCACCTTCAGCCATTGGCAAATGTTTTAAATCCTCTACTGGGTGCCATGCAAGTTTGCCTTCTCTAGTTTCTTTAAACGGTTCACCTTCTACATCCTTTGCAACAAATGTATAAAGCATCCATTCGTCCACTGCCACATTATTTTCTTTAATAACCATTGTATAAACACCCTTTAAATGAGCGTTTATTGGTGTGACATTTGTTTCTTCTTTAAACTCACGCACTGCAGCCTCTAAAATCGATTCGCCGCTCTCCATCTTACCGCCAGGAGCTACGTACCAGCCACGTCTCGGCTTCTGAAGTAATAACACTTGACCGTCTTTTACGGCTATTAAATTTGCAATTCTTTGCATAGGCACACCTCTAATCTCTTTTGCATTCTACCTTTTATTATAGCAAGACCAAACAGGGTTTGTCCTCAATTCTAAACTTTACGTGCATTGCAATTTTAACTTCATCGAAACATGTAGGGAACATGCTTTTAACCTTTATTAAAACATATGAAACTCCGCTATAAAAAATCTGTTTACAACAAAAATAGGTTGCTCCACCTTATTTGGCGGAAACAACCTACTCAACAAAATAAAAGGGGGATTGCTAATTACACTTTATATATTACACCTTTTATATGTCATTCAAGTTACAACTATATTAAGACCATATTAAAATTGTATTTTTTTCCTTAAAACATTAAATATTGGGCATAATCGGTTGAACACCCTACTTTGGGAGTAGACTCACTTTGCTCATGAACCTTCTAAGCCTGCTTACTTAAGCATTAATTTTTTCTAATAATTCTTCCACATAGTGCTGTACTGCTTGTGCAGCAATACTTCCGTCACCTGTCGCTGTAACGATTTGACGAAGTGATTTTTCACGTACATCTCCAGCTGCGAAGATACCTGGTACTGTCGTTTCCATATTATCATTTGTCAAAATATAACCGGCATCATTTAAAATACCTAGAGACTCAAATGGTTTTGTTAATGGAAGCATACCAATGTATACAAATACGCCTTCAGTAGCAAAATTAGATTCTGCACCATCTATTGTTGATTGTAATGTTACACTTCCAACTTTACCGTTAGCTTCATTAATTTCTTTGACTGTTGAATTCCAAATGAAATCAATTTTTTCGTTAGCAAAGGCACGATCTTGGAGAATTTTTTGTGCACGTAATTTATCACGACGGTGCACAATTGTTACTTTATCAGCAAAGCGAGTTAAATAAACGCCTTCTTCAACAGCAGAATCCCCGCCACCTACGACAACAAGATTTTTTTGCTTGAAGAATGCACCATCACATACTGCACAATAGCTGACACCACGGCCTCCAAGTTCTTTTTCGCCAGGCACACCCATTTTTTTATATTCCGCACCTGTAGAAATAATAATTGCTCGTGTTTTATATTCTTTAGCACCTGAAATTATTGTTTTATATTCCTCACCATCAATAATTTCAGTTACATCGCCATACGCATACTCTGCACCAAATTTTTTAGCATGATCGAACATTTTAGTCGACAGCTCAGGACCTAAAATTGTATCAAATCCTGGATAGTTTTCTACTTCTTCTGTATTTGCCATTTGTCCGCCAGGGATCCCACGTTCAATCATTAAAGTTGAAAGGTTGGCACGTGATGTATAAACAGCCGCAGTCATACCAGCCGGACCTGCACCAATAATTACAACATCATAAATTTTTTCTTCTGACATAAATACTTCCCCCTAAACCGATTTTTTACTTTTTTATAATAACTTTAGTATGTTCATCGTATGTGAAAGTAAAAAGTTATTCAACTATGTTGCTCACGGTCTAATTATGCGTGTTTGGTAAATAATTTAAAATTTCATCAATATACTTCGATAAAGTTGACACTGATACTCCGTATTGCTGAGCAATCTCCTTTTTTGTAACTTTAAGCATTCGAGAAGAACGGAATAAATAATCATTTGCTCCTGCAATAGCTGCTGGATTTGTAAAACGATAATTGTTGATTAATGCTTGCTCACAAAGCACAAACCACATTTGGAACATTGGTGCAATTAATGTCGTTAGCTTACCATACTGTTCTAATAAAATTTCTGGTACACTTACTGCTCGTATAAAGCTAGCCTCTACTTTGTTTTTCATATCAAATTGATGTCCTAGTGCATAAGCGAGGAATAGCTTTTCATACGCATTAAATTGGTCAACGTCTATCCATTTTGGATGTGCAATAATTTCCTGTTTATGTGCTGTACAGCTTAGTAAAAATAAACCAAATATGCGTTCACTTGTATATTCGCTCTCTAGCTTATCTACAATATAATCACGGTCATGTTCTAATGCATCAAGTGAATAATCGTTTTCTTCTTGACGCCAAGGTTCAAAGCCTTCTTTATCGGGATCTAGCTCAAGTAGCTGCTCCCATGCGCTTTTTGAAACTTCTTCATGTCCTGAGAAATAAGCTGCATGTGATAGCCAAAAGTAAAAGCCAGCATCACCTACATAGCCTCTTTTCTGCATGCTACGCAACCATTTAAACGCTAAATCATATTGTCCAACGAGCGCTAATGTTGCACCTAGCTTGTAGCGATGTTCCCATAAGTATGGCTGAATTTTCACAAGTATTTCTAAAAGATCTTTTAAATCTTCTTCATTTTTTTCATAGTACGCGATTACCGTTAAATTACATAGTGCATGTAAATTCCCTTTATTTTCACGTAATACAGTATTTAGAAGAGCCTTCGCCTGTTCTGCTTCGCCTACATAAAAATAGGCAAGGGCTAAGTTGTTATAAGCTGACCAAAAATCCGGTCTATCTTCAACTAAGTCTTCTAGAATTTTAATAGCTTCAGGGAAGTCTCCCTTTTCCATACAACGCCTCGCCTGTTCCTGCCGATATAAATCTTCTGCTGAACCTTCAAGCTCTTCAAAATCATCCTGCTCAAAATCAACAAACTCTAATATTTCAGTAGCTTCATCTGCATAGGCACCATCTGGCTCAATTTGTAAATATTGCTCTGCAAAGCGTTTAGCATCATGTATGATGCCGACACATCCTGAAACCTCTGCCATGTAAAAAATAATTTCTGGATTGTCTTTATCTAATTGATAGGCACGACGAAGTAGATCATACGCTTCCTCGAAACGTTGACCCTCTAACTCTATTATAGCTAATTGTAATAAAATCATTGGATCATTAGGACTTAAATCGACTGCTCGCTGTAAATATTTATAGGCTTTATTCATTTGTCCGCTATTCATTGCTTGAATTGATTTTTTATAATAATAGTCGCCTGTTGGAATGAACGACACTATATTTGTTTGGTTCTCTTTTTGACGTTTCTTTTCCAAAATATTTCCTCCGAAACAAGAAATAAGGAACGTAAAATACGTTCCTTTACACAGTAACTTATATTATAACATACAATAAGCAATATGCCGTCATTTCTCCTCGTGACGTTTTTCTAACACATGTAACACGTCATAAACACTTACTTTTTGCTCTTGTAGTAACACTAGCAGGTGATAAATTAAATCGGCAGCCTCCCATTTCACTTCTTCTGCATCGCGATTTTTTGCACCTATGACAACTTCAGTTGCTTCTTCTCCAACTTTTTTACAAATTTTATCGATTCCCTTATCGAACAAATATGTAGTATACGCCTCTTCCGGCATTTCTTGCTCGCGCTTTTCAATGACCTTTACGAGTTTAGAAATAATCTCAACAGATCCGACCTTGGCATTTTGCTGAATGATTTCCGTGAAACAAGAAGTTGTTCCATTATGACAAGCAGGACCAGCAGGAATTACTTCTACAACTAACGCGTCATTGTCACAATCTGCCTTAATAGATACAACTTTTTGTGTATGACCACTAGTTGCCCCTTTGTGCCAAAGTTCTTGACGTGAACGTGAGAAGAACCATGTTTCTCCCGATTCAAGTGTTTTTTCTAGAGATTCTTTATTCATATATGCTACGGTTAGTACTTCTTTTGTATTAGCGTCTTGGACAACCGCAGTGACAAGACCTTTTTCATCAAATTTAATGCTGTCAATCATCTTACTGCCACTCCTTTTTCACGTAAGTACTCTTTTACTTGTGCTACGCTCGTTTCTTTGTAATGGAAGATGGATGCGGCAAGTGCTGCATCTGCATCGATATCTTCAGCTAATACCTCATAAAAATGTTCGGCATTCCCTGCACCACCGCTTGCAATAACAGGAACTGTCACAGCCTCTCTCACAGCTTTTGTTATTGCTAAATCAAAACCGGATTTTTCACCATCCTGATTCATACTCGTTAATAAGATTTCACCTGCACCTAAGCGAACCGCTTCCTTCGCCCACTCAGTTGCTCGCCATGCCGTTTTGTTTCGGCCCCCATGCGTATAAACCATCCATGTTGCATCTTCTTCGCTATAGCGGGCATCAATAGCTACAACAATACATTGTGCACCAAAAAAATCAGAACCTTCTTTAATCAGCTCTGGTCGCTCTAATGCAGAAGTATTCACTGATACTTTATCGGCACCTGCACGTAAAATACGTTTCATATCATCTAATGTACGAATTCCACCACCTACTGTAAATGGGATTGCTAATGTAGCTGCAGTTTGCCGTACGACATCAACCATTGTTTCACGTCCTTCATGTGATGCCGAGATATCTAGAAATACTAGCTCATCTGCTCCTTGTTCATCATAAAACTTGGCAAGCTCTACTGGGTCACCCGCATCACGTAATGACACAAACTGTACACCCTTTACAACACGTCCCTCTTTCACATCAAGACATGGAATAATGCGCTTTGTTAACATGATGCCACCCCCTTTAACCATTGCTCTAATAAATGCACACCTAGTTCACCTGATTTTTCAGGGTGGAACTGCATACCCGTAATAGAGCCATTTACCACAATGCCAGGAACCTTAATACCATGATAATCCGCATAAGAGACAAGCTCCGTTTCATCGATATCAGTTGCATAAAATGAGTGAACAAAATAAACATGCTTTGCCGTTACTTCACCATTTAACCATGAAGGACGCTTTGTCACTATGAGCTCATTCCACCCCATATGCGGCACTCGATACGGCTGCCCAGCATTGTCACCACTAAATCGTTTAATGCTTCCTTTAAAAAAGCCTAGCCCCTTTGTCGGGGACACTTCTTCACTTTGCTCAAATAACAATTGCATTCCTAAGCAAATTCCGAGAAGTGGTCGATTTTCAGCTTTCACCTTGTGTAAATATTGATCTAAATTCGTTTCAGCTAAACGTTTGATGGCATCTGGAAATGCTCCAACTCCAGGGAGTAACAGTGCATCTGTTGCATCTAGCTCTTTTTCGTTAGCCGAGACAACAACCTCACAGCCAAGTCGTTTTAATGCTTGTTCAACGCTAAATAAATTCCCCATTCCATAATCAATAACACCTATTTTCACGTCAACAGCCCCTTAGTCGATGGTACACCTTTAACACGTGGATCAATTTCCACTGCTGCGTCAATAGCACGTGCTAACGCCTTAAAAATAGCTTCAATGATATGATGTGTATTATGTCCATAAGGTACAATGACATGAACATTCATCCGAGCCTCAAGTGCAAACTTCCATAAAAATTCATGTACTAATTCCGTATCAAAGCTACCGACCTTTTCCTTCAACTGTGGCACACGATATTCTAAGTGCGGACGATTTGAGCAATCCACTACGACCTGTGCAAGTGCATCATCCATTGGCACAAATGCTGTACCGTAACGCTTTATTCCTTTTTTATCACCGAGCGCTTCACGGATAGCTTGGCCTAGTACAATTCCGAGGTCTTCCGTTGTATGATGATCGTCTATATAAGTATCACCATTCGCTTCTATCGTCCCATCGAAAAGTCCGTGTTTGATAAATAGGTCAAGCATGTGATCCATAAAGCCAACACCAGTTTTAATGTTCGCCTTCCCTTCACCGTCTAAATCGATGGCTACTGAAATTTGAGTTTCATTTGTCGTACGTTCAACTTTTGCATATCGTTTTTTTTCAGTCATTGTGATACTCCTTTTCCCATCCACGCGATTCGACTGCACGCGCATGGCCCTCTAAGCCTTCCATACGTGCTAGACGTGCAATTTTCGGTGCGTTTTCTGCCCAAGTTTTTTCACTATAAAAGACGACGCTCGATTTTTTTACAAAATCATCGACGTTTAAGCCACTTGCAAAGCGTGCAGTGCTATTCGTTGGTAGCACATGATTTGTCCCTGCAAAGTAATCCCCAACTGGTTCAGAGCTATAGCGACCGATGAAAATACCTCCTGCATGTCGTACTTGTTCAGCTACAACCTCAGCGTTTTTTGTGACAATTTCTAAATGCTCAGGTGCTAGCGAATTAATTGCATCTACGGCATCCGCCATCGATTCAGCAACATAAATAGCACCAAAATTTTCTATAGATGCGCGTGCAACCTCTTCACGCGGTAAAGTCATTAATTGCTTCTCCACTTCATCAGCTACTTTTTTAGCCAATTGCTTAGAAGTCGTTATTAAAATGGCACAAGCCAACTTATCGTGCTCAGCCTGTGATAGAAGATCAGCCGCGATTTCATCAGCAAATGCTGTGTCGTCTGCTAATACTGCAATTTCACTTGGGCCTGCAATCATATCAATCGCAACCTCACCAAATACCTCACGTTTGGCTAATGCTACAAAGATATTTCCTGGACCTGTAATTTTATCAACTGGAGAAATCGTCTCTGTCCCATATGCAAGAGCCGCAATCGCCTGAGCTCCACCGATTTTATATATTTCCTCTACTCCTAAAATGTACGCTGCAGCAAGTACACCTGGAGGTAACTTTCCATCTCGACCTGCTGGAGATGTAATAACAATGCGTTTGACACCAGCTACTTGTGCAGGAATAACGTTCATCAAGACCGAAGATGGGTACGCTGCTGTACCTCCAGGAACATAAAGACCTACTGCATCGAGCGCAGTAATTCGTTGACCAAGCCAAGAGCCATCCTTAAGATCTAAGCGATAATCTGAACGCTTTTGCTGTTCGTGATACAAGCGAATATTTTGAGCAGCTTCTGTTAAATCATCATAAAGCTGTTGATCAATTAAATTTACGCTCTCTTCGATTTCTTCCTTCGTTACGCGTAAATGATCAGGGGCAAAGCCATCCCATTTTTCTGTATAAAAACGTATAGCTGCGTCACCTTGTGCACGAACGTCTGCTAATACTTGCCGCACAACCTTTAACTGTTCTTCATTTCCACCTTCAAGTGGTCTCTTTAAGGAAATACCTTTTTTTAGCTTTGTTATTTTCATAGGATTAATCTCCTTTAAATCTAGGACTACGCCTCTTCCAATAGGACTTTTTTATTTAACACATTTTTTTAAACGTTTCACAAGATCGATAATACGGTCACTCTTCATGCGATAGCTTACTGGGTTGGCAATTAATCGTGATGATACGTCTGTAATAAATTCATACTCCACTAAGCCATTTTCTTTCAGTGTCCGTCCTGTTGAAACAATATCGACAATTCGATCTGCTAAGCCAATCATGGGTGCCAATTCAATCGATCCATTTAGCTCAATAATTTCGACCTGCTCTCCAATACCCTTATAATATTTCATTGCAATATTAGGATATTTTGTCGCTATTCTTGGTGCAATTTCATTCATTGTCGTATTAGGTAAGCCTGCTGATGCGATATAACAAGTACTTATTTTTAAATCCAGTAGTTCATGTACTTCTCGTTGCTGTTCTAGCAAAACATCCTTACCTGCAATACCAATATCCGCTACACCGTGCTCAACATAAACAGGTACATCCATTGGCTTTGATAATATAAAACGAATTTTCTCTTCTGGAATTTCAAGCATTAATTTACGGGACATTTCGACTTCTTCTGGTAAATTAAAGCCAGCTTCTAAAAGCATCTGATATGCCTCGTCAAAAATTCGTCCCTTCGGCATAGCAATCGTTAATTCATTCACCGTCAACGTCCTCCTGTCCCACAATAACTACTTCTGTAAAATGTGCTAAAAAAGCGGCTTCATCGACAAGACTACTCCTTAACTGTAAGGTAGCCTGTTTACCAGCTGCTCGTAGTGTCTGTACCTCTGCAAGAGCCTCTTCAAATTGTTCATCCTCGAACAACACGACTGTAGCTTCTTGTCGCTCATCAGATTGCCCATTAAGTGTTTCTAATAGTCGATCAACACGAATACTAAATCCTGTAGCACCTACTTTTGAGCCAAATACCTCCAGTAACCCGTCATAGCGTCCCCCATTTCCTAATGGAAAACCACTGCCGATTGCAAACACTTCAAATAACATGCCTGTGTAATAGCTCATGTGACTAGAAAGTGTAAAATCAAAGGCTACATAATCCGCTAAGTCTGCAATTTCAAGCAATTTAGCGAGCTGTTGCATATATTCTAATGCGTCATTTTTCCGCACATATTTCTCAATATCTTGAATTTCATTTAAATTCATAGCTTCTTCAATAAATTGCAATAATGCATCGGATTTTGTTTTTGGTAAATCAAATGATTCTACCGCTTCTTCAAACCCTACATAATTGCGTTGCACAAGTAATGTCCGAAGTATATTTTGTTGTTCGATGCTTTCTGTGTAATCTTGTAAAATACAATTTAATATACCTGCATGACCAATCGTCACTTTAAATTTAGCTAAGCCAAATTGCTTTAATAACTCCATTGCCGTAACAATAACCTCAGCATCAGCAAATACAGAATTGTCTCCAATTAATTCGATCCCCATCTGATCAAATTCTGCTGGACGTCCACCCTCCGCTTCCTGTGCGCGGAAGACACTAGCAAAATAAGCAAGGCGTATTGGAATCATTTCTTTTAATAATTTTGATGTTGCTATACGTGCAATCGGTGTTGTCATATCAGGTCGTAGTACTAACGTGTTGCCTTGTCCATCTACTAATTTAAATAAATGCGCATTAGCTATCGCTGATGCTTTACCAACTGTATCAAAATACTCTACTGCAGGCGTTTTAATAAATTCATAGCCTCTTCTACATAAAAAATCTCGCCCTGTATTTCTTACAGCCTCTACCTTTTCAAAAATTTGCGGAAATGTATCGCGCATTCCAAGTGGTTTCTCAAACATTTTAATCGACGACATCCTGACACTTCCTTACGTTTCACTTTAACTCACTAGAGTGTTAGAGAATTAGATTATGAAAGTATTCTAACTTATTTCTTCTTGCTAGTCAATGCAACTACACTTAAATTATCGAATAATTTAAACACTGATTATTCTGTTAATTATACCTAAAAATAAATAAATTGAAACTTTATTAGGCAGAGCAAGTTTTTCTTTCCTTAAACTTGTAAACCTTTAGACAAAAAAACTATGTGAATCTTTTTCGCTCTTTGGAAGGTGGATGTCGATAAATTGCTGAAGTTCGGTGATAAAACGTGAAAGTTAGTCGATAAAGTTCAAAAGTTGGGCGATAAAACGTGAAAGTTAGTGGATAAAATTCAAAAGTTGGGCGATAAAACTAAAAAGTGGGATGTCATTTTGTTAAATCGTATGTCATGTCACCCCCTCGTTTTGCCGGAGAGTCATACTTTAATTTCATTGTTACGATTATTCCCACAAAAAAACACTGTGCATAGTAAAGCTTGCACAGTGTAGGTACTATTATTTTTTTGGCGTGCACCATTCTACTACTTCATTGCGTTTGCGCTCCGCCATTTGTTCAGCTGTATAAATAATTTGCATAGGGTTACCGCCTGCTAGACAGCCAGCTGGCACATCCTTATGCACAAGGGTTGCAGCAGATACTATGGCACCGTCACCTATCGTAACACCGGGTAGTATCGTTGAATTGGCACCAACCATTACTTCATTGCCAATACGAACATCTCCCAGACGATATTCCTCTATTAAATATTCATGCGCCAAAATAGTCGTATTGAAGCCTATAACAGTATTGTCACCGATATGAATGCGTTCTGGAAACATTGTATCTGGCATAACCATTAAAGCTATGGAAGTTTGTTCACCAATCTCCATTTTTAAAAAAGTTCGATACAACCAGTTTTTTACACGTAAAAATGGTGTGAAGCGTCCAATTTGAATGACAACGAAACACTTCATCACCTTCCAAAAGGACACCGTATCATAAATATTCCAAAGCGAGTTTGCTCCTTCGACACGGTAGCGTTCTGTTTTACGTGCCATTTACTTACCCCACTTTCACAATTTCAAATAAATCCGTCATATGATGCAATATATATTCCGGCTTGAATTGCTGTAAGTATTCCTCACCTTTAAAAGCCCATGCGACACCGGCTGCTCTAACTCCAGCGTTGTGCCCTGCCTCAATATCGTGAGAATTGTCGCCAATCATAATGGCCTCTTCCTTGTTTACACCAAGGCGTTCAAGCGCAAGCAAAACTGGCTCTGGATCAGGCTTTACATTTTTCACATCATCCGTGCCAATACGGATGTCAAATAAATGACTTGCACCTAGTACAGATAGACCACGGTCAATCATCCCATTACGCTTTGTAGAGACAATCGCTAATTTGATCCCCATAGCCTTTAATTGCTCTAAAGTTGATACAACATCAGGATATTGAGTGACAAGCTCATCGTGATGTAATTCATTATATTCACGATATTTAGCAATCATTGCATCTTCTTCACCAGGAGCAATGTCACTAAATGTCTGTTTTAAGGATGGCCCGAGGAATTTCAGGCAATCTTTTGGCGAATATTGCCCGGGAAATCGCTCGTTTAAAACATGCATAAACGTTTGAATGATTAAATCATTTGTATTGAGTAATGTACCATCAAAATCAAATAGTAATGCCTTCACAGTCATGCTTTGCACCCCTTATTTATCATCTAAATACTTTACTGCAGGTTTTACTTTTATGCGTCTATAAATAATCGCACCAAGACCCACAACAATACCTATTATTGAAACAACCTGAGCCGAGCGTAAATCTCCTACTAAATACAGGCTATCTGTACGCATGCCTTCTATATAGAAGCGACCGATTGAATACCATATTATATAGCCGAAGAACATTTCACCACGATTTAAATTTACTTTGCGTAAAACTAATAAAATAATTAGCCCAATGAAGTTCCAAACGGATTCATATAAAAAAGTAGGATGTACGTATGTTCCTAATTCTTCAACATACATTTGATTAATAATCCAATCCGGTAGCATTAGATTTTCTAAAAACTCACGTGATACTGGACCACCATAAGCCTCCTGGTTCATAAAATTTCCCCAGCGGCCAATTATTTGTCCAATTAAAATACTCGGTGCCGCAATATCCGCAACTCGTAAAAAGCTTATATTTCTTCTACGAGTGAATATGTAAGCTGTCAAAAAGGCGCCAATAAGAGCACCATGAATAGCGATACCACCATTCCAAATTTCTATAATCTTTCCTGGATTTTCACTATAATAATCCCAACGCATCGTTACATAGTAAATACGTGCACATATTATGGAAATAGGAACAGCCCAAAGTAATAGATCTGCAAGAAAATCCTCTGGTAATCCTCTCTTAACAGCCTCTCTTTGTCCAACAATATACGCTAAAATAATACCCGATACGATTAGTAACCCATACCAACGAACT
This sequence comes from Lysinibacillus sp. JNUCC 51, assembly GCF_015999525.1. NCBI lineage: Bacteria > Bacillati > Bacillota > Bacilli > Caryophanales > Bacillaceae > Lysinibacillus > Lysinibacillus sp. JNUCC 51. The sequence continues at coordinate 3,282,418 of NZ_CP065545.1, read as the reverse complement.
TCGATAGGTCCTAAATGAAAAGCAATCGGATTAATTTCTAATAATAACAAGTCCATCTTATGCTCCTCTCAAAATCAATTCATTGCATTTGCAAATGAATCCTAATCAATTATGCCTGCCAACACGAAGTTGGTCACTCAGTCGTGTGTTGCTGTCGCTTCGCTTTCGCACAGATAAATTGCCACAGGACGTGGCGTTCTTAGACTGAGTTCCTCTATTTCAGCGGATGTATATACACCCTCTGAAAAGCAACTTAAACCCACGTTCATCTCATCCACATATAGAGGTGGGAGACTATGTAGCTGAAAGAAGTTAAAAACAATTAATCATCCAACTCGTCCGTTGATGAGATTACCTCATCTAATCGTCTAGAAAACTCTTCGGCTGCATTTACACCCATTTTTTTTAAACGATAGTTCATTGCTGCTACTTCAATAATAACAGACACATTACGTCCAGGTCTTACAGGAATCGTTAGCTTTGTTAACTCCGTATCAATGATTTTCATTTTTTCTTCCTCTAAACCTAGTCGATCATATACTTTTTCAGGATCCCATATTTCCAATTCGATAATTAATGTAATACGTTTGTACGGCCGTACCGCACTTGCTCCAAAGAGTGTCATAATATCGATAATACCAATGCCTCGGATTTCGAGTAAATGTTCTAAAAGAGGAGGTGGGCTCCCAATTAGAAAATTCTCTGATTCCTGACGGATCTCTACACAATCATCAGCTACTAAGCGGTGTCCTTTCTTGACAAGCTCAAGTGCTGTTTCACTTTTCCCTACACCACTTTTTCCGATAATTAGTACGCCGATGCCGTATACATCAACTAAAACTCCGTGCGCAGCAGTCATTGGTGCTAAGCGACCTTCCAAATAGTTTGTTAGCCTACTCGAAAATTTCGTAGTTGTCATGTGTGTTTTAAATACAGGTACATGTTTTTCATTGGACGCCTGTAAAAGTTCCTTAGGTACCTCTAAATCACGAGAAATAATAATAGCTGGTGTATCCTGCGAACATAGAAGACGCATGCGCTCCAATTTCACATCTGCAGGAAGCATTTCAAAAAAAGAAAGTTCGGTTTTTCCTAGCAATTGTACCCGATTTGCAGGATAATGCGTAAAATACCCTGCCATCTCGAGCCCTGGTCTTGATATATCACTAGTAACAATTGTTCTTCCTATTCCTTCCTCACCAGCTAATAGTTCTAACTTAAATTTCTCCATAACGTCTCTTGTTAATACTACGACCAATGTTTTATAGCCTCCATTCAAGGAATTGAATATGTTTTGTCCTACGTTAACTAGCAATCAGCATAATGATTGCAGTTTCACCTTATTTTAGCATGTCTATGTATAAAAGAAATGTATTTACACTCTGTCTATCCTAACTAAAAATTTCTACAAAAAATAAAAAACTAGCAGTTCTCCAGCCTGCTAGTTTCATTATCGCTTTATTTTTGAGTAGCTAACCATTTGGCAACTGCTTCTGCATCTGCACCTTTAACAACATTTGGAGGCATTCCATTTTTACCATTTTTAATAACATCTAAAATTTCAGCTTCTGATAAACGAGAGCCTACATTATTAATTGCTGGCGCATTTCCTGCCCCTTGTAATTCGCTACCATGGCAAGAAATACAAGATTTCATAGCAATTGTTTCGCCATCTGGAGCAGCAGTTTTTGTACCTTCATTTGTTGCCGTTTTACCTCCGCCACAAGCAGCTAAGAAGATTGCTGAACCAATCGCTAATGTTAACATCGCCTTTTTCATTAGGGCCCCTCCTCAAAGTAAATAATTATCTTTCCCCGACATTATACCAAAATTATGCACGTTTGAAACCTTCTCCTAACACCTCATAAGCATTAGAAACGATCACAAACGCTGATGGGTCAACGCTTTTAATGAGTTGTTTCAGCTTTGTGAATTCTGTTTGGTAAACAACAACCATAAGTACTGGTCGCGCTTCCCCTGTATATCCGCCTATAGCAGGCAACTTTGTCACTCCACGTTCGATCTCGGCATAAATGGCATCACGTACTTCATCTTGTTTCATCGTAATAATATAAACCATTTTAGACTGACTGAAACCGAGCTGAATAATATCAATCGTTTTTGTAGTGACATAAAGTCCAATTAGAGCATACAAACCTTTTTCTATGTCAAAAACAATTGCTGCACTAATCGCGATAATCCCATCAATTAAAAGTACACTTGTACCTAACGATATTCCGGTATACTTTGTAATTATTTGCGCTAGTAAATCAGTGCCACCAGTAGAAGCATTCCCCTTAAAGACAAGTCCTATTCCTAAACCGACCACAATTCCCCCAAAAAGTGCACCTAGTAAAGGATTATCTGTCCATGGCCCCCAACTGTTCGTTAGTAATACAATTAACGGTAATGTTACTGTTCCAATAAACGATTTTATCCCAAACTTTTTCCCAAGTAATAATACACCGGCAATAAATAATGGAATATTGAATGCATACTGTACAAAACCAGGATTCCATCCAAATAAACCGTGTAAAATTGTACTAATCCCGCTTACTCCGCCAGAAGCTACTTTATTTGGCAGTAAAAATACATTGAAGCCAATAGCAATAATTGCAGCTCCTACTACGACGTACACATACTCCATAATGCTTTCCCTTACATCATGTATTTGATTCATTTCCCCCACGCCCACTCCAACTATCAGAATTTTTTAAAGACGAGATGATTATAGCAAATAGTTTTCGCATTGAGAACTTCGTCTTGATGAAGGGAATATGTATTTTTATAATTTTGTTCATCATCATAACATGTGGTTAATTTCCATTCTGATTGGGGGCGTCCGATGAGCCACTTGTGCCAACAGATGTTTATTGCGCGAAAGCGAAGCGGCAGCGGCACCGATGTTGGTCACGAAGGCGTTATCACAGGACGTGATGGTTTTAGCGTTCGTTCCTCGATTGCTGGTCCCCAAGGTGTCGCCCAGTCTTCACTCCAATCAACTATACACATTTCATAATTTTCAACAAATGTCATCCTCTACTATAAATGATGAGCCCAATAATGTATAAAACATAAAAAATAAGCTACCTTAAAAAGAATTTTAAGATAGCTTATTTTTGACTTTTCACTAAAATATATACGTAACTGCAAATTCCACTACAGGACATTTTAGGTCAAATCCTTGTTATAAAGATTTTTCTGCCCACTCCATTGCTTCATTGTATAAAAGATCGATTTTTGTGAAATCAATATTGAGCTGAGGAGCTAAATTTTCTAAAGTAGACCAATCTAACTTACCTAATGCAATACTGAATTCCAGAAAAGGTGTCATTTCAGTTGGATTACCTAAAATCGTTTCTGTTATGTCTTCTGAAAAAGGTAGCTGCTGCAAAATAACATTCATCGGTCTTTGCAACAACGTGTCTATCAATGAAAACATCCCGACTAAAAAATATTCAGAGAAGTTTTTCTTATAGGAAAGCTTGGCTAATTTCTCACATACTTTTGCTCTAAATAAAGAAGTACACATGACTTCTTTAAAAAGATCATTCTCAGCATTTCTATCTATTTCTCGCATCGCCAATAAATAAATCCACTTTCGCAAATTTGAAACGCCAAGTAATATAATCGCTTGTTTTATCGAACGAATCTTAGATTTAGACCGCAGCTCTGAATTATTAACCATTTGCAATAATTTATACGTTAAAGAAATATCACGCTCTATATTTTCAGCTAATAATTGTATATTAGGTTCCTCTTCTTTTAATAGCGTAATAATATATAAATATTGAATAGTATTAGCAGGTATATCGGTAGCTGTAATAATTTGAGGTTGTTCAAAAAAATAGCCTTGAAATAATTCATAGCCAGAATGCTTTGCCACTTCAAATTGATTTCGTGTCTCAACCTTCTCAGCTAGCAATTTTATGTGAGGGAAATTTTCTTTCACTTTATTTTCAATTTCCATTCGCTCCAGTAATGGTGATTTTAAAAAGTCCACTTTTATAAAATCGATAAAAGGAAATAACTCATCATAAACTTGTACCTTATCATCCAAAATAAAATCATCTAATGCAATTTTAAACCCATATGATTTCAGTTCAATGACTCTCTCGACTAACTGAGTTGTAATAGGAACGTCCTCTAAAATCTCAATAACAACTTGCGATGGATTTAAAAATTCATTTATAGGACTCATAAGTAAATTTTCTGTAAAATTAACAAAACTAGGTTTACCTTTAGTTACCTCTTCAATGCCAATTGAAAGAAATGAGTTTACTAGTACATCGATTGTTGCAGCATCTGAATCAACCATCGGAAAAGAATTCACGTTTTTGCTACGATATAATAATTCATACGCAACGATTTGTTCATGAAGGTTAAAAATAGGCTGTCTGCCGATAAATACTTCCATTTCGTTGCCCCCCATTTCACCATATTCTAGTAATTATTATTATAGCACCTTTCATTATTCTCTGCTTATCATTCAAGTAACTGTCTAAAAGTCGTCTAACATTCAATACAAGATAATGGACCATCTCTTTTATGATGTTATCCCCTAGGTGTCATCCGGCCTCACGAAGTACGGTTCTTGAAGATTCACAAGGTCTTGTACTATATAGAGAATAGATAAAATGGTTAATCACCGAAGTTTAGGTACGACATTCGAAAATATGTATGCAATGTTGATTGACGTTATGATGATGAGCAAAAAAACAAGGACAGTCCTAAGTGATCTTTTATCACTTTTGGACCGCCCTTTTATTTTCCACTTGCTTTTGCTTTAATAGCACCAATAACAGCTGGTACAACTGAAATTAAGATAATTAATATTAGAACCGTTGAGAAGTTATCTTTAATAATTGGAATATTACCAAAGAAATAACCTAATAATGTACAGCTGAATACCCATAATACTGCACCTAAAACATTATACATAATGAAGTAGCCATACTTCATTTTACTAGCCCCTGCAACAAATGGTATGAATGTGCGGATGAAAGGCATAAAACGCGCGATGACAATCGTTTTTCCACCGTGTTTATTAAAGAACTTTTCAGCTGCTTCCATACGTTCTTTTTTTACGACTCTACCAAGGAAGCTTTTTGGTGGAATGGATGTCCCTACTTTATGACCGATATGATAGTTCATCGTATCCCCTAAAATTGCAGCCGCTAAAAATACAGGAATTAATATCCACATATTAAATGCGCCAATTGCTGCAGCTAATGCACCACTTGCAAAAAGCAATGAATCACCTGGTAGGAATGGGAAAATTACAACACCTGTTTCAACAAAAACAATTGCAAATAGAACGAAATAACTCAAATTACCAAATTTATGAATGATCTCCTCTAAATGCACATCAATATGCATAATAAAACTAATTAACTCCTTGATGAGTTCTATCATTTTTCCATATGCTCTCTTTCAATTAAATTTTCTAAAGGCTTTGACGTAGCTAGACACCAAAGGGTTCCATTCTTCTTTACAGTTATTGGTGTTACTTCTACCTCACTATATGACAAGCCTTTAAAAAGTATGTAGATTTCACAAGTTTGATTCTATCACTTACAGACATACACACTCAACTATTTAGATAGGTGGCCATACTTTTTTTACATTGCTGTAATATTGGATCATCACCAAAATGTGTGGTTGATTTCCGTTCCGACTGATTGCGGCCGTCCAGTCTTCACTCCAATCAACTTATTTACATAGGGACGTTTTAACAAAAGTCATCCACTTGGTGATGAACTGTAATATTGATCTAAAATGAAAATTCTATCAGTAGGTGTTCATCGTCCCTCACTAAAGGAACACAAGCAAAAATCTCACATTCTATGATAACAATTGTTCTAACACCATGTCGCTTCTGCATAGAAAACATTAGTCGCCTAGAACCAACCGATCTTTTACTGGCAATGGATCTCCTAATAATATTCATTGTTTCTCTTAAATCTTGAAATGTAATCTAACTGTTCATTTTTGCGAGATAAAAAAAAGCTACTATTTTTCAATAGTAGCTACTGTTTCTTACACTTTTTCTTTTAATGTACGACGCAAAATTTTCCCTGTCGTATTTTTCGGTAATTCATCCATAATCTCAATTACTTTAGGAACCTTATATTTCACCATATGCTTTGCACAGTATGCTAGAAGGTCTTCTGTAGAAGTTGCTTCTGCATCTTTTAAGACAACATATGCATGAACTGCTTCTCCTAAGTTAGGGTCTGGGAAACCTACAACTGCCGCTTCAACAATATTATTATGAGCAAAGAGTACTTCTTCAACCTCTCTTGGATATACATTAAATCCGCCAACAATAATCATATCTTTTTTACGGTCAACGATGTAAAAGTACCCTTCTTCGTCAACTCTAGCTAAGTCTCCCGTGTATAACCAGCCATCACGTATAGCCATCGCTGTTTCTTCAGGTAATTTATAATAGCCCTTCATAACGTTAGGCCCTCGGACAATTAGCTCCCCTACTTCGCCAACCGGTACTTCTTGACCATTAACATCCACCACCTTATTTTCAACATTGGAAATGGATGTTCCAATAGAACCTGCCTTACGCTCACGATCCAATGGGTTAAAGCACGTTACTGGTGATGCTTCTGATAAGCCAAAGCCCTCTGAAACACGCACATTAAATTTCTTCTCGAAATTATGTAAAAGTGCTACAGGTAAAGACGCGCCACCTGAAATCGCCAAACGTATTGTTGAGAAATCTTCAGGGTTGCTTTCAGGTAATTGATACAAGAAGTTATACATAGTTGGCACACCAGCGAAGACTGTTGCCTTTTGTTCCTTCGTTATTTTAAAGATTTCAGTTGGACTAAAACGTGGTACAAGTAAAACCGTTGCTCCACTCAATAAAGGCGCATTGGCTACGACAGTTAACGCAAAAACATGGAAAACTGGTAACGTAGCAATAATACGATCATCTGCTTTATAGCCTAAATAATGCGCTACATCTCGTGCATTTGAATAGATATTTTTATGAGTCAGCATTGCACCCTTTGGAGTACCTGTCGTTCCTGAAGTATATAAAATAATTGCGTTATCATCGTCAGCTACCTCTACTGGTTGTAAAGAGTCCGATACACTAGCAATTACTTGTGAAAATAAATGAATTTTCGCCTTTGCCTCTTCGGATAAAGTCGTTACTTTTTCAGCAACATCCTCTGTTGTTTCACAAACAACAAATGTTTTTACTTTTGGAAAAGCATGTACACCCATTTCTACTAATGGAAGAAGTGCATCAAGTGCAATAACAGCTTGTACATCACCATTATGCAAAATATACGAAATTTCATCTGGTGTATAGATAGGATTAACCGGAATTGCCGTTGCCCCTAAGCGCATTGTTGCATATAACGCAATTAAATAATGTGGTGTATTGCCGAGTAAAAACGCCACATGGTCTCCTTTTTCTACCCCTAAATCTTGTAACCCCTTTGCAAAGCGACCAACTGTGTGTTCAAACTCACCGTACGTCGTATCTTTCCCCATAAAATGATACGCAATTTTATCCGGTTGTTCTAATGCTTGTTGACGAACACTTGAAACTAAATTCAATTACACCATCCCCTTTATCGTATCAATTTCGCCTTGGCGTAATTGAGGCCCGGATTTGGAATTGTGAATGCATAATTCATTCCTTTTAAAATCCGTGACATCCGCCGGAGGCTTTATCTTTATCAGTAGATGTATGGACATCCCTTAAAAAGGAATTACACCCGAATCCATCTCACCACCTCAGAGGTGGAAGTCTGCTACTGAATGAAGATAAAATGAATCATTATTCAGTAATATTATATAAGAAATATATCTAAAAGACAACGAAACTTTTTATTTCATGTCACGAATTACGTCAAATAATTCATTTTTTTCTCTCTCGTACATCTTTATTACGAACGAATATGTGAGATGTATCGCCAACGAATCAAATAAAAATAGACTACTTGTATTAAAACAAAAAACCCAAAAGCAAAGACAACTTCTTTTACAATGGAAATATTAGCAATATCTTTCAAGATACCTTGAACCATAAGAAAAGCAAAGGCGCTATGCATCATTGCAACCCCCCATGGCAAGAAAAATTGTGGGAATAAATGACGGTTCACAAGCTTTCTGAGCTCTGTATCTGTTAAGCCCATTCGCTTTAAGACATCGAATTTACGCTTTTCTCTTTCAAGAGAAGTATGCAGTTTAAAGTAAACAAAGCTACCTGCTGCTAATAAAAATACAGTTGCTACTAAGACCCCTACTAATGTGAATAATGAATAAGTAGCTAATACATAAGAATAATTTAAGCCAGCATTTTCAAAGTAAAATGGGCTAAACTTATTCTTCTTATAAAAATATTGATTTGCTGCTAACTCGGCTATGTCCTTGCCTACATCTTTCGTTTCCATCCACTGAGGAATATAGAAGGTAAACAAATGATAGGTTGGTTGCGCAACGTCTTTATCGGCAATCGGCTTTCTAAGCTTACTAAAATCCTCATCGCTAATTACTATAGAGTTAACGCTAACAATAGATCCCGGGAATACTATATTAGGATATACACTATCAATTGTTAGCGGGATAGAATTTTCCTCTAATACAGTATGCACTACTTTATCTTTTAGTTTTTTTAGAGACTCTTCCGAGTATGGTATAAACACTGCCTCTCCTGATGCTAAATTAAGTAATGGGTAACTAAAGGAAGAAAGCAATACATTCATATCTGATTCCCTAAAAACTTCAACCTCATTCTGTGTATATGAAGATGTTTGCTTGATGACAACAAAGCGCGATAAATGATAGGACAGACCCTTCTCCTCTAATTGAACTCGCAAAGAGGCGATATGATTTCGCTCAAATGGATTATCGACATCTCCCTTATAGACAAGCCCTAATGGATTTAAACGATCATATTGTATTGTATAGGAAGACATCGTCGCTAAAATACCGACCGATAAAAAGGCCATTGTTGACACCATCGTTACTACAAAAAACATTTTCACATTGTCCATCATAATATGAGTTTGCTCAGCTAACGAAAGAAGGCGATAGCGTTGCCAATGAAATTTACGTTTGTCCCGTGCTTTATCTAAAAAGCACGGTAAAGAATCTCTGAAAAAATAATATGTTCCAACGGTCGCTAAAAACGGAATTAATAATGCTAAACCGATCCAAGATGTATTCGATACGATAAACGCTAATACGTATGCTGATAAAATAAGGGTAATACCAAATACTGCACGAATTTTAGAATAGGTTGAAACACTATTTAAATAGTCATTTCCCTTAAGGAGATCGCGCAATTTTCTTTCACGTGTAAAATACACACTAATTAAGGAAATGACCACAAAAGCACTTGTAAAGACACCAATCGTTAGTAAAAATGGCTCCCATGAAACATATAGGGGTAAACTATCTAAATGTAAAATTTCTCGAACAATCATGAAAAAGAATTTCGAAAATGAGAAACCAAATATAATCCCAACAAAAATAGAGCCCGATCCAATAATCATTGTCTCCAAAAAGACAAGCTTATTCATCTGGCGTTTTTCCATTCCTAAATGTAATAAAATTGCAAACTCATGTGATCTAGCCTCTAAAAAAGCACTCATCGAATAATATAAAAAGAATAAAGTAAAAAGGACGAGTACGATTTCCGCACCAACCATTCCAAGTAACGATGCCTCTCCTAATATCCCTTGTTCAATATCCGGATGAAACATGAGCATTGAATAGATGAAAAACACAGCCACAGAAAAAAAGCTTGCCATGAAAAAGGCTCCGTATATACGGCTGTTCCGTACGACATTACGGTAAGCGAATTGTCGAAAGGTCACCTACTTGTCCTCCTCCTAGTAAGCTCAAAACATTTAATATTCTTTGGAAAAACATTTGACGACGGTCATCTTTGTAAATTTCATTAAAAAATTCTCCATCTTTAATAAATAACACGCGATCGCAGTAGCTAGCTGCAATAGGATCATGTGTTACCATTACGATTGTTGTTCGTTTTTCCTGATTAATTTTTGTTAAAAGTTCAAGTACATCACGCGAAGAATTCGAATCCAAATTTCCTGTTGGCTCATCTGCTAAAATGAGACTTGGACTATGAATAAGTGCCCGTCCAATGGCTGTTCTTTGTGCTTGTCCACCTGATATTTCATTTGGGCGTTTATGCAAGAATGAAGTTAAATCGAGCTTTTCCACAATACTTGCAAGACGCTCCTCCATTACTTCTAATGGTTGTTGATCTAATGTAAGGGGCAGAACAATATTCTCTTCCACCGTCAGCATATGCAAAAGATTAAAATCCTGAAAAATAAAACCAAGCTGTCTTCTTCTAAAGTAGGCAAGCTCAGTTGCTTTCAGTGTATGAGGATTCATGCCATCTAAAATGATTTCTCCACTCGTTGGTTCATCAATCGTAGAAATGATATTCAATAATGTTGTTTTTCCACTTCCTGATGGACCCATGACTGCTAAAAACTCACCTTCCTCCACATCAAAGCTTAGTTGATTTAACGCACGATGAGTTACTTTACCTTCATACACCTTCGTCACGTCTTTTATTTGTAAAATAGGCATACCTTGTTCACCTTATTTCTTGATTAATTCCAAGGGTTCTGGTAAAAGCCATTGCAATACTACCTCAAAGCCAATTTGAAAATGTGGCCCTGTTAAAGATTCAGCTGACTTATTACCATCTTCCTCTACTAGACTAAAGCAATGCGAGCCAACGATTACATCCCAGGCATCCACTTCACCTTCAATGATTTCTCCACAAATCGTATAATGCCCACTGTACATCACTTGTTCACCTTCTACAGGAAAAGCGTTTAGTAAAGTTGGTTTATGTAAGTCTAGCCCAAGCTTATTCGAAAAATGCATTACTTCTTCATTAAACAAAAGACTAGCCTTACGAAAATTTTTGCAGGATAAACACTCACAAACATCGTTATGTGATTCGTATAATGCCTCTGTTTTTTCTGTCTCTACATGTAAAACCCATTCATCCAAACATACTTCTGTCATTTCCGATCCCCCTAATTTGTAAATGTCACTGTAACAATTGTTCCTTTTCCAACCTCTGATGTTATGTTTAAGTCATGACCGAGTTTTCCACAGATTTCTTTCGCTAAATATAAGCCCATCCCTGTGGACTCCCCAGTTTTACGTCCATTTTCACCAGTAAAAAAGGCTTTAGTAACACGAGAAAGATCGGAAGCTGGAATACCAATACCTTCATCACGAATGGATAATTGTACGTAGTCATTCTTTTTTATGGCGGAAATGACTATTTTTTTATTTGCTTCAAACGTATATTTAACCGCATTCGTTACGAATTGCCCGATAATAAAGCGTAGCCATTTTGAATCACTTGCTACGATAATGTCATCCTCAATATGAATCTCTGGAAAAACACGCTTTGTAATAAATAAACGTTTATTTTCATTTACAGTTGCAGTAACAATCGTTTTTAAAGTAACCTGTTCTACTTGCATATCCTCTTCAAAGTTTTCTAATCGAGCATTTACCAACACCATGTCCAAGCCTCTACGCAAGCGGTCAATTTCCTCCTGCACATTCTTTTTATCGAGAGGACGCTCATCCTGTAATAAAAGCTCAATAACAGAAATTGGCGTTTTCATCTGATGCACCCATTGATTAATAAACTGATCATGCCGTTTTTGGCCTGCATATAACGATTGAAGTTCATGCTTATATAGTCGATATAGTTCATGCATATATTTCTCAGCCTGTACCGCCTCAGGTGTTTTAGCATTTTTTTGCAACACATCCTCCATTGTTTTAGGAAGCTGTGATATTTTTAATAAATAACGTTGGCGCATTAAATAACGGATAAGTAAAAACGAGGTTAATAACACTAAACTAATACAGAAGGAATAAATAGCCGTATCAACATTTCGAAAGCCGTCCAACCAATATAAGACCATAATGAAGCCTACTAAAAAGAACTGGAATACAATGAACGATGCGTAATCACGCAAAAATAATTTCCAGCCCACTATATCTCACCTGCACTTAAAATAAAGCGATAACCTGCTCCACGTACCGTTTCTATAGAAGAAGAAATATGATAATCAGCTAGCTTTTTCCGCACTCGAGTCATATTGACGTTCAACGTATTCTCATCAACAAATGCCTGATCGTCCCAAAGCTCTTCTAACAGTTGCTCACGTGTCACTACTTTCGGCGCATTTCCCATTAACAGCTCTAATATGATACATTCTTTTTTCTGAAGTGGGATCTCTAAATCATTTTTATGAAGCTCCATTCTTTCTAAATGAAGAACAAGCTGCCCTTGTTTAATTGTCCGCTCCTCTTGTCTCGATGCATATTCACCATATGTACGACGCAAGTGACTACGGATTTTAGCCAATACAATTTCATAATTAAATGGCTTCGTAATGAAATCGTCGCCCCCATTTTCTAGCGCAAAAATTTGATCCATTTCCCCAGAACGAGCGGAAATGAAAATAATTGGACAAGTTGTATGTTGACGTAGTTGGCGACACCAATAGTAGCCATCGTACGAAGGTAAATTTATATCAAGCAACACCATATGTGGATTAAATGCTGTAAATTCTTCAACGAGATGATCAAATTCTTTGATCGTTTCAACTTCGTATTGATATTTTCTTAGCGTTTCTGCAAGCAAAGACGCAATTTTCACATCATCTTCGACAATAAATATTCGATGCTTCTCCATACCAACACTCCTTTCTATCTTATATTGTATCAAAAAAAGGCCCGTCGACATAACTGTCAGCGAACCTTTTGTAGCAGGTGTGTTAATTAACCATTTTTATCCACTCTAATTAAGTTAGAAGGCTCTTATTTCCGCTACGGGCTACTCGCTTTCCTGCGGGCGAGCGTCGAGCCGCTTCCTCCGCTGCGCTCCGTGCAGGGTCTCGTCTGCCTCGCTTTCCCGCGGGAGTCGAGTAGCCCTACGCTACAATCAGTTAAAATGGATATATATTAGCGAAATAGCAACAAAAAATCCTTTTATCGCTCAATAATAAACCGATTTTTTTCCTAATCAACACGCCTGCTTTTGTAGTAAAAATTAACATCGAATCGTTAGCTACAGATTTTTGAGGACTCACCACCAAAAGATGGATGGCATTTTTTAAACATTTGCGATTTATCTTCATTCAGTAGAAATTGATATACGTTGATTGGAGTGGAGACTGGGCGACTCCTTGGGGAACAGCAATAGAGGAACGAAGGCTAAGACCATCACATCCTGTGATAATGCCTTCGTGACCAACATCGTGTTGGCCCGAGACCCTGCAGCGAAGCGAAGCGTCAGCAACAAATGTTTTATCTGTGCGAAAGCGAAGCGTCAGCAACAAAGCGCCCAGTCGGAACGGAAATCAACCACACGTTATGGAGCGGTTCCATTTTGAAAAAGTGTGTACTCTTATGTCCCAATAAGGACATTTGCCAATTTCTACACAAGCTTTTCTTAATAAATTAATTGTAAAAACTCTTCTGTCGTAATTCCACCAAAGTATGTTGGAATATCAATATCTGTTAACGCCTCAGCAATTGCAGTTCGATCATAGTTTGTCCCAACTAATCGTTGTTCAACATCTGCCATGTCGCCTACACCGAAGAAATCACCAAAGATATGCACTTCTTCAATAATCCCATGATTTACCTCTAAGCGAATATCAATTCCTCCTGTTGGGAAACGATGTGTTTTTTGAATATTAAAGCGTGGTGATTTCCCATAGTTCCATTCCCATGTTTGATAACGCTCAGCAGATAACTTATGGATATTTGCCCAATCTTCCTCCGTTAACTCATAATAGCGAATATTTTCTTCACCACCGAAAATGGATTTTAAAATTTCTAGGCGGAATTCTTCGACTGTCATCTCGTCCTTTAAGAACTCAGAAATATTTGCTACTCTTGAACGAATCGATTTAATGCCCTTTGATTCAATTTTATCTTTCTTCACCTTTAATGCAGATACAACAGCATCAATTTCTGTATCAAACATTAAAGTACCGTGGCTAAACATACGGCCCTTTGTAGAAAACTGTGCGTTGCCAGAAACTTTACGCCCTTCAGCTAAAATGTCGTTGCGGCCTGATAGCTCAGCATGAACTCCCATTTTTGCAAGTGCATCTACAACAGGCTGAGTGAATTTTTTATAATTCATAAAGCTATCGCCGTCGTCTTTAGTGATAAAACTGTAGTTAAGATTCCCTAGGTCATGATACACCGCGCCCCCACCAGAAAGACGTCGCACAACGATAATGCCATTATCCTCTACATAATTTGTATTAATCTCTTCGATAGTATTTTGATTTTTACCAATGATGATTGAAGGCTGATTAATGTAAAAAAGTAGCACTGGTTCCTTCTCAACATCCATCGTTTTTAATAAATACTCCTCAATGGCAAGGTTAATGCGTGGGTCATGAATCCCTTTATTATCAACGAATATCATAAATTACGTTTCCTCCTTCACAATATATCCATATTTATTTTAACGTAAATTAGGCATTTTGTGTTGACGAAAAGCATCTGTTATAATACACTATGTAATATCAAAACAGTAATAGTACAGATGAACTTAAAGGAGGAGTCCACAATGTTAGAAAATGTAGTTGAATTTTTCAAGAACCTACCTGCAAAGCAATGTACAGAATGCGGTGAAAAAATTGAAGAACAAAGTGAATGCTACAGCAACACTTGTGAAAAATGTAACCACCTATAAGCATTTGCCTATTCTGTAATTGTCATATAAGTGCCCTACTCGTACTAATAATGACAGCCCTCATCATATTTTGATGAACCATTAATTAAATCTCTTACACATACTAAACAGCAGCTGATACGCTCATATCAGCTGCTGTTTTTTGTGTGATATTTTGCATATGAGCAATTTTCCTACATACCCGAGTAGTTCTATCTTCACCTGATCAGTTTTCGGGGTTACCCGAGCAGTTTTACACTTTACCTGATTAGTTTTCGGGGATACACGAGCAGTTCTACTCTCTACCTGATCAGTTTTTGGCATCTCTTCCTTACCCCCATTTAAAGCAATCATTCAATCACAAAAAAACGAGGCTGGGACAAAACCCACCTCTTAACTAAAAAGCCGGTGAAATTTTACGATTAGTAAAATTTCACCGGCTTTAAATTTTTTTCATAAAAAATAAGGACCACTTCTGATAAAATTAAGTCACCACAACAAAATTATACAGAAAGAAGGATCCTTATGTTTAAAGATTATAACATGAATCAATTAGTTTTGCCTTTAGATTTAGAAGTGAAGTTACAAAAGAATGATATTGCCTTCCATGTCCACCATTTAGTCGAAAGTATCCCGCCCGAAGCGTTTGAACCATTCCTTCGAAATGAGGGCTGTCCTGCATACCATCCACGCATGATGCTTAAAATTATCTTATGTGCCTACACGCAATCTGTCTTCTCAGGGCGCAAAATTGAAGCGCTTTTAAAAGATAGTCTTCGGATGATGTGGTTAGCTCAAGGGCATGAACCAACTTACCGCACAATCAACCGATTCCGTGTCCAACCAGAGGTAAAAGAGTTGATTCGTCAATGCTTCGTTCAATTCCGCTGCCAACTGGTACAGGGAGAATTAATTGACCAAGAAGCTATTTTTATTGATGGAACAAAGATTGAAGCGAATGCGAACAAATTTACATTCGTGTGGAAAAAGTCGGTTGAGAAATTTCATAACGGACTAATTGAAAAGTCAAACCAGCTATACGATGAGCTGCTTGAAAAAGAAATCATGCCAGAAATTGAACGGGAAAGTGAAAAGGAATTAGCATTGGAAGACCTCGCTCAAATGGTCGAAAAAGTTGATGAAGTGATTTCTGAATATGATCGAAAAATTGAAGAGTCATCGGATGTAGCAGAGCGAAAGGCTTTAAGAACGGAACGGAAATTCCCAAAGCAGGCTCGCAAACAATTGATCGACTATATTGAACGCAAACTAAAATATCAAAGAGACTTCGAAATCTTTGACGAACGAAATAGTTATTCGAAAACAGACCCGGATGCAACATTTATGCGTATGAAAGATGACTATATGAAAAATGGTCAATTGAAGGCAGGTTATAACATACAAGTGGCAACAGAAGGTCAGTATGCGCTTGCCTACAGCATTTTTCCGAATCCAACGGATACACGTACATTAATCCCATTTTTAGATGAAATCGAACAACATTATTTTAAGTTACCAAAACACATCGTCGCAGATGCTGGATATGGCAGTGAACAAAATTATGATGATATCCTTTCGAACCGTAAGCGAGAAGCCTTAATCACGTATAACATGTATGTAAAAGAACAGAAGAAAAAGCATAAGCAAAACGAATTCAATACAGAGAACTGGGATTATGATAAAGAACATGATCGATACACTTGCCCAAACCAACAACAGCTTGTATTTAAATATCGTTCCACGAAAACGGATAAGTATGATTTCACGCGTGAATTTAAGATATACGAATGTGAGGACTGTTCCGGATGCCCCCTACGTTCGTTATGTACGAAAGCAAAAGGGGGAAATAATCGTAAGTTAATCGTGAATGAGAAGTGGGAGCAACAAAAAGAATATGTAAGAGTAAAGCTTTCAGAAGAAAAAACGAGTACCATTTATCGTCAACGCAAAATTGACGTGGAACCAGTTTTTGGATTCTTGAAGGCTAATTTGCGTTTCACTCGATTTTCTGTGAGAGGAAAATCGAAGGTTGAAAACGAGATGGGCCTCGCATTAATGGCCGTGAATTTAAGAAAATTCACAGCCATTAGCTAATAGCTATATGAAGACAACATAAAAAATAGAGAAATCCGAATTTGAATGAATTCAAATTCGGATTTCTCACTAATGAAGCTAGTTATGTCCCAGCCTCAAAAATCCCTATTTTTAGTTTTCTTCAGCTACTTTTGAATAACGTTTTGTGTGAAGTAGCATGAAATAACCGAAAGTAATAACTAAGAATACTACTAGGAAGCCTAATAGAACTCCGTAGTTTTGCATTAAGAATGATGTATCACCAGTTGAGATACTTGCTTTAAATGCTGAAACAGTATATGTCATTGGCAATAGTTTATTAAATACTTGTAATGGCTCTGGGATTAACTCAAGTGGGAATGTACCTGCACTTGTTGTAAGTTGTAAAATTAATACAACAATCGCCATAAAGCGTCCTGGATCACCGAAAATAGATACTAACATTTGGATTAAAGCTAAGAATACATAGCTTGTTAATAATGCTGTTAAGAAGAAGTATCCTAAACTGTATACTTCAAGGCCTAAGCCCCATTTTACAATAACCACTGTTAATATAGTTTGAATTAAGCCGACTATTGCTAATACTGAGACTTTACTTGTAAACCAAGTTGCCCCATTTTTTGGACGGATTGCTGGTTCCACTAATGGGAACACGATAGAGATTAATAATGCACCAACGAATAAGCCAAGTGAAATAAAGTATGGTGAGAAACCTGTTCCATAGTTAGGTACATGGTTAACAGATTCTTTTTCAACCTCAACTGGGCTACCTACCATATCATATGTGTCTTTACCAGAATGAACTTCTTTCGCTTTATCACTTGCTTCACCTAGTTTGCTAGATAAAGTTGATGTACCATCTACAAGTTCAGTAGTTCCATCAGCAAGCGTTTTAGAACCTTCTGCTAATTCACCTGATTTAGATGCAAGTGTTGATGTACCTTGATTCAATGTTTTTGAACCACTTGCTAGCTCATTTAAACCTGAAGCCAATGTTTTAGAACCAGTTACGGCTGTCTTAACACCAGCATTTAATTCCCCTAATTTTTGAGCAAGTGTTGCATTACCAGCTTGAAGACCTTTTGCTCCTTCGACTAATGCACCACTTTTTGATGTTAACTCATTAGCACCCGCTAACACTTGTGATTGACCTGCTGCAATTTGTGATGCACCAGAACTTACTTGGTTAGCACCAGCTTGTAATTTTTCTGTACCAGCAGTTAAAGAACCTAAGCCATTATGCACGCTTGCACTTCCTGCTTGTAGCTCTCCTAATGTTTGTTTTAATACTGCCGCTTGCTCTTCAGGCAATGAAGCCATCATACCTTCTAATTGTTTTGATAAAGCAGTGATACCTGCTTCTACTTTTGCAGAACCAGCTGTTAATTGACTTGCTGCACCATTTAATGCGCCTGCATTTTCAGCAATTGATGCTGCGCCTGCACTAATTTGTTGTTGTTTATCGTTAATTGTAGCTAAACCTGCTTGAACCTTTCCTACACCTTGTGTATATTGTGATACACCTTGTGAAAGAGTTGTTGCTCCAGATGCTGCTTGTTGTGCACCTTGTTGTAATTGTCCAGTGCCGTCTTGTATTTTCACTAGACCAGTAGATAAGTCATTTGCACCTTTTGCAGCGTCTCCAGCACCTTTAGTAATTTTATCTGTACCATTTGATAATTCAACTGTGCTTGATGCTAGTTGCTCAAGATAACCTTTTAAATCTTTTGCACCATTAGCTAAAGTTTTAGCACCTTCATCTAGCTTACTAGAGCCATCAGCAGCCTCTGTAAAGCCATCTCCCATTGTTGTAATAGAATCAAATAACTTTTCTGCATAAGTAGCAGAAACTTGTTTATTCACTTCCGCACGTATTTTTTCCATTGCTGATTCACCAATTTGTGCACTCAGGAAGTTTAATCCTTCATTCGGAATATAATTCATGACTAATTTAGAAGGTTTGTCATCTAATAATGTAGTCGCATGCTCAGAGAAATTTGTTGGAATTTCTAGAGTCATATAATAATCTCGACCATTTAGGCCTTTTTCAGCTTCTTCTTTGGATACTTCAACGAATTTAAATTGCTCACTCTCGACAAGATTTTTAACCAAATCTTTACCTACATCTAATTTAACGCCTTCCATTTCAGCGCCCTTATCTTGGTTGACAACAGCT
The DNA here is from genome assembly GCF_015999525.1 of Lysinibacillus sp. JNUCC 51. Taxonomy (NCBI): domain Bacteria; kingdom Bacillati; phylum Bacillota; class Bacilli; order Caryophanales; family Bacillaceae; genus Lysinibacillus; species Lysinibacillus sp. JNUCC 51. The sequence continues at coordinate 3,263,420 of NZ_CP065545.1, read as the reverse complement.
ACTGGTAAATTCGGCAGGCCTGCATACGGATCCCAGAACGCCCATAAAAACATGCCTGCGTACATGACTGGGATAAATAATACAGCGATAATCGAAACAAGCATTTTTCTTGTTTTAAAGATTTTCAGCCACTCAGCTTTAATCATAAGTTTTCTTCACTCCTATTATATTTGACCGAAAACGTCAGTCGGTCAGTTTTATTCAAAAAAAAACCTAAATCTTCCCTAGACTGTCATTGATTCATCTTTTAGCTCAGTCGAATCAAGTTAGAACTAGCCCACGGAAGATCGTTTCCTTGAAAAGATTTGAAATCTTTTCTTCAGGAATAATATCGCCATGTAGCTCCTGCCAATCAACGATAAATGCTAGATACGCTTTTAACAACAGATAGCTTACTAATTCTGCATCACAGTCTTTAATTTCACCTTTAACGATACGTCTTTGAATTAATTCAGTAACGTAGGATAAAATTTCAGTCTCAATGCGAACTAAAACTTGTTTAACTGCTGGCGTTCGTAGCTCCTTTTCTTCCTCTAATAATTTTGCAAATAAAAGATGTTTTTCACGGAACTGCAGTATTTTCATTAAAGCATTATGCGCATTGTCCATAAAGCTAGCGGATGCATCCAACACTGCATCTGCTTCTGCTTGCATCTCTCTTACAAGTGACATAGCTATCTCTTGAAATAAAATTTCTTTATTTGCAAAGAATGTGTAAATCGTCCCTTTGCCGACGTTGGCGATTTTAGCCACTTGCTCCATTGTTGTAGCCTTGTAACCAAACAATGTAAAGGATTTTGCAGCTGCTTCAAGAATTTCCTGCCTACGATCCATTAATAACATCCTTTCTTGTTATGTTATGTACATGCCTTTGTACACGAAAATGATAATGACCAGAAAACCATTTCGGTCATCTGGTCATTATCATATTCCTATTTTAAAAATAATGCAAGCATTTAATTGTGATTTTTTTCACTTTTTTCGTGATCACTATGCTCAGAAGTATCATTACCGTGATTCATCATATTATGATCCATACTATTGTTATTTGCTTTTTCATCCTCTGGTAAAACTTTCGTCATATCAGGGCTGCCAGCCGTAATTTGTTGCTTCGGCATATTATGAACGCCATTAGCAGTTGTATGAGCATACATATAATATACCCCATCGTGTTCAAATGTAGTCGTCGCTTTATAAACGCCATCTTTCTCTAATTTACCGTCAATCATTTGCCCTTGATCACGTTTACCAGATTCCCATACCTCAAATTGTACAACTGCATCATCAACTTTTTTGCCGCCTTGTTCAACTTGCGCAGCAAGATCTATCGTTTCATTGATTGCTACTTCTTTCGGTGTTAAAATTTCAACTTCTGGTATTTGAGCTACCTCAGGCTCTGGTAAATCTGCTGACTCTTTCTTTTCTCCGCATCCTACTAACAATGCAGGTACCGCAACTAATGCTAATAACCATTTTTTCATGTTTTATTCCTCCATTAACGGCAATGTAATTTTTACAACTGTGCCTTTTTCAACTTCACTTTCAATCTCAATTTTGCCATGCAACTGCTTCAACAATTGTTCAACAATTGACAAGCCTAGCCCACTGCCACCATCTGCTCGACTCCGCGCTTTGTTGACACGATAAAAGCGCTCAGTTACATGCGACAAATCCTCTTGAGGAATACCCATTCCATAATCCTTAATGATAATTTGTGCACTATCATTATCCTCAAAAGCAGTAATTTCAACCTTTGACTGTTCATACGAGTAATTAATGGCATTTTCAATAATATTTATAAAAATTTGTTTCAGCTTTACTTCATCTGCTTTGATGATTAATGCATCATCAGCATCCAAATGGAGTGCAATGTTCTTCTTCTCTGCCTGATGAGTTAATATTTTTTGAACCTCACGTAATGTTTCGGCAAGAGGAATTGGATATAAAGTAATTTCTGCTTTTTCATTTTCCATTCGAGCAAGTTGAAGCAATTCATTCGTTAAACGTTCCATACGATTTGCCTCACGTACAATCAGTTGGATCGTTTCCTCTTTTTGGTGTTCTGGAATAATGCCATTCTGCATTGCTTCACTATACCCTTTTACATAGCTAATGGGTGTCCGTAGCTCATGTGAAACTGTCGCTAAAAACGTTTTTTGAGCCTCATCCTCTTGTTGAATCGCCTCTGCCATTTGATTAAAGGTGCTTGATAGTCTTCCGATTTCATCTTTTGAATGAACTGGCACACGTGTTCCATAGTTTCCGTATGACATCTGCTCAACAGCTCTTTGTAAATCGCTTAATGGCCGCATAATATGACGAATTCCTTTATAAATTAAATAGCTGATAATAATTAAAAAGATAAAAGCACTGACAAATAAGAAAATGACTTCATTATTCGCTAACTCACTAATTTTTGCTAGAGGGAAGTATATATAAATAATCCCTTCGAGCCTATTTTGATCTACTAGCGGAAGTACTACAGAAATTAGCTGTCTATCAAATCGGGGTTCATACCCAATTTTTTGTACATATTCACCTGCAAGTAATTGTTGTCGCTCTTCTGGACCAATTAATGTTTCGAAATCAATATCAAACGGTACACAGGCACTTAGTTCTCGCGGATTTCTTACTGCAAAAATATTTAAATTCGAATAATTAGCATAATGTTCAATATCTGCAATAAATTCATCCGTCACCTTACTGCCGGTATACATCGTTTGAAGCTTTGTCCCTATTTCTACCATCGTCTCTTCAGTGTCTTCTACATAAAGTCGTTCATATAAATAATCAGTTAGGACATACATAAAGACAACGGTAATAATCAAAAATGAAAAGATTAATAGCCAAATGCGTGTTGAAATCTTTTTCATTCGCCAGGATCAAAGCGATAGCCCACTCCCCAGACGGTTTGAATATGGCCCGCCGCTTCCTTTCCAAGCTTTAGACGTAAGGTTTTTATATGAGTGTCAACAGTTCTTGTTCCCCCTACATAATCAATATCCCAAATGCGTTCTAGTAATTGTTCCCTTGTATAAGCATTTCCAGGATTATTCATAAATAAATGTAATAGTTCAAATTCCTTTAAAGTAAGCGGAACACTCTTTCCATCTACAGATACCTTTCGTGCAATCTCATCTATTTTAATAGGTCCTAATATTACGTATTTTTGCTGTAAGTCTTCAATATTAGTACCACTTCTTCTTAGCACAGCATGGATTCGCGCAACTAGCTCATCATTTGTAAAGGGTTTTACAATATAATCATCTCCGCCTATTGTTAAGCCTTTAACCTTATCTTCGTTTGCATCACGTGCTGTCAGGAAAATAATTGGTACATTCGACATCGCACGTATACTTTGACAAACCGCAAAGCCATCTTCATGCGGCATCATCACATCAAGTAAAACTAAATCAATTTTTTGGCGTACAATAATATCGTAGGCTTCTGTACCACTCGCTGCTGTTACGGTCTCAATTTTTGCATTATGGAGCATCATTTCTATTAAATTACGCATATCTTGCTCATCATCAACAATCAATACAGTTGTCACATTTTTTCCTCCCTCACTAACAATTGAAATGCACCTTTCCCCACATCAACTGTTTTTTTCACCTGACCTTCTTTTATGAAATACAAAGTATGGTCATCATAGCCAGCGACAACAATATAATCTTTAAACTGATTTACGACAAATGGATTAGCTCCTACCTCTTGCTGCCATTTCACATTTCCATCAAAGTCGGCAACATATAGTTCATTACGACCATGACTAACAACCAGAACAGCATCCTTTGTTTTAGTTAATCCAACAGGCATTAAAGGCATTTCTATCTCCCCATGTTTGACGCCTGTTATTAGATCATATTTTTTAACAGAGTTATTTGGTTTACTTCCTTCTCCATGGCCACCAATCCATAGTTCATTTTTCTCTTCAAGAATTGCTATTCCATGTGATGATTTTTGAATCGGCCACTCTTGTTCAACTTCTAGATTCTCAATATTTAACACCGATAATTTCGTATCTTTATAATTAATCACATATAGCTTATCTTTATAAGCTGCCATTGACATAGGATAATTACCAAGCTTCTGTGTTGCCAGTTCGTTGCCTTCTTCATCAAAGCTTGTCACTGTATTCGTTTTGCTATTCGTAATAAAAAACTGTTTTCTATTTTCAGCATAATACGCATTCGTTGAACCAAGCTGTACTTTTTTAGAATAGAGCTTCTTTCCGGTTGATAATGTATAGACGTCAATTTCATTTAATTGATGACCATACAATAACACACGATCATCTCCGAGAAGTATTGCCCCTGAGTAAGCTTTATCTAATAACCATGTTGCTATCCCATTACCTTGTTCATCTATAAAATCTAGCGAAGGCTCTTGTATATTTAAGGACGCAACAAAATTCTGATCGCGTTCAATAGGCTTAAACGATTTCTCCGTACATCCTACTAGCAATACAAGCTGTACTAAAGAAAAAATGAAGAATGCCCATTTTTTCAACATCATCACCTCTGTTTCTTAACTATACTTCACAATTGTGAAATTCACGTGAAACTTGAAAGGTAAATTTATGACAAAGAAAATAAGCAAATTTCACAATTATTATTATGTAATGCAACATCTACGAGCATTTATCCAACCCCAAAATTATAGTAGCACATATACTACATAGATTATGGTGAGGAGGAATCAACTTTATGGTGTCAATCAGCTTATGTATGATTGTGAAAAATGAAGAAGATGTCATCGGTAGATGTCTAGCATCTGTAAAAGACTTAGTCGATGAGATTAATATCATAGATACAGGCTCTACCGACAATACGAAGCAAATTGTGAAACAGTTTACAGATCGTATTTTTGATTTTGAGTGGATTCATCATTTTGCAGCTGCAAGAAATTTTTCATTCCAACAAGCAACAAAAGAGTATATTTTATGGCTAGATGCGGACGACGTATTATTAGAGGAGGATCAGGAAAAATTTAAAGCACTAAAAGAAGCCTTAACTCTTGATATAGATGCCGTTTCGATGAATTATAATTTAAGCTTTGATAATGAAGGAAATGTAAGTTCTCTATTAAGACGATATCGCTTAGTAAGAAAAGATAAACAATTCCAATGGATAGGTGCCGTACACGAATATTTAGAAGTCGGTGGAAGCCTATTGGATAGTAATATTGCTGTCAGCCATTTACCACTTAGTCATGATCATACGCGGAATATTAACATCTATAAGCAATTAGTTGAATCAGGAGAACCACTCTCTCCAAGAGATACATTTTATTATGCAAACGAATTACTAGATCATGGACAATTTGAGGATGCAATATTTTACTATGAAACGTTTTTAACTTCTAAACTAGGCTGGGTAGAAGATAATATTCGAGCCTGTTTCAAATTAGCAGATTGTTATTCTCATATAAATGATACAGAAAATAATTTAAGTTCCATTTTAAGAAGCTTTGAATATGACATTCCACGTCCAGAAGCGTGCTGTAGACTCGGTTTTCATTTTATGGAACAAGCCAAAAACTATGAAGCAATATTTTGGTATGAACAAGCACTTCTCATCAAGCAAAATCCTAACGCCCCTTTTCAAAATAAAACCTTTACAACATGGTTGCCTCATTTACAACTTTGTGTCCTCTTTGATCGGTTACAACAATATGAAACTGCCAACGCACATAATGAATTAGCCAGATCCTTTTTACCAAATGATGAAAGAATACTGCACAATAAAACATATCTTGATCGTATTTTAAATAAGGGTAATGAAAAATCTTAATTTTCTTCTATATTCATGGGAATTGAGATAATTTTTTAATTCTAGTATTAGGTTATAACTATACATTGAATAAAAATACTTTTATCACTTTCGATATTTTTAAGAAACCAAGGAGTTAACTGTCTATTTCGCCTTTTCCCTCTATGAATACGATATTTTGAGAGAGGAGGTGAAACAATGCATTTTGGAAAATTTAAAGATAGCATTTGCAGCAAATGCAATACATTCCCATGTTGTTGTAGTCCTTGCGCCGCTCAAAGCTGTCCTATTTGGCCAGTTAAACCTACTGGAAAAACTGGTCCTACAGGAAGTACCGGTGCGACTGGCGCGACCGGGGCTACTGGCGTCACTGGAGCTACCGGCTCTACCGGGGCACGCGGTGCTACTGGCGTCACTGGGGTTACCGGCTCTACCGGGGCACGCGGTGCTACTGGCGTCACTGGGGCTACCGGCTCTACCGGGGCACGCGGTGCTACTGGCGTCACTGGAGCTACCGGGGCACGCGGTGCTACTGGCGTCACTGGGGCTACCGGCTCTACCGGGGCACGCGGGGCTACTGGCGTCACTGGAGCTACTGGGGCTACCGGGGCACGCGGTGCTACTGGCGTCACTGGAGCTACTGGGGTTACTGGCTCTACTGGGGCTACCGGTTCTACTGGTGTCACTGGGGTTACTGGGGCTACTGGGGCGACAGGAGTTACTGGGGCTACTGGCTCTACTGGTGTTACTGGGGTTACTGGGGTTACTGGGGTTACTGGGGTTACTGGGGTTACTGGGGTTACTGGGGTTACTGGGGTTACTGGGGTTACTGGGGTTACTGGGGTTACTGGGGTTACTGGGGTTACTGGGGTTACTGGGGTTACTGGGGTTACTGGGGTTACTGGGGTTACTGGGGTTACTGGGGTTACTGGGGTTACTGGGGTCACTGGGGCTACTGGTTCTACTGGTGCTACAGGTTCTACTGGTGTCACTGGGGCTACAGGAGTTACTGGTTCTACTGGCGTTACTGGTGTCACTGGGGCTACTGGGGCTACAGGAGTTACTGGGGCTACTGGTATCACTGGAGCTACCGGTGTTACTGGGGCTACAGGAGTTACTGGTGTTACTGGTGTTACTGGTGTTACTGGTGTTACTGGTGTTACTGGTGTTACTGGTGTTACTGGTGTTACTGGTGTTACTGGTGTTACTGGTGTTACTGGTGTTACTGGTGTTACTGGTGTTACTGGTGTTACTGGGGTTACTGGTGTTACTGGTGTTACTGGTGTTACTGGTGTTACTGGTGTTACTGGTGTTACTGGTGTTACTGGTGTTACTGGTATCACTGGAGCTACTGGTGTTACTGGTGTTACTGGTGTTACTGGTGTTACTGGTGTTACTGGTGTTACTGGTGTTACTGGTGTTACTGGTGTTACTGGTGTTACTGGTGTTACTGGTGTTACTGGTGTTACTGGCTCTACTGGTATCACTGGAGCTACTGGTGTTACTGGCTCTACTGGTGTCAATGGGGCTACTGGTGTTACTGGTGTTACTGGGGTTACTGGGGTTACTGGGGCTACTGGGGTTACTGGGGCTACTGGTATCACTGGCGCTACTGGTATCACTGGCGCTACTGGTGTTACTGGTTCTACTGGTATCACTGGAGCTACTGGTGTCACTGGGGCTACTGGTATCACTGGAGCTACCGGGGTTACTGGGGCTACCGGAGTTACTGGTGTTACTGGTGACACTGGGGCTACTGGAGTTACCGGTTCTACTGGCGTTACTGGTGTCACTGGGGCTACTGGAGCGACTGGGGCTACTGGTGTGACTGGTGCAACCGGAGTTACCGGTTCTACTGGGGTTACTGGGGTTACCGGGGTTACCGGAGTTACTGGGGCTACTGGTGTTACTGGGGTTACCGGAGTTACTGGGGACACTGGGGCTACCGGCGTTACTGGAGTTACTGGCGTTACTGGTGTCACTGGTGTCACTGGGGCTACTGGAGCTACTGGGGCTACTGGTGTTACTGGTGCAACCGGAGTTACCGGTGTTACTGGTGTTACTGGTGTTACTGGCTCTACTGGTGTCACTGGGGCTACTGGTATCACTGGAGCTACTGGTGTTACTGGCTCTACTGGTGTCACTGGCTCTACTGGTGTCACTGGGGCTACAGGTTCTACTGGGGCTACAGGTTCTACTGGGGCTACAGGTTCTACTGGTGTCACTGGGGCTACTGGTGTGACTGGTGCAACCGGAGTTACCGGTTCTACTGGGATTACTGGGGTTACTGGGGTTACCGGGGTTACCGGGGTTACCGGAGTTACTGGGGCTACTGGCGTTACTGGGGTTACCGGAGTTACTGGGGCTACTGGCGTTACTGGGGACACTGGGGCTACCGGTGTTACTGGTGTTACTGGCGTTACTGGTGTCACTGGTGTCACTGGGGCTACTGGAGCTACTGGGGCTACTGGTGTGACTGGTGCAACCGGAGTTACCGGTGTTACTGGTGTTACTGGTGTTACTGGTGTTACTGGTGTTACTGGTGTTACTGGTGTTACTGGTGTTACTGGTGTTACTGGTGTTACTGGTGTTACTGGTGTTACTGGTGTTACTGGTGTTACTGGTGTTACTGGTGTTACTGGTGTTACTGGTGTTACTGGTGTTACTGGTGTTACTGGTGTTACTGGTGTTACTGGTGTTACTGGTGTTACTGGTGTTACTGGTGTTACTGGTGTTACTGGTGTTACTGGTGTTACTGGTGTTACTGGTGTTACTGGTGTTACTGGTGTTACTGGTGTTACTGGTGTTACTGGTGTTACTGGTGTTACTGGTGTTACTGGTGTTACTGGTGTTACTGGTGTTACTGGTGTTACTGGTGTTACTGGTGTTACTGGTGTTACTGGTGTTACTGGTGTTACTGGTGTTACTGGTGTTACTGGTGTTACTGGTGTTACTGGTGTTACTGGTGTTACTGGTGTTACTGGTGTCACTGGGGCTACTGGAGTTACCGGTTCTACTGGCGTTACTGGTGTCACTGGGGCTACCGGAGTTACTGGGGCTACTGGTATCACTGGGGCTACCGGAGTTACTGGGGCTACTGGTATCACTGGAGCTACTGGGGTTACTGGCTCTACTGGTGTCACTGGGGCTACCGGAGTTACCGGTTCTACTGGCGTTACTGGTATCACTGGAGCTACTGGTGTTACTGGGGCTACCGGTTCCACTGGTGTCACTGGGGCTACTGGAACAACAGGCACTACTGGAGCTACTGGCATTACAGGCGCGACTGGCTTTACCGGAGTTACTGGGATTACTGGGATTACCGGACCAGCATTTACAGAAGGTTTCTCAGCTTTCGTTAATGGTTTAACAGTAAGCGCTTCTACTACAATTACTAACTGGAGTGTTGCAGCTCCATATTTCACAACACCAGCATTCAATCCAGTGACCGGAATTTTCACTGTTCCAACAACCGGAAGATACGCTTTTGAAGCAACAATCAACTACTCAACTACTGCAGTAATTACCGTTGGCTTAGGGGCTGGCATCAATCCATCATTTGAAATTCGCAGAAACGCAGCAACAAGTTTAATAAGCGGGCTATTCCCTTTATTAAATGTAAATATTGTTGCCGTATTGAATTTACGCACTATCCTTGGTAATGGGACAGTAACATTGGCTGGAGAAGTCGAGTTAAATGCAGGTGATACCATTGATTTATTCTACAATGCTAACGGTTTAACGATAGGGCTTACTCTTGGAGGAGCTAACTCTGGCGGTATTGTATGGTCATGTCACCGAATTTCATAGCATTAAATCTTTACTGGGAAAGTAAAAACTTACTTTCCCAGTTTTTACTTTGAGACATCTTACTTGTGCAATTTAGAACTTTGCACTATTCAAATTTCAAAATAAAAAAGTAGTACAAACACTGATCTACAAGTTTGTACTACTTACTGATAACCATTTATTTCTCACAAGAATCCCCGAACATTTCCTTCAACATTTCTTCAGCAACATTTTTACCTTGCTCAACGCACTCAGGTATTGATATTCCTTCGAAGGAACTCCCCGAGAGCTTAACAGTCGGAAAATGTTCACGTAATTCTTGCTTTGAACGTTCAACCTTAGCCTCATGTCCTACCGTATACTGTGGCATGGCATTTTTCCAGCGCGAAACTACAGTCATAAACGGTTCTCCATCTACACCAATTGTTTTCATTAAATCCTGCAATACAGTCTTTTCAATTTCTGTATCAGATAACGCTACAATTGCCTCGTCGCCTACTCGGCCAATATAACTGCGTAACAGCACATAATCATCTGGCGCTGTGCCAGGCCACTTACGGTTAATCCAAGTACAAGAAGTTATTGAAAAATCACTATTTCGGGAGACAAAAAATGATAACGCATCTAGATCACCTAACTGATCTTTTTTAAATGCCATTGTCACAGTAGCAATAGTTGCTGCCTTCATCGTACTCAATTCATTTAATAACTGGTGTTTACTGAACATTTTTCTCGCCACATTAAATGGTGTAGCAATAATAACAGCATCTGCTTTTAATTGTGTAAAATTGTTTAACACAACTTGGACAGTCCCATCCTTGCCATGCTCAATCTCCTCAACTTTAACACCCTTCATAACTGTCCCAGGAAGTAGTGATTCTTCGAGTTTTTCGATAAGTGTCTCCAGACCATCATTAAATGTTTGAAAAATCCCCTTATCTTTCGTATTGGGTTTGTTACTTAAAAAATTCGTACCAGACTTTTTCATACCAATAAGTAGGCTACGATATTTCTGCTCTAATCCATAGAGCTGTGGGAATGTAGAGCGCATGCTTAACTGCTCAATATCACCAGCAAATGTTCCTGCAAGTAGTGGCTCTACTAGATTTTCTACAATTTCAGCACCGAATCTTCTTCTAAAAAATCGCCCTAATGGTTGGTCATCATTCTGTGCAGAACGAGGGATGAAAAAATCCCCCGCCGCACGAACTTTCCCGCTAAGTGAAAACAATCCTGATGTAATAAATGACGAAACATGTGGTGTTGCCCCGGACAAAAGACTACTTGGGATTGGATACAATTGACTACCAACGGCAACGTAAGTCGGTCCTGTATTGCTTGTAATCATTTCCTGTTCAATGCCTAAATCCTTTGCCAGAGCATATACATAGTTCTCACGATCAAAAAAAGATTCTGGACCTCGCTCGATAATAAAGCCATCTTTTCTCAGTGTTTGTATTTTTCCGCCAAGACGTAATGACGACTCGACAAGTACGATATCTAACGGCAATTCTTTTGCGCTTGCTTCTTTTTGCAAATAGAACGCAGCTGTGAGGCCAGTAATACCACCGCCTACAACAACTACCTTTCGTCTTTTCTGAGTCACCAACATCATCACTTTCTTTTCGCTTAGCTTAATTTTTTATGAATGGCATCAACCATTGCATCAATAAATAACGGGTGTGTATTTGGCATTGCTGGACGATAATATTTCGCGCCAAGTTCATCACAAACAACTTTACATTCATAATCGTTGTCATATAAAACTTCTAAATGTTCTGTTACAAAGCCAACTGGCGTATAAACGAAAGAACGGAAGCCCTTTTGCTCATAAAGTTCACGAGTTAAGTCTTGAACATCTGGACCGATCCATGGCTCAGGTGTTTGTCCTGCTGATTGCCAGCCAACTTCTACATTATTTACACCTGTTGCTTCTTTAATTAGTCGAGCCGTCTCAATTAATTGATCTTCATATGGATCGCCTAGCTCTTTAATTTTCTCTGGAAGTGAATGTGCAGATACGATTAAACATGCTTTTTCACGTTCTTCATCAGACATTGCATTAAACGTTTCATTCACTTTCATTTTCCAATACTCGATGAATTTTGGTTCATCATACCAAGATTCTACAGAAGTAATTGTTAATCGATCTCCAGCCGCTTCTGTTGCACGACCATTATATGATTTAATGGAGAATGTTGAGAAGTGAGGAGCTAATACGATAGAAACTGCTTCTTTAATACCTTCTGCTACCATTCCTTCCACAGCATCTTCAATGAATGGGTGAATATGCTTTAAGCCGATAAATAATTTATATTCCACATTATCTTGCACTTCATTCAAGCGTGCACATAAAGCCTCAGCCTGCGCTTTTGTAGCAGCAGCAAGTGGTGATAAACCACCGATTGCCTCATAACGACCGCGTAAATCTTCTAAATGCTCTTCTGATGGTTTGCGACCGTGGCGAATATGCGTATAGTAAGGTTCGATGTCTTCTTCTTTATAGGGTGTTCCGTATGCCATAACTAATAAGCCTTTAACTTCTTTCATTACCTTTTCACCTCTAAATAATAATTAAATATATCTTTAATCGTACAGTATGTGACAAAAAGAAGCTGTCCAATTCATTAGGTTGGACAGCACCCTTTCTACGATGAAAACGAGATATCGTTCATAGAAAAGAATTATGAGAGTTAATGTCTTGTTCGATCTATATTAAGAGCGTGCTTGGATTTGTTGGGCACTATACTCATGAACAAGAGCTGTTAAACGTTTCAACACTGCTGGGTCTACCTCTGGGAATACACCATGACCTAAGTTGAAAATATGTCCTGGCATTTCTAAGCCTTGATCGATAATGTCTTTTGTGCGTTTTTCAATAATTGACCAATCAGCAAGTAATAGTGATGGATCTAAATTACCTTGTACTGGTTTAGTTATACCGTTTGCACGTGCTTCTTTAATTGGTAAACGCCAATCTAAGCCAACAACATCAACAGGTAAATCATTCCACTCTTTCGCTAAATGACTTGCACCTACTCCAAACTGAATAAGTGGCACATTTTCTTTTTTCAGCTCAGCAAAAATACGTGTCATAATCGGTTTAATGAAAACACGATAATCTTCAACATTTAAAGCACCAACCCAAGAGTCAAATATTTGGATAGCTTTTGCTCCCGCTTCTACTTGAGCAGAAATATCAGAAATAATCATATCAGCTAATTTGTCCATTAATGCAAACCAAGCTTGAGGCTCTGATACCATAAATGATTTTGTTTTATTATAGTTTCTTGAAGGACCACCTTCAATCATATAGCTTGCGAGAGTAAATGGTGCACCTGCAAAGCCGATTAGAGGTACATTCAGTTGTTCCTCAGTTAACATTTTTATCGTTTCTAAAACGTACGGTGTATGTTCTTTAGCATTGAATTCGCCTAGTTTTTCTATATCAGCGATTGAGCGAATAGGATTTGAAATTACAGGACCTACACCTGCTTTGATTTTTACATCTACCCCAATACCAGGAAGTGGTGTAACTATATCTTTGTATAAAATCGCTGCATCAACATTGTAATTTTCTACTGGTAATCGAGTTACATATGCACAAAGCTCAGGTTGAAGTGTAATTTCCTCTAAAGAATACTTTTCTTTAATCGCACGATATTCTGGTTGAGAGCGCCCTGCTTGTCGCATATACCATACTGGTGTATGTTCAGTTCTTTCTCCTCGTGCAGCACGTAGAAGAGTATCATTAAAAGTTGTCATGAATAGTTCCTTCCCCTCAATAAAATTCATATCGTAAAATTCTCTTGTTTATTCCGTTATTATTGATATCCGTTTTCAATAGTAAACGCTTCCTCTGTTATTGTATAGTTTTCATAGGGAAATGTCATAAAATTGTTCTTTCTATGGGATTTCTTTTTTGACAAAGCTTTAGACTTCCACTTAAATGGAGATAAATAACGCTGTATGCTATTAGCAATTTCGCCTTGGTGTAATTGTTGCTTCCGCACAAATAAACAGTGCGTCCGGATTTTGAATTGTGCTAGTACAATTCATTTCTGCCAAAAGATGAACATTCATAAGGAGGGCAATTTTATGTATATTTATTTAACTTCTGGAACAGGTGATTTTTTAGAACAACTAAAGAATAAATATCGAAACGAGGAAATGATTTTAATCCACGGTGAAGGTAACTCAGTGCTTATCCATGAAACCGAAGGAAAATCTGTTTTTGCCACACCTCGAAAGTTTGAAGTGCTGGATTCAGTAAATAATTTAGAAGAACGTGGCTTCTTTGTATTCAACAATATCCCCGTTACAGATGAAGGTCGACCAGTTTTTGAACATCGCTTTTTAAATCGAGCACGTGCTATAGAAGACGAGCCAGGCTTTGTAGCATTTCGACTACTTCGTCCATTAAATAGTGAAACATACATTGTCATGACACAATGGAACGGCCCTCATTCGTTTGAAGCATGGAAAAGCTCAAAGGCCTTTGCATCCGCACACGCTGAACGTAAAGAACCAACAGGTGTGAATCAGCAGAATATTTTCTCAGCAGCTTCCTATGTCACTACCTATAGCGCTGCTCCAAAAGAAGAAAACGAAGATTAGTTAGGGCGAGGATTCACAGCTTTCGGCAGGTATCCTCCTTGTGTGCGGGGGTATTCGCTGCTCTTCCGCAGGTATTCCACTCGGTTTCGCGAGTATCGGCTGCTCTTCCGCGAGTATTCCACTCGGTTTCGCGAGTATTTGCTGCTCTTCCGCGAGTATTCCACTCGGTTTCGCGAGTATTTGCTGCTCTTCCGCGAGTATTTCACTCGGATTCGCGAGTATCGGCTGCTCTTCCGCGAGTATTCCACTCGGTTTCGCGAGTATTCGCTGCTCTTCCGCAAGTATTCCACTCGGTTTCGCGAGTATTCGCTGCTCTTCCTAGAGTATTCCACTCGGTTTCGCGAGTATTCCCCGAGTGCGCGTGTATTTACTTCCCTTCCGTGGGTTTTAAAGCTGACCCGCGGTTTATCCAGTTAGTGAAACTATTATGCTATTAATAAAAATCTAGGATAATCTGTTTAAGGAGGTTTTACTGTGAACCAACATCTACTTGAAAAGATTGATGCCCATTTTGATGAAATGGTGGCGATTCGTCGTCATCTACATATGCATCCGGAGCTAAGCTTCCAGGAGCAAGAAACTGCTAACTATATTATTCAATTTTACGAAAATCTAGGCGTGCCTGTTGAAGCTAATGTTAGTGGCTACGGTTTAATTGCACGGATTCAAGGAAGCAAGCCTGGCAAAACGATTGCCTTACGTGCAGACTTTGATGCGCTGCCTATTCAAGATGAAAAAGATGTACCATACAAATCAACTGTGTCTGGCGTTATGCATGCTTGTGGGCATGATGGTCATACAGCTACTTTGTTAATTATCGGTAAGCTATTGTGGGAAATGCGCGATGAATTAGCAGGAGAATATGTACTAATTCATCAGCATGCTGAAGAGACTGATCCAGGTGGAGCAATTGGGATGGTACAGGCTGGAGCTTTGAATGGCGTTGATGCTATTTTTGGTACACATCTATCATCTAACCATCCAACAGGTATGATTGGCTACCGCGTCGGTCCAACGATGGCTGCTGTTGATAGTTTTGAAATGAAAATTCAAGGTCAGGGCGGTCACGGTGCTCATCCGCATCAAACAAAGGATGCGATCATTATTGGCTCTCAGCTTGTTATGAATTTACAACAGCTGGTTGCACGTCGTGTTGACCCAATCGAATCGGCTGTTTTATCAGTTGGTTCATTCGTAGCATCTAATGCTGACAATATTATTGCCGATACAGCCTATTTAAATGGCACAATCCGAACATTTAATAAGGATGTTCGTGAAACGATGGAACGTGAATTTAAACGGGTTATCCAAGGTACAGAAATTGCGCATGATTGTACAATTGAACTGGATTATCGTCGAGGCTACCCTGCAGTTGTAAATCATGAGAAGGAAACACTATTTGTGCGTAATATCGCACAGGATATTTGCGATGTTGCTGAAGTTGAAGCAAGTATGGGAGCTGAAGATTTCTCTTACTATTTAGAGGAAAAGCCAGGTACATTCTTCTTTACTGGAGCCAAGCCAGCTGAATATGCACCACATCATCATCCAAAATTCGATATAGATGAAAAAGGTATGCTCATTGCTGCAAAGGTGTTAATAACGGCAGCATTAGACTATCAATTAATAGAATAAAAAATAAGCTCATTTCTCCAATAAAAGACTTGGAGAAATGAGCTTTATTAATATCAATTATGCCTCGGCATAATTGCGTCCGGGATCGGCTTTGTGCTTAGGCCTGCAAATGTTTTTTGTGCGAAAGCGTAGCGGCAGCAAAGTGTTTTTGTCTGTGCGAAAGCGAAGCGACAGCAACAACAGGATGCAGGTCAGTTAGCCGTTATCGCATGGATGCGATGATTTTAGGCTAACATCCTTCATTAACTCCTTTCCGATTTCCGTGACATCCGCTGGGGGCTTTAGGCCAACAGATGTTTTTTGTACCGAAAGCGTAGCGACAGGTACAGATGTTTGTTGCACGAAAGCAAAGCGGCAGCAGCGTGTTTTTGTCTGTGCGAAAGCGTAGCGACAGCAAAAGGGTTTTAACTGCGCGAAAGCATAGCGGCAGCGGCAACACAGCACAAAGTTGGTCACTCAGTCGTTGCCACAGGACGTGGCGTTCTTAGATTGAGCTCCTCTATTTCAGCGGATGTTTGTATACCCGCTGAAGAGAACTTAAACCCGCATTCATCTCATCACCTATAGAGGTGGGAGTCTTCCGCTAAAAGAGTTAATAACAGCAATGCCATGTTTTCCGTTCCAACTGCGGGACTTCCGATAGGATCCCCAAGAAGTCGCAATCAAAACATTTTTCCACTCTTGGTGATTATCCAAAATTAATCTTTTTTCAAGGTTTTGAGACCTTAGCCGTCAATTCACTAATAACCAAAATGATAATAAAAGTTAAATAGAACATTGGCTGTGTGATACTACATAGACCAACAATAATAGCTTGAGTTATCATCGCAAGACGCACAATTTGATTGACTGCTACTTTGCGTGCTTCATCAGGTAAAGGATAAAGCATGTCCATACGGAATTCACCACTTGATAATAAAGCCGATTTTAATTGTATAGTTGTAGCAAAGCTCAATGCACCTGCAACAATCCATGAAACGACTGGGATATCTACAAAGGCCGCAATAACAGCTGAAATCACTGTTAAACGGAGCCATAAATAAAAATGATCATCTGTTCGGATGAATGTACGGAACACCAAGTACTTTTGAGTATTGTCTTTGTTGTATGACACAAATTTGTAAAGCCAGTCAAGCCAACCTCGACGACGAATGCTACCACGTAAATGTGGCACGTCTGTGAAGTAATTAGCAAAACGATAGAAGCTCATCATACGATTTTGTTCTAGCTTCACAAAATGCTCGTATGGGACAGGCTCGCCCGCACATTTTTTTCTAAATATTACAATATATACACACCCAATAACAGCAGCAACAATAGCTAAAATAAGCTGCATATGAAGCCCCATGTAAACAGCAACACTAAAGATAACAGCTCGAATTAGCCTGTCCACCCAAATCATTTGACCGCGTTCACTATAACGATAGCTAAATTCACCCTGAACGCTCAAATACTTCAATATAATAATAAGTAGAAACACTGACCAAATTTCAAATGTAGTTAATTCAGTAACAGCCTTTAATAAAGGGATACTAACAATATAAACAATTGCCACAATCCACACCTGTGACCAAAACGTCCACGCTTTTGCCTTTTTGAAATACTGTGACATTTTTGATTCTAAAGGTAATAAATACACTTGGTCTGGCTCTCTCAAAAGTGAAGTTGGACGACTAAACGCAAGTAAAACCCCTACAAATAATGCGATTAATACCTCTGCTGGAAAATCAGATTGCACAATTTTCAGCCATTCACTATATTGATAGCCCCCTGCTCCGATAAGAAATACTAGTACGATCGCTAAATGCCCTGTAAAAATAAATCGCATATATTTTTGCACTTCACCTATATAGTGCATGAAGCGAGAGGACCATACATCACGCAAGTTCTTCATGGTCGCGCTCCTTTGTCATTGCAATATATAAATCATCCAATGTCGCATGTGGCATCGCAAATGCCTTGCGTAAATCCTCCATTGTTCCTTGTGCCCGCACACGTCCTTCATGCAATAAAATTATGCGGTCACAATGCTTTTCAGCTGTCGATAAAATGTGCGTGGACATTAATATAGAAGCGCCCTCTTTTTTCTTTTCATCCATCTGATCAAGCAACGATTGAATCCCAAGTGGATCGAGCCCCACAAAAGGCTCATCAATAATGTAAAGACTTGGATTGACTAAAAAGGCACACATTATCATAACCTTTTGACGCATCCCTTTTGAGAAATGCGAAGGGAACCAATTAAGTCGCTTTTCCATTCTAAATTCTTTTAATAATATTTGTGAACGGGCTGCAAGTGTTGCTTCATCTAGACCGTAAGCCATTGCGGTTAATTCTAAATGTTCACGTAATGTTAGCTCATCGTATAATACAGGTGTTTCAGGAATATAGGAAAATGCTGTACGATACTTGTCCGTATTTTCCTTTAACGTCACACCATTTAAACGAATGTCCCCTTCTTTTGGCAGCATTGTTCCGATGATATGCTTAATCGTCGTACTTTTACCAGCGCCGTTCAAGCCTATTAAGCCAACAAGCTCTCCTTTTTCAATTGTAAATGATAAATCTTTAATAACAGGCTTTCTTGTATATCCACCTGTCACATGTTGTACCTCTAATACCGTCATGCCCTCACTCCTCTTCTAGTTTATATTTTATCAAAAATTAGCAAATGATACAGTTATGAGTATGATAGAATGTACTTACATATAAAATAAGGAGGAATTTTCAAATGAGCGATTGCCTATTTTGCAAAATCATTGATGGATCTATTCCAAGTACAAAAATATATGAAGACGAGCATGTCTATGCATTTACTGACATTTCTCCCGTAGCAAAAGGTCATACACTATTAATTCCCAAACATCACTGTAAAGACATTTTCGAAATGCCCGAGGATGTAGCTCGTAATTTATATGCAGTAGCACCGAAAATTGCAAACGCTATTAAGGCTGCTTTTAATCCAATTGGACTTAATACCATTAATAATAATGGTGCTGCAGCTGGACAAACTGTTTTCCACTATCACTTACATTTTATTCCGCGTTACGATGAAAAAGAAGGCTTGGGCTTAATTTGGCAAACACAAAAATATACACCAGAGCAATTAACTGAAGTTGCTGAAAACATTAAAGCTAACCTTAAGTAATTGAAATTTTGCCACGCTCTAATTGTCAGAATTGTATATTGCATTTTTTCAATTTATAGCGTACAATCACAAATAAGTTTCGCTAACGGTCATGAGGACACGTTAGGAGACAAAAAGATTAGCATAGTCGAGGAGAGATTAGAAATGAATACGAAAAATTTGGTATTAATGGCACTTTTAGTTGGTGTTGGTGCTACCCTTTATGTGGTCACACCAGGTATGGTAAACGGCATGAAGCCTGATTTCATGCTAACAATGATGTTTATTGGCATTTTATTGTTCCCCACTATTAAAGAAACGTTCTTACTTTCTTTAGCAACAGGTGTACTTTCAGGATTATTTACAACGTTCCCAGCTGGTCTTGTTCCAAATATTATCGATAAAGCAGTAACAGGCTTTGTCTTTTTAGCTGCCTTAATGGTGTTAAAAAAATTGGCAAGCAACTTCGCTGTATCAGCTGTCTTAGTTGGTTTAGGAACAGTTTTATCTGGAATTGTCTTTTTAGCAGTAGCACTTTTTGTATTCAATGCAAATGTTGGTGCAACATTCGCTGTACTGTTTGTGGGCGTTGTATTACCTGCAGTAGTATTTAATGTTATTGCTTTTGCAATTATTTATCCTATAGTTGCAAAATTAGTGAAGCGTTCTAAATTCCAAACAGCTATTTCAATTTAAGGTGCATTTGTTTAGAAAATGCATGTTCAATCTCAAAGGAAACTAAACTGTGATACAAAATCACTCGTTTAGTTTCTTTTTTCTTTTTGTAAATGTGCATTTCATGGTTTAATAGTAAATAACAAATGATCATTACAGAAATGAGGTATTCAATATGAAAGCAAAACCATTTTTATTTGGATTGTCAGCTGGGATTGTAGGCGGTACAATCGCTGTACTTTTTTCGACTCCTCAATCAGGACAACAATTACGTGCTAATTTACGAGCAAATGCTACAAGTACAAAGGACAAGCTTTTAGATGTAAAACAACAAGCAGGCACAGTTAAACAATCCGTTAACTCACTCACAAATGAAATAAAAAATAATATACCACTAATAATAAATGATTTAAAACAAACTATTACTACATTTACTGAAGAAATCGAACCGTCAAAAAATAACTTGCAACAAGAAATAGAAGCATTACAGAATTCGTTGAACGAAATCGAGAAAAACGTTGCACAATTTACAGAAAAAAAGAAAAAACCGCAAGAAAAAATTAACGACTAAAGTCCTTGTGCACTGATAAAAAAACTACATTTTTATCAAATCCATTCTCTATAATGTTATTTTTTAACCGCTTTTCAATTTTTTAATTTTTCTAACTTTAAACTTTTTTCCTTTATTGCTATAATATTTTTAAAATGTTAAAGAAAGCAGTAGGTGATGGCTTTGTCAGAGGAATTATACACTCAAAAAGAAGCGATGCTTTATAGTCAAAGAATTGCGCAATTATCAAAAGCTTTATGGAAAGCAGTAGAAAAAGATTGGCAGCAATGGATTAAACCCTACGATTTAAATATTAACGAACATCATATATTATGGATTTCGTATCATTTAAAAGGGGCATCAATTTCTGATGTAGCGAAATTCGGGGTTATGCACGTCTCCACAGCATTTAATTTTTCAAAAAAATTAGAAGAACGTGGATTCCTTAAGTTTTCAAAACGGGATGACGACAAACGTAATACGTACGTTGAGTTAACAGAAGCAGGTACAGAACTTATTGTTGAAATGAATAGTAATTATCATAATACGTTTCATTCTGTACTAGAAGGCTCATTAGCATTAAAAGACCTATACGGTCGCTTCCCAGAATTTTTAGATGTTATGGCTGTTATTCGCAATATATACGGTGAGGACTTCATCGACATTTTTGAGCGCTCTTTCCAGCACTTCCGTGATTCCTTTGACACGATAGAAGAACGTTCAACTGTAAAAGGATGAAAGTGACTTTAAGCTTTTAGAATCAGTTGTTCGTAATCCATAACTTATTGGTCGTGAAAGATTATAAAATCATGCTAAAGAGGTACTTCAGATTTTTTCTGAGATACCTCCTTTTTCTTGCATTCTAGCATAAATCAATTTACATTAGATAGGACCATTCATACGGAGTTGATAATCATGCACTGTTGGAAAATTTTAAATCTTGAACATCATTACGGAACAACGCGTATTATGATCATGTCTGTAATTGTTTTCTTAACTGCCTTTTCTCTTTCCTATGTGACATTTAATTTGTTTAATGATGAGCACTATACAGATCAATGGTTTTGGCTATTTGTTATTACTATATTTGCAATCTATCCAATCCACAAATGCTTACACTTTCTAGCATTGTATGATTTACGACAACATTTAAAATTGCGTGTGCGTACTCAATTTTATGTTATTCCTGTACTACACATGCGTATCCGTGAACCTTTATCGAAAAATCGTTATATTTTAGCTTTACTTACACCATTTATTGTTCTAAATACAGCTATTATATTAGGTACACTGCTATTCCCTGCCTATACCCATTACGGCTCATTACTTTTAGCTTACCATTGTAGTTTATGTGTAATTGATATTCTATATGTGAAATATTTATTGAACTCACCTAAAGATTCGCAGATCGAGGAGACTCCTAAGGGTTATGAAATATTAGTGCCACCTACTATTCACTAAATTGCTTGTACTTGTGTTTTATCGACGGTTTTTGTTATGCTATTAATACTGAAAGAGGGGAGGAATAGACTTGCTGTTAATGATTGTAGTTCTATTCTCGGTATTCTATTTATTTCAAATAAACCGCATGACTTATGCGCTGTGCATGCGACGTGAAATTCCCGAAGAAAAACAACCAAAAGTATTTCGAACTATAAATATACTTATAACAATATTACTTGTCTCATTTTATATTGAAGTTTTATATGCAGTATAGTAGAGCAAATATGCCTCGGCATAATTGCGACCGGAATCGGCTTTGTGCTTAAGCCTGCACCTGGGCCGACACGATGTCGGTCATTTCGGTAATGCCACAGGACGTGGCGTTTTTTACCGATGCAGGTCAGTTAGCCGTTATCGCATGGATACGATGATTTAAGGCTAACATCCTTTAAGCGCTCCTTTGCGATTCTGTGACATTTGCCGGAGGTTTTAGGCCAATACGAATTTGGTCACTCAGGCGTTTTCACAGGATGAGAAGTTCATAGCCTGAGTTCCTCTTTTCAACGGATCTTGGAAGACCGCCGAAAAGCATCTTAAATCTACATTCATCTTACACCTTAGGGGTGAAAGAAGTTAAAAAGAAAAGTGCATTCGCGTCCTTGCGCACGTACAGAGGTAAATTGGACACCTTTTGTGATAACCCTGATATTTTTGTGGACGTGACCTCAAGCGTGCGACGCTAATGCCATACATTGTAAAAAAAGCTAAGGACACTAAAATCCTTAGCTTTTCGTCTTTTTTTATTAATTAGTATAGGAACGCTGCACCAACAATAATTAATAAAATAAATAGCACAACTAATAAAGCAAAGCCTGAGCCGTAGCCACCGCCGCCACCGTATCCTCCGCTGCTCATAACTTCACCCCCTTTCTTTTATATATCCTATGCGCTTCAAAATTTGAAATATAGGCTATACTCAAGGGGGAACCATTTTGTTTTTAAAACGTTTATGTTATAGTAAAAAATGGACGAAACCATTGTAAGGAGAGAATATCCACTATGAAAAAGACAGTATTATCTTTAACATTAGCTGCTTCGGTATTAGCGCTTGGTGCTTGTAGCGGAGGAGACAACAAAACGATTGCAACTTCAAAAGTAGGCGACATTACAGTTGCTGACTTTAACAAAACATCAAAAAATTTAGCCGGTTCTCATATACTTTCTCAAATGTTGACTGAAAAAGTTTTAGCTGACAAATACAAAGTATCAGATAAAGAAATCAAAGAGGCATATGACGCAACTGCTTCACAATTCGGTGGTGACTTTGCACAAGCACTTGCCGAGAGTGGTTTAACTGAAGAAGGCTATAAAGATGCTTTACGTGTTCAACTTCTTTCAGAAAAGGCTTTAAAAGATAAAGCTTTTACAGAAAAAGATGTAAAAAAACATTATGAGCAAATGAAAACTGAGTTAAATGGTCGTCATATTTTAGTAGCAGATGAGAAAACAGCTAAAGAAGTCATTGCAAAAATTAAAGGCGGCGCTTCTTTTGCGGATGTAGCAAAAGAATACTCAACTGATACTGGCTCTGCAAAAAATGGCGGAGAGCTAGGTTGGTTCTCTGTTGGTGCAATGGTAGATGAGTTTAACGATGCTGCTTATGCCCTTCCTTTAAAAACATTAAGTGAACCAGTTAAAACAAACTTTGGTTACCACGTTATTGAAATTACGGACAAGCGTGATGTCAAAGGTGTTGGCTCATTCAAAGACGAAGAAGCAAACATCCGTTCACAAATGCTGCAAAAATTAGCGCAAACAGGTGAAGATCAAAAAGTTCTTAAAGATATCATTGCAAAAATGGCAAAAGATGCTGATATTAAAACATCTGATAAAGAATTAGAACCTGCTATCAAGGCCCTTACAACAACAAGTGAGGAGCAAGCTAAAGCTCAAGAAGAAGCTGTTAAAAAAGCTCAAGAAAAAGCTGAAAAAGAAAGTAAAGACGACAAAGCTGAAGATACTGACAAAAAATAATCTAAGTAGTTGTTATTTTACTATATGAAAAAGGGTTACGCTTATACAGGCGTAACCCTTTTTATATACAGTCGATTTCAAATAAAATTAATTAAAAGTATCTTGAAAATACGTAGAAGAGGATTCATTTTTGAATAAAGTTTAATCAAAATGAATCCTCCTTCTTTTTAAATGTTATTTCATTTTTTCACAAAAGTGTTATCACTTGATGTGATGCTTTTAACCTTCTTTTATACTAGATGGCTCATCTGTGACGCTGTCGCTTATACTTGAATCCAATTAACTTATAGACAAAGCATGCCCTATGAAGCCTCAAATCTACATTTATTTAATAGACGGCTTATAAAACGATCGATTATCAAGCGGGAATAGTCGCTCAGTAAATTCACCTGGCGCTGTTTTGCCCAATGCTCGTGTTAGCATGTTCATCTTTGCATCAATATTATCAATATAATGCAAGATCTCTGCTTCCTGAATCATCGGCTTTTTCGGGCTGCCCCATTCTTCTTTACCGTGGTGAGATAGCACCAGATGTTGCAATAGCATGACTTCCTCGCCCTCGATCTCTAGTTCACTAGCAATCTTGGCAATTTCATTGACCATAATAGTAATATGACCAAGTAAATTCCCTTCAACAGTATACATTGTTGCAACAGGCCCTGATAGCTCAACAACCTTACCGACATCATGCAGAATAATCCCTGCATATAACAGATCTCGATTTAATGTCGGATATAAATCAGCAATTGCTTTTCCGAGTCTCAACATTGACACCATATGATCCAGTAAACCGGACGCATAATCATGATGATTTTTCGTTGCAGCTGGATAAACTAAAATAGCATCCTGATGTTTTTTAATAGCTGCACGTGTAATTCGAGATATATTCGGATTTTTAATATCAAAGAAAAATTGCGTCAATTCTTCATATAATTCTTCTTTTGGAGTTGCTGAGGAAGGAACTAAATCATTAATAGCAACTCCCTCCTCTGGTTTTGCTACACGAATTGATTTTATACGCAATTGGTTTTTGCCACGATAGTCATGAATTTCTCCACCTACACGGACAATTGCCTCAGCGTGATACATTTTTTCATGATCATCATTTGTATCCCATAGCTTTGCCTCAATATCTCCACTTTTATCTTGTAATAACAGTGACATAAATGGCTTTCCAACCGTGGTAACCCCTTTTGTCGCCTGTTTAATTAATAAAAATTGATCAACTGATTCTCCAACCTGGAGCGTCGTAATACCCTTCATGTTGACGCCACTCCCCTTTCATTTGCTAGTGCTCCTACATCGACTATTTGGTCTTTCTGCCAATGTTCAAGCATTTCGTCATGGCAAGTAAAATATAAAATTTGACGTTCATATCCTACTTCTTTCATTAATTGTACCATTTTGTCTGTACGGTTTCGATCAAAATGGACAAAAGGATCGTCCATAATAAATGGAAATGGAGCAGAAGTTGTCAGTGTTTTTGCTAGTGCCATACGCAACGAAATATAAGCTTGCTCCTTCGTTGCCTGTGATAATTCTGCCATTTGATATCGTAATCCAGAAACATCCTGTGTAACAAAATAACCTTCATCATTAATTAAAAGCTTCTCATAACGTCCACCTGTTAACAAATTAAATATTGTATTAACCTCTGTCAAAACATACGGTAGTTTTTCTTCTCTTAAGCGGAACAATGTTTCATGAATCGCAGTAGCCAATGCCTTTTTTGTAGCCCATTGCCCTATTAGCTGTTGCAACACTGATTTCTCCTCTTCAAACTGCTGAAGCAATTGACCGTATTTCTCGTCATTTAGAAGATTTTCCTTTTGGATTTGTAGTGTCGCTCGTTGTTCTAAGCAATGATCTATGGCTCCCTGCATTGTGCTACGCTCTTCTTCTAAAGCAAGGAGTTTTTCCCTAAGCTGTTCCTCGTCTATTAATGACTGTTCGCTGTCTACCTTCAGTGAGACTAGCTGACTCTGAATGGCTTGAAGTTCTGTTGCTATTTTTTGCAGTTGCTCAAATTGTTCATGAGTTTCATAATAACCCTTCTCTGATTGAACATTCGCAGCATCAAATAACTGAGTAATTTCAGACTCATAGCTATCTATATGTGATTGAACTCCTTGAATTTTGGTCTGAAGGTTAGTCAACTGCTCTTTCGCTTGATGGGATATCTGTTGCTCCTGCTGTAAAGTAAGGAATGTATTACGTAAATGCATAAAGATTTCTTGCTCACTATACTCTACATGTAAGACTTGCTGTACTTGATCTAGAAGCTCGATTTTCTCCGCTTGTACCGATTGTAGAAGAGTAAATGTACTTTTCTTTTTTGCTGCCAACTCTTGAGCACCACGAATACGCATAAACAGCTCGGGTAATAATGTTTTCGGTATATTCCCCTCTAACCGATAGCGCCCTAAAAAATGTTGAAGCGACTGAGTGGCCTCTTCGCTCACCTGCTCAGCCCGCTGAATTTTATATTCAAGTTTCACATATTGACGTTCTTTTTCTTGCTGTTGCTCATTTACATGGATTAAGCGATCTTCAAGTCTTTGTTTTTTCAGCAGGATGGCTTGAGCAATATTTTCCTCCTGCTCTAACTCACGTATTTGCTGACTGTGTTGTCTACTCGGCGCTTCATATGCTTGTCTAGCAAATTTCATATATAAAATAATGATCAGCGACATAACCGCTCCTACAACGATTACAGCCATATTTTTTTCCATAACACCGTAGATAAACACAAGCATACTTATGGCTAACACAATAAATATAAAAACACTTGGTTGTTGTTGTTTCGAGCGTTGTGACCTTCCGTAACGTAATTGTTCAAGCACTCGCTTACGCTGAGGCCACTGTGCTAAAATATGTTCTTCCTCCGTAGATAATGACTCCTGTTGAAGCTGCTGTTTCAGTTGAGCAATTGTATCTAACTCTGCATGTATTTGCTCTATCGAACGCAAATGAAATTTCAGCTCTTCTTCTGATTCTTCTAGTAGGCTTAACTGTTGTTGAAACTGTTCCTCTTGCTGTAATGATACTGTTTCCTCAAGCAGAATATCTTGCGCTGTTTTTTCCTGAACACCTAATAAACGAAACTGCGCTTCTATGTCTTGCTCGATTAAATACAGCTCATCCATTAAGTTTTGTTCCTTTACTACTAACTGATTCCACGTCGCTTCCTTATTCAAAAGTCGAGACATTTCAATAATAGCCTGCTCGTCCACCGTTAATTGTAGCTTTTTTTGTAGTTCCTGATACTGCTCCTTTAGCTGCTGCATTTGTAGTGTTTCATGCATAAGCCGATCCTTTAATTGCTCATATCGTCGGATCCCTTCTGGAGGAAACTGCACATGTTCATAGCTTTTCCGGGTCTGTTCGAAGGCTTTTTGCTGTTTTATAAGTGGCATAGCCTGCTGAAGAATTGTGAGTTGCTGCCAATTTTGCTGCTGAGTTTTTTGTTGGCTATATAGCCCCTCAAGCCTTTGTTCGAGTTGTTGTAATTGTAATAATTTATCCTCAAAGGTCTGAATATTACCTTGCTCTTGTTTAATGGTGCGTTCTAGCTTTTTTAAATGCTCCAATTTTTGATTAATAAGTGGCACTTTGCCAGTTTTTTTAAAAAGCTCACCAGCATCTTTGTCCAATTTCTTTTCTAGAGACGATAGCTGTTGAATCCCTGTTGTCCCAGAGGCAAGCAACAAATGTGTGAGCTCTTCCTCTGACATTTTTTCAATACCCTGAAGCTCATGTAATGAAAAAGAGAAAATGGACTCAAAGGAGGCTTTTGAATAACCGTATAATAGTTTTGCCAACTGCTCC
The DNA here is from genome assembly GCF_015999525.1 of Lysinibacillus sp. JNUCC 51. Classification (NCBI taxonomy): domain Bacteria; kingdom Bacillati; phylum Bacillota; class Bacilli; order Caryophanales; family Bacillaceae; genus Lysinibacillus; species Lysinibacillus sp. JNUCC 51. The sequence goes on along the minus strand of NZ_CP065545.1, from coordinate 3,235,948 downwards.
TCATGCCCAATTGTTCCGTCTTCTAGATAAACAGTGACATCTCCAGCCGCCCTTCCTTTAATACGTTCTATCGTGCATTGCCCATACGCCGGGTGCCAAATCGTAAGCTGACCACCGAATTTAGTCGATACTTTCGGCTCATATTTCCGTTGTGTCTGCTGTTTCGTGGGAAATCCGAAAAGCATTTGTAAAATAAACTGTTGAATGGTCGTTTTACCCGCTTCATTCACACCGAAAAAAATGGTAACACCTTCAGGTAAAGTAATGGTGATGTTTTCATGCTTACCAAAGCCATAAATTTGGATTTTTTGTATCGTTAGCATGTATTCACACCCTTTGAATTTCTTCTGCTAATAATTCTTGCGCGTTGTGCATTAAATTTTTAACGTCCTGTTCTGTTAGAGGCTCAATTAGTCTTGCACCACCAGCATGTTGGTATAATTCCTTTAAAATATCCTTCCATTCAGAAATATCCCATTGCTCCATTAAATTCATCACCGATTCAGTTGCAGCAGTATGCTCATACAATACAGACGATTGATGTAACACGAGCTTTTGAACCCAGCACATCGGTTCCATCCCATCTTCAGCTTCTCTAATAGTTTCTAGCCATGCATCAACTGTAGCATGTTCAAATAAAGATTGTGATTGTTCATCTATATTTTTTAAATTGAGCTCAACAACAGATGCTCCATACTCTTGACGATTAAGCATCAATGCTTCTTCACATTTTTTTAGTAGTTCATTTGCATGAAACACACTTGTACAATCCACCTCTACCTCGTTATAAACAACAGCAGATGTCGGCACAAATTCCAGATCAGTAGAAGTTTGTGTCAAGGTTACGTCATAGAAGCCTTTGATCCCCTGTTCTTTCCGATGTCGACTTTGAATATTGCCTGGATAAACAATCGGTGGATTTTGATGTAAAAGTTGTCGTTTATGAATATGCCCTAGAGCCCAGTAATGATAGTTTTTTTCAAGAAGTTGATCTTTTGTGAACGGGGCATAAACAGCATGTGAGGTATCGCAAGCCTCACTCCCATGAAGCATACCAATATGAATAGCATGCTGGTCTTGTGCTACTGGATAACTATCGATCATTGATTTCGTTATATGACGGTCACTATAGCTGAAGCCATATATATTAACTTGCTGACCACGTATTTTTAATTGCACAACACTTGTTTCAGCTGGTAATTCATAAACGTTGCTCGGTAAAGAAAAGCGTGTCCAAGCACCATTTAAGTGATCGTGATTACCATAGCTTAAAATGACCGGGATATTATGCTGAAAGAGTTTCTCCATAGCCTCCTGAAATCGTCTTTGTGCCTGCAAGCTACGATTTTCACCATCATAAATATCACCGACAATCAATAAAAAATCAGGTTTCTCCTGAATAGCTTTTTGAATAATTTTATCAAAAGCTTCAAAAGTACTTGTTCGAATCTTTTTGAAGCTTTGCTCAGGTAAACCAAATAAGCCCTTAAATGGACTATCTAAATGTAAATCCGCCATATGGAAAAAACGAATTGCTGACATCCAATCACCTCTATAAATAATCTATACTTTGTGATCATTCTTTCATCACTCGCAATGTAGTACTTTATTCAGTACATTGGGGTTGCTACTTCAATAATTACTACCTGCTATTTATCTCATTTCTATAATGAGAAATTCGTGAAACATACCGAAACCGAATATTTGTTCTATTTTATCATACTTCACGCTAGATGAGAAATGTATTCAAAGAATGTTCATTTATAGTATTGCCTCGAATTTTACATAACTTTCATAATTTATCGAATTTCTGCTAGTTTTACCGTGAAGTTTATAAATCTTCTATGTATAATAGATATATATCTATGTAAAGGGTGGGGTTTGTATGGAGAATTATCGTTTTACAGCTTTCGAAAAAACTGGGGAAACATTGTTTGATGAAACATGGACATTCGAAAACGATGAGGCTGCAAAAATCAACGGTTTACAACAAATCGAAGAAAAAGGTGTTGCCAACAAAACTCATCGCCTTGTGAACTCCTCAGGTAAATTAATATTATTCCATGTCTAAAAATGACTAATAAAAGGCACGTAGTAAACTTTTCTACGCGCCTTTTATTCATTTTAGCTTTTATTTTCCTGCAAAGGCAGGTGCTCTTTTCTCTACAAATGCATGGATTCCCTCTAAATGATCGGCAGTTTTACGCATTGCTGCTTGCCCCGCTGCTTCCATCGATAAAATACTCTCTAATTGAGGTAAATTTTGAGCATGTAGAATTTTTTTAGTCGTAATCATCGATGCAATTGGAGAAGCAAGCATTTTTCCAACTAGTTGGTCAGTAATTGCAAAAACAGTCCCATCTGGTGCAACATAATCAATTAATCCTTCATCATGTGCTTCCGATGCAGTTAATACCTTACCTTCCCAAATCATTTGTTTAGCTTTAACAGTACCCACACGTTCCTTCATAAAGAAATGGCCGCCACCATCAGGGATGAGCCCTATACCTATGAAATTCATAGCGAGCTTACTATTTTCACATGCCACAACTATGTCAGCCCCTAAAGCTAGACTAAAGCCTAATCCAGCTGATGCTCCATGGACTGCCGCAATGACGATCATCGGTAGCTGGTAATACGCTTTGACAATACGTGTTAAATAAACCATTGCCTCATCAATATTTAGTGGTTTATTTGGATCTAGCATCGCTTTAATATCGCCACCTGCAGAAAAGACTTTTCCTTCCCCGCGAATAACGAGAACTTGTATTTCTTGCTCTTGCTGTAGTGCTTCAAAGCATTCTGCTAGTTCACGCATCATCACATCGTCCATGGCATTCATTGCATGTGGTCGATTTAATGTTAATGTTGCTCGTCGTTCTAATTTTTCTAATGTAATCGTTGAAAATTCCATCCCAACACCCCCAGATATGAATAGTCATTCACTATGTACTATTCGTGTTTTTTTAGAAAACTCCTTCTATCCTACGCAAAATAGCAATTGATATGCTATATTTAAGGACGAACATTGATTTAAAGGTGGTTAATAATTGTGACACAGAAAGACTATCGTGTATTACTTTATTATAAATATATAGCTATTGAAGACCCTGAGGCATTCGCAGAGGAACATTTAGCAGTTTGTCAAGAAATCGGGCTTCTTGGTCGTATTTTAGTTGGATATGAGGGGATTAATGGAACGGTTTCAGGTACGATCGAGCAAACTGATGCGTACATGAATCATATGAAGGCAGACCCTCGTTTTAGCGATATTATGTGGAAAATTGATGAAACTGAAGGACATGCCTTTAAAAAAATGCATGTGCGCCCTCGTAGAGAGATTGTACACCTTGGTTTGAATGATGATATTAATCCTTTAGAAATAACAGGAGATTATTTATCTCCAAAAGAATTTATGGAACGTATGCAAGAGGATAATACGGTAATTATTGATGCGCGTAATGATTATGAATATGACCTTGGTCATTTCCGTGGTGCCGTGCGTCCAGATATTGAAAACTTCCGTGACCTACCTGCTTGGATGGAAGCTCATAAAGAAAATTTTGCTGATAAGAAAATTTTAACTTACTGCACAGGTGGTATTCGCTGTGAAAAATTCTCTGGCTGGTTAAAACGTGAAGGCTATGGAGAAAGTGTTGGTCAGTTACACGGTGGAATTGCAACGTATGCTAAAGACCCTGAGGTAAAAGGTCAACTATGGGATGGACAAATGTTTGTCTTTGATCGACGTCGTAGTGTACCGATTAATCAGGTTGAGCATGTGATTGTCGGCAAGGATTTCTTCACTGGTGAACCGACAGAACGTTATACAAACTGCGCAAATCCTGAATGCCATAAATTAATGCTTTGCGAGGAAAAGCATGAGTCCTTCTATATGCGTAGCTGTTCAGACGAATGCCGCCGCGCAGAACGCAACTTCTTTGTTGAAGAGAATGGTTGGACAAAAGAGCAGATTGAGGAACAAATCGCTAAAATCGCTGAAGTTCAAAATTCCTCTTTATAAGAAAAAAGAGCATCATCCATTGAGATGATGCTCTTTTTTTCGAGTTACTCTTCCTTGTCTGTAAATGGCGAGTGATCGTGCGTTCACCTGAGCAGATATTTTTAGTACCCGAGCGATTTTTCCCTCTCTCTATGGCTTTCTAAATCGCACTTAAATTTGGCTTCATTGTCCTTTTGCCAAGTAACGCCCTACCTGTCGACCACTAAATAAACAACCACCAACAAAAGTCCCTTCTAAAGCACGATAACCGTGTACACCGCCACCACCAAAACCACTAACTTCCCCAGCTGCAAATAAACCCTGTATAGGCTGACCATCTATCCCTAACACAGCACCATTCAAATTTGTCTGTAAGCCCCCTAATGTTTTACGCGTTAAAATATTTAAACGGACCGCAATTAGTGGCCAATTTCGGGGATCTAATATTTTATGGGGCTTCGCAACACGCACAAATTTATCACCAACATAGTTTCTTGCACCATGGATAGCATTAACCTGTAAGTCCTTTGTAAATTTATTGTCCATTTCACGATCTCTTGCTAAAATTTGCTCTTTTATTTTGATAAAATCAAGAAGATCATTGCCAGCCAACTTATTCATTCCTTCAACTAACTCCTTTAAATCATTAGCAATAACAAAATCCTCTCCATGATTTTTAAATGCCTGAATTGGACCTGGTGCTCCTGGCAAAACACGTTTAAGAACATCGCTAATACTTTTATTTGTTAAATCAGGATTTTGTTCAGAGCCAGATAATGCAAATTCTTTTTCAATAATTTTTTCAGTTAAAATAAACCACGAATAATCATAACCTGTTTTTTGAATTGCCTCTAATGTACTTAACGTATCAAAACCAGGAAAATTTGGTGCTCCAAATCGATTTCCTTCTGCATCAAACCATAATGATGAAGGGCCAGGTAAAATTCGAATGCCGTGATTTGGCCAAATAGGGTCCCAATTTTTTAAGCCTTCTGTATAATGCCACATGCGGTCTCGATTAACGATACGTCCCCCCGCATGTTCAGTAATTTCTAACATTCTGCCATCTACATAAGCAGGTACACCACTGACCATATTTTTAGGTGGTGTACCAAGTCGAGCAGGCCAATTTTTTCTGATTAAATCAAAATTTGCACCTATCCCACCGCTCGCCACGATAACCGCCCCCGCTTTATAAGAAAATTCTCCAATGCCTAACCTAGAGCTTTTTTCACCGCGAGTTGCATAGCTTTGAGCCAAAACTGTTCCACTAATCCCTGTAATCCTGCCATCTTGTTGAATAAACTCATCTACACGATGTCTTGGTTTATAATCTATATATCCATCCTTTATGGCCTTTTTCACTTTTTCAGCAAAAGGCTTTACAATACCTGGTCCAGTTCCCCAAACAATATGAAATCTAGGCACCGAATTTCCGTGACCTCCTGCTAATGATCCCCCACGTTCTGCCCAACCGACGACAGGGAAAAACTTAATACCCTTAGACTTTAACCAACTATATTTTTCACCAGCTGCAAAATCTACATAAGCCTTGGCCCATTTATACGCCCACGAATCTTCATCCTCCAAGCGATCAAAGCCGGCCGTTCCTTGCCAATCTTGCCATGCTAGCTCTTTACTATCCTTAATACCAAGCCTTCTTTGCTCGGGTGAATTTACTAAAAATATACCGCCAAAGGACCAGAATGCCTGTCCTCCCATTGAATTTTCAGGTTCTTGATCTACTAAAACAATTTTTTTCTTTGCATCCGCTAACTCACAGGCAGCTACTAATCCTGCCAGTCCTGCACCGACAATTGCTACATCATACATCATTCAATCCCCCCTAAAAATCAATCTTTCATTACTTACATTCTTCTCCAACGGATCGTTTACCTTCTACACATTGTAAATTTGACAAAAATGTGACAAGAAAAAATGTTCGCTTTCCTCCACTAAACAAAGAAAGTTCCCATTCACACAATCCATTTAATACCAGTATTTTCCCATATAATTTTCTACCTCAAATATTTGTTAAACGCCCATGTATTCTGACTTAACATCTATCGATAGCGCTTTCATTGTCCTTTCTAGGAATACGAACGATAATCACAACCAAACAACTTAATGTTCGTTTTTAGATGATTCTCAGACTTCCTAAGTCTATATTTTTAATCTTTTTTAGAAATATTGTTGACAAAGGTGAACAATAAGGATTATGATGTTAACAATTAAATCACACGGAAATATAACGACGGAGACACGCTAGTCGCGAGAAAATCCAAAGAGAGCTGATGGTTGGTGTAAATCAGTGATTTCTACGATAATAGTTCCACTCCTGAATAGATAAGCCGAACATCTCCAAAGTAAGCTTATCCGTCACATGCACGTTACGCATATAGCTAAGACTGCTAGAAATCTTTCAAGCAGTGATTAAGGGTGGTACCGCGAACCAATGTTTTTTCAGCCTTTCGCCCCTTACAACACAATATCTGTGTTTGTAAGGCGCGGAGGGCTTTTTTTATCTTCATTTTGTAAAAGGAGATTTGTATATGCTGTAAGATGTACTATCTCTACAAAATTCAGACTGTTTTGTATATAAAGAACACTAACATTTTTTAATTAAAAGGAGCTAATTACAAATGACTACTCAAATGACTACTGCAACTAAAACAATTAACGTATTCATCGCTGATCCACTAAGTGAAGATGGTATTTTCCCATTACGACAAGAACAAGATTTAGACTTAAATATCATCGTTGATACTGGTCTTGCACCAGAAGAATTAATCGCAAAAATTGCGGATGTAGATGTTTTACTAGTACGTTCTCAAACAACGGTAACACGCGAAGTAATTGAAGCGGCTAAAAACTTAAAACTTATCGGACGTGCTGGAGTTGGTGTAGACAACATTGATCTAACTGCTGCAACTGAACATGGCATTATCGTAGTAAATGCACCAGACGGCAACACTAACTCTGCTGCTGAGCACACTATTGCAATGATGACTTCACTTGCTCGTCACATCCCACAAGCATTCAATACACTTAAAAACGGTAAATGGGATCGTAAATCTTATGTTGGAGTTGAGCTTAAAAATAAAACTTTAGGTGTTGTAGGCTTCGGTCGTATCGGTGTTGAAGTTGCTTATCGTGCAAAAGGTCAACGCATGAACGTTATGGCATACGATCCATTCCTAACAGATGAACGCGCTAAAGAGTTAGGGGTAACAAAATCAACAGTTGAAGAAATTTGTGCAACTGCAGATTTCATTACAGTACACACGCCACTTCTTCCTGAAACACGCAATCTTATTAACAAAGAAAAATTCGCTATGATGAAAGATGGCGTACGTATCATTAACTGTGCACGTGGCGGTATTATCAATGAGGACGATTTATACGATGCAATCGTAGAAGGTAAAGTAGCGGGTGCTGCTCTTGACGTATTCGTATCTGAACCAGCAACAGATCACAAGCTACTTACTTTACCACAAGTAATCGCAACACCTCACCTAGGTGCATCTACAATTGAAGCACAAGAGTCAGTTGCTGTTGACGTTTCAAACGACATCATTAAATTCTATAAAACAGGTACTGTAACTAACCCAGTAAACATGCCATCTATTCCAAAAGAGTTACTTGCACAAGTCGAGCCTTTCTTTGAATTAGCTGAAAAACTAGGTTCATTCTTATCTCAACTTACAACTGAGCCTGTAAAAGAAATCAACTTATCTTATGCTGGTGAAGTAGCAAATTATGATGTACGTCCATTAACGTCAAACGCGTTAAAAGGCTTATTAGCTAAAAACCACGGTAATCATGTTAATGATGTAAATGCTCGCTACCTATCTGAACGAATCGGCATGAAAATTAATGAGCATAAAACAACAACTGCTAAAGGCTTCACTAGCTTAATTACGATTGAAATTAAAACAGTAAACGAAACACACACAGTTGCTGGTACATTATTAAATGGTTTAGGTGCACGTATCGTTAAAGTAGAAGACTATGTTGTTGACGTTATTCCACAAGGTCACCTTCTTTACATTAAAAATACTGACAAACCAGGTGCAATCGGCCGCGTAGCTACAAAGCTAGCAGAAAAAGATGTAAACATCGCAACAATGCAAGTTGGTCGTGCACAAGTTGGCGGTACAGCTGTCATGATGCTAACAATCGACAATGCTGTAACAGAAGAAGATTTAACATTCGTTGCAAAGCTTGAAAATATTGATGAAGTAAAAGCTATTAACCTATAATATATTGATTTATATAGGCTGGGTAAAATTCTATAAAAATTAATAAACCGCATGAAATCAAATTAAAAACTTTGATTTCATGCGGTTTTACTTTTGCGATTCGAACTAAAAACAATTTGGTCTCATCATCACAGATGAGACCCTGGAGCGAGCCTCGCGAGGAAAGCGCCTAGTTGGAAACGGCAATCAACTCTATTTTACGGTGATGAGCTTTTTTTAAAATGATTGTAAAGTTTTTCGATATACTTCAAAAAACAAAAAAGTACTGATTCTTTCATGAATCAGTACTTTTTTACTTACAGCTTATTTACCAGTTCTAATAATGCAGTTAAAGAATCAACCTCATATGTTGGAGTAACAACACCATTTGGTACATTGTTTTCACGATTAATCCAAACGTTGCGCATACCAACACGAGATGAGCCTAAAATATCAGTATTTAGATTATCTCCAACCATGATCGCATCGTCTGCTGTAATACCTGCTTTCTCCATTACATACTCGAAAATAGAGGCATCTGGTTTTCCTTTACCAAAGTCCCCAGAGATAATTATATGGTCAAAATACGGTGCGATTTCTGGTGTTATTTCTAGCTTCAAATTTTGTAAACTTGGTGCTCCATTTGTCAGTAATACGAGTTGATACTTTCCTTTCAGCTTATCTAGCACCTCAAAAGTATCTTCATATAAGAATGGAGATACTTTACGCTCTGCCACAAAACGCTCCCCTAGCTCCGCCCCTAGTTGTGCATCATCAATACCAAGAGCTGCTAAGCCTTTTGTCCATGCTTCTGTACGATAGCCTGGCACGATATTTTTCATTTTTTGGAAAGAATCTGTTGGATCGTCGAATGTTCCCCAAAGGCCTTCGAATGGGTTAATGCCAATTAACACCGTATAATCATACGTTTCATAGCCTTCGTAAAGTGCACGCGCTTCTTTACGAACAGCTTCCTCTAGCTCAGCCGGATTTACATTATATATTGTTGCTGCATATTCACATGTTTTCTCAAATGCTGTTTTGACGGATTTTTTATCCCATAATAGCGTATCATCTAAATCAAAAATAATTGTGTTAATTGACATTGTGTCAGCTCCTAGCTTCCTATTAATATAATTATTTTAGCATATATTCAAAATATTTAGCATAGCGTTTTAGGTATTTTCGTCTCAATTTGGCCGGTTAAATATAGGCTCATCACCATAACGTGGGAGTGATTTCCGTTCCGGCTGGACGCTTTCTACTTACTTTTTTTCTATTTTTCTATTATATAAAAAAGAGAGCTAACCATGGGCTGCTCTCTACCGTACCTATCATTGTTCTGGCATTAATCCTTTCCCATTTGCAGGTAAGACTCAAAGATCCTTTTTGTTTTCACGCGAATAAAATAATAAGGTTCTTGCATTGCCTGCTGAACACTAATATTTTCATCTACTAATGATTCAACAGCGGTAAAATGTTCGAGCAACGCAGGTTTATCATTTTCATCTATTGCCCCTGACAATAAGACAGCCTGTACATTCGCTATTGTTGCAGCCTTCGCCACCCCTAAGGGAGCTTTCCCATGTAATGTTTGACGATCCGATTTTCCTTCACCTGTAATAACAAACTCAGCACCTTCTAAATGCTTTTTTAACTGTACTGCTTCAATCACAATCTCAATACCTGCATGAAAACTGCCGTTTAGAAAAGCTATTAACGCTCCTCCCAATCCCCCTGCAGCACCCGCTCCTTTGTAGTCGTGCAGTCGGATATTAAATTGCTTTTCTACAATGTCTGCAAACTGTTTTATGCAGCTATCAAAAAAGGCAATTTGATGCTTTTTCACACCTTTTTGAGGACCAAAAATAGCTGTTGCCCCGCTCTCTCCAATCAATGGATTATCAACATCACAGGCAATAATAAATGTTGCTTCAGCTATTCGGGGATCTAGCTGACTGACATCAATTGAAGCTAAATCTAATAGTGATGACACCCCATCAGAAATTAAAGTACCGTCTTCTTTTTTTAATTGCAGTCCAAGTGCCTTTAACATACCTACACCAGCATCATTTGTAGCACTGCCACCAATTCCGATAATAAACTTCCTAAATCCTTCATCAAGAGCAGCCTTTATAAGCTGTCCCGTTCCATACGTTGATGCAAGCTCAGGATTTTTTTCTCCGTCTTGCAATAGCATAATACCGGATGCTTGGGCCATTTCTATTACACATGTTTCATTATCACCGAGAACACCATATTTCGCTTCAATTACTCTCCCTATTGGGTCAAGCACATAATGCAAAATATATCGACCATTTGTTGAGGCAACAAGTGATTCTAGTGTACCTTCTCCACCGTCTGCTACTGGTAAAATGACGGTTTCAATCGATGGATCAACATCTAAGATTCCTGCTTGCATTGCATTAGCCACCTCGATGGCCGACAAAGTCCCCTTATAGGAATCTGGACTAATAACGACTTTCATTGTATACCTCCACTTATTTAAGTTAGGCGCTTATAATCATTATAAAATTCTGCTTAAAATATTTCCTGAGAATTTATCGGAATGTTTTTTTATTTTATCGGAACAATGTGTGGTTTTATCGGAATGTTTTCCAGGTTTATCGGAACATTATCACGATTTATCGGAATAAAAGAGGCAATCTGAACATCAAGTCAGATTGCCATCATTTTTATGCCTTATATAATTCGTCTAAAAACTCGATTTTTTTACCGATTGCCTCTTCAAACGTCATGATGTAGGCAGCCGGATCCTTTGGATTATGGAACTGTGTAATTTTCCCTGTTTCAGGATGAACAAATTTAGAGGATGCTCCACAGCCAATCCCTAAAATTGTCTGTACTTCTTCCATGATGACAATATTATAGATACTTTCTTCGCCAGCTTTACTGTAGCCGACATTTTCTAAATTGCCTAAAATATTTTTTTGACGGTATAAATAGTATGGTACATAATCATTTTCCTTCGTCCATACCTGAGCCATATGCATCATTTGTGCAACAGTATCACGGTCTGCCACCTTGTACTTATCCTTATTACGCGTCATTTCTGATGCACGCTTAAATGATAATGTGTGTACCGTTAGCGATTCAGGCTGCATTTTTCCAGATTCATCTAATGAATGCTGGAACTCCTCAATTCCTTCATTTGGTAAACCAATAATTAAATCCATATTAATATTATTCATACCTGATTCACGCGCTAACCAAAACTTATCAATTGTTTCTTGTACCGTATGATGACGACCAATTGCCTTAAGTGTTTCATCTGTATATGATTGTGGATTAACACTTATTCGGTCAATGCCCCATTTTTTTAACACTTCTAGTTTTTCAGGCGTAATCGTATCAGGTCTGCCCGCTTCGACAGTTACTTCACGGATTGTTTCAGGATGCGGGAAGGATTCATGCATCGTCTGGTAGAGTGCATCCATTTCATGCGCCTCGATAGACGTCGGTGTACCTCCACCCCAGTAAATGGACGTGATTTTCATATTGTTATCCTTCAGCCATTTCCCCATTTCACGTAATTCAATATGCAGCCCATCTAAAAATGTAGTAACACGCCCTTGTTTGCGATTGCTGCCAATCGCATAGGCTGGGAACGTGCAATAGGCACATTTAGTCGGGCAAAAAGGAATGCCGATATAAATACTTATTTCTTTCCCGATTTCATCTATATCAGGAATCGTCACTAACTGGCGAGCCACTATTTCTTTTAGTAGCGCTACCTTTTCTTCTGACAGACGGAAATCACGAATAAGAATATCTGCAATTTCTTCCTCTCTCTTCCCAGCCTTTCGGAATTTATGGTAAAGCTTAGTTGGACGCACCCCCGTTAAAATTCCCCACTGCTGATGCATTCCAGTATGTTGCTCTAGCACATCTAAAAAAACGTGAGACAAAGCACGCTTAATACGAATATTTAATTCACGTCCTTCAGCCCCAGATTCGTATTGAATACGGTAATCATTCGTATAACGCTTACCGTCTACCTCTAGAACAGCTCTTGTAGATATTGAGAAATCATCCCCAACGTTATATTCGAATGACACTGTCATATCTGTTCCTTCAGACTCTACTTTTAACTTTGAATCCTCGAAAAATAAATTCGCAATATGATTTAATACGCGAATCCAATCCTCAGGATATTTTTGATCTATGTGAATAATTTTCATTTTCTTCGCTCTTTTCTCATCAATTTTGCCTTGGCATAATTGCGTCTGGAATCGGCTTTGTGCTTGCACAAAGAACTCCTTTCCGATTCCATGACATCCGCCGGAGGCTTTGGGCCAACACGAAGTTGGTCACTCAGTCGTTGCCACAGGACGTGGCGTTCTTAGACTGAGTTCCTATCTTTCAGCGGGCGTTTGGACACCCTCTGAAAAACAGCTTAAATTCTCATTCATCTCACCACCTATATAAGTGGGAGACTTCTGTAGCTGACGCTTTGCTTTCGCTACATAAAACATTTGCTGTAAGAAGTTAAAAATTACAGCACCAATAGTTTAACAAATTTTTATAACGTTAAGCAAAGCCACAAATAATAACAGAACATTCTGTTTAACTTCTTTCAGCGTGTATCCAAACATCCGTATTACCGAAATGCCGACATCGTGTCTGCCCATATACTGGCCTAAGCACAAGCTAATTCTGATTAAGACGCTGTTCGTTCTCCCAAGTTTCCCGTGACTGTAATATTCGGATTAAAATTTTAAAAAAATCCCTATAAAGGCAATACTACCTTTACAGGGATTTTTTGAATTATTTTAAGTATTCCTCTACAAATTCAACTGGTACATATGTTTTACCTTCTAACAAAGCTGGGGCTGCATGAAGTGGACGTAATGCTTTGTTATAACCAAACATTTTTTCTCCACGAGTAATTGTGTAAGATAAATTACCTTTCGATACAATTGCACCTTTACCTGTTGACTCCACTTTATAGCCAAGCTTTTCGGCAATCAAACGCAATGGAACCATCTTTGTGCCATCGACTTCATAATAATCTGTAGCGATTATTTCTGCTCTCTCTGCATCTACAGTATTTTCTGTTGTATTTCCTGATTCTTCATCAAGGACAATTACTTTCGAAGGTGTTGTTTGAGCTGGGATACTCTTCGTTGAAACTGTATAGAAAACAACTAAGTTCTTCTCTTTTAAATCTTTAGCAGAAACTTTCTCTCCCTTCGTATTTAAAAGCTCTGTGTTTTCACCAATGTTTAATTTTAACATTTCATACGTATTGGTTAAGTTCTCAAAGAAGTAATCAACTTCAACAAATCCAGCTTCCTTAGTTTCAACAATGACAACATCGGGATTGAATTGTGGTGGATAAATTAATTTCTGTGGCTTGTTTGCAAATGTATAAGCTACAATTTTATCCCCTTCTTTAAGTTCAACTTTTTTACCTGTATTATCGAAAACCAGTGTATCTTTTGTTATCTCTAAAATGTTTGTTTGCTCGCCATCTTTTACTGTGAAATATGTAATTTTCTCACCAGAATTGACCTTTTCAACTGTTCCATTAGTAGTATTGAAAATGTGAACAGGATCAATTTGAATTTGTGGTAATTGCTGTTCTGTCTCTGTCGAATTTTCTTTTGCCGAAGCAACTGGTATTACTACACTTCCAAATAATAATGCTGTCATTGCCGCAGGTGCAAATTTTTTCATGTTCATAATATCTCTCCTTATTATTAGGTTCATAGTAGTAGTAGTTTTAGAATGGTAAAAGTTTCATTTAAAACTGGAAAATTTGCGATAAAACTATCTGCCATTAACATCTTTGAAAATTTACAATAACAAACAGAGTAATTGGATATTATTTCAACAGTAAGTTAATAATCGGACTATCACCAGTGCTTAGAGTTGATTTCTTGTTTACACCCTTGTAATTTTTCTTCTGTAGTAAATTTAGACAAAAAAACTGCACCTCCACTTGTTAGATGGTGTGTCTAACAAGCGGGGCGCAGTTCATAAATACTGGTGATTTTTTTTGAAGTGTCTTATACTTATTCCTTTACCATTTCCCTTAATCCTGTAATATCAATACCGTTTAATGCTTGAGTTGCAAGGCGATCGGCTTCTGAATTATCTTTACGTGATATTAGCTTGTACTCTGGCTGGATACTAAGTTCCTCTAGCTTTGCATCAATTTTATCGGCCCAGCTAGATAAATTCTTTTCAAGTGCTGGCCATTCCCCACTCAATTGATTGATAACAACTTGGGAATCACCAGTGAAACAAACGGGCAAATGGTGAACATTCAATAGCTCAAGCTCGACTAACCCCAAATAAAGTGCTGCGTATTCTGCCTCATTGTTGGATTTAAGCTCTGATGAAAAGGAATTTTGTCTTAATCGATATGGCTTGCCATTTTGCTCATAATAAATCACACAGCCTAGCCCCGATTGATTTGTACCTCGATCAAAGCCCCCATCAAAATAGACCGTAATATTGTGTGGCTCAGTGTCAATTTCCTTTAAATATGCCTTGAGTTCCTTTAAAGACCAATTTGTATCCTGTCGATCGACACAATGCAGTGATTTTACTCTCCCTGTTCGCTCCATGTCTTCTGCAAGTAGTAATGCTTGAGCTGCAGGCATTTCTTCTGAGCGCAAAACAGTTTCTGCACCCTTTTGCGCTTTATAGGTCCATTCAATAATTACATGCATAGTATAACCTCCAATGATATTGAGCCATAAATTGAAAACGTGCTCCGGCTTGCGGAAACACGTTTTTCTTCTTACTTGTTATATGTGCAACTATTAGTATTTTTATGCCTAAGAAAGCTGTTTAATCAGGACTCTCGTTTCGACTATAGAACATGTTGTTTTGTTGCTAAGTTATTGAACTTCACCATTTAGCGCCGCTTGGATGTTCTACTTAGAATTAAAATTCTTCATACAATGCTTGAATAGGTTTTATTAAAATGCGGTTTACCTCTTCAATGATCTTACTTAACTTCATTTCTGCCTCAAGCATTGCTGAAATTTTTGCATTTTGTTGTGCAAGCTGTGCAGTTTTTTGCGCGTAGACAAGCTCATCTTCCAAAATATCTTCGCCAGTTAATTGCTTTTTCTGTAGGTCAATTTGAACCTTACGGAAACTTTTGAATAAATTTAATGCCTCTTCATCTTGCTTAACAGCAGCCACTGCTTCTTTCAACGCTTCAAATTCAGGTGTTTTACGAAAAGTTCCCTCTAACGCATTAATTTCATTGTAAATATTAATCATAAACATAATTCTCCTTTTTAAATAAAGTAAACAATTAACCCTTGCACAATCCCAATCAATCCACCTAGAACTGCACCAAGTACTGTAATCATTTTAAACTCTCGCTTTGAAATACCTAGTACAAGTTCCTCTAATTTCTCTACAGGGAAAGAATCAACCTGCTCACGTACTACTTCTTGTAAATTTAAGCGTTCCAACACATCTTCTAATTTCTCTTCAGCTTTTACAAAAGCTTTTTCAATGGCTTGTGGAATAACTGTTTCCTTCATCCATGAATTACCTTCTGGCCAGTAATGTGAAATAGGATAATTTAAGCGCTCTTCAACTGCTAATTGTTCTTTTACGTAAGTTTGCAAATTCGATAATATTTGTTCAAAACGAATATCCTGTAAGAAATCCATTGCTGGGCGATCTTTTAATTTCTCAAATTCCTGAGTAAAAATTTTCGTTAATAATGCTGATGTTCCAGGTTTCTGTAAAAATTTTATAAGCTCACGCTGAACCTTCGACATGAGCGACGAAGAATCACCTAAAAACATATTAATCATTCCACCAAGTGATCCTTTTGACGATAAGAAGTCATCAATCATCGCCTTAATTGTCAGTTCTCCCTCAGGTGATAAAAAATAATCCTCACCCTTTTCTAAAATATGATCAACCGCTACTGGTATCTTTGCATCAATTGTATTTTGAATATCTGCTGATAATAGTGTACGAATTGATTTCGTTGATAGTGTATTCTTAACTGATTCAAATTGTCCCTCAACAATTGCTTCTACTTTTTGTTCAATTGTTGCTGGCATATTGGAAAACCCAGCTAATGATAGCCAATCTTGAATTGTTTTATCATTTGTAAAAATCGTTTCTTCTACCTTTGTTTGTACAAACTGTTCTACCTTTTCCTGAATATCCTTTGAGAAAAATTTCTTTCTAAAAGTTTCAGGTGTTAATAAATAATTCACAACCGTTAGCCCAAGTTGCTTTGCTAATTCGTCACGGCGTTTCGGAATAAGACCTGGTGTAAATGGCACGCGCCAATTTTTAATATAAATAGCTTTATGTGGTCGGAAAAGCATTTTTATAGCTAGGTGATTCGTTACACCACCGATTGCAGCACCGATAACTGCCATAAATATTAATGTAACTAGAAAATTATCCATTAGTATCCTCTCATTTCAATTGTATTCACTATTGGCGTATTTTGTCGCCTGCTGCACTAATTATAGCAGAGCAATGATTTTCTACGAAAGAAATTCCCTCTATTAGATTAACTATTTTTATCCATCTTTATTAATTTTAAAATATTGATTTCCGCTCTAGGCTACTCATTTTCCCATGGAGACAGATAGTCCATTGCCAATTATGCCATGTATTAAATAAAGACTTGGCGACTCCAGGAAGGTGCTTAGTCAGAACGGAAATCAACCACACGTTAATATTATGTCTAAGCATATACATAGC
Organism: Lysinibacillus sp. JNUCC 51; assembly: GCF_015999525.1. Taxonomy (NCBI): domain Bacteria; kingdom Bacillati; phylum Bacillota; class Bacilli; order Caryophanales; family Bacillaceae; genus Lysinibacillus; species Lysinibacillus sp. JNUCC 51. The sequence goes on along the minus strand of NZ_CP065545.1, from coordinate 3,218,980 downwards.
TACTCACAAAGCATTCGTAAAGTGAATAGTTGCAAAATTACCACTATCCTTGAATAATATTAATTACATATATAAGAAATGGGGTTTGGTTATGATTCAGCATTTTAGCTTTAAGCCATTATTTGAAAATTCTCAGCTTCCAGGTTGGTCTATTTCGTTTTTTTATCAACGTGAACGTTACTCAGCGGAGTACTTAAAAGATGGCGTTATACAATGGAATGGAGCTATCCCTCCAAACGAAGAGGATGTAAAAAAAATGATTCACGAGCTTATGTTGTACCATGTTTACGACTGATCAATTTCGCCTTGGGTAATCGTAGCTGTCGCTTCACTTTCACAAATCATTTCTGAATAAAGATAAAGTAGTATTTTCCTGAACTAACATTGCTTAAAAACACCTATTTTTTACTAATTTTAGCACTGCTATTATCTTAATATTGTCTATGTATATTGAAATTCCCTTATTTTTCTTATACATTTATGTTATCAAGTATTAAAGGTTTTTTATGCAGGAGGCTATTTCAATGAGTAAAGTCACTCTTTCTGATGACTTAAACAGTTATAATTCAAAAGCATTAATTCGTGCAAAAGTAAAAGAAGTTTTTTCCGAATTTTCCGCTAAAATTTTTGAGTTAGCGAATGAGGCTGAAGCTATTGATAGTAAAAAATTCGAGACTCTTTCTGGCTTTAAAGGTGATTTCTACAATGAATATTGCAGTCAATTAAAAGGATTTTTCAATTCATCTACTAGTACTTTCGGAAAAAGATCTGTAAAAAATATATATTTAACATATAAGGGCAAAAATTATATTTTTACACAGCAAGGCATAACAGAAAAAGCACCTGTTACAATTGCACTTTACTCAGGTGAAATACCCTTTAAAGAAACGCTTCACGATGTGGAAAAAGCGTGCTTAAAATTACGTTTTCAACAAAAATAAATAATTAAAGTAGAAGGAGCCATCTCATATAAATGAAAATGGCCCCTTTTTTGTTGAAAAAAATTTTAGCTTTCGCACAAACATTGCTGAAGTTTCGTTTTATCTCTATAAATGCTAGTGATATGCCAGAAAACATATCTTATGAGAATGGTTGATTGGAGTGGAGACTGGGCGACTCCTTGGGGAACAGCGTCACAGATGAGACCATGGAGCGAGCAGGCAGAGGAACGAAGGCTAAAACCATCACGTCCTGTGACAACGCCTTCGTGACCAACATCGTGTTGGCCCAAGCGGCTCATCGGACGCCCCCAGGAAAGCGCCCAGCCGGAACGGAAATCAACCCCTTGCTTTGCCGAAGAGCGATACTATGACACCATCTATTTTATTTTCAACAGTACAAAGGAGCCACCTCATATGAATGAGGCGGCTCCTTTTTGTTGCTATTAAAAATAATTCATTTAAAAAAATCCGCAAGTTTAGCTCTCTTGAGATTTTTGACGTGTCGTTTTATATGAGATGTAAATGCTTCTTTCTCTAAACAAACTATCTTCTTTGCTACATTTAAAGTTAGCATACAAAATTTCTATTTTCAATCTTTTGGTGTTTGAAAATGTTTAATTTTTTCAATTTGACTTTCACTACAGATAAATTGCCACAAGACGTGGCGTTCTTAGAGTGAATTCAGTGGATGTTTGGACACCCGCTAAAAGAAGTAAAAAAAATTGTTGTCAATATTTGTGTTTTGCATGTAAATATTTTATGATTAAATCATTCAACAATTTTTTAAAATCATAGGAGGTGTACACTTTGTTTACCTCCCTCATTCGGGCGGGGACAAAGGAATTATTTGGACGGAGACATAATGGAAATAACCATAAGGTTGGCGGCATTTGCCCTACTAATAATAATGACAGGATTTTTCGTTGCAACTGAATTTGCAATCGTTAAAGTAAGATCTACACGTATTGATCAATTGCTTGCAGAAGGCAATAAAAAAGCAAAAAATGCAAAACGTGTAATTTCAGATTTAGATGAATACTTATCTGCATGCCAATTAGGTATTACGATCACTGCTTTAGGTCTAGGTTGGCTTGGTGAACCTACATTTAAGATTATTTTGAATCCAGTGTTTGAATTTCTAAATTTGAGTGAAAATTTTACTACTGTCCTTTCATTTATACTTGCATTCTCAATTGTAACGTTTATGCATGTAGTTATGGGGGAATTGGCGCCAAAAACACTTGCCATCCAAAAAGCAGAATTTGTAACATTAAACCTTTCTGGCCCATTAATTATATTCCACAACATTACGTATCCAATCATTAAGCTGTTAAATGGATCTGCACGTGGCTTAACTGGCCTTTTCGGCTTAAAAATGATGTCAGAATCAGAAGTAGCCCATACTGAAGAAGAGTTACGTATGATTTTGTCGGATAGTTTAAAGGGTGGAGAAATTAATACTTCAGAATATGAATATGTGAACAGTATTTTTGAGTTCTCTGATCGTCTTGCGAAAGAAATCATGGTCCCACGTACTGAAATCGTCGGTATTGAAAAAGAACTAACGATTAGAGAAGTTTTCGATTTAATTGGCGTTGAGCAATATACCCGTTACCCAATTATCGATGGTGACAAAGACCATATTATCGGCTTAGTCAATATGAAGCATTTATTAACTGCTTACATTAAAGACCCAGCAAATGGTGATAAGCTAGTGATTGACTATATGCAGCCAATTATTCGCGTAATGGAGACAACGCAAATTAACGATTTATTACTAAAAATACAGCGTGAACGCATTCATATGGCCATTTTAATGGATGAATATGGCGGAACATCTGGACTAGTTACGATTGAAGATATTATTGAGGAAATTGTCGGCGACATTCAAGATGAGTTCGATGAAGATGAAATTCCAGAGGTTCAGGAAATTGCAGAAGATCACTATATTTTAGATGCGAAGATGCTAGTAGAAAACGTGAATGATATGCTAGGTACTGACATAGAAGATGATGATATTGATACAATCGGTGGTTGGTTCATGACAATGCGCTTTGATGCGGTCGAAGGAGATAGTATTGAAGAACAAGGTTATGAATTTATCGCAAAAGAATTAGATGGTCACCATATTTTATACTTAGAGGTTCTGAAATTACCTGAACGTGATTTATCAAATGACAACGATTAATAGCTGACTAAAAATTTATTATACCTCGGCATAATTGCGTTTGGACAAGCGCTGAAATAAGATAAATAGCCTTATCTTATTTACCTTGGTAAGATAAAAATCGAGCTTATTTGATTTGAGCGATAAATAAAATCAGCATTTTGCTCACAACCTATAAGAGCTTCTACTGAAATAAAATATAAACGCAAAAAACGACTCCCTTACTCGAGAAGGGGGTCGTTTTATAATGCCCGAAAGTTTTGCTAGGAGGAAACAAAATGGAGCTCTATACAAATTTACGTCAAGGGGAAAAAGGTGCATGGTTATCCATCGGCACATATATAATACTGAGCTCAATAAAACTGACAATCGGCTATATAGGAACATCAGAAGCATTAAAAGCAGATGGACTTAACAATACTACTGATATTATCGCATCCATTGCAGTATTAATTGGATTACGTATTGCCCAAATACCACCTGACTCCAATCATCAATACGGACATTTACGTGCTGAAACTGTTGCTTCACTTGTTGCATCGTTCATCATGTTAATTGTTGGCTTACAGGTACTCATCATTTCGATCAAAACTCTATGGGAGCCAACTGACACAGCGCCCTCGCTATTAACAGCCTATGTGGCAATCGGTAGTGCAGTAGTGATGTATATTGTTTATCGCTATAATTTGGCACTGTCCAAAAAAATAAAAAGCGCTGCTGTTAAGGCTGCAGCCTATGATAATCGCTCAGATGCGCTTGTCAGTATCGGTACAGCCATCGGGATTTTTGGAGCAATTTTCGGCTTCCCTATTATAGATACCATAACAGCTCTTCTCGTCGCACTTCTTATTATTAAAACAGCTGTAGAAATCTTTTGGGAGGCAGTTCAAAGCCTTACAGATGCCTTTGATGTTGAAGAGGTCGAAACATTATCCGTATTAATTCGCAATGTTGAAGGAGTGATCGAGCTCATCGACTTTAAAGGCCGAGCTCATGGCAATATGCATTTTATAGACGTAACAGTGACCGTCGATCCTTACTTAAATGTCTTTGAAAGTCATCGAATCACAGAGGAAATTGAAAAAACCGTTAATCATGAAAATTCCTTCTGCCAGGTACTCGTGCATATTGAGCCAGAAATAGCAATAATTCCTCCAGCAAATGGCGACAAGTCTCCTACTAATTGATAGTAGGAGACTTGTTTTTAATGTTTAGGTTTTAACTATGGTTCACCAATTCCCATTGCTAATTGTAAGAAGAAAGCATTGTGATTAGACCGATCCAACCTTTTTTAGACAATATCAAAGAGACTACTGCAAATATAATACCGATAATTGATAAAATGCTAAACAAAGTGATACTAAAATAAATATCAAAATCGGGCCCTCTTTTTAAAAAGAAAAAAATAACACTTATTATCGCTGGTAATAACGATGTAACACTTACAATGTCTCCTACTCTTCTCTTAGCCAAATAACTACTCCCTTCTAACAGTAATTAATGACTCGTCACCATCATTCAGTTTAATTCCTTTGTGACCACTCACCTAACAAATTTCAGAATATTATTAATTTATTATACAAAACATAATTCTAGAAATGTATACTTTCACAATATTTAAATGAGAAAAGTACCTAATACAAACAAAAACCTCCTATCCGTTATAGATAGGAAGCTTAATTTGTTTAATTATTTGATTGCAATATAAATATCGACCTGAGCTTCTTGTGGATTGGCACATCGTTCATCGTACATTTCAAAGTCACCTGTGTATGTTCGCTCTACACCTGAGCTTGCGAACCAAGCCCAAACATCCTGCCATGCTTTTACGACAACTTCTTCAAATGGGCCTTTGTCAGAAGTAAAAACTAAATATTTTGCAGCTGGCACTGTTTTTACGACCATCCCTTCAAGAATTTCGTCGGCAGCTAAAACTTCCACTCCAAGTGTAATCGAATACTCTCCATTAACATCTGTTTCATAGTCAGAATACAGACCATATGTTACTTGATTTACTGCATTAGCTATTTGTCCCGTTACATCTTGTTGATAAAAGTTCGTCCATAATTGTGGGATTTTTGCTTTGGAGGTAATTTCATTCGCATTACTTGTTCGCGCTGAAATTCCTACGATTTGAAATGATTCTTTATTCATCCCAACCGGTTCTTTAATATCATGCTTTCTCCATCTCTTTAAGCTTGGTAAAAAAGAAGTCATCATTTGGTGTGCTTCCTCTTCCGCCATACCATCTTCCTTTAAATGCGGCACACAAATTTCAACCATTTCTTGAACTGTTAGATTTGGCTGCTTAAACTGTCCTAACTCATAACAATATGTGCAATAATCCTGACTTTTGTGTCCTTCTTTTTCTGTACCAAGTAAAGCCTCATCCACTAATGGCATTCCACAGCTTTGACAATTACTTTGCATTTTTAAATCCACCCTTCGTTCTATTTGTTATGACTATAACAAAGGAAACCTGACATCTGTATGTCATCAATTGAGCAGAAGTTAATTTTTTTTATATAACTCAACAATTTCCTGCGCTCGTTTTAGCACAATCTCACTTATATGAGATGGTTCTAAAACTTTTAGGCGATGGCCAAAGCTAAGAAGAAAGCCATATAACCATTCATCCTCAGGCAATGAAATATTAATAGTTGAACTTTCATTATCTACATGTTCAGCACCAAATGATTCTTCTACTAATGTTGTTATTGCAGAATCGAAAGATAACGTAAGGTTTACTATATTTTGAGGGCGGTGCCACTTCTTATCCCATGGGAGTTCAGACAAGTTGACTTCTTTGCGCTGGAATGTCGTCTTCTCTTTTTTTATATCCTTCATTCTAGAAATTTTAAATAAGCGAAAATCCTCTCTCAATGTGCAATAGCCATAAACATACCAAACTTTTCCCTTCTGTACTAAAGTGTGTGGCTCTAATAATCGTCTTGTTATACGACCATGTGTAGTGGAATACGTAAAGCTTATATGATGCCCGTGCTCAATCGCATTTTTTAATAACGTAATCTGTTCCTTAAAAATAACATTCGGCCCCCAAGGACTAAGGTCAATAAAAAGTTGATCGATAGATTGTTTAACTTTCTCATCCGCAACACCTGTCAATTTTTCAAGCACCGCTTCAGCATGTGAATCCTCGTATGTTGTTAGCGCACTTTTAATGGCAATAGAAAGTGAAGTAAGCTCCTCCTTCGTCAGCACCTGCTTATCAACACGGTAGCCATCAATTAAACTAATCCCACCATTAACCCCCTGCTGGCTAATAACAGGAACCCCAGCACAGCTCAACGTTTCAATATCTCGATAAATAGTGCGAACTGACACATTAAATAAATCGGCAAGCTCCTGTGCTGTCACTTTTTTACGATTTATTAAAATCATTGTCATCGTTAATAGACGCTCTAATTTCATATTTGTACCCCTTTACGATAAATTCTATTTGTCCTTTGCATACCTACTAATTCCATATCTAACTTTATAATAATTGATATTTCTAACAAAGTTTTTATTCAACAATAAAGACACTGCACTTAATTATGTACTTACCTATATGTTCCAAAGGGGCGTGGCCTCTTCTTCATATACTTTTATACCATCAATATTTTTTGATTTAAAATAATTCATTAAAAAATGACGAGCTCCTATGAACTCGTCATTTTTTAATCATCAAGCTTATCACCTGGGGTGGTTTTCCGTTCCGGTGTGGGCGCTTTCCTAGAGTCGCCCAAACTTCACTCCAATCAACTTATATGCATGTGGTATGGTTGTTTATTATCCCCTGTTTTTCGGACGTGACTAATAGCTTTTTTAACTTTTATACACCACTACCCTCAGTCAGCCCATGCTTCACTGCATAAAGAGCAGCCTGCGTACGATCTTGTACTTGTAGCTTTGTGAAAATATTAGAAATATGAGTTTTCACAGTTTTTTCTGTAACGAATAAAGAGGAAGCAATTTCTCGATTACTTTTCCCTTTTGTAAGCTCCGCAAGCACATCCTGTTCACGAGGTGTTAGTGGGTTTATAACATGAGGTGCATTTATTGATTCTTGCCGGTCCATTTCAAGGGTTGTCGTTGCTTCTGGATGTAATGTATTTTCGCCTCTCATAATACGACGAATGGACAATACCAACTCATCAGGTTCAATATCTTTCAACTGATAGCCTGCAGCTCCTGCCTCCATTGCTGGCACTACATGATCACGGTCTGAAAAGCTCGTCAGCATTAGAATTTCTATTTGTGGAAACTTAGCTTTAATGCGCTTCGTTGCTTGAATCCCATCCATCTCAGGCATTACCAAGTCCATGAGTATAATATCTGGCTGTATACTTTCCGCTAAAGCTACTGCCTCAAGTCCATTTTTCGCTTCTCCTACAACTTCAATATCTTTCTGTGTTTTTAAGAAAAATAATAATCCCCGACGTACTACATGATGGTCATCTGCGATTAAAACACGTATCATACTCTTCCCCCCTAATATGGCAAGCGGATTAACAGCTCTGTTCCTTTGCCAATTTCACTAACCCAGTCAGCTTTGCCACCAACTGATTTTGCACGATCCTTTATGGATTGCAAGCCTATCGAAAGTAGCTTCGTGTTATTATCAATGACGAAGCCTCGTCCCTCATCACGAATAACAAGTAAAATATCTGTAGAAGTAACCGTAATATAAAGTGCTGCCTCTAGCACACCAGCATGACGACGAACATTATTAAGTGCTTCTTGGGCTACCCGAAATAATGTTTCTTCAATACGTGATGGAAATTGCAGTACACCTGAAACCGTTACATGAAGCTTCAGGCCAAGCATTTCAGCATACACTTTTATCGCTTCAAGTAAACCATTTTCTAATCCTTTTGGACGGAGCTGCCAAATAAGAGCACGCATTTCTGTTAAGGCATCCTGTGTTAAGTGCTGGATCTCCTTAAACGTTTCCTTCACATCACTATCGTTTGTCATTTCAATACCCGCTCTCGCCGTTAATGTAACCGAAAAAAGTAGCTGATTCACGGAATCATGTAAATCTCGAGCTAGACGATTGCGCTCCTTAACAAGTGCCATTTCCTGCTCCTGCTTAGTCAGTAAAATACGCTTAATGGCTGATCCCATCTGAAATGCAACCGATTCAAGTAATGCTAGCTCTTCCTCTGAAAAACGCACGGTATCCTTCGATGCAACATTTAAGATACCAAAACGCTCTTGTCCAGATTGAAGCGGCACTGTTGCATGATGTGTAATGCCCTCGTGATCGCCAACATTTGCTGTAATTGCACTTTCAATACGTTGACATTCAATAATATTAGAGGCTTTTTTTAATTCCTCATTACGATAGCGGGAAACACACCAACAGCCTCCCTTTTTTAAATAATGGCAATTTTTATACTCCAGTGCCTCTGGTAAATTGACATGGACAACAAGCTCTGACCGCCCTTTTTCATCGATAAAAAAAATCCAGCCTGTTTCAAAATTTGTGCCATTTAAAAATTTCACAAGTGCTTCCTTTAACATCGACACAATTTCAGTTTCTTCGTTTAATAACTCTGCAATCTCTTTTAAAATACCAATATTGGAATGATCATTGTCCCTCACAAAAACACCTCTTCTTTGGCATTACTAATTTTAATGATAACATTTCAAAGTCTGGAACGTCTGCCTCAGCCATTCATACTTTAGACTGAAATTTTTTAGCTTCGTTCAGCAGGTGTCCAAACATCTGCTGCTGACGCTATGGTACAAAAGAGATCCGCTGAAATAGAGGAACTCAGTCTAAGAACGCCACTTCATGTGGCAACAAAGCCTCTAGCGGATATCACGGAAATATGCCAAGGCATAATTGATATGAAAATATTCCTTATTTTAGGTAAGTTAATTTACATATAAAACTAGAACAACTATAATCGAACAAGTACATGGTTATACTAAGGAGAGAATTTATATGTCTAAAAAAGTGGAGAATGGCTTATTATTTATTTGGATTGTCTCTGTAGTTGCAACACTGGGTTCCTTATACTTTTCTGAAATTCGTCATTATGAACCTTGTAAAATGTGTTGGTACCAACGAATTTTCATGTATCCAATAGTCATTATGACAACAATTGCCTTTATTCAAAAAAATGCACGTATTGCTGTAACAACAGCTGTTTTTGCCATTATGGGAGGCAGTATATCACTTTACCATTATGGTATTCAAAAGCTTAGTTTTTTAGCTGAAACTGCACCTTCTTGTGGTCTTGTTTCATGTACTGGTCAATATATTAACTGGTTAGGTTTTATCACAATCCCATTTTTAGCGCTAACTGCATTTATTTTAATTGCAGGGGCAAGCTTTTATGTAATGAAGGCTGCTAAAACAGCAAATTAATTACGAGACCGTGTTCTACAATTGGAATACGGTCTTTTCTACGGAGGAAGATTTATGTTTCACTATGAAATAAATACGAATAATTTGACAGTCGAGGATTTATTACGCAATCATTGGCGACTTGGTAAAAAGATAGTCCATGAATTGCGAATGGCGAAGGCTATCACAACAATTGACGGAGAGCCTATTCAATGGAATGATCCACTACAGGTAGGGACAATCATAAAATTTACATTCCCTATTCCGGCATCCAATTATCAACCTACACCGGTTTGTGCGATTGATGTCGTCTATGAAGATGACCATTGTTTGATCGTTTCTAAACCAAAAGGTATGTCGACACATCCAAATGATGCACGCGATACTCACACTTGTATGAATCATGTTATGGCTCATATTAAAGAGCAAGGCGGCACTTATGCGGAGCATGTCCATCGTTTAGATAAAGGAACACAAGGTTTGTTGCTTGTAGCAAAACATCCTTTAGCAAAATCAATCTTTGACCGTATGATTGAGGAAAAATCTATTATTCGAACATACGCTGCAGAGGTGCAAGGGAATTTACGCTCTTCATCTGGCACGATTTCTGAAGGAATCGGAAAAGATCGACATCATGCAACAAGACGTGTCGTTTCAAAAACTGGCCAGCATGCGGTTACACACTATGAAGTTGTAGCGCGCTATAAAAGCTCTTGTGTTGTCCATCTAATTCTTGAAACAGGAAGAACTCATCAAATTCGCGTACATTTAGCACATATCGGCCATCCGATTATTGGAGATACAATGTATGGAGCAAGAGAAACTGCAAGTGGCGACTACGAGCTCCACGCTATTCAATTAGAGTTCGAGCATCCATTTTTAAATAAGACGATCGTTGTAAAGGATCAGCAGTAATTACCGTACTGCACTTTCTATTGTTGGACAGCTAACAATAGAAAGTGTAGTTTTTTTATACCTTTATTTAAGTCGCAATCTTCATATTCTGCAGTATCACAAACATACATCGAAAAAGCAATATTCCTTTACTTAGGCTCATCATCAATGGTTTGAAATGATATTTGTAAAAAAGTATGTAATGTATATAAGTTGATTGTAGTGGGGACTGGGCGACTCATCGGCGCCTTTGTACTCCCGTGGCATTATACCAGAGCTAAATTGTTTCTACTACCTCTCCTTCTTTAAGAACTGCTCCAGAAAAAGCTAACTTAGCAATCGAGCAATTTCCTACTAAGGTGCTCAGTCTCTGCAGTAATGATTCCCTACATTTAAATATATTTACTTATAATTCTAAAAAAGTATAAATATATTATTTAACATTTCTTTCATCTATTTTTTACAGTAATTTTAATATGCATTTCCATTATTGGTAATGACGATGCGTTTTTTTCATGGTAGAATTAGAGTAAATTGTCAGTCATCTGACTAATTATGAGGAGGAATTCATTGATGAAATGGGTTAAAAGTATTGCAGCAACAACTCTAGCTGCTAGTTTACTAGCTACACCAGGTTTTGCCGCACATGCAGCGGAAGCAACACCAACAGCTACAAAAGATGGTTTCAAATTAACAATTCTACACTCAAATGACACGCATGCACACGTTGAGGATGCTCCAAAGCGCGCAACAAAAGTAAAAGAACTTCGTGCAGCAAATCCAAACTCACTTCTTTTAGATGCTGGTGATGTTTTCTCTGGTACTTTATACTTTAACGAATTTGCTGGGGAAGCTGACATGAAGTTAATGAACTTAATGGGTTATGATGCCATGACTTTTGGTAACCATGAGTTCGATTTAGGTTCAAGCCCAGAAGGACATGCTGCACTTGCCAAATTCGTTAAGGGCGCAGAGTTCCCATTACTAGGATCAAATCTAGATTTTTCAAAAGATTCTTTATTCAATGGCTTACAATTCAAAACAGTCACAAAAGACTTTAAAAACGGGCAAATTTATGATGGTATCATTAAAGAGATCAATGGAGAAAAAGTAGGTATTTTCAGCTTAACAACAGAAGAAACACCTACGATTTCAAGCGTTGCTAACGTCAAGTTTGCAAACTATGTCGACTCTGCGAAAAAAGCAGTAGCCGAATTTGAAAAGCAAGGTGTTAACAAAATTGTCGCATTAACACACATAGGCTACGATGACTCTGCAGATTGGGATAATGACCAATTACTAGCAAAAACTGTAGAGGGCATTGATGTAATCGTAGGTGGTCATACACATACGAAATTAGACAAGCCTGTGAAAGCTGAAACACCATTTAAGAATCCTACAATTATCGTTCAAACAGGTCAATATAGCGAAAATTTAGGTGAATTAGATTTAACATTCAACGATAATGGCGCCGTTGTTGACTACTTCGGTCAATTACATGCCTTAAATGATAAAGAAAAGCCTGTAGAAGCAGATCCTGAAGCTACAGCACTTTTAGCTCCATATAAAGAGAAAATTTCAAAAATATTAAATCAATCAACAGGTAATACAGCTGTTTCAACTCTAAATGGTGGTCGTAATCTTTGGGGCGTTCGTGCTGGTGAAACAAACCTTGGTAACTTAATTACTGATGGTATGCTTGCTGGTGCTAAGAAAATTGACCCAGAAGTACAATTTGCATTCCAAAACGGTGGTGGTATCCGCGCAAGTATCGATGCAGGAGATATCACTGTTGGAGAAGTTATGACAGTTATGCCATTCGGTAATGCTCTTGGTATCGTAAAATTAAAAGGTGCTGAAATCTACGAAATTGCGGAACATAGTGTGAAAGATTTCCCTAAAGAATTCGGTGGCTTCCTACACTTCTCAGGTTTACAAGTAGAATTTGATGGAAAAGCACCTGCAGGAAAACGTGTAACTTCTATTAAATTAAATGGTAAAGAGCTTGATAAAGCAGCCTATTATAAAGCAGCAACAAATACATTCACTGCTAAAGGTGGAGACGGCTACGATACGCTGAAAAAAGTTTATGAGGACGGCCGTGTAAGTGAACCTGGTACGATTGACTATGAAATGTTTATCGAACATTTAGATACACTGAAAAAAGTTGATCCAAAAGTAGAAGGACGTATTATCGCGACAATTCCATTTAAAGATATCGCAAAAGGCTCAGAAACTGAAGGCTATGTTCGCGATCTTTATTACCGTGATTTAGCAAAAGGTACTTCTGCAACAACATATTCACCAAACGCAAACTTAACTCGTGCACAAGCTGCATCATTTATCTCACGTGCCTTAAAGCTTGAAGCAAAAGCTCAAGCTTCATTCTCTGATATTGCTAATTTAAATGATGCAACACAAAAAGAAATTGCAGCGCTTGCTGAAGCTGGAATTGTTCAAGGTACAAATGGTAAATTTAATCCAAATGCGAAAGTAAAACGTTATGAACTTGCATTAATGTTTACTCGTGCATATAATCTACAACACGATGCAAAAACTGGTTTAAAAGCTGATTTCAGCGATATTTCTAAATACGACACTGAAACTCAAAATGCTATCGCACTTATGAAAGACTTAAAGATTGTTAGCGGCGCAAACGGCAAATTTATGCCTGGTGACAACGCTACACGTGCACATATGGCAAAAATGCTTTCAAACTATATTCCTTTTGTAAAAGAATCTAAAGAATCTAAATAATATATTTACAAAATCCCGCTTCTCAAATTAGAGAGCGGGATTTCTATTGCACTAAAAATTAAATTTAAAATTATCAGGGTCCTGCCCAAATCGTTCATTGCGATTTAGTGTAGCTATTTTATCCATTTGAACTAGTGTTAATTCAAAATCAAAGATCTGTGCATTTTCTTCAATACGACTAGGTGTTACAGACTTCGGAATAACAAGTGTATCATTTTGTAAATGCCAACGCAGCACTACTTGAGCAGCTGTTTTCCCTACTTCACGGCCAATTTCCATAATCGTTGGATTATCAAGCACACCACCACGACCTAATGGAGACCACGCAGTAACAGCAATTCCATGCTCACTACAATATGCTCTTAATGCGTCTTGCTGTAAATATGGATGCACCTCTACTTGGTTGACCATTGGTGCAATATTTGCTTTAGTTAATAGCTTTTGTAAATGGTGCTCATGGTGATTTGAGACCCCTGTTGCACGAATTAATTTTTCATCATATAAGCGTTCAATTGCTCTATACGTTTCTTCAAATGTTTCTGGTACTGCCCAATGTGTTAAATATAAATCTAAATAGTCCATATTTAACTTTTTTAATGAAACTTCAAAAGCTCTCAATGTTTCATCATAGCCTTGGTCATTATTCCAAACCTTTGTCGTCACAAAAATATCTTCACGTTTTACGCCTGAATGACGAATAGCTTCGCCCACCTCAGCCTCATTACCATAAAGAGAAGCTGTATCAATAGCTCGATAGCCAAATTTAAGAGCTTTATCTATAGCCTGCAAAGTCTCATTACGCTCTGTCATTTTATAAACACCTAAGCCAAAGCGAGGCATTTCCACACCGTTTGCTAATGTTTTTGTTGATTGTAAATTCAAGAATAACAACCCCTTTCTTTTCCTAGTTCCATTATACAAAAAATTGGTTTTAAGAAACATAAGGAAAATCCGTGGGGGAATTACTTATTGTTCTTCAGCTTTCTCTTCATAATCATCCACTTGGATAGGGTCTGGAATTCGGTCATCTTCTATAAGCTCTTGACCATCACGCAAATGCTCCATCTGCTTCCCTAAATCCTGTAAATCCTTAAAATTTCTAGCCATTGTACCGTTTTCGATATTTGGAACCTTTTTTTCCATTATTATCACCTCTCTTATAGTTTTCCCGAAATAGTTATTTCTGAACCATTTCTGACATATTTTATTCCTCTATGTCGTTTCATTTTTATAGTGGATAGGCTATACTAAAAAGAGATTTCTTTATAAACATGAGGAGGGTTCTTCCATGAGTTTAATTTTAATTATTGGTGTAACTGTTGCGTTCTTAACTGCTATTTTCACTGCTGGTTACGAAGGCAACTACAGATCAGAGAAGTAATACCCCAAGAAAATCACTAAGCATAAATAGATGCTTAGTGATTTTTTTGTTGTTGAAAAAATATATGGTGAAGAATAAGTGTCATAATTAAATAAAGTTGGGTCTTTGGCAAAGAGAGGGGGTGATTTCCGTTCCGACTGGGCGCTTTGTTGCTGCCGCTACGTTAACACTACGCTTTCGCACAGAGCCAAGCTTCCTGGGGGCGTCCGATGAGCCGCTTCGCTTCGCTGCAGGGTCTCGGGCCAACACGATGTTGGTCACGAAGGCGTTATCACAGGATGTGATGGTTTTAGCCTTCGTTCCTCTATTCGCTGATCCCCAAGGAGTCGCCCAGTCTCCACTGCAATCAACTTATTCTCATGGGATACATTTCAAAATAACATCTCAACTTGCGATGATGGACTCAATTCATTAGAAAATCCACTTTTACGGCCAATCAACATTACGTAGGGTTGATTTCCGTTTCCGCCTGGACACTTTCCTATTGGCATCCGATGAGCCTCTTCGCTGCAAGGTCTGGATTTTTTTGCGCGAAAGCGTAGTGAAACGTAGCGACAGCAACAGCATGATATTGGTCACGAAGGTGTTATCACAGGATGTCATGCATTAAGCCTTCGTTCCCCCATTCGCTTCGGTTACTTCTCTTATTTTTTGGAACAATATAATTACTTGACATTCTGTACTTTATAAAATAAACTTACTTACATAAAGTAACTTGATAATTAATAATAACTTATATTTGGAGGTAATTATCTATGCATTTTCATGAAAAACCTAACACATATGTCACGAATGTTGAAATTAAAGTGAGCGATTTACAACGTTCATTAACTTATTATCAAGAGGTCATTGGCTTTAAAGTTTTACATCAGGAATCTCATAGAGCAACTCTAACAGCTGATGGCAAAACAGCTTTACTAACAATCGTCCAACCTGAAACAGTAGAAGAAAAAACGAGCTTAACAACTGGACTTTATCACTTTGCAATTTTATTGCCTACTCGTCGTGATTTAGCAAATATTATTACTCATTTCCATAACAATGGCGTCTACTTCGGAGCATCTGACCATGATGTAAGTGAAGCACTTTATTTAAATGATCCTGATAATAATGGTATTGAGGTTTATGCGGATCGCCCTGAAAATGAATGGACTTGGCATTTTGACCAAGTGCATATGGTTACTGAACCTCTTAAAATCCATTCTATATTAGAGGAAGGCGATGGTAGATGGGCTGGCCTACCAGCTGATACGGTAATGGGGCATATTCATCTATCAGTTTCTAATTTAGCTGCCGCAGAGGAATTTTATACAAAAGGATTAGGATTTGAGATTGTCACTCGCTATGGAACACAAGCTTTATTCATCTCAACTGGCCGCTATCACCATCATATCGGTTTAAACACTTGGCACTCTGAAAACGCACCAAAGCTTGGTGAACATCAGGTTGGCTTAAAAACATTTTCACTGCGTCTTGATAATGAAGAGCAAGCAGCAACAATGAAAGAAAATCTTCTTGCAATTGGTGCACCTGTTAATGATATAGATGGAGGTTTCCAAACAGAAGACCCATCAGGTATCGTTGTTTTAATGAAATTTTAAGAGTGATGTGACGGGCTATCCGGCGGTTCGAGGTTTGTATACGTCGCTTGCGAGTTTCTTTCCGTCGTTTGCGGGGTTCTTTCCGTCGCCTGCAAGGTTCTTTCCATCGTTTGATGGGTTCTTTCCGTCGCTTGGCGGGCTCTTTCAGTCAATTGCAGAAATAAAATCAATAATTTTCACATCAGAAAAGCGCGAGAAATCAACATTTCTAAATTGATTTCTCGCGCTTTTTAATGTTTTGAGCAGTTTCTTTTTAATGTAACCCAGGATATCCTTGTTGACGCAATGCCTCATAAATAACAATTGCTGCTGTATTCGATAAATTGAGTGAACGAACATGCTCACTTTGTGGAATTCGTAAGCACATATCTTTACGCTCATACGCAAAATCCTTTGGAAGGCCAGTCGTTTCTTTTCCAAACATAAAGTAAATATCACGATCTTTATCACTAAAATCATGTGTCGTAAATGGCTCTTCACTATATGTCTCAATTAAATAAACGTCACCATTTTTGGATGCCTCTAAAAAATCCTCTAGCGAATCGTGGTACACGACATTGACACTATACCAATAATCTAAGCCGGCACGTTTTAGCATTTTATCGTCCGTTGAAAAGCCAAGAGGGCGAATTAAATGTAATGAGGTATTTGTGCCAGCACATGTGCGTGCAATATTTCCTGTATTTGCTGGAATTTCTGGTTGATATAAAACGATATGCAATGGCATAACGGTACACTTCCTTAATTAAAAAATTGTAAACCTTTTTTAATTTCAACGAGTACTTCCTCGTCCTGTTCTTTTCCTTTTGCCTTAAGTAATGCAGATTGAGACTGCTCCCCGCCTATTTTACCTAAAGCCCATGCTGCTGTCCCTCGAATTACTGGTCGTTCGTCTTTTTCAAGAAGTGCTACTAAATCTGGTACCGCAGCTTCCTCTTTAAAGTGCGCAAGTGCCAAAATAGCATTGCGTTGAATTGGCTTTTTCCCCCGCCATGAACCAGAAACATGTCCAAATTTTTCTTTAAAGTCACGATTTGAAATCGTTAAAAGTGGTACAAGTAATGGCTTTGCAAGCTCTGGATCAGGTTTAAATTCCTCATGTATCCAGTTAATCTTCCCCTTATTCTTTGGGCATACGGTCTGGCATGTATCACAGCCATACAAACGGTTTCCAATATGGGTACGAAACTCATCAGGTAGCATTCCCTTAGTTTGCGTTAAAAAGGCTATACAACGCTGAGAGTCTAACTGTCCTCCCTCGATTAACGCACCTGTTGGACAAACATCCAAACATAAACGGCAATCACCGCATTCATCCTCCATAGGCTTATCAGGAGCAAAAGGGATATTCGTAATAAGCTCTCCTAAATATACATAAGAGCCGAACTCAGGAGTAATAACCGAGCAGTTTTTCCCGCTCCAGCCTATCCCTGCACGCTCTGCCACTGCCCTATCCACAAGTGCACCCGTATCAACCATTGATTCAATACGTGCACCTTCTACGCGATCCTCAAGCCAGGCTGATAATAATTTCAAGCGCTCACGTAATGCTGTATGATAATCGACGCCCCAAGAAGCACGACAAAAAATTCCCCGTCTTGATCCCTTTTTGCCTACAGGTGCATCTTGCATACGCGACGGATATGCTACAGCTATCGCCACAATGCTCTCTGCTCCTTCTAACAATTGTAGTGGTTCGGTACGTTTTTCTATATCGCTTTCTTCAAAGCCAGACTGATAGCCAAGTTCTTGCTGACGGCGCAGTCTATTTTTTAATTCTGTAAATGGAGCTGCTGTTGTAAAGCCAATCTTGTCTACACCAATGGACATTGCATACGCTACAAATTCACGTTGTAGGTCATGTATGTTCATTTTATTCCCAACTCCTTACATGGTACAATAATAAAAATAGATAAAGTAGGTGATGTTTTATGGAAATTTCAATTAATCAATCTCTATTGACACAACATCCCGAGCTTAAAATCGGCATTATTCATTATACCAAAATTGTCGTTGCAGAATCGCCTCAAATGATTAAAGGCCGCATGCAATTGTATCAGGAGAACCTTTTTTTAGAACTGCAAGATAGTCCTGTAACGCAACGAGAGGGTATCGCAGAATGGCGACAAATGTGGAAAAAGCTTGGTGCAGATCCTAACCGCTATCGTCACTCAGCAGAAAGCTTAATGCGCCGAATTAGTAAGGAAAATTATTTAACACCACTTCACTCAGGTGTTGATTTAAATAATTTCTTCTCCCTCCAGTATGAGATTCCAGTAGGTTTATATGATGTAGCTAAACTAAAAGAAAATATAGAAATCGCACTTGGCAACGAGGAAACAGGCTATGAAGGCTTAAATGGTCGTTTTAATTCATTAAAAAATATCCTTTATAGCTATGATGCTGAAGGAGCATTTGGGTCACCATTTGTCGATTCTAAACGTACATCTGTTTCAAAGGAAACAACCGAGGCTTTACATATCTTCTACCTCCGTCCATCATTGTCAGAGGAACGTGCTGAAGAGCTTCTTTCATCTGCTGGTAAGATGTTTAATCAAATTCATGGCGGCGATTATAAAATGGCCCTATTAACAAAGGCAGCACCATCTACTACACTGTAAAAGGACGTGTTTTCATGATTAATCTTGCAGAAGCCGTTAAGCTAAAAAGTATTTTAGCAAAAAAAGTTCAGGAGCTTGTTAGTGAATTACATCGTAGCGCTTTTGTAACTGTTGAAAAAGGACAAGCACCCAAAACAAGTAATCGCGCAATGACAGTAATTGAAGCTGAATTAGCTCAAGTACGTCTCGATGTTCGTACATTAGATCGTTTAGTATATGAAGCAAATATAATTAACACAGTAGACTTTAAAGGTGAAAAACTAGCATTAGTTGAAGCAATTGAACTCGCAACACAGCTTCGCGCAGATGTCGAGCTTTGCAAACAGTTTAGTATGCATGAAAAAGAAAGTGTACGCATGGGTTATGGTGAAACTACAATGCTTTATGAAATTGCTATGTACGAGCCAGATGATTACCGCGAACGTGCTATCACACTAGAAAAAGATGCCCATAAATTATCGAATCTTATCAATGCAAAGAATTATAGTGTTGAAATTAACTTCGATGATTCTCGTTATTTCTAATCAGATCATAAAATACTGCAATAAAAAAAGCAGCCTTTTTGAACTGCACCTCCAATTGTGTTTAACAATTGGAGGGCAGCTCATTTTTGGATGCTTTTTTTCTACTTTGTTAAATCGAAATTAATTCCAATTTTCCCTAAATCCTAATTGCGTGACATCCACAAGAAACTTTAAAGAAGTTAAAATGCTTTACTGTTTTGAAGTCTATCATCTAGCATAGCTAAATAAAAACTTCTTTTCTCATTTGCAAGAGTCATCACGTTTTCCAATTGCTCCAATTGTTGCTCTAGTAGATTAACATGTTTATTTAATAGTTCAACCCGTTTATGTAAAATAGCCTGGATATCTTCTATTTCTTGATCATTTTGTGTTAACAGACAGCCATCTTCAGCAAATAAAGTCATATCTTTTAGCTTCATTCCTGTTTGCTTTAATCCATAAATAAATTGAATAAAGCGAAGATCCTGATCATTATATTGCCGAATCCCGTTTTGTTTCCCATCCATACGATAAGGATTAGGTAAGAGGCCCATTTTTTCGTAATAACGAAGTGTATATGTAGAAATACCTGTTAATTTCGATACTTCACCAATTGAGTACATTAAGTTTTTGTCCCCTTTCATTCACATATAAGAACAACCTTTCCTACAGATATTGATTTTTCAAGCAATTCTTGTGCATGTGCCGCTTCCTTTAAAGGAAGTCTGTAAGAGATCAAAGGATTGATTTTCCCTTCTTCTAACAATGAGAGAAGGAACCGAACATCTTCCTTAAACCAATCTAATCTTTCTTTTTTTAATGAGGTTATAGAGTAAAGATAGATAGGATTACCTTTCCCTGTAGTTCGGTTTTCAGCCAGACTTTCCCATTCTTTGGTCCACTCTTCTGAATCTTCATGCTGAAGAATCGACGTATAGCCGTAACCTATGAATCGGCCATTCTTGCTTAAAGTTTTCATCGAACGCTCATAATTCCTGCCTCCTATTGGATCAAATACAGCATCCATACCTTCAGGAGCCTGGATTCGAAGAGTATCTACAAAATCTTCTTTTCGATAGTCAATCGGCATGGCGCCGTATTGGGATACAATTGAATGTTTAGCTAATGAAGCCGTTCCATACATTTCTAATTTCGCTAACTTTCCAAGCTCAAGCAATGCAGTACCAACCCCTCCACTTGCTCCGTGAATAAGGATACGTTCTCCCTCAGCTACCTTTGCAATCCGGTGAAGCATTTGATAGGCTGTCACATAATTTAAGATCACAGCAACCGCCGTTACGGAATCGATATGAGCAGGAATCCCGACAATCTCATCGTCCATCGCGTACACATAAGATGCATAGCCACCCGTTCCGTTAAAAAAGACGGCTACCTTATCCCCTATCAAATATTTTTGCACGCCTTCTCCCAACTCTTCAACAATTCCAATAGCGTCATATCCTGGAGTAAAGGGAGGTATAGGAGATTGCGGAACTTTTCCCTCTCTTCTCATAATATCCGCAAGTGCAACTCCTGCTGCTTGGACCTTAACGCGAATTTCCCCTCTTTCAGGTTTTCGTAAGGGTTCCTCTATCACATCAATAACTTGAGATCCTCCGTATCGAGTTACAATTACTCGTGTATTCAAATCAAAACATCTCCCCTCAATAAAGATGTTTGTATTATATTTGTTAGAGTAAACTCTAAGTCAAGGAATCTATTTTGCATCAGCCAAGGTTTAAAGTTTTATTGCATAGACGATTTCCATGAAACTGTATACAATAGATTTATGGAGTCGATGAGACTTCATATCGAGTTGGATGTGCTGTTTTCAAAACTAGCTTTTTGGAGCTAACTCACACGAAACCTATGACAAGTTACCTGTTACTGTATACCCAATGACTAATAACCAACTATAAGCAATGGCCATACTCAAACAACTTGACTATTATTTGAAAACGCCATCCAATAGCTCTCTTACATCTTTTGTGTAAGAGAGCTTTTTATGTGCTTATAATTACCTCATCTTGCATTAACGAATAAAGAAGTAATGTAGACCTATTGCAAAGGCAATTTATTGATCCAATAATAATTCATCATGAAAAACCATTTTAGCAAAAAGACTCCACCGAAAATTAACATGATTAAAATTCCAACATGTTTTAATCCATTATGAAGCATTTTCTATCTCTCCTCATATTCAATTAAAAATTCGATGCTCTGTACTACTCTTTAAATGTATAAATTGTTGTAATCTTAATTCCATACGGTACAATGACTCCTACTCTTTGAATATTAATACACAGTAGTTTAATACAGTAAAAGTCACTTTAAATAACTATACCCCTTATCTTCACATCGTATATTCTTCCTAAAATTAAATTATCAATAATTTGTGGTAGGTTAAGATAAAAAAATCCAAGGTGTTTCAATAATAATAAAGAACACTCTTGGATAACTTACACTATGCTATTCTATATAAAAGGATCTATTTTATACCTAAATCAAAAAATCTTTCATTTCGTCCTCATCAGATTACCTGTCCATCCGAACAAATTTGATACAATGTATCACAATAGTCGGTAGCTTCCAGCGGTATATATTGTACAAGCTCATCATGTTGATTAAAATGTAAAATGGTATCATACGACCATACAAGACCAACCATTTTTGTATGGTACATGGCATAAAATTTATAACATCAGAAAATAAATCATTTGGGATTTATATCAATTTCACAGTCCTTATCCAAATTTGCTCCAAACGGATTGTAATAGTATGCCTCCAGACTTATCAACTTTGGAATTTTTCGGTGGGCGTACTAGTAGTTTTTATTAAAGCACCTTCTAGTTATCTAAAAATATGTTATTATTTATCATTTATTTCTTCCAATAGCCATTTACCCATATAATGTGAACCTTCATAAGTCGTGTGATTTGTGTCATCGTAAATATAGATACCATCAATTACATACGGCGATAGAGATTTTTCATCTCCTAAGTAGTTATTTAAATCTAATAATGTTACTTTATTTTTATTATTTTTCACTACTTCAGTGATATTATTGTTCATTGCATCAGAGAACTGATTCTCTGATATATTGCTTTTCATATGTGCATTATTAATTACATTAGTAAGATAGATTTTAATATTATTTTCATAGAAAAAATCAATTACTTTTTGATATTGTTCGACAAATCGCTCATCAAATTCTGCATCTCCAACTCGCATCTCTTTCCCATCAATAACTTCTGTTGCTTGGTCTGCTCGTCCATATGAGATAATAACTTTTGTTGGATGATACGTATCAATTGCTGTTTGCCAGTAAGTAAGGTATTCTTCAAATGACCTTATTGGATAAAAAGGTTGATCTGGATTATCCCCATTAACTGTATAATCAGGATTCATAATACTCCCATTGTCGACGCCATATGCTAAAATTTGATAAGGATAGTCCGATTTAGCAGGATAGTCCTCATTAGCAGGATAGTCCGATTTAGCTCCTTGAGCTAAATTTAACCCAAAAGCAATTCTATTAGACCAAGAATCTCCAATAAATAACAATGCTTCTTCTCCGTATCCTGTAATGAATGGGTCAGAACTTATCCACCATGGCTCTATTCTGTACTCTGCAGGATTAGGAGTAAATTTATGGATTACCTCTGGATTTTTTTGAACTCCAAATGTTAGCGCTGGAAACCCCAGTACAAGAAAGGTTGCGATATAGGCATTTCTTATTTTGATCTTGCTCTCTACTATAAAATATAGCACTGTAGCCAGAATTACAGAAATTGTAAGTTGAATAATAGCTAACTTAATAGGGCTATCTAAAGTGATCCCAAACCAATCATAAAGGTTCTTAGCGGAAACAAAAACAATTACGGGCATGTGAATTAAATATAAAGAGTAACTGATTTTTCCGATAAATAAAATAAACTTGTTAGCTAACAAATAATCACTAAATTTAAAATGAGTAATACTTAATAAGTATATTCCTATTCCAAATATTACACAGTATAAAGCAATATATCCTCGGAATAAGTTGATATTGTTTAATTCAAATAAATAAGTTAGGTATCCTAAAGATATCAAAACAATCAAAATTAAAAATTGATTTAACTTTTTTGATGCCTTTTCTCTCTTAAAAGCCAAAACACTTATGACACTTCCTACTACAAATGAAGATATACGTGTCAATGGGTTATAGTATAGATAATCAAAGCTATGATTGATACTATAAAAATATGTGATCCCCACTAATACTGAGAACAGTACTAATAAAAAAAATAACATTCTTTTTTTATCTATTGTTTTATCTTCTTTCTTTTTTAGCAGTAGATACATAACAAACGGCCAAATAAGATAAAACTGCATTTCGATACAAATTGACCATAAGTGAAGTAGAGGGGACTTTACTCCCTGTTCCCAATAGCCAGCACTATGGAATAATTCATAGAAATTTACGACACCTAAAGATGAAAAGAAAGCTTGGGAAAATACTTTATCTTGAATTGTCGTTAATGGAAAATTAACTAACAAAATTAATGTTACTATCGTACAAATAATTAATGGAGGTAGTATTCTTGAAATCCTTCGAATGAAAAAGTTTTTGATATTAATTTTATTTGTATCATCAAATTCCTTAATCAGTAAAAAAGAAATAATAAAACCAGATATAACAAAGAATAATTCAACACCAGCAAATCCAAAGCCTAGAATTTCCATATGGAAAAATATTACCAACAAAACAGCAATTCCTCTAAAACCATCTAAAAATTTGATTCTTCCCATAATATCGTGTATTTCTTCCTTTCACTTAATATCGTGTATTTCTTCCTTTCACCGTAACGGCCCTTATTCCAAGCTTGTTTAAAACAATAGCATTATTTTCTATATATTTAAAATCAATCTTTTCAGGTTTTTGAACATATTTTGATAATCCATTTAAATGAACATATTTTGATAATCCATTTAAATGAACATAAACAAACTATTTTAAAGATTAATCTGTTTCCAACCAATAGAAAGCTAGATGTATCACTTGCTTTATACATCTCCCTCACTAGTTAATATCTAGTTTTTAAAAAAACTAACATGAATATCAAAATCGTCAAATCAACATTTTCAAATTTCTAAGCATATTTTGATAATTAACTTTTTTTAACTCTCACTCATCTCGTGAGTATGAGGTTTTTCATGTCTAGTTCTCCCCTAGCATGGGCAAAATGACTATATCCAAAGAAAGGGGTTAAACAATGACAAACCAACACGATTCCACAAACGAGCATGACATGACTCTGACAAATCGACAGGGACACCCTATTACTAACAATCAAAATATACGAACTGTCAGTAATCGAGGCCCTGCAACCCTTGAAAACTATGATTTTATAGAAAAAATTAGTCACTTTGACCGCGAAAGAGTTCCTGAGCGTGTTGTTCATGCTCGAGGCGCTGGAGCGCATGGCTATTTTGAAACATACGGTGTAGTCGGGGATGAGCCCATTTCTAACTATACAAGGGCTAAAGTATTTCAAGACAAGGGCAAGCAGACGCCTGTTTTTGTGCGTTTCTCAACAGTTATTCATGGTGGCCATTCACCAGAAACATTACGAGATCCACGAGGCTTTGCTGTAAAATTTTATACTGAGGATGGTAACTGGGATTTAGTCGGCAATAATTTAAAAATCTTCTTTATCCGCGATGCTATGAAATTCCCTGATATGATTCACGCCTTTAAGCCTGATCCCATTACAAATATTCAGGACGTTGAGCGCTTTTTTGATTTTTGTGCAAGCTCACCAGAATCCTTCCATATGGTGACATTCATTTATTCACCATGGGGTATTCCTGCTAATTATCGAATGATGCAAGGCTCTGGCGTCAATACGTATAAATGGATCAATAGTGAAGGCAAAGCTGTCCTTGTAAAATATCATTGGGAACCTTTACAGGGCATTAAAAACTTAACACAAAAAGAAGCAGAAGATATCCAAAAGAAAAACTTCAATCATGCCACACAGGATTTATACGATGCGATTGAAAATGGGGATTATCCTGAATGGGAGCTAAACGTCCAAATTATGGAGGATGGTCCACATCCAGAGCTTGATTTTGATCCGTTAGATGATACGAAGCTTTGGCCTAATGATCAATTCCCGTGGTATCCAGTTGGTAAGATGGTGTTAAATAAAAATCCAGAAGATTATTTTGCTGAGGTTGAACAGGTCGCTTTCGGTACAGGTGTGCTAGTGGACGGATTGGATTTCTCGGACGATAAAATGCTACAAGGTCGTACCTTCTCTTATTCTGATACACAGCGTCATCGTGTAGGTGCAAACTATTTACAACTTCCTATTAATGCTCCTAAAAAACGAGTGGCAACCAATCAAAACGGTGGTCAAATGATGTATAAGCGAGATTTAGCTCCGGGGCAAAATCCTCATATTAACTATGAGCCTTCAATGTTAAATGGTTTAAAGGAAGCTACTCAATCGGCTAAAGAATATACACCGCTCGTGGAAGGTAATCTCGTTCGGGAATCAATTGATCGTCAAAGCAATACGAAGCAAGCTGGCGAAACATATCGCAATTTTGAGCAATGGGAGCGAGATGAGCTGCTCGAAAACTTAATTCGTGATTTATCAGTCTGTAATATAGCTATTCAAGAAGCAATGATTGCATTAGCAGAGGAAGCAGATGAAGAATACGGTCGCTTGTTGAAGGAAGGATTACAAAAAGCTCAAAATAATTCTTCTTCATCAAAGCCACTTGGCAATATCGATGGTGATAAAGCACCTAATAAAGCTGTAGATAAAGGCCATGACGCAGAGCCTTATTAATAGCCTAAACGTTTCTATAAAATAAAGCGCTCAGCACAATATAAAGTGCTGAGCGCTTCTTTTAATGCACACCAGGCAAAATCTTTAGTACCTTTTCCTGTGCATCTAAAATAGCATCTACGCCTAATGGAATTGCAATATTCGTTGAATCATGGCCAATTTTAAAGCCAGCTACAACCGGAACTCCTAAATCCGCAAAATAATCCTTCATTAAAGCAAGTAATGCCGCTTCATCTGCTTCTGTTTGTGTAAAGGAACCGATAACAACACCGGCTAACTGCTCAAGCTTTCTCGCCTGCTTTAATTGCTGCAGCATCGCATCGATATTTGGAATAGTTTCTCCAAGCTCCTCAATCAATAAAATTCGATCTTCCGTGCTAACTTCAAATTTTGTACCTAATGTGTTAACGAGGCGACGTAAATTTCCACCAATAATCTCTCCGCGAGCTACACCAGGTGCAATCGTTGTTAATGGGGAAATATCCTCCGTATACTGTAATTCCATCGGAGAAAATAGCTGTAAAAACATTTTCTTTGATAAATCATCTATTCTTCCCACAGACATAAGTAACGGTCCATGAAACGTCACTAAATTAGCATATTCGTTAATCGCACAATGTAAATATGTAAGATCAGAGAAGCCCCAGAAGACTTTTGGATTTTCTTCAAGTAGTCCGTAGTCAATCTTCTCCGCAATTCGTGCAGAGCCATAGCCCCCCTTAACACAAAAAATTGCCTTCACCTCTGGATTTCTCACCATTTCATGAAAATCAGCCAGACGCTCCTCATCACTACCTGCTAAATAATCGTGGTTTGCCTGAATGGTATCCCCAATTATATAGTTTAGCCCTAATTCTTCAAGAAAGGCTATAGCATCTCCTAGCTTTTCGGGCTGTGCTGGACTAGATAAAGCCACAAGACCCACTGTGTCGCCCTTTTGTAAATGTGGTACGATGCTTTTCACCCTAACCCCTCCTATAGTTTTTCTTATTCTAGCATATAGATAATATTGTAGCATTGATTGATAGCGAAGCTAGTGATTATGAAATCTAAATTTCCGGGTAAATGTCCCTCTCTTTGAAGGGTCCTTCGGTCATACCATTGGTTCTATCTGTCGCTTTGATGGCACTATCCATGACTTTGACAGTTCTATCCATCGCTTTGAGGATTCCTTCCGTCGCTTTCGTCTTTCTTTCCGTCACTTTGCTGGTTCTATCCGTCGCTCTGATTTCTATCCGTCACCTTGACTCTTCTATCCGTCGCTTTGAGGATTCCTTCCGTCGCTCAGGCGCTCCTATCCGTCGCTTTCGCATTTCTTTCCGTCGCTCTGATTTCTATCCGTCACCTTGACTCTTCTATCCGTCGCTTTGAGGATTCCTTCCGTCGCTCAGGCTCTCCTATCCGTCACCTTGACTCTTCTTTCCGTCGCTCTGATTTCTATCCGTCACCTTGACTCTTCTATCCGTCGCTTTGAGGATTCCTTCCGTCGCTCAGGCTCTCCTATCCGTCGCTTTCGCATTTCTTTCCGTCGCTCTGATTTCTATCCGTCACCTTGACTCTTCTATCCGTCGCTTTGAGGATTCCTTCCGTCGCTCAGGCTCTTCTATCCGTCGCTTTGAGGATTCCTTCCGTCGCTCAGGCTCTCCTATCCGTCGCTTTCGCATTTCTATCCGTCGCTCTGATTTCTATCTGTCACCTTGACTCTTCTATCCGTCGCTTTAAGGATTCCTTCCGTCGCTCAGGCGCTCCTATCCGTCGCTTTCGCATTTCTTTCCGTCGCTCTGATTTCTATCCGTCACCTTGACTCTTCTATCCGTCGCTTTGAGGATTCCTTCCGTCGCTCAGGCTCTCCTATCCGTCGCTTTCGCATTTCTTTCCGTCGCTCTGATTTCTATCCGTCACCTTGACTCTTCTATCCGTCGCTTTGAGGATTCCTTCCGTCGCTCAGGCTCTCCTATCCGTCGCTTTCGCATTTCTTTCCGTCGCTCTGATTTCTATCCGTCACCTTGACTCTTCTATCCGTCGCTTTGAGGATTCCTTCCGTCGCTCAGGCTCTCCTATCCGTCGCTTTCGCATTTCTTTCCGTCGCTCTGATTTCTATCTGTCACCTTGACTCTTCTATCCGTCGCTTTGAGGATTCCTTCCGTCGCTCAGGCTCTCCTATCCGTCGCTTTCGCATTTCTTTCCGTCGCTCTGATTTCTATCCGTCACCTTGACTCTTCTATCCGTCGCTTTGAGGATTCCTTCCGTCGCTCAGGCTCTCCTATCCGTCGCTTTCGCATTTCTTTCCGTCGCTCTGATTTCTATCCGTCACCTTGACTCTTCTATCCGTCGCTTTGAGGATTCCTTCCGTCGCTCAGGCTCTCCTATCCGTCGCTTTCGTCTTTCTTTCCGTCACTTTGCTGGTCCTATCCGTCGCTCTGGTTTCTATCCGTCACCTTGACTCTTCTATCCGTCACTTCGCTGGTCCTATCCGTCGCTAAAGCTCTTCTAGACGCTTTCGCCCCCATATCCGTCACTCTATCCGCCTCATTAAATCCAAAATAAATAAGCGTAGACTTCAAATAATATAAAGTCTACGCTCTTAATTTTTATTTTGTTCCGCCGTAAATAATCGTTACATTTGGGTGATTTAATAATTGGCTTGCTGGGAAATCTTCAGTGATGATACCACTTTTTAATTTTTCTATAGCCTCTAGTTTCTTTTCACCAAATGCAATTAACACGATTTCCTTGGCTTTCATAATAGATTGAATGCCCATCGTAATAGCATGTGTCGGTACATCTTTAGAGTTATCAAAATAAATTGCATTTTCTGAGCGTGTAGATTCAGTTAACTCTACAATATTAGTCGTTGTATCAAAAGATGTGCCTGGTTCGTTAAAGCCAATATGCCCGTTAACGCCAATGCCTAGAAGCTGCAGATCAATTCCTCCCGCTTCCTTAATTCGAGCATCATAGGCCGCACACTCAGCATCTAAATTTTCTGCCTTACCATTTGGTAAATGTATATTTTCTTCCTTAATATCAACATGATTGAATAAGTTCTCGTGCATAAATGTCCAATAGCTTGCCGGACTTGATTGATCGAGACCTATGTATTCGTCTAGGTTAAAGGTAATCACGTCATTAAAAGATATATTTCCAGCTTGTTGGCGTTTCACTAATTCCTTATACATTCCAACAGGAGAACCACCAGTTGCTAATCCTAAAATACTCGCTGGCTTTATTTGTAATTGTTTAGTGAAAATATCCGCTGCCACTTTGCTCATTTCATCGTATGAATTTACTTCTAACCATTTCATTTCGCTTGTCATTCGTATACCTACCTTACAATCATTATTAATTAACTAAAATAATAGGAAATATCTCTCTTTATAATAGTTAATATTTTCATTTTACTAGTTATTTACCTTCTTTTCTATTATTTTCTTTCTATTATTCACGTGTATTCTCAAGCCATTTCGGTTATGTTATTTAGTAAGGAAGTGAGGCGATTTTATGAATTCACAAATACAGCAATATTTAAAGCTTATTCAATTTCAAGGATCTTTAGAGCCATCTATTAAGCTACTTGGTCAGCTCCAAACAAAACATCTACATACCATTCCTTATGAGAACCTAGATGTTGCCTTGAAATATGGCATCTCCTTCGCTATCCCTGACCTTTTTCAAAAAATCATTGTTCAACATCGCGGAGGTAATTGCTTTGAACTAAATATTTTATTTAGTTGGCTACTTCGTGAACTTGGCTTTTCCGTAACTAATCGCTATGCACAGTTTTGGCGCAACAATGAAGCAGATACTCCTATTGAGGATGTACCTATGCATCAGCTATTGCTAGTTAATTTCGGTGGTCAATCATATATTTCGGATGTTGGCGTAGGTGCACTAGCTCCTTGTAAGCCAGTTCCACTAATAGCTGGGCATCAACACCGAGAAGGTAATGAGCTTTATAAAATTGAACTAGATGAAGCAAACGGCTGGATGCTGTACGAACAAAAAAAACAAAATTGGCGTTTACTTTATAGTTTTTTTGATGACGCTAACGATGCAAAGTTTGCACCAAGACTTTCTAAACAAAAAAATAAAATCGCGATGATTCGTACTCCTCGCGGACGACATACAATGCTTAATAACGAATTTCGAATTTACGAGGGTTACTCTCTAACAACTTATACAACTCATAACGAAAAAGAATGGCGACAAGCACTTCATCGCTTTTTTCATATTTCATTAAATTAAATGCTTCATGACAAAAAGCAAGCCTCCCCATTAATAGGAGACTTGCTTTTCCTATGCTAACTTTTTAGATACGACGTATTCACAAAAAAGCCTCCGCTATCGTTTGCAGAGACTTATTAATTAGACTATTTGTTTTGAATTAAGCCGAAGCCAAGCCCAGTTGGATCTACCATATAGGCAAGATAAAACTCATCGAATTCCATTTTGTCACGAACAATGATGGCACCATGCTGTTTAGCTTTGGAAATAGCGTCATCAATAGAATCCACTTCAATTTGAATACGTGTTCCAAACGGATAGTCATGTGGCCCCTTAGCAATACCACCATTAATCCCTGATTTTTTATCTTCCCCGGTTTTTACAGCCCTATATCCCCAATTAGGTGTAGCTGCTTCCCAACGAAAAACCTTAGCATAAAACTCAGTTGCTTTTTCAGGCTCCTGACTATTTAATTCAAACCCTATTACTCTCCCCACATAGTTCCCCTCCTGATTTTTGAAGTATAATTTATAGTTCAACATTTCGTTAAATATTTCCTTCGGCCAATTATGTCTTAGCATAAAGGTAAGAGACTTCTGTACTTGTCGCTACGCTTTCGATACATAAAACACTTGTAGCTTCGTCTTTCCGTAGCAATTGTAAAAACATGATGACTTAGGTATTTAACTATTCATTAATTAGTAAAATATTGTATACTTAAATTAGAACGACCGTTCAAATCTAAAAAAGAGGTAAAACATTGAACAAAAGACGTTATGATAGCGAGAAAGCAAAAGTTGAAATTATGGAACATGCGGTTAGTTTGTTTTCTCAAAAAGGCTATAATCAAACATCAGTAGGAGATATCTCAACCGCTTCAGGCTACAGCAAAGGACATATTTATTATCATTTTGAAAACAAAGAAAAGCTTTTTGTTCTTTTATCGCAACAAACAATGCAAGATTGGCACAACAAATGGCTGCAAAAAGAAGGTACCTATTCCACAGCAACAGAAAAATTATATGGCATGGCTATGCATGTTCTCTATCATTACCAAACACCTTTATTAAGATCAGGGCAAGAGCTAGCTTCCAATCCAAAATCGAGTCCTGAATCCGTGCAACAATTATACAATTTAGCGGTTGTACCAATGGGTGCTTATCGTACGATTCTTCAAGAAGGAATTGATAAAGGGGAATTTGTTCAAGGAAATATTGAGGAGTGGACAGTTCTACTAGGCACATGGCTAGGGGGGTTATGTCAGCTTACAAATACTCAGGAGCTTAAAGCACTAGAGCCACTCTTTAATCAGGCAATAACCATTTTTATCAATTATGCCTCGGCATAATTGCGTCCGGAATCGGCTTTGTGCTTAGGCATGCACACGCAGGTCAGTTAGCCGTTATCGCATGGATGCGATGATTTTAGGCTAACATCCCCTAAGAACTCCTTTCCGATTCCGTGACATCCGCCGGAGGCATTAGGCCAACACGATGTTGGTCACTCAGGCATTTTCACAGGATGTGAAGTTCTTAGCCTGAGTTCCTCTTTTCAACGGGTGTATAGACACCCGCTGAAATAAGTTAATGGAGATAAAAAAAGGTGGGATATAAATGAAAATTGCATGTATAGGAGACAGCTTAACAGAAGGTCGACCAGGAGTTTCATTTTTCAAACTACTAACAGCAAAACATCCACATATCGAATTTAATAATCTCGGTAAACCAGGTGAGACAGTAAAAAGCTTACACACTCGTTTGGAGAAATCAAAGCTAGCTACTTATTATGACCTCAGTTTTCTTTGGATTGGTGTAAACGATGTCTATGCTAAACTTTTGAAAGTGCAGGCACAGCCAGTAACAAAAGATCATCATGAATTTAAAGATTACTATGTAAACTGTTTAGAAATGATTTTAGCATCCTCTAAACATGTTGTTTTAGTAACACCAGCTTTAATAGGAGAGACAATTAAAAACACTTCAAATATAGAATTAAAAGAGCTCTCCTCCATTATTCAGTCCATCTCTTCTAAGTATGCAAATGTTAGCTTTTTAAATATGCAAGAAGTGTTTGAGCACCACTTGGAACAAGTTAATAGTTCGGATTATATTAACACCAATGTTATACGAGTAATGCAAGATGTACTGTTTTATAAAAATCCTTCGCGAATTGATCGATTGTCCAAAAAGAGAGGGCTACATTTAACGTTAGATGGCGTTCATTTAAATAGTAACGGAGCAGAACTTGTCGTGGAAGAATACACAGCTGTCATTGAGCAGCTTCAATTACAGGAAGATACTGTCTATTAGGATTTCATACGAAAGGTGATGAATATGAGAAAGGTTGCGATTGTTACTGGTGGTGTATCCGGTATAGGGAGGGCTATCTGTGAAGAATTAGTAGGTCGTAATGTATTTGTTATTATTGCAGATATCAACGAACAGGATGGACGTCTGCTAGAGGCAGAACTAAATAAAGATGCTTCAAATGCTCAATTTATTGAATTAAATGTAACCGATTACAAAAGTGTTGAACATGTCATCACAAATGTATATGAGGAATTTCAAAGGTTAGATTATTTATTTAATAATGCTGGTATAGCTATGTATGGTGAAATTTATGATATGTCGATGGACGAATGGAAAAACATTGTGGATCTTAATTTATGGGGCGTTATATATGGTACTCAAGTTGGCTATCGCATCATGAAGGAACAAGGCTTTGGACATATCATCAATACCTAATCAGCAGCAGGGTTGGGGCCAGCTCCTATATCTGCCGCATATTCGACTACGAAGCATGCTGTTGTGGGCTTAACGACATCACTACACTATGAGGCTGAGGAATTTGGCATCAAGGTAAGTACGCTATGTCCTACTTTTGTTGATACACCTATTTTTGATAAAGCAATCGCTATTAATATCGATAAATCATTGATGTCCAAACAATTGAAAAAGCAAAAAATGATGTCTCCACAGCAACTAGCAAAAATCACTATAGCAGGCGTACACAAAAATAAGCCTATTATCTGTCCTATGCCAATGCGTAAAACAATGGATGTTATCTTTACGATCTTCCCTTCTTTGCATAGGGCAATAATGAGAATGGTCTGTAAAGTAAGTCGAAAAGCTCGATTAACATAAACATTTATCGTAAAAGCTTCTTTCAAATGGTAAAAAACCGCTATGCTTTTCCGCAGGCCCGACACGAGCCACATCAGGGCAAAAAATAGGACGTTGGACACGAAGGCATAGTCTCCTTCGCTACATTTTCATTACACTCATCTCAAAAACAATTTGTAGGAGTCTCGCGGCTTTTTACCTTTATATTTAAGATAACTAAAACACTGAACGGAATAACCCCTTTTCAGAGATAAATAACTAGTTATTTATACTTTTCTTTATCTTTTTTTATAAATACCTAAAAGTAATATAATTAACCCTATAACAAAAATTATAGGAGATAAATACATCATAATCGATGTTGCCCAACTATTTTTAACCACTATTCCATACATTACGCCAATTACAAAAGATAAGAACGGTGCAAACGCTATCATTGTAATGATACCCCAAACGATGTAATTCCCTTTCTCTGACCTTCCTTCGGTTAATTGGAATCCCGCTATTAAACCAACTAATACTATCAATAAAGCAATGACAAACGCCATTTCAAATCACCTCCCTCTTTCTTTCTATAATATGCTCCATTAGTTTAGTGGTTTGGTAACATAACACTAGGCTTATTAAAAATCTCTATAAATTGCGCAGAAGGAACGGAAAATCAGCTTAACATTATGGTGATGAGCCTGTTTAACTTCTTCCAGCGAGTGTCACGCAATTATGCTGAGGTATAATTGATTCAAAAAAAACACAACCATCAATAACTGTGGTTGTGTTTTTTACGATTCAATCTAAATAAACAGCATCTTGCAAAATGACACCGTCGCTCATTTTTATAATACGATCCGTATAAGCAAGCATTTCTTCATCGTGTGTCACCATTAAAGTAGTAATGTTTAACGTTTTAGTCAAATCTCTAATTAGCAACATAACCTCTTTTGATCTTTGTGAATCTAAGCTTGCTGTTGGTTCATCTGCGAAAAGAACTTTCGGTTTATGAATGATTGCTCGGGCAATGGCAATACGTTGCTTTTCGCCACCTGACAATGACGAAGGATAAGCCATTTTTCGATGATCCATCCCTACTAATTTTAGGATTCGATTAACTTCATTTTTTTGTTCCTGCTTTTTTAATTTTGATTCCGAAACATCTAGCATTAGCAGTAGTTGCTCCTCAACTGTAAGAAAAGGTACAAGGTGTGCAAACTGAAAGACAAATCCAAACTCACTTGCTCGTACTTTTCGAACCTCTTCAGAGTTCATGATAGACATATTTTTTCCTTCAAATATTACGTGCCCACCTGATGCAGGCTGAAGTCCAGCAGCTATTGTCAGAAGTGTACTCTTACCAGATCCAGATGCACCGACCAATGCTGTTATTTCCCCTTCATTTAGAGAAATATCTATCCCTTTAAGTATTTCTTCCTCTATCTCGCCATTCTTAAAGGATTTTCTAACTTCATCGATTTTAAATAAAGTCATATTAAGCCTCTCCTTGCTGTATCGCTTGTAATGGTTGAATTTTTTTAATTTGGATTCCTGAAATTGTAGCACCAATAAATCCAATGATTAGGAATACGATCGATAATTGCGTTGTTGTCGCAATTGTTAAAGTGAAAGGCATTCCTTTTGGCGCTATCAGATTAAATGCTTGGCTAAAGGCTACCGACAAAATAAGTGAAATAACTGTAATGATAGCCATCTGTGTCCATATCATTTTGAATAATTTACTCGTTTTCACACCAATGGCTTTCAAAATTCCGTATAAACCAATTTTTTGAAC
Source organism: Lysinibacillus sp. JNUCC 51 (assembly GCF_015999525.1). Lineage (NCBI taxonomy): Bacteria > Bacillati > Bacillota > Bacilli > Caryophanales > Bacillaceae > Lysinibacillus > Lysinibacillus sp. JNUCC 51. The sequence continues at coordinate 3,183,783 of NZ_CP065545.1, read as the reverse complement.
GTTCATCATATAGAAGAAGATAGCAAACAGCATCCCACTAATGACTACTAAAAACCAAACAATCATATTTAAAGACATTTGTTCTGCGCTATAGCTTGGTATTGTATTAAGAAACTCTTTATTTGAAAATGATTCTAATCCAGCAAATTCTTTTGAAGAATCTCCATCTGGTACGAAAATCATCTGCATTTCCTCAACACGGTAAATTTCTTTATAATCCTGTTCATTAATATAGGCAACAGGTGCATGACTATATTTCTTTTGGTCGACAAATCCTTTTACTACAAACTTGCCACTAAATTGATTATTCGTTAATGTATCTCCTACTTTAATTCCTTTATCTTTCATTGAACTATCTAATACAACTTCATTATGTTTCACATTTTCAAATAAATCTGACTCGGTAGATGTAACAAAGGCAACGCTTTGTTGCTTATTATCCTTATCATTTAAAAAGCCCATTTGTAATGAAAAAGCTACTGCATCTTTTTCTTTGCTTAATATTTCATTTTGTGTACTGCTATCTATTTTTGACAGATTATAAGTTTGATCTGCATCCTTATTCATATAAAATTGACCTTGTGGTAAATCCTTTATTAGAGCGGCATTATCTTGTGACAATCCATTCGCCAAACCAGAAATAATAAAAGTTAAAAAACTAACTAGAAAAACAATCGAACCTAATATTAAAAATCTTACTTTATTCTTCTTAATTTCTTTCCATGCAAGATTCATAGTTAACTCCTCCATTCCTTTTTACATCCTTATCATAAAATCCTTAAATGAACGGAAGATGAACTAATTATTAATTATGAGATGTTTTTAACAAAAAAAGCTCATAAACCTTTTCCTTTTTAGGTTTATGAGCTTTTTGTAAATTATAGTAGGCTTTTTACAGATCTATTGTCATCTAAACGAATGACAGCTTTTTTATAATATTTTGGTGTTTCCTCTATTTTTGATTCGTACAAAACCACTTCTTCCACTAGAAATTTAGGAAGCTGAAAATTATCCTCCATCAATGCCTCTGACGGAATTTTCCCGCATGCTACATCCCACTTTCTTGCAACAGTTATATGGGGTATAAAAGGTTTCTTATCTAATTCAAATCCAACCTTCATACAGTCTTGGTATACTAATTCTTGCACAATATTTAATTGCTGTGATTCAAGCAGATCGGCCCATAAAATTCTTGGATACTCTTGTCTTCCAAAAGTCTTGAACCCCTGAATACATAATTCGAATGGAGGAATATTCAGAAGGTTTTTCCTTGCTTCATCCATTACATCCTGTAATTGCTTTTCATCCGCATGACCTAAAAAAGCCAGTGTGATATGATAATCTTCCTGATGAACCCATCGTTTAAAAGGAACGTCTGTTTTCATTTTTTCACACTTATCATTAAGAGCTGCTTTAATATCTGAAGGAAGTGGAACTGCAATAAAAAAATGTCTATTCATACTCATACCCTCTCTATTCATCGTAAATACTACTTAACAGGCATTATGTCTTTTCCTACAATAATTTAACCATAACTACTCACACTACAGGCGAAGATTGAAAAATGCCTAGCAGGAGCTGCTTTTGCTTTCTGTGGGGTACCTACAAAGGATACGCTACTTACAACTAATGCCGTAGCCAAAAATGTATTCAACGATCGCTTCCACCATTTTTGTTGCTTTATTATTTGTTTTACCTCCAATATTTTTAAAAGCTTCATAGATTTTAAATAATGGTTTAACTCATCTCCCTCTTTATTTACAAATGCTTTATTTTTCATTAGTAATCTGGCCTTTTCGACAGATTTCTAGATATTTAAATATAAACGAGAGATATATACAAAACATTTACAAGTTCAGTCCTGACTTTGCGGGTTACCCCTTATCTTTTTCAGTCTAAGTTCTATTACAGAATTTAATTAATCCGCTAAGTAGATTTGTTTTACTAGGAAACTCACCACGACTTTATGTTTCTATCTAATCACATTCCAGACTTTTCCACCCTTGTACTAGATAACATATCAATCTAAAACTTTTACCTGTGAAATTTCATTGTCTCCATACTTGATACCGCCTTTTACATTTCCATAAGGCTTTACTACACTTAGGCTTCCTAACATCTGAATCATTTTTTACTGAAGCTGATGTACTTCATGACGAGGGAGAAGCATATGCCAATAAACTTCGTGAAGCAGGTGTTCTGGTATCATTCACGATTCGTGATGCTCAACGCCATATCCGCAAATCTTATGCTCAGTCAACGTGCATTTTTCTCGTTGAGTCCCGAAGTTCGTAGTCGTCTAAATGGACTATTCATGGCAATTTTCTTTTTTGGTGGTGCAATTGGGTCAGCCATCGGAGGATGGGCCTATGCAATTGGAGGATGGAATACTACATTATGGATGGGAATAATCCCTCCTATACTTTCCATATTTTACTTTGCCACAGAAAAGAAGTAATTCTAAAATAGTAATATGGTACCTGTAGTTAGGACACTTGAAAAAGAGTGTGCTAACTGCAGGTATTTTTTATATACTAGACTTTCAAGATTAAAGAACGAACTAGAGGTTACTATGAGTAAAATTTTATTTTCACCAAAACAGGTACTACAACTTCAAAAAAATCCAAACGTACAACAGGTTAGCGAACGTACGATTACCTATACAGATACATTTAAAAGTCAATTCATTGATGAATACTTCGCAGGGAAAACACCGAGACAAATTTTTAAGGAATATGGCTTTGATGAAGAGATAATTGGGATCAAACGTATTGAACAATCAGCTTTTCGTTGGCGTAAAGCATATGAAGAGAACGGCTTAATTGACTTAACGAATACACGCAAATCTGGATCAGGTAGACTGATTAAACGCGAATTAACAGCGGCAGAAGTCATTGAAAGACAAGCTGCACGCATTCAACTATTGGAGGGGCAAGTAGATTTACTAAAAAAGCTCGAAGCGACAGAAAGGAGGCTGCTAAACGACAGCCAAAAACTAAGCACAAATAAGGTTTTTTAACTCATTTCAGATACGCTCACTCAGTTTCCATTTAAACGGATAGTGACGTATTTTTGTGGCCTCTTAAAGGTTTCTCGCTCAGGCTATTATAGCTATTTACAGGCGAGTGATGCGCGAGCAGTGAGAGAACAGAGGGATTTAAAGGTACGCGACTTGATTTTAAAAGCCTTTGATCGTCATGGTTATAAGAAAGGCTCTCATTCGATTAAAATGACACTCGAGCAGGATTTTCAATGTGTAATGAGCCGTAAAAAAATCCAGCGTATTTTGCGCAAGTAAGGGATTGTCTGCCCGCATCGTAAACCGAATCCATATATACAAATGGCGAAAGCAACGAAGGAACATCGTGTTGTGCCAAATAAATTAAATCGTGAATTTAAGTAAGGTATCCCTGGGAAAGTATTATTAACGGACATCAGCTATGTGCCATATAACGGAAAGTGTATGGCTTATTTGTCGACGATAAAAGATGCCTCGACGAACGAAATTTTAGCGTACCATGTCTCAGACCGAATCACGCTCGAAATAGCTACGGAAACGATTGAAAAACTGATCCGTAATAAACGCGCTCAGCTTCATCCAGAGGCCTTTATCCATTCAGATCAAGGGGTTCACTATACAAGCCCACGCTATCAAACGCTCTTAAAAAAACATGGCTTAGGTCAATCAATGTCACGCCGAGGAAACTGTTGGGACAATGCGCCACAGGAATCATTTTTCGGTCATTTTAAAGACGAAGTAGACTTAAGCTCCTTGAAGACACTTGAGGAACTAAAAGCGAAAATCAATCACTATATGTGGTCTATTACAATAATTATCGTTATCAATGGAATCTAAAAAGGATGGCTCCTGTGCAATACAGAAACCATCTCTTAGCTGCTTAATCTCTTTTTTTAGTTTGTCCTTGACTTGGGTACCACATTAGATTCCCCCTTTTCTTTTTTCTTTTTTTTTCTTTGTCCCTTACATGAAAATTTGTTGGATAATCAGCTAACAGTTTTGTTACAACTTCTTCAATGTTCTTCAGTTGTCTTATCATAACGCGCGTTTCATGTCTGATAAAAATTAACTTCAGCCATTGCTAACATCTCCTAATAATCAATTCTTGATTAATCAAATTCACAACCGTTTCTAAATGATCATGAATAAAAAAATGATCACCGTCGAAATTGTAAATCCGAAATTCTCCACTTGTATATTTATTCCATTCCACCATATCTGTTGTTAAATTATCTTGTTTTCCATTCATAGCAACAATATCGCAATCAAAAACTTCGCCCTTCTCTTTGTAATCATATGATTCCACAATTCTAAAATCCGCCTTTAAAATAGGAATAAAAATCTGAAGCAATTCTTTATGTTCTACTATTTCTTTTGGTGTGCCTCCCATTTCCAGGATTTCTTTTATAAACTCCTCATTTGGCAAAATATGGTATATTTTATCCATCTTTTTATGGGGCGGTTTTTTTCCAGAAAAAAAGATGGTTTCAGGCATTCTTTTTTTTTGTGATCTAATCTTATGGATACATTCAAAAGCGAGTAAACTTCCCATACTATGTCCAAAAAAAGCATAGGGAGTGTCTTCTAACTCATCTTGTATCTTCTCATATATATCATTTACTGCCTCTTCAATATCTGTGTACAACGGTTCTACTATACGCTTTCCTCTACCTGCAAGCTCAATAGGAATAAGCTCGATTGAATGATGTAAATACTTTTTCCATTTCATATATACCGTCGCAGAACTACCAGCATATGGAAGGCAAAATAACTTAATTTTCTCCATAACTCCCCCGTATATCTATTAGACTAATTCTTCGTATAATGTTGTCAAATCTATATATTCTATTCTTCCAGGAAAATTATCTGCTTTCGCACTTACAGCTAATTTGTATTCTTGACCATAAGTCAAAAAAGTAGGACAACTGTTCATCTTTAGACTTGTCAAGTAAGCCCCTGTTTTCCTCTTCTGTAAAATAGCGTTCAGCGATATCGAGAAGAAGTTTCCCAACTTCTCGACATCAAAACCCAATCGGGAATAAATGAACAACGCAGACAACCCATTCTCCTGGGTGTGAAATATTGTAAGAAAAATCGTTGATATCTGATTCGTTCTTGCTTTTCCAAAGAGACACATTATAGCATTTTTCGAAATCTATCAGGTTCTAGCTTAATCGGAATCTGTCCAGCAAAAATTTCTATCATTTCGTGTACTAGTTACTGCTTTTGTTTTTTATAAGAGCAAGTTTGATGTGCATGGGATTAAAAAGAACAACCTGAATTCCTTTCTTTGCGTAGGAACTGAGCAAGTGGCATCCAATAATATCCTGGCTTACCTTGTGTATATCTTCTTTGCGTTTATCCTTATGATGTTATTGAATCTTATTTATTGTACTGATGACTAATGTTGTCCATTCTGCCCATATCTAACTTGAATATTTTATCAGCCACATCGAAGTAATGGTCATCATGCGTTACCGCAATCACTATTTTTCCTTCAGCTTTCATCTGTGGTAGTAATTCCCTATAAAAAATTTTTCTAAAATGAGGATCTTGATCTGCTGCCAATTCATCAAAGATATAAATTGGCTTATCTTCTAAATAGCATCTCAATAGGTGAAGTCTTTTCTTCTGTCCAGTTGATAATGAAACAGTACTCAGGGTATCATGATGGACATCGACTTTTTTGTCTAGTTCAAGTAGCTGTAAGTAATCATCAATTATTTCCTTCTTTTCTGATAAATCGGTATTGTAGAATCTTTCAAACAGATGTGAATCAGAAAAAACCGAAGAAATATATTCGCCAATTATACCCTGATCAATCTCCTTGTTGTTAATTCTTATACTACCAGTTAAAGGTTTATACAAGCCGGTAATCAGTTTAATAAGGGTCGATTTGCCACTACCATTACCACCAATGATAAACAAGATCTCTCCTTTATTTATGGCGAAATCAATAGGACCAACTGTAAATCCATCCGTTTCCTCGTTTCCATATGTAAAAGTTAATTGACTACTACTTAAGCTGTCTATTTCCTCATAATAATCTAGAATGACTGGCTTATCCTTATGTTCCATATCAGGGAATTGGCCAAGCAACGACTTTACTCGATCTATAGCCACTCTTATTTGTGCTAATTGTGGTATAGCATTTAGGATCCCATTTATTGGGCCTAAAAGATAAAGTAAAATCATAATAAATGTAGTCAATTCATGTTCATCTATTAGATGAAAAACAAATGAAAATCCAAACACGATAAATCCCATCACAATGATAAACAGAGATTCACCTAACATAAAGGCATTAACAAACATTTTAAAAGCATATACATTGTTAGATTTATACTCGGCGTTAATTTCACGAACTTCTTCCCAATATTCAGATTTTTTAGTTCTATGAAGAGAAATATCTTTAAATCCATAAATGAGACCTTCTACTTTTGACAAGAATTTATTTTGAGTTTCTCTTGCCACATTTAAGTGCTTTCCGGCTTTACTATCAAAGTAGGCATATATTCCAGCCATCATAACGATTATCAATAGTGAAATAATCGTACCCAACCCAGATACAGTTCCCAAATAGATAAAGGCTGAAATAATAGTAATAAAGCTTGTGGTAATCACTACAGCTAATCCTGCTAAATTTCCAATTCGATTAATATCATCTGTAATCGTTGCAATAATTCTACCAGACTCCATCTTTTCAAACTTTTCATAACTGATTTGGAAAAGTCTATCGAATATTTTTTTCCTAATCGATTCAATAATCGTCTGTGCTACATCTACTAACTTGATTTCTAGTGTTCTTCTGCCACTAATATAGATAATTAATGCTAATACAAAGTAATAGACTGTATAGCTCAAATCCCCTATTCCATTTAATGCACTTGTAATTAAGAAAATAACAACGGCATTACATACCCCAGCTATTACACCTAACGTTAAAATTTCTGGGGCATCTTTAAAATAGGTGTTCTTACTCGGAAATAACAATAACATAAAGTACGTGATATACATAAAGATTAGCAAAGTTAAAATACTTCCGACAAAAATAATAAAACTACTAGGGCTCCATACAACTGCCGTATACCAATCTACACCTGAAAATGCAAAAGGAAATAGGTAAATACCATACAGAACAGGCACAAGAAGCATAAGATTTATGATAAGTTTCTTCATACTACCCTTTTCAAATCCTCTATGCCTCTTCCCTATTTTTGCACCATATACGATATAGCCGCAGAACCATATAAGTAAAGCAACTAATGAGAATAATATGATTGAGAAAACAGAGTATACAACATCCATTTTATTAGCACTTTTTTCCAAAGGTTTCAGTTCATCACCATAGAGAAAAGAAGAGAGATTACTAGACATTTCATAAAAATTATCAGAATTTGTATTAGCTAAGATAACTATCCCCGAATTGCTTTTTTTGCTGAATGATATATAAGAAGAGAAATTGGGATTCATCCCTCCATGATATAATTCGTCAAATCGATTCGAAGCAACAAACCAACCCTTTCCATAAAAGCTGTTGTTAACGGATGAAACTGTTTTGTCTGCCTCATGCGTGGAATTTACTAAAGGGCCTATGTTTGTGGTTGTATCTCCAAGTTGAAGTTGTAGCCAATTAATCATGTTTTCGGTATTTGACACTAAATACCCAGCAGGATAATTATTTCTAAATATCGGAGATTGGTATTCTCTAGGAGTAAAATAACTGATTTTAAAGCCTTTGGAAAGTTGTTGATCATTTGATTCTACTCCAACATAGGAGTTATTCATCTGTAGAGGGGCTAGTATACTTGATTTTATATACCCCTCATATGACTTCCCGGAAACTTTCTCTATAATGGCACCTAAAATATCGTAGTTAATGGTTGCATATTCAAATTGCTTACCCGGAATGTCTTCTAATTTAATACCTTTTATTTTATCAACCAAGTTTGGTAAGGCTTTCGCACTTGCATCCTCTCTCAATAATTTAATGGAATCTTCCCCTATACCACTTGTGTGGTGTAATAATTGTTCAATCGTAATTTCTTGTTTCTTCTCATTGAATATTCCATAGAAATCTGGAAAGTATTTGGATACAGAATCCTGTAAAGAGAGTTGTCCTTCTTTTTCTAGATTCATGATGGCAAGAGCCGTAAATGATTTGGTTAAAGAGCCAATCTCATAATTGGTATGCTCGGATGTCTCAAGTCTTTTCTCCAAATCACTATACCCATAATTTAAAAATTGAACCTTACCATTTTGAATAATTCCTATACTTAATCCTTGGACTTTTAACTCCTTAAAATGTTCTTCCACATAATTGGAAATAACATCTATTTTACTCTCCTCTCCATTTCCAGCATGTCCAACAGAAACGCTTACAGTAGAAACAATAAACAGAAATGTTAATAATGCAATGAATTTTCTCATTAAAATCTCCTTATCATTTAATATTGTTTCAGTTACAAATGATGTGGGTAGTGGAGACTTACCCATGTGCACCTAATTTAAAAAAAGCAATTCTAAATCTTCTTCCGAAAGGTCTGCTTCATTAAAATCAGAAGGTGTAAACTCGATCTCTCCACTTGTTGAGCAATGTTGGTAAATATCCTTTATTATATTGATATAACTATCTAAAAAAGATTGCATAGTTTCATTCTCAAATGTATTTGAGCTAAAAGTTATATTTATCTGTAACTTTCCGTTTAACTTAATGGCCATCACATCAACAAGGGCTGTAAGTTTGTTCTTTGCACTAACATCTGATCCAGTATGTAAACTTGAAAGTTTACATACATCTGACTGTAAAACATGATCAAAATCACCAAGGTAATTAAAACGAATTGGTTCGTGATGGATATTTTCAAAGATCTTATTAATATACTTCAATACACTAAAGTTAAATCCCTTATATGGTACTTTTCTATATATTTCTTTTAATTCTTTTAATTGAGTTATGAGGTCATTTCCTTTTACTTTAAAGTGTACTGGGTATATACTTGTAAACCATCCAATTGTCCTTGAGATGTCTATCTCCTCATTGATTTGCTCTCTACCATGTCTCTCAACTTCAAATACAACTTCTTCCATGTTACTCGTTTTATGAATAGTTAAAGCTAAGGAAGAAATAAGTAGTTCATTAAGATCCATATTGTAATATTGATTTATCTTTATACCTAAATCTTTCGTAATTTTTTCATCTAATTCATAACTTAATGTTACTGAATCTTCTACTAAACCAATAGGTTTATCAAAATCTTTTGATAGATAGGATGGGTGATTTAATATTTCTTTCCAGTACTCAACTTCATCAGGAAATCCCAGATTGCTATATTCATGGAGGATTGAAGCCCATTCTTTGAATGAATGAGTCTTGAGTGGTAACTCTAGATTCTGATGATTTTGGATTTGCGTAAGTAAGGTTAGAAAGTCTTCTAGGATAATTCTCCACGATACACCATCAATCACTAAATGATGGCCAGTTAATAATAACAATTCTGTTTTTTCATTTACTGTTATTACGCATGCTCTTATCAAAAAACCTTGATCTAATGTGATGCTTCCTTTTACTTTCTCACTAATTTCTTTAATTTTTTCTTCTATTACTACTGGTTTATCATGATCTAATGCGTTTAAGTTAAAATATTCTATTTCGATTTCTTGCTCTAGCAATTGATTATTATAGTACAGCTCTTGGGTATTTGTATCAAAATTCACCCTCAATGTATCATGATGATGGATAATTTCTCTTAATGCGACTTGGATATTTTCTATTCCAACTTTTTCTTTAAACTCCAACAATACGGATTGATTAAAATAATGTGGTTCTGCCATTCTTTGTTCAAGGAACCATTGAATAATGGGGGTATTTCTTATTTTTCCTTCCTCTAGATTTTGAGAGATCCGCGAAGATACATACTGATAGTCAATACATAAAGCTATATCCTCTAACGTTTCCTTCTCCATAATATCTTGGACCTTTAAGGTCATTCCAATGTCTTTCAATTTGGAGACAATTTGAATCGCTTTTATTGAGTCTCCTCCAATTTGGAAAAAGTTGCTATTCATACTTAGATTCCCCTTACCCATTACCCCTTCTAAGATTTGAATAAATTGTCTTTCCGTTTCATTTCGAGACGAAATAAATTCGACTGGATGTACCAAGATACCCGGTAATTGTTTATAATCTACTTTTCCATTTGAAGTTAAAGGGACTTGCTCAATATTCACATAATAAGAAGGTACCATGCATGCTGGTAGTTTCTTGAAAAGTTGTTGTTTTATAGCATGTTCAGAAAAATCATTATCACTTACAATATAAGCACATATGGCATCCTGTCCATTGAAATCTTTTTTTACTTGAACAATACCTTCCTTCACGAAGTCGATATCTCTTATCGCACTTTCGATCTCTCCTAGTTCAATACGAAATCCTCGTAATTTAACCTGATTATCTGCTCTTCCAATATACTCGATGTTCCCATCAGGCAACATTTTACCTAGATCCCCTGTTTTGTACATCCTCTTGTTTTGAAATCGTTCATTGTTTAGATGAATAAATACATTCTTGGTAAGCTCCTCTTTATTAAGATATCCTCTTGCTACTCCGTCTCCTGCTATGTATAGTTCTCCCACTATTCCTGGAGTAACTAATTGCAAGTTCTTATCGAAGAGATAGATTTCTACATTATCGGCTGGCTTGCCAATGGGAACGGAATATCCCAGGTCATACTCGGGTCGATATTGATAGATCATACATCCTACCACTGTCTCTGTCGGACCATACTCGTTGTAGATTTCTACTTTTCCTCCAAAACTATCAAAGGCTTCTTTCGCTAGTTTAACTGGTAAATTCTCTCCTCCTACAATAAATCGTTTGACGGATGATGAATGATTTGGTTGGTCCTTGATTAAGGTTAGATGGGCTGGGGTTACTTTAATCACGGTTGCCTTTTTATCTTCTAACACTTTATATAAGATAAATTCCTCTCCCTTATCCTCATAAATCGCGATCAATTGACCAGAGAGAAGAGGTGTAAAGATAGAAGTAATTGTTAAATCAAACGTAATGGAAGAATAGAGTGCAAATACTTCTTTTTCATCCTTTAGATATGCTTTTCCAGCCCACCAAATATAATTCATTAATCCCCTATGTTCAATCATAACTCCTTTAGGTTTTCCTGTTGATCCTGATGTATAGATGATATAAGCGATATCTTCTGGTGCTGCCTTACTTACATAGTTTGTGTCTTCGTTCTCTATGCTTGTATCATCTGCCATTATTAGCTCTTGATTATAGGAAAGGCCCTCTATTTCTATATTCGTATATAGTACCTTCGCATCTGAATCTTGAAGCATGTATTCTATTCTTTCTAATGGATACTTCGGATCGATGGGAACATAGGCTGCTCCTACTTTCAACGTCGCTAAGATCCCTATGACTAACTCATAAGAATGAGTAGCAATGATGGCTACTCGATCCCCTTTAAACACCCCTTTATTCTCTAGATGATGAGCCAATTGATTTATTCTTTGGTTCATTTCTCCATAAGTGAGGAAACTCTCTTGAAAAACTAATGCCATAGCATTCGGTTGTGCAAGTATCTGTTCTTCGATGACATCCATCACTGTTTTTTCTCTAGGGTAGTCAGCTTTTGTTTGATTCAAAGTATCGAATACACTCATCAGATGTTCTTCATGCCCAAGAGATAAGTTTTCAATATGTTCTTCTCCGTTTTCGATTAGACGATTAGCAAGATGCATCATCTGATTATACATACGTTCCACTTCAATATCGCTATAGTCACTAATCCTGTAATCAATGAGGAGTTCTATTTCATCATTATCTAACCATTCCTTCACAACCATTTGTAAGGAGTAACTTTGGTACCCAGAATAGTATTCTTCTACCCTAACTGGTATATCTCCCAACTCATTTGAATATTTTGTATTATAGTAATTCACACAGATATCAAATAAAGTGTCATATCCTGCTTTTCTTACATGTAAATCATTCACAAGTAAATCATATGGATATTGCTGATGGACAAGACAAGCTCTTAATTCTTTATTTACAGCTGTTAAAACATCTATTCCACTCATGCCAGGTTTACATGTAACTCGAAGAGGAACAGAACTAGTGAACATTCCCACCGTATTTTTTTCATTCTGACCGATTCTATTAAAAACTGGGACTCCCAAAATAATATCATCAATGGATTTTGTCTTATGTAAATAAATGATTTTGAGTGCCGTAAAAAAAGTAGCCAATGATAGTTGTTTTTGTTTACTTACGAATTTTCTAATTTTTGCACTTTCATTTATCCCCAATTTAAACGATTTTCTTATGCCTTTGGGATCCCCAATTCTTTTGGTTATCATGGTTTCAGGAAGTATTTCAAACTTCACATTCCAATACTGTTTGTTCTTCAGAAATCGTGATGAATTTAAATATGTTTTTTCTGTCTGAATATAGTCAACATAAGATTCATTATATAAATGTGTTACGTCTTGTTCTTGTTCTAAGGCCTTATAATAGTTACAGAGCTGTTTCTCTATTAAGTGGATAGACCAACCATCTGCAATTAAATGGTGAATGTTAAGTAAAACCCCGTACTCTGTATCAGATAGTTTATAGATTCCAAAATAATATAACTTGCCATCGATTAATTCAAATGGTGTAGTAAACACCCCTTCAATCCATCGATTAAATTGTTCAAGTTTGTCTTCTTTTTCAGTGAAATCAACAAAATCAATGTTTTCTTCCTGATACTCATCTACATGCTGAACAGCTTCTTCATTTCGTTCTCGAAACCTTAACCGCAACCCATCATTATGCTTTATGATAAGTTGGATTGCTTTATCTAATTTGGAAACATCAATCTTTCCTTCTATTCGAAGTGATCCTCCAATATTATGTATAACTAGTCCTGGATTCATTTTCTCGACATACCAAATTCTTTTTTGTGCATGTGTTAGATTATAATAAATCGGCTCATTCATAGTATCATCTGCTCCTATTATGAATTGTTACGCTTATAAAAATGTCTTCAAGTTAGAAGTCATATTCAAGATCAGTTTCTCCAGAGAAGGCTGATCTTGAATATGACTATTTTCTCTTGCTTTTGCTTAAGCTATAGGTTTTTTCGTTGCAAGTAGTCTCTGACAATTTCACCTACTGCGTCTACATTTGGCGGCATCAACACAGAATCATGATCCCCTGGAACTTCATAATATTCCAAAGATGTTTTGGCCATTTTTTCCCATAATTCACGCTTGAATAATACATTATCATTATCTACTGCTTTAATAACAAGGGTAGGGGTATATACAAAACCTAGGAAGCAATAATTAGATTTTACCGTTAATTCCTCTCCGAAAAATTTTTGGATACTTCTTCTTACTTTCAAAATTTCTAATTGTCTTTCTTTCTCAATCGGTTTTGCTTTTGGGATGAGATTCGAAAAAGTCTTCATCGTATAGCTTTTATCTTTCTTAGTAATCCTACGCCAGAGATCAATCACTCTAATGATATTATTCATAATCCTTATATTTTTATGGTGCTTTTTCTCGATAAAGGCCTCCTGATCTAGCATCAGTAATGCACTTACTTCGTCTCCCTGGATTTGCATAATATTCGCAAGATCATTGGAAAGATATCCACCTACGCAATAACCAGCTAATAAATAAGGACCTTCACTTTGTACCTGACGAATTTCGTCAATATAAACTTGTAACATTTGATAATAGCTATCTGGAAAAGGTTCTTCCCCATTTAATCCACGGGGTTGAATTCCATAGACACTATATTTATCTTCTAATAATTTCGCTAAGTGTCTGAAATAAAAGATATTTCCATCTGCTCCATGAACGATAAATATTTTCTTTTCACTTTTACTTCGATTAATCTTAAATACATGCTTACGATTCCCATAATCGTTACTGTTAGATTCCATTTCTTCTGTTATATATTCCGAAAGCTCTAGAATCGTCTTATTAGCCATAATGTCCGCTGCATTCATATCTATGCCTAATTCGTCCCGCAGATTAGCAGCAACTTGAATAATATTGATGGAGTTACCTCCAAATTCAAAGAAATCATCGTGAATAAATACTTCATCAAGATCTAATACTTTCTTCCAAATCGTAGCTATGGTATTTTCTACAAAACTTCTTGGTGGTATCTTATTTACTCTTTCAACTTGTTCCTCCATCAAACTTAAGGCCTGCTTATTCACCTTCCCATTATGGGTCAGAGGAATTTTACCAAAAACCGTGACATATGCTGTGGGTACCATGTAGTCAGGCAATTGTTTTTTAATACTGTTTTTAATAGTTGGTAAGTATTCAGCTTCCGTTACAATATAGGCACATAAATACTTGTTTCCTTGTTTATTTTCCTTAACCATAGTAACCGCATCTTTTACTTCTGGTAGTTTCCTTAGTACAGCATCAATCTCACCAAGTTCTATCCGATAACCTCGTATTTTGATTTGATGATCAATCCGCCCTATATATTCAATGGTTCCTTGTGGTGTCCAACGAGCAAGATCTCCTGTTTTATACATCCTTTCATTAGATACATAAGGATTTTCTATGAATTTCTCCGCTGTTAAGCTTGGAAGATTCATGTATCCTCGGGCCAAACCATCACCAGCAATACATAATTCTCCTACTGTTCCAGTTGGAGCTAACCTTTGATGCGAATTAACAATATAGACTTTTGTATTGGAAATAGGGGTTCCAATGGTTAGTTTTTCACCCTTTTTTAATTCTTTCACTGTTGACCATACTGTTGCTTCTGTTGGGCCATACAAGTTAAATATTTTTGCTTCTGTGTTATTTTGTATCTTCTCAATTAAGTTCTCAGGTAGAGCTTCTCCACCCATCATGATAACTTCTAATTTTTGCAAACACTCTTTGTATTTTCTATCATTTGTTAATAGAAGCATCCTTGAGGGTGTTACAGCTAACATGTCTATTTTGTGACGAAGTATAAGTTCGCTAATTAGGGCAGGATCTTTTTGTTGTTCTTCATTTGCTACAATAACTTTCATACCTAGAGCCAATGGTACGAGACTTTCTGACACAAACAAATCAAAGGAGATGGTTGTTAGTGCTAATATACTCTTACCTGGTTGTAAAGGAATTCGTTTTCTCATTCCAAGGATAAGATTATGTAATGATTGGTGTTCTATCATGACACCTTTTGGATTCCCAGTACTCCCAGATGTGTAAATAACGTACGCAAGATTTTTGGAAGTTAGTTCGTTTTTCCTTTTTTCTAATCTTATTTCTTCTATTTTCTGATTCTCATAATTTGTAATATCCAATGTAGTTCCTGTAAAGTTTATATTGAGATGTTCAATTCGTTTTGGATCAGTGAGTAAATATTGGCTCTCACTATCCATTAAGAGATGCTCGATTCGATCTTTTGGATAGCTCTTATCTATAGGTAGGTATGCTCCACCTGCTTTTTGTATGGCCAGCATAGCGACAATCATTTCGATCGATCGATCCACCATCAGCCCAACAATCGATTCTATTTGTACTCCTTCATTCATCAGGAATTGGGCCATTTTATTAACCTTTTCTAGCAATTTCTCATAGGTGATTTCTGTATCACCTTGCGCGACTGCAATATGGGTTGGATATGTCCTTACTGTTTCCTCAAATATATCAATGAGTGTTTTCCCCTGTGTATAGTTCAATTGTGTATCATTAAAATCTTGCAATAATTGTTGCTTCTCTTCCTCGTCAATTCCTTCGATGTTTTGAATCTGTTGATCGCTTTTTACTATCATTTCTTTTAGTATATTTACGTAATGCTTCATCATCAGTGCTATGGTTTCTTTTCTAAATAAACTACTTCGATATTCTGTTTCGCAAACAAGTTGTCCATTGGCTTCTATCATATTTAAAATTATGTCTAATTTTATCCGATGCTGATTTCTTCCATAGGGTTTGACTTGAAGATCTGATAAAGCCATCTCTTTTACTTCGTTATTATGTAGGACTAACATAACGTCGAATAATGGATTACGACTTAAATCCCTTTTGCTTTTCACTTCTTCAACAAGTTCTTCAAATGCATACTCTTGATTTTCATATGCTAAAACGAGTTTATCTTTTGATTCGATCAGGTAGTCTTCGATTTTCTTGTTTCCTTCAGGATAGTTCCGAATAGCTAATGTATTCACAAACATCCCAGCAACCTTCTGTAGCTGTGGGTGTCTTCTACCAGCGATTGGAGTTCCGATGACAATGTCTTCTTGTCCACTATACTTAGAGATTAAGATACTGTAGCCTGCCATAAGCCCCATATAGAGTGTTCCACCTAAGCGAGACATCATTTTACTTAATCCTTGGACAACCTCTTCTTCGATCATAAATTGATAAGTATTTCCTACGTTACTCTCTATTTGGCTTCTTACACCGTCGAGTGGGAGATTTAATACGGGAAGGACTCCTTCAAATTCTTGCTTCCAATACGCTTTTTGCTCTTCCCAAACGCCGCTTGTTTTCTTCTCTCTTTCCCATAATACGTATTCTTTGTACTGTATCTCTTCTACTTCTAGTTCTTCACCTTCATACGCCTTCATAAAGTCTTCTGCCAATATGCCCATGGTAGTCCCGTCACTAATGATGTGGTGTATATCGATCATGAGAATATAGCTATCATGCCACTTGATAAGTCCAGATCGGGCAAGAGGAGCCTGCTCTAGATCAAATGGTTTTACCCAGCGAGTCAATGTCTCATCTACTTCTTCTTGACTTTCTACCTCTTCATACGAAAGTGCGAGGGTAACTTGGTCAGCGATTTTTTGCACGATCTCTTCATCTATAATATGAAAGCTCGTTCTTAAGGAATCATGCT
The DNA here is from genome assembly GCF_015999525.1 of Lysinibacillus sp. JNUCC 51. Taxonomy (NCBI): domain Bacteria; kingdom Bacillati; phylum Bacillota; class Bacilli; order Caryophanales; family Bacillaceae; genus Lysinibacillus; species Lysinibacillus sp. JNUCC 51. Next base: position 3,166,888 of record NZ_CP065545.1, on the reverse strand, counting down.
TCATAACGAGTTGCTGAATCGCTTTTTCTACCCTATCTCGGTCTACTTGTCCTTCTAACTTGAGGGAGAATGGCATGTTATACGCCACATTTTCTTTATCCATCATTTGAATTGCAAAAAGTCGCTTTTGTGCTGAACTGACAGGATAACTTTCTTGTTTGGTTAAAGGCTGTAATTTCTCATATTTCTTCTGATGACTTTCGTTGATCTTCGTTGCCAGTTCCTTAATTGTTGGGTATTGGAATAGATCGCTTACTCCAATCTCCACTTCTAATTCTTTTTGAATTCTCCCACTTACAATGGTAGCTTTTAAGGAATGACCACCAAGTTCAAAAAAGTTATCTTGGATTCCGATTCTTTCAACCTTTAACATCTCTTCCCATATCGCAACTAATTTCTGTTCGATTTCATTCGTAGCCTGTTGATACTCTTTCTCTCGGGCAAAACTGACTCCTAACTTCAAAAGTTCATTACGATCTACTTTGCCACTTGCTGTTAAAGGAATATTCTCTACCTCAAGGTAGACATTAGGTATCATATAAGTAGGTAGACGATTGCTCAAATGCTTTTTTATGTCTTCTTTAGAATGGGGCTTAAGCAACGTATAGTAAGCGATTAATTGCTCCTCGTTTTCTTTTCCTTCTTTTTTTAGAACAACGGCGTCTTTAATTGCTTCTACTTCCATGAGACAGTTTTCAATCTCACCTAATTCAATTCGATATCCGCGGATTTTTACTTGCTTATCTTTACGCCCTAACCATGTAATGGAGCCGTCAATCTCTAATCTTCCTAAGTCTCCTGTCCAGTACTGACTCCCGAACTCAGGATCGTTTTGAAATACTTTTGCAGATAATTCTTTGTTATTCCAATATCCTTTGGCAATATAGGAGTTCGAAACAACAATTTCCCCAATACCTAAAGGCAGCACTTCGTTATCAAACTCATCCACAACAATGATTTCTATGCCTTCTATTGGTCGTCCAAGATGAATACTTAGCTCTTCGTCAGCATGAGAGATAAATTGGCATGAATTAAACGAAGATTCAGATTGCCCGTATAAGTTTACAAGTGTAGCGTTTTTAAAGTTCTCTCTAAATAACTGAATATCTTGCTTATTTACATTTTCCCCGCCCAAAACTATATATTTTAAATCAGGCAGATCAATGTTTTTATCTAATGAACGAGTAAAATGACGATATAAAGTCGGAACAGAATGCCATATGTTCATTTTTTCTGCTGCTAACCACTGTACTATTGCTTTAAAACTGTTTTCTTTTCTAATATCTCTAGGATAGAGAGTTGCCCCGTGTAATAAACCACTATAAATATCGATAATAGCTGCATCATGTGAGAAATAAGAGAATAACGTCATTTTGCTTCCACTGGATATTCCTAATTTATTTGCATATTGTGTCGCATAATAGTAGATATTCTCTTGCGTTTGAATAACTCCCTTTGGCTTCCCTGTTGAGCCTGACGTATAAAGGATGTAAGCATATTCGTTAGCTTGTATCCCTTCAAAATTGGACGTTACATGAACGCTAGTAGAAAGCTCATCGACATTTATGATTTGAATTTCCATGTTTCCATTTTCTACTACTTTTTTTGCTAATTTCATATTTTCATGATTTGTTACAAGTACTTCGACTTCAGCATCCTCCAAGATATGGGCAATACGTAATTCAGGGTACTGGTCACTTAATGGAATATACGTTAAACCAGCTTTCAATGTAGCAATAGAACTTACGACCATATCAGTCCCTTGTTCGAATAAAAGCCCTATATGTCCTTTTGTAACATTATGTTGGAGAAGATGGGCAGCGACAAAGTCGCTGTGTCCATCCAATTCCCGGTATGTCATCTGTTTACTCTCGGTAGATAATGCGATGATTTCAGGGGTCTTTTTAGCTTGATTTCGAAATGTATCTATTAATATCACTTTTACTCCTCCGATATTATCGTTTTACTAACCTTCTTCTCGTTGTCAATCCTATTTCAGAGATAGATTTTTCACTATGACTTGCTGCATCAGAAATAACCTTTATCAATTCCCCAACTATGTGCTGAATGTCAGTATTTTTGAATTTAGTTTTCCGATATTCACAAGTGAGAAGAATGCGATCGTCTAAAGGTGTAATGTAGAAAATCATATCGAACTTCACATTCACATTCTTTGAAAAATCATACTGATTGCTATTCTTTAATTCATTTACATCTGGGAAATTGATGATATTTAAAAATACTTGAATATCAGGATATTTCATTTGTAAATTTTCTAATACTAGTTCTAATGGATATGCTTGATACGTTACGGCTTCAGATACACTAGTACTTACATGTTGGAGAAAATGATCAAATCGTTCATTTCTGTTTATTTTCTCCCTGAGAATTAATGTGTTTACGAAACACCCGACAATTTCCTCTGTTTCGAAATGCTCTCTACCCGCTACAGGTGATCCAATAATGATGTCATCTTGTCCAGTCATTCTATTTAACAGGACATATAAGGACGATAAAAATAGAGAGAATACACTTATTTGCTTAGTAGAAACTAATGCTTTAATCTTCTGATTGAGATCATTATCGATTACAACGTTGTATTGACCGTCGTTCCCATCGTAATCCATGTTCATTCTTTCTGGGAGTAATAGTTTGTCTGGGAAATTAACAAATTTACGTTCCCAATAATGTAGTGCCTCATCCATTTTTTCTTCAATAATATTATTTTGCCAAGCAGCGAAATCTTTGTATTGGATTTTTAGTGGAGTAATAGGTAGTCGTTTATTTTGCTTGTAATTTTCATAGTACTTAAAAAATTCATTCCTAATAATCCCCATAGAGACTCCATCAGAAATAATATGATGTAAACAAAATAGAACTTCATAGTGATCAACATTGATTTTAAGTATCTTCATTCTATAAAGACCTGAATCTTTTAGATTAAATGGTTGAGCAAATATCAATGATTCGGCATCAAGCATTTTTTGATATTTTTCTTCCTCTTGCAATTGCATTAAATCTTCAATATCTAGTTCTACAGCTTGATATTCTTCAATTTTTTGGAATACATCCCCGTCTTTCTCAATGAAGGATGTTCTAAAACTTTCATGCTTCATCACTAAGGCATTTATCGTCGCTTTGAAAGCTTCTTCTGGCTCTGTGTCTTTTATTACAAATCTTCCTGGCATATTATACGCAAAACTTTGTGGATTTAATTCGTTTATAATCCACATTCTTCTTTGTGCAAAGGAAACATCATAGAGTTCAGAAGCTTCTAATACGGGAATTGTGTTTGCATACTCTTCTTCAATGCTCTCGATTTTCTTCGCAAGCTTTGAGATGGTTGAATCGATGTACAAATCTCGATAACTTAAACTCTTTCCAAATTCCCGTTGAATCGTTGACATCAACTTTATGACTCCCAAAGAATGTCCACCAAGTTCAAAGAAGTTGTCCTGGATTCCAATTCGTTCAACTCCTAATACATTTTCCCATATGGCTACTAATTTCTCTTCGAGTTCATTCGTAGCTGCTTGGTAGGCATTCTCTCGTGTGAAGGTGACTTCCATCTCTAACAACCTAGCTAGATTTACCTTTCCATTGGCTGTAATCGGAATCGCATCGATTTCTACAAACGCACCAGGTACCATGTAATGAGGGAGTTTTTGGCTAATTCCCTCTTTGATCTTCTCTATCGCTGTTGCTTCTTCTTTTACGACATAGGCACATAGATAGTCCATTCCTGAAGCATCTTTTCTGTTTAAGACAACGACTTCTTTGACCCCTTCTTGCTCGCTTATACTCGATTCGATTTCCCCTAGTTCGATTCTGTACCCTCGTATTTTGACTTGGTGATCGATTCGTCCGAGGTATTCAATATGACCATCGTGAGTCCATCGGACCAAATCTCCGGTTTTGTACATTCTTTGATTGGCTGCATAGGGATTTTCTATGAATCTTTCAGCTGTTAGTTCGGGGTTGTTTAAATATCCCCGGGCCAAGCTGTTTCCAGATATATAGAGCTCTCCGATAATCCCTACCGGACAAAGTTGTTGGTTGGAATCTAAGATATATGCACTAACATTGTCGATCGGTTTTCCAATCGTGATGAATGGACTCTCTTTTTCGATCTTGGTTCCAGTAGCATAAATCACGGTTTCCGTCGGACCATACAAATTGAATACTTCTAGAGTCGAATTAATCCGAAATGCTTCTTGAACTACATCCTTAGTTAAGGCTTCACCTGCAAGATAAATCCGTTGAATAGAAGCTACGTTCTGTAATTCATTTCCCATCACTTTAAAGGCCGACGGTGTAAAGTTTAGATCAGTCACATCGTAACGGATGATCGTTTCTCTTATTTTGGTACCGTTCTTTTCCTCACCTTCCGGCAAGATTACCAGTTGACCTTGACAACCAATCCAGCCAAATAATTCAGTAATCGATACATCAAAAGTGATGGCTGTTTTTAATAGGATGCGAGAGGTCTCCTCTCTCATGTACGTAACATGAAACCAGTTCATCCGCTCAGTTAAGGCGTCATGTTCAACAACAACACCTTTGGGCTGCCCCGTACTTCCTGACGTATAGATAATGTAAGCTCTCGATTTTCGGATATCTTCAATCTTATGATTTGTTTTTTCATAGTCTTGTAATAAATCTTTGATGTGACCGTACGAAATAGATTTAACATCAGTATTTTCATGGAATGATGCCTTCTCATTCGCTTGATCAGTGATAAGCAGTTTGCATTCACTATCCGAAAGCATATAGTCAATACGAGCTTGTGGTGTATCGATTCCTATCGGTAAGTAAGCCGCACCTGACTTCAAAATTCCGAAAATCACGACCATCATATTGATGGATCTGTTCATTTTAATTCCAACAACTGATTCCTTTTTTACTCCATGGTCTATGAAATACCTCGCTAATTGATTAGCTTCCTCATTTAACTCTCGATAGGTCATGGTTTGGTTTTCATAGATTAAGGCTATTTTATCTGGATGAGATGCTACATGGCTTTCAAATTTCTCCATAACTAACTCATGGTTTGAATATTCTACTTCCACTTGCTGGATCAATAGCTGCTGTTTCTCATCTTCGTCTAGTAAGTGGATGTCCTTAAGTCTTTGCTCTATCTTGATACTGATCTCTTGAAGGATCTTAATATAGTGCTTCCTCATTTGTTCAATGGTTTCTCTTCTAAATAAACGACTCCGATATTCCATTTCACATACGAGCTGATTTCCTACTTCTTCTATGTTTAAGCTAATGTCAAATTTAGCTTTGTTCTGGTTTTTAGCATAGGGTTTAATCTGGATATCTGACAAAGCCATCTCTTTTAATTCAGTATTCTGTAGGACGAGCATAACTTCAAATAGTGGATTTCGGCTTAGATCTCTCTTCACGTTCAATTCTTCAACAAGTTCTTCAAATGGGTACTCTTGGTTTTCGTAAGCTTGGACCAGTTTGTGCTTGGCTTCAAGGAGATAGTCTTCAATTCTCTTATCTCCTTCAGGATAGCTTCGAAACGCTAGTGTATTGACAAACATTCCAGCTACTTTTTCTAGCTCTGCATGCCTTCTTCCAGCGATCGGAGTCCCAATCACAATATCTTCCTGTCCACTATACTTGGATAGCAAGATGCTATAGCCAGCCATGAGTCCCATAAACAGCGTTCCACCAAGACGGGACATCGTTTCTCTTAAGCCTGTGACGATTCCTTCTTCGATCTCAAATCGGATTCGATCTCCTTCGTTGTTCTCGATCTGGCTTCTAACACCATCTAACGGGAGCTCTAATACAGGAAGTTCTCCTGCAAATTCTTGCTTCCAATAGTTTTTTTGTTCTTCCCATACTCCATTTACTTTCTGTTCTCTTTCCCATGATGCGTATTCTTTGTACTGGATCTCTTCTGCTACTAGGGTTTCTCCTTCATATGCCTTCATAAAGTCTTCTGCCAACAGTCCCATGGTAGCCCCATCACTAATGATGTGATGCATATCGATCATGAGAATATATCGGTCTTCCCACTTGATGAGCCCTGATCGGACAAGAGGTGTTTGCTCTAGATCAAATGGCTGGATCCAACGGGTCAATGTCTCATCAACTTCTGCCTGACTCTCTGCCTCTTTATAAGCAAGGGTAAGGGTTCCCTTATCAGCGATTTTCTGTACAATCTCTTCCCCTTCAATATGAAAGCTCGTTCTTAGGGATTCATGCTTCACTACAAGTTGCTGAATGGCTTGTTCTACCTTTACTCGATCTACTTGTCCCGTTAATGTAAGGGCAAATGGCATGTTATACGCCACATTCTCTTTGTCCATCATCTGGATGGTATAGAGTCTCCTCTGGGCTGAGCTAACTGGATAGCTTTCTTGTTTGGACAGTGGAACCAGCTTCTCATATTTCTTCTGATGGCTCTTACTGATCTTAGTCGCTAGCTCTTTGATGGTCGGATATTGGAATACATCTCTCACTCCAATCTCCACTTCGACTTCCTTCTGAATTCTCCCACTTACAATCGTAGCTTTTAAGGAATGCCCTCCAAGTTCGAAGAAGTTGTCGTGGATTCCAATTCGCTCCGCGCCTAGTACGTCTTCCCATATGGCTACTAGTTTTTCTTCGAGTTCATTTGTAGCCGCTTGATAGGCATTCTCTCGTGTGTAGGTGACTTCCATCTCTAACAACCTAGCTCGATTTACTTTTCCATTGGCTGTAATCGGAATCGCATCGATTTCTACAAACGCACCAGGTACCATGTAATGAGGGAGTTCTTGGCTAATTCCCTCTCTGATCTTCTCTATCGCTGTTACTTCTTCTTTTACGACATAGGCACATAGATAGTCCATTCCCGAAGCATCTTTTCTGTTTAAGACAACGACTTCTTTGACCCCTTCTTGCTCGCTTATACTCGATTCGATTTCCCCTAGTTCGATTCTGTACCCTCGTATTTTGACTTGGTGATCGATTCGTCCAAGGTATTCAATATGACCATCGTGAGTCCATCGGACCAAATCTCCGGTTTTGTACATTCTTTCATTGTCTACGTTGGGGTTTTCTACAAACCTCTCAGCTGTTAAACTTGGACGATTTAAATAACCACGAGCCAAACCAACACCAGCAATACATAATTCTCCGACGACTCCAATAGGTAAGAGTTCATGATTTGCCCCTAAAATGTATGCACGATAATTTCTTACAGGTTTACCAATTGGGATTGTTTTTTTATTTTCTGTACCGTCACATTGATAAATCAATGCGTTAATCGTTGTTTCTGTAGGACCATATACGTTATAAATATTAGCCGCATCTATATGATATGAAAGCTTTCTGTATAATGAGGATGGAAATGCTTCTCCTCCCAGGACAAATCGTAACCCTTTAGAGCTAGAGTTTATATTATTTACGATTTGCTCCATTTGAGCAGGCACCATATCTATGAATGCAACTTCATTTTGAATCACATATTCATACAGGGACTCGTAATCTGATTCAGTTCTTTTAGTCATTACATGTAAGGTAGAGCCACTACATAATGCGGTAAAGATATGCTGTACAGATACATCGAATACAGCTTTACTATAGAGCATATGATTTTTCATATTCTCATAACCGAAATCTTGCATTAGTCCGAGAATTTGGTTTGATAAGCTCCTATGTTCAATCATTACACCTTTTGGTTTCCCTGTACTTCCAGATGTATAAATAACATAAGCAAGATTTTGAGATGTTAATTCGTTTCTTCGTTGCTCTAAATGCAGTTGTTCAACCTTCTGATTTTCAAGGCTCGTTATGTTCAATATGTTTCCAGAATAATTTAGATGAAGATCATCAATCTTCGTAAAGTTGGCAAGTAAAAATTTACACTCACTATCTTCTAAGAGATACTCTATTCTTTCTTTTGGATAACTACTATCTATAGGCAGGTACGCTCCACCTGCTTTTTGTATGGCAAGTATAGCAACAATCATATCAATAGATCTATCCACCATCAGTGCTACAATTGTTTCAACTTGCACCCCTTCATTTATCAGGGCTTGGGCTAATTTATTTACTCTCTCAGACAATTCCTCATAGGTGATTTTTGCAGCCCCATGTACAAGTGCCACCTGTGAAGGATGTGCCTTTATCTGCTCCTCAAATAAGTCTATGACTGTTTGCTCGTGAGGATATTCAACCTTTGTATCATTAAATTTATTTAATAGTTGCTCTTTCTCTTCTTTGTCTAGTACTTCGATATCCCTAAGTCTTTGATCTGTCTTTATGCTGATTTCGATTAAAGTCTTTACATAATGCTTCATCATTTGTTCGATGGTTTCTCTTCTAAATAATTGACTCCGATATTCCATTTCGCAGATCAGCTTGCCCTGTACTTCTTCCATGCTTAAGGTGATGTCGAGTTGGGATATTTTTCTATTTAATTCATAGTGACTAATTAATGTCCCATCCATTTCTAGTTCATGTTGTTCTGTATTCTGTAAAACGAGCATGACATCGAATAATGGATTTCGGTTGAGATCTCTCTTTACATTCACTTCTTCAACGAGTTCCTCAAATGGGTACTCTTGGTTTTCGTAAGCTTGGACTAGTTTGTGCTTGACTTCAAGGAGATAGTCTTCAATTCTCTTATCTCCTTCAGGATAACTTCGAAACGCTAGTGTATTGACAAACATTCCAGCTACTTTTTCTAGCTCTGCATGCCTTCTTCCAGCGATCGGAGTCCCGATCACAATATCTTCCTGTCCACTATACTTGGATAGCAAGATGCTATAGCCAGCCATGAGTCCCATAAACAGCGTTCCACCAAGGCGGGACATCGTTTCTCTTAAGCCTGTGACGATTCCTTCTTCGATCTCAAATCGGATTCGATCTCCTTCGTTGTTCTCGATCTGGCTTCTAACACCATCTAACGGGAGCTCTAATACAGGAAGTTCTCCTGCAAATTCTTGCTTCCAATAGTTTTTTTGTTCTTCCCATACTCCATTTACTTTCTGTTCTCTTTCCCATGATGCGTATTCTTTGTACTGGATCTCTTCTGCTACTAGGGTTTCTCCTTCATATGCCTTCATAAAGTCTTCTGCCAACAGTCCCATGGTAGCCCCATCACTAATGATGTGATGCATATCGATCATGAGAATATATCGGTCTTCCCACTTGATGAGCCCTGATCGGACAAGAGGTGTTTGCTCTAGATCAAATGGCTGGATCCAATGGGTCAATGTCTCATCAACTTCTGCCTGACTCTCTGCCTCTTTATAAGCAAGGGTAAGGGTTCCCTTATCAGCGATTTTCTGTACAATCTCTTCCCCTTCAATACGAAAGCTCGTTCTTAGGGATTCATGCTTCACTACAAGTTGCTGAATGGCTTGTTCTACCTTTACTCGATCTACTTGTCCCGTTAATGTAAGGGCAAATGGCATGTTATACGCCACATTCTCTTTGTCCATCATCTGGATGGTATAGAGTCTCCTCTGGGCTGAGCTAACTGGATAGCTTTCTTGTTTGGACAGTGGAACCAGCTTCTCATATTTCTTCTGATGGCTCTTACTGATCTTAGTCGCTAGCTCTTTGATGGTCGGATATTGGAATACATCTCTCACTCCAATCTCCACTTCGACTTCCTTCTGAATTCTCCCACTTACAATCGTAGCTTTTAAGGAATGCCCTCCAAGTTCGAAGAAGTTGTCGTGGACTCCAATTCGCTCCACACCTAATACGCCTTCCCAAACGGCTATTAATTTCTCTTCGAGTTCATTTGTAGCCGCTTGATAGGCATTCTCTCGTGTGTAGGTGACTTCCATCTCTAACAACCTGGCCCGATTTACTTTTCCATTGGCTGTAATCGGAATCGCATCGATTTCTACAAACGCAGCAGGCACCATGTAATGAGGAAGTTCTTGGCTAATCTCCTCTTTGATCTTCTCTATCGCAGTTGTTTCTTCTTTTACAACATAGGCACACAGATAGTCCATTCCTGATCCATCTTTTCTGTTTAAGACGACAACGTCTCTAACCCCTTCTCGTTGGCCTATGCTACATTCAATTTCCCCTAGTTCAATTCTGTACCCACGTAATTTAACCTGATTATCTACTCTTCTTATATATTCAATGTTCCCATCTGGCAACATTTTAGCTAGATCGCCTGTTTTATACATTCTCTTGTTGTGGAATCGCTCATTATTTAGATAAATAAATGCGTTCTTGGTAAGCTCTTCTTTATTAAGATATCCTCTTGCTACTCCTTCCCCTGCTATGTATAGTTCTCCTTCAATTCCTGGAGCCACTAGTTGCAAGTTCTTATCCAAGAGATAGATTTCTACATTATCGGCTGGTCTTCCAATAGGGACAGAATATCTGTGGTCATACTCTGGTCGATATTGATAGATCATACATCCTACCACTGTCTCTGTCGGACCATACTCGTTGTATATCTCTAATTCTTCTCCAAAACTATCAAGGACTTCTTTCGCTAGTTTAACTGGTAAATTCTCTCCACCGACGATAAATCGTTTGACGGATGATGACTGGTTTGGTTGATCCTTGATTAAGGTCAGATGGGCTGGTGTTACTTTAATCACGCTTACTTTCTTATCTTTTAACACTTTATCTAAAATAAATTCCTCTCCATTATCCTCATAAATTGCAATCACTTGACCAGATAAAAGCGGCGTAAAGATCGATGTGATAGTTAAATCAAACGAGATGGAAGAATAGAGTGCAAATACTTCTTTTTCATCTTTTAGATACGTTTTTCTTGCCCACCATATATAATTCAGTAATCCCCTGTGTTCAATCATCACACCTTTTGATCTTCCTGTTGATCCAGACGTATAGATGATATAAGCCACGTCTTCTGCTGTTGCCTTGCTTGCATAGGTTGGGTCTTCCTTCTCTATGCTTTTATCATGAGCCGTTATTAACTCTTGATTGTACGAAAGACCTTCTATTTCTATATTCGTATAAAGTACCTTTGCCTCTGAATCTTGAAGCATGTACTCGATTCTTTCAGATGGATACTTCGGATCGATGGGAACGTATGCTGCTCCTACTTTCAGTGTCGCTAAGATCCCGATGACTAACTCATAAGAATGAGTAGCGATGATGGCTACACGATCCCCTTTAGCCACCCCTTTTCTCTCAAGGTAGTTAGCCAATTGATTTGATCTTCGATTCATCTCACCATAAGTGAGGAAACTATCTTTATAGACTAATGCCGTCGCATTCGGTTGCTCCTTTACCTGTTCATCGATAACATCGATCACTGTTTTTTCCCTAGGGTAGTCAGCTAAGGTTTGATTGTAGGCGACTAGTAGCTGTTGCGTTTCTTCCTCGTTTAGCAAGTCGATGTCATTGAGCTTATGTTCGGTTTTAGTACTGATCTCTTGAAGAATCTTAATATAGTGCTTCCTCATTTGTTCAATGGTTTCTCTTCTAAATAAACGACTCCGATATTCCATTTCACATACGAGCTGATTTCCTACTTCTTCTATGTTTAAGCTAATGTCAAATTTAGCTTTGTTCTGGTTTTTAGCATAGGGTTTAATCTGGATATCTGACAAAGCCATCTCTTTTAATTCAGTATTCTGTAGGACGAGCATAACTTCAAATAGTGGATTTCGGCTTAGATCTCTCTTCACGTTCAATTCTTCAACAAGTTCTTCAAATGGGTACTCTTGGTTTTCGTAAGCTTGGACCAGTTTGTGCTTGGCTTCAAGGAGATAGTCTTCAATTCTCTTATCTCCTTCAGGATAACTTCGAAACGCTAGTGTATTGACAAACATTCCAGCTACTTTTTCTAGCTCTGCATGCCTTCTTCCAGCGATCGGAGTCCCAATCACAATATCTTCCTGTCCACTATACTTGGATAGCAAGATGCTATAGCCAGCCATGAGTCCCATAAACAGCGTTCCACCAAGGCGGGACATCGTTTCTCTTAAGCCTGTGACGATTCCTTCTTCGATCTCAAATCGGATTCGATCTCCTTCGTTGTTCTCGATCTGGCTTCTAACACCATCTAACGGGAGCTCTAATACAGGAAGTTCTCCTGCAAATTCTTGCTTCCAATAGTTTTTTTGTTCTTCCCATACTCCATTTACTTTCTGTTCTCTTTCCCATGATGCGTATTCTTTGTACTGGATCTCTTCTGCTACTAGGGTTTCTCCTTCATATGCCTTCATAAAGTCTTCTGCCAACAGTCCCATGGTAGCCCCATCACTAATGATGTGATGCATATCGATCATGAGAATATATCGGTCTTCCCACTTGATGAGCCCTGATCGGACAAGAGGTGTTTGCTCTAGATCAAATGGCTGGATCCAACGGGTCAATGTCTCATCAACTTCTGCCTGACTCTCTGCCTCTTTATAAGCAAGGGTAAGGGTTCCCTTATCAGCGATTTTCTGTACAATCTCTTCCCCTTCAATACGAAAGCTCGTTCTTAGGGATTCATGCTTCACTACAAGTTGCTGAATGGCTTGTTCTACCTTTACTCGATCTACTTGTCCCGTTAATGTAAGGGCAAATGGCATGTTATACGCCACATTCTCTTTGTCCATCATCTGGATGGTATAGAGTCTCCTCTGGGCTGAGCTAACTGGATAGCTTTCTTGTTTGGACAGTGGAACCAGCTTCTCATATTTCTTCTGATGGCTCTTACTGATCTTAGTCGCTAGCTCTTTGATGGTCGGATATTGGAATACATCTCTCACTCCAATCTCCACTTCGACTTCCTTCTGAATTCTCCCACTTACAATCGTAGCTTTTAAGGAATGCCCTCCAAGTTCGAAGAAGTTGTCGTGGATTCCAATTCGCTCCGCGCCTAGTACGCCTTCCCATATGGCTACTAGTTTTTCTTCGAGTTCATTTGTAGCCACTTGATAGGCATTCTCTCGTGTGTAGGTGACTTCCATCTCTAACAACCTAGCTCGATTTACTTTTCCATTGGCTGTAATCGGAATCGCATCGATTTCTACAAACGCACCAGGTACCATGTAATGAGGGAGTTCTTGGCTAATTCCCTCTTTGATCTTCTCTATCGCTGTTGCTTCTTCTTTTACGACATAGGCACATAGATAGTCCATTCCTGAAGCATCTTTTCTGTTTAAGACAACGACTTCTTTGACCCCTTCTTGCTCGCTTATACTCGATTCGATTTCCCCTAGTTCGATTCTGTACCCTCGTATTTTGACTTGGTGATCGATTCGTCCGAGGTATTCAATATGACCATCGTGAGTCCATCGGACTAAATCTCCGGTTTTGTACATTCTTTGATTGGCTGCATAGGGATTTTCTATGAATCTTTCAGCTGTTAGTTCGGGGTTGTTTAAATATCCCCGGGCCAAGCTGTTTCCAGATATATAGAGCTCTCCGATAATCCCTACCGGACAAAGTTGTTGGTTGGAATCTAAGATATATGCACTAACATTGTCGATCGGTTTTCCAATCGTGATGAATGGACTCTCTTTTTCGATCTTGGTTCCAGTAGCATAAATCACGGCTTCCGTCGGACCATACAAATTGAATACTTCTAGAGTCGAATTAATCCGAAATGCTTCTTGAACTACATCCTTAGTTAAGGCTTCACCTGCAAGATAAATCCGTTGAATAGAAGCTACGTTCTGTAATTCATTTCCCATCACTTTAAAGGCCGACGGTGTAAAGTTTAGATCAGTCACATCGTAACGGATGATCGTTTCTCTTATTTTGGTACCGTTCTTTTCCTCACCTTCCGGCAAGATTACCAGTTGACCTTGACAACCAATCCAGCCAAATAATTCAGTAATCGATACATCAAAAGTGATGGCTGTTTTTAATAGGATGCGAGAGGTCTCCTCTCTCATGTACGTAACATGAAACCAGTTCATCCGCTCAGTTAAGGCGTCATGTTCAACAACAACACCTTTGGGCTGCCCCGTACTTCCTGACGTATAGATAATGTACGCTTTCGATTTTCGGATATCTTCAATCTTATGATTTGTTTTTTCATAGTCTTGTAATAAGTCTTTGATGTGACCGTACGAAATAGATTTAACATCAGTATTTTCATGGAATGATGCCTTCTCATTCGCTTGATCAGTGATAAGCAGTTTGCATTCACTATCCGAAAGCATATAGTCAATACGAGCTTGTGGTGTATCGATTCCTATCGGTAAGTAAGCCGCACCTGACTTCAAAATTCCGAAAATCACGACCATCATATCGATGGATCTGTTCATTTTAATTCCAACAACTGATTCCTTTTTTACTCCATGGTCTATGAAATACCTCGCTAATTGATTAGCTTCCTCATTTAACTCTCGATAGGTCATGGTTTGGTTTTCATAGATTAAGGCTATTTTATCTGGATGAGATGCTACATGGCTTTCAAATTTCTCCATAATTAAATCGTCGTTTGAATATTCTAATTTTGTAGGCTGGGCCAATAGCTGATGTTTCTCTTCTTCGTCTAGTAAGTCGATGTTGATCACTTTATCATAATAATAATTGACCATTTTCAAAATGACTTTATATAAAAGCTTTATAAAATTACGAATCCACTCTCGACTGTATTTATTGCTTTTATAGTTTAAAACAAACTCTAATTTATCATTTTTTTCCATAACCATAATAGTTAATCCGAAATGGGTATCTTCGCTAACACTCAATACATCTATATCTACTTTACTATTACGATCTAGATTCAGAGGGTAATTTTCGAAAACTAAAATCGTATCAAATAAACCTTCCTCCCCATTAAAACCACAATATTCTTTTATGGAACTAAGTGGAGTCGTTTCATAAGGACTTCTTTCATTCATACTTTTTTCAACATGTCTTATAAGTTCAAATACCTTTGTGTCTGTATTTTTTATAACTCTTATAGGCAGTGTATTGATAAACAACCCTATCATATGCTCTACATTAGGTAAATTTACATTACGTCCAGAAACCGTACTCCCTAAAATAATATCATTATGGTTACTATGTATTTGCAAAAGAATTCCCAAACCACTATGAATCCATCCTGCTAACGTATGCTTATGTTCTTTACAAGCGTTTTTAAGAATTTCATAGTCAGTATCTTCTATATAAAATGATTCTCTATAGCTTTTATTGTCTGTATGTTTATTGTGAGTAGGCTGGGGAGAGATTTCATTTCGCTTAATGCCATGAAGATAATTAGCCCAGTATTTTTTTTCTGCATCTATGTCGCGGTTTCTAACTAATTTAATATATTCTCGCCAAGGCGTTACTTTTATTTTTGATGGTAACTCTTTATCAACTTCGATTTCATTACATAATCTAGTAAAGCTATCAATAAGTATTCCACTACTCCATCCGTCCCATAGAATATGGTGATAGGTTAATATCATGATTTTTTCATTGTTAGCGCCATTTACCAGACGGATTCTTAATGGTTCCGTTGTTAAATCAATCCCTTTTTTAAGCTCACTAGCCTGTATTTCATTTAATAGGGTAGTACAATCTCCCTCCCTTTCTTCAAAATATAGTGGCAGATCTATTTCTTTCAATACAATTTGTATAGGGTTACTTAACTTTTCCCATTTATAAATAGAACGCAAACCATCATAAGTGCTAATCAAGTGATGCCATACTCTTTCAATCTCTTTATCAGTTATATCTCCTTTAATTTTTAGAACAACCTGTTCCATGTATTCGCTCGATTTAGGATCCATCTGATATTTAAAGAGTAGTCCTTGCTGTGTAGGTGACAACGATAATATTTCCTGAATATTGTCTTTTCTTAATATTTTATTATTTATCAAGTAAACCATCCTTTTATTTTGTAGTGAATTTCAGTTAGATCGATTGTAATTATTGCTTCAGTAAATGTTCTTCACGCCCAAAATTTAAATTCCACTAGTCATAGCAATTTGGATTAATTTGATTTAATATACAAATGATAACTCACCAACCATTAATTTACAAGAAAAATTCTGAAAATTGTTATATTGGTTCTTTTTCCTAAAATCGGGTAGGGAAGTTTTTTAGATAGCAAGTTTTCGTATAAAATATAATCGAAGGAGGCGGAATTTTATGGATTTTATCAGGAAATAAACCGCTTGGAAATAATTTATTCCTTTCTGCTATTGCGGATTGTCTCTGATCCTATCTGTACTTATAGTAAGGGAAGAAGGGTACGGAAGAAGTCGTATAGTCAGTAGAAATCCTTGAAAAAGTTAGTTCAGAAAATTTCTAGAAGGAGCGTGTAAAATGAATTTAAAAGAAAAATTGATATTAATAAAAGAAAATGGGTACCAAGCACCCCCCGATACATTCCAGCTGATACTAGAAATGATAAATAACATCGGTTCTTTGGATGCCCAACTACGTGATGAGCTAATTTATACAACCTTATCACATTGGATTCCTGATAATTCGCTCACAGCAAACGAACTAGAACAACTTCTACCCGTTGTTTTGGATGAAAACCATTTGCATTTTAAGCTTGGTGAAACAAATACAGACTCTGTCTTCACTCGATCTTTCTCAATGCTAGTCATACCGCTCCTCTTCATGAGGCATAGAGAATCACCATTTCTCTCAAGAGAGCAAATTCATCAGATAAAAGAGAAAGTATTTTACAATGTACAAGAAGAGCGAGATTACCGTGGGTATGATGAAGAAAAAGGCTGGGCTCATGCTATAGCCCATGCAGCAGATGCTTTAGAAGATTTGGCTCAGTGTTCCGAACTGGATAAAAATGACCTCTTAACTATCCTCGATTTGGTTTACGAAAAGATGACCATAACAGATCGAATTTACTCCGATGGAGAAGATGAGAGAATGGTAAAATCCGTAATTAGTGTTTTAAATAGAAAAATACTTAGTCAGACTTATGTAGAGCAATGGATTCAAAGTTTTGGTGATGTGGAGAAAAATTCAGAATTTCTCCCTGCCTTTAAGCAAAAAAATAATATAAAAAACTTTTTGAAAAGTTTATACTTTCGAATTAAATTTTACAAAGTGGATGCCGTTCTCTGCTCGACTATCGAGCATACATTATATAAAGTAGAAAAAGTATACTATTCCTAATTTAAAAAAATGAGGGGAAAGCACCCGCACTTGTCCGTCTCCACTTCAAATGTGGTAACAGGAAACAATAGCCCTCAGGGGAAATTTTTACTTCACACTTTTTACAGAAAATTTGATTTGCGGGGATTCAGATGGATCTCCGTTCTACATGACGTCAAAGGAACGTTGAGGGTTAAAATTATCTTTGAATCAAACGTATGCAAACCTACAATAATTACGGGGGGTTATCTTTTGTTTCTCTTCAAAATAGTTTCGAATAAATCGTGTGCCGTCGTTCATGAATTCTTTTAGTAGTTCACGGTGTCGGTGGATAGCTATTTTTGAACTTTTTGCTTAGCTTGAATAAACGTCGGTTTTTCCGGATTAAGCCAAACTTCTTCTACCAGACTCCAATCACGTGTAACCCCTGACCAACGACTAGGGAGATAATTCCCCCTAACACCTTGTCCTTTTCCTTTCTTAATTAGTAACGTCTATGCAGAAGGTAGAACTCTGATTACAAATACGGGAATTGGTGATTACAAACTCAGTTTCGACCCGAATTACATTACTGGGCAAAAGATTGGTTAGAAATTCTAGCCTATTGATTCAACAGGAAAGATAACAATCCAACCTGGTGAGACCTTCAGAACAGAATACAGTGCAAGTGAAGTTAGAAATGGAATTGACGTTTTTAGTGTTTACCCTGGTTCGACCCCGTAACGAAAATCAACAAACAGTTCTAGACACATACCATTAATTCGACCAGCAGAAAATTCATCATGGCAACTTACTTTGCTAACAGCCAGGAACTAACCGCCCCAACCGAGTACTCGACTTATCACCAATCCGAGTATAGATGGCCAGAGTCTGTATGTTCAGGCGAGATACACTTATTACACTTTCAATCGTCAATAAGAAATGCTAAAAGGGAGGCCCTACGGTCTCCCTTTTAAATTGCTCTTATGAGTTGTTTTCTAGATTTAACAAGATAGGACGTGACTCAAAGGAAACTTAAAAAGGGTGCTTCACTAGTTTTCCACCAACTTGATAGTTTGTGACCTAATTTTTTGTTTTCTTTTATATTTGAAACTTCTTTTTCATCAATAGAATTTATATAGGTTACAAGCTCGTCAATAGTTGCCCTTTGATAAAATTCAGTTATCGGTATCTTTATATTTAAAGTTTTTTAATTTCTTTTAATATTCTAGGTACTAAAAGGGAATTAACACCTATCTCAAAAAATTAACATTTGTTTCTATAAATCATTTGTATCAATTACTTCTTTGAAAATTTTAACAATACTATCTTTTAAATTCTTAGTATCATATGATATGTTTTTTGATAAGTTTTTTTTACTTCTTTTTAATATAATTCTATAAGTTTATTAAAACGTCTTTATTTTTATATTCAGCAGTATATATATCTAACACTCCTTATTGGGTTTCGAATCCTAAAATATACTTTTATGTTGACATTCCATAATACTAAAATCTAAGTTACCATCTTTGCAAATATTAATCTCTTGAAAAATAAATTGTATTGGGGTTGAATTATTATTTCTTACTACTACAGAAACTTTGTACTCTGAATAAAGGTTAAAAGTGTAATAGTTGTACTCATTTTTAGTTTTGTCTTCCTTAATAGGGACTTGGAAACTCAGAGGGTCTTTATAAAATCCCATTCCTATTGCTTTTAAAAAGGCCTCTTTTCTTGTCCATATATAAAAAAACCTTGATTCCTTTTCAAACAAAGTTTTTGCCTCTAATACATAATCTATTTCTTCCATTCTAAAAATGTGCTTCATAATTTTGAAATCCACAGGACAAATACGTTCAACATCAACTCCTACCTCATCTAAACCTATCACACAGACGAGTAGGCCATTACTATGAGATAAATTAAAATAAATAGGTTTGTCTTTAAACATAGAATTATCTAAAAATAATTTCCCATATTTGCTTTTCTTAAATACTATAGAGCTGGGTTCAACATTTAATAATTCTCCAATTATCTTTTTTAGTAATACTCTTCCTAATAAAAACTCTACTTTTTTGAATTCTACTTTATAACTCTGATAAATTTCTACCTCCTGTTCACTTAAGAATTTAACTAGATTATCAAATTCTGATAATATAGATAGGTCATTGGTTTTAATGTAATTAATAGTTATACTTACTTTAATCTCCACCTTGTAATTTTTCTCCCACTCAACCACCTATAATATTAAACATCTTTTGGTATAATTTCCACAATTTTTGAAATAAACCAAATTATATTAACTTTAGGAAGGGCAGGCTTCCCACATTTTAATATCTATGTAACTTAAAAATACAGAATCATTTATGTCTTAATTGATGAATTTGTGCCCTGTAAGTATCCTTTGAATTTTACTAATCAACTTCTCTGACAGAACAATTTTTCTGCGATTAAATAACATATCATTGCAGTATATAAATGCTAATTTAAATATGTACATTCCTGCTTGAATAAAGATGTACAAAAATGCTCTTCCATTTCATACTAATACCGAGGTGTTAGTATGCATATTCAACTAGAAATTAAGACAGATTTTAAAATCAATAGTCTTTCAGATTTAGCAAATTTTAAACAAGTAATGGAGCATTTAAACATGAAGATTAATAAAAGTAAATTAGCAAGGGATATGGGCGTAGATCGACGAACAATCGATAAATATCTAAATGGCTTTATACCAAAAACAAAGCGTAATAAGCCATCTAAAATTGATGAGTTCTATCCGATTATTGCCAATCTCTTATCAGAAGATTCTAAGCAGGTATTTTATTATCGACGTAATCTTTGGCAGTATTTAAAAGACAATCACGGTTTAGATTGTGGACAGGATCTACATTCCGTACCTATATTGCCAATACGCCCGAATTTAAGGCTTATTTTGAGATAAATGAACGCGTATCTTCTGTACATAGCGGTATCCGTTATGTAACGCGTATAGGCAAACAAGCACAGTTGGATTGGAAAGAAAGCATTCTTTATGAAACATGTGATGGTGAACAGGTGGAGATTAATGTAGCCGTGTTAGTGTTAAGCTACTCTCGTATGCGATTCTTTTATATGAGTATTTCCGAATCGCAGGCAGTTTTATGTTCTTTCTTAACCGATACGTTTGAAAAAATGGGTGGTGTACCAGAAGAACTCATTACTGACAGCAGTGATGGATGAAGCACGAACAGAACATTTTGGTGGAAAAGTGAATACGAAGTTCGCGCAATTTGCGAAAGACTTTGGATTTAAGGTGAAGCTTTGTATAGTAGGTCGTCCCCAAACAAAAGGAAAAGTGGAAACAACGATGAAATTACTAGATGAAATCCATGCCTATCAAGAATAAAATTCCGATTTTAGAATGGCAAAAAGAAAAGAATCACTTACTCCAGCTACCAACTGAACGAGTAAGAGATTCCTATCGAATCAACCATACGCTTGTAAAAGTCAATGCATCGAGCATGATTTCCTACAAGTCCAATCAATACTCCGTACCACCGGAGTATCAAGGCAAAAAAGTAGGGTTACAAGTGTACGATAATCAATTATGGATTTATTATAACATGGAACTAATCGCGCAACACAAAAAAAGTGAAGCAAAATTGAATTATCAAGAGGCACATTATCGTGAACTGATGACAAAGGCCTTGCCCGAATACCCTGATATTAATGATTTAGCGAAACGGAATTTAGCAGCGATTGGAGAAGTGTATAAATGAATTCAATAATGAGTACAAATTATCAGCAACTACAACAAAACTTAGAGTATTTAAAATTAAAGCAAATGGGCATCCATTTGAATGAAGTCATCGACTTTAGTAATAAAAATGAGCTTTCTTTTATCGATACACTTATTAAATTGACAAATTATGAAATCGATGTGCGTGAGCAAAATATGATTCATGCGATGGTGAAAGTCGCTGCATTTCCACATTTAAAGGAGATAAAGGATTTTAACTTTGATTTTCAACCAACTATTAATCAACAACAAATACTCGATTTTCAAAGTCTTCGTTTTATCCATGAAAACGAGAATATTGTATTCCTAGGTCCAAGTGGTGTCGGCAAGACCCATCTGGCCACAGCAATCGGCATTACGGCTGCTAAAAAGCGAACAAGTACCTATTTTATTAAGTGCCATGATTTAATTCAGAATCTGAAGAAGGCTCGCTTAGAAAATGGAACAACAAGATTATTATCAAAATTTTCTAAAAAGACTTTGTAAAGCACACAATATTTCTCCTCGAAAACCTAGATTTATTGAAGTTGAAGATGTGGTTACTTTTAATATTAAAAATCATTTGAAAGAAGGGGTAGATTTAGAATGTTTTAAAATTCTAAATCTTATTTATCAAACGGTTGGACCTTTAGGTATAAAATTTAATCAGCAATTACTTTTATATCCGGGTGGGAATAGATTGGATAGAGTAACAGTAACCTTTTCCAAAAAGGATTATATAGCTTTAAACAAAAAATTAGAAAGTGGTGAAATAAATTAAGGGTAGCTTAATGCTATCTTTTATTAATAATCCTAAATGGAACAGCAACAAATAAAATTGAACACAACAAACTCGCCATTACTTTTTCATCTCGTCACCCCCTTGTTATTATTGATTTCTACCATATAACTCTTTAAAAAAGCATACAAAACAATCTTTGTTGGCTTTCGATCATATTTTGAGAAATGCTTTATTTGAAATTTTAAATACACATATGATATAAAAGAGTTTTAGACTAATATTATTTAAAATTCTGTACTATGTATAAGCAATCTTGGTTCGTATAAAAAAATCCTCTCAAAAAATACATTTTGAGAGGATCTTAAATGTTTTCTACAAACAAAAAAAGAACCCTTGTAATCAAGGATTCTTTACTAAATATGATACCGGTGGTCGGGGTCGAACCGACACTCCAAAGGAACACGATTTTGAGTCGTGCGCGTCTGCCAATTCCGCCACACCGGCATAATGGAGATAAAAAAAATCGGATAAACCGATTGAGTAATAAAATATGGAGGCGGCAACCGGATTTGAACCGGTGATAAAGGTGTTGCAGACCTGTGCCTTACCACTTGGCTATGCCGCCGTCATATTTGGAGCGGAAGACGAGGTTCGAACTCGCGACCCCCACCTTGGCAAGGTGGTGTTCTACCACTGAACTACTTCCGCAAAAATGGCTGGGGTACTAGGATTCGAACCTAGGCATGACGGAATCAAAATCCGTTGCCTTACCGCTTGGCTATACCCCAACAATGGGGCGACTGAAGGGAATCGAACCCTCGAATGCCGGAACCACAATCCGGTGCGTTAACCACTTCGCCACAATCGCCATTGTTATATTGTATTTATTAATTTTATTGAAAATGGGGCGACTGATGGGAATCGAACCCACGAATGCCGGAACCACAATCCGGTGCGTTAACCACTTCGCCACAATCGCCATAAAATTAATTGGCAGGGGCAGTAGGAATCGAACCCACACCAAAGGTTTTGGAGACCTCTATTCTACCGTTGAACTATGCCCCTATTAAATAAAAACTGGTGGAGGGGGACGGATTCGAACCGCCGAACCCTAAGGAGCGGATTTACAGTCCGCCGCGTTTAGCCACTTCGCTACCCCTCCGGAAAAGCCATGGTGCCGGCGATAGGAGTCGAACCCACGACCTACTGATTACAAGTCAGTTGCTCTACCAACTGAGCTACACCGGCAAAAAAATATGGTGGGTCAGGACGGAATCGAACCGCCGACACTTAGAGCTTCAATCTAATGCTCTACCAACTGAGCTACTGACCCATATTTTTTAAAAAATGGCGGTCCCGACCGGGATCGAACCGGCGATCTCCTGCGTGACAGGCAGGCATGTTAACCGCTACACCACGGGACCATTTTGGTTGCGGGGGCCGGATTTGAACCAACGACCTTCGGGTTATGAGCCCGACGAGCTACCACTGCTCCACCCCGCGATAATGAGTGATTTATTTGAATTAATAATGGTGGAGGATGACGGGCTCGAACCGCCGACCCTCTGCTTGTAAGGCAGATGCTCTCCCAGCTGAGCTAATCCTCCATCTGGGTATTAAATGGTGACCCCTACGGGATTCGAACCCGTGTTACCGCCGTGAAAGGGCGGTGTCTTAACCACTTGACCAAGGGGCCTTCATTTGGAATGAAAAATCCTTAAAGTGCTGGCGGAGAGTAAGGGATTTGAACCCTTGAGACAGTGTTAACCGCCTACACGATTTCCAATCGTGCTCCTTCGGCCACTCGGACAACTCTCCAAGAATGGCTCCGAAGGCAGGACTCGAACCTGCGACAACCTGATTAACAGTCAGGTGCTACTACCAACTGAGCTACTTCGGAATAATTTTATCATATAGCCTAGCGACGTCCTACTCTCACAGGGGGAAGCCCCCAACTACCATCGGCGCTAAAGAGCTTAACTTCCGTGTTCGGTATGGGAACGGGTGTGACCTCTTTGCCATCATCACTAGACTATTTTAAAGACAAGATTTATTATAACGCATTTCCGTTATAATTGCAAGCTTTTTTTCTGAAAAGCTTTCTTATTCTTTCAAAACTGGATAAACGGTGCATTGAATGTTTCAAACGTTTTGGTTAAGTCCTCGATCGATTAGTATTCGTCAGCTCCATGTGTCACCACACTTCCACCTCGAACCTATCTACCTCATCGTCTTTGAGGGATCTTACTTACTTGCGTAATGGGAAATCTCATCTTGAGGGGGGCTTCATGCTTAGATGCTTTCAGCACTTATCCCGTCCACACATAGCTACCCAGCGATGCCTTTGGCAAGACAACTGGTACACCAGCGGTGTGTCCATCCCGGTCCTCTCGTACTAAGGACAGCTCCTCTCAAATTTCCTACGCCCACGACGGATAGGGACCGAACTGTCTCACGACGTTCTGAACCCAGCTCGCGTACCGCTTTAATGGGCGAACAGCCCAACCCTTGGGACCGACTACAGCCCCAGGATGCGATGAGCCGACATCGAGGTGCCAAACCTCCCCGTCGATGTGGACTCTTGGGGGAGATAAGCCTGTTATCCCCGGGGTAGCTTTTATCCGTTGAGCGATGGCCCTTCCATGCGGAACCACCGGATCACTAAGCCCGTCTTTCGACCCTGCTCGACTTGTAGGTCTTGCAGTCAAGCTCCCTTGTGCCTTTACACTCTACGAATGATTTCCAACCATTCTGAGGGAACCTTTGGGCGCCTCCGTTACCTTTTAGGAGGCGACCGCCCCAGTCAAACTGTCCGCCTGACACTGTCTCCTGCCCCGCTAAGGGGCATGGGTTAGAATTTCAATACAACCAGGGTAGTATCCCACCGACGCCTCCTTCGAAGCTGGCGCTCCGAGATCTCTGGCTCCTACCTATCCTGTACAAGTTGTACCAAAATTCAATATCAGGCTACAGTAAAGCTCCACGGGGTCTTTCCGTCCTGTCGCGGGTAACCTGCATCTTCACAGGTACTATAATTTCACCGAGTCTCTCGTTGAGACAGTGCCCAGATCGTTACGCCTTTCGTGCGGGTCGGAACTTACCCGACAAGGAATTTCGCTACCTTAGGACCGTTATAGTTACGGCCGCCGTTTACTGGGGCTTCAATTCGCAGCTTCGCTTGCGCTAACCACTCCTCTTAACCTTCCAGCACCGGGCAGGCGTCAGCCCCTATACGTCACCTTACGGTTTTGCAGAGACCTGTGTTTTTGCTAAACAGTCGCCTGGGCCTATTCACTGCGGCTCTCATGCGCTTGCACGCTCAAGAGCACCCCTTCTCCCGAAGTTACGGGGTCATTTTGCCGAGTTCCTTAACGAGAGTTCTCTCGCACACCTTAGGATTCTCTCCTCGACTACCTGTGTCGGTTTGCGGTACGGGCACCTCTCACCTCGATAGAGGCTTTTCTTGGCAGTGTGAAATCAGGAACTTCGTCCATACGGACTCGCCATCACAGCTCAACGTTACAGTGTGCGGATTTGCCTACACACACGCCTTACTGCTTGGACGCGCATATCCAACAGCGCGCTTACCCTATCCTACTGCGTCCCCCCATTTCTCAAACGGTGAGGAGGTGGTACAGGAATATCAACCTGTTGTCCATCGCCTACGCCTATCGGCCTCGGCTTAGGTCCCGACTAACCCTGAGCGGACGAGCCTTCCTCAGGAAACCTTAGTCATACGGTGGACGGGATTCTCACCCGTCTTTCGCTACTCATACCGGCATTCTCACTTCTAAGCGCTCCACCAGTCCTTCCGATCTGACTTCAACGCACTTAGAACGCTCTCCTACCACTGACATCGTAGATGTCAATCCACAGCTTCGGTGAATCGTTTAGCCCCGATACATTTTCGGCGCAGCGTCACTCGACCAGTGAGCTATTACGCACTCTTTAAATGATGGCTGCTTCTAAGCCAACATCCTGGTTGTCTGTGCAACGCCACATCCTTTTCCACTTAACGATTACTTTGGGACCTTAGCTGGTGGTCTGGGCTGTTTCCCTTTTGACTACGGATCTTATCACTCGCAGTCTGACTCCCGTGTATAAATATCTGGCATTCGGAGTTTGTCTGAATTCGGTAAACCGGGATGGCCCCCTAGTCCAAACAGTGCTCTACCTCCAGTATTCTCATCACGAGGCTAGCCCTAAAGCTATTTCGGAGAGAACCAGCTATCTCCAAGTTCGATTGGAATTTCTCCGCTACCCACACCTCATCCCCGCACTTTTCAACGTGCGTGGGTTCGGGCCTCCAGTAAGTGTTACCTCACCTTCACCCTGGACATGGGTAGATCACCTGGTTTCGGGTCTACGACCACGTACTATTTCGCCCTATTCAGACTCGCTTTCGCTGCGGCTCCGCCTTCTAAAGCTTAACCTTGCACGTAATCGTAACTCGCCGGTTCATTCTACAAAAGGCACGCTATCACCCATTAACGGGCTCTAACTACTTGTAGGCACACGGTTTCAGGATCTCTTTCACTCCCCTCCCGGGGTGCTTTTCACCTTTCCCTCACGGTACTGGTTCACTATCGGTCACTAGGTAGTATTTAGCCTTGGGAGATGGTCCTCCCGGATTCCGACGGAATTTCACGTGTTCCGCCGTACTCAGGATCCACTCAGGAGAGAACGAACTTTCGACTACAGGGCTTTTACCTGCTCTGGCGGACCTTTCCAAGTCGCTTCATCTAACTCGCTCTTTTGTAACTCCGTATAGAGTGTCCTACAACCCCAAGAGGCAAGCCTCTTGGTTTGGGCTCTTCCCGTTTCGCTCGCCGCTACTCAGGGAATCGATTTTTCTTTCTCTTCCTCCAGGTACTTAGATGTTTCAGTTCCCTGGGTCTGCCTTCAAGACGCTATGTATTCACGTCAAGATACTACGCGATTAAACGTAGTGGGTTCCCCCATTCGGAAATCTCCGGATCAAAGCTCACTTACAGCTCCCCGAAGCATATCGGTGTTAGTGCCGTCCTTCATCGGCTCCTAGTGCCAAGGCATTCGCCGTGCGCCCTTAATAACTTAACCAAGTTATTAAGCCTATTAAAAAACTTAAAAAAATAAATGTGTTTGTTACAATTTCAATGTCGTTTTATCCAGTTTTCAAAGAACAAGTTTTGAAGTATTTCATCGTATGATGAACCTTCAAAACTGAACGCAAAACGTAATCTTACAAACCCTAGGTTTGTATTCCGAAAATATCCTTAGAAAGGAGGTGATCCAGCCGCACCTTCCGATACGGCTACCTTGTTACGACTTCACCCCAATCATCTATCCCACCTTCGGCGGCTGGCTCCAAAAGGTTACCCCACCGACTTCGGGTGTTACAAACTCTCGTGGTGTGACGGGCGGTGTGTACAAGGCCCGGGAACGTA
This sequence comes from Lysinibacillus sp. JNUCC 51, assembly GCF_015999525.1. NCBI lineage: Bacteria > Bacillati > Bacillota > Bacilli > Caryophanales > Bacillaceae > Lysinibacillus > Lysinibacillus sp. JNUCC 51. The sequence continues at coordinate 3,139,965 of NZ_CP065545.1, read as the reverse complement.
TTCACCGCGGCATGCTGATCCGCGATTACTAGCGATTCCGGCTTCATGTAGGCGAGTTGCAGCCTACAATCCGAACTGAGAACGACTTTATCGGATTAGCTCCCTCTCGCGAGTTGGCAACCGTTTGTATCGTCCATTGTAGCACGTGTGTAGCCCAGGTCATAAGGGGCATGATGATTTGACGTCATCCCCACCTTCCTCCGGTTTGTCACCGGCAGTCACCTTAGAGTGCCCAACTAAATGATGGCAACTAAGATCAAGGGTTGCGCTCGTTGCGGGACTTAACCCAACATCTCACGACACGAGCTGACGACAACCATGCACCACCTGTCACCGTTGTCCCCGAAGGGAAAACCATATCTCTACAGTGGTCAACGGGATGTCAAGACCTGGTAAGGTTCTTCGCGTTGCTTCGAATTAAACCACATGCTCCACCGCTTGTGCGGGCCCCCGTCAATTCCTTTGAGTTTCAGTCTTGCGACCGTACTCCCCAGGCGGAGTGCTTAATGCGTTAGCTGCAGCACTAAGGGGCGGAAACCCCCTAACACTTAGCACTCATCGTTTACGGCGTGGACTACCAGGGTATCTAATCCTGTTTGCTCCCCACGCTTTCGCGCCTCAGCGTCAGTTACAGACCAGAAAGTCGCCTTCGCCACTGGTGTTCCTCCAAATCTCTACGCATTTCACCGCTACACTTGGAATTCCACTTTCCTCTTCTGCACTCAAGTCCCCCAGTTTCCAATGACCCTCCACGGTTGAGCCGTGGGCTTTCACATCAGACTTAAAGGACCGCCTGCGCGCGCTTTACGCCCAATAATTCCGGACAACGCTTGCCACCTACGTATTACCGCGGCTGCTGGCACGTAGTTAGCCGTGGCTTTCTAATAAGGTACCGTCAAGGTACAGCCAGTTACTACTGTACTTGTTCTTCCCTTACAACAGAGTTTTACGATCCGAAAACCTTCTTCACTCACGCGGCGTTGCTCCATCAGGCTTTCGCCCATTGTGGAAGATTCCCTACTGCTGCCTCCCGTAGGAGTCTGGGCCGTGTCTCAGTCCCAGTGTGGCCGATCACCCTCTCAGGTCGGCTACGCATCGTCGCCTTGGTGAGCCGTTACCTCACCAACTAGCTAATGCGCCGCGGGCCCATCTTATAGCGACAGCGAGATGCCGTCTTTCAGTATTTCACCATGAAGTAAAATAGATTATTCGGTATTAGCCCCGGTTTCCCGGAGTTATCCCAAACTATAAGGTAGGTTGCCCACGTGTTACTCACCCGTCCGCCGCTAACGTCGAAGGAGCAAGCTCCTTCTCTGTTCGCTCGACTTGCATGTATTAGGCACGCCGCCAGCGTTCGTCCTGAGCCAGGATCAAACTCTCCATAAAAAGAAATTTGATTAGCTCAAATTGTTTTGCTGGCATCATGTTTGATGTCCAAAATTTTGTTTCGTTCGCTAACTCAAGGATAGCTACTAAAAACTTTATTGATTACGTTTTGCTTGTTCAGTTTTCAAGGTTCATGTTGATGTCGTTGTTTTTCAGCGACTTCTTCATATTAACATTTAACTCAATTCATGTCAACAACTTTTTACGAAAGTTTTTTTCGTTCGTTGAGTTTTTGTTATGTCTTAGCGACAATTAATATAATACAATATCAATTAATTAAAAGTCAACAACTTTTTATAAAAAAATATCGAGGTATTTTTCACACCTCGATAACTAGCATACTACAGTTCTTGCTCCATTTCTAGAGCTTCTTTATTTACCTTATAATGACGGTGGAATATCATTTCACTCTTCGCAACGATAGGTTCAATTTGAATATAGCCTTTGTCCACTAAATATTCTACAAACACTTCTAAATCTACCGAATAGTTCATGAGCTCATTATGATCGTGCAATTCCTGAATTGTCCAAGTCTCTTTTGTTTGCATTACTTCTAAAATATGTTGAGCGCCATCCCGTGTACGTGAATGTATTAAAAACTCGCTAGCTAAAAACAATAGCTCTAACCGTTTTTCTATCGGTTCATTACTTGTAACGAGCTCCTCGTATAATTTATAAATCGCTGGTTCTATTTTTTTCACCTGTGCCCAAACAGTTACTTCAGGGTATAGTCCACTATCAATGATGGATAACCGACCCAAATGATGTAATGAATCCACTACATGATTATAAGCATCGAGATAACTCCCCTTATCAAAGTATTCTTTCCCTTCTAAGTAACGTCGAATTAACTTTGAAAATTGAATACCTGTTTTAATTTTACGGCCACTAAACGGAAACTCCTGTAACTCAATTTTTAATTTATGAAGAAATTCATTACGATCAAATAATACTCTACCAAAGAAAATCCAATCGACCACTTTTTTATTGGAGCCAATGAGTAGCCATTTTCGTATTATTTTCTCAGTAACAGTATGTAAAGCTACTTTGTTCCCTTCATATAAGTAATGCTTCGAAAAGACTGGCTTATCTGCTTCCTTTACAATAATAAGTAAGACTGTATCAAATGTATCTGTAACATTACTTTTTTCCTCACGTTTTTCCACTAAAATAACGCCTAATGTATTTGACTGACTTGCACGTTCCTGGTATATCGGACGCAAAACTTGTTCCATGTTCAGTCCCCCTCTATTTGCTTGTTACTTTTAACTTCATTCAGTGGATGTCACGGATTTTCACCGGACTCAATTACGCCAAGGCGAAATTGATTTCGTTAAAAATTCGACATACTCTAAAAGTATTCCTTCTTTCCACGTTATCAAAGCTAAAATACTTTGTTCTTATATGTTATAGTAGATTTTAGATTGGGAGGCAAGATGATAAATGAAACCTTACAAAAGTAAAATTAATAAAATCCGTTCATTCGCATTAGCACTTATTTTTATCGGCTTTGTAGTTATGTATGGGGGAATCTTCTTTAAAAACAATCCTATTCTAGTATTAATCTTCATGACCCTTGGTGTACTTTGTATTATTGGAAGTACAGTCGTATATGCATGGATTGGACTGCTCTCAACAAAAGCTGTTCAAGTGGAATGCCCTAATTGCCATAAGTACACAAAAGTATTAGGTCGTGTAGATATGTGTATGTACTGTAATGAACCATTAACACTGGATCCAACTCTAGAAGGAAAAGAGTTCGACCAATCTTATAATAAGACAAAAAAATCCTAGCCCTTATAGAAGAGCTAGGATTTTTTTATTGTACTTTTGCAGATACATCTTTACACGATGGACAAGTGCCGTAAATTTCTAAACGATGCGCATGCACATCAAAGCCTGTTACTTGTGATGCAAAATGTTCAATTTCGTCGAGACCAGGATAATGGAAATCGACTATTTTGCCACAGCATTCACAAATCATATGATAATGATCATTTGTAACGAAATCAAAACGACTTGAAGCATCACCAAATGTTAGTTCTTTTACTAGACCAACTTCACGAAATACGCGAAGGTTATTATAGACAGTCGCTACACTCATATTTGGGAATTTCCCTTCAAGTGCTTTATAAATTTCATCGGCAGTTGGATGTGCCATTGTTTGAATTAAATATTCCAAAATAGCATGACGCTGAGGAGTAATACGTACACCAGTTGTTTTTAACGTGTCAAGTGCATCTTGTAAATGCGTTTCAGACATCGTCATGCACCTCTTCCATAAAGATTATTAATTTATAATTGTTACAATTAGTGTATCGAATTACTCTTACTTCTGTCAACATTCATACACATTTCAGTTTAACCTCTTCCAGTGGGTTTCACGGGGTTCTTATAGGATGTTAGCCTAAAATTATCTCCAGGCGGACCTCTTCTTCAATAGCCTCTTGATAAATCCATCATATTTTCTAAATCTGTTTCACCGCGTAACCACTTCTCTAAACTTGGCTTAAAGATTTCTAAGCTGCGTTCAACATAGCGAGAAGAGTGACTTGAAATATGAGGAGACACAATGACATTCGGTAAAGTCCATAAAGGATGATTCTCAGTTAAAGGCTCTTGTTCAAATACATCTAAAACAGCATAACCAATTTCATCTGCTTGAATGGCATGTATCAAAACGTTTTCCTCTACTAAGTTTCCACGACCAAAATTCATGAAAATAGCATCATTTTTCATCGCTTTAAAATGTTCTTCTTTTAATAAATGTGTCGTCTCCTCTGTTTTAGGTAATACAGAAATGACAATATCAGCATTAGGTAAAGCTTCGATTAATTGATCAAAGCTCACCATATCATTCATATATGCCGCTTCGTTCCCTGAACGGTTGCAGCCAATTGTCACAACACCAAAAGCTTGTAATAAGCGACCTACTTCTGAGCCAATAGCTCCTGGCCCTAAAATAAGTGCTGTACTATCCCGCAACTCGGTTTGTTTCGCTTTTTTAGACCATTCATTTTTCTTCTGCTGTTCATACACCCAAGGCAGTGCACGCTTAATCGCTAAAATATGGGCAAGCATTGATTCTGCCATTGGCGTTTTATGAATGCCACGCACATTCGACACTAATATCCCTCGTTCAATAATGGCATGTGCTGGCATTTTTTCGATTCCCGCTGACGCTACAAAAATCCATTTAACCTTTGTCGCATACTGTATATTTTCATCATTTAAATCTTCACCATATGTGACAAGCACATCCGCTTGTTGTAGCTCATCGTTTGATAAGCCATTTTCAAAAATAAAATCAACTTGTGGAAATTCTGCTACTAGTGGCTCACGTAAATCCGGTCTTGGTTCAAACGTAAAATAAATTCTCATTACTTAGCCTCCAATTCTGCTAAATATGTATATACTTCTTCAATATGATTTTTCACTCTTACTTTACGCCAAGCCTTTATCAGGTTTCCTTCTGTATCAATTAAAAACGTCGAACGTTCTATCCCCATATATTCACGTCCATACATCTTCTTCAGCACCCATACGCCATACGCTTCTGCTACGGCATGATCCTCATCCACTAATAGCGAGAATGGTAATCCATGCTTATCTATAAATTTGGTATGTTTTTTTGCATCGTCAGGACTAACGCCAAGTACAACTGCATTTAATTTACTAAAATCCTCGTGCTTATCACGGAAGTCACAAGCCTCCGTCGTACAGCCTGGTGTCATATCTTTAGGATAAAAATATAAAATAACATTTTGTCCTTTGAAATCCGCTAACTTTACTGTTTCTCCTTTTTCATTTATAAGGGAAAAATCAGGTGCTTTTTTACCTTCTATTAAAGCCATATCAATCTCCTCCTCTGTAGGCTCTATTTTACTCTAAATAGTAAAACAAATCATATCCCTTAATTTCTTTGGATTTCTTGCACTGATAGGTCTACAATAGATGAAGTATAAAGATTTAGGAGGCAATATATATGAATCACACAAAATCTGAAGCAGTACACGCAGAAGCGACACAGCATATCGTTGGTGGTGTAAATAGCCCTTCTCGTTCTTATAAAGCAGTTGGCGGAGGTTCACCTGTTGCAATGGCTCGTGGGAAAGGTGCTTATTTTTGGGATGTTGATGGCAACCGCTATATCGACTATCTAGCAGCTTACGGTCCAATCGTTACTGGTCACGGTCATCCACATATCGCAAAGGCTATTACAAACGCAGCTGAAAACGGCACTTTGTTTGGGACTCCAACTGAATACGAGGTTACTTTTGCTAAAATGCTAAAAGAAGCAATCCCATCTATGGATAAAGTACGCTTTAATAACTCTGGTACAGAAGCTGTAATGACAACAATTCGTGTTGCTCGTGCTTATACAGGCCGTACAAAAATTATGAAATTCGCTGGATGCTACCATGGTCACTTTGACTTAGTATTAGTAGCTGCTGGTTCGGGTCCTGCAACATTAGGTACTCCAGACTCAGCCGGTGTTACAACTGCTACAGCAGAGGAAGTAATCACTGTACCATTTAACAACCCTGAAGCATTTACAGAAGCTATGGATAAATGGGGCGATCAAATCGCAGCAATTTTAATCGAGCCTATCGTTGGGAACTTCGGTATTGTAGAGCCTAACCCTGGCTTCCTAGAATTAGTTCATGCCACAGCGAAAGAAAAAGGTGCATTAACTATTCACGATGAAGTTATTACTGCTTTCCGCTTCCACTATGGCGGTGCCCAAAACTTATTAGGCTTAACACCTGACCTAACTGCACTTGGTAAAGTAATCGGCGGTGGTTTACCAATCGGTGCATATGGCGGTCGCAAAGAGATTATGGATACAGTTGCTCCACTTGGACCTGCCTATCAAGCAGGCACAATGGCAGGAAACCCCGCATCCATGCAAGCTGGTATTGCCTGCCTAGAAGTATTACAAACTCCAGGTATTTATGATGAAATGGATCGTCTTGGAGCCATTTTAGAAGAAGGTATCCTGGCTGCAGCCAAAAAACATGATGTAACAATTACTGTTAATCGTCTTAAAGGTGCTCTTACAATTTACTTTACAGATGTGAAAGTAGAAAACTATGAGCAAGCTGAAAACTCAGACGGTGAAATCTTTGGTCGTTTCTTTAAATTAATGCTTGCACAAGGAATTAATTTAGCTCCATCAAAATATGAAGCTTGGTTCTTAACAACAGAGCATACAGAAGCAGATATTATTGAGACAATCAAAGCGGTAGATATTGCATTTTCACAATTGTAATTTGTAAATGTGAAGGCAAAAGAGTAATTTAGAACAGTGTCTAAGATTAACGATTGCGATTAAATATTAAAGACGACTCCCTTGTGAGTCGTCTTTTTCTGTAAATGACATATAAATCTATGTATTTTATGAGCACTTCCTTCTATAATGTAGAGAAGCATCAATTATGCAGCCTGAGTTCCTCTATTTGGGCGGGTATTTGGACACCTGCTGAAAAGTAACTAACACTGCATTTATCTCACCTTATTAAGGTGGGGAACTTCTACTGAAAGAAGTGAAAATTTTAGACAGAAAGGACATCCATTTTCTATGAAATTAGGTGCCCGTGTATTTAAAACTGGTGTCGCTATCGTATTTGCACTATTTATTGCTGAGCTGCTAGAGCTACCTTCACCTGTTTTTGCAGGAATTGCAGCAATCTTTGCGATTCAGCCATCTATTTATCGCTCCTATCAAACAATCGTTGAGCAAGTACAAGCTAATATTATAGGAGCTACCATCGCAGTCATTTTTGGCTTGCTTTTTAGTCACCATGTAGTAGCAATTGGCATTGCAGTCATTGTTGCGATCGGTATCATGTTGAAATTTAAACTTGAAAAATCATTGTCTCTAGCACTTGTTACAGTTGTAGCGATTATGGAGATTCAAGGAGATGACTTCCTTGCATTTGGTCTTATTCGTTTTGTTACCATATTAGTTGGGGTGTTAGCAGCATTTGTTGTCAATCTGTTCTTCCTACCACCAAAATATGAAATTAAGCTTTTCCGTAAGATTTACTTTTTACAGGATGATATTATTCGATGGACGCGACTTGCTGTCCGTCAGGCATCTGAGCATACTTCTACAAAAGAAGCATTAAGCAAATTTAAGTCTCGTATGCAACGAGTTGATACACTGTATGATTTTTATAAGGAAGAGCGTAATTACTTTAAAAATAAAAAGTTTGTAAAAGCACGTAAATTAGTTGTGTATCGTCAAATGATCACAACGTCAAAGAAAAGTTTAGAGCTTCTTCATCGACTTCATAATCATGAAAATGAATTAGCGCAGCTACCGACGCAATTTCATTTAATGATTCAAGAGCGGCTTGATTTCTTGCTAACCTACCATGAACAGCTACTACTGAAATATACGGGAAAATTAAAGCCCGAGCATTCAGAGTGGAGTAAACATATTGATTATGTTCAGCGTAACGAGTTAATGGAAATATTTATAAAACAAATAACATATGCGCATGATGAAGGCGATACAGAATTCTCGAGTTATCACTTGCTTTATATTTTATCGCGTATTTTAGATTACGAGGAAAACCTAGAGCATTTAGATACGCTTATCGTGTCGTATCAAACTCATCATGGCCATGAAATCAATGTGGAGTTTGAAGAAGAGTTTATTTAACTTCTTTTAGCAAGTGTCTTTTGTATCAAAAGCGTAGCGACAGGTAACAGAAGTCTCCCCCCTCTATAGGCGGTGAGATGAATACGGACTTAAGTCACTTTTCAGCGCATGTCCAAACATCCGCTGAAATAGAGGAACTCAGTCTAAGAAAGCCACGTCCTGTGGCAACGACTGAGTGACCAACATCATGTTCGCCTAAAGCCTCCGGCGGATGTCACGGAATCGGAAATGATTTCTTTGTGCAAGCACAAAGCCGATTCCGGACGCAATTATGCCGAGGCATAATTGATTAGCTAAATAGAGCGAAGAGTTGGAGTTGGAGTTGGCATTATATCCATCCCTTCGCCCTTTTTTATTAGCTTTTCATTTTCGGATCAAGTGCATCACGTAGACCGTCCCCCATTAGATTAAAACCGAGAACCGTTAACATAATAGCCAAGCCTGGGAAAATCATTGTCCACGGCGCCTTTAATAAATAGATACGGGAATCCGCTAGCATTTTACCCCATTCTGGCGCTGGTGCTTGAGCTCCTAATCCAAGGAAGCCTAATGCCGCCGCTTCAATTATCGCTGTCGCTATCGCTAGCGTTCCTTGTACGATGATTGGCGTCATCGAGTTTGGCAAAATATGCGAGAACAAAATTCGTGAATCACGCATTCCGATGGCCTTTGCTGCTACGATATATTCCTCTTCCTTTACACTCAATACTTTCGAACGAATTAGGCGCCCGAAGTTCGGCACGTTTATAATGGCTATAGCAATTAATGCATTTTGTAAAGATGGTCCAAGTACTGCTACTACCGCAATAGCTAGTAAAATACTAGGGAACGCTAACAAAATATCGAAAATACGTGAGATTATCGTATCAACCCATCTTCCATAATAACCCGCAATAATGCCCAAGAAACTACCTACAATTACAGAAAGAATAACCGAAAAAAAGCCTACCTTCAAAGAAATACTAGCTCCATGTATAACTCTCGAGAAAATATCACGCCCAAAGTCATCTGTTCCAAACCAATGCTCACTTGACGGCGCTAATAAACGCTGCGAAAGATTTTGTTCATTAATTCCTTCAGGAGCAATCATCGAGCCAAATATAGCAAGTATAATGAAAAATAGTACAATGCCTGCACCTGCAAGGGAGATTTTGCTCTTTTTAAAGCTACGCCAGCCTTCTCTCCAAGGACCTGCCGCTCGTTCACGACTTGGTGCTACTTCTGTTTTTATATTTATCGCTCCAGTCATTATCGCTTCCCCCCTCTATTTGTATTTAATTCGTGGATCTATCACCGTATACAGTAAATCCACAATTAAGTTAATCATGATAAAAATAAATGCAATTACTAAAATACCTGATTGAATAACAGGATAGTCACGGAAGCCAATGGCATCATAAATATAACGACCAATTCCTGGCCAGCTGAAAATCGTCTCTGTTAAAATGGCACCACCTAGCAGTAACCCTGTTTGCAAACCGATTACTGTTAATACCGGGATAACTGCATTTTTCAATGCATGCTTATAAACAACAATAAACATTTTTTGCCCTTTTGCTCTAGCGGTGCGTACGTAGTCAGAGCGCATTACTTCAAGCATAGACGACCTAGTCATTCTTGCAATAATCGCCATTGGTATTGTCGCAAGAGCTATGCCCGGTAATACTAATCGCTTTAATACTTCAGTAAATTGATCAAAGCGGCCTTGTATTAACGTATCCAGTAAATAAAAATGAGTAATGGTAGTTATTGGATCTCGCACATCTTCTCGCCCAGATGTCGGGAACCAGCCAAGCTGATTACTGAAAGCCCATTGTTCCATTAAGCCGAGCCAGAAAACGGGTATAGATACCCCGATTAAAGCAACTACCATTGCCACATAATCAAACCAAGAATTTTGAAACCACGCAGAAATAATGCCTGCATTTACCCCAACAATCACTGCGATAACCATGGCAAATAGCGCTAGTTCAGCTGTTGCCGCTAAATACGGGAAAATTTCCTCTGATACAGGCAATTTAGTACGTAATGATACTCCTAAATCCCCCTGAAAAATGCCACCTAAATAACTAAAATATTGTGTATACCACGGCTTATTTAATCCTAAACTTGCGTTTAACGCTTCGACCGCTTCTTTCGTTGCCTGCTGTCCTAAAATTACTTGTGCCGGATTACCAGGAATTGCACGAATTAACATGAAAACGATGAAAGTCATTCCAAGCAAAACTGGGATTAATTGAGATAAACGTCTTCCCATATAGTGAAGCATTTTCTTCACCCCTCTGTTATTTTCATAATATACTTTTGTATGAAAAGCATTGAAGTCTTACACATACTGTAGAAAGGGTCAGCCTTCACCTTTAACGTTTAGATGATTGGTCTTTCATACAGAAAAAATAATTGAAGTTGTAAAAAGAATCCGCTAGATTCCTACGGCTTACCCGCAGAAAGCAAGCAGATTCTTTGAAATAATTCCCTCTTAAATTAAAACCTGTTCAAGATAGCCCTTTAAGCCTACTTCATATCAACTGCATCTAAACGGTCAGAACCTGTTGGATGCGCAATATAGTTTGTAACTTTAGTGTTAGCAGCTAAAATTGGAGTAGAGTGAGCAAGCGGAACCCATGGTGCATCTTTAGAGATAATCTCTTGTGCTTGCTTGTAAAGGGCATTACGCTTGTCCTCATCCATTTCAGTTTGTGCTGCAACTAATAGTTTGTGCACTTCTTGGTTGTCATAGAATGTATAGTTGTTAGAATGAATATTATCTCCGTCTAATAAAGTGTAAAGGAAGTTATCCGCATCTCCGTTATCACCTGTCCAACCAAGTAAGAACGCATCCGCCTCTCCCTTTTCCGCCTTATCTAAATACGTAGCCCATTCAAACGTTACAATCTTAGATTTCATACCAACATCTGCTAAATTCTTCTGAATGGCTTCCGCAATTTTTTGACCATCAGGCATGTACGGACGTGGTACAGGCATTGCCCATAGCTCGATTTCTTTACCATCATAGCCAGCTTCAGCTAATAATGCTTTTGCTTTTTCTGGATCATATTCATAACCTTTAATGTCATCGTTGTAGCCTGCAACTAATGGAGGCATTGGATTTTTTGCTGGCTCGCCTAAGCCTTCATAAAATGCATCTACTAATGCTTGCTTATCGATTGCATAATTTACTGCTTGACGAACTTTTACGTTATCGAACGGTGGACGTGTTACAGTTAATCCAAGGTAGCCAACATTCATAGATGGTCGTTCAATTAATTGTAATTCTGCATTGGATTCGATTGAAACTTTATCAGATGGACTTAAGCCATCGACTACATCAACTTCATTGTTAGTTAATGCATTGAATCGTGCCGAATTATCTGGAATAGATCGGAAAATAACTTTATCTAATTTCGGCAAATCTGCAATACGATAATCTGGGTTTTTCTCTATTGTGATGGAATCATTTCGTTTCCACTCTACAAATTTAAATGGACCAGTACCTACTGGATGATCTTTAAGTGCCTCATCATCTTTTTCAAATGCTGCTGGTGAAGCAATAGCAAATGGAGACATCGCTAAATTTTTCAAGAATGGTGCTTGTAGTTGAGAGAGTTTAAATACAACTTTATAATCACCATCAGCAGTAATTGACTCAATTACTTGTTTTCCACCTACCGTAAATTGAGAGGCGTAGTACGGGAATTTTTCAGCACCACCAGCTTTCCAGCGCTCAAAATTTTTCACGACTGCTTCAGCATTAAAATCAGTACCGTCATGGAACTTAACCCCTTCTTCAAGTTGCATCGTGTACGTTAGACCATCTTCTGAAGATTCCCAAGACTTTGCTAAGCCTGGCTGTAATGTTACATCTCTCTCTCCAAAGTTAATTAGAGTCTCATAGATGTTAACCGTAACTTTAAACGATTCACCTTCTGTTACTGTCGCTGGATCGAGAGCAGTGGAATCACCACCACGACCATATACTAAAGTTTTTGGCCCGCCGCTAGCTTTATCGCCACCACTTGAAGTATCTTTACTACCCGTATCCTTAGTATCTGAGCCGCCGCCACAAGCTGCTAAGATTGTCGAAAGAACAAGGATAAGCATTACACCCAAAGTCCAAAGCTTCTTTTTCTTCATTAAATTTCCCCCTAAGTTTTTTTATATCATTTAATGTTGGATTGCATCATAAAGATGGCAAGCAACATAATGACCCGGTTTCACTTCTTGCATTTTCGGAACAACTTGAGAACATTCTTCTTTTTTAAATGGACATCTCGTATGGAAAGTGCACCCGCTTGGCGGATTCGAAGCACTAGGAATATCTCCAGAAATAATGAGCTGTTCACGTTCAAATGTAGGATCTGGAACAGGTACTGAGGATAGCAGTGCCTGTGTATATGGGTGAAGTGGCTCAGCGTATAAATCCTCGCTTGCTGTCAACTCCACTAATTTTCCCAAATACATTACACCTACACGATTACTAATATGGCGTACAACCCCTAAATCGTGGGAAATAAAAATATAAGTTAGCTTTAAGTCCTTTTGTAAGTTTTGCAATAAATTCAATACCTGCGCCTGTATTGACACATCGAGTGCAGAGACAGGCTCGTCGGCAATAATTAAACGAGGATTCGTCATTAGAGCACGGGCAATGCCGATACGCTGTCTTTGACCACCACTAAATTGATGTGGATACCGTTTCACATGATATTCATTTAACCCAACAATTTCGAGAAGCTCTAATACCTTCTGTTTCCGTTCCTTTGAGTTGCCCATTCCATGAACAATAAGAGGCTCCTCCAATATTTTTCCAATATTATGCCTAGGATTAAGAGAGGCATAAGGATCTTGGAAAATCATTTGAATATCTCTACGGGCTTTGCGCATTTCATTATTCGATAATTCAGAAATCATTTTACCTGCGAATTCAATCTCGCCCTCTGTTGGCTCAAGCAATCGCATTAAAAGTCGACCAGTCGTTGATTTACCACACCCGGACTCACCAACAATACCTAATGTTTCTCCTTCAAAAACTTCAAAGGAAACATCATCCACTGCCTTTACGTCTCCAACCTGTGTGTTTAAGACACCCTTCCGAATGGGGAAATATTTTTTTAAACCATCAACTTTCAACAACACTTTCGACATGCTGCTCCACCTCCTGTTTCTCTAGTAAAAAACATCTCGATTTATGATGCTCTGCTGCTTCATATAAAGGTGGTGTTTCTTGTACACAGCGATCCATCGCAAATTCGCAACGCGCTGCAAAACGACAGCCTTCCTGAATACTTCCGGGCTTAGGTACACTACCTGGTATAGAGTAAAGATTGTCCTTTTTATAACGCATATCCGGTACAGATTTAATAAGCCCTTGTGTATAAGGGTGCTTTGGATTAACAAATATCTCCTGAATAGGTGCCTCTTCCACAATCTGACCTGCATACATTACAATAACTCGCTCGCATGTTTCTGCAACAACGCCTAAATCATGTGTAATTAATAAAACAGCTGTATTTAAACGTTTATTTAAATCTTTCATAAGCTGCAAAATTTGAGCTTGAATCGTAACATCTAGTGCAGTAGTCGGCTCATCAGCAATCAATACCTTCGGATCACAGACAAGTGCCATCGCAATCATGACCCGTTGTCGCATCCCCCCCGATAATTGATGTGGGTAATCTTTTAATAATTCTTCAGCACGTGGTAAACCTACTAGTTTCATAATTTCAATCGCCCTTGCAAAGGCTTCTTTTTTCGACCATTTTGGATTATGGATTAAAATCGCTTCTTTTAACTGATCCCCAATTGTAAACAAAGGATTTAAGGATGTCATTGGCTCCTGAAAAATCATCGCCACATCTTTCCCACGAATTTTCTGCATTTGTTTATCAGATAATGTTACGAGGTTTTTGCCATCTAATAATATTTCTCCACCCGTTACTTTTCCAGGTGGTGATGGTATTAATCCCATAATGGACAGTGATGTAACACTTTTTCCACTTCCCGATTCCCCTACAATCCCTAATATTTCTCCCTCGTGAACAGAAAAGTCGATATCATCTACGGCAGGAATTTGTCCATCATCTGTAAAAAAGGTTGTCTTTAAACCTTTTATTTCTAGCAGCTTTTTTCTCATGATCAATCGCCCCATCCACCCCATATTTTTACTTAATTACATTAACTATCACTCAATTCCCTATTTTCAGATAATTCTAACCAAAAAACATTACTCTTTCAATCATAATTATTCTGCAATTAACATAGATTTTCTACATCGTTCGAGTTTCGTATTAATAATGTCTTATTAATCGATAACATTTTATAAATAAGACAAAAAAATAGCCTTCCATTTATGTTAAATAGAAGGCTATTTATAGATTATTCATCACCAAAAGATGAGGATGACATGACGCTTTGCTATTTATTTCCTCGACGCACCCAGTCGGAACGGAAATCATTTAGGGTGTATCAATCTAAATGTTGCACCTGGAATAAATTAAAGTAAGTCCCCTCTTGTTGCATTAATTGCTCGTGCGTACCACTTTCAATTAATTGTCCATGATCTATAACCAAAATTTTATCTGCATGTGTAATTGTAGAAAGTCGGTGAGCAATTATAATGGTTGTACGTTCATGTGCAAGTACATCCAATGATTCTTGAATAAGTGCCTCACTTTCTAAATCCAAAGCAGAGGTCGCTTCATCCAATATTAAAATAGGAGGATTTTTTAAAAATACACGAGCAATTGCTACTCGCTGCTTTTGTCCACCTGATAACTTCACACCGCGCTCCCCGACTTTTGTGTCATAACCATTTGGTAAGCTCATAATAAAATCATGTGCATTTGCCGCTTTTGCCGCAGCAATAACTTCTTCATCAGAAGCATCTGGCTTGCCCATTAAAATATTTTCTTTTACCGAATCACTGAACAGAATATTGTCCTGCAGGACTATTCCGATTTGGGAGCGTAAAGAAAGTAATGATACGTCACGTACGTCATATTCATCAATAGTCACTGCGCCACTCGTTGTATCATAAAAACGAGGAATTAAACTAATGATGGTTGATTTTCCTCCACCACTCATTCCTACAAATGCAACTGTCTCTCCGGGGTTAATCGTGAAATTGATGTTGTTTAAAATTTGTGAGCCATCTTCTTCATATTGAAAATTCACATTGTTAAAGCGGACTTCACCCTTTACTCGAGGTAGTTCTACCGCATTAGCCTTGTTTTTTATTTCATAAGGTTCGTCCATTAATTCAAACATTCGATCCATTGATGCAAATGATTGCGTTAACATCGTTGATGAACTTACAAGACGACGAAGTGGACCATAAAGTCGTTCGATATAGGCAATAAAGGCCACCATTGTCCCAACTGAAAGAGGACCATTAATAACTTGATAACCTGCATAAGCAATTACTAATAAAGGCGCTACATCCGTAATTGTATTCACCACTGCAAAGGATTTAGCATTCCATTTCGTATGATCCAACGCTTTCTCTAAAAATTCACCATTTGCTTCATCGAATAATTTTTGCTCGTGCTTTTCAAGCGTGAAGCTTTTAATAATGCTCATTCCAGCTACACGTTCATGCAAATAACTTTGCACACCCGCAAGCGCTTGTGACCGTTTACGTGTTAAAGATCGAAGTTTACCAAAGAAGTACTTCACACTAAAAGCATAGAATGGGAACGCAATTAATGCTACTAGCGTAAGCTTAACATCCATGGCAAGCATAATACCGATAGCAATAACAATTGTCGCAAGGTCAAGCCAAACATTCATCAAGCCTGTCATGATAAAGTTTTTTGTTTGTTCCACATCATTAATCACTCTTGAAATAACATCGCCAGCTCTTGTATTTGCATAGTACCTTAAACTTAGTCGTTGTAAGTGTGCATATATTTGTTTTCGAATATCGAAAAGCACCTTGTTACTGACATGTTGAGCAAAATATTGACGGTAATACTCGATCGGTGGTCGAATAATAAAGAATACAATGATCGTACCACCTAACCAATAAAACAGTTCTTTTGTCTTCTCTGCATCCGTTAGATTATCCGCAGCGATAATATCATCTAACACAATTTTTATGAGTAATGGAATAAATAACGGAATCGCAAATTTCACTATACCAATTACAATCGTTAAAATAATTTCCCATGTATATGGTTTTACAAATTTCATATAACGCTTTATACTACCCAATTTATTATCACATCCTTATTTTAAAAGCCTCACTCTTAATGAAAGGCATTTCATTTCGTTCAACATGAAAAACTTCTATTACTTCCCACATAAAAAGAAACAGACATCCACAAATTGAATGCCCAAACGTATTATAGCAATATTTTGTTTTAAGTACAGTTAATTTAGCTTTATCACTAACTATTTTACAATCCAAATTGTTCAAAACATAAAAAAACACCCATTAGTAAAACTAATAGGTGTAACTAACAATCATCTGCTTGCATATCGAGCTGAAACTTATAGCGACTTGTCCAGGCATCGATGAAATCAGGTGCAAATGGTCCTCTTTTTTGTTGAATCCAGCTAATTAATTTATCGACATTGCGCTTTAAAATTTTATCTATGACATCTGGATAAGACATTTCCTTACTATGTAGCTCATATTCATCCTCATCTAAGAGTGAATAAGACATATCAGGGAAAACTTTAATGTCTAAATCATAGTCAATATATTTAATGGCATTATTATCGAAAACAAATGGTGAGCTTAGATTACAATAATAATACACACCGTCCTCACGTAGCATGCAAATGATGTTAAACCAGTGCTCCGCATGGAAATAACAAATAGAAGGCTCTCTCGTTAGCCACGTACGACCATCGGATTCTGTCACAAGTGTCCGTTCATTCGCACCGATAATGATATTTTTCGTTCCTTTTAAAACCGTTGTTTCTTGCCAAACACGGTGGATACGGCCATTGTGCTTATAACTATGTATTTGTATCGTTTCTCCTTCTACCGGTATTGCCATCTTTGAAGCCCACCTTTTCGTCTATGCTACCTAAATCTAGCAGTCTCTAGTATATTATAGCAATGTGTACGCGAAAGGTGTAGTTAGAAAACCACAAATTTCCCTGCGCTCTTTTAAATTTGTACAAAATTTCGTTAATTTGAAGCGAATTTTATTATAATAACAATCCAATCGGAATTTTTTCGCTTGTTTATTCTGAATCTGAGCCACTCTTCTTTACATCCGATTAGTTCTCTGACTTACCTAATCAATTTCCTTGCCTACCCGGGCAGGTTTCTCATCTTGCTATATAAAATTCAAAAGGAGCTGCCTTTTTTAATCTTTTCGATTTTTAGACAGCTCCTTAAGAGGTAAATGCAATTATGCAATTACAAAGTGTTATTATTCACCAAGATCTTGGTTAGTTTTATTGAAGTTGCCTGAAGCTTGAGCTTTGTTTTGCTCTGCTTTAGCATTTTGCTTTTGCACTTCATTAACGTCTGTTTCATAACCAAATTCTTGACTTTGACGTTGCATGTTTTTATTCGGTTGTAAATTTTGATTGTTTTGCTTTTTCATTGTTCATTCACCTCCACGCTCATTATTGTGTACCGAGGTGAATGGTTTTATGCTCATAAATTTTTATAAATATTATTTTCTTGATTAATCTTTAATTTCTTGCCATATTTTCAGCATTGGAACGGACATTGGTAATAATTCTATTTGCTCGTGAGTCAGCCATTCGCCCTTTACTGCTGAATTACATTTCATAAAATAGCTATTTATATGCCATGTTAAATGTGAAAAAACATGTTTAAACGTTAACAATTCCTGTTTCGGTTGAACATTCATAGCGTACTCATTAATAAAAGTATCTATTGAATCTTTGCCGTGTTCAAGCATTGGAAACTGCCATAGATTAGCAAGTAAACCCTCTGCTGATCGCTGCTCCAATAAAATTCGACCTTTATCATCTTGACATACAAGCACATCGTATGAGATATGCTTCATCTTTACTTTTTTCGATTTGATAGGTAATTTTTCAGGTTCACCTTCATTAAAAGCGGTACAGTATTCGCGAACTGGACACAATAAACACTTTGGTGAAGTTGGCGTACAAATAAGTGCACCAAGCTCCATTAAACCTTGATTGAAGGACGATGTATTTTCTGGATCTATCAATTCTTCAACAGCCGCTTCAAAAATCTTTTTAGTCTTTGGAACTGCTATATCTTCATGAATATTAAGCACACGGCTTAAAACGCGCATAACATTACCATCAACCGCATGTTCGGGCTTATTATAGGCAATACTTAAAATAGCTCCAGCGGTATATGGGCCAACGCCTTTCAATTTTGAAATCTCATGGCGATTATCAGGTACTACACCACCGTAGTTCTCTAATACCTCACGAACACCCGCTTGTAAATTACGTGCACGGGAATAATAGCCTAGGCCTTCCCAATGCTTTAATAAGTATTCTTGTGGAGCTTCCGCGAGTAATTCTATTGTTGGGAAACTTTCCATGAAACGATTGTAATAAGGAATAACTGTGTCGACGCGTGTTTGCTGTAGCATCACTTCCGATACCCAGATTTTATAAGGGTCCTTAGTATGCCTCCAAGGTAAATCACGCTTCTCAACATTAAACCATTCGACTAAAGATTGTCGAAATTCTGTTACATATGGATAATTCACAGTGACCTCCAGCGCCTTTGTAATTTTATTTATGGTAAAAAGAGTATACAATTAAGAAAAGATTATCTGTCAGAAACGACAAAAAACGCCATAATTTTTCTAGCTTCAAAATTTAGCACGACGTCTTAAATAAGTAAATATCAAGTATTACAGATTATTGAAATATACATGTATGCAAATTGTACTCTATTTTGTTGCATACAAGGAGTGGATATTTTTGGATTCAGGCACACATTTCGTTATGGGTATAGCCCTCGGTGGTCTCGCATTAGCCGACCCCGTTGTAGCAGATCATTCAATGACCTTTACCGCAGTAATGGCAGGTACGATTATTGGCTCACAGGCTCCTGATGTCGATACAGTTTTAAAACTGCGTAACAATGCCATTTATATTCGACATCATCGCGGAATTACACATTCACTACCAGCAGTAGCTATTTGGCCCATCTTAATTACAGCGGTTTTAGCATTTATTATTCAAGACGCAAATGTGTTTCATTTATGGCTTTGGACATTTTTAGCTGTAGCACTTCACGTCTTTGTTGATATTTTCAACGCTTATGGTACACAAGCACTTCGACCATTCTCTAGAAGATGGGTTGCACTTGGTGTCATTAATACATTTGATCCTATTATCTTTACATTACATTGCCTTGGCATTTTACTTTGGGTATTTGGTGCAAATCCAGTTTGGACATTTGGTATCATGTATCTCATTATTATCGTCTACTACATTTTACGATTTGCAGTCCAAAAGGCTGTGAAGAATGCCGTGCATAATACCATTCAAGATGAAGAGTATGTTATTGTAGCCCCTACAATGCGATTCTTCCACTGGCGAATTGCGGCAAAATCCAAAACGCATTATTACGTTGGCCGTGCTTACGGGCGAACTGTTAATATTTACGATAAATTTGAAATAAAACCTTTACCGAAAACGCCGCTTATTGAAATAGCATTGAAAGATCGCAATCTCGCTGCATTCGTGTCATTCTCACCATTGTATCGTTGGGAAATTTCAGACCTCGAAAATGGCTTAACAGAAGTAAGATTAATTGATCTGCGTTACCGTAGTGATAATCGCTATCCTTTCGTTGCTGTTGCTCATTTAAACGATGACAATGAGATTGTCACTTCATACACAGGGTGGATTTTTACAGAAGATAAACTTCAGAAAAAATTACAGATTGGCGCAAGTAATTAAACATCAGCAAACCCTGACCAAACATTGGTCAGGGTTTTGTTATTGTATCATATCATCACTAGCATCAAGTAAATGTGCGTATTTGGGATTACGTCCTGCAAAAGCATGCAGCTTATCACCATAGCTGGTAATTAATTGACGTACTAAATTCTCAGTGTAATCAGCACCACGATAGTCGTAGCCAGCTTTTGCAGAAGTTGATTCAAAATCACTCCATAAAAGCTCAATCCATACTCGTGCACGCCCTACTGACATTTGCGGATTTTTTGCAAGTAACTCAGCAGTTAGTTTCTCAATTTTTTCATCCATTTATTTGCCCACCTTTACAGGA
Source organism: Lysinibacillus sp. JNUCC 51 (assembly GCF_015999525.1). Classification (NCBI taxonomy): domain Bacteria; kingdom Bacillati; phylum Bacillota; class Bacilli; order Caryophanales; family Bacillaceae; genus Lysinibacillus; species Lysinibacillus sp. JNUCC 51. The sequence goes on along the minus strand of NZ_CP065545.1, from coordinate 3,119,692 downwards.
GATAGCATTGAAACAGGTAAAGCCTCTTGGTATTTTTCGCCCCCTAAGCGATGTCCCCACGCAAAGCGCCCTTTTAAATAATCCACTTGGAAAAATTCATTTTCAGAGCCGTCAATACGATACATTTCTCCAGGAACTATTGTATCCAAATCCACTAAATAAGCAGCAGCCATTAAAGCCTTACGCTCGTATACCGCAAATTCATTGATAATGCCTAATTGCTCTGCCTTACGTGCTTTTTCCTTTATCATGGCTATTTCCTCACGTAATTCGTGCTCTGACATTGCAGCATAATTTTTTTCGTTCATTCCTCATTCTCCTTCTCTTCTATAAAACGATCTATAACCTCTATAGGAAACCCCTTTTGATAGAGCGCCTGCTTTATTTTCATTTTCAATTCATAACCAGTATACTTCGATGAATACTTTTTCCAAACTTTTTCGCCTTGTACATCAAGTAGCTGTTGCCATTCATCTTCATCTTGCTCAATCTCTATTTGACTCAGCACATCATCTACAACATTAAAAGAATAACCTTTTCGCATTAAAAAATCTTGAATTTTAGCTTTTATTTGTGTTGGTGTCTTCTTTTTTTCCGATCGAATGACCTTCTCAGCCAATTGTGTTGCAAGCTTCACCTGTTCAGCATGACTATAAGTAGCAAGTACCTCATCCTGTAAGCTTTTATCAATTCCTTTTTTCATAAGGTCTTGTCTAATTGCTTTAGGCCCCTTTTTCATCGTAGCTTTTTTCGTATCAAGTAATGCCTTGGAATAAGTTTCATCATTTAAAAAACCATATGATTTAAGCTTTTGTATAGCCTCTAAAATAACCGCTTCGCCAAATTCTAACGTGAGAAGCTTTTTCTTTACTTCATGCTCACTACGCATTTGGTAAGATAAGAAATTTAACCCTTTATTAAAAGCTTTTCGAATCTCATCCTCGTAGGCAATTTCCTGAATATCAAATTCCTCAAGCACTTTTCCCTTCGTTAAACCAAATTGAATGAGAATTGCTTCATCTACAGGAAAAGCGTATTCTTCGTTCAAATATATATTATAACGTTCTGGATTGTTTTTTTGACGTGCAATTTTCGTAATAATACGCATTAGTAACACCTCACTATTTACCATTATAACATTTTTCGCGGGTATTGCTTTTTCCCTTAGACATTTCATGTACGCGGGTATTACTTCCCGGAAACTAACATTTGTAAATGAATAGGTGATAAACTTGCTCATATAGAATCGTTTTAAAAAGGAGGGACTCTTATGAAAATCGCTATTGCAGGTGGTACTGGTTTTGTTGGGAAAGCTCTAACAAAGCTTTTGCAAAATAAGGGACATGAAATCATCATTTTAACACGGAACAAAACAAGTCGAGAAAATGATATTCAATATGTACAGTGGCTTCAGCACGGAGCAAGACCTGAACAGTTGTTAAATGAAGTCGATGCAATTGTTAATTTAGCAGGAATTTCTTTAAATAATGGACGTTGGACGAAAAAACAGAAGAAAGCGATTTATACAAGTCGCATGGATACAACACTTGAGATAGTACGCATTATGGAGCACCTCAACTCGAAGCCAAAAGTGCTTATCAATGCGAGTGCAGTCGGGATTTATCCTACTTCTACATCGTCTATCTATACCGAAAATTCCACAGACTATGCAACTGATTTTTTAGGTTCGACAGTTTACGATTGGGAACGCCATGCAGTACGTGCTGAAAAATTAGGGGTTCGAGTTGCTCTTGCTCGTTTTGGTGTCATTTTAGGACGTGAAAATGGAGCTCTTCCCTCTATGTTACTACCATATAAGTTGCATGTCGGGGGAACAATAGGTTCAGGTGAACAATGGCTTTCGTGGGTCCATATAGAGGACGTGGCGAGAGCTATATATTTCGCAATTACGAACGATGATATGAAAGGCCCTTTTAATGTTACTGCTCCTAACGCGACACGTATGAAAAATTTCGGAAAAACAATTGCAAGTATTACGGAAAGACGTCATTGGATGCCTGTACCAAGCTTTGTAATGCGTTTAGCATTAGGTGAACAAAGCATGCTTGTATTAGAAGGTCAGCATGCACTACCTACTGTTTTAGAAAAACATCACTTTACATTTAAATTCCCTCATTTAAAAGAAGCACTTCAAGATTTATTGGTTTAACATCTTTCAGTATTAAGTACAAAGCCAATTTCAGACAAATTATGCCCAGACATAATTGCTATTGAATAGGATAATTTTTTTAAAAATACGCATTCTAATGAAAAAGAAAGGATGCGTTTTTATGTGGAAACAGCATATAGTAGGAGCGGTCATCGCAACTTTTATTATTGCCGCGGCGATTAGCTTTAATCCATATTCGGCTTCTGGCTCTGAAGAATACAACTGGGGCTTTAAACGAGCGAAAAATGGTGAACAAGCGGAGGCTGGTGCACAGCTTGATCAAGTAGTTGAGAAATATGGTGCAATTTATAAAGGAAAGCCAGATAAAAAAGTTGCTTATTTAACCTTTGATAACGGATATGAAAATGGGTTTACAGAAAGTATTTTGGATACTTTGAAGAAGGAAAATGCACCAGCTACCTTCTTTTTAACTGGTCATTATATAGAAAGTGCCCCTGATTTAGTAAAACGTATGGTTAAAGATGGACATACAATTGGCAATCATTCATACGGGCACCCTAATATGGCGAGACTAACGCCCGATGGTATGCGTGCAGAATGGAAAAAACTTGACGATAAACTGCGTGAATTGACAGGTATTAAACGTACAACATATGCTCGCCCACCTGAAGGTACATTTAATGCGAAATTATTAGAGGTAGGAAATGCTGCAGGCTATCGTCATATTTTTTGGTCCGTTGCCTTTAAGGATTGGGAAAGGGATGTACGTCGTGGTGCAGATTATGCCTATAATGCTTTAATGGAACAGCTTCACCCTGGCGCTGTTATTTTAATGCATACAGTTGCACAAGATAATGCCGAAGCTCTTCCAAAGTTTATTGCCGAAGCGAAAAAACAAGGCTATACATTTTTATCCCTTGACGATTTAGTTTTAGAATATGAAGATTTCCCTCTCGCTTTGCAATCGTCTACTCCTTAGTTATAATGGGGAGATGATATTAAAAGAACAGGGACGTGGAACGCTTGACGCAGCAAACAACAATGGAAGTAGGACAAAAATTTCCTCTAACAATAAAAAGACTTGGTATTAACGGTGAAGGAGTAGGCTTTTATAAGCGTAATGTTGTATTCGTAAAGGGCGCTATTCCTGGTGAAGAAATTACAGCACAAGTGACTAAAACACAGCGAAACTTCGCCGAAGCAGAAATATTAGCTATTCGCAAAGCTTCAAAACATCGTCAGGAAGCACCATGCCCAGTTTACAATGAATGTGGCGGCTGTCAGCTTCAACATATGACATATGAAAAACAGCTAATCGAAAAGCGCGATATCGTAATTCAGGCATTAGAACGTTATGCTAAGCCTTTAGCTAATACAGTTGAAGTTCGCAAAACTCTAGGGATGGATAATCCATGGAATTATCGTAACAAAAGTCAATATCAAGTACGTAAAGAAGGCAAGCGTGTCTATGCAGGGCTATTTGCAGAAGGTAGCAACAAATTACTGAACATCAATGACTGCCTTGTTCAGCATCCGATTACATCAAAAATTACAGTGGCAACACGTAAAATTTTGCAAAAACTGAATATTACTATTTACGATGGTCGTACGCTTGATGGATTAGTGCGTACGATTGTTGTACGTACAGGAATTCGTACTGGTGAAACGCAAGTCGTGCTCGTAACAACACGTAAAGAAATTCCACATCTAGCTGAGCTCATTGCACGTATCAAAAAAATCGACCCAAGTATCGTATCGATTGCCCAAAATATTAACCGTGAGAAAACATCGTTAATCTTTGGTGATGAAACGATTGTCCTCGATGGTAAAGAAACGATTCATGAGGAGCTTGGGGAATTAGCCTTTGATTTATCTGCTCGTGCCTTTTTCCAACTGAATCCAACACAAACCGTTCATCTCTACGATGAAATCAAAAAAGCAGCAGCATTAACAGGCAAAGAAACAGTTGTTGACGCTTACTGCGGTGTTGGGACAATCGGTTTATGGCTAGCTGACAAAGCAAAAGAAGTTCGAGGAATGGATGTTATTCCAGAAAGCATTCAGGATGCACGTAAAAACGCCCGAAACCATGGCTTTAAGCATACAAAATATGCGGTCGGCACAGCAGAAAGTGTCCTAGCAAAATGGCTCAAGGAAGGATTTACACCAGATGTTATTACGGTTGATCCACCACGCACAGGTCTAGCACCAGAATTCATCCGCACTGTATTGAAGCTAAAACCGAAGCGCTTTGTCTATACATCGTGTAATCCATCAACTTTGGCGAAGGATTTAAACGAATTAACGAAGTTTTATGATGTTGAATATATCCAGCCGGTGGATATGTTTGCACAGACTGCTCAGGTGGAGTGTGTGGCGAAGCTTGTGTTGAAGGATAAGTAATGAAAATTGGCGTCCTCAAAAAATGAGAGACTCTCTTTAAAATAAATTAAACAGCATCAAAATAGGCGTCTCCTAAAAATTAAGAGACGCCTTCTTTGTTTTGTATATTATTTTATATGTAATGCACAGCTCCAGCTGCCTAGTGGACGACAGACGGTCCAGAAAAATCAACACCTTAACCAGTAACCCAGGATTTAAAAGATTTTTATTCTTTAAGTTTTTAGCTTTAATACTAAAGAACTTTGAAACGTAAACTTTGGACTTTTAACTTTAATCTTTGAGCTTTTATCTCCGATTGTTTAAACTATCCATTGTAGTAAGACATGTTTCAGGTTTTAACTCGCACACATGTCTTGAAGCGCGAGCGACTTTTCGTTTTCTGTTTTCGCTAGGCCATGCATTTTTAGTTAGGCTTGCACTTCAATAAATGTTGTTGCATTCGATTCCGATAATACAGCATCGACCTCTGATTCGAATTCTTCAATTCGATTACTTAACGCCTCAATTTTCTTTTTAACATTCATCGGATCGATTAACTCGTACTCGTTTCTTTTCATAAATGTCTCCGTATGTAATTTTACTTCTTCTGGAGATTGTTTATCTTTATTTCCTAATATATTAACTAAATACGTTTCTAGCTTTCCTGGCAACGCATCATTTTCTTTTGCAACCGTATTTATCGCTGAACGATATTGCTGTTGCATGACTTCTAACAGTTCCTTTTCATATTGAATGGACTGTTTGCGTTCAATCGCTTCTGCTACAGTCATTTCTTCTTTTCCTACTATTACTTTTGTTTTAGCATTAGACTCTACAACTTGCGCCTTAATTCGGTTACGATAGTCAACTAAGCTAACTACTTTATCGTACGAGGCTTGCATTTGCTTTTCATATTCTTGAATCTCTACACCATTAATTTTGCTATTGCTTTTACGATTAGCTAACACCAGGCTAACTTCATTCGTTGCTGCTTCGATGCGGTGATTTAGCATCTTTAATTCTGTTAATGCACGGTGAATCGATAATTTTTTATATTCTGCCATGTGGTAATCTCCTCATTATAAATAGTCATCTTAATTAGTGTTCTTCTATTATATAGAGATAGAAATCCAAAGTCCAAATATTACCTATCTGAAAATATTATTTGATTTTATGTTTGCTTGTCTGTATAATAACTTTCTAGGTGCCAAACCTATGTGACATGGACGGAACATCCTTGTCACGCAAAGAACGCCATAACAGCACGGATTTGCTGGGCGTTTTATGTTTTATGAGCGGGAGATGAGCCCCGCTCTTTTTATTTTCTCTAAAAAAGTCTCCGAGCTGAGTAATTCTTCTGATTTCCCGAGCGTCTTCAAGGATAATTTCCAAAAGACAATGCCCCTTATACCGACACTGGTCGCTTATTTTTATTTCGTCCAAATACTAGCAAAACAATGGCTACAGCTAGCAAAAGCATTGCTACCAGTAAAAGAATGCTATAATTTTTTACATATTCTAAATAAATGCCTCCTAAAAATGGCCCTGTTAAACTACCAATGCTAAGGGCAATACCGCAAAGCAGATTTCCTGTTGGCATTAGTTCCTTCGGTGTTAAGTCAGCCATATAAGTAATACCTAATGAAAACATCGAACCGACTAATGTACCTGTAAAGAAGAATGCTACGGCTACTGCCATTTGTGAATGCTCTACAAAGCTTGCAATTCCAAATATAATAGCCCCGCCAAATGAGCCTATCATCAAGACATTGCGTCTTCCGACTTTATCCCCTATTGCTCCAAGCGGCACTTGCGTTAAAATCCCGCCAAATGTAAAGACTGATAAAATAATAGGAATCATATTCACGTCGAAACCTTTTCGCAAAGCATAAACTGGGAACAAAGCGTTTAATGAAGATTCTAAAAACCCATAAACAAATGGCCCTAAAAATGCAATCCATCCAAATACAATGGCAATTTTATAACGATGCCAGCCTCGTGCCTTTAAGTCTCCCGTTAATCGCTCTGGTTTTTCATTTTGTAAAAAGAATACAAAAACCCATGCAAGTAAACACATAATTGAGGACACAATAAACGGTAATGCTTCTGAAACTTGTATAAGTTTTACCATCAGAGGACCGATCGCAAAGCCTGTACTAAAGGACAAGCCGTAAATGGCCATACCTTTTCCTAAGCTTTTATGGTCTGAGGTGCTTGTAATCCACGTCTGTGTTGCAAAATGTAACGCATGATCTCCTACCCCGATAAGTAAGCGTAGGATAAACCAAAAGGTCACACTTTTCCATAATGGAAATACAAGAAGTGAAGCAAAGACAAGTGCACCTCCTATTAAAATAATCGGTTTATAGCCCCATTTTCGTAATGGCTGCTCGATAAACGGTGAGATTAATAAAGTTCCTATGTATAGACCCGTTGCATTCAATCCATTCAACGCAGAGGAAACTCCATCACGTTCAAAAATAATTGAAATTAGCGGTAAAAGCATCCCTTGTGAAAAACCAGAAATAGATACAATTAACACTAGAATGGCAAATCTTTTTTTGCTGTAATCTGAGAAGTATGTCATCTTTTCCTCCAACATCAAGTCAATCTTCCAAATAACAGCATACCAAAAAGCCTTAGCGCTCACCACATGTGATTTTACGCTAAGGCCTAACTAACACTTATCTCCATTTAATTGTATAAACACGAATTTCGGCTTTTATTATTGGCCGAGTACTTGTTTAAACTCCCTCCTTTTCGAGTTAGAGTTTTTTTGAATTTTTTTAAATCAGCTCCTTTACCTTTTCTTAATATTAATTTAACACAGCCCCTCAATATTGTGAATATTCAGTCTATTAATTTTCGCAAAATAATCGCTAAGTCCTAGGTGTTTACCTAAACATTGAAATTTAGTCCTGAATCAGCTAAGATGAAGGGGACGAAATGAGGTGTATGCATGTCAAATCCTATCACTGATAAAAAACAGCAAATGAATTACTTAAAAGAGCGTCTTGAAATGTTTTTAGAAGTTTTAGATGCAATTGATCCTGAAACAACTGAATTAGAAGATATCGATCGTTTAATTCAAATGATGGATGATTTAGAAGACAAAATGGAGCAATTTAATGCCCGTGAACAATAATTACTAATCAATTTCGCCTTGGTGTAATTGCGTCCAGAGTTTGAACGTGACATCTACCGGAGGCTTTATCTTCATTCATCTCACCATCTTCAAAGGTAGAAGTCTTTTGTAACTGACGCTTCGCTTTCGCACAGAAAAGATTTCTTGAATGAAGATAAAAGCAAGTGGAGGCTCTATATCCACTTGCTTTTTTTCTGTTCCATTTTCGGTTAATAGCAATCCCAATTATATAGAACTTTACTAAAATCCTTACGTTTCAGCTCATCTTCAGTGATGAAAAAATTACCGACCCCAACATCACCCCATAAAATATGTTCACCTATACTATCAATTTGAAGCAACAAGATTGTAGAATCTGTATAGTCACCATAAGCTCTTGGATCTTCTTGTGTAAAGAATGGATATCCCCCGATTTTATGACCTGTACTATTTAATGTTTCATAAAATGAGTCTACTAAATTATCATTGTCTTCTATATTAGCAAGGATCTTCGCATATAGTTTTTCACTTCTAAAATCACTTGCTGATAATGGTTCACAGCCTGCTCCAAAGGACAATGCCATTTCTTTTTCCACCGGAAAGTATAATTCTTCTTCATTCGCTTCAACAAATGAGAAGTCTCGTACTAACTGTGACTCATCACTGACAATATGCTCATGGAAAATAACGCGGAAGCCTTCCTGATTTTGACCATTATCAAAGTCCATCCCTAATACATCATCATAGCCATCAATATAAAACTGTAAAATTCCCTCTTTAGGGAAATTTGGTAAATGATTAGGTATATCTGCAAAATTTATTTGTGTTAGTAATTTTAATGGTTGCCCTTCAGGATTTTTCGGATATTCCATTGACAGCGGAAAATATGGATCTCCCGCAAACTTACTTTCAAATAAAGATGTTTTTCGTTCTTCCGTTTCAATAAATACAGTAGGCTGTATCGTTTCCTCTATTAGAGTCCTATATTGTTCAAATGCTTCAGGTAAATTAAGTAGCTTCATATTATTACCTCCTAAAGTAAATTTTATATTAATTATAGAACAAACGTTCCCTTTTAGCAATGGTTATTCGATCGGCTTGGCTTCAAATGTGATGAAAGCTTTGCTCTAAAAGTTATCGGCTTTTTTCAAAATCGATCGGTTTCTCAGGAAATACCTTCGTTTCCTACTATACTCTTCTTAAGATATTGTTTATTCCCCTGCTTCAATATCTTAATAATAGCTTAACGGTAAATAACATAATTTCACATTTATATTACCTCTTTTTGAGAATAGACCTTTAATTCCGACCACAATGAGTTGAACTCTTTTTTTCATTAGTTGAAAAGAGTATAATGTATCGTGGAAATAATCAAATTTTCTATGGGGGGCAATACCAAATGAATATCCAAACTTTGGAGAAAAGTCTTTACGATTTAATTACAGAAACATCTACTAATCTACCAAAAGACGTACGACGTGCAATTAAGAAAGCTAAAGAAGCTGAGAATGCTGGTACTCGTGCTGCAATGAGCTTAGACACAATCTCAAATAATATTATTATGGCAGAAGATAATGTATCACCTATCTGTCAAGATACTGGTCTACCAACATTCAAAATCTATACTCCTGTTGGTGTAAACCAATTAGAAATTAAAGAAGCTATTAAAAAAGCTATTAACGATACTACTGCAGATGCAAAATTACGTCCAAATGCGGTTGATTCATTAACAGGCGCAAACAGCGGTAATAACCTTGGTGACGGTCTTCCTGTTATGAAATTCGAACAATGGGAAAAAGACTATATTACAATTAAATTAATCCTTAAAGGTGGCGGCTGTGAAAACAAAAACATTCAATACAGCCTACCATGTGAACTTGAAGGTCTTGGCCGCGCTGGTCGTGATTTAGATGGTATTCGTAAATGTATTATTCACTCAGTATACCAAGCACAAGGACAAGGCTGTTCAGCTGGCTTCATCGGTGTAGGTATCGGTGGAGATCGCTCTTCTGGTTACGACTTAGCAAAAGAACAGTTATTCCGTCATGTGGAAGATACAAATCCAAATCCTGATCTTGCTAAATTAGAAGAGTATGTAGTGAAAACTGCAAACACATTCGGTATCGGTACAATGGGCTTCGGTGGTGAAGCAACATTACTTGGCTGTAAAATTGGTGTTATGCACCGTATCCCTGCATCATTCTACGTATCAGTAGCTTATAACTGCTGGGCATACCGTCGTATGGCTGTAGACATCAATCCTGAAACTGGTGAAATCATTAACTGGCATTACCAAGAAGGCGAAAAAATCACATTTAAAGAAGATGAAGTTGCAGCAACAACAGAAGATACTACTACAGATGTAGTAGAACTTACTGCACCAATTACTGAAGAACAAATTCGTGCTCTAAAAGTTGGTGACGTTGTATCAATTACTGGTCGTATGTATACTGGCCGTGACGCAATTCACCATCACTTAATGAGCCACGATGCTCCTGTTGATCTTAATGGACAAGTTATTTATCACTGTGGCCCTGTAATGGCAAAAGACGAAGAAGGCAACTGGACAGTAAAGGCTGCTGGTCCAACTACTTCTATTCGTGAGGAGCCATATCAAGGTGACATCATGAAAAAATTCGGTATCCGCGCTGTAATTGGTAAAGGCGGTATGGGACCAAAAACACTTGCTGCATTAGAAGAGCACGGTGGTGTGTACTTAAATGCTATCGGTGGTGCTGCACAGTACTACGCAGACTGCATTAAAGGTGTTGAAGGTGTTGACCTAATGGAATTTGGTATTCCAGAAGCAATGTGGCACTTAAAAGTTGAGAAGTTCACAGCTGTTGTAACAATGGACTCTCATGGTAACTCACTACACGCAGATGTAGACAAATCATCCCTAGAAAAACTTGCACTACACGCTGAACGTGTATTCTAATAGGAAAATTATCTTTTTATAATTAGATTAGTAGTGAAAATTGAATAATTTATGGTTCATCACCAATTTTGGGTATGATATTTATGTATGTCAGTTGATTAAAAGTGAGGCTGGACGCCTCCATTAAAGCGCCCAGCCGAAACGGAAATTTACCCTACTTTATGATGATGAGCCTGCACAAATTTAAAAAGCACAGAATATTCCTATGAATAGCTGTGCTTTTCTTATGTTCAAAATTAATTCAAAAAACCCCATAATTGCCTCTATCTCGATCTTGGACTACTTTTATCCCCTTTCTTTAAAAATCACTTCAAATTTCTTACTTTCTTTTTCCAAAAACCTTTGTTATAATAATTCTAAATTAGAGAGGAGCTAATCGAAAACGTTTTTCAATTCTAAATTGTTTATATACACTGTTTTACAAGGTTTTTGATATTGATTTTCATTATCAGGAGGGATAAGTATGGAGTATTCTAATCGAGAAAATTCAAATATAATTGAGAAAATTAAGGAACATGCTGAATTAATCGCTGCCCTTATAGCAGGTTTGTTTATTTTACTTGCCTGGCGTTTAGACACTAGCGGACAAACAACAGCTCCTATTCTTTTATATATTGTTGCTTTTTGCGTTGGTGGATTCGCTAAAGCAAAAGAAGGTATTGAAGAAACCATTGAAAATAAAGAGCTTAATGTTGAACTATTGATGGTATTAGCTGCAATTGGTTCCGCAGCAATCGGTTATTGGACGGAGGGTGCCATTTTAATTTTCATTTTTGCAGTAAGTGGTGCTCTTGAAACATACGCAATGAATAAAAGTCATCGTGAAATTTCGGCACTCATGAATTTGCAACCCGAAGAGGCTTGGCTTGTTCGCGGTAACTTTGAACCAATGAAAGTCGCTGTCTCCACATTACAAATTGGAGATCACCTGCTCATAAAACCTGGTGAACGTGTACCAGCAGACGGTGTAATCTTTAAAGGACAGTCTTCTATCGACGAATCCGCTATTAGCGGTGAGCCTCTTCCAGTGGCAAAGCATGAAGGTGATGAGGTATTTGCAGGTACAGTGAACTTAAATGGCGCCATTACAATGGAAATGACAAAACCGAATTCTGAAACACTATTCCAAAAAATTATCCAGCTTGTACAAAGTGCTCAGAGTGAAAAATCTCCATCTCAACAGTTTATTGAAAAATTCGAAGGTACTTACGTGAAATTCACTCTACTTACTGTCGCTCTAATGATGTTTCTACCTCACTTTTTACTCGGTTGGGACTGGACAACAACTTTCTATCGAGCAATGGTACTCCTTGTAGTTGCTTCGCCATGTGCGCTTGTTGCATCCATTATGCCGGCAACACTTGCAGCAATTTCAAATGGTGCAAAACACGGTGTGCTATTCAAGGGAGGCTTACATTTAGAGCATCTAGGTGCATTACGTGCATTAGCAGTAGATAAAACAGGTACTTTAACACAGGGTAAACCAACCGTTACTGATTTTATTGTTCGAGAAGGATTAGACCGAGAAAATACACTGGCAGTCCTTGCAGGTATTGAAGCACAATCGAATCATCCACTTGCTCAAGCAATAACTTCATTCGCAAGAAAAGAAGGTATCACACAGTTTGCTCAAGCCACTATAGAAGATATCCCAGGTTGGGGTATTAAAGGTTACGTTAATGAAGTCGAATATCTTGTTGGGAAACCAGACTTTGTTGGTCTAGATGAGGCAAACGATTTTGCAAATGGTGCAGCAGAAAACCTTGCCTCAGAAGGAAAAAGCGTTATTTTCATTCGTGACAAAGATGGTATCGCCGCATTGGCAGCCTTAAAGGATACCGTTCGCAGTGAAGCAAAAAAAGCAGTATCATTACTAAAAGAGCTAGGTATTAATGTTGTCATGCTAACAGGCGACAACGAGAAGACAGCAAAGGTAATTGCCAAGGAAGCAGGCGTGACAGAATATGTTGCTGAATGTCTACCTGAAACAAAAGTGACTGAGATGAAACGACTTCTTTCTCAGCATAAATTCGTAGGGATGGTCGGTGACGGTATTAATGATGCACCCGCATTAGCAACTGCGACTACCGGAATTGCTATGGGAGAAGGAACAGATGTTGCTTTGGAAACAGCAGATGTCGTATTAATGAAAAATGACTTATCAAAAATCGCCTATGCAGTACGTTTATCACGTAAAATGCAACGTATCGTTAAACAAAACATCTTCTTCTCAATCGGTGTTATCGTTTTATTAATCGCCTCAAACTTTTTACAAGTCGTTGATTTACCTCTAGGCGTAATTGGACATGAAGGAAGCACCATTTTAGTTATTTTAAACGGCTTACGTATGCTTAACAAAAACGTCTAAAACAAACAGCCTCGTATCACAAAACGTGATAGCGAGGCTGTTCTTTTCAATAATTCTAACTTTTCGTTAGTGTCTTCTGCTTCATAAGTTCTTTTTGCAATACTTTTTTCTGCATCGTCGCATTTAAAATGCCACCAAAAATTAAAATAATCCCCGTGAAATATAGCCAAAGCATTAAAATAATAACTCCACCAATACTGCCATATGTAGAGGAAAAATTCGCGAAATTATTAATATAAAAAGAAAAAGCATATGTTACTACCAGCCAGGCAAGAGTTGAAAACAATGCCCCTGGCCAAACTCCCATTAACTTCAAACGGGGATTTGTATTTGGAACAAATCTATATATCCCCATTAAAACTATAAAAATAAGTAGAGGTGGTATCGACCAGCGCATTCTATACCAGATTATTTCAAATTGCTCCTCAATGCCAACAATCGAAAATAAGAAATGTCCCACCTGTTGCCCAAAAATCGGTAAAAGTAGAGCAACAACAATAACAACGACAAATGCCAAGGTGAAAACAAGGGATAACCCTCGATCTAAAATACTGCCCCTAGTTTCTGTATCGTAGGCCTTATTCAAGGCTCTAATTAATGCATTAATTCCTTTGGAAGCAGACCAAATTGTCCCAAGTATCCCGACGGATAATAAACTACTATTTCGGTTTGTTAAAATTTCATCTAACGTATCTTCAATAAGCCTATATACCTCGTCCGGCATAATATTCACTAGAAATGAATACACTTGCGTCGACTTTAAATTCAAATATGGTAGTAATGTAACTAGAAAAATTAATAGTGGGAAAAAAGACAGTAAAAAGAAATAAGCCAATTGCGCTGCAAGAGCTGATATGTCAACTCGCCGGAAGCGTAGTATTAAATCTTGCATAAAGCCTCTTGATGTCATCACATCTACAGTGTCTTCGTCTGGCGAGACAAATGATTTCACCACACCGACAGCTGTATGTATCGATGCTTTTTTCTTTTCCATACAAATTCCCTCCTGTACGACAACTATTCTTTATCAGGCAAAGAAAAGGCAGATTTCGTATCTTTAATCATGCCTTCGATTGTGAAAGGTAATTCTTTAAATTCATCAACTTTATCAATGATTGAATTGACATTTTCTGAAACATTTTCACATAGCACTTTAGCCGCCAATACTTTTTCTTCAACCAGTACTTGTAATTCTTCCCGATTGGCTGAATAATAAGATATTGCTTCTTTCATCTTTTTCGTTGAAGCTATTGTTTTCTCACGCGTCGCACGGTCAAACATACTTAATGCAGCACCAACTGTAGCACCAACTACGATAGATGCTAATAATTTACTTCGTCCCATATTAAATACCCCCTGTTTTAGTAAATGTATTTTAGAAAAATTAAATGAATTATACCTCGGCATAATCGCATCCGGAATCAGCTCAAAGAACTCCTTTCCGATTACGTGACATCCGCCGGAGGCTTTTGGCCAACACTACGTTGGTCACTCAGTCGTTGTCATAAGATGTGACGTTTTCAGACTGAGTCCTCTATTTCAGCAGGTGTTTGGGACACACGCCGAAAAAAGTAAAACTGCTTACTGCCCTTATTCTACCCAATAACAGTCTATTTTTAAAGCAATGACGAAATACAGTGTTGACATTTTTTTTATTCAATGAAATGATATTTTCGAGGATTACGAAAGGTAGGTTTAAAATAATGGATTTATCAGTACCGTCAAAAGAAAACGTTATTTATATGATTGATCAAATGAAAGACAAGCTTCGCATGGTTAATGTTGATGCGATGAAATCGGAAAATTTTGATGAAGCTAATTACGAAGATCTAGTCTATTTATACGAAATGATCATGAAGCGCGATACTTTTAGCCCAAGCGAGATGCAAGCTATCGTTGCTGAATTAGGAGCTTTACGTAAATAAATAAGATTTTGAAAAAAAGCTATTAGCAATAAAGGCACCAAAGCCGTTTGCTAATAGCTTTTTTCTATTTTGTATTTTTTGCAGCAGAACCATCCTCAGTTACGAGTGGTTGTATTAACACTTCTACACGACGGTTTTTCGCACGCCCTTCTTTAGTATCATTCGGTGCAATGGCACGATTTTCACCATAACCTTGTGAACTAAAATTTCGACCATCTAACTTCGGGTTACTCTTCCATAAAAGTTCTGCGAAATTTACTGCGCGCAACACCGAGAGCTGTAAGTTAGAAGAGAAGTTTGGACCAGCTGGAACATTATCCGTATGACCCGTAACAACAATATTACGTGGAGGATTAGATACCAATACATCTGCAAGCTCTTTTGCAATTGGCTTATACTCCGGTTTAATATCCGCTTTCCCTGGATCAAACAGGATACTATCACGAATTGTAACAAGTAATCCCTCATCAGTCATCGCTGTTGCGAATTGACCTTCCATCTCATGAACAGCGATGAAATTATCAACACTATCTTTAATTTGAGCTAACTCCTGCTGATCCTTCAAGTAAGCCGAATTTTGCTGCGTTTGTGGTGTTTGGTCACTTTCTGCATTCGGACTTTGTATCGGTGAAGGCTGCTCTAAAAAGCTTGTACCACCATCAAATACTTGACTGAACACCGCGGACATTCTCTCTAGCTTTTCTTGGTCTACTGAACTGGATGCAAATAATATGATAAATACAGCTAATAGCAGTGTTAAAATATCTGCATACGGAACTAACCAAGACTCATCGATATGTTCATCATGCTTTTTTTTCTTAGCTTTCTTTGCCAAGGCCGCCCGCCCCGCTTTCATCAGATATTTGACGACGTTCTTCCATTGTTAAGTAAGAAGATAATTTTTGTTCAATAACACGTGGAGCCTCCCCTTCTAAGACAGAAAGGATGCCTTCAATCATCATTCTTTTTTGCTTAACTTCGATAGCTGATTTACGTTTTAATTTATTCGCAAATGGATGCCATAAAACATAACCTGTAAAAATACCTAATAATGTAGCCATGAAAGCAGCTGAAATAGCATGTCCTAGCTTTTCTATGTCATTCATATCTGCTAATGCGGCGATTAATCCTACTACCGCACCAAGTACCCCTAAAGTCGGGGCATATGTACCAGCTTGTGTAAAAATTGCAGAACCACTAGCATGACGTTCTTCCATCGCTTCGACTTCTTCCGTTAGGACATCACGAATATAGTCTGCATTCTGACCATCAATTGCTAATGTGAGTCCATTTTTTAAAAACGGGTCTTCAATCTCTGAAGCTTTACTTTCAAGCGCTAATAGACCTTCACGGCGAGCTAAATCAGCCCATTGTGAAAACATCTTAATAATCTCAATATCATCTGCTAATTTTGTTTCTTTAAAAAGAATTTTAAATAGCTTTGGTACACGCTTTAACTCCTTCATTGGGAAGGCAATTGTTACAGCGGAAATTGTACCGAAGATGATAATTAGAATAGCAGCTGGGTTATAAAACGCACTTAAACTTACACCCTTTAGCACCATTCCTGTTAATAGCGCAACTAGCGCAACAATTAACCCTACAATCGACGATATATCCATTCTAGAACCTCCAAATCTCCTATTAAGTATTATTTCGTCCTTTTTTCCATAATTTTAATATAGTATAAATTTATTTCACTTTTTTTTCGATGTAATAAATGCTTTTTATGCACTTTTCGACCATATTTGATTATATTGAATTAAGAATAATACACTAAATTGTCTTCAATTGAAAAAACTTAAGAATTTTTTATTATTTTTCGACACAAAATTACTAAATTTTACTGGACTAGTTACAGAATTAAGATTAATTACCCAAAAAGATCCACGTATTCATATAAGTAATTCGACCAATAATTAAAAAACAGTTCAGATAATTACTAAAATACCATATAAAAACGGTACAAAAAACATTCACTAAAAGAAGTTACATTACATATAAAAACGGGCAAATTGTTGATGTTAAGACTAAGCAAGAACAAGAAATTTTTAGGACAAGAGGAAGTGCGCATTATCTTTATAAAATAGCATTAGTACCACACCAATCATCTATTTCACAGTCTTATTTATTATTCTTCAATATATTAATGTCTCTAAATATTTTCGAGAGGATTGCCTATAACTTTTTGTTTTTTGAGGAGGAAGAAGATGTTCATTGAAGAGCTATTAAAGAATGGACTAAGTCAAAACTCTGTACATTACTTTATGATTACTTCTAGGCAAATTAATATAGCAAACACTACTTCAAATAGGTGAAAAGATTTGATTTTTTGTTTTGTTAACTGGATATTTCAAGTAATTTATACCTACTAACATTAGTCTAGACTAGGTATGTTATGGATGTCATAAATTCTCCTTAGATTTTCCTAGTAACCTATTGTATAATTACTTTAGATAATATTGTAGATCATTTTAGTAGAGAGGAGCTTTTATTATGTTCATTACGACTGTATTAGGTTTTTCAGCCGTTTTACTAATTTCTTTGGCATTCTTCATCCACTACCTACAAGTTGGTTTAGATTCTAAGTCTTCAGTAACTGTAGATCCAAAACCACACGAAAAATTTTAATTTCATTGAAAACAGCTACATTAAGTAGCTGTTTTTTTATTTATCTTCCGGCGGATGTTTTATTATTTCGATTCGCTAAATAAATTACTAAACTTCTTTTTTTTTCAAAAAAATTGCGTGAATATTGTCATTATTATTTGCATATTTATAGTTTTGCTCTAAAATAATTCCTGTAAGGAAGGGAGCAATTTTTCATGGCAATGTTACAAGATATTCTTAAGTTTAATGAAGATTTCGTTCAAGAAAAAAAATACGAGCCTTTTATTACAACAAAGTATCCTGATAAGCGCATCGTTGTGTTATCTTGTATGGATACTCGACTTGTAGAGCTATTACCTAAAGCTATGAATTTGCGTAATGGCGACGTTAAGATCGTTAAAAGTGCTGGGGCATTAGTTAGTCACCCTTTTGGTGCAATTATGCGTAGTTTACTTGTAGCTGTTTATGAACTACAAGCAGATGAGGTGTATGTTGTTGGACATTACGACTGCGGTATGAGTGCAGTTGACCCAGAAGCAATGTTAAAGAAAATGGTTGCTAGAGGGATTACTCCCGAAACTATCAACACGATAGAATATTCAGGTTTTGATTTAAAAGAGTTTTTACGTGGCTTTGGTGACGTCTCAACGAGTGTAAAGAAAAGCGTCGATACAATTCGTAATCACCCGTTAATGGTTAAAGACGTGCCTGTTCATGGATTAGTGATTGATCCAAATACTGGCCGCCTTGATTTAATCATAGACGGTAGCAAACAATAGAAAAAAGAAGCGTCTATCCTTCAAACATCGAAAGATAGACGCTTCTTTTTATTGACCCTCTAAACGTGCATACATATAGTGATCCACCCAATTACCATTAATGTACAGCAGCTTTCTCAAAAGACCCTCACGCTGAAATCCAGCCTTTTCTAAGACTCGGATAGACGGATTATTCTGTGTTGAAACATAAGCCTCTACTCGATGTAAGCCTACTTGCTCGAACGCAAATTGCACGACCATATTAACTGCTTCTGTGACAATTCCTTTTCCAATATAAATTTCATCCATCGCATAGCCAACAAACGCACTGGAATACGGTAAACGTTTTACTGAATAAAGAGCAATATGTCCTATTAGATTATTTGTATCCGGCTCAAAAATACCAAATGTAAATTCCCTCTTCGAATCCATTAAGTATAAGCTTTCTTGAATTTTTTTATATTGAGCAGTAATTGTATAATATTCTGGTCGTTGTAACGGTTCATATGTAGACCAAAAGTATTTATTGCGACTTACGAGATCGGTTAAACTTTGTGCATCTTTTTCATAAAATGTGCGAATGTAGCATTTTCCCCCTTGAATTGATACCACATTTTCACCCTTTTTCCTCAATAATCTCCAAATTTTAAGCACCATTTTCCCACACTTACCTTCCGATAATTGTCAATACGCTTTTAATGCCTGAGTTCATTTTCAATGGTTAACAAACAATTTATGAATCTTCACCATAGCGTGTGGTTGATTTCCGTTCCAACTGTGCGCTTTGTAGCTGTCGCTTTGCTTTCGCTACAGAAAACATTTGCCGCTGACGCTTCGCTTTCGCGCAGAGCAGAGCTTCCTGGGGGCGTCCGATGAGCCGCTTCGCCGCGCTGCAGGGTCTCGGGCCAACAGATGTTTTTTGCGCGAAAGCGTAGTGCTAACGCAGCGTCAGCAGCACCGATGTTGGTCACGAAGGCGTTATCACAGGACGTGATGGTTTTAGCCTTCGTTCCTCTATCGCTGATCCCCTAGGAGTCGCCCAGCCTCCACTCCAATCAACTTATATATGGTATAAACTTTAACAAATATCATGCGCAACTTTTAGTAATGAGCCCAGTTTATGGGTAAATCACCACCGAATTGAAGTTTTACTTTATCCCGCTTTAACGGTCAGTAAATGTCTTTCCTCGCTCTAAATGAAGATTGTAGTCGACATAGCAGACGATTAACTGACCGTAAAAGCCCGATTGGTTCAACTAACAATCAGTGGAAAAATAACCCACTGATTGAAGTTTTACTTTATCCCGCTTTAACGGTCAGTAAATGTCTTTCCTCGCTCTAAATGAAGATTGTAGTCGACATAGCAGACGATTAACTGACCGTAAAAGCCCGATTGGTTCAACTAACAATCAGTGGAAAAATAACCCACTGATTGAAGTTTTACTTTATCCCGCTTTAACGGTCAGTAAATGTCTTTCCTCGCTCTAAATGAAGATTGTAGTCGACATAGTAGACGATTAACTGACTGTAAAAGCCCGATTGGTTCAACTAACAATCAGTGGGAAAATAACCCACTGATTGAAGTTTTACTTTATCCCGCTTTAACGGTCAGTAAATGTCTTTCCTCGCTCTAATGAAGATTGTAGTCGACATAGCAGACGATTAACTGACCGTAAAAGCCCGATTGGTTCAACTAACAATCAGTGGAAAAATAACCCACTGATTGAAGTTTTACTTTATCCCGCTTTAACGGTCAGTAAATGTCTTTCCTCGCTCTAAATGAAGATTGTAGTCGACATAGTAGACGATTAACTGACCGTAAAAGCCCGATTGGTTCAACTAACAATCAGTGGGAAAATAACCCACTGATTGAAGTTTTACTTTATTGTATGTAAAAAAAGATGCTGCTACAACTAAAACATCTCGTCTTGTTGTTACAGCATCCATAACATTATTTCACTTTTTGTTTTTGTTTTTTAGGCTTTTCCTCTAGCAATTCAAGGCTAGACGATTCAGCATCTTCTAAATGCTCTGTGTCTAATATATTAGTTAAATGTAGGCCACGTTTTTTTGCCTCACGTTCAATATGTGCTAGTGTTTCTTGCAGCACCTGTACACGAGCATATTTTTTATCGTCTCCTGGTATTAGAACCCATGGAGCACTTTTCTTATCGGTCTTCTCAAACATTTCATTGGCAGCTTCTATATACTGAGGTGTTTTTTCACGATTTCGCCAGTCTTCATCTGTTAGCTTCCAAGACTTATATGGATCCTCTTCACGTTCATTAAAACGTTTAAGCTGCTCCTCATCAGATACTTGAAGCCAAAACTTAATAACAATATAATCTCCTGCTGTTAAAATCTTTTCAAAATTATTAATTTCTTCGTATGCACGAGACCACTCTTCATTCGTTGCAAATCCTTCAATACGCTCAACTAATACACGACCATACCATGAGCGATCAAAAATAGCGATTTGCCCATGTTGTGGCAGCTTTCGCCAAAAACGTTGTAAATAATTGTAGCGTAGCTCATGAGGCTGAGGTGCTGAAATTGGATGTACGACATAGCCACGTGGATCAACACGTTCAATTAGACGCTTAATAGCGCCACCCTTACCTGCAGCATCCATACCTTCAAATACTAGAATTAGCCCAATTTTATTGTTTAATAAAAACTGTTGAGCATTTAACATTTCATATTGGAGTACTTTTAACTTCTTTTTATACAACTTCTTATCCAGTTTAACTGATAAATCTAGATCGTTTAAATTTTGAGTCATTAAAACTTCACTCCTTACATTTGAATATTCCCATTGTACTAAAGAAATATATGGATAACTATTCAAATGGTAAATTGTAGATATTTTTAACGAAACAACGCGATACATTGTTGAAAATTTCCGTTATAATGAAAATATAATATTACAGTCCTATACTTATTTGTCTTTTCCTTATACAATTTAACACGAAGGGAGAGAAATCATGCCTCGATTTTTTTTGATGACAATAACTTTTATTGTCTCACTCATCCTAACCTTTTCATCCTATTTCATGAAAATAAACGATCACTCTTTTTTAGAGATTTTAAATCGTTTTCCAGTTATATTTGCACCGTTTAATGTTAGTTATATGATTTGGATTGTAGTTTACATGTTACTTGGTTATTGGTTAGTCATTAATCTAAAAAAGACATCTATTAAACAGACTGTTCTCTTCAGTAGCATATGTATCATGCAGGCGTTAGCAATTGTTGTTTGGCATCACGAACTATTTATCATGTCAATTATCAGTACGTTTGTTTTAGTCATGTATTTGTTAAAGTTGTACAAAACGTACCCTCTCAGCAATAATTCACTTACAGGTCGTATTCCCTTTTCGGTTTATTTAGCATGGGTTACATTTAGCCTGATGACAAATGTAAGCTTTACGCTAACATCTTATCAATGGAATGGTCTTGGCCTTAGTGATCCACTTTGGGCAGTTATTTTACTGACGATTGGAGCAGCAATAGCGCTACATATTCGATTTCATTATTTTGATATTATCTATCCAAGTGTATTTATCTGGTCCTATATTGGGGTCGCATTACATAATGGTTTTGATGAGCTACTTGTGTCAACTGCAGCCTTATTTTTATGTGGAGTGTTACTTGTCGGTATATTATTTATTAAAAAAAATCCTGCCAACCAAAAATAAATTGGTTAGCAGGATTTTTAGCTTTTTATTGTTCATCTAGTGAAGTTAAAATAATTGGTTTGTCTTTAGTGACGATAATTGAATGCTCAATTTGAGCAACTAATGATTTGTCTGGCGTAACGAATGTCCAGCCATCACCAGCCTCTACAATATGCTCAGCTTTCGCTGAGATAAATGGCTCGACAGCAAGCACCATGCCTTCTTTCATAATTGTCGAATCCCATGCATCATAGTAATTTAAAATATGATTTGGCTCATCGTGTAAAGAACGACCTAAACCATGTCCTGTTAGGTTCATAATCACTGTTAAATCATTAGCATATGCTTCACGCTCAACAGCTTTACCGATTTGGTTTAATTTCGATCCAGCTTTTACTTTTGTCATCGCACGGTCGAAAGCACTTTTAGCTACGCGACAAAGCTTTTCTTTATCCTCATAGCCTTCACCAACTACAAATGAAATGCCAGTATCAGCAAAGTAGCCATTTAGTGACCCAGATACGTCTATATTTACGATATCGCCCTCTTCAATCACACGTGTACCCGGAATACCATGTGCAACTTCCTCATTTACACTAATACATGTGTATCCTGGGAAATCATATTCCCCTTTAGGTCCAGAAATAGCTCCTGCTTCAGCAAACATACGGCCTGCAATTTCATCTAGTTCAAGTGTTGTTACACCTGGTTTTGTAGCAGCTTTCATTTCCTCACGAATTTCAGCACAAATACGGCCGATTTTTTTAAAAGCTTCAATCTCTTCTTGCGTTTTTACAATCATTTTTAACGTCCCTTTCATCTAATGTCTACTATTTAATATAACATAACTTTCTATGCATAAAACGCCAAACGCTTTAAATATTATATGCCACCTTAAATTGTAAAGTGCTGAAAAACAAGCTACTCAGCAAAGCGTGGGGTTGATTTCCGTTCCGACTGGGCGCTTCATGGGGGCGTCCAATGAGCCGCTTCGCTTCGCTGAAGGGTCTCCGGGCCAACAGATGTTTTTTGCGCGAAAGTGAAGCGGCAGCAAAAGGGGTTCATCTGCGCGAAAGCGAAGCGGCGGCGGTAACAGCAACGATGTTGGTCACAAATGTGTTATCACAGGACGTGATGGTTTTAGTCTTCGTTCCTCTATCGCTGATCCCCAAGCAGTCGCCCAGCCTCCACTCTAATCAACTTATATACTACTTTTCAATCAACTGTCATCACTAAAGATGGATGTTTTAGTTTTAAATTTAATAATAATAAAACCCTCCACTCATGTGAAGGGCGTAATAGTTATGATTTTCGTTTCATTAATTGAGGTGCTGCCGTAAATAGCAGAACACCAACAATTGCTGTTAAAATCGTAGCTGGTAGCATATATGTTCCATTATAGATGATTGAATAAATCCACGCATTTTGATCGCCAGCATACTCTGAGAAAAATACAGCGCCCGCAATGGTATGAGCTGCATAACGTAAAAAGCCAGCTAATACCGTTCCTAAAATAATATAAAGCGCCATTTTCATTTTGTTTAAATCTTTGGCTGCATCTAGCACTGGTCGGCGAACAACAGCCGCCAAGCCTACTACTGTAAAGGCAACACCATAATCAAGTAATCCTTGTAGCCAATGTATAATATAGGCGCCAAACATTGTTTGCATAACACCAATAAGTAAACCCGTTGTCAGACCTGGAATAAGGCCCCAGCGGAATGCTATTAAAATTATTGGTACCATCACTAGACTAACAGAGCCACCTTGTGCCCATACTTTAAAGGAAACCTGATCTAGCACAAGGCCAATCGCTGCGAATATCGCAATCTCCACAAGCATTAAAAGTCTTTTATTGTCCATAAATATTCTCTCCTTTGTTCCGATGTAGGATACAAGAGCAGGAATAGAAATCAGCTAGCAAATATGTCCTTATTTGACATCCATAATGGTAAAAACGATGCCAGGACAGAGCCTCACATCGTAAAAGTGTCGGTTTCTATCCACATCCCTACGCAAGTGTTAACTTACAGGTTCGAAGAGTCAAAGCATTACGTGCCCAGTCTCAGCTGACATCATCAGCTCCCCTTGTGGTCGTTACATCTTAATTTATTTGAACAACCTCATTGTACGCAAACATTGTCATGATTACAACCTCTTCCAAATTTTTTTTGAAACTTTATCATTTTTCATGCGTAAATATTAAAAAAGGAGGTACTACTATGGAGAACCAAAAAATTTTATCTGCCTTTAGTTATCTCAGTATTTTATTCGCACCCTTTATTGTTCCATTAGTCGTTTACTTTGTCACAAAAGATAGCGACGTAAAGAGTCACTCTATCCGAGCACTTATTTCACATTTAATTCCAGTCGCATTCGGAATAATATTATTTGTAGTCTTTATTTTCTCAACTTTATCGTTCAACACCAATTTCGATCTAAATTCAGGTAGTAATAATTTTCTTATCATTTGGTTTGCTTCATTCGCAATTTACATTCTCATTTCATTAGGAGTAGTTATTTGGAATATTATTCAAGCTGTTCGCGTGATTCGATAAGTTTCATCTCAACTCACGTTGAACAGATAGTCTAAGGAGCTGTTATTTTGTGAAAGTATCTAAAGTTGTCAAAGTCGCCGTAAAATTAGCACCTATCGCTATCCCAATTGTAAAAAAAGTAATTGCTGCAAAGAAAGGAACTAATCCTAACATAACTAAAAAATGATAAAGAGGCGTATTTCCACACAATGGAAACACGCCTCCTTTTTTATTTTACTTCAAAATATGTTTGACTATGACCGTTCATTGCTTTTTCGACATGCAATACAGCGGGCATTGTAGCTTTTAACTCTGCAACGTGAGAAATAACTCCAATCATACGTCCAGAATCTTGTAAATCAATAAGCGTATCAATCGCCTTATTTAACGCTTCTTCATCGAGAGAACCAAAGCCCTCATCAATAAACATTGTCTCAATGCGAATATTACCTTGATAGCTTTGAATAACATCTGCCATCCCAAGGGCAAGACTTAAAGACGCATTAAACTTTTCTCCCCCTGATAATGTTTTCACATCTCGTAATTGATCCGTATAGGCATCATACACATCTAGTCCTAGCCCACTTTGCTTGGCATGCTTTTCTAAGCGATCTGAACGCCGCAGTTCAAACTGACCATTGGATAGATGATAAAGCCGGACATTTGCTGCATCTGTAATTTTATCTAAATAATTAATTTGAATATAACGCTCAAAGGACAGCTTTTTCTCATTCTGCCCATTTAGCATTGCATAAAGTTCCTTCACCCGTCCCGCTTCTTTTTCAAGTAAACGAATCTCCTGCTCGGTCCCCTCAACTTTTTCGATAAAGTCTGCACAAGCCTTCGCAAATCCTTCCATTTGTTGCAATACTTTAAAGGCTTCCTCATATGTGATACGAAGCATCTCTAACTTTTCTTCCATTGCCGTTAAATCTTGTTTCTCTTGCCCTTTAAGATGCTTCTCCCCCTCAGTAATTTGTACTCGTAATGAGTGGATTTGTAGTGCATAATCATTGCAAGCCTTCCGTAAAGCTTCTATTTGCTGCACGCTCCGCTTCCCTGTAGCAAATTCTTCATAGCTTTCAAAGCCTGCTTCCGTCATACTTACTGAAAATTGTTCCCGCTTTTCATCCATTTTCAGCTTTAATTCCTCAAAAGTCTGTTTCGCAATTTCTACGGTCATTCTAGCATTATTCGCTGCTTCCTTGGCAGATTGCAGATTTTGTTGACTGAGATTCCATGCTGCTTGTAATGCAACCTTTTGTGAACCTATATCAGTAATCGCCTGCTTCAATGCTTGTAGCGTCGTAAGATTTTCTGGAATATGCTTTTGCTGTTCTTCCACAATTGCTTGTTGTTTAGTCAATTCCTTCGTCTTCTCAGCTAAATATTGCTCTAGTTTTATTTGCTTTTCTTGTAGCTGCTCAATTCGTGTACGATGATCCTTTTGTTGCATACGTATATCAGACAATTGATTGCTCACTACTTTTAAGATTGTTATTTGTTGCTCTAAGTTTTGCAAGGAAGCTACAATTTGTGCTTGATTCGATTGATCAATCTCATTCTTCTCTAACTGTTCTAGCGCTTCTTGTAAAAGATGCTTTGTAGAATTCAAGAAAGCCTCTTTCTCTAAAAACTTGCGCTCATCAGTAGTAGCCTTTCCTCGTAAAGCTTCCACCTGTGCTAATTCGATCATCTCTAATTGCTCACGATGTGTTTCGAGATGCGTTGTACTACCACACACCGGGCAAGGCTCTCCATCCTTAAGTTGCTGCGCCAAAATACTTGCCTGACTCGCAATCCATTGCTGCTCCAGCTTTTTAAGAGCTTGCTTACTTTCTTGATGATGAACATTAGTAGTGGCTACATCCTGCTCAGCAGTTGCAACTGCTCTCGTGTATTTTTCGACTTGCGCTAGTAATGATACGTGTTCTTTTAGCTTCGGTAGCTGTTCTAAATAACTTTCATATGGCTCAAGTTGTTTTTCATATTGTTCAATTGTTTTTGCTAATTGCTGGACTTGTATTTGTCCTGTTTCTAAGATCTTACTATTATCGTCTACTGCTAGCTTTGCTGTTGCAACATATTGTTCAGCTATTTGCATTTGCTGCAGATTATTCTCATACGCTTCGAATGTCGGTAATAATGCTTGTAGCTGTAATTCCTGCTGTAGAACGTGTTGCCGTTCAGATTCTTTCGCCTCTTCAATGTTAAACTTTTCCTGCGCTATCTTTAACCGAGCTTCTGCGTTTTGCTGCTCGGCCATCGCTTGCTGGTAGGATTGTTCTTTCCGATTTTGCTCAGCACGTAAATCGATACATTGTTGCTCAAGTATGACAAGACGTTCTGCTTTTTCTGCTAATGCAATTTCACGTTCTTTTGCGCTATATATATCTTGTTCTTGTAACAATGCTTGTAGGCGATTCTGACGGTTAGTTTGCTCATCAAATTGCTCATTTAGTGTTTTTGCCATACTATAAAATTCTTGCTCTTTTTGATGATGCGCATACGCCTCTTTATAGCGTTGCTGTTCTAATTGTATACATTCTGTATAATAGGTCTGCTCCTCTTCCAGAGCCTTCTTCAACTGATGCATATTTTCAGTATTAGTAGTAATGCAAGTAAATAAAGTTGATGAACGTTGTGGTAAAGCCCCTGCAATTTGGCCAAGAAGATGCTCCTTTAATTGTTTAGCACGCAGTAAATCACTTTCCGCTTCTTTTCGTTTCGCATCAAGTCTTTTTGTCATCACACCAAAGCGATCTGTTTTAAAAATTTTGCGCAAAATAACTTCTTTATTCGTAGAATCTGAGGTTAACAGTTTGCGAAATTCACCTTGTGGTAGCATAACAATTTGACTAAACTGATCCTTGGTGAGGCCGATTATATCCTGTAGCTTTTTATCTACCTCAAGCGTTTGCTGTTTTTCTACAATACTATAATCAAGGGTGTCTCCTTTGATTTCAGCGAGTTCAATCTTCTTGCCAGTAACACTTTTATTTTTTGCTTTAATATGACCTGGCTGACGTAAAATTTGATAGACCTTATCATGCATTTCAAAAACAAGTTCCACAGCAGTATAGACATCATCATCTGCAAACCCGCTTCGAAGCATAGCAGTATCCTGACGATCTTCACCGCTACCCGATCCGTAAAGTGCATAGCAAATAGCATCAAAAATAGTCGTTTTCCCTGCACCTGTTTTTCCGGAAATCGCAAATAGACGATGTTCACCAAGCTGTTGGAAATCAATAACCTCAGTATTTTTATATGGACCGAACGCAGTAATCGTTAACTTTAAAGGCTTCATTTTACTGTCTCCCGCTCCTCATCTAATAATTCTTGTAGCATCTCTGTGAATAGACGCTCTGTATCTTGATCAGGCTGTATGCCAATTATATCTGTAAAAAATGATCGGAATAAATCGATGTCTTCTATCTTCTCTGTCTCAACCGCCTGAATTTCATGTGGTACCTCTTGACGTATTGCTTTACGCTCAACATGCATCGCATTAGGAAACACTGTACGAATACGTTCCATCGGCGAAGTTACTGGCGTAGTATCTGTTAAGCGTACAAATACATAATCGTCACTTGGTGGTAATTGCAATAAATCATCCATTAATCCCTCTACCACACGTAAATCTCGTCTAGCTATAAGCTTTCGTTTTGCGACAGTAACTTCTCCCTGCGCATCTAGCTCAATTATTAAAAAGCCCTTCTCATGTAAGTGCTCAGATAATGAATACTTCAATGGAGAGCCAGCATATCGAATCGTTTCATTCAACACAAAATGCGCTTTATGCAAATGGCCAAGTGCTGTGTAATTAAAAGGCTTAAACAATGCTGCACTTACACAATCCGAGCCTCCTATTGATAAAGGTCGTTCAGAATCACTCGTATTCGCTTCCTCTTCTCCATACTTCGTCACAAAGGCATGTCCAACAAAAACATTGCGCTTTGTCGTATCTAAACTTTGCTCAATATGTTCGATAATTTTTCCCATCGCATCTTGATGAGATCTAATGGAATCATCCTCTAAAATAGTCCTTACTGAAGCCGGCTCTGCATAAGGAACGAGATGAAAATGTACTTCACCATACTCATCATGAAAAACTATCGGGGTATGATCTTTCGTAAATTGGCCTTTAATATGTAGTCCACTATCACTCATTAAACTACTGCCAAAATTCAATCGACCTGCACTATCATGATTCCCGGCAACCGCTAACACAGGGATTTTTTTATCAAGTATAATTTCCGCGAAAATATCATTTAGTAAATTCACTGCCTCAATCGGGGGCATCGAACGGTCATATAAATCACCTGCTATAACGATAACATCTGGTTTTTCCTCATCAATGGCTAGCATAAATTGCTGTAAAATATATTGTTGATCCTCCGTCATATAGACGCCTTGTACAAGCTTCCCTAAATGCCAATCTGCTGTATGAAATATTTTCATTCTTTGCGCCTCCTGTCTATTTCATTTTATCACGGCTGATGGATTGATTGTTTTTCCTTTTATTAGTTTGAAAATTATAATTAGGATCCTCACCATATTGTGGGGAATTGAGGTGAAGGGAATTCGTCGATTCGAGAGTTCCTTCTTTCACTCTGTGGGTTCTTTCCGTCACTTCGACGATTCTTTCCGTCGCTCCGAGGGTTTCTTCCGTCGCTTCGGGGGGGTCTTTCCGTCGCTTCAGCGTTTCTTTCCGTCGTTCCGGGGAATCTTTCCGTCGCTTCGACGTTTCTTTCCGTCGCTTCGGTTCTTTCCGTCGCTCCGGTTCTTTCCGTCGCTCCGGGGATTCTTTCCGTCGCTTCGGCATTTCTTTCCGTCGCTCCGAGGGTTCCTTCCGTCGCTTCGGTTCTTTCCGTCGCTTCGGTTCTTTCCGTCGCTTCGGTTCTTTCCGTCGCTCCGGTTCTTTCCGTCGCTCCGGTTCTTTCCGTCGCTCCGGGGATTCTTTCCGTCGCTTCGGCATTTCTTTCCGTCGCTCCGAGGGTTCCTTCCGTCGCTTCAGCGTTTCTTTCCGTCGTTCCGGGGATTCTTTCCGTCGTTCCGGGGATTCTTTCCGTCGCTTCGGCATTTCTTTCCGTCGCTTCGGCATTTCTTTCCGTCGCTTCGGTTCTTTCCGTCGCTCCGAGGGTTTCTTCCGTCGCTTCGGCGTTTCTTTCCGTCGCTTCGGCATTTCTTTCCGTCGCTTCGGTTCTTTCCGTCGCTCCGAGGGTTCCTTCCGTCACTTCGACGTTTCTTTCCGTCACTCCGAGGGTTTCTTCCGTCGTTCCGGGGATTCTTTCCGTCGCTTCGGCATTTCTTTCCGTCGCTTCGGTCTTTCCGTCGTTCCGGGGTTCTTTCCGTCGCTTCGGTTCTTTCCGTCGCTCCGAGGGTTTCTTCCGTCACTTCGACGTTTCTTTCCGTCGCTTCGGTTCTTTCCGTCGTTCCGAGGGTTCCTTCCGTCGCTTCGACGTTTCTTTCCGTCGTTCCGGGGATTCTTTCCGTCGCTTCGACGTTTCTTTCCGTCGCTTCGACGTTTCTTTCCGTCGCTTCGGTTCCTTCCGTCGTTCCGAGGGTTCCTTCCGTCGCTTCGACGTTTCTTTCCGTCGCTTCGACGTTTCTTTCCGTCGCTTCGGTTCTTTCCGTCGCTCCGAGGGTTTCTTCCGTCGCTTCGGCGTTTCTTTCCGTCGTTCCGTGGATTCTTTCCGTTGCTTCGGCATTTCTTTCCGTCGCTTCGGTTCTTTCCGTCGCTCCGAGGGTTTCTTCCGTCACTTCGACGATTCTTTCCGTCGCTTCGGTTCTTTCCGTCGTTCCGAGGGTTCCTTCCGTCGCTTCGACGGTTCTTTCCGTCGCTCCGAGGGTTCCTTCCGTCGTTCCGGGGATTCTTTCCGTCGCTTCGGCATTTCTTTCCGTCGCTTCAGTTCTATCCGTCGCTCCGAGGGTTCCTTCCGTCACTTCGACGTTTCTTTCCGTCGCTTCGGCATTTCTTTCCGTCGTTCCAGGGATTCTTTCCGTCGCTTCGGCATTTCTTTCCGTCGCTTCAGTTCTATCCGTCGCTCCGAGGGTTCCTTCCGTCACTTCGACGATTCTTTCCGTCGCTCCGAGGGTTCTTTCCGTCACTTCGACGTTTCTTTCTGTCACTCCGACAATTCTTTCCGTCGCTCTGACAATTTCATCCCTCTCTCAGAGGATTCTATCTTTCGCCCCGATGTAAACATAAAAAAGAGCATCATTGTCGATGCTCTGTTACAAATAGCTATGATTAAAAAAGTTCTTTAGCTCTTACCTTCTCCATAAAAGCAGCGTATCCTTTAAAACCACCTTGAATGGCACGCGCAGTAGGACTTGGCTTTTCTTTTTCTTTTTCTTTTTCTACTTGTTTCTGCTCTGCCTTCGCTACTTGTTCTAATATCTGCTCGAATGAAATAGGGTTAGGCTTTGGCAGTTCGTTTGAAGAAATTGCTAGTGTTTTACTTCCGCTATATTCATGTAAAAATGAATTTGCCATTTGGCGATAGCCTTCAAAATTTGGATGTACATCAGAGATATTGGGTAAAAGGTTTGTAGCGTTTAATCCATAAGAATTATATACGTCTATAAAAACTGCTCCAGCATGCTCTGCCTGTTGCTGTAAAATCTTATTTAGTTTTACAAGCTGTGCGTTTGTTCCTTCTTTTTGCGTAGCGTGAACACTTGGATATGCAAAATAATAGCCCATTACATAGACCTTTGCTTTAGGTGCTCGCACTTTCAACTCATCCAAAATCTCAGCCATATTTTTTCTAGCAATATTTAATGCATAATCTGTTTGTAGCTGCGCAAAGGCTAATGTACCGGCAGTGGGATTAACCTGCACTAGACGCAGTAAATCATTGGCACCTGCCGAAACAGTAATTAGTGTTGCATTTGCTAATAAATCACTTGCTTCCTCTGATTTTACTCGTTTCAAGACGTCAGCTGTTGTATAGCCTGGAAAAGCGAGCTCCTTTGTATAGAAACTCAATTGCCCAGTCATCCCCAATTTCATGGCAATTAAATCACTGTAGCCTGTATCAATCTGTTGATAAGGTGTTTGACCAGCAGCCAAGGAATCTCCAATTGACAGGTAGTTTTCAGACTGAGCAAAAGCAGATGAAATACCTAATGCCATCGTGAAGATAGTTGCACCAATTATACTTAGAAAACGTTTCATCTGCCCAACTCCATTCCGATTCCATGACATCCGCCGGAGGCTTTAGGCCAACAAATGTTTTTTGCGCGAAGCCTAGCGTCAGCGGCAACAACATGATATTGGTCACTCAGCCTTAATCACAGGACGTGGCGTTTTTAGACCTGGTCCCTCTATTACAGCGGGCGTTTGGAAACCCTTTGAAATAGTTAAATCAAGAGCTTAAAATGCCCAGCTACCTTTGCGGAAAATTGGTTCGACAGTTCCATCTGGTAAAATACCGTCAATGTCCATTTCACCGCTACCAATCATAAAGTCTTCATGTGTAACTGAAATATTTGCACCTAACGCTTCTAGCTGTCCGTTTTCTAAATCTCTTCCACCTTCTAAGCAAGTTGGATAAGCTTCACCAATCGCTAAATGGTTCGATGCATTTTCATCAAACAATGTATTAAAATATAAAATCTCCGATGCTGAAATTGGTGATTCATGCGGTACAAGTGCAACCTCACCTAAATAACAAGAGCCTTCATCTACATTAATAAGCTCCTGTAATAAATCATGCCCTACCTGCGCTTCAGCCTTTACAATTTTTCCTTCTTCAAACGTTAGTTTAAAGCCATCAATAATATTCCCTTGATAAACTAACGGTTTTGTATTGCTTACATAGCCGTTTACCCCTTGTTTCATCGGTAACGTATAAACTTCTTCTGTCGGCATATTAGCAATAAAGATAGTATCATCTGGCGTTTTACTACCTCCAGTAAGCCATTTATGCTGTGGCGCTAAGGCAATTGTTAAATCTGTCCCTGGCGCTGTATAGTGAAGCTTCGCATATTTTTTATTGTTCAGTAGGGCCGCACGAGATTCTAAATTTACTACGTGTTCATGCCAGTTTTCAACAGCATTGCCTTCACCGATACGAACAGTTTTAAAAATAGCTTCCCATAATGCTGGCACTTGTTCCTCAGCGGCTAAATTAGGGAATACCTTTGATGCCCACTTTGGTGAAGGGACAGCAACGATTGACCAAGCTATCAAGTCTTTCATTACGGCGTTGCGATAATTTTTCAGAGCAGCTCCGGATACTTTTTGATGGGTAGCTAGACGATCTGCTGAAATACCTGCTAATTTATCAGGGTCTGCAGCATCAATCCATAATAGTGCTCCTTTACGTTCGATTACCTCATCACGCATTTTAACTACCCATTCTGGGAAACGATTAAATTCTTCATCTGAGGCATGCTCAAAATAAGCACGATCCATTTCATCATCCGAAAAATTAACATGAACACGTCCTGCACCAGCCTTATAAGCCTCTTTCACGACTAAACGGGCGAAATCTAAAGCTTCAACTGATGTATTAACTAATAAGTATTGCCCAGGTTGAATATTGACACCGACTTTTACCGCAAGTTCTGCATATGCTTGTAATTTTTCTTCAAACGTCATATTATTTACCTCGCTTCTGTCCAATTGTTTTTGAATTGCCCTCCACTAGCTTACCTTCATGCCATACTTTTTGCACTGGTTTCCCAGGAATTTCCCGTGTCCATTTTTTATACGTTTTTTCATCACGGTAAGATAATAACGTTAATACTTCACCATCAGCACCAGCACGTCCTGTACGACCAGAACGATGCAAATACTGCTCAATTGTTCTTGGTACATCGACATGAATAACATGTGTTAAACCTGCAATATCTAAACCACGTGCAGCAATATCTGTAGCAATTAAAATACGTGCCTCGC
This sequence comes from Lysinibacillus sp. JNUCC 51, assembly GCF_015999525.1. Classification (NCBI taxonomy): domain Bacteria; kingdom Bacillati; phylum Bacillota; class Bacilli; order Caryophanales; family Bacillaceae; genus Lysinibacillus; species Lysinibacillus sp. JNUCC 51. The sequence goes on along the minus strand of NZ_CP065545.1, from coordinate 3,086,328 downwards.
CTTTACGGAATGCATCTAACGCCTTTTTACGTTCTTCCTTCTTCATGTCAGAATGCAATGTTACAATTGGTGCCGTACGATATTGTAATTTCGTTTCCTTCATCAGCAATTGATCTATATTGTTGACGAAAGCCAATCCACGTAATCCTTCTGTATGTGATAGTCGGCGTAGGAAATCTGTTTTATCTCGCTCCTCCACTTTCACGAAAGAGTGTACAACTTTACCAACCTTTAGCATATCTTCAGGTTTAATTTTAAAGCGTACTGGCTCGAACATCATGCGACTAGCCACTAATTCAATTTCCTCCGTAATTGTTGCCGACACAACAACTACTTGTCGCCCATATGCTGAACCTTCGATAAAGGATTTTACGACAACACGATATTCACGACTTAGTAACTGATCACACTCATCTAAAATTATTGTTTCAATTTCTTTAAGCTTTAATTTCCCAGCACGTGCTAACTCATTTAATCGGCCAGGTGTTCCTACAACAATCGTCGGTTTTTTCTTTAACTTTTCGATTTGGCGTGCAGAGTTTGCGCCACCAATTAATTGTTGAACCGTAATATCAGAACCTGCTGTCCATTCACGGATAACCTCAACTATTTGCATTGCTAGCTCCTGTGATGGGGCTACGATAAGTCCTTGTGTTTGTTTTTTTGAACCGTTTACTTTATTTAGTAAAGGAAGTACATACGCTAAAGTCTTTCCCGATCCTGTCGGAGATTCAGCTACAATATCTTTGCCCTCAAGCATTGCCGGAATCATTTCTTCTTGAATTTTCATCGGCTCTTCAAATTTCCATTTTGCTTGCACATCTTCATTTAATAAATTTATTACTGACATGTAATTTCCCACCTTCTATCTGCTTGACACTAGTTTAACACACTAATCATTTTCCTACTTCATATGTACGTAAACCTTTGTATAATCGTTTCAAAAATGGCGCTTTCTTAAGCTTCTCTAATGAATTTTAAGTATGCAGATAAAAAAATCTGCACGTCTTTTCACGGGATTGGTTAGCCCTCAAGCCCTTATAGACACTTGAGCTTCTTTTGAAGGTTTACAACTTACCTGTGAAAAGCGAACAGATTTTTATTTCGTTCATTTAATTGTTAATCTACTAATTCATAGCCACTTGCTAATATAGCACGTTCTGCTAACACGATTAATGAGTCGATATATTTGTCACTTAATTTTAAATCGCGATTGACGATTGATAATTCTGTACATCCCAGTACGATACGATCACAATTAAGTGCAAGCATTGCCTTTTCTATTGGTTGCCAATCCTCATGAGAGACATTTTTTCCAGCCTTTACATAATCGTAAATAATAGACATGACTTTTTCCTTCATGACATCGTCTGGAACAACTGGCGTGATACCAAATTCCTCTAACGCATCTTGATACATGTGTGAGGTTAATGTACCCGTTGTCGCTAAAATCCCTACACGCTTTGCCCCTAAGTCAGAGGCACGCTTTGCTGTTTCCCTGATCATATGTAAAACAGGAACTGGGGAACCTTCAACAATCTCATCATAAAAGGTATGTGCCGTATTACATGGAATAGCAATCATATTTGCTCCAACAGAAGCAAGCTTTTTAGCATCTGCGACTATCACTGGTACAGGATTTTCCTTTGTACTATCTAAAATAAAGGCAGTACGATCAGGGATATTCGTATCATTATCAATGATAGTATGTAAATGCTCCTGATCCTTCGTTGCCTTCGTACGTCTTACAATCATTTCACCGATAAACATCGTTGCAAGTGGACCAACGCCACCAATTATACCTAAAGTTTGTTTTTTCATTAGTTTGACAGACCTTTGTTGTTAAAATATTTCTTATATTGGCGATAAAAGCTTAAATTATCTAGCGTTATATTCAACCAGCGCTTCGCATTCATATCCTTATAATTAAAGATGGAATCCGTAGCCATTCCTTGGCGAATAAGACTTTTCGCTTCAATCACAAGTTGTTCATTTTGTACATATTTAAAGAGGACACCATTCGGCACAATTGTCCAAAGATGCTTGTTCTGAACATACGTTAGCTGTTGCTTGCTTCCACGGATAAAATCATCCGCGACATATTGCATTAAATTATAGCCACTTGCTGTCACATAATAATTTGAAAGTTCATTATGTAATTCAATACTCAATAACTTATATTGACCATCACGTTCATCATACTTCATATCAAACGTTGCAAAGCCCTGGAACCGTATTTCCTCAAGAAACAATTTCACACGATCCATTAAGTCTTTATCGTATGCGGTCATAATGGCTACATAGCGACCAATACCCTCTGGAGAATGCTCCTCTAAAATTGGATTACCTACAGAAAGCAGTTTTACCTTACTATCTTGACCAACATAAGCATTTACGACACACATATGAGCATCTTCGCCAGGAATATATTGCTGTACCATTAGGTCATCTCGGTATGCCGATTCCTTATAAATGGCATGGAAAATAGCATCCTTTTCGTCGTTATCTTTTGCAATATACACTTTTTTCTTACCTGGAAAAATACATGTAGCATACTTTGTCATATTCAAAGGTTTAATGACAACTGGGTATTCAAAAGGGATGTCAAATTCCTCGTAATCATTTACGGTGCAAACATGCATTGCCGGATAGAGAAAACCGAATTTCGCACAAAGTTCATACATGCTCTCACGTGTTAATAGCTCGTTAGCAAGGTTTGCATCCACATAAGGAATTGCAAAATAGTCCGCTAGCTCCTCTTTATGTTGCACAATTTTTTTTACGTAAAATTCATCGCAGGCTAATAAAAGCAATTTTTTACCTGCAAATTCCTCTGCAATTGCCTTTAACGCAACGACAAAACGTTCTTCAACATGGAGTCTTGGAACTTCGCGAAATATTAATAAATCACTCTGCTGTATTTTCTCCATATTCGTATGATTTAATGCAAGTGGTTTAACTCCATAGGACTCGTAAAATGCTCTTGCCATGCCGTAAGCATTCATTTCATCTCCTAATAAAACCGGTAAAAAAGTGTGCTCAATGGCCATTCTACTCAACTCACTTTAGCTTTTATTAGGCTTATCACCATAACGTGGGGTTGATTTCCGTTCCGACTGGGCGCTTTGTTGCTGTCGCTTCGCTTTCGCACAGATAAAACATTTGCCGCTGACGCTTCGCTTTCGCGCAGAGCAGAGCTTCCTGGGGGCGTCCGATGAGCCGCTTCGCTTCGCTCCAGGGTCTCGGGCCAACAGATGTTTTTTGCGCGAAAGCGTAGTGCTAACGCAGCGTCAGCAGCACCGATGTTGGTCACGAAGGCGTTATCACAGGACGTGATGATTTTAGCCCTCGTTCCTCTATTCGCTAATCCCCAAGGAGTCACCCAGCCTCCACTCCAATCAACTTATATACATGACATTCGTTTTAAGAATGTCATCCTTAATATTTAGTGACGAGCCTTTTTTTACAAGTGTAACATACTTTCCCTGTACTCCTTATAACTCTTCTTTGAATCATTTATGAACGGCTACAGCTTGTTTACCTAACTCTCTATAGCTGTTAAAAAACTGATCCACATTATAAGTGACAAAGCCTTTTAATGGGTCCATGACAACTACTTTATCGCCTAGATGCCCAGTTAAAACAACAGCATGCAAGTTCATGTACGCTTTATGTGGCACTGTTTCACCTTCATAGATCCAGCCCTTTTCTGAATTATCTTTTGGTGCTGATAAATCCAATGTAACCCATGTCACAACAGGAACTCCTTCTCGAACAAGTTGTAAAATCTCGTCCTGAGAGGCACCACTCTTATTTGTCACTCGTAAGTCTGCCTGTTTATCTGTTATTACTGCCTCTGCTGCTTTGACAATCGGAGCTGCAAAGACATACATACCGCTTGCTTTGTCACGAGGATTACCAGCAAAAGCCTGTGCTGGATTTGGACCAAATCGTTGTCCATCTACAATACTAATCTTTTGCTTCGGTAAATAGTTATCAGCCATTTCCAGCTTCGTAACATCTAACCCATAATAATTTAATACAGCCGTTAATGATGTTATTTCACAGCCATGTGGTAGTTCAGGATTTTGCATAACAGCTGAGACACCCAGCTCTTGCTTGTCCCTTGAAAAATATGTCTCCAATCGATAATACGGCTTTGTCGAATCATATGTAAAATTTTCGATTGTCGTATAACCATCGTTCTTCGTACTATTTTCAATCGTAGTTGCAGCTATAGCATATTTCCGTCCCTCTTGAAGTTTTGAAAATGTTGCTTCGCCCTCTTCTGAGCCAACTGCATCCTCCACTACCTTACCTGTTTCTACATCTGTGGCAGTTATATAAAGGTTAGGTATGGGTGCACCGCTATTAAACTCTACTGTTAACACAGTTAATTCTTTGTTTTGCATTTCCTGCTGCGAAATCTGATTGCAACTCGAAAGTAGCATAATTATCATAATACCTATTAGTAAAAGGCGTTTATTCCACGTCCACAAGACAAATTCCGCTCCTATCTTGTTTGAAGACAAAAACTTCAATTCTATTATTTCAATTTGTCGCAGACTCTATTATACGCTAATTTCATAGACGTTCCTATTTTAACTTCTTTCGCGGTTGTCCAAACATCCGCTGAAAGAAGTTAAAGCCTAGGACACAATTATGCAGAAACCTAATGATTTTTATATACCCTTTATATATGACACATTAACATCTCTAAATTCAGCATAATCTGATCAAGGTATTACTAGATTTGCTACTTTCAAACATCAAACCGTTTTTATGGCGTACTTACTCTTGGACGTAATGTATGCTTCAAAACTTTACCGGAAGCATTTCGTGGCAATTCAGTTAAAAATTCGATTTCATGTGGCACTTTATATTTTGCTAGCTGAGTCCTACAATAAGCCAAAATCGCCTCATCATCGGAAGGCTTCCCTTCCTTCAATACGACAAAAGCTTTCGGGACTTCGCCATATACTTCATGTGGTAAACCTACAACGGCTGCCTCCAAAATTTCTGGCAGTTGATATAAAACCTCTTCGATCTCGATAGGATAAATATTTTCGCCACCTCGAATAATCATATCCTTTTTACGATCTACAATATAGAGATAGCCTTCCTCATCAAAACGCCCTAAATCTCCTGAATAGAGCCAACCATCTTTAATTGCTCTAGCTGTTTCTTCAGGATTACGTAAATAACCTTTCATGACTTGTGGTCCTTTGACACAAATTTCTCCTACCTCACCCGCTGGCACAGTTTCACCAAAGCTATCAACAACACGGACTTCTGTTTGTGCTAATGGTTTTCCTACTGATCCAATCTTCGTCAATGCATCCGTATCTAAAAGAGAAGTGGCTGCAGGGGAATTTTCAGTTTGTCCATACAGGTTTTGTACTTTCACATTAGGGAATGCCTCTTTAACTTGCTTAACAAGCTCATAAGGCATCGGTGCCGCTCCGTAACATAATAAACGTAAATTTTTAAATGTATGTTCCTTAAAGTTAGGTGTGTTTAAAATAATTGTATACATTGACGGAACTCCAAAGAAAATTGTCGCATCTGTAACAGCAAGCTGTTCTAATGTATTTGTCGAAGAAAAAGCCTCTTCTATAACCAACGTACCGCCTTTATAAAACATCGGCATCGCAAATACATGAAGACCTGCACAATGAAATAAAGGCGTACAAACAAACATTTTATCCTCATTGGTCATATCCATTGACGACGACCATATATCTGCAGCTGATACAACATTTTGATGAGTCAACATTACTCCTTTTGGTTTTCCCGTCGTACCAGAAGTATACATAACAATAGCCGTATCATGAGGTTCCAATTTGACAGCTTTTCTTTGACCTGGATAGTTTTTAATAACGTCTTTCATTTCTTGGAGCCCTATAATATGCTGAAACGGATATGCAATAGTTGCGAGCACACCCTCTAACCTTTCATCATAAATAAGTCCTTTAGCTTCTGAATGATTAAAAATGAATTCGACCTCTGGAGCTGCTAATTTTGTATTAATAGGCATGACAACATAGCCCGCTAGCTGAACACCGAAATAAGCGATTAAAAATAAATCAGAATTGAGCGTATATAATGCAATTACATCATCTTTTTCATACCCTTGTTCTTGCAAGTATGCTGCGAATATTTCTGCACTTTTATAAAATTCACTATAGGATAGCTTTGTCCCATCGTAAACCGTTGCGATCCCATTTGGTTGCTGCATAGCATAATTTTGTAGAATGTCTGTCATCAACATCGTCATCATTGCCCCCCAAATTTTTAATATTCATTACCCTCATACCACGCAAAATTACAATAAGAAAATTCAGAAAATTACAATTACATTTTATCAATCTATTAAAAAGATGGCAATTTATCTTATATAAAAATATAAGGCTCCTTACCGAAAGTTAGAGAAGACATTTTGTTAAAGCATATGTCATTCGGAGAAGTTGATTGGGGTGGAGACTAGGCAACTTCTTGAAGATTTGAGACCCTGCAGCGAAGCGGATGTTTTCTGTGCGAAAGCGAAGCGTCAGCAACAATGTTTTATCTGTGCGAAAGCGAAGCGTCAGCAACAATGCTCTAATCGGAACGGAAATCAACTGGACGTCATGGTGATGAACCAAATATACTGATACATTTTACTTTTCTATCAATTTCTGTTAGGTGTATGATATTCATATAATGATTAACTTCTTTCAGCAAATGTTTTATGTAGCGAAAGCAAAGCGTCAGCTACAAATGTTTTATGTAGCGAAAGCGAAGCGTCAGCTACAAATGTTTTATGTAGCGAAAGCGAAGCGTCAGCTACAGGTGTTTGGACACCCGCTGAAAGAAGTTAAAGCCTCCGGCGGATGTCACTTAATCAGTTTTGTGCAGACACAAAGCCGATTTCGGACATAATTATGCAGAGGCATAATTCATGAAAGGCCTGATTAATATGCTGTACGCACTTTTAGGAGATTTACATTCTAGTATAGAAGATACTAAGGCAGTTCTAGACCATATTCAGCAATCTGCGAAAGATGCAAAGGTATTGGGACTAGGTGATTTATATGAATGCACTGTAAGTAAGAAAAAGGCTCAAACAATGTCGGGTATACCGCTTCAAAAAGCTGCAATAGTAGAAAACGATTTTGAAAACTTACTAACATTCCCCTCTATTCGTGGCAATCAGGAAGAGCGTATTACACGTGTAACTGGTATCGAACGTTTTACTGAGTTACCTGAAACAATGGAGATTGATGGAGCAACACTTATGCATGGACATCAATTTAAATGGAGTGTGACGTGGCAACCTACATTTCCGCCATTTAAAAAATCAATTCTTTTCTTCGGACATAGTCATGAATCAGGTCTTTATCATCGTAATAAAAAATTACCTATTCGTATTCGCTATGGCCAACCAATCGCATTACAAGAAAAACAATACGGCATCAATGTTGGGTCGGTTGTTGATCACCGAGAGTGGTGTCTTTACGATAGTAATAAACGAACAGTAACATTTATGTGCGCTCCTTCTGTTGAGAATGTTTGATTAGTTTCCATCAAGAGCAATCGTAGTCACACAAAAAACGCTAAAATCGACTTCGACTCTAGCGTTTTTTCACTTTATAAATGTTCCGTTCAAACTAGCAATTCTCGCAATCCTTTAAAGCATCCAGTAATTTTTCCATTTCACAAATACGATCGCACATAGTTTGAATCATATTTCGAAGGATTGGTATTAATTCTTGGCAAATACAGAACCTTAAAACGTTTTGTGCTAGTCGAACTCCTCCCTGATGGTGGACAATCATTTCTCGCAAAAAGTTTATATTAATATTATTAGAAACTGGCGGCAAACTCATTGCTTGGAACATAGCCCCGGTAATTTCTTTATAAGCACACATGTATTCGTACAATTCACATTCCGAATTTTGTACGATACAGCATCTATTTTGTATCGCTTCGAGGCATTCAACAGTCTCTGTACTTGTTGCTATTATTTCTAATGCGAGATTTTGTACAAATAAATTAGTGGTATATTGCAAAACATTTTCCGACATTCTAATAGCAGCTACTTGATGCGGTAATATTTGCTTAATAAAATTATCTGAAATACTACATGTAATTGTCACATAGGTCATGCCCTGCATCATTTTATCGAGGATCCTTTGGTATTCCTCTAAATATGCCTTAGTTACATTACTGAGTACAATTGGTTTAGTCATTAGACACACTCCTTTCAGAGTAATATATGTCCGATAGGTTGTTGTGTGGTAGACAATTGTACCAAATAATCTCTACAGCAATTGAAGTATTTTTAAGGCCTTAACGAATAATCTTTATTATATGTATCTAAGCACTTTTGACAAATGCATTGATCTTTAGGTGCCACTTCAAGAATTTCTTTAGGAAAGCTTTCTGTCATACACCAACAATCCTTTTTTCCATTTACTACTCCACAATGATTTTCTTGCCCACATAACGGACAACGTTTTTCCTCCATTCGTATACCTCCTTACCTTTACATCTTATTGTAAAATAAAGCGAAGTTTAATTTCTTTCAGCAAATTTTTTCTGTAGCGAAAGCAAAGCGTCAGCTACTATTGTTTTCTGTAGCGAAAGTGAAACGGCAGTTACAAATAAAACGAAGCGTCAGATTAAAGAAGTCTCCCACCTGTATTTGGTCGTGAGATGAATCTATTTTATGTCACATTTCAGAGGGTGTCCAAGCATCCGCTGAAATAAAGGAACTCAGTCTAAGAACGCCTCGTCCTGTGGCAACGACTGAGTGACCAACATCTTGTTGTGGCTGCCGCTTCGCTTTCGCACAAAAAACATTTGCAGGCCTACGCACAAAGCCGATTTCGGACGCAATTATGCCGAGGCATAATTGATTCAGTGATTTATTTTTTCATCCCAAGCGCACTTTTACAAAATAAAAATAGAGGAGTACTTAATTTCATACTCCTCCCAATTAGCCTATTGATTTTTCCCATGAATCTGTTGCTTTACTTCTTCGACATCTGTATCACTATATATTTCCGTACCAGCTCCACCTCTTTGAGCTAGAAGCTTTTTCACTTCATTGTAAGATAAACCACTTTCTGCATTTTGTCTTTTCACTTCATTAATATCCGTCCCAGCAGAAGTAAACTGTGCTTCGTTATGGTTAGTCATGAAAATCCCTACCTCCTATAATTCATCAGGCTGCAATTCAATTAATTCATCGCCTTCTCGTTCTACTCTTTTATTGAGTTCCCTTACCGGTATAGGATCAACCGTTTGCATATCTTCGTGTAAATCGAAAAGACTTATATTATCTGAGTCAACCATATCAGGTTTATCCTTACTTGCTAAGTTCATAAACATTTTTTTCTCATGTGGTATTATTTTTTCTATATCCATCATTGCTCACTCCTTTACTTATAGCATGTGCAACGTTGGACAAATCATGTGCCTTTCGCTTTCGAACTTTTATCAATGCGATGATATTCAGATATTTGAATGACCCGAACATGTCTTGTATGCAACTCATGATACATCCCTCTACTATCTGTAAAGGATATATATTGATCTCGTTCGCTACGAACTAATGCCTCTGCTTTTTCTTGTGATTCGATATGGATAAATCTCCGTACATAATGCATCTCATCAAAAAAATAAGTAATTTTAAATTCTTTCATAAATGCTCCTTGGTTACTGGTTATAGTTTTTTACTGCTTATCATATCCAACTAACTGCAGTTGCTATCCTCATGAAAAATCAATCATGCCTAGGCATAATTGTAGCTGTCGCTATAAAAGACATTAGCTGAAAGAAGTTAAAGGATTTTTCTATATCTTCGGCATAACCTGTATATTAAAGCAAATATTTTAGGAACATCACCATAACGTGAGGTTGATTTCCGTTCCGACTGGGGTCGTCCGAAACGATATACATTTTTACAAATGTCATCCCTAACTTATGGTGGTAAACCTTATTTTATTGGAGGTGATAAATTTGATTCATACAGTTAAGGCAGGCGAAACATTGGCCCAAATAGCTAGAAATTATCGTACACCGTTAACATCCATATTGGCTGCTAATCCTGGATTAGATCCGAATGTACTTTATTTAGGCCAACAAATTGTTATACCTGGATTTCCTAATCCAAATACTATTCCTTATAGAATAGATATTTCTACTGAAAACCGATGGCTACGGTTATATAAGGATAATATTCTTCAAAAGCAATACCCAATTGCGGTTGGAAGGATGTTACACGATACACCTACTGGCGATTTTATAATCATTAATAAGGCTCCAAATCCCGGTGGTCCTTTTGGAACAATGTGGATGAGTTTATCTAAAGAGCACTATGGTATTCATGGAACTAATGATCCTAGCTCTATAGGTCATGCCGTTTCACGTGGCTGTATTCGTATGCATAATAAGGATGTCGAAGAGCTTGCAAGCATTGTCCCAATCGGTACTGAGGTTATTATTCATCCCTAAAAATAAACAAGGCTATCTCAAAACAAGATAGCCTTGTTGAAAAATGAATTCGCGACGGTCATCTAGAGTGAAGTGGTTGATTAGAGAGCCCAGTCGAAACGGAAATCAACCACTTGTTTTGCCAATGAGACCATTGCAGTGCAAATTAACCTTCACCTCTAGATTGTGCAAGCTTCGATAAATAGTATTGCTCTTCTCTTAGCATATGATCCGCCATTAAAGCTGTAAACGTGCCTAATACTTCTGCACTTAACTCCATCTCCTCTAACTCCCGTAAAAAAGTTTTGAATAATCCCATTTCTATATCCACATCGTGATTAAAGCGAGTTAATGCGGGGAATGATTTTATATTTGAACGCAAATATCCTGTAAGCTCCACTGCTTTTAAATAAAATTCTTCAAAATGTTGAGCAAAGGTAGTACTTTTTTGCCTCAATCTTCTTTCTACACCATCTAAATCGTCATGAATGATACCTGCATGTCCTGATGCATCTAATAGCCAGAGTAAGTGATGATGTAGCTCATGAAAGATTGGCGGGACTTCTCCCTTCTTCAGATAGCTAAGTACATTTTGATACTCCTCTAATTCATTCACCATGTGATTAATAAAGGTAGGTGGTAGATGGGTATTAATATTTCCCGTTAATTGCTTTCTAAGCAAATAAAATTTAAATTGCTTTAGTTGTTCTACAGCTTCATCGATTGTAAGTGAAAAGGAAACCACATTATTTGCATCTATCGAATTAACATAGGCAAGCAGTTGAGAAAATTGAAGTATAAATGAACTCGCTCTTTTTATATCCTCTGTTTCCGATGGATACAAGGAATCATGAATAAATTGAGAATGGTCTTTCAGTATCCTTAACCAAAACTTATGTTCAAACATCGCATGCTGTAAGTAATTCGACAACCAGTCACATCCCCTTTATTTTATACGTTCCTCTATTCTATTCTTCATGAAAATCTTATATTAACGCTTATCCTCAAATTGTCTTTTCGTATAGGATGAAACGCTTAAAGCTATACTACTAATGCTGAATTTTCATTAAAAGAACATACTGAAACATTAGGAGGGAATATGCTTGTCCACAAAAGACAATACATTATCAATTTTCGCATTAGGTGGCATTAACGAGATTGGGAAAAATATGTATGTAGTACAGTACGGGAATGATATTTTAATTATCGACTGCGGCGCTAAGTTTCCAGACGAAAGCTTACTGGGTATCGATTTAATAATTCCTGATATTACGTACCTACAGGAAAATAAGGAGAAAATCAAAGCTTTAATTGTGACACATGGTCACGAGGATCATATCGGCGGTATCCCTTATTTGTTAAAGAAATTAAATGTCCCTATTTATGCGACACGTTTTACTCTTGGGCTAATCGAGCTAAAGCTGAAAGAACATAAGCTTTTAAGAGAGACAGAATTAATAGAAATTAATTCCGATTCATCATTAGATATCGGACAAGTTGATGTTAGTTTCTTTAGAACAAACCATAGTATACCTGATTGCTTAGGAATCGTTATTAATACACCAGAAGGTAATGTAGTACACACTGGAGATTTTAAATTTGATTTAACGCCTGTCAATAATCAATTCGCAGATATTCATAAAATGTCTGAGATAGGATCAGAAGGCGTACTAGTACTTATTTCAGAAAGTACTAATGCCGAGCGACCTGGGTTAACTCCTTCAGAGAAGCTTGTCGGTAGTCACATTGAAGATGCATTTTTACATGCCGAACGTAAAATCGTTATCTCTACTTTCGCTTCTAATGTTAATCGCATACAGCAAATTGTAAATGCAGCAATTGCTACAAATAGAAAGCTTGCATTGCTTGGCCGTAGTATGGTGAATGTTGTAGATGTTGCACTAGAGCGAGGCTATTTAAACATTCCTGAGGATATGTTATTAGATGCACGTGAGGTAAAATATCTCCCTCCTGAAGAAGTTGTTGTACTATGTACAGGAAGTCAGGGTGAGCCATTAGCTGCACTCTCTCGATTAGCAAATGGCAATCATCGTGAAGTCAAAATATTACCTGATGACACAGTTATTTTAGCTTCATCCCCTATCCCAGGGAATGAGAAGGGTGTTTCACGGATCGTCGATAATTTGTTCCAGCTAGGTGCGAAGGTTATTTATGGCTCGTCTAGTCATACAGGTATGCACGTTTCAGGTCATGGCCATCAAGAAGATTTAAAACTAATGCTAACGCTAATGAAGCCCAAATTTTTCATTCCGATTCACGGTGAATTCCGTATGTTACATCAGCACCGTTTATTAGCTGAGTCCGTCGGTGTCAAAAGAGGACATACGTTTATTATGAAAAACGGGGATGTTGTTGATATTGAAAATGCAATGGCTAGGCAAACACGTAAAATTCCTTCTGGTGATACGTATGTCGACGGTATTGGTATCGGTGAAGTCGAAGGGATTGTCTTACGAGATCGCAAACAGCTGTCAGAAGACGGTATGCTCGTTATCGTTATAACACTAAATAAAATAGATGGTGCCTTCATTTCAGAACCAGATACAATTTCACGAGGCTTTGTTTATGCCAAAGACTTTGAGGAGCTTTTAACTAAAGTAAATATTCTCGTCAAAGAAACGATAAATGAGCTTCAGGAAGAAAGTAAACAACCGATCCATGTCTTAAAAAGAGAAATCAAAAGAGCTGTCGGTCAATATCTATTTACACAAACAAAAAGAAAACCAATGATTTTACCTATAATTATCGAAATTTAACTTCTTTCAGCATTGTTTTTCAGTAGCGAAAGCGAAGCGTCAGCTACAAATGTTTTCTGTAGCGATAGCGAATTTAGCATAAAGCCTCCGGCGGATGTCATGGAATTATGCCGAGGCATAATTGATAAAAGTCGGTGTGAGGGGTTTTTGCCTTTACACCGACTAATTCATTTTCCCTGACTCCAGCGAGGATAACATTTTATTTAAGCTCACCCTTAAAAATTTTATATTGCATAACATTGTAAAGATGCTGAGCCTGATTAAAGCCCTGATGTAAACTTTTTGAGTGATTTTCTAATTGCGTCGAAAAATTCTCAATATGCTGCGGTGGCCCCTCTACTGCTGTCATTAAAGACTCTTTATTTTTTAATAAAAGCTGAATCGTATTTAAAATTTGTACCATTTTGTGTTGGATAGTTAACATCGGAATATCTATGGATATTTGGTACAAATGATGCCATTCTTTATTAATTTGATACCATCTAAGAAAGTGTAATAAATAATCACTTAAAATAATTGTTTCATTTGGAATAATAGCGACCATATCATTTGCAATACATATTTCAGTTTCGCATTGATATATGTATTTATTTGTTTCCTTCAAATTAGCTTTAGTAAGAATAATGGTTTTAGCTGGTACTGGTACACACTTAAAATGTTTATTAAATGTAATATTAACTTTTGGTAATTGTTCAATATCACCATTTAGCATTAACTTTTTTAAATTATCTGCTGTAATTAGGGGTACTCCGACGTTTGTAAAATACTTTTTCTTCGGTACTATTTTCCCCTCTTCTATTTTAGCAACTTCATCTAATCGATAACGCTTTACCATGCTTGAATCCTCCAATCCTTAAATAGAATTAGCTGTACTCTAAAACAAGCTACTGAAGAATCATCAACACCGTTTTTCTCTCAATAAACACTCACTACTAACCATTGTACCATTTTAATGTAACATTATCTCTATTATACCACTATAATGGTATAGGCATTTTTAATGTTTTTCACTAGCTTTTTACTTAGAGGTGAATCATATGTCAGACTTTTTAAAGCTAGTAGGCGAACAACTCCGAATTATTAGGGTTTCCAAGGGGCTTAGTCAGGAAGAAGTAGCAGAAAAGACGGGGAAACTAGGTTTTAGTAAAGGACGAATCTCAAATATTGAACACGGGCAATCTAATATCACATTAAGCACTTTAGAAACGCTGATGAAAGCGCTAGATATTGCCCCTGAAGAGCTTTTTAATTTTCAAAAATTATCTGGTGTTACTGATATTGAAGAAAAGAACCTTGTGCTTGACATACATCGTTCAGTTTTGAGGGAGCGCAATTTAGACGAAGTGAAATACGTAGTACGCATTACGAAGGATTTTTTAGATACTATTGATTCACAATCAAAGAAAAACAGCTCCAATGGTCAATGACGTTGGAGCTGTTTTGACGACTAGCTACAATCTATTTTTCGAAAATTCTTGATACACTGCTTTAATGCGGCTAATATCCACCTACACATGGTATCCGTTATAACAAATGTCATCCATAACTTTTGGTGATGAACCCGTTTTAGCATGGTGGCATGCTATTGCTTCGACCATATAAAAAATCCATTTAGCCTAAAACCAAATGGATCTTTCTATTACATTCCAAACTTTTGACGATAGCCGCATTTTCTGCATAGCTCTTCGACTGCTTCTCTACGTGAAAATCCGTCGACAATATTATTTGCACGTTCTCCTTGAACAATGTCTGTGAAAGATTTCTCGTTCACATTCCCCAAATTAATAACGCCCTCACCATCAAGACAGCACGGTACTACTGTACCATCCACTAAAATAGCAGCTTGGCTTCGTAGTGCATGGCAAAAACCTTTGCCTTCATCCTCCGGCTCCAGTAAGCTTGGCCACTTGAATTCATGATCTTGATTTAAATAAATATTATTAGCAATCTTTACACCTTTACCGGGCTGCACTTTTTCTTCGATACGATAATCAAGATTATATTCATTTTCTAAAATTTCGAGCGTTTCACGATTTCTCCGTGCCGCAATATCTGTAACATGATCCTTTTGTAAATTCCATAAACGATACGAAATAATCGTACTATAGTCTCTCGAAGCTCGCACAAAATCTAATATATCCTCTAAATATTTCTCACGATTTTCCGATCCCTCATGACCGTCGAAACTATGCAAAGAAAAATTGATTTGGCGTAAGGCTGGTTTCCCTAATATCTTTTCACGATTCTTTTTAATCAGTGTACCGTTCGTTGTAATGTTAACTTTAAAACCTTTCTCATGTGCTGCGTCAAGTAGCTGATCAATACGTGGGTGTAAAAGTGGCTCTCCTTTTACATGCAAATAAATATATTTCGTATGAGGACGTATTTCATCCAATATTTTATTAAATTGTTCTACTTTAATAAGTCCCTTTGCACGAGCAGTTGGAGGACAAAAGCTACATGCTAAATTACAGACACTTGTTATTTCTATATAAACCTTTTTAAATGTTCTCAACGTTGATTCACCGTTCCAGTTCTTCTTATATTCAAATCCTATTCATTTTAACAAATTTTACGATAAGGAACAGTTTTTCAGCCTCCATCCTCTCACATTATTTATACAACTTAGGGCTACATAAACAAGTATGCTTGAGAAAGATTAATAACTTAAGAGTAATGCTAAAATGAAGGAGGTGAAAATTATGCCTGATAATGAACATTCAAAGGATTCATCTAAAAATCATATTACCATCAATCTTACTATTAATATTGGCAATAAAGAAATCCATCTTAATCAAAGGGCTGAAGGTGGAGGACAAATCAATAAGGATGTAGGTACTAATGCCAACCGAGGCGGTCAAAATGCCATAAACGACAGAAGTGGTATTGCTGGCGACAATAATGATGAAGTGGCGGACAACGAGGAATAAAAGTAAAAGACAGCAGAGTAATCGACAGCGCTATCCATTCATCTTCGATTGAAAATAATAACGAATAAAGTTTATTGGGCTCATCGGACGGCCTAGGTAAGCGGGCGCCTAGTAAGGAACGGAAATCAACTCCACATGATGGCGATGAACCTTTATTAGGGACTGTAAAAAACTTCTATCTGCAGGAATATTTCATACCAACAGATAGAAGTTTTTGTTTAAATATCCACAAAGGAATTACACCTCAAACATTGCGCTTATAATTTTTCGTACCATCATAAGAATAAAGCATTGGCTTTCCATCCACATATGTTTCTAGATGAACAGGACGACCCCATAGCTGATAAATATATGGCAAAACATTTTCTAAGTAGTGTGGATCGAGCTCCATTCCCTCATAGCCATGCACTAAATAGAGCTCTCCGTTACGAAGGTAATCTCCATTTTTCACAAAAATATACGGGAATCCCCCGTTTACACGCATCGATACGAGCTGATCTCGTACCATTTCATGCTCCTTATCAGTAATACGGTATTCATTGCCCTTTTTCTGGAACAAATAAAGATCTTCTCGTTTTGCTAAATCCTTCGTCAAATAGTTACGGATAAAGGATATATCCGACTCTATCTCTCTAACCTCAAACATTTTCTCCCGTCCAGAGTTCGGTTGTACACCTAGCTTTCTCATCTCTTCCGTTGGATGATTAAAGCGCTCTTCAATATCCTCAAATATTTTCACACCAAGGTAATAAGGATTAATGGATGTTTTTGAAGGCTGCACAACACCTGCATTTAATTTCGCATACTCAATTGTTTCTGCTGTCGTTAGCTTAAGCTCACGCATGATGCGTTGATGCCAAAAGGAAGCCCAGCCCTCATTCATAATTTTTGTCTCTAATTGCGGCCAAAAATAAAGCATTTCCTCACGCATCATCGTTAATATATCTCGCTGCCAGTCCTCGAGCTCTCGACTATGCTCCTCTAAAAATAGCAATAAATCTTTTTCTGGCTGTGGCGGGAATTGCTTTATTTTTCTCCTTACCGATTTATATTCTTTTTCCTTATCGTCTAAACGCCATAGATCATCATACGGTGATTTTGATTGAGGAATATCCTCTTCAAATTCATCCTCCGAATTCCAAGACAATTTTGGTCGTAAAAGGGAAGGATCGATATGCTCCTGAATCGCTAAAACCGCATCTAAAAACTGTTCGACCTCTTCCTTCCCATATTCTCTTTCATAGCCAGCTATCCTTTCAGCTGTTGCAGTCATACTCTCCACCATATCTCTTCTAGTATTGGAGAAACGTACATTATTTTTAAAGAAATCGCAGTGCGCCAATACATGCGCAATAATCAATTTATTTTGTGTTAACGTATTTGTATCAAGTAAAAATGCATAACATGGGTTTGAGTTAATTACTAGCTCGTAGATTTGACTTAGCCCTAAATCATATTGGAGCTTCATTTTGTGAAACTGTTTACCGAAGCTCCAATGTGAAAATCGAGTAGGCATACCATATGCGCCAAATGTATAAATAATATCTGCCGGACAAATTTCATAGCGCATTGGAAAGAAATCTAAGCCAAAACTAGAGGCAATTTCTGTAATTTCATCAATCGCTCGTTCAAGCTCGTTCATCTCCACTTTTCCGTCCCCTCCTTGGAACATGATTTAAGATTCACTTTTTTTGAAAAAGCTCTTTAAAGCATCGTAAACATCGCCTTTTTTTCTCAAAATATGATATCTAAACTTAGGGTCATCTATTTTTTTATATGTGTACATAAGTGTAGAAAAGCGGTTATGTTGATTGACTTCACCATAGCCAAACATGCTCGATACATCCATTAACTCTCCCACTAGCTTTAAGCACTTTTCATTATCCATTGATATATTTTCACCATCTGAAAAATGTACGGGATAAATATTATAGCGAGAGGGATTATACTTTTCCCGAATTAGTTCCAATGCCTTTATATAAGCAGATGAACAAATTGTTCCACCGCTTTCTCCCTTCGTGAAAAACTCCTCTTCTGTCACTACTTTTGCCTCGGTATGATGCGCAATAAACTCAATTTCCACCTTTTCATACTTGGAACGTAAAAATTTTGTCATCCAAAAGAAGAAGCTCCGTGCACAATATTTTTCGAAGGAACCCATCGAGCCACTTGTATCCATCATGGCAAGGACCACTGCCTTCGATTCAGGTTTTTCAACTTCATCCCACGTTTTAAAACGCAGATCATCATTATGAATTGGCGTAATTTCTGGTTTTCCTTTCATAGCATTACGCTTTAACGCATTTAGGATTGTGCGCTTTTTATCGACATTTCCCATTAAACCTTTTTTACGAATATCGTTAAACTCAATTTTTTCCGTCTTAATATCCGCCTTTTCTTTCTCCTGTAGGTTTGGTAGCTCAAGCTCGTTAAATAACACATTTTGAACCTCTTCAATGCTTACTTCAGCTTCATAATAATCCTGACCTGGCTTGTCGCCAGCTTCTTTCCCTTTACCATTAGCCGGATTGCCTCTGCTTGCATCACGTGCAACCACATCACCAACATTACTGTCTCCTTGACCTTGCCCAACATGCTTGGAGTTATCATAGTTATATCGAATTTTATATTCATCAAGTGAACGTATAGGTATTTTAATTACCTCGCGACCATTGGACATGACAATACTTTCTTCACTAACTAAATCGGGTAAATTATTCTTAATAGCATCTTTTACTTTTTCCATATGCCGTTGCTGGTCCTGGTGCCCTTTACGATGGAGGGACCAATTTTCCTGAGAAATGGCAAAACGTTTATTTTCGTTTTCAGTCATTTTTATCCTCACCCATCTATCAAATTCGCTTTTTCTATACTATGCTAGTGATTCGCTTTCTTGAACTAACATTAAAACCGTATTTATCTCACCACCTATAGAGGTGGGAGTCTTCTGTACCTGCCGCTACGCTTTCGATAAAGAAAATAATTGTACCTGCTGTTTCACTTACGTTACATAAAAAATTTGTGACGCTTTGCTTTCGCTACAGATTTGCTGAAAGAAGTTAAAATGAAGATAAAAGGAGTGCCCTAAAATGGGACACTCCTATTCATTCCTATCAATAGTTTTATAGTTTCCACTGAATAGGTCAAAGCCACTAACGATTTAACAGACTACCTACATACTGCAATAATTCATTAGCAGATGTTGTATTATAGCCATGCTCATCAACAAGTCTTGCTACAACCTCATTAATCTTCTTCAGCTGTGATTCATCCGGCATTTTTGAGGATGTTGTAATTTTTACGACATCCTTAAGATCCGCAAATAGTTTCTTCTGTATCGCTTCTCGTAATCTTTCATGAGAATTATAATCAAAACGCTTACCTTTTCGAGCATAAGCAGAAATACGAATTAATATCTCCTCACGGAATGCTTTTTTTGCATTTTCCGAAATGCCTATTTGTTCCTCTATAGAGCGCATTAATTTTTCATCAGGATTCATTTCCTCACCAGTTAATGGATCGAGAATTTTATTTTTATTACAAAACGCCTCTACATTATCGAGGTAATTATTCATCAATGTTTTTGCAGACTCTTCATACGAATAAACGAATGCTTTTTGCACTTCATTTTTGGCAATTTCATCATACTCTCTTCGAGCAACTGCAATATAATTCATATATTTTTCTCGATCTTCCTGAGAAATAGAAGCATGCTGGTCAAGCCCATCCTTTAGTGCACGCAGAACATCTAACGCATTAATAGATGGTACCTCTTTTCGGATAATAGCAGAAGAAATACGATTAATAATATATCGCGGATCAATACCGTTCATGCCTTCGTTTGGAAACTCTTTTTTAAGCTCCTCTAAGTCAACGGAATTAAATCCCTCCACATTTTCTCCGTCGTACAGTCGCATTTTTTTAATAAGATCCACACCTTGTTTTTTCGGAACTTCCAATCTTGTTAGAACCGAAAAGATTGCTGCGGCCTTCAATGCATGTGGCGCAATATGAACATGTGCCATATCGCTTTCTTTAATCATTTTTTTGTAAATCAATTCTTCCTGACTAACTTTTAAGTTATAAGGAATCGGCATGACAATAATACGTGAATGTAGCGCCTCATTCTTTTTATTTGAAATAAATGAACGATACTCTGTTTCGTTTGTATGCGCAACAATTAACTCATCTGCACTAATCAATGCAAATCGCCCTGCTTTAAAATTACCTTCCTGTGTTAAAGATAGTAAATTCCATAAGAATTTTTCATCAAGCTTTAACATTTCTTGGAACTCCATCATACCTCTGTTTGCCTTATTAAGCTCACCGTCAAAACGATAAGCACGAGGGTCGGATTCTGAACCAAATTCTCCGATTGTTGAAAAATCAATACTACCTGTTAAATCTGCAATATCCTGTGATTTTGGATCTGAAGGCGTAAATGTACCTATGCCCACACGTTTGTCTTCTGAAAAACTAATACGTTCAATCATCACATTCTCAATACGTCCATCGTACTCTTTTTCAAGACGCATCGTATTTAAAGGCGATAAGCTTCCTTCAATTCGTATACCATATTCCTCATAAAAATCATTACGCAAATGATGTGGAATTAAATGTAAAGGATCCTCATGCATTGGACATCCCTTAATTGCGAAAACTGCACCTTCATCTGTTCTCGAAAATTGCTCGAGTCCACGTTTCAACAAGGTTACTATTGTTGATTTACCACCACTTACTGGTCCCATTAATAACAAAATACGTTTTCTAACATCCAATCTTCGTGCTGCTGGATGGAAATATTCCTCCACCAGTCTTTCAATTGCTGTTTCAAGCCCAAAAATTTCTTGCCCAAAAAATTCATACATTTTTTGCCCATCGCGTTCCTCTACACCAGCACTTTTTATCATATTGTAGACGCGTGAATGGGCTGTTTGAGCTACTTCAGGTCTTTCCTTGATGATGTTTAAGTAATCTGCAAATGTACCTTCCCACTTCAGCCGATTTTCTTCTTCGCGATAGCTTTTCACTTTATCTAAAATGTTGATAGCCTTCCCTCCATTCAGGGCTTGATTTATAACATAGTATGAAGGAAATGGCATTATGATACCCAATACTTTTTCTTTGTCAAAGTTTCTTCTTATTGCCCATAATTTTTTCCTCTAAATAACTGAAGTTTAAACGCAAAATAAAATAATTTATGGCTCATCTCCATAAAATGTTTGATTTCCGTTCCGGCTGGTGGCGTCCAATGAGCCGCTTGGGCTGCAGATGTCTTTTGCGCGAAAGCGCAGCGACAGCGGCAGATGTTTTTTGTGCGAAAGCGAAACGGCAGCAACAGGATAACATTATTCGTTATATCTGATGTTTTTTTATAAAAACTGCTCAATTCTACCGCTTTGTTTTCCCACAAAAAGTGCTGAATGAAGATAAAAAATTCGGTTATTCTAACGTTAGAAAGGAGGTCCATTATTGAATCGGCATTTTATTTTCCTTTTATCATGGATACTTTCATGGAGCTTTACTTTCCCCACTGTTGCTTTAGCAAAAGAAGAACCCACCCAAGAAGAAATTGTGCAGCAACGTATGGCCTATTACGTACAATTTGACGAATTACTTATCCCATGGCATTTCTTAGCAGCCATTGACCAATATGAACGAAATTTACAATCAGTTCGTAAAGATATTCCGAAACGAGATGGTATCGTTGCCATTCAATTTTCTGATGAATATTGGTCAGGTGCTTTAAATCCTGTACGAGATGATACTCGCCCAGAAACAATTAGTTACTTCGGCGGTATGGGATTAGATGGTAATAACGACGGCGTTGCAAGCCCTAAGGATGACGCCGATACCATTTTTTCCATGGCTACATTTTTAAGTAAATTTGGAACAACAGATGAAGACTTTAAATTAGCTTTATGGGAGTATTACGGTAGTGAACAGGCCGTAAATCAAATCTTCACCATTTCCAACATGTATAGTCATTTCAAAACAACTGAGCTCGACGATCATACATTCCCAGTCCCTACCAATTACGATTACAGCTATCGAAGTACATGGGGTGACAATAGGGGCTGGGGTGGACGCCGTATTCATGAAGGAACAGATATTTTCGCTAGTTATGGTACTCCAGTACTTTCTACATCTTATGGAGTAGTGGAAATAAAGGGCTGGAACCAATTTGGTGGTTGGCGTATAGGAATTCGAGATAATCATAACTCATACCATTATTATGCCCATCTTGGTAGTTATAATAAGAAAATTAAAGTAGGCGACTTTGTCGAGCCTGGGACTGTTCTCGGTTATGTTGGTAGTTCTGGTTATGGTAAAGAAGGAACGTCAGGAAAATTTCCACCTCATCTTCACTATGGTATATATAAGTTCAATGGACGTACAGAATGGGCGTTTGATCCATACCCATCATTACTACAATGGGAACGACAAGCAAAAAAAGCAAAGCAAAACAGTAAATAAATGTTAATACACAAAAAAGAAGGTGGATAAAATTTACTTTATCCATCCTTCTTTTTTGCTACATATCTGCTTCTATGTTTAGCCAAGCTCAGTCGCTAATCTCTCTGATCTGTCCGTTTCTCCCCTTCAATTTTTAGAACTAGTTTGTTGCAATCGTTGTTGTTGCAATTTTCTTGGCTGAATTTTCCCAGCTCCGTATCTTTGCCCTGAGCGTCTACAATTCCATAAGTGAATAAGCCATGCATATACTCGTCCAAGAAATAAACATAGCTTTTAAAGGTTGGTTTCGCTCCCCACTCTCGTTTAGCAACATCATCCTTCTGCCATTTAATGACTGCCAGACCTTCATTATTAACTTCATAATAAGCATCGCTATAGCCGGCGAGATTTAGCGTGAAACGCAATGCTTCTCCTTCTGGAAAAGTGTAATAGAAGTAATTATACCCTCTCCAGCATGAAGAGGTGGCGCTTCCTCTGTGAGTTTTTCTAGTCCAAGTGCAGTATGACGCGCCTTCGTAAGATCCCCGTGTATCAGTGTCTCGTATTCTTCCTGACCCGCAGGTGTACGGACAATAACCCGTTTATCTTTGTTATTGTAATAGACATAACCACCAAGTGTCTCGCTAATGAAACGAATCGGCACATAAATGGTACCGTTTTTGTTTACTACTGCAGTTTCTAATTTTACCGCCTTCCCATTAACTGTTGCTGTTTTTCTTCCCGCCACAAGCTGCACTTTCTTACTCTTATCTTTATTTTGAATCGTGACGACACCGGTCTTAGGATCATAAGCGAGCACAGGCCATGACGGGTCGCTCAGAGACCTTAATTTAACCATTGTTCGTCCTTCAACCGTAATAAATTCATACTCAGCTTGACCGTTGACAAAAAGTGACGTAGAAAAAGCCGCATTTGCTGAAGTATTACCAATAAAGCTCACAAATATCACGAAACCTATTATTTTGAACCATTTGTTCACACCCTATCCCCCCTATAACCGCATTGTTTTCCGGAACAATTACACCATTCAAACTTAAATATGGATAATTAAGAGGAACTTTATAGAAGCTCATCAGTTAGGTATAAATACATAAAGGCATTAAAAAAACAACAGAATTTCAATTTAGACGTATATATTTAACTATCTATCATTCATAACAGGATTTGTTATTGTACTAAAAAACCATTTTTAAATTTTTCCATTAAAAGGGCTTATGTATATATCTAATTAGTTATAAAATATATTTGTACTATAACAATTATTATTTCTATTTTTTTACAGTTTCACGAAAATGAACAATAAAAGGGATGGGAAAAGATGAAAGGTATTTTTCAGTTTAAAACACTTAAAGCTCGTATATTAAGTGCATTTCTTCTTTTGTTAGTATTAGTTGTTTGTTTTACAACCTATACTTATATTTCTAATAATAAGATGGAAGAACAAGCAGAAGATTTAGTAAAAGAAGATTTACAAGTCTTAACTGCAAGTAAGAACTTAGCAATGTCTCTGAGTGTTCGTCTTTCTGCAGCTTTAAGTTATGTTGTATCTGGTGAAGAAAAATACATAGAACTTTTTAATGAGTATCGTCAAATTGCTGAGGAAAATGTTAGTATTGTAGAGAAATACGAAAATACGCCTGAGCGTGCGGCGCTAGTAGAAATGGCACGTACATGGAGCAATCGCGTAAATGCCGAAGTATTCGATGTTTATAAAAAAGGTGATAGAAATTTAGCATTAAAAAATTTAACAGCTATGAATAATCTCGTAACCGAAGCTCTTGATGGATATGAAAAATTGGCCGATAAACGTTCAGATTCCATTACTAAGGTGGGAGATGACGTAGTATCAACTAGTTTAAACAATAAAACAGGTGGACTGATTGTTAGCATAGTATTGGCAATCGTAGGTGTCCTAATCGCCATCGTCACTGCTAGAAATATTTCTAAGCCCATTACAATTGTCTCAAAGCGCATGAGCGAATTAGCGGATGGCAATTTGCAACATGAACTACTCCCAATAACTCATCATGATGAGATTGGCCAATTAATGCTTTCCACCAATGAAATGAATGAAAAATTGAAGCAAACGATTAGCTCAATCCATACTGTTTCTGAAACAGTAGCAGCTAGTAGCGAAGAGCTGGCCCAATCAGCTAATGAGGTACAATCAGGTACAGAACAAATTACCGTGACTATGCAGGAGCTAGCCTCTGGCACAGAAACACAAGCCTCTACAGCAGGTGATTTAGCCGAAACAATGGCTTCATTCCAGCGTAGTATTCATGAAACAACACAGGAAGGCATTGAATTAAAAGAACATTCAAGTCATGTTCAAGAACTAACAACAACAGGCAAAGACTTAATGATACAATCAACACAACAAATGGCAACTATTAATGAGATTGTGTTAGATTCAGTTAAAAAAGTTGAAGGCTTAAATGTGCAGTCTGCTGAAATTTCCAAGCTAGTTTCTGTTATTGATGATATTTCAAATCAAACAAATTTACTTGCCTTAAACGCTGCCATCGAAGCAGCTCGTGCAGGAGAACATGGTAAAGGTTTTGCAGTTGTAGCCGATGAAGTTCGTAAACTTGCAGAACAAGTACAATTCTCTGTCACTGATATTTCAACAATCGTCAACCGTATTCAAGGTGAAACTGACAATGTAACAAGCGCTCTGCAATCCGGCTATGAGGAAGTAAAAAGAGGAACCGCCCAAATAAATCAAACAAATGAAACATTTGACCAAATTTCGGAAGCCGTTGAAGAAATGATTCTTAACATAAATAACATTTCAGGAAATTTAAATAAAGTTGCTCAAAATTCCGAGTCTATCAATGTCTCTGTTGATGAAATGGCTTCTATTTCTCAAGAGTCTGCAGCTGGTGTAGAACAAACAACAGCAACTGTAGAGGAAACTGCCGCTACTATGGAGGAAATTTCAAGGAGTGCAAATCAACTCGCTAGTATGGCTGAAGAGCTAAATATCCAATTACAACAATTTAAAATTTAAAGTACGAATGATTCTTAATATACAGTAGTTTGAAGAACGTAAACGTTTTGGATCTTTAGCGGAGATTTCTTTGGTCCGAGTAATTCGTGGTGATACCGGATCACTTTTCTAGCTCACCCGAGCACTTTGAGGCGACACCTCGTCACTCTAGATTATCCTAGAAGTTAAAAAGCTATCTCGACATTTTGTTCGAGATAGCTTTCTTTACTTCATATTATTTTATTGCCACTGTCTAATTGGTACCCTTTCAAGCTCATACCGTTTTATAATCACACTGATTTTCTGAAACCATTCCTCACATAACTCTAGCGCTTCTTGATATTCATCCTCTTCTCTTGATATAGGCTCACCGTTTTCCAGAAAAACATATTCTAAAATAGGATCAGATAAGTTATCAGCTACAATTTTCAACTTTAATTGAGACACAGTGTTATACTCAGGATCCTCTTCATCGCATTCCTCTTCTTCTATATCCAGATCTTCACCAAGTAATGACCCACTTATTAAACTATTGCTAGTCCTAGCAATATACATTTCATCCTCTACTATAGCAACTTCATATATTTTATTGAATGAGATTTCTTTTTTTATCAATTCTTCTTCTAAATCCTCTCTACTTACGAGGAAAAGTGTATTTGTAGGTTCATTTAGTAATAAAGCATTTAAACAATCATTTGAGATGATGCAATGCGTATGAGGGATAGCCATAAGCTCCTCCTCACTTGCCTCTTTCATTTCATTTAATCTATTGTTATAAATATATTGTTCTTTAACAAATCGAATAATTCCTGCTATTAATAGTCCTAAACCAATTAATAAATATACGTTACTAAATATATCTGTTTCGACTGACTTTGCTAGTAATAAATAAATCATTCCTAGAAATAAAAGAAAAAAGGTTTTCATCCATATCCCACCCTCAAAAAGATAATCGATAGGATTATTTCATCCATGTTAATAGAAATTTTATTCTAACGATTATCTTTTCATTCTTAATTTCAGTGGGAAATATCTGTGTTTTTAGCGTCTACATCAAACTTTGAAACGGATTTTTCAAGTTCTTCTGCCATTTTGTTCAGTTTTAAAACAGAATCGAGTATATCTTGATTGTAGCTTTCTTGCTCCATCGTACGCTCTACAACACTTTCTGTTGCCTTTGCAGCCTTATTAGCAAGCATCGTTGTTTCCATAACTCCTGCTGTAATCTCCTCAGAAAATGCGGACATTTCTTCTGAGGTTACAGAAACTTGTTTGGTATGAGATACTACTCCCTGAATAGATTGGAGGATACTTTCAAATGATTTTCCAGCTTCTTCAACAGCTTGTAAACCGTCTTCTACATTTCCTGTTACAACATTCATAGTTTGCACCGTTAAGCTCGTATCCTCATTTATTTTGGAAATCAAATTTGATATACTATTCGCCGATTTTTCTGATTGCTCTGCAAGCTTTCGTACTTCTTCAGCTACTACGGCAAAGCCTTTTCCAGATTCACCAGCTCTAGCCGCTTCACTCCTGAGAAAACAGGTGCCTGCCACAGTTCATTTAATAAACCTACGAATCAGCTTGCATTGTACTAATTAAATTGTATATTTCCGTTGCAGATTGTGATGATTGCTCAGCGGCAGCAGTGGGTCTTTGGACACCCCCTGGAATAAATTAAAAGCAGCTACAACGCAATATTGTAGCTGCTCTATAATTTTGAATAATCAATTACCCCTAAATGATTATTCATATTAAAGATAATTATTTATTTTAGTGTCATGTATAAAACTGACGGTATGAATGATAAAGCAAACATACAGGAATACCATATAGATGTACGGCGTAATGAAAAACGAACTTGTTTCTTTTCTGCATAAAAAATGTCTAACATCACTGAAGCAACAACAAGTGGGATAGTAACACATGCGATAGCAACTAATAAAATGTTTAAACCAAACATAAAAGCACCCCTCTGTTCGTGAACATTTATTTTTCCTCTTTGTGACAACTTTATGTCAATTATAGTGTACACAATTTCGTCACAAACTGTCAACTAGATTCAACTAAGAAAACCGTGCATTTTGTAGAATATTTTTATCAAAATAAAGAAATTAACGTAATTCTCTTCGTAAAAAAAGCAGCTACTAAATAGCAGCTGCTTTTTAATCATTCATTCATTGGCTCTTTATTAAAAATCAAACTTGACAAACCTACGAGGACGTATCTAACTACAACACCTCAGATCTAATCAAGAGTTGATTCTTATAATTCTCTATATTTATATGTCAGCCCTCTTAAGAAATTTCTTACAAAGCGATCGCCACATTCTTTATAATTACGATGACTTGGACTTCTTAAAATGGCACCTAATTCGCCTTTCGAAACACTAACGCCTCCGTCATATAAAATATCAAGTATCTCCTCACTCGTTAAGGCTAACGCAATCTTCACTTTCTTTAATAGCATATTATTAGGGCTTTCTTTCCCAGAAACAGGTAGTGGTCCTTCTGGCTGACCAGACTTAGACTTTTGCGGCCCTCGTTTAAATGTAATAAATCCATTTAAAAATGCCTCTACCATTTTATTATTACATTTGATGTATTCTTCTGGTGCTTCTTCCTCATCATTAACTTTAATGAGCATGTTCAATACTTCTTCCTTCGTAAAGTCCATGCCGCCTAATTTAAAAATTTCAACCATATCTTTATTTTTGATATCTAATGCATATCTTAAACGAATTAAAATATCATTGTTCGTCATTTAAAAAACCTCCATTTTGACTGTAAAAGCGCTCCTAATAATCATATCCTCGAAATTGAAGCATTACTTTATTATAGCAGAGACATACACAATTTTAGTTAGCTTTCCAAAAGTTACTTTACTATAGTATTTAGAATGTGCATTTTACTTTTTAACATGTATGATTACCTAACTCTCGACCATTCTAATCACAAGGAGGTGAGAAAAATGGCTAATCGTAGTTCAAATAAGCTTCTAGTTCCTGGTGTACATGAAGCTGTTGATCAATTGAAGTATGAAATCGCACAAGAATTTAATGTACAATTAGGGCCAGAAGCCTCTTCTCGTGCAAACGGTTCAGTCGGAGGAGAAATTACAAAACGCCTCGTTGAAATGGCTGAAAAACGTTCAAAAGGTTTATTATAATAATAAATTTCAAAAAGAACGAATCCCTTTTTAAATTGGAATTCGTTCTTTCATGTTTTAACTTCTTTCTGCGGATGTCACAGAATTATGCCGAGGCATATTGGTTTAATTAATTTCAAACAGTTGTAAAGCCTCGCTTGTCCCCTTTTTAAGGGTTAGCATCACAATAAAAGAAATGCAATATAAGGCAGCTAAGTAGATCATAACGATCGTCATATCATAACTTTGAAGGATATATCCGACAAAGATCGGTGAAAATCCTCCAATTGCTCTACCAAAGTTAAAAATCGTGTTTGTAGCTGTACTTCGAATTTGCACTGGATAAAAGCTACTAATTAAAGCTCCATACCCTGCAAACATACCATTTGAGAAGAAGCCGACAATTGCACCACCGATTAAAATTGCGACACTTCCTGTGGCATATGAGTATAAAAACACAGCACATGCTGAAGCAAGTAAAAAGAAACCAAATGCACGCTTTGCCCCAAATCGGTCCATAAATCGTCCAAATGTTAGCATCCCGATAATCATGCCCACTGCTGTGCTAATCGTCCATAGTGCTGAGCTTGAAACGGATAGACCTTGAGATTTTTGCAACATAGATGGCAACCAAATCATTAAGCCATTGTAACCTGCAATTTGAACTGTTGCCATAACGATTAATGTGATTGTTGTCATCGATGTTCGCGGCGTTTTAAATAATTGTGCCAGCTTTCCTTTTTCATGTTGCTTTTCGATTTTTTTATTTTTCTGAGCAGCCAACCACTCCGGTGATTCCTCAAGATTTTTTCGTACAATAAAAGCAAAAATTACAGGTACCACACCAACAAAGAATAAAGCTCTCCATCCTAAAGTAGGAAGAATAATGGCACTTAGTAATGCTGCTAAAATAACTCCGTATTGTGCACCCACACTAACATATGAAGAGGCTCTTCCTTGCTTATTCTTCGGCCAAGCCTCGGCAACAAGCGCCATACCAATGCCGTATTCGCCCCCAGCACCAAGTCCTGCAATAAATCTATAAATATAAATTTGTTCAATATTTGTTGCTAATCCAGTTAAAGCTGTACCAAGCGCAAACAACAAGACGGTATAAGTAAATACTTTTACCCGCCCATACTTATCAGCTAAAACCCCGAAAATAATGCCGCCCAATAGCATACCAATATTCGTTATAGAAGATATCAACCCACCCGTTGCGAGATCAATGTTAAATTCCGAAATAATCATTGTCATCGCAAAGGAGATAAACATAATGTCCATCCCTTCCAACGTTAAACCAGCTACTGACGCTACCACTGTTTTCTTACGATAATCCATTCTTACAATCCTCCAGTTTCTTGTTGATTGATCAATTATGCCTCGGCAAATTGCGTCCGGAATCGGCTTTGTGCTTAGGCCTGCAAATGTTTTTTGTGCGAAAGCGTAGTGCTAACGCAGCGGCAGCAGCACCGATGCAGGTCAGTTAGCCGTTATCGCATGGATGCGATGGTTTTAGGCTAACATCCCCTAAGCACTCCTTTCCGATCTCCGTGACATCCGCCGGAGGCTTTAGGCCAACGTGATGTTGGTCACTCAGTCGTCGCCACAGGACGTGGCGTTCTTAGACTGAGTTCCTCTATTTCAGCGGGTGTTTGGACACCCGTTGAAAAGTAACTTAAATCCACATTCATCTCACGACCTATGAAGGTAGGAGAATCTGCTGAAAGAAGTTAAAATCTCTTTTAGCCTATTTGAGGGAATGGATTATTCAATACTTTTCCATTCTCTTTTGAAGCCTCACAGGACTCCCTTTAAAAGAGGTATAATTGGGAAAATAAAAGCCCTTCTGTCACAGAGGACAAAAGGGCATAAGAAAACAAAGATATTGTTAGCTTTAAAAATATCATGTAGCCCTTTTCAGCCTCTCTGGACCGTATTAAAGGAAATTTATTTCGTTCATTTATATCGTTCTACATTCTATAAGATTATTATTGAAAAAGCAATACTTTTAGTAAGGAAAATCACCTCAGCTCTTAGAAAATAGAGATATAAAATTTTTATACTGATCGTTGAAGTACAAGAAATGTAATTGCAATCAAACTGCGAATACATTCATGATGGAGAGAATAATTATAGATTGATAGGATGACTAAATTATGGAAATAACATTCAAAACACAGGTTTTTATTAGTAAATAAATGATAATACAGGACAAAATTATTAAGGGGGGCTCGCATAGCTAGCCTTTTAACCTGCGAAATCTTCTACTACTAAGAGGGGGATTATTTTGAGCCAACCATCAACAGAGATTTTTATACGTAACTTTGAAAACAAAACTGAATTAGGCAACAGAAAAGAGGGGTTCTTTGCCCCTCTTTTCTATCTACCGTCCATAGTCAATCCACATTGTTTGATTCAAAGTTATCAAGCAATGCACGCACTTCATCTGTTGATTTCGTGTTCATCAATTGATTTCTTAATTCACCAGCTCCACGGAACCCTTTGACATAAACTTTAAAAAATCGATGAAGCCCTGTGATTGAACGTGGTAGTTCTTCCGCATATTGATCTTGAAGATCAAGCTGCAGTCTTAAAAGATCAAGGTACTCTTTACTGCTATGCTCTTTTGGTTCCTTTTCAAAAGCAAAAGGATTTTTAAATATACCTCGCCCAATCATAACACCATCAATACCATATTGTTCAGCAAGTTGCAGCCCAGTTTGACGGTCAGGAATGTCTCCATTGATTGTTAGTAGCGTATTTGGTGCAATACGGTCACGTAATTTTTTGATTTCCGGAATTAGCTCCCAATGCGCATCTACTTGGCTCATTTCCTTTCTTGTACGTAAATGAATAGAAAGGTTCGCTATATCCTGTTTTAAAATATGCGTTAGCCACTCCTCCCACTCATTTACATCGCTAAAGCCAAGTCGTGTTTTCACGCTGACAGGCAGTCCGCCCGCTTTTGCTGCTTGAATAAGCTCTGCCGCTACATCTGGACGCAGGATAAGGCCACTACCTTTCCCTCTCGATGCCACATTCGGTACAGGGCAGCCCATATTAATATCAATTCCTTTAAATCCCAGCTCTGCCATACCAATACTCATTTGACGGAAATATTCGGGATTATCCCCCCAAATATGTGCCACCATTGGCTGTTCATCTTCTGTAAAAATCAAACGGCCACGCACACTTTTCATGCCCTCTGGATGACAATAGCTATCCGAGTTTGTAAACTCTGTGAAAAATACATCCGGTCGGCCAGCTTCACTTACTACGTGACGAAAAACAACATCTGTCACATCTTCCATTGGTGCAAGTACAAAAAATGGTCGTGGTAAATCACGCCAAAAATTATCTATCATTTCAAACTCAATTCCTCTCACTATCGATACATCTTCAAACTCTTGGTCATAAAATATAAAGCCCAAAGTTCCACTTCTTTTACACTCATCTCACGCTAAATAACTGATTATTATTGATAATTTGTGAAAATCGGTAATGTTTATTTTAACGAAAATCGGTCCTGAATATCATAAATCAATCGAATTATAAACCATTTGGTATCAAACCCACGTTCTTGGACTGCCTATTATCATGTTCTGATACCAATTATGAGGTGTTAATTTTCATCACATATATCAAAAGTAACCTCTTCTATTCAAGCATAAGATTACCCTTCCATGCTTACACAAAAAGGATGGAATATTCACTCCATCCTTTCAGAGTTCTATCATTTACTAATCAATCACCCGAGCAACATCCCTACCACAAGTCTTGCACTTCCCCTTCAATACAGGGGCATATTCTCCCTCTTGTATCGTGTATTTCACAATTGCCGTTACACCACAATTGCCACAAAATACGTTTTTCACGAGCATTTCTCTGATATCTTTCGGGATAGAGAGCCATTTTTTTGCTGCGTCCATTATGATCGCTCCTTTAGAGTTAGTTCCGTAACAACCTCCACATGCGTCGAATGCGGGAACATATCCACAGGTTGAATCTCCTGTGTTTGATAGCCCCCATCCTCCAAAATGCGAAGGTCACGTGCTAGTGTAGCTGGGTTACAGGACACATAAACAACTCGCTTAGGACGTTGTTCTAAAATTGTCTTTAGAAGCGCCTCATCGCAGCCCTTACGCGGTGGGTCAACTACTAAAACATCCGCTTCTTTACCTTCCTTATACCAGCGTGGGATTACTTCCTCGGCTGGACCTGCCTCAAAATACGTATTAGTAAAACCATTTAATTCCGCGTTGCGCTTCGCATCTTCAATAGCTTGCGATACAATTTCTACACCCATAACAGCCTTTGCTTTTTGCGCAAGGAACAATGAAATTGTGCCTATACCACAGTAAGCATCAATTACTCGTTCATCACCCTGTAAGTCAGCGTAGTCCAATGCTTGTTTGTAAAGAACTTCCGTTTGCTGAGGATTTACTTGATAAAATGAACGAGCAGAAATTTCAAAACGCACATCGCCAATTGTATCAATAATAACGTCCTTGCCCCACAGGTTTACGGTTTCATCACCGAAAATAACGTTCGTTTTGTCGCTGTTTACATTTTGCATAATTGATGTTACGTTCGGGACAAGTTTCTTAATTGTCGCAACAGCGGCTTCTTTTTGTAGAAATTTTTTCTTTTTAGTTACAAGAACAACCATAACTTCACCAGTTGCTCGTGCTTTACGAATAACTACGTGACGTAGCATTCCCTCATGCGATACCTCGTTATATGGTCGAATACCGATAGCAGCTAATTCCTTTTTCAAGCCTGCTAGAATAGCGTCTGCTTCTCCTGTCTGAATTAAGCAACGCTCCATGTCCACAATGCTATGAGATTTCGTTTTATAGAAGCCAGCAATTGCTTGTCCTGCTTCATTTGAGGAGAAAGGTATTTGTGCTTTATTTCGGTAATGCCAAGGCTCTTCCATGCCTTTCACAGGTAAGACAGGTGCATCAATCTTACCAATGCGCTGCATGACATTACGCACCATATTTTCTTTCCATTTTAACTGTCCTTCATAAGACAGGTGCTGTAATTGGCAGCCACCACATTGCTTGAAATATTCACAAGGTGCATCTACACGGTCTGGTGACGGCTTTAGAATTTCTGCAACCTTCGCAAAGCCGTAATTTTTTAACGTTTTTAAAACATGTACTTCCGCCGTTTCATTAGGAAGTGCACCTTGGATAAATAATGGATAGCCATCGACCTTTGCGACGCCATTGCCATCATGTGTTAAATCTTCTATATAAACTGTTAGTCGGTCATTCTTTTTCACGGGTGCTGACATTCGTACATCCTCCATTTCAATCTCTTTATTGTAGCATGTTGTGGCGGATGAAAAAAGAACAAGGCTTAATATTAACCGCTCGGGTATGACGAGGAAGTGATCTAGTCTACTTCTAAACTGCTCGGGTAAAACCAGAATGTGATCCGCTCTCCTCCCAAACTGCTCAGGCAAACAAAAAAGTAATAAGCTCTTCCTTCCCATGCACCAAAACGGAGACCTCTCCACTTTACATGAGTAGAAAAAAGAGCCGCTATTCGCGACTCTTCCCCTCTTTCCTCGCTGTGTGATAGTCTCTAGGTGACCACCAGAAAGCAGCAGCTATCCCAAGAATGACGACTATAAATGGCGCATAAAACATTAGAAAACTTGCCATAGTTTTATCCCTCCTATGCGTGATTGTCTTCTTTTCCGGTCACGTAATTTTTGTTGAATAGGAATAATTTCAACAACAAGAACAGTGATGGAATAAGCAAGCACAGTCCTAAAATAAACGCAATGACGAGTGCAATCGCCATTTGTGTACTTGTAAAGCTATCGTAAATTGTTAAGTAAGGATATAGTAAATATGGATATTGTGCGATACCATATGCGAAGAACGCCACTGCAAATTGGGCAATCAATAATCCAACCGCAAGACCGTAATTTTTTCGCATCCATATTAACACTACAGTAATAATAAATAACACGGCTGAAATGACGAACATCCACCATAAATTGACCATATTATCGTAACTTTCAGGATTGATGAATTTCATTTCGTACGTAATGCCGATTGCACTCACCATTAAAGGCACCGCCCAAGCAAGTGCATATCTTCGCATTAAATTTGTGGCTTCTTTATCCTTTGCTTTATGAGCGTACCAAGTTAAAAACACAGCTGAAATATAAAGAACAGCCGCAATGCTTAACACGACAATACTCCAAGCAAATGGGCTCGTATACAATGTCCAGTAATTCAAGACTGGTTGCCCATTAACAATATCAACATAGCCACCAGCAGCAATCGCAAATACAACAGAGAGTGAGGCTGGAATGAGCAAGCCTGCTACCCCATATGTCAGTGTGTAACCGATATGTCCACGTGCGCCATATGATTCAAACGCATAATAGGAGCCTCGTATTGCAAGAAGCACTAGCGAAATACTAACTGGAACAAGTAATATCGTTCCATAATAGAAAGCTGTTTGTGGGAAAAATCCAACAATCCCAACAAAGAAGAATACTAAAAAGACATTGGTTACTTCCCAAACTGGTGATAGATAACGCTTAATAATATTCGTTAAAATATGATTTTTTCCGATGAGTAGGCTGTAGGCATTAAAGAAGCCTGCACCAAAATCGATTGAAGCTACAATGACATAGCCAAATAAGAAAATCCATAAAACAGAAATACCTAAAATCTCTAATGTCATAAGATGTCACCGCCTTTATCAGCATGGCGATCTTCTATTTCTCGCTCAATTGGATTCTTTTTGAACATACGAATCAACACTACCATACTTCCTATTCCTAATACGGCATACACTCCTGTAAACAATAGCATCATTAAATCTACATGATCACTTGTCGTGGCCCCTTCTGGTGTTCGCATTAATCCATATAAAATCCAAGGCTGTCGCCCTACTTCAGCAAGCCACCATCCTGTTTCAATCGCAATAATGGAAAGTGGTCCGCCTGCAACAACAATCCATCTAAACCAACGTGAATGAATAAAATGCCAATCACGTGCTTTCCCGGTTACATAAAGTAGTGAAACGAGCGCCATGAACATTCCAATAAACACCATAATATTAAAGAGGTAATGAATATATAGTGGTGGTCGATCTTCTTCAGCAAATTGATCTAATCCAATTACCTCTGCATTTGGATTATTATGTGCTAAAACGCTTAAAGCATAAGGTACTTTAATAGCGTATTTTACTTCTTCTCCTTCTAATACACCAAATAGTATAAGGGAAGCTTTGTTTTCAGTTTCAAAATGCCACTCAGCTGCAGCTAGTTTTTCTGGCTGATATTCTGCTAAATATTTTCCTGAAAAGTCTCCAATAATCGCTGATGCAATGGAGAAAATCAGACCTATCTTCATAAGTAGTAATAAAGATTTTTTATGATATATGTGCTTAGAACCTCTAAGCATACGGTATCCTGCAATTGATGCTAACACAAATGCGGAAGTCATATAGGCTGTAACGAGAACATGCGCTACCTTTGTCGGCATTGCTGGGTTAAACATTGCTAAAAATGGTTGAATATTCACAAGCTGTCCGTCCACAATATCAAATCCTTGTGGCGCATTCATAAACGCATTGACAATTGTTATAAACACTGCTGACATCGATGCACCGACTGCAACCGGAATTAACAGTAACATATGCTTCTTCTGACTATCGAAGCGATCCCAAGTATATAGGTAAATGCCTAGAAAGATGGCTTCAAAGAAAAATGCAAACGTTTCCATAAAAAGTGGTAATGCAATTGTCTGACCGGCAAGCTGCATAAAATTCGGCCA
This sequence comes from Lysinibacillus sp. JNUCC 51, assembly GCF_015999525.1. Taxonomy (NCBI): domain Bacteria; kingdom Bacillati; phylum Bacillota; class Bacilli; order Caryophanales; family Bacillaceae; genus Lysinibacillus; species Lysinibacillus sp. JNUCC 51. The sequence goes on along the minus strand of NZ_CP065545.1, from coordinate 3,049,709 downwards.
TAGTAAAGATAACTGTAAGCCAATTGCTGTCCCTGTAACAACTCCGACTGCAACCGTAATAACAAAACCTCGTGCCCAACGTCTTGCCATTAAAATATAGTGCTCATCATTCTTTTTATACCCAGTCCATTGGGCGATCATAATCATTAACGGGACACCAACACCAATCGTTGCATAAATAATATGGAACGATAAAGTTAACTCTGTTAATGCTCTACTCCAAAAGACTGCTGATTCATTCACCATTTCATTGCCCCCCTAACCTCCAAATATTCTTCCAAGTATGGAAAGTAGCATAATAATTGCAACACTAAAGCTTAGCCAAATGAGCTTTCTTTCCTGTGACTTATACAAAGGCAACACTTCCTTTCCCTTATCTCTTTCCCATTTTCCACTATTGCAACGAAAAAAACCTTTATAATGGACCGGAATTTCGGCCTATTATAAAGGTTTCAAATTTTGTTCAAGTAATATACGCACATTTGCCAATTATTTTTCTTAATTCATTCACAATATCAATTACATGTAAAATATAGCTCTACAAATGGATATCTTACCGATTTTATCCACAGAACAAGGCTCCCGCCTAAATTGAGAGCACCCTGTTCTAATGTGTTATTAAACACGGTCATCCTCACGAATATCTTCTAGTGGAACAAAAATTTCAATGTGGCGCTTTAAGTTTTCAAATGTAGCAGGCGCATCCCCACCATACTCACCATCTAAGTTTAAATGTATTTCATCTTCAGTAGATACTTTTACGACACTTGCCTTTTTGTAAATTACACGGCCATCATTCAAATGCTCGCCTCTTAATGCCATTGCGGCAAGCTGAATAAATTCAGGCAGGCTTACTTTTTTCAATACTATTAAAGTAAAGTAGCCATCATTAATACTTGCATCAGGTGCAAGCTTTTCAAAGCCACCCACTGAATTTGTTAAGCCGCATAAAAACATCATGGCATCTCCATCAAACACTTCGCCATCATATTCGATACGCATATGGGAAGCTTTAATTGATGGGATCATTTCTACTGCTTTTAGGTAATATGCTAGCTGTCCTAGCATTGTTTTCATTTTACTTGGCACTTCATAAGTTAACTCTGTAATACGTCCGCCAGCGGCAATATTGATGAAATAGCGTTCCCCATTTAATAAGCCAACATCAACCGGCAACGTTTCGCCTTTAATAATGATTTCAACGGCAGCATCAATATTTCGCGGAATATGCACGGCACGGGCAAAGTCATTTGTTGTGCCCATCGGAATTAAACCTACTTTCGGGCGGTTCTCAAATGAGCTCACACCTGAAACAACTTCATTTAATGTACCATCTCCACCAACTGCAATGATTATATCAAAGCCGCGTTCAACTGCATTTTTTGCTGCAATGGTTGCATCACCTTCACAAGTTGTTGCGTGACAAGATGTCTCATAGCCTGCTACCTCTAATTTCGCCAATACTTCTGGTAGATGCTTTTTAAACACTTCACGCCCAGATGTAGGATTATAAATGATTCTTGCTCGTTTCATAACATACCTTCTTTGCTTCATAAGATTCTATTTCTTCCAACGAATTATTCGTTTAAATGTTGCATTAGCTTCCAATAGTCAATAAAAGCAGGCATGTCCTCATTTTCTGACATGCAGCCTTACGATTTTCAATTATTGTAATACAGCTGTTACTTGCTTTTTAAAATCCTCATAAACAAATGTCCAATATGATTTATTCGTTATATTTTCTTCACGAATTTCAGCATATAGCGCTTTTTGTGCATCTTCAAATGTAGGATCTTCTTTATCAGGTAAAGTAGCTCGTTTACTCACTACTAGTTCCTGTAATTCCGGTGCACGTGGACCCCATTTTCCAACAACCTGACCAGCATCATCTAATAAAATATAAATCGGGATTGCACGGCCACCGTTTGTTAAATAGCGATCAATTAAATCTGTATCAGCATCACGTAGTACTGCGCGCATTTCTAATCCTGCTGCTTCTGCAACTCGACGAATAACTGGATTGTTTAACATTGCGTCCCCGCACCAGTCCTCAGTAATTGTTAAAATTTTTGGTTGCTTGTTCTTCAGTAATTCGATAAAGCCATCGTTTAGTGGCACTTCGAAGCCATCATAAATACGGAAGCTTTCCTCTTTTAACGTCGTCATATTATCCATATATTGTTGAATCGAAATCGCGACATTGAAATATTGTTGTTCAGTTTTCATTGATTGACCTCCTAAAGTTGTTTTATCATGTTCTATTCTATATTTTGCTATGAATACGCTTTTAAGACAACTATTAAGTGTTAATTTGGTATTTTTTAGTCTAAATTGACTTCAGTTCTAACTGGGAGCGTCCAGTACGAACTGAAATCTACTTATTCAAATGACATACGTTTTAGCGACTTTTGGTGATGAGTATATTTCCATACTGCCTGCTTCAAAATTTTGCTTGTCATGGCATTTATCTTGTATAGATACCCCAAAGAGTCTTTTATATGTATTGATTTACAGAATAAAAGGCCAAGAAAACAAATTTGCTTTCTTGGCCTTTTTGCAATCGCAATTAACGTTTTGCAATTTCTTGTTGTAATAATTTATTGACCATTGGTGGGTTCGCTTGACCTTTAGTAGCTTTCATAATTTGACCAACTAAGAAGCCGATAGCGCGATCCTTACCGTTTTTGAAGTCTTCGATTGATTGTGCATTGTTGTCCAGAACTTCTGTAACGATAGCAAGTAATGCACCTTCATCAGAAATTTGAACTAAACCTTTTGCTTTAATGATTTCTGCTGCAGAACCGCCATTTTCTACTAATTCAGCAAATACTTTTTTACCAATTTTAGAAGAAATTGTACCGTCAGTAATTAATTTCACCATTTCCGCAAGGTTTTCTGGTGTTAATGCAGTATCTTTAAGGTCTTTTTGTTCTGCATTTAAGTATGCAGAAACATCACCCATTAGCCAGTTTGCTGAAAGCTTTGCATCTGCACCTTTAACTACCATAGCCTCGAAGAAGTCTGAGATTTCTTTTGAAATAACAAGAACTCCTGCATCATATGGAGTTAAGCCTAATTCTTCAGCATAGCGTTTTTTACGAGCATCTGGAAGCTCTGGAATTTCTGATTTAACTCGCTCTAACCATTCATCAGAGATCGATAGACGAACTAAGTCTGGCTCTGGGAAGTAACGATAATCATCTGTTCCTTCTTTCACACGCATAAGAATTGTTTTACCTGTTTTTTCATCGAAGCGACGAGTTTCTTGCTCAATTACCCCACCTGAAAGAAGAACATCAGCTTGGCGTAATTCCTCGTGCTCTATACCACGGCGAACATAGTTGAAAGAGTTAAGGTTTTTAAGCTCTGTCTTCGTACCAAATTCTTCTTGACCATATGGACGAATTGAAATGTTAGCGTCACAACGTAGTGAACCTTCTTCCATTTTACAGTCAGATACATCTGTATATTGGATAATTGATTTTAATTTTTCTAGGTAAGCATACGCTTCGTTTGCTGTACGAATATCTGGTTCAGAAACGATTTCTACAAGTGGTGTACCTTGACGGTTAAAGTCAACTAAAGAATGGTCACCAGAGTGAGAAAGCTTCCCAGCATCTTCTTCCATATGAAGACGCGTAATACCGATACGTTTTGTATAGCCGTCAACCTCGATATCAATCCAGCCGTTTTTACCGATTGGTTTATCGAATTGAGAAATTTGATAAGCTTTCGGATTATCTGGATAGAAGTAGTTTTTACGGTCAAATTTTGTTTCTTGCTCGATTTCCATGTTAAGTGCAAGTGCTGCACGCATTGCGAAATCTACAACATTTTTATTAAGTACAGGAAGGACACCAGGATAGCCTAGGTCGATAACTGTAGTATTTGTATTTGGTTCAGCACCGAAGTGAGCTGGTGCTGGTGAGAAGATTTTTGAGTTCGTTTTTAACTCAACGTGTACTTCTAAACCAATGACTGTTTCAAAGTTCATGTTATTTTCCCTCCCAAATTTGAGGAACTTGTTTATGGAACTCCGTTGCTTGTTCAAAAGCATGAGCTACACGGTAAATTGTTGCTTCGTCGAAATATTTACCGATAATTTGTAAGCCTAATGGCAGTTCATTTTCAAAGCCACATGGAATTGAAATGGCTGGCACACCAGCTAAGTTCATAGGAATCGTTAAAATATCATTTGCATACATCGTCATTGGATCATCGACGTTTTCACCAATTTTAAATGCTGGTGTTGGAGAAGTTGGTCCAATGATTACGTCAAAGTCTTCAAATACTTTGTCATAGTCTGCTTTGATAAGTGTACGTGCTTGTTGAGCTTTTTTGTAGTAAGCATCATACGTACCTGCGCTTAGTGAGTAAGTACCAAGCATGATACGACGTTTTACTTCATCGCCAAAGCCTTGTGCACGTGTTTCTTTATAAAGGTCCATCAAATTATTAACATTTTCTGCACGGAAACCATAACGGATACCATCGAAACGAGAAAGGTTAGAAGACGCTTCTGAAGAAGAAAGAATATAGTATGCTGCAAGTGCGTATTTCGAATGAGGAAGTGATACTTCTTCTACTGTAGCACCTAAGCCTTTTAATACTTCTAATGCATCAAGCACTGATTGACGTGCTGCTTCGCCAACACCTTCACCAAGGAATTCTTTTGGCACAGCGATACGTAAACCTTTTACATCACCAGTAAGGGCTGCTGTGTAGTTTGGTACTTCTACGTTTGCAGAAGTTGAATCGTTTGGATCTAATCCTGCAATTGCTTCAAGTAATAGAGCATTATCTTCAACATTACGAGTAATAGGCCCGATTTGATCTAAAGAAGATGCAAATGCAACTAAACCAAAGCGAGATACACGACCATATGTAGGTTTCATCCCTACAACGCCGCAGTATGCTGCTGGTTGACGGATTGAACCACCTGTATCAGAACCAAGTGAGAATGGTACTTCACCTGCTGCTACTGCTGCTGCAGACGCACCTGAAGATCCACCTGGTACGTGGTTTAAGTTCCATGGATTTTTTGTTGTTTTATAGTATGAGTTTTCGTTTGAAGAACCCATTGCAAACTCGTCCATGTTTAATTTACCGATAGTGACCATACCAGCTTCACGTAGTTTTTTAACTACTGTTGCATCGTAAATTGGCATAAAGCCTTCTAAGATTTTAGAAGCACAAGTAGTTTCTAATCCTTCTGTCACGATGTTGTCTTTAACACCGATAGGAAGACCGAAAAGTGGTCCACGCTCTTCAAATGGCACTTTGTCCATTTCAACTGCTTGTGCAGTTGCTTTTTCTTCGTTTGAAGCAAGGAAAGCTTGTACATCGCCGTCAAGCTTCGCAACTCGTTCGTATGCTTCTTTTGTTAAATCAGCGATTGTTAGCTTACCCGCTTTAATGTCAGCTTGTAGCTCCTTTGCTGAACGTTCAAATAACGTCATGAGGGATCCTCCTATGTTTTAGTATTACATGATAGCTGGTACTTTTACTTGACCATCTTCTTGTTCTTTTACGTTTAACATCATTACTTCACGGTCTAAGCCTTTTGTTGCCACATCTTCACGCATTACGTTTACTAGTGGTAAAACATGAGTTGTTGGTTCAACATTCGTTGTATCTAACTCGTTTAGTTGCTCTGCGAAGTCCGTAATTTTACCAAGCTGTTCAGCAAATTTCTCTGCTTCCTCTTCAGTAATTGCAAGACGTGCTAAATTTGCAACGTGCTTAACTTCTTCTTTTGTTAATTTTGCCATTTTTCCACACCTCCGAATACTCACTCAATTCATTGTTTTAGTCGATAACAATAGGGTTGAATAAAGTTAACCATGCAAGTAATCATAACATTTTTCATATTAAAAATCACAACTTTCACCAAAAATAAAGAAACTTTCACTACTATGACGAAGTGTTGTCTTTAAGGGCCACCTTTAGAGTCCTTCATATAGATTGCGCTTTTCGGGTGAAGGGCATGAATTGTGTGCTGTGCTCTCTATTATTTGTCAAATCGAGGAGGGCTTCCGTCGTTGCGATCTCTCTTTCCATCGTTCAGGGGAATCTTTCCGTCGTTTTCGCTCTTCTATCCGTCGCTTCGGTGGGTCCATCCGTCGACCGTTTTTCTTCCGTCGCTTCGAAGACTTTATCCGTCGATCCAGCGATTCTTTCCGTCGTTTCCGCTTTTCTATCCGTCACTTCGGCGCGTCCATCCGTCGCCCGTTTTTCTTCCGTCGCTTCGAAGACTTTATCCGTCGATCCGGCGATTCTTTCCGTCGTTTTCGCTCTTCTATCCGTCACTTCGGGCGTCCATCCGTCGCCCGTTTTTCTTCCGTCGCTTCGAAGACTTTATCCGTCGCTTCGGCGATTCTTTCCGTCGTTTTCGCTCTTCTATCCGTCGCTTCGGTGGGTCCATCCGTCGACCGTTTTTCTTCCGTCGCTTCGAAGACTTTATCCGTCGATCTAGCGATTCTTTCCGTCGTTTTCGCTCTTCTATCCGTCGCTTCGGTGGGTCCATCCGTCGACCGTTTTTCTTCCGTCGCTTCGAAGACTTTATCCGTCGATCCAGCGATCTTTCCGTCGTTTCCGCTTTTCTATCCGTCACTTCGGCGCGTCCATCCGTCGCCCGTTTTTCTTCCGTCGTTTCGAAGACTTTATCCGTCGATCCAGCGATTCTTTCCGTCGTTTCCGCTTTTCTATCCGTCACTTCGGCGCGTCCATCCGTCGCCCGTTTTTCTTCCGTCGTTTCGAAGACTTTATCCGTCGATCCGGCGATTCTTTCCGTCGTTTCCGCTTTTCTATCCGTCACTTCGGCGCGTCCATCCGTCGCCCGTTTTTCTTCCGTCGCTTCGAAGACTTTATCCGTCGATCTAGCGATGCTTTCCGTCGTTTTCGCTCTTCTATCCGTCGCTTCGGTGGGTCCATCCGTCGCCCGTTTTTCTTCCGTCGCTTCGAAGACTTTATCCGTCGATCCAGCGATCTTTCCGTCGTTTCCGCCTTTCTATCCGTCACTTCGGCAATTCTTTCCGTCGTTTTCGCTCTTCTATCCGTCACTTCGGGCGTCCATCCGTCGCCCGTTTTTCTTCCGTCGCCTTGAAGACGTTATCCGTCGCTCTAAAAAGTCTATCCATCACTCTGATTTCTTACAACGAACAAATCTCATTTTTCTTCCAAAAAAAAATATAGTCAGCACGTGGCTGACTATAAATTAATAGATATGGACGTATGGTTCCTTTTCGCCGGAATTCTTTACGATTAATGCCTCTGGACCGTTTATTGAGGTAATATTTACTTCAACATTGATGTTATCAAATTGATTGATTAGAACACCTGTTAAATATTGAGTAAACCCTATAATTTCAGACTTGCCGTAGAATTGGATAGGCACTTCAATTGTTAACTTTTGAATTTTTTTATCTTTGTAGAAGCCTGTTCCTATTACACTAGTATAGTTAGAAAAGTATTTATCTATATCTTGTTTAAAATTCTTAAAGTTATTGCTAACATCTCGGTATACATCTTGTGATTCACTAGTTGGGAATAGAACATATTCCTCGTCAATACCTTTCCAATCAGCTACGTCGTTTTGTCCTGCTTTTGCTACGCCATAGCTAAAATACGTTCCTGGAATAATGTCATTGCGAGCTTTTTGTTTAAACAAGCCTACTACAATCGGTATATCTTTTAATTCATCTTGAGCTCTTAGGCGGGACACAATTTCAGCGGCCATTTTCTTTCCTTGCTCAACGAGTTTTGCCTCCTCAATTGGCTTCTCGTAGTACTCCCCATATTTTTCTTTTTGATAGTAATAAATAGAGTTTAAGGAAAGTCCTATCGAAATACCGCCTAATTTTACTTTGTTATCACTAGTTTTTGTTAAATAATTTTGCTCAACAATATGTGATAAATAGATTGGAGCCTTTGTTGCACGTTCTTCTGCTGGCATTGAGTCCGTCGTTGGAGGATTTAAACCATCCTTCGTTTGTGAACTACGTGCAAGCCAATCTTTCACTGTGCTTTCCGCTAAATATTGCCCCTCTTGGAAGAAGTAGTTTTCTGTATCAAACTCATTTTGAGAAAGACGCATTAAACCTGTTTCAACTTCCTTCATATCATATTTTGTAAAAATATTTGAAACTACTAATCCTCTGCTAGCACTTTGTTTGTAAGGAGTTAGCGTTCTATAATATGATTCATCAATCTGTAAGCTTGGAATAATTGTTGTTTCCGCTTTTTCCTGTTGCGTCTCCTGTGTAAGCTCTGTTTCCTTCTTATTAGAAGGCACACAGCCGACTAGCATTGCAGCAGCGACAATTGCTGGAATGAGTCGAAATGACTTCATTATCTTAGTACTCCTTTACTGAAATTAAAATTCTGCTTAACGAATTGTTCACACCACCTATGGACCGAAAAAGACATATACATCTATCTACTTTCCATCAAGTGGCTAGGACAATTCAGCATACTTTAACTATAATATTTTCCATTATTGTACGAGGTTAAATTGTTCGATCAGGCTGTCTTCATTCCAAACTTCAATACCTAATTGCTCGGCTTTTGTTAGTTTAGAACCCGCATCAGCTCCTGCAATGACAAGATCCGTTTTTTTGCTGACACTGCCTGTAACAATACCGCCTAACTCTTCTATTTTCGCCTTTGCTTCGTTACGTGTCAATTGCTCAAGTTTACCAGTTAATACGATTGTTTTACCTGCAAACGGATTATCCCCTACAGTTACCTCAATCTTTTTACCTTTATACGTCATATTTACGCCTACTTCAGCAAGGCGCCCAATGACTGCACGAGCATCCTCATTTGAAAAATACTCGACAAGTGATGAAGCCATTTTATCGCCGATTTCATGAATCGCCACTAGTTGCTCCTCTGTTGTTGCCATCACCGCTTCCATCGTTCCAAACTCCTCTGAAACAATTTTTGCTGCTTTTTCACCAACATGTCGTATCCCTAATCCAATTAGTAAACGCTCCATCGAATTTTCCTTGGAAGCCTGAATAGCATTGACTAAATTCGTCGCTGATTTTTCTCCCATACGCTCAAGCTCGACAAGCTGTTCTACAGTTAAGTGATACAGATCAGAGATATCATGAATTAAATCTGCACGTAATAATTGCTCAACGACTTTATCACCAAGACCGTCAATATTCATAGCATTACGCGATACGAAATATTTAATGCTCTCCGCAATTTGTGCAAAGCATGCTGGATTTACACAACGTAATGCCACTTCACCTTCAATACGAATAAGTTCGCTATCACAAACAGGACAATTTTCAGGCATTACATATGGCACTGAGTCCTCAGGGCGCTGCTCCAATATTACACCTACAACTTGTGGAATAATATCTCCAGCTTTTCGGATAATGACCGTATCTCCTAGTCGAATATCTTTCTCTCGAATTAAATCCTCATTGTGTAATGATGCACGTTGAACCGTTGTACCCGCTACTAGAACAGGCGATAAAATAGCAGTTGGTGTAACAACACCTGTACGCCCAACCGTTAAATCAATATCAAGTAATGTTGTCACTACTTCCTCTGCAGGAAATTTATAGGCAATTGCCCAACGTGGACTCTTTGCTGTATAACCAAGCTCATCTTGTTGCGCATAGCGATCCACCTTAATAACAATACCGTCAATTTCATAGGCTAAATTCGGACGGTTTTCAGTCCATTTTTCGATAAAGGCTAGTACATCTTCAATCGTTGAGCAGCGTTGACGCTCTTTGTTTGATGGGAAACCTAGTCCCTCTAAATAATCGAGCATCTCTGCATGACCGTCAATACCATATGCCTCGCCATCTCCCCCGATTGCATAAATGAAAGTTGATAGCTGACGACTCGCTGCTATTTTAGGATCTAACTGGCGTAAAGAACCAGCAGCTGCATTTCTCGGATTAGCAAATAACTCTTCTCCATTTTCAGCACGTAGGGTATTTAATTTTTCAAATGATTTTTTAGGCATATACGCCTCACCACGTACTTCAATTGTAAGTGGTTCCTTCAATCGAAGAGGTATTGCCCGAATCGTTTTTAAATTTGCTGTAATATCTTCCCCGACAACACCGTCTCCTCGCGTTGCTCCTTGTACAAAAACGCCATTTTCGTATTTTAATGAAATGGCAAGACCATCAATTTTCAGCTCGCAAACATAGGAAAAGTTATCACCGATTGCTTGACGCACTTTACGGTCAAATTCACGTAAGTCTTCTTCATTAAAAGCGTTTGAAAGACTTAGCATAGGGTAATCGTGAGTTACTTTTTTAAAACCTTCTACCACAGCTCCACCAACACGCTGTGTAGGTGAATCTGGGTAAATGAGTGACGGATTCGCTTCCTCTAATGCAATAAGCTCATGTAATAATTGGTCATAAACACTATCTGCTACGACAGGTTTATCTAACACGTAATAGGCATGACCGTATTCGTGTAATAATTTATTTAACTCCACAACGCGCTGTTCGATTTCGTTCATTTAAGTTCCCCCGCTTACCCTTTTTCAATAGGTGCAAATTGTGCTAGTAATCGCTTAATACCAATAGGTTGTGGAAAGGCAATATCTAGCTCTGTACTATCACCCTCACCTTTTACACTAACAACCATACCTGTTCCCCATTTTTTATGGATCGCTTTGTCTCCAGCCTTCCAGCCAAATTGATCTCCACCAGTTGTTTGTAAACGAGCTGTTGCAGGCTGAGTTTTCTGAACCGCTCCAAGTGTACGTTTTTGATAGCTACCTGCTGAACGATTACTAGAGGCAAACGGAACCTCAGGCTTCGAGCCACCTTTAGATATTGACTCTGTAATATCCTCCGAAATTTCACCTAAGAAACGTGACACATTGTTATAGCTAGAACGACCAAAAATCGTACGACTTTGTGCACTCGTTAAATATAAACGTTCCTCGGCACGCGTCACGCCGACATACATCAATCGTCTTTCTTCTTCCATTTCATCCATATCATCAAGTGAACGAGAATGCGGGAAGATATTTTCCTCCATTCCAATGATAAAGACAATAGGGAATTCTAAGCCCTTTGCGGCATGCATCGTCATTAAAATAATGTTGCCCTTCGAAGCGTCCTCTTTATCAAGTGCATCAATATCTGCAATTAGAGCTAAATCTGTTAAAAAGGCGATTAAGCTTTTATCATCACTACGCTCTTCAAAAGCCTTTGTTACTGATAAAAACTCTTCAATATTTTCTAAGCGACTTTCCGCTTCAATCGTCTTTTCGTTTTGTAGCATTGCGCGATAACCAGATTTGTCAATGACCTGCTCTACAATTTCTGTCACTGATAAATATTCTTGCATCTCTGTAAAGCCTTTAATCATTGCATAAAATTGATCAGCTGAATTAGCAGCCTTCCCTGAAAGACCCATGAATACAAGATCATTCATAGCATCAAAAATAGAGCGATCCTGTTCAATCGCATAACGAGCCATTTTTTCAAAGGAAGTTGCACCTATACTACGCTTTGGCTCATTAATAATACGAGCGAGTGATAAATCATCATCATTATTGGCAATAAGGCGCAAGTATGCAAGTAAATCCTTAATCTCTTTACGATCATAGAACTTAGTACCACCAACTATTTGATAAGCCATATTGGACTTAACAAGCACTTCTTCCATCACACGGGACTGAGCATTTGTACGATATAGTATCGCAAAGTCATCAAATGTACGATCTTCTTTTTGAATAAGCTGTTGGATTGTTTGTACAACGAATTGCGCTTCCTCTTGCTCGTTATACGCTTTGTACAACACAATTTTTTCACCTTCTGCATTTTCTGTACGCAGTTCTTTTGGATAACGTGTTGTATTATTTTGAATGACGTCATTTGCCGCTTGTAGGATGCGTTTTGTTGAACGATAATTTTGCTCAAGCATAATGGCCTTGGCATTCGGATAATCCTTTTCGAATGAAAGAATATTGCCAATATCTGCACCACGCCAACGATAAATCGATTGGTCTGAATCACCTACAACACAAATATTTTTAAATTTCTTAGCAAGCAACTGAACGAGTAAATATTGGGATTTATTCGTATCTTGATATTCATCTACATGAATATATTGGAATTTATTTTGATAGTATTCAAGCACTTCTGGTACGCGGTTGAATAATGTAATAGTTGTCATGATTAAATCATCAAAATCGAGTGACTGATTGCGACGTAGTCTTTTTTCATAACCTTGATAAACACGGGCAATCGTTTTTTCGTAAGGATTATTTTCATTGATTTGACTTGCATAATCGTCCGCAGTTTTACATTCGTTTTTTGCTGAACTAATCGCATTTAAAATCGCACGAGGCTCAAAACGCTTAGTATCAATATTTTCATCCTTCATAACATTTTTAATAACTGATAGTTGGTCAGTAGAATCTAAAATTGAAAAGTTACGTGATATCCCAAGCTGATCAATATTACGTCGTAAAATACGCACACACATTGAGTGGAATGTCGATACCCACATACTATCGCCAGTTCCGTTACCAAGAATGCCATCAATACGCTCACGCATTTCACGTGCAGCTTTATTTGTAAATGTGATTGCTAAAATCTTTGATGGGTATACTTCTTTTTCGATTACTAAGTATGCTATACGATGTGTTAATACACGTGTCTTCCCTGATCCAGCACCAGCCATAATAAGAAGCGGTCCCTCAGTTGTTTTGACCGCATTTTCCTGCTCAGGGTTCATACCTGCTAATAAGTTTTTCGTTAACTGCTCCATTTTGCACCGCCTTACAAACGTTTATTTATCAATTATGCCTCGGCATAATTGCGTCCGGAATCGGCTTTGTGCTTGCACAAAGAACTCCTTTCCGATTCCGTGACATCCGCCGGAGGCTTTAACTTCTTTCAGAAGGTGTTTGGACACCTTCTGAAAAAGTTAAATTATATATTATTTTTTACAGCCTTAACAGTCGCAAGTGCAGCTTTTAAATCTTCGTAAATAATATTACCAACTACTACTGTATCTGCATATTTTGCCATTTCTGCTGCTTGCTGAGCTGATGTAATGCCACCACCGTAAAACAGTCGAGTATTTTTCAGTTCATTTTTCACAGCACTTACAACTTCAATATCTCCATAAGTACCGCTATACTCTACATAAAATACAGGTAGTCTAAAGAAATTTTCAGCCAAACGTGCGTAAGCAACGACATCATCAATGGATAAATCAGTTTTCGCATTCGTTACTTCCGCTACTTTACAATCCGGATTTAAAATGCAATAACCTTCAGCGACTAATTCATCCCATACCATAATATCTCCATATTCTTTAATGGCTTCATGGTGTAAATTTTTAATCCACTTTGGATCATCACTATTCAACACGGTTGGAATGAAATAATAGTCATAACCTGGTGTTACCGAATCAATCGCAGAAATTTCAAGCGCTATTGGTACTTCAAAACGTCTTACACGAACAAGTAAATCTAATACACCGTCTAAAGTTACACCGTCTGTTCCACCAACTATAATAACATCTGTACCTGATTCACAAATTTTTTCTAGTGCCTCATCTGAAATATCTTTAGCTGGGTCTAGCTTGAACACATGTCTCCATTCTAAATAATCCATCTATTTTTACCACCTATCATTTTCTATCTATTCGTTTACAAGTATAGCTTATGACTGTCTACAAAAAAATGAAAAAGACTGGGTAAAAACTTAAACTGTACCCTATAAGATAGACACTTTGAAAAAAGTCTATCCTATAGGGTACTTTTGTTTATAATGAGAAAAAAGATGTTGAGGTAGAGTGAAATGACCAAAAGATATTTTACGAAAATAGAACTAGAACAACTAAAATGTAATCCAAATGTGCATGCAGTTAGTGAAAAAGCTATCACATATACTGACGAATTTAAACGTCATTTTATTGCGGAAAATGAAAAAGGTAAATTCCCAAGAGAAATTTTTGAAAATGCGGGTTTAGATGTTGAATTAATCGGTATAAAACGTATAGAATCTTCAGGCAAACGTTGGCGAGCTTCTTATCGTAAAACAGGTGTAGAAGGTTTACAAGATACACGTAAAACAAATTCAGGTAGACCATCTGAAAAAGAATTAACACTAGAAGAAAAATTGAAGCGATTAGAAGCGAGAAATCGATTACTTGAAGCAGAGAATGAATTGTTAAAAAAGGTCGATCTACTCGAAAGGCAGATGTTGAAGAAGAAATAAAAATCGCTACAACACTAAAATTTGAACTCATCTATCACACGATAAAAAAGTATAAATTAAAGCGTTTAGTCAGCTATCTATGTGATGTGATGGATGTATCTCGGTCTGGCTATTACAATTATTTTTCAGAAAAATCAGCGCAGAAGCGTATGGCACAAGAACAAGGAGATGAAGTGGTAAAGGAAATCATTTTAAAGGCGTATCATTTCCGAGGGCGAAAAAAAGGAGCACGTCAAATTAAAATGACGTTAGAAAATCAATATGGAATTACGTACAATCTGAAACGTATTCGCCGCGTGATGAAAAAATATCAGATTATCTGCCCGATTCGAAAAGCGAATCCAGCTCGACGTATGGCAAAAGCAACAAAAGAACATCGTACGTGCCCAAATGAATTACAACGCAACTTTAAACAGGGTGTGGCCGGAAAAGTGTTACTGACGGATATCACCTATTTAACGTATGGAAGCAGTAAACGCGCTTATTTATCAACGATTAAAGACGCTGAAACGAATGAAATTTTAGCGTATGAAGTGTCGTCTTCATTAAGTATTGATATTGCCCTCAATACACTTCATCAATTGAAGAAACACCGCCATTTAACAGAAGATGCATTTATTCATTCAGATCAAGGATTCCATTATACGAATCCGCAATTCCAGAAACTTGTGAAGAAAATGGGACTAGGGCAATCGATGTCACGCCGAGGAAACTGTTGGGATAACGCCCCCCAAGAATCCTTCTTCGGTCATTTTAAAGATGAAACCAACCTGAAAGCGTGCGAAACATTAGAAGAAGTAAAACGAGAAGTGAAAAGTTATATGATGTATTACAACCATTATAGAGGGCAATGGAACTTGAAAAAGCTGCCGCCTGCAAAATACAGACAGCAGCTTCAAAAGATTGCCTAGCTTTTTTTCAAAATGTCCTTTACAAAGGGTACACTTTAACTCTACCCAGCCTCTTTACCTACTATTCTTTTGGTGCTTGAAACGGCTTTTCATCTGGATACAAACGACCTAACATTTCATCATATGTATCATTCCCATAATCAAAGCAACGACGTACACGCGAAATAGTTGCTGTACTTGCACCTGTTTCCTTTTTAATGGATTCGTAGGTTTTCTTTAAACGTAGTAAATGAGCAACCTCAAAGCGTTGTGCCAACGATTGAATTTCACTAATCGTACATAAATCATCAAAAAATTTATAACATTCTTCGATATCTTTCAGCTCTAACACTGCTTTAAATAATTGATCTGTTTGATGCCCTCGAATTTTTTCGATTTGCATGCAATTTTCCTCCCTTTAAGGCTGCGTTTTCACCATTGCTTGTAACCCTGGTGAAGTTGGTACGAAATTAACCCAAGACTTCCCTGGTACTAGCTTCACAAGCTCCCCAGACTCTTCTACAGCCATTGGTATCCCATCAATATCAGCCCATTTGACTTCTCTCATATAGCCATTTTGAAATACATACGCATTTCCACCAGAAGTTAAATCAATTTCTTGGCGCCCCTCATTATCAATCGTTCGATGTTTCATTTCAAAAAATAGAACATTTGAAAATGATAATGTATCACCTGTTAAAATATCCTTTGTGTCAACGCCAGCCGATTGTCGTCCATAACGATTACTTTGCTTATCATACAAATACGAATTATGGAAATCCTCACTATTTCCGTAGTAAATGTCAACTCGACTTGTTTCATTGCCTATTTTACCACGTTCATCGGGTTCATAAAAAGCCTCACGTACTTTTTCATGGTAACTCATTGAAGCGCCTACTTTTTTCGCTCCATTTAATATATTTTCAGACGTAATATACGAATTGTGTGGAGCAACACGGTCTTTTGAACGTTTAAAAAGTATGCCATCATATTCCATACCATTTATATTGTCGACTACATTATTATCAAGCATCGATTTTGCCTCTGGGCTATAACCATGTGCTACGTAAAATGCATCAAAGCCTTTCGCAAGATCAACAAAATAAGATCGAGCACTACGAACAGGCCCTACATTTTCTGGCAGTTCACTTTGATAAACTGCTAATAAACGCGTAACATCACCTTCTGCCAGCATTTCATAAATGATATCAGCCGCTTCTATTCCTGATTGTGGACGTGCTTTCGGATGATTATTAACGGTAACAATAATTGGGCGTTGCGTAATTTCTTCCTTTACAGCTTCACCTGTTAACGGAGCAACATATGCCGCTTCTTGAACAGGCTCTTCAATAGCAGTTCCATCGTCAACCTTGTTTGTTTCATCTTCCTTCACTTCCGAAGATTCATTTGAACATCCTCCTATTAATAAGGTGCTAAAAGCCATTGCGATAAATAGTTTCTTCGATTTGAACACAAGCATTACTCTCCTTTTATCGATTACATCAACCATAGGAAAACTTCAATTAGCGCATCACTGCTGGTAATAATAACTTATTCTTCATAACATCAAAAATCCCTTTTGGCGTTATACGGATATATGGTAAATGTGTCGATTGTAAGAATAGTAAAGAATAAATTGCATCTCCTAAGTGGTATCCACGATCCGCTAATGCTTGTTTTAAGAACTTCTCTTTTTCTGCTAGCTCCTTAACATCTCCATCATATAAAAAACCGCCAATTGTTAAAGGAACGGTAGCAATTACTTCGCCTTTTTCAACAAGGACAATACCCCCACGCATTGCCTTCATTTCTTCAAAGGCTTTGATCATATCGTCTTTATTTTTTCCGATTAGTAGAATATCGCCTGTATTTGAATAAGATGAGGCAAATCCTTGAACACTAGTAGCAAAACCTTTAATCATCGTGTTAACATGCCAATTGCCATCTCTATTCATGAGCATTAAATAACATTCATCATGATCTGCAAGCTGACCTTCTCTAGTAATTAATGAGTTATATGGTTTCGTAATAACATCATTGACCAACTCAATTCCAAATGGCATCGAGAATTGAAAATCATGAGACGTTAATGAAAAATCTAAGTCAAATTTAGGTAACGCTGAATAATCAATTTCAGCAAGTTTTTGCACTTGCTCTCCATCGCGTTTTAGCCAAACTCCCTTCGAAAGTACACTCTCAGGAACTGGATGCCATTCATCTTGTAAAATATTAAGGGAGGCAAATCGACCCGTTGCTATAAAGCCATGTAAGTTGGACATATTATAATAACGTGCAACATTGTAAGAAGCCATTTGATAAGCGTCTATTGGTGCTACACCTGCATCTAAGGCTACTTGAATACATTTATCCATCACACCATCCTCATGAAAAGCAGGTGGTGAGCCATCCGTTGTCATCATTAAATGACCAAAAATAGGTAGCTCTTTTTCGACTATCCCCTTTAATAGATCTGGTAAGTCTGGACGTATTGAAGAATGACGCAGCGTTACAGCATATCCTTGCATTATACGTCGCTCTACTTCTTCCACTGTCATAGCTTCATGGTCACCATCTGCACCAAGTATCTTCATACGTGCTAAAGTTCGTTCTGATGCACCAGGGAAGTGTCCTTCAATTTTTTTCCCATAGCCCTTAGCCATTTGCATACGATAGAGCATTTGGTCATCTCCATGTAACAGCCTCGGCCAGCCCGTTAATTCTCCTCCAAGTAAAACATCATCTCGTTCCAACCATTCTAAAATGGACGTATTAGAAAAAATCTCTTCCTCCTGTTCCATTTCAGTTTGCGAATCAAAACGAGTCCACCAATAAAATGAAAACGGTAGCTTTTTCAAATTATCCAATATTGAAAACGCTTTCTTATTTTCTAAAGATAAAACGAAGCTTAAATTGTCTGAAATAAAAGTTGTCGTTCCTAGTTGTCCACAAAAATCAGCAAATGATTGCGGATGGTATAACTGGAACGGATGAACATGTGGCTCAATATATCCTGGTACAATTGTTTTATTCGTACAATCGACCACCTCTGTTCCTTCTAATAACGGAGGCATTCTGTCACCAGCATAGACAATACGATCTCCTAAAATCCAAATGTTCCCTACTACCCACTGTTTGAGCATGCTATGTAAATAACGTGCATTTTTTAATACAATATCCGGTGCCTTTTTACCATCTATTACAGCTAATTGCTGACGTAATTCTGTAATTTTCCATACTGGATCCATTCTATTCGCTCCTTCCTAAATTACGTAAAATTTCATTGTGTAAATCCTACGTGAAATCACATACTACTACTGCATAAACGCTTTTTTTCATAAAATTAATGCTTTATGCAATCATCTTGTTTCAATCGTAACACAGCACTTTCATAAAGCAAAGTGCACCCCGCTTTATTTTTTCCACAATGACTAAAGGAGGAAATATTATATGATGCACGAAACAAATTTAAACGAAAAAAATGCCTTTTGTCGCTTTGCAATGGGTGTAAGTTTAACGGCATTCGGTATCGCTAAAGTCTCAAGAAATCCTGAATGTACGAAAGGTCGATTGATGATTGCATTTGGTGCCTTTAAAATGGCTGAGGGTATCTTTAAGTATTGCCCAACTAAAGCTTTACTGAGCTCTTGTATGGAGAGTGCTATGAGCAACAACGACAACAACAGCAATAGCACCGGCAACTCTTCTATGCAAAGTATGTTCAGCGGCCAAAATTCTATGTCATCTGAACAAATCGATAAACTCATGAAGGATTTCTCCTCTGCTATTTCTGGAAATACGTCAGGATCAAATGCAACTGCATCAAAGCAATCTGACTCCAGCACTTCAAATCAAAATTCCTCAGAAAGTAAAAGTTCTACAAATAAAGCACAAAATCCTTCTTAGTCAAAGGAGCCGTCTCAACTGTATTGTTGAGACGGCTTTCACCCTTTTTAATCCTACGTTTGAAAACAATAAGAAGTTTCACTGCATGACAAAAATAATTAATTATAGTGACCATCACCATAGCGAGGGGTTGATTTCCGTTCCAGCTGGGCGATTTGTTGCTGTCGCTTCGCTTTCGCGCAGAGCAGAGCTTCCTGGGGGCGTTCGATGAGCCGCTTCGCTTCGCTGCAGGGTCTCGGGCCAACACGATGTTGGTCACGAAGGCGTTATCACAGGACGTGATGCTTTTAGCCTTCGTTCCTTCCTCTAATCGCTTTGCTCCAAGGACTCATCTGTGACGCTGCGAGAATGTCTACAACTTTTATCAGTTACACAACTACTACTTAAACGTACGCCAGCCGATATCTTTACGATAGAAGAATTTATCCCATTTTTCAGTTGCAATGCCAGCGTATACTTTTTCTTGTGCTTCTTTTAAAGTAGATGCCTTTGCGCCAACTAATAATACTCGTCCACCGTTCCCAACAAAGTTCTCATCTACAAGCTTTGTACCTGCATGGAATACTGCGTGTGAAGCTGATAATGAATCTAGGTTAGGTAATGTATTTCCTTTTTCAACGTCTCCAGGATAACCTTCTGCAGCTATAACCACACCAAGCATTGCTTCTTTAGACCATTGTAGATCGAATGGCTTTTCATCCATTAGTGCCATCATAAATTCACCAAAGTCAGATGCCATACGTGGTAAAACTACTTGCGTTTCTGGATCTCCAAAGCGTGCATTAAACTCAATCACTTTCGGACCATTTTTCGTTAAAATTAATCCGGCATATAAAATCCCTGTAAACGATACACCATCTGTCTCCATACCCTTTACCGTTGGCTCAACAATTGTTTGATAAGCAACGTCCACTACTTCTTGTGAAATTTGAGGTACTGGTGAATAGGCTCCCATACCACCTGTATTTGGTCCTTTATCGCCATCATAAGCACGTTTATGGTCTTGAGCAATGACCATTGGATAAATCTGACCTTTATGGACAAATGACATAAAGGAGAATTCTTCTCCGTCCAGGAATTCTTCAATGACAACACGAGAAGATGATTCACCAAAACGTTGGTTTCCAATCATATCCTCTACGGCTTCGATTGCTTCATCTTCAGTCATTGCTACAACTACACCTTTACCAGCTGCTAAACCATCTGCTTTGATAACGATTGGTGCACCTTGCTCTTTAATATAAGCTATAGCCTTTGCAGCTTCAGTAAACGTTTCATGGGCTGCTGTTGGGATATTATATTTATTCATAATTTCTTTCGCATATGATTTACTGCTTTCGATTTGTGCTGCTGACTTTGTTGGACCAAATACTCGTAAACCACGAGCAGTAAAGAAATCAACTATGCCTTCAGCAAGTGGTTGCTCAGGTCCTACAAAGGTTAAATCTACTGCATTTTCTTTTGCAAATTGGGCAAGACCTGCAAAATCCATAGTATCAATAGTAACGATTTCCGCATCGCCCCTCATGCCATCATTACCAGGTGCTACAAATACTTTATTAACAGATGGTGAAATACTAAATTGTTTGGCGATAGCATGCTCTCGACCGCCGCTTCCAATAACTAATACTTTCATTTTTGGGAATCCTCCTTTTTGTGCGTAAGACCGAGATGTTGCCCATCTCGGTCTAGTTTTTGGATATTTTAGTGCTTGAAATGACGTACGCCAGTAAATACCATCGCAATGCCGTATTCATTAGCTTTATCGATTGAATCCTGATCTTTGATAGAGCCACCCGGTTGAATAATGGCTGTAATACCAGCCGCTGCAGCTGCTTCTACAGTATCGCTCATTGGGAAGAATGCATCTGATGCTAGCGCTGCACCTTTTGCTTTTTCGCCTGCTTGCTCAAATGCAATTTTAGCTGCTCCAACTCGGTTCATTTGACCAGCACCAACGCCAAGTGTCATTTGAGAATCTGTAACAACGATCGCGTTAGATTTAACGTGCTTCACAACTGCCCAGCCAAGTTGTAATGCTTCCCATTCTTGTGCTGTCGGTTCACGGTCTGTGACAACTTTAATATCTGCATTAGAAAACCCATAGCGATCTGGTTCTTGTACAAGAAGACCACCTTCGACTGATACAACATTGAATTTGTCTTGTTTTGCTTGCTCGAAAGGAATTGTTAATAAGCGAATATTTTTCTTCTTCGTTAAAATATCAAGTGCTTCTTGAGAGAAAGCAGGTGCAATGATAATTTCTAAAAATATATGGCTTAATTTTTCAGCAGTTGCTGCATCTACTTCCATATTTAAAGCAATAATACCACCGAAAATAGACGTTGGATCTGCTTCATACGCTTTATCAAACGCTTCTTCTAATGTTGCGCCAGTTCCAACACCACAAGGGTTCATGTGCTTTACAGCTACTGCTGCAGGCATTTCGAACTCTTTGACAATTTGTAATGCGGCATTCCCGTCTTGAATATTGTTGTATGATAATTCTTTACCATGTAATTGCGTAGCATAAGCTAATGAAAAATCAGAGCCTAGACGTTTTTGATAGAACGCTGCTTTTTGATGAGGATTTTCACCATAGCGTAAGTTTTGTTTTAATTCATATGTCATTGTTAAGCTTTCTGGAAACTCTTCTTCTGTTAAGTAGTTTGATATATATGAATCATAAGCGGCTGTGTGACGGAAAACTTTTGCAGCTAACTTACGACGTGTTTCTATTGTCGTTGCACCATTTGCTTTAAGTTCTTCTAATACGTTCGCATAGTCATTGCTATCCACAATTACTGTTACATATTGATGGTTTTTTGCTGCAGAACGTAACATTGTTGGACCACCGATATCAATGTTTTCGATAGCGTCATCCCAAGTTACATTAGGCTTTGAAATTGTTTCAACAAACGGGTAAAGATTGACACAAACAATCTCAATTGGCTCAATTCCATGCTCATTCATTTGCGCTTGATGAGAAGCATCGTCAAACTTTCCTAATAGTCCACCGTGAATCATTGGATTTAAAGTTTTTACACGACCATCTAAAATTTCAGGGAATTTAGTTACTTCATCTACTGCTGTTACGGCAACATTATTGTCTTGTAACATTTTTTTCGTACCACCAGTTGATAAAATTTCATAACCTAATGCTACTAGTTCCTTAGCAAATTCTAAAATACCATCTTTATTGGAAACACTGATTAATGCACGTTTTGTCACAACAATATCCTCCTAATTTTTGGGATCACCACCAGAACGTGTAGTTGATTTCCGTTCCGGCTGGGCGCTTTGTAGCTGTCGCTTTGCTTTCGCTACATGAAAACATTTGCCGCTGACGCTTCGCTTTCGCGCAGAGCAGAGCTTCCTGGGGGCGTCCGATGAGCCGCTTCACTCGCGATGCTCGTTCCAGGGTCTCGGGCCAACACGATGTTGGTCACGAAGGCGTTATCACAGGATGTGATGGTTTTAGCCTTCGTTCCTCTATTCGCTAATCCCCAAGGAGTCGCCCAGCCTCCACTCCAATCAACTTATTTTCATAGTAGACGTTTTAACAAAAGTCATCCACAACTTTTGGTGATGAACCAATTTTCATCGTGTTTGCCACGAATATGTCTTGCTATTATTGATAGAGTAGAGTTAGGCTGTATTGTTCCAGTAGACCTAACTCCTCACCACTGAATTACTTTAATAATTGCTGTAAAGCTTTTGTATATAGTCCATGCTCTTCTTTATGAATAGCCATTTCTGTTGCCTCACGGTCACCTTCAACAACTTGAACTGCCGATTGGGCAATAATTGGCCCTGTGTCCATACCTTCATCTACAAAATGGACGGTTACACCCGTAATCTTAACTCCGTGTTCCATCGCTTGACCAATAGCATCCTTCCCAGGGAAAGCCGGTAATAATGAAGGATGAATATTCACAATGCGCTGTGGGTATGCAGTTAGTAATACTTTACTAATTAAGCGCATATAACCTGCAAGCACAATCCATTCTACATGACATTTATGGAGAGCCTCGATAATAGCAGTCTCGTAATCTGCTTTTGAAGAAAACTCTTTCGGACTTAAAGCTAGCACTGGAATATTATAGTTCTCAGCACGTGTCACTACAAATGCACTAGGCTTGTCTGTGACAACAAGTTCAATCTTTGCATGTAGTTCACCACGTTCAATAGCCTCTTGAATAGCTTGAAAGTTACTGCCGCTACCTGAAGCAAAAACGGCAATTTTAGTTGGTGCCGTCATTACACTAAGCTCCCATCATGTGAGCCATTGAATACAACACCCTCGCCTTTCACAACGCGACCGATTTTGTATGCTTTTTCACCATTCGCTTCTACAGTAGCAAGTACTTTATCTACTTCATCAGCTGGTACAGCTAACACGAAGCCAATACCCATGTTGAAGACATTGTATAAATCCTTGTCCTCTAACTGGCCTTTTTCTTTTAAAAACTCAAAAATACGTAAGACAGGCCAAGACCCTAAGTCAATTTCAGTTGCTAAACCTTCTGGCATCATACGTGGTAGGTTTTCATAAAAACCACCGCCAGTTACATGTGCACAGCCATGAACGTCTGCTGCTTTTAAAGCTGCAAGTACAGGTTTCGCATATAATTTTGTTGGTACTAACAAGGCTTCCCCGATAGGACCAAGATCCTCGTAGCCTTCCACAATCGAATCAACTGCGTAATGATTATCTGCAAAAACAATTTTTCGCACTAATGAGTAACCGTTTGAATGTACCCCACTTGAAGCAATACCAACAAGCACGTCACCCTCTACGATTTTCTCGCCTGTTACGATGGCTGATTTTTCACAAGCTCCTACTGCAAAACCAGCTAAATCATACTCATCTTCATCATAAAGACCTGGCATCTCTGCAGTTTCTCCACCGATTAATGCCGCACCAGATTGCACACAGCCATCTGCAACACCCTTTACAATTTGCTCAATTTTCGCTGGCTCTGCCTTGCCAAGGGCTACATAATCTAAAAAGTACAATGGTTCAGCACCTTGCGCTACGATATCATTGACACACATCGCTACACAGTCCACACCAATCGTGTCGTGCTTGTCCACCATAAACGCTAGCTTTAGCTTTGTCCCAACACCATCTGTACCTGAAATAAGAACAGGTTCCTTAAGATTTAGTTCTGACAAGTCAAACATACCGCCAAAACCACCAAACGTGCCCATCACACCTAGACGGTTTGTTCGTTCAACGTGAGACTTCATTCGTTTTACGGCTTCGTAGCCTGCTTCAATATTTACACCTGCTTGTTCATATGCTTTTGACACGCAGAGTTCCTCCTTATCATCCAAATCGCCTTGGCACATCTGAATCTAGATTTGTTATCATCGCTAGACGTGTTTAGATGTTTTTCTTAACGTAATAGTTCTTTTTCGTGCGGTAAGATTGTATCTGGGAAAATTTCTGTTGGATATTTACCTGTAAAGCACGCTAGGCATAATCCTCGGTTTTCATCTTCATATGGTCTTGCAATCGTCTCCACCATACCCTCAACGGAAAGGAATGTTAGTGAATCGGCTCCTATAGCATCACGTATTTCATCTACATTGTGGCTAGATGCAATCAATTCTTCATGTGTTGAAGTATCAATACCGTAATAGCAAGGATCTGTCATCGGTGGTGAAGAAATGACAACATGTACTTCTGCAGCCCCTGCATCTTTTAACATTTTTACAATACGTCTTGAAGTTGTACCGCGAACGATTGAATCGTCCACCATCACTACACGTTTACCTTTTACGACTTGAACAACTGGAGAAAGCTTCATTTTCACACCGCGTTCACGTAATTCCTGTGTCGGTTGGATAAATGTACGACCTACATAACGGTTTTTAATAAGACCTAGTTCATACGGAATGCCACTTTCTTCTGCAAAGCCGATTGCTGCTGAAATACTTGAATCAGGCACACCTGTTACAACATCAGCTTCAATATGTGCACATTCACGAGCAAGCTGTTTGCCCATACGTTTACGCGCCATGTGGACGTTAATACCATCAATATCAGAATCAGGACGTGCTAAATAAACGTACTCCATCGCGCACATTGCACGTTTATCCATATCTACAAAACGATCAGATTTTACACCCTCATCGTTAATAATTAATAACTCACCAGGTTCAACAGATCGAACAAATTCTGCACCTATTAAATCAAATGCACAAGTTTCAGAGGCTACAACCCAGCCATCTCCTAGCTTCCCAAGAGATAATGGACGTAAACCATGTGGATCACGTGCAACAAGCATTTCATCTTTAGTCATAATTAAGACCGAATACGCACCCTTTAATAACGATAGGGCATTTTTCACCTTCGCACGGAATGGTGAATGCGAGCTTTTCTTAATAAGATGCGCTAGCACTTCAGTATCGGAGCTAGAATGGAAAATGCTCCCTTGGCGCTCTAAATACTGTTTTAAGTGTGTCGCATTGACTAAATTACCGTTATGAGCAATTGAAAGGCTACCAGTTGAGGAGTGGAATAATAACGGCTGTACATTTTCTATACCGCCACCTCCAGCAGTCGTATAACGGACATGAGCAATTGCTGCTTTTCCATCCACTGCCTTTAATTTCTCTTCGTTGAAAACATCATTAACTAGTCCTTCGCCTTTCACCGCGCGAAGATGCTGACCGTCAGAAACGACGATCCCAGCACCTTCTTGACCACGGTGTTGAAGAGCATGAAGCCCGTAATAACTAAGGTGTGCTGGATTTGAGTTGCCCCAAATACCAAACACCCCACATTCTTCGTTTAAGCCTCTGAGTTCAGCAAGCATGGGATTGCTCCTTTCCAATTAGAACGGAATTCCTCCACTGTACCTTCTACAAGCACACCGTTGTCACCGTTGATTTTAACAAGCGCATCGTTTGTTACGACACCGATTTTCTTTGCGTCTTTTACCATTTCTACAAATGTAGCTGCATTTTCTTCTTTCACAGTCACAACAAAACGAGATTGTGTTTCACTGAATAATGCTGTTGTAGCAGAGCCTGTTAATGTCACATCAAGACCTAAGCCATTTGCGCTAAATGTTGTTTCAGCAAGCGCAACTGCAAGTCCACCTTCTGCTACATCATGTGCAGATTGTACGATTCCAGCTTTAATCGCTTTAAGCAATGCTTCTTGACGTGCAGCCTCAATCTGTAGGTCAATAGCTGGTGCTTTCCCTGAAATAACCCCATTATTTAATAACTTTTGAAGCTCCGAACCACCGAACTCAGTATTCGTATCGCCGATCACAAATACTACATCACCAGCAGCTTTTACTTCTTGAGTTGTCACATGTGCTAAATCTTCAATTAGTCCAACCATACCGATAGTCGGTGTTGGGTAAACCGCTTCACCAGAACGCTCGTTATAAAGAGATACATTACCGCCGATTACTGGTGAATTCAGTGCTGTACAAGCAGCTGAAATACCATCAGCTGATTTTTCAATTTGCCAGAAGATTTCTGGTTTCTCAGGATTACCGAAGTTTAAGCAGTCAGTAATCGCTAATGGTGTACCACCTGAGGCTACGATATTACGAGCCGCCTCTGCTACAGCAATGGCACCGCCTACCTCTGGATCTAGGAAAATATAACGAGAGTTACAGTCTGTAGTCATCGCTAATCCTTTGTTCGTACCACGAACGCGGATTACTGCTGCATCCGAACCTGGTGCAACGACTGTTGATGTACGAACTTGATAATCATATTGATCGTAAACCCACTCTTTTGAAGCAACTGTTGGTGCTTTTAAAAGTGCATTTAATGTTTCTTTATAATCAGTTACCACTGGTTCTGTGTTTTCCATCGCCTGGAACTCAGCATAGTAAGCAGGCTCCGTAGATGGCTTATGATAAACTGGTGCATCTTCTGCAAGTGCATCAGCAGGTACTTCAGCTACAACTTCGCCATTATGTAAAAGGCGTAGCATTTTATCATCCGTCACGCGACCAATTGCCACAGCATCTAAATCGTATTTATCGAAAATCGCTTTAATTTCATCTTCGCGACCTTTTTTCACAACAAGTAGCATACGCTCCTGAGATTCAGATAGCATCATTTCATATGCTGTCATCCCTGTCTCACGTTGAGGTACTAAGTCTAAGTTCATTTCTACACCAGAACCAGCTTTAGAAGCCATTTCTGCCGATGAAGAAGTAAGACCAGCAGCCCCCATATCTTGAATACCTACTAACGCGTCCGATTTTACAACTTCTAAACATGCTTCAAGTAAAAGTTTCTCCATAAATGGATCTCCTACTTGTACTGCTGGACGTTGATTCTCAGATTCTTCTGTTAACTCTTCAGATGCAAATGTTGCACCATGGATACCGTCACGACCTGTTTTAGCCCCCACATACATTACTGTATTCCCTACACCAGCTGCGATTCCACGTTGAATATCTTTGTGGTCAATTAAACCTACACACATTGCATTCACTAGTGGGTTGCCTTCATAGCAAGGATCAAATTGAATCTCGCCACCGACTGTAGGAATCCCGATACAGTTACCGTAACCTGCGATACCAGCAACTACTTCTTCAAATAAATATTTACCACGTGCTGATTTTAATTCGCCAAAGCGTAGTGAGTTTAGCATCGCAATTGGACGTGCACCCATTGAGAATACGTCACGGATAATACCACCAACTCCTGTAGCAGCACCTTGATAAGGCTCAATTGCTGATGGATGGTTATGTGATTCCATTTTAAATACAACTGCTTGTTCATCACCAATATCTACGATACCAGCACCTTCACCTGGACCTTGTAAAACTTGTGGACCCTTTGTAGGGAATTTACGTAACACTGGTTTTGAATTTTTGTATGAGCAGTGCTCAGACCACATTACGGAGAAAAGACCTGTCTCTGTCCAGTTTGGTAGACGTTTTAAAATACCTTCTACCATTGCAAATTCTTCGTCTGACATCCCCATACCAGCGTATAGCTTTTGCTCCTTAATTTGCTGTGCTGTTGGCTCAAACTTAGTTGTTGACATGATTTTCCCTCCACTGCTTCACAATTGATTTAAATACTGCTAGACCGTCTGCTCCGCCCACCAATGCATCAACAGCTCGTTCTGGGTGAGGCATCATACCTAGTACATTGCCGCGCTCGTTTATAATCCCTGCGATATCTTCTAAAGAACCGTTTGGATTTTCTCCTGAATATGTGAACACGATTTGATTATTATCTTTTAGTTGTTGTAAAGTTTCCTCGTCACAGTAATAGTTACCTTCACCATGTGCGATTGGAATATTGATAATTTGACCTTGCTCATATTGGTTTGTGAATAATGTATTATTGTTTTCAACTTTAAGCTGGATTGTACGGCACATGAATTTCAAATTTTTGTTACGAAGTAATGCACCTGGTAATAAACCTGCTTCAGTTAAGATTTGGAATCCATTACATACTCCTAATACTGGCTTACCAGCATCTGCTGCTTTCTTGACCTCTGCCATAATATTAGATTGGTTTGCCATCGCACCACAGCGAAGATAATCCCCGTATGAGAAGCCTCCTGGTACTAAAATGCCATCAAATCCACTTAAATCTGTTGCTGTATGCCATACATATTCTACTTCTTCACCTAGCTCGTCTTTAATCGCATGATACATATCGATATCACAGTTAGACCCAGGGAAAACGAGTACTGCGAATTTCATGATTAGTTAGCCTCCTCGACTTCGTAGCGGTAGTCTTCGATTACAACGTTAGTTAAAACCTTTTCACACATTTCTTTTACTAGAGTATCAATATCACGTTCTGTATCTTTAATTACTAGTTCAAGATATTTACCGATACGTAAATCTTCTACTTCAGCGTAACCCATTTTCACTAAGGAACCTTGTACAGCTGAACCTTGTGGATCAAGAATGCTCTCACGTAATGTTACGTAAATTTTAACTTTTTTCATTGTTATTTGCCTCCGAGTCTAGAAAGTATAATAGTATAAACTTCAGTTAAATTACCAAGGTCTCTACGAAAGACATCTTTGTCTAACTTTTGCTTTGTAGTTGCGTCCCAAAGTCTGCATGTATCTGGTGATATTTCATCTGCCAGTAGTACATTTCCATCGTTGTCACGTCCGAACTCTAATTTAAAGTCAATTAGTGTAACGTTCACATCTGAAAATATAGGTTGCAAAACTTTGTTTACTACAAGTGCACCATCATAAATGGCTGTCACTTCTTCAGGTGTTGCAAGATCAAGTACGTCAATATGCTCCGTAGTAATGAGCGGATCGCCTAGCTCGTCGTCTTTATAATAAAACTCAACGATTGGGCGTTTTAATGGTGTACCTTCCTCAATGCCAAGACGTTTAGCTAAACTACCTGCCGCTATATTACGAACTACGACCTCAATTGGAATAATCTCAACCTTTTTTACAAGCTGCTGCGTATCAGATAATTGTTTTACGAAATGTGACGCAATTCCGTTTGCTTGTAATTTTTCGAAAATTAAAGAGGTAATGCGATTATTTAATACGCCTTTGCCTTCAATTTCTTCTTTTTTCTCACCATTAAACGCTGTTGCACTATCCTTGTATTCAACGAGTAACACATCTGGCTCCTCTGTTGTATACAATTTTTTTGCTTTACCTTCATACAAAAGTTGACCTTTAGTCATTTCGTTACTCCCCCTGATATTATGAAATACACGCGTATTGTTCAGAATTGAATCGTACGTATACGATTCAATTCTGTAACATCCGCTAGTGACTCTACTTAGTTAAGTCCTAGACGCTCAAAAATCATATCTACATGTTGTAAATGGTAGTTGTAGTCAAAGCAATCATCTAGCTCTTCTTTCGTTAAATACGATGTAATTTTTTCACTTGCATCGACTAACGTACGGAACTGAACTTGCTCGTCCCACGCCTGCATCGCTAAAGGTTGTACTGTATCATACGCTTCTTCACGCACTAACCCTTTATCGATAAGTGCTAATAAGATACGTTGAGAATAAATTAAACCAAAAGTGCGACCCATATTCCGTTTCATGTTTTCAGGGAATACTGTTAAGTTTTTCACAATGTTACCGAAGCGGTTTAACATATAGTTAAGTGTAATCGTTGCATCCGGTAAAATAACGCGCTCTGCAGATGAATGTGAAATATCACGTTCATGCCATAATGCTACGTTTTCATAAGCCGTTACCATATAGCCACGCATTAAACGTGACATACCAACCATGTTTTCAGACCCGATTGGATTACGTTTATGAGGCATCGCTGATGAGCCTTTTTGACCTTTTGCAAATGCTTCTTCAACTTCACGCGTTTCAGATTTTTGCAGGCCGCGAATCTCTGTTGCAAATTTCTCAATTGATGTTGCGATTAATGCCAACGCCCCTAAATATTGAGCATGACGATCACGTTGTAAAGTTTGAGTTGAAATAGGTGATGCTGTTAATCCTAATTTATCGCATACATATTGCTCAACTTTAGGATCGATATTGGCATATGTTCCAACTGCTCCAGACATTTTTCCTGTTTCAATTACTTTTGCCGCCGCTTCAAAGCGTTCTAGGTTACGCTTCATTTCTTCATACCATAAACCTAGTTTTAAACCGAAAGTTGTTGGTTCAGCATGAACACCGTGTGTACGTCCCATCATAACCGTATGCTTATGTTCTTTCGCTTTTGCAGCAATAATATCAATGAAATTCACGATGTCTTTGCGTAAAATATCATTCGCTTGTTTAATCAAATAAGAAAGAGCAGTATCAACTACGTCCGTAGAAGTTAAACCATAGTGCACCCATTTTCGCTCATCACCAAGTGTTTCAGATACGGCACGAGTAAATGCTACAACATCATGACGTGTTTCTTTCTCAATCTCTAAAATACGATTAACATCAAATGAAGCATTTTCACGAATTTTAACTACATCCTCTTTCGGAATGTCTCCAATTTCCGCCCAAGCTTCACATGCTAAAATTTCAACTTCTAGCCAAGCTTGATATTTATTTTGTTCTGTCCAAATTGCGCCCATTTCGGGTCTTGTGTAACGTTCGATCATTGCGTTTCTCCTTCTATTCTGACCAAATGCCAGAACTCTCGATTTGTTGTAGTGTTTTTTCTAAGTTTTTTGTCATAATCGTTACGTGGCCCATCTTACGGTTCACCTTAGCTTCAGCTTTCCCATAAAGATGTATTGACCATTCAGGATATTTAGCAATTGAGTTACTAAGTGGCATGACATGCTGCCCTAAAACATTTACCATAATAGATGGTGCCCAAAGTTGTGGTTTACATAATGGCCAACCACAAACAGCACGTATATGCTGGTGGAACTGTGAAACGTTACATGCTTCTATAGAATAGTGACCTGAATTATGAGGTCTTGGTGCTAATTCATTAATAACGATTCCACCATCTTCTAATACAAACATTTCTACAGCTAATGTCCCTACTAAATTTAGATAATCAGCAATTTTAAAGGCTTCCCGCTCTGCAGCCAATGATGTTTCCTCTTTTATACGAGCTGGTACGATCGTTTCATGTAAAATATGATGAACATGAATATTTTCTCCAACTGGCTGACAATATGATTCACCATTACCGTTTCTTTGAACAATAACAGATACCTCTTTAACGAAAGGTACAAATCCCTCAACAATACATTGTGAATGAGAGAAAAGCCCTTTTGCTAACGGTAGGTCTTCTGCAGATTTTAAAAGCTGCTGCCCCTTGCCATCGTAGCCACCTCTTGCTGTTTTGACTATACAAGGATAACTAATCCTGTCGATATTGGCTAGTAATTCTTCATATGTATTTACAACCAAATAAGGGGCTACCGGACAACCTGCGTTCACAATCGCTTCTTTCTCAGTCACTCGGTCTTGTGTGATGCGTACTAGCTCTGCTCCTTGTGGGACGTAAGCCATTTGTGATAAACGTTTTAAGCCTTCATAATCGATATTTTCAAATTCATACGTTATAACGTCACTTACCTCGGCAAGCTCTTCTAAAGCTGCCTCATCATCATATGGGGCTACAATACGTACATCCGCAACCTGGCCACCTGGTGAATCCATTGATGGTTCAAGAACGGCAATTTTAAAGCCTGCTTCTTTAGCAGCAAGTGCCATCATACGGCCAAGCTGCCCTCCTCCGATAATGCCTATCGTCTGCCCTGGATAAATTATTTTCGTCACACTAAGTCACCTGTGCTTTCCAGTACTTGTTGTTTTGTGGCTTCACGTCTAGCATCTAGTTTATTAGCAAGCTCTGCATCTGTTGTCGATAAAATTTGCGCTGCAAGCAAGCCTGCATTCGTCGCTCCCGCTTTGCCAATTGCTACTGTTGCTACAGGTACACCACCAGGCATTTGAACGATTGATAATAAAGAATCAAGACCGTTAAGAGCACGGGATTGCACAGGTACACCGATTACCGGTAATGTTGTTTTAGCTGCTACCATTCCAGGTAAATGCGCAGCTCCACCTGCTCCTGCAATAATTACTTGAATACCTCGTCCACGTGCTGATTCTGCATACTCAAACATTAAATCAGGAGTACGATGTGCAGATACAACCTTTTTCTCATACGGTACCTCTAATTCATCTAAAATATCACATGCATGTTTCATTGTTTCCCAGTCACTTGAACTCCCCATAATGACACCGATTTTCGGATTCATGATTGTCGCTCCTTTTTAACGTTAGAAAAATGATCAAATATATTATAGCTACTACAATTCTTTACTTTTTCTTTTTATAACAAAGAAAATCCTCAAATAAACTACTCCCTACCATACACGTGAAAGCAGTTTACTTGAGGACTTATTATGAAAAGAATATGCAAATGTACATTTCTGCACACAAACCTTCTCGTAACATGCCAAAAGTGCTTTCCCGCATAGTCCAGCATTTACGGTGCCGGGTAGAGACACTAGAGCCGATCCTCTAGCATATATGTGGGATTTATTTGTTTTTCCTTCTCATATTTTAACAAGTCATTTCACTATCGTCAATGCAAAAATGCGAACAATTTATTTTAGTGATTTGTAAACGTTCGGATTTCAGTCAAATTCACTCGGAATCTTGCCATAACATCGCTTTAAATTGTATTTTTTGACGTAAATACGTTGGTTCTCCATTGACTAAGTGAAAAATCGGTTCTTCTTTTCTTCCAACTGCCATATAACCATCTCGACGCATTCTTGCCAAACAATCTTCAATTGACTCGTTTTCTTCTACTTCATACCAAATTTGTTGTTTTCCCAAATCTTTCTTCCTTTCGATCTTATATCCAATTATTTTCTCTCGTATGAATTCCATTATACCTTTAGTTTGTTCCTTTAGTATGTATGATTCATTAATAATATGCTCTTCACCATAACGTGAGGTTGATTTTCGTTCCGACTAGGTGCTTTCTTGGGGTATCCGGTGAGCCACTTGGGCCAACAGATGTTTTTAGCGCGAAAGCGAAGTGGTAGCGACAAATGTTCTCTGTGCGAAAGCATAGTGCTACGTAGCAGCACGATGTTGGTCACTATGGCTTTATTACAGGAAGTGATGGTTTTCCACTACTGCTCACCCTAATAAAAAGTAATTGTTCCTTTAACGGTACTATTCGAAGACAAATTAAAAGAACTACAGAGATAAAATCTGCAGCTCTTTATTAAGGATTTTGAAATCCGTAGACTCCAATTAGATATGCACCTAGGAACAGGAACATTAAAAAAGCATTGAGTACAATCAAAATCATACGGATATCGCCTTTAATTCCCAAAATTGCGCTAATTATTCCTAGTCCTCCTAATATAAATGGCGTAAATATACTTAGATCATAAAGGAATTTTAAAAAACTACCATACCATTTTGATGAGTCATAGCCAAACATAGAGAATGCAATCATTAAGAGAAATATAGATATAGCAGAAAAAATGTTACGCCTCATTTTTTATTTCCCCCTTATTAGATCACGATGTATGTTATAGATCTAATTTCAATCTAAAATTCGCTAATAAAGCTCGTCCTACTTTATTCTTTAATCAAAAAGTAATGGATATATCAAATGTTGAGGCAATATACAATGTGAAGCTTCCGCCATAAACGTTCTGGCAGCTTCCCCTTCCTAAAACAGTCTGCTTTCCCATTTTTTCGGCGGGTATGTCGATTCATTAATATATTTTATAACCTAGCATTATGTAAATTTTAACATTTAAATGAGTATATCATTTTATTATTATTTTATAAAACAAAAAAGCCGAGGAATTAATCCTCGACTTTTCTAGGTGCCTAGCGACGTCCTACTCTCACAGGGGGAAGCCCCCAACTACCATCGGCGCTAAAGAGCTTAACTTCCGTGTTCGGTATGGGAACGGGTGTGACCTCTTTGCCATCATCACTAGACTATTAACGGCCTTCAATATACGTCGTATTTCTTCGTCAGCTTCAGTCGTTCAGTCAGTCACGTACTAAAGTACGCTCCTTCCCTCTCTTCATCGCTTCTTCGAACTACTCGTATCTTGAAACCCTAAAATGAAAGGGGTTATTCTTTCAAAACTGGATAAACGGTTCATTGAATGTTTCAAACGTTTTGGTTAAGTCCTCGATCGATTAGTATTCGTCAGCTCCATGTGTCACCACACTTCCACCTCGAACCTATCTACCTCATCGTCTTTGAGGGATCTTACTTACTTGCGTAATGGGAAATCTCATCTTGAGGGGGGCTTCATGCTTAGATGCTTTCAGCACTTATCCCGTCCACACATAGCTACCCAGCGATGCCTTTGGCAAGACAACTGGTACACCAGCGGTGTGTCCATCCCGGTCCTCTCGTACTAAGGACAGCTCCTCTCAAATTTCCTACGCCCACGACGGATAGGGACCGAACTGTCTCACGACGTTCTGAACCCAGCTCGCGTACCGCTTTAATGGGCGAACAGCCCAACCCTTGGGACCGACTACAGCCCCAGGATGCGATGAGCCGACATCGAGGTGCCAAACCTCCCCGTCGATGTGGACTCTTGGGGGAGATAAGCCTGTTATCCCCGGGGTAGCTTTTATCCGTTGAGCGATGGCCCTTCCATGCGGAACCACCGGATCACTAAGCCCGTCTTTCGACCCTGCTCGACTTGTAGGTCTCGCAGTCAAGCTCCCTTGTGCCTTTACACTCTACGAATGATTTCCAACCATTCTGAGGGAACCTTTGGGCGCCTCCGTTACCTTTTAGGAGGCGACCGCCCCAGTCAAACTGTCCGCCTGACACTGTCTCCTGCCCCGCTAAGGGGCATGGGTTAGAATTTCAATACAACCAGGGTAGTATCCCACCGACGCCTCCTTCGAAGCTGGCGCTCCGAGATCTCTGGCTCCTACCTATCCTGTACAAGTTGTACCAAAATTCAATATCAGGCTACAGTAAAGCTCCACGGGGTCTTTCCGTCCTGTCGCGGGTAACCTGCATCTTCACAGGTACTATAATTTCACCGAGTCTCTCGTTGAGACAGTGCCCAGATCGTTACGCCTTTCGTGCGGGTCGGAACTTACCCGACAAGGAATTTCGCTACCTTAGGACCGTTATAGTTACGGCCGCCGTTTACTGGGGCTTCAATTCGCAGCTTCGCTTGCGCTAACCACTCCTCTTAACCTTCCAGCACCGGGCAGGCGTCAGCCCCTATACGTCACCTTACGGTTTTGCAGAGACCTGTGTTTTTGCTAAACAGTCGCCTGGGCCTATTCACTGCGGCTCTCATGCGCTTGCACGCTCAAGAGCACCCCTTCTCCCGAAGTTACGGGGTCATTTTGCCGAGTTCCTTAACGAGAGTTCTCTCGCACACCTTAGGATTCTCTCCTCGACTACCTGTGTCGGTTTGCGGTACGGGCACCTCTCACCTCGATAGAGGCTTTTCTTGGCAGTGTGAAATCAGGAACTTCGTCCATACGGACTCGCCATCACAGCTCAACGTTACAGTGTGCGGATTTGCCTACACACACGCCTTACTGCTTGGACGCGCATATCCAACAGCGCGCTTACCCTATCCTACTGCGTCCCCCCATTTCTCAAACGGTGAGGAGGTGGTACAGGAATATCAACCTGTTGTCCATCGCCTACGCCTATCGGCCTCGGCTTAGGTCCCGACTAACCCTGAGCGGACGAGCCTTCCTCAGGAAACCTTAGTCATACGGTGGACGGGATTCTCACCCGTCTTTCGCTACTCATACCGGCATTCTCACTTCTAAGCGCTCCACCAGTCCTTCCGATCTGACTTCAACGCACTTAGAACGCTCTCCTACCACTGACATCGTAGATGTCAATCCACAGCTTCGGTGAATCGTTTAGCCCCGATACATTTTCGGCGCAGCGTCACTCGACCAGTGAGCTATTACGCACTCTTTAAATGATGGCTGCTTCTAAGCCAACATCCTGGTTGTCTGTGCAACGCCACATCCTTTTCCACTTAACGATTACTTTGGGACCTTAGCTGGTGGTCTGGGCTGTTTCCCTTTTGACTACGGATCTTATCACTCGCAGTCTGACTCCCGTGTATAAATATCTGGCATTCGGAGTTTGTCTGAATTCGGTAAACCGGGATGGCCCCCTAGTCCAAACAGTGCTCTACCTCCAGTATTCTCATCACGAGGCTAGCCCTAAAGCTATTTCGGAGAGAACCAGCTATCTCCAAGTTCGATTGGAATTTCTCCGCTACCCACACCTCATCCCCGCACTTTTCAACGTGCGTGGGTTCGGGCCTCCAGTAAGTGTTACCTCACCTTCACCCTGGACATGGGTAGATCACCTGGTTTCGGGTCTACGACCACGTACTATTTCGCCCTATTCAGACTCGCTTTCGCTGCGGCTCCGCCTTCTAAAGCTTAACCTTGCACGTAATCGTAACTCGCCGGTTCATTCTACAAAAGGCACGCTATCACCCATTAACGGGCTCTAACTACTTGTAGGCACACGGTTTCAGGATCTCTTTCACTCCCCTCCCGGGGTGCTTTTCACCTTTCCCTCACGGTACTGGTTCACTATCGGTCACTAGGTAGTATTTAGCCTTGGGAGATGGTCCTCCCGGATTCCGACGGAATTTCACGTGTTCCGCCGTACTCAGGATCCACTCAGGAGAGAACGAACTTTCGACTACAGGGCTTTTACCTGCTCTGGCGGACCTTTCCAAGTCGCTTCATCTAACTCGCTCTTTTGTAACTCCGTATAGAGTGTCCTACAACCCCAAGAGGCAAGCCTCTTGGTTTGGGCTCTTCCCGTTTCGCTCGCCGCTACTCAGGGAATCGATTTTTCTTTCTCTTCCTCCAGGTACTTAGATGTTTCAGTTCCCTGGGTCTGCCTTCAAGACGCTATGTATTCACGTCAAGATACTACGCGATTAAACGTAGTGGGTTCCCCCATTCGGAAATCTCCGGATCAAAGCTCACTTACAGCTCCCCGAAGCATATCGGTGTTAGTGCCGTCCTTCATCGGCTCCTAGTGCCAAGGCATTCGCCGTGCGCCCTTAATAACTTAACCTACAGCTTTCAATACACATCGTATTTCGTCGTCAGCTTCACTCGTTCAGTCAGTCACGTACATAGGTACGCTCCTTCCTTCTCTCGTTTGCTTCCTAGAACTACTCGTGTCTTGAAACCTTCTTAAATTATTAAGCCTATAAAAAAACTTAAAAAATAAATGTGTTTGTTACAATTTCAATGTCGTTTTATCCAGTTTTCAAAGAACAAGTTTTGAAGTATTTCATCGTATGATGAACCTTCAAAACTGAACGCAAAACGTAATCTTACAAACCCTAGGTTTGTATTCCGAAAATATCCTTAGAAAGGAGGTGATCCAGCCGCACCTTCCGATACGGCTACCTTGTTACGACTTCACCCCAATCATCTATCCCACCTTCGGCGGCTGGCTCCAAAAGGTTACCCCACCGACTTCGGGTGTTACAAACTCTCGTGGTGTGACGGGCGGTGTGTACAAGGCCCGGGAACGTATTCACCGCGGCATGCTGATCCGCGATTACTAGCGATTCCGGCTTCATGTAGGCGAGTTGCAGCCTACAATCCGAACTGAGAACGACTTTATCGGATTAGCTCCCTCTCGCGAGTTGGCAACCGTTTGTATCGTCCATTGTAGCACGTGTGTAGCCCAGGTCATAAGGGGCATGATGATTTGACGTCATCCCCACCTTCCTCCGGTTTGTCACCGGCAGTCACCTTAGAGTGCCCAACTAAATGATGGCAACTAAGATCAAGGGTTGCGCTCGTTGCGGGACTTAACCCAACATCTCACGACACGAGCTGACGACAACCATGCACCACCTGTCACCGTTGTCCCCGAAGGGAAAACCATATCTCTACAGTGGTCAACGGGATGTCAAGACCTGGTAAGGTTCTTCGCGTTGCTTCGAATTAAACCACATGCTCCACCGCTTGTGCGGGCCCCCGTCAATTCCTTTGAGTTTCAGTCTTGCGACCGTACTCCCCAGGCGGAGTGCTTAATGCGTTAGCTGCAGCACTAAGGGGCGGAAACCCCCTAACACTTAGCACTCATCGTTTACGGCGTGGACTACCAGGGTATCTAATCCTGTTTGCTCCCCACGCTTTCGCGCCTCAGCGTCAGTTACAGACCAGAAAGTCGCCTTCGCCACTGGTGTTCCTCCAAATCTCTACGCATTTCACCGCTACACTTGGAATTCCACTTTCCTCTTCTGCACTCAAGTCCCCCAGTTTCCAATGACCCTCCACGGTTGAGCCGTGGGCTTTCACATCAGACTTAAAGGACCGCCTGCGCGCGCTTTACGCCCAATAATTCCGGACAACGCTTGCCACCTACGTATTACCGCGGCTGCTGGCACGTAGTTAGCCGTGGCTTTCTAATAAGGTACCGTCAAGGTACAGCCAGTTACTACTGTACTTGTTCTTCCCTTACAACAGAGTTTTACGATCCGAAAACCTTCTTCACTCACGCGGCGTTGCTCCATCAGGCTTTCGCCCATTGTGGAAGATTCCCTACTGCTGCCTCCCGTAGGAGTCTGGGCCGTGTCTCAGTCCCAGTGTGGCCGATCACCCTCTCAGGTCGGCTACGCATCGTCGCCTTGGTGAGCCGTTACCTCACCAACTAGCTAATGCGCCGCGGGCCCATCTTATAGCGACAGCCGAAACCGTCTTTCAGTATTTCGCCATGAAGCAAAATAGATTATTCGGTATTAGCCCCGGTTTCCCGGAGTTATCCCAAACTATAAGGTAGGTTGCCCACGTGTTACTCACCCGTCCGCCGCTAACGTCGAAGGAGCAAGCTCCTTCTCTGTTCGCTCGACTTGCATGTATTAGGCACGCCGCCAGCGTTCGTCCTGAGCCAGGATCAAACTCTCCATAAAAAGAAATTTGATTAGCTCAAATTGTTTTGCTGGCATCATGTTTGATGTCCAAAACTTTGTTTCGTTCGCTAACTCAAGGTTAGCTACTAAAAACTTTATTGATTACGTTTTGCTTGTTCAGTTTTCAAGGTTCATTTGTTCGTCGCATTTAAGTGACTTTCTATACTTTAACATGTTGTTAACTCTATGTCAACCACTTATGTTAGTATTTTTAATGTTGTTATTTGTTTCGTAACAACGTTTATAAATATATCACCTTAATATTAAGTTTGCAAGAGAATTATTAAAGTAAAACTATTCTAATTAATTAGCAAAGAGTTTCTTCTATAATATATAAATAAACTTCACCACATAATCTCCCTTATATGTTTCGATTGAAGAACTGCTCTTTAATCTATTATTTTAACTTCCTCTGATTCCCCACATTAATCGCCCCCTTTCTCCGGCAGAAATTAATACAGCTTACTTACCATTGAAATCTTCTTATTATTTTCACTAGCGTTAAATATCCCAATA
This sequence comes from Lysinibacillus sp. JNUCC 51, assembly GCF_015999525.1. Taxonomy (NCBI): domain Bacteria; kingdom Bacillati; phylum Bacillota; class Bacilli; order Caryophanales; family Bacillaceae; genus Lysinibacillus; species Lysinibacillus sp. JNUCC 51. Next base: position 3,009,797 of record NZ_CP065545.1, on the reverse strand, counting down.
AGAAAAGCACCTGCAATTGTTAGTTTCATTTTCTAACAATTGCAGATGCTTTTTATATTTCGATTTGTATATTTATAATTAGCGTACCCAGATAAAGTATGCAAGGAAGACAAAGAATAATCCGTACATCATAGGGTGAATTTCTTTTTTACGACCCGCTAAAAGCATTGTTATTGGATAGAATACAAAGCCTATTGCAATACCAGTAGCAATTGAGTAACCAAGAGGCATCATGATTACTGTAAAGAAAGCAGGTACTGCAATTTCAAATTTATCCCAATCAATTAAACGTAATGAAGATACCATCAGAACACCAACAATAACTAGAGCCGGCGCTGTTACGGCTGGAGTTACCACAGCTAGTAATGGTGAAAAGAATAACGCTACCAGGAATAGTATTGCAGTAACTACAGCAGAGAAACCTGAACGAGCACCTGCTGCTACACCAGAAGTTGACTCAACATATGCTGTTGTTGTTGATGTACCAAATAAAGAACCAATTGTTGTTGCAAGAGCATCAGCCATCAATGCGCGGCTTGCACGTGGTAATTTATTATCTTTTACTAAACCTGCTTGTGTCGCAACTGCCATTAAAGTACCGGCTGTATCAAAGAAATCTACAAACAAGAATGTTAACACAACAACTAAAAATTTAACGTTTAATAATGAACCGAAGTCATGGAAAATCGGATCTAAAGCTACCATAAATGTAGAATCTACACTTGGAATTGCTGAAACAACTGCTGTAGGAGGCTCAATCACACCTGTAATCATACCAACAATTGCTGTTATAACCATCCCTAAGAAAATACCAATACTACGTAGTTTAATAATTAGAATAATTGAAAGGACAATCCCGAATACAGCTAGTAAAGTTGAACCAGTAAATGTTCCTAAAGTTACCAATGTAGCTGGGCTATCTGTTATAATGCCCGCTCCTTGTAAACCAACAAATGTTATAAATAAACCAATACCTGCTGAAACTGCATATTTAAGTTGTACCGGAATAGCATTAATTACTGTTTCACGAATACCTGTTAACGAAAGAATGATAAAGATAACACCTGAGAAGAAAACACCTGTTAAACCAGTCTGCCAAGGAATACCGTACGCTCCAACTACAGTGAAGGCAAAGAATGCATTTAAGCCCATACCTGGGGCAAGTGAAATTGGGAATTTAGCGAATATACCCATAATCAGAGAACCAACTGTAGCTGCTAATGCTGTAGCTACGAATACAGCACCTTTATCCATTCCTGCATTTTCTAACATACCAGGGTTAACAGCTAAAATGTAAGCCATAGCAAGAAATGTAGTAATACCACCTATTATTTCGCGGCGATAATTAGTTCCTAATTCATCGAACATGAAATACTTTTTCATTTTAAAGAAATCCTCCGTATGGTCGTCTTCAATATCGAAAACAAAAAAAACACGCTGACTACTCTACTAGTCGCATGTCTACGATACATTTCATCACCGGTTATTGTGTGAAATTAATTAGTGTCTATACATTGGTATATATAACTAAAATCGTAGTCAAGTTATTTACGGTAACTTGGTAGAAACTCACGGGCCTTATCCCCGACATTATACGACGACATATTTAATTTACAATCGTAATATATCATTTCACTTTTTAGATTTCAACCCTATTTCCGAACATTTTTTATAAATGTTACACGAAAGTTCGTGTAACATTCTTATTTAATGTTCACATTTTAAGAAATAGTTGCATAAACATGTCAGGACTGAACGTTCTATCGATAGTTACAAAATAAAAAATCCCCTAGAACTCATTCGATTTCTAGAGGATTTTAATACAGCAATTGCGGGAGAGCTCCCTTGATATCGTCAATGCTTAATTCATCACTTTACTTTGCAAGAGCTGAATTCTTTTTTCTAATTTTTGTTTCCAATCTTCTGCTAATGCATCAACTGCCTGAATACGTTTCATCGCAAATGCATCTTTATTTTTAAAGTACACTTCGTTGCAATGTAAAACTGAAATACGCGCAGGGTGCTTTTCCACTAATTCAATTTTTGAATCAGCACAGATTGTCCCTTCTTCCAGTACACGAGCAAGGAAGCCCGTATATCCTGTTTCAATTAAACGTTTGAGTAATATGTTCGCCTCAGTATATTTATCAATCGTACTACAAGGTACACGTCCTTGAGTAATTTGGATGACAGCATCACCTATTTTATAAATATCGCCAATACAAATATCCGCTTCCAGCATATTCGTTACCGTTAAGTTTTCACCGAATGCTGCTGTCGGCAACGGTTTACCAAGTTCCCGTTCCCATTGTATGTAATGCTCCGCAGGATATAAACAAACGGCACGGTCTGGACCACCGTGATGTTTCTTATCCGCTACATCGTCCCCCTCAAATCCACGAGCGGACAAATAAACTTCTTGTACTTTTTGTTTTTCAATCCCTGTAATCATAGAGCGCCCATTACTATAATGCAATTCTTTCGGCATACCAATAGCAAGTGTATGTATCATCGCTATATCTATTCCCATGTTATTCCTCCCTTAATTAAACAGCGACATAGAGTCTTACTTACATTTATTACTTTACTATACCTAACGATTCATCGTATAACTTTTTCCAATGACTAGCTATCAGAATGCATTCGAAATATAACCTTTTGTATGTACCTTATTACTCTCTTTTTTAATTATTTCGTCTATGTAAAACTCTTTAAGCCAAACTTCTAATTTCATTTTTTCTTCTGGACACATATGTGACATAATTACCTGTAGTTCTTCAATAACTTCTTTAGCAGTCTTTAGATTCATTTTAAACACACCCTTTCTACAATATTCATAATATTCTATTTACACTTTTATAACAACGTCCAATTTTTACCTTCCAGTATATTCTTATTAAATAAATGAGGCCATACACCAACTAATGAAGGGCGTTGAAAAACTAAAGAAAATCATTTTTTTATATTATAAATCTGTCTTTTGTTGGATTATAGTCGCACTTTTTTAAAGGTGACTTTATTCGTCCTATTTGTAATATGGTTTCTTCTTTAATCCTCGCCCTTATCGTGGCTATACCATCGTTGATTGTAATTGTCTTCTCTTTACCTAACTCCTGAAAAGAGCGAATATATCGATTAAGTTGAACGGTTTAAACGATACTTACAAAGCGAAGTATACTTCTTTCCATTCCTGAACCTGTTAACTCAATTCAAAATCATCTATCAGTTCCATAATTTTGACCATAAAAAAACTCCCTTTTATTTAGTTGCTGAAACTAAATAAAAGAGAGTTTGAATTTACTTATAAATAGTTAGAAGTGATTTCACTAACTAAGAACACACAAAAAACATTGATATATCAACATTTAAAGTGTATCAATAACCTTGTATTTCACAAGGTCTATTCCCACTCAATAGTTGCAGGTGGCTTAGATGTAATATCGTAAAGCACGCGGTTAACGTGTTTTACTTCGTTTACTAGGCGGACAGAGATTTTCTCTAATACATCCCAAGGAATGCGTGCCCAGTCAGAAGTCATACCGTCGATAGATGTTACCGCACGGATACCGATTGCGTAATCATACGTACGTGCATCGCCCATTACACCAACTGAACGGATGTCAGGTAATACTGTGAAGTATTGCCAGATGTCGCGATCAAGACCAGCTTTTGCGATTTCTTCACGTAGGATGAAATCAGATTCGCGTACGATTTCTAATTTTTCTTCAGTTACTTCACCAAGTACACGGATTCCTAGACCCGGACCTGGGAATGGTTGACGCCAAACGATTTTTTCATCAAGGCCAAGCTCTAATCCTAGTGCGCGAACTTCGTCTTTAAATAATGTGTTAAGTGGCTCAATTAATTGGAATTGCATGTCTTCCGGAAGACCACCAACGTTATGGTGTGATTTAATAGTTTGCGCAGTCGATGTTCCAGATTCAATGATATCTGTGTAAAGCGTACCTTGTGCTAAGAAGTCCATTCCTTCAAGTTTAGCTGCTTCTTCATCGAATACGTAAATAAATTCGTTACCGATAATTTTACGTTTTTGTTCTGGATCAGAAACGCCTGCAAGTTTATCCATAAAACGTTGACGTGCATCAATTTTAATTAGATTCATGTCGAAGTCTTCTGTGAATGTTTTCATAACTTGCTCAACTTCACCTTTACGGTTTAAGTTGTGGTCAACGAACATACAAGTTAGTTGGTCGCCAATTGCTTTATGAATTAGAACAGCAACAACTGATGAGTCTACACCGCCTGAAAGTGCACATAATACTTTTTTGTCGCCTACTGTTTCGCGGATTTTTGCGATTTCAAGTTCAATGAAGTTTGCCATTGACCAATCGCCTTTTGCTCCACAAATGTCGAATACGAACTGACGTAATAAGTCGTTACCGTATACAGAGTGACGTACTTCTGGGTGGAATTGTACTGCATATAGTTGACGTTCTACATTTGCCATTGCAGAGATAGGGCAAGCAGCACTTGTTGCGATTACTTCAAAACCAGCAGGTACCTCTGTTACATGGTCACCGTGGCTCATCCAAACGATTTGTTCAGTCGGTAAGTCACCGAATAACTTGTTTGAAGCTGTTACTTTAATTTCTGCTTTACCATATTCACGTGTTTCAGCACCTTCAACTTTACCGCCTTGAGTATGTGCCATTAATTGCATACCATAGCAAATACCTAGAATTGGTAAGCCTAATTCAAAAATAGCTGGGTCTACATGGAATGCATTCTCGTCATAAACTGAGTTTGGACCACCTGAAAAGATAATACCTGATGCGTTCATATTTTTAATTTCTTCTGCAGTAATCGTATGAGGATGTAACTCACTGAAAACACCAAATTCACGGATACGACGCGTAATCAATTGGTTAAATTGGCTACCAAAATCAAGAACGACGATTTTTTCTTGCTCTAATAAAGGGCTAGCTGACAATATTTCCACCTCTTCTACTATTTTTAAAGGACTTTTCATATGTTCAAAGAAAAACGCGTATGAAAGTAAAAACTTCCTACGCGTTCATAAGCTCTTGATTTATAAAGGCGAATGCGTAGCAAAGAAAAGTGATTTACTAACCTTCTCACCTAACCAAAACATCCACCTTCATAGAGAAATCATTTACGGTGATCTCGTAGAAACATCCGAACCTTATCATCGAACTTATATGAAAGCAATCCTAATCATATATAATTTTTTTCATTTTACTCTTTGTACCCATCAAAATCAACTGATAGTGCGATTGATTAAATTTTCCCAACTTTCTTTCAGTTTCACAAAATCAACCTCTTGTTTATCCTTACCATAAATATGTTGTTCATACACAGCGGTCAGTTTCTGCATCGCTCCTGTCTCTAACGCTTCATCAACTCGCTCAGCAAATGCACGTAATGTTTCGCCATCTTTCCGGCGTAAGCCAATACGAGATAATTGCTTCATTAAAACCTGGTATGATGCATCAAAATTTGTCCAGTCCGCTTCTTTTTTACGAAATGCTCGTACTTGCATTTTAGGTATCCACGTTTTACGTTGCATAAACAAAGCAATGCCACCGAGGATCATCAAAATGCCTAGAGCGATCCATACATAAGTAAACTTTTTCATCCATGTCCAAACAGAATCAAAACTAAACGACGTTGAGCTAGATGTTTCTTTCTTCGGCTCTTGCTCTTCTTTCATTGGTTGCTCTTGTTTTTTTTCTGGCTGCAGCACTTGCTCCTGCTGAGGAGTATCTTGCTCAATATCATAATCAATATTCACATTCCCTGTGAATCCAATTGTCGGCTCAAACTCCATCCAGCCTATCCCTGGTACATATGCTTCAACCCATGAGTGTGCATTATCATTTGTAATTTGATATTCCTGCAAACCATCTGTTATTCGACCAGGCTTACCAGGTGCAAAGCCTTTCACCCAACGTGCCGGTATCCCAGCCGAACGTAGGAGAACAACCATTGATGTTGAGAAATTATCACAATAACCAACTTTAGTATCAAATAAAAACTGATCAACATAATCTTGACCCTCAGCTGGAATTGCTACATCTTTTTTATCGTATCTAAAGCCATGAGATGAAAAATATTTTTCAACTGCTTTTATTTGATCATAAACCGAAGCTTTATCCTTTGTGATATCATTTGCTAAATTTACTACACGTTGCGGAAGTGTATTTGGCAATTGTAAAAAACGATTAAAGGACGTATCTAATGTTTCTAATGAGGATGGTTCAGACATTTGAAGCTGCTTCATGCTATATTCTGGCTCACTATAAGAAATAGTATAGTTAGACAATAATTTCGATTCACCATTCTGTTGTTCTACTGCTATCTTTTCAGTACGTTCATCCTGAATAAATAGCGGTGAATCTTGGGCAGAAACAGATATCATGCCATACGTTTGCAATAAAAATGGCATTGGGGCAGCAATTTCTATTTGAATCTCACTTTCTTTTTCAGGAGATCCAACTTGTAACGAAGTTTGGATAGGGGTATTTGTTTGGTAGACATTTTTGCCAAAGTTCCCCTCCGAAAGAATCCAACCCTTCGAAGTATAAGTATCCTTTGTATCTATACGCCAATAATGACGATCACGGGAAGTAGCAGTAAAAATTAGTGTATTATCACCTTGAAACGGTCCTCCTAATCGGCTATCATCCTCGCTGTAACCTACTTTTTTTGCACCTGTTCCAAAGTCCCCTTGGCCTGCAACCCCTTTAATAAAAGGAACTGGATCAGCCCAGGTCGGCCCTGTCTTAGGTAAAAAGACTGCCACTGAACTAACAAGCATTACCGAAACGATCATCGGAATAGCCAGTTTCCACTTTCCTATTTCATTGCTCGGTGCATCTGTTTGAAGCCATAGGCGCTTAACAAAAAGCAAACCTGTCATTATTAATCCAAGCACAATAACTTTAACAATTGCTACCTTTCCATCATAGTCACTAAACGTATCTAGTGTAGCAATAAAGAATACGGTTAATGCGAAGAAATAGATTATATTTTTCCGCACCGTTATCCAGTGATGAATTAGATATATTATCATCCAAATCAACACAAGGAATAGCACCGTTCTAAATGAATCCGATACTTGCCCAAAATCGCCCGAAAGAATTTTAGTCATATTCCATTTCAATTCATGCAATAGAAATGGTAATGTCTGTCCTGATATAAAGGGACTTTCACTATAAACAAACACTATAAACCAAGTAATATAACCAAATTTCACTAATCCCGACAACAATGGATGTATTTGAAATAAGCTGAGTACCAATGATAGACCGATAAACACTAAAAACAAATGATTCAAGCTTGTATTGGTTAGCTCCATTACAGGAATAAGCCATTCACGTAAAATTAGAAAAATTATTACGTATGCTATTGTTAATTCTATAAAATCTCCTTGTGATTTTTTCACGGCTTCATCACCTCCGTGAACAGATGGTAATAATCTGTTGGATTTACATATACAACTCTAATTTGCTTATAACGCTTAGCCAGCTCCGTTTGCATAGGTGGCCGCTCCGCTACTACAAAACAAATACAGCTTTTCACCATATTGGCTAGCGAATGAAGTAGTTCATCTGATACTTCACTCGTAACATACAGTAATGTTGCGATATGCTTAAACACTTGCTGATCTCGTAATTGAAATTTGATAGCTTCAGCAGGTTTTATTGCAGCTAAATGATACATTACTTGATCTAGCCGCTTATTACCTTGGATATTAGGAAACACATTCGTTTTAGAACCAGCTGAAACAAATGAAATATCTCCACGTTCTCCGACAATTGTTTGTAGCATCGATGCTACAAGCTCAATTTTTTCTTCAAATAACGGAGACTTTCCGGCATGGAGTACCAACATTAACTCCTGTGATTGACGATCTTCAAATTCCTTAGATTGCAACGTTTGTGTTTTCGCAAATGATTTCCAGTGAATCCATGAAAAACGGTCACCTGGAACATACTCACGTAAGCCAACAGCCATTGATGTATCCTTCACAATCGAATAAGGAGACATCATTGTACCAACATCAAATTTTGTTTGAAGCGCGGCATACCTCATCTCGCGTACTCTCGGGTAAACTAAAATGACTTGTTCCTTTTCTGCCGTAACTCGCTTTTTTGCCCAGCCAAAAAAATCACAGAAAACAATATTAACACCTAAGTAACGATGCTCGCCACGGGACATATTTTCCAACACGTAATCCCAGCTAAATTTTTTCCTGAAGCCAACGAACTTAATGGTATTCGTTCCTTGGACCCTCGATTGAACAAGGGCTTCACTGTTCACAAGTTCCTCGATCATCATATAAGCAAACGGAAAGCGTGTTTTTCGTTCTACCGTAACTGTAACCTTAGCAGATTGTCCACACTCAACATGAGATGGCTCAATTTTGCGTTCCACTAGTAAAATATTTTCTTTCACCAGTAAGAAAATAAATGCGTATACTAAAAACGGACTAACCGTAAAAAACACAAACCAACTAACAAACCCACCTTGGAACATGGCATAACAAAACGTTATGATCATTAACAAAGATACTAATAAGAAATGTTTACTTTTCTCTATTAAAGCTTGCCATTTCTTCATTGCTCTGCAAACCTCTTTGTCGGCACAGGTGTTTTCGCAATAATTCGCTCAATAATTTCCTCTGCCGTAACGTTATCGTAACGAGCTTCTGGTTTTAATACTAGACGATGGCTAAAAACAAATGGTACTAAATATTGAACATCGTCAGGAGTAACGTAGCTACGCCCTTTTATAAATGCATAAGCTTGTGAAGCTTTCATTAAAGCAATCGTTGCGCGAGGACTTACACCTAAATATACATAGCTACTTTCCCTTGTTTGAGTCGCTAATTCGACCATATAGTTTTTGACCGAATCTTTAACAAACACACCCTGTACAAGCTCCTGCAATTCATTTAATTGCGCAACTGTTAGCACCGCTTCAATTTTTTCAATTGGTTTACCATGTTCAGCGCGACGAAGAATTTCCACTTCTTGCACTCTTGAAGGATAACCCATTTTTATTTTTAGTAAGAAACGATCCAGCTGTGCTTCAGGTAACGGATATGTTCCCTCATGCTCAATAGGATTTTGAGTGGCCATAACGAAAAAAGGTTGATTGATTGTTAAAGTTTTACCATCAATTGTTACTGAAGCTTCCTCCATCCCTTCAAGTAAAGCAGATTGTGTTTTTGGAGACGTACGGTTAATTTCATCAGCTAAAATGATATCTCCCATGATCGGACCAGGTCGAAATTCAAATTCCAACGTTTTTGGATTATAGATAGATACCCCTACAACATCTGACGGTAATAAATCAGGTGTAAATTGAATCCTTTTAAACTGTGCATCAAAGGATTTAGCCAGTGCTCGCACCATCATTGTTTTTCCGACACCTGGTACGTCCTCTAGCAAGACATGTCCCCTTGCCAGCAAAGCTACTATGCTGAGCTCCGCAACTTCTCTTTTGCCTATCATTACTTTTTCTATATTTTCTAATACAACTTGTATTTGTGAATTCATAAATCAAAAAAACCTCCTACTTCATTTTCAGCAATTGTTTGAATTGCATGATAACTCATTTAAGAATAACGAAATATGTTTTGTAACACAATTATATGAAACGTCCCTCTATTGCTTTATTCCTATAGTTCGAGCACTTAGCGAGAAAAGTAGTAATACTTCAGCATGAAAAAGAAGGCTTGCCTGAATACAATTCAAACAAGCCTATCTTTTAGTATAACGCCATTACCTATCAAAATGTTACAGATTTAATTTTTTTAACCATAAATTCTCTAATGAAGATGAATTTTCTTGTAAAAGTATTTCCTCTAATTCACCAGAAATAAGTATGTTTCCTTCATGTAAAACTAACACATCGTCCGCTACTTCCTCCGCAAAAGCCAGTAAGTGCGTAGAAAATATGACAGTACAGCCCCTTGCTTTTTCCTCTAGCATCATTTTTTTCAGCTCTGCAATCCAAAAAGGATCTAAACCATTCGTAGGCTCATCTAAAATAAGCAAAGAGCCTTCACCAAGTAAACTTTGAGCCAGATTCAATCGTTGACGCATCCCTTTTGAGAAATGCTTCACTTTTTGCTTTCGAACATCCCATAAAGCAACGCGTCTCAGTACATCTTCCTGTTCCTTTTTGCCAATTTGCTTTAAAGAGGCAAGTAGCTGCAAAATTTCTGCTGCTGTTAACATAGACGGGAAATCCACATCGTCAGGCATGTACCGAATAGCTTGTGGTTTATGCCATATTATTTCTCCTGATTTTTGCTTTTCTTGCCCAGTTAGCAGGCGAATTAAAGTACTCTTTCCAGCACCATTTCCTCCTACAAGCGCTAAAATACGCCCAGCCTGTAAAGAAAAGGAGGCTTCTTGAAGACCTCTATTATTACCATAGATATTCGATAACTTCTTTGTTTCTAATAGCATCATCTTCTATCCCCTTTCTTTAAAAGCAAGCTAGTGTAAACTAATGGACTTATTATCCAAAGTAGTGTCACAGCTACGTATACTGCGTAACCTAGTGGCGATGAATAAAACTGTGTTACTTTATAAAATGCTGGTCCAAGCACACTAGCTTGATCTGTAAAAATAAAGTAACCAAATCGCATCCACTCCACAGGATTAATATGTATCGCTATGATCGTCAGCTTTTGAAGAATATGGCCCGCCACGACAGTTCCGATAGCCATTAAAGCATAAGAGATTAACAATAAAAAAATGGACCAAAATACAAGTGATAACGATAGTGCAAATAATCTTGTTTTTGCAAAAGCTCCTACTGCAATGGCCAATGACACAAAAATGAAGATACATAGCAAAGTTAGAATAATGAAAATAAATGGTAAACGCACTCCACCAAGAAATCCACCAAGCGCTAAAATCACTCCAAACGCCACAACAACGACCAATAAAAAGGCAAGTACGGAGGCAATATACTTTCCTGCAATATATTGCGTACGTGTCATCGGATATGTCTTTAATAATGAAAACCAGCCTGATTCCACATCACCAGCGACACTCATACTACCGATAGTTAATATAAATAGAGGCAATAAAAACAACAATACATTTAAAAACGAAGCGGTCTGTCTTGTAAAACCCTCTACATCAGGTAATGCCATTTGCTGAATGACAACGATAGCTGTAAAAACAAATGTGAAAAGTATGCCTACAAGTTGCATCCAACGACTTCTAAGCATTTGCTTTAATTCTAGTTTAATAAGCATGCTATACATTATTTATGGATCCCCCATTTAAAGTCGTGTAAATCCTTATAGGCAAGTAGCTGACCTTCTCCCTCTGTAGTCATCCACTCCTGTGCCGCTTCCTTTGAATCGAGCGCAACTACCCCATAATTCATCGGAGTCCAATAATCCTTGTTGTATACATAAACAGCTTTAAAAACATCAATCCATTCATTTTTTGCTGCATCTTTAATATAAGCCGCCCCTATCTCATCTTCTCCATTTGCTTTTATATATTCCATCAAACAGCCAATGTCATCAAAAATTTCATAATCACCATTCTTCAATGCAATTTGACCAGCATATGCATTGTGAACTATACTCATATTGCAAATTTTACAAACATCGGTTTCACTAACTATTTCACGAGGCTCATATGTTTTTTCACTACAGCCCATCAGAACACCACAACATAGCATTACAATCATCATCCAGTTTTTCATTCTGTTATTCCTCTTTTCCATAGCCATAAGCTACTTAATGTCAAGAATAAACCTACTAGCATTTGCACTACATTTATCTTGTTCTTTTCGTTTACATGCTTCATCGCCAATTTTGGAGTATTATCAACAAGCATGTTCTTTTCAGTCTTATTAATTTGCTGATCCAGCGATGTCAGTAAAATGACGCTCGGAGATGCCACGAAATATTGGTAAACTGGCTGACGTACCATCCATTGACCAAAGCTTGACACAGCTACATATGGAATATCACCGATACCATTATCTTTTAAGTCAATCCCTGAGTAATCATCATAATAATTACTTACTAGTTGAAAGCCTTGCTTATCGGAGCGCGCAGTTAAAATGTTACCCGTAAAGTTATTACTACTAGCCATTGTGTCGTCACTTACCTCTGTACCTTCAATGGCTGTTTGGTTCATCTGAAAATCATTTGTTTCAATTTGGATATTTGCACTTTTCTGCATTGCAACACCAGTTCGGTTATTTTTGATCGTGTTATGTTTAATTTTGGCTTGCTGCACATCATATAGCAGCATACCGTAGCCATTAAAATCAAAATGATTAGCTACTATATTATTTTCAAGGAATATATTTGTTGTCATCATAATCATAAGGCCAGTCACATTCTGATCATATGTATTTAAGAGTGCTTTGGCATCACTTGTATACATAAAATGCGTACCATAACGACCGCTCGTCACTTTATTACGTTGAACAACAATATGCTTGACCTCTTCTATATAAATTCCGTCCTGAACTTTCTCAACAGTATTGCCTTCGATGGTGATGTCCTCACTCTTAAAAACAGCCACACCATTACCTTTTTTGGAATAATGACCTTCAATGCCACTCACATCGATATCATGTATGTGTACATTTTTGGAACGTTGTATATGGACACCCGTATGAACATCTTTAATTCGTAACTTACGTAGCTTAAGTCCATCTACAGTATTAGCAACGATCGCTTTATTTTTCCCTGATAACGTTATATTTTCCACAGTGACATTTGCAGTGCTTTCAATTCGGAGTGTGGGGTTGTCTCTTTCACCGATAAGTTCCGTTCCCTCTTCACCTTGTAGCGTTATCGGTTTTGTCACATTAAAATTACCTTGGTAACGACCAGCAGGAATATGAACGACCTCCCCAGGCTTTGCTACATTAATGGCTTCCTGTACATCAAAATCGGCATGCACTGTCTGACTCATAAATAGAAAAAATAATAAGGTAAACCCTATTTTTTTCACCAATCCTTACCTCCCAATTCAACACGAAAAGACTAGAGGATTCCCCCTAGTCCATTCAATTTAATGACCTTGACCGTCATGATTCTTTTCTTCCATATGCATAGAATCAGTTTCACCTTTTGCTTCTTTTTCAGCTTTTTCTTTCATTCTCTTATTACGTCGCTCTAAAGCATCATCTTTAATTTTTTGTAATTCCTCTACATGCGCAGTTGGATTTTCAGCTATATATTTGTCTGCATCAGCTTTATCGTTGAAATAAATATATCCCCAATTCATCGGAGATTTTAGGTCTGTTTTGACGATAGTTGCATCATCAACCTTTACCCAATCTTTTGTGATAAAATCACGTACAAATTTTTCGTTCTTTTCATGATTAGCAACCTCAGCATTTACTAAACAGCCTATGTCGTCATAAAAGGCAACTGTTCCATCCTCTTTTATTGCTTGAGTAGAGAATTCACCCATATCTTCGTCCTTCAAATACACTTTCATATTACACATTTCACACATTGTACCTTCTTTTGGCTCTTGTAAACGTGGATCCACTAAAGAAGCGACCTGTGTTGATTTATCCTTTGCTTCTGCTTCACTTGTTGTAACATCTTGCTTAGACTCTTCTTTCTTAACTTGATCTTTTTCTGTACCACATGCCGCGAGTAAAAGTAATGCAGCAAGTGCAGGTAACCATATTCTTTTCACAAATTCTTCCCCCAATATTTCTTTTTTCTGTTTCTATTAAATACTTTACAGGTAAGTTGTGAAATAAGTTAAAAATAGCTGTGAAGTATTGGAAAAATTATCTTGAATATTCATTGAACATCTTGACTTCAAATATTTTGAATAAAAAATATATTATTCCCATTTTTTACACCTTGTATTAAAAGTAATTAAGGTGTACCTGACCTGTTGGAGAAATTTCGTTTTATTACTAAAAATTAGAGTGACTTGCCGAAAGTTGTTGATTGGAGTGGAGACTGGACGACTCCTCGGGGATTAGCAATAGAGGAACGAAGGCTAAAACCATCACGTCCTGTGATAACGCCTTCGTGACCAACATCCTGTATGCCCAAGCGGCTCATCGGACGCCCCCAGGAAGCTCTGCTCTGTGCGAAAGCGAAGCGTCAGCAACAATGTTTTAACTGCGCGAAAGCGAAGCGTCAGCGATAAAAGCGCCCAGTCGGAACAGAAATCAATCCCTCTTTTTGGCGAAGAGCTATTAATATGGTGGAACTTAAAGTGTCACAACATTTTTTCAACACAAATCGAGTAGGAGGGAGTGATTAACTCCCGACCTCTCACACCACCGTACTTACGGATCCGTATACGGCGGTTCCATGTAGTCTGACGAACAGCGATTTTGTATCTCCCTATTCGTTGTGCTTTTCGGTCTCTCCTTGCCACTTGTATTCTCAGCCCTCTTAATGTCTCCCATGGGATTCACCATTTCTTCCACTAAATAAGTCCATCTTTGGATTGTCTGCTTCATCGAATAAGTGAAATTTGAGTTTATTCCACACTCCTTCATGGTTCGGTCCTTCCCATGTTAACGGTACTATGACCTCTGCTGACTTCTGATGGTTCAGCTACTTGTCATCAAGCAGGTTATGAAGGGTACTTCACGTTTCCATCAGACCTCCCCGGGTAAGCGTATGCACTTTCACACCATCTATCCGCCTCATTTACTCGATATGACCTTCGACAGAAAGGATTTTGTGTTGTTATGCACACTCATCCAATCATACCTAGCCTACTATGAGGTTCGTGTTCCTCGGACCGGTGTTTTGCCTCCAGCTTCCTTCAGATTCAGCGTCGCCACGGACACCCTTGCTCTTGGCTAACCTCTACTTCTGTCTTCGGGGTTCGGGACTTGCACCCTATAGTTCATACGCATGCCGGGCGCACATAAAAAACTCTCTACATCCATAATGATGTAGAGAGTTTGATTTACGATGTTATATAGAAGAACGGTAACTATTGAGAAGCTTCTTTTGTTTGCTGACAAGACTTAACTTAACGGCAGTTTCATTTAATTCATTGCGTATTTGCAAATCGTAAGCACTGTCCTCATAACTTGCTGCTATTTTATTTGGACGTTGCTGCTGTATTTGTCTAGTTTTACTGATATGCTTTTTATCTTTATTCTTTTGCAGACTATTTTTAAACTGTTGCTTCGGATTTTGTCCGAAATTATGACTTAAATCCCCAGCATGTAAATACTGTTTTTCGTTACGAAATATACTACTAGTCGTCGAACTTACTCTAGAAGTCCTCATAAATAATTACCCTCCTTTACTTTTTATCAACTCTATAGGTATATATATCGACATTATATGCTTGAACTTAATAATACAGAACCAAATTGCTTAAAAAAGAGATAAAAGAGCTATAAGAAAAAGTATTTTTCACTTTTTCTTATAACTCTTTTCCCAAATATTACTCATCATCACAGCATGGGGTTGATTTCGTTCCGGCTAGGCGCTTTCCTGGAGTGGCCCTACCTCCACTCAAATCAACTTATATACAAAGGGATATTTATCAACAAATATCCTTTATCTTTCAGTGATGAACCTTATAAATATTACTTCCAAAAATCATCAAATATAGTAATTGGCATATGACGTTTGTGTTGTGAACGTAAATAATACCCTTCTAATGTTTTACGAGCATCTTCAGGGATTTCCTTACCCTCTAAATAATCATCAATTTGGTCATACGTTAAACCTAGGGCTACTTCATCTGGTAATGAAGGACGATCTTCCTCTAAATCTGCAGTTGGTATTTTTAAATATAAGTGCCCCGGGCAATCAAGCGCAGCTAACATCTGCTTACCCTGACGCTTGTTGAGACGGAAGATTGGCATTAAATCCGCACCACCATCCCCAAATTTTGTGTAAAAACCTGTAATTGCTTCCGCAGCATGATCGGTCCCTAACACAACAGCATTATTCATAGCAGCAATAGAATACTGCACTTTCATTCGCTCACGTGCCTTTTCATTCCCTTTAGCAAAATCGCTTAGTTCAATACCCGCATTCATTAGGGCTCTAACACTTGCATCTACTGCATCTTTAATGTTGACCGTACTAGTTTTAGTAGGATTTATATAGCTAATCGCATCCTGACAGTCCTTTTCATCTGCTTGCACACCATATGGTAATCGAACTGCCCAAAACGAGTACTTCGCTTCTCCTGCCTCAGCATTTAATTCGTCTACTGCAAGCTGCGTTAATTTCCCAGTTAACGTAGAGTCTTGACCACCTGATATCCCGAGCACAAATCCTTTTACAAAGCTATAACGACGTGCATATTCCTTTAAAAAATCAATGGACTTGCGAATCTCTTCCTGCGCATCAATAGTAGGCAATACCCGTAATTCCTTAATGATTTCTTGCTGTAATGTCATTTTGTCCTTCACTCCTTACGCTTTACAATCGATTGACCATTTCACTTACTTCTTCAATATTACGCATTTTATTATCCCAGCATTTTTGGCTTAAATCGACTGGGTATTCCTCAGGATTCATGGCACGTTTATATTCATCCCATAACAACTCTAAATTATTAGCTGCATAATCCCGCATTTCTTCCAAAGTAGGATTTTGATAATTTATTTCACCATTTTTAATTACATGATGATGTAAATTCTTAGCTTCAAAGTTCGTTACAAATTTTGATACGAATGTATGAACAGGGTGGAACATTTTAATTTTTTTCTCTGATTGGGGATTTTCATCTTGCATCGTAATGTAATCCCCCTCAGCCTTGCCATTCTTTCTATCAATAATGCGATATACATTTTTAAGACCTGGCGTCGTTACCTTTTCAGCATTCGCTGAAATTTTAATCGTATCTTCTAATTGTCCATCGTTATTTTCAATGGCGACCATTTTATAAACAGCACCTAAAGCTGGTTGGTCATATGCAGTAATGAGCTTTGTACCAATTCCCCACACATCAACTTTTGCACCTTGAGCCTTTAAGTTTAAGATCGTGTATTCATCTAAGTCATTTGATACGATAATTTTAGCGTTCTTGAAGCCTGCCTCATCTAACATACGACGTGCTTCTTTTGACAAGAAAGCTATATCCCCACTGTCTAGACGAATTCCAATAAAATTAATTTTGTCACCAAGCTCTTTAGCCACTTGTATCGCTGTTGGCACACCCGATTTTAATGTATTGTAAGTGTCTACAAGGAATACGCAATCACGATGACGTTTTGCATAGGAGTGAAAAGCATCATAATCATTTTTATAGGCCTGTACAAGTGCATGAGCATGTGTACCTGATACTGGTATATTAAAGAGTTTACCTGCTCGCACATTACTAGTTGAGGCAAAACCACCAATAAACGCTGCACGAGTTCCCCAAATCGCTGCGTCCATCTCCTGAGCGCGTCGTGTACCGAACTCCATCGCCACTTCATTTTTTATAATTTGTTTAATACGGCTAGCCTTTGTTGCAATTAAGGTTTGGTAATTCACAATGTTAAGTAATGCGGTTTCAATTAGCTGTGCTTCCACTAACGGCGCTTCGATACGGATAATTGGTTCATTAGCGAAAACAGTTTCTCCTTCCACCATAGAGTACATATCCCCTGTAAAACGAATATTTTTTAAATACTCGATAAAATCCTCTTTATAACCAACCTCTTCACGTAAATACGCAATATCCGAATCAGTGAAATGGAAATCACGTAAATACTCAAGAATTCTCTCTAATCCCGCAAAGATTGCAAAACCATTGCCGAAAGGTAATTTTCTAAAATATAATTCGAAAACTGCTTTTCTATTATGTATACCATCAGCCCAATATGATTCTGCCATATTGATTTGGTACAAGTCCGTGTGTAGCGCTAAGCTATCATCTGCATAGTTTGATCTCACAAGAAACCCCTTCTTCCGCTTTGATAATTAGTCCTAGTATACACTATATACCCAAATTCTTGCGTATTACATCCTCCTACATTAATGTTAGGTTTCCTTACATGAATTTTAAGAAAATTTCGAATCGTACACATTTTAGACACAATTTTTAGTACCGCTTTCATTCCCCTTTTAAAAACCTTTTCAGCAAACTATTACGAAAGACGAAATATACCATGTCATAAAATATAACATGAATATTCAAAAAATTATTGCGCTGTTTTTCATAGCGTTTTAACATGTAAATTAAATTTACTCAAGGAGCTGATATTGATGAAAAAAATTGAAGCAATCATCCGTCCTGAAGTTTTCGGTGCTGTCAGAGACGGACTTGCACAGGAAGGAATTGCAGGGCTCAGTGTTTCAGAGATTGCTGGATGCGGTCGTCAATTAGGGCGTACAGGGTTATTTCGTGGAAATACCTACGAAATTGAATTTTTGCCGAAGTTAAAATTAGAAATGATTGTAGATGATGAAAAAGTAGACCCTATTGTTGAAGTTTTATTATGTAAGGCAGCAACCGGAAAGGTCGGGGATGGCAAAATCTTCATTTATCCAGTTGAACAAGCAATTCGTATCCGCACAAAAGAAGTCGGATCAATTGCAGTAGAATAAGGGGGCGGTATACATGGATGAAATAACATTATCTATAAATTTAATTTGGATGATGCTCGGTACGATTTTAGTCTTCTTTATGCATGCAGGATTTGCAATGGTTGAAGCTGGCTTTACACGTTCAAAAAACGCTGTCAATATTATTATGAAAAACTTCCTAACTATATCACTTGGCGGTATTGTCTATTTTCTCTGTGGTTACGCTATTATGTTTGGTGATTCAGTTGGCAGTATCTTCGGTGCAAGTGGCTTTGCCTTAAATGGTGTAGATAATCTTTCCTTCTTTATTTTCCAAACGATGTTTGCAGCAACTGGAGCAACAATATTATCTGGAGCGGTGGCAGAACGTACTAATATTCTTGCTTATATCGGCGTTATTATTCTCATGTCTTCACTTGTTTATCCTGTTGTAGGTCATTGGGTTTGGAGTGGTCAAGGTTGGTTAACAAATCTTGGTTTTATCGACTTTGCTGGCTCTACCGTTGTTCATTTAACAGGTGCAGTTGCGGCATTTGTAGCAGCGGTAATGGTCGGTCCACGTCTCGGTAAATATGAAAATGGTCGTGTTAACATTATTACAGGACATAGTATTCCATTAGGAGCTTTAGGCGTATTTTTACTTTGGTTTGGTTGGTTTGGCTTTAATGGTGCCTCAACATTAGCTGCTGATCCTAAACTTGTTCCTGTCGTAATCGCAAATACATTTTTCGCTGCTGCTGCTGGAGTTGTGGCTACTGCCCTTTATACGAAATTCCGATATGGTCATATCGATGGCTCACTCACATTAAACGGTGCTTTAGCAGGGCTTGTAAGTATTACTGCTGGTGCCGCTAATGTTAGTATTGTCGGTTCAATTATTATCGGATTAATTGCTGCTCCATTCTTAGTCGAGGGAGTCCGCTTCATTGAATGGAAATTAAAAGTCGATGATCCTGTTGGTGCAATCGCCGTCCATGGTATATGTGGCATTTGGGGTACTCTTGCAGTTGGCTTGTTTGATATTGGTGGTCAAGGTTTATTTTACGGTGGTGGTTTTGGCCAATTAGGAGTGCAAGCCATAGGAGTTATTGCTACAATTGCTTGGGTTAGCGTTTCGGTTGCAGCTGGTCTACTTATAATAAAAACCTTTGTGCCATTACGTGTTTCTGCTGAAGAAGAAGTCACTGGTCTAGATGTCATCGAACATGGTGCTCCTGCTTATGAGTTTCAGGATATTTTCAAAGGCTCTGCCGTTCGAGGAGAAACATTTGCTCACCGTCTAACTCATTTCGGTAAAACAAATAATAATGTCCAAGAGGAACATGTATAGTGTTTATTGAGCTCCGGCTTCTTTAATACAAAAACAAGAATCTGCAATACCTTTAGCGAGCTGTTTCCCAAAAGGTATGTGCAGATTCCTGTTTATGCTCTCTCTAGCTCCAATAAAAATTCTTTCATAGCTAGTCCACTACGAAAGCCTGTTAGCTTACCATCTTTTCCAATTACACGATGACATGGAATAATCGCCAATATCGGATTGGCACCAATTGCACTGCCTACAGCTCTTACTGCTTTCGGATTACCGATACGGTGTGCAATATCTGAGTACGTTGTTGTTGTACCATATGGTAGCCCCTTCAAAGCTTCCCATACTGCTAGTTGAAACGGTGTCCCTTTGACATGTATTGGCACATCAAATTTAGTAAGTTCTTTATTAAAATAAGCCTTTAACTGCTTAACATATTGCTGTAACTTTTCTTTATTCTCTTCAAAACGATAGCCTTTAAATGGCTTTTTTGCCCAAACTTCCACCTCTTCAAATGGTGCATTCGGTGTTCCGATATATACAAGTCCTTCATCTGAAGCAACGATATACATATTCCCTTGCGCATATGTTAATGTATCTACATATAATATATCCATTCTCTATCTCCCTTAACTTAATTTACCCATTACCTGTAAAATATTATTTAGCTTCCCTTTGTTTCATGCTACAGTTATTTTACCTATTAGTATAAAGGAGTTTTAACTTTATGAATACATCATATGAGCCTGCTATTCATTTTCAACACGTCACCTTTTCATCGAATGACAAGATGATATTAAATTCGATTACTGGTTCTTTCCCAAAAGAAAAAATCACTACATTAGTTGGCCCTTCAGGTGCTGGAAAAACAACTCTACTTAAATTGTGCAATGGACTATTATCCCCTACAGATGGTCAAATATTAATTGATAATCAAGACATTTCTACATACGAGCCAACCGCTTTAAGAAGACATGTGAGCATGGCCCTTCAAGCGGCACCTATGATAGAAGGGACTGTATTTGACAATCTTGCACTTCCTCGTTCGCTACAAGGAGAAAAGCTTACAGAGCAAGAAGCTATCCAATATTTACGAGACGTTGGACTCGATCAAAGCTTTTTACAACGCCCTACGAATAAATTATCAGGTGGACAACGACAAAAAGTCTCTATTGCAAGAACACTTATTAATCAGTCCTCCATTTTATTGCTAGATGAAATCACATCTGCACTAGACCGTCAATCCGTGCAAGAAATTGAGACACTGATTGCTACAATCAATAAAAAGTTTAATGTCACTATCATTTGGATAACTCATAATTTACAGCAAGCGCTGACAATCGGACACTACACTTGGGTCATGATGGACGGAGAACTTATTGAAACAGGAAAAAGCTCCTTGCTTAATGCACCTAAAAATCCACGTGTCGTTGAATTTGTACAAGGGGTGAATATATGACGTATACTTCTCTTTCTTTAACGTTAATTTTTGTTTTAATCCCTCTTCTATTGTCAAAAACCTTAAAGCTAGGACTTGAAAAAGATACACTCATCGCTACTATTCGCTCTATTATTCAACTACTTGCCGTCGGTTATATTTTAAAATTTGTCTTTGATGCTCAAAGCTATAATTATATTTTCCTTATGGTTGCTTTAATGATTATAGTAGCAACACTAAATGCTCGTAAAAAAGGGAAAGGCATTAAAGGTATTACATGGAAAATAGCACTGACACTCATTGTAGTAGAACTTGTTACGCAAGGAGTATTGCTTGGTTTTGATATTGTACCTGCAACAGCTCAGTATATTATTCCAATTAGCGGCATGATGATTGGTAATTCAATGATATTATCGGTTCTGTTTTTAAATCGTTTTACTTCGGAAATTGCAAGTCATCAGAACGAAATTGAGTTAATTTTATCACTTGGCGGTACACCAAAACAGGCAATTCGTAGACAGCTAATGAATGCGATAAAGGCAAGTATGATTCCTACAATTGAAAGCCAAAAAACAATTGGCCTTGTTCAATTACCAGGTATGATGAGTGGCCAAATAATTGGTGGAGCAGATCCTATTCAAGCGGTACAATTCCAACTATTAATCATTTTCGCCCTGCTAACAGCAGCGACATTATCTAGCATAATGATAGGTTTTTTAAGCTATCCTGCTCTTTTTAATGAGCGTATGCAAATACTTGAAGTGAAATAATTGTTATAGTAAAAACAATATTTATTTTCTAAATTGTGTTATAATATAGAAAAAAGAAATGCAGTGAGGAGAATGACCATGTTATTACGCGATTTTTTCATCCATTTATCTGAAAACCAACTATTAAATAGTGCTGCAAAAAAATACGGACTAAAATTAGGAGCACAAAGTGTAGTAGCTGGTACAAATATTGAAGAAACAATTGCGAGCATCAAAGAGCTTAACGCACATAAAATCTCTTGCACAGTAGATAATTTAGGAGAATTTGTTTCGACTGAAGAAGAAGCAACAAAAGCTAAAGAACAAATCCTTGCTGTTATTGATGCTATTCATGAGAATGGCGTTGATGCACATATTTCGTTAAAGCCATCTCAATTAGGTTTAGATATTGATGTTGATTTTTGTTACGATAATTTATATGAGATTGTAGAAAAAGCAGCAGCATATGATATATTTGTTAACTTTGATATGGAAGACTACGGTCGTTTACAAACATCCTTTGATATGGTGGAAGAGCTATCGAAAACGTTTAATAATGTAGGTACTGTTATCCAATCTTACTTTTACCGCGCTAAGGACGATATCGAAAAATTCAAGGACTATCGCCTTCGTATCGTAAAAGGTGCTTATAAAGAGCCTGCTGAGGTTGCTTTCCAAGATAAATTAGATATTGATTTAAATTACATCGAGTTAATCGAATATCATTTACTACATGGTAAATTTACGTCCATCGCAACACATGACCATAATGTTATTGCACACGTAAAACGCTTTGTAGCAGACAATAATATTCCACTTGATAAATTCGAATTCCAAATGCTTTACGGCTTCCGTACAGAAATGCAAAAAGAGCTTGCAAAAGAAGGCTATAACTTCTGTGTATATGTACCATTCGGCGAAGATTGGTACGGCTACTTTATGCGCCGTTTAGCGGAGCGTCCTCAAAATCTTAATCTTGTTACAAAACAAGTATTTACGAAAAAAACGAACACAGTCCTTGCTGTTGCGGCAGGCGCATTCGTTCTTGGACGTTTAACAAAACGTAAAAAATAAGGTCCCACATAGAAGCCAGAAGCTTAAATAATAAGCTTCTGGCTTTAGTTGTGGATATTCAAACTCTGATCTCTCAAGCATAAAAACTTCTCATAAAAATAATCAGTCGGGATGAAAAAAGCCCCACTGATTATTTTTATATTATTCAACATGTAACGCAATGGCTGAAACAATTGCTTCTGCTGCATACTCCCATTTACCATCAATAAAACTACCTAATTTTTGCCCAAGTTCTTGTATCATTTCGAGCGTAACTGGGATATCATTCTTTTGTGCTAATGTAGCAAGAAATGGTGCTGATAAACTTGTCCAACCTCCACGGTCAATTTTAATGTCTACTTTCTTTACTTCTCCATTTTCTATATCAATACGGTAGTATAACTGATCATCTGGACGCCAGCTCAAGTGATGGGAAATCTGCCCATCCACAACTGTTAGATCATTCTTTTTCGAAATTGAAGCTGGTTTTACATTAAATTCATGACCTAGTACATTTAATTTTTTTATTTCAGGACCGACTAATGCCGCCTGAACAGCTAGATCCATATTACTTTGTAATGGGATATCTGTCTCCGTCTCAACTACTGGATCAACCATATCGTTGCTTGCAGCAAAAACCGCTGAAGGATATGCACTAGTTAGGGCAAAAGTTGTTGCTAATAATGCTGTTGATGTAACTTTCATAATTTTTCCCATGATCATTTCAATCCTTCCTATTAAAATATTTATAGTTTTCTAAATATTATCATTTATAGTCTAAATAGTCAATATTCTAATATATTTTTTCAATAAAAAAGGCACTGAATTTAAATGATTCAATGCCTTTTGT
The DNA here is from genome assembly GCF_015999525.1 of Lysinibacillus sp. JNUCC 51. Classification (NCBI taxonomy): domain Bacteria; kingdom Bacillati; phylum Bacillota; class Bacilli; order Caryophanales; family Bacillaceae; genus Lysinibacillus; species Lysinibacillus sp. JNUCC 51. The sequence continues at coordinate 2,985,890 of NZ_CP065545.1, read as the reverse complement.
CTTCCTTCGGTATAAGGTTATCATGTTAGGTTCTTAAGCTATTTATTTATTCCACCCTTTTTCTTTAAAGCGTGCAATGGCTTCAATACGATTCCCAACATTTAATTTTTCTAAAATAGTAGAGATGTAATTACGAACAGTCCCTGCCGATAAAAATAATTCTGCAGCAATTTCTTTTGTCGTTTTTCCCTCTGCAACAAGTGTCAGTACTTGGCTCTCTCGATCAGTTAAAGGATTTTCACTATCATCCTCATAGACAAAATCAACGAGTTCAGGCGCATATATTCTTTTGCCGTCCATAATTGTACGAATGGCAGTGACCAATTCTTCTATCGGACTATCCTTTAGTAGGTAGCCACGAACGCTTGATTTTCTTGCACGTTCAAAATAACCCGGCCTTGCAAATGTCGTTAATATAATCACTTTACAATCAGAACCTGTACAATGCAGTTCTTCGGCAGCATCCAATCCAGTTTTCACTGGCATTTCAATATCCATAATACAAATATCAGGCTGATGCTCTTCAACAAGCGCCAATGCTTCTTCACCATTTTTTGCTAATCCGACAACCTCCATATCATCCTCCATACTAAGTAATGAACGAAGTGCGCCTAATAGCATACCCTGATCTTCAGCAATTACAATTCGTATCATGTCGCAAACCTCTTTTCTATATGTTCTTCAGATTTTCTTTGACCTTCTGATGCGTAATCGCCACTGGAATCGACACTGTTAATGTAGTGCCTTCTTCACTTTCGATTTTAAAAGAACCATTTATAAACTCTAACCGTTCTCGCATTCCCTTTAATCCGTTACCTGTCTTCCAAGCTTGCTTTTTGGTGATTCCTTGTCCATTATCACGAACAACTAAATATACTTCCTTAAAATTTTGATGGAAAGCAATTTCACATTTTGTAGCACCACTATGCTTTACGACATTATTAACCGCTTCTTTTAAGCACATTGATAATACATTTTCTACAAGTGGTGGAACTTGTAAAGTATCTTTATCACCGTCAAATACAAACTCCATTTCCGCAGCCTTTAATATTTGAGAAATACGCATAAGCTCATCCTCAAACCTAGCTGTTCGCATATCCGATACTAATTCACGTACCTCTTTTAATGCGATACTTGCCGTTTGACGAATATCTTTAATCTCTGTTAGAGCTTGCTGTGGGTCACGTTCAATTAATCTTGAAGCCAAGTCACTTTTTAGGCCTATCATCGATAACTTTTGACCGAGTGTATCATGTAAATCCCGAGCAATACGTTGGCGTTCCTCAAAAACAATTAACTCAGCTATTCGTTCATTAGCAGTCTCAAGCTGACCCTCTAAATTTTCGCGTTTATTTTTTGAATAAATCGTTAGTGGGAGAAGCACAACCGCTAGTATTGTTAAAACAACAAATGGTAGTTGTGATAAAAATAAGTGTAGCTCTACGAAAAAGCCAACACCTGTAGAAATAACCGTAAAGCCAATATGTAGTCCATACATAATATAGAAGCCAACAGGTTTACGAATATTTCCAATGAAGAAAGCTGTAAAAATCGATAAATACACATAGCCATATAGTATGGTCATAACGATATTAATGACCATTTCAAAACTAATCCACATATAAACAAGACCGTTTTTCGAATTCATGGAAAACCGATAGAAAATAAAATATAGCATTAAAAATGTAATACCTATTGATATTTCTATATAAGATGATTTTCTAAAAATGAAGAAAAACGGTAGGAAACAGAAAATAATCCACAAATATATACTGAGCATTGGACTATTCGGAATAATACTGTGCGATTTCCTCAACATAATCTCACGCTCTTTCCTACTTTTCCCTTATTATAACAAGAAAATTAATTTTATGCCTGTACATGGTTTTTACCATGACAGCTGTAAATTACATATTAATTGCTTCATCCACAATATATGTTTTATTTACGTAAAACAGCCATCCCTTCGACGAGATGGCTGAAAAAATTCTACTAAGCAGCAACACTGCCCCTTGCTTTTCGTTTAATTATTTCATTAACTTCTTTAAAGCTTACAAACTTACCTTGGTCTTCATCGTATAGCTTATAGCGTAATGATTCTAAACTTGTACGCAATGTTATTGTTGTCGCCGTGTGTAATGGCGGTGTTTCATTATGCGCTTTTTCAAGGTTATAGTTTGGTACACGAGGTGCTAAATGATGTACATGGTGGAAGCCAATATTGCCAGTAGCCCATTGTAATAGCTTCGGTAATTTGTAATACGAGCTACCTTCGACAGCAGCCTTTACATAATCCCATTCTTTATCATGCTCAAAATAAGAATCCTCGTACGTATGTTGGATATAGAATAACCAAATACCAAGTGAACCAGCAACAAATAGTGTTACACCCTGTACTAATAAAAATGCTTGCCAACCCATAAAGTAAATTAAAGTTATACAAATTCCGGCAATAACGACATTTGTTAAATATGTGTTAAAGCGTTCCTTCTGTTTTGCATCTTTACGATTAAAGCGATTTAATATTAATACCATAAATAGTGGACCTAAGCCGAACATTACGAACGGATTGCGGTAAAAACGATACCATAAACGTTGTCCTTTCGATGCTTGTAAAAATTCTTCCACTGTCATCATATCAATATCACCGATACCACGCTTGTCTAAGTTCGAGCTAGTTGCGTGGTGAATTGTATGTTCACGCTTCCATTTTTCATATGGGAATGATGTTAACACTCCAGTTACAAAACCAACCCAGTCGTTTGCTTTTTTACTTTTGAAAAATGAACCGTGTGTACAATCATGGAAAATAATAAATGTTCGTACGACAAAGCCAGCAGAAATTACACTTAACCCAACTGTTAGCCATGGTGAAATATCCATTAACATATAACCAGCTACCCATAGAGCGATTAAAGGTACAATTGTATTCGCCATTTGAAAAATACTTTTAACTGTATCAGACTTCGCATATGGTGCTACATCCTGGCGCAGTTTTTTTGTTTTTTCTCGATCAGTTGCCATTGTTTTTACTCCCTCGTTTCCTTTTTCCTTATGACCTCATCATAAAACAAGAGTGTAATCATGCAACAGAAGCAAACATCATAAAAAGGATATGACATTTGTCATACCCTTTCTATGCTTTTGGTTCAGTTAACTGTAACTGATAAAATGTAAGATCTAGCCATTGATCAAATTTATAGCCTGCATTTTTAATTGTACCTACATATTCAAAGCCTAGTTTTTCATGTACTTTAATGCTTCCGATGTTTTCACCATCAATGCCCGCTACAAGTGTCTTCACACCTTGCCCTTTAGCAATTCGAATAAGATCCTGCATTAATTGTGAAGCTATCCCCTTTTGATAATGATCCTTATGCACATATACAGAGTGCTCCATTGTGTGTTTATAACCTGGATATGGACGGAACTGACTATATGTTGCAAAGCCGGCTACTATGCCATTTTCGTCAAAGACTAGCAGTGGATTACCAAGTGTTTGCTGTTCCTTGAACCATTGTCTTTTTTCTTCTAACGATTGTGTTTCATATCGATAAACAGCTTTGCTAGTTAATATAATGTCATTGTAAATATCTAAAACCCCAGATATATCTTTCTCTTCCATTAATCGAATCATCATGCTCACGTCCTAACCATCAATTATGCCTCGGCATAATTGCTACTATTACATAAGATTTTACTACTTTTTCAAGCATCACACATTAAAATATCGAGCATCCGGATGTGCAAAAACAATTGCTGAAACAGACGCTTCTGGCTCCATCATAAAGCCTTCCGTTAAATGTACACCAATGTCTTCTGGTTTTAATAAGCCGAACAATTTTTCTTGATCCTCTAGGTTCGGACATGCTGGATAGCCGAATGAGAAGCGCTGTCCTTGATATTTTGCCGCGAAACGATCACGCATTGTAAAATCTGTCGCATCTGGGAAGCCCCACTGGTCGCGAATTTCTTGGTGCATACGTTCCGCGAAGCCTTCCGCAAGCTCAAGGGCTGTAGATTGTAATGCATGGCTTTCAAGAAATTTTCCTTCCTCTTTTAGCTGACGAGCCTTCGCCATAACCCCTTGCCCTGCTGTTACCACCATTAAGGCAATATAGTCCATTTCACCGCTTTCAACTGTTTTTAGGAAATCTGCAAGACATAAAAACGGTTCAACTTGCTGACGAGGGAATGTAAAACGTTCAATTTCTGTTTTGTTATCTGTTGGATCATAAACGACTACGTCATCCCCATCGGCTTGAGCAGGGAAAAACTGATAAACACCCGACGGCTTCAATAGGTCACTTTGTAAATACTCGTCGACTAAATCCTTTAACTGTGTAGCCCTTTCATCGCCAGCATCAAGCAACTGCTGTACTTGACCCTTTAAACCTAGGTGATGTCCAAGTAATGTCCGCATATTAACATATGGGTATAAATGCGAAACAGCATATTCTCTCTTTACATGGCGTCGCACATCTGCTGGAAGAAAGACAGACGCTTCCTTGATTGTGCGTACAGGCTTTATAGTCACTTCTTTGATAGGGCGAGCCGCTCTTTTTTCGTCTGCCTCTAAGCGTTTTTCACGAGATTCCTTAATTTCAGCTAAGAAATCTGCACGTGTATCTTTCCCCATTAACCGATTTGCCTGCTCTAATCCTTGCATCGCATCTTTTGAATAAATGACTGGTCCACTATATTCACCGGCAATCTTTGTTTCAGTAAAGCGACGAGATAATGCCGCTCCCCCTACTAAAATAGGTACGTCAATACCGGCCTCCTTGAAATCTTGTGCTGTAATGACCATTTGCTGTGCTGATTTCACAAGTAAGCCTGAAAGTCCGATAAAATCTGGCTTCTCCTTGCGAATTGCTTCTATTAATTGGGCGGGTGTTACTTTAATACCGAGATCAATCACCTTATAGCCATTATTACTTAAAATAATATCGACAAGATTTTTCCCAATATCATGCACATCGCCTTTTACAGTTGCAAGTACCATCTTACCCTTACCAGCACTCTCTTCATCTTTCTCCATAAATTGCTCTAAATGTGCCACCGCTGCCTTCATTACCCCTGCTGATTGTAATACTTCTGCTACAATGAGCTGATTATCGTTAAATAAGCGGCCAACCTCTGCCATTCCATCCATTAATGGTCCATTTATAATATCAAGCGGTGTATCAAAAATTTCACGAGCAGCATCTAAATCTTCAATTAGACCTTCCTTTGTACCCTCTAAAATATAGTAAGCTAAGCGACCTTCTACTGTTTTCGGAATATCTGCCTCTGTTTTTTCCTTCTTTTTATCACGATAGAAATCTGTGAAGACAGCTAAGGTTTCTTTATTTGTATTAAAGAGTAAATCATTTGCTAGCTTAATTTCCTCCTCAGGAATTGATGCATAGCGTTCTAGCTTCTCCGTATTAACAATTGCATAATCTAAACCAGCCTGTGTACAGTGATATAAATACACGGCATTTAGAACTTCACGACCTACTGGTGGTAATCCGAATGAAATATTACTTACACCAAGCACCGTTAATGTACGTGGCATTTTTTCTTTAATAAGGCGAATTCCTTCTACCGTTTCAAGTGCCGAGCCAATATACTGCTCATCTCCCGTACCTACTGGGAACATTAATGGGTCAAAGATAATATCTTCAGGAGCAATACCCCACTTTTCTGTTAACAATTTATATGAACGTTCGGCAATCTCTAGCTTACGATGTCGATCAATCGCCATGCCTTGCTCATCAATTGTACCTACAACTAAAGAGGCACCATATTTTTTCACTAGGGGTAAAACTGCGTCAAAACGCTCCTCTCCATCCTCTAAGTTAATAGAATTAATGATGGCTTTCCCTTGAGAAAACTTAAGTGCTTCCTCAATTACCTTTTCATCTGTTGAGTCAATCACAAGAGGTACTTTTACTTTTTTTACAACCTCCTGCATAAAGCCACGCATATCCGCTAATTCATCGCGGTCAGGATTTGCTAAACAAATATCGATCACATGTGCTCCATTTTTCACCTGAGCACGTGCAATTTCTGCTGCTTCCTCAAACTTCCCATCAATAATTAAATTTTTAAACTTACGAGAGCCGATGACATTTGTTCGTTCTCCAATAAATAATGGACGCATAGAATCGTCGTACACCAATGGCTCAATACCTGATACGACATGACCATGCGTTGCATTTGGTAATTGTCGAGGCTTTTCGTCCTTAAGCACCTCTCGAATAGCAGCAATATGTGCTGGCGTTGTACCACAGCAGCCTCCAACAATATTAAGCCAGCCCTTTTCAGCAAAGCCTTTTAGCTTTTGCGACAATGATTCAGGTGACTCATGATAGCAACCTTCCTCGTCCGGTAATCCTGCATTTGGGTAACAGCTAATATAGCCTGTTGAAAGCTCTGCTAGAGAACGAATATGATCAGTCATAAATTCTGGTCCAGTCGCACAGTTTAAGCCAACTGACAATGGCTTTATATGCTCGATGGAAATATAAAAAGCATCAATTGTTTGACCGGCCAGTGTCGTTCCCATCGGTTCAATTGTTCCTGAAATCATCACAGGTAGCTCTTTTCCAGTTGCTTCGAAGGCACGAGATACTCCCAATGTTCCTGCCTTAACATTCAACATATCCTGACTAGTCTCTAGCAATAGAACATCCGCTCCGGCTTCGATTAATGACTTAGCTTGAAGATAGAAATTTTCCTCTAGCTCATCAAATGTAATTCCACCTGTAACTGACAAGGTTTTTGTAGTTGGCCCCATTGCCCCAGCTACAAAACGTGGCCAATCGGATGTTGAAAACGCATCTACTACTTTACGTGCAATTTCTACAGCACGTTTGTTAATTTCTTCTGCCTTCGCACCAAGATCATATTCATTTAATACAAGTGGTGTACCTCCAAATGTATTTGTACAAATAATATCTGCTCCAGCCTCTAAATATTTTCTATGAACTTTTTCAAGCACATCTGGTCTAGTTAGTACAAGATTTTCATTACAGCCATCATATTCCTCGCCGCCAAAATCCTCTGCTGATAAATTTTCATTTTGTAGCATTGTACCCATTGCGCCATCAAGAATTAAAATTCGTTTTTCTAGTTGCTCTTCAATCAAGTGCTTAGCCATTTATACTTACCCCTTTTTTCTGTTCATCCAATTGCTCAATAAATTTCATTAATTCTAGCGTCATATCATAGCGTAAAAATGGTGTGATGAGGTAAATTCCATTGAAATATTCCGCTACTACTTCTACTAATTCCTTGGCAATTGCAATCCCTTCTAGTGTTGCGCGTTCCTTATCATCGCCACAAGCCTTCATACGTGATAACGCATCATCAGATAGTTTGATGCCTGGGACTTCATGGTGTAAGAACTCCGCACTTTTATAGCTCGTTACTGGCATAATACCTATATAAATTGGAGTTTCTAAATGCTTTGTCGCCTCGTAAATTTCCACGATTTTTTCCTTTGTATAAACAGGCTGTGAAATAAAATAATCTGCCCCATGTTCAATTTTCTTCTCTAATCGAGAGACAGCACGATCTAGTACACGTACATTAGGATTAAATGCAGCCGCTACAGAGAAATTTGCCTTTTTACGAAGTGGTTTCCCTGAGAACGATACACCTTCATTTAACTGTTTTATTAATTGAATTAGCTCCATTGAAGATACGTCATAAACGCTAGTTGCTCCTGGGAAATCGCCTACCTTTGTCGGATCTCCAGTAACTGCTAAAATATCATGAATCCCTAGTGCATTTAATCCCATTAAATGTGATTGAAGACCAATTAAATTACGATCTCGGCATGTTATGTGTGTCAACGGGCGTACCCCGTGCGTTTCTTTCAGCAAGGCACCCATTGCGACATTACTAATCCTTGGAGAAGCGAGTGAATTATCTGCCATCATGACTACATCCGCGCCCGCCTCATATATTTTTTTTGCACCTTCAATAAAGCCTTCAATTTCTAAATGTCTCGGTGTATCTAACTCCACAATAATCGAGCGTTCGCGTTTTACTTTTATATGTAAGGGTTCATAATTTGCTGGCTCTGCCTCACGGACAACCTCTACTTTTTCTGGCTTTGCATACTTTTCCTCAACCGGTGATAGCTCTTCTAAGTACTTTTTCGCTGAGGCAATATGCTTTGGTGTCGTACCACAACAGCCACCAATTAAACGTACCCCTTGATCACGAAGCTCTACAGCCGCTCGGCCAAAATAATCTGCCTCCGACTCATAAACGACACGGCCATCCTCCAAATCAAGAAGAGAGGCGTTCGGATACGCTGACATAAATGCCTTCTCAGGAAGCTCTACACCTTCAAATGCTTGTATAGTATGGTGAGGACCTAAACGACAGTTAACACCCACGATATCAGCGCCTAACGCTTCAAGTTCATGTAAGGCGTTATTTAAGCTCATTCCATTTTGTAATATTCCGGGCTCGTGCATAGAAACTTGCGCAATGATAGGTAATTCCGTTTTAGCTCGTAGCATTGATAAAGTCGCTGTTAGCTCTTCAAAATCATAATATGTTTCAAGTAAAAGACCATCTGGATTTCCTGCAAGTAAAACAGTTGCCTGCTCATCAACAGTTGCTAAAATTTGCTCTAACGTTGCGTCACTTTTTCGAATACCACGGATTCCCCCAATAGTACCCAGAACAAATTGTCCACCATCTGCCGCTGCTCGTTTCGCAATAGTTATAGCGGCTTCATTAAACTGCTGTACACGGGATTCTAATCCATAGCGGGCTAACTTTATGGCATTAGCTCCGTATGTGTTCGTTTGAATAATATCTGCACCAGCTGCTATATATTCTCTATGAATCTTTTCAATTAATTCAGGTCTCTGTACATTCATTTCCTCATGGCAGTACTCCAAGCCATAGCCGTACAAAACCGTACCAATTGCACCATCTGCTGTAAGAACATGCGTTTTTAACCTTTCAATCAATCCCATAAAATTAGCCTCTCTTCCCTTATCTATATCAATTATGCCTCGCCGTAATTGCGTCCAGAATCGGCTTTGTGCTTAGGCCTGCGTGAGGGACGACACGATGTCGGTCATTTCGGTAATGCCACAGGACGTGGCGTTATTACAGATGCAGGTCAGTTAGCCGTTATCGCATGGATGCGATGATTTTAGGCTAACATCCTCTAAGTACTCCTTTCCGATTCCGTAACATCCGCCGGAGGCTTTAGGCCAACACGACGTTGGTCACTCAGGCGTTTTCACAGGACGTGAAGCACTTAGCCTGAGTTCCTCTATTTCAGCGGATGTATGGACACCCGCTGAAAAGTAACTTAAATCCGGATTCATCTCACCACCTATAGAGGTGGGAGACTTCAGCTGAAAGAAGTTAAAATAAAAAAGCCTTCTTTCACAAAAAAAGAAGGCTTTAACGTTTCGTAATTGTTTTCCTTCTCATCTTCGACACAACGGTCTTCTGGATTTAGCACCTGACAATAAAGTTGGTTGCTGAAGCTTCATAGGGCCAGTCCCTCAGCTTCTCTTGATAAGAATTTAGTATGAATTTTTTAAATAATTAAAAGAATCATAACGTTTACAGACGATTGAGTCAAGACTATTTCACTGAACAAAGGATAATTTTTACGAAAAATATTATATTTTGATTTATATCAAACATTTACGATAGTTTTCCAGCAAGTTCTTCACCAATTTTTTTACCATTTTGAATACATGCGCCTATGCCTACTCCAAAATAAGAGCATCCCGCTATTGATAAATTTGGATAGTTTTTCTCAAGTTCTTGTGAGAGGCCTTGCAATGCTTCACGATGTGCCAAGTCGTACTTCGGCATCTGGTCGATCCATTTTGTCACGCCAACAACAGTTGGTTTCTCCTCAATCCCCAAGCTTTTTCTTACATCCTCAAGAGCAACTGCAGCTAACTCTTCATCTGTCATCATACGCAATCTCTCATACTCAGGGTTAATGCTCTTATAAAAAAGTCGTACAAGTAATTTCCCTTCTGCTGAAGTGTGTTTCCACTTGCGACTAGTCCACGTTGCTGCATTACATATAACATCCGAATTATGTGACACAATATAGCCTGTTCCATCTGCAGGTAATCTATTATCGGGTACATCAAACCCTAAATAAATAGTAATGGCGGATGCCGTATTAAATTGTTCAAAATAGTAGTTCAAAGATCCATCCTGTAATAAGCTTTTTACCGATTCATTTGGCAGTGCCAATACAATATGATTTGCTTCAATCATTTTACCGTTTGCTAATGTAACAGAATATTGATTCTCCTGCTTTTTAACGCTAGTAGTGGCAATCCCTTTTATAATTTCTACATCCGTTAATGTTTCTTCAAATCGATCAATTAGTGATGATAAACCATTTTTAAATGAAATAAATTTTTTATTGGCTGCTTTCACAAATTGTTCTCTGTTTGCATCGAAACCTTTAATAATACTACCGTAATCGTTTTTGTAATCGATTAAATACGGTAAAGTAGAAGCAATTGAAAGTTGATTTAAATCTCCAGAATATACACCTGCAAGTACAGGAGCTATTTGGTTCTGAACAAGCTCCTCACCTAAATAATACGTTAAAAATTCCCCAATCGAGCTTTCCTTTGTAAACCTTTCATTTGGCATTGTTAAATCCTTTAATGCTACTTTTTTACCTTCCTCTGATACAAGCGTGCTTTCCTCAAGAGATTGCAAGCTCATAGGAATACCGAACGTTGAGTCTGCTGGGATGGCATGTAGCTCATTATTTGTGTAAATATACGAAATACCTGTTTCGTTGTACACAAGATTTTGTTCAAAATTTAGTTCCTCTACTAACTCCATGACACCTTTATGACGAGCTACAATAGAATCTGCTCCTGTTTCCATGATGAAGCCTTGTTCATATGCAGAGTGAATCTTGCCACCAAGGTATGTATTTTTTTCAACAAGTACAAGTTTTACATCTAAGTTTTTCTCCTGAACTTGGCGTTGTAAATAATGCATCGTACACAATCCAGTTATTCCGCCACCTAATACAACAACTGTTTTCATATTGACCGCCCCTATTTTTAGTTCTTTATTTAGTATAAACTTTTTTTATCGAAAATTACGCTAAACCCTTTACAAATTTAGCAAAAATGGAGCTATCCAACGCATTGGAAGCTCCATTTTTTTCACAATCGATTAGTATATATCTGCTAGAGGCTTTTATCTACCTAACGGAAATTATATATTAACAGTTGATATAGTGTTATTTGTGCCCTAAAGTGTGTGGCGCTAAAAAAATAGGAAACAACAATTTTCTTTGCCTTTTGCTTTTCTCTTAATTAATTTAAATTTTGAGTAAAGCTAGCTAATTTTCCAGCCGAATTTTTCACTTCGTTAAAGGCAATACCTAATTCATTGAGTACTTCTACTATTGCTTGTACTTCTTTTTCCATTCGACCATTTTGATCTTTCGCCTCAGTCATAGCTTCTAATATGTTAGTAAATTGTCCTTCAGTTTGAACCATATTTTCTTCACCAGATGCTACCTCTTCTTGAATATTAGTAAGCGAAAGAACAAGTCTATCTGTCCGCTCATTTGTTTTATGTAGTAACGTTGCTACCGATGTGACAGATTCTTTCGTCTGAATCGATAGTTTTCGCACCTCATCTGCAACAACACTAAAGCCTTTACCCGCTTCTCCAGCACGAGCCGCTTCTATTGCCGCATTTAAAGCCAACAAGTTCGTTTGATTAGCAATATTTGTTACAACATTCATAATCGATTCCATTTCCTTTGACATATCTGTCAACTGTGTAATATTTTCTGCTATATCATCAAGTGAGGATATAATATTACTCATATTTTGCGATTGACTCTTTAACCGTTCACGACCTTCTAATGCCTGACTCTCAGCCATAGTCGACACTTGAAGTGATTTTTTCGCTAGTTGTTTAATCTCATCTGATTGTCCACTTAAGCGATGAAATGAATTGTTTGTTTCCTGAGATATTGTGGCAAGACCTTCCGAAGACTCTACGATTTCTTGCTCTATTGCTTCTTTTCTACGTTCCATTTTTTCATGAAGTTGCTCAATTGTATGCTCAAACGCCTCTAAAACCAACTGTTGCTCAAAATTAGAAATTTTTGAGATGGCGCGAATTGTATTAAGCTGATCCATTGGATGATGAACATGTTCTTCAACTAAGTCAATAAATGATGCCGTTAAATCTTGAAAAGCACAAATATACCATTGTGTTTTAAGCCCGATATGGACATGTACTTTAGCAATTTTAATTCGTCTTTGATAAAATTCATCATCAATCGTACCATTAAACATTTCAATAATATGACGTCGTAAAGTAATTTTCAATTTCTCCACAGAACTATGTCTATTAATAATATCTACTAAGCAACGATCAGTTCCAATCATTTCATAAAATCGATCAACAATATTATCAATATCGCCTTCTACAAAAGGTTGAAAGGCTTTTAAATATTGTAAATCCCGCTTTGTCAATTTGAGTAAATCAATTTGCTTTTTTATTGACTGGCAATTCGCTATATCCATTTTTACAATGTATTGCTCTAAATCTAAAGCAGTTGTCTTTCTCTGTTTTTGAAAAATCACACATTTACCCTCTTTCATGTCGTGTACTTTTGAAAAGCTGAGAAAAATCTAATTCCGTCCACCAAAAATATAAGAGATTTGGAAGGCTCATCCCAAACTTTCGATGATAAGCCATTAGGATGTTAGTTAACCAGTTAACCAGTTAACCATTATTATCTATTTACATTTATATCACTGATTTCTGTTACGGGCTACAATCAGCTAAAGATGGTAACTTTATTACTAGCTATCACTGCTTACTACTCTTTCAAAATCACTCATATACAATATACATTTTATAAATAGCTGTCAATTTTCATATATACATTTTTTACCATAAATTGTATAAAAAGTCCCTATCACCTTACTTATTATCTAAAGCAGTAAAAAAGCTACCACAATACTTTTGGGTAGCCATTTTACATCATCTCTGTTTTTTTTATGCTTATTTTTTCCTTGTTTTAGTTTGCAGTAATTATGCTTTATTATATTAATATTTTTACATTCAGTTATCACTAGTTATTAAAACCTACACGTTACACCAAAACAATTACCTAACACCTATGCACAAAGTGTTAATAATCGAATCTAAATACCTATTACTTTTTAATAAAAAATACTTAAATTCCTTTTAATTCTTGTAGTAAAATTGCAGCCTCCTCACTTCCTGCATCTGCTGCAAGTCCATACCACTTTATAGCCTCTTTAATATTTCTAGCTATTCCTTCCCCTTTATTGTATATGTGCCCTAATTGTAATTTAGCTTCCGAATCTCCTTGAAGAGCAGCCTGTTTAAACCAATGAATACCCTTTTCAATATTTCGTATTCCTGTTAACCCTTGGCTCCAAATAAAACCCAAATCATAAAAGGCATCGACATGATATTGCTCTGCAGCTCTTTCATACCAATATAATCCACGGTTCACATCTTTAGGTTGCCCTAGCCGTCCTTCTAAATAGATTCCTCCAATCCTGTATTGTGCTTCAACATATCCTGCTTCAGCAGACTTTCTATAGTAGCTACATGCTTGCTCCTCGTCTTTGTCGTTTCCTAAGCCCTGCTCATAAATAATTCCTAGTGTAAACATAGCTTCTGCCACACCTTGTTGTGCAGCGAAGTCGAACCACTTCTTCGCAAGTACAAAATTTTCTGGTACTCCCTCACCGTTAAAATACATATCCGCTAAATTATTTGCAGCATCTGGATGCCCTTGCTTTGCTGCAGACTCATACAATATAAAGGCTCTATTATAGTCTTCTTGAACACCTAGACCTTCAAAATAAAAATTACCAAGTGCATATTGTGCATCGGCATTTCCTTGTGATGCCGCTAACTCAAACCACTTTACTGATTTTTCTGGTTGGAAAAATTCGCCGTCAATCGCACTATAATATTCTCCAAGCTGAAATTGTGCATCTGCATCCTGTTCCTCAATGGCATCTTTGTATAAATCAATGATTTCCTCATGATCTAGATCTTCTTCATCAAATGCCTCAACCTGCTCATTTTGGTGAATAAAATACCATTCCAATATATCAAGCACATCATCAACAACTTCAATGCAATTGGATAACTTCTCTAGTGAAGAAACTTGCCAAATAAAAATATAGATAGAGAGTGGAATTGCATCACGCAGTAAATCATCATATTCTGCTAAAAGCGTTAGCACATTCTCCTGTACTGACTTCGCTTGTTCTGGATGTATAATCTGTAAGTGTCGTTGTTGATTCTTTTTCAAAAGTCCTTGCACAACTTGATATAATATTTTGTGCAAGGTTGCTAATTGTACTTGTTCAACTTTTATTAAATTAATGTTTTGCTCAAACCATGTATCTTGTGTTTGCGTGAGCTTTTGTAGGGATACAATTCGCTCTTTATTTTGTTTTGCTAAAAATTGCCCATACATTCGTTTCCCCCCTTGCACTCTATCTTGCCACTATTATATGGAATACAGTTCTAAATTGGTTACACATATGCTCTTAAGATTAATCCAATGAACAATGTAATGAACAAAAAGACAGTGACATGAATCCATTTATACATTTCTAATAAACCGATAAATTCACGCGTAAATGCATTAGGTACATAATAAAATGCGGTCTTTGAACCAACACCTTGTGCATCAAGCTTTGCCTTTTTGGCATATATGCTTGCACGAAAAACATGGAAATTATTCGTTACGAATAAGGATCGATATTTTTTTCCTTGAGCATGCTTATCCATAATTTTTTTAGAGAATGCCATATTTTGTTCAGTATTTGTCGATTGATCTTCCATTAATACTTTTTGTGCTGGTATCTGATGTTCGTCAACTATATATTTTTTCATGGCGTATGCTTCTGATACTTTTTCATCATGCCCTTGTCCACCAGAGACGATAATGTATGGTCGTTCTCCATATTTTTGAAATTGCTTTACTGCCTCGTCTAAACGATTAGCTAAAAGTGGTGGCACCTTATCCCCAATTAGTCCTGATCCTAGCGCAATAATATAGTTAGGTTCATAAAAGATTGGCGTAAAATGATATAGAGTGGCATAAGCCATTATGCTTGTGTATAAAAACATTGTATAGCCAAAAATCAAAAACGCATAGAAGAAAAGAATATGCCAAATTTCATTTTCGATATTCGCAAAAATCACAAATACATACCAAATCATCATGATAAAAAAGCTCAAACCGAAAACAGCTAACAATAGATTACGAACTTTACGTCCTTCTTTTTCGAGTAAAACTTTACTATTAAAAAACGTAGCTATCGATAAAACAAACATAATACTCGGGAAACTCCCTAGTATAATGACTATACCCATTTTCGACACTATCCCCTGCTCATTTGGAAGAAATACAGGATGACTAATTACTGTGCTAAAAAAATATAAACCTAAAAAGCCGAGAACTACTGTATAAAGTGTACCCTTTGTAAAGGACATTTTGAAAAAAAGCTAGGCAATCTTTTGAAGCTGCTGTCTGTATTTTGCAGGCGGCAGCTTTTTCAAGTTCCATTGCCCTCTATAATGGTTGTAATACATCATATAACTTTTCACTTCTCGTTTTACTTCTTCTAATGTTTCGCACGCTTTCAGGTTGGTTTCATCTTTAAAATGACCGAAGAAGGATTCTTGGGGGGCGTTATCCCAACAGTTTCCTCGGCGTGACATCGATTGCCCTAGTCCCATTTTCTTCACAAGTTTCTGGAATTGCGGATTCGTATAATGGAATCCTTGATCTGAATGAATAAATGCATCTTCTGTTAAATGGCGGTGTTTCTTCAATTGATGAAGTGTATTGAGGGCAATATCAATACTTAATGAAGACGACACTTCATACGCTAAAATTTCATTCGTTTCAGCGTCTTTAATCGTTGATAAATAAGCGCGTTTACTGCTTCCATACGTTAAATAGGTGATATCCGTCAGTAACACTTTTCCGGCCACACCCTGTTTAAAGTTGCGTTGTAATTCATTTGGGCACGTACGATGTTCTTTTGTTGCTTTTGCCATACGTCGAGCTGGATTCGCTTTTCGAATCGGGC
Organism: Lysinibacillus sp. JNUCC 51; assembly: GCF_015999525.1. Taxonomy (NCBI): domain Bacteria; kingdom Bacillati; phylum Bacillota; class Bacilli; order Caryophanales; family Bacillaceae; genus Lysinibacillus; species Lysinibacillus sp. JNUCC 51. The sequence goes on along the minus strand of NZ_CP065545.1, from coordinate 2,969,748 downwards.
AGATAATCTGATATTTTTTCATCACGCGGCGAATACGTTTCAGATTGTACGTAATTCCATATTGATTTTCTAACGTCATTTTAATTTGACGTGCTCCTTTTTTTCGCCCTCGGAAATGATACGCCTTTAAAATGATTTCCTTTACCACTTCATCTCCTTGTTCTTGTGCCATACGCTTCTGCGCTGATTTTTCTGAAAAATAATTGTAATAGCCAGACCGAGATACATCCATCACATCACATAGATAGCTGACTAAACGCTTTAATTTATACTTTTTTATCGTGTGATAGATGAGTTCAAATTTTAGTGTTGTAGCGATTTTTATTTCTTCTTCAACATCTGCCTTTCGAGTAGATCGACCTTTTTTAACAATTCATTCTCTGCTTCAAGTAATCGATTTCTCGCTTCTAATCGCTTCAATTTTTCTTCTAGTGTTAATTCTTTTTCAGATGGTCTACCTGAATTTGTTTTACGTGTATCTTGTAAACCTTCTACACCTGTTTTACGATAAGAAGCTCGCCAACGTTTGCCTGAAGATTCTATACGTTTTATACCGATTAATTCAACATCTAAACCCGCATTTTCAAAAATTTCTCTTGGGAATTTACCTTTTTCATTTTCCGCAATAAAATGACGTTTAAATTCGTCAGTATATGTGATAGCTTTTTCACTAACTGCATGCACATTTGGATTACATTTTAGTTGTTCTAGTTCTATTTTCGTAAAATATCTTTTGGTCATTTCACTCTACCTCAACATCTTTTTTCTCATTATAAACAAAAGTACCCTATAGGATAGACTTTTTTCAAAGTGTCTATCTTATAGGGTACAGTTTAGTATTGAGAAAACGTCTTTTTTCCGTTATATATAACAGTAAAAAAATTGAAATTAATAGTAATGATGTTGAAATCATCGTCTCACTCCTTCCTTTATATATACATGTCCAATATTTAGCGATGAGTACTGACACTTCTTGTTCAAATTTATTGATATACTTAAATTGATGGAAGCGATTATTTTGTTTTTCAAGATGATTCATGTAGAATTATTATTAAGAATTAGTTTATGACAAAACTAAAAATTATATTGGAGGAATGTAAGTAATGAAAAAAATTCTTGCCGCTCTTTTTGCAGCGACACTTATGTTTGCGACAGTTGGTGCAACATTGTCCATCTCAGATACACCAACTGCAGAAGCTAAATCCTATAAGTCAGGTAAAAAAGGTTTCTCAAACAATAACAATAGCTCAAATTTCCAAAAATCCCAGGATAAATCTAAAGACCAAAATAATGCAACAACAAATAAAAACAATACAACTTCTACAAACAAAACGGATTCAACAGCTAAAAAAGGTGGCTTCTTCTCAGGTGGCCTTATGAAAGGCTTAATGCTTGGTGGCTTAGCTGGCTTATTATTCGGAAGTCTTTTCAGTGGTATGGGAATGCTCGGTAATATTTTAGGCTTATTAATTAACGTTGCAGCTATCATGGTTATCGTAATGCTAGTTGTAAAAATTGTTAATATGTTTAAAGATAAAAAACGTAAAGAGGAAGCACAATGGCACAAATAATTAATGAACAAGATATTATTAATGCAATTTGCTTATCACAGGCCTATTATAAAAACATTCGCCCTGAGGATGTACTTGTTGAACTAACATACGATGATGACACAGGCTTTGGTGCAGAAGTTGAAGTTAATGGTCAAATCGAGTTGTTCAATACAGCAGCAATGATTGGCGCACTACGTGTATGGATTAAAGATGTCCTACATGGTGACCCTTTTTCAACAGGCATCGAACTCGTCCTAGACGATGAGGAAGGCATTATTGCTAGACTATCGTAAATAAGTAAAGAATAGCAGATCAATAAATCTTAAAGATTTATTGATCTGCTTTATTAATTTCCAAGACTTTTTTTGATAGTTCTTTCTTTTCTTCCTCAATCGAAAAATCGACTATCGATCGGCCGAGCATTTTTAACGTAAACATGACGCCTGTACCAATAAATCAATTATGCCTTGGCATAATTGCGTCCGGAATCGGCTTTGTGCTTAGGCCTGCAGGATGCTTTTAGGCTAACATCCCCTAAGAACTCCTTTCCGATTTCGTGACATCCGCCGGAGGCTAACTTCTTTCTGCGGTTGTTTGGACACCCACTGAAAAGTAACTTAAACCCGAATTCATCTCATCAAATTTAGAGGTGGGAGACTTGCTGAAAGAAGTTAAATAAATCATCGTAAATATCTTTGAAAAATTACTAGTAGGATACAATCCCGTCTCAACAAAGGTGGGAATTAAACTCACTATTGCAAAATACATAGCATCAATCCAATACCATCCTTCCGTTCCTTTATAAAACATTGTCCCTGAAAGAATGATAAAAAATAATGTTGTAAACAAAGATAGAAACTGTGGACGCTTGAATGACTTCCACATGCCTACTAACAATCTTTTCGAAGATAAAATAAATGACAGCATCGCATTCTCCTTTGATCCATTTTCACTTCAGCGTTATTACAATTCTAAATGGGTTCATCGCCAACTTTTGATGAGAACCCAAATTGTACTAGATATTCATAGCAATAAAAATAACATACGTAAACGTTAAAAGGTAGAGATTTCGATTTACAATCTCTACCTTTAATTATTTTACTTTTTTAATAGACTATTAAAATTTATAAATATTTTCGCTGCATGGCCTCGTTTTGTAGGAGCCTCAGGTGAAAATCCCCCTTCACTACCTATAATAATACCTTGCTCATACAACATAGTTATTGCATGTTTTGTTTCTTCGTCGTAAGAGGCAATATCAGAGAATGGAGCTTTCCCTTTCACCACATAAGGTTGCTTTTGCTGATATTCGTAAGCACGATTAAACATTAATGCTAGTTGAGCGCGAGTAATTGGCAGCCCTGAGTTAAACGCCCCATCCATCCCCTTAACTAGCCCATATGCATAAGCTGCTGCAATATCTGACTGAGTTCCGACATCATAGCTTGCAATGTCTGTAAATGGTGCCTGTTCCTTCGTCGTTAAACCGAGACTTCTAACAAGCATCGAAACAGCCTGTGCACGAGTAACAAATTGCTCAGGCTTAAACGTACCATCTGGATAACCGTTCATAATACCCGCTTCAGCTGCCTTCAATATAAACTCCTTTGCCCAATGCTTTTCTATATCAGTAAAGCTTAAAGTTCTTCCAGTAGTAAAAGTAACTGTTGGACTTTGTACACTTTCATTACCAGCCGCATCAACCGCTTTAACAGCTACTGTATATGCTGTATTCGCTATTAAATTATCCAAAGTTATAGCGTTTATTGCAGCATCTTGTGAAAATGTTAGCTTACCGTTTACATATACTTTGTAACTAGTGACACCTACATTATCCTTTGCCTCTTGCCAGCTTATTTTTACCGTTGTACTATCCATCATGTTTGCTTGGATCGTTTTTGATACATCCCATAACGTACTTGTTTTAATCGCTGGTAAAAACGCCTCGTTCGCTACTGCTAAATAGCCTGCTTCACTTAAATGAATATTATCAGGGTTTGGTAAATAGCTTGGAACATCTTTTGCTACAATATTGTATGTTGGTACAAAAATGGCACCCGCTTTTTCAGCAGTTGTTTTTATCGTTGCATTCATAACTTTTAATAGCATTTTAAATTGTTGCTGTTCATCCTCACTATAGTAAGGAAAAGAATTATAATAGCCCATCACATAAATTTGAGCATTTGGATTAAGTTTCTTAATTTCTTCTAAAATAGCAGCAATATTTTTTATTGCTCCCTGGGAAGCTTTTATCATCATTGCTGCATTAATGCCTGTTGTCTGAGATTCTTCTAAAATAGGTATTAAATCATTGGCGCCAGCGGTTAAAGTAATAATTTCAGCCTCTTTAATAGTTGTGCGAACCTTTACCTTCTCGCTTGGGTAACCGAATCCTACCACTGATTTTTCCACATTATTTTGTATATCCTTTAATACATCACTCGTTGTATAGCCTGAATTGGCAAAACCCTTATTATAAGAAGTTATTAAACCATCTTGCTGTAAAGCTTGTGCAACAAAGTCCGTGTAACCTAACCCGATCATACCAACCTCATTCATACCATGTGCTAAGGAATCACCCAGTGCTACATAATCTGCTTGAACTACCCAACTTGGCGCTATGTAGTCTCTTTGTTCCTCAGCATTTACACCTATTGGTACTACTAATTGACATGCCAGAATGCTAGCCGCTAAAAACCGAAATTTCTTTGATAATTGCACACCCTCACTCCTCCAAATTTTACTAATTACTATTTTAATATACAGGAGATGGAAATGGGCTAAAAAAGCGTAATTATTTTTAATGTTCATCACCAAAAGTTATGATGACATTTGTTAAAATGTACGCCATGTCTTTGTTCCGGCTGGGCGACTCCTTGGGGATCAGTGAACTGCGCCTATGGTGATGAACCTTTTTTTATTCTAGCTGAACCTTTCCATAAATGCCGCCACCACCAACTTCAATTGCCAATTGCCCCGTTCTTGCTAAATCGATCATATTGGCAATTTTGGGAGGCACGATTTGTTCGAGCTGTTCTAGTGTAACTCGATGTAAGATGTTCATCTCTGTACCAAATGCTTGCACTAATCGTTCCATCATTTTTGGCCCTAATCCTGGTATAAAGTCTAGCGGTACTTGGTGTATATATGGTGGTCGTGCACGTTTATCTGTAACTTGCTCTGAAAGCTCCTTAATACGGGTTGCAACACCTTTTATAATTTGCGTGCTTTCACAGTTTGTACAGATTGTGGCCAAATTGCTAAGCTGCTCGCCACATTTTGCGCAGACAGTCTGATAATATTTTCCAAGCAAAGGGTTTAAGCCATAATTGGCGATTACTGCTCGACCTTCTTGCTCATGAAGCGCCATCTTTAATTCTGTAAAATTTGCATCTAATAGTCTTAATTTTTGATACTCACGTGCAATTTTTCCTAGTGAATGTGCATCAGAGTTGCTGACAAATGTATATGCTTGCAGCTCTTTAATGTTACTCACCATATTGGTATCGGAGCTTAAACCAAGCTCTATCGCATCTATAAGCTGAGGGTCAAATACTTCTGTTAAACTACGATGCACACCTTTACCAAATAAGCTTTTAAATGGGGTAAAAACATGAGCAGGAATAAAAAGCCCGCCTAATTCATGAACCTTTTCCTGTAATGTTCGGCCACCACAATAAATGCGCTGAGAGCTTAAATGAATATTCTTCATATGATTAGACATCCAATTTGAAAATTCCCTCATAAGTAGAAGCGTTGGAAAATAGGCGAGTACATGGATTGGTCCATGGCAATGATGATCATAAATCTCAATTTCAGAACCTGGTATAAGTGTTGTTTCTTGAAAACGAAGCCCTCCATGTTCTAGCTCCTTCAGTTCTCCCTGATCAATCATCTCTGCCATTTCATCCATTACTTCGGGTGAATGACAATCAATAATCCCGATAATATCTAGTCCCTTTCTTGCACTTGCAGTCTCTAAAATTCTTGCTAACGTTAACGTTTTACTGCCAGTAATTTTAACAGCACGACCACTTAAAGTGCGTCCAATATGAATATGTAAATCTGCATAGAAATCTTGCATCATTGTAATCCTCCTATTTTCAAATGAAATAAAAAAACCTCACATTGCTGTAAGGTATTTTACTCTTAATTATGATGGATGATTGCTGTGAGTACTATTATTTGACTCGAAGGCATCCGAGCCCTGTGATGACATTGTCGAAGAATCATACGCCACTAATGTCACTCCAATGTTCTTTTCTAGCTCATTAATTTTTTCAAGCTGTTTCTGATCTAATTGTGCAATTTTTATCTCTTCCATTTTCATCAATTCCTTTCATGAATAAAGTTCCCTAAATAAGAAACATATATACACGAAAAATAATGACTGATTGTCAGTCATTTTCTTTGACTTTATTTCAGCTATTTTGTAACATATTAAATAAGCAGGCCAAAAGCGAGGGATTTCATGTCAAAAGAAGAGAAAATTATTCAAGCTGCAATTGAAGTTTTCCGTGAAAAAGGAATAGAAAAGACAAAGGTTTCAGATATCGTAAAAGCTGCAGGTATCGCGCAAGGGACATTTTATCTTTATTTCCCATCACGTCTTTCAGTTATGCCAGCCATCGCAAAGGTTATGGTTGAAAAAATTATTGCTGCTATTAATGATGGGGTTTCAAAACAAGAGCCTTTTGCAAAGCAACTTGAAAAAGTAGTAGATATTGTTTTTTCTCTAACAGAGGAATATCGAGATGTATTTGCACTTATCTATGCCGGTATTACACAAACCGAGCATATGAAAGAATGGGAAAATATATATGCTCCCTATTACGAATGGATGAATCATTTCTTATATGAAGCTCAACAACAAGGAACGATACGCGCTTCTCTAGATACTACACGTTCTTCTAAACTTATAATCGGTCTAATAGAATCTGCCGCTGAGCAAATTTATTTGTATGACGACAGTGAAGAAGAAACAATTAGACATCAAAAGCTTGAGCTCCTCGACTTTTTACATCATGCACTCGATTTACGTCACACATAAGTGACGTTCTCTTTTACACTAAAAATGACTGAATGTCAGTCATTATGATAGAAAGGAATTTAACTATGCAAAAAGATTGGATTTATGTTGGATTAACTAGTTTGTTTGAATTGTTTTGGATATTTGGTTTTAATGTTGCTGATTCCTGGTGGCATTGGATTATTATTGTGTCTCTAATTGCGATCGATTTCCATTTCTTATCGAAGGCCTGTGAGAACTTACCTACCGGCACAGTTTATGCGACTTTTGCTGGGGTCGGTACAATTGGTACAACATTAATGGACATTTTTATTTTTGACGGTGAGTTTAATGCTATTAAAGGAATTTTCATGTTTATTTTAGTACTGGGTGTTATTGGTCTTAATTTAGCTGATAACCCTTCAAAAGATCATGTTGAAGAGAAAGGAGCTAATGCATAATGGGTTGGATACTTGTTTTATTAGCTGCATTTTCAGAAATTGTCGGTGTCGTAGGTTTACGCTTTTATAGTCAGGAAAAAAATATACGAAATTTAATAATATATCTAGGCGGCTTTGGGCTATCCTTTGTGCTATTATATGCATCCTTTAACTATTTACAGTTAAGCATTGCCTATGTAGTATGGGTTGGTATTGGTACAGTTGGTGCAGTTCTCGTGAATATCATATTCTTCGGTGAATCTAAAAACCTGACTCGAATTATTAGTATAATCGCCATTATCTTTGGTGTGGCAGGATTAAAAGCAGTATCTTAAGAACGATTGCTAAATCATCATAGAACGCCTCATTACAGTCGAGACAGCGTCGGCCTTGCATCGACCTCCCCTTTTAAGGGTCACATAATACAAGGTATCACACCATCAGCATCTGTTCTTAATTATGATGTTTCTATAGTCTATAACTAACAATAAGTTATCAAATTAAACAGATAAACATTTTGTGTTAACTAATTATATTCATTAAGTTGACACAAAATGTTTATTTTTTTACAATATTACTATCAAAATTACTTTTTAGGGGTGAAATAATGGCAACAGTTGCTGAACACACGCATAACAAATTAAGAACTGTCGATCTTGCATACATTGGACTATTTTCAACATTGATGATGATAGGAGCTAATATTACGTCCATTGTACCTTTCATGATGGTTGGTGGCGTACCTATCACATTGCAAACTTTTTTTGCTATTTTAGCAGGACTTATTCTTGGTAGTAGAAAAGGGGCACTCGCTTGTACTGTTTATATGTGCATAGGTTTAGCTGGTGCACCTGTGTTTGCCCGTTTCGGTGGAGGCTTTGGACAAATTTTAAGCCCTACATTTGGCTTCATTGTTTCTTTTATATTAGCTGCATTTGTCGCAGGGCTTATTGTAGAGCGCAGTGGAACAAAGAAAAGCTATGTGGTTGCTGCATTAGTTGCAACAGCTATTAATTACTTACTAGGGACAAATTGGATGTACTTTGCCTATAAGCTATGGGCTAGTGCTCCTGATGCTTTCACTTATAAGGTAGCATGGGTTTGGATGATGCCTCCTTTACCAAAGGATATTATTTTAGCAATATTTGCAGGTATTTTTGCATACCGCCTTCAAAAGGTGTTAAAAATAATTCCGATTAAATAATAGCTTTTCACCACGGGGTGATTTCCGTTAAGGCTATGTGCTTTTCCGGAGGTGACCGATGATCTAATTCTCACCTCTATCTAATAAAGCAAAAATGCCCCATAAGTATATTGTTATACTTATGGGACATTTTTTTATTTTTAAACGTATTTTTTCATCCAGTTTAAGAAGTTATCAATAACTACATCTAGGAATTTGATAGTACTTTCGTCTGTTAAATTTCCTTCTGTATCAAATTTAGTGTGTACTGCTCCAATATAAACATCATTACCACTAAGTAATGGTGAGTTTACTCCAGGTGAGAATAAAATATCTCGTAAATGTAATTGTGCTTTAACAGTGCCTAAGTTACCCATTGATGCCCCCATCATGAATGATGGTTTGCCAATCATTACTTTATCAACGCGAGATAACCAATCGATGGCGTTAACCATAACACCTGGCACTGTACCATTATATTCTGGTGTCAACCAAAGAACTGCATCTGCCGCTTTTACTTTTGCTTTAAAATCAAGTACAGGCTGCGGTGCTTCATTTTCGATATCTTGATTATACATTGGTAAATCATTTAAGCTTAATATTTCAAGGTCAATTTTCTCTGCATAACGCTTTTGAACAAATTTTGCTAATTGCATATTATAAGATTCTTTACGGATACTACCTACGATTGCTACTACTTTCACAATATTTCCTCCTAAATGTGCATTAATTTTATTATTTGTAAACAGTTTTATTTTATACCGCTCTAATAATAGGTTGCAAATTCCTCAACCGGTTTACGGTAACCACGCAAGCGGCGACTACTTTCTTTTTCCTTACCTATTGTAATCATTAGTGCAATTTCATGTGTTTCTGGGACATTAAAAAGAGCTCTCATTTGTTGCTGATCAAAGCCGATCATTGGACATGTATCCCATCCGCGATTTTTGGCTGCTAGCATAAATAACATAGCTGAAAGCGAAGCGTTACGAATGGCTTCATCCTTCATAAATTCAGCGCCACGTTCTTCATAAAATTTAGTGTTTTCATTAACGATATTTTCTAATTCACAAGCATTAATAATACCTAAGTCTACCATCCCTTGATTAAGGGTAGCAGTATTTTTATAGGCTTCTTTATCTCCTAAAACAAGTATAACCGCTGAAGCTGAGTGCACTTTATATTGTCCGTATGCTGCGTCTCTTACTTTTTCTTTTTTTTCTTCATCTAATACAACGATATAATCGGCATGTTGTAAATTAAAAGCGGATGGAGCGAGCTTAACATCCTCCAAAATGGGACGTATATCTTCCTCACTCATCTTGATGCCCTCTATAAAATTATTTGCTGATCGGCGCTTATCTATTAGCTTTGCAAATTCCATCTACTAACCCCCAAGAGTATGTAATTTCCAATCAGTAGAAGCTTATGTTCTCTGATTGGAATAAAAAGTATTACTCATATTCTTTATCGAACGTAATCTCACTTCTTACAGTGTCAATTGGGCGAACAAGATCTTCAATTTGTGCACGCTTTGGCTCTAAAAATGGTGGCAACGACAATTTTTCACCTAAAGTTTCATAAGGCTCATCCCCCATAAATCCTGGGCCATCAGTAGCTAACTCAAATAAAATTTGTGGTGCTACACGTGCATAAAGTGATTCGAAGAAGTGACGATTTACGTAACCTGAAGTATGGAAGCCAAAGCTTTCAAATCGTTCAGTCCATTCATTTAGTACAGCTCGATCCTCTACGCGGAATGCAGCATGATGTACTGTACCGAAGCCTTGACGAGCTACTGGAAGAACTGTGTTAAGTTCTACAACGATTTGTGCACCGTTTCCGCCTTCACCAACCTCGAAAAGATGGAAATCTCCTTCTTCTGCAATTTCTGTAAAGAGCATCACTTTTTCTAGCACCTCTTTGAAATATTTAAAATTAGCAACTCTTACAAAAACCGGACCTAAGCCTGTAATTGCATATTCAAGTGGAATCGGTCCATCTTGCCATGGAGTGCCAGAAACAACACCAGTATTGTTTTCATCAGAAATTAGTTGATATTGCTGATCGTCAAAATCGACGAATGATAAAGTTTTCTTGCCAAACTGCTCTTTAATACCCGTATGTTTAACATTCAATCGATCAAAACGTTTTACCCAATAGTCCAATGCCGCATCTGTAGGCACGCGGAATGACGTTTTGGAAATTTCATTTGTCCCATGAACACCTTTTGGGATGTTTGGGAAATCGAAAAATGTCATATCAGTTCCAGCGCTACCTTTATCATCTGCAAAGAATAAATGGTATGTTTGGATATCATCCTGATTAACTGTTTTTTTCACTAATCGCATCCCTAACACATAAGTAAAAAATTTATAATTCTCTTCCGCACTACTTGTAATAGCAGTAACGTGGTGAATTCCTTTTAAATGATTCATTTTTTATTCCTCCCATTTATCTCGATTTCGAGATATATACGTAAAATTTTTTATTTTTTAACTGCGTTCAAACCAACCTTTTTCAGAGACAGAATCATTGTGTCCATCTCCTGTTGATCTAATACTTCAAAAATCTCGTTAATTTTTTGTTCATGCTTTGGAAATATTTCTTCCATCAACGTTTGTCCTTCATATGTTAATAAAACATACGTGACACGACGATCCTTCGGGCAAGCACGTCGATACACAAAACCTTTTTGTTCGAGCTTATCAATAACATACGTAATGCTACTACTTGCGATTAATATTTTCTTTCCAATCACTTGGATTGGTTGCTCACCATGGTGATATAAAAACTCAAGTACTGAAAATTCGGTTTGATTTAAATCGTATTGAAGTAAATCTCTCTTTGTTGCATCTTGAATCGTTTGATATGCTCGGAACAATACCGTAAAGGCTTTTAAATTACGATTGTCTTCCTTCATACGACTCCCTCTTCCTATTTACTTCGAATTAATTTATCTTTAATTCGAGATAATAATAACATATAAACTTCTAAACAGCAATCCTTTTGCTTTACTGTTATTACAAAAAAGGGCATCCCTCTTTAGGAGATGCCCTCTCATTTATAAATTATTAATTACTAGTAACGGCGGTCGTTGTTTTGTTCATAGGCTGTCTTCGCTAGACGAACTGTAGATACAGCCAAATCTGCATATGTCACTTTTTCAGTAGCATTGAATTTATTTTGCTGTCCATCAATTAGCCCCATTGCACTCACTAAAGCAACATAACCTGCGTACGCTTTGTCAATTGAGCTTGCATCAGTAAAGTTTAATTTGTAAATGTCACTATGTTTAGCAACACTTTCCAAATTTAATACACGCACTAACCATTCTGCCAGCTCCTGACGAGTCAATGTTGTATCTGCTGCAAATTGATTCGCCGGCTGTAAAATACCCATTCTTACCGCTTGTTCAACGACATTGTATAATGGATGCTTTTTGTCAATATTATTAAAGGATTGCGTATCGTTGTCTCTTCCATACGGACCAAAATCATATCCGTATGATAATGATTTCACTAAGATTTTTAAAGCTTCTCCCTTTGTTACAGCTGTATCAGCATTAAAGTGTGCAGGGTCTTTAACCTCTAACACGTTTTGGCGTAGTAAATAAGTTAATTCTCCTCCAGCTGTTGGATGTGAAATGGCTGGTTTTTCTTTAGAATCATCAACTTTTTGAAGCCATTCACCAGTCGTTGCATCGATATTATTGAACAAGCTTCCATTATAAACTGGAGAGTATACTAAGTCATAGTGGTGATTATCCTCTCCATCCTGTTTTGCATACTGGAGCTCCAATTTTAACCCCTCACTGATCGTTGCTTTCGCTTTATCAGCAGGAATAGCTTTGTTTACAGACGGCCAATTATCAATCTTACGATTATTAACATGTAAAGCACTTAATTTCCCATCTGCACTGATACCAACAGAAATTTCATCCCCTACTACCGCAATGCCATTGACAATACGTGGGAAGGAGAAGTAATACTGTTTGCTGTATTTGTCATAGGCTGTATCTTCTATTGGTTTTGAATAGTTATGAATATAAGAAGGAGCCCACTCTTTTAAATAGTCGATCGCTTTTGCTAATGCAGCATCTTTTGAAATTGGTTTTACTTTATCATCTGTCTCCTCGATATCTCTTCGAATATCCCAGTAGTCTGTAATCTCACCTGTTGCCTTGTTCACTTCAAATGTTGTTCCCGAACCTTCATTTCCATGATAATACATATAATTCACATCGTAAATTGTCTCGCCATTGTCGTTTTCTCTTTCACTAACTGATTCGATTTGTAGCTTTACTTTGTCTGAATTAACTTTTAAGAAAGATTTAGCTAACTCTTCAACTTCTGCTACTGTAATATCCTTCTTTCTAGGCGCAAGTGGTTGCGATGCAAGTTTTTCTACAGCTGTTGCCTTTGGTACTTCAGAAGTAAAACCATTCATTGTTCGCCACTGCCCATTTATTGCATGTACACCATTGAAGCCTGTTGACGGCATATACACAAGCTTAGCACTAGCTTCACCTGTTTGGTAATTATAGTCAGCCATATAACGTAAATCTACTGACAAATTTTCGCGAACTTGTGCAAGTATATCTGACTCATTCTTTTTCTGTTCTAAGTTATCAAATGTTGCCTTACTAGTTAACTCGGTATTACGATACATATTTGTAACTTCACCATTCGCTAGAACTGCAATATTAATAGACTCATCACTAATTAGTACACCATTATGTGTTGGTGAATAAGTGAATGAATACGAAATTGGTTCAGTTAATGGTCTAATAAAGCTTGAATCAAAATCACCAAAAATACTGTCTTCACGAAGCTTGTAATTCTCAGTGTTCGGCAATTTCTTTAGGAAGTCTTGAGCAATTTTCTTTGCCTCCACCTCTGAATACTTTACTGGGTACAATGCATCCGCTATATTTGCAGGTTGATAGTAGAAATTTTCTATTTCTAAATCTTCGCCTTTAAAAGTAAAACTACCATGAGCGTCTTTTCCATTTATTATCTTATGGAAATTTAATTCATAGCGCACTGTTTTATCATCATTAAAGTAATGTCCTTGTCCCATCGAGAAATCTTTCTCTGTTACAAAATTGAACTTGCCTGGGAATAGTGTATTCAATTGCTTAATAAGCATATTTTTCGTTACTTTTGTTTCTGTTGAAGCAACTTGAATTGCAACTCTCTCTTGTGGTTCTTTCACATTTGCTGAAGCTTGTGCCATTGGTGACAGTACACCAACAGAAAAAGCAGTAGACGTTAATATAATTCCTAACTTTTTAAATTTTACCATAATATACCTCCTATATTATCATTTACCATTATTATAGTATACATTTCCAGAAATAGAAATGATGTTTTCGGATTATTTATTTTTATTAGAAAATAGAATGGATATATGGCTATTTTATCTTCACAGTTAAAAAGGGCATCCCCTAAAATCAGGAGATGCCCTTTCATGTATAAATTATCGTTTAATAATAGTAACGGCGGCCACTGTTTTCCTCATTAATAGCCTTTGCTAGACGAACTGTAGATATAGCCAAATCTGCATACGTCACTTTTTCAGTGGCATTGAATTTTTTATTTTGCTGTGCATCAATTAGTCCCATTGCACTTGCTAAAGCAATATAACCTGCGTACGCTTTGTCAATTGAGCTTGCATCAGCAAAGTTTAATTTGTAAATGTCACTATGCTTAGCAGCACTTTCTAAATTTAGTACACGTACTAACCATTCTGCAAGCTCTTGACGAGTCAATGTTGTATCTACTGCAAATTGATTAGCTGGTTGTAAAATACCCATTCTTACAGCTTGTTCAACGATACCGTATAATGGATGTTTTTTGTCAATATTATTAAAGGATTGTGTATCTTCATCTCTCCCATACGGACCGTAATCATTTCCGTATGTTAAGGATTTAACTAAAATTTTCAAAGCTTCTCCTTTTGTTACAGCTGTATCAGCATTAAAGTGTGCAGGGTCTTTAACCTCTAACACATTTTGGCGTAATAAATAAGTTAATTCTCCGCCTGCTGTTGGATGTGAAATGGCTGGTTTTTCTTTAGAATCATCAACTTTTTGAAGCCATTCACCAGTCGTTGCATCAATACTATTGAACAAGCTTCCATTATAAACTGGAGAGTATACTAAATCATAGTGGTGATTATCCTCTCCATCCTGTTTTGCATACTGTAGCTCCAATTTTAGCCCCTTACTGAACGTTGCTTTTGCTTTATCAGCAGGAACAACTTTGTTTACAGACGGCCAATTATCAACTTTTCGATAACTAACATTTAAAGCACTTAATTTCCCATCTGCACTAATACCAACAGAAATTTCATCCCCTACTACAGCAATGCCATTGACGATACGTGGGAAGGAGAAGTTATACTGTTCGCCTTGTTTGTCATATACTGTATCTTCTATTGGTTTTGAATAGTTATGAATATAAGAAGGAGCCCACTCTTTTAAGTAGTCTATCGCCTTTGCTAACGCTGCTTCTTTTGAAATTGGTTCTACTTTACTATCTTTCTCATTGAACTCTCTGCGTACATCCCAGTAGTTGATAATCTCACCTGTTGCCTTATTCACTTCAAATGAAGAGCCATAGCCATTACTTCCAGATTCATACATATAATTCACTGAATAAATTGTCTCACCATTTTCGTTTTCTCTTTCATCAACCGAATTAAGTTGTAGCTTTACTTTGTCAGAATCAACTTTTAAAAATGACTTTGCTAACTCTTCAACTTCTGCTAATGTAATGCCCTTCTTTCTAGGTTCTAGTGGTTGCGATGCTAGTTTTTCTACACCTTTTGTCTTTGGTACTTGAGAAGTGAAACCATGCATTGTTTGCCACTGCCCATTTATCGCATGCACACCACTAAAGCTTGTTGGAGGCGTATACACAAGCTTAGCAATAGATTCGCCTGTTTGGTAGTTAAAGTCAATCATATAACGTAAATCTATTGAAACATTTTCGCGAACCTGTGCAAGTATGTCTGACTCTTTCTTTTTCTGATCTAAGTTATCAAAGGTAGCCTTACTCGTTGACTCAGTATTACGATACATACTTGTAACTTCACCATTTGCTAGAACTGTAATATCGATAAACTGATTACTAAGTGGCACACCATTATGTGTAGGTGAATAAGCGAATGAATACGTAATTGGTTCAGATAAAGGTCTACTAAAATTAAAATTACCATTGATATTGTTTTCACGAAGTTTGTAATTCGCAGTGTTCGGCAATTTCTTTAAGAAGTCTTGGGCAATTTTTTTTGCCTCACTCTCTGAATACTTCACTGGGTACAATGCATCTGCTATATTGACAGGTTGATAGTAGAAATTTTCTAATTCTAAATCTTCGCCTTTAAAAGTAAAACCTCCATAGACATCTTTGTTATTTATTACCTTATGGAAACTTAAATCATATCGTACTGTTTTATCATCATTAAAGTAATGCCCTTGGCCCATCGAGAAATCTTTCTCTGTTACAAAATTGAACTTGCCTGGGAATAATGTATTTAATTGCTTAATAAGCTTACTTTTCGTTACTTTTGTTTCTGTTGAAGCAATTTGAATTGCAACTCTCTCTTGCGGTTCTTTTACCTTTACTGAAGCTTGTGCTATTGGTGAAAGTACACCAACAGAAAAAGCAGTAGATGTTAGTATGATACCTAATTTTTTAAATCTCCCCAAAATACCCCTCCTAGATTATTGTTTCCTACAATTATAATATATATATTTCCATAAATGGAAATTATGTTCTCGGATTATTTATTTTTATAAGAAATTAAATGAACATAGAGCTATAAATTTTTCAGTGTAAAAGCAAAACGTCAGCTACACCAAGGCGAAATTGATTGCTCCCAAAAGTTTCTTATTTCTTATTTCTTATTTCTTTACTACATCAAAGTTTGATCCGATTAATAACCAATTTTGAGGGAATGGTAGACCCAACTTCCAATAGCCTACTCCTCGAAGTTTATACCGTTTGATTAAATTAAACTTCGCTTGAATGGATCTTGCATCCTCGAACCACACCACATGTGCTTTACCTTGCTCATCATAGTATTCAAAGAACGGTGCTTGAGATCTCAAATCAAACTGGATAGCAGCATTATATTTCTTAGCAATCTCGATTGCTCTTTGTGGACTAACCGCTTCTGCATTTGGCCCCCCCTGTACAAAAGGTAATGTCCAGTCATACCCATATAAATTCTGTCCAAGAATAATTTTGTTCCGAGGTATCTCACTGACTGCATATTTAACAACCTCTTCTACCTCTGGAAGTGGCGATACTGCCATAGGTGGCCCTGCAGAATAACCCCATTCATAAGTCATTAACATGACAAAATCCACTATTTCTCCATGTGCTTTATAATCATGCGCCTCCGTCCATGGACCTCGCTCACTAGCACTTGTTTTTGGAGCTAGCGCTGTCGATACGGTATATCCCTGTGGATGGAATCGACTCACCGCTCTCCTTAAAAAGTTGTTATATGCTTCTCGTTGATCGCCTGGCAAATTCTCAAAATCAAAATGAATGTCTTTAACGGTTCCTAAACGCTTTGCCTCTTCAAGAATATTATTGAAGAGTAAATCCTGTACGGCTGTACTTTGGAAAATATCTCGCGCCAAATCACCGCTAAAACTAAAATTCTCCAAATTTGAGACAACCATTGCTAGAGAAGCACCTGTATCATTTGCAATTTGCGCCACACCTTGACTCGGTGGTACCTTAAGCGTTCCATCTCGCCTTGCCTCATAGCTAAATAAAGCTAGATAAGTTAAAAATGGACCCGCTTCTTTTGCTTGACTTAGTAATGCCTCACTAACGAATGTCCCTCTCGGCTCTAAATATGCCAATGTTTCAGCTCTTGTTTTTGGTTGAGGTGGAATATAAAGTCGCATACCAATCGATAAAGGTTGACTCGGACTAATATTGTTCATCTGAGCAAGTGTTAAATAATTTATGCCAAAGCGTTGGCCGATCGAATATAGACTATCTCCTGACTGCACATAATAGAAATTTCCGACAATCGGTATTACAAGAGCTTGCCCTATAACTAACCGATTTGGTTCAGGAATTTGATTGGCATCTACAATTCTTTGAACTGTTGTCCCGTATGACTGCGCAATACTCCATAAGGACTCTCCTGCCCGAACAACATGTATTTGAATGTCAGTGCCTCCTTCTAGCTTGATAAAATCACACCTATAAAGCTTATGAATTAGGAAGGGAAAAGATGTCATTGCTTAGTAAGCACCTATTCCCTAAAACAAAAAAAGATTCATCGCTTGTTATAATATGTACCCTATAAGATAGACACTTTCAAAAAGGTCATCTTATAGGGTATTTTTGTTTTATAATGAAGAAAAAACGAGCGGTGGTTAATAGTATGACTAAAAATTTACTTTCGAAACAACAACAGGCGCAATTAAAATTAAATCCATACGTTAAAACGGTAAGCGCAAAAGCCATTACTTATACAGATGAATTTAAAGAATTTTTTATTGATGAATACGATAAAGGAAAATATCCAAGTGAAATTTTCCTTGAGGCAGGTTTTGATATTGAAGCCCTTGGTCCAGCGCGTATTCGGAGAGCTTCGAATCGTTGGCGTATGGCTTATAAAGAGCATGGGTTATCGGGTTTAGAAGATGCCAGAAAACATGCTTCAGGTCGCCCTTTAGAGCGTGAATTAAGTTTAGAAGAAAAATACGTTCGCTTAGAGGCGAAGATGAAATTATTAGAAGCAGAAAACGAACTTTTAAAAAAGCTAGATCAACTCGAAAGGCAGCTGATGAGGAAGAAATCAAAATAAGTACTGCACAAAAATTTGAATTAATCCATCAAATAATTGAAAAATATCAATTAAAACGAATGATAGGATATCTTTGTGCAATCGCAAATGTTTCACGCTCAGGCTACTATCGCTATTTTAGTGAAGAAGCTGTCTTAACTCGTCAAAAACAGAATGAAGCAGATGAAGTGGTAAAAGAAGTTATTTTGAAGGCCTTTCATTTCCGAGGACGAAAGAAAGGTGCACGTCAAATAAAAATGACACTCGAAAACCAATATGAAATTACGTACAACCTCAAGCGTATCCGTCGCATTATGAAGAAATTTAATATTGTTTGCCCTATTCGAAAAGCGAATCCAGCACGTCGTATGGCAAAAGCAACAAAGGAACATCGCACATGTCCTAACAAATTAGACCGTAACTTCAAGCAAGGTGTAGCAGGGAAAGTATTACTAACCGATATCACATATTTAACATATGGCGGTGGTCAACGTGCTTATTTATCAACGATAAAAGACGCTGAAACAAATGAAATTTTAGCTTATGAAGTATCTTCTACGTTGAGTATAGAAATTGCGCTCAACACGTTACATAAATTGAAGAAGCATCGCCATTTAAGGGAAGATGCCTTTATCCATTCGGATCAAGGTTTCCACTATACTAATCCAAAGTTCCAAGCCTTAGTAAAGAAAATTGGCTTGGGGCAGTCCATGTCACGTCGAGGAAATTGTTGGGATAATGCGCCACAAGAATCATTCTTTGGACATTTTAAAGATGAAACAACTATTAGAGCATGTGAAACGATAGAAGAAGTAAAGAAAGAAATTAAGAGTTATATGATTTACTACAATCATTATCGAGGGCAATGGAATTTAAATAAGCTGCCGCCTGCAAAATACAGACAGCAGCTTCAGAAAGTTGCCTAACCTTTTTTAAAATGTCCTTTACAAAGGGTACATATTATTACAGCGAATGAACCTTTTTTTCATTAATTTCTTTATAGAATTTATGACACGCTCGATAATAGAATATAAATAAAAAATAAGCAAACAATTGTAGTAAAGAACCTATAAAATGAACATTTTCTCGCATACTTGTTTCAACATTTATTGAAAATGCCTGTATGGTAAAACCGCAAAGCATAAATGCCATGAATTTCTGATAAGTTTTAAATGTTTTAACTTCAAGAGGTTTATTATTATGAATGTGTAATAGTAATTGAAAAACCCAATACATAAAGATGATGAATAAAAATCGCATAAACTGTATACCAATTTCCCCCAGTATACTATATCCTAGCCATTGACCTAGCTCCACGAAAAATGACATTACCGCCAAAATAATAGCGAAGTTTTTCGACCAACGCTTTAAATTATGGAACGTTGGCAGTAAGTGAATACCATATGCAAAAAATATATAGCCAATAAAATCTGGGAAGATATCCGGTAATCCGAAAAAACTTGAATCTACAAAAACCAAGCACACACCGTTTAATAAATGATTGTAAGGATTTTTCATTATTTCATACCCCCCTCATTTTTTTTCATCAGATAGTTATCCTGTTCCTGTTGAATTTCATCTATATGATATTGCTTACTCGTATTATCGTAGGTTTCGTTATAGCTTGGTTGTACAATAGGTTCATCCATATTTTGATGCTCTGCATATATTAAGTTCCCTACCCATGCCAAGAAAGATAAAGAAAATGTCATGTAGACAAGTCTTCCCTTCATAAGTCCTTTGTAATAAACGAGCAAAATAAACAATGAGAGCGTAAGCATAAGGAACATACACACTATATTAGTAAGGTCTTTTTCCAGATGGATGGTTAATTGTGCTACATTTTTTAAATGGAACGATTGCCCAGTCCCAATGCTGAATACAAATAGAAGAGTAGCTATCGTCACTGGAACGGTTAGTATGGTTGCGATAGAAAATCTTTTTGTCTTCTTTATATGAGTCTTTTCAAGCTTTTGACGTAATTGATTTGAGAAAACTATATCTGGATCTTTATCAGGGCGTTTTTTTAGTGCCTCAAATAATTCGTGATCACGTTCTTCCATCAATCATCCCTCCCTACCTTTTTTCGAAGTCGCGCCATTGCTCGATGAAAATCAACTCGTGCCTTGACTTCCGAGATACCTAAAATCGCAGCTGTTTCTTGTATTGTGTAGTCTTTTAGCATTCTGCAAATAATAATTGTCCGATCATGTGATTTTAATGTCATTAATGCTTCTTGTACTGTCTGCCATTGCTCATTCTTCACCACAATCTCTAAAGGCTTTGGCACTTCCCTTAATAAGGGCTGCATGCTAAGTTTTTTTGTTAATAAACGCTTAATTTTCTGTCTTCTATGTAGATCTACTGCTGTATTTCGTGCAATTGATAAAATCCAAGTTTTTACTTTATCTTTATCCTTCAAATTATGTAACTGCTTAATCGCTTTAAAAAACGTTTCTTGCGTAATATCCTCTGCCTCTTGTTTGCTATTTGTATAATAAAGCGCAAAATGATACACATCACGATGATAACAATCGTACAAATGTTCAATTTTAAATATATCCTGGTGCAAAACTTCACCCCACTTTCTACACTTACATATAAGTCGTCGCAACTAATTATTTGTTACACTTTTCCCAATTTTTTTTTACACAACTAGCTTACTTTTCATTGTTTGCATCGTTGTAAATATTGCACATGTTGGTAGTATCGATCATGAGGGAAGTCATCCTATAATTAATATGCGTAGTATCATTGTGGAGGAATTAGCGAAGTTATACCATCTGACGCTTTCCTGTGGGTGTCTAGTCTCTACTACAATCAACCATTTTACTTAGCATGTAGCTTCTGGCATGTTGCTCTATTTTATATTTTATCTCTACACAATAAAATGCCCTCCAATGATTAACGGAGGACATAGTTATTAACTGAATGTAAAAGCCAGATCGGGGAAGATTATTATCAATGGTCCACTGATTAAACTTTATTGTACATCCGATTTAATCATTTCAAATAATAATGGTACATTCGTTCCGCGCTGTAACGAATTACAGCCCTCCATTAAAAATGACCAGCTCATTTTCATTTTTTCTTTATACGGAAGCTCTGAATTAACTGGAAGATATTCTTTTAAATATTCTTCTATGGAACTCGATAAACTTTCCATAAATTCATCAGCCTTTCGCACCTTTTCCGTTGCTACTTCATTACGCTCATTCCATAGTACATGCTCTAAGTTTGTAGAAAAATAGAATAGCTGATACGGTATTCTTAATCGATGAATGCTAAAATAATCATTTGCCATAAGGATTTTTGCATTATTCGCTTTCATTTCATTTCGTTGTTCGATTTGCTCCTTACGCTTCTCAGATTTCACCAATATCGCATCTTCTGTATAGAATAAATTTTGCCCAATATCTTCCTTTACCTTGACAAATTCATGGGCAATAAAACAACCGTCAGCATCAGTAATATGAACAACAGCGGTTAAATCTTTCGCTAAAAACTTATACTTCTCCAAATAGTTCTGAATCACTCGAGTAACACTATTTTTAATATTAGGTATCCGTTTATTTGCATCCCATTTTGTTAAAATGTCCTCCCGTTGTACATCGAAGCGAATCGTTGAATTTGCAAAATGTTCATCTAGAAAATCCTCTAAAACAATTTGCTCCGTCTGTCCCTCTACAATGATTAAAAGAACCTTTTTAGTCACGCTGTACACCCGCTTTTCTAAAGGCACGCTTAATTTTAAATGTCTTCGTTTCCTTATATACCTCTTCATCCTGTCCGCCCAACTGAATTGCACGTAAATAAACATCTCGAGCATTATTTACCTCTTTAATACCCTTTAGCTGTATATAACGACGATCCTCATTCGTTGTCGTGAACCACAAGTTTTTAATAGCTAGCACCTCTAACACACGTAAATTATGAGACGTAAAAATAAGCTGACCTTTTCCACCCTCATCAATCACTGTTAACAACTCGCCTAACAAATATTCAAAAACACCAGAATCTAATTCATCAATCACTACACAAGCATTTGGGTTGTTATAAACTGCAATGAGTACACTGAGTACAGAAATAATTTTCAAAATTCCCTCTGACTCTGTCCGTAGTGGTAATTCGCGTTCCCCTCGCTGTGATAAAAATTCAAAACGGATTCCTTTTTCCCCGTTATCCATAGTTTGTTTTGTAAGCATATTAATCTTTATAGATAGACCAGGAATAATCGCTGATAAAACTTGATTACTTTGCTCTATTACTTCACATAACACGAAAAATGCATCCTCTGGCAATAACGCTGGCCCCTTCAAATTATAAGGGATAGAACCACGAGTTTTATCAAGATGAATACTAAAGGGCATACTGCGCTCCTCATATAACGGTGCGATATTTTGATTATTAACGACATGTAAATCCCGATTAAAATCTATTGCTAAATTATGAAGCAATTGCATTTCTAGCTCTGACAACCTGTCCTGTAATAATGGCTTTAAATCTTTGTGAAAGATAAAGGACATATATTGTTTTTTAGCTAATTGATGAGTGACTAGTAATTGGATACGCGTTTTTTCATTCATATCAGAAAGATTTGCTTTACGTAGTTGTATGTCTTCCTCTGTAACATTAATTAGAATCTTTGAACGCTTCCCTTTCTCGTTTTCTCTGTAAGCTAAACGTTCAACCGTTGTGTACAGTCTGTTTTCATCTTCTTGTAACTCTACATAATAACTGAGAAAAAATGTGCCAAATTGATTTTCTACTAGAAACTCGAACTCAATACTTGCCATATCCTCCCCTGCCATAATTAATTTCTTTTCCTGAGATGGTAATTTAATTTCAGCAATCCAGCCGGAGATAAGTGCCTTTAACAAGCCAAATGCATCAACCATAGTTGTTTTCCCAGAACCGTTTTGTCCATATAAACCTACAACATTGGGCTTAAAAAACGTCTCGAAATTTACCGCTAAAATAATTTCACCATGACGTACATTTCGTAAATTTTGTACCTTTATTTTCTTTATT
Source organism: Lysinibacillus sp. JNUCC 51 (assembly GCF_015999525.1). Classification (NCBI taxonomy): domain Bacteria; kingdom Bacillati; phylum Bacillota; class Bacilli; order Caryophanales; family Bacillaceae; genus Lysinibacillus; species Lysinibacillus sp. JNUCC 51. The sequence goes on along the minus strand of NZ_CP065545.1, from coordinate 2,946,708 downwards.
TTTATAATGGTCATTTATTTAAACATCCTTTAATGATATTTCTTTCTATTATAATTAAATTTGATATATTTTATAACATTTTCCGTTTTAATCTCTTTTAGCAATTATTTTCTGTAGCGAAAGCAGAGCGACGCTACAAAATGTTTTCTGCGTGAAAGCGAAGCGACAGCGGCAAATGTTTTCTGTAGCGAAAGCAAAGCGGCAGCTACAATTATGCCGAGGCATAAAAATTGATTGAATAATTCATATATCGATCATTCACCGAGTTTAATGCCTATGACAATCATAATAGTGGACATATGTTAGAGAATAAAAATGAAGAAAGGTGTGTTTCATTGGTCAATCCTAGATTAAATCCCGAAGATTTTGATGTTAACATTCCGTTTCATCCTACCATGCCTTCTGGTAGCCCATATCCATCTTTAAACCCATTACCGTATCCATCGCGCCCTTCACTGCCTTATCCATCACAACCATATCCACCACGTCCGCCGCAACCATATCCGCCACAACCATACCCACCGCGCCCTCCGCAGCCATATCCACCACAACCATACCCACCGCGCCCTCCGCAGCCATATCCACCACAACCATACCCACCGCGCCCTCCGCAGCCATATCCACCACAACCATATCCACCACGTCCTCCGCAGCCATATCCGCCACAACCATATCCACCGCGTCCTCCGCAGCCATATCCGCCACAACCATACCCACCACGTCCTCAACCATATCCGATGCCATTTCCAGGCGGGCAATTTCCTGGCTTACCAGGTTTAAACCTACCAGGCATGTAGATTTGTTACCTGACATATTTGGAAGCCCTAGATAAATGACTGTAGCAAAAAGGCTATCCAGAAGTTCAAATACGAACTAATGGATTGCCTTTTTATTGTTTATTAGAAACTATAATTGACTGATAAGAGAACTAAGGCGGTGGAAACATGTCTATACAATTTTCAGCCATCCTACATATTTCCTCATCTAATGAGCAAAGTATTAGTGAGGTGAATCTATGTGTAACGTAAAAAAAATATCTTTATGTATGATTAGCCTAATATTATTTAATTTGAGCATTGTGTCTTCTTACGATGCAAAAGAATCAAATAGAGTTAATGGACTTAAAGCACAAATAAAAGGCCTAGAGAATCGTTTGAGAAGCCTTGAGCCGATAAAACCTCAAACAATTGCTGATCCTCCTTTTCCTGAATTATCTCCCCCATCAAAATTTGTACCACTTACACAGGTGATAGAGGATGGCATTGCTATTCCTTATGATGTTATCATCAATAATCCAGGCTATAAGAGACCCGCTTATGAAGAATATTGGCATAGCTCAATCGGTCGGTGGAGCTATGTTCCAACTAGAATTCATTATGCACTGCATCAACTATTTACGAATTACGATATTGCTCTTTCTGAATGGTACGACTTTGAACAAAATATGGGGTTCACGATTCCGATGTTTCAAAATAAAACTGATTTAGATTTATATATTGTAGCGTTCCAATCTGATATTAAAGCAGCTTATACAATGGGGAATCAGGTAGTCGTTGTTGGAAATCCAAGAAGAACCGGTGTTCAAGTGATTACTATAAAAACAAGCGCTATACATCCCACAAATACCGAAGAATCTTTACTTGTGCAATTATCAACTCAAGCAGGAGAAGAATTAGATTATGCTCTTATCTCTTATATTTCATCTGATTTTAGGCTGAAGGAAAAAGAATAACTACTCTAAAGCTACTTTTTCGGAATTTTATCAGCGATTCACTAAAAAATATTCGCCAAAGCAAAAAACCACTTCTCAAATTTTGAGAAGTGGTTTTTATTTGGCTAGAGCCGTAGATTACATCATTCCGCCCATGCCGCCCATACCAGACATATCTGGCATTGCTGGAGCTGCTTCTGGAATGTCTGCTACAACTGCTTCTGTTGTTAAGAATAAAGCTGCGACAGATGCTGCGTTTTGTAGAGCTGAGCGAGTTACTTTCGCTGGGTCTACTACGCCTGCTTCAATCATATTTACCCATTCGCCTGTTGCAGCGTTGAAGCCTACACCGATTTCTTCGCGTTTTAGGCGATCCACGATAATTGAGCCTTCAAGACCAGCATTGTTTGCGATTTGACGAACTGGCTCTTCTAAAGCACGTAGAACAATTTTCACACCAGTTGCTACGTCGCCTTCTTCTACATCTGCAACTTTTTCAACTGCTGCATATACGTTAAGAAGTGCAGTACCACCACCTGATACGATACCTTCTTCAACTGCTGCACGAGTTGAGTTAAGAGCATCTTCAATGCGTAGTTTACGTTCTTTTAGTTCTGTTTCTGTTGCAGCACCAACTTTGATTACTGCTACACCGCCTGCTAATTTTGCAAGGCGTTCTTGTAATTTTTCTTTATCGAATTCTGAAGTTGTTTCAGCAAGCTGAGCACGGATTTGACCAATACGGCCTTCGATTGTATCTGCACCGCCAACACCTTCTACGATTGTAGTATTGTCTTTTGTAACAACAACTTTCGCAGCACGACCAAGTGATGTAATATCAGCTGTTTTAAGGTCTAAGCCTAATTCTTCAGTAATTACTTGACCACCTGTTAAAATTGCGATATCTTCAAGCATTGCTTTACGACGGTCACCAAACCCTGGAGCTTTAACCGCTACAGCATTAAATGTACCACGAAGTTTGTTCACTACAAGTGTTGCAAGAGCTTCACCTTCAACATCTTCAGCGATGATTAATAGTGGACGACCTTGTTGTACCACTTGTTCTAATAATGGTAATACTTCTTGGATGTTTGTAATTTTTTTATCAGTAATTAAAATGTATGGGTTATCTAATACCGCTTCCATTTTATCTGTATCTGTTACCATGTAGTGTGATGCATAACCACGGTCGAATTGCATACCTTCAACTACATCAAGCTCAGTTGTGAAGCCTTTAGATTCTTCAATTGTAATAACACCATCATTACCCACACGTTCCATTGCTTCTGCAATTAATTGCCCTACTTCATCATCAGCAGCAGAGATTGACGCTACTTGTGCGATTTCTTCTTTGTTGCTTACTGGGCGAGAAATAGAGTGTAATTCCGTTAGAGCTGCTGCAACTGCTTTGTCGATCCCTTTACGAATTCCTACAGGGTTTGCACCAGCTGTTACGTTTTTCAAGCCTTCACGAATAATTGCCTGAGCTAATACTGTTGCAGTTGTTGTACCGTCACCAGCGATTTCATTTGTTTTAGAAGCAACTTCTGCTACTAATTTTGCACCCATGTTTTCGAATGGGTTTTCTAGCTCGATTTCTTTTGCAATTGTTACACCATCATTTGTAATAAGTGGTGAACCGAATTTTTTTTCTAAAACCACGTTACGACCTTTAGGCCCTAGAGTAATTTTTACTGCGTTTGCTAATTTATCTACACCTTGTAGCATTAATGAACGAGCGTCTTCTGAGAATTTAATATCTTTTGCCATTTGAATTTACCCTCCTGGAATGGAATATTCGTTAAGCTTGATCAATATATTTATAGAAATTTCGCCATACTGTCATTGTCATCTACCTTATTAATCTGTGACAATCACTAAAGGCATTTACTTTAATATACTTATTAACTTATTCAATAATTGCAAGAATATCGCTTTCGCGTAAAATTAGGTATTCATTACCCTCATATTTAACTTCTGTACCAGAGTATTTAGAGAAGATAATGTGGTCGTCAACTTTAACGTCAAGCTCTACACGTTGCCCGTTCTCTAAAATGCGACCCGTCCCAACTGCTACAACTTTACCTTCTTGCGGTTTTTCTTTTGCAGAGTCTGGCAGTACAATACCGAATGCAGATTTTTCTTCTACCTCGATTAGTTCGATTACAATACGATCTCCTAGTGGTCTTAACAAGTGAAACAACCTCCTATTATTAAATATATACTGTTTATTAGCACTCTATCTAGTCGAGTGCTAACACAATTATTATGATAATCAATCACACTTTTTTTTGCAAGTCAGAACTTCGAAAAATTTTGTTTTCTTTCCATATTCCTCTACAATAGAAAGGTAGCATAATGAATGGAAAGGATTTTGACTGTGAACAATTCTCAAAAAATAAATAAACATAAAAAAACAGCCCTTTATGTTTTACTGATCTATATCCTCATGCAAATATCAGGTATACTGCTGGCAAAACCGTTTCACAAGCTTGTTATGAGTACAACCGGTTTACCAAGTGAACAAGCAGCCCCACTTACGCAAGGCTGGTATATCGCTCTTAGCTTTGCCATTGCGTTAATTCTAAGTTTAATCCTAACATCTCGCGATAAAGCGTTTTGGGATATTTATCAAGGAAAGAAAGAAACTATCCCACTGTCAATTATGTGGGGGATTATCGGTTTCTTCTTAGTTTTCTTCGGCCAAATGATTGGCGCAGCTATCGAAATGGCTATATTCGGTATCCAAGGTGGTTCACAAAACACAGCTGATATTGTATCTATTGCAAAAGGTGCTCCTATTGCAATATTAGCGATTGTTGTATTTGGACCAATATTAGAAGAGTTCGTCTTCCGTCGTGTTATTTTCGGATCGCTTGTCCAAACAACTAATTTCTGGATAGCCGGTATAGTAAGCGCCATTTTCTTTGCACTTATTCATTTCGACTTCTCACATATTTTACTTTATACAATTTGTGGATTGATTTTTGCCTTCTTATATCACAAAACAAAACGTATTTGGACGTCCATTATCGCCCATGTCATGCTGAACGGTTTTGTGACACTTGTACAATTGTATGCAGAACCATTGCAAAAGTTGCTAGACCAACTAGAAAAAATGCAATAAAAATCAGTGAAATTTTTGCTTACCGCTATTTCTTGTTGAAACAATATAAAACGACAAAAAAGCTCGATGCTACTAATATGCATCGAGCTTCTATTATTATTTATTTAATTCTTCGATTTGACGTCGCTGCTGTTCAAGTGCCTCTTCGACCTGGCGTTTTTGCTCAGCTTCTTGTTCTTCCTTCATTCGCATTTCCTCTGATTTTAAGTATTTCTTATAGCCAATACGGGAAATCATAATGCTAATTTCATAAAGCATAAATAACGGTACTGAAACCATTAAGTGTGAAGCTAATTCAGGTGGTGCGATTAGAGCAGCACACACAAATAAACCAAAGTATGAGTACTTACGAATACGAATTAGTAACTCAGGCGATAGAATCCCAATACGTGAAAAGAACAAGACGACAATTGGTAATTGAAAAAGAAAACCAAATGGTATTGTAAGCTTAAATAAAAACGAAAAATATTCATGTATGCCAATCGTTTGCTGAATTTCTAATTCATTTGATAAATTCATCATAAACTTTATGACGTAAGGGAATAGTAAAAAATATGAAAAAGATAGTCCTGCTAAAAACAATATAAATGAATACGGGATATAGCTTAAGGTTGCTTTTCGTTCCACATCCCTTAATCCTGGGCTAATAAATGCCCACAATTGATACATCAATACCGGAGAAGATAGGATAAATGCTATTAAAAAAACGACTTGGATATAAATTGCAAGTGGTGTTACTACATCAAACGCATGAAGCTCTATATTATAATTCGCTCCAGTAGTTTGAAGGTATTTAACGAGCGGTTTCGCAACAAAAAAGCCGCCAGCCATAGCGAGAACAAAGAAAACGGCAACAATGAAAAGCCGTTTTCTTAATTCTTCTATATGCTCAATGACAGTTAGATCTTTTGGATTCATCCTCAAACATCCTAACTTTACTTATCTAGTTCTTTCTTTTTCTTGTCATCATCATCTTCGTCGGCTAATCCTTTAGTAGCATTTTTGAATTCACGTAATGTTGAACCAAATGCTTTACCAAGCTCCGGTAACTTCTTAGGACCGAAAATTAGTAATGCGACAATTCCGATAATAATGAGGCTCATAGGACCAATACCACCCATTAAAGCCACCTCCTCTTTTATATCCATCATTTTAACGCATAATTCGCCATTTTGCTAACTAATTATATGTGAAAGTTTTTCGTCAATCTCTCATTTTATACCATACTTCTAATTGACAGAAACTATGAGCTATACTATCAATTATGACTCGGTATAATTGCGTCCGGAATCGGCTTTATACTTAGTCCTGCGTGATACATGTCAATTCCGTTACTCTTTTCAATTTCCGTAACATCCCCCGGAGGCTTTAGGCCAAAACGATGTTGGTCACTCAGTCGTATGGGTTGTTGTTGTTGTTGCTTCGCTTTCGCATAGATAAATTGCTACAGGACGTGGCGTTCTTAGACTGAGTTCCTCTATTTCAGCGGATGTCTTTTGTACCGAAAGCGTAGCGGCAGGTACAGATGTTTTTTGCGCGAAAGCGTAGCGTCAGCAGCAGATGTTTGTACACCCGCCGAAGTAAGTTAAATTATGTACAATCATCACTCTTCCTGATTGCGAATTAAATAAATGAGTGCCTGTAATTCTACCGACAAATCGATTGTTAAAAGTTGCATTTTATCTGGTACAGTAATACGCTCCGGCGTAAAGTTCAAAATTCCTTTTGCATTCATCGCCGCTAATCTATCAGCCATTTTCTGTGCAGAGCGTGGTGAAACTGTTAAAATTGCAAGCTCCGCTCCATATTCCGCATACTTTTCTTCCAATAAATCAGGATGAAAAACAGGAATATTGCTAATCATCTTTCCTTCCTTCGGGGCCTTTGAGTCAAATGCCACAACGATATGGGTATTATGATTTTTTTGGAAATTGTATTTTAATAAAGCACTACCTAAATTCCCTACACCGATTAACGCTACTTTTGTCGCTTCATGTTGATCGAGCGTTTGACTAAAAAATTTTAAGAGATGCTGCACATCATAGCCATATCCCTTTTTCCCCAAAGCACCAAAATAAGAAAAATCACGGCGAATAGTTGCAGAATCAATTTTCATCGCTTCACTCAGTTCCTTCGACGAAATGCGTTCCATGCCTTCTTGCGCAAAGTTTTGGATAAATCGATAGTAAAGAGGAAGTCTTTTCGTAGTGGCTTGTGGAATTTTTAATTCTTGTTTCAAACTTTTTCCTCCTTATAGAGTATCAAATCTATTTATGATACACGCTCAATTAACTATTTCTAAGTTTATAATATTCACTAGAGTATTTCCCTTTAGTTAATGGCGCTTTTACGCCACTAACTAAAGAGAAATCGTTTCAATCTTACATGACAGCTTGGAATAAGTAAAGCATCGACATTGCAAGCCAATCGCTCATCCATTACACTAAGGAAGAATTGAGGTGTCAAGAATGATTGTTTTACAGGTCAATCAACTATATAAATCCTTCCTTGCAGATGAAATTTTAAGTGGCGTAAAATTAGAGGTTCAACATCGTGACCGTGTTGCATTAGTAGGTCGTAACGGTGCAGGTAAGTCTACTTTACTTAAAATAATTGCTGGTCAAATGTCATACGACTCTGGCGATATTATTATCCCTAAAGGAATACAAATTGGGTATTTAGAGCAGCATGCTGGGTTAAACTCAACATTGTCGATTTGGGATGAAATGATGACAATTTTTGAGCCGCTTATTGCCCAAGAACAAACAATCCGATCATTAGAACAACAAATGACCGACCCAGCTGTTTATGAAAACCCTACTTTATATGCAAAAATAATGTCTGAATACGACCAATTGCAGCATAATTTTAAGGATGCAGGTGGCTATCAATATGAATCGGATACACGTTCTGTGCTTCATGGCATGCAGTTTTATCCTAATGATTACGAAAAGCCAATTAGCTCACTCTCAGGGGGACAACGAACTCGGTTAGCGCTTGCTAAGCTTCTGTTAAGTAAACCTGACCTATTAATACTCGATGAACCTACTAACCATTTAGATATTGAAACCCTCTCTTGGTTGGAATCATATTTAAAAGGCTACGAAGGGGCTATTCTAATTGTTTCCCATGACCGCTACTTCTTAGACCAAGTTGTTTCCATTGTCTACGAAGTCTCTCGTCATCGCGTCACAAAATATACAGGCAATTATAGTGCTTATTTAGATGAAAAAGCGAAAAATTATGAGCGTGATTTGAAGCTTTTTGAACGTCAGCAAGATGAAAAGGCAAAGCTTGAGGAATTTATTCAAAAAAACATTGCTCGTGCTTCTACTACTAAAATGGCACAAAGTCGTCGTAAAATGCTTGAACGAACTGAATGGATGGAATCCCCCGATGGTGATGAAAAGTCAGCAAGCTTCGGTTTTACAATTGAGCGTCAAAGTGGTAACGATGTATTATCTGTTGATGACTTAGCTATAGGTTATGGCGATAGGAAAATATCAAGCGGCATAACACTACGAACTTTCCGAGAAGACCGCATTGCACTTGTTGGTCCAAATGGCGTTGGTAAATCAACTTTATTAAAAACCATCGTCAAAGATTTGCTTCCACTCTCCGGAGAGATTCGCTATGGTACAAATGTTCAAATTGGTTACTATGATCAAGAGCAGGCAAAGCTGTCTAGCAATAAAAGTGTGCTAAAAGAGCTATGGGATGAATGGCCTTTAATGAATGAAAAAGATATTCGCACGGTGCTAGGCCGTTTCTTATTCAGTGGAGATGATGTAGATAAAATCGTGTCATCTCTATCTGGTGGAGAAAAGGCAAGGCTCGCATTAGCTAAGTTAATGATGCAAAAGGCAAATTTCTTAATTCTCGATGAGCCTACCAATCACTTAGACTTAGATAGTAAAGAGATACTGGAAAACGCACTGATCGATTATCCTGGAACGCTCTTATTTGTATCGCATGACCGATATTTCATCAATCGAATCGCTACTAAAGTAATCGAACTATCCGGCGATGGTTCCTTTGAGTACTTAGGTGACTATGATTATTATCTTGAAAAGAAACAAGAGCTATTAGAACTTGCACAAATGAAGGCTGCTGCTCAACCGCAAGTACAAGCTGATATACCTGAGAAGACCTCTACCTCTAAAATTGATAAAGAGGCTAAAAAACGGGAGCGCCAAATTAGACGCACACTTGAGGAACTAGAAGGGAAAATGCAGCAAGTAAATCTTGAAGTTGCTCGCTTAGAAGAAGCTCTTTGCGATCCCGAGATTTTTACTGACCACGAAAAAATTACAAAGCTTCAAGAGGAATTATCATCTGCTAAGGAACAGTATGAGTTATTCGAAATGGAATGGCTTGAGCTAAGTGAAGAACTTGAAAATATTATTTTATAACATCCCTCTTGAGGTGGGATAAAGCTTGTAAAGCCATGTGCCTTGTCGCATGGCTTTTACTTTACTCGCGTTGATTTTTCATATATATTGGTCAAGTGCTATTTTTCGACAAAAAATGCCCACAACTTTATACACACTATAAATCTAGTAATACCAACATATCAACAGACTTTTCCACATTGTCCACAATTCAAAAATATTTTATTCACATCATTCTGTACAAAATAGGCTACTATATATTGAATAATCACAAGTTATGCACAAGTTATCAACATTTTGTGCATAAGTACGGATGTTCGGTGTTTTATTTCTACCTTACCTGTGGATAATTTTCTGAAAAATTTGTCAACTAACTAGATTCAATTTTTCTTATACCCTCTGTTTTCTCAACAATTTTTTCACAAAAGCAAAAAGAGGTATTTTAGAATCAAATCTAAAACACCTCTTTACTATATAAGCAATAATGCTCTGCATAATTTCGTCTGGAATCAGCTTTGTGCTTAGGCCTGTACAAGGGCTGACACGCTGTTGGTCATTTCGGTAATGCCACCGTTCTTAGACTAGTTCCTCTATTTAAGCGGGTGCTTGGACACTCGCTTAAATAAGTTAAACCCAGGATTTTAACTCCATTCCAGGGCGACCATTCATTGATAAATTGCCTCGAATACCTGCTTCAAACATAGGTGTTGCTGCTGCTCCTATCATAGCGGCATTATCTGTACACATCTTTAATGGCGGCACGAAAAATGGTATGTTTTCTTCAGCAAATACTGTCTCAAGTGATGTACGCAAGCCCTTATTAGCCGCTACACCACCTGCTGCAATAACCTGCTTCACTTTATATTCGCGAGCTGCCCGTAATGTTTTCGCCGTTAATACTTCAACTACGCTTTCCTGAAACCCTTTCGCAACGGCAGTTGGACAAATTTCTTCACCACGTTGGTCCATGTTATGTTTATAATTAATAACCGCTGATTTCAAGCCGCTAAAGCTAAAATCGTAAGAATCTTCCTCTAACCAGACTCTTGGGAAAGATACAGCCTCTTCTCCCTCATGTGCTAATTTATCAATTCGCGGACCACCTGGATACGGTAAGCCTAGTACACGCGCAACCTTATCATAAGCTTCACCAGCTGCATCATCTCTCGTCTCACCGATGACTTCAAAAGAGCCATGTTCTTTCATATAAACTAGCTCTGTATGGCCACCTGATACAACAAGTGCTAACAATGGGAATTCCATTGGCTGCACGAGTGCATTAGCATATATATGTCCAGCTATATGATGCACACCTACAATTGGTAAATTGTTAGCAAATGCAAAGGCCTTCGCAGCATTAATTCCAATTAATAATGCACCTACAAGACCGGGGCCTTCAGTAACTGCCACAGCATCTAAATTATCTGGCTTCATATTTGCCTGAGCCAATGCTTCTTCTATGACCACTGTAATTTGCTCAACATGATGACGAGATGCAATTTCAGGTACAACCCCACCAAATCGTTTATGACTTTCTATTTGAGATGCAACCACATTTGAAACAATTTCAGAACCATTTCGAATAATTGCTGCTGCTGTTTCATCACAGCTCGATTCTATTGCTAATATAATTCGATTTTCCATCATAAATTCACCCACATGACAAGGGCATCCTCCCCGTTATCTGTATAATAGCCTTTACGTATGCCACCATCTTGGAAATCAAGCTTTCGATAAAGATTTTGAGCAACTGTATTTGTTACTCGTACCTCTAAACTCATAACTTCCATAGTATGATCTCTAGCAATACGCATTGCCTCTCGCATTAAACCTTCACCAATTCCGCGACCTCGAGCAGCCTCTATAACCGCAACGTTCGTAATTTGCGCTGCATCTATAACCATCCACATTCCACAAAAACCGATAATGTTATTATATTCATCTATAGCTAGTACATAATGTGCATACTGATTTTCATGTACTTCATAATAAAAAGAATCTAACGTCCATGGTGTAGGAAATGTAGCAAGTTCAATTTCATACACTGCTGGGACATCTTCAGATACCATTTTTCGATATGTTACATTACTACTCATGTGCCATCTCCTTTTGTTCCTTCAGCCAATTCGCCTCCGCCTCGGCAATACGTTTGTATTGCGGGACAAAATGATGAACTGCATCCACACTTGGTAGCTCCACTTTCGTCGCTAATCGAACTGTTTCACTTGCTCTTGGTAAGTCATTACTAAATGGTGTACGCTGCGCATAATCACCTAGCACCTCTACGATTTTATGCCAGAAAACATCTACATCGGCTCCAACAAATAAAATCGGTGCCTCTAAAGCCTGTAAACGCTCTAACAAACCATCTATGTGATCGTGATAATCTTCTATAATTGTTTCAAGCTCACAACCTTTATAAACGGCCGTATAGACATTGCCTCTTCGCGCATCAAAAACAGGACAAATAAACCCTTCATATAATGCTGCATTCGCGGCCAATGACTTTAAACTAGATATTCCAACTAAAGGCTTTTTCAATGTCCATGCTAATGTTTTAGCAAGCGTCACACCTATTCGTACACCTGTATAAGAACCAGGTCCTTCTGATACAGCAATCGCATCCAACTCGCCTGGCTTAATGCCAGCCTTTGCTAGTACTTCTTCAATGGCTGGCATAGCACCCGCTGAATGCGTTAATTTTATATTTTGTACAATCTCCGCAATCACTTTTCCATCCCTTATTACAGCAATAGAAAGTGGTGCATTCGCTGTTTCAATCCCTAACCAAATCATTTCATTAGCTCCTCACATAATGCCTCATATCGCTTTCCAAAAGGTGTCACTACAAATCGTCGTTGATTTTCTCCGATTCGGTAAATTTCTATTCCAAGACGCTCCTGTGGTAAATCCTGTTCAATCAGATGAGCCCACTCGACAACTGACACCGCATCACCATAAAATAGTTCGTCCCATCCAAGATCCTCATCGCTTTCTGCTAAACGATAAACATCTAAGTGATTAAATGGTAAACGCCCCTCATATTGCTTTACAATAGTAAATGTTGGGCTATTGACCGTTCTCGTCACACCAAGTCCCTTCGCTAATGCTTTCGTAAATGTCGTCTTACCAGCGCCCAAATCACCCTCTAATGTAATTGTATCCTGGGCTTCTAGTAAGCTTGCTAGCTTCAACGCAAAATTCTCAGTATCATCAAGTGAATTCATTATTTTTTCATACATCATCTCTTTTTCCTCTCCTAGCTCCATTACCTCTAGTTTACCGAAACAAGCGTAAATGTTCAAAACATCCAATGGATTTCAAAAAAAACAATTACACCTTAGTGTAATTGTTGTAGCTTGTCGACATAAAATATATTAATTACTGTGTATCTAATAAACAAAGGTATTTTTGCTCCATATAGGTACCCGTTATGGGGTGAGTCGTAAGCTGAATCTACTAATCAATTATGCCTTGGCTAAATTGCCGTTAGCATTATTAAACTAAGTGCTGAATAAAGAAAAAACAAGCTTTAAAAAATATGCTTATTTCTTATTCCCCTTTACCTCACTAACCTCTTTATCAACCAATTTATCATCTTTAAATCGTACTATATATGTTTTTGTCATAAGTATTTCATCTTTCCAGCGATATTGATTTTTTTTTACTATGTCCCCTGCTCCTCCTGCAATTTTTACCACTTCCATATATGACATACCTTCTTTTAATTTTTCAAATTCTGTTTCATTCATATTTTTCTGCCAATGGTACGCATTGGACTCTTCTATGTCTAAAATAGGATCTCCACAGCCTGCTAGTATTACAATAGCACCTATAAGTAAGCTTATATTCATACGTTTTATGTAAAAATAATTTCGCATGCTAACACCTCCAAATTCTTCATATGAGAGGAATCGATAAAATAGTCACTCTTATTAACGAGCAGTAGTTTATCTGTACCAAAAACGAAGCGTCGGGTACAAGACAAGTTCAGCGAAAGCAAGAAAGTTAGATGAGGGATTAATCGCCCGTAAAACCTGAATATTAATCTTTATGTTTACTGCTCTACTTGTTTCCTCAAGCGGTCTGGTAACTAACTGCAAGCCTTCTCAGTATGTTGACACATACAGCCTAAGGCCTTTGTTAACGAGTTTTCGATATGAGTGTTGGGGCTCCGATTTTTGACGCAATTATGCCGAGGCATAATTGATTCTGAAAATCTATGGATACCCCAACAAATATGATAGAACCAATTTTATTGATATCCACTAATTTCCTTATATTAACAATAAAAAAAGTTCTTATGATTTAAAAGCATCATAAGAACTATATTATCGTTTATAATGGCGGTCCCGACCGGGATCGAACCGGCGATCTCCTGCGTGACAGGCAGGCATGTTAACCGCTACACCACGGGACCTCTCTAAGACATTTATAAATATATCATAGAAAAATAATACATGCAATATTTTTCTTTGGTTTTTTTTATATTTTTTTCATTTTTATATTCTATTTCTTTTGGGTATCGACTTTGCAAGTAAATTAAGTAGACTCCACAGACCCTCTTTGGAAGTATCCAGTCTGTTATTAGTTCTTTTGGAGATATTGGATTCACCAATTTTTGATACGTAAGAAGTAGTATTGCGATAGAGTACAGTAATAAGCTAATTGCGTCCAAATCGGCTTTGTGCTAACGTAGCGGCAGCAACATGAGGGGTCGGACATTTCCGTAATACCAAAGGACGAGCGTTTATACCGATACAGGTCAGTTAGCCTTATCTCATGGAAAAGATGATTTTAGGTGCTATATGAACTCCTTTCCGATTTTCGTAACAAGAAGTTAAATAGAAAAAGAGCAACTAGCTATCCATAATAAGCACATTTTAATAAAAAAACAGCCAGCACTCAGCTGACTGTTTTTATTGCCTAGCGACGTCCTACTCTCACAGGGGGAAGCCCCCAACTACCATCGGCGCTAAAGAGCTTAACTTCCGTGTTCGGTATGGGAACGGGTGTGACCTCTTTGCCATCATCACTAGACTATTGTCGGCTTCCAATATACATCGTATTTCTTCGTCAGCTTCTGTCGCTCAGTTAGTCACGTACTAGAGTACGCTCCTTCCCTCTCTCCATCGCTTCCTCGAACTACTCGTATCTTGAAACCCTTAGTTGAAAGAATTGTTCTTTCAAAACTGGATAAACGGTGCATTGATTGTTTCAAACGTTTTGGTTAAGTCCTCGATCGATTAGTATTCGTCAGCTCCATGTGTCACCACACTTCCACCTCGAACCTATCTACCTCATCGTCTTTGAGGGATCTTACTTACTTGCGTAATGGGAAATCTCATCTTGAGGGGGGCTTCATGCTTAGATGCTTTCAGCACTTATCCCGTCCACACATAGCTACCCAGCGATGCCTTTGGCAAGACAACTGGTACACCAGCGGTGTGTCCATCCCGGTCCTCTCGTACTAAGGACAGCTCCTCTCAAATTTCCTACGCCCACGACGGATAGGGACCGAACTGTCTCACGACGTTCTGAACCCAGCTCGCGTACCGCTTTAATGGGCGAACAGCCCAACCCTTGGGACCGACTACAGCCCCAGGATGCGATGAGCCGACATCGAGGTGCCAAACCTCCCCGTCGATGTGGACTCTTGGGGGAGATAAGCCTGTTATCCCCGGGGTAGCTTTTATCCGTTGAGCGATGGCCCTTCCATGCGGAACCACCGGATCACTAAGCCCGTCTTTCGACCCTGCTCGACTTGTAGGTCTCGCAGTCAAGCTCCCTTGTGCCTTTACACTCTACGAATGATTTCCAACCATTCTGAGGGAACCTTTGGGCGCCTCCGTTACCTTTTAGGAGGCGACCGCCCCAGTCAAACTGTCCGCCTGACACTGTCTCCTGCCCCGCTAAGGGGCATGGGTTAGAATTTCAATACAACCAGGGTAGTATCCCACCGACGCCTCCTTCGAAGCTGGCGCTCCGAGATCTCTGGCTCCTACCTATCCTGTACAAGTTGTACCAAAATTCAATATCAGGCTACAGTAAAGCTCCACGGGGTCTTTCCGTCCTGTCGCGGGTAACCTGCATCTTCACAGGTACTATAATTTCACCGAGTCTCTCGTTGAGACAGTGCCCAGATCGTTACGCCTTTCGTGCGGGTCGGAACTTACCCGACAAGGAATTTCGCTACCTTAGGACCGTTATAGTTACGGCCGCCGTTTACTGGGGCTTCAATTCGCAGCTTCGCTTGCGCTAACCACTCCTCTTAACCTTCCAGCACCGGGCAGGCGTCAGCCCCTATACGTCACCTTACGGTTTTGCAGAGACCTGTGTTTTTGCTAAACAGTCGCCTGGGCCTATTCACTGCGGCTCTCATGCGCTTGCACGCTCAAGAGCACCCCTTCTCCCGAAGTTACGGGGTCATTTTGCCGAGTTCCTTAACGAGAGTTCTCTCGCACACCTTAGGATTCTCTCCTCGACTACCTGTGTCGGTTTGCGGTACGGGCACCTCTCACCTCGATAGAGGCTTTTCTTGGCAGTGTGAAATCAGGAACTTCGTCCATACGGACTCGCCATCACAGCTCAACGTTACAGTGTGCGGATTTGCCTACACACACGCCTTACTGCTTGGACGCGCATATCCAACAGCGCGCTTACCCTATCCTACTGCGTCCCCCCATTTCTCAAACGGTGAGGAGGTGGTACAGGAATATCAACCTGTTGTCCATCGCCTACGCCTATCGGCCTCGGCTTAGGTCCCGACTAACCCTGAGCGGACGAGCCTTCCTCAGGAAACCTTAGTCATACGGTGGACGGGATTCTCACCCGTCTTTCGCTACTCATACCGGCATTCTCACTTCTAAGCGCTCCACCAGTCCTTCCGATCTGACTTCAACGCACTTAGAACGCTCTCCTACCACTGACATCGTAGATGTCAATCCACAGCTTCGGTGAATCGTTTAGCCCCGATACATTTTCGGCGCAGCGTCACTCGACCAGTGAGCTATTACGCACTCTTTAAATGATGGCTGCTTCTAAGCCAACATCCTGGTTGTCTGTGCAACGCCACATCCTTTTCCACTTAACGATTACTTTGGGACCTTAGCTGGTGGTCTGGGCTGTTTCCCTTTTGACTACGGATCTTATCACTCGCAGTCTGACTCCCGTGTATAAATATCTGGCATTCGGAGTTTGTCTGAATTCGGTAAACCGGGATGGCCCCCTAGTCCAAACAGTGCTCTACCTCCAGTATTCTCATCACGAGGCTAGCCCTAAAGCTATTTCGGAGAGAACCAGCTATCTCCAAGTTCGATTGGAATTTCTCCGCTACCCACACCTCATCCCCGCACTTTTCAACGTGCGTGGGTTCGGGCCTCCAGTAAGTGTTACCTCACCTTCACCCTGGACATGGGTAGATCACCTGGTTTCGGGTCTACGACCACGTACTATTTCGCCCTATTCAGACTCGCTTTCGCTGCGGCTCCGCCTTCTAAAGCTTAACCTCGCACGTAATCGTAACTCGCCGGTTCATTCTACAAAAGGCACGCTATCACCCATTAACGGGCTCTAACTACTTGTAGGCACACGGTTTCAGGATCTCTTTCACTCCCCTCCCGGGGTGCTTTTCACCTTTCCCTCACGGTACTGGTTCACTATCGGTCACTAGGTAGTATTTAGCCTTGGGAGATGGTCCTCCCGGATTCCGACGGAATTTCACGTGTTCCGCCGTACTCAGGATCCACTCAGGAGAGAACGAACTTTCGACTACAGGGCTTTTACCTGCTCTGGCGGACCTTTCCAAGTCGCTTCATCTAACTCGCTCTTTTGTAACTCCGTATAGAGTGTCCTACAACCCCAAGAGGCAAGCCTCTTGGTTTGGGCTCTTCCCGTTTCGCTCGCCGCTACTCAGGGAATCGATTTTTCTTTCTCTTCCTCCAGGTACTTAGATGTTTCAGTTCCCTGGGTCTGCCTTCAAGACGCTATGTATTCACGTCAAGATACTACGCGATTAAACGTAGTGGGTTCCCCCATTCGGAAATCTCCGGATCAAAGCTCACTTACAGCTCCCCGAAGCATATCGGTGTTAGTGCCGTCCTTCATCGGCTCCTAGTGCCAAGGCATTCGCCGTGCGCCCTTAATAACTTAACCAAGTTATTAAGCCTATAAAAAAACTTAAAAAATAAATGTGTTTGTTACAATTTCAATGTCGTTTTATCCAGTTTTCAAAGAACAAGTTTTGAAGTATTTCATCGTATGATGAACCTTCAAAACTGAACGCAAAACGTAATCTTACAAACCCTAGGTTTGTATTCCGAAAATATCCTTAGAAAGGAGGTGATCCAGCCGCACCTTCCGATACGGCTACCTTGTTACGACTTCACCCCAATCATCTATCCCACCTTCGGCGGCTGGCTCCAAAAGGTTACCCCACCGACTTCGGGTGTTACAAACTCTCGTGGTGTGACGGGCGGTGTGTACAAGGCCCGGGAACGTATTCACCGCGGCATGCTGATCCGCGATTACTAGCGATTCCGGCTTCATGTAGGCGAGTTGCAGCCTACAATCCGAACTGAGAACGACTTTATCGGATTAGCTCCCTCTCGCGAGTTGGCAACCGTTTGTATCGTCCATTGTAGCACGTGTGTAGCCCAGGTCATAAGGGGCATGATGATTTGACGTCATCCCCACCTTCCTCCGGTTTGTCACCGGCAGTCACCTTAGAGTGCCCAACTAAATGATGGCAACTAAGATCAAGGGTTGCGCTCGTTGCGGGACTTAACCCAACATCTCACGACACGAGCTGACGACAACCATGCACCACCTGTCACCGTTGTCCCCGAAGGGAAAACCATATCTCTACAGTGGTCAACGGGATGTCAAGACCTGGTAAGGTTCTTCGCGTTGCTTCGAATTAAACCACATGCTCCACCGCTTGTGCGGGCCCCCGTCAATTCCTTTGAGTTTCAGTCTTGCGACCGTACTCCCCAGGCGGAGTGCTTAATGCGTTAGCTGCAGCACTAAGGGGCGGAAACCCCCTAACACTTAGCACTCATCGTTTACGGCGTGGACTACCAGGGTATCTAATCCTGTTTGCTCCCCACGCTTTCGCGCCTCAGCGTCAGTTACAGACCAGAAAGTCGCCTTCGCCACTGGTGTTCCTCCAAATCTCTACGCATTTCACCGCTACACTTGGAATTCCACTTTCCTCTTCTGCACTCAAGTCCCCCAGTTTCCAATGACCCTCCACGGTTGAGCCGTGGGCTTTCACATCAGACTTAAAGGACCGCCTGCGCGCGCTTTACGCCCAATAATTCCGGACAACGCTTGCCACCTACGTATTACCGCGGCTGCTGGCACGTAGTTAGCCGTGGCTTTCTAATAAGGTACCGTCAAGGTACAGCCAGTTACTACTGTACTTGTTCTTCCCTTACAACAGAGTTTTACGATCCGAAAACCTTCTTCACTCACGCGGCGTTGCTCCATCAGGCTTTCGCCCATTGTGGAAGATTCCCTACTGCTGCCTCCCGTAGGAGTCTGGGCCGTGTCTCAGTCCCAGTGTGGCCGATCACCCTCTCAGGTCGGCTACGCATCGTCGCCTTGGTGAGCCGTTACCTCACCAACTAGCTAATGCGCCGCGGGCCCATCTTATAGCGACAGCGAGATGCCGTCTTTCAGTATTTCACCATGAAGTGAAATAGATTATTCGGTATTAGCCCCGGTTTCCCGGAGTTATCCCAAACTATAAGGTAGGTTGCCCACGTGTTACTCACCCGTCCGCCGCTAACGTCGAAGGAGCAAGCTCCTTCTCTGTTCGCTCGACTTGCATGTATTAGGCACGCCGCCAGCGTTCGTCCTGAGCCAGGATCAAACTCTCCATAAAAGAAATTTGATTAGCTCAAATTGTTTTGCTGGCATCATGTTTGATGTCCAAAATTTTGTTTTCTTCACTAACTCAAGGTTAGTTACTAAAAACTTTATTGATTACGTTTTGCTTGTTCAGTTTTCAAGGTTCATTATGTCACTTTAAAGTGACGACTTCTAACATTATAATACATAAAAATATGAATGTCAATAAGTTTTTTGGAGCGGGTGATGAGAATCGAACTCACGACATCAGCTTGGAAGGCTGAGGTTTTACCATTAAACTACACCCGCAAAATAATATTTATTTAAAATGGCGCGCCCGACAGGAGTCGAACCCATAACCTTCTGATCCGTAGTCAGACGCTCTATCCAATTGAGCTACGGGCGCATATTGTATATATTCATAAATTGACTTGGTGCGGCCGAGAGGACTTGAACCTCCACGGGGTTGCCCCCACTAGGCCCTCAACCTAGCGCGTCTGCCATTCCGCCACGACCGCATTCAATTAGGAACTTTCTTATTATACTACGATAACCAGGAAAGTCAACCTGTTTTCTTAAAAAAGATGAGCCATGAAGGACTCGAACCTTCGACCCTCTGATTAAAAGTCAGATGCTCTACCAACTGAGCTAATGGCTCAAATTAAGAAATGAATGGCTGGGGTACTAGGATTCGAACCTAGGCATGACGGAATCAAAATCCGTTGCCTTACCGCTTGGCTATACCCCAATAAGTGGCGGTCCCGACCGGGATCGAACCGGCGATCTCCTGCGTGACAGGCAGGCATGTTAACCGCTACACCACGGGACCAATGTTACTATATTTTTATGAATTAAACTAATGAAATGACCCCTACGGGATTCGAACCCGTGTTACCGCCGTGAAAGGGCGGTGTCTTAACCACTTGACCAAGGGGCCATGGCTCCGAAGGCAGGACTCGAACCTGCGACAACCTGATTAACAGTCAGGTGCTACTACCAACTGAGCTACTTCGGAATAATTCACATGTTTCGTCGTCGTTATCTTGTCGACTTTTACTATTATAGAGACAAATACAGCAAACGTCAACCCTTTTTTAATATTTTTTTTACTCTATTAGTTTTAAACGTCCTAGACACTTGCTACAGCAGTATTTCTCTACATTCATTCTAATTTTTCTTACATATAATTGTTGGCATTTTACGCACGTATATGTATAAAGTCGACGTTGTTTTTTTTGAGATGTTTTAGGGATTTGCAACAATGAGCAAAAACGAGGAGCATTCACTTTTACTAAAAGCTCTCGAAAATCTTTATCTCGATGCTGGTACCCTTTACCTTCCAAATGTAAATGATAATGGCATAATTCATGTCGAACTATACCTTCAATCTCACTAATACCATACATTTCATATGCTTTTGGATTAACTTCAATATTGTGAGATTGCAAAAGGTAACGTCCACCTGTTGAACGTAACCTTGAATTAAAATATGCTCTATGCATAAATGGCTTCTGAAAACTTTCTAATGATATTCGACTAACGAGATTTTGTAGTTCCTCATTGTTCATATCTATATCACCTCTAACAACAAGAATACCACACTGCTTAGTATAGACAGTGTGGTATTAATTTATCCTGCATTAACAGGCAGTATTTTGTTTATATTGAAAGCGATGCGGCAGTTATACGACTTCCAACTCAAAATTCAGCAAAAGCAAAGAAAGTTAGGTTGGATATAAACCGTCCGTAATAGCCCGATTGCTGAAGACTAATACTAAGTAGATGGATGAAGACCCCTCTGATTAAAAGTTTCACTTTATCTCCTTCAGCCGAAAACTCTCTCCTCTAAAGTTAGTGAGATGAATACGGAGGTGGTTCTTTATCAATAGTTGTCCAAACACCTGCTGAATGAAGATAAAGCCTCTGGCGGACGTCACCCTTCGATAGTTTGATCTTTAGGAGGTAGCATTGTTAGCGAAATGCGCCCTTTATTGACGTCTATTTGTTCTACCCAAACCGTCACAATGTCGCCTAGAGCAACAACCTCTAATGGATGTTTAATACGTCTTTTTTGTAATTTTGAAATGTGCACAAGCCCGTCCTGCTTCACTCCAATATCTACAAATGCTCCGAAATCAACTACGTTTCTCACTGTACCTTGCAATTCCATCCCAACTTGTAAATCTTCCATTTTTAATACATCTGTTTTCAGTAGAGGCTGAGGGAATGCATCACGTGGATCGCGACTTGGTTTCATTAATGTATCAACAATATCCTGTATTGTGACAACTCCAATATCTAAAACTCCACTTAATTTTTCTACATCTAGTTCTGCAATGGCCTCCTCTGCCTTCTGCGTCCCAAGCTCTTTTTTATCAATCTGTGCTACCTCTAAAACCTGTTCGGCTACACTGTAACTTTCAGGGTGAATGCCCGTAGCGTCAAATGCATTTTTTGCTCCTGGAACACGTAAGAAACCAATTGCTTGTTCATATGTTTTAGCACCAAGTCGCGGAATTTTCTTTAGCTGTGCACGTGTAGTAAATTGCCCAGTTTCCTCTCGTACCTTCACAATATTCTCCGCAACCGTTTTAGATAATCCAGAAACGTATTGCAGTAGCGAAGCAGAGGCAGTATTAACATCAACACCAACTTGGTTAACGGCTGTCTCTACTATAAATGTTAAGGACTCCGTCAATTTCTTTTGAGAGACATCATGCTGATATTGACCTACTCCAACTGCTTTTGGCTCAATTTTTACTAACTCCGACAACGGATCTTGCAAACGACGCGCAATAGAAACCGCACTACGCTGTTCTACCTGTAAATCAGGAAACTCTGCACGGGCAATTTCAGACGCTGAATAAACAGATGCCCCTGCTTCATTGACAATAACATAGGCCGTATCAGTTTCAAGCTCATTCAATATATCTGCTATAAATTGTTCTGTTTCGCGTGAGGCAGTACCATTACCAATAGCAATTATAGTTATTGGGTATTTTGCTAAAATCTCTTTTACAACTGCTTTTGATTTTGCTACATCTGGCTTTGGCGGATGTGGATAAATGGCTGTAACCTCTAGCATTTTCCCAGTTTCATCTACCACAGCTAATTTACAACCTGTACGGTACGCCGGATCAACACCTAAAACATACTTCCCTTTCATTGGAGGCTGTAATAAAAGATTACGTAAATTCTCAGAGAAAATGTGGATAGCCTGCGTCTCTGCCTTTTCTGTAAGTTCATTTCGTAACTCTCGTTCTATTGAAGGCTGAATTAAACGCTTGTACGAATCCTCAATCGCTAGCTTCACTTCGGCAATTGCTGGTGAAGAACCTGTAGCAGGAATCCATTCCTTCCACATAATCATCAACACTCGATCTATTGGTACTTGAATTGCTACTTTTAAGATTTCCTCTTTCTCACCACGATTTACAGCTAAAATACGGTGTGGGACAATACGATTTACAGGCTCTTCATATTCGTAATACATTTCGAAAACATTTTTTTCGTCTGCCTCTGCATTTTTGACACTAGTAACGAGTACTCCATCTTTCCAAGAATACGTACGAATTTTTTCACGGATTGCCGCTTCATCAGCAAAGCGTTCGGCTAAAATATCTCGAGCCCCAGCTAACGCATCTTCTACATTGGCAACTTTCTCCGCATCTACGAAAGCACTTGCTAATTGTTCTAAAGCATCGCTACGATACTCTAACAGAAGATCCGCAAGAGGTTCTAACCCTTTTTCTTTCGCTATAGTCGCCTTTGTTCGGCGTTTTTGTTTATAAGGTCGATATAAATCCTCTACACGCTGTAAAATAGTTGCTGCTTGAATAGCTTGTTCTAATTCAGGTGTTAGTTTATCTTGTTCCTGAATTAATCGTATAACCTCTTCTTTGCGTTGTTCAAGCTGCTGTATGTAGTGATAACGATCCTCTACAGCTTTAATCTGTACCTCGTCAAGGGATCCAGTAGCTTCTTTTCGATAACGTGCAATGAATGGCACGGTGTTTCCTTCTTCTAATAATTTAATAACAGCATCAGCTTGGCCTGGCTTAATAGCTACATCCTTTGCAATGAGCTGTAAAATTTGCTTTTGTTCCACATCATCACTACCTTTTTTTCTTTTCATTTTACCATTACACTTTACTAAAATTGCAAAAAAATAGTCTACTCTGAAGAAGAGAGTAAACTATTTCTGTAAATGTAAGAGAAGGCCATTATCACTCACACTTAGTCATAAAGCACATTAATGTCCTGATGCATACTATATTCAATTTTTAGGACAGCCCCTCGCCCCAAAAATTTTAGAGCGAAACACCATCACTTACTAAAATAGATTCCTGTAACTTTTTTATTGCCTTCCTTTGTATTCTTGATACATGCATTTGAGAAATCCCTAATCGCTCCCCAACTTCTTTTTGAGTAAGTTGTTCTAAATATGTAAGCTGAATTATTTCTCTTTCTCTCTCATTTAAAAAACTCATAGCGTCAGAAACAATCATTCTTTTATTGGTCATTTCAAAGCCGTCATCTTCTTTACCCATAATATCAAGTAATGTTACTGAGCTGCCTTCAGAATCTGACTCTACTGTATGATCCATAGAAAGAGCATGATAACTACGGCTCATCTCCATAGCCTCTAAAACTTCTTCTTCTTCCACTTCTAATTGATCCGCGATTTCCATAATAGATGGAGAACGCTGCAACTCAATTGTCAACGCTTCTACTGTTGTTTTAATGCGCGGCCCTAATTCTTTTATCCGTCTTGGTACATGAACATCCCAAGTTTTATCACGTAAAAAGCGCTTTATTTCCCCAACAATCGTTGGTACAGCAAATGCTTCAAAGCTACGACTAACATCCGGATTAAAACGTCTTATTGCACCTAGCAACCCCAGCATACCTACTTGAGTAATATCATCATAATGAGATTTACCATTCGAATATTTGCGTGCAATGGACTCAACTAAATATCGATAATGAATCACTAGTTTTGTTTGAGCTTCATCATCCTCCGTTGATTGGTACAATGCAATCCACCTTAGTATATCTTCCTTGGACGAAGATTTATGTAGTGATTCTTTCGACATTGTTTTCCACCTGCTCTCTAGAAACATACTTTGTCATGAAAACAGTTACGCCACCATCGTTATTTATCATCACCTCATCCATCAAAGTTTCCATTAAATAAAGTCCTAAACCGCCTTCGCGTAGACCCGCAATACTCTCTTCAGGATGATACGGACCAATTTTCGACTTTACCTCTTCAAAATTAAAACTATTTCCGTAATCTGCAATCATCATTTCTAGTTTATTTTCATACAAAGCGCAGCCAATGACGATCTCGCCTTCTTCTTCGTCCTTATATGCATGATGTACAACATTCGTTACTGCTTCACTTGTAGCAATTTTTAAATCTTCAATATCATCATAATTAAACCCAACTCGACTAGCTAAGCCAGAAACCGTCAATCGAATTACACTGACAAATTGCGGTTTTGCAGGAACCCTTATCTCAATATAATCAAATTCCTTCATTTTCGTGATTCCACCTTTTTATCAGTTTCAATATCCATTAAATCGCTTAAACCAGTAATTTCAAACAACCTTTGTAATCTATTCGATAAACCGACAAGTTTAACTTTACCATTTTCACGTAATGTTCTTTTATAAAAGGCAACAAAAACACCCAACCCTGTACTATCCATATAATTAACTTTTGATAGATTAAGTACTATTTCTAATCCTTCAGTAATTTTCACTGCCTCTAATTCTTCCCTAAGACGCGAAGCAGTATAAGTATCTATTTCGCCCTCAACAAATCCGTATAATTTATTATCAAGTTCTTTAAAGTGTATCGCCATATCCATACAGCACACCTCCACCATATTTGTTTGACTGTTTTTCTATTCCCGTAATTACAAAGTTTGAAACCCTATTTTTTTATAATCGCAACTGTAAAATCATCTGATAGTTTAAAATCCTGTATTTCTTCAACTTGCTTATAAAGAAGGTTACACATTTGTTGAGCTGATAAGTGTTTATTTTCCAATATTAATGATGAGATGACCTCTCGTGAATTCATTTCATTATGCGCTCTGAATTCCGTAACACCATCTGTCATCATTATTACAATATCATTTTCTTCTAAAACAATTTCGTTGTACAAATATTTCGTTTCTGGTAGCACCCCTAGTAATAATCCTGTCGATTCCAAAGGAGAAAATTCATTATGTTTAGCACTATAATGGAGGGCCGGCTCATGACCTGCAGAAGCATAAGAAAAAATACTCTTATGCACATCCAAGCAACCGTAAAACATAGAAACGAACATACTATCATCTACACTCTTTTCAATTACTCGATTGAGAACCTCTAATACATATGAAGGATCTTTATATGCGTATTCTAATGTTTCAAGCCCATATTTCACCATAGACATACATAATGCAGCGGGAACACCTTTACCTACCACATCTGTCACAGCTACACTTAAAAAATCCTCTCGATTATATAAAAAATGTACATAATCTCCATTCATCTTCCGAATTGGGATAGATATCATTCCTATATCAATACTTGAAAGTTGGGGTACGTCTGTTTTAAGTAATGTTTTCTGAATGTTTGTAGCGATTTTCATTTCCATTTCATACTCTGCTTGTTTTTGTAATAAACTTTGGTGCTCCCTATGAGCCATACCATAATGCACCATAACTTCGATAAGAAAATCATATGCAAGCTGTTCTTCACTCATTCTACGCGGAAATAGTTTCTTAACTGCGTTTTTATGAACACTTACAACATCCTCGGGAGATATATTCTTTTGGATTAACTGGCGAGTGAAATTTTGAGCAATATACAAATTCTTTTCAGTTTGATCGGTCATATAATCTGACAAAATCTTTTTATATTGAAATTCAAATTGTTCCAAAAATTCCACATCCTAACGCAGCCATTTTTCAGCTCTAATCGTTGTTCCTTCTCCCATAACCGATTGAATGACCATCTTGTCCATCAATCGATTTACACCTGGTAAACCTGCACCGAGCCCTCCTGAAGTGGAGTAGCCATCCTCCATCACTTTCCGAACATCTTCTATTCCTGGGCCCTGGTCAGTTGCAATAACAATTATTTTCTTCTCAGTGTCAGTCTCAACTTTTTCAATTTCAATGACACCTATCCTTGCATATAAATATATATTTCGGGCTAGTTCACTTATAGCTGTGGTGATTCGTGCCTGATCAACAGTGTCAAATCCAAGCGCCTTCGCTTCGTCACGCCCCAGTTGTCTTGCTGCTACTATGTCCCACTCAGTAATAATTTCAACCGAAGACTTAATTGTCACTGTTGCCCCCCCAATTCCTGTCGGAGTTATACTTTTACACTTTTTTCGACCTACTTAACTAAATATTTATTTTAAATAATTTAAATGATCTTATCAATTTTACCTTGATGTAATTTCTCTAAATAAGTATATTTTCTTAAACCTCTCGAGTCGATATTATTTCAAAAATCTATTCTAAGTATAAATTTTGAGTATACCTTAAATCTATTAATACCATTTTTGAATAGTGATTTCAATTTACGGTAATACAGTATCCGAGAGTACAATATCAATCTCCCTTGGCATAATTTGTAGCAGTCACGCAGAAAACATCTTCCGAATGAAGAAAAAAAAGCATCGAGATGAATTTTCATCTCGATGCCACTATACACATATGTATATCAAAATTTAACAAGCCCTAAACTAATCATCAATGCACCATCAACTTTCTCCATCAACGCATGGTCAAGTTGCGTAATACGATCTGTCAATCTTGACTTATCAATCGTCCGCACTTGCTCGAGCAGAATAACCGAATCACGTTCAAAACCATACTTTTCAGCATTAATTTCAACGTGCGTCGGTAATTTTGCTTTTTGAATCTGTGCAGTAATGGCTGCGATGATGACAGTCGGACTAAATCGATTGCCAATATCATTTTGAATAATCAGCACCGGCCTAGTGCCCCCTTGCTCGGACCCGACTACCGGCGATAAATCTGCAAAAAAAACGTCACCACGTTTTACATTCAAAGTGTCATCCCCCGCTAACGAGACGCTCCACTGTATGTTGTGCTTCATATTCTGCATGCAAGCATTCACTTGCAATACTCAGATTTATATGAGACATTTCAACATATCCTTTCATCATAGCTTCCCGTATTTGATTTGGTTGCTCCTGCATTAAAACTTTGCGCGACAAAATACGCGCAAAAGATTCACCTTCAATTACTTCCTTAGTTTGTAGAAATAGTCTGTCTTGAACAGCAATTGTAGCTTCTCTTAACTTTTTCTCGTACACAGCAAGCACCTCCAACGGAACCATCCACTTTTCATTACTACCCATTCTACCATTGAAAGATATCATTGAAAAGACACGAAATGACAAAATATCTGACAATTTAAAGTCCAAGTTGTAAAAATATGTAGTTTGTCGAAGGTATATGCCGACTCATTCACCTTGCAATTTGTCACAAATTATGAATGACTCATCTTCTTAATAAACCCAACTGTTCTTCTATAGTTGTTATTTACCAAGTTGTTTAGTGCTTTGATATAGTATTCATTTGTCCAAAGTTAGATCTCTAAGCTATTTAAAATCGCCTATACTAAATCCTAAAGTAACTTCTTTAGTTTTAGGCTAAAGAATCAATTATGCCCCGGCATAGTTGCGTCTGGAATTGGCTTTGGGCCTAGGCCTTCATGATAGCCGACACGATGTCGGTCATTTCGGTAATGCCACAGGGCATGGCGTTCTTAGACTGAATTCCTTTATTTCAACGGATGTACTACGCTTTCGCTACCAAACACTACTTACTGAAAGAAGTTAAATGTATAATCTAGGAACTCTCGCTGTAATAATGCATGGTACTTCATAATTAATGGTTTCAAGCTTAGCTGCCCATTCATTCATTGATATAGCATCCTGTCCTTGACGACCAATGAGCGTTACTTTCTCACCTATAGCATATGCTTTAGGCAAGGCAACCATACATTGATCCATACAAATTCGTCCAACAATCGGCATTCTTTGGCCATCAATCAGTACTTCTTGTCCACCTAATTTACGAATTACTCCATCCGCATAGCCTATTGGTATCGTTCCTATCCACATATTCGAAGGGGCCTCAAAGGTAGCTCCATAGCCTACTGAATCACCTGCTTGTAACTGTTTCACATGAACAAGCTCACTCTCTAGCGAAAACGCTGGCTTTAATGGGAATGGCAAAATACCTTCTACATAAGGAGATGGGGATAATCCATACATCGATATGCCATATCTAACGGCATCAAATTGTAAATGCGCATCTTTTACTAAAGATGTAGCCGTGTTTGAGGCATGTACAAGTCTAGGTTTTTCAGGCAATGCTGTTACACATTTCTCAAAAAACTGTACCTGTCTATCGAAGTATGAAGTATCTTCTTCATCCGCAGTCGCAAAATGTGTAAATATTCCATCAAGCTCCACATTCAATGTATTCTGTATTGTTTGATATAGATCCAATAATTCTTGTTCTGAACGAACACCAATTCTGCCCATACCGCTATCTACTTTAATATGTAGTCGTAAAGGGTTTGCTTCATCAGCTATGAACGGAGCCGCTTGCTGCACCCATTCATTTGCAAATGCCGTAAGAATAATGCGCTGCTGAGCAGCATATGGTGCAAATGAAACTGGAGAGGCACCCAATATTAGTATGTCTGGCTCTTCAAAATGTGCTCGAATATGTAATGCTTCATCGGGCGTTGCCACTGCTAGCATTGTTGCACCAGCCTCAAGTGCTGCTTTTGCAACAGCTACATCTCCGTGACCGTATGCATTTGCCTTTACGACAGCTATAATTTGAACATTAGGTTGAAGTAGCTTTTTCAAATTTTTCACGTTTTGTTGAATAGCTTGTAGGTCTACAACTGCTTTAGTTGGTCTAAAATATTGCTGTGTCTTCATTAGAATACCCTCTTTATTTTTTATTAAAACAATATGTATTGAATAAATTGCTTTTTCTACATTGTTTTTACAAGTTGTTCTATTTTAGACTGATTTTCTACATAACCTCTATCATATATGACTTAACAACCTCTAAACAATGTTAATTTTACTCATAACTGTACTATTTTGCTTAATAAGCTACAGCTTTCCATGTAGAAAGCTGTAGCTATAAAAACTATTTCATACTACCTATCGTCATAGAAGTGGCTACTTGCACCATTTCTTCACGAGTCAATTTATTAGATGCTACAAAGAATTCAACGCCATCCTTTTCCCAGCTAATAGAAGTATCGGTAATAGCACCGATTGTAAAGCCTAAATCTACCGGATCACCAGGAGACGATACTGGCAACATTGCAGCCTCTTTCGTAACTGGTTGTTGCATGACAGTAAATGGCTTATCACCATCGAATGTTAAGATGACACGGTCCATTCCACTCTCTTGTATAACTTTCTCACCCACCATCTTCGTATTTTCAATATTTACAACAGGATAGTGTGTTTGGAACTTATTTTCGGCTTCTGCACTTACTGCCTGTTTCTCTTCATTTCCGTTCGGGTTATTAGTGCTTTCCTTACCGTCTTTGTTATCTTTGTTATCTTTTTCTGATGGTGTAGCTTGTTCACCTTTTGTTTCATCCGATTCTGTAAATTGCTCAACCGCATACTCTTTAGCCGCGTGTTGAACACCTAATTTTATATTTTTAAATGTAATACGAATTTGTTCTTCTTTTACATCATTCATAATTACTACGGAAGTTGGAAGCATTGTTTTCTTATCAACTGTTATAACTTGATGAGGCATACTATTTTTATAGCTATTTCTAGTAGCCGCTTCAAATATATATGCTTTGTCCTCCTCTTTCATGACTAAATTTTTATCTTGTGCTAAATCTTCTGCTAGTGCACCTATTAAATAAGCTTGACTATTTTTCTTTGGCCAATCACTTTGGAACTTATACATTTTGTTTAATGTAGGTGTAACAACAAAAACTCCATCTGCATTTCGCACTATCATTTGTGAAACATCTTTCCCACTTTCTACTACTTCTACTCGATAGAAATCAGGTTTCGTATGCCAAACTGTTACATCATATTTTTTCGGATCTCCACCAGATTTAATCTCCATCGTAGCATTTAACTCATAACCGTTTGCATCTGCCCATTTCCCATTAACTTTCTTCAAGACTTTTTCCTGTGAGTCTGTACCACATGCCGATAAAAGTAATATCGTACAAAATAAGACGAGCCATTTAACTATACGGTTGCCCACGCTTTCACCCTTTCCTTCTTTCAAATCCACTACGACAATATATGAACCGTATTTGTCAGTTATGTCATTTGAATAAGGGTAATATATTTATCTTCACTCAGAAATTTATTTACTTATTAATAGCACATCACCATAACATTTCCGTTCCGACTGGGCGCTTTTATCGCTATCGCGCAGAGCAGAGCTTCCTGGGGGCGTCCAGTCTCCACTACAATCAACTTATTTACATAGTAGACATTAACAAAAGTCATCCACAATTTTTGGTGATGAACCACTATTTATTGTAATAATATTACTTGTGCCGCAGCGTATTGCTTGGAATGTGTTATACTTACAAATCCATTTACAAGCTGCCCTTTGAAATATAAAACTGGATTTCCAGCTTCCCCTCTTAAAACTTCAATATCATGAAGCTTACATTCTCCACCAATACCAGTTCCTAATGCCTTTGAAAATGCTTCCTTTGAAGCGAATCGTCCGGCTAAAAATTCTATTTTACGAGTTTCTGAATGTGCATCAAATAAAACTCTTTCCTTTTCAGTTAAAATGCGATCTTTAAATTTATTTGTTCTTGTCATTGCCTTAGCAATACGGTCAATTTCTACAATGTCGAGACCAATTCCTTTAATCATTTGAACTTCTCCTTTTCCTATTTCTTAAAAGCCATGTATAATGATTGTAAATTGAGGTGGAGTTATGTTTAGTAGAACAGAAAATTTTAAGCAATATACAAAGTATTATCCTATTGTTTCAACATTAATAGCGGTTAATTTAATTGTTTATGTACTAACTATTTTACCTGGAGTAGGAGAAAATGTATTGAATTATGGATTTCAATCGAACTTCCTGATACGTTCTGGTGAATGGTGGCGTGTTTTTACTGCAATGTTTTTACATGCTGGCTTTTCGCACGTTTTCTTTAATATGTTTTCACTGTATTTATTCGGACCAGAGCTTGAAAGAATTGCTGGCAAGGTACGTTTTACTACAATTTATTTAATGTCTGGTATTGTAGGTAACATGGCAACCTATTTACTTTATGATAGTAGCTATCAAAGTCTTGGTGCAAGCGGAGCTGTTTTCGGAATATTCGGTGCTTTTGGAGCGCTTGTCTACTATACACGTCGTACAATGCCGATGCTTCGTAAACTTATTTTGCCCATCATTGTAATCAGCGTTATCATGACTTTCCTACAGCCAAATGTGAATGTCTATGCTCACTTAGGCGGCTTAGTAACAGGTTTCCTTCTTGGACTCGTTTACTTACATCCAAAAAGAATTTTAAGCTGGCGTAAACAAAAGATGGCGGGTAAATAATAAGTACAAGAGGAGCAACCTCCGTGATAAGCTATCATCACGGATTGCTCCTCTTATTTTTATACTAGAGTGATATACAATTCGTCAATTTTATTTCAAAGTGCGACCGTATCCTCTTTCGCTGCCTTTATTTTTTTCCATTCAACTGCTGTTAAGCCATAGACAACTTGGTCTACATGATGATCATAAAGCCACTCCGCATCTCTTAAACGTCCTTCTTCATGAAAACCTAACACTTTTGGAATTGTGCGGCTTCGAATATTTCCTACCGCTACTCGCACTTCAATGCGATTTAATTTCAGATAGCTAAAAGCATAATCAATAAATGCTTTCATAGAATTTGTGACTAAGCCCTTACCAACAAATTCCTTACCTAACCAATATCCGATACTTGTCCATTTATGCTGCCAGTTCACTTGATGGTAGCCAATCACTCCCGCAAGTTTCCCCTCATAATATATCCCCGCTTGTAGGCCATTATTATCCGCGTATTGTTGCATCGCACCTCTTACAAATCGCTCTGTATCCTCTACTGTTTTCACATCATCCACAAAAGGTAACCATTCTCGCAACGTATCCCTTGAACGATCTGTCAACTCGAATAATTCATCTACGTCACTTAAATCCAACAATTTTAAATACGTGTTCTTATTAATATCATATTTAAACAAAATTACCACCCCTTTTGTTTGATTTATTCTATTATAAACAGTATTTTTCCATAATTATAGTTAAAAAAGGCTAATCCCTCCTATTAATTGTAAGGATTAGCCAAACCACTACTTTCAATGTTCATACCAAGATAATATTGTTTCAGCATCTTGCTGCTCTAAGCTTCGTACATTCCCTGTCATACCAGTCATGCCTGACATGACCGTCGCTTTCACAGTCATAACCTTCTTTCTTTTTTGGAAATACGTTTGAGTAGTCCCAATAGATTGTATACGTTTTTTCTCCATAAAAAACGTAATACGACTGAACACACGATATCGCATAGTTAGTTGCTTTCCATCTAACATATAACCAGCTGCTTTATGTTGCCAAATACCAATTAATATTGTTAATGGAATTAATAATAAAGAAAGTAATCCATACGGATATAAGAAATAACTACTTGCACCAATTATAGGTATGAGCCAAACAAAGTCAATTCGGTAAAAAGTTGAACGAGCTCGTTTTGGTGAATAAATAAATTCTGGTCGCCAATTTATATCCGGGAAAAGTTGTTCTAGCGTTTCCAAGCAATCTTGCTTCTTAATAAGTGGGAACAGAGTAATTTTTTTATCCTTCCCCTCCTCACCATTGCCTCCAGCACTTTCAACAACAACTGTTGCAAAGCCAAATAATTGACGCACTGGATTCTCTACAATACGAATCGCCTGAATTCTATTTAACGGTAAAGTAATTCGCTTCTTCTCAATTAGCCCTTTTGTAATAATAAGCTTTTCATCTTCAATTCGGACTGTATATTCATAATAATTGATCAGTGTAATAACAAATGACACAAACCATGCCACAATAAGGCTGACTATCACAGTTAGTGCAACTAAAAATGCACCAATTTTCGCAAAATCAGCTAGCTCGTTAAAAATCTCCTCATATGGGATTATATCTGAAAGCTGAGAGATGATTGCTGCTACCCCGGACAAAACGACCCCAATTCCACCTGAAGTTATGGCCAATATAAGCAAATCGCGTATCGACATATGATAAATAGTTGGAACTGGTACTTCCTCTATTAGCGAGTGTTCATCATTCATCTGTTCATTTACTTGGTTCTTTGCACGGCGCATCTCCAGTTCAATTACATCTGCCGCTGCCTTACGTATAGCCGTCAACTCTACCTCAGGCTTTCCATCCTTACTTCCCGCAGTTTCAACCTGAACTTTTACTAAGCCAAATATTCGATGAAAAATACCCTCATTGTAATTTAAGCTCTGAATACGTTCAAATGGGATATAACGTTTCTTTTTTACGAACAAACCGTACTTTACACGCAATTCACCATCTTCAAACCAATATACAAAGGTACGCCATTTAACAATGCCACTAACAAGCGCAAGTATGGCCCCTACTCCCCATATACCGAATAAGAAAATCGTCCGCCAAAAATTATCACTATGGAAATTAAAGGAGAAGTTAAAACCATTAGTTATAATAATAATAATCAACGGGAAAATCATACTTTTTAATGCTTTCGTACTTGTAATAATAGCCGAGATCGGATGTAAACGATTAATTTCCTTAGACATCATCTTCCGCCACCCTTGCTAATTCCGAAATACGCGCTCGAAGTCCATCAGCCTCGTCCATCACAAGTGCAGGAATTGTATGTACAGTTGCCGCAGTAGATATTGAAATATTTCCTAAACCGTATTTTTTTAATATCGGTCCTTGCGTCGTATCAACATGCTGTACGCGAACCATTGGAATAAGTGTACGTTTAACAACGAATAAACCATGTTGCACCTCAATCTCATTGTCACGCACCTCGTAGCGCCAGCGTTCCCATCTTATCTTTGGAAATAGATAAGTAGATAAGACAGCACTAAGTATGACTACAGCAACTGCAATGAAATAAATAAATGATGGCCATTCAAAATAATAGGTGCCGTAGCATGCTGCCGCTGCTACAATCAAAAGTAATATTGTTTGTAATACTCCATATAAACGCCACACCGTTAACCCTTTCCTAGAAATTTTATGCATTGGTTCTGCTCTCAAATTCATTCCCTCTCTTTCTTTAACTACGTATACGTAATCAGTTATCTTTTTGTTTCAAATTATACCAAATTGCCTTGGCGTAATTGCGTCCGGATTCGACTTTGAGCTTAGGCCTGCATGTTTTTTGCGCGAAAGCGCAGTGCTAACGTTGTGGAAGCAATGTGTTTTCACAGGACATGGCGTTCTTAGACTGAGTTCCTCTATTCAGCGGATGCTGGGACACCCGCTGAAAGAAGTAAAAAAAAACCTTACAGCACTTTGACTGTAAGGTTTAATGATTTTGATGAAGATAAAGTTAGTCCTCGTGTCGACGTGGTGCGCGTGAACGACCTTGTCCACCTTCACGGCGACCTCCATCACGGCGTCCGCCATCTCGACGCTCTCCGCCGCGTCCTCCACGACGATCTCCGCCACGTCCGCCATCACGACGTCCGTTAAAGTTACGGTTACCACCGCGGCCACGATCTCCTCCGCCACGGTTACCAGAACGCTCACGACGCATTGGTAATGGACGTTCTTCAGTAATTGTTACTGGCGTATCATCTGGCTCTTTTGTTAATGAACGAATTGCAGCAGCTACAACATCGATTGCATCATGGTTTTCAAGTATTTCTGTCGCAAGTGTACGATAATCACCTAAGTTGTTGTTCGCAATAAGACCTTCTAGTGTTTCCACAGCTAGGCGTTGTTGACCAACTAAAGCTTCGTCAGTTGTTGGTGGACGAAGTGGTGTCATACGTTTCTTCGTTGTTTCTTCTACAATACGTAAGTAACCCATTTCGCGTGGTGTTACAAATGTTACTGCAAGACCTGATTTACCTGCACGACCTGTACGACCAATACGGTGAACATAAGACTCAGGATCTTGAGGAATATCGAAGTTATAAACATGTGTTACACCAGAAATATCAAGCCCACGAGCAGCTACATCTGTTGCCACAAGAATATCAATTTTATTTTCTTTAAATTGACGTAATACGGAAATACGTTTTGCTTGGCTTAAATCACCATGAATCCCTTCTGCTAGGTAACCACGGATTGATAACGCTTGTGCTAGCTCATCTACGCGACGTTTTGTACGTCCAAAGATGATAGCAAGTTCTGGTTGGTGAACGTTTAATAAACGAGATAAAATGTCGAATTTTTCACGCTCAGCAGATTTCACAAAATATTGATCGATGTTATCAACTGTTAATTCTTTAGCCTTAATTTTTACGATTTCTGGATCACGCATGAAAGTCTCAGCAATTTTACGGATTGCTGGTGGCATTGTTGCTGAGAACAATAATGTTTGACGTTCAGAAGGCACATTTTCTAAGATTGAATTAATATCATCAATAAAGCCCATGTTTAACATTTCATCAGCTTCATCAAGTACCAATGTTTGAACATCTTCTAGTTTTAAAGTACGACGATTAATATGGTCAATTATACGACCAGGTGTACCTACGATAATTTGAGGTTTATTTTTCAGTGCACGGATTTGACGGCCGATTTCTTGGCCACCGTAAACTGATAATAATTTTACACGTTTATCATAACCAATTTTATATAGCTCTTCTGAAACTTGAATCGCTAATTCACGAGTTGGAGCAATTACTAATGCTTGGATATTAGGGTTTTTTGGGTCAATTTTTTCGATAAGTGGAATCCCGAAAGCGGCAGTTTTACCTGTACCCGTTTGCGCTTGACCTAACACGTCACGGCCTTCAATAGCAAAACGAATAGTACCTTCTTGGATTGGTGTTGCTTCTTCAAATCCCATACGCTTTACTGAGCGTAATGTAGATTCGCTAATATTTAATTCTGAAAAATTTGTCAAACTTCTCAATCTCCTTTTTTTGCTTTTAAGTTGACAAATGGTTACATTTTCAGATGAAGTTGTCGGCAAATTCGAGCCTGTGTTTTGGAACGTTTCCGTTACTTAAAATTTTTCTCTATATGATGGTCACATAGAGCTCTCTTATATGAAAAGGAAAGCCCGGTCTTTACCGAGCGGTTTGATTCTGTCGTAATTATTCACTTTAGAATAAAACCGTTGTGTTCAAAAAAAAGTACTCTTCAATCAAATATGAAGAGTCTTCGCACAAAATGTATCCATTGCTTACACTAGTCTAACATGGGATTAAAACGTATGCAACGATAACGCATGAGTCGTAATAATCTGACTACTTTACGCGCTCTTTAAAAACGCCAAAACGCAAGAAAACCATTCAGAGCAATCTTCACCATAACATATATGATGCTTCCCTTTATCAGAAATATACAAAGTTTTATCGTTCGAGGTTAATTGATCATATAAAAATTGAGCGGTATGATATGGCACTATTCCGTCTAATTTTCCTTGTACAATATACACCGGAACTTTAATATCCTTATAATACGGCTCTACCATTCGAACAAGCTTCATGAATTCTATAGTTGACGATAGTGGCACATGATTAAACTTATGTCGGTATCGTAAATACAGCTCATTATTAGACAGATTACGATGATACGCCTCAGTGGCAAGCACTTTAAAATCTTTTACCAGTTGCTTCGGACTCACATACTTGGCAGCAGCACTTAGTAAAACAAGCTTTTTCACTTTATAACGTTTAGCTAAATAAAGCGCTATAATGCCACCCATTGAAAACCCAACTACTATTACTTCATTTACTTTTTTAGCAAGAGCACGAAAAGCGAGCTCGGCATCCATTAACCAATGCTTAGCAGTGAAACCACGCATTTGTAATTCCTCTCCATGCCCTGACAAAGTAGGTTCTTCAATCAGCCAATTTGTATGCGTACGTAAATAGGTAGTAAAAGGTTTTACTTCATAAGGTCCGCCTGAAAATCCATGTATACATAACACACCTACTGACATTATTTTCACCTCTAAATGTGTAACTTATTTAAATCAAGAATTGAAAGAATCGGTGAGAGAATGTCCCACCGATTCCTTGTTTCATTTTATGACGTAAATGTACGTAAGATTGTTTCTAATTTCATACCACGAGAGCCTTTTAGTAAAACGATAGATTCCTCGTTAGCTTGCTGTAGTTTTTCGATAATAGGCGTATAATCATCCTCAACATAAAGCAAATGATCCTCATCAAAACGCTCTTTTAAGACTTCATTTAAATAAGCCATTCGCGGGCCAAATAAACATACATAAGCGATTTCTTCTGCACGAATATCCTTCGATAGATCTTCATGGAAATGCTTTTCATTTGGGCCAAGTTCAAGCATATCACCTAGCACAAGCCATTTTTCGGGGCGAATTGTTGTCGATGCTACAAATTGAATAGCCGCCTTCATAGAGGTAGGTGCAGCATTGTAAGCATCATTAATAAACAATGCCCCATTTGATCCATTCACTTGTTGCATGCGCATATCCGTTAGAGCTACTTGTTTTAAGGATGCACGAATTTGGTCATCGTTTAAACCTAGCTTTTGAGAAATTAACATAGCGACTAATGTATTTTTCACCTGATGCTTCCCGAGAACGGAAATAAAGAAATCTCCTTCAATCACACCATGTGTAGAGAAGCCACTACCATCAGCAGTTGCTTCAATATTGTCCGCATACAATAGATTGCCACGCTCTAAACCAAATGCCACTGCATTTAACTGCTGCTCTTTCGCAACTAGTTCTTGAAGCAGCGGTTCATCTCCATCATAAAATAGCACTCCATCCGGTTGCATTCCTTGAATTATTTCAAACTTGGCTTTAGCGATTCCGGCACGTGAGCCTAAATCTTGCATATGAGCCTCGCCTATATTTGTAATCACTGTCATATGTGGACGAGCAAGCTTCGTTAAAAATTCTATTTCACCAAAACCACTCATTCCCATTTCAAGTACAGCGACATCAGTATCTTCATCTAGCTGTAAAACCGTAATAGGTAAACCTAGTTCATTATTAAAATTCCCAATTGTCTTTTGTACTTTAAAAAATGGTGTTAGCGTTCCTGCTAAAATATCTTTCGTCGACGTTTTACCGTTCGAACCAGTAATACCAATAAATTTCGCTTTATGCTCACTGCGATAGGCACGGGCCATTTGCTGAAGCGCTAATTCTGGATCATCTACAAAGAGTAATGGTACACCTTGTGGTGGATTTGGTTCATCTTTCTGCCAAAGAGAAGCACCTGCTCCTTTTTCAAAAGCCTGCATAACAAATTTATGTCCATTGGCTGTCTCACCACGAAATGGTACAAACAGATCCCCTTGTTGAATTGTACGTGTATCAATGGAAATTCCTGATACGACCGTATCACCAAAAACTGGCACATCTTCATTTAACCATGTAGCTAACTGCTTTAATGTTTTTTTCACAATAATCCCACTCAGTCTTTTTTATAGTGAAGCTGTTGTTTTTCTTCAAAACGCTCAATTGCTAGTGTAATCAGACGATTAATCAGCTCTGGGTAGCTTACATTTGTATGCTGCCATAAAAGAGGATACATGCTAACAGGTGTAAAACCTGGCATTGTATTCACTTCGTTAATATAAATGCTGTTATCGGCCGTCACAAAAAAGTCCGCACGAACTAAACCGCTTCCATCAATAGCTTTGAACGATCGCTTTGCTAGCTCCTGTAAGCTTGATACTGTTTCAGTAGGAAGCTCTGCTGGAATAATAAGGGCTGTTGAGCCATCTTTATATTTAGAGTCATAATCATAAAATTCAGTTACTGGTTTAATTTCACCAGGTACAGAAACTTCCGGGAAGTCATTTCCTAGCACAGCTAGTTCAATTTCACGAGCGACAATACCTTGCTCAATTACAATTTTACGATCATACTGTAAGGCTATTTCGATAGCCTTCACTAATTCTTCACGATTTGTTGCCTTGTTAATTCCGACACTTGATCCCAAGTTTGCAGGTTTCACAAACAACGGCCATTCCAACTTTTCTTCACAACGAGCAAGGATAGCCTCCTGTTCATTAGCCCATTCGCTACGAATGAAGTACGTATATGGCACTTGTGGTAAGCCGGCAATTTCAAATAATTGCTTCATAACTACTTTATCCATACCTGTTGCTGATGCTAACACACCATTTCCTACATAAGGCAAATTTAAAACCTCAAGTAAACCTTGAACAGTTCCATCTTCACCATTAGTACCATGAAGTAATGGGAAAATTACATCGAATTGTACAGATTCACCATCTTTATCGATTAAAAAGTTTGTAATATTATTTTCTAAAATAGTGGCATCATCACCAAATTGTAATTCTTCAATTGTACTTGCAGGTTTTTTTAGACGCTCGCCGCGGCGCCATTCCCCTTCAAGTGTAATGAAAATCGGATATACTTCATACTCCTCGAAATTCAAAGCTCCTGTGACTGCACGTGCTGTCGACAATGACACCTCATGCTCTGCTGACTTTCCTCCGTATAATAAACCGATTCTTTTTTTCATTTTTGTGCCCTCCACATACTTCTTGAGTACTATTAGTTTATCATGAAACGTCTTGACAAATGACATCAATTTCACTTTGGCGTAATTGAGTCCAGATTTTGAGAGGAAGTGAAACTTTTAGCCTGAGTTCCTCTAGTTCAATTGGTGTTTGAATACCCTCTGAAAAGGTACCACATCCATATTTTACTCACCACATTTAAAGGCGAGAGTCTTCTGTAGCTGTCGCTACAAAAAATAATGACTAAATTAAGATAAAAATCTCACCGTAATTTTGACGGTGAGATTTAGAGTATATTCATTCTACGTACAAATGAATAGATCAATTATGCCTAGGCATAATTGCGTCAGGAATCAGCTTTGTGCTTAGGCCTGCGTGACGCAGGTCAGTTATCAGTTATCGCATGGATGCGATGATTTTAGGCTAATATCCTATGTGAACTCCCTTCTGATTCCATGACATCCGCCCGGAGGCTTAAGGTCAACAAATGTATTTACGCGAAAGCGAAGCGGCAGCAGCAGATGTTTTTTGTGCGAAAGCGTAGTGCTAACGCAGCGGCAGCGACATGATGTTGGTCACTTAGTCGTGTGTTGTGCTATCGCTTCGCTTTCGCACAGATAAATTGCCTCAGGATTTGGCGTTCTTAGACTGAGTTCCTCTATTTCAGCGAGTGTTTGGATGCCTGTAGCTGACATTGCACTTTCGCTACAAAGAACATTCGCTGAAAGAAGTTAAATAATATAAATTAATTCATCGTGCTCATTTTTCAAAATTGTATTTAAATCATCCCATACCTCATCAGGGAAGGAATATTCTGACAGATTTCGAATTTCGATACCGTAAGCTACTTTAGGCTTTTCAATTCGATACAACGATAACAGTGCTCCGTCTTTAGTAAAAGAACGATAGGCACGCAAAAACTCAGGTGAAATAGAAGGAATACTCGATTTCACTTTCCGTCTCCAAAAACCCGTGCTACGTTCCTTTTCACGAATCAAACTGTTTAAAACATTCGCAAGAAGTAAATCAGAATCACTTAAATGGCGAAAATAAATTTTAGTCATTTTCTCTAAGTCTGAAGAATAGTAGACAAATCGATTTTGTAATTTATTAAAAAATGGTGAAGTAATCGGCTCCTTTTTATGACTTATGTAAAGCAATTCTCCTTGTTCCATCGGTGTTAGTTGGTCTAGCCTCTTCTCATCCATAAAGTCTATCCAACACAATTCTTTGGATTCAGTAGCTTTCTTTACAAATTTAGATACTTCCTCTTCTGGTATATAATCAAACTGTGTATGCATATTAAAGGAACCATCTTCATAGGAATGTTTCAATAACAGTAAGTGATGCAGTGGTTCAAGTGCAGCCACAAATTGCGAGAATTTAAGCCCGCTAAAAATAACAAATTTATCGACATCATTCATATGAACATAAACATGGTACATAAAATCTTCAGCTGACTTTAATTTTTTAGCCACAACCATCACCCCATTCTTCACTACATTATAAAACTAAACATGAATTTTTTGAAACATTTTATGCTAATAATCGTCATAACAATATTCACAGGCGTAAAATTGTTTTTTACGGTATAATATGAATGTTAAAGATGCTATTAGATATCTGTTTTTAACCACTCTGAATGAACAAATTTTTAAAAATATAATTCTATTCATTTTTTACAAATATCAGCGAGGATTCTAAGCCATAAACAAGCATCGAGCCTCCTCGTTTACACAATTACTTCGGTATCAATATTTACCTCTTGACCTAAGGTGAATACTCCTTAACAATTATACATTGGCATAATTGTTAAGGAGGCTTTAACTTCTTTCGCGGGTGTTCGAAAAGTAGCTTAAATCCGCATTCATCTCACCACCGAAAGAAATGGGAGACTTTTGTTGAAAGAAGTTAAATATATTTGGTAGCATATTGAATTGGAATTAATTCGAATCAAATTTACTCATGAAGAGATACTATATTAATTTAGGTGGCTTGTATGGAAAATAAACGAAATTTCGCGAATCGTTTTGACTGGACGCTCGCTTTAATACTTTTAACCTTCCTAGTCATAAGTTTGTTAGCCATTTCGTCGGCGCAAACATCAGGTCAGTATGGCGTTAACTATGTTCCTAAACAATTGCAATGGTACGTCATTTGCTCAGTAATTATTGGAGTAGTTATGTTTTTTGAACCTGACCAATATAAAAAAATGTCTTGGTATATGTACGGTGCAGGAATCGCCTTATTAGTACTGCTTATCTTCATGCCAGAAGGTACAGGACAAATCGGTGAAAAAATTAATGGTGCAAAAAGCTGGTATCATACACCTTTAGGGAATATCCAACCCTCTGAGTTTATGAAAACCTTTTATATTCTAGCACTTGCTCGACTTATTAGTAAGCACAACGAAGTTTATTCATTTAG
Organism: Lysinibacillus sp. JNUCC 51; assembly: GCF_015999525.1. Lineage (NCBI taxonomy): Bacteria > Bacillati > Bacillota > Bacilli > Caryophanales > Bacillaceae > Lysinibacillus > Lysinibacillus sp. JNUCC 51. Next base: position 2,904,438 of record NZ_CP065545.1, on the reverse strand, counting down.
ATCAATAAAAACAGACTTTATATTGTTAGGTAAAATTGCTGCTACACTGTTACTGCCATTAGCTCTTATCATGAAGCAGCCTGACCTTGGTTCGGCATTAGTATTCTTTGCCATTACAGCTGCTATCGTCATCGTAGCTGGCATATCATGGAAAATTATTTTACCAACTTTACTAGGTGGCGCTATAGTAGGTGGTTCTCTTTTATGGATGGCACTCTATATGCAGAGTTTCTTAGAGGAAACATTCGGCTTTAAACCGTATCAGTTTGCTCGAATCTATTCTTGGTTAGATCCATATTCATATTCTTCTAGTGATGGATACCATTTAATTACTTCCTTAAACGCTATTGGTTCAGGTGAAATTTTCGGAAAAGGTTACCGCGGTCGTGAGGTTTACGTTGCCGAAAATCATACCGATTTTATTTTTACGGTTATCGGAGAAGAATGGGGTTTTATTGGTGCTAGTATCGTTATTTGTATTTTCTTTTTATTAATCTATCATTTAACAAAAACTACACTATTATTGAAAGATCCATTCTCAACTTATGTATGTGCCGGTATTATTGCAATGATTACATTCCACGTATTTGAAAATATCGGTATGACTATTCAGCTATTACCTATTACCGGTATTCCCCTACCGTTTATCAGTTACGGGGGAAGTTCATTGATGGGGAACTCGCTAGCCATCGGTCTTGTTTTCAGTATGCGTTTCCACTATCGTACGTACATGTTTACTACTCACGATGATGATGATTAATTATGGATAAAAAAATGGGTAGTCTCAATTACGAGACTACCCATTTTCATTTGTAAAACGAGTTAAGCTTGAACTTGCGGAGTTTGCGTTGGTGGTGTTAGCACTTTTAAAAGTTCAAGTCGAGACTTTGTTACAGTGGCTGTTACACCCAACTTAGATAAATTCGAAACAATCTTTTTCAAATCTACTTCTTTTTTCATACATTCCACCTCAATCTTTCCTCGAATTTATATAACGTTTTATTTCCAAAAAAGTTTCATTTTTGCAACTGTATGATGTCTGACGAGTTAATCTCTTTCTATCATACCATTTAACTCTGCTATAAAATTTTTCAATTCTGTTACAATGTAAATTTTTCCTTCACATAACTATTTACCATCTCATAATCAAAGCGTGGGATTGATTTCCGTTCCGACTGTGCGTCCAGTTTCCACTCTAATCAACTATAACGTGTTAATAAATGTCATTCCTTTAAATTCATTTACCACTAAATAGCAAAAATTAAACATAAAAATATAAAATACCGATATACCCTCTAGTAGTATACCCCAGGGATAATTTAATACACTATGCGACATTCGATACAAAAAATTAAAAATAGAATGAGTCCTTTTAGTTACTTTAAAGATTGTCATTAATTTTAAATATCAACCTAATTCCATTGTTAACAGTCTGCCGTTTTTTATACATTGTTTTAGTCCCGTTTCTCTACTTATGCCATGCGTATTAACAAATGTCGTCCCCTAATTTAGTAATGAGCCATTAAGCAAATCAATTATGCCTCGGTATAATTGCGTCCGGAGGCTTTTGGCCAACAAATGTTTTTTGCGCGAAAGCAAAACGAATATTCTTCCGTCTTCTTGTAATAACAATAACAAGAGAGGTAGAATATACATACTAAAATATCATATGAAAGCAGGGTACTGTATGAAAAAGGCAATTTTATTATTAATGTCTGTTCAATTCCTCGTCTACCTAGGATTTGGAATTATTATACCCGTCTTACCCGAGGTTGTAGTTCAGCAAAATTGGGATGAAATACACGTAGGTGGCCTACTTACAGTGTACTCTCTTGCAAGCTTTTTCACTGCACCATTTTGGGGTATGCTGTCCGATAAGGTAGGTCGTAAGCAACTTATATTAATGGGCCTAGTTGGTTTTAGCTTAAGCTTTGTTATTTTCTCTTTATTTATTGATAATTTAGCAATGTTGTACTTCTCACGTGTTGTGGGTGGTTTATTCTCAGGCGCACTATACACAGCCGTGACAGGCTTTGTAGGAGATATGTCGAGTGAGGAGGATCGCAATAAATATATGGGTCTCATGGGCATGTCCATCGGGCTTGGTTTTATTTTCGGTCCTGCAATCGGTGGTATGCTAGGACACTATAGTCTGCAACTGCCATTTATCGCTTCTGCAACATTAATTGCACTACTATTTATTTATGCAAGTTTTGTTTTAAAAGAACCTGCAAAACGAAAAGATACAAATAAACGTGCCATTGTGCCAAAGGGTGCGACTAAAATGCTGCAGTACCGTGTGCGTTATTTATTTATGTTCTCATTTTTAGTGACTTTTATGCTGGCTGGTGTAGAAGCAACGTTTCAGTTATTCCAAATTGGTCGAATTCAAATTACACCGTTACAAATAGGTTATTTGTTTATGTTTAGTGGCTTTGTAGATGCGGCTATTCAAGGTGGTGTTGTTAGACGTATTAAAAATGGAAGCGAGACAACTTGGTTAATAGGTGCACAAATTGTCACAGCGATAGGTATGCTTTTATTTACTTTAACAGCTAACTTATTTATGGCAGGTTTTGCTCTTTGTGTTTTCACAGCAGGAAATGCGCTCGCAAGAACATGTGTCGTATCTCTTTCGACTAAAGAATCTGGTGGTCAATACGGGACTGCCGCGGGTCTTTCCTATTCAATGGATAACCTAGGACGCATTCTAGGTCCACTATTCTTCACTTGGCTATTTACGATACAATCTAGTCTAGGCTATTATACTTCAGCAGCAGTAGCCGTCTTTTCAATAAGTTTAATATTTATTTTTAAAGCATCAAATAAATCTTTACGATTTGAATAATTTGTTGATAAAAAGCCGTAACTTAATAGTAATTCGAGGTTTATAGAACACAGCAAGGGATATTATCTCCTTGAAGCAGAATATCGGAGGGCTCTGCATGAACGAAATAACAAATCTTTTACTTCCAAAAGAGTTAGAATCGTTTCGTTTTGAAATTGAAGATACACTACTTTCAGCAATAATTATCACGCCCTATAAGCGTTCAACAACATTTACGGAAAGTAAATTTGCCGGGGAACCCTATTTACCCTGTCACCAAGCCTACCCGAAAGATATTACAGGCGAACCTATGCGGCTATTAGCTCAAATTAACTTTGCAGAAATGCCACCACTGAAGGATTTCCCATCTGAGGGTATCTTGCAATTTTTTATTTCATCTAATATTTTTGTAAATGCTGATCATTATCACGAGGATATTTTCCAGCAATTTTATAAAATACGGTTTTATCCTTCCGTAAATTTTGAAGCGACAGTCCCTAGTCAGGAATTTTTAGCACAAACAGCAGATGATATGTTCCCTATTCAGCAGGAGTTAGCATTACAATTTCAACTGATCCAAGAACCTGTATCTGCTTTAGATTATCGCGCGATACACTATTTACCAAACTTAATTCCTTCATCTGAAGATGTTGATTTACGTGAGATTTATTTACAACACTTCTTAGGGGCTGGAGCTAAAATTGGTGGTTATGCCTATTTTTTAGAGGAAGATATCCGTCACGAATCTCAGCTCCTTAAACGATATGATGTATTGCTACTCCAAATAGACTCTAATGACGAAATCGGTATTATGTGGGCAGATAGTGGCGTTGGAAAGTTTTTTATTAACCGAGAAAAGCTTCTTCAAGGGGATTTTTCTGATATTTTATTTCAATGGGAACATTATTAATCATTGATCTTCATTCGGCAAATGTGCGAAGAAGAAGCGGCAGCTTACAACAATCACGACAAGGCGAAATTATTTTGGATTACCTCGTTCTAGTTTTGGAGGTAATCCTTTTCCGTGCTTACTAACAATTTCTTATCTTCTTTCCACATATAAAGTAAGCTATACTAGATATATTGCAAAAATATAGTAAAGGTAGGTGTAGGAATGAGTATTTTTACAGACTTAGGATTTCTAGTATCTTTAATTATGTTTGTCAATATTTTAGCAGCAATGGTCATTATTTTTTTAGAGCGTAAAGATGCCACTTCTACATGGGCATGGATTCTCGTACTATTTTTCATTCCATTAGGTGGGTTTATTTTATACTTGCTATTCGGACGACGATTACGGAAAAAACATTTATTCCGTTGGGAAGGACGCAAGGATATTGGTATCGATAACCTCATTAGCTATCAGACAGAAGCGATCCGAGATGATACATTCGAGTTTCGTATAGAAAATGCGGAAAATTATAAAGAAATGATTTATATGCATCTTAAAACAAATAATGCAGTATTAACGCAGGACAACCACATTGATATTTTTGATGATGGTGCAAATAAATTTGAGCAACTTCTGAAAGATATTGAGGTAGCAAAAGATCATATTCATATTCAATATTATATTTTCCGTCTAGATGACTTAGGTACACGCATTATTGATAAGCTTATTAAAAAAGCAAAGCAAGGAGTTAAGGTAAGAGTCTTATATGATGAAATGGGCTCACGTAACGTTAAAAAGCGCCATTTCAAGGAATTGCTTAACGCAGGCGGTGAAGTCGAAGTATTTTTCCCATCTATTTTTCCACTTATAAATCCTCGTTTAAATTTTAGAAATCACCGAAAAATCGTTGTAATTGATGGCCGTATTGGTTACATCGGTGGCTTTAATGTCGGGGATGAGTACCTTGGTCTACAAAAGAAGTTTGGCTATTGGAGAGATACACATTTACGTATTGAGGGTAGTGCAGTACATCCATTACAGACACGCTTTTTACTTGATTGGAATCAAGCTAGCGAGCAACAAAAAATGGGTTATTCGGATCGTTACTTCCCGGCTATTCCGAAAAAAGGCGATGTAGGATTACAAATCGTTTCTAGCGGCCCTGACTCTGAATGGGAACAAATTAAAATTGGTTATTTAAAGCTTATCAATATGGCAAAAAAATACATTTATATCCAAACGCCATATTTCATACCTGATGTTAGTTTTTTAGAAGCTATTAAAATTGCAACGCTCTCAGGCATTGATGTAAGGATCATGATTCCGAATAAGCCTGATCATATGTTTGTTTATTGGGCTACATACTCATACGTAGGACAATTATTGCGTGCAGGAGCAAAAGTTTATATTTATGAGAAGGGCTTTATTCATGCTAAAGCAATTATTATTGACGATGAAGCATCTACAGTCGGGACTGCAAACCTTGACGTACGAAGTTTTAGTTTGAATTTTGAAGTAAATGCCTTTATTTATGACTCAACGATTTCACATCAACTTGCTGAGCTGTTTGAAAAGGATATTTTTGATTGTACTGAATTAACTTGGGAAATGTACAAAAATCGTTCTACACTGATTAAATTTAAAGAATCAGTTTCACGCTTATTAACACCTATCTTGTAGAATGTAGAAAAAGGAAGAGAGCTAGTTCATTAATGATGAACAACTCTCTTCCCTTTTTTATTTCACACCTAAATATTCTTCTAGCGTAATATTTTGTTTTTTTATATCTTTTGCTATGTCTACACCAACATAACGGTAATGCCATGACTCATACATATAACCTGTGATATCTTCTTTATTTTGGGGGAATCGTAAAATAAAGCCGTAGTCTTGAGCGTGTGTAAATAACCATTGCCCCGCTGGTGTTTCACCGAATTCTTCCGTTAACCATAAATCATTTTTGCCTTTCTCCCCTATATCAAAGGCCAAACCTGTTTGATGCTCTGAATAACCTGGTCGAGCACTATAGCGATCAGCCGCAGCTTGCCCATCGCGTTTAGCGTAATTATTATATAATGTTGTTTGATAGTCAAAAGATCGATAGCCGCTAAAGGCTACTAAATCAAAACCTTGTTGTTTTGCTACAGCAATCATTTTGTTCAGAGCTTGACGTGCCTCAGGATCCTCTCCAGGCGCAAAGGTAGATGGTAGAGGATATATTTTATTCGCTAATAAAATACCTTTAATATATGTCGGCTCAGTTGGTAATGTTTGATTTGGGATATAGCCATTTTCATCTGGCTTCTGTTCTGGCTTAACAGGATTATCTGCTGTTTTTTCCGGCTCTTCTTTTGCAGGTGAATCTTTTTTAGTTGGTTCAGCTGCTTCTTGTTCATGTTCATCTGATGCTTTACTTACCGGTTTATTTTTATAGTTATAAACTACGAAAATAGATACAATAAGCGCCACTGAAATTACAGCACCTAGGATGAGTGGTAAACGTTTCTTTTTCACTTTTTTTACCCCTTTTAAAGTTATCCAGTACTATGGTAAGTATCCTCTTTCAAAGAATTTAGAAAGAACAGTCCTAGTAAGTACGGATACTATTTTGTACTATATTAGTTCATCATCCAAAGTTATGGATACGTTTGTTAAAACGTCTACTATGTGAATAAATTGATTGGAGTGGAGACTGGCGACTCCTAGGGGTTGAGACCCTGGAGTGAGCATTGCGAGTGACGCGGCTTATCGGACGCCCTTCAGGAAGCTTTGCTCTGCGCGAAAGCGAAGCGTCGGCGACAATGTTTTATCTGCGCGAAAGCGACGCGTCAGCGACATTGTTTTATCTGCGCGAAAGCGAAGCGTCAGCGACAAAAGCGCCCAGTCGGAACGGAAATCAACCATACGTTTTGGTGATGATCCACTATATTGGTATAGTCTCATTTTAGCACTGTTCACAATTTAGGGTGTAGATTTTCACCAATGATTTTAAAACTTCTTTCACCGAGTGTCCAAATACCTGCACCTGTCGCTACGGCTTTCGCGCAGAAAATATCTACAGGCCTGTGCACAAAGTCGATTCCCGACGCAATTATGCCGAGGCATAATTGATTATTAGTCTGTGAGAATAATAATAAACACTGCTATAGAAGCAATTGAGAAAAAGATTGCCATGTACTTCATCCACTTTGCCTCTTTTACATACCCTTGCTCTTTAAAACTTTTTGCCCTAAAACCATTCGATACGGCAAACATAATAGTCATTGCCAATACCGCAAAATTAAAATTACCCATGATAATAAATACGATAGCCGCAATACTAAAAATCGCGACTAGAATAGATGTTAACCACTTTATGTTCATCTTGCTGTCCCCCTAAAAAAATCGAGGCTACATAAGCGCCTCGACATAAATTGTTTTATGAGTTTACTTTTTCCGGATGCTCCGAATAAAATTTTCGACCGATATATGTTTGAATAATCAACAATGCGCCGCTGACTGACCAGTAAAGTGGTAGGGCTGCCATAGATGACATCGAGATAAAGACAATCATAATTGGTGAAATGTAAATAAACATTTTCATTTGTGCTTTTTGTTGCTCTGGTACTGTCCATAAAGATACGCGTGCTTGAACTAAATATACAAGACCTGCAACAATTGTCATAGCGATATCAGGTGAGCCTAAGCTAAACCATAAAAATTCGTGTGCTTTCACATCTGTAGAATATAAAATGGAGAAATAAAGACCCATGATAATTGGCATTTGAATTAACATTGGTAAACAGCCCATGTTGAGTGGATTAATACCATGTTTTTGATATAACGCCATCATTTCTTGTTGATACTGCGTTTGCTCTTCTTTTGTCTTTGCTTCCTTCATCTTCTTCTGAACAGCTTCCATTTCAGGCTTAAACGCATCCATTTTCATTTTCATCTTTTGTTGCGAACGATAATTTTTTAACATAATCGGCATTAAAATTAAACGAATAAGAACCGTAATAGCGATGATTGCTAAACCATAGCTACCTGAAAAAATAGTGTTACCGAAAAATTCTAATAAAAATTCCATTGGTTTTACAAAGATACTATAGAAAAAACCTTCTTTGTTTTGCACAGCTTGACAACCACTAAGAACAAAAACGGCAATTCCAAGCATTGAAAATAACTTCAATTTTTTCATTTTTCCACCTACTATTATTTATCAACTAAAATGAAGTATACATTATTGGGTCTATCTTTATCAAATAGCAAGTGCTACTAATTCCATAGCATAAAAAAAAGAAGCGAGCTTTAGCATCGCTAGTATGTCCGCATCTATTTAATATTCTTATTTTAACTCATTGTTAATAAAACTAAGTTTACTTCTGGCTATCAACTATGCCTCGGCATAGTTACGTCCGGAGGCTTTAACTTATTTCAGCGGATGTTAGGACACCCGCTGAAATAAGTTAAACGTTTTGAAGCTCTGATTCCGCCATCTCAAAACGATAAAACTCATGATGTAGCTCGTCTCGGAAATGCTTAGGCGTTACCCCAGTATATTTTTTAAAGATGCGGGTAAAGTAGCTTTGGTTACAGAAATGGAATTGATCTGAAATAGAAGTAATACTTTTATTAGTGTGTCTAAGGTAGTACTGTGACTCTTCTACTCGACGAACATTTAGATATTCAACTAGTGTAATACCAACATGTTCTCTAAAAATACGCGATAAATGACTAGTACTTATATGGAAGTTATTTGCGATACTTTCCACTGTTAAGTCATTTTCCAATTCATCATTTATATACATAATTACTTTATTAACTGTCTGGTGACGGAAAGTCGGTTGCTTGCGATCTGCAATAAAATAGACAAAGAAATCAATTAAATCGTCAGCGAATTGTAAAAATTCTGCGTCTTTCATTTGATTTTCGATCATATCATTACAAGCAATGTTAAAAGCAAATGCTTTCTTCGAAGGAACTTGATTGTCTAGCAATTTACGAGCAACAATTGACGACAAAACAGAAAAATAACTTCGAACAATTTTAATGACTTGTTTGCCAAAACGTATTGAAAGAATATCAATTAATTCATGCAAAGTTTTCTTAGCCTTTACAGATTCTAAATGGTAAATTTCAAATATTAATTTCGACTCAATATTAAAAAATTCTTCTATACCGATGTATTGGTTAATACTATCGATCTCTTGAAAGTATCTTTTGGATATCGTTTCTGACATAGAATGTTGATGTAGTTGCATAATCTTCCCCATCTTTCCTCAGATTGCACGAATTGCTCTTTTGCAATTTTTGACAACGATCTGTTTCGTATAAGAAAATAGTATTTCCTAATTAATTTATGAATTGAGTCATATTTCACAATTATATTATTGAATATAACTTAAAAATAACCCAACTAAACCACCAGTTACAAAAAAAATAGACTATAAAGTGAATTTTACCATATTCTGCGATTTCCTTTCAACCACATTTTATCCATGGCACTAGTTCTAATTTATCACATATACATAGTAGAAACCTCGCAAACTTATTTACCTACACTTAGATTTTACCATATACATATCAAATTGAATTAGTAATTATTTAAAAATTGTTACAAATTATGTAATGCGTTTTACAACTTTATATTTCATCAATCGACATTTCTCTTTTTTATTCCGAAATCTTCTCTATATAATTTATACGAATATGTAGTAAAATAGATGATAATACTATTTTTAAAAGTTTAACGAGGTGTTAATAGTGGATCCAAAACAAATAGAAGAAATTATGGAGATTATTAAGGAGTTCTTCCCCGAGAACACTTCCATTGCAATTTCCGATACAAACGAATACTTGTACTACCAAGCAAGCAAAAAAGTTGATTTAAAAATCAAACCTGGCGACCCAATTAAAGAAGGTTCTGCAGCTCATAAAGCGTTAAACTACGGACAAAAGATTAGCTCTTACATAGAGCCTGATGTATTTGGAGTAGCATATTACGGCATGAGTATCCCTTTAATGGAGGAAGGTGAAACTAAGGGTGCTATCACTGCAATCTTCCCACAAAAGCCGTCAGCATTTTTAACGAACTACATTACAATCAAAATTGATGATTGTTGGTACCCAATCAAGCATGATCAGGTCATTTATCTTGAAACACAGCTCCGAAAAACATTTGTTAAGACAATGAGCCGTGAAGGATATCACCGTTTAAACCTAAGTGATCTTGAGCTATTTTTAGCACCTGACTCATTTATACGTTGTCACCGCTCTTATATCGTTAACATTGACTACATTGATGAAATTCAACCAGATTCACATTCAACGTTTTTATTAATCATGAAAGACGGTACTCGTATTCCTGTCAGCCAACGCTACGCAAGTTACTTCCGTCGTTCTTTAGGTTTCTAATTTCGATAAGTACAGCGAGCATTTGTTCGCTGTACTTTTTTCTTACTAAATTTATATACCCATTATCAACAGTTTGGGATGGCATTAGTTAAAGCTCTAAAAATGTACCAGGAAAGCGCACATCGAAACGGAAATCAACCCCTCATTATGTTGTTAAATCTTTTATATTTAGAAAATTTCCACTGTAGCTCTACATTAAAACGTTTTCTCTGTCGAAAACTCGATTTTATGCTCATTTTTCCTCTTTTTACTCAATTTAATGCTATTTCTAAAGTTTTTGTGACAATTTGGTGATAGTATTATTCAAATGGTTGGAGTCATACTACAACCAAATAAACAGAAAATTCTTACGCGTTTTTTCTAGTTTTGTAATCGGTTTCCATCAAACTTTTTAGGGGAGGATTTTTTTATGGATGCAAATGTTCAAAAACGCCTAGGCTTAAAAGAACTTGAAAGTAAAATTGTTACTGCTGAAGAAGCTGCTGCACTGATCTCTGACGGTGATGTAGTTGGTATGAGTGGATTCACTCGTGCGGGGGACGCAAAAGTTGTTCCTATGGCTTTAGTAGAGCGCGCTAAAAACGAAAAATTCAAAATTGATGTATATACAGGGGCTTCTTTAGGACCTGAAGTTGATAATTACTTAGCTGATGCTGGTGTTATTCGCAAACGTGGACCGTTCCAAGGAGACGCAAAGATCCGTAGTTTAATTAACTCTGGTGATGTCCTTTATGTAGACGCTCATCTTTCACATAACGCTGAATTAGTTCGTCAAGGAATTATTGGACCAATTAAATATTTAATTCTTGAAGCTGTTGCTATTACAGAAGATGGACTTATTATCCCAACAAACTCTGTAGGTAACTCACCAATCTTCGCTGATTATGCTGAAAATATTATTGTCGAATTAAATATCTCTCATCCAGAAGCTTTAATTGGTATTCACGATATCTATGTACCAGGTGAGCAAGGTCAACGTGAAGCAATCCCAATGACTGATGCTATGCAACGCATTGGTGAAATCGGTATTAAAGTAGATCCAGCTAAAATTAAAGCGATTGTTATTTCTGAAGAGCCAGATGCTCCTTCATTAATCGTTCCGCCAGATGAAGAAACACAAACAATGGCGAACATTTTATTAGACTTCTTCCGCGATGAAATTAAAGCTGGTCGCTTAACAAATCAATTAATGCCATTACAATCTGGTGTAGGTTCTGTTGCAAACGCTGTACTTGACGGCTTCGCAAATTCAGAATTTGAAGATTTAGTTGTTGCTTCTGAAGTACTTCAAGATGCTGTATTCAACTTAATTGACGCTGGTAAAGTTAAATTTGCAGCAGCTACTTCAATTACACTGACAGAAGAATTACAGAAAAAAGTATATGGCAACCTAGAGAAATATGCTGATAAAATTTGCTTACGTCCACAAGAAATTTCTAACCACCCAGAGCTTATCCGTCGTTTGGGTCTAATCTCAATCAACACTGCTCTTGAATTAGATATCTATGGCAACGTAAACTCAACACACGTATCTGGTACTCGTATGATGAACGGTATCGGTGGTTCAGGTGACTTTGCACGTAACGCACGTCTAGGTATTTTCGTTACTAAATCATACGCAAAAGGCGGCGCTATCTCTTCAATCGTGCCAATGGTTTCTCACGTAGACCACACTGAACATGATGTTGATGTAATCGTAACTGAGCAAGGTATTGCTGACTTACGTGGTCTTGCACCGCAAGAGCGTGTACCTTTAATTATCGAAAACTGTGCACACCCAGATTACAAAGAACAACTTTGGGATTACTATAACCGTGCGCTAGAAGCAACTGGCGGCCATCAAACACCTCATATTTTAGAGGAAGCACTTTCTTGGCACGTAAATCTTGCTAAAAACAAAACAATGAAAAAAGAAGTTGCTAAAGCTTAATTTTCATTAACAGAAACGCCTCATAGGTTAAAACCTTATGAGGCGTTCTTTTTTTGTTGAGAATGGTATAATAAGAGTGATATTGATTCTCACTTACAATTTCCCATCGGAGGAACTATGAAGAAACTTATTTATTTGATTATATTCTTTTCATTTTTCGACTTATTTACCCAGCTTCCTGTCATGAGTACATATGCTGAATCCTTAGGGGCATCAGCCTTCATTACCGGCCTAGCAGTAGGTATGTATTCTCTTTCCAATACATTCGGTAATATTATCTCTGGATTTTTAACGGATCGTAAGGGACCCTTTACTATTTTAATCCTAGGTCTTTTAACAACAGGTCTTTCACTATCACTTTATAATTTAGTAGAAGATCCTATTATTCTATTAGTAGTCCGCTTTATACATGGATTAGTTGCAGGCTTTATCGTTCCTGCTGCCTTCACATTTTTAGCAAATGCAACTAAGCAAGAAAAAAGAGGTAAGGGTAGCGCTATCTCTGGAGCATTTGTTGGCATCGCAGCGATAATCGGACCTGCATTTAGTGGAATTTTAGCGAGTCGAACTAGCGTACCATTCGTTTTTAATATAACAGCTAGCTTTATGCTCTTGTTAGGGGTACTTGCCTTCTTTTTACTAAAATCAAATCAGGTTAAAAAAGGAAATTCCGCTCCAACTGCAAATATTCCTTTTTATGTACTTTTTAAAAATATAGGTGCATTAAAAGCCTTCACCAGTGCATTCTTTTTGATGTTTTCTCAAGGGGTTATCGCCTATCTCCTTCCTCTAAAAGTACAATCTTTAGGCTTTGATTCGCGCTTAAGTGGAACTTTGATGAGTACATTCGGAATTATTGCTGTACTCGTATTTATTTTGCCGACTAATCGCATTTTCGATAGGGTGGCACCAATTAAAACATTATCACTTGGTATAAGTTTAATGGGGATAAGTCAATTATTAATTAGTCAGGCAGATTCAAGTACGTTACTTTATATCGCAATGGCCTGCTATGGTATCGGGTTTGGCTTCCTATTCCCATCAGTAAATTCACTTTTAATCGACTCTACGACTGCTGAAATTCGTGGAAAAGCCTATGGTTATTTTTATGCCTTCTTTTCACTAGGAGTTGTTCTAGGTTCCTCATTGCTCGGGTGGCTCTCTCTAGGTATTGTCGGTGGCTTTATATTTACTGGAATTGTATTATTAGTATTTGCAACGATCATTATATGTACACAAAAAAGACCTTCTCACGTGAAATGAGAAGGTTTTTTTTTATTAATTCTTTTTTTCATGAATTTCTTCATGATAGTAATGGATACCTGTATGTCCCCCACCTTCAGCAACCATTTCGTTTGAAGCTATTTTTGTTGGAGACGTTCCAGCTTCTGTCGCTACTTCAGTCGATATACGCTCTGATATGTCTTTGTGCATCTCCATATTCGTTGTATTCAAATAAGATGCTAATTTAGATTTTGTACTATTGAGCATACTTAATGCTTTATCACGATTTTCTTTTTTACTTAAATAAGATGCTGCTAAAGCTAGCCCTGCAATCACAACACCTGTTCCTTTACCTTTTGCCATTATAAATCCCTCCCCAAAATATAAAATCTGGCTCTATATTTTATCTTTTCCTTATTATTTGAGGACTAAACATAATTTTTATATACATTACAGCATATATAAAAAGAGAGAACTCATTTATAATTCTTTTCCTCCAACAAAATTCATAGTAAGTCTGTATTCCAAGACATAGGTAATCATCTTCCTACACAATTTTATTTTCTTGCTTATTATCAAAACTATGAGTGACATTTAAATGCCCAAACGAAACTGAAATCAATCCCACGTTATGATAATGAGCTGTTTTTTCATAAATATTTATGATTGCAAATGACAATTAAAGGGAAATAATGTATTAATACTAATAATTGGAGAGTGATTATCGTGAAGGATTTGGATTCAGTATATGATTGGGTAGACATGGCTTCATTAATAGGCGGAGCGGGCTTCTTAACATTACTAATTTATAGCATTTTACTGTAAGGAGCAGCGTGGAATCTTTCAGCGGATGTTTACTAAAACATTTGTAGCTGACTTTTCACTTTCGCTACAATAACATAATTTAAAAGGCAATCCGCTTTATCTAACAAGCAGATTGCCTTATTTTTTATCCCGCATTAACGGGCAGTAAGTTTCACCATAAAATTTGAAATAAGATGAGATTAAAACTGCCCGAAAACGCCCGATTGGTGAAGACTAATAATCAGTGGGGATAAAAAAATCCCCACTGATCAAAGTTCCACTTTATTGTTTTACATCATTATAATCATTAGATTTTTCAAATGCTGCAACTACATACGAGCAAACGGCTTCCATTTTATAACCTTTTTGACGTGCATAAGCTGCAGCATGATCCAACAATTTTTTTGCCACGCCTTGGCCACGGAGCTTATCTGATACATATGTGTGATCCATTACCATTACTTGACCCTTTTGTTGCCATGTAATTTCCGCTAATCTTTCCCCTTCTTGCTCATAGACAAAAGCAAGTTTATTTTCTGCTAGCTGTTGTAATTGAAATTCCATTTCTCACCACTCCTTTTTTTCATAGTAACATAGCTTTTTTAATGTGGCACTTAAAAAAGTCCATCCCTCAAAAAATAAAAGAATCTGCTACCTTTCTCTAGCAATCAAGAGAAAGTGTTGCAGATTCTTTTTTGAATTAATTAAACCATGACGCAATTGTATCCTTTAAATTAGCAAAGAAATTTTTCACACTTTCCCAGAATCCTTTATCTTCCATCAGTGATCCAAATTTATCTTTTATCGTACTGCTAATATCATCTAATTGTTTAGACCATTGACTAAAATCAATGTCAAGTTTACTAATTTTGTTCATTAAATCAACTAGCAATTGACGGTCCTTGTCACTTAAATTGATTTCAAGCTTGTTTAATTGCTCTTGCACAATCTTTTCAACCTCTTCTTTAGTTGCTGGTTTTGATTCTGCAATATCTTTTTTGATTTCTGTTAGTAATTCTGCAACCTTAGCATCGTCCACACCTGCCGATTGCGTTAGAGTAGTTGCTACTGTTAGTTCGTCATTTGCAACATCTGTACGATCAGTATCAAGCTTTTCACCTGTTGTTACTTCGTAAGCTTTGTATATTCCAACAAGCGCTGAATGACCTGTTACTGCTTTAGGCGCCGCCACCTGTACTGTTGCATCTTCAATACCTGCAGTTAACATGGCATTCGCATACATTTCAGAAGTTACCTGTGTAATATTTGACGGTGTAACAATTTCAATAACTAAGCCTTCTCCTGCATTCTTACGTGTAATTTTGGCAGAAGAATACATACGAGAGCTTGAATTACTATCTTTAATATATTTAACTAAGTCTTGACCTGAAACTGTAATTTCTTCAACTTCAGGCTCTTCTTTAACTTTTAACGACTCTTTTACAGACTCTTTTTCAGCCTCAGATAAGTTTGCACCATATACGACGATTGGTACTCCTAATTTTTCATCAATTGCTTTAGGTGGCGTATTATCGGCTGCAAAACCTGTTGCTGGTGCCATCACGCCAAATACTAACATAGTCGCAGTTAGTATTTTTATCCATATTTTTTCCAAATTGTGTGACCCCTTTCGTTAGAAAACTCTTTTGGCCTGTATAATGTTTGCCCATTAATTATGCCTCGTCCGGATTCGGCTTTGTACTTGCATTAAGAGCTCCATTCCGAATCCGCGACATCCTCCCGCGGCTTTAGGCCAACAAATGTTTTTTGCGCGAAAGCGTAGTGCTAACGTAGCGTCAGCAGCGTGTTTTTGTCTGTGCGAAAGCGAAGCGACAGCAAAAGGGTTTTATCTGCGCGAAAGCAAAGCGACAGCGGCAACACAGCACGATGCTGGTCCACTCAGTCGTTGCCACAGGACGTGGCGCTCTTAGACTAAGTTCCTCTATGTCAACAGATGTTTGGCCACATGCTAAAAGAAGGTAAGCAATAATTAGTACGAAAAAAAGACGAGAAGGTTTCAAAGTAGCTCTCGTCATTTTTTAAATTTCATTTATTAGTCGGTAATCCTATCTTAGTTAGAAGAATATCTAACTACAATCACAATCAATTATGCCTCGGCATAATTGCGTCCGGAATCGACCGAAGGCATTAACTTTTTTCAGCGGATGTTTGGACACCCGCTGGAAAGTGACTTAAAACCGCACTCTTCTCACCAAATATAGAGGTTGGAGACTTCTGTAACTGTCGTTTCACTTACGTTACAAAAAACATGTGCTAAAAGTAGTTAAATTTCCTCTGTCCAACCGTCCTGCTGTTTTACCTTACCAGCTTTCATAAGCGTACCTAACGCTCGTTTAAATGCACCTTTACTCATTTTAAACATTTCTTGAACTTCATCAGGTGAGGATTTATCGCCAAATGGCATTTTGCCCCCTACCTCTTGTAGATAATTTAAAATTCTTTGTGCATCATCTGAAAGACGCTCATGCTTACGTGGTAAAAGTGAACCATTCATTGAACCATCATCTTTTACATCAATAATACGAACATCTACGTCTTGTCCAAGACGAGGTTCTTCATTACGCTCTGACTCGTGAACAAAAATTCGGTACGGAATTTCTACACCTAATAAAAATGAGCCAACTGGTAATAAACGATATGGACGTGCCTTAATGTTTTTATTATGCATTTCTTCAAATGCACCTTCATACAATTCCGAAATTTTTTCTTCAGTAGCTAAACGTCCAAATAAATCACCATTGCGATCTGTGCGTAATGTCATAAATAAATGGTCGCCTGGTGCTGGCCAAAGCTCTTTTATTGCAGGTAAATCTTCAGCTTTTACTAGTACCTCACGTGACGTACCGATATCTACAAAGGCCCCTTCACGCTCGACTACTTTTAGAACACGAGCCCAGCCATATTCCCCTTGTACGAAAGATGGTATAGCTGTTGTTGCTGCTAAATCACCACGACGATCCGCAAATAAAAATACTTCAAGGCGGTCACCTACTGAAAGTGGCTCTGTTACCTCTGAAGCATTTAAGGGTAGTTCGTCAACTCCATTTGTTAATATCCATTTCGATGCTTGTTGCTCTAATACAGTTAACGTAACAACTTCACCTGATTTTAATTCGTTCATATTGTCTTCCTTTCTCTCTTACCATCATTTTGGTAAAAAACTTATCCGCTGGTTGCTATAACATCTGTAGCTGGCGCTTCACAAAAAACATCTGTACCTGTCGCTTCGCTTTCGGTACTAAAACATCTGTACCTGTCGCTTCGCTTTCGGTACTAAAACATCTGCTGAAAGAAGTTAAAAGTTATGATGTGTTTTCGATGCCTCTAGTTTTTTCGCGATATCCGGATTTTCTTCCATTACCTGCACAAGATCCGCAATTCGATCGATTGAATTCCAACTTAAATGATGTTCAATTCCTTCTACATCATCGTAAATTCGCTCTTCATCTACACCAATGATTCGCAAAAATTGCTCTAGAAGTTCGTGACGCTGTACAAGACGTTTTCCAAGCTTTTCTCCTCTAGGCGTCAATGTAAGGCCACGGTATTTTTCATAAACTAAATAACCATCTTTATCTAATTTTTGAACCATTTTTGTAACAGAAGAAGGAAGAACAGATAATGCTTCAGCAATGTCAGACACACGAGCATACCCTTTATTAGTGATTAATAAATATATTTGTTCGATATGGTCCTCCATACTAGGTGTTGGCATATCCTATTCCCTCTCTTTCCTTTTCTTACTCTCTAGTTTACTACAAGCTTGCCTTAAAAGTTAACTGAAAATACATATGCCAGAAAATCAATACATGTGCAGCATAAAAAGAACCAACTTCATACGTTGGCTCCCTTGTAGTTGAAAAATTTGTGTCAATGTAATTAAGGTATCTTTAAATAAAGTATTGTCTTTGGCAAAGCGAGGGGTTGATTTCCGTTCCGACTGGGCGCTTTGTTGTTGTTGTTGTCACTACGCTTTCGCACAGAGCAAAGCTTCCTGGGGGCGTCCGATGGAAATCACCCTCATATAATGCATCACATCATTCACTAAGATTTCCTTGACCATTTTGTTTTTCAAAAATATGAAGAGCCAACTTCATATAGAAGTTGGCTCTTCCTTATGTCGAGGATGCTTATTTACCACATGTAATGCATGAATAATCTCTTTATTGATTCGTTCGATATTTTCAGGAGTATTCATCATTCTAAATGCTTCATCTCGGGTTTCCATAGATGTAACATACTTGCTAGGCAATGCATTTAGTGTAAGTGCCACTGCGTCAAATTCACATATTTCACATTTACAAAATGTTTGATATTCTGGTCCTCGTAGTAGAAAACTTACTAAACCACGCACAATTTCCTCTGTAACATTTACTAAAATAGGATCTGACATTTCAAACCTTCGCCTCATTTATATTTAATTGTTACATTATTCCTGAAACCATAATAACGTTAACAAAGTTTTTTTTCAAGAATCGCCAATAGCATCTATAACAAATATCACTAACTCCTTAGAATGAAGCAATTAAGCCTCGGCATAAATGCGTCTGAAGGCTTTAGACCAACAAATTTTTTGCGCGAAAGCGAAGCGTCAGCAGCAGATGGTTTTTTGCTGAAAGAAGAAAACTTCCTACATACTGTCTCTCGATTATATCTTATTCACCATTTCTTACTTTTGATTAATCGTAATGAATTGAACACAACTAGTAATGTAGCACCCATATCTGCAAAGATGGCAATCCATAATGTTAGCCATCCAGGAATAACAAGTAATAAGGCAACTAATTTTAGGGCTAAGGCAAAAATAATATTCTCTTTAATAATGCGTAATGTTTTCCTACTTAAGCCAATCGTATAAGGAAGCTTCGTTAAATCATCACCCATTAATGCGATATCCGCAGTTTCAAGTGCTGCATCAGTACCAGCACCTCCCATTGCAATACCAACATTAGCTGAGGCAAGTGCAGGTGCATCATTGACACCATCTCCTACCATCGCTACTGCACCAAACTGTGCTCGTAAATCTTTAATAGCCATTAATTTTTCTGCTGGTAATAAACTCGCTCGCACATCTGTCATATTTAAAGAAGTTGCAATTGCCTGTGCTGTTGGCTCTGCATCACCTGTTAGCATAACTTTATGCTTCACTTTTAAACCATTTAATTTATTTAAGACATCTTTACTTTCTTGACGTAATTGATCAGCAATACCAATCATCCCTATAAACTGATCATTACTAACAGCTGCTACAACTGTTTTACCCTGTTGTTGAAGTTTTTTAACCTGTGCTTCTATCATTTCATCAACAGTCGTTAATGTAGCAATCCATTTTAAGCTCCCTACATAGATTTTTTGACCGTCTACTGTTGCATAGGCACCCTTGCCTGTTACGGATTGAAAGTCTGTTGGTATAAGCTCTGTTAAATTTTTCTCATGCAATGACTGTAAAATAGCTTTAGCTAATGGATGTTGTGATTGCTTTTCAACGGCCGCTACTAGCTGTAAAACATAATCCTCAGATATCTCTTGCGATGTAAAAATATCCGTTACAGCAGGTTGACCTTTTGTAAGTGTACCTGTCTTATCAAATGCAATTGCTTCAATATGACCAAGCTGTTCTAAATGAATTCCGCCTTTAATAAGAACACCTTGTCTAGCAGCATTCCCGATTGCCGTAACAATAGCAACTGGAGTAGAAACGACTAATGCACATGGACAACCTACAACAAGGACAGCTAATCCTTGGTAAATCCAATGTTGCCAATCACCTATAAATAAAGGAGGGATAACCGCAACAAGTAAAGCAACAATCATAATTGCAGGCGTGTAGTATTTCGCAAAGCGATCAACAAACTGCTGCGAAGGTGCTTTTTCTGCCTGTGCTTCTTCAACAAGATGAATGATTTTTGCAATTGTTGTGTCCTCTACTCGCTTAGTCACACGGACCTCTAGTGCACCTTCTTCATTTAGAGTGCCTGCAAATACTTCGTCATCGACTGTTTTACTGACCGGAATAGATTCACCTGTAATCGCTGCCTGATTCACTGCTGACAATCCACTAACTACAATTCCGTCCATAGCAATCTTCTGACCAGGTTTAACGATTAAAATATCGCCAATCTCAATCTCTTCCGTTGGTAGCTCCATCTCATGGAAATGTTCGCCATGCGCTCGCTTTATCGTAGCTGTTGGTGGAGCAATATCCATTAGCTGACGAATCGATTGACGCGCCTTATCCATTGAATACGCTTCAAGCGCTTCACTTACAGCGAATAAAAAGACAACAACGGCCGCTTCTTCCCATTCTCCTATAATGGCTGCACCGATTACTGCAATGGTCATCAGCGTCTTCATATCAAATTCAAAGCGTGCTAGATTGCGGAAACCTGTTTTAAAAATGCCAATTCCCCCAACTAGAATCGCGATAATAAACATCCCAATAGTTAGCGGCTCAGTTTCACTACGCATTGCTCCAAACACATATCCAAGGACTACGAATAGCAAGGAGATTCCAGCTAAAATATTTTCTGTTTTTCGATAAAAAGGTGTTGATTTTTCAATTGTTCTTACTGTTGATTGGGATACTTTTATGCCGTCGAAGGCACCTGCTTCTTCTAGTTGATTAACGTCTATACTGCCAATAACCGTTATTTTAGAAGCACCAAAATTCACTTGTGCATCCTGGACCTCTGGAATAGCCTTCACGTTTTTTTCGAACTTTGCTGCACAGCTGGCACAGGATAAATTTTGTAGCCTGTATTCTTGTTTAGTTGGTGTCACCGCCATTTGCAATCCCCTCTTTCACATGTTCGTAGGCAACCGTTACAATTTGATACACATGCTCATCAGCTAAAGAGTAATACATCTGCTTTCCTTTACGATTTGATTTCGCTAAATTATTATCTTTTAAATAGCGTAAATGATGTGATGCTGTTGCAACTGAAGAACCGATAATGGAGGCAACATCGCAAACACATAATTCATCTTTGACCGTTAAGGCATACGCTATTTTGAGTCTTGTTTCATCAGATAATGCCTTTAAAAATTTTGCTACTCCTGATAGATCTGGCATTTGCTGTTGTACCTTAATGACAGCTTCTTCATCAACATGTGTTATCTCACATACTTCTTTTGGCATTTCATCACCTCATTCAAATGTTCGTTTGATTGTTTTTAATATAACATAATATTCCATCATATTCAAATGTATATTTGAATGTAAATGATTAATATCACAAATTTTCGAAAAATATTTATATAAATTGCTAACTCATAAATATAAATGCAAAAAAAGCTATCACTTCAACGTGATAACTTTGGCATGTTGTTTGTGTTATTGAAATTACGGTGACATATTAAACAAAGTGAGATTAATAAGGCATGATAAGAGGTTGATTGAGTGGAGACTGAGCGACTCCTTGGGGATCAGCGAATAGAGGAACGAAGGCTAGAACCATCATGTCTTATGATAACGCCTTCGTTACCAACCTCGTGTAGGCCCAAGCGGCTCATCGTACGCCACTGGAAGCTTTGCTCTGTGCGAAAGCGAAGCGGCAGCAACAAATGTTTTTTCTGTGCGAAAGCGAAGCGGCAGCAACAAGGCGCTCAGCTGGAACGGAAATCAACCCCTGAGAAACCATATTTTCTTAACATAAAATCTTATAGCATCTCTTCCTACTGTGCTTTTAATAACAATGTTTTACCTTTAATATCTTCTTTTCTCACAAACGTTTGATGATAATCTCCATTAGCCCAATCCATTACTTGATCTTGATACCAAGCAGATTTTACATGTCCACTCTGTCCGGGACCAACGATATGATATGCTGAGCTTAAATCACCAACATCTACAACAAAGCGCCATGATGCTCCATGATTAACATTTCCAGCTAAGTCATTATCAGCAGCCTGAACAGTAACCTTTGAACCACCAATAGGAACCTTTTTAGCATTAAAATATGCTGCAAGAATTGGCGAAGCTTTACCCAATGTATGGTCAAAGGTAAGCTGATGGAAGTTACCCCATTTCCATTTCGATACGTTTTTTCCGAATTGATCTTCTATTTGTGCGACAGTGAGCTCTAACGCTTTGTAGACTGTTGCATCTACTCCACCCTGCTCCTCGATCCATATGCTCTTCTTACCTGCATAAGCTGTACGTAAAAGCTGGTCTGTAATATTAAATTTCCCATACATTAATTCATACATATCTTCTGGCATTTGATCCTTAAATAACACTTCCTGTAACTTTTCCATTAATGTATGGAACACTAATGGTGCTCCTGAACCCTTTGCATCTACCATATCCCAATTCTCTAATAGTTTAATAACATCTTTATATTTTCCATCCTGATCTTGTGCTTTTATCGATGTTAATAAATTTGGTAAAAACTCACGAGCATATAGGTTATGCTGATCCATTTGTAAATTCATCATGTCTTCCACTGTTAAAGAATCATTCGCCGCTAAAACTTCCTTAATCCGCTCAAAACGATAAGGCTGTGCCCAAAAATCTGTTATATGATAAGGATATTCTTCCCCAATGATTTCATTATTCGCTGTTGCAATAAAGCCTTCATCGGGGTTTACTACAGTCGGCAGCTCATCCCAAGGAATAAAGCCCTCCCAGCCATAGTCACTAGAATCACCCGGTACCGGTAATTGCCCGTCTCCTTGTTTTCGAATCGGAATTTGCCCATTCGCTTTATAAGCAATCGTGCCATCCTTTGATGCAAAGACAAAGTTTTGAGCTGGTGCCTTAAAATCCTCTAACGCTTTTTCAAACTCATTCCAGGACTTGGCTTTATTAAAGCCTAGTACTGCACGTAGCTCTGCCGTTGGTTGAAGTGCCGTCCATTGCATCGAAAATTGTGCTGTAGGCTCAGTATCTTTAAAAGCTAAATCTGTCATGATTGGGCCGTGACGTGTGACACCGACTTCAAAATCAACCGTTTCGCCGTCCTTCACCTTAATCGGTTCATCACGTACCTCTGCTTGCTCCCACTTGCCGTTATAGCGGAACTGTGTTGGGTCATCTGGATTTGGTATTTCAATATATAAATCCTGTACATCGGGTCCAACATTCGTCACCCCCCATGCAATGTTATCATTGTGGCCTAAAATAATACCTGGAACACCTGCAAAGATAACGCCACTCACATTTTGCTCTGGAGATTGTAGATGCATTTGATACCAAATAGATGGTGTACTTAATCCTAAATGTGGATCATCCGCTAAAATTGGCATACCGTTTTTTGTTTTCTTCCCCGATACAACCCAGTTATTACTGCCGTTAAATTCATTTGGCAAAAGATCTGCATTAAAATGCCCTACCACAGCTACAGGATTTTCTTTATTTGCCTCTATTATAGATGAAGCATTTTCAGGATATTTTATAAATAATTCTTTTGCTTTTTCTTCGTCAAAGTTTTGTAAAGCCCAATGCCGGAAAGCAAGCGTATTCCAATTCCCCCCTAAGTCATAGGCCATATATTTACCAATAGTAAGAGAGTCTACAACGGACCATTCCTCTGGTTCGTAGCCTAGTAATGCAAATTCATAGCTTAATGTATTATTTTTCTTTGCCTGTGCAATAAAAGCATTGACGCCATCTGCAAACCACTCAAGAACCTGCCTACTTTCTGCATCATAGGTAGATAATGATTTTTCAGCTGCATCACGTAAGCTAAACGTTCGGAAATGTTTGTCAGTATCAATAGTTGCCTCACCGATTATTTCCGACAAACGACCACTAGCTTGTCTTCGCGCTAAATCCATTTGGAACAGTCGATCTTGTGCTTGAACATAGCCTTGTGCACGATACAAATCTGCATCTGTCTTAGCAAAAATATGAGGGATTCCCTTGTCATCCCTTGTGACAGTTACATCTTCATCTAACACGCTCAACGAAAGCTCTCCATCAATTACTGGTTTTGATTTATTCATAAACCAGGTAAATCCGATAAATGCAACAAGAGCTACTATGGCTAAAAATCCTGTAATAGCTAGTAGCCACTTTTTCCATGTAAACTTTTTCACATCTCAACCCCCTCTTTGCAATATATTCTTTTACCTTTTAAAGATTCGAAGTTTAATGTTTATTGCTTTGCAGTATAAAAAAAATCGTATTTCCTTTTAGAAAATACGATTTTTTATGGTGTTGAAAAACTATTGTCATATTAAAGAGGCTCTTTGTGAATGTTATAGATAAGGATGGTTTCCATTCCAGGCTAATAGCTTCCCTGCGAACGCACTTCCTCTACCTATGCTTCCATTACATTTCACTTTCGTACAAAATATTTATGTTGCAAAAGTTTCGTTCTATCACTAAAAATTAGACAATCGTGCCAGAAGATAAAAGATATGTGAAGAGGTTGATTGTAGTGGAGGCTGGGCGACTCCTCGGGGATCAGCGTCACAGATGAGACCCTGCAGCGGAGCGGATGTTTTCTGTGCGAAAGCGAAGCGGCAGCAACAAAAGCGGCTCATCGGACGCCCCCAGGAAGCTCTGCTCTGCGCGAAAGCGAAGCGACAGCACAAAGCGCCCAGCCGGAACGGAAATCAACCCCTCGTTTTGCCGAGGAGCCATACTTTAATTGATCATTTTATTGTTCATAAATCTTAGTTATTAAGCTGTAATTCAATTGGACAATGATCACTGCCCATAATTTGTGAATGAATACTTGCGACATTAATTTTGTTCTTTAGTCTTTCTGAAACAATAAAGTAGTCAATACGCCATCCTATATTACGCTCGCGAACTTTATTCATATAAGACCACCATGTATAGTGATCTGTTGTATTTGGATACATGTAGCGGAATGAATCTACAAAACCACTTGCCAATAGCTCCGTCATTTTTTCACGTTCTTCATATGTAAAACCTGAATTACCAACATTAGACTTCGCATTTTTTAAATCAATTTCCATATGGGCAACGTTTAAATCACCACAGTAAACTATAGGTTTTTTGGAATCTAGCTCTTTTAAATATAGCGCTAATCGATCTTCCCATTCTAAACGAACAGGTAGTCTAGCTAAATCACGCTGTGAATTTGGGGTATAAACATTCACTAAGTAAAAATCTTCATACTCTAGTGTAATAATTCTCCCCTCTTCCTGCGATTCATCGTCACCAACCCCATAACGTACTGCAAGTGGAGTATGTTTTGTAAAGATGGCTGTACCTGAATAACCTTTCTTTTGTGCATAGTTCCAATATTGCTCATATCCCTCAAGAGAAATCTCTACTTGTTTAGCCTGGCACTTTGTTTCTTGAATACAGAAAAAATCCGCATCTACATGATTGAAGAAATCTAAAAACCCTTTGCCTAAGCAGGCTCGAATTCCATTAACATTCCATGATATAAACTTCATTTTTTTCCACTCCTCAAAAAAACGCCCTCCACCATTAGTGAAGGGCGTAGTATCCTATAAGTCGTCACCAACGATTTTTACTTCTGTTTCTAAATCGATGCCAAACTTTTCTTTAACTACTCGTTGTACCATTTGTATTGTTGCAATATAGTCAGTAGCCGTTGCATTACCTTTATTAACAATAAAGCCTGCATGCTTCGTTGATACCTCTGCATCACCTACGCCTTTTCCTTGTAAGCCACTATCTTGAATAAGCTTGCCAGCATAGTGACCTGGTGGGCGCTTAAAAACACTCCCTGCAGATGGGTATTCTAACGGCTGCTTAGATTCTCGTTGAAACGTTAAATCAGCAATTTTTGCATCAATTTCTTCCTGTACACCTTTTGTTAATTGAAATTCAGACGATAATACATAATACCCCTTCTTGGCAATGATACTTTGACGATAACTAAGTTCAAGCTCATCTTTCGATAATATTAAAATTTCGCCTTCTTTTGTTAATACTTTCGAAGAAATAATAATATCCTTAATTTCACCGCCATATGCACCTGCATTCATTGCCATAGCTCCACCAACTGAGCCAGGGATACCACATGCAAATTCAAAACCTGTTAAAGATGCTGCTGCGGCTAGTTTCGATACATCCTTAATAAGTGCACCGCTTTGCGCGTAAACATGGTCACCATTAATGTGAATCTCATCTAAAAATGAAAATGTAACAACGATCCCTCGAAGTCCGCCATCACGAACGACCATATTAGATCCATTACCTAACATTAATAAAGGTATATTATTTTTATGGGCATAGCGAATAACCGTTGCTGCCTCTTCCTCTGTTTCAACGAGAACGAAAACATCCGCTTTACCGCCTAATTTTGTCATAGTATATTGCTGTAATGATTCATCTAACTTAATATTGGCTGGATTAACGCTCTGTGCTAAATCCGCAGCCCATTGTTCTTTTGTCATGAGAGCTAATTCCTTTCTAACGTCCTTCTTACTCTACACTAGTATGGATTTAGAACCCTAATTTGACAAGTAAAATGAAGGTTATTTTTTATCTCGCCTTAACGGGTAGCGAGAGTCCCTGCAGAGATGATGAATATGATAAAGAAAATTCATGGTCATTAGTATTACATATGTTCAAGGTTTATCTATCCATCAGAAATTTGAGCTTTATTATTTTAAAGCCAGCTCGTTGCCCATGATTCAATATTGCGGATTGCTCCTTCTAATGCCCAGCCTTTATCCGTCAAAGAATACTCAACACGCACTGGTACCTCAGAATATACTTTTCGTTCAACAAGCCCTTCTTTTTCTAGCTCCTTTAAACGTTCAGATAATAAACGACCACTTACAGGTAATGAAGATTCTATCTCATTGAAACGCTGTGGTCCGTCTAATAATTGATATAAAATTAGCCCTGTCCAGCGTTTTCCAATTAAATCCATTGCTTTAGCTAAACGAGGACATAAATTTGACTCATTCATTATTTTCACCTCTTATGTACTCTATTGTAACGATTATTTTTAAAAAAGTAAATTTGAAGTAACTTATTTACTTACGGTAATCTATTTACCGTTTTTTATTTAATTACTAAATGTAACTTAAGGGTGTTTTATCATTTTCAAGGTAACTACTACCTTATCTAACTATGAAGACTAATGATGGCATAGAAATTAGCCATGACCTTCCAATTAGAGGAGAGTCATGGTCGTCTAATATTTGCATTGAAAATAGCTTACTTCTATATAGATGCACATGATTTCATTATTATGACACCTTCCATTGTTTATCTCCTTTGAAATGCAAAGATTACATACAGTTATGTATCAGGAATTATTAGCTTTTTACATTATTACCCAGTTTGATATCAAGAATTGGACAGACATTGTTGAGATGAAACCCTGGAGCGCGGAAGTTCAAAGTAGCGATCGTCTAGAATTAAAAATGAATGGTCGTGTTTATGGACAGCTTGCAGATGGTGACTATGGCTTATTAACATTTCAAGGAACACGTTATCATACATTTGAGCGACACAAAAAGGAGAGCAGCGTTAAACAACGCACTCTCCTTTTAACATTTCTTTATTACTTAATTAAATATTTACCAAAGCCGCCTTCTGTATCTCCTAAATATTCGATATTGCTACCGGCAGGAATGACTTTTTGTGCATCCTTAGCAGAGTTGTAAATAATTTTTGTATTTGCTGGGAATGGTGCAAATGACCAGTTGTTATCCGCAGCAGGATTAATTGTTTTGTTTTCCATAATGTAATCAATTACAGCTTGACGATTTTCATAAGCATAGTTTGTTATGTTAGAACCATCTGTATTTTTAAATGTGGCACCATAAGAACCACCCACGCGGTAATTGTTCGTGATAATGATAAATTCTTGCTTCAAATCAATTGGTTTACCGTTGTATTGCACGTTTTTAATACGATTTGCTTTTCCGTTTACTAGAATACCTCGACTATCATATTTCGCTGGTGATGTTACGTCGATTTGATATGTCAAGCCATCTAATACGTCAAAATTGTAAGAACGTGCCTCTGGGTCAATAATATTTTGCTCTTCAGTTTTATTTGGATCAACTGTTGCAAAAATACCAGCAGCCATTTCTAACCATTCAATTGCTTGTGCACCTGTTACTTTAATCGTAGCGACAGTATTATCGTAATAATAGATGTCTGCCATGTTTTTAATTGCAAGCGGACCTACAGGAATGTTTGTGTAATCTGTAGGGTTATTACGAGAGCCTGCCTTGAAAGGAGCACCAGCAGAAAGTATTGGTGTTTTTTCATCAGCAGTACCTTTTAATTCTTTTTCAATAAACCATTTTTGAGCTTGTGTCACAATTTGAATAGAAGGATCATCTTGAACCATCGAGAAGTAGCTATGGATTGGTGCAGTTGTCTCACCAACGGGCTGACGTATATACTTTAACGTACCTTCATGCGCTTCTTTAATTACATTTAAAACTGTTTTAGATGGTTGTAAGCCTTCTTGTTTGATAGAACGGATAGAACCTTTTCCATCCACAACAACCCATTTAGAGCCTTGTTGTTCTAGTTTTAAATCAATAACTCCAAGATAGCTACCATAGCTTCCTGCCATTACTGTAGGTACTCCGTTAATTGTCCCTTTTTCTTGATCAACATTTTTAAGATTTTTATAGTCACCTGGGAATGTTAAATGAGAGTGACCTGTAATTAAAGCGTCTACCCCTTTAATCTCAGAGATTTGGTATCCTACGTTCTCGTTGCCTTTTACGTAAGTATCCTCACCAATACCTGAGTGTGAAAGTACTACAATTACGTCTGCACCTGCTTTTTGCATTTCTGGTACAACCGCTTTAACCGCTTCAACTGGTTCTTGCATTTCTACTTTGCCTGCTAAATGAATAGCATCCCATTCAACAATTTTCGTTGGTACGATACCTGTAACGCCAACTTTAATTGTGTGCTTTTTACCTGTATTGTCTACAACCTCTTTATTAAGAATTACATAAGGTGTATACATGTGTTTTTTTGTTTTAGCGTCGTATGTGTTTGCATTTACGACTGGATATTTTGCATCATTTAATACTTCATCTAAAAACTTTAAACCATAGTTGAACTCATGGTTCCCTAAAGTTCCACCATCATATTTCAGTGCATTTAGTGCTGCAATAGCTGGATGAACTTCACCTGGTTTTAAAACGTTCTCTAACGCTTTATATGATCCTAGTGGCGTTCCTTGAATTAAATCGCCATTATCAAATAATAATGTGTTTGGATTTTTAGAACGGGCTTGTTCAATTAATGTGGCTGTGTTTGCTAAACCTACATCAGCTGATTCTTTATCTAAGAAATAATTATAATTTGCAAGGTTTGTATGAATATCTGTTGTTCCTAAAATTTGAAGATCTACTTTAGATGTAGATGTAGGTAATTTGTATTCGGCTACAAAGCGTTCAATAATACTTTGCATTTGCTTAGTTGTTACATAGTCACGAGGACGAATCGTGTTATCCGCAAAGCCTTGTAATATGTTTGCAGCAACGGCATTTGCTAAATCTTGCTTATGTGTTGTTGCAATTTGATCTGCATCTTTAAACTTATCTAATACAGAAAGTGGAGCGTTTTCTTTGACTAATCCACGAGCAGAAATAACAAATGCTTGTTGACGTGTCAATTTATCGTTTGGACCAAATAATGTCGACGTTTTACCATTAATAAGCTTCAATTCTACTGCTTTTTCTACATACGGGGCTAAATCCTTAGAGACGTCAGTGAAGGCAATTTTGGAACCATCACCTAGGTCTACATTTAAGCTTTCTACTAATTCTTTCACATAATCCCCACGTGTTACATCGTTTGATGCAGCATTTGCGGACAGTCCAAATGGTAAGACTGTGAATAGAACAAGTAACATCGCTAAGAATTTAGTAATTAATTTCTTATTCATGAAACACCCTCCTTATAAATCTAATATTTTCCTACGATTTCTATTATATTATACTAATTGCTTTATTAACTGAACAAATAGTCCTAATTGTATGTACTTTTAACCAAATAGCAAAACACTTTACTCAATAAAGATAGATTAATATCATTTCATAATTATTTCACACAATATGATGTTATTAAATGTAAATCAAAAATATGCGCATTATACCAGTATTTTTGGCCTCTTCCCCATTACCATACCTCTATGAAAGAAATAAAAAAAGTCCTCTCAAATCAGAGAGAACTTTTATTAAAAAAAAATTTATTATGCGTTTACAGTTTGTAAAGATTGAGCTACTTTTTTAACCGCTTCTAGGCCATTTGCAATAATTTCTTGTGCTTTATCTTGAGACGCGTTATGACCTTCAATGATAACCTCTTCGATAATTTCCATACCGAACATGCCAACAACATTTTTGATGTAGTTAACTGACATTTCCATTGGTCGTGCTTCAGGTGAAGAATAGTAACCACCACGAGCATTTAAAATCACAACTTTTTTGTCACCCATTAAGCCTTCTAATTGACCGTTTTCATTATATTTAAATGTATAACCAGCTTGGAATACATAGTCAATGAAAGTTTGTAATTTCGCTGGGATTGTTAAGTTCCAAAGTGGGAAAGCAAATACAACAACATTAGCTGCAGTTAAAGCGTCCATAGCTTTTTGTTTTGCTGCTAAAAGACGTGATTCAGCGTCAGTTAACGCTTCACCATTTTGAACTTTACCAAAAGCATTGAAAAGATCTTGACCGAAATAAGGCATGTCTTCTGCGAATACGTCAAAAGTTGTTACATCTACACCTTGTACATTTTCCATAAATGTGTCATACATTTTTGTTGAAATACCATCTGGACGGTTGTTAGCTTTTACTACTAATACATTCATTGTATAAATTCTCCCTTAATATCTAAGTTTAATATCTCGAATTCAAGATATATAAGTATATTAAAAAAATTTGCGAAAAAAGTCAACGCTAGTAGACTCAGACTTTTGACCGAGATATAGTTTTGATTCAAAATATTTACACCAAAACATAAGGTTGATTTCCATTCCGACTAGGCACTTTGTGCTGTCGCTTCGCTTTCGCACAGAATAAAACATTTGTTGCTGTCGCTAATCCCAGAGGAGTCGCCCAGCCTCCATTCCAATCAACTTTGCCACATGATATGCGTTTAACAAAGGTCCATCCCCTTTTGTTAATGAGCTATTAAAGCATATGTATTAGGTTGCTTGGATTGTGAAATGAACTTACCAGAGCTTCTTCGTGTTTCAAGAGTATTCTGTAAGGGAACCCAACCTTTTCGAGGTCCTTATCCGAATGTTGTAATAGTCAGATCGGCTTCCTGCCCAAAGTGATTAGGTTCCATTATCTCTTGGTCATTCTCTAACAGAATTAAAATTTACAGCTATCGTCAGTACAAACTCCACCATTTTCAGAGCCTGCCATCTTTAATCCTGGTTGTAAGCCTTCTTCCTCTGCAACTTTACGCAAAGTTTCTTCAAATACTTCTTGAGGTTGTGCCCCAGAAATACCGTACTTACGATTTAGCACAAAAAACGGAACCCCTCGTACACCAAGCTGTAATCCTTCCTGAATATCAGTCTCTACTTCTTTTTTAAAATCATCAATAGAAAGAACCTTTACAACTTCTTCACGATTCAGACCTACTTGCTCAGCAATATCGATTAATACATCGTCCTGACCAAGACGCTTAGCTTCAATAAAATAACTGTGTAATAGTGCTTCAACAAGCGCTGAAACATCCCCTTGCTGTTCTGCCCATTTTACTAGACGATGCGCTTTTAATGTATTTTCCTCCATTAAATTATCAAAGTTATAATCTAAACCAACTTCTTTAGCACGCGCAGCAACACCTTGCGTCATTTCTTTTGCTTTTTCTAATGACATTCCATACTTCTTCGCCAATGCTTCATATGTAGATACATTTGTATCCACAGGTGTTGTTGGGTCAAGTTGATAGCTTTTATAAACTAACTCTACCTGCCCTGCAAGACCCGTATCCTGAATCGCCTGCTCTAGTTGCTTTTTACCAATATAACAAAATGGACATACATAATCTGACCAGATTTCAATTTTCATAGGTAGTCACGCTCCTTTTGCTACATTGTAGCGATAGTAATTACAGTAAGGCAATTTTTATGCTTCATTGCATAAATTTTCAAATCAATCTACATACTGAAAGTAAAAACAATGTGAGGGTTATGTATGACACAATCTCTTTGGCTCGGTACAATCGATCCCGTTTCTCTGCCATCTCTTCCTGCGTCAACAACTTGTGATGTATGTATAATCGGTGGAGGCTTGACGGGGTTATATACAGCATATGTATTAGCAAAATCAGGTGTAGATGTGGTCTTACTTGAGGCAAATTCCCATATCGGTCATGGTACGACTGGTAATTCAACAGGAAAATTAACTGCACAGCATAGCATAGTTTATGCCAACCTTATTGAAAAACTTTCTGTAGATGAGGCACGACTCTATTATCAGCTTAATCAAATAGCAGTTGAAAAAGCATTACAGTTACTCCCTAAAGCAAGCATTCAACAAGTAGATTCCTTGCTTTATTGCCAAACAAAAGAAGGCTATGCCCAATTATTAAAAGAATGGAATGCCTATAAAGTATTAAATATTAAGGCGAAAATCACTTCTGATACAGAGCTTCCCTTCCCAGTCACAAAAGCACTGAGCATGTCTCAGCAGGCTCAAATACATCCTGTAGAAGTTTGTAATTTCCTTGCAAAAGAAGCATTATCAATGGGTGCAAAAATCTACACAAATACCCGGGTTAAGCAATTAAACCTACCACAAAATAACTTACATACCGCAAATGATATGTCGGTTCGATACAACAAACTTATTTTGTGCACACATTATCCAATCGAAGCCTTTAGAGGACTTCAGCTTTTTAAACTTTCTAACAGTCGCTCCTATATGGTTGCTAGCAAAATTACCGATACACTACAAGGTCAATATTTATGCGTAGATACTCCTACTCGCTCTATTCGGACGGCTACCATTAACGGCGAGCACTATTTAGTATTAGGTGGAGCTAATCATATTGCAGGTGAAACAACTAATACGGAGCCCTATTATGATGCTATTCAAAATGAAATGAAAGCGTATTTCGATCAGGAGCCAATCTATCGCTGGTCAGCGCAGGACATTGAAACACCAGATATGATCCCTTATGTTGGCAGGATTACACCGTCCTTGCATAATGTTTTCATTGCAACTGGCTATCGAAAATGGGGGATTTCCAATTCTTTTGTAGCGGGAGATATACTATCATCCCTAATTACAGGGGCAGGGAATGAAGATGGTGCAATTCCTCTTTATTCGCCAGCGCGTACGAAATCATTTGGAGATCAGTTTATGCAGATGCTAAAGGTAGGAGGCTTTGTAGCTAAAGAGTTCGTGGCAGGTTATGTGAAACATGCAAATACACCAACTTGTACGCATTTAGGCTGCAAAACAAAATGGAATGAAGCCGATGGAACTTGGGATTGCCCTTGCCATGGCTCTCGCTATAATGCCAAAGGGGAAGTTCTTGAAGGTCCTGCTGTACATCCTTTAAAACTAGATTGAAAAAAGAGGTTGCCTTTTTCAGGACAACCTCTTTTTCATTATTTTAATGCATCAGTTAATACTGGAACGATTTGTTTTTTACGAGATACTACACCCGGTAAAATAACACGATTATTCACAAGCTCTGCGCCAAATCCTTTAGCTGCAGCCTCTGCTACTTGTCCAATCGCAACGGCTGTTGAATCGTTGTTTAAAATATCTGTTACAACAAAGAAGAATAGATCTAAGCCATTTTCCGCTACATTTTTATTTAATAAAATTTCTAATTCCTCTTGGCGGCCAAGCACATCGTTAATATCGACAGCGTTTACTTGAGCTACTACAGATTTATATTCACCAAATTGGAATTCTTTTGCATCTAATGATAAAAGATCTTCTAATGATTTATCTGAAAGGTCAGCACCTGCTTTTAGCATTGCTAATCCGTATTCTGCGGCATCCACACCTGCAATTTTCGCTAGCTCCTCGCCAGCTTTTACATCTTGCTCTGTGCAAGTTGGAGATTTGAATAATAATGTATCAGAAACAATGGCAGAAAGCATTAATCCAGCAATGTTTGCAGGAATTGCTACGCCATGCTCTTTAAAGATCTTGTTTAAAATCGTTGCAGTACAGCCAACAGGTTCTGCACGATAGTATAGTGGATCAGCCGTTTGGAAGTTTGCAATACGGTGATGATCAATTACCTCTGTAATTTGTACTTCTCCAATGCCATCAGCAGATTGCTGGAACTCATTGTGGTCTACAAGAATTACTTTTTCGGCTTCTCCAACTACTGATGAAATTAATCGAGGTGCCTCAAAGCCAAATTTATCTAAAGCAAATTGTGTTTCGTTATTTACTTCTCCAAGGCGTACCGATTCAGCATCAACGCCAATTTGTTGTTTTAAATATGCATATACAATTGCAGATGTAATTGTGTCTGTATCGGGATTTTTATGACCAAAAACTAAAACTTTACTCATTAAATTTATTCCTCCTAAATGGCAATAACATTTATATTATATTTTATCATACCTTACGTGCAAACATGATATAAAGTGAAAGTTTATCTATAAAGGATCTACTACCAATACACAACTAAGATCTACTATTCTAAAATAACTGATCTTTATGTATTTCTTAATCCCTACCTTGAACTACTCCCACTTTCGTTTCGCTGAGAATAAGTTAATTGGAGTGGAGTCTGGGCGACTCCTTGAGGATCAGCATCACAGATGAGACCATGCAGCGCAGCGAATAGAGGAACGAAGGCTAAAAGCATCTCGTCCTGTGATAACACCTTGACCAACATCCTGTTGTTGCTGTCGCTTCGCTTTCGCTACCAGAACATTTGCCGAAAGAAGTTAAATTTAATATATTTATCCGTCAATAATATCCTATTTATAACATTTAATATTAATTATACATATTTTATAAAAAAATATTAACTATAAGTAGATATATAGTTGTGTTTTTATATTTAAGGAACCGTAATTTTATGCTATTATCAGGTAGTCTATATATATATTAGGATATACAGGAAATGGGGATCATGATGACAAAGAAGATGGAAAAAAAGTATATTCCTTTAGCAAATTATTTTGATGTAGCTTTACAACAAGAAATTACTTTATCATTTAGCGAACTCGAAAATATTATGGGACAAGCCTTGCCAAATGCAGCTTACTTGAATAGGAGCTGGTGGAAAAAAACAAAGCCCCCTCTCTCTCACTATTTGTCATGGACTAATGCAGGCTACTATGTCATTGATGTTAAGCTCGGTACCAGTGTAACTTTCTCACGCACACAAATAAAAACTACGAGCAATATTTCTAAAAATGACGAAAACCAATCAGCATACATAATTCGAGCAATTGAAGCATCAGATGCTAGATCATTTATTCATTTGCAAGAAGATATGTTCCAACAAACTGACTTCATGTACAACATGAAAAATGAATTAGACCTCACAGTTCAACAGCTTCGTAAAGATTTAGTCTATTGGAAACAATTAAAAAACCGTACAATTTTACTTTGTATATTAAATGGCAATTTTGCTGGTTATGCCGTTATTCATGGATATAAACATTCTAAAGCTAAGCATGTTGCATCAGTCCGCCTGGCTGTTAAGGCAGAGCATCAACGACAAGGTATTGGTTTAGAGCTTATGAAGGCGGTTGAACGTTGGTCTAAACAGCGGGATATTACGCGCTTAGAAGTATCTGTTATGGAGCATAATGAAAGTGCTTTAAATTTGTTTAAAAAAATTGGTTTTCAGCAAGAAGGTATCCGACAAAACGCTATTAAATTAAATGATACCTATATTAATGAACATAGCTTAAGTAAAATTTTATAAACTTCTTTTTCAAGGATGTCTAAAACTTATTTGGGCATCTTTTTTATGTGTTGCATTGTAAAAAACGCATAGATCAGTAATTTACGTTTTCTACGCGTTGTAACATTTTTAGAAAACTTGCTTTTCTCTTGCTGCATCTAAAAATAATAAATTATTTTCTAATTGCTCATATGATTGCTGATATTTCTCATATCGCTCTTTATCCTGACTGACCATTTCTTCAATTAGCGCATGTAAAAACGAAAACAATACTGGAATAACGTCCAATGAAGATTGCTTTTTCAGACCAAGTGTAAATAACGCACCTGCATATTCCCGAATAGAAGACAACGCCGAACCAGTAATAGCAATAATTTTAGCCTTTTTCTTTTTGGCAATTTCTACAATCGTTTGAATGTCGTTTGAATGCTTGTCCCAAGAAAAAACTATTAATGTCGTCTGCTCCCCCATATTGTTAATTTGTTGAACAATATCGTCGGATTCTGAGCGAAGCTGTTTAACATTTGGACGCAAAGTTTTCATTGTAGACGATAACCAATTTGCAATGGATGCAGCTTGACGAGTACCCAAAATATATACGTTCTCCGCTTCATGCATCCATTTCGAGCTTTTTTGAAGCATATTATCGTTAATCAAATGAATCGTATCTTGAATATTTTTAATATCACGTTGCATCACCTTACCGAAACTTGGTATATTCCGCTTATTCGAAGAATATGTAGGTTGAATACTCGCACCTTCATTTTGAGTCATTAAATAGCTTCTAACCTTGTCTTGAAGATCTACATAGCCCGATAAATCCATCGCATAACAAAAACGAATAACTGTCGATTCACTAACATTAGCCTGTCTACCAACTTCGGCAGCTCCGTTACCAATTATAACTGTAGGGTTATTCATAACAAATTGTGCAACTTTACGCTGCCCCTTCGACAACCTAACAAATCTTCTTTCTATTTCTTCATTAATGCTCATTTCTAACAACCTTTCTTTCAATGAAATTATCAAGAATGGAGATTGTTTCCTACTGACTCTAAATTCAAATCTATTATGCCTCGGCATAATTGTATCTGCCGCTTTGCTTTCGCTGCAGATAAACTGTGTCCGGAATCGGCTTTGTGCTTATGCCCGCATATGTTTTTTGTGCGAAAGCGCAGTGCTAACATAACGGCAGAAAAGGGTTTTGTCTGTGCGAAAGCGCAGCGACAGCAACAAATGTTTTCTGTGCGAAAGCGCAGCGACAGCAACAAATGTTTTCTGTGCGAAAGCGTAGCGACAGCAACAAATGTTTTCTGTGCGAAAGCGTAGCGACAGCAACAACATGATGGCCGAAACGGTGTAGGTCATTTTTTGGTAATGCCACAAGACGTGGCGCTCTTAGACTGAGTTCCTCTATTTCAACGGATGTTTCTGTACCTGTCGCTCCGCTTTTGGTACCAAATACATCTGTTGAGTTGAAAGAAGCTAAAAATACAGTATCATGATTACAATCTGAATACAATGACTTTTCTGAAAAATCTTCAATGCTTTAACTTGCTAATATGATGGTTCGCGATAAAAAAACATTCGTTACGCTTCAGGTTCTTATCTGTGACGTTAATCTCCAAGGAGTCCCCAGTCTCCACTCCAATCAATTTATCCACATGATATACGTCTTAACAAAATGCATCCCTATTTTCAGAGATAAACCTTATTGATTGTGATTTTAACAGATTTTTAAAAATATTTGTATAAAAATTAACAACTTCTAATTTTTATGTAACTAAATCATAAAAATGTCTTGGATTATAGTTCATCCAAGACATAATTATTTTTGTTATTCTAATTCAATTTGTTTCGTTTCTTGACCTAGGAATATTACCCCAACGACACCGATAATAATCGCGCCACAGAAAATAGCAAAGATAAAACCGATATCATAACCTGCTGTTAATAAAGAGCCTACTAACAAAGGTCCAAAAATACCACCGATACGCCCAACAGCTGCTGCCATTCCTGCACCCGTTCCACGAATAATTGCTGGATACTGCTCTGGTGTATAAGCATAAAGTGCACCCCATGCCCCTAAGTTAAAGAACGATAAAAACATCCCAGATGTTAATAGCACTACTAATGTTTCCGCATTACCAAAAATGAGAGCACTTACTGCTGTACCAATTAAATAAGAAACAAGTACAAACTTCCGTCCGAATTTTTCTATAAACCATGCAGCTGTAAAATAACCTGGTAGTTGCGCAAGCGTCATAATGAGAACATATTTAAAGCTCGTAATCATATCAAAACCTTTACCAACCATAACACTTGGCAGCCATAAAAACATACCGTAATACGAGAAAACAACCGTAAACCATAACACCCATAACATAAGTGTCGAGCGTGCATATTTTTTCGACCATACTTCTCGAATATTTTGCATAACACTACGTTTCTTAGACTCAGCCTTTACTGTAAATTGTGGTGAATCTGGCAAATGCCAACGAAGATAAATTGCATATATTGCTGGAATTGCTGTTAACAATAAAGCACTACGCCATCCCCATGATGGAATAACAAAATACGAAATTAATGCAGCGATTAACCACCCCGCCGCCCAGAAACTTTCCAGTAAAACAACCACTCGCCCACGCTCTTTGGCTTCTACACTCTCAGAAACTAGCGTCGATGCGACTGGCAATTCTCCCCCTAGTCCCATACCTACTAAAAAGCGTAGTGTCATAAAAGCAGCTAATGTAGTGGTAAATGCAGACAAGCCACTTGCAATCGAAAATAATACAAGTGTCCACATAAAAATTTGCTTACGTCCCACTTTATCGGCAAGCACGCCGAAAACAAGAGCTCCTACAGCCATCCCAATTGAGTTTATGCTACCTATCCAGCCTGACTGACCTGGCGTTAATCCCCACTCAACTGCTAATGCTGCAATAACGAATGATAATATTCCTACGTCCATTGCATCGAAAAGCCAGCCTACCCCTGCTACCCTCAAAAGCTTATTGCGAGAAATAGATTGTTGAAACTTATTCGTTGTTACTGTATTTATCGTCACCTTAACCACCTGTCTTTACACATGACTTTACATATTAAGTTTAATATACAGTTGTTTCTAGAAAGTGACAAGTAAAAATTCAAATTACCGAATTGTTTAGACAATTTCTGAAATGCTATTGAAAACATGGGGCAATTTACGATAAAATGTCTTTTATACAAAAACAACTGTTCTTTCTATAAGAACAAAAGGAGTCGTAACCGTTATGTGGAAAGGCCTAATTGAAGAATATAAACAATTTTTACCCGTAACAGAAAATACACCTGCTCTAACTTTAAACGAAGGCAATACGCCTCTTATACATTTAGTAAATCTATCTAAAAAACTTGGCATCGAGCTTTATGGAAAAATCGAAGGGGCAAATCCAACCGGTTCATTTAAAGACCGTGGTATGGTGTTTGCCGTTGCAAAAGCGATTGAAGAAGGTAGCAAATGCGTTATTTGTGCTTCAACAGGTAACACGTCAGCCGCAGCAGCAGCTTATGCAACACGTGCTGGAATCCAGTCCATAGTCGTTATCCCTAAAGGAAAAGTAGCCCTAGGTAAGCTAGCCCAAGCAACAATGTATGGTGCAAAGATTATCGAAATCGACGGTAATTTTGATGATGCATTAAATATTGTTCGTCAAGTAAGCGAAACAACTCCAGTGGCACTTGTAAACTCTGTGAATCCATTCCGTATTGAGGGGCAAAAAACGGCATCATTTGAAATTGTAGATGCTTTAGGAAAAGCTCCAGATTACCTTTGCATCCCGGTTGGTAACGCAGGTAACATTACTGCGTACTGGAAAGGCTTTAAAGAATATGATGCAGCAAAAGGCTCTGGTTTACCAAAAATGTTCGGCTTTGAAGCTGAAGGTGCAGCAGCAATTGTAAAAGGTGAACCTATCGCTAATCCTGAGACAGTGGCAACAGCTATTCGTATTGGTAATCCTGCAAGCTGGAAATTTGCAGAAGCAGCTCGCGATGAGTCTGGTGGAATTATTGATTCGGTTACAGACGAAGAAATTTTAGCTGCTTACAAATTAATTGCTGGCACTGAAGGGATTTTCGTCGAACCAGGCTCAGCTGCATCATTAGCAGGAGTTATTAAATCAGTTGAAAACGGCAAGATTGCGAAGGGCTCTAAAGTTGTAACAATTTTCACGGGTAATGGATTGAAAGATCCTGATACTGCCATGAATGTCTCAACTGTAGATGTTGTCGCACTTAAAAACGATGAGGAAGAAATTCGAAAATACATCGAGGGCGTACTATGAGTAACATGTGGGAAATCACGGTTCCTGGGAGCACAGCCAATCTAGGTCCTGGCTTTGATTCAATAGGGCTTGGCTTATCTCTTTACTTAAAGTTAACCGTGTCTTTACAGGATAGTTGGGAAATTATCCACCTCGATGATAATGGTCCTAAAGAGTTTGAGCTGGAAGAGCACTTACTATACGTGATTGCCAAAAAAATTGCGGATCAATACGGTAAGCAACTACCTGCCTGCCGTGTTGAAATGGCAAGCGAGCTTCCGTTAGCCCGTGGTTTGGGGAGCAGCGCAGCGGTCATTGTTGCAGGAATTGAACTAGCTAACCAAGTCTGTGACTTAGGCTTAACTGTGCAAGATA
This sequence comes from Lysinibacillus sp. JNUCC 51, assembly GCF_015999525.1. Lineage (NCBI taxonomy): Bacteria > Bacillati > Bacillota > Bacilli > Caryophanales > Bacillaceae > Lysinibacillus > Lysinibacillus sp. JNUCC 51. The sequence continues at coordinate 2,863,866 of NZ_CP065545.1, read as the reverse complement.
AACTCAATTTATCCTCACAAATCGAAGGACATCCAGACAATGCAACAGCCTCGGTATTAGGGGGATTAACAATTTCCTCAATGGATGAAAATGGCGTTGTTGATACATTTCATGTCAATGATTTAGATGTTTCCTTTGTTGTGTATGTGCCCGATGTCGAGCTAAAAACAAGTGAATCTCGCTCTGTTTTACCAGAACAATTTGACCGCACATATGCAGTGAGAGCCTCTGCAAATGCAAATATGCTAGCAGCATCATTAATGGTTAGTGATTTTGAACGTGCAGGTCGTTATATGGAAGCTGATTTATTTCATGAACCTTTCCGCGCCAATTTAATTCCACAATATGCAGAAATTCATGCTGCAGCAAAGGCTAATGGAGCATTTGGAACGGCTTTAAGTGGAGCGGGACCAACATTGATTTCCATCATCCCTACTGCTATTGCGCAAGATTTCTTAAATGCCATGAAATATCAATTTCCAGAGCATGAAATTATCTTAACAAAAGCCGATGAATATGGTGTACAGGTAAAATTTGAACGTCTACTACAAAAGTAGACGTTTTTTCTTGAAGGGGGAAGTAGCTTGAAACCAATTATTTTCTGTGATTTTGATGGCACTATAACAGAAACAGATAATATCGTCTCACTAATGACTGAATTCGTTCCAGAGGAATCCGAGAAAATTGCTAAAGCAATGATGGAACAAACTATAACCTTTAAAGATGGCGTTTCAGCAATGTTCGAGCTATTATCAACTAAACAAAAGGATACTGTGATCCAATATTTATTGGATACGGCCATTATACGTGAGGGCTTTGGCGATTTCGTTCGTTATGCACAAGAGAACCATATTCCTTTTTATATTGTTAGTGGAGGTGTCGATTTTTTCATTGAGCCACTATTAAAAAAATACGGTCCTTTTTCCGGTATATATTGTAACAGTGCTGATTTTTCCGGACAGCAAATTAAGCTCGTTTTTCCAAATAGCTGTGATGAAGAATGTGCGAAATTTGAGACACAAGGTTGCGGTTGCTGCAAGCCAAGCGTTATGCGAAAGGTTGCACAGAGCAATCAATTTAAAATCGTAATTGGAGATTCACTTTCTGATTTTGAAGCAGCAAAACAGGCAGATTTAGTACTCGCTAGGGATCATCTTATTAAACGCTGTAAAGACCTTCATATTCCTTATAAGCCATTTGAAACATTCTATGATTGCTTAGAAGCTGTACAAAAGCTTATGGAAGCAGAAACGGCTGTTTCAATGTAATTAAAAAGATTAAAGAAATAAAGCTCATAACCATACCGTGTTGTTGATTTCCGTTCCGACTGGGCGCTTTCCTGGGGGCGTCCGATGAGCCGCTTCACTCGCGTTGCTCGCTGCAGGGTCTCATCTGTGACGCTAATCCCCAAGGAGTCGCCCAGTCTCCACTCCAATCAACTTATATAATTGGAATACGTTTTAACAAATGTCATCCACAACTTTTGGTGATGAACCAGAAATAAGGGCGGCATGCTCATAAGTGACGCCCTACTTCTACATAGCAAAGGGAACCATCTTTAATATTAGATGGTCCCCATTTCAAGTTCATGATTTATTTTTCGACTTAAAAAATCTCTTCCGACGTTCATACCAAATAACACAAATGATAAACCACGTATAACCCATACTCCACCCGGCCAATACATCCGAAGCAAAATGACGGGCTCCAGCAACTCTAGACAAACCAATAAGTACAGTTAAAACAATTGCTCCGAGCCAAAGTAATGTCTTACGTCCCTTGCTATTGTTCTCTGAAAAAATATAGGCTACCGTAAATAAATACAAGATACCGGTCATAGAATGTCCAGAAGGAAAGCTATAAGATGTTAATTGTTCCTCAATCTCAGGTCTTGGCCTATGCACCCATTTTTTCAATAATTGGTTAAGTACATTCCCACCTGCAACCGTTAACAAAACAAATAATATCCCTCGGTTATTTTTTACCTTCCATGCTAGATAAACTATTAAGATTATAGCTACGGACACTACAAACGCCGGTTCCCCTAAATAGTGGAAAAAATCTATAAAACTATTATTGAAAAATAAATCTGCCATTTTTGTATCAAAAGTACGAATTAGTTCACTTTGAAAAGTAACTCGTAACACAAAAAAGATAATGAGCGTTAATACCGCTAAAGGATAAGCCCATTTTTTCATATAATACTTCACCTCAAAACCATATGCTGTTATATTTTTCACATCATATCATATTTAAGTCAGCTAGAGGTGAATTTGGCTTTTTATCCAGTGTACTACTACTCCCAACACAAAGAAGTTAGCTACAAGATTTATTGCCCGTATGTGCCTGATTGGTGAAACTTTATCTAACCCAATGTGCCCCCTCTTACTTGGGGTATGACAAATGTTTTTTCTTCGGCCTTATTAAAATAATTTGAAAGAGCTAATGCAACGATAAATAAGATTGCAACGATAGGTATTATTTTTCTAAACAAAATATACACTTCCTCATCTTCAGTTTGAATTATTTTAATAATACTGGATCGAATAACCAATCCTTCGGCCCAAAGTTTTTATCCTTCTCTCCTCTTACCTCACGAGATATATTGTTTTTAATAATTAATTCTCTAAACTTTCTACTGAACAAAGTCTTTCTATATAAATATCTTCCGTCATGGCTCCATTCTGCTGATAGGAAAACATCATTTTCTATATTCGTTAAATCTTTGCGATTATAAATATCAGGACCGTTGATTACCCCACTTAACCCACAACGACATGGAGGTTGTTCTGTCGCAAAATACAATTTAACTCTTTCAGCGCTAGCCTCTGGTAATACTTGTGTCGGTAAAATTTGAAAAGCTTTTTTCTTTCCTTCTTTCGGTCCTTGATGAATAACCTCTAACAATTCATAGCCTTTAATATTCTCTTGCTTCATTAATGTCGCTAATTCCTGTGAAGCAACCCAATATCCGCTCACATGAACTAGATGACGGTCTTTCATTTCTGTAGTATCAATCACTAATGGAGAAAGCTGCTCTTTTTCCATTAGTCCGCAATGCTGGCAATGCGTGTTTATAGAAAATAAAGTTCCTCTATCATCTATAAACATATCAGGTGAGTTACCTGTTGAGTTTAGTGTGAACAATGGTGCTTGCTCATACTCGCTATCCGAAAAGTCAAAGTAGAAACGCTCTCCGATCGAATCAATTCCTAATTCGTGTTCCAATGATTTATATAGTGCTGCTACATGCTCGTATGTTAAATCTTCATTTAATGTAAAAATAGGATTAAAAGATGCCTTTAAACTTCTTTTTCTTATTTTAGGTGCACCAATATAAATACCATAGCGATTATAAACATTAATAACTTGATCTTGACTAGATTCATCTATAGAAAATAAATTTTCAAGTTCTACTTTCAAAATACACGCCTACCTTTATATAAAGTTTTATGGTGAAGTATGTTGACTAGCTAGTAACTTTAAAAAAATCTACAATCTCTACTTTCTTCATAGATAGCCAGGCTCTTATTTTAAACGAAATCTTATATAGTATTACTTACTATAGCAAATCTACTTAACCACGATTATCTTTAGCGTACCAGTACTTACACCGATATTTCAATGTTGGATTTACGCCAATTTTTTGGCGGTCTTCTGCCCAATTTTTGGCGTGATTTGGCGGACATACAAAAAACACCGCCATAATTTGGCGGTGTCATGAAAATTTATGGGTATTTAGAATTAAAATCCAGGTGTAATTAACCAAGTTAAAATATGGTATACCAAAACCACCTAAACTCTCCCTTTTTATTGAAAAATATACCAACGAAAGTTAATATAACATACAGACAATTTATAGTAAATTCATTCTTTCTGCAAGATTTACAGCCTCTGTCCGTGAATCTACATTTAACAAAGAAAACAGCTGCGTTAAATATCTTTCGGTTGTTCGCTGAGGAATATTTAACTCTATAGCAATTGCTTTATTCGTATGTCCTTCCGCAATCAGTCTTAAAATTCTCTTTTCTTTTTCATTTAAGTGTATATCGAGTTTCGCATCCTGCAATTTAAATTTATTATCAAGAAAATCTAAGAAATTTTGAGGTAAAACAATTTCACCATTTGCAATGGCTCGAACAGTTCGTAAAATTTGCTCCTTAGATGCTGTTTTAGCTAAAATACCTTCTATTTTCCGTTCTAAAATAAGTGGATAATAATCAGTAATATCATCACCAGTATAAAGGATAATCGAAGCATTTGACTGGATAGCTTTAATGTTACGTCCTAAATTAATGCCATTTTCTAACGGCATATTTATATCAATTAAGTAGATATCATATGGCTTGTTTTTAATTCTCTGGATGACATGAGTTGCATCACTTTCTGTATCAACTATAATATCTTCATTTTCTTGAAATAAATTTTTTGTACCCTCTAATACAATAGGGTGATCATCCACTATGAGCATCGTAATCAAGTGTATCACTCCCTTCTTTTACTGTAATTCTAATAGACATTCCTTCATTAGCCTGTGTATCGATGTAAAACTGCCCGTTAAAGGCTTTTACACGCTCTTGCATACCTTGAATTCCCATCGAATCTGCGATAATAATATCTTCAATATTACAACCTACACCATCATCCTTATAGATGATTTCAAAACCATTGTCCATTTCCTTCAAATGAATCTCAACTGTTGTTGCATAGGAATGTTTTAAAGCATTGTTGAGTAATTCTTGAAACAATCGATAAATCATTAAATTCATACGCTCATCCTCTAAATAAAGACGATCGATCGTATAAATTAACACAAAACTAGATCTTTCTATTACTTTGCGAATAAGCTTTTCTAATGCAGCGTTTAACCCTAGTGTATCTAATAATGGGGGCTTCAAGTTTTCACAATAAGCTCTTAAATCATGTAAAGATGTAACCATCTGTCTATGAATTTTTGCAAGTTTTCGCTGGATATCTGCTGTATCCTTCGCATTGACTAGGACATCAACCTCCCTGGCAATATGAAGCTGCTCTTGCAAATTTGTATCATGTAATTCTTGAGCTAATTGATATTTTTCCTCTTCAAACCTTAGCCATAATAATTTGTTTAACCAAGGTAATTGACTATCATCTGCTTGCCTCATATGCTTTAATTCCTCTAACAGTTCCTCTACCATCTTTGTATTTTCAATAAAATTATTTACATATAGTAAGAGCAATTCAAGCCACAGAAGCTCTTCATCTTTCAAATGAATCGAATTATTATGTTGCAATACTAATGCTCTTTTATAGTGAGCATCTTGATGGAGGAAGGCTAAATAGACTTGATCAAATTTTTTAATTTCCCCTAATTTTAAATCTTCCATTAACATTGGATTAATCGGAAGACCTCCCTCAACCGTTGATGTAAATTGCTTTGTGTCATGGTCATAAGTTAATACAAATACATGCTGGAGCTCAAGATGTAAAGAAACCTCTTGAACAAATCTCTCCAGAAGATTATCTATTTTTATTGTTTTACCAATCTTATCTACAGCTGTATATAACTGATGTATATAATCCCCTTTCGTCGAAAATAAGATTTTTCGTTTTCGATAATCGACTTTCTCTTTTATGTAAAAAAGAACAATTAACGATATAAAAGTAAAGATTGAAACACCTGACATAACAGTTTTCGTTAAATATTCTCCTGCAAACCAATACAACCCAACTATAAACCACAAAGTAAAAAACGATGAAAAGATTACATAATAACGTAATCTAGTAATATGATATTCGATATCAAATAATCGTTCTGCTAATTGTGTAAAGATAAAGCTAAAAGGTATAAGCAATAAAAATAAAGAACTGGCTTCACCTGAAAGAATATACTTACCCAAAAAAATGTTAGGGAGTGAATATAAAAAAAGAAATGGCAGAAACGGTATCATTATACTACATAACAATATTTTCAACTGAGGTGATTTATATTTGAAATAACTTAGCAATAAAATACTAAGTATAGTAATAAGGAGAATGAAAAAAAGGAATAATACTACTTGAGCCAAAAAATTATACGAAGCAGGATAGAAAATACTAATACAGGCCAGTAAAAAAGAGATCACTGGAAATATATAAAAGAATTTAATATTGTTTGTAAACACCCAATTTATTTTTACAAATGAATAATAATCTCTTAAAAAATGTAATAATATAACTAAACACAATACCATACTACTGCGATTTACTATTATCCCAATTCCATTTAATCTAGTAGCTACTCCACTGCTTACATAAGCTAACGCAACAGTTAACATAAAAAGAATAAGTAAGTTAGTAAGCTTTGTATTCTTTTGATTAAAATGTAGATAGATAGTAATAAATAGAGTTAATAAATAATAACAAGCGGGAAATAGTAATATAGAGTAAAATTGATTCGGAACATCCAATTGTTTGATATGTATATCTTTTATTTCACCATTAGGCTTCATTATGGTTATTTTATTAGCATCTACTATTTTAGATTTATAATTCACCTGATTTAGATGATCCATTGGCACATCATCTACGCTTAAAATAACATCAGATGATGAAATGCTCTCCCATCCTGTCCAGTCTTTAAAATAAGGTTGCGTTACTCCCCATTTGCCATTCTCTTTTTCTACCCCAATTTCTAATAAAGGCCCACTATAATTCATATAATTCAGATAAATCCCAATCACTAAATAGAACATTATAACGGGCCAAAACAACTTTTTACTCAACAATTTTACTGCCAAGCTACACTTTTCAACTCTCTTTCACTATTAAACGCATCTAAAATTGCTTTTTGTTCTAAAGACGAAATTCCAACCAATGATGCTTTTTGTGTTTTTAATAGAGCAACTATGTCTGGGTTTTTTTCTAGATATTGAATTACATTCATCATATATACACTCATTTCATTAACCTTTTTAAGTAGTCTTTACCTAATTCATTTATAGTCACATTTTCAAGAATATTTAACGCTTTAAACTTGTAAACATTTTTCATAGTAATTGCATATCGTATCGCACCACCATTTGTCAACTCGTTTTCCGTAGCATTATTATCTAAAAATGCATCCATATCGTCATTATAATAGTTTATAACAGATTTTGAAACATCATTTTCCTGTGATAAAAGATAAATAATAGGTAGTGAGTATCTTTTATTCAGTAAATCATTTTTAGGTCCCCAAGTTTTTAAACTTTGAATATCGTTTTTAATCTGTTGGATAATACCTATGTATTTCCCATACTCCTCAACCTCAGAAGATGTCCCTCCTGTTGCAAGCACTTCGCCAATTAAGCAAGCCATCGATGATAAAGAACCCGACTTTTGTTCAATCATTTGTATATATGATTGCTCATCCCTACACGTATTGAGTAAATCCAGTTGCTGACCGTTTATGCTTCGTAATGCATAATCCTCTAGTATTTGAATAGCAGTATTTTTGTGTTCAAAGGAAGTCTCACGTATAGTTCTAGAAGCCATAACTAGCATAGCTAAAGCAACATTTAATGATAGATCAGGTGTTTTAGTCCAACTGTAGTCTGAATCCTTGTCCTGCAAGTCATCGATGATATCAAAGGATAAAATTAAAAGTTCTATAGCTGCGGCAACTTTATAGATGTCTTCGTTCAAACAATCTGTAAATGCCTCATAATGCAAATAACATAGCTTACCAAATGAATAGCCAGCTGCCATTTTTTCTTTCTTAAAATTTTTCAGCATCGACCGTAGTTCATAACCTATCAACGCGTCGTTTTCAATTAGAATATCCAATGCCTCATTAATTTGTTCGTCAAGCTCCTGCAATAGTCCTCTCTCCCTTCGAGTATGTTATTAAATATAATACAGATTAATGGTAAATAATGCTAGACATCAAAATCATAAGGTAATATTTCACATTGCGTCGTTAGTACAATATACCGCCAAAAAGTGGCGGTATTTGTGGAAAGCACGCCACTTCTTTATTTAAGGATAGTAAAATAAGTGGCGGTGTTATATTTTTGACCGCCATTTTTTGGCGTAAACTCAGCATTGAAATGGCGTCCTCACTGATGATACGCTTAAACTAAGCTAAGATAAATTTTCCTGTTCGTACACTAATCTTTAAGTTATAAAGTTCATTAGAAACGAGACCGTATGGTATGTATTTAAATTGATTAGAGAGAAGACTGAACGGCTTCTCGGGATTAGAGCTATATATAGAACGGAAATCTCCAAAGCTTATCGTGATGTACCATTTTCGTTTAATCTATTAACAAGGAAATTCTCGAAACATTGGGAGTGATTAAAATGAAAAATGAATTAAATGATAACGTTTTAATACTTACAGCTAATTTTTCCTGTGCAATTTTTGTCTCTGAAGAAGAAATTACTATTAAAAGGCCTTCGAAAGAACAACAATATATTGAGCAAATAATTATTGATGCTGAGCAACAGGCTTTTAAAGAAACATTAGCAGAGTATAAAAGCAAATCTACATTTTCAAATTTTATTTGCAATATTCCCGGATTTGAAGATACTTTTCAGCAAAAGCTGGACGGTTTTATGGAACATTATGGAATTACAAGGGTATTTGAAGAAAGCCTGTCTATGTTGCCTTTAATAAGTCCATTTACCTCAGAATTAAACATACATACACCTATACTCTATACGTCACCAAACTTTAGTATTATAAATGCAAGAGGCAATTGCTCTAGCGCTTCGTCAATTGGAAATCCAGTTAAAATTGGAGAAACAGTCGGCTTACCTCTTTATCTTCTTAATTCAGATTTGAAAAAGGAAATGTCCCCTTTAGGGAAAGTAAGTTGGACACGACAACAATTCACCGCCTCTTTCACCGAGGTTGCCATAAGTGACAATGGTATTTCTTTTAATATTACTACACCATTTAATGCATGGAATAAAACGTCCATTAAACATTAATCTAGACTGGGTTTGGCACAGGTATAGATATGTGCCTAACCTTTCTTAGTTAATATCGTTCTCTATGCCCTTTTAATAGTTCTTTGAGGTCGCTTTGGGGGTTCTTTCCGTCGTATTGACTTCTATTCGCCCCCTTCGCTCCTCTATCCTTCACTTTAACTATCTATCATTGCATTTCTATCGAATAGTACTAAGCTTCATGTCCTATTCATAAGAAAAAAGGTGCCTCAAATGAACTTTGAGACACCTCTAATTATTAACCTTTTACATAATAAACTTCTTGGCCGCTTTCGATGATATGATCAGGCTTCGGTTTACCAGCACTTGCTTTGTGACCAGCAATATGCTCAGGACTCTTCTCCCAATTTTTCCATGCCTCTTCTGATTCCCATCGAACCACTATTAGCACTTCTTCATCACCACGTCGTACTTTTTTTACAAGTACTTGCTTATCAATAAAGCCTGGCTGTTGTTCAAGCAATGATGGGCCATCTTTTTTAGCACCAAAACGCTCAACAACTTTATCCGAATTCCCTTCCGTAACGACAATACGTTTAATTTGTACAAACATATTATTTAAACGCCTTTAAAATGTCATCAGCTTTTTGTGTTTCAGAAGTTAAACCGCCACCAGATAAATACCAAACTTGCGGATCTAAATAGAAGATTTTACCGTTTTTCGCAGCGTTAGTAGCACCAACGATTTCGTTTTCAATTGCAGCTTTTGTACCAGACTCACCTTCTGGAGTTACAGCAGCATCACGGTCAACTACGAATAAAATATCTGGGTTTGTGTCACGTACATATTCAAATGATGCGTTAGCACCATGTGTAGAAACTTCAATTTTATCATCAGCAGGTTTTACACCATATACATCATGGATGACACCGAAACGTGAACCAGGACCATATGCAGATAATGCACCTTCAGAACCTAATACTATTAAAGCTTTTTCTTTAGCTGTAGCTGTTTTCGCTTTAACTTCCTCTACTTTTGCTTCGTAAGCAGCAAATGCATCAGCAGCTTCTTTCTCTTTACCAAAGATCTTACCAGCTAATTCAACGTTAGCTTTGAATGATGGCATGAAATCTTTTGCATCTACACCTACGAATACTGTCGGTGCAATTTTAGATAACTCATCATAAGCTGCAGCTTGACGACCAGAGATGAAAATAATGTCAGGATTCATAGAAGAGATTGCTTCAAAATCAGGCTCTTTTAAAGCTCCAACATTTACATAATCTTTACCAGAATATTTGCTTAAATACTTTGGAACTGATTTTTGTGGAACACCTGCAACTTTAACATCTAAAGCATCTAAAGTATCAAGGAAACCATAGTCAAATACAACGACCTTTTCAGGCATTTTATCAAGAGTTACTTCTTTAAAAGTCTCCTCACCATTTTTGATAGCTGGAATAGTAATTGGGTAAGCTGTAGCTTCTTCCTTTTTCTCTTCAGCAGGTTTGTTATCCGTTGAAGAACCTTTATCTTCTTTTTTCGCCTCGTCCTTAGTACCACAAGCAGCTAATACTAATAGCATCATCGCCATTAATACAGTAAGTATTTTCCAATTTTTCATTGTAAAATTGCTCCTTTAAAATTATTTTATAGTTGAAAGATGGTAATGCCATCTTTACTATTTCTAAGAATTAAAATACACACAAATGCGACAACCATTCTGTTCCTGTACGGGAATATCCATATCATAGATTTCCTTAAGCGCATCAGAATTGATGATGTCATTTGTTGGACCGTCTTTGACAACACGTCCATTTTTTAATGCGACAATATGATCTGAGTATACGGAAGCAAAGTTAATATCGTGTAATACGATGACAACTGTTTTCCCTAACTCATCAACGAGCTTACGCAAAATTTTCATGATTTGCACAGAGTGCTTCATGTCTAAATTGTTAAGCGGCTCATCAAGCAAAATATAGTCTGTGTCCTGTGCTATAACCATAGCGATAAATGCACGTTGACGTTGACCGCCCGATAATTCATCCAAATAATTATGCTGAATATCCTCTAAATTCATATATTGAATTGCTTCATCTACCTTTAACTCATCCTCAGGCTTTAAATTTCCTTTCGAATAAGGGAAGCGACCAAATGAAACAAGCTCACGAATTGTTAGGCGTACATTCATATAGTTTGACTGCTTTAAAATAGATACACGCTTCGCAAAATCGTCCGATTTCCAACGACGTACATCTGATTTATCGAGTAATACTTCCCCAGTATCTGCATTAAGTAAACGGCTTACCATTGAAAGCAATGTTGATTTTCCTGCACCATTTGGTCCGATAAAAGACGTAATTTTCCCTGGTGCAACATCGACACTGACATCTTGAATGACCGGTTTTTTCCCAAAAAACTTGGATATTTCTTTTACTTGGATCATCCTGCTGACCTACTTTCCTTCAATAATAAGTAGATGAAGTATACGCCACCTACGAAGTTTATAATAACGCTTAGTGTTGTATCGAAATTAAAAATACGTTCGACCATCCACTGTCCACCGACTAAAGCTACAATACTCATTACACAAGAACCTGCAATTATAACAGAGTGCTTGTACGTCTTGAAAAACTGATACGATAAATTTGATACGATTAAACCAAAGAACGTAATTGGCCCAACAAGAGCTGTTGAAACGGCAATTAATATTGAAGATAATATCAGCATTCGCTGTACAAGCTTGTCATATGGTACCCCTAAGTTAATTGCTGTATCACGTCCAAGCGACATTACGTCTAATTGGTTCATATGACGCCAGCCATAAATAAAGGTAATGATTATGACCACACCTGCAAGCCATACTAAATCCGAATTGACATTGTTGAAGCTTGCAAACATCTTACTTTGTAAGCTTAAAAACTCATTCGGATCTATTAACACTTGGAAGAACGTTGTTACGCTTCCTAAAAAGGTTCCGACAATCATACCGACAAGCAGCAAGAAATAAATCGGACGTTTTCCTTCCTTGAACAATACGCGATAAAAAATCACGGCAAAGACAACCATAGCTAAAACAGCTAGTAAGAAATTGTATTTGGCATTAATAACGAATATAGACATAGATCCAAAGAAGAAATAGATGAACGTTTGAACCATCATATATAATGCATCAAGTCCCATTACACTTGGTGTTAAAATACGGTTATGTGTAATCGTTTGGAAGACTACAGTTGAATAAGCAATCGCAATCCCTGTTAACGACATCGCTGCCACTTTAATAAGGCGGCGTGGGAACGCATAATGATAGTTACCATTAAGTTCATAAAATACATATAGTAAAATAGATGCTACAGCTAAAGCTAGTAAAATCAACATTTTTGTACGGTTACGCATATGCTTTCCCCCTAAATAACATAATTAGGAAGATCGCACTTCCGATGACACCGACAGTCATACTAATCGGAATTTCATAAGGGAAAATAAGTACACGCCCTATAATGTCGCAGAATAATAAGAACGACATACCTAGTAATGCTGTATGTGGCAATGTTTTAGAAAGGTTATCCCCTTTGAACAGCGAAATTATATTTGGAATGATTAAACCAAGGAACGGTATCACACCAACTGTTAGCACCACCGTCGTCGAAATAAGTGCTACTAACACTAAACCTAAATTCACAACGAATTTATAGGAAAGACCCAGGTTTTTTGCAAAATCCTCACCCATCCCTGCCACTGTGAAGCGGTTCGCATAAATGTAAGCTAAAATCAGCACGGGCACACTTATGTATAAAAGCTCATAACGACCTTTCATCATTAATGAGAAATCTCCCTGTAACCATGCAGAAATGTTTTGGATAATATCTGCTTTATACGCAAAGAACGTTGTAATTGATGAAAGGATATTACCAAACATTAAGCCAATAAGCGGTATAAAGATCGCATCTTTAAATTTTATTCGATTTAATATTTGCATAAACAATAATGTGCCGGCTAAAGCAAATAGGAAAGCGAAGGAAATTTTTTGAAAGTACGTGACATTTGTGAAAAACATCATCGAAATTAGTACCCCCAACTTTGTAGCATCTAATGTACCTGCTGTCGTTGGTGACACGAACTTATTCCTACTTAAGCTTTGCATAATTAAACCAGCAATACTCATACCTGCACCTGCTAACAAAATTGCTACAAGTCTCGGTATACGACTAATAAAAAATAGTCTAGTCTCTTCTGATTCGAAGTCTAATAGATCACTCGGTTTTATATCAACTACTCCGATAAATAGTGAAACTATAGACAGCACTACAGTTACTGTTAAAAGATATCTTTTTTTCATTGTAATCCCCGGTAGATTCATTTTTGTTAGTAATATTAATTGAAAATGATTATCATTACTTACGATTCTCATTATAAGCGTGTTTCCATTCTCAGTCAACCTTCAATTGAGAATTATTCTCGTTTTATTTGATAATAATTAAAAAATGAGCATTCTCAACGGAATATTTGCATTTTGTATTATTTGCGAAGTTAAAACTCTCTACATTTTTCACAAAAATAAAAAGGTAATTGAGAATAAAATACTAATTTTTTCTCAATCACCCTATTAAATCAATTATGCCTCGATATAATTGCGTCCGGAGGCGGCTTTAACCTCTTTCAGCGGATGTCTTTGCCCGAAAGCATAGCGACTGGTACAAATAATAATTGCTGAAAGAAGTTAAGCTATTCGTCGAACACCCTTGAGCCATGCAAGAACAATTAAAACTATTAATATAAAACCAACGTACCCCATCACCGCATATAGCTTGGCTACAAGCGTCGTAAAACCAGCAAGACTTGCTAAAAAACCTAAACCACCGATAAAAACGGCAGTTACCTTAAAACTGGCCTTATTAGGTTTTAAAAATCTCACCATAAATGAATAGAACATCCCCACTGCTGTATTATATATCATCCCTAATAAGGAAAAGGACATCAATAGACCAATTAGAGGATGAATTTCATTTGCCAAAGCTAGCATCGGTATATCTATACCAACGACTACATTCATTTTTGCAAGAAGAGACAGGTTAATAAGTAGAATTAAAGCTCCAAGCAAAATCCCACCAATAATACCTCCCATCCCCGCCACTTTTTCATTGCGAATAGATCCACACATAACAGTTAAAAGCGAAAAACATACACCTATATTAAAAGACAAATACAGTAAAGCAGTAACCCACCAGCTTTTAGAACTTACCTGTGCTTGTTGTGCAATAACAGCTTGTTCGACAAAGGTTAAATCCATCGTAGCTAATGAATAGACCGCTATTATCGAGACAATTGCTAGCAGATAGGGTGTAGCAATAGCAATAACGTTTATGATACTCTTCACATCCATCATAACTGTCGCGATAGTAAGTACAATCATACAGATGCTCCCCAGCCAAACTGGTAGTCCAAACATTTGATGAAGCGTAGCACCTGCTCCAGCAAACATGATTACTGCTACACCGAATAAGAAGAGCGACAGTAAATAATCCATCACCAAACCTACAGCATTACCTGAAATTTGATAAATTAAATCCTTGTGCGATGTCGTACGCAACCTCGAGCTAATTTGAGCAATGCACATTCCTACTAAGGCAAATCCAACTGTAGCAATAAGTGCACCATAAATTCCATGAAAGCCATAGCTCGTAAAATATAGTACGATTTCCTGTCCTGATGCAAATCCCGCACCGACGATAATTCCTACATAGGCACCACCGATTTGCAAACTTTTTTTCAATCAGTTCTCTCCCTGTTTATCCTATTATTGGGGTTATCACCAAAACGCGTGGTTGATTTCCGTTCCGACTGGGCGCTTTTATCGCTGCCGCTTCGCTTTCGCGCAGAGCAGAGCTTCCCGAGGGCGTCCGATGAGCAGCTTGGGGCAACAGGATGTTAGTCACGAAGGCGTTATCACAGGGCGTGATGCTCTTAGCCTTTATCCCCAAGGAGTCACCCAGCGTCCACTCCAATCAACTTATTTACATAGTAGACATTTTATCAAAAGTCATCCACAACATTTGGTGATGAACCTATTATTGATAGACCTTCTTACTGATTGTTAGCTTATCAATTACTTTCATATTAGGTGTATATCCAATTCCGGCCGTTTGTGGCACATGAATATAACCATCCTCTACAATTACTTCAGGTGTAATGATATCTTCATACCAATAATGACTAGAGCCTGCAGTATCCCCAGGTAATACAAAATTCGAGAGCGACGTTAATGCAATATTATGCGCTCGTCCGATTCCTGCCTCTAACATACCACCACACCAAACGGGAATATTATTTTCCTTACATAAATCATGAATTCTTCTTGCTTCTGTTAATCCGCCTACGCGCCCTATTTTTATATTGATAACACCACAACTACCAAGCTCTATCGCTTTTCGAGCATCTTCATAGGAGGTGATGCTTTCATCTAAGCAAATAGGCGTCTTTAACTTTCGTTGTAGCTTAGCATGATCGACAATATCATCAACAGCTAATGGCTGTTCAATCATTAATAAATTAAATGCATCAAGTTGCTGTAATACATCCATATCGCTCAATGAGTAAGCCGAATTAGCATCTACCATCAATGGTAAATCTGGCATTTCAGCTCGAATAGCACGAATAACTTCTACATCATGGCCTGGCTTAATTTTCACTTTTACTCGTTTATATCCTTTATTTACATGGCCTTTTAATAAATCAATTAATGCTTCTGTAGAAGATTGAATACCTACACTAACACCCACCTCTATTTGCTCCTTATCTCCGCCTAACGCTTGAGCAAGTGATTGTTTCGTTTGTTGCGCATAAATATCCCATATAGCCCCTTCAATAGAGGATTTCGCCATACAATTACGACGAATAGAGGAGAACAAAGCACTGACTTCATCTGGATGCCCAACCTCTTTATGTAACAAGATGGGAATTAAGAAGTCTTCAAGCATATGCCATGTTGTTTTCACTGTCTCCTCTGTATACCAAGGCGCTACAAAGGCTACAGCTTCTCCCCATCCTACAGTTCCTGATTGATCTATCGCTTCTATAAGTAAAAGTTCTTTTTCATCAATTGTGCCAAAACTCGTTGTAAACGGTGCTTTCATAGGCATTTTTATATGTCTTACTGTAATCTGTTCTAGTTTCACAAGATTTCACTCCTTATCCTTATTATAAAGCTAATAAGGAGCGTCTGACTAATAGATAGCTATGAACATATTCCTTATTCTTTTTTACTCGAACAATTGCATAATTTTGTTCAAACAATGTTGTTAAAATAGTACGTACTTTATAACGCCAGTCCTCTGCAAGCCGAGGATTCTCTACTTTCATCTTTTGTAAAAATTGAGGAATCGGCAATAAATAGGCGTCCTTATAATATAATTGCTCTTGCTGAAATTCACCTTCAATATCAAGCACTGGTAAGCCATCTACCGTTAAAGACCACGGTACAATTTCTTCAGCTTCTTCTTCCAGTTCATCTAGGGAATCCTCCACTCGATCGCGTTCAATCCACCATTCAACTACAATTCGATCTGAAGGTAGCCCCTCGTTAAAATCATCCTTGAGCGGACCATAATAATCATTTTCGTACTGAAAACTAAATGCATTGAGCTTCAAAAATGATAAATTAGCCATATATGCTTCTAGCGGATCGAATAGCCAAATCACAAGCTGAAACCCATGTTCTTTTGCATATTCCTGTTGGGCATGCTTTAATAATTCACCTACACCTTGTTCACGATATGTTTTCTCCACACCAATCATGTGTGAGTGTAAATACATTTTTCCATGTCGATAGCCAACAAAGCAGTAGTTAAAGCCAATCAACTTTTCGTCTAAATACGCTCCAAGGATTAATCCACCATTTTGTACAGCTGCTAACAACTGATGTGAGGGAATAGCCTGACTTCCCCAAATACTTTCGTTCAAACTTTGTACTTCTGCGATCTCTGTAGGTGCCATTATTTTTTGAATACGTACTTTCTCTAACATTATGCTGATCCCTCCTCTGATTTCCCTGACTCTAATGCTAACAATACCGCTCTTGTAAGGATTTCAACCCCCGTTACAAGCCTCGCCTGCTTAAATTTCATCTTTGGATGATGTAGTCCTGGTGTTACCCCACAGCCTAAACCTAACATCGTAGATTTTAAATGCGGGCGTTGAACAGCATAGTGATGAAAATCCTCTCCTCCAGGTGTATAAACTGGCTTTCTTAAATTTGACAACCCGGTTGCTTGAACGATTGCCTGCTCCATAATATATTGAGCAGTTGGGTCTACCTCAGCAGCTACTACATTTGCTACTGTACGTAATTCAATCTGCACTTTATGCAAGATCTTAGAAGAATCAATAACCCTTTTTACTCCCTGCGCAAGTGCACCCATCACATCATTTTGTTGAGCTCGTATATCAATGGTGAACGATGCACTTCCAGGAATAATATTGCCAGATTCTCCTCCAGCATGGAATTTGGTCATCTTAATTGATACAGGAACCATTGGGTCTGTATGAAGCGTTCTTAAATCATCGATAATAGTAGCCCCTACTTCAATAGCGTTCACGCCGAGATGCGGTCTTGCAGCATGGGCATCTTCTCCGATGATCTCTCCATCAAGTAATCGAGAGGCTCCATGATACAACGCGGCACAATATGTACCGTCTTCAAGCTCATGGACAGGTCTTACATGGACACCAAATAAAAAGTCTAGATCATCAATGATTCCTTCTTTTAAAACTGATAAAGCACCTGTTCCTTTTTCTTCAGCTGGTTGAAAAATCACCCGAATTGTACCGTTAAATGATGGAGCCAGCTCTTTCAAAAGTAATAGAGCACCGATTGCCATCGTCATATGTCCGTCATGGCCACAGGAGTGATTCGCACGAAATTCACCATCTACTTCTTGCCATAACGCATCAATGTCCGTACGCAAACCGACTTTAGGATTACCATTTCCTACATCAACATAAAGCCCTGTACTGTTTTTAAAGCGTATTGGTGAAAAACCTTCACGTGTTAGTAAATCAACAATATAATTCGTTGTTTCTACCTCATGCCAGCTTATTTCCGGATGCGCGTGCAAATACGTGAAAATTTCCATTAATCTTGGCCTCAAACGACTTAAAGCTTCCTTCATAGCAACCAACCTCTCAAAAATCATACTATTAAGAATATTATAACGAAAATAAAATCTTTTCTATACAAAAACATATTCCCTCAATCTGCAAATTAACTACATGATAAGACTAAACGCTTTCAGGTAGATAAATAGTTCATTCATAATGAGTGGTTGATTTCCGTTCCGGCTGAGCGCTTCTCTGTAGGACATCTGATGAGCCGCTTTGGCCAACATATGTTTTTGGCGCGAAAGAGAAGCGTCAGCGACATGTTTTGACTGTTCGAAAGCGAAGCGACAGCACACACGATGTTGGTCACTAAGGCGTTATCACAGGAAATGATGCTTTTAGCCTTCGCTCCTCTATTGCTGATCCCTAAGAAGTCGCCTAGCCTCCACTCTAATCAACTTCTTTACATAGAATACGTTTTAACAAATGCCAACCCCAACTTTTGATGATAAGCCAAATAAAACAATACTTAGAGTACCTTAGCATCACAAAAATTATTCTTCATTATTATTTGGATGCTTTATGACGTTCCGACAAATGATTACCAATCTCTTCGGTTAAAAACAAAAAAGATGCAAGTACAGTTATTTGAATAACTGCACTTACATCCTATTATTAGTTAATACCTCGCATCGCCTTTGAAATAATTGGCGAAAGTATCAATATGATTATTCCTAAAACAATTGATAATGAGCCTAAGAAACCGAAGTATGTGAATTCACTTACCACTTCATAGACTTTTACAAGTTGTGCGTTGATTGCTTGCGCTGCCGCACTTGTTAAAAACCAAAGTGACATTGTTTGTGCAGCAAAAGCCTTTGGAGCCAATTTTGTAGTAGCTGATAAACCTACTGGCGATAATAATAACTCCCCAACTACAACTAAAAAGAATGATAATACTAACCACAATGGGCTTACTAAATCTTTACCACCAGATAAATACGCTGGAATCATCATCACGACAAATGACATTCCTGCAAAGAACAATGCATAAGCAAATTTACGCGGTGTAGATGGTTGCTTATCTCCCCACTTCATCCATAACATGGCAAATAACGGAGCCATTGTAACGACGAATAAAGGGTTTAACGATTGGAACCAAGAAGATTGAATATGGAAACCACCAATATCCAATTGTGTACGACTATCTGCAAACGTTGCTAAAATAGTTGCCCCTTGTTCTTGGATTGCCCAAAACATTACAGCCGATATAAACAAAGGGATATAAGCGAGTATGCGGGACTTCTCATCCTTCGTTGTTTTCTCACTGCGGTACATATAAATAAAGAACACCGTTGGAATTAATACACCCAGTGTCGTAATAATTAAACTAAAGACATTCATTGTTAATACGCCAGTTTTAATACCAATTGCCCCAGCAACAATAATAAGTAGAGCTATAATCCCAAATCGTGTAAAGACTTTTTTACGTTCTTCAGGCAATAATGGGTTGTTTACCTGTAACCCTGCTATCCCTAAATATTTTTTCTCTGTTAATTTATAAATAATTAAACCAACTAACATTCCGATCCCTGCTACACCAAAGCCTAAGTGGAAATTGTACTTTTGTCCAATTGTTCCGACAATTAAAGGTGCAAGGAATGATCCCATATTAATACCCATATAGAAAATTGAAAAACCTGCATCACGGCGACTATCTGTTTCAGCATACATATCTCCGACAATGCTTGAAATGTTCGGTTTTAATAAGCCTGTCCCAATAACAATAAAGAACATTGAAACAAATAACATACTTACGCCACCAGGTAACGCTAGCAGGAAATGCCCAAACATAATGAACACGCCGCCATAAAAAATGGTTCTACGTGTACCTAATATTCGGTCAGCAATCCAACCACCGATAATCCCTGACATGTAAACCATTGATCCGTAGATAGCCATAATTGAGTTTGCTGTTCCACGATCTAGGCCTAAACCGCCTTCATGCAATTCATAATACATAAAGAAAATCAGAATTGCTCGCATACCGTAGTATGAGAATCGTTCCCAAAATTCAGTGAAAAATAATGTAAAGAGCCCTTTAGGGTGTCCGACAAAGCCATTTTGAGGGACGGATTTTACAATTTCATCTTTAGTAGACATAAAAATATCCTCTCCCGATTTCATTATTCAATAATAATATTATTACCCAAAAGTAAGGATAAAAACTTTATTTCATCATACTAAAGTGTTTTAAAAACTTTTTCAAGAGTTTTAAAAAATGTTGGAATTTTGGACATTTTCTTTAAATTCAGAATGATTTTCATAGAATTGTACCAAACCTATTGATATCCCTAAGTTTTCTGATACTTTAATATCCACAATTTTATACAACGCCTTGAAATTATTCTAAAATATTTTATAGTCAGACTTTTTACTTTTTAAACAAAAAAGCTAGTATTATCTATAATTTCTTTCACAAAGATACAAATTCGCTTTTTCGATTACAAAAAAGCATGCTAGAAACACAAAGTGCTTTTAGCATGCTTTTAAAACAATGATGTAATTTATTATTTAATTACATATTGTTGGAATTTTGCATAATCCGCTTCTTTTAACTCTAGCATTAGCAGCGTACCATTTTCTTCATATGCTGTTTCATAGACAGAGGCATGTTCATTTAAATAAGAGACGATATTCCCCTGTTCATACGGAATGAGCATTTTACATGTTACATAATCAGAGAAAATATGCTGACGTATCATTTGCAATAAGTCTTCTAAGCCAATCCCTTGCTTCGCAGAAATCCAAACATTATCACCACTAACAACAGGATAAGGGACGTTTGCTATATCCGCTTTATTATACACATAAATTGTCGGGATTCCCTCAACGCCAACTGCCTTAAGTGTTTCATTTGTTACTTCCATCATAAAGCCGTGCTCAGAATTGGAAACATCTACAACATGGAGTAATAAGTCGGCATCACGAGCCTCTTCCAATGTTGAGCGGAATGCCTTCACTAGATGATGCGGTAATTTGCTAACGAAACCAACTGTATCTGTTAATAGGAATGTCTTTTTATCAGCTAATTCTATTTGACGGACGGATGTTTCAAGTGTGGCAAAAAGCATGTCCTTCTCAAACACTTGTTTATGCTCTTCTTGTCCTATTTTCGAAAGTAGCTGATTCATAATAGTTGACTTACCAGCATTCGTATAGCCGACAATGGAAACGACAGGAACGGCATTTTTGCGTCGTTGTTTACGCTGCGTCTCTCGTTGCTCCTTTACATGTTCTAGCTCCTTCTTTATTTTCGAAATCTGATCCTCAATTTTTCGACGGTCTAGCTCGAGCTTTGTCTCACCAGCACCACGGTTTTTAAAGCCACCACCTGTGCCACCACCTTGACGGCTGAGAGATGCATGCAAGCCGACTAAACGTGGTAGCATATATTGCAATTGTGCTAACTCGACTTGCATCTGCGCTTCACTTGTTTTAGCACGACGTCCAAAAATATCTAAAATCAACATCGTTCTATCAATAACCTTCGTCTCTAAATCACGTTCTAAGTTACGGATTTGTGAAGGTGATAATTCATCATTAAAAATCACTAAATTTGCTTGTGCTTCATCATAAAAATTTTTTATTTCTTCAATTTTCCCAGTGCCAACATAATGAGATGGCGTAATGCGCTCTAAATTTTGTGTGACAACGCCGACAACTTCAACATTTAAAGCTTCAGCTAAATTTTTTAGCTCTTCCATTGAATAATCAAAATGCTTATCATTCCGTAAATTTACGCCAACTAAAATAGCTCTTTCCACCAATATATCTACTTCTTTAATTCTATCCATCCACAAACCTCCCACCAATGCCTTGATGCTACTACGACAAATTTTCTTCATC
Source organism: Lysinibacillus sp. JNUCC 51 (assembly GCF_015999525.1). Classification (NCBI taxonomy): domain Bacteria; kingdom Bacillati; phylum Bacillota; class Bacilli; order Caryophanales; family Bacillaceae; genus Lysinibacillus; species Lysinibacillus sp. JNUCC 51. Next base: position 2,841,965 of record NZ_CP065545.1, on the reverse strand, counting down.
TTACCATATAATGTCCAAATTCGTGTTGTTTAGTAGTTATCTTATCTTTAATAGATGTATATCGTAAAAAATGCGCCTTCTATACAAAAAGGCGCACTACATTTATTTATTTCATACGTTCTTCTTTTAACAATACCTCAGTGCGATTGAACTCGTCTTCAATATCTTTATTTGGTTTATATGTCAAGATACTGACAATAACCGCAACGATTAAGCATACGAAGAAGCCTGGAACAATCTCATATAATGTATCAGATAAGACCTTTATTTTCCCCCAAACGAAGGCGGTTGCAGCACCTGCTATCATCCCACTGATAGCTCCGTAATTCGTTAATTTTCTCCAATATAGGGACAGCAATATTACTGGACCGAATGCTGCACCAAAGCCAGCCCAAGCAAAGCCTACTAGGCCTAAAATAGAACTATCTGGATTCCATGCTAAAATTGCTGCGATAATTGCTACAACTAAAACAGCTACACGGCCAATAAAAACATAATGCTTATCATCTGCTGTTTTATTAAATAAAGCTTTGTAAATGTCTTCTACAAGTGCTGACGAAGTAACAATTAGTTGTGATGAAATTGTACTCATCACCGCGGCTAAAATGGCAGCTAGCATTATACCTGCAATAAACGGATGGAATAGGATTTGGCCAAGTACAATAAATACTGTCTCAGCGTCCTTTAACTCACCTGCATTTTGCTCATAATAAGCTACACCTACTAAAGCTGTTGCAATCGCTCCGAATAAACTTAACATCATCCAGCCAATACCGATACGACGTGCCTGCTTTGTTTCTTTTACTGAACTTATTGCCATAAAGCGCACGATAATATGTGGTTGTCCAAAATAACCTAGTCCCCATGCAATTGATGAAATGATTGCCGTAGCAGTTGCAGTTGCAGGTAATAAGCTCAGGTGTTCAGGATTTACAGCTTTAATAGATGCTATTGTGTCTCCAATTCCACCTGTTAAAAACAATCCAAATAACGGTACAGAAATAAGTGCTATAAACATAATTAGCCCCTGTAAAAAGTCTGTATAACTAACCGCTAAAAATCCTCCAAACAATGTGTATGCCACAACAACAGCAGATACAATCAATAAACCAGTATGGTATTCATAGCCAAATGAACTATCAAAAAACTTGCCTCCTGCAACCATCCCTGAAGAAACATAAAATGTAAAAAAGATTAAAATAATAATACCCGACGCAATTCTTATTAGCTTTGTGTTGTCACGTAAACGATTATCTAAATAACTCGGAATAGTAATTGAGTCATTAGCAACTTGTGTATATGCACGTAGTCTCGGTGCTACAAGTAACCAATTCAAATAGGCACCAATCGTTAAACCAATAGCAATCCATGCCTCAACTAACCCAGATATATATATCGCACCCGGTAAACCCATTAACAGCCAGCCAGACATATCTGCTGCACCTGCACTTAGCGCTGTAACAGCAGGGCCAAGCGAACGCCCACCGAGCATGTAATCCGTTAAATTTGATGTTTTAACAAATGCATACCATCCGATTCCAAGCATGGCGATCATATAAATAATAATAGCAAGTAATTGATACATGTTTTCAGACATAAATTTCCCCCTATTTCCCCTTTAATCTTTTTAAACAATTATGCCTCGTTGCGTTTGGGATCCGCAGGAGGCTTCAGACCAACGCAATGTTGGTCACTCAGTCTTTACCACAGGATGTGGCGTCTTAGACTGAGTTCATCTATTTCAGTGGATGTTTGGACACCCGCTAAAAAGTAACTTAAACCCCACATTCATCTCACTATAGAAGTGGGAGACATCTGTACCTGTCACTTCACTTTCGGTACATAAAACATCTGTACCTGTCGCTTCGCTTTCGGTACATAAAACATCTGTCGCTACCAATACGCTTGTCGAAAGAAGTTAAAAAATTCTCTATAATTAAAATACCACATATATGCAAAATAACCTATAAATATTCAAAAAATGAATACTGAAATTTATACTAGCATTGCGCTTCTTAAATTGTGTTAAACTAGTGCCATCTATAACACGATAAAGAAGGCGAAATATATGACATTTGAAGAAATGAAAGCTCAGCTTATGGAGCGTATTTTACAACAGCAACTCGTTACTGCTACCATCAGTCAACCACGTATGAAGTCAAACGAAGTAAAGCGTATAAAGTTAAAACCTTTATTACTTAAGGATGCTTACCATATACAAGTTGAATATCAATTTGAACGCATTTTAAAACACGAAAATGTTCTATTGGAAAATTTCAGTGAGAAGCTAGAAACATTTTTTAACGATTTTCGTCAAGCACATGTTGATTTTATTGATGAAAAAGTACAAGTACAGCTTTCAAAAAAGAACAAAGTACTATGGAAGTCCGATAAATCCTCAGCACCAAAGCAAGTCAATTTAACACATAATCGCAAGAAAAACTATTTACTAGCAGAAGATAAGCCCTACCCATTTTTAATTCGTCTTGGAGTACAAACAGAAGAAGGAAAAATAAAAAAACAAAAATACGATAAATTTAAACAAATCAACCGCTTCATCGAATTTATTGATGATGCATTAACATATTTGCCAAAGGATCGTCAGGTTCGTATCTTAGATTTTGGCTCAGGCAAATCCTATTTAACATTCGCCCTATACCATTATTTAAAAATCGAAAAAGGCCTAGACATTCGTGTCACTGGTTTGGATTTAAAGAAGGAAGTCATTGAGGAATGCTCACAAATTGCACAGGATTTAGGCTATGAGCAGCTAGAATTTCTAGTTGGAGATATTAATGATTATAATGATGAATCTGCAGTGGATATGGTGGTGACGCTACACGCTTGTGATGTTGCCACCGATATGGCATTAGCTCGTGCTGTGAAATGGGGAGCTAGCGTTATTTTAAGTGTCCCTTGTTGTCAGCATGAATTAAATCGCCAGCTTAACACACCAGCACTAGATATCATGCTTCAGCACGGTCTCGTACGCGAACGTTTTGCAGCGCTCGCAACAGATGCAATTCGAGCGGAAATTTTATCACTCGTTGGCTATGAGGCACAATTGCTAGAGTTTATAGATATGGAAAATACACCAAAAAACATTTTAATACGAGCTTATCATACAGGTAAAAAGCCAAGCTCTGAACAGCGCGCTAACTACGATACCTTTTTAAAGTTGCTAAATGCCAAGCCGTTTTTAGCGAATGAATTACAAGCTTACCTATAAGAATCGCTTTATTTATAGTTGGTCGTAGCGTGAGTATCTCATGAGGAGGCACGGGTATTCTCTATCCTTCCGCGAGTATTTCAAAGTCGCGCAATTTAAATTAACAGGGCGGTCCAATAACTTCTGGACCGCCCTTTCAATTATAGTTCTTGTCGTAATGCTTGAATAACGTCTATTTTTGTGGCCTTACGTGCTGGACGATAGCCTGAAATCATCGCTACCCCAATACTAATCGCTGAAGCGATAAGAACAAGCTGCCAAGGAATAAGGGAGAATGTAATTTCATTTCTACCAAAAGCATCTTCCCCTGTTGCTGCTTTTAGAATTAAAGGCAATGCAGCATTTGCTACAAAGCTAATAACATATGAAATGGCTACAGCTATCAAAGTACCAATAACACCAATGAATGTACTTTCCATTAAGAACAATCGTTGAATAAGCTTTGGACTTGCTCCAATAGCCTTTAAAACACCGATTTCACGAGTACGTTCTGTAACAGCCATTGTCATTGTGTTGAAAATGCCAATCGAAGCAATCAAGACAGCAATTGTTCCAACAAATATTAAACCAATCTTTAAAACTAGGAAAAATACATTCATTTTATCCAATTGTTCAGTAACGGAATAAACGCTATAGCCTTTGTCTTTTAGTTTGTCTAATATCGACTTTACATTTTCCATGCTATCCGCAAAAATATTAAATTCCGAATAAAGCATGTCATCCTCTTTTACCTTACCTGTTGCAACTAAATTTGTAGCTAGCATCGGCTTTTGCTCTGTATCCATATAAACTGAGTTATCGATCATCCAATCATAAGAAGGCTTCTTCATAACACCGACAATCGTATATTTCATTTTCTCTGTCTCTTCTGCCCCATCAGTACGTGGCATTAATGATAATTCGATCTCTTTACCAATTAATGAACCCTTATAACCTTCCTCACTACCATTATAATAAGTGCCTTCCGCTTCAGCTTTTTTACTCTTTTCTTCAATAATTTTGCGCTCAGCATCATTGACTAATGTTTGAGCAAAATGATAACCTACAACGATTTCGTTTGGCTTTGCTGGATACTTCCCTTCCGTAAGTTTGCCATTTACTTGCTCAAAATCATGCATGTCAGCAACATATAAATTAGATTGAGTATCACGACCCTCAAAAAATGAATGTGCGGATGCATTGACAGTAATCGTCTCGAGTACCGTTTCCACATGTTCTATACCTTTTATTTCGTGTATTTGGTCCTCTGTAAATTGATCATTACCAAACACTTGAATTTTCGTAACTTTTTCATTTGATAATATTTCATTACGTATGGAATCCTGAAGCCCAAATCCAACTGATGCAAGGACAATCAAAAATGCACAGCCCATCGTTGCCGCTAGTACTGTCATAAATACGCGTAATTTATTTTTCTTTATATGTTGTGTAACAAAGTCTAATTGATCTTTAAATAACATGTTACGCTTCCTCCTTCACGAGTTCCCCATCGTACATGCGGAAACGTCGATGAGCTATTGTTGCTACTTCCTCGTCGTGAGTAATGATAATAAATGTTAAACCAAGCTCACGGTTTAGACTTTGAATGAGCAGCAATATATCTTGCTCAGTTTCCGAGTCAAGACTTCCTGTAGGCTCGTCTGCCAACAAAATAGGAGGATTTGTAATTAAGGCTCTTGCAATACTAACACGCTGTTGCTGACCACCCGATAATTCATTTGGGTAGTGGTCTGCCACTTCCGTTAAACTAACCTTGTCCATTAATTTTTTCACTTTTTCTATACGCTCAGCTTTCTTGATACCCTGCAACTTCAATGGTAGTTCAATGTTTTCAAACGCTGTTAAGCCTGGCATTAGTTGAAAGTTTTGAAAGATAAATCCGAACTGTTGCAAGCGAAAAGCTGCACTTTCTACTTCGGAGAGATGAGCTGTTTCCTTTCCGTTTACCATAATAGATCCCTGTTCAGATTTCATAAATCCAGCCAATATTTGTAATAAGGTTGATTTCCCGGAGCCACTTTTCCCAACAACTGCGACAATCTCTCCATTTTTCACCTCAAAATTGACACCTTTTAATACTGGAACCTGCTTTTCCTTACCTTTCTTTCCAATTATAAATGTATGTTGTAAGTTCTCAACTTGAATCATTTTCAAATAAACGCTCCTTCCACATTCTTCTGACTCATCAGCAAAAACTAGAGTTGATTTCCTACAAAAGTCATCCTAAGTTTTAGGTTACGAGCCTTTCCTTCCCCATTGTAGTAAATAATTCTTAATAAAGTGGAAGGATAAAAATGAAGATATTCTTAAGAAAATGGAAGACTATTAGCAAAACATTTTCTTTACATTCTCTTTACAATTCATTCGAAAATTTAATCAATATTTTATGTCCAAATAGTATCTTTTTGTATTAAACAGATAGAGCTCTCTTTATAAACCCTATTTTCAAGGCCTTTATCTGTATTAGTAAAAACAAATACAGAGATACCCTTATTATTTTGTGAACAAATTGTATATTACAGGATTGTAAAGTTTTCTGTAGAATAGAAGAATTTTATGTAGATAATTTAAAGATTTTGTTATGATAGTAAAGTTTAGAGGCCAATTTATTTATATCCAGGAGGATTCGATTTACATGCTTAACTCAAAAAAACAAGACCCTTTCTTTATAGCTTTGCATAAAATTGCTGAGAATATGAGAGAGGCCGTACATTACGCAAATGATTTTCGTATTAACAGCGTGGCTGACCTAAAAGAGATTAGCATTACTATGAAAAATTACGAAACAGCTGGTGATAAGCTCATTCACGAACTAATCGTGATGCTAAACAAATCATTTATGACACCTATCGAACGCGAAGACATTCTAGAATTCGCAATTCGTATGGACGACGTATTAGATGGTACGGAGCATTGTATCGCTCATTTTGAAATGTTCTCTCTAACAGAAGTTGACGAGTCAATGCGTATTTTCTTAGGTTATATTTCAAAAAGTGCTGATGAAATTGTTAAAGCAACAGAAGAGTTAAAGAAAAAGAATCTTATTGGCATGCGTCCACACGCAATTCTTATTAAAGATTACGAGCGTGAATGTGATGAAGTTCAACGTTCGTCTATTAAAAAACTATTTTTAAATGAAAAAGATCCAATTCGAATTATTAAATATAAAGATATATATGAACAACTTGAAGATATCGCTGATTATTGCCAAAACGTTGCAAATACTATGGAAACAATTATCATGCGTAACGCGTAATTAGGAGATGGGCACTTACAATGAACACAATCATTATACTTACTGTACTGGTAGTTATCTTTGCCCTAACATTTGACTTTATCAACGGCTTCCATGATACAGCAAATGCTATTGCAACCTCAGTTTCCACTAGAGCATTGAAACCTCGCGTAGCTATCATGTTGGCTGCGACAATGAACTTTATCGGAGCTATTACCTTCGTCGGTGTTGCAAAGGCTTTAACAAAAGACATTGTGGATCCATTCTCTTTAAATGCCTTTGAAGGAGATACGACCGGATCAATCGTTATTTTAGCAGCATTAATCTCCGCTATTATTTGGAACTTACTAACATGGTATTTCGGTATTCCATCGAGTTCTTCACACACTCTAATTGGGTCCATTGCCGGTGCAGCAGTTGCATCTGCTGGCTTCGGAGTTCTAAACTATGGCGGTTTTACTAAAATCATTATGGCCTTAGTGCTATCACCAATTCTTGCGATTTGCGCCGGCTTTATTATGATGACACTGTTTAAATTATTGTTTAAAAACTTAAATTTATATCGTACGAATAAAGGCTTCCGTACGATGCAAATTTTCACTGCCGCAATTCAATCTTTTACACATGGTACAAACGATGCTCAAAAGGCAATGGGGATTATGACGATGGCGTTAATCGCTGGAGGTTTGCATACAGGAGATGAAATTCCGTTTTGGGTACGAGCTGCAGCGGCAACTGCAATGGGGCTTGGTACTTCTATCGGCGGCTATAAAATTATAAAAACAGTCGGCGGTAAAATTATGAAAATCCGACCTGTAAACGGAGTTGCAGCAGATTTAGCATCTGCATCAGTAATCTTCGGTGCTACATTAATTCACCTACCAGTATCTACAACACACGTTATTTCTTCCTCTATCATGGGTGTCGGCTCTGCACAACGTGTACGCGGTGTAAACTGGGGGATGGCGCGTAAAATCGTAACTACTTGGGTAATTACAATGCCAATTTCTGCAGTTATGGCAGCTATTATTTACTTTTTGTTATCGTTATTCTTCTAATTTGATCGCATACTAAGACTCCTGTTCCTTGTTGAACAGGAGTCTTTATATTGTCACACGACAAAATGTGGCACATCCTTTACACTATTTTAAAAAGGAGGACAGTACCTACAATGAAAACTTTTTCAGCTTTTATAACTGCCCACGCTAAAGCTATCGTAGCCTTATGGTTCGTAATTTTTATTACTTTGGCTATGTTTGCAATACAACTTCCAAGCAAGCTTCATGGAGACGGTTTTTTTGTTAAAGGAGATCATACCTACGTAACAAATGAGCTTGCAAAAACATTTGATTTGCCTGCAGATACCATTTTGGTTGTCTTCAATCCAGCGGACGATAAGAAAATTGAAGATACATTAAAAAAACTGAAAAAAATTAAAGAGATTCACTCAATCCAGTCACCACTTGATGATGCTTCTTTACAAAAGAATGGTATAGCTTATGCTATGGTTCATATTAAAAATAATGTTGATCATCTACCTGATGTTGTGAAAGACATCCGTTCATTAATAGAGAATGACGGTGTGAGCATTACAGGTGGGCCAGTTATTTCAGAAGACATCAATACAGCAAGTCAAAAGGATTTAGCATCAGCGGAAGCAATAGGCTTACCAATCGCTATCATAGTGCTATTACTTGCTTTCGGTACTGTCATAGCCTCAATCTTACCTATCATTATCGGCATTGTTACTGTTGTAGCTGCGTTTGGAATTTTGACTTTGTTTAGCGGTAATGTCAATTTATCAATTTTTGTGTTAAATATAGTACCAATGCTTGGACTTGCATTAAGCATCGATTTTGCATTGTTGTTTATTAATCGATATCGCGAAGAACGTGCCCACACATCCATTGTTCAGGCTATTCAAACAGCTATACAGACAGCTGGCCGTTCTATCATCTTTTCTGCTGTTTGTGTCATGATTGGCTTAGGTGCAATGATTGTTATTGACGTGGAGATTTTCCACAATATCGCTTTAGGAGGCGCAATTGTTGTATTCCTTGCAGTACTTTCTGGCCTAACCTTGCTACCTGCTACGATGATGCTAATAGGAGATAACCTAAATAAATGGCGCTTATTACGTGTAAAGCCTGGTGGAGCAAATCGTTGGCGTAGCTTTGCTGGCTTTGTCATGAAACATCCTGTTACCATCGTTATTGCGGCATTATTATTACTAGGTATTGGTATGGTTCCGTTGAAGGATATTAAACTTACAATTCCTCAGGTGGATTCATTGCCGACAAAATATGAGGCACGTGAAGCTTATGATCAGTTAGATGAAACGTTCGGACTCGGTGATACCTCAACTTTATATTTGCTAGCAGAACGTAAAGAAGGCTGGGAAGATAGTGAGGCTAGAGAGCTTATTTTTAATATTCAAGAAAAATTACTTGATGACCCTCTAGTGAGTCATGTATCAACCATTTATACGACGGCTAACATTAAGTCACCTGAGGAACTAACAGCTTCTTTGAAAACTCCACAAGTGGCAGAACAATTAAAACCAATACTAAATACGTTTTCTAAAGATAAGCAACTCTTTATCCCCATTACATTGGATGCAGCCGGTTCATCAACTACCGCTCAACAATTCGCTCGAACATGGAAAGATAAAGATTTAGGTGTCGATTTTGCTCTTGGAGGTCATGCGAAATTCAACCAAGAAATTTTCGATGAAATCTCCAGTAAAATTTTCTTGGCTGTATCCATTATTATCGTCTCAACGTTCTTTATTTTAATGCTCGCTTTCCGCTCTATTTTAATCCCACTGAAAGCGATTATTATGAATATCATTGGACTTTCATCAGCTTTCGGCATTCTTGTCTATATTTTCCAATATGGACATTTAGGGATTGAAGCCGGTACGATTGTCCTTATTATCCCGGTAATTGTTTTTTGTCTTGTATTCGGCTTAAGTATGGATTATGAAGTCTTTTTAATATCACGTATTCAAGAGGAATATCAAAAAGGGGCGGATAATACACGTGCAACGATTGACGGTCTAACCTCTACAAGTCGTATCATTACGTCTGCAGCACTTATTATGATTGTTATTACAGGGGCATTCGCTTTTACAGATGTAATGCCTGTGAAGCAAATTGGAGTCGGTATAGCTATTGCAGTCGCCATCGATGCAACTATTATTCGTCTAATGCTCGTTCCAAGTCTTATGAAGCTATTTGGGGACTGGAATTGGTGGCTACCCTTCGCGAAGAAACAAAATAGATCATAATTACTTCTGAAGTCGACTGAATGAAGTAAAAAAATCCGCAACCTTCCGTGAGCTCTCCCTCACTCAAAGGTTGCGGATTTTTCTTATTTTGAATAAATACGGTCGTACCATTCTTTTGCTGCTTCTACCTCAGGCATTGTTAGCTGATGTCCATAATTAAACCATACTGTTGTCACATCTGCCCCAGCCGACGTTAAAAGCTCCTCTAAATCCTCAGATTCCTGGGCAGAACACATTGGATCATTTGTCCCAGCACCGATAAAGACAGGGATTGAAGAAAGTGTAGGCAATTCAATATCACGTCTAGGCACCATAGGGTGATGCAGTATTGCACCTGCTAGAGCATCCTTATAATGGAATAATAGGCTGGCAGCAATATTCGCGCCATTAGAGTAGCCAATAGCAACCACTCGATTACGGTCAAATCCATACTGCTGTGCAGCTTCTAATAAAAAGTCATTTAATTCCTTCGTACGGAAAATTAAATCCTCTATATCAAAAACACCTTCCGCTAAGCGACGGAAAAAGCGTGGCATACCATTTTCAAGGACATTTCCACGAACGCTTAAAATACTTGCTGTTTCATCAATTTCCTTTGCAAGGCCAATTAAGCTTTGTTCATTTCCACCTGTACCATGTAACAGTAAAAAAATTGGTTTTGTTTCATCTGTTCCTTTATGAAAAACATGTTGCATTTACAGTCCACCTCTCGATTATCTTGAATTCGAGATAATTGTAGCCTGTGGCAAAATTAAATTCAAGCTCTTTGACTTATTAATTTCTCGATTTTCACGATTTGGCTGTTCTTCATGGTCTTTATAAAACTTTGTAATTGTAAACACCGAAAATAAACAAACAGCTATAACAGCAACAATAACTACTCCCACTATTTTTTTCCCATTCATTCGTTTTTATCCCCCGAATTACTTATTTCTTTTTACGAAAACCTTCTTCTAGTAAATATTCTTTCGCCGCTTCTTGTGTACCAAAGGCTTCCTCTAAATTTTCTCCATGATAAATATTCCAAGAACGTTGCTCAAAGGCTAACTTTAATTGAGCACCTTCACGATTTTGCCAAAGCTCTTCAATCGGCTCTTGCTCTTCTTCTTCTTCCGATAAATATTGAATGGCATCTTCAATAATTTCACGAAGCTGTTGTTCATCGTAGTCTCGAATATTTACTAGGCCTTTATCGTTTGCTTCTTCCTCATAACGCAATAAATCACCGACAAAAACGAAGCCGTTGCCATTTGGATGTAGCTTTTCTACAACAATGGTCTTTTCATAAAGGCTGTCCATAAAGTGATAATTTAGGCGTTTCAATGAAATTTCCTTCTTCGTAAGTTCAGGAAATGAGTCGATGATGGCTTGCTTTTGTTCAAATGTTAGCATATAAAAATGCTCCTTTTCTATTCAATATCTCTTTTAGTATAACTTATTCTTCCTGTTATATTGAAGTAAAATAGGTAGTACTAAAAGTAAAGTTTGATGTCCATAACGTGTAGGTTGATTTCCGTTCCGATTGGGCGCTTTGTGCTGTCGCTTCGCTGCAGGGTCTCGGGCCAGCACGATGTTGGTCACGAAGGCGTTATCAAAGGATGTGATGGTTTTAGCCTTCGTTCCCTTAAATCCCCAAGGAGTCGCCCAATCTCCACTCCAATCAACTTATTCGCATAGCATACGTTTTAACAAAACGTCATCCCTAAATTAAGATGAGCGACCCAAATTAGAAAATCACATCACTATAACGTAGACGGCGTTATCACAGGACGTGACGTTTTTAGCCTTCTTTCCCCTATTACTAATCCCAAAGGAGTCACCCAGAAGGAACGAAGATCAACTTATATACATGACATACTCTTTAACAAAATTGATGATGAGACAAGAAATCAGAGCCTAATCATTTTTCCTATAAAGACAAAAAAAATCCGCTTAAGCTCCCTGCGGATAGAGCAAGAGCGCACCGATGCGGCTCATACACTGTCCAAGGAAAGCGAAGTGGATTTTACCTTTTACATTTTTGCTAAAATTCTTATGGAAGACTTTTTTAGTCTCCCACAATTCATAACATTTTATCTTTTACAAACTGAATAACATGAGCAACGTATAGTTCACGGTAAGGAACAAATTGTGCAGTGCCTACTGGGCGCACAATTTCCGCTCGTTGTCCATCAGGGAAATATTCATAGCCTTCAATATTCAGAGTAGCCGTTTCTCCTAAAAAGAATGCCTCTGCCTCATCAAGTTTTGCTCGAACGACCCCTGACACTTCCTCATACTGCAATTTAAACGATTCCCAATCATGTTTGAACGGATATATATAAACATGACAAAATTCATTGTCAATCATGTTTTCTGAAACGATACTACATGATGTCATGCCCATTTTAACAACTTCGTGTACGTCGACATCGAGCCCTAGCTCTTCCTTCACTTCACGAATTCCTGATTCTACTGTCTCTACTGCTAATAGATGCCCTGCCGCTGTAATATCAAGCAAGCCAGGGTAGTCCTTTTTTTGTGAACTACGGATTTGGAAATAGATATAGTCCTCATTGACAAGCCAACAGTGGAATGTTTCATGCCAAAGTCCTTTTTCATGTACCTCTGCTCTAGTTGCTGTCCCAATCTGTTCATGCTGTTCATTAAAAACTTTCACAATTTCTTGTTCCATTTTTCGACTCCTATACCGACTTCGTAGCCTTTTTCTTAATCACGTTACGTTCATCATAAATATTGGATACGATCACTTTTAATACTGCATAAAATGGTACAGCAATGATAATACCGATGAAACCTGCAATATTACCTGCCGCTAAAATAACTGTAATAACTGTTAACGGATGGATATCGAGTGTTTTACCCATTACATTAGGCGTTATAAAGTTACTATCAATTTGCTGCGCCACAAGTGTGACAACAGACACCCATATGACTAACACTGGATCCTGAACAATAGCCACAATCAGCGCTGGTGTAAAGGCGATCCATGGTCCAATAAACGGAATCATATTCATAAAGAATGCGAATATAACAAGCAGCAACGAATAGTCTAAACCTATAATTAAATAACCGACATACATAATGAGTGCTAGTAAAAAACTAATTTGCAGCTGCCCTTGAATATAGCTACGTAAAACATCGTCAATTTCACTTAACGTCTTTTTCACCCATTCTCGACGTTCACCACTGAAATATTTATAAACTGACGGCGCAAATTTTTCATGATCCTTCAACATAAAAATAAAGAAGAATGGAATTAAAATAGCTAATAAAGAAACTGATACAACTGATTGTAAAAACGAAACTATCCCCTTACTTGCCACAACGGCAAAATGCTGCATAGAATTTGCCATATTGTCGATAAAATCTTTCAACTGTGGTGGGAAGTTATCTTTGTTTTTAAACACATAATCAGCTGCGTCCTGAACGCTAGCACTAATCATCGGTATATTTTTCACTAAATTATTAACCTGCTCTGCAATCGGATTACCAACAATCCAACCAAAGCCACCTACAAGCGCTACTAGTCCAATGACTATTGTTAATATACTTGCCCATCTAGGCCAATTACGTTTTTCTAAAAACCTCTGAATCGGCTCAGTAACATAATACAAAACACCGCCAAGCAACAAAGGTATAAAAATAGCCTTTAAGATAATAACAAACGGTGAAAAAATCCAATGAATCTCTATAAAATATTTAATGATTAGTAGAGCAAGTAAAACCCCAACTCCTACTTGAAACCAAACTTTCCTCGTCATTTTTATTCACTTCCTTTTATCGCAGATACTGAAAATACTACTTATATATTGACCATTTCGCAAGTATCCTACTATTTAATTTCAAAATAACCAAGTATTTAAAACAAAAAATTTGCAACCCTCTAACAGGAGAGTCGCAAATTTTCATTAATGTTCTAAAATGAAAAGTTTATAATTTAGTATCTTCTACTGAATTTAAGTAATCTTCTATATCACCAATTACCGATTCAACACAGCCATCCTCAAATGGTGAAATTAAGCCAGCTTCTTTTACAAGCTTCGTAAAGGACATAGAGCCACCTAGACCACATAAATGAATATAGTCCTTCCAAGCAGCTTCAAATTCTTCACGTGAACGTTTCCAGAATTGGAATGCACAAATTTGTGCTAATGTGTAATCAATGTAATAGAACGGACTTGCATAAATATGTCCTTGACGTTGCCATATACCACCTGCTTCTAGATAGCTGTTATGATCATAGTCACGGTGTGGTAAATATGTTTCCTCAATCTTTTTCCACGCAGCTTTACGTTCAGCTGGTGTCATATTCGGATTTTCATAGATTACATGCTGGAACTCATCAACTGCTACACCGTAAGGAAGGAATAATAAGCCACTACTTAAGTGTGTGAACTTATATTTTTCTGTGTCTTCCTTAAAGAATAACTCCATCCATGGCCATGTGAAAAATTCCATACTCATCGAATGAATTTCACAAGACTCATATGTTGGCCATAAATATTCTGGGATTCCAATGTTACGACTTGAATAGACTTGGAAAGCATGTCCAGCTTCATGTGTTAACACATCGATATCACCTGAAGTACCATTAAAGTTCGAGAAGATAAATGGTGAGTGGTAGTTTTCGATAAATGTACAATAACCGCCACTTTCTTTTCCTTTTTTCGCCACTAAGTCCATTAATTCATGATCAATCATAAAGTTAAAGAATTCACCAGTCTCAGGTGATAGCTCTTCATACATTTTTTTACCGTTCGCAACAATCCATTCCGGATCGCCTTTTGGTGTAGCATTTCCTGATACAAAGTTGAATGCTTCATCATAGAACTTAAAATCAGAAATACCAATACGCTTTGCCTGACGTTCATATAATTTTGTTGCAATAGGTACGATTAAATCACGAACTTGATCACGGAATTTCTTTACCATATCTGCATTATAATCAATGCGATTCATTCGAATATAACCTAGCTCAACATAGTTTTTATAGCCTAATTTAACAGCTATTTCATGGCGTACTTTGACAAGTTCATCATACAGTCGATCAAATTCATCTTCATGGTCAGCAAAAAAGCCAAAGCGTGCATCTGTTGCCGCCTTACGCGTTACACGATCAGTAGACTCTGCATATGGTCCAAGCTGAGCAAGCGTTAAAGTTTCACCATTAAAGTCAATTTGTGCAGAGGCAACAAGTTTATTGTATTCTGAAACGAGCTTGTTCTCCTTTTGCATTAAATCAATGACTGCTGGTGAAAAACCTTTAATTTGATAGGTTGCTAAATCAAATAATTGCTGACCCCATTTTCCTTCTAACTGCTCACGGAATGGTGAAACGATTAGCGCTTTATAATATTCTGTTGTTACCTCTTCCAACTCAGGTCCAACCTCGTCAAAATAATCGCGTTCTGCATGATAAAATTCATCATTTGTATCAATCGAAGCACGAATGTACACTAGGTTTGCCATCGTAGCGTAGTCATTGCTCAATTCATTTAATTTCTCAATTATTTCACTTTGCTCGTCCATCGTTTGAGCACTTTTAAATTGCTCAATTAAGGATAATTGTTGCTCTTTCATTGCCTCGATATTCGGACGGCTGTATTCATAGTCTTTAAACGTTTTCATTAAAGTCCCCTCTTTCTATCATATACCCCGTGATATTTCTATTATATGCCAAATCTATACTATTAAGAAACAATTTAATAGCCAATTATATAGGTTTTTAATAACGCAGCCCTTTCACGTAGCTTTAACTGTATTTCTACTGATTTTGGTGTTTTTGCCGCAACGACATCTACCTCAAAACCTAAAGACTCAGCTAAATATTTTGCACGCTTTAAATGAAAATCATTAGAGAGAATCGTGATTTTCTTTGTTCCTTTAGGCAAAAGTTCTTTAGAAAATAGTAAGTTCTCATAAGTTGAAGTAGATTGTTCTTCTACTAATATTCTGTTAGTATCTATACCTTTGTCCTGTAAGTATTTAAACATTACTGAAGCCTCTGTCTGATCTTCATCCGCCCCTTGCCCACCAGAAACAATTACTTTTACATGAGGATATTTGTTTAAATACTTTACAGCCTCCTCCAATCTATTTTTCAAAGAAAGCGATGGAGTTCCACCCGATTTTACCTTCGCTCCCAGGACAATTATGTATGTAGCTGTTCCATTTGCAGCCGGCTGAACGCCTTGTTTCATCTCCTCGCCTAGCCAAATAAAAACAACAATACAAATAGCAAGTAGTATAACCCCTAATCTCGTTACCCATTTTTTCACATTTTCTCCCCCTTTACCTTTTACTAACGTTTAGGCATAGAAAAAGGATGCTTGTACGAGAATTATTGTACAAACATCCTAATTGATTATCTTAATATAAAGCGCTTAATAGACTCCTGTAGTGCCGATATTTCATCTGTTAAATCACTGGAAGACTCACTAACAAGCTGAATGGCACGCTGTTGTTCATCAACAGATGCCGTTACTTCCTCTGATGCAGCAGCATTTTTCTCACTAATCATCGCAATACTTTCGATAGATTGCATAATGTTATCCTTTGAGTTATTCAAATATTCTACTCCCGCAGTCATTTCTCCAATGATAGTAATAATTTTCTCTACGGCCAATTCAATTTCCTTAAAGGATGACTCTGTTATGGCAACCGAATCATTTTGCTGATGAACAATGACGTTTGTTTTCTTCATCTCATCGTTCACTAAATTAGTTTCACTTTCGATTCCCTTTAAGGTTGTACGCACTTGCTCAGTTGCTACAGATGTTTGATCCGCTAGCTTCCGTACCTCTTCAGCAACAACCGCAAAGCCCTTGCCATGCTCACCAGCTCTAGCTGCCTCTATCGATGCATTCAATG
Source organism: Lysinibacillus sp. JNUCC 51 (assembly GCF_015999525.1). Taxonomy (NCBI): domain Bacteria; kingdom Bacillati; phylum Bacillota; class Bacilli; order Caryophanales; family Bacillaceae; genus Lysinibacillus; species Lysinibacillus sp. JNUCC 51. The sequence continues at coordinate 2,825,339 of NZ_CP065545.1, read as the reverse complement.
CAAGTAGATTCGTTTGATCAGAAATCTCGGTAATGGTACCGACAATGCCTTCAATTTCCCTTACTTTCACGATTAAGCTATTAAATACAGCATAAACATTATTAATCAATTCTGAAGACTCGTGTGATTTCTCTTTTAAGCTGTTTAAATTTAAGAGCCCCTCTTGATTCGACAGCTTCATATGTCGAGATGCATCAAGCATTATTTCATTTTTGTCATGCAATACTTCAATCTGCTGAGCAAAATCAATGGCAGTTCTATTTGTATCCTCAGCTTCTGAAGCCTGCTTTACTGCACCGTCCGAAACCTCATTTATCGCCTTTACTATTTCATCTCCATAAGCATTTGTTTCCTCTGCCACAGATGTTAAATTTGAAGATGTCGATTGAATTTCTACAATTGCTTCCTCTACATCTGTAATTAATGTTTTCAGTTGATTAACCATTTCATTAAATCCTTCATTTAACTGACCAATCTCATCTGAGCGTTGTAGATTTTCAATTTCTACAGTTAAATTCCCTTTTGCTACCTCACGTACTCGTTTAGATAACTTTTGAACAGGTAAAGCTAAATGTCTCGAAACCATTATGACAACTACAGTACCTATAATAATGGCACCTAATAATGTAATACCAATAACGAGTAATAATGAATTAGCCCCTTTATTAAAGTCTTGCATATATGTACCCGATGCAATGATCCATCCCCAATTAGGATCCTTTGCAGAATAAATTATTTTATCAGCTAATACATCTTGACCCGGTAGCTCAAACTCATATTGTGTAAATCCTCCACCAGCAAGTGCTTTTTCGGTTACTTCCCGAATAAAGTAATTGCCGCTACTATCTTTACCGTCCCATAAGTTTTCCCCTTCTTTAGATGGATGGGCTATAAATGTCCCTTTATCATCTAAAACATATATATAACCATACTCCCCTAAGTCTCCAGGATAATTAATTGGCCTCTTTCCTTCACTATCCTTTGGTCCTAGAAGTGCCTCCCTCACTCGCTCCTGTGCAACTTCCAAAGGAATGTCGCCCCTTTTAACACTCTCATTCGCAAGCTCGATTAATTGCATAGTAGATTCAACACTATTTTTAATAACTTGTTCGCCAATATTATCCATACCTTTTTCTGCTTTGCTATAACTAACCAAACCTATTACTAGACTAGGTATAATTAATAATGCTAATGAAATAATAATAAGTTTCCCCTGTATCGAACGTAAAAACTTCATTCTTTAGCCCCCTTTTCCTCATCGATCACCATGACTATTAATCTATATTATGTTATGATTTTAAACTTTCTACAATGGGTAAAATGTAATTTAAGTATGAATTACTCGCCTTTTTACCCCGATATGCTCGATCACCATAACATAGATGGATAAGCTAGGGAGCTTTTCTGGGGCGACCGATGAGCTAGAAAAAAAGAAAAAACTATTTTTCTACAGCAATATGCCTTATAGAAAAATAGTTTTTTAATTTTATCGTATTTACCTAAGAAATGATCGTAATCCAAGCCACTAAAGCTATTAAAGTAGCGAAAAGAGTTGGGATTGTTAAAACAATACCTATTTTTAAATACTGCACCCAGCCAATTTTTATTCCTTTTTGCGCCAATATATGGAGCCATAACAATGTTGCAAGTGAGCCAATCGGAGTCATTTTAGGACCTAAATTAGTGCCGATGATATTTGCATATATAAACCCATCTTTAATAATGCCAGTTGCACTAGTTTCAGCAATAGCTAATGCATCAATCATTACAGTTGGTAGGTTATTCATAATAGCTGACAAAATCGCTGCTACAAACCCCATCGTTATCGTCGCTACCATTAACCCTTGCTGTATCGAGTGCTCTAATAGACTCGCTAGCAATCCTGTCATTCCTACATTTTTCAAGCCATATACAACCACATACATACCGATAGAAAAGAACACAATATTCCACGGTGCCCCTTTCACAACTCTCTTAGTATCTACAATATGGCTACGTCGTGCGAGCAGGAAAAATATAGCCGCTACACCACATAAAATAAATGACACAGGAATTTTGAAAAACTCACTCGTAAAGAAACCAACTAATAATATCGCTATAACATACCATGATAATAAAAATAATCTCTTATCACGAATTGCCAGCTTCGGATTATCAACTGCCTCAAGTGAATATTCTTTTGGAATTGAACGGCGAAAGACCATATAAAGTACAGCAATACTTGCCAGTAAAGAAACTAAATTCGGTACCAGCATATGTAAGAAATATTCCATAAATCCAATATCGAAATAATCTGCCGACACAATATTTGTTAAATTACTAATGACTAACGGTAATGATGTTGTGTCTGCTATGAAGCCACTTGCAATAATGAATGCAAAGACCATTTTATCGCTTAAATCTAATTTACGGACCATCGCTAGAACGATAGGGGTCAGTATTAAAGCTGCACCATCATTTGCAAATAATGCTGAAACAATAGCACCTAGACAGGAAAGATAAATGAATAACCGGCTACCACTTCCCTTTGCGATGCGTGCCATATGTAGGGCAGACCATTCAAAGAATCCAATTTCATCTAAAATAAGTGAAATAAAAATAATTCCTATAAACGATAACGTTGCATTCCAAACGATCCCTGTTACCTCAACAACATCTTGCCAAGTAACAACCCCAAGCGTTAACGCAATTGCAGCACCAATACAAGCAGACCAGCCTATCGATATTTTACGTGGCTGAACTATTACAAAAAATAAAGTTACTAAAAATATAACAATCGCTAAAAGAGCTTGCACTGTTTTCCTCCCTAAATCAATTATGCCTCGGCATAATTGTTGCTGTCGCTTCGCTTTCGCACAGATAAACAATGCGTCCGGATTCGGCTTTGTGCTTAGGCCTGCACGAGGGCCATCACGATGTCGGTCATTTCAGTAATGCCACAGGACGTGGCGTTTTTACCGATGATCAGTTAGCCTTCTCTAAGGCCTCCTTTCCGATTCCGTGACATCCAACTGACCGAAAGCGTAGCGACAGGTACAGATGTTCTGTACCCCCGCTGAAAGAAGTTAAAAACCAGTAGCTTAAGGCCACTGGTTTTAGCTTGTCGTTAAAAGAATAAATTGATGTATATCCATAACGCGAAAAATCAACGGCTCCTCATCATATCCAAAGAAAGCCTATTACCATAAAACTTTATGGCATCAGGAGTATCGTTTGTCTACAGACAAAACCAGTAGCTTAAATTTGCTACTGGTTTTGTATGTCTATATTATTCGCCTAAATCAGCATTATGGTAGACGTTTTGGACATCCTCTAAATCTTCTAATGCATCAATTAATTTTTCAAACTTCGCAACGTCATCACCAGTTAATGCTACTTCTGTTTGTGGTAGCATTGAAAGCTCTGCTACTGTAAATTCTTGAACACCAGCTGCTTTTAAAGCTTCTTGTGTAGCAAAGAATTGGTCTGGCTCTGCATAAATAATGACAGCCTCATCTTCTTCTAGAATATCACGAGCATCAATATCTGCTTCCATTAAAATTTCAAGAACTTCATCTGCAGATTTACCTTCTAAACCAATAACTGCTGTTGAATCGAACATGTAGGCAACAGATCCACTGACACCCATATTCCCATTATTTTTACCGAATGCTGCACGTACATCAGAAGCAGTACGATTAACATTATTTGTTAAAGCATCAACAATTAACATAGTACCAGCTGGTCCGAAACCTTCATAACGTAATTCGTCGAAGCTTTCGTCGCCGCCACCCTTCGCTTTATCAATTGCTTTTTCAATAATATGTTTAGGAACACTGTATGTTTTTGCTCGTTCAAGAACAACTTTAAGAGCACGGTTTGACTCAGGATCTGGCTCGCCTGATTTTGCTGCTACATAAATTTCACGTCCAAATTTTGCATTGATACGGCTTGTGCTTTGGTCTTTAGACGCTTTCTTTTCTTTAATATTGTTCCACTTACGACCCATAGTTTCCACTCTCTTTCAAATTATAAGTTTATAAAAATAATAGATGCGCAGTTGCACATCTGTAAATGGTAGGTAAATCAATTATGCCTCGGCATAATTGTATCCGAATTCGGCTTTGTGCTCGCACAAAGAACTCCCTTCCGATTCCGTGACATCCGCCGGAGGCTTTAACTCCTTTCAGCAAGTGTCTTTTGTACCGAAAGCGTAGCGACAGGTACAGGTGTTTGGACACCCGCTGAAAAGTTACCTAAATCAGCATTCATCACACCTCCTATAGAGGAGGGAGACTTCTGCTGGAAAAAGTTAAATACTTATCGTATCTTTACTCTGCAAATAATAACACAAATGATGCTTTCAAGGCTAGATATCCCAATGTTTAAGGTGAATTTATTAAGCATTAATTGTAAAAAAACATTCATTATCAAAAGTTATGGATGACATTTATTAAAACGTCTGTGCGAAAGCGAAGCGTCAGCGGCAAAGCTCCCAGTCGGAACCACGTTATGGTGATATTCAAAAAATTGTTTCACTTAGAGCCACTTTACAATTGGTTTTCTACTTTGATTTTTTCTAATAATGCATGACAGCCTTCTAAAGCTAAATCATAGGTTTCTTGAAAATCTCCTGTATAGTATGGATCAGGCACGTCTTTTCGATGGTCGGTTAAATCTAAAAAGCGGAAAATCTTTGGAGAATCAATATTGCCAAGCTTCGTTCGGATATTACGTATATTGCTGTCATCCATACCAATAATGTAATCAAAATTTTCAAAGTCAGCTTTTTGTAATTGTCGGCCCTTCATCCCTTTTGTTGAGATGCCATACTCCTTTAGCTTTTCTTGTGTTCCTCTGTGAGGAGGTTCACCAATATGCCAAGAGCTTGTTGCTGCCGAATCTACTTCAACTTTATGACTTAAATGCTCTTTCTCTACTAAATCACGCATGACCGCTTCAGCCATTGGTGACCGACATATATTCCCCAAACATACAAAAAGTACTCGAATCATTTCTATATCCTCCCACAATTAATTTTGCCATGGCGTAAATGTAGCTGTCGCTTTGCTTTTGCTACAAGAAATAATTGCCGAATAAAGATAAAGCACCCAAAATCAATGATTCTGAGTGCCTTCTTAGTTATCCAGCATATAACTGGCAGGAAGCTACTCCACTTCAAAAGGTTGTGAAGGTTTGTTTTCTTCACAGGAGGCCTCATCTGAATTTGTTTCACTTTATTTCTTTTCTGCTGCAATTCGCTTCTCTAATTCTTCAGTTAACGCTACTAATTCATGCTCAAGACGATGAGTAAATTCCTCGCGTCCTTCTTTACCTTTACCTGTTACATAAAATGGCTCTCCATAAATTAGATAACCCTTTCCACGCTTAAAAACATCGCCGGCATTACGCGCACCAACGTAAGCGGCTGGTACAATTTGAGCTTTAGAGAGCTGTGCTATAGTAATCGCACCTTGCTTTAAATCCGTACCCTCAGCATTACGTGTACCAGATGGGAAAATCCCGACGATTTTACCCTCTTTCAATAACTGTGAAGGTATTTTAATAACACTTGGTCCTGGATTGTCACGGTCTACCGGAAAGGCATTCAAACGCTCTATAAGCCAGCCAAGGCCTTTTATATCAAATAATTGCTTTTTAGCCATAAAGTGAATTTCTCGAGGAGTCATTGAAACCCCAAGGTTTAAAATATCAACATAGCCAGTATGTGTACATGCAATAATAAACCCACCTTCTTTCGGTAAGTTTTGCTCCTCATATACACGTGCCTTTGAGCCCGTTAATGTTAATATTACTTTTACAAGATTTGCTATAAATTTATACACTGTTTCATCCTACCTTATTCAATAGTTATACCCATTGTAATCGAAAAGACCAGTATATAGCAATTGCATATGAAATAACTAGATTCTTCCCACTAATACATCAACATCAATCGTAATTTCATTTAACTGGATATTGAACTCTTCTTTTTTATGCCAGCCCATCGGTGTCATTTCAAGCAGTGCTGGTACAAGCTCTATAGATAGCGGTACTGTATAAGTAATACGTTCTACACTAACATCAGCAAAGCTTTCTTTAAAACGAGCAACTATTTGTTCATTTGAATACGACTCTTTTGTAGAATCCGCATATAATTGTGCTCGAAGCTCGTGTAGGTACCCGCTTTGAGGTACAACCTTAACAACACAACCATTCTGAGTTAATAGACGTTTAAATTCTTCGTAATTGGCAGGAGATAAAATATTTAATATGGCATCAAAGCTTGATTTTGCAAATGGACTTTTCGCTAAATCACCAACACACCAAATTTGTTCTGGATAATGTCGGGATGCAGCAAGTATGCCTTCTTTCGCTATATCAATACCAACACCAATACAGTTTCCTCTTTTATCCTCCATAATACGGGCTAAATGTGAACCTTCACCACACCCTGTATCAAGTACGGTTTCTGCATTAGCAATTAGCTCTCCGATTTTATCTTCTACTAAATCATAGATGCCGCTATCAATAACTGCTTTTCTAGATTCAAAAAGATCTTTACTATACTTAGAAACCGCACCATGTGTCAGCATATTGACGTAGCCCTGCTTGGCAATATCAAAAGAATGATTTGAGGAACATACTAATCTACCCTGCTCAAATACACCCATTGACTCCTGACAAATTGGACAAGCAAAAAGTGTAATATTTTTATCCATTAAGGCTGCCCCTGCAGCTCTTTTAGAAAGTGCTCCCATTAATTCGCCTCCTTTTGTTCTGTAGGTGAAACAAGTGCAAAACGCTCCCACTTACGACTTTTCCATCTAAAGTATACGATAATAGCTCGCATCCATTCATCTGCCGAAATCGCGAGCCAAATACCTACTAGCCCCCAATCTAAAACAAAGACAAACAAGTAACCTAGTGGAAGGCTCATACATACCATTGATAAGAAACCGATTTTTACTGGGAATCTTGCATCCCCTGAGGCACGCAATGAGTTAATAACTACAATATTCATCGTACGCCCTGTTTCAAGCAGAATACTTAATGCTAGGACAGACGCTCCGATTGCTATGACCTCTTGATTATCAGTAAAAATGTGCATAAGTTGCTTACGAAATATCGTCACAACTGCAACCATAGTTATCGTAAAGGCAAAAGCTGCGCGTACACTTAACCAAAGCTGATGATAAGCTTGATCTTTTTTACCAGCACCGACATTTCGCCCAATAATTATAGCTGTGCCCGTCCCGATTGCAATCGCAAATAAATACGTAAACATCGAAATATTCATAGCATACTGTCTTGCAGCAAGTGTCTCTGAGCCTAAATACGTTGCATAATAAAGGAAGACAATCTGACAGAACTGATAAAGTACCTGCTCAAATGCTGAAGGTAAACCTATATTTAATATTTTTCGAATATATTCCTTTGAATAATCGAAATAATATTCTAGCTTCACTCTTACTTCCATGACTTGATACAACAGCCAGAAAAACACGAGAACTGCTAATCCCCGACTTACAACTGAGGAAATAGCCGCTCCTTTTACACCTAACTCCGGTAATCCTAAGTTACCAAAAATTAAACCGTAGTTTAATACAACGTGTAGCACATTCATACCTAGTGATACATACATCGTTTGCTTTGTCCATCCATGTACACGGATAATCGCTGCTAATGCATTTATAATTGCCTGTAAAAAAATAAAACTTCCTATGATTATTAAATAGCTTTGAGCATATTTAAGCACTTCTCCCTGCAAGTTCATCATGGTCATTAAATGACTCGAAAAGAAGAAAAATAAGACACTCATCATTAGTCCAACGACCAAATTCATCGTTACTGCTAAAGCGGAAATCTTCGCAGCTTCGAAAAAGCGCCTTGAACCTAAATATTGAGATACAACAATGGAAGCACCATTACCAACTACTTCAAGTATTAAAATTGCAATATGGATATACTGGTTGGCTGCACCAACCCCTGATACTGCATTATCTGATAAAGCACTAAGCATAAAAGTATCGGCTAGTCCCATTAACATAAATAAAAATACTTCTAAAAATATCGGCCAAGTTAAATGGAACAAACTTAACTTATTTGTCTCTTTTATATCACTTTCTTTTAATGTGTCTGACAATTTTCACTTCTCCTATACGCTTCGCTTTCGATACAGATAAATTACTGCTCGTTACCGCGGGATAAAAATATATAGTATCTTATCATAGATTTTTAGGGTGTAAAGAGTTTTTATAATGAAACATTGCAAAGCTAGTATAATACATAAAAAATGAGGCTGGGACAAAACCCACCTCTTAACTAAAAAGCCGGTGAAATTTTACGATTAGTAAAATTTCACCGGCTTTAAATTTTTTTCATAAAAAATAAGGACCACTTCTGATAAAATTAAGTCACCACAACAAAATTATACAGAAAGAAGGATCCTTATGTTTAAAGATTATAACATGAATCAATTAGTTTTGCCTTTAGATTTAGAAGTGAAGTTACAAAAGAATGATATTGCCTTCCATGTCCACCATTTAGTCGAAAGTATCCCGCCCGAAGCGTTTGAACCATTCCTTCGAAATGAGGGCTGTCCTGCCTACCATCCACGCATGATGCTTAAAATTATCTTATGTGCCTACACGCAATCTGTCTTCTCAGGGCGCAAAATTGAAGCGCTTTTAAAAGATAGTCTTCGGATGATGTGGTTAGCTCAAGGGCATGAACCAACCTACCGCACAATCAACCGATTCCGTGTCCAACCAGAGGTAAAAGAGTTGATTCGTCAATGCTTCGTTCAATTCCGCTGCCAGCTGGTACAGGGAGAATTAATTGACCAGGAAGCTATTTTTATTGATGGAACAAAGATTGAAGCGAATGCGAACAAATTTACATTCGTGTGGAAAAAGTCGGTTGAGAAATTTCATAACGGACTAATTGAAAAGTCAAACCAGCTATACGATGAGCTGCTTGAAAAAGAAATCATGCCAGAAATTGAACGGGAAAATGAAAAGGAATTAGCATTGGAAGACCTCGCTCAAATGGTTGAAAAAGTAGATGAAGTGATTTCTGAATATGATCGAAAAATTGAAGAGTCATCGGATGTAGCAGAGCGAAAGGCTTTAAGAACGGAACGGAAATTCCCAAAGCAAGCTCGCAAACAATTGATTGACTATATTGAACGCAAACTAAAATATCAAAGAGACTTCGAAATCTTTGACGAACGAAATAGTTATTCGAAAACAGATCCGGATGCGACATTTATGCGTATGAAAGATGACTATATGAAAAATGGTCAATTGAAGGCAGGTTATAACATACAAGTGGCAACAGAAGGTCAGTATGCGCTTGCCTACAGCATTTTTCCGAATCCAACGGATACACGTACATTAATCCCATTTTTAGATGAAATCGAACAACATTATTTTAAGTTACCAAAACACATCGTCGCAGATGCTGGATATGGCAGTGAACAAAATTATGATGATATCCTTTCGAACCGTAAGCGAGAAGCCTTAATCACGTATAACATGTATGTAAAAGAACAGAAGAAAAAGCATAAGCAAAACGAATTCAATACAGAGAACTGGGATTATGATAAAGAACATGATCGATACACTTGCCCAAACCAACAACAGCTTGTATTTAAATATCGTTCCACTAAAACGGATAAGTATGATTTCACGCGTGAATTTAAGATATACGAATGTGAGGACTGTTCCGGATGCCCCCTACGTTCGTTATGTACGAAAGCAAAAGAGGGAAATAATCGTAAGTTAATCGTGAATGAGAAGTGGGAGCAACAAAAAGAATATGTAAGAGTAAAGCTTTCAGAAGAAAAAATGAGTACCATTTATCGTCAACGCAAAATTGACGTGGAACCAGTTTTTGGATTCTTGAAGGCTAATTTGCGTTTCACTCGATTTTCTGTGAGAGGAAAATCGAAGGTTGAAAACGAGATGGGCCTCGCATTAATGGCCGTGAATTTAAGAAAATTCACAGCCATTAGCTAATAGCTATATGAAGACAACATAAAAAATAGAGAAATCCGAATTTGAATGAATTCAAATTCGGATTTCTCACTAATGAAGCTAGTTATGTCCCAGCCTCTTTCTTACGATTAGTCAACCTTATTTAAAGAATAATTTATATTTTTATGAGTGTGAAGTGGTGAGGGATATCCCTCACCACTTCACACTCATTTTTAGATACGCCAAAAAGACCTGACGATTTTTATTTTTTTCGAAAGGTCATTATGATATAGTTCTATGTAGGTGATTACGATTTTTGAGCTGGTAGTGCGGACTCATAATCGTAAAGAATGCCATGCGTCAGTAACTGAAATGTCACTTTCAGAAACTTATTGATACAGGCGATGATCGCAACCTTATGAGGCTTCTTCTGAGGTTGCTTTTTTAATTTGTAGTAATAGTCCACAAAATGATTCGGTTTTCCTTTAGCCATAAGCATGGCGCACACCATAAAATATAAAATCTTCCGTAAATGTTTGTTTCCTCGTTTATTAATCCTGTCTCGATATTGCGTATTCCCAGACTGGTACCGCATAATATCAATGCCTGCGTAAGCATTCAGTTGTTTCGCATTTTGAAAGCGGCGGATGTCACCAATCTCTCCAATTAATCGGCACGCCGTTGAATCGCCAATCCCAGGAATCGAACGAAATACTAGATATTCTTTTCTTCCTTCCGACAATTCCACCATCTGTTTCACAAGCGCATCTTTCTTCTCTAGTAAATCCGCAATGCGAGCTGCGTAATCTCGTGCTTGATCACAACGAATATCTGTGGGTTTAATCGCTGGGTAACTATTTTCAGCTGCTTCTAATAATGTAATAGCTTTAGCCTCCGCACGCATTAGCGATAGTTTTTTTCGCGTATTGCCCTTTAAACGATTTTTAATAATCGTTTTTGAATGGGCCTGTAAAAGTGTTGGGTGCGGATATAGTTGTACAATATTTAAAAATAGTGCTGAACTCGGTGTAACCAGTTTTTCTAATTCTGGAAAACTCAACTGTAAAATGGCATGCATTCTACTTTTGAGTAAAATGATTTCTTCGTCAATTTCATCGTAATAACGAGTCAGTGCACGCATCTGTTCATAATAATCGTCTTGTATGTACGTTGTTTTGCGTTCCATTTTGAAATGTGTCTTCGCGAGTTCATGGGCATCACTGATATCGGTTTTATTGCGACGCATCGTTGCCATCTGTAAATTCGCTTCAAGTGGATTCATGCGGCAGTATGCATAGCCGTACTCTTTGAAAAACGCTTCGATAGATTTTGAATAGATGCCTGTTGCTTCAAATACGATATCTGGCGCTTGTCCATCTTGCTTTGTCATCTCTTCCATTCGTTCGTGTAATCGCTCGAAATCACCCCGTGTATGATGTAGCACACCTTCAAACTCACATTGGCGGTGACCATCATAAATCGCAACGGTACTTTTTCCTTTACTGACATCTAACGCAATGACATGTTTCATCTCATTCTTCTCCTTTTGACCAATCATAGAAGCCTTCACAGTACCTTATCGATTCCACTTTCTTATACACGATCTCTTGGATCCAACATACTAAACTGATTCATATAAGGGCATGAAGTTAGCCGGTTTTATATACGGACTCACAAATGGTCCCAGAGGCTGGTCGGCTTTTCTTCACTTCTACTATAAAAAAATAGTAGCACAAACCATGGCCTTGGTTTGTACTACTAATGTTAGTATGTTTCTTATCATATTAAACAATGGTCCTGCAATTCCTTACGTCTTTCTGCTGTTAAGCCAAACTCTTGCTCTAAAAAAGCGGTCTTAGAGCCATATCGGTTATCCATCGCATCAAATGCTGCTTGTAAATAGTCCTCACGGGCAGACATTAAGGCGTAAAATTGCTGTAATTCTCGATCGCTATAATCTTGCTGAATTGTCTGAGCCATTCGTTCTACTAAGGGACGTAGATGTACATTTGTATCTAAATAGTCCTCCATTATCGTTTCCTCAGGTACATCTAAAGCAAGTAAAATAAGTGCACTGCCAATACCTGTTCGATCTTTCCCTACCGCACAATGATGAACAAGCCCTAAATTTTCAGGATGTTGAATCGTTGCCATTAACTTTTTAAACGAGCCATTATTAAAAGGCATTTGTGCATAAAAGTCTCGGAACATCTCTGGGCTTACAACCTTATAAAAATCTTTTCCACCAGTGTTTGTAGGCATCTCAAAAGCATGATTCCCCTTTGCCGGTATTTGAATATACTTGGCATACGGAAATACCGGATTAGGATTATTTTGAGCCTCGTGGTTGTCTCGATAATCAAAAATTGTTTTCACACCTAGCGTTTCAAATAGCTCCTTATCCGCTTTCGTCATTTTACCAAGTGCTGCTGAACGATAAATCAAACCATGCTTAACAGCACGCCCATCTCTCGACTTGTATCCACCCATATCACGAAAATTATGAACTGCTTCAAACGGAACAATCTTTATATCAAACTGTTTCACTCACTGCACCTCTCTCTATTAGCAAGCATTCTTATCTCTATTTTATAGAACAATTCGATATAATACCAATTTTCGCACTAGGAAATGTCATACAGTACTTAGAGCAATCAGGCGATTTATTTGAGCGCTTCTTTATCGAAGCGGAGTAGTTATCCACCTTATCCAATCAAATATGCCTCGGCATATTTGCGTCCAGAGTCGGCTTTGCATTTTCATAAAGAAGTTAAAAAGCTGCCCATAAAGGACAGCTTCAAAATACTTTTTTTCAATATAGACTATTTAAATAACTCAGGGTATGCTGCTTTTGCTATTAACTCAACAGCTTCGCCAATACGTGGACCAGGACGGTTTGAAATATCAGTATCAATATAGTAAACTTCTTTATCTTTAATAGCAGTCATTGAATTCCATCCATCACGAGAAAGGATTTCTGCCGCCGGGTCTTTCATATAGTCTACTGTTGTTAAAATGACATCTGGGTTTTTCGCAATGACATCTTCCTCCGATACCTTCGCCCAGCTTTGGAGGTCAGCAAAAACATTGTTCACATTTGCAGCATTTAAAATCTCTTGCTGGAATGTACCAGAACCAGCTGTATAAATGTCTGGCTTTGGACTAATTTCTAAATAGATATTTTTTGGTTCTTTCACATCTTTAACTTTCGCTTGGACATCTGCAATTTTACCTTTAATATCTTCATTTAACTTGTCGCCCTTATCTTTGATTCCCATAACCGTTGCGATTTGTTGGATATCCCCGTAAACATCATCAAATGATTTAGCTGATTGAATAGCAAACACTTTAATACCAGAATCTTCGAGACCTTTTAATGCATTTAAATTTTCATCATCTTTGACACCAGTTGTATAGGCAATAACGACATCTGGCTTTAACGCTAAAATACGCTCACTGTTGAATTTTGTAGAATCAGAAACACGCTCAATTTTTTGCGCTTCTTCTGGATACGAATCATACTTAGTTGCACCAACGATTTTATCACCAACACCTAGAGAAAATAAAATTTCTGTATTACTCGGTTGTAATGAAACAATAGTTTTAGGTACAGCAGCAAACTCTACTTCTACACCACGGTCATCCTTAACTTTATAGCTAGTTTTCTCAACTTGTTGATCTTCCTTAGAAACAGTCTCTTTATTTGTATCCTCTTTCGTGCCACAGCCAACTAATACGAGTGCCAGCATCAACACAGAAAGCCATTGTAGTTTGAACATTTTCTTCATTTCATTGATTCTCCTTTTTCTTCTTCATCGGGTACGACTTACTAATAAACGGTATTTCAGCAATACCAGCATACTGATTCATATAGACAGCCATTACAAAAAATACATTGGCTAGCAATCCTAAATAATCAAAGAGAATAGCTGGTACTTCGCGTTCTTCAGATACTTTGTGCAAAACACGGTATGATTTTTTCGCCTCACTACGACATAAATGCAATGCAGAAGCTGCCTCTGTTCCTTGAGGTAATACAAAGTTTTGTATTTCCTCTTTAACATGACTAACATAGAAATCATAGCGATCACTAAGCCAAGTCAAATCATCTTCGGTTACAGCTAATTTGCCTCGGACTGAGCCATTTACATGGTAAGCCATTGGTAAAATGGCTAGTAAATCATCTGCTACTACCTCTACCGTCTCCTTTTTTACCGCCGCCAAAGCGACCCCAATATGTGTTGTAAGGCTATCCGTTCGAATTTCAAAATCAACTGTTGATGCCTTTTCACGCATAAATGGATAACAAGAATAACGCGCATCTTTTTTCAAATCTAAGTCCCCGCTTTCCTTCGTGAAAAATTCTTACTTCATTCACACCCTTCCTAGGATTTCTTCAGGTAAATTATAAGTGTACATAAAAAAACGCTGTTCCCACTCATAAGGAAACAACGAAAATAACATAAATAGTGTCGTAGCAGACACGATATAGCCTATGTAATTGCCGCATATTCTCCTAGCTTCCGAAGAGTTATCATACGTTCAAACAAAGGTCGGTCTCCTGGCTTGTACAGTTCACAACATTCAATCACATTGTGAGTCATAAAAAACCTGCCCATCAGACAATTCGACAGTGGTATATCTTTATGAGTCCTGTACTTACAGTTGCGGAAACAGCTTCGGTTTTTCACCGAATTCCCGATTATGCTATAGTTCAGCACCCTTATTCTGCAAGAATTATTCACTTGTTAAGCAGTTTAACATAGATTAATAGGAAAAAATAGCTGTGGAATTAGAATAAACAAATACGTTGGATAAAAATCAAGCAGGTATTACCTTATGCACTCGGGTGATCTCATTGCCCACAAGGGTATTTCTCATGCTTGTGTAGGGATTTCTTATACTTTTAGATTGATGTTATAAAGGCTATCTCTCACCGAGAGAATTTGCGCAAAAAAACAGCTTTTTTTAACGGATGGCATTCTTATATTTCTTTTTGTATTTAACATCTTCTTCTTCTTCAATTAAACGCCGTGCAATCTCTAGTAGTTTCGGGTCTTTCGTTGCATCGAATAGCTTTTTAAAAGATACAATAATATCATAGCGAATCAACTTCGGGTGCTTTTCGTCTAAGCATATTTGAAATCTTTTCGCCAAATATGATACGACTAAATCTCTTTGTACCTGCCCTGCTAAACCTATTCTCCAAATTGCCTGCAAAGTACGCCTTGCAGTTTCTGTTTTTTCATCATACGTTACTGCCCAAATCTTTAAAAAGTCCTCTAATACTCTTTCTTCAGGATCACTTTTTGCAGCCAACGCGCATAAAAATTGTGCAGCACTTGCACGCACATGTCCATTTTTGTATGTAAGAGCCTGAACAAGTTGTTCCCAAACTGAATATGTCCAATCAACTGGTTCCTGCATAATTTTCATCAGTTCTTCGTATGATTTGTATTGCATATCACGGTCACGCTCTGTTAAATTACTAAAAAGTTGCAAAATCTCTTTTTCCATGATTCATCCCTACCTTTATTGTTTCAGAACGTAAAAAAATGGCGAACTTATAGGTGTTGTCTTAATTTATATAGTTGGTTACTTTACTACTATTAAATTAAAGTCACAAATAACTTTATTTCCAACAAAGATCCCTAATTGTATATCTCAAAATTATCAGAAATGAGGATCACTATGCAAGGAAACATTTCTTTCGACTATTAAAGACAAATTTTACGTGTTAGCTTTATGATTGGAATTGACAAGGAAAATACGCCATAATGACGACAATCATTTTATAAATAAATGTTGTGATCCCTTTCCTCGGCTCCACTTTAGTAAACGGGACTATAATAGTAAATATATCCACCTGTGTAAATTTATTCATCACAGATGTTATTTTACTCATTATTCACCGAGTAGTCGAGCCTAAATTAATAGATAACTATAGATTGGTTTACTCGGAGGATCTTAAATACCATCAAAAAAAAAGTCATCTTTGTAATTTTTCTTTTACAAAGATGACTTTTTTGCTATTTAAATCGTCTATATAATAGTAAGGCTTACTGAATACGACCGAAGCCTACTAAATATTGATTCCACCAATCAAGTGATTCAATGACAACACCTTTATTTTGAGCGTCGATCATCATGTTGTTTCCTAAGTAAATACCTACATGCGCTACGCCTGAACCATAGCTGAAGAATACTAGGTCACCTACACGTGCTTCACTTGCTGAAATACGTTGTGTCGCTAAATATTGTTGTGATGCTGTACGTGGTAAAGATACGCCTGCTTGTTTGTAAGACCATTGTACAAGACCTGAACAGTCAAATCCTGTTGATGGGTTACTGCCACCCCAAACATAGCTACGTCCTAAGAATTGCTTTGCAGTTGAAATTGCATCTCCTGAAGATGCAGTACCTGAACCAGAACCAACAACTACTTTTTGTGGTGAATTTACATCGTTCGCTTTGCTGCTGTTAGCGTTGCTATTGTTATCGTTACTATTATTATTGTTATCGTTGTTGTTTGTTGCTTGTACTACTGGAGTAGTTGCTTGAAGTGCACGTAAACGAGCTGCTTCTTCCTCTGCTGCTTTACGTTCTGCTTCTAAACGTTCTTCTTCTTGTTTCGTTGCAATTTGTGCCTTTAATGCAAGAGATTTCGCTTCATTTTCAGCTTTTTTTACTTCCATTTCGCTTTCCTTTTGTTGAAGCTCTTGGAATTGCTTTTGAAGCTCTTTTTGTTTTTCATCTAATGTTGTTTTTTGTTTCTCTAAGTTAGCCTTATCTACTTCTTGTTGATCTACTAATTCTTGGTCAGCATCCATTAATGTTTTTACCGCTACGACACGGTCCATTAAATCTGCTAAGCTTCTTGCTTCAAGAACAGCATTTAAATAAGTACCCACAGTATTATCTTGAGCTTGGTATGCAGCCATACGATCACTTAGAATGTTTGAACGTTGCTCAATACGTTTTTTAGTATCTACAATATTTGCATCAACTTCTTTAATATCTGCTTGTACTTTGTTAAATACTTTTACTTTTTCATCGATCTCTTTTTGTAGTTTAGTTAATTCTTCATGTAGCTTTTTAACCTCTGTATCTACTTTAGCTTTCTTTTCAATCATTTGTTGAGAAGTTTCTTCTGCGTGCACTACTGTTGGTTGAACTGTATTAAATAATAAGCCGCCAGCTAGTGTTAATGCTAGCACCATCGACTTACGCCATTTATTGCGTTTACCCACGTTATTCTTTCCCTTCACTAGTCAATTTCGCTCTTAGTATTTTTATGTAATCACTGGAACGATTCTATTTATGTTCTTATTTATATTCTTATATTTTATTAGCCTTTTAAAGTTTAGCATTATTAGCATAACTTTTATACTATTTCACGTCTTTTTAATCGTTTAGTAAAACTCGAAACATTCTTGTAACATTCACGTAAATTCTTATAAATTCTACAAAATGACGTTTTATTCTACATAGCAACGATATTAACTGTTTTACCATTAGTCCCACTATTTACTTTGTAATCTTTTTGTAATATTTCTCAAGAACATTTTTAGAATAAAAAAGGGTAAGGGAGCATCTCCCCTACCTCAGAATAGATATAACTAATATGTTTCAATAAACGAAGATTGATTTTCACTTCGTTATGGCGCTTCATTGTTTCATAGAACGTAGCGCCTGGATTGAAAGGCGTACTAAAAGAATAGCACATAAAAATAATCCTAAGTATGCGGCTGTATTTAAGTAAACAGCGTACGCGTCAAGAATAAATTGTGATATTGCTAAAAGTGCTACAGAAATGATTCCAAAGGTAATTCCTACGAGAAGTAAGACTAAACGGGAAAACAAATGTGTTATAAAACGAGCATTATCCTCATCCGAAAAAACATCGTGATGTAAGGTAATTTTCCCACTTTCCACCCGTTGAATGAGCTGGTCAATTCGCCTTGGCATTTTTCGCAATGTCGGAATAAGCATTGCTAATTCTTCTTGTAAACGTTCCTTTGCGGCCATCGGTTCTTTAAATGGCTTCAGGAAGGATGCTCGCATATATGCGGATGAAAAATCTTTCGCTTCCGTAAAAATATCAAAACTTGGATCAATTACCCTTAATGTTCCATCCAATGTTACTAATGAACGCAGCGCTAAACCTACTGTTGGATAAAAGGCAAGATCGAAATCACGAACAACCGTAAATAATGCATGAATTAATTCCTCTGTTGGAATTCGGTCCACGTAAGAGATTTTCAAAAGAATTTGATCAATTGCCTGCTCTATCTTTGCACGCTCTGCATGATCAGCATTTTCAACCAACAATGTTACGCCGTCAAATAAAATACTTGAATCATTTAGATGAATTCCCATTATAACTAGCTTTAATCCCTCTTGTTGTGTAGCTCCCAAACGGCCAACAGCCCCAAAATCAAGTAGTATCGGTGTGCCATCCGTCTCATCAATATGAATATTTCCTGGATGTGGATCTGCATGAAAAATACCCGAAAAAAGCATCTGTTCAAAGAAAGAATATAAAACAGTCCGTGCAAACTGACTACGATTATTTCCAAATCGATTAAACTCAGCCGTAGCATTTGCGACGCTTTTCCCCTGTACATATTCCATGACAATAATATTTTCATTACAATATTCTATATAGATTTTAGGAATCTTCACCTTATAATCGCTTTTAGCAAGAGCATTCGTCACCTGTATAGTATTTCGAGCCTCAATATCTAAATGAGTTTCCTCGCGTAACCCATCGGCAAATCCTTTTGCAAGCTCTCGAAAGCCAAGTGACTCTGCCCATGTTGATTTTTTTGAAAGCCAATTGGCAAACTCCTCTAAAATTTCGAGATCGTCTCGCATAATTCCCTTCACTTCTGGACGTAGTACCTTCACCACGACTTCATCAAAATTTTTCAATCGCGCCTTATGCACTTGTCCAATAGATGCTGCCGCAATAGGCTCCATTTGAAAGCTTGCAAATACTTCATTCATAGGCTTAGGTAGTGAATCTTCTAAAATTTGTGTTACCTGTTCAGACGATAAAGGCTTCACATTATTTTGCAACTTCTCTAACTCGTCAATAAAGATAGGCGAAAACAGTTCCTTACGAGTAGAAAGCACCTGACCAAATTTAATAAATATCCCACCACATTGCTCCAAAGTTACCCTTAATGCAACGGCAAGCTCCTTTTCATTTTCTCGTTGTCTTGCGTATTTAATCGTTTGAACAACGCCATTTGTCACTGCTATTTTTAACACCTGACGCAAACGTTTTTGCTGTCGCCAGTAGCTACGAAGGCGCAATAATAAATTTTTTTTGCCATTCCGACGGTCTCTAGCTGTAATACCACTTGGATCAAAAAGCTCAAAAACGAGATAGAGCAACATCGAGATTAGTAGCATGCAGCCAATCCAAACAAGTGTACTAACCTCTATCACTGTTTGCATCATCGGTTCGTACAAAAAGTCTGTATGACGTAAATAGGTATACCAGTAAACAAAGGACGTTAGTGTCACACTAATGACTACAGAAAGAACCCTGCGCATAAAATTAATGTTTGAACCAATTAATCGACCACTTACAAAATAAATAAGCACTAACACAACAATGATTTGGATTGCAAATTTCAAATATATCAACAGTGGCACCTCCGATGCTACTTCCTAATACTGCTAGTATAACAAATTACGCCCTGTACTTCTTTTATTGTATAGATCTAGAGACCTGAGAAATAGTTACTTTAATAAAGGGTGTGGTTTTATAAAAGTATCTTTATTCGGCATTGAGTTACCATCTATATCTTGAAAAAATAGAGGCAGTCCTTCCGCTAAGATAGGATGTATAACTTTAGTCGGATCTTGTCTTTGATGGTGAATATGCAAATGGGGTTCCGAGGATGAACCGCTATTTCCAACACGTCCTATGAAATCTCCAGGTTCTACAGTATTTCCAACTTCAACTGAAACGCTACCTTTTTTCAAATGATTGAGTAAAAGATACGTACCTGTTTCTTTTATTTTTATGTACACATAATTTCCTTCTATAGACTTAAAATCTCCTGTCCCTGGTGTAATGTCAGCTTCATTATTTGAAACAGCAATAACAATTCCAGAAACAGGTGAGTAAATTTCTTTATTCCATATCCCGTAATCCTCATTGCTTTCACTATTAATACTATATGGTTCCATTACTAAATCATAGGCCCATCTCTCTGATGCCCACACTGCATGAGGCAAATTATCTATAACATCATTACCGCCCCACCCTACTACAGTTTCTGAAGTTAATGGCCATCTTACAGTTATAGATGGATGAGCACGTTCAATAGTGTTCGGGTAAGCAAAAGGAATAATATTCATGGTCATTAGTATTGGAAAAATTAGCATTATGTTTACGACTACATTAATAAACAGCTTTACACTTTTCTGCTTTTTAACTATAGATATAATCGACATAATCAAATTAATCATCAACCCTAGCGCCCCTAGGATTGGTAAAACTAATTTAAGTATTGCCCATGAATACGCTCCATATATGCCTCCAATAAAAAAGACACTGATCCATAACAATAAAATAAATCCCGTTAAAGCACCATTTGTGTAACCATACTTTCGCAACATTTTTTTAATAATAAACTTCCTCCTTATGTCTAAAATCCGTAATAACAATCACCATTACTAAATATAGCAATCGAAGGATAACACGCCTATACGGCCTCAGATGTAGATTTCCATCTTTAGATAAAAAAATACCTTTAGACAAAAATTATCTAAAGGTAAATCGAAACGTATATTATTTCATTCTACTTCATTAGTTAGTGGAAAGCACTTGCTCCCAATTTATTGTGCCATTTTTAACTTGCTCCCGTTTTTCTTTATTCATAATATCATTAGGACGTCCGCCTTTAGGCCAATCTTTACCATGATTACCCCATTCAGGTCGATCCTGCGATAAAATAAAGGCTGCTAAATCAGCGGCATCTTGATCTGTCAAAGTACCTGTTGCACCCACCGGCATATTATTTTTGATGTAGCCAGCCATTTTCGACATTCTCGCCATACCCGCTCCATCATTAAATGAGTCTTTTCCCCATAATGCCGGACCTGTATTAGCACCTGTACCTGAGCCATCAGCTGCGTGACAAGCAATACAAGACTGAGCATATACTTCCTCACCGTTCTTAACATCCGGTATAGGAATGTCCTTCATGGTACTTGTACCTACCCATTCACGCTCCGCCCCGATAGGTACACCTTCTGAAATGTAGGCGAAGTATGAGACCATTGCTTCTAACTCTTTACTATTCATGTCAAATTTCTTACCGTTCATACTACGAACCATACAACCGTTAATACGCTCCTCAATCGTTACAACATCACCAGAGCGTGCAATATATTGAGGATAATTCGCCATAACACCTACCAATGACGAAACTTGCTCATCATAACCCGCCCCTGCATGACAGCTTGTGCAAGACAACTGATTCCCAACATATTCTTCTGCGGCAACATGTGTATTATTTACAAGCTCATAGCCATATAATATCGTTTCCTTCATAGGTCCATCCGGTACTTCCTCAATACTTGGTGGCGCATAGACAACTGACTGAGCAGCTGCTGATGTTGGTATTTTTGTTTGTACAGCGGCTTCTTCGCTTTCTCCTTTAGCATCCCCTAAAATTTTGTCGCTAATGACTGCTCCTACAAAAAGTGTACCTGCTAACAGTACTGTCCCCGCTACTCCTGCTACTATAGGTTTCATCTATAATACCCCCCTTTGTATAATCACCTATATTTTAGCAAAACAGCATGTTTTTCGATGTGAATTTTCTCACACCTCACGTAAATAGAACCATTTAGAGGATAAAATTATGAATTCTTTTGTTCTATAACACATCAAACGAGACTTAATACCTCTTGCAGTATGTATTATTTCCTAATCAATTTCACCTTAACGCAATTGTTGCTGTCGCTTCGCTTTCGCACAGAAAAGATTTGTTGCTGTCGCTTCGCTTTCGCACAGAAAAGATTTGTTGCTGTCACTTCGCTTTCGCACAGAAAATATCCGCTGAATGAGGATAAAAAAATGCCGAGCACAGCATTGCACCCGGCATTATAACGTTCCCTTATAATTTACATTCACCATCAACACAAATAGCTTCACCATCACCTACCATCTTTAGTACCGGCTGAATACCAGCTATCTCTGCTGCTTGATGTAAAGTTCGTACGAAAACCTCAGTTGGCTCTGCACCTTTAATACCGTAACGATTTTCAAAAACAAAGAACGGAACACTTTGTACACCTAATTGTTGGGCATCATAACGATCTCTGTCTAAAGCTTCCCTGAAGTCGTTTGATGCCAGTACACCCTTTGCTATTCCAACGTCTAAGCCTAAATTTTCAATGACTTTTAATAAGAACCCGTCATCGTTTAAGTCTTTTCCTTCTGTAAAATAACCACTCATTAGCTCTTCCGTATAACCCAACTCTTTACCAAACTGTTTTGTCCATTTTGCCAATCGATGAGCTTTTTCAGTATGAGCTGTTTTCATATCTTCAAAATTGTAACGCAAGCCAACCTCTTCGGCCCGCATTGCTATTCCTTTAGTTATTTCCTTTACTTCTTTTAATGTGGAGTTAAATTTCGCAGCCATCCCATCATATAAAGTTGGTGCGTCTTCCTTAGGCGTATGCGGTCCAATTTGATATGTTTTATATTCAATTTCTACCTGCCCTGAATAACCCGCCATGTCAATAGCACGTTCCAATTCCCGTTTTCCAATATAGCAGAATGGACATGTAAAATCCGAAAAAACCTCAATTTTCATATGCTACTGCCTCCTACAATATATCCATCCAAATTTTAATAGCAGTTGCCAATATAAGCACCGCTAAAATAGCTTGTAAAATCTTTGTATTTAATGTTTTCCCCGCTTTTGCACCTAGTGGAGCAGCTACTAAGCTAGCTACAATCATAATGATCGCTGGATAGTAATTAACTTGTCCCGTCATCAATTTTCCAATCGTCCCGCCTATTGAGGATATAAAGGTAATAGCAAGGCTTGTAGCGATTGTCATACGCGTTGGTATTCCTAAAACCACTAGCATAATAGGTACTAACAAGAAACCACCAGCTGCCCCAACAATCCCTGATCCAATACCAACTATAAAGGCTAACACGGCTGCTACTGTTTTATTGAACGTTACTTCATCTAAAGGCTTGTCGTCAATTCGCTTCTTAGGAATAAACATCATCACCGCAGCAATCAACGCCAATACACCATAAACGATGTTAACTCCCTCTTCAGATAAAAATTTGGAGCCATAACTACCAACGAAACTACCTACTAACACAGCACCACCCATATATATAATCAGTGATTTATTTAAATATCCACCTTTTCGATATGCCCATACCCCTGACATAGAAGCAAACAACACTTCTACTGCACTAATCCCCGATACCTCATGTGCTGAAAATGCTGCAAAACCAAGTAAAGGTGGGATATATAATAACATTGGATATTTAATAATTGCTCCGCCAATTCCTAGCATACCTGATACAAACGAACCTACAAAGCCAATTAAAAATATTGTAATGACCCATGCCAAATCCATACTTTCCCTTCTTTCTGGTTACTTCACTAAGGACTAATAATAAATGAAAGGAGGGTTGTTCTACCTTCAAATAGAAGAGACAACCCCCACCAGTCTTAAGCTTTCTGAATAAAGAAAGTAATGACACCAGCATCTTCAGATTTGTCTAAAATTGCATGACCACCTGCTTTTACCCAAGCAGGGATGTCCGCTAGAGCCCCCTTATCTGTTACTTGAACCTCTAAAATTTCCCCTGAAGCTAATGTATCTATCGCTTTTTTTGTTTTCACTATAGGCATCGGACAAGATAAACCCTTTGCGTCTAGTTGTAAGTTTGATTTCATATTTTTCTCCTTTGGAACGGCAAATGTTGTAAGCGATTTTGCCGGTTCTGTTTGTTTTTTCACGACTTTACGAAGGATGAGCGCCTTCGCTTCGCGGTATTAAACGCTATGACCATGCATGCGTAATCATCGCATTTCAACATTCTTTTATAAAATTTAACTATCGAACTGCACAGCGGTTCGGACCAATCTCCATCTCTGTTTGCTCATCCTGCGTTGGGGTAATCTTCCCCATATTTACTTGACGAATTTCTTGATATGCATTTGGCTGTGGAGGCAAATGCTCTGTTACGACACTTCGGAATTCTGCTTCATCTATAATATTTAAGCCGTGATTTTCAGCAAATAATTGTCCAAGATGTTTTGCTACAGTCCCATCTTCATTCAGTTCATCAATAATCATAAAATGAGCCGGTAAAACTATTAAATCATCCGATAATTCTCTGTATCGTTTGTACAGTGTTTCGCGTAAATCACCAACCCAGTCTTCTGCAAGGCCCGCCAAATCAGGGCGTCCAATTGAATCAATAAATAAAATATCTCCAGTTAATAAATACTTACTGTCCACAACAAATGACGTTGAACCAATTGTATGACCAGGCGAATAAATCGCTCCTACATCAATTTTAGAGGCACCAACTTTTACAGTTGTTCCGTCAAGCAAAGGTGTATAGTCAAACACAACCTCTTCCGCATCTTTTGGTGGTAAATAATACGTCGCACCAGTAGTAGCTGCTATATGTCGACCACCAGAAATATGATCAGCATGTAAATGTGTATCGAACACATATTTAATCTTTACATTTTTCTCTTCTGCAAAGCTTGTGAATGCGTCTGTAAAACGCACAGCATCGATAATCGCTGCTTCACCCTCAGAGATGACCATATAAGAAAGGCAACCCTTCCCTAAACGTACAAATTGATAAAGCTCACCACCACCTGTTAAATCTCCAACTTTAATAGGTTCTAAATATTCACTCCACGTTTTCATTCCACCTTCTAAATAAGCCACAGCACGTCCTGCTTCCGATAACATCTCAGCAACCATCAGCGATGAACCTTCTTTCGCACAAACGACTAACACATCTTTATCAGCTGGTATCTTCGGTAAAATATCCTCTACGCCGTCTAACAGCTCAAAATACGGAATATTAAGGTATTCAAATTTATGGCCATCAATTTTCCAATCTTCGAACGCATCTGCATTTCGAACATCTAAAATAAATAATTCTTCATTATTAATTACTTTTTTCGCTACCTGCGCTGCACTCCATTTTAAAACTGACACTCTTATTACCCCCCCAAGGTATAGTTTTGATGATTTTTTTAGCGGAAAGGTTGCCCTCTCCGCCTGTATTGTTAGTTTAGCTTCAAATTAATTAGAATGTTAATGACGGTGCTGCATCTTTTGCAAACTCTAAGAACGTCACGGCTCCCCCGACCTCGATACCTTCAACAAAATCATCTTTCGATAAGCCCATTACATCCATAGTCATTTGACACGCGATAAATTTCACACCTAATTCTTGTGCCATTTCCACTAATTGAGGAATTGCCGGTACATTAGCTTTAGCAAACCCTTCTGCATAATGCTCCGCTCCCGCAGGCATAGGTAAAGCATGCATTCCTTGTTTATGAATTAAATTTAGCCCTTCGAATGTAAAGAAGATAGCTACTTCTTTCTCTGTAGCCGCCGCTGCCGTTGCAATATTGAACACCTTATACGCATCGAAAAGACCACCGTTACTTGCAATAATCGCTACTTTATTTGACATAATAAATTCCTCCTAAATGTTTTTTTGATCAATTATGTCCCGGCATAATTGCGTCCGGAATCGGCTTTGTGCTTGCACAAAGAGCTCCTTTCCGATTCCGTGACATCCGCCGGAGGCTTTAGCCCAACACGAGGTTGGTCACTCAGTCGTTGCCACAGGACGTGGCGTTCTTAGACTGAGTTCCTCTATTTCAGCGGAGCTGAAAGAAGTTAAATCACCCGTCCAGGAAGTCATACCTGGTAGAGCGTTAAATACCTTTGTAAAGCCGTGTGCCGTAAGCTTTTGAGCAGCTAAATCACTACGCTTTCCTGTTCGACATACGACATAAATCTCTTGCTCTTTATCAAGTTCAGAAAGACGTGCATCTAGTTCACCCATCGGAATAGATTTCGCTCCCTCGATGTGTCCAAAAGCAAACTCTGCCTCCTCGCGAACATCGAGAATAAGACCTTCTCTTTCTATCGCCTCTCCTAACCCAATTGTTCGTTCAAATGTTTGCTCATCCGTTGTGCCGTCTGAGCATTTACGAATGTAGTGTTTAAGCACACCTTCTTCTTCCACTGTCCCAATGTATTGATGACCCACAGATTCGGCCCATGCAGCAATATCCGCCTTCGAGCCCTTATCTGTTGCTGATACTTCTAAAATTTGACCATCTACTAAATCAGCCATCGCCTTTTTCGTTTTAACAATCGGCATAGGACAAGAAAGCCCCTTGGCATCTAGTTGAAAATCCGCCTTAATACTCATAACTTCCTCCCTCATACCTACATGGGTATTATTTTTACTAAAAAAATATAGCAAACGCTACAGGTTCCATGGATCTTCTTACTTTACTTCACCATCCCAAGCAAGCATGCCACCAACCATATTAGATACATCGAAGCCTTGGCTTTCTAAAAACTGAGTAGCACTGCCACTACGACCACCTGATCGACAAACCATAACATATGATTCATTTTTATTTAGCTCATGCATACGAAATTCAAGTAAGCCCAGTGGGATATGAATAATTCCTGGAATGTGACCTGACTCCACTTCATCTACTTCACGTACATCAACTAAATTAATTGCCTGACCTTGCTCTAAAGCTTGTTGTACTTCCTTTGTTGAAATTTCCTTCATGCCGTTCTCCTCCTAATACGCGCTCATGCCTCCACGGACATTTGTTACACGTTCAAATCCTTGTTTTTTTAATTGCTTACACGCCTGACTACTACGCATCCCACTTTGACAAATAACCACTACCTCTTTATCCTTCGGTAATTTATCAAAACTTGAACCAAGTGGCATATTTTTAAATTGCGAGATATTACGACCCTTATATTCAGCTGGTGTACGGACATCGATAAAAACTTTATCCTTATCATGCAAAATATTTTTCAATTGCGCCGCCGAAATTGACTGCACTCCTTTCGCCGGTTTCATTCGCCAAACGAAAAACGCTATAACAACGGCAAGTAAAATCCACATTCCCAAGTAACACTGCCTCCTTCCGCATACTATTTAGGGTATATAAATTTATCTGCTTTTCACGACTAAATCCATCGCTTCTTGGATGACTATATTCACTTTTTCCGCATCCCCTTCAGCAGTCGTTACACATTCCAATAAATTTTCACTTACAATTACTCCAATAGTCCGATCAACCGCAGAACGCACGGCAGATAGCTGTGTAATCACATCTTTACAGTTTTTTTCTTCTTCCATCATGCGTAAAACACCACGTAATTGACCTTCTATTCGCTTCACTCGATTAGCTGTTTTTGTACCGTAAGCCATACTATCACGCCTCCTTTCATAACGATCGATTGAACTTGCTTACGTGATTCATAATATACCCCATTAGGTATAATGTCAACATGCAGGCTCGAATTTTTTTAATCAGCCTCACAACGTCATTTCCCTCTTGTATCAACGTTTTATCTGTCCCTTTCAGATTGTTACCTTTATTTTCTTATCTTTCAGTTGCAAAAAAAAATGCGAGAAATCCGACGATTTTATCATCGAATTTCCCGCTTAAATAGACTTTGGGAAGACTTATTTCTTTTTAATAGTTATTGTCCAAGCAGCTTCGCCAACTTGTTCATACTCTGTTACCTCGTGCCCTTCTTCAGCAGCCCAACGAGGAATGGATTCTGTACCTTGTGTGCAATCAAATTGCACTTCTAATTCATCGCCTGAATTTAAATCTTTTATAGCTTCTTTTGCTTCTACTAAAGGAAATGGACAAACCATCCCCATCACTTCTAATGTTCTTTTCATATAAAAACACTCCTTTTTTACGCTGTTATTACGCGAGCGGCTTGCTTAGCTTTTTTACTTGGTCGAACGAATACAAAGTAAGATGCTGTCCATGTACCTAAAATCATAAATCCTAATGAAATCCAACCTTGCCAAGTCATCATCGCTGTCATCACCAATCCATTACCAATTGAGCAACCTCCTGCTAGACCTGCGCCTAATCCCATCAAAAGTCCACCACAAAAGCTGTTAATCGCTGTTTTTGTATCTGGAATACGGAATCTAAATTCACCACTCATTTTTGCTGCGAATAATGATCCTAAAAAAATCCCTAGCACTAGGAAAACACCCCAGTTGATGAAGCTTATTTGTCCAGTCACTAAAAATTGCAAAATATTAGCAGAAGGTGTTGTAATGCCTAATCCACCTATGCGACCAGTAGCAACACTTAATGGCCACGCTAAAGTCGCAATCACACCAATAATTGTTGCAGTAATAAATGGATGCCAACGTTTTTCAAATAAAATATGCGCTAATCCCGTTTTCTTCGGCTTTAACCCTGGGATCTTCACTCGTGGTTTCTTTAGCTCACGGTAAATGATAAAAGCAACAACTACTACAAAAATCGTTATAATCAACCAGTTGTTTACGCCAATTGTCTCGGCAATAGAATTACTTTCAATGCTCGTTTCTTTAATAGCCTTATCCATTGGCAACAATACGCCCGATTTCACCATTGCTGCTACAAGCATATAACCAGCTAGCGCAATCCAACTGCCAATTAAACCTTCTCCTGCACGATACCAAGTCCCTGTTGCACAACCACCTGCAAAAATAATGCCAATTCCAAAAATAAATGAACCAACAATAACAGCTACGATTGGTAAAGAACCAGCATTGAATTCAAACACCTTCAAACTAATTAATGTATATACACCCACACTTTGAATTGCTATTGCAATAAGTAATGCGTAAAACATACGGTTATCTTTTGCCAAATACATATCGCGGAATCCGCCAGTTAAGCAAAAACGCCCCCGCTGCATAACAAATCCAAGCAAAGCTCCACAAATAAGTCCTGTAATAATCATTTGACCCATTTACCATTCCCCTTCCGATATCCTAGTATTCTTATAAGGTATATTACCACTTGTTTTACTATGAATTCAATTACTTTTTTTTACAACTTTGAAAAATCTAATAATTTTTCGTATCTATGCATGCAAAAACCCTTGCTACAAGTGCAGATAACCGCTTCTTATAACAAGGGTCTGTATATTTTTAATTCCCCACATCTCAAGGATCCGGATGAAACGCATCAAATACAACTTCTTACTAATACATCTCTTCGAAAAATTTGTAATTATAACATCCCTCCATTTTGTATTTAACCTATAGAATTACAATGTTTTAAAGGTTAAAAATACTTTTATTCAGTTTTGTGATAACATGTTCATGAAATTCCGGTAATTCCTTTAACGGCTCTTTAAATGTAATTAGCACCTTTTCAATACCAATGCTACTTAATTCTTGTAATTTAGTAGCTACTTCATCATAACTACCGATTAACCCTGTACGAAAACCTTCATTATTAGCTACAAAATCACTTAACTGAGTGGCATTTTTCCACATCCCTAACGTTTCTTTGCGATTCTGGAACTGCAGGATTGCTTCCTCATCGGCATGGTCAATAATAGATTGAAATTCTTGGAACGCTTCTTCAGAAGTTTTACGGGCAATCACAAATCCATTAACAGCAAATTTTATCGTCCGACCATTTTTTTTTGCTATCTCTGTTACATTTTCAATCTGTTTTTGCAACTCTACAATCGGAGCTCCGTTCATAAAATAAACATCACTGTGCGCACCCGCCATAACTTGAGCGTCCTCTGAATTACCGCCTTGATAAATTGGAGGATATGGCTTTTGAATTGGTTTTGGTGTAAGCGTCGCATTTTTTATTGTATAGAAATCTCCCTCGTAGCTAAAGTTATCTTGTGACCAAAGACCTTTCAATACCTCTAAATACTCTGTTGAACGGCGATAGCGATCTTCGTGGTTGATCCACTCAATACCAAAGGTTTCTTGTTCTTTTTTAAACCAGCCACTCACTAAATTAATATGAAATCTCCCATTTGAAATGACGTCTATCGTTGAGCCTATTTTGGCTAAAGTTGCCGGATGGATGAACCCAGGCAAAACAGCTGCTATAAAGTGAATATTTTTCGTTTCAGCAAATAACGCTGCCGCAATCGTTAGGGCATCCAGCTGTCCTTCTTCAGCACTACCATTACCACCAATATTCCCTATATATCGAATCGGAAATAAAACAGCATTTATATCTAACTTTTCAGCTAATTTTATCAATTTCTGATTGTACTCAAAGCTTCCTTCTGTATTTTGCTCTATCCTAGAACGTAAAAATCCACCTGCTAAATTTGCGCCCCAAATAACAAATTCCATTCAACGATCACTCCATTTATTCAAATAATGGCAATACCTTTTCACCGAAAATTTCCGCTTCCTCTTTATGAGGGAAGCCCGATAAAATAAAGTGCGTTACACCGATATCAATATACGCTTGCAATCCTGCTTTCACTTGCTCTGGTGTACCAACAATGGCGGTTCCTGCACCTTTTCGAATTTTCCCAATACCTGCCCAACTGTATTGATCAAATCGCTCGTTTTCAGCAGTAAGAACGTTCATTCTTTTTTGAGCCACGGAATCTACCGTTTCATAATATCGATTAAGATTCGATTGTACAGGGTTATCAATTTTACTAATAATGTTATAAGCAGCATCCCAAGCCTCTTGTTCTGTATCCCGTACAACTATATGAATTCGAATACCGTACTCTAATTGACGATTATACTTTTTAGCTCGATTTTCAACGTCTTGAATTTGCTCCTGAATGCCTGCAATTGGCTCCCCCCATTGCAAATAAACATCTGCAGCTTTAGCAGCTATTTCCTTAGCCACATCGGAAGAACCGCCAAAATAAATAGGAATCCCTTTTTCTTGATAGAGAGCAGGAATCAACTTTCCTTCAGTTACATTAAAAAACTCGCCATCATGATGAAACGATTCTCCTCGCCATGTTTCTTTCACTACAGTTAAAAATTCATCTGTACGTTCATAGCGTTGTTGATGTGATAAATAATCACCGTCTTGGGCTAGCTCTTTTTCTGAACCTCCAGTTACAACATTGACCAACACTCTTCCCTTCGAAAATTGATCTAAAGTTGCTGCCATTTTAGATGCAACTGTCGGTGAAACAAAGCCGGGTCTAAATGCAATTAACGGTTTTATATACTTTGTCTTATGAATGATAGCAGACCCTACAAGCCATGAATCTAAATATGGAATACCTGTAGGAATCAAAATCCCTTCAAATCCTGCTTTTTCTGCCGTTTGAGCTACATCTACTAAATACTCAAAGGTCGGCTCTCTTTCAGGCTGCTTTAACCCTAAATACCTTCCATCTCCATTTGTAGGAGCAAACCAATAAAAATGTGGTTTCATAGTACTCTCTCCTTACCTAATTAAATTCTTCAACTAACTTTAACAGTCGGTCCTTTTCACTATAGTTTTGATATTGCGCTGCAAAGGTACGAACAGGATCACCTGAATAAAAACGTTCATATAATTCGTGACGCGCTCCAAGCTGACTACCTATTAAATCCCAAGCTAGTTTAATAAACTTGGTTCTTGAAAATGCACTTGTATGTGTACCTCCATAATACGCCTGTAACTTGTCAGCTATTGGCCCATCGATTTCTTGAATAGTAGATGGCACTTGCAGTAATCCACTTGCTCCAATTTGCTGTAATATTTCCAAAGCACGTGGATAATAACGTGTACCTAAATTTCGGGCAGTCGTTAAAAATCGTTGTTTAGGTAGATAAATTCCATTGTGTTCGACAGCTTCATATTCAGCCGCATTTAATAAACCCTTTATAGTTTCTAACTGTATGATTAGCTCACTTAATTTCTCTTTTACATGTAAAAACTCCGTCACTCCAGCTGTTTCGGCTAATTCGTTGCCAATTGCTACTACAGATTCTAATTTACTAATCAGGCGTACAACCGTTTGATGCTGACTTAACAAGGATGATGCCGTTTCAATTCGCAGCTTCCAAGCTAATTCAGGATCTTCTGCTACCAACACCTTTTCCCAAGGGATTAGAACATTATCAAAAATTAAGACAGCATCCATTTCATCAAAACGAGAGCTTAAAGGATGGTTGCTTGTATCAGTAGAAGCAAACGATTCTCGACATACCATATGTAGCCCTTGAGCTGAGGTTGGAACATAAAATATATTTGCCATTGGCGCTTCGTCTAATCCTCGCTTATGATAAGAGGTTATGAGCAATTCATCTACATATGGCGCTGCTGTAGCAATTGTTTTGGCACCGCTCACAAAAATTCCTTCTTCATTTTTAGTAACTACACGCAACTCCCCATGCTCTATCTCTTCTACAGATTTAGAACGGTTCTTTTGCGGGTCATGTGCTGCTACCGTTGATAATAAATCTAAATCACGTGCCGCTTCGTATAGTTTTTCAAGCTTTGTTGCAATGCCCGGTGACAAAACATCTAATTGTTGTCTACTTGCATACCAACCTACTAACTGCGAACGAGAATATTCGGATAAACGGCTCATCACCCCAAATGTTTCATCTACCCAGCATTTATAAGCTAAACTTTTCCTTTTCAAATCATTGATTGATGTTGGAACTAAAAAAGATAAATGAGCATTTGCACCTTTTTCCGTTTCATACGTTAAAATCGATTTTGTCGGCTCCACTGTTTGTAAATTTAATAAATGCTGTATTGTTTGAACAGTCCCTTTAAAGGCCTTATGGTTTTCTAAATCATTAACAATCTCCCCTTCTAACCAAACTGTTCGCCCATTATTCAACCTCTGCAAATACGGAATCGGCGTATTCATCTTCGTTTACCTCCCTTTCAATCAAATTAATCAAAAAATGATTTAACTTATTTTTCAAATAGGACTTATCATAAGTTTCATACTGCAATGCATAAACCCGAATTGGATCTCCCGTGTAGAACCGTTCGTATAAATCGTGACGTGAGCCAAGTTGACTGCCAATAAGTTCCCACCCGATTCTAAATAAATTTTCTTTTGTTCGTGCATCTACCTTAGCCCCTTTATAGTATTTAGAAAATAACGGGTATAATTCATGATTTTCTAAAATCGGAGTTGACGATAATTGAATAAAGCCTCCTGCACCAATCTGCTTTAAAATATCTAGAGCATGGCTATAGAAATGGGTACCTAAATTTCTTGCTGTTTGTAGCGGAGTAATATTAGGTAAATAAACATTCTGCTCATTTAGATGCCCTTCTTTTTCTGATGAAATTAATAAAGCTTCAATACTATCAATTTGTGTATAAAGCTCCCCTATTTTCTCCTGAACATGTAGAAAGTAATCTGCACCAATTGATTGAGCTATTGCCGTTGTAACTCCAGCAATAAATTCTAATTTTGATAGCAAACGAACCACCGTTTGATGCTGTGCTAGCGCATCGAGTTGCTGATGCCGATGAGCTTTCAATACGCCTTCAGGTGAACCCTTAATAAGCACCCTATCCCACGGAATTAGAACATCGTCAAATAATAAAACAGCGTCCATTTCATCGAATCTTGAACTTAATTTATGATGCCCTTTATTTGAAGCAAATGATTCTCGACAAACGATTTGTAGTCCAGGTAAGTTTAATGGCACAATAAACATATTTGCTTGTGCTATTTGACTTGGTGATAATTTTTGCGGAGAGGTGACAATGACATCATGTGCATAAGGAGCACCAGTTGCAATCATTTTAGCCCCTCGTACAACTACCCCCTCCTCGGTCTCCCGTATAATACGCAATAATGCATCTTCATCTTGCTCTTCTGCTGGTTTCGAACGATTAATTTGTGGATCCAAAATTGCAGTAGTAACAATTCGCCGCTCGTCTCTAGCTAACTCATAATATTTCGTTATTTTTTCAACGAACCCAGCATCATATTGCGCAAACTGATGACGATCCAAATAGTATCCGGTGATTAGAGAATTAGCATAATCTGATAAACGGCTCATCACTCCATAGGTTTTATTCGACCATAGAGCAAATGCTTTCTTACGTTTTATTAAATCCTCATAGCTACGTGGAATATAAAATGCACTATGAACAAACCGATTACTTTTCGGACTTTTAAAACCAGCAATACTTTGATTGTTCTCATCATCTAGAAGTGCTAATAAATACGTGATAGTTTCTAATGTCCCCATAAAGGCTGGATGAGTTGTTACGTCCACTTTTACTCCGTCCAGCCACACACTTCTTCCATCTTTCAAACTTCCACTAAAAGACATTTATTATCTCCAACTCCTTTTTCATGAACACAAAAAGCTCCCACCAAATCTCCTTCGCAAATCTACGCTTAAGACATTAATGAGAGCTCCATTTTTATGGTCACTATGAATATTTTTTATGGCCAATAAAAAACAAAATCGGAGCTTTTAGTCCTAAAACCAAAGCTCCGA
Source organism: Lysinibacillus sp. JNUCC 51 (assembly GCF_015999525.1). Classification (NCBI taxonomy): domain Bacteria; kingdom Bacillati; phylum Bacillota; class Bacilli; order Caryophanales; family Bacillaceae; genus Lysinibacillus; species Lysinibacillus sp. JNUCC 51. The sequence goes on along the minus strand of NZ_CP065545.1, from coordinate 2,790,842 downwards.
TTTTTTCAGTCGCCACATTATATAAATTAATTTACATATTAAACCAAATAAAACCAATAAGTCAAGTATATTTTAAAAATCATTTATCAATTATGCATCGACATAATTACGTCCGAAGACTTTAGGCAAACAATTGTTTTTTGCGCTAAAGCGTAGCGTCAGCAATGTGTTTTGTCTATGTAAAAGGCATTTACTGAAAGAAGTTAAAATCCTTATTGATTTATAAAAAAGCGTTTGTTATAATCCTACTAATCCAATTGGTATTAAAGTAGTTACTGACCGGAATCACCGGAGGCGTGTAAACAATTGTCGTTTACGCGTTTTTTTATTGCTTATATCTAGTAGTCAGTGTCAACATTACTTTTCTAGGAGGACAAAATAATGAAACGACTTCTTTTCATTTTAAGTACCATGCTATTGATATTAGTATTAGCAGCTTGTAATTCAAACGGGACTGCACAAGAAACATCAAATAAAACAATTAAAATAGGTTTTACACCTGGTCCATACAGCGACCAATTTCAATATGGCATTGCACCGATACTAAAAGAAAAAGGATACACAATCGAAACAATTAATTTCAGTAATATTATCCAGCCCAATATCGCTTTAGGAGATGGCTCGATTGATGCTAATATTTTTCAGCACACGGCCTATTTGGAAAACTTTAAAAAAGAGAAGCATTTAGATTTGACAGAAATACTTAAAGTTCCTACTGCACCAATGGGAATCTATTCAGACCGCTTTGATTCTATCGACCGTTTAGAAAAAAATAAAGAATACACAGTAGCAATCCCTAATGATCCAGCTAATATTGCACGTGCCCTACGAATCTTAGACAATCTTGGATGGATTGAATTAAAAGAAGGTTATTCACCCATTGCAGTGAGTAAACAAGATATCACTAAATACGTATACACCATTGAATTCGTTGAAATGGAGCAAGCACAATTGCCACGTTCACTGTCTGACGTAGATTTTGCACTTGTAAACGGTAACTTTATTTTGTCATCTGGAAGAAAACTATCATCGAACTTAGCATTAGAGGACCCACCCTTCGAATATCAAAACCTATTAGCAGTTCGTACTGAGGATAAAGATAAAAAGTTTGTAAAGGATTTAATTGAGGCATATCATTCTGCAGATTTCCAGAAATTTATTGAATCCAATAAAGACTACGAAGGATTTCACCGACCAGATTATTTTAAAGACTAATTCTTTATGAAATTAAAAAGATGACGTGCTTTTAAATAGGAGCACGTCACCACAATTTTGAATTTTATTTTGCTAATTGCATTGCTGGACCAAAGAATTCATAATGAATTTTTTCGTCTTTCACGCCAATCTCATGTAAATTTTTAATAACTGCTTCCATAAAGCCAACAGGTCCACATACGTAAACATCTGCATTATTGGCTACTTTTTCAGCTAATAATTCTTTTGTGATTTTCTTATCTTCATCCGAATATAACGCTGTATATGTTGCATTTGGAAGCACATTTACTTTCTCTTTAATGTCATCGCTAAATGCTACAACTTTTTCATTGCGTGCACATTGGATAAAGCTCACTTCATTTGCCACATCATCTTTTAGTGATTGAAGCATACTGTTTAATGGAGTTACACCGATACCACCACTTACAAATGTAAGTGGTGCCGAAGTTTCTTCTAAGACAAACAGCCCTGCTGGAGCACTTACATCTACTAAATCCCCAACTTCTAATACGTCGTGAATAAAGTTCGATACTTTACCATTTGGCGTATGATCGCTTTCGCGTTTTACCGAAATGCGGTAGCCGTTTTTAGTACTTGCCTGTGAAAGTGTATATTGACGGTTCATTAAATATTCTTCACCTGGTACTTTCACACGGATACTGATATATTGACCAGGCTCATAAGCTGGTAGAGGAGAACCATCTTCATTTTCAAAGTAAATAGATGTTACAAGATCACTCTCTACTACTTTTTTCGCCACTTTCAACAGTTTAAATAAGCGCCATCCGCCATTACCCTCAGCTTTTTGATATAGCTCTTCTTCTACTTGAACGAAGATATCCGCAATGACACCATATGCTTCAGCCCAAGCATTAATGATGTCATCTGTTGCTGCATCACCTAGCACTTCTTTAATCGCTTTTAGTAAGTTTTCTCCTACTATTGGATAGTGCTCAGGTAAAATACCTAGACTACGGTGTTTATGGGCAATTAACATTACCGCTGGTAAAATTGCTTCTAAATTTTCAATATGGACTGCCGCAGCATAAACCGTGTTTGCTAACGCTGTTTGCTGACGACCTTTTTCTTGGTTTGTATGGTTAAAAATATTTAATAACTCTGGATGAGCTTGAAACATATTTTTGTAAAACGTTTTAGTAATCTCGACTCCATGAACTTCTAATACAGGAACTGTTGCTTTAATAGTTTGTACTGTTTCTTGTTTTAACATATCGCATACCATCCTTTCGTGATTACAATATAACGCTATCAATCCCTTAAAGCAATATTTAAAATACATCTTTAACAAAATGGACATAATTAATGTATTTTAAATACATCTTTAAAAAAGTATTGAATTTATAATACTTCAAGGTAAAAATGCTATAATTATTTTGAACTATAGAAAGTAGGGTGTTCTTATGCGCTTAACTTTATACACAGATTACTCTCTTCGAACGCTCATATATTTAGGTGCGAAGGAAGATGGCCAATTATCAACTATCCAAGAAATTTCAGATGCTTATAATATATCGAAAAACCATTTAATGAAGGTGACACACCAACTTGGATTATTGGGCTATATTGAAACGATTCGAGGGCGTGGCGGAGGAATTCGCCTAGCAATTGATCCAAAGACCATTACAATTGGTGAAATAGTACGCCATACAGAAGAGGATTTTCATCTTGTCGAATGCTTTGATAAAGAAAATAATCTATGTAAAATTGCACCAGAATGTCAGCTAAAAGGCGTATTATATGAAGCACTACAAGCCTATTTAGCCGTCCTAGATCGCTATACTCTAGATGATTTTTTACATTCGAAAGAAAAGTTGATGGCATTGTTGCTTGGCGAATAAAAATACCCGCACAACTCAAAGTTGGACGGGTATTTCTTTATGTCTATATTACTTTACAATGCCTTTGAAAAGAAAATCATATCTAGTGCACGAATTCCATTTTCATAGATTGGCTCTGGGTAATTACTGAAAAAATCTTTTTCAATTGCTTCCATACGAAAACCAGCTTTTTGATAGAAGGCAATATTATCAATACTAGAATTTGCAGTTCCAACTATTATCGTTTTATATCCATGAGATCGACAAACTGTTGTTATTTGTCGCAGTGCTTCTTTCCCAAGCCCTTTACCTTGATACTTCGGTACAATCGCAATATTTTTTAACTCAACTGTCGTTTCAGACTGTTCAAGAAGTAACGCTACACCCGCTAATTCCTCACCGCATTTAATTTCGTATAATTCACCGTCATTTAAATATTCTCGAACAGCGACTTCACTTTCATCAGCTAATAATAATTGTGGTAAATAGTCTTCACGCACACCTTCCACTTTCTTTAGGGCTGTGCGATATCGAACAAAATCTTCCCGCTCAAAAACATTTAAAACACATGGCTGCTTTTCTTTGACCTCTAGCCATGAATGCTCCTGCGGAAAATCCTTCTCAACTCCTAATCGAATAAATGACAACTTTTCCTGCGCCTTTTGTGAGCGTATATTGACCTTTCTAGCTCCTGCAAAAACACGCTCTAGCCCTAACTCAAAGAATGCAATATCTAAAATCGCAACTTTTGATTGAAGATTATAGCCTTTTCCCCAGAATTCATAGCCAAGCCATGAGCCAATATGACAGCTCTTTTTATTGTGATCAATAAACATTAATGCCGTCACACCAATAAGTTGTCCTTCCTCATCCAGAACAACTCGAGGGACTGTCTTTCCAGCTTCTTCGTCCACACATTCACGTTTAATAAAATTAATCGTATCTTCCACTTTGCCAGCAGGTAACCCTAGTGCATCTCGAACCTGAGGCATAGAGGACAGTGCATGCATCGCTTCAGCATATTTTATATCGTGCCTCACTAAAGTTACTACCATATGCTATTCTCCTTTTAATATGATTAAGCCTTATTGCAACGGATTTTGTATCATTCTCTACTTGCATAAGAGCTTATTCCGTCTATTTATTCATGTCTATGGCTCATCACCATAACGTGGAGTTGATTTCCGTTCCGACTTGGCGCTTTTATCGCTGCCGCTTCGCTTTCGCGCAGAAAACATTTGTTGCTGTCGCTTCGCTTTCGCACAGAGCAAAGCTTCCTGGGGGCGTCCGATGAGCCGCTTCGCTTCGCTGCGCTCCAGGGTCTCGGGCCAACATGATGTTGGTCACGAAGGCGTTATCAAAGGATGTGATGGTTTTAGCCTTCGTTCCTCTTTTCGCTAATCCCCAAGGAGTCGCCTAGTCTCCACTCCAATCAACCTATACACATAGTATTCGTTTTTTAAAAATCGTCCCTAACTTTTGACGACAAGCTAAATTCAATTAAACGTTAGTTGCCAGGATACACCAAAACGATCCTGAATCCAGGCAAATTTCTTAGAAAACCCATAGTTATTAAGTGGCATTAACGCTTGTCCACCCTCTAAAATTTGGCTAACTAAACTGTCGATTTCTTCTTCAGACTCACATTCCATAAAAATAGAAGTTGACGGTGTAAATGTAAAGTTATGCTTGCTTTATTACACTATCATTCACCATCATTTTCAAACCTTTTAAATTAAGAATAGCCATCGCAACCTGTTGTGAGTCTTCCATATAAGTTAAACTTTCCACCTGTAATTCTGAAAACCATTGTTGATATTGCTGAATCGCTTCATTGGCTTGACCCTGAAACATTAAAAATGTAGTGGCACTTTTCATTTGTTTAACTCCCCTTCATATTTTGTAATCCATTGTGCTGGTGTCATTTTCGAAACAAGCTCTCCAATTAATTCATACGGAATATTTTTAGTGTTTGTAAAACGAATACAGCTTTTCCCCATATTGAGTTTCGTCGGTACTCGTTTCGCATACTCCTCCTGGAACCACGAGAGTAACGCTTGATCTGCATAAATGCCCATATGATAAACTGCAATATGACGTTTTTGCGCAGCAAGACTTATAAAGGGTAACGGAGTATTGGGTGTACAATGGTAGCCCTTCGAATAAGTAGATAATGGGACAACATAGCTTATCATGTCATAATACATATTTTCTTCAAAACCCTCTGGTAAATTGCTTTCTACCACATCTACAAGTTTAGCAAAACCCTCCTGCCATTTTTCATCTACTTGCTCAATATAAGTGTTTTTCATACGCAGTCCCCTTTTCAACATAGTATTATTGCCAAGTGTATATCTTTATATGTTATTTATGCTTTACCCTCGGCCTTTGCCTTACGGTATAATTCCTTTGTTTTGTAGCCTAATCTAATAATTTCACGCATCTCCTCTAATCGTGCTACTTGCGTCTCTTCCTTTTTCGCACTATAGATATAACGAGCCCAGTCCTTTTGATACCCCGGAGTTAATCCATCATAAAATGTTAAATCATCCGGATTTTCAGCAAGTGAATCACGCAATTGAGGAATCATACCTTCATAGTCACTAACGCACTGACTACTCGCTGTCTTCTTCTTGCCGCGTCCCTTGCCATCTCTCTTAATACTTAATATAGAAAATGTCTCATCTAACGACATAAGACTTGCAAATTTATAATCACTGCCAACAATGTATTTTTCCTCGTCCACTTGAATTGCTGGGAAGATTTCATCGCGATGGATAAACTGTTCATACTTCTTATTCCCCTTTTTCGGATAAACAAAAAATAAATAGCCTTGTTCCGTAAGAGTGTTTAACTTTAGTGCATTCTGTAAATACATTACCATTTCATCAATATTAAATACAAAGGCAATTATTCGATCATGTGGTGCATTTCCTGTTTGGGATATTCCCTCTAATTGCATCTCCTGTGGTTGATTATGAATGGCAATGGACAGTCCATCCTTAATTTTAAATTTCTTTTGCATAGTTTTGACACCTCTTCTAATTATCAATACAATTTTCTCTTAGTTTTGATAGTATAGCTGATTTAGTGCCATTTTCGTATAAAAAAACGCTCGAACAATTTTCTCGAGCGTTAAAAGTTTACAACTACTTTATTTTTGTAGTCGCTACTATTCCTTTAATAATCGGAATGGCTATTACAATTAGCACGATTGGTAAGAACCACCAACCGATATTTTCTGCCTTCCCTAGTGCAATACGTATCATTTGGAATGATATAGCCGCAAATAAAATTAGACAGAGGTTTTTTATTTCATTCAAGCCTTTTCGGCTATTCAAATAAAATGCCTCTACATTACTTTCGTTTAAGCGTGCCGGGTAATTATGCATATGAGGAGCTTTTTCAAGTAACACTAGCAAGATCCATAGCATTTTTGAACCCCAACGATCAACTTCTCCTGCTCCATTAAAATGACCTGGAATCTCTTCGGGGAGTTTGCCCCACATTACAAAAATATAAAGAATGGACAGTACAAATAACCCGCCACCGAAATAATCCCAAATCTTTTCATATTTCGTTTTCGGCAATTTCAACATTGGCCTATACATCTTCCCACTTCCTTGCTTATTCCTTTATTCATTCTACGTTACTACAATTCATTAAGTTTCAAATTTATGAAAATTGTCATAATTGCTAATGTTACATCAGTAACTATCCGCTTTCACCAACATCAAATCGGCAATTTATTCTACTTTTTTTACCATTCTATCTACAATTTACTCCCTTTTTCGATTCTATTGATTAATGTAAAAATACTCATAATACTTTGTAAAATTCATATAATCTGATATAAATGGTATATACATATTTCATTTTTTTGTAACATTTCTACTAAATTACTGAGAAAGGAAACAACAACTATGCGATTTACTATCTACAAAAAGTTAGTACTCGGTTTTTTTATTGTTATTTTAGTATTAGTTGGCACAATCGGATTAAATTTCAAACAGCTTAATTCCGTTAACAAGACATATCGTGTGTTACTCGAAGAGCAAACGACTAAATCTATTAGTATTCAAGAGCTACGTGCAATTGCTAAACAAGAAATTGCAAATATGAGAGGATATCTATTACTTGGGGACAAGCAAAATTTTCAAAGTAATGAAGCTTCACGTGAAGAATTTAAAAAGAAATATGATGAATTAAAGGCTTCGTTCAATTCTCAAAAATCTATTGAATTATTAGAGGCAATCAATAAAAGCGAGCAAGATGTCCAAAAGTTTGCAGATCGAATGTTTTCATTAAAGGCTGCTGGAGAAACAGAGCAATACGAAAAGCTTGATAGTACACAAGGCCGCCTAATTAATAAACAATTCGATGAACGTGTAGCTAACCTCGCTAACTATCAAGATGAATATATAAAAGAGGAAATTGCTGCTACATCCAAAGAAATCAAATCCATTAAATTCCAAATGATTGTTCTTGGCATCTTTGCTGTTGTTATTAGTCTCATTATAGCTATGGTCATGGGAAGCCTTATTTCTCGCCCTATTAAAGGTATGGCTAAAACTGCGAAAAAGATTGCTGATGGCGATTTAACAGCTGAACAAATTCACATTAAGAATCGTGATGAGGTAGGTGATTTAGCACTTGCCTTTAATCAAATGGCGGTAAATTTAAAGGACCTTATTACAAATGTACGTCATAACACTGTGCAAGTAAGTGGTTCTGCGGCTGAATTAACCGCAAGCGCTGAACAAACAATCCAAGCGACCGAACAAATTACTTCCTCTATACAAGAAGTTGCAAGTGGCTCCGAGGCCCAAGGAAAAAATGCTACTGAAAGTTCAGCAGCTATGAAATCTATGACAAAAGGCATTCAACAATTGGCTGCGACGACAGCTGCCGTTTCAGAGCTTGCCATAGAAACAAATACTGAAGCTAATAAAGGAAATGAATCGCTACACCGTGTTATTACACAGATGGACACAATTAATGCAGCTGTTTTAGAATCTGCTAGCGTTGTAAAAAATTTAGGAAATCATTCCGTTGAAATTGGTAATATTATTGGTCTTATCACGGATATCGCAGAGCAAACAAATTTACTAGCACTAAATGCCGCAATTGAGGCAGCACGTGCAGGGGATCATGGTCGCGGCTTTGCAGTAGTAGCTGATGAAGTTAAGAAATTAGCAGATCAATCTAAGCAATCTGCTGAACAAATTGCAAGTCTGATTTCAGAAATACAACAGGATACAAACCGTGCCGTAACTGTTATGGATACTGGTACACAAGAGGTGCAAGTGGGTATGCGAGTGGTTAAGGTAGCTGAGGAAGGCTTCTCTAAAATCGTTGAACTGATTGAACAAGTATCCCATCAAATTCAAGAAGCAACAACAGTTTCAGAGGAAATGTCATCGAGTGCTGAACAAATTTACGCATCCTTCGATGAAATTGCAACAATCGCACAAATGTCTTCTTCAAATCTACAAAATGTAGCTTCTGCTTCTGAGGAACAACTAGCAACTATTGAAGAAGTTGCCGCTTCTGCTGCTACACTATCAAACATGGCCGAAGAATTACAAACACAGGTTTCGCGTTTTAAAGTGGAGTGAAAAATCTTTTTCAAGAAGCTTGTTTTATTAAAGTTATCGATTATCCATCCCGAATTGTATTAGGTTATTAAATACAATTCGGGAGAGGATATCTTTTTTTATATCTTTTAAATTTAGTATATTTTAATGATATCATTTATTGAATAGCTGATATTTTTGCGGTCATCGACATAGTGCTACTCGCTATGTATGCCTCGGCAACACTTTCCTGTCTTCCTTCTGAAAACCCCTATGTCGTAGCTTACGTTTCAAGCCTTCCGTCTCATGCAAAAGTTTTAACAATTTGCGTAAATCCATTGATGTGACCTCTTATTTATACTTTTCATTTAACACATGTAGCATCTCGATCACTGCTGTTTCTTCACTTGGTACTTGTAAAGATGCAAGCTCACGTACTTTATGCACACCTACACAAACGCTTTCCTTCGCCTTTACAAACATGGATGCATCGTTCGCATCGTTCCCAAACGCGATAAATCCACCTTCAGCGACACCTAATTTCATTAAGCCATTCCATTTATCAATTCCATTCGGGCTCATATCTACAATATTTTCTGATGTATGTTCATACACTGATATCGGTAACTTCTGTAATTCAGCCAATATTTCTTTATGTTGCTCTCCAGGAAATAAAACAATTTTTACGATATCTTTTAGCTCATGTAATGACACATTTTTCGCAAGCTTTAGTGGATCTAAATTTTGATAAATCGGATGTGCCTCACTACCTGTATACGCATAATCCCAATCACCATCAACTAAATACGGCAGTTGAAATGTTGAAATAATGTTTTGAATCTCTTCTACAATTTCCCCTGCAAATGCTGTTACCTCAACAGTTTCCCCGTTCCGTACAACAAATGCACCATTTCCCCCTACCATTGAAAATTTTCGCATTGTTTCCGGTAATACAGGTAATAAATCACGAATTGGACGAGCTGATGCAAAAATGATTTCATGGCCATTCTCGACGCAAGCTTCTAGCGCATTAGTAATTCCCTTACTTAATGGTTGACCCTTAAAACAAATCGTACCGTCTAAATCAAATACAAATTTCATAGTCACGCCTTCTTTCTAAACTGTTAATTACCCAAATATTATCTCATAAATATTTACATTAATTATAGAATTAATGATTATTATCATAACGTAGGGTTGATTTCCGTTCCGGCTGGGCGCTTTCCTGGGGGCGTCCGATGAGCCGCTTCACTCGCGCTGCTCGCTCCAGGGTCTCGGGCCAACACGATGTTGGTCACGAAGGCGTTATCACAGGACGTGATGGTTTTAGCCTTCGTTCCTCTATTGCTGATCCCCAAGGAGTCGCCCAGCCTTCACTCCAATCAACCTATATACATGGCATACGATTTAACAATACCATCCCCAAATTTCGGAGATAAGTCAAAAACAAGGGAGCTTTTTAATATTATTAAAGGTTATAATCCATAATAAGGTAATACTATTAAATAAGACAGAAAAGAAATAATTTTTAGAATATTATTGACAAACCAACAATATCCACGTATTATTGCTTTCAACAACACATTATTGTAGGCCAAGATTGGAAATAGTAGAAATGCAAGTGTACTTGTAGAGAGTCGGTGGTTGGTGTAAACCGATAGGCACACATTTTGAACTCGTCCATGAGCCACTCCCTGAACTTTGAGTAAGGGACGTCGGTTTCCTCCGTTAACGGGATAGACAGTGACAGCTGTCGATAAGGGGACTTTTTCTGTAAAGAGAAGGTCAATTAGAGTGGTACCGCGAGCATAACTCGTCTCTATATTTTTATATAGAGGCGGGTTTTTTTATTGATTCCAAAAAGTTTATTGGCCTAGGTGTGGATTTCGTCTCTAACAGAGCTAACGGTTCAAAGCAGAGACAATATCAATATAATGACAACTACAACAAAAGGAGTGTTTGAAAATGGGAAGAAAAATTTGGGTGTTTGATACAACTTTACGTGACGGCGAGCAAGTGCCTGGTGCAAAACTGAATTTATACGAAAAAGTAGAGATTGCACAGCAACTCAAAAAATTAGGCGTCGATATTATCGAAGCTGGTTTCCCGGCTTCATCACAAGGAGATTTTGATGCAGTTAAAGCTGTCGCACAAAAAGTCGGAAATACAAATGACATTATGATTACCGCTTTAGCTCGTGCCGTACAGGCAGATATTGATGCTGTTTATAACGCTGTAAAATACGCTGAAAATCCGATGATTCATATGGTGCTTGGTACTTCTGATATTCATGTTGAGAAAAAATTTAGTAAATCCAAGGATCAAATTCTACAAATTGGCGTTGATGCAGTAAAATATGCGAAAACTCTGCTACCACAAGTCCAATATTCAACAGAAGATGCATCTCGTTCAGATTTCGAGTATCTTTGGAAAACAATTGAAGCTGTCATGAAGGCTGGTGCAACTATGATTAATGTACCTGACACAGTCGGCTTTGCAGAACCAGAAGAATTCGGAGCGATGATTTATAAACTAAATGAACGTATGAAAAACCTAGACGATAGCGTTTTGTTGAGTGTTCATTGCCATAATGACCTTGGTATGGCTACTGCTAACACACTAGCTGCGATTAAAAACGGCGCTGATAAAGTAGAATGTACAATTAACGGCATTGGCGAACGCGCAGGAAATGCAGCATTAGAAGAAGTCGTCATGGCGTTGAAAACACGTAGTTCTGTATACAATGCTGAGACACGTATCAACACAAGAGAAATTATGAATACGTCTCGTCTTGTTTCAAGCTTTATGGGCTTAGACGTACAAGTAAACAAAGCGATTACTGGGGATAATGCTTTTGCCCATTCCTCTGGTATCCATCAAGACGGTCTTCTTAAATCTCGTGATGCCTATGAAATTGTACATCCAGAAGATGTAGGTCTTGACGATATGGAGCTAGTCCTTACAGCTCGCTCTGGGCGTCACGCGGTGAAAAATGCCCTTGAAAAACTTGGCTTTTCCAATCTTTCAGCAGATGAATTTGAAGGAATCTTCGAAGGCTTCTTAAAGCTGGCTGATGCAAAGAAAGAAGTTTATGATCACGATTTATATGTTATTGTGGAAAGCTATTATGAAAAACATGACTCAAACCATGCTAATGCCACTCATTATAGTGATCAGTTCTTCGACTTCGATGATTTACAAGTCGTCAGCAATGCAAGCTTCCCGTCAGCAAGTGTGAGAGTACGTAAAGGTGAAGAGATATTTAAAGCAAGTGCGGTTGGCTCAGGTCCAATTGATGCCTTATATTCAGCCATCGCAGAAATTACAAACATCGATGTGAAACTTGTAGAGTATAATATCAATAGTGTATCTCGTGGTAAAGAAGCTCTTGGTAAAGTAAAAATTACAATCGAGCATGAAGGTGAAAAGTATATCGCAAAAGCTGCGGATACAGATATTTTAAAAGCGAGTGCGCTAGCTTATATTAATGCTATCAATAGTATTGTTGTCGCTAAATTAACGCCTGTTATGAATTAAATAATTGTAGCTGTCGCTACAAATAAACAATGCTTTCTGAAAGAAGTTAAAAGCAGTATGACAATATTGAGTCATACTGCTTTCATTTTTCCTATTGGCTGCCCTCCACTAACTTTTGATATTCCTCTTCAATTAATTCAACATCAAGACGTTCAAACAGTGGTGCCACTTCGCCAATGCTTGTTGGTAACTCCACTTGCTCATGCCACATTACTTCATTGATACCTAACATTTTTCTCACCTTCTCAGCTGAAAACGGTAAAAATGGATGTAACAGCTGTCCAAGATTAGCAATAATATAAACACACGTTGCTAGTGTTCGATTGCCAGCTTCCACATTCTCTTTAACCTGTAGCCACGGCTGCTGTTCGTCAAAATATCGATTAGCTCCACGAATATATTCAAAAATAGCTTCTAAAGCTTGTTTAAAATGCCCCGCTTCTATATGAATCCCAACTTCATTAAACAGCTGAATTGTTTGTTTTTGAATAGTGTCATCTATCTCGGCATGAGGCACTTGACGATCAAATGATTTTTCTAAAAACTTCAATGTTCGATTAACAAAATTACCGTAAGCGCCAAGTAATTCGCCATTATGACTATAAATAAATTCTCGCCAAGAGAAATCAGTATCGCGATTTTCTGGTGCATTCATTGTTAAAAAATAACGAATAGAATCTGCATCGTATCGACTCAAAATATAAGGCACCCATACCGCCCAGTTTTGGCTCGTCGATAACTTTCGTTTTTCTAATGTTAAATATTCATTTGATACAATATGTGTAGGTAAGGCCTTCGCTCCTATCCCGATAAGAATTGCTGGCCAAATAACTGTATGGAACGGAATATTATCCTTTCCATGCACATAATACGAAATCGTCTCTTCATTCCATAAATCTTCAATCGCTATTTGATGCTGCTTCGCCCATTCAATACTCGCTGTTAAGTAACCTGCTACAGCTTCAATCCACACATATATTTTTTTGCCCTCAAAACCTGGTACGGGCACATCTATACCATTTGGTAAATCTCTTGTTACAGCGCGGTCTGGGACCCCTTCTGCCAAGTAACGCTCTGTTAAACCTAAAGCATTGTCCCGCCAGCGTTTTTCTGCCTTTGCTTCTGCTAAATAGGTCTCCAGCCTCCTTTGAAACTGACTAAATGCAAAATAGAAGTGCTCTGTCTCCCTTATAATTGGCTCATTCCCACAAATTTTACAACGTTTATCGATTAAATCGAGTGGGTCTAAAATTGTTGAGCAATTATCACATTGATCACCACGTGCCTTCGCTCCACAGTTTGGACAAATCCCCTCTACAAATCGGTCCGGCAAAAATTGCTTGTCCGTTTCACAATATGCTTGTTCAATTTTCTTTTTGTATAAAAAGTTGTTCGCTAGTAGCTGCAAAAAAATCGTTTGCACAGATTCATGATGGTGCTGAGCGTCGGTTCTCGTATACAAATCATAGGTAAATCCTAAATCATTGAAGCATCTTGTAAACTCCTCGTGATAATGATTAGCAATTGCTTCCGTTGTCGTGTTTTCCTGTGCAGCTCGAATAGAAATTGGCGTGCCGTTACAGTCACTTCCCGAAATATACAATACCTTCTCGCCCTTTTGTCGGTAATATCTAGCCAAAATATCACCCGGTAATAATGCGGCAACATGCCCTAAATGCAAAGAACCATTTGCATATGGCCACGCCCCTCCAATAACAATTGTCATCCTAAGTTGCTCCCCTCGAAAAAATTGTATAAAAAAATGTAAATCAATTGCGCCCCGGTGTAATTGTAGCTGTCGCTTTGCTTTCGCTACAAATAAACAATGCGTCTGGATTTTGAATTGTGGTAGCACAATTCTTCCTTTTAAAATCCATGAATCCGCCGGAGGCTTTATCTTCTTTCAGGCAAGTCCTAAATGAAGATAAAAAAAACGCCCTAATCAAAATTGATTAGGACGAGTATACCCGTGTTACCACCTATATTTACAAATAGCTCACACTATTTGCCTCGATCAGTACGTGCCATTATCTATTATGCCTCGGCATAATTGCGTCCGGAATCTGCTTTGTGCTTGCACAAAGCACTCCTTTTAATGAGAGATACTGCCGCTGTTGTAACGAGTGCCCATCTCGTCGTAATCTACTCGCAAACTTGCTTTCGGTACGAAGCTCAAAGGTCATTTTCAAAAGGGAGCATTCACCTCATTTCCACCAACAGAGGCTCTCTATATAATGCTTCTCCAATTTACTTTTCCTTATCAATGCTTTTACTATAGATTTCCACCATTTTACTCTTTCTGCTTCTGTATTGCAATGCATGTCGATAAATCGTTCATAACTCTCGATAAAATTAATTTTATCCTAGTTTTATATAAAGCAGCTCTTTCAAATCATCAATGACTATATCTGCTTTTTGTAATTCTGTGTCCTGTGCAAAGTCGAAACGTACACCCACTGACAGTAACTGATTATCTTGTGCCGCCTGAATATCAGAAGAACGATCACCTACAACCGCTCCGCGTTCAATAGCATTTTCCTCAATTACCTTTTTCACTAAATCAGATTTATGACCACTAGAAACGGACTGAATACTATATGTACCTATGATAAAACGCTGTAATTGATAGGTTTCCACTATTGCTTGTAAATACTCGGTTTGCCCATTACTGGCAATGAATAACTCATATTTTTCTGCCAAAGCAGACAGTGTTTGCTCCGCATTTGGATACAATGCACCCTGACGATTTCGTATTTGTTCAATAAGCTTAACATGGAATAATGCATTGCTTTCTTCACGTGTCTCTAGCGTGTGCATAGGACATAACGTTTCCCAAACAACAGGTAATGGAACCCCCATAATTTCGCGATATTTCTCTATTGGTGTTTCTCCCTGCCACAAGCCCTTTGCACTTAACACATCAAACGTTGCCGCTAGCGCTGGCTCTAATATTAGATTTGTTTGAAATAAAGTACCATCCATATCAAAAATAATAGCTTTTTTCATAAAATCACCCCTTCTACTATTATACGTTTTTTCCTCTTTTATTGTTTCTCGTTAATATTATACAACTTTAAAATATGAAACCCCTCTAGTTTTCTTTAACTAAAGGGATCTCATATTTTTAAGGTTCTAAGGGTACTACCATTTCTAATTCCTTTATTTCTTTCCAATAACCTTGCTCATCCGTCTTACCCGGTTTAAGTGTAAATGATTTTGGCGTTTTCTCCATAGGAGGTAGTACTAGAATAATATGATGTCCATAATCCTTTGTCGCACCCATTTGTATATTTGCTCTATCGTATAACTCCCCTTCACTATCAGTTACCTCAAACTCAAAAAATGGCCATTTATCATTTCTATCCAGTTCTCTTGGATAATCTACTAGGACATCAATACGTGTCGAAAGTGGTGTCGATGATACCTGTGCAACATTTAACTTATATAACCCATTGTTAGTACTAGATTTTACATTTGGATAGAAATTAATAACTTCTTCCTTTAATTTTTCCAGAGTAAAATCCACATGCCAATTACCTTTGTAGCCAAATAAATCTCTCCCATCCAAGGCTACTTCAATTTTATCCCCGTATATATCTGTATGTGATAACGTTAATTCATGATGCTCAATAATTGTGTTTTTATCTATATCATCTTGGCCTGTAGAACCTACCGCAACATCTATTGGCTCCCCATTGACAGTTAGCATATTAGTACCTACATTCTCTTCTTCTAAAGAAACCCCATTCTGCCCTGTATATGTAACTGTAACTAATAATCTATTACCATCATATACCGCTTCTTCAACAGCCATTGTAAGACCTGCATGAGTATCCTTCTTTCCTATTTTTGTCATGAACTGGTTTTGTTCAATTTTTTTAGCTGCAATATCCCCGAATTCAGCATAAATGGCTCCAATATAAGGTACTTTGGCAAGTGAAGTAGCTATTGTGGGGGAGAAAAATCCCGAACCTAGCAGCGCTATAAACAATCCGCAGACAACAAGAAGAGGTTTTATAATTCTAATGGTCAATTTCTTCCTTTTTGCTGCATTTATTGCCGCGCGCTCTCTCATCATCAATTGTTGAAGTGGAATATCGATACGATCAATAGATTGATTATTATTTTCCTTACTCATACAAGTAGCCCTCCTTTAAGATTGGTTTTAACTCTTTCTTAGCTCTATTAATGTAGGATTTCACTGTACCTTCAGGACATCCCAGCATTTTTGCAATCTCTTTGACAGAAAAATCATGATAAAAGCGTAACCACATAATCGTTTTATACTTATCATCTAATGTTTCAATAGCCTCTTTTAAATCCATTGAATAAGTAACATTCTCCATATTTTGATTTCCTGCTATCTTTGCAAAAAACTCCGCATCTCCTGGAGTGAATTTTCTTGAATCTTTTCTAATAAAATCTATAGATTTATAAACCACAATCTTAATAATCCATCCTGGAAAACTATTTGGATTATTTAATGTTTTCAATGTTGTATAAGCTTTATAAATAGACTCTTGATAAATATCAAGCGCATCCTGTTCATTTCGAACATACGAATAGGCAGTACGATATAATTTCTCGCGCATTAAAGCAATCAACTGCTCAAATGCTTCATCATCCCCCCTTTTTGCGCTCTTAACCAATTTTTCTATATCCACCTAATCTCCTCCTTCCGGTTACACTTTAAAGTCGTTTGAGAAAAGGAAAACGTTGCAAAAAAAATAGATGCCCTCCTCTTAAAGATAGAGACACCTATTTTTTAATATTAATCAAAAAACTCCATATGCATTTTTTCCTTCTTATAATAATCCAATCGATCCTGTAAAGTCCCCGTATGGAATTCGAATTTGTGACCATCAGGATCCGTGAAGTAAATCGATTTTTTATCTCGTACATCTCTTTGTCTACCTTCCAGAATGTTGACATTAAGATGGACTAGCTTTTCATACATATCGTCAAAATCGTCCTCCTGGATAGAAAACGCTATATGTGTATAGGATTGATGTATGTCATTACGCGGGATATCCTTCTCTACATTAAGGGCAAGCCACAGCCCATTTACATCAAAATAGGCTGTGCTTCTACCTTTCACTAATAATTTTGCGTCAAAAACCTTTTCATAGAATGCGATGGATTCCTCTAAATTCGAAACTGAAAATAATAAATGATTTATGTTTTGGATTGTCATTTTGGTGCCTCCAACTATGAAATCGCTCACTCTTATATCAAGTTTAATTTGATTTTTTACCTTTCTTTAAGCCTTTCGAAATTTGCTTCCATTTGCGTTGCTCACTTAATTTTGCTTGAGCATTTGTTTTACGTTCAATAAAAGCAAGCTCTCTTTGCAATTTAAAATAGCTTTGAAGGCGGGATTGTTCAAGCACGCCATCTGTAATTGCTTGTTGCACAGCACAATGCGGCTCCTTCTTATGTGTACAATCCCTGTAGCGACAGGCCGCAGAAAGTTCCTCAATATCCTTAAAACTAGAAGATAAACTATCACTCTGGTCCGATACGAAAAACATATACATTTCATAAAAAATGTAGACATCTCTACTGTGACACAACTTATATCTTCCGACTTTCGTATTTGTGTCTTCCTTATTCTCCGAGTCTGGTTTCGCAAAAAGCTACTGCCATTTAGTATGACTCTCCAAAGGCTTAAATTCCGCAGTATCGTTGCGTACACATCTAAGGTTTAGTTTTAGTTAAATTCCTTAGATTGAGTAATTTGCTAAGTTAATGCTTGCGTTCAAATCTCTATCCAACTTTAATCCACAGGAGCAGTTATATAATCTGTCTTTCAGTTTCAAATCGGTTTTGATTTGTCCACAGCTAGAACAAGTTTTTGATGACGGAAACCATCTGTCGGCTTCAACAAATTCAATTCCGTATTTTTGACATTTGTATTGAATTTGCCGTTTGAATTCATATAGCTTTTGCTCGGCTACCGCCTTCGCCAGATGTTTATTTTTCATCATTCCTTTTACATGTAAATGTTCCATGACAATACGAGATGGCTTGGTTTTCACGATCTCATTAGAACACTGATGTAAATGATTTGTTCGGATGTCATTAAGTCGCTTATATAAATTACAGATTTCAGTGTTTTGTTTTTGAATATTTTTCATATTCTTTAAAGGTATTTTATAGATTGGCTTTCGGTTTTTAGTGTACTTTTTCGTATTGGCTTCAAGCTTACGAGCTAGTTGTCGTTGTTCTCGTTTCAACTTTCGCTCTAATCTTTTGACTTCTTTGGTTTTGTTGATGTTCTCTTTGAACTCACCATCAGAACAAACTGCCAATTTTTCGATCCCTACATCAATTCCTAAACTTTCGCCTGTCAAATCAAACTGTTCAAATTCTTGTTCATATCCAATGGATAAGAACCAATTTCGTCCATCAAATGAGATGCGTGGATTCGAATATTTATGACCTTTTTTAAGCTTAGGAAGCGCATTGCAAGTTTTTACATTGCCAATCTTTTCACCTCTAAAACCTTCATTTGTTCGTTTTAAACTTTCGTAATTTACATAAAAACTAACTTTACTTCTTCGTCTGCTTTTGAACCTTGGCTTTTCAGTAGTGCCTTCGAACCAACGCTTTTTAGCAATATCGGCATCTTTCACCGCCTGTTTCATCACATTGCTTCCGACTTCCTTAAGCCATTTATGCGTTGTTGGTTTCAGTTCATTATTGATTTTTTTACGAACTTCGCCTTCTTTGACTGTACGCTTCTCGTCGTTATAAATTCGTTCGCTTTCAGCCAAGAAATAATTGTAAGCCCATCTCGCAGTCCCCGCAGACTTCCAAAACAAAACCTCTTGTTCTTTAGTTGGTTTTATTTTAATCTTTGTCGCCAATATCATTGTTTTTCACCTTGACTTGATGTACTGACTCGACAATAGCCAATGACCAACTTTTGTTTAGCAAATTTCCCAATGGACATTAATTCCATGCGTACCACCTCTCTTTCACTATGATAAAATCACATTACCCTATTTAGAGAGGTTGTTAACATTTTTATATTTGTATATATTTTTCTTGTTCACATTAAGGCGCAACCCTTCATGCAGTCTTTCTCTCACGAGTAGACCTCTTATGCTTTCACATAAGCGCAGACTATATCTTCATCTTATTTTCTAATAAGAGCCACATTTTTCTTCCGCCATTCGCTTGCGGTTTTACTCTCCCTCAAGGAGATAGTCGTTGAACGTCTTCCTTGTCTCATTAGAGATTTAGGAGTTCGCTGCTAAACATCCATTGCCAAAGCACTTAGCGCCACCGTTTTCCGTTGTCACGATGATCCTTTACGGACACTGAGTAATTTTTTTCAGCTTATGCCATCCTTGTTGTTTTTTCTGCTTTCGCACCGTTACGTCTGCCGTTTCCAGCTCCGCTTTGGTCACAAGGCTTTAGGAGTTAAAAGCAATTAACGTGGAGTTCGCACCAATCGCTTGATACGAAGGGTATTCTGTTATAAATCTATGCTTCTATACAGATTTGTATAGGTTTGTTTAAATTTGTTGTAACAGTTTAGTTACCCATAATTGAAGCTCTCGCATTCCAGGCGTATCAATTAAACAACCGCCACCCGGCAATAGAACTAACTCACGATGTGTTGTTGTATGGCGCCCCTTCGCATCATCTTCTCGAATACCCGAAACCTTCATAAGCTCTTCACCACTAAGCGCATTCGTCAATGTGGATTTCCCTGCACCAGAAGAGCCAAGCAATGCTCCTGTCACACCTTCCGTAAATAGCGCACGTATATCTTCTATTCCCTCTCCTGACAGAGCGCTAGTCACAAAAATGTCTACACCGAACGCTACAGACTCAACCTCACGTATCATGCTTGCTACATCTTCACAGAGATCAGCCTTCGTCAATACAACAACCGGCTTCGCGCCTGAATCCCACGCAGCTATTAAATAACGTTCTAAACGACGAATATTAAAGTCAGCATTTAAGCTCATAACTAGAAGTACGATATCAACGTTCGATGCTACAATCTGCTCTTGTATTTCCAGTCCCGCGGCCTTGCGGGAAAAGGCTGATTTTCGTGTAAACAATTTATGAATAATCGCCTTTTCCTCACCAGGCATTTTCTCAACTAGCACCCAATCTCCCACTGCCGGGAAATCATCACGTGCTAATGATGTATACGCGTAATGTCCAGCAATCGTAGCTAGCCATTCTCCTTCTTCTGCCAGAACACGATAGGAATGCTTATGCTCTAAGGTAACCCTAGCCGGTACACAATTCACCAGTTTAGACTCCTGTTTAAATCCAGTCATTTGCTCTTCAAAATATGTTGAAAATCCTAAAGTTGTTAAATTCAATTTGTTTTCCTCCTAAATGTACATATCACTTTTAATCAATCGATAAAAACATAAAAAAACCTTGTCTCTGCGCAATTCGGCAGTTACAAGGTTCACAGGCACATTTAAGAGAATATACAAATCACCACAATTGTGATTTAAATACACTGCGTGGTCAATTTATATATTTTAGGCGTGTGAAATTGAACAAACCGAATTGCAGTTCGTTAAAAACGGATCTATTCATCATGTCACATCACCTACTTCCGATTTAGTTATTTTCAATATAGCGAAATATTCCGAAATTGTCAATTATAATCTAATAATCATGTATCCACTCCCCCCCTGCATACAATGAACAAGACCACTATTTCCGAAGGAGATGTTGAATTGTCAAAAATCATTTCTATTAGTACATACCAACCACCGTACACATTACAACAGACAAATGCGGAGGAGCTAACAAAGGAGCTTTTTCATGAAAAGATCCCTAAATTAGAACGTTACTTAAAAGTTTTTGAGAATGGTGGAATTGCAACACGTCATTTTTGTGTACCACCAGAATGGCATCGTACCGATCATTCGTTTGAGGAACGTAACGATTTATATATTGAACTAGCTACACAATATAGCGTTGACGTCATTCAAGCCTGTTTACAAAATGAAGCGTTTTTACAATCACCGATTTCTCCTAAAGACATTGATGCCATCATTTTCGTGAGTTCTACTGGCATTTCCACACCAAGTATTGATGCACGAGTTATGAATAAACTTCCTTTTTCAGACAGACTTAAACGTATTCCACTCTGGGGACTTGGTTGCGCTGGTGGTGCGGCCGGCATTAGTAGAGCCTATGATTTTTGTCGTGCCCATCCAGAAGCAAAAGTTCTTGTCGTTTGTGTCGAGCTTTGTAGTCTAACCTTTCAGCCAAATGATTTTTCAAAAAGTAATTTAATCGGTGCCTCTCTTTTTGCAGATGGAGCCGCATGCATACTCGTCTGTGGAGATGAAGTGAATATTGCAGTAAAAAAATCAGTACCAGCTATTATCGGGACTGGATCTAAATGGATGCCAGATTCAGAAAATGTTATGGGTTGGAATATTAAAAATAATGGTCTACATGTCGTTTTTCAGAAAAGTATTCCTGCTATCATCACCAATTGGCTCGGGCCATTCATTGAACAATTTTTATTGGAACATGAGCTATACAGTGAACAGCTTAACCATTTCATTGCACATCCTGGCGGTAAAAAAGTGTTAAAAGCTTATGAGGATACTCTGTATCTAGCTTCCAAAAAAACTGATATTTCTCGGGAAATATTGAAATTTCACGGAAATATGTCATCTCCAACAGTGCTATATGTATTAGAGCAATTTATGTTAAACGAAGGACAAGTAGAGGATACTGGTTTGCTCGTCGCTCTCGGCCCTGGCTTCTGTGCTGAAGCTGTATTACTTAAATGGAGGGAGTAGCATGATTATTTACATTATTTTAATCCTCGTCATTCTACAAAGATTGACAGAAGTTTTCATTGCAAAACGTAATGAAAAGTGGATGCTTTCACAGGGGGCATATGAAGTTGGTTCCTCTCATTATCCATATATGGTTTCCTTACACGTCGGTTTTTTCTTATTTTTAATTATTGAAGTAGTTACTAATCATAAAAGTTTATCGCCTTTATTTCCGCTATTGTTCTTATTATTTATTGCCGTTCAAGCATTACGCATTTGGTGCATTCGTTCATTAGGGGAGTTTTGGAACACAAAAATACTCATATTGCCTGATGCCAAAGTTGTACGGAAAGGCCCGTACACATATATGCGTCACCCAAATTATGCAGTTGTTTGCTTAGAAATTATTCTTCTGCCTTTAATGTTTCAAGCATACTTCACAGCATTTTGCTTTACACTTTTAAATGTGACAATGCTATCCGTACGCATCCCAATTGAAGAAAAGGCTTTGCGAGATGCTACAAATTATAATCATGTATTTCAAAAAAAGATTTCGGAATCCTAGCCGAAATCTTTTTTGCCTTTATTTTTAATGCCATTCCCAATTGAACGGATCTTGTAAACTCTCCCATGAATTATTAAACTCGTCTTCCGTTAATAAACACTTGTCCAAATCTTTTATAATCGCCTCTTTATTTAATTCAACACCAATTATAACGAGCTGCGTCATGCGATCTCCAAATTCCTCATCCCAATCCTCTAGTACCTCGGGGCTTTGCAAGAAAACATCCTGCTGTTGTTCCTTTGGTAAAGCAGCTACCCAATAAGAAACGGGCTCTATTTTTGTCGATGAGCCTGCCTGTGATAGCAATAATGCAACATCTTGATGCTTTGCACTCCAAATAATTCCCTTTGCTCGGACAATCGTTTCTGGCATCTGGTCACACCATTCTACAAATCTCATTGGATGGAATGGTCTTCTACGCTTATAAATGAAAGAAGAAATGCCGTACTCCTCCGTTTCCGGTGTATGATTTTCATGACCAAGCTCTAACTCCTTTAACCAACCAGCAGATTCTGATACCCGTTCAAAGTCAAAGCATCCCGTATTTAAAATTTCAGCTGGCTCTATTACACCGTTTACTGTACGAATTAGCTTGGCTTCAGGCTGTAAGGCACGTAAAATACGCTCTAATTTTTTAAGCTCTTCATCTGATACTAAATCACATTTGTTTAATACAAGGACATCACAAAACTCGATTTGGTCAATGAGTAAGTCGGCAACATCCCGTTCATCTAATTCGCTGACTGCCTCCTTACGCTCTAAAAGGCTTTCACCCGACTGAAAATCATGCCAAAAACGATTCGCATCTACAACCGTCACCATCGTATCAAGCTGGCAAAACTTTGTTAAATCAATACCAAGCTCCTCGTCTAAATAGCTAAATGTTTGGGCAACAGGTATTGGCTCGCTAATTCCCGTTGATTCAATTAAAATATAATCAATAGTACCGAGCCTTGCGAGACGCTCCACCTCCTGCAATAAATCCTCGCGTAGCGTGCAACAAATACAACCATTCGATAATTCCACAAATTTTTCCTCTGTTCTTGAAATGCCGCTTCCATTTGCAATTAGTTCTGCATCGATATTAATTTCACTCATATCATTGACGATTACAGCAACACGCATATCTTTTTCATTTTGTAAAACGTGATTCATCATTGTTGTCTTACCAGAACCTAAATAACCACTTAACACTGTAACAGGGATTTTCTTTGTCATCTTTACAACTCCTTAAATCGTAATCGTTACTATTTACATTTTGTAATTAAAACATAGAATCCTACAAAACGCAACGCTAAAAACTTTACGGAAATACGATATTGACATATTTCATTAAAAATAATAATGTATAAAGCGTAATAATTACGATTTAAAGGAGGTTATTTTATGCGTGTACAAGTGACATTGGCCTGTACAGAAACAGGTGATAAAAACTATATCACCACAAAAAATAAACGAACTAATCCAGAAAGGCTGGAGCTTAAGAAATATTCCCCGCGTTTGAAAAGAGTTACATTACACAGAGAAACGAAATAATATGTATTACGTCTAGAATCCCCTAGTAACATAAAAATGGCTGTTTCATCTTACTTTTGAAACAGCCTTCCACAACATACTTTATACAGTTTTATTAGTATATATTTCTATAGTTAGCTCGTTTAATTTGTGCTCCATGTCATCAAGCAAGCGTAATTTCTGATTTAACTGCTTTTCATAATCCAGCGATTGAGCCAATACTTTATTTACTTGAACATCTAAGTTAGTAAGTACCTCAGGATTCATTATCGTTTTTCCACTCAAAGAAAACTTATGTTTTTTTACATCCGCTAATTCTTCCGATAATTTTTCTATCTCAGCGCTTCTCATCTCGGCTAATTGCTTATTAAGATTGTCTGAATTAGCTAGTTCTAAACGAGATCTTTCAATGGCTTCAATTATAGTCTTCATTTGTTGGCTAATATCCTTTGTAAAAACATTCAACTTATTTTCAAGGCCATCCACTAATGTCTTATAAGTAGCATCTGAATTCACAGAATGAATTTCATCTTTAGTAGATTTTAACGCTTCCTTCATTAGTTTATTTTCTGCACGCAGTTCTTCTAATTCTTTTAATAACCCTTCTATAGAGGAAAGTTGTTTTTTCTTCTGGATTTCTCTTGCTTGTATATCTTCATAGTAAGTTTTTAGTTTTTTTTCATGCTCTCTCTTCTGCTTTAAAAGCTCCATCGAAAGATCCTTTTTCTGTTTCGTTAATTGAACATTTTCTCGCTCTAATCTCAGTACCAGTGAATAATAATCACTATCTCTGAGCCTTTTAACTTCATTTTTATATTTCGTTAATTCGGCTCTTAAAAAAATGATCATTTGCTGCAGCTGAACAGGATCATTGTTTTTAACAATATCATTATCCACGCTTGCACCTCCTATCACGACAATTTTTTAAGTAAACTAATCACTTCTTCAAATTGCTCCTTACTATCCTCTAACATCTCATCTAGCTGCTTAATAAGCTTAATCTCTATTTCCTCATCACCAATTTCTCCAGTTCGGCCCTTTTCTCCTGACATTAAATAGGCAATAAGTAGATTCAATGTGCCTTTTTCGAGATAAGCAAAGCTGTTATTTTTCATATTACTAGAGTTAGATAAATTCGTAAGCTGTTCCTTTATTAGTTGATGGACAACACTATCTATTTTTTTATTTATATTTTCAGACTCACTCATTTTCATCCTCCTGTGTATGACTAATTCCATTGAGATTAATAGGATTTAAGACAACGATGCCCTCTTTTAGCTGATCACAATATGTAAAACCCATGATACTTCCTGAATAAGAAAGACTATGACCCCATTTGATTTGAAAGTTAGGGAATGATAATGTTTCATTTGGCTCTAACGTCGTTTTTCCAATAGGTCTAAGCCAGAATTCCTCCTTGCTTGATTGATCATTTATCCGCTCCCAGCTACTGTTTCCTTTTAATTTTGGTGCGAAATGTTCATAGACATACCTTCCAGAGAAAGAGAATGGAGAGTCTTCAGGCAGTTTTATACATAGATACGGATTTGTTATAGGCTGATTACCTATATTTCGAATATGATAAGAGCCCAAGCATAAGCTCTCCTCATCAGGATTATAAGAAATATTGAACGAGGATGTGAAATAACTAATGATGTTGACACTATCCGGAATAATAAGCCCCTCAACCGTTTTTTTTATTTCATGAACATAAAAATCCGTTTGTTTTTTAAGTTCATTTATCTTTTCTTCCACATGACCGATACGAGTAGTTATAATTAGTACCCCCTTGCCAATAGTATTAAATTAATCAACTCACTGTCTGAAATCCTTTCATAAAAAAAAAGAGAGGATTATCCTCTCTTTACAATATGATTTTGTTCTATGTGTTAGTACCATTAACCAGCTGGTGGTGGGAATACAGCAGGGCATTGCGCTGGGCGAACTACACCCGGACATGCGAATGGTAATTCTGCTCTTGGCTCGCAGAAAGTCGCTAAGAATTCCACAGTAACTGGGAATGTAGATTGAATACTTTGGCAAACTGATATAGTAACTGTTAATGCAGTAAATGTAATTGTGCCTAATCCAGCAGTTAGAGTTCCTGTTGAACAAACGAAACAATCTAAATCTGTGAATAAAATTTCTACATCTGTCCCTTTCGGCGCGCATAATGTAACTTGTTCACAACGTGATACGGTAATAGGAGTGCTTGTAAACCTAACACCACTTGGTAAAGTAACAACTAACGTAACAGTAAAGTTCTTTTGAATAGTCAGATTTTGAAGACATACCGTTGCACCATCAATGGTGAATTGACGATTCTCACGGTTCAAAATAACAACAGGGTTAGTTGCACTTGGAACTACATTACATGTAACTATTGCACCAGTAAAATCTGTCGTTGCTGTTACTCCTGGAAAAGTAATTGGGCCTGTAGGAGAAAACTCAAACGTGGCTTCCTTTACAATCCAGTCAAACACCTTATCGACGTTTATACAAATTGGTTCCTGCAATTGGGATGGCATATTATCGTGCATCCTTTTGACACCTCCATAATTTTTTTACCTTTCGTTTGTATCTTATGTTTTCTGACTAAAAGTGCATGGGCTAAAAAGTGATTTGTTCTGATTTTTATTAATCAATTATGTCTCGGCATAATTTTGTAACTACCGCTTCGCTTTCGCTACTAAAACACTTGTACCTGTCGCTACGCTTTCGGTACAGAAAACAATTGCTGAAAGAACTTAAAATACTTAAGTATCGATATGTATCGTTTTTGCTTAATCTCCTCTTATTAAAGTGAAACTAAAATGTTTGAAAGGACCGGTATATTTGTAACAGAAAGTAAATATTTTTAATAAAATATTAATGGACTGAAAGGGGTGAAATGCAAAATGGAAGATTCAAAATTGTACTGCACTCAAGACATTGAGAAATTGAAGCAAAAAATTGAAGCCTACAAGGACACGTTAATTTCATTAAAAACGGGAACTTCAATTGAAGATTATTTATTTATGAAAATGGATTTTGACGGGATTAAAACGCAAATGGCTCTTTTAGAAGGGCTAACTGAAACAATAGATGATAAGCAAAATCCACAAATCGGAGGCTATGAGGAGCAGATAAAACTTCTATCGGCACAAATAGAGTCTCTGAATCAAACGATTGAGGAAATGAACCTAGAAATACTAAAGGTTTTAAACAAATTACTCACGACTGAAAATACTGAAGCTACAACCACTACACCTAAAACTGAAAACACATCTAAATCTATTGCTAACGGTGTACAAAGCGATCCAATCATTACACAGACAACAAGCCAAGCGGCGGTTGCATTAAAACAACCATCTTATAAAATGTTACAAAGTTTGGCAGGTAAAGCAAGAAATACGCAATTAGATGTAAATAACGGTATACCTTCTGCTCACAATGGAAATCAAAGAAATGTACCCGAAGAACGTCATTTTAATCAACAATATTTTCAATCAATAAATACTCATCCAAACCAAATATATAATGGCTTATATAGAAATACCACTACCGAATCCACCATCCATTTTAAAAACGCGACCTACACACAGGAAATTCCAATTAGTGTTTATGAATCTAATACTTTACCGAATGCCGATATCCATAATTCCACTGACAATGACCTTAATTCGGAAGGTTCAGCTAATTATAGAGAATCCGAAGATATTAATAACACTGTCACTTTATATGGAATGAGCTCTGTAATAACAAATGAGCCTTCCATCCCTGTAACTTCTGAAGTAGTTAATGAAACTGTCAATACACCTGTCATTCTTGAAGCAGCTGATACTGTTAATGCACCTGTCATTCTTGAATCGGCTGATACCATTAATGCACCTGTCATTACCGAAACAGCTGATACTGTTAATGCGCCTGTCATTCCTGAAGCAGCTGATACTGTCAATGCACCTGTCATTCTTGAATCGACTGATACTGTTAATGCACCTGTCATTCCTGAAGCAGCTAATGCGGTTAATGAGCAAGGGGACATAAATAAATCCCCTATTTTAAAAAGTGATGAATTTGAGATTTTTGAACCCACTTCAGAGGAAGTGTATGAAACCCATACACCAATTGAAGAGATAAACAAGCAACCCGAGCTAAAAGAAGAATTTCCTGAAGAAAGCCCCAAAAAAGAAAAGGGTTCTTTGTTTTTCAATTTCTTTCGAAAATGGAGCTAGTTTAAAGCTGTGGTGTACAGTGTATAGTTACAGTGCAGATTTATACGATAAACCGTCCAATAAGTATGAAAATACATATTGGACTTTTTTCTGTTCAATTTAGCGGAAAGTCATATCATTAGAGAGACAAAAACGCCTCTAAAGAAGCCTCCACATTTTCACATATAAAAACTGCAATGTAGTTAATGGCCCTACCCCTATAATCTTAGCTGAATAGAATAATGAAGAAAGGGGGTGTAAAAATGTGTATGAATAATTCAATGTGCGGCTGCTCTAATAATCAAAATGAGTGTCATGCACTTGGTCCTTTTGAGGCTATAGACGCTGCATGTATTACTACTCCACCAGCAACAGGCTCCATTATCCCATTCGCATCAGGAATTGTGCCTGTTGTTTTAGCAGTAGCTGCTGGTGGCGCGATCGCTACAGTAAGTATGGTAGGATTCGGTACGTCTATTCCAGGGGTAACTCTTACTGGTATAAATATAGATTTAACAGGTGCTACTACTGGAATGGAGGCCTTTTCAGTTCCACGTGATGGTACTATTACATCTATTTCTGCGACCTTCTCCGCAATAGCTGGTTTAACCATTACAGGAACAGCAACAGTCAGAGCACAAATTTACCGCGCACCTGCGGGAAGTAATGTTTTCAGTCCTACAACAGCGTTTGTTGATTTGGCACCAGCTCTCTCAACAGTAGTATTAGGCACTATTACATTTGGTACTAGAAACGTTACACCAGTGCCAGTAGCTGCTGGTGATCGTTTATTAATGGTGTTCTCCGCTACTTCCTCAGGGGCTGCTATTACTGCTCTTACTGGTAACGCAAGTGCAGGTATTAATATTGTATAAAAGATTATGTTCGTAGGTTAGATTAAAGCTACCATATAATATCATTATCCGTGTAACATACGATATTCACTTGAAAACAATTTCAAAAAGGCGATTTCCTTCCAGATCAGGAAATCGCCTTTTTTCCGCTCTGGAAAAATTTTTTATTTAGCCAAAGCAATTTGAATATGTGCAAGATGATGCTTCCCATGCCAAGCATATAAGGCTAAGGCCTTTTCAAGAGTCATTAACCCTGAATCAGGATGATGAAACGCTCGCTGTAATTGCTCTTCTGTTAAGCATTTCAGCAAATAAACCCATCGTTCATGTAAACCCTCAATTAATTTATATGAGGCTACGACAGGCATTTCTGCGTCCGGGAGCTTTGCCCATTCTTCCTCATCGTAAGGCTTAATCGTTGGAGCATCCTCTGTCAAAGCTAACTTAAAACGGATAAAGCTATTCATATGACTATCTGCAATATGATGGACAAGCTGCGTAACCGTCCAGCCATTTTCTCGGTAGGATTTTGTTAATGCTTGTTCACTTGCTCCTTTAAGTGCCTCTGCTAGTTGTTTCGGTAATAGACGAATATCCTCCATCCATTCCTTTACTTGCTGCTCTGTAACGACTTCAGGAAATTGAAATTGTCCAATTGGATATCGTAAATCGATCATATAGCTTTCCTCCATTTCTATTTTCTTACTTTTTATATTACCAATTTTATATTTTTGTCGCCATTGACAATCAATTATGCCTCGGCATAATTGCGTCCGGAATCGGCTTTGGGCCAACAGATGTTTTTTGTGCGAAAGCGTAGTGCTAACGCAGCGGCAGCAACAAGATGTTGGTCACTCAGTCGTTGCCACAGGACGTGGCGTTCTTAGACTGAGTTCCTCTATTTCAGCGGATGTCTTTTGTACCGAAAGCATAGCGACAGGTACAGATGTTTGGACACCCGCTGAAAGAAGTTAATTCTTCTAAGCAAAACCCTCATTTTGTAAAATTTCATCTTACAAAACGAGGGTCATTGTGTTAAATATTCACTCTCTATTCATTAATATCGTAAATTAACGTATCAAAATAACTATCATTAATATACAGTAAAATCGCCCATTCACCGGGTTTAGGGATTTTCACACTTGAAGGTGTATGAGCATCTGCACCATTAACAGGTCCACCAAGCCCTATAGTCCAACCTTCTACTAATATAGGATGCACTGTTTTAGATTCTTTATGATACCCGACAATAGTTAACTTGTTATCACGACCTTCTTCAATTCCCCAAAGATGCCACATCCATTTTTGAGTGCTTAAACTTGGCATATTGACCCCGATAACGCCTGATTTATTTGCATTACCGATGATAGCTCTTTCTCCAAACTCTACTGCCTTTTTGTCCCAATCAATTGATTTAAAGTCATTTACATTCACAAAATCAGGTAAATTATCCGGCATAGAAACTTTTTCCTCATTACAACCTGCCAACAATAACAACACTGTTATCATAAGTACCCATCGCTTCATTACTACACTCCCTACAAGTCATAGTTATTTCCTATGAAACGAATGTATTGCACAAATTATTACAGAGTATTCAGAAAAATAAATGCATTCTTTTATTCTATAGACCTCATCACAAATTTAACTAACGACTTTAGTGGATGTGTAATCGTTAAAGTTGACTCTTTTTCGAATTGCCGTGCAGCCTCAACCATTGAAAGTTGTGAAACTGCAATATGCTGCTGTTCCCCTGCTACATCATGAAGAGCCTGTATAATAGCGCTATTATATGCATCCCTTTTTCCTTGGATAATCAATTCGAACGTTTTGTCGATAACTTTTACTTTAGTATTATTCGATTTTGCATGTAGTATAGCGTATTGCTGAAGTCTGTTCATCGTACCTTCTACGGTTTCAGGATTTGTAAAAAGAATCGTTTGAGGCTGTTTTTCTTCACATACTGTTTCAAAGAACGGCTCATCGATTTTTATAATTGGAATAGAAAGTTCCAGTTGTTCTTCCTCTAACAATGCAATATAATTCGTGCACGTTATTAAGATAGCGTCCATATCACAACTTTCCATCCATTCGAGTTGCTCTTTCACCTTAAAGCCTAACCCGTCAGTCCCTTTTGAAACTTGCTGTATAAGACCTGGATCCACAAAATGGACTAGCTCTACCTTCTCAATGTTTTGAAATGCCTGTTCTATATACTCAATATTTGAATGATGTGCATGTAAACATCCAAGCTTTTTCCTCAAAAGCATCCCCCCTAATTCGTAAGCTGTTTCTCCATTGTCGCTACAGAAAGAGCGATACCGTTACGATTTTTTTCCTTTTTTTCTTTTGTGACAATATACCCCAATGAGTGATATCACTCAATATTTCTTGGTACACTCATACGTACTTTACATTCACTAACCGTTTTTCCATTCGTACGTGCGAATTTTTCAATCTCTGCAATTAATACTTTAGCCAATCCTTGTCCTTGCATTTCCAGAATAACAGATAATCTAAAAAATCAATTACGCCTTGGCGTAATTGCGTCCGGATTTTGAATTGTGCCTGCACAATTCATTCCTTTCAAAATCCGTGACATCCGCCGGAGGCTTTATCTTCATTCAGAGTTTGGACACCCACTTAAAAGGAACTACATCCGTTATTCATCTCAACATCTTCCGAGGGGGTAGTTTTCTGCTGAATGAAAATAAATTCCACGAGCACTAAGTGTGAATCTTACCATCGCAACTGGTTGCTCACCAATATATTCGATAAAGGCATGCTCTCCATTATTCATCGCTTGTTCAATCGTTTCAATTGTTTCACTTAGTGCACTTGATGGTGGTGTTGCATGTTCATACTCTATCAATTATGCCTTGGCATAATTGCGTCCGGAATCGGCTTTGTGCTTGCACAAAGAACTCCTTTCCGATTCCGTGACATCCGCCGGAGGCTTTAAATTCTTTCAGCGGGTGTCAAGCGCTGAAAGAATTTAAAGGCCAGTAGCATAACGTTATGAATTACTGAAGCATCCTTTACCTACGCTAACATAATGTTCATCTGTCAACACTCCTCCTTTTGTTTAAAAATACATTATAATGCATTTTTAAACAAAAATAAACCGCATCATCTCAAGATAATGCGGTTACTACTGCTTATTTTTTGTTCACAAAGCGTACTGCTCTGCTCATAACAGTTGGAACGATTGAAGCATGATTTTCCTCCAACGCTTCATAGAAGGATATATCCATGGTTTTCTGTAATTTATTCGCAATTTGTTGTGCATCATCTACCATAAAGGTTTCCAGTTCCCCTACCCCTATGAACAATTTTTCATAAGCAAATGGACGCTCTTTTATAAATTTTGATGCATAACTGAATAGTTCATGCTCATTCCACCAAATAGAAGGGCTAATAGCTATATAACGTTGGAAGGCTGCTTGATGATGGAATAATTGCCACAGCACAAAATAACCTGCTAATGAATGCCCAAGTAGTGCTTCATGCTGCATATTTACAGGGAATTGAGCCTGAATACTTGGCTTTAATTCCTCCTCTAAAAATCTACTAAAGTTCTCTGCTCCTCCATGTTTCTCATGGCCCTTACCTTTAAATCTTGCAGGATAAGTATACGTTTCGGCTTGTCCTGTAAAATCAAAAAATCGTCGTTCATGCATATCATCACCATGCCCAATGCCAACAACAACGGCTGGTAAGACTCCTGTTTTAGGTGCATTCCGACTTTGTAGGCGAACCGCTTCCTTTACAAGATGGAAATAAGACGAGCCATCTAATACGTATAAAACTGGAAAACCTCCTACCGGTACTTCTCCATTCGGTACATAGATATTAACCGTATACGTATAATCCGTAAACTTCGATACAATTTGCTGCGTCGAATAATCAAGTTCCTTCGCGACTTTCTCCTCAATCATTTGTCGGTCTCCTTCATAACATCATAGCCATAACATACTGGTGTTTTCGTAACTGGATCTTCCATAATACGTGCATTAATATTGAATACGTTCCGCATAACATCTGCACATAAAATTTCCTCAGGTGTTCCAGTTTTCATTACAGCCCCCTGCCTCATTGCAATTAAATGATCTGAATATCGTGCTGCGTGATTAATATCGTGCAATACCATAACAATCGTACAACGATGCTCTTCGTTTAAGTTTTTTACAATTTCTAGCACCTCTAACTGATGTGCCATATCTAAATAGGTTGTCGGTTCGTCTAATAGCAAAATACTCGTTTCTTGCGCTAAGGCCATTGCAAGCCATACACGTTGGCGTTGACCTCCGGAAAGCTGCGAAAGCTCTCGATTTCGGTACTCCATCGTATTTGTCACCTTTAAAGCCCATTCAATCATTTCCTCATCCTTTTTCGTTAAGCGATTAACATTATTTCGATGTGGGTAACGACCATAAGCAATGAGCTCTTCAACCTTTAACTGACCTGGAGCAATAGGCGTCTGGGATAAGATAGCGAGCTTTTTCGCAATTTCCTTCGTCGATAAATTTTGCATGTTTTGATCTTGTAAATAAACCGTGCCCTGCTGCTTCTTTAATATACGACCAATTGTTTTTAACAGCGTAGATTTCCCACATCCATTGGGACCTATTATGGTCGTAACCTTTCCTTCTTCTATTGTTAAATTCAAGCCTTCAAACACACGAACCTGCTCATAGCCAGAAGATAAATTTTCCATTCTAAATGCAGTTTGCACACTTTTTCCTCCTATGCCTTCGATTTCACTAGTAAATATAAGAAGTACGGAATCCCAATAATCGAGACAACAATACCAACTGCCAGCTCAGACGACGCAAATACTATTTTTCCTATAAAATCAGCTAAAACAAGCAGTCCCGCGCCTATCAACGCACTTACTGGCATGACGTAACGATGTTGTATACCAACAAGCTGTTTAGCAATATGAGGTGCCATTAATCCAACAAAACCGATACTACCTGATACTGATACACAAGCGCTGACTAAACCGACGCTTGCCAACAACAGCTTCATTTTCTCTTTTTCTACCGCTATCCCTAAGCTAGTAATACTATCCTCTTCTAATTGAAAATAATCGAGCAAATATGATTTCCGATAAACATAAAAGCCTAATAAAATAAGCCATGGCAGCATAGTCACAACAAAGATCCAGTTTGCATTATAAATAGAGCCTGCCATCCAAACTGCTGCATTTTCATAATCTTGAGCATTCATTTTCAATGATAAAAACAGTGACAATGCCCCAAAGCCACTATTAATCGCAATCCCCGTTAAAATTAGTCGTTGCATATCTAAATGACCATTTTTCCGGCCAAATGAGAAAATCAACACAGCTGCCATAGCACCACCGACAAATCCAAAAATCGGCATCATCAAAATGGAGAACCAGCTACTCATATCTGCAGATGTGAGACGTAATTGAAAGAAAAACATAAATATGACCACTGCTGCACCAGCACCAGCATTAATCCCTAATATCCCCGGGTCTGCTAGGCCATTACGCGTAATACCTTGTAGTACAACCCCTGCTATCCCTAGGCCCACACCTACTAATGCTGCAATGACAATGCGTGGTAAACGGAATTCAAAAATGACAAGATCAAATTTAGGATTTGGTTCAATGCGTAGCAATGTTTTTAAAACATCCATCACCGACATATCAAAGACACCATTTGTCAGATGGAGATAGCTGGCGCCTAAAATAAATAATATGAGGAAGGAAACAGTCATAACGAATACACTTGAGGTTTTTTTACGCACGTTTTTCACCTCCGTGTTTACGAACTAAATATAAGAAGAATGGGACACCAACCAAGGCCGTTAATACACCGATTGGAGTTTCGAATGGATAATTAACAAAGCGACTGAGTAAATCACAGAGCGCTAAGAAAAACGCACCTATTACAGCTGCACAAGGAATGATAAAGCGATAATCAACTCCAACAAGGAAACGTGTAATATGAGGAATGACCAACCCTACAAAGGCAATCTTTCCAACAAGTGCAACAGCCGTACCTGTTAAACAAACAACAGCAAGCATACTAATATTTTTCACCGCTTTTGTTTTTTGTCCAAGTCCAATAGCGATATCTTCTCCTAGTGAAGTTATTGTAATAGCCTTAGCTGATAATAAAGCAAGAACTAAACCAACTAGCCCGAATGGAATCGCTAGCACGAGCATATCCATATCCACCATATGTACCTTTGTGTTATACCAAACACTTACCGTTTGTGATACTTGGAAATACATCGCAACGGCTGTAGCAATACTGCTTAAAAACGTGCCAATGACGGTTCCAATAATGGCCAGTCTTACTGGTGATAAACCATTTCGAATTAAAGAGCCAAAACCAAAGACAATTCCTGCTCCTAATGCTGAACCGAGCATTGAAAGTAGAATCATTTGGTAATTAGGAAGCCCTGGGAAAAATACTATCGCTAACGTAATCACAAATGCAGAACCATCATTAACTCCCATTAATGAAGGGGATGCTAAATAATTTCGTGTAATACCTTGCATCACCGCCCCAGCTACTGCTAAAAATGCTCCAACTAGTAACACTGCGGCAATTCTAGGAATGCGTCCTGTTCGTATAATTTGGTGATCTACATTTGAAGGGTCAAATGCAGTAATCGCCTGCCACACTGTAATTGCACTGATGTCTTTTGTGCCATACATAACAGATACTAATGCCAAAATCGCAATTAGAAATGGAGAGGCTGCTACTATTGAAAATGCCACCATGTTTGTTTTTTTCAACTTCCACACCTTTTTCTATATCAATTATGCCTCGGCATACTTGTAGCTGTCGCTTTGCTTTCGCTACAGAAAACAATTGCCGCTGCCGCTTTGCTTTCGTGCAGAAAACTTTGCCGCTGCCGCTATACTTTCGTGCAGATAAACACTGCGTCCGGAATCGGCTTTGTGTCTGCACAAAGCACTCCTTTCCGATTCTGTGACATCCGCCGGAGGCTTTGGGCCAACAAATGTTTTTTGCGCGAAAGCGTAGTGCTAACGCAGCGGCAGTAGCACCGATGTTGATCACTCAGGCGTTTTCACAGGATGTGAAGTTCTTAGCCTGAGTTCCTCTTTTCAGCATGTGTCGCTGAAAGAAGTTAAACTCTATCTTATAAAAGGCTGATAATAGCCTGGTGATACCACCAAATCTACTACCAGCCTACCTAAACTATTTAAGTAATTTTTCAGCTGCGATATCTAAGAATTTAACCTTAGACCATGCAGTACCACCTTGTGCTAAAGGCTCAATTGCATTCACGAAAACCTGATTATTTTGTGATGCCTTTAAGCTTGCGAAAATCGGATTCTTTTGTAGCTCTTCCAATGCTTTTGGTGCATCAGCATTTTCTGATTCCTCGAATTGAAGGAAAATAGCATCAGGATTAACCTCTGCTAATGTTTCAAGCGATAGTTCTGCCTGTGCCTTTGCAGTGTTTAAAATCTCTGGTACTGGAGCCCCTAAATCTTCATATAGAACAGGGTTTAAGTAAACACCTGCTGGATAGATATACATCATGCCACCACGTACTCGAATAACAAGAACCTGCTTGCCCGCTAATTGCTCTTTAGATTTCACTTGAGAGTCAGCAACTTTCGCTTCATAATCAGCAATGATTTTTTTCGCTTCATCTTCTTTACCTGTAAGCTGGGCAAGTAATGTTAGATTCTCTTTCCAATTTGTAGAGACATGTGAGTATGGAATCATCGTTTGAATTTTTTTGAGCTTTTCAGCCATTTCCTCAGGGTATTTTGAGGAACCTAAAATAACATCTGGATCAAGTTTAAGAATGGCTTCAGTATTCGGGGACATTTTATTTCCTACAAGCTCAGCACCTTCTAATTCTGTAGCAAGATATGATGGAATTTTCCCACCGATATCAAGTACACCAACAGGCTTAATACCGAGCATTACTGCATCTTCCATAGATTCTAAACTTGCCGCTACAATGTTTTTCACTTCTGCAGGAAGTTCATATTTTTCGCCTAAGTATGTAATCGTCTGTGTTTTCGCCTGATTTGTTTGTGTTTCTGTCGCACTAGTTTCTGCGGCATTATTTGTAGATGTATTAGACTCTTCTGCTTTATCCGTTCCACACGCAGCCAAGGATAATGCTAACAGAGCAGGTGCACACATTTTAAAATATTTATTCATAG
This sequence comes from Lysinibacillus sp. JNUCC 51, assembly GCF_015999525.1. Lineage (NCBI taxonomy): Bacteria > Bacillati > Bacillota > Bacilli > Caryophanales > Bacillaceae > Lysinibacillus > Lysinibacillus sp. JNUCC 51. The sequence continues at coordinate 2,753,579 of NZ_CP065545.1, read as the reverse complement.
ATATTCTCTCCTAACGAACTTAATTATATTGATAATGATAATCATTTTCATTTATAAGTCAATAGAATTTATCGTTTTAATTGATATTCATTATCATTTACGGATACTATCCTAACAAAGAAAAAACTTATTGTGAATGGACAATTTCATGAATCGCATGGACTTTTGCCAAGGCATAATTGATTTGCAAAAAAAAGCTGCTTCTTTTTTCAAGAAACAACTTTTTATACGTATTTAGCTTCCTCAATCATTAATTTTCGATAAGCTGTCGGGGACATTCCAGTACATTTTTTAAATACTCGACTGAAATAAAAGCAATCTGTATAACCTACACATTCAGCTATTTCCGCTACTGCTGAATCGTCATATTTTAATAGCTCCTTCGACCGTCGTATGCGATATTCCGTTAAATAAACGCTAGGATTCATCCCAGTATGCTGTTCAAACAAATAGGCGAACCTACGACGCTCAACGCCAAATTCTTCAGCAATTTTCGAAACAGAAAGTTGTTTAGCATAATTCTCATGTATATACTGTAAAGCTTGTTCTATCTGTTCACTAGATGTATTAAGAACCTTCACTTTTGCCGACATAAGAATGGCTTCCAATAGATTCATAAATAAAGTCTTTGCTTTGAATATTGACATATTATCTGGCATTGCTTGGCTTTCTACTAACTGCTGTACATAGTCAATAATTTTTGTATGATAGCCTGTATTGATTAAAAAGTGCTGATCTGAAAATGGATATTGAGGTATTTCTTCCGGAGGGATGTGATAATGAACAACTGCATACTCCCATTCTTTATCATCAGAAGCTTTAATTTCGATTGGCATTTGTGGCCCTGCATGTACGACCATACCCGGCTCCATTTCATAAGGAATACCGTTAAAGCTAAATATAGCACTACCAGCAAGTGGCACAACCAAGCCACACTTCCCAGGGGCTGTTGTTCGACCAATATCTATTTGACCTGGCTCCATCTTATTTGTAAAAACATCCGTAAAACTTACAGATGCGTGTGCATAATAATCAATTAAATGCTTGATATCCACTTTAAAGCTCCTATATTCTGGATTTGTGAAAAATGATGTAAATCATGCTCTACTAAACTAGCAAAATAACTGTAAAGTGTTAATTCTGAAGCACCTATTGTAAAAGGCTGTCGCCATTGCTCATCAACTATTTGATAAAGTACGTCAATTAGTCGCTGTCTCTGATTGATAAAATCGGCTATTGTCTCTTCTTTACTTTGTGCACGACTAGATTTTGCTGCATTAGCATTCATCTCTTCTACATCTGGCCCTTTTGGTAAGCCTTCTTCCGTAAAAAGAAACGGTAGACGTTGGTTTACCACGAATTCATCCCATGGAGTAAGATGGCCAATGACCTCTGCTACCGTCCATTTTCCAGGCTCTAAAGGAGTACGCCATTGTTCTTCTGTTAGGTTTGCTAAACTTTCCACAAATACGATAGATTTTTCATAATGAGAGATTATTTGATGTTTATTGTGATACAAGTCTTTAGCTCCTTCGCTTCATTTTAGTAGACAATCTGTAGCTTCGACCAACTTAATTCCCACTGCTTGTTACGAACTCTATTCAAATAAACCTCATGCATTGGAGACTCCTTCTGAAAATATGGTATAGGAGCGACAATTCCAGAAACTAAGTGCTTGATACCATGAGGTGCAGCTATCTCAAGTCTTCCATTAGTAAGTCTCACACCAATAGCTGTCGGTGTTTCTGGAAAATGAGCCATACCATCAATAGATGATTGAAAAGGTTCACTATTATTTACTACATGCATTCTCGCTTGATTTTTCACAGACCAAGGCTCATTCGGTAAATACTTCGTCAATTCTTGTTCATACTGCTTCTCATATTTTTCTAAAGAGTTTACTTTATCAAAATATATCACATCAATATCGGCTAATGGTGTTCTATATTCCTTTTCATGTAGATGATCCCACACCTTCGAGCGAATAAATCCAGCACATACCCATGAATCAGGTAATTGTAGTTTCTCTAAGGTTGTTAAAACTTTCATCATCCATTCATCTGTTGCAATTAAGCTTTTTAGCTCTTTTTCTGTTTTTATCAGTTTCAGTCACCTCTGAATTTGTCATACCTATGCTTGGGCCGCTTCCTTATTAATAATTCTCAACCCATGTTCTTATTTTTTTGGCAACATCCTTAGGTGCTTCACGAAAAATATCATGACCTGCATCAACTATTGGTTCAAAATTCAAGTTTTTAATTCTAGTTTGCAAAATTTGAATACTCTTCTTTCTAGTAGATTCTAATTCGCTTGGTTTTGTTGCATGGATTAAAAAAGTCGGGCAATGCACCTGTTCCACTATATCTGTGACTGGTTCCGCATATAAACCTTTTATTATGGATTGTCCTGTAAAAGTGGAAATCGTTAATCTGATTTCTCCATCCTGCTCCTTAACTTGTGCTCTTGACGCTTCTTCAAGCTCTTCAGACCAACGTGAAAGCTCTTCTTTTTCTGATTCAAAAAATATGTCCCAAGATGGGAATCTTACTTCATTGCAAAATTTCTCTATATCTTGTAATTCGTTTTCTAATGTCATGCCTAAATCTTGCGATGACAAATAACCGCCATCTAACAAAATTATCCCCTTTATTCGTTTAGGATATTTAGCAGCATAATGCAATGCCAAATCAGCTCCAAAAGAATGACCAATTAAATAATGAGATTATCATTTGAACAACGGCTTTCACCAATTTCAGCAGAAAAAATGCATGAATACGTTGAAAACCATCAATTAAATTACTATACAAAGAAGCTTCACATCGCTTCGTTTCTAAAATTATTATTGTATGCGCAGCTGCACGAAACAGAAAGCTTGCGTGCATTGCTATGTTTTCAGAAGAGCTTCAGCACACAACGAATCTCGAATCGATTAGCTTTTCGCAGATAGGACGTCGATTGAATCAAGTACCAACCGATTTCTTTCAGACCCTTTTTCTCGATTTAGTCGCGCAAATTCATCAAAAAACCGATTTTGAGCAGCATCGAAAAACAACAACACCTTTGAAAATTATTGATTCGAGTACGTTACCACTGAATTTGAATAACCATAAGTGGGCTAAGTTCCGCCAAACGAAATCAGGGGTGAAGCTTCATTTACATCTGGTATTTATGGAAAAAGGCCGTTCGTATCCCGGACAAAGCAGCGCTCACTAATGCGGTCGAACATGATCGTGGGCAGCTTGAAGTTCTGATCGATGATAAAGAATGCATGTACGTATTTGACCGTGGTTACTTGGATTATGAGCGATTTGACCGCATGACAGACGATGGCTATTCTTCGTATCCCGCTTGCGAAAAAATGCGGTAACACGAGTAATTGAAAACTTCAAATTACCAGAGAAATCAACGATTATATCAGATGAAATGGTTGTCATCGGCACACCGCAAAATCGTGCGGAAAATGTGTTTCGTTTACTGAAGGTGCTCGATTCAAAAGGCAATGAGCTGCATTTATTAACCAATCGGTTTGATTTGGATGCAGATGAGATCGCTAAATTGTACAAATCACGTTGGGCGATTGAACTATTTTTCAAATGGATGAAGCAGCATTTGAACATCAAAAAATTCTATGGCCAAAGTGAACAGGCTGTGCACAATCAAGTGTAAATAGCCATAATTGTGTACTGCTTGAACGTGTTGGCAAAGCTAGCTACCAATAGTTCACAAACGTACTTACAAATTAGCCGTTTCCTTAAAGTGTCCTTGTGGAAATCCGCACATATTTGGCTCCGAAAAATCAAAGGAAAGAACGTCCCGTAAAGGGTTCTATGTTCTATTGCCCTAGTCAAAGGTTATAGTGAAAATATGGATATTAACTACCTCTGCTTACATGTCTTCGTTTTCCCTCTAAAAAGGCTGAAAAATCTGAAATTTCAGTTAAAATTCATGCGACGGTAGTGAATAACTATCTATAATTCTAATTCAAAGAGGATGAAGAGGTGAAAATAGAATAACTTAGAATAGATTCACTAATCAGAAAATACTGAAATATAAATATATTAATAATTTGGAAATAATATGTTACATTTAACAAGAAATACAAAATTGTTAATAACTAGGAGGTTGTGAAATTGTTTAAAAAATTCGCTATTTCATCTGTCTTGTGTAGTTCATTTTTATTTTCTAGTATACCGTTTGCAAGTGCTGAAAGTGAAAGTTTGTCTGTAGTTAGCAAAGATTTTTCTAAAGCTGTCGTAGAATATAACGGTGAATTAGTAACTGTAAAATTTGATAATTCAGAGGTTTATGCTAATGCAACAGAGGATATTATAAAAGATATAGTAAGTCAATCTAATGCCGGAAATAATCTTATTATCTATGATATCTCGGATGGAGAAGAAAGTAGTTTAATGGACAATACAAATGCTTCTATCGATTCAGCTGAAGTAGCTCCTTTAGGTTTAATATATTCTTACTCTGTAACTAAGAAAAAAGATACGATCTATAATACACCTGCTGCTGCACAACAAGTAGCCTCAGTAGCTTATGGAGAAACATTAACTCTATCAACTTCTCTAACATATACAAACAGCGCCTCTATTAAGGGGACATTAGATGCAGATGGAGTTGGAGAATTAGAAGGATCCTTAAACTCTGCTGTTAGTTACACTTATACAAAAGGTAGATCATTAACTGGACCGGCGAAAGGGTATTCTACAAGAAATTACTACTTCACAAAATATGTAGATCATGGTGATTGGGAAGTAACTCGAAAAAATAACCTTACAGGTGGTAAAACTGTCTTTTCTGGTACTTACACTGAACCAACTGACGCAACTAATAAGTACTCTAATTGGTCTCAAGACTATAAATAAAATTAACTATACCGAGTAATATTACAAAGACCTTTTAATATAAAAGGTCTTTGTTATATCATTCGGTATCAATCATTTAAATAAAGGAGAATATACTTATGACATTATCTAATGAAAAGATATTTTTAAAAAACATACTATATTTGCTTATAATAGGCTTAATATTAGGACTAGGTATAGGGTTTTTTTGCGTACCTTCAAGCACTAAAGAATATTTGGGTGATGGCACTCTTGTGACAACTGAAGTAAGCCATTTTAAATATATTGTTAATATTATAAAAATAGGCTTTATATCCAGTGCTATTATGACTGTTGGGTATTTAATTTATAAATTTTTAAGAAAGTAAGGAGGATCCCCATGCTCGCTACTATTCAAAAGCAACAAGATAACTATGTCGTAAAATTTAACCGACCACTTTCACATTCTATTGATGCTGTTTGGGCAGTATTAACGGAGAATGAAAAGCTTCAAAAATGGATGAATAATTTAGAAATCATGGATCTTCGAAAAAATGGCACTATCCATTTTAATATGAATGATGGAACAAATGCCTATAAGGAAATAGCAATTACAGACTATGTAAAGAAGGAAGTACTCGAATTTGATTGGGGCAAAGATACGGTAAGATTTGAACTCACTCCTACTAGCAGTGGATCAATATTAGTATTACTTGAGTCGATTGGTGAGCTAACTGATCATACACCTAAAGATTTAGCCGGCTGGCATGTATGCTTAGGCTTGCTTTCAGATTTATTAAATGGAACTATACATGAAGAATTTCCAATAGAAGAATGGCAGAAATGGTTTGCGGAGTACAAGCAACTTGTGGATGATACAGAGGATATTTAAGCAGAAGTACCAATAAAACTCCTAAAGTGAAGAGACACATGCTTTAGGAGTTTTATTATTGCAAAAAAATAAAATGGTCAATGAAGGAAGATCTCCTTGGCCATTTTTTCAACACTCTGACCAATAAAAGTCCCTATTAATGAAACATAGCTTCTTAATACTCTTAATTACCATCTCGAACATTCATACGAGCGAATATTTCTTCTTGCAATAGTTTGGAAGCGCCAACCACTTCTGCTACTCCATCTGAACCCTGCAATAAACTCTCTTCCTACAGCAGTTAGGAAGAACCAAAAGCCTGTTCCATTAAACATCCATATATACGTATTCCTGAATAAACATGATTGAATTCCACTTGTACCTACCCCAAAAGGTGGAAGTGATGGCACAAAGCTAGGCGCTGGACCAAGAGGCATTTGACTCGCTGGTGGTGGACCAAAACCAGGCAGTCCAAATGAAGGTTCGAAACCGGGTTCTGGCAGTGGCATAATTTCTTCATATGGATTGTACATGATAAACCCCTCCCTTTACATAATTCAATATATGTAAAAGGGCTAATGACCGTTGAGCAGTTGCCTATTAACTTGTGTTTAGCCGTACTAACCGCATTCGTATTTTTCGGTTGGAATTATATAATAAATGCTACACTTTTCTTAGTAATGTAATTATCTAGGCAAATAAGAGTGCATTACTCGCCAATCCTCAAGCTTTTCTTTAAAAGATTTAATATTTTTACCTGGTATTGGGCTAGTCGAAGGCATTTTTTGATATGCCCGACCATCTAAAACTTCAAGACCAATATGCTTTTTAAATACCTCAAATGCCTTTGCACCATTAAAAAGCACTAACTCAATATTCGGATAGTGTTCAAAAAGCATTTTAAAATCATTCGGTTTTTCATTACGAATGGCCGCATCTAAGCTCCCTTTACGCTCGCACGATTCTACTGTATCCCAGAGGCCAATATGATTGTTCTTTAGCAATTTTAATCTTTGTTCATAATCCTGAGGTACATCCATCTCTAATATTTCCCCAATAATCGGCCAAAAGTGATTGCGTGGGTTACCGTAATATTGTTGCTTCTCTAATGATTGCTTCCCTGGCATTGAGCCGACGATTAACACCTTCGTTGACAAGTCAATAACTGGTGATAAAACATTTTTAAGTTCATTCGACATTACAATCACTCCTTCCCTATATTGTAACGGAGAATTTGTATCAATGTAATTAAAGGCATGTATCCAATTATTAGATTGCCGTTCCGACTGCGCGCTTTGTCGAGCACTACCCGCTTCGCTCCAGGGTCTTATCTGTGATACATTTCAACAAAATGCCATCCCCAGCTTTCAGTGATGAACTTTTTTGTTTATAATGAAAAATCAGACCCGGCCAGTATTTCATTTGAATTTTTTACATGCAGGTTATTGGATGAATGATTTTTTATATATGTCCTTACAATTTCATAACCAATACAATATCCTATCCATTGAGGGAGCTTTCCACCATATAAAAATTCAGCATGATTGTTTAAGCCCTGAATATTGATTTGAGGTAAAAAATGTCCCTTCCAAATTTCTAGCATTTTATCCACTGAGTAGGACCCTAACCATGGCGCTAACCATTTATCACCATAAATCTCCTCCACCGCACATTCTGCTAATCCCTCTAAAATTAAAGAATCTAACATCGTCACTTCGGCTAGAGATTTATTTAAATATTGCAGACGACAAACATGATTATATTCATGTGCGAATAACGCTTTAAGCTCCTGTTTTTCAAGCTCTCCAATATATAAAAACATAGCATTTGGATAGGCAACACCGTTTTTATTAGTAATAGTTTGCTCCTGCGTTATCGGAAAGATATAGATTGGTATATTTGGACCGCTCCATCTCTCCTTTAAATATATAAATTCCTTCTGTACTACTTCCCAAACATTTTGTTTTTTTAACTTGTGAATATCTATTTTTTCGTGTGATTTGAAAAGCCCCTGTTGCTGTAGTTCAAATTGAATTTCATCTGGAGATCCACCAATAAATATCTCTACTAAACGACCGCAAAGAATAGAACGTTGTAAGTCATCAGGATTTTGACCTTGACCGTGATTAAGCCTTTGACTAGCAATTAATTCATTGAGCCACTCATCTGTTGGTATTACTGACATACAATCCCTCCTTACTATAGCTTATGTCTGAAGTAGACAATCGGCTAGTGATAATGATTGCAACCGCATATATTAGCTTGTAAGGAAGTCGAAAGGAGGGATAGTTTGTGAATCCAGCTGATACTTATAATCTTTGTTGTCAATATCATGGTAAACGTGTAAGAATTGAAGAAAGATCTGGCAGAGTACATTATGGAGAAATAACTAGGGTGGATAGAAGACAGGTTTGGATTCAACCTGATAGACGCTTTGGCGGTTATGGTTTAGGTTATTGGGGTTGGGGTTATGGAGGAGCAGGTTTTGGTGTTGGAATCGCACTTGGAACGGTTGCCGGAATTGCACTAGCACCACTACTATTTTGGTAATATCGAAATGACTAATTATACTATCCGCTGCGTGATGACAGACTTACTGTCATTGGGAAAAAAATAAGCCATTTCATTACTGAGATGGCCTATTTTCCCTTTATTGTACTTTCTCTTGTTGCTGTTTACTTTTAATCAACTCGGATATTGTGACAAATGTATAACCTTGTTTTTTAAGTTCTGGTAAGATTTCTTCCAGTGCCTTAATAGTCTGCATACGATCGCCGCCTCCATCATGGAACAAAATAACATCTCCAGGCTTTGACCCCTTCATCACTTTTTGGACAATCTTGTTAACCCCCGGCTCTTTCCAATCTTGAGTATCCTGATGCCAAGACCACATTACTACCTTGTATCCATCCTTAACAGCAGCATTAATCATTTGATCATTATAGTTACCACCTACAGGACGGAACAAAACTGGTGAAAATCCAGTAATACCATAAATTATTTCCTTTGTCTTACGCAGTTGTGCATGTAATTCTGCTACGGAAACTTTAAACGGATGTGAATACGTATGATTGGCCAGCTCATGCCCTTCAGAATAAGAACGTAAAACAAGGTCTGGATATTTTTCTGCATTTTTTCCAATAATAAAAAAAGTAGCCTTTGCATCATACTTTGCCAATAAATCTAAAATAGCTGCCGTATATTTAGGATGGGGTCCATCGTCAAAGGTTAGAGCAATTATTTTGTCTTTTGTGTTAATGTCCCACACAACTTCCCCTGTCTCCTCATAATAAGGACGACCTTTATCCGCATAGGTTATCAGCCCTGTAAAAAATACCGATATGATTAAAAAACAAAGGGATAAGAACAATATATATTTACGTGTCATAAGCATCACCTCCCAAGTTCAAATTCACATATCTCCGTCAACTTACTATTTGCGAATTACAATGAATTATACTTGTATAGGTTTGGCTGTTTTCTCCTCTTAACTATTTCAAAAAATTCCTGTTATATTTTGAACAAAATGTGAAAACAATCACATAGTACTTTATTTTTTCACGGATTGATGTAAAACAAAAGATACAACTGATATATAACAACTCGATGAAAAGTTAACTATTTTAACAATTGTTATAGTACAAAATACAAAGGGGATGTTCCATTATGTGGATTATTACAGTTTTTGAACAAAATACTTATCGTATGTTCGAGTATAAAACTAAAAACGAGGCAACGGTTGCCTTAAAAAATTTCAAGCAAACAGCTATGCTTTCTTATACAAAATAAATAACGGATAGACTCACCGGAATGATGGAAAGAACCTTCGAAATGGTGGATATAACGACTGAAGCCGTGGATAAAGTCTCTGGATTGATGGATATAACATTCAATGTTTAAAAAGAAGAATCAACCCATGTTGATTCTTCTTTTTGTTGGGAAACAATTATGTCAACGTTGTTGTTTCAGGTAACAAATAATTTTAGTGAAAATGTCGAACACCTTTTTATCTATCGCCATATGTATATAGAGAAAAGGAGTGATTTCGGATGGTGATAATTGAGCCTATTATGATTAAAGGCCATTTTTTCACTGCAGTAGTTGTTCAATTGCCAAAAACAACACTGCTGACAATTTCAAATGATACGGGCTACATTATGTGTGGGGCTTTAGATGTTGGTCTATTAAATGATCGCTTAGCAGACCGCAAGATTATCGCTGGTCGAGCAGTTGGTGTGAAAACAATTGATGAGCTATTGACGGCTCCATTAGAATCAGTGACATATGAAGCGCATCAACTTGGTATTACTGAGGGAATGTCTGGTGTAGAGGCATTATTAAAAATGGTATAACACATTTTTTACAAAGCGTCAGTGCAATACGACTAGGCGCTTTTTTGCTTCTACCTTATGTAAAGGGTATAAGCTATTTACTCTATCCCTATACTTTAGATAAAAGGAGTGTTCGTTTTGTCTAAAGATAAACATCAGAAAATACACGTTATTTTGTTGTTAATAGTACTTATCATTTTCGTGTGGTCTGTAATAAAACCAGTATCCTATTTGGACTGGGTTGCAGAGGTAAGTCCTGCTGTCGTTGCAATTATTATTGTAGTCGCTATTTATAACAAGTTTCGCTTTACAACGTTTTCTTATTTTATCATTGCCCTTTTGTCTATTCTAACATTTATCGGTGGGCACTATACTTATGCGGAGGTTCCATTTTTCAACTGGATTAAAGAGGAGTTTTACTTAAAACGGAATGACTACGATCGTTTTGGGCATTTCCTAAAAGGTTTGATGGCCATTGTCATAAGAGAAATATTAATTCGAAAAACACCACTAGTAAAAGGCGCCTGGCTAACGGGCATAACGATAAGCATTATGCTTGCTATTGCTGCCCTCTACGAAATCATTGAATGGCTCAGTACAAGAATTTCAAAGGGTAGTAAAGGAGCCGAAGACTTTTTAGGTATGCAGGGAGATCGCTGGGATGCACAATGGGACATGTTTTCGGCCTTCCTTGGAACAATTTTAACTTTACTGCTATTTACAAAATTCCATGATAAATTATTGAAAAGACAGGCAAAGTAAATGATGATAAACAAATTTTCTCTGTAGCAAGCATAGCATAACTATATGAACCATTCGAAAGGTGGTATTTTATGTACTATGCAAATGTTAGTCAGCAATTGCCCCATACATCTCGCGTGATTGAGGTCACCGGAAATGGAAAAGTTATGGCTACTCCAAACTATGTTCAAATTCAAATAGAAGTCCAGACAAGAGGGAAAAATGTACAAGAGGTACAGCAAGAAAATGCAATAATTATGAATCGTGTCATCCAATCTCTTTTAGCTCTCCATATCCCGAGAGAAAATATTCAAACAGCTTTTTATACTATTACACCAGTTTATGATTATGAGGATGGCAAACAAATTTTTAAAGGCTACGAAGTAACAAATGCTATTACCGTTAAAATAACGGATACGAGCCAGATTGGTGAAATTATCGATACAGCAGTAGAAAATGGAGCAAATCGGATTTCCTCTATCCAATTCAACATCGACAATGTAGATACCTATTATCAACAAGCTCTCAGTTTAGCCCTTCAAAATGCTCAAATGAAGGCTAAAACAATTGCAGAGACGATGCATTTGCCTTTACAACCACAACCTATTGAAATTGTTGAGGAGCTAGAAAAATCCCCAGTTCTGTATAGATCAATGGCGATGATTGATTCCAAAATTTCCACACCTATTGAACAAGGTCAAATAGCCATTAATGCGACTGTTCGAGTGAAATTTCAATATTAAATTGTATAATTCCAAAGCGAAAACTCCTCTCATGGTTTGTCTAGACAACAATTACGATACGAGAGTTTTCGCTTTTCTCCTGCAGATAAATGTAAGATTATTGAATTTATAGAAAAATAACGGTTCATCACCATGACGTGTGGTTGACTTCCGTTCCGACTGAGCGCTTTGCCGCTGACGCTTCGCTTTCGCGCAGATAAAACATTGCCGCTGACGCTTCGCTTTCGCGCAGATAAAACATTGCCGCTGACGCTTCGCTTTCGCGCAGATAAAACATTTGCCGCTGACGCTTCGCTTTCGCGCAGAGCAAAGCTTCCTAGTGCATCCGATGCCCCCAAGGAGTCGTCCAGCCTCCACTCCAATCAACTAATATACAGCGCATATATTAAAAATATGTCATCCACAACTTTTGGTGATAACCAAAATAACTATAAATTTTAGAACCTAAACAACATTTTTCGAGAGGGTTTATAACATTGGCACTCTCATTCCATATTAAATCTAATTGCAACGTAGCGTTGCGGACTTGATACTATTGGTTTCGTTTGCAACAGCAGTAAATTTGATATGGTGATGATATCAAATATGAAAGGAATGGAAAAAATGCAAATTAGCAAATCGATTTTAGATTATCGTAAAAGTAATAATTTAAGCCAAGAACAATTGGCAAATAAAATCGGAGTTTCTAGACAAGCCATTTCAAAATGGGAACAAGATAAGGGAGCTCCAGATATTGAAAATTTAATTTTATTAAGCGATGAAATGAATATTAGTTTAGATAATTTAATTAAAGGTAACAGCAATATAAAAAAACAAATCGTGAATAATGAAAAAGCGGTAAAGTTTCATTTTCTTGTAATCTTATTTTTAGTTGCTATTGTAATTTATATAGCGTATTTTGCTTTTGTACACGATATTTTTATGATTGGATTTTTAATTGCAACGCTCTTTATGCTAGGTATTGAACTTTATGTTTACATGAGAAAACATTCGAATTAGTTACATCAAAATCCCAAGGAAAAGAGGCCTATCTACTTTTCCTTGGGATTCATCCACAATATATACGGAAATCAAGAACGGTCCGCCTACATGACTATATATTATTCAGGATTAAATGGATTTTTTCTAGCCATACTACTCCATCAGAAGTTTTAAAAATGATATCAAAATGATGGCTATACGAATGCATAAACCATTCATATTGAATCCGACGTTCTTCATGGGACTGCTTTAAATTGTCGATATCAGTTCCCCTTTCAAATACATCACGACCCGACCTTCTCATTAATTCCTTCTCACTATCTGTATAAAAATAAATTTTTAAATCAAATAAATTGAGATTAATAAATGCTACACTCATTCCCTCTACAATAGTTACTTTAGTTTTTGAAGAAAGTAACTCACTTTTCATATAATGCGTATCTATTGTCAATAAATCTAGACCTTCTCTAACCATCTGAATATCTCTTTCTAAGGAAGGCAAATGATGCGCCGCTGGATGACAAGCCGTCATTTTAAAACGATGGTTTTCATTTTGATATTTATAGTCGATAATTGTTTGCTTACGGACTTCCTAACTAACAATATACGGGTCTGTATTAATATAATTCACTTTATTTTGATTGAGACTATTTATAAGCTTATTGGAAAATGTTGTTTTTCCCGCTGCTCCATGTCCTGAGATGCCAATAATAATCCTTTTATCATTCACTTTTATCCAATTAATAATTTCTTGTAATATCTTATCCATGTTTATCCTCCTTTTTACAATAATTACAAAATAGGTGGTATGAAATTCAATTCATACCACCTTAATTTGCGAACATATAAGATTGCTATAGAAAGGAAGGGGCTTCGACATCATTGTTATTAATCACAATATCTGCATTTTCTTGAGGATTATATTCATTTAAGTAAAGGCCTGAAGCAGCGTGATACCTATTAAGAAACATAGTCTCTGCACTTTCATAGCTTCCGAATGCAATCGTCTCACGCTTTGCTCCCCTTTTTCTAGCTAGCTCAAAATCTGTCTGTACAAAAATTTTATAATCAAATAAATGTATTAGTTCTTTTTTCAATAAGAATGTTCCATCAACAATGAAAATGGTATCGTCTTTAGCCACCTGCTTTTCAGCGTTTACATATTCATCTTTTTCTAGATCTAATGAAATCGTCTGATACTGGCGATCTCCATTTTCCCCCAAAGGAATTAGCAAATTTTCCATTAGTGCTTGATAATCGTGTGCATCTTCATAATAACCTATTGCTGAATCCTTCCCTTGTCTATAACGAATTGCTCTTGGATTATGAAAATTGTCAATGCTAGTTCGTACTACTTCCTTTTTTCTTCGACGAAGCTCTTCAGCAAGTTCATTGGCAAGAGTTGTTTTCCCTGAAGCTGTTATTCCACTAATCGCTACTTTAATTGGATGGTGAAGTTGTAAATCTAAGATATGATCCGCTACTTTTGAAACAAGTTCACGTCTTAACATTCATTAACCTCACAGATTGTAAGTTTTTATTTTACGGTTATCATACCTTCTTTGCTAATTAGTTCCAATTTGTTTAACGCATCGCCAATCTTACCTGTCTTTAATTGATCCGTATGTTCTTCTTGCTGATAACCTTCTAAATTAACGCTTATGTCAGATGATTCACCGTTCGCTGTAACCTCTAATGATTTTGGTGCCTCTTTGTATGATATTGTAATATCTCCTGAAGTAGTTTCTACAAATAGTGCTTTTCCCTCGATGATTTCTTTCATTAAAACTTCACCGCTAGTCGAAGTAATTTTCGTTTTCGAACTGTTGACTCTAGTAATATAGTTATCACCGTTTGTAGCAGTTATTGTTAATTCATTTAAAGAACTGTCTACGATACTCAATTCACCATCTTTTGATGTAATTGTACCTTTATCAGCGGATAACCCTTTAATGACTTTAGCGCCAGAATCCGTCGAAATCGAAAGTTCTTCTGTTTCAATGTTGTTAATTTTGATATCACCATAGCTATTTTTTAATGCAATCTTGCTCACTGCATTTTTAGGAATATAAATGTGAATAGTATCTTTTTTTCCAAAGCTAAAGTTATTCATTACTCCTTCTTCAGTGTCTTGTTGAAGTACCTTTACTTTAATTCCGTCTTTCTTAATTTCAACAGGATTGTCTTGCTGCTTTTGTTGTTGCTTACCTTCATATTCAATTGTTAATTTTTCAGATTCCGTATTTTCTAATGCTATATCCCAAGACTCAATGTCTAATTCTAGTTCTTCAATTTCCTTAACATCAAAGGACTTTTCTTCAGTGATACTCTTTTCTCCATTGATTTTAAAGGTGAATAGTATTCCTCCTATTGCAATAACGAATATCAAAGCTATGATTACCTTTTTCACTTTACATCCTCATTTCACATTTTTAAGTTAAATCTACTTTGTCGACTTTATAATAGGACAGATAGCCGATAACCAGCCCTAATAGACACATTATTGTCGGGACAATGATAAATTGAAATAAACTAGCCGATGCATCCCCATTTGAAACCGTTGCATTAATAACAAATCCAATTAAAACAGCTGATGTAATTGTCGAAGCTGTTGATTTTTTTCGCATACCAAAGTACAAAGGAATTAGGCTTACCCCAGCCATCATAAATGCATTGATAAAAGTAGAAGGTATAGTAGCTGCCATCTCCTGTATCTCAGCAGGAGTTTCAAACAAGTTCATCATTGGATTTAAAAAATAAACAGCGATATTAATCATAAAGGTTGCAATGATAATGCTAAAAAAACAAAATCCGAAGACTAAAGAAAGCTTAGCAAGAATAACTTTTTTCCTTTTTAATGGATACGTAAATAATAATTGAACCGTCTTATTTTTATATTCATCAATAACTAAACGCGATAGAATAACACTCGAAAAAATGATAAAAACAATGCGAATTAATATATTTGTCAAAGACATAAAATCTGTATAATCTAGAAACATCATTTCATCTTCAGAACCAACAGCCATAAGTGCTACTGCCGCAAAAATTCCAATAATACAAATGATTAAGCCTTTAAAATAGCTAGACATACTATTCTTTTTCCATTCAAGTCTTAATAGTTTAAGCAATTTGATTCCCTCCATTAATAAGATTTAAGAAATACTCTTCTAAATGCTGTTGCTGTTTTTCAATACCATTGACAGCAACATTATTAAATATAAGTTCTTTATTGATTTGAGATTGAGAAATATCATGTTCAAAAATACGAATACAATGCTGATTGACAATTTCATATTTTCGAATACCTAACTTGTTCTCTAGCACATGAATCGCTTTATTTGCATCGTCTATTTTAATCTCCAGATACTCCATGTTCTCTTTTCGAATATCCTCCATCCTTACCTCTTTCAATAATTCCCCATGATGCAGAATGCCAATTGTATCTGCTATTGATTCGATTTCTGACACGATATGACTTGATATTAAAATGGTGATTCCAAGCTTCTCCTTTAGATGTAGCAAGAGTTCTCGAATATCTTTAATACCGATTGGATCAAGACCATTAATCGGCTCATCCAAAATAAGAATTTCTGGTTTAGCAACAATGGCACGTGCGATACCTAACCTTTGCTTCATCCCTAGAGAAAATTCATGTATTTTTTTATGTTCAACACCATTAAGACCTACTATCTCTAATGCCTCTTCAATAGCTCCTTTTTCATAAACTCCAAAATACTCACAGTGAAGCTCTAAATTCTCCTTCGCCGTTAGTCTGTCGTAAAATTCCGGGTACTCGATAATACTGCCTATTTTGCTCAAGTATTGATAGGAAGTAGTAGAAATGGATTGATTAAATATTTTTATATCACCTGAAGTTGGTTTTACTAAGTTTAAAATCATCTTCATAATCGTTGTCTTCCCAGCGCCATTCGGACCTAGAAACCCATAAATCTCCCCCTTCTTAACGTTCATATTGACATTCGAGACAGTTTCGATTCCTTTAAAGCTCTTACTTAATTGATGTATTTGAATAACGGTTTCCATGTTATTGACTCCTTACCATTTTGAATTCGTTACATTAAGCTTAATAAGTGAAAGTAAAATCAAAGTAAACTCGATGGAAAATGACAGTAATTTTTTCAAGAGAGTAAGGATATAAAGATCAGAAGCTGTTATGATGAAATTGAAATGAGGGATAAAAATGGAAACTGCTGAAAAAATCCTAATCGTAGATGATGAAATTGGCATCTTAAAATTATTAGAAATTACGTTACGGAAAGAAAACTTTATAAATATTGATACTGCTTCAACAGGCAAAGGCACACTACAGCTTGTAAAAGACAATTATTACGATATTATTTTGCTCGATATTATGCTACCAGATATAAGTGGCTTTGAACTTTGCACAGAAATTCGCAAACATACAAATACACCCATTATTTTTGTCAGTGCTCGCTCTACTGATTTTGATAAATTAACGGGATTAGGTATTGGCGGAGATGATTATATTACAAAACCTTTTAATCCTTTAGAGGTTGTCGCTCGAATAAAGGTCATTCTTCGACGTCAAAAAATGTATGAGAGTTCTCAGCAACAACAGAGTACAAAGTTTGATTTCGGTTACTTTGCTCTTAATCCCGAATCTGCTACATTAACCGTTCACAATCAGCTCGTCGAATGTACGGCTAAAGAGCTAGAGCTACTGCATTTCTTTTGTAAAAATCCAAATCGTATATTCACAACCTCACAGCTTTATGAATTCGTATGGGGAAATGATGTATATGGTGAGGAGAAAACCGTAACAATTCATATTTCAAAGCTAAGGAAAAAGCTTGGGGATGAAACGCGTAAACCTAAAATAATTGTGAATTTAAGGGGCATTGGCTATAAATTCATTCCACCGAAAGAGGATTCACTATGCGAATAAACACTCGGTTTACGTTGCATCTTGCACTGGGGATTATTCTGTGGATGCTTTTGAGTGGTATTTGTATTGTTATCGGACTCGAAGGTATTCTCCCACTCTTTAAAAAATCTGTTAGTGAGGATTATGAGAATTTACTAGTATTATGGATTTTTGGATTTAGTACCATTGCTTCTATTGCTGTATTTGGTTGGTATTTTGGAGGTCCTCTTGGTTTTATAATGTCATGGATTCATCAGCTATCACAGGAAAACTACACACAGCCAGTCGGACTATCTAAAATCTATACACGCAAAGGAAAGCTCCGCATGCGTTATATGTTATATCAAGAGGTACTTCAACACCTACAATCCTTATCAGGAAAATTAAAAGCTGCTGAAACAGAACGTGAAAAGGTTGAACAAGCGAAACAAGAATGGATTGCCGGTATATCCCATGATTTAAAAACGCCATTAACGTATATTACAGGCTACTCTACCCTACTATTAAACGATCAATACGATTGGTCCAAGGAGGAAGCTCGTTCCTTTATTCAAGAGATTGCTGATAAAGGTAAGCATATGGAGGAACTTATTCAAGATTTAAGTCTCGTCATACAGTTTAATAATACAGACGGTAAGTTACCCTTACATAAAACCAATCAGGATATTGTGGATTTTACTAAAAGAATCGTTGCCAATATAAGTAACAATCCACAGGCCAATGACTATATATTGCACTTTAAAACTGATACAACTGTTATAAATACTGACTTTGATACGAAATTGATGCAACGCATATTACAAAACATACTTATGAATTCCATTATCCACAATCCACCTAACACAAATATTTATACACAGATTTTTGATAGGGTAGAGCATGTAGAAATCCACATTGTGGATAACGGCGTAGGGATGTCTCAACACATGATGGAGAATATATTCCAACAATATTATCGTGGAACTACTACAGAATCATCTTCTGAAGGTACTGGACTAGGCATGGCAATCGTTTATAAACTCGTACAAGCTCATAACGGCACTATCTCAGTACAGAGCGATCCTTCTAATGGGACAACGTTTATTATTACATTACCTAAAAAATAATATGAAATTGAACATTTCTGGACTCCTCCTGAGCACTTCTTTTGTAAACCCGATCAGTTTTGAGGCGGGCCTGATCACTTTCAGGAACGGGCCGAACAATTTGAGGCCTGCCAGAACCATTCATGAAATCGTATTGTTTGACATATATTTAAGCATCAAAAATTGGCTCAATAAGGAGGATTCCATGCAATCTGAAAAATTGCGACTAAGAAAGATTCAACATCTTGCTCATGAAATTACTGATAAAATGAATAAAGGTGAAGAACTTACTCACTCAGAAACGTTGATTCCTATTATTGATAATTTATCTCGCGCAATTGGCGATTTAACCGATTCCTATGGAAAGTATTCATTAGATTATGTAGAGGAAAAAGTGAAAAATGCTCATGCGCTTTTATTTAACAAGGAAAGAATTGATGTCTATTTATAAAGCTATGGGAAAAGGGTAACCATATTAATATGGTTACCCTTAAAAATTTAATGTGTTTCAGGATTAAATGTTTTGCAATCTGTTTCTTCACTATTAGATGCCTGTTGTCCCTTTTGACTTACAACATAGATTTTTTCTGCACCACATCTGTTTCCAGAGTTCCAATAAGTACAGTTATTGACTTCACAAAGAATTTCTTGTGCCATCGTTTCCACACCTCCTCTTTTTTATCATTAACAAAATTAAGGTATTCAATACTTATTTATAGAGGTGTAATGAAACAGGAATAAACATCCTATATGAAATGCAAAGTCTATGTTGTTTCGGTAAGCTTCCTTTAGAAGGCATTCCTTCTGATAAAGGAACTTGAAAAAACATACTAACATTAGTAGTACAAACCAAGGCCATGGTTTGTGCTACTATTTTTTTATAGTAGAAGTGAAGAAAAGCCGACCAGCCTCTGGGACCATTTGTGAGTCCGTATATAAAACCGGCTAACTTCATGCCCTTATATGAATCAGTTTAGTATGTTGGATCCAAGAGATCGTGTATAAGAAAGTGGAATCGATAAGGTACTGTGAAGGCTTCTATGATTGGTCAAAAGGAGAAGAATGAGATGAAACATGTCATTGCGTTAGATGTCAGTAAAGGAAAAAGTACCGTTGCGATTTATGATGGTCACCGCCAATGTGAGTTTGAAGGTGTGCTACATCATACACGGGGTGATTTCGAGCGATTACACGAACGAATGGAAGAGATGACAAAGCAAGATGGACAAGCGCCAGATATCGTATTTGAAGCAACAGGCATCTATTCAAAATCTATCGAAGCGTTTTTCAAAGAGTACGGCTATGCATACTGCCGCATGAATCCACTTGAAGCGAATTTACAGATGGCAACGATGCGTCGCAATAAAACCGATATCAGTGATGCCCATGAACTCGCGAAGACACATTTCAAAATGGAACGCAAAACAACGTACATACAAGACGATTATTATGAACAGATGCGTGCACTGACTCGTTATTACGATGAAATTGACGAAGAAATCATTTTACTCAAAAGTAGAATGCATGCCATTTTACAGTTGAGTTTTCCAGAATTAGAAAAACTGGTTACACCGAGTTCAGCACTATTTTTAAATATTGTACAACTATATCCGCACCCAACACTTTTACAGGCCCATTCAAAAACGATTATTAAAAATCGTTTAAAGGGCAATACGCGAAAAAAACTATCGCTAATGCGTGCGGAGGCTAAAGCTATTACATTATTAGAAGCAGCTGAAAATAGTTACCCAGCGATTAAACCCACAGATATTCGTTGTGATCAAGCACGAGATTACGCAGCTCGCATTGCGGATTTACTAGAGAAGAAAGATGCGCTTGTGAAACAGATGGTGGAATTGTCGGAAGGAAGAAAAGAATATCTAGTATTTCGTTCGATTCCTGGGATTGGCGATTCAACGGCGTGCCGATTAATTGGAGAGATTGGTGACATCCGCCGCTTTCAAAATGCGAAACAACTGAATGCTTACGCAGGCATTGATATTATGCGGTACCAGTCTGGGAATACGCAATATCGAGACAGGATTAATAAACGAGGAAACAAACATTTACGGAAGATTTTATATTTTATGGTGTGCGCCATGCTTATGGCTAAAGGAAAACCGAATCATTTTGTGGACTATTACTACAAATTAAAAAAGCAACCTCAGAAGAAGCCTCATAAGGTTGCGATCATCGCCTGTATCAATAAGTTTCTGAAAGTGACATTTCAGTTACTGACGCATGGCATTCTTTACGATTATGAGTCCGCACTACCAGCTCAAAAATCGTAATCACCTACATAGAACTATATCATAATGACCTTTCGAAAAAAATAAAAATCGTCAGGTCTTTTTGGCGTATCTAAAAATGAGTGTGAAGTGGTGAGGGATATCCCTCACCACTTCACACTCATAAAAATATAAATTATTCTTTAAATAAGGTTGACTAATCGTAAGAATGAGGCTGGGACAAAACCCACCTCTTAACTAAAAAGCCGGTGAAATTTTACGATTAGTAAAATTTCACCGGCTTTAAATTTTTTTCATAAAAAATAAGGACCACTTCTGATAAAATTAAGTCACCACAACAAAATTATACAGAAAGAAGGATCCTTATGTTTAAAGATTATAACATGAATCAATTAGTTTTGCCTTTAGATTTAGAAGTGAAGTTACAAAAGAATGATATTGCCTTCCATGTCCACCATTTAGTCGAAAGTATCCCGCCCGAAGCGTTTGAACCATTCCTTCGAAATGAGGGCTGTCCTGCCTACCATCCACGCATGATGCTTAAAATTATCTTATGTGCCTACACGCAATCTGTCTTCTCAGGGCGCAAAATTGAAGCGCTTTTAAAAGATAGTCTTCGGATGATGTGGTTAGCTCAAGGGCATGAACCAACCTACCGCACAATCAACCGATTCCGTGTCCAACCAGAGGTAAAAGAGTTGATTCGTCAATGCTTCGTTCAATTCCGCTGCCAGCTGGTACAGGGAGAATTAATTGACCAGGAAGCTATTTTTATTGATGGAACAAAGATTGAAGCGAATGCGAACAAATTTACATTCGTGTGGAAAAAGTCGGTTGAGAAATTTCATAACGGACTAATTGAAAAGTCAAACCAGCTATACGATGAGCTGCTTGAAAAAGAAATCATGCCAGAAATTGAACGGGAAAATGAAAAGGAATTAGCATTGGAAGACCTCGCTCAAATGGTTGAAAAAGTAGATGAAGTGATTTCTGAATATGATCGAAAAATTGAAGAGTCATCGGATGTAGCAGAGCGAAAGGCTTTAAGAACGGAACGGAAATTCCCAAAGCAAGCTCGCAAACAATTGATTGACTATATTGAACGCAAACTAAAATATCAAAGAGACTTCGAAATCTTTGACGAACGAAATAGTTATTCGAAAACAGATCCGGATGCGACATTTATGCGTATGAAAGATGACTATATGAAAAATGGTCAATTGAAGGCAGGTTATAACATACAAATGGCAACAGAAGGTCAGTATGCGCTTGCCTACAGCATTTTTCCGAATCCAACGGATACACGTACATTAATCCCATTTTTAGATGAAATCGAACAACATTATTTTAAGTTACCAAAACACATCGTCGCAGATGCTGGATATGGCAGTGAACAAAATTATGATGATATCCTTTCGAACCGTAAGCGAGAAGCCTTAATCACGTATAACATGTATGTAAAAGAACAGAAGAAAAAGCATAAGCAAAACGAATTCAATACAGAGAACTGGGATTATGATAAAGAACATGATCGATACACTTGCCCAAACCAACAACAGCTTGTATTTAAATATCGTTCCACTAAAACGGATAAGTATGATTTCACGCGTGAATTTAAGATATACGAATGTGAGGACTGTTCCGGATGCCCCCTACGTTCGTTATGTACGAAAGCAAAAGAGGGAAATAATCGTAAGTTAATCGTGAATGAGAAGTGGGAGCAACAAAAAGAATATGTAAGAGTAAAGCTTTCAGAAGAAAAAATGAGTACCATTTATCGTCAACGCAAAATTGACGTGGAACCAGTTTTTGGATTCTTGAAGGCTAATTTGCGTTTCACTCGATTTTCTGTGAGAGGAAAATCGAAGGTTGAAAACGAGATGGGCCTCGCATTAATGGCCGTGAATTTAAGAAAATTCACAGCCATTAGCTAATAGCTATATGAAGACAACATAAAAAATAGAGAAATCCGAATTTGAATGAATTCAAATTCGGATTTCTCACTAATGAAGCTAGTTATGTCCCAGCCTCACTTTTTCCGCATGTTAATCAATAACCTTTGTTGGTGTTGCCTTTTGCACAATTATAATGCCATCATATGCCTCAGCAGGTGTCATATTAATTGTATATAGCATCTTCATAAACTTATACCAAACGCTAAAGTCATCTCCGATATTACCCATTCTTTGTTTTTTTGTTAAGATGTTAGCTAAATCCGGAGATTCATTAGCCTTTTTAAAGTCTACATAGAATATATTTTCCTTCACTTCGCTAAAAGCATCTATTAATGCATTTCGGTGCTTAATTGTATACTCTTTTCTTACGCCAGAGTCATTTTGTGCCTGAAACGTATTGTTAACAAAGTCAGTCCCAATAGCAAAGTACGCATCTTTATACACTTCGTCTAAGTATTGGCCCATAGATTTGTACCCTGCCAGATTCGCCGAAGTTTTCTCTATATGTCCATTATGAGCAGACATCAGTACTTTGTCATGACCTCGAGCACCTTCAAAATCAACGATCCATTGTAAGTTGTTCGCTAAATATTCATCACGAAGATTCGCATAATTACTATCACTTAAAAATAATTGCGTTCGCTGCTTCATAATTTGCGCATATTGAGCAGCAAGTAAATAAGCTTCTTTCGACGATTTCTTCTCATAAGAATCTTTATTTGTTTGCAAATCCTTTATGATTGCATCCATATTTTTGTCAAGTTCCTCTAGCTGACTACTAGATAAATCTCTCATTGTTTTATTCGTCGCATCTTTTAGCTGTGCCTTATATTGCTTAGCACCTTCACTATTTACCACTTCGTAATAGTCTAGTAACCCTTTTTTACTATAGTCATAGCGTTGCATATCGTTACCGTAAAAATAAATTTTATCTTTCTCGTTGGCAGTCATGTTGTAATCATGCATCCACTGAACAAACTCAATCATTTGCTCTGTTTTATAAATACCATAATCCAAAGCTTTTACCGCTTCCTCAGCTGTGCCAGTACCATTTAAAATAAACTGATTAATTTGCTGAGCGCCACCAAAATCACTTTCTAATACAAAAACACGAACATTTTCATTTTTTATTAAAGCTTGAAATACATCCTTCTTTAAAGTTTGGAATTCAACGTTACCATGTGTCGCTTCTCCAAAACCAATTACTTTCACGTCATTTGGAATATCGATATTTTCAACCGCGGATGTATATTTTGAAGCATCCTTAACAGCCTCTACCTTTCCCCATCCCGCTAAAACGAACACAAGAAATATTGTTGAAATTAACAAAAAACTCCTTTTAACAAGTACCATTTGAAAAAACCTCCCTTAATCTATTAAATGCCCGTAATCACCAGACTAGCGAGGATGGAATAAATCCCCACTAAATCCATTATACCTCAGCACAATTGCGTCTGGAGGCTAAACTTTATACAGCTTTTCGTTGGAAGTATAAATATCCACCAAGGAAAAACAGTACGAATCCTCCTCCTACAACTGTTAACAATTGATCCCAAGGCACAAAGAAAACATCACCTGTATTGCCTCCTACATTCATCATCAAGAAGGGCTGTCCCCATGGATAGTAAGGTCCAAAACGTGCAGAATTGACTGCTAATATAGATGGTAAAGTAAAAGTGACGTTTACTGCAAATGGAGCAGCAAAACTTTTAAACATGATGGACGTCCATAGCTGCAACGCTACTAATGGCATTGTCGCTAACCATCCGCCAAGAATACTTTTCCATACAATTTCCATTGGGAAAGGATCTGAGTAGCCTTTCATAATACCTACTACATATATAGAACATAAATATAGTATCTGCATCGCCATCACAAGAAGCATAATTAATACATACTTTGCAACAAACACTTTCCCTCTTGTCACAGGTAGTGCTAAAAGTTGTTTCCAGCCACCAGATTGATGTTCATATCTACAAATAACACTCGCAAATACTCCTGAAATTAAAGGTAGGAATAATAATGCGTACAATAAATTCATAGAAATTAATGAGCTATACCATTCGTTAATTCCAGAACCTGACATGTTACTAAAATTTGATGATAATCCAATAAAAAGTCCGATTATTGGCCCCGCAAAAATTAATGGCACCATTTTAGATTTTCGCAATTTAAACCATTCAGCGCTCAGTATAGACCCCATTACTTTACATCCCTTCTAGCAAAATCTATCATTCCGATAATATACAGTAAAATACCAATGCCTACTCCAAGCACGACATTAATAACGGGCTCATCCCATTGATTCATTAAAGATGGCCATTTCCAAATCATCCAGTCAGGCAAGACAAATGATGAATAAGCAAATATAACACCGAAAATACCTACTGTAATTGGTATCCCCTGATTATGACAAACGCTTGCAATCCAAAGCTGAAGTGCCAAAATTGGCAACGAAGCAAAAAATGGATAATACGCAAATTTAGCAATTTCCGCATATGGTATGCTATTGCCTAAATCTAAAAACACACCATAAGCCATTGACGATAACATTAAAATCGTAGAAGACATAAACAATAATATCGCTAGAACAGTGAATTTTGATAAATACACTGTTAATTTAGATACCGGTAGTGCAATTAATTGCTTCCAAGCGTTCGTTTCATTTTCAATGCTCGCAATAAATGAAGTTAAAATAGCAATCCCTAAAACTATAGCAAGTGGTGTAAATGAATGAACGTTTAATAAATAGTAGCCCCAATCGTCCTCGCTTTGCTCTAACAAATAGTCCCTTCTTATACCATAGTTCACCATTTGTAGGGCAACAACACCTATTGGTCCTAAAGCTGTTAAAAACCATAATCCTTTGCGTTTAATTTTCAAAAAGTCAGAAGTTAACAGTTTTCCTATCATAGCGCTTGCTCTCCCATTGTCATTTGAAGGAAAATCTCCTCTAAAGATCGTTTTTCTTCCTCTACTCGATAAACTGAAATGCCTTCTTGTACAAGGATTTGTACAATATGCGCTACTTTTTCATCTGAACATTCATCAAATAAAATGAGGTCATCCTTATGTTCTGCCTTAATGCCATTTGCTACTAATGAGCGCCAACCCTTTTCACTATCGCTCACTTTAATTACTACCTTTGGCTGAGCAAATCTACGCATCGCTTCAATAGAATCTTGGAAAATCATTTTTCCCTTCGTAACAATGCCCACTTGCGTTGCCATTTGATCTATTTCAGATAATAAATGGCTAGAAATAATAATTGTCATTCCATATTCTTCAGGAAGTCGTTTAATCAAATTACGAATTTCAATGATACCAGATGGATCAAGCCCATTCGTTGGTTCATCTAAAATAAGTAATTCAGGATTATGTAGCAAAGATGCAGCAATACCTAAACGTTGCTTCATCCCAAGAGAAAAGCCTTTTACTTTTTTATTTGCAGCATCCTTCAAACGAACAATTTCTAATACTTCATCAATGCGTGACTTAGGTACGCCTAATATTCTTCTTAACGCTTCTAAATTTTCATAGGCTGTTAAATGTGGATAATAGGAAGGGTTCTCTACTAATGAGCCCACCTTTGCTAAAATATTAATTCGTTCCTTCGTTAAATCTTTTTGGAAGATTTTTATTTTCCCAGAAGATGGCTTCATTAATCCAAGAAGCATACGAATCGTCGTAGTTTTTCCCGCTCCATTAGGTCCTAAAAATCCATATATTTCACCTTTACGTATTTTTAAATTTATATTTGATACAGCTTGCTCTTTACCAAAGCTCTTCGATAAATTTTCTGTTTGTACGATATATTCCATTGTCCTCACCTCTGTAATTATCATAAGTAATGAAGGTTAAAAACAGGTAAGGCCCAAGTTTAAATTTTGTTTAAAAAAGATACTTTATCATAACGTGGGTTGATTTCCGTTCCGGTCGGGTGCTTTGTAGCTGTCGCTTTGCTTTCGCACAGAAAACATCCGCCTCGCTCCAGGGTCTCGGGCCAACAGATGTCTTTTGCGCGAAAGCGTAGTGCTAACGAAGCGTCAGCAGCAGGATGTTGGTCACGAAGGCGTGATCACAGGACGTGATGGTTTTAGCCTTCGTTCCTCTATTGCAATCCCTGAGGAGTCGCCCAGCCTCCACTCCAATCAACTTATTTACACGGCGTACGTTTTAACAAATGGCATCCCTACTTTTGTGATGAACATTAAAAAGAAGATAGCAATTCAATTCCAATCGCCTTACTATAAAGTACTGCTCCATTCTACTTTCCCAAGAAGTCTGTATGTATTATGAATAAAAAAACAGCATGCCATAAGCTTTGCTGGCATACTGTTTGGACAATTACTGAAATGAAGCATGCCTTAGCATGTTTCATAAATTATTTTATTTGTAGTGTTTAATTTTAATCTTTGTGCCGGATTCGCTGGACTCAATATCCCAGTCTAAATCCATGCCCTTCACCATAATATCAACAATCGATAAGCCAATACCAGCACCTTTGGCATCGGATTCATTTTTCATTCCATTTCCGCGATCCTTTATGATAAATGCATCATAGTGCTCCGTAGATTCAGTTTCCACACCAATGTATTTCCCGCTATTCGCATGACGTAAAATATTTTGAAATAAATTATCGAATATACGTCCAAGCCATATCGAATCAACTTGCCACTCATTTTTCTCAAATGAATGTAGCTCAATATCGATTTCAAAACCTTCCTTTTCAAACACCGGATACCATGTCGTCAATTGCTCACGTACAAAACGTATAACATTGGTGTCCTTCGGCTCGAATTTATATTTACTAGCGGTCAACAATGTATAGGACATTAAATTTTCTATTAAAGCGTCAATATTAACAATTGATGTTTCCATTGCCTTAATCGCTTGTTTTCCATCCTCTGATAATATCTCTTTACTAATTGAATATGATTGCGCTCGTATTTTCGTTAATGGCGTTCGTAAATCATGTGATAAATTAGCAATCAATTCACGTCTTAGCTGTTCTTCCTTCTGCTCACGATTCTTACTTTCCCTAAGCTCACATACCATGCGATTAAAGCTTTGTTCAAGCTGACCAATTTCATCCTTCTTCTTGACCTTTGTTGCAATAGGTAAACCGTCTACATCGCGAATTTCCATTGCTTCCTGAAGATGCAATAGTCGTTTTCGAATCCCTCTGAAAAATAAGATAGATATAGCAATGAAAAATAAAATAATCGCAATAACGCCAACAATTAAAAGGTTCCCATATTGTTCATAAACATTTTTAAGAGGTGGATTAAACACTTCTCTAGGAATCTCAAAAACGATAAACCCATTTGATTCATCCTGACCTAAAAAAGCTATAACTGTAAACGGATCTTCCCCATAATGATCTTTTATAAATTTTGTCGTAAATGCTGGCGTCCATTTTAATGGTAGTTGCTCCGTCACATTCAATGTTGTAAGTAATGTACCGTCCTCACTTACCCAGAACATAGATGATTTAGGGTATTGACCCTGCCAATCTTTAAAGTGTTGAGCAATCGTTTCCTCTGTGAAATTTTTTATACTCTTAGCTTCTTCAAGCCATTTTTCCTCCACTTCACTTTCCACGAGAACTTCACTTGAAAAATCAGTTTTTCCTATTCCAAACATAAAAGCGGCAATAGCAAAGTATGATAATTGAACAATAGAGATGGCTAAAAAAATAATCAGCAGATACTTTGCTAATAATGATCGAAAAAATTTCATAGCTTCACCCTATATCCAATGCCACGAATGGTTTCGATAATCGTCGGCTTAGCTGGATTTATTTCTATTTTTTCTCTTAAGTATCGAATATGCACCATCAATGTTTTATCGCCTTCTATGTAACTTTCACCCCAAACCCCTTCATAAAGCTGTTCCTTCGTTAAAATTTGATTTAAATGGCGAATAAAATACTGTAATAGATAGAACTGTTTACCCGTTAATTGAATTTCTTCCTCTGTCTGCTTATTGATAATCCGCATATCTTTCGTATAAATTTTTAGATGCTGAAGATCTAGCACATCATCACTCTTTTGATATCTTCTTAGTAAAACCTCAACACGAGCTATAAGTTCATCTGGATGAAATGGCTTTGTCAAATAGTCATCTGCGAAGTTAAGACCCTCTATTTTATCCTCTACAGCAGTTCGTGCTGACAGCATCAAAATTGGGATTTCTTTATTTTCACGCTTAATTCTTTTGCCAATTGAAAAGCCATCTAAGCCTGGAAGCATTACATCCAAAATGGCGATATCCTTAGAGGCTATGTGCTGATCGACCTCTTCACCAGATTCAAGCCATGTAACCTCATATCCTCTTTCAGTTAAATCCCTTGAAACCCATTGACCAATCTCTTTTTCGTCTTCTATGTATAATATGCGATACAATGGTAATCCTCCCAATCTAATCTATATTTTAGAAATAAATGTTATTCTGTATTATACGACTTCATAGATTTGTACTCAATCATTGTCTGTAAAGTGAGAGATTCATTAAATAACATCACATATAGGGCTATTTATGTCGATAAACTTAAAAAGTTGGGCGATAACAATCAATTATGCCTCAGCATAATTGCGTCCGGAATCGGCTTTGTACCTGCATAAAGAACTCCTTTCCGATACCATGACATCCGCCGGAGGCTTTAGGCCAATACGAAGTTGGTCACTCAATCGTTGCCACAGTACGAGGCTTTCTTAGACTGAGTTCCTCTATTTCAGCGATAAAATAAACTAACAATCAGAACCACCAGTCTAACTGGTGGTTTGCTCTACGCGTGAAACGCTGGGGTACTGGCCCATGTCTAAAGACACACTGAAAGGTCCGCCAACCGCACTCCGTTTTCACGCTACCACTAAAGTGGTTTTATTATTTTCGCTTTTTTACTTGTATTTCTTCTCCTGTAAATGGATCAATGAATTCTTTCATGGTCATTTGATCCTCAAGTATATCCTCTTGCAATTGATTCTTTATATATTCTTGTATAATTTTTCTGTTTCGTCCTACTGTATCTACATAATACCCGCGACACCAAAACTTCCTATTCCCATATTTGTATTTCAGGTTCGCATGCCGATCGAATATCATTAAACTACTCTTCCCTTTTAAATAGCCCACAAACGATGAAACACTTATTTTTGGTGGAATACTCACCAACATATGAATATGATCAGGATAGGCTGTAGCTTCAATGATTTCCACTCCTTTTCTTTCACATAACTGGCGAAGAATTCTACCTACATCTGCTTTGATTTGTCCATAAATAATCTGCCTTCTATATTTTGGCGCAAAGACGATGTGATACTTACAATTCCATGTCGTGTGTGCTAAACTTTTATTATCCATTTGGAGCCCCTTTCGTACGAAGTCGGTTGACCAGACCTGATTTCATTGTACGACCGGGGTTTTTTTCTTGTCCATAGCTAGAAGCTCTTTGGAACCCCTCGCATAGCAAGGGGTTTTCAAAAGATACAAATAAAAAAACGTATTTGGATTCCCCAAATACGTCTATATCTTTAATTATTAGTAATAATCAACATATCATTATCATCAAACTGCCACATGTCTCCATAGGCAACTTCCCAATAGTAGCCGTTTGGATCTTGGAAATAGCCACTATAGCCACCCCAGAATACAGTTTCGGGCTCCTTGACGATGTTCGCTCCTGCCTTTTTAGCTAAATCAAATACTTGATCTACCTCTTCTTTAGATTTTCCATTATAAGCAAGTGTAATTCCGTTAAAGCCATTGCCCATAGCCGGTGGATTTGCTTCGCTAATATCTTTTACTAAACGGTCAATTGGAAACAGTGAGATTTTTGTCCCTCCATTATTAAAGAAAATAACATCCGGGTTTGTTTCCTCACCATAAACAATCACTTCAAATCCCAGACCCTCTCGATAAAAACTAAGAGACTCGACCATATCTTTTACACCCAATGTGATTAAATTTAAACGATTCATCCCACTCTCTCCTTTATAAAAGCATCAATTACTTATTCTATTTCTAACATTGAATCCCCTTCCACCTTC
Organism: Lysinibacillus sp. JNUCC 51; assembly: GCF_015999525.1. NCBI lineage: Bacteria > Bacillati > Bacillota > Bacilli > Caryophanales > Bacillaceae > Lysinibacillus > Lysinibacillus sp. JNUCC 51. Next base: position 2,722,831 of record NZ_CP065545.1, on the reverse strand, counting down.
TGTAAGCCGTTCACTTTGCTTCTGTCCATATACTTTTTGTATAAGCCATTCTTAATCCACAGCGCTCCATATTATTCTGGCTTATGGATGCAAATTTTGCGTGACCTATCATTAAACTACAATTTTGTTGAAGAGCTTCGTTGATACGAAACTGTATTAACGCTTGGTGAATCCCTTGATTCCGGGCTTTTGGTTTCACGGCAGATGCGGCTAAAATGGCTGTTCCCTCATTTATATATAAAGAGCCAATACCAACGTCCTCACCTTGTAGAGTAGCAATATAAAACGACCAACCAGGCTCGTGATACAAAACTTTATTATTCGCTGTGACACTTTCAGATAAAAATGCTGGCATTCCAAAACCCTCAACATAGATATTTCCGTAACAATCAAATTCGGCTTCATCGATTTGTCTTATTTTAATAAAGGAATCCTTTGTTTTCCCTACCATCTCTTCGTTTAATCTCACAATATAATGTTGCATGAAAATCACTCTGATAAAGACCGGCGTTATGTAATTGTTGTAGTGCAGTAGCATTTGCGTATTGTGGAGCTATATCAAAACGAGCTGGTATTTCTCTTGCTCTATAAAAGCTAAGGATTTTATCTATGGTATTCTCCGAACTAAAACTATCGCCCTTTACCACATTGTAAGAGGGACCGGGAATGTTTTTAATTGCGAAAGCATAGGCACCGCCAAATTGACCAACCTCCACTCCCATTGCATTGTCCTAAATTTCCTTAATTGCATTAAGCCTTGATTCGAACATCTTAATTTCTGTCTCTTCTAAGTGATCTGCCAAGTTTTTTGTTATTACCATACGTTCACCAAGCCTTTCCAAAGATTCAATTTTATATCACTTATTGTAACGTATACAGAGGACAGAACCACGTAAACTAAAAAAATTTCTTCCTGTGAACCATTGGTATCTCACAAAAGTAACCTCCACGTTTCTATGAAACTAAAAAGTGCGTACTTTTTTTTGCAATGGTATGGAAGCATAATGAGAAAGCAACGAAGCACAAACGAAAATTGGAGGACAAAAAAATGATTAATAATTTACAAGATAAAATTACATTAAATAACGGCTTACAAATGCCTGGTATGGGTCAAGGCGTATTCCTAGTACCGAATGATGTTACAGCAGAAATGGTAAAAAATGCGATTGAGGTTGGTTACCGTAGTATCGATACTGCTGCTATTTATGGTAATGAAGCAGGTGTTGGTGAAGGTATTCGTCAAGCACTAGCAACTACTGGTTTAAAACGTGAGGATTTATTTATTACATCTAAAGTATGGAACGATGGCTTGAGCTACGAAGAGACAATTGCAGCATACGAAGACAGCTTAAAAAAATTAGGGCTAGATTATTTAGATCTTTATCTTATTCATTGGCCAGGTAAAAATAAATTTGCAGAATCTTGGAGAGCACTTGAAGATTTATACGAGCAAGGGAAAATTAAAGCTATTGGGGTATGTAACTTCCAAGTATCACACTTACAGGATCTTCTTAAAATCGCTCGTATCAAACCAGTTATTAACCAAGTGGAACTTCATCCACGATTACAACAAAATGATGTACGTTCATTCTGCGAAGAGCACAATATTCAAATGGAAGCTTGGGCACCATTAATGCAAGGTGGACTTCTTGAAAATGAAACTATTTCTAAAATAGCTGAAAAATACGGGAAATCAAATCCTCAAGTAATCTTGCGCTGGGATATTCAAAATGGTATCGTCACAATTCCAAAATCTGTGCGCAGAGAACGTATGATTCAAAACGCTGATATTTTTGATTTCACACTAACTGATGAAGAAATGGCAATCATTAACGCCATGAATCTAGATCAACGTGTTGGACCAAACCCAGATGAGTTTGATTTTGTAATGTAAACGATAGCTATGTAAACGTGAAAGAGACTGTCTTATTTTCTTAGTATAGAAAACTTTTTAGACAGTCTCTTTCCAATCTATTTAAGATGTATGCTTTATTGCGATATCTTCATCACGTTGCATTAACAGTACATCTTCACCTTTATCTTGAAGCATTTCGATATGTTTTTCACCCCAAGTGCAAAGCATGTTCAGCACAGGGTCCATCTCTTGACCATAAGGTGTTAGCGAATATTCAACTTTTGGCGGTACTTGATTGAAAACCTTGCGATTAATTAACCCAGACTGCTCTAATTCACGTAATTGGCTCGTTAGCATTTTTTGCGAAATACCTGGGATAAGTCGGCGAAATTCATTCGTACGAATCTTACCATGGTGGTTAAGATGACAAAGAATAATAGGTTTCCATTTGCCCCCAATGACTTCAAGAGTGGCTTCAACACCAATATTATAAGCTTTTCGCATTGTAAACCCCCTGTAATATTCAAAAGTAACTAAAAGTACCCTATATAACTTTTAGGTGTATATGAATATTACTATATACTATAAAAAAAATCAAAGGAGATATTATTAGAATGAAAGATACAAAAGTGCCGAATGCCAAACTAACATTACTCGCGCTTGCGATTAGTGCATTTGGTATCGGCTCTACAGAATTTATAAGTGTCGGACTGCTTCCATTAATTACAAAAGATTTTGATATAACTTTAAGTACTGCGGGTTTAACCGTATCCATATATGCACTAGGTGTAACTATTGGTGCACCTCTTTTAACAGCATTAACATCGCGCCTTAGTCGCAAAAATGTGTTACTGCTCGTTATGGTGCTGTTTATTATTGGTAACTTACTTGCAGCCTTAGCACCCTCATTCTCATTACTACTAACTGGGCGTGTTATTTCAGCATTGGCACATGGCGTGTTTATGTCCATTGCCTCTGTTATAGCTGCAGATGTTGTGGCACCTAATAAACGAGCAAGTGCAATAGCTTTTATGTTTACAGGACTAACATTAGCAACTGTGACTGGTGTCCCACTAGGAACTTTTATTGGACAAATAACTGATTGGCGAATGTCGTTCATTTTCATAGTTATCATAGGTATTATTGGCTTAATTAGTAATGCCCTACTTGTACCTAGTCAATTAACTAAAGGGGATCCAATATCTATTCGAGATATCGGGAAAGTATTAGGAAATATAAGAATGCTATTAATTCTCTTTATTACTGCAATTGGATATGGTGGCGCATTCGTAGTGTATACGTATATTTCTCCTATTTTAGAGCAGTATATGGGCTACTCACCTAAAGCAATAGTCGTGATTTTAGTTGTATACGGTATTTGTGTTGCCATCGGTAATACATTAGGTGGTCATTTTGCGAATAATAACCCTTTACGTTCTATTTTTATTATCCTTATTGGCTTAGCATTAGCGCTACTCGGCATCAACTTCTTTTTAGAATCATCAATTGGTGGATTAATAATGGTCTTAATTATGGGGCTATTTATGTTTATGAATGTACCGGGATTACAGCTTTATGCCGTTCAGATTTCAGAAAAATATATACCATCAGCTATTTCAATGGCTTCAGCATTAAATATTTCGGCCTTTAACATTGGTATTTTTCTAGGATCATACATTGGAGGAATCATCGTTCGCCAACAATCATTAGCTCATACTCCTATATACGGATTCGGTATGGTGATCGTTGCGGCAGTTACTACGTTACTATGGTTACTCTTTGATAGAAATAAGCACTAGTTCTCTCTAGGATAAAAATAATGAAAGGAAGCCTTAACCAGACATAAGGCTTCCTTTTTGTTTTTATCCTATTTTAAGGAAAGTATCGTCAAAATAGGCCATAAAAAATTCTAATGCCGAGAACTAAGTCCCAAAAGAGCTTAATAATCATAAGGCTAGTGAAATCCGTCTAATCGGATCATACTCCTTTTCATTTTCCACTTGAGCTCATTTTTCTCATGATTTTCAAAGCATCAGCCGTTAACACCGAAATTCTTTATTGTACATAAGATAAAGTATCAGCTATAGGATAGGAGGAATTTAGTTGTATTACAATCCTTATCCGTATTTTGTCTATCCTAATTATTATCCGGCATGGGTAATGGCCAATCAACCAACAATTCAACACCCTTCTAGCTATCTAGCAATGCCGACAAACACAACGAATAGAAGTCCATTCCCAATCGTCAATACAAAGAAATTGAAGACTTCCGCGAAACAGATCAAGGTTCTTATGCAGCAAGCAAAATTACTTACGGATAAAATTGATGAATCAGAGCAATTTGCGCACGATCTTATGAACGCAGCACAACAATCAAATAAAACAGAAGTTGAAAAGTTAATTGCATCAACAGGCATTACTATAAAATTCGAAACTACCTACACACCAGATGGACTTCGAATAACATTTACTGAAATTAGCTGTTGTAAGCTAACACTAATTTTGGGTTGGTGAAGAGTTGGTCCTTTGATGAGGGCCTCTTTTTTTGCCTTTAGCTCTTTATGTATTTTAACCATGTATCCCTATTGAACTTGTAAACTATAAATAAATATGCTAAAGTATTTGTAAAATTTATTTCTGAAAATTCTTATATCGCATTTTCTTATCAAGAGAGACGGAGGGATTGGCCCTATGAAGTCTCAGCAACCAGCCTATAGTGTATGGTGCTAATTCCAACTTGGCAAAATTCAGCCTTGAGAGATGAGAAGACTTACTGCATTTGCTTTGCACAAGAGTCCTCTTCTACAAGGAGGACTCTTTTTTATTGTTACATTCAAAATAATTAACAGAAAGCAGGGAAATATTATGGCAAACGAACTTTTACAAGCAATTCAACTATTGAAATCGAAAGAATGGGTAGATTTAACACATACATTTGGTCCAAATTCTCCACATTTCTTTATGTTTGATGATGCAAAATTTGAAACATTATTTTCACATGATGATGGCTTCTTTGCACAGCAATTCACTTTCCCAGGGCAATACGGAACACATATCGACCCACCTATCCATTTTGTGCGAGATACACGCTATTTAGAGGAATTGGAGCTAAAAGAACTAGTGCTACCACTAATCGTTATTGATAAATCGAAGGAAGCCGAAGTTAATAACGACTACACGTTAAGTGTTCAGGATATTCTTAAATTTGAAGCCGAATACGGGGAAATTGAAACAGGTACCTTTGTTGCGTTGCGTACAGATTGGAGTAAACGTTGGCCAGATAAAGAGTCTTTCAGTAACAAAGATGCAGATGGCAATAATCATCTTCCTGGCTGGGGATTAGAAGCATTACAGTTTTTATTCAACGAACGAAAAGTAAGCGCTATTGGCCACGAAACTTTTGATACGGATTCGGCAGCAGATTTTCGTAAAAATGGTAAGTTAGACGGCGAATACTTTGTGCTAGAGCAAGATACTTACCAAATTGAGCTTATGACAAATTTAGATAAGTTACCTCCAAAAGGCGCTGTTATATTCAATATTGTACCGAAGCCTGAAAAAGCATCTGGATTCCCTGTCCGTTCATTCGCAATATTACCTTAATAAAGCAAAAGGTCTGATTCAATAAAAATTGAACCAGACCTTTCCTTATAAATTATTTTGGTGAATTCTTTCTTTTGAAAACAAAATAAACGATCAACATAATTATTAAAAACAATACTATGAGATAAATACTGTAGTGGGATAAATAAAATGCAACATAATGCCATTTCTCTCCAAGTACTTTTCCTAAAGTAATAAAAGTAAATGTCCATATAGTTGCTCCCGTATAAGCAAAGAAAGCAAATTTTTTAAAAGGATAATTATTGATAGCCGCAATATAAGCTGTAAGATGACGTACACCAGGAATAAAATACCCTATTAATAATAATACTGGTCCAATTTTTTTAAATAAATTTTTAGTAAAATCGATTTTCTGTTCAGTAATATGGACTTTCGAACCGTATTTTCGTAATAAAGGTAGCCCGAATTTATAGCCTATATAGTAGCTCAGGGTAATTCCCCCCGCTGCACCTATCATAGCGCTGATTAATGCTGGAATATGCGCAAGAGTTTCACGATCTACGCAATATCCTACATATGTCAAAAATATTTCATCAGGAAGTGGCAGCCCGACAATTCCCCCTACTAGGATAAGAATGATACCAAAATATCCATAATGTTCAATTAGAGATTGCACGTGATGCGCCATAAATCCATCCCACCTAAGGCATAATAATTTTTAATAGTTAGCTTTATCATAACTCAAAGGAGACAACATTATGAGTATTATGGATTAATACATTTTACTCCATTAAATTATGTGTAGCTCACGTAGAGCAAAATCAATACCATCCTCAGTTGATTTCTTCGTTACATAGTCAGCGACTTTTTTTAATGCTTCGCTCCCATTGCCCATTGCAATACCGAAGCCAACCTGCTCCAGCATGTCAATATCATTATCTCCATCACCAAAAGCAAGTGCTTCCTCAGGACTCACGTCGAAATAGTCTAGTACAGCTTGGACAGCAATTGATTTGGAAACATCATGTTGCAAAACATTTGTAATGTACGGATGCCATCTTTTAAATAATAAATGAGGAAATTTTGAAGTATACTTTTTCTCTATATCCTCATCACCATATAAACACATTAAATAAACTTCTTGCGCTGAAACATCTTCATTAATATCAGGGAACTCTAGTAAAGATAATGTTTCTTGCATAGCTTTTAATGTCTTTTCTTCTTGAACGTTATTCATTGACAATTGTTCTGTAAAAAAAGATAGACTTTGTTTATTTTCATCAGCAAAAGCCTTAACTTCCTGTACAATTTCTTTTGCTACAGGTATTTTATGTATTACTTGATCTTGATGCTTAACATAAGCACCATTAGCTGTAATAAACGTCTCTATTCCTACATTTCTTAAATCCTGGCACATTGATAATGGTCTTCCTGTAGCAACAACAATATGAATTCCTTTATTTTTTAATTGCTCAATAGCATTCCTTGTACTCTCTTCAATACGACCATCTTCATAATTAACAAGCGTTCCATCTACGTCAAAAAATACAATTTTATAGTCCATCGTTCTCTCCTTATCATTTTGTAATTTAATCAGGTATATTGATTGGCCACTTTCATCATTTCCATTAATTAGAGGCATATCACCATAGCACTAAGGGTGATTTCCGCTCCTGTAGTGAACCTTCTTATCAGTCAAAATAATCCTATATTTTCCCAAACAACACACTTTTAATTTTACATTAAGAAACATCTTTATATCAAAATAAAATCGTAGGCATTATTACTTATATAACATTTTTTATTAATTAAATATTTGTACGTATTATGACAAACTAAGCTGATCGTATAACTTACTTCAACTACACCGATAAATACTATTACGGGTACATATCGAAATTTCAAATAACTAAGAAGGTAATGAACATTTTTATTTTTATAATTCTAAAGGAGTATACCAAAGAACATAGAATTGTTAATATAAAGATAAATAAATTAAATACATTGAACGATACTATCCATCATATAAATAGAACAAAAGAAATAATAATCGTCTGTATGTAAAGGAGTTGATTCTTATGGCATTTAACATTTATTACTATGAAAGTAGTGTAGATTGCAAGTTTTGCAAAAGGCATTTTACTACATTTAAAGTTCGCCCTAATCGATATAAAGTTATCGAAGAACAAACAGACTTCATGCCAGTTTACGAAGGTTTAAACCCGTTATTGTATGAAGTTGCCGTTTGTCCACATTGTGGCTATGCTTACCATAAATCTATGACAAGAACATATGGGCCTTTCATGCTTCTTATTGATGAGCTATACATAAAAGAGCTACAAAAACCAATGGATATTTGCAAGGAACGTACGATCGTTGATGCCATTGTAAGCTTTAAATTAGCTTATCTTGTATCAAGGGCATCCATGGAAGAGTCTCTTCTTATGGCTAATTTCGCATTAAAAATAGCCTGGCTATATCGCTTAAAAAATGATAGTGAATCGGAAATGCGCTATCTTTTTGCTGCCAGAGATTTTTACAGCAAATCTTTTGCATCCAATCAAGAGGGCGGAGAGAGAATTCAATTTTTACATGCAGAATTAAGCCTCCGACTTGGAGATATTGCTGAGGCGAAAAAAGGATTCTCTCGATTAATAGCAGATCGAAATGTTTCTAATAAATATAGAAAACTGGCACGAAATCGCTGGGAAAACTATAAATATGATGAGCAACCGAACAACGCAAATAAAACTATAGAAGAAGTTATTAATTGAAGTAAAACGAGGAGAGTAACAATCATGCAGCTATTTACCAAAAGGATTGATGTGAGAGAAGAAGATATTTTTTCAGAACTACATCATTTTTTACTGAGAAAAAATAATCGCTATTTAACGAATGATGAGCTAGTTGCATTAACTGGGGTTTCATCTGAGCTACTCTATAAATGGGTAAAGGCAGGAAAATTAAAAAAATCGATATTCCCTAATTTAGGCGCACCATGCGAACGCTGCGGACAAATTACTCAGGCAAAAATCTGTGTTAGTTGCTCATCAACCATTGTTAGTACATTGAAACAAGAGGAGAAAGATCGTGCATGGTTCAATCACATACAGCGGAATAATCAAAGAGCTAGCACGTATCACTACAAATAAAATAATTAACATCTCCACAGTGTACTTACGCTTTGGGGATGTTTTTTTATCTGCCTCCACTCAAATAATCCAAAATAATGATATTTGACCAAATTTAAACAAAATTTAAACAAAGTCCCCTTTTACTTTAAACTTCACTATCTATAATTGGTCTTAACATATAGCGAAGGACTGATAGAAAGTGACAAAAGGTAAGAAACGTAATGTTTTATTATCATTAAGTATTGCGTTAACAAGCTTTGCAGCGTTCAACGGAGTATCAAATGCATCGGCAGCAGTTCCAGCGGTAGAAGAACGCGTAGCTTTAGATAACAATTTAGAAGTGAAGCAAGCTCGCACATCTAGTGAAACTCTTCAAGATTGGAAAAAGTGGACAAGCGACCATGCTTACAGCTTAACATCTATTCAACCTGAAGCAATTGGTCAACAAAACATCCCATCTACTAAATTTGAAGATTTAGAGATGTTAAAACCTTTATTGCATGATAAGCGCATTGTTTTTTTAGGAGAAAGTTCACATGGAGCGGCAGAATTTAGCCTAGCGAAAACGCGTCTAATTCAATTTTTACACCAGGAAATGGGCTACAATGTCCTAGCTTTCGAAAGCGGTATGGGGAATGCTATGAATGCTCAAGGACAAATTGATAAACAAACAGCGGAACAAACGATGAAGAATGCTATTTATCCTGTATGGTGGTCAAAAGAAACACTGCCGTTATTTGAGTATGCTAAAAAAACACAGAAAACTGATAAACCATTAAAATTGGCAGGCTTTGATATTCAACAGCAAAATGCATTTACGAACGGTGACTGGCTACAAAATAGTCAACTGGCGAAACAGTTCATTGAAGTAGAGGATCAACTTGCAGAATGGACCTTCGGTAAGGATTTAAAGGGCTATCAAAAGGTAAAACCAAGCATTATTAATATATATAAGCAAGTGAAATCACAAGTACAGCTTAAAGAAAAAGAGTTAAAAGCAGCTTATCCGAGCGAACCACATATTGTAAAGCTTATGGAACGTACTTTAGCTGACCGTATCCGTTTAGCAAACGAATATGTAGAGCTATCAATTCAATCAAATATAGAACCATATAACTCTGAGCTTTATTTTAAGACAATGGAATGGCGTGACCAAGCAATGATGGAAAACCTACTATGGTTAGCAGAGGAGATTTATCCAACTGAAAAATTTATCGTCTGGGCACATAATGACCATATTCGCAAAGCACAATCCGAAGTAATGGTTTCTTATCCGGTAAAATTGATGGGTGAACTTCTACCGGATATTTACAAGAAATATAGCTATGTGCTTGGTCTTTATATGACTAGTGGCGAAACTGCAAACAATATGGGTGAGCCTATGGCCGTTTTACCGCCAGTGAAAGGATCAATCGAGGATATTGTTTCATCTACAAATAAACCATACACATTTATTGACTTACGAAACCGTCAAAATGAACGAGGAAACTCATGGATGTTTGAGCCACGTTTATCGTATAGTTGGGGAGTCAGACAGGAAAGTCTTGTTCCACGAGATCAATATGATGGCCTTCTGCTGATTGATAAAGTAAGTAAACCACATTATATAAAGTAAAACTTTAATCAGTGGGGTTCTCTTCATCCCCTACTGATTATTAGTCTTTACCAATCGGGCTTTTACGGGCAGTCCTTTCTTTGCCCTCATTAAATTTAGAGGTGCAGTCTTGTACCTTACGTTTCGCTTTCGGTACAGATAAATTACTGCCCGTTAATGCGGGATAAAATAAGAATATAAAAATAGCAAACTAGTTTTTGTTCTAGTTTGCTATTTTTCTTTTATATTTAAGTATCCATCGACATGTTATCCCATTCGTCACTTCGATGCCCTATCATCCAGAACAAGCCTCTTCGCCTTTCCATGACGATACTTTCATTCATCCCGGCAGGAGCCGCTTGGTCTTTTATCCGACTATCTACACAAGCCCAATGGTATCTGTAAATCTTATCGGCTTCATCCAATATCTCTTCCTGACTACGCATGACAGTTTGAAGATAAAATTGTTCAAACGTTTCACAGTTAGAAACAACTTGAATGGCATACTCGCAATCACATACTTCATCAGGAAAATTGAGCTTCTCAACAAATCCAAGTGCCCAAATAAGTGTCCAATAAGCCTCGTATTGCCATGAAATATTGATGGCTTCTTGCACATCTGGTTCTGAATCTTGTAAAAAGTCTCTTTCATTGCTAGTTAAATAGTCTTCCACTTTATATGTGCGTAACATATTGATGAAAAAGTCTCGCGATTCTTCTATATTTCCCCCTTGCGCCACATCACAGGCAAATTGAATGACAATTAACAGGGCTACAGCTCTTCTAGCAATGTCTTCTTGGGTTTTAAACTGACAAGCTTCTATTGTTGGGAGTTGAGGAAGGGAAGCTGTATATGGAATAGCTTTTTCTTTTAAATATGCTATCGTTTTATTTTTTCTTTGTTCACCTTCTTCTGAGGACACCTCTTGTCCCCTTACTTTTCGTGTACAAGCGTGGGGTCTAAAATCAGATGGTCCTGATTGCCCGTCAGGATAAACAATAACGCTCCCCTTATCGTCTAGTAAAGTGCCATTCGGTAAAAAGCCAATCCCCCCTATACTTGATAGTAGGTTCGTAAATAACTGCATCTGTTCTTCATTTATCTCTTTTTGCGATTCGATTGCAATCACTGTATTTAAAACAGATATTTGAGTCAAAACTAATTCTTTTAAATTGTCATCTTCAAAAGGAATATTGTCGTAATACCCCATCATCCCAGGAATATTATTAGCGAAGTAATCTGGATTCGTATCTTCAGACATGACTCTAATTATTAATTTATATTTTTTAAACAACGCCTTGGATTTTATTACATACTCATTGTCATTTTTTTCGATAGCAAAGCCTTTTGCAAAAACATCTGAAATTTTCACTCCAATATCATCAACGTTGTTCTTAGATGCAAATATAGTGAAATAGTTCATTCTTCTCTCTCCTTTTATTCACCAACTATCTAAACCTGCAAGAGCTTAGTTAAACAGCTGTTTATTTTTCCGTCCAAAAAGCAAGCAATTGTTTCATCATACGTAGTCAAACGTTACGTTCTACGTTAGTTTTATAAAAACTCCTCGCTCATCATTTATGCTTATTCTTAGCTTTTCCTTTTGAATCTTCAGGATATCATTTCCTTATTAGAACAAGGATTAATTTATGTAAAAACACTAAAATTTTACTTAATCAAAGGCTCAAAATATATGATGAATTACCTTACCATTTTTATTTCCTAGAACTTTTTCAGTATCACTAATCGTCACTTTAATCATTTCGTTGACCATTAAAAATATCACCTTATAGTTACATTCAGATGTTCTATAAAGAGACATTTTTTCATACTTCTATACTTATCAACACCCTTTTTTAATTTCTATCATAATTTTTGTTACATAATCCTCTTCACGATTTTTAATAACGGCGTCATAAATATATTCCTCATATACGTATTCCCCAAGTTCAAAGCCCTTCTCCCGCATGACCTTAAATAATCGCTCGTAAGACTCTCCAAGTGTAGTGGAATTTCCTACATGGTATCCTACAATAAAATCCCCTTCAATCGCTTTAAAATAAGGATGACCTTCTCGTAGGTGTGGCTGCTCTATATACAAGAAACTATAATTATCATAGTTTCCAGCTAGTACTTGTTCTCTTCTTGTAATCCCTCCAATCGGATAACCTGTGTCTAATTGGAAACGATCTAATTCATCTATAAAGTCTGAAACAGCCTTCGTAAACTGTTCCTCCTTCGAATCCTCGATATTTTTACTTAAATACAATGTAGCCTCTGGCAGATGTTCGATCGTAATACTATCAAAATCAAGGTGTAAAGCTTCCTCCGTTAAATCGATTTTCACATCAATAATACTTTCAATCATCTCCAGCTCTCGACGTTTTTTCGCTACGATTTCCTTTTGCTGATACATTAAATCTAAGAAATTTTCAGGTGATTTTTCTGCCATATATTTTTGAATATCCTTCAAAGACATGCCAACCGCCTTTAATAGCTCAATCACACTGAAAAAATCATATTGTGCAATGGAATAATAACGATAGTCTTTACTATCCTTCATAATTGGTGATAATAAACCGATTTGATCGTAATAAATTAACGTTTGTTTATTAACCTTACAAATTTTAGCGAACTCACCAGTTGTAAAATATTTTACATTTTTATTAAACATTTTTAAGTTTCCTTCCTTGACTATATAGTTACTATATACATTAGATTGTAGCTATTCACAATTAATTATGCCACAGGACTTGGCATTTTTACCGATATAGGTCAGTTAGCCATTATCGCATGGATGCGATGATGTTAGCCTAACATACTTTGTGAACTCCTTTCCGATTTCCGGACACCCGCCAGAGGCTTTAGTCCAACAAATGTTTTTTGCGCGAAAGCGTAGTGCTAACGCAGCGGCAGCAGCAGATGTTTTTTTCTGATGAATTGCCACAAGACGAGGAGTTCTTAGACTGAGTTCCTCTACTTCAGCGGACGTCTGGACATCCTGAAAGAAATTAAAAATAGAAAGGTTTTGACATTATGTTCACGGAAATTCGTGACATTACAGCTTTAAACGAAGAAGAAATATTGGCATTACGTATTGCAGATAATCAGCAAGATTTTATTGAAAGTACAACGCAATGCTTAGCGGAGGCTGAAACAGATGAACGCTTTATTCCTGTTGGATTGTATAAAGACGAGATTGCAGTCGGCTTCGCTATGTACGGTGTGTTCCCGCATGAAGATAATACACAACGTGTTTGGTTAGATCGCTATTTCATTGATGAGCGTCATCAGCACAAAGGATTAGGAAAATACTTTTTACAACAACTTATAAATTATTTAGTAGTTAAATACAGATGTCAAAATATATATTTAAGCGTTTATGACAACAATATAGTAGCTATTCAGTTATATAAAAAATTTGGATTCGCTTTTAACGGTGAGCTAGATGAAAAAGGTGAAAAGGTGATGGTAAAGGAGATACATGCTCATGACTACCATTAATCCAATTGAAACAAGGCCACTAAGGCCCTTGTTTTTATCATACTTATTTCCAGCTATGATAGGTATGTTGCTGATGTCTGTGAATATTTTAGTGGATGGTATTTTCGTTAGTCACGGAGTTGGACCAACCGCTTTAGCAGGAGTAAATATCGCCGTACCCATTTTCTCGATTTTACTATCTATTTCCCTTTGGATTGGTATGGGTGGGGCAACATTATTTTCAATTTCTCTCGGTGAGGGCAATAAAAAACGAGCGCACCAGCTCTTTACATTAGCATTTACAACAATGATTATTGTCGTTATGACACTGATTCTAATACTGTTATTAAATTTAAAGAAAATCTCCTATATATTCGGAGCAAGTGATGCTACCTTTCCTTATGTCCAAGAGTACTTACATGTCATTTTAATTTTCGGCGTGTTCTATACAATTGAAAACTTACTCAGTATTTTTATTCGAAATGATGGAAATCCAAAGCTTGCGATGATGGGCTTAATCACTACATCCGTGTTAAATATTATCTTAAACTACATCTTTATTTTCGTGCTCAATTACGGCGTAACTGGCTGTGCCCTGGCTACAGCGCTTTCCACAATAATCGGTATGTCGGTGCTTTGCCTACATTTCTTCCGAAAACAATCCGAATTAAAATTTGTACGTAAATTTTACAGCCTATCTGATTTAAAGAAAATATTTGCTATTGGGCTACCAAGCTTTATCGTTGAAGCCTCCGTCGCTGTTATGGTCATTTTATATAATGTGACATTTTTACACTATTTGGGCTCAGATGGAGTGACTGCCTACGCAATGATTAACTATATTCATACCGTACTATTAACAGTGTTCCTTGGTGTCGGCATGGCCCTACAGCCCCTCGTTAGTTATCACCACGGCGCGAGATTAATAGAGAGATTAACAGCGTTATTGAAGATCGGTATAGCCACTGCATTTATTCTCGGTTTAACTACTGTCATAATTGCTACATTATTCCCTTCTCAGCTAATAGCATTATTCGGTGATAGTACATTTGAAATTCGCAATATGGCAGCACAAGGCTTTGTACACTTTGCAATTGGATATGCATTCCTTGGAGTGAACATGGTGTTTGCGGAATTCTTCCAATCAATTGAAAAAATACGTCTTGCAACAACTATTATGTTACTTCGTAGTATTATATTATTTATCCCTGCTCTCGTATTATTGCCTAAATTCCTTGGCCCACAAGCTATTTGGTGGACATTCCCGGTTGCAGAAGGTATTACCGCATTGCTAATTTTTATATTTATGAAGAAAAAAACACATACAATTTTTTCAGAAGCAAGTTCTTTAAAGGCGCTATAAATAAAACTAACCCCCTTTCAATACTAATCGAAAGGGGGTTAGCTGTTTAATTTCTATCTTTCATAAGCCAACCAAAAGGGAGGTTGAATTGGACCCTTTTGGATATTATTCATTTTAAATATTTGATGACAGCCATCTCTTTACCAAAGCGATTACCATGATCTTCAAATCCCATACTTCTGTATAAATTATGAGCACCTTTATTTTCTGGATGGTAACCTACTATAATTTTTTGCGCATTTGGCAATTTAGCTATTTCTGAAATCATTAGCTTAGTAGCTGCTTTTCCTATCCCTTTACCTTGAAAATGCTTATCTATCATAATCCGATAAATCCAATAGCCATCAAGCTCTTCTTTGACAGAATTAAACATTAAAAAACCTACTACCTTCTCTTCAAAATAAATAACGTATGGTCTTAATGTTTGTTCAAACTTTGATTGTGCAATTGAAATAGCGTTTGGTTCAATATAATTTCTTTGTTCATTTGCAATTTCTAATAGACAACACTCATACCAATTCTCTGCATTCACTTCTACAATCTTCACAGAATCTTTACTCATATCATTTTTTCCCCTTCCGAATTCAGGGAAACGCTTATCTTTTGTTAATTCGGCGTTATCCCCCAGTATTTAAAGATAAAAAAAGTCTTGTTTGTCATAATGACCGCCTCCTTTAACAAATATTTACTTTAATAATATATCACACTTTTCCATTTATTTAAAATTATTTTTAAATTTCCATTTACCTAAATAAAAGATATAGCTTATCTAAGCCATAAATAAAAACATAGTTGTTCCTCCATTTACTGACAGCAAGATACCGCCAAATCATGGACCTATATACTAATGTCTCTTTTTTAATTCCATATATTCATCACTTAAAATACTCATAATTATTTCATCAGAATACTTACCATTCATATATAAGGATTGCCTTAAAGTTCCTTCCTTTTTGAAGCCAACCTTTTCGTACGATTTGATTCCCCGAATATTATGAGAGAAAACTTGTAACTCTAGGCGATTAAGCTGAAGCTCCTCGAACGTAAATTTTTGAACAAGCTGCACCGCTTCAGCCCCATATCCCTTGCCACAATTTTCTATACTATGTAAAGCTATGCGAAATATTGCCTTTTTATTGTCTAAGTCTATTTCCATAATGGCTAAATCACCGATAACTTCGTTATTTTCTACTAAACAAATAGCAAAATCATGGCGTGTGGAATCTTCGCTAAATCGAATCAAGGCCTCTCTAACCTGATCCTTCGTTAAAATGTTACGTGTACCCGTCATATACATAATTTCTTCATCTTGAAAGCACTTGTAGATACTATCTACATCTTTTTCGGTAATTGGTCTTAAAAATACACCTTTCCCTGTAATCATAAATAAACCCCTCCCTTTAACTATATTGAACAAGATTTTAAGTAGAATGAATATACCTAGTTCAATTAAGAAACGTTCTATACATATGAAAAGCACTAACATATCAGCTGCTAGTGCTTTAAAAATTACTTCGTATATATAATTTTTTTTATCGTTTCTACCGCTAAATGATACTCCGTAGATAATTGTTCAATGGAAGTTCCATTCGTGAACGCTTCTTTTATAGACTTATTCCTATTCTCAATATATTTCTTTGTGCCTGAACGGGCACCCCACTCTAAATAAGTGTTTTCTACTTTAGGAATATAAATCATTTCACCTTGAACATATTTTTGGATTTCTAATAAAAGCTCTTTTGGTAAAATAACTGAAGCCTTCTTATAAGCCATTTATGCCAACCCCTCATTTTTATTTTGAAATTAATAAAATAAGGTAGCAAAGCTAATTTTATAAGAAATACTTCAGGGCAAATAATCAATTATGCCTCGGCATAATTGCGTCCGGAATCGGCTTTGTGCTTAGGCCTGCGTGATGCAGGTCAGTTAGCCGTTATCGCATGGATGCGATGATTTTAGGCTAACATCCTTTATTAACTCCTTTCCGATTCCGTGACATCCGCCGGAGGCTTAAAATAATTTCAGCAATGTTTTCGCTGAAATAATTTGAAGTTCACCCCATGCAAAGTATTGCCATATCAAAATTAGGCTTTGCATGGGCTGCTTCCGTATCTAGCAACTTAACATAATTACTCACATCTATCCCCCCTAACTTGTGTCATAGTTCATCTTAGCATATGTATATATTTTCAATAAATAAAACAAAAAGGAATCAGACACACTGATTCCTTTTTGAACGAAACTTTATTCAAATTATTTATCCTCTTGTATTTCCATTACCTTTTGCCGATCATCCACTGAGGACGTAACTCCGAGAATATCAAGAAGGAACATGAATAATGGAATACCAATAATTAATCCCCATACACCAAGGAAATGCTCTGAGAAGAGAATGACAATGAATGTATAGAAAATTGGAAGATTTGTCTTAGCAGACATCAGCTTTGGATTTAAGAAGTATGCCTCCATAGCATGTAGTACCATAACGATTACCAAGATATAGACGATGTACATAGGACCACCGATACTGTATGCGATTATAGTTAAAGGAATCAAGGACATGATAACCCCTGCAACTGGCACCAATCCCAGTATAAAGAGCATAATCCCTAGCGCAATTAAATGCGGGAAGCCCATAATGTATAATGCAATAACAGATAAACCACAGTTAACAGCGGCAATAATGAACTGCGCCTCAATAACTTTACCGAAAGAACGAATAAATATCTTTGAGAAATAATGTAGTTCATCGTAGAGATGACTCATTTTACTATCCTTAAATTTTGCTGTAAATTCTATAATACGTTTCTTCTCAAGTAAAATAAACAAGCTCAAAATTAGTGCGATGAAAACATGCAAAATGATTTTACCAATATTCGTAATATTTTTTAGCGTGAGGTCTACACCCTGCTCTAAATATTTACCCAGTTCAATCTTCTCAAAGGTTGGAGCTAAATACCTCGCAATCTCGTTATCATTTGGATTGAGACTGAAGCTAGCAATAAGATCAAAGAGCTGTGTGACTTGTTGGGTCACGATAGGCAAATACTTGTAGATAATTGCAACAATACCTGCAACAAGTAAAAGATAGAGGGTAACTGTCACTGCCTTCTCGCCCATCCGTACATACTTTCTGATTACTTTTGTTGTCTTCGTTGTAAGTTGATTCATCAAGTAAGTAATAATGAACGTGAGAAGAATAAGATTGATCATACTTCGCATCATGTATAGTGCAATAGCAATCCCAGCTAGTATTAAAAAACGTTTAAATCCATTGCTTCGAAAGAAATTACTCATGTATTCACTCCTTCTACAAAACGGCTTTCCTGCCTTTACTGCCTGGGTCTCGCTATCAAATGAATAAAAACGATTAATAAATTGATGTAGAACATTACGTATCATTCTTATGTAAACGCCCCCTTCATTGGATTATTATTCCCATCAATACTTAGAATAAGACTTAAATGCTTGCGCTTTATAAGTCCCATAAGAAATTAATGAATCCAAGGAGCGAAATGAATAGTATGCCTTATCAAATTTTAATAACAATATTTTTGAAAGCTGTATCAGCGTTATAAGCCTTAATTCTATTAGTCTATTATAACCCTTTGAGCACCATCATAGCTAATGTAAGTTCTTATACGATAGTACTAAAATAGATTTTTTATATTTTGCCATAGTATTATATTCATAAAGGAATATTTAACTAAAATAATATAGAAAGGATTGATTATGTGAAAGTTGCAAGAAACCCGAAGAACATTCATCAACCAGTTGCTCCTTATGTACATCAAATAGAAGTAACAGGACCACAGAGATGGTTAACACTATCTGGACAAATAGGAATGGAAGAAGACGGGACTATACCTGAAGATCCTTTAGCTCAAATGAAATTGGCATTAGAAAATATCAGGAAGAATCTTGAAAGTGCGGATATGGAAATTCAAGATTTAACGAAGATAGCTCTTTATTTGGTTGGGGACAATAATGCAGATCAAAGAAAGCAAATAATAAACGATTTTCTTGGTGATCACCTTCCGTGTATGACATTGATGTATGTAGTTGCGCTTGCAGCTCCTTCCCTAAAGGTTGAGATTGATGCCTGGGCTTGTAAGGATATGTAAACTTATATTATGTTGAAATTAACAAGAGCGTGCGTCCAAATTCGCATTAAATTTTGTAATAAAAATGAAGCCCGCGACATAAGTATATTTTTAATGTAATTAGAAAAGTGCGAGAAATCAACGTTTCTAAAATTGATTTCTCGCACTTTTTTACGACTAGTTTTGTCCTAGCCTCATCATCCCATTTATAGATTTTCATTATCAGAGCCCATTTTAGCGTGCTTGTATCCATAGCCTATATAAATAACTAAACCTAGCGCTAACCAAATCAAAAAGCGCACTATAGTAAATGGCGGAAGACTAAAAATTAATACAATACATCCTCCAACCCCTACAGTTGCTACAAGCCATAACGCAGGTACTTTGAATATACGCGGTTGATCTGGTCGTGTATAACGAAGAACAACGACACTAACTGTTGTTAAAGCAAAAGCAGTTAAACCTCCGATGTTAGCAAATTCTGCTAATTCTCCGATTGATAAAAATCCTGATAAGAGAATGCCTGTTCCAACTACAATTATAGTTGATAATACAGGTACTCCTGTTTTTTTATTTGTTTGTGCAATACGTTCTGGCAGGAGCCCATCACGACTCATTGCAAACAATACGCGCGTCGCACTAGTTGTATTTGCAATCATCGTAGCAAGCAATCCAAAAATAACTGATACTGCGATGATAGCACCTCCCCATTGAATACCAACAGATTGTAGTGCATACACTGTAGGATTTGGAACATCCAATTCAGGGAATGGTACAATACCTGTTAATACTAGCGCAACTAATGCATAAATAAGCGTTAATACACTCAGACCACCAATTAAAGCTTTTGGTATTGTTTTTTGTGGATTTTTTACTTCTTCCATAACAGTTGTTACACCATCAAATCCAGTGAAGGCAAAGAACACTAATGCCGCCCCCGCCATTACACCTGACCAGCCAAACGGTGTAAATGGTGTCCAGTTTATAGGGTTTACGTGAAAAGTCCCAATAGCAAGGAATAAGATAATCGCGCCAACCTTTGCAGCTGTAAATAACATATTTGATCGACCCACATTTTTAATTCCGCTCATTGCAATCCAAGCTACAATAAGCCAACCAGCTACAGCAGGTAGATTCACAATCCCACCATGAGCAATATCCTTTGTTAAAACTCCTTGCAAGTGGATTCCCACAGATTGTAAAAACGAGTTGACGTAACCACTCCAGCCAACTGCGACTGTACTAGAAATAACGATAAATTCCAATAATAAATCCCAACCGATTATCCAAGCAATAATTTCACCTAACGCTATATAAGAATAGGTGTAAGCGCTCCCGGCAACAGGGGCCATCGCTGCGAATTCGACATAGGCTAATCCAACTGCAATTGTTACAAGCCCCCCTATTAAGAATGAAACAACAACACCGGGACCCGCATGTAGAGCAGCAGTAGTTCCTGGCAGTACAAAAATTCCAGCCCCTATTGTAGCCCCTAGTACATACAGCAATAATTGCAATGACCCTAGTTCACGCTTTAGTTTAAAGCGTTCGACTTCAGTTATTTTATTGGCTTGCTCGATTGACTTCTTTCGAAAAAAATTCGCCATAATAACCACTCCATTTCCAACGAAAAAGGTAATAACTTTTATTTTTACGCATTTTTATTAATAATCAGTATATTAGCTATATTTTCGAGTCGAGTCAACAATTAGATTAATATAGTAATATATCTTTTACTAGCTACCGAGTTAATCGATGCATTCTTTTATATGAATCTTTTGCAATACTATTTTATTGTAATCGTGGGATAGCTACCTCACTTTTCTTGCGAGATCTCTGTTCGACGGAGAGATAGAAATATTATAGAGATTCCATCTATCAACTTCCCTTGCGGCGACTTTTTTCTCACGAAAACGATTCAAACTAGTAAATCAATATTAAAAATGCTATTGTACAAGCTATAAATCAAGATGTTAGGAGAGAGCAAAATGGATTCCTATGAAGTATCTACCTTAAAAAAGGGTCTTTTGATTTTAGATGTATTACGTCAGAAGCATTCTCTTACATTAACTGAAATAATGGAAGAACTATCAATGAATAAAACATCTGTCTTTCGTATGCTTTTTACGCTCGAAAAAATGAATTATGTAATTAAATATAATAAGTACTATCAATTAAATCCTCATATTTTTAGAGATGAGCACTTATATTGGCATAAAGATATTCAATGGTCGTCCCTCGTAGCCCCATATCAATTAGCCCGCCAAGAAGAAATAACTACTTATATTGCTATTTTGGAAGACTGTGAGATGGTAATAAAAAATGTGATTAGGGAGCCTTTTGAACAGCCTGCTTTTCACGCAATCGATACTCGTACACCTATGCATTCAAGCGCGCTTGGAAAAGTAGTATTAGCTCATCTGTCAGCAAAAAAACAACGTGGAATATTAAACAGTATTGAACTAAATACATTTACAACAAAGACCTTTTATGATTATGGTCTATTGATCCCTCATTTACAGGTCATTAAAGCACAAGGATATGCTGTTGATAATGAAGAAACGAATGTAGGTAAATGTTGTATTGCAGTTCCGATTTATGTGAATGAAGAGGTCATCGGTGCAATTGCTTTGCACGGTTCGATGAATCAAATTAAAAAAACTGCCATTCGGTCCTTTGTAAAAAAATTAGAAGAGGCAAGTCGGCAATTGACTGAAGAAATCAATTACTTGTTAGCATAGCGGAAAATTCTAACTTCTTTCAGCAAATGTTTTTTGTACCGAAGCGTAGCGACAGGTACAGGTGTCCAAACATCCGCTGAAATAGAGGAACTCAGTCTAAGAACGCCACGTCCTGTGGCAATTTATCTGTGCGAAAGCGAAGCGACAGCAATAGGGTTGTATCTGTGCGAAAGCGTAGCGGCAGCAACAACACACGACTGAGTGACCAACTTCGTGCTGCTGACGCTACGTTAGCACTACGCTTTCGCGCAAAAAACATCTGTTGGCCTAAAGCCTCCGGCGGATGTCACAGAATCGGAAAGGAGTTTTTTGTGCACGCACAAAGCCGATTCCGGACGCATTGTTTATCTGTGCGAAAGCGAAGCGACAGCAACAATTATGCCGAGGCATAATTGATTCAGTCTTCTAATTGCAATTAAAACGCTTTTGTTTCTATATATGAAACTATAAATATGTATGTTGGTAAAATATTTTTTTTACTCTATTCTGATTACAGAAAAACGAGGAGGTAGAAATATGAAATTTCATACATTAAAGAAAGCAAATATTACGATTTCGGAAATTGGTCTTGGGACAAATGCTGTAGGTGGCCATAACTTATATGAAAACTTAAATGAACAAGATGGAAAAGAGCTAGTTTCCGCTGCCCTTGACTTAGGGATAACTCTTTTTGATACAGCAGATATTTATGGTAAAGGGCGTTCAGAAGAACTTGTTGGCGAGGTATTAAATAAATATCCAAGGGAAGGTTTTGTTTTAGCGACAAAGGGAGGTAGACATTGGTTTGAGGATGGGTCAGTAAAAACAAATAATCATCCGCAATATTTAAGAAGCGCACTTGAAAATAGCTTAAATCGACTACAGATGGATTATGTAGATCTTTACTATTTACACTTCCCAGACAACAAGACCCCACTTGCGGAGGCGATTGGTGAATTATCACGCTTAAAAGAAGAAGAAAAAATACGAGCAATAGGTATTTCAAACGTAACACTAGACCAACTTATAGAGGCTAATGTGCACAATGATATTTCAGTATTACAATCTCCGTACAATATGTTAAACCGTTCAGCAGAACAAGAATTATTGCCATACTGTGTAAAAAATGATATTTCATTTGTTCCATACGGTCCACTTGCATATGGCCTACTTGGTGGAAAGTATACAAAAGACTTTAAGTTAAGCAGTGGAGACTGGAGAATTTCAGATCCTTTATTCCAAGGTGAATTATTTGAACAAACATTAATAAAAGTAGATGGATTAAAAGGAATTGCAGAAGAAAAGCAAACGACATTACCAAATCTAGCACTTGCTTGGTTATTAGCTCAAGATGGCGTTGATACAGTTATCCCCGGCGGAAAACATAAAAATCAAGTGGCTACCAATGTGAAAGCAACCGATATCCTTTTAACTAAAGAAGATTTAGTGAATATAGATAGAATTTTAGGATAAAATAAAAATACGAAAATGTTGTAACACCAACATTTTCGCATTTTTTTATTGAGGACGTTCTAGCGCAAATATATCTCCAATTTTTGCGTAATTTGTGCCAGCTAATCTGCTAACCGCTTTTAATTTCATTGGGTCAATATGACCTTCATTATAAATAGTCTCATCTATATGAAATTGTACAACCTTACCAATGAACAAATCACCTGTCTGTTCGTCACCATTCATCAAAGGGATCGTCTGTACTAAACGACATTCCATTCGAACCTTTGCCTCTTTTATACCTGGTACAGATATACGCTGACTATCGGTTAATGTAAATTGAGCTCTATCAATTTCGCTTTCAGTTACAGGTAATGCAGCTGCCGTTTCATTCACCTGCTTAACATTATCCTCATCTACAATATGCACAACAAATTGTTGCTGATGATGAATATGTCGAGCGGTATCTTTTAAGCGCCCCTGTGATCTTTGAACCGCTAAAGAAATCATCGGTGGGTTTGATGACACAATATTAAAGAAACTAAAAGGGGCGCCATTGATGACTCCTTGCTCCGACTTCGTCGTAACAAAGGCAATTGGTCTCGGAATAATACTGCCAATTAATAATTTATAGTTTTCACGCTCAGTATTTTTCGTAGGATCAATTGAAATCAAACGACTCATCCTCCTTAATCAAGCTCACGTACTTCGATTGGAATTAATGTTCTTTCTAATTGTTCACGATGCTGTTCGTATTGAGATGGTAACATTAATTGGCTACCCATTGTCTCAGGTGTTTCATCATGAGCGAATCCAGGTGGGTCTGTTGCAATTTCAAATAAAATCTCACCAGGTTCACGGAAATAAATCGCATTAAAATAATTGCGATCTTTCACTTCAGTTACATGTTGTCCATGATTCATTACATACTCTTGCCATTCTAGGTGATCCGCATTATCCTGGGCTCTCCAAGCAATATGGTGAACTGTTCCGACTCCCATTTGACCGCGCATACCAGGAACTACTTTTAAATCTACTGTATTGCCGATATCTGCGCTGGATTTGTAACGAGTATACTCGCCTTCCGTGGCTACTTTTTCAAGCCCCATAACTTCAGTTAAGACTTTAGCTGTTTCTTCAGGATGACTTGAATACAGTGTAGCACCGCCAAATCCTTTAATCGCAACCTCAGGAGTTACTTCACCAAATGTCCAGTCATTCAGTTCTCCTTCTGCACGTGCAACTAATTCAATATGAAGTCCATGTGGATCATCAAATTGTACTACTTGTTCACCAAAGCGTTCTACTTTTTGGAATGGAATAGAGAATTTTGCAAGGCGATTAACCCAAAAAGATAGCGCTCCCTCCGGTACAACATAAGTAGTTACACCAACTTGACCATCACCAATGCGACCTTGATAAGCATTTGCCCATGGGAAGAATGTAATAATAGTCCCTGGTTTACCACCTTTGTTACCGAAGTAAAGATGATATGTGCCTGGGTCATCGAAGTTTACCGTTTGTTTAACTAAACGTAGTCCTAATACACCAGCATAAAAATCAATATTTTCTTGTGGATGCCCTACAATGGCTGTGATATGGTGAATACCCGCAGTATGTTTTTTCATGTTAACAGTCCCTTTCATGATAAATGTATTTTTCACCTATACTTTACCCAATACCGTTCTACATCAATCTTTGAACAAAAATCAATTATGCCTTGGCATAATTGCGTCTGGAATCGGCTTTGTGCTTAGGCCTGCGTGAGGGCCGACACGATGTCGGTCATTTCGGTAATGCCACAGGACGTGGCGTTATTACCGATGCAGGTCAGTTAGCCGTTATCGCATGGATGCGATGAATTTAGGCTAACATCCTTTATTGAACTCCTTTCCGATTCCATGACATCCGCCTGAGGCTTTGGGCCAACGTGATGATGATCACTCAGTCGTCGCCACAGGACGTGGCGTTCTTAGACTGAGTTCCTCTATTTCAGCGGGCGTTTTGGACACCCGCTGAAAAACAGCTTATATTCGCATTCATTTCACCACCTATAGAGGTGGGAGACTTCTGTAGCTGACGCTTTGCTTTCGCTACAAAAGTGATTTGCTGAAAGAAGTTAACGAATTGTATATAAAGCTTTTGACCAAGGAATTAATTGATCTAACATTTGGTTAACTGAATCAGCTTGCACTTCTTTTGGTTTAAAATCAGTACCATTTTCAAAGTCTGTGAATAGTGACAATGCTGGATGTACACGTACATCTGCAATTAAAAGTTCACCCATAATACCACGTAAATGTTCAGCTGCACGTGCACCACCTACAGAACCATACGATACAATACCTGCAGCTTTGTTATTCCATTCTACACGTAAATAATCTAGTGCATTTTTTAGAGCACCTGTAATAGAGTGATTGTACTCTTGTACGATAAATACAAATCCATCTTGTTTTGCAACAATTTCTGACCAACCTTGAGCGCCTGAAGCGTCTTGCCCTGGTTCACCTAGTAAAGGTAATTTGTAATCTGCGATATCAATAATTGTATAGTTTGCATCTCCTCGTTGATCTGCGATTTCTTTTACCCATTGTGCTACTTGTGGACTTACACGCCCTTCACGTGTTGATCCTATAATAATCCCGATATTTAATTCTGCCATTGTTTTTTCCTCCTCTTTTTTTGAAGCAAATAATTTATTTAAAAAACCCAATATGATTACCTCCTTGTGCTGTAAAAATTTAACTTTTTACACGGATGAAAAGGTTCGAATTCATTTATCTTGAATTTAGTTATCTTGAATTCGAGATAATAATAACACGATGGTTTAATTTACGTCAACATGTTTGTTTAATATTTTTAAAAAGCAGAGATGTTATGATAGCAACATCTCCGCTTCAACTTGTTAACAAAAGGATAAATAAAATAATGCGTATCAATAAACAAAGGTTGATTTTCACTCCGAGTTGGCGCTTTGAGTTAATAATTCCACTAAATCTTCAATTTCATCTTCGAATAGTTTATAGTCCAATTCGTATAATCCTCCCGAAAGTTTTTTGTTAAGTGAAAAAAGAAAGTCATCATATGTAAAATATCCGTATGCCGTTTTTAAAGACAACGTTCTTTCGAATAGTATACATAACAAATATCATATATTATAAAGAAGTGTATATTTTTGTAAATTTTCTTCATAGATTAAAGTACATGATATGAAGAGAAAATTTTTAGAGGGAATAGGTGAAAACAACAATGAAAAAAAAACCAATATATAAAACAATATTAGTATGTTTATTATTAATTCCACTCTATCTATTTCAACCAGTCTCACAAATCTCCACAGAAGCTGCAGAACAGGACGTTAAGAGTACTATAGATAAATATGTTGAAAACTTTTTAGAAGAGCAGCGAATTCCAGGGGCATCAATCGCTATTGTTCATAAAAATGATATCTTTTATTCTAAATCGTGGGGCGTAACGGGCGAGTCCGAAGAAAAGATAACTACTGAAACTCCATTTGTAGTCGGCTCTATTAGTAAATCACTAACGGGCTTAGCCATCATGAGACTTGTTGATGCAGGCATTATTCAATTAGATGATCCAGTTCAAAAGTATATGCCCTGGTTTACCCTAAAAGATAAACAAGCCGCTTCTCAAATAACGATTAAACATTTACTTACGCAAACAAGTGGGATAAGCACTTATTCTGGCTTATCTATATCGGACAAGGAATCAACCGATTTGAGTGCTATAAAGGAAAATGTAGAAAGTTTATCGAATGTTAAGCTGACTGCTGTTCCTGGAGAAAAACATCAGTATAGCAATGCTAATTTTTCTATTCTTGGAGCTCTCATCGAAGAGGTTACCAAACAACCATTTTCTGAATATATGGAGGAACAAGTTTTTTCTCCATTAGGGATGAAAAATGCAGCCGCTAATAGTAGCATGGCCTATGAAAAAGGATACTTATCTGGCTATCAATCATGGTTAGGTCACCCTGTAAAAAGCTCAGTCACTTATGATAATGGTGGGACACCATATGGATATATAACTGCAAGTGCATCAGATTTGGTGCAGTACATTAAACTTCTTAGTCGACATGATCATAACAATTTTTTAAGTAAGAATGCGATGAACCTTTATATATCGCCTCTTGTTCAAACTAGTAAATATCGATATTACGGCCTTGGTGTACGAATTTCATATCCAGAATCTAAAGAAGAAATGATATGGCATTCTGGTTCTAATCCTGACGCACGCTCAGAAGTATTTTATCTCCCAGAAACCGATTGGGGCGGTGTGATTCTTACTAACAAAAGTCATATATTAGAGGAAAAATCACTTCTATACTTGAAACAAGGGATTATCGACATTTTAAATGGAAAAGAGCCCGTTAATGCGCCTAAATATAAACCTACTTCTCAAGTCATAACAATTGCTATTTTATGTTTACTTTTTGTGATGTTTATTTATCTTCTAATAAAAGTTAAAGCTAAAAATGTGAACAAAAGAGGCGTGTTGGGTATATTCGGTCTTATACTTTTAGTTTTGGCCATTATCTCCATTCCATTATTAAGTTATAGTACAGGAACACCTTGGCACACTATTAGATATTTTGCTCCTGATATCGCATTTTTGGCCATAACACTGGTTACTCTGTTAACATTGAATGGCTTATTATCTATATATATTTCATTAAAACGACGACAAAAAAGACAACTTCTCTAAGCAGGAGTTGTCTTTTGTAGTTATGCTTGTATTATCGAGGAACTAGCTTCATATCTAAAATCGATTATTGATTACCCTGACCATATCCTGCTTCCGAGGTCTCAGCGTCTGCTTTCGTTACATGTACCGTACCAAATGGATGGTTAGGAGGAGCATATATCGAATAAAGCTTTAGTGGCACATTCCCTGTATTCGTGACGTTATGCCATGTTCCAGCAGGCACTACTACGGCATAATTCTTATAGACCCTTCTTTCATAGTTTAAATTATTTTTACTTGGGCCCATTTGAGCATATCCCTCACCCTGTTCAATATATATAAATTGATCCACATTTGGGTGTACTTCTAAACCGATATCCTCTCCAACATTAATACTCATTAAAGTAACCTGTAAGTTCTTTCCCGTCCACAGAGCAGTACGATACGTATCGTTTTGCCTAGCTGCATTTTCAAGATTGATGACAAGCGGCTGGTCTCCATAATCTTTTAATTCAATTCTTCCATTGGAAAAATGAGAAGGTTCAGCACTGTTCGCGTACCCCATCTGATAAGGAGATGGCCAATAAACTAGCTGAGCTCCATAGTTATACATAGGCATATTTCCGTAATAAGGAATGTAGTACATTTTCTCAATCCCCCCACACATTATAAGGTTATCCTATGCAACTTGTTCTAGAAATGTACTAATACGTGCTTCCATCCTGTAGTACGGCTTACAAAATATAAATGACTTCAGTCAAATACGTCAAATACTGAAGTCATTTTAGATAAAACAATATATTTTTTTACTCAAGGGTGTCCTCGTCATACTCTAAAATATCCCCTGGTTGGCAATGCAAGACTTTACAAATTGCATTTAACGTGGAAAAACGTATTGCCTTTACCTTTCCCGTTTTTAAATTCGATAAATTGACAATCGATATATCTACCGCTTCTGCAAGTTCACTCAATTGCATTTTCCTATCAGCTAATACACGATCCAACCTTACGATAATCGTCAATTTCTTCACTTCCTATACTGTTTCATCATACTCTTCTTGTAAAAAAGAGCCATATCTAAATATCCTACCAATTGTCCAAACTATAAAACTACATAGCAGTATGCTCCAATTTATATCAAAAAATCTAAAAGAAACAGATTGGATCCATTCAATATTGTCTAATTCATTATTGTTAAAAAAAATATGTACTATCGTTGAAACTAAGTATGCTTGAACCGTATTACTTAAAAAACTTAATATTAATAAACTATATCCCACTAACTCAATTCTTTTACTATTCCTAAGAGTAAATACATCCCCAACAATTACTGATTTAACAAACTTCTTTAGTAAAATAAAAATTGACAAAAAAATCAACGTAAAGATCATTAAGAGTAAAATTAATATAATTGCTTCACTTTTATCGTAAACAAAATTACTCATTATATCTTTATTAAAAAAAATAGTCATTCCATTAAATTTAAAAGAAATGTCAATGTTAGAATCTAAAACTAGTTTACTAATCTTCTCACCAGAGACTGTTAAAGCTACAACAAATAAACCAAAAAGCAATAAGATACAAAATGATACAATAACTATAGTAGCTATTAATAATACATTAAATATTCTCAAACTCATTTTAATATTACGAATTGCTAACGATTGATCCATAACTGCTTCTAGCACCCCTTATTATTTGTTATTTAAAGATATTCCTTCCCCAATTATTTCACACCCGTTTTTTAAAGATTGCTTTTTAAATATTTTAACTTCAAACTTTAAGTTTCGGATATAGTATTATTATAAGCTGATTTCAGTGTGATTCCACATTGATGTTTAATAGCAGCTTTATGAACATTTTTTTCAGTTCGACTTTTTCTCTAATAAAGGACATACTAACAATTATAGATTTATCATAAACAAACATTCCAAAAAGTATATAAAATACCTAGAACTTGATATAGTATGTATTTAGGAAAAAATCAATTTGCTTTGGTGGTGTATATATGAAGAAGTTTATTATGGATTTTTTAATGATTGCGGTCGGGGCGCTACTTTTTGCACTGGCTGTAAACTTATTTGTTATACCTAATGATTTAGGTGAAGGTGGCGTAACAGGTTTAACAATCATCGCCTATTATTCGTTTGGATGGTCGCCAAGTATTGTGAGCTTTTTGCTAAACGCAGCTTTATTAGTAGTTGGCTATAAATTTTTAAGTAGACAAACGACTATTTATACGATTATTGCCGTATCCCTCCATTCACTGTTTTTACATTTAACAGAATCGTGGTCGATTTCTTCAAATGAAATTATTGTGAATGCTATTTTTGGCGGGGTGTTTGCTGGAGTTGGAATAGGCTTAATTATAAGAGTTGGTGGAACAACAGCAGGTTCAACAATCTTAGCTAGAATGACGAACAAATATTTAGGCTGGAGTATTAGTTACGGTTTATTGTTTTTTGATTTAATTGTCGCTTTTTCATCTTACTTTATTATCGGAGCAGAAGCATTAATGCTTACTGTCATTATGCTTTATGTTGGAACAAAGGTGATGGAGTTTGTTATTGAAGGTGTAAACCCGAAAAAGGCAGTTACGATTATTTCGAAAAAGCCAGAAGAGATTGCCAGTCATGTAAATGGTTATATGAATCGAGGCGTGACGGTCCTATCTGGCCATGGCTATTATACGAAGGAGCAAAAAGAAATTCTGTATATTGTTATTAGTAAACAGGAAGTCGTAAAGCTTAAGAAAATCGTCAAAGAAATAGACACAGATGCCTTTATTGCTATTCATGATGTACGAGATGTCTTTGGACATGGATTTATTGAATTGTCTAAGGCTTAATTAAGAAATTGAGAAAACACCTTTTGTTGAAAACGGGTTTAATCCCTTATCAACATAAAGGTGTTTTTTCCATTGAACTATTTTTAGACTCATACTTATCCACTTCGGATTACCACAATAATGTGTGGTTGATCTAAATTTTAGTGAACCCTTTATTCCCTACCATGTAAGGAAATTTCAATTATTCTATCTAAAAGTTGAGTATAAGTAATTCCTGCCGAGGATGCGCTTTTTGGGAGTAGGCTATTTTTTGTCATCCCTGGCAATGTGTTAACCTCCATGACATATGGGATTCCATCTTTGATCATCATATCGATTCTGGCATAAACACTACATTTTAATGCGCTATAGCAGGCTTTTGCGGCTTCAGCAACACGTTCATGTATGGCAGGTGAAAGTTCTACAACCTCCTCTATCGTAGCGGCATCCTCATATTTTGCTTTATAGTCAAAGAACTGTGCTGTATGGCGAATAGAAATGATTGGTAATAGCTCCCCGTCCAAAATGGAGCATGTTATTTCCTCGCCCTTTATATATTTCTCAATAATGATTTCAGAATCCCATTTAAATACTTCTGCAACTGATGTTAGTAAGGCATCTTTATCATAAACTATTTTTACCCCTACACTGGAGCCACCCGAATTAGGTTTAACTACTAACGGATACCCCATTTTGTCTAATTCATCAAACTGAAGCTCCTCACTATTCGAAAGATAATGCCAATCTGGTGTCTCAATGCCTTCATAACGTAGAATTTTTTTCGAAATATTTTTATCCATACAAATACTGCTTGAAAGAATGCCACTACCTGTATATGGAACGCCCATAGTCTCTAGTACACCTTGAATCGTGCCATCCTCTCCAAACTTGCCATGTAGTGCTAATAAAGCAATATCAATATCTCTCACCTTTTCCATAAGCTCTGAAGTGTTTTCTTCATTGAGTTTAATAGCAACCACTTCGTATTTACTCTTATCTAAATGAGCGATCATCTCTTCCCCTGTCATGATAGAGACTTGCTTTTCAGAGGAGACACCCCCCATAATAACGCCAACTTTCATATGTTCAACTCCCCATTTCATTTTTCAAGGTATCACCAATAACCTTAATACCACGCACAATATCGCAATTTCATTAAAAGTTGGTAACTGGTCATGCGGATCCTCTTGGTGAATTCGCTCTTGAATCATCTTTTTTAACAGATGAAACTCATTTTCTGACAGGCTAATGGCGTTCAAAGCCTCTAGATTTTGCTGATTATTAGTTTCTATTAGTTCATTATTAGTTTTTATTAGATCTTTATTAACTTCTAATCTTTCTAAGCTCTTTTAAAGATCTTTTACTAGCAATAAGCTCGGAAACGTTGTTGTCTTTTGTCAGCTCCAACATATACTATTCACCTTCTAATAGTTTCTAATATATTAGTTTATATTAGTTAACTAATAATACTATTACTTTTCTCCAGGTACACGGTACACATGCTACCCATTTCACGGAAAAAAAGAAGTAGAGCGTTTTTATATAATTTTTTCACTTTCAATAAGTTCGAAAAACGAAGGTGCTTTTCTAAATTGTTTTGTTTTAACAGCCCTAATGATTATTAACGAAATTTCCTGTTCTAAATCCATCCTATTTTGAAAACTGGTCTGATGTAAAACTGATTTAATTTTAGGCTTCAACATATCTAGAACCTCCTGTTGGAATGCCACACTTCTTAATTCATTTATTGGCATCAACATCACCTCAATTTTTTTGATACTCCTGCCTAATTTTTTGAAAAGCCTGGTTTTTAGTTTTATTGATAGCTTGTTTTGAAATACCTAGTTTTTTTGAAATTTCTTCTTCCGTTAGATTATCTACAAAAATAGAATGCAATATATATTTCTTTTTTTGTCCTAATTTCGAAACAATATTATAAAGTTGCTTGTCCTCGAAAATTACTTCCAAATGAGCGAAGTCAGAATATATCCATTCAGAATCATCATCAATACTTTCATCGGGAATTAAATCAATGAATTTGTTCTCACCATCGTTAATGTCGTTATCTAACGTTAACTGATTAACTTGGTTATTATGACGGATTTGTTTGTCATATCTTTGAGATTCAAAATACAAAACTTGGGAAAAGTAACTAAGTAATTGAATTTTTCTAACGTGGATTTTGAATAGTTTTTCAATAGTGTCTCTCGTATGAGTGGCAGGATTTTCTAAGTAACTTTTATAAAGCTTGCTTACTTTTTCATCTTCTAAAAAAGATTTTAATAGACGATTTTGTACCAAAAAATCAACTCCTTTATAAAAAACAGAAACATACGTTCTATTTTAAAGCAAAAAAAGAAAATTCACATCCATAATTGTGTTCATTTTACATATTTAACATCAAAAAAGTAGAAAAAAACTATCAATAATCCATGAAAAATAAACTAAAAACTACACCAAACCAAGCAGTACAAACATTTATTACAAACAAAAAGGAGATCGGCAACTCAAAGAAGAGCGCCTACAGCAATTAGAAGAAGTACTGGCAACCCAAGGGGTTTATCCTGGCACGAAAGTACGAGTACTGGAAAAATTGATTTATGTCCTTACATACAACGGTATTATTAAAGTAAGCCGAGAGCATTTGAGTCACAAATTAGAGGTTGATTAAATACAACTCAACAACGTTTAATTAATAACAACCAATTACTTATTTTCATAATTTTCTTTTTGCAACAATAACTGAACTGCGTTCGTGTTATTATTTACAGCTTCAGCAAGCAAGCCTAGTGATTTATCAAACTTCCAAAAGATTAATAAAAAAGCGACAATCGGAAAGCCTGTATTGCTTATTAAACCCATTAAAAATTGATATTCTTCTCCCATCATATCCTCTCCTTTCTCCTTTTTACTATATAAAGGGGGAAAAAGCAGACCTTTATCAACCTAATTTTGACTAAAAACCCTAAAAAGGTTAAAATTTTAATAATAAGGGGTTGTTTTAAATGAAGAAAAAAATAAGCTTTATTATGGCTTTCTTTTTAATAGTAATAATCTCACTATATTTTTTTAATGAATACAAAACAAAAAATCTTGTACAATATTTTTTCGATACAGATTCTGATTCTTTAGCAAAGGAAACCCATGATATTCATTTCATAGATACAGAGGTCAACGTTAAAACTATCAAAAAAGATAGTACTGTATTTCCAACTTTCATAAATTCACTAAAAAAACTAGAAATAAAACGAACTAACTCTGAATTTAGTTACACAGGATTCCGATTCACTATGATTATTTATTACAACAACGCTTTCTATGATATTAATATCAATGAAAACGGAATATTAACTTATAATCTCAAAACTTATGAAATACAAAATAAACAGGCATTCGAAAAATTCCTTGAAATAGTAAAAAGCACCCACTAAAGGGTGCTTTTCTTTTTTACATAGGAATTGAACCGCCACTGTCTGTAATAATTTTTCTAGGAATAATATTACCTTGAATAATAGTGAAGTCAGTGTTCCCCGTCGCAAGGTTTTTGAATGCCAAATAGTTAACACTAAATTCAATAGAAACATAAGTTTTGTTCTCAAGGAAAATTAGTGATAGCTTATTTATTTGTTCCAATCCTTCTTGTGCTACTCGTAAGACTTCATTTTTTTCCCACTCATTCGCACCTGTTAATGCAGATACAAGATAACCTGGAATAGCTGAATAAGCTGTTTTATTAAAAACTTTTTCTAAAGCAGTAATAACAAGTCCACTTAAGCTAGTTGTTAATGTTGCTTTTGAAACTTCACCTTTCCAATACTTGATGAATGCCTCTTGAGCTCGAACCATGTCACCAACATTTGCACGAGAAATAGAAGTAGTTTTATTGTATTCATAACGTGAATATTTAGCTGTTGCCATAATTAAATTCCTCCAATATTGTTTTTTTATTGCTAGAGTTGGTTAACCATCTAACACTCTATAAAGGGGAATTTTAATTCGATTTATCAACCTTTTTGAAAAAAATATAAAAAAAAGTTTTATACATGCTCATACAGGTTGACTTGACATAACATTAGAAAAAGGAAGTAATAACAAGGGACAAACCCTTGTCATTACTTCCTTTCCTATCATAATAATCAGCCCTAACAATTAGTTAACTAATATTACCATTACTTTTTAGGTAGACCGTCTCTATATAATTTTGTCACTTTCAATGAGTTCGAAGAACGAAGGTACTTTTCTAAATTGTTTTGTTTGAACAGTCATAATGATCATTAACGAAATAACTAAAAGTAAAAAAGAGAAGAGGCTGGGACATAACTAATTTGTCCTTTATTAAAGACGTATAATTTTTAAAATTAACAAAGAAAATAAACAGAAAACCCGAACTATTACAAAACACAAAATGAGTGTTTCGTAATATAGTTCGGGTTTTTCATTGGCTAAAATCCTTTTGTCCCAGTCTCTTTTTCTCTACTTAAATCCTTCAATATATTTAACCTTTCAAACAGCAAAACATAATCTTGATGTTCTGCAATATTAGCTTCTACTGTAATCATAGCTTTTAAATACCGTTCAATCTCTTTTGAATAAGCATTAGTAAAATCTATAAAATTAAGTACATGTACATATTCTACTTGATTATCAAGGGCACTAAAATTTGTAATCTTTAGGTCATTTCTTATTCGTTCTAGAGTATAAATATTTGCATTCCCAAAAGGGTCAAATGTTTGTTTTTTACCTGTTTTATGTAGCTCAATTAATAGCTCCGTAAATGTGATGATGATTGTACTATGCATAGTAGTTGAGAAGAGTGAAAACTCGCTATCATTATCATGTACTAATACTTCTAAAAAGCTATCGAGATAAAAATCATAACTATATCTTTTATCTCGGAGGACTGACACATCATTTTCTATTTCAAATTTTAATTTCATAACATAATATACTCCTTTTAAGACAAATTATTTCTTGGTCACAGATGTTCCCTTAACAGGATATGATGTCTTAATAATATTATCTTTTGTTACAACTGTTGTCATTTCAGAAATTCCATATTTCTTTGGATTATAAGTATACACCCTTGTACCATTAGAATGAGTGCTTTGGAGAGTTCCTTTTTCTAATGACTCCATCACAAAGATTTTTTATTTGCGAATCACCAAGTGCTTTAGGGAATAAGGTAGTACCCTTAGTTGCAGCTTTACCTGTTACATGCCTTTTATAAATATGTTCCCAACCTGTACTACTATTGCCATCCATTAAAGGGTATATTTATACATTTTTAAATGTTATGTTTTATTTATGGATATTTTATCTAAATCAATTACACTAGACATAAGCTAAAGTGAGACTTTAAAGGAGGGGGTTTTCTTCATCCTCCACCGTTTATTAGTCTTCACGGATGGGGATATTACAGGCGGTACAGATAAGTTACTGCCATTAATTTAGGATCAACAGAAAGGAGTTGCAACATGGAAGAAATCTTGACGATTACGAATTTGACGAAGAGTTATGGTAGTAAGGAGATATTAAAAGGAATCGACTTGCACGTCTCGAGAGGAGAAATAATTGGTTATATCGGTCCGAACGGTGCAGGTAAAAGTACCACTGTCAAAATCATTTTAGGGATCGAAGGCGATTACGGTGGAGAAATTAAGCTTTTCGGAGAGAATATCGGAAAAGACAGCATTGAATATAGACGGAGAATTGGTTATGTACCAGAAATAGCAGATGTTTATGATAATTTAACAGGTTATGAGTATTTAACCTTCATCGGCCAGCTTTATGGCCTTGAATTAGAAGTCGCTGCTGATAAATCAAAATCCTTAATGGAGTTATTTGGTGTTGGAGAAGCGTATCATTCAAGGATATCTTCTTATTCAAAAGGAATGCGGCAAAAGCTATTGATTATCGCTAGCCTTATACATAATCCTGATTTGTTATTTTTAGATGAACCAATCAATGGATTAGATGCGAATAGTGTGATGATCTTCAAAGAAATTTTGACTCAACTGGCTGCCCAAGGAAAAACAATATTTTATTCCTCTCATATCATGGATGTTGTCGAAAAAATCAGTAGTCGCATCATCCTGCTGAATGATGGGAAAATTGCTGCTGATGGGACATTTGCCCAACTACAAGCAGACAATACCGAAGGAACTCTGGAAAAGATTTTCAACCAATTGACAGGCTTCCATGATCATCAGGAAATTGGTGAGAAATTCGTTTCCATTGTGCAAGAGGTATGATCATGAAAGATTTCAAAACGCTTCAGCTACTTGATAAGATTCAATTTATTTTTGTGAAAATGGGCATCGATTACGAGATTATGAGAAAGATCCTCCATATTAAACTAACAATGGATGAGCGTAAAGTACCGACAATATTTAACCAAGCATCAAATAAAAACAAGGAAGAGCAAAAAAATAGCTACATCAAATCTTTATGGATCTATGTTCTAATAGGACTTATGTTGATTCCTTTTATGGGGTTTGGTCAAAACTATCTTTTCCAGATGAGTATTGCTTATGCAATGATTATTTTTATCATCATGACAACATTGATTTCTGATTTTTCTTCGGTACTTTTGGATGTACGGGACAGAAGTATCCTATCGACCAAGCCTATCTCTGCTAGAACGATCAATGCGGCCAAATTTATGCATATTTTCATCTACTTGACGTATTTAACTATCGCATTTACTGCCATCCCCCTTATGGTGGGCTTATATAATCAAGGGATTGTATTCTTTCTTTTAACTGTGGTCTTACTAGTTTTAATTAATATTTTTATTGTTGTTTTAACCGCTATTTTATATATTACTATTTTAAGATTTTTTGACGGAGAAAAACTGAAAGACATCATCAATTATGTACAAATCGGCTTATCATTAATGTTGATGATTGGCTATCAAGTTCTTATTAGGTCCTTCGAATTCGTTAATTTTGATATGGTGGTAGTATTTCATTGGTGGAGTATTTTTCTAATTCCTATGTGGTTTTCCGCTCCTTATGAGTTACTGCTACACGGTGACAACTCTTTATTGACAGTGGTCTTCAGTATATTTGCTGTCGTCATGCCAATCATCTCGATATGGCTATATCTAAAGCTAATACCAACCTTTGAACGTAATCTGCAAAAGCTATTAAACACAAGCAAATCGAAAAAAGAGAAAAACAATCGACTTAAAACGCTTTTGTTAACAATCATTTGTAGAACTAATGAAGAAAGAGCATTCTACCGCTTCGCCTCCCTTATGATGAAACAGGAGCGAGAGTTTAAACTGAAGGTATATCCATCTTTAGGATTTTCTTTTGTCATTCCATTTATTTTTATGTTTTCTTTTTCAAGGTACGAAGCAGTTGATTATACCGTTAGCATGGGCTATTTAAATATTTATTTCAGCATGCTAATTATTCCGTCAGCTGTGCTTATGCTCGGACATTCAGGAAAATATAAAGCAGCTTGGATCTATAAAGTCTTTCCAATTAAAGATTATACAAACTTAAAAAAGGGTAGCTTAAAAGCATTTTTGATTAAGTTGTATATCCCATTGTATATTTTTCTAAGCATCATTTTCTGCTTCATTTATGGTACGAGAATTATCCCAGATTTATTGATTGTTTTAGTAACAAGCTTTATGTACACCGTCATTTGTTATGTCGGCTTCGGAAACAAAATTCCTTTCACAAAGCCCTATAATGAAGTTGGCGATGGCCAGAGTTGGAAAACTCTTATATTGCTTATCCCATTAGGGGCTTTAGCGGGACTGCATTACTTCCTAACAGCTCAAATTTCTTATGGGGCAATCATTTACTTAATCGTGCTTGTCATCACGAATTTCGTTCTTTGGAAGCTTGCTTTTAAGCGTACGAAAACGGCCTGAGCCTGAGCTCAAGCCGTTTTATTATTATCCCTCGGCATAATTATTGCTGTCGCTTCGCTTTCGCACAGATAAACAATGCGTACGGAATCTGCTTTGTGCTTAGGCCTGCAGAAGTTAAAAAGCTTTTCTCTCATATATATAAATAGATAGTAGCCACGACCCAATATATAAAATAATAACCGTAATGCTAGCTACAAAATACATTTGCATTTCTTGTAAAGTCAAGAATTTTCGTGCTAAATCTCTTAATATATCATTTATAGGAACTAGTAAATTAATTGCTAACATATAGATACCAAATAAAACACCTAAAGCACTCAATAAATATTGCGTTTTAAATTTATAGGAGATTGGAAATATGAATGATATAGCGACCATAACTAGGCCAATAATAAGCGACATTTCTTTCCATATAAAAAGATCCCCTTTTCCATTTATGAAGAAATCCCCGACATAAATCATGAAAACAAATATTGTTGTAAATATCAGTGAACCTATATATTTTGAACTGACAATTTCCTTTCTCGTATACGGTAGAGAATTAAGCAGAATATTAGCATTGTCTTTTTCATCGTAAGCGAAAGCATTTAGTATAAATACTACACTATAAAGAAATCCTAAAAATATTAGGGAGGGTACACCTGCCAATAAGTAGATTATTATAGTAGCAATGTAAAGTAAAATTATTTTCTTTTGTATTAAAACATCCTTAAGTATAAGGTTAATCATCCAATTACCATCCTTTTTTCGTATATTACATACTATCCTCGAGGGTAGGCTTTTTCACAATAACCGTATCTCCAAATATATTCACCATATGACTTTAACAGCTGTCTAAATCACTCATCCTCTGAA
Organism: Lysinibacillus sp. JNUCC 51; assembly: GCF_015999525.1. Taxonomy (NCBI): domain Bacteria; kingdom Bacillati; phylum Bacillota; class Bacilli; order Caryophanales; family Bacillaceae; genus Lysinibacillus; species Lysinibacillus sp. JNUCC 51. The sequence continues at coordinate 2,683,288 of NZ_CP065545.1, read as the reverse complement.
TACAATAGTATGAGCATTTCTTTGAGCTCTGTTAAGCCAATGTTCATTTCTTTAGCATTTTGAATGGCAATCAATAGATTTTCTTCGATTACCTTTACTTTTCTTTCTCTCATCATTTCCTTATTTTGTTCTGAGATGAACGAGCCTTTCCCCACAATAGAATAAATAAATCCGTTTTTCTCTAGCTCTTCATAAGCGCGTTTTGTTGTAATAACGCTAATTTCTAAATCCTTTGCAAGCTGGCGCATAGACGGCAATGACTGCCCCTCTTGTAATTCACCTAATAAAATTAGCTTTTTGATTTGAGTATAAATTTGCTCATAAATCGGTTCTTTTGAGCTGTTTGAAATAATAATTTGCATGCAAATACCTCTTCTTTATTTTTATGTGATCAGCACAGAAGACGATGATTATTCCGTTAGCATGAGCCATTTTTATTTCAGCATGCTAATTATTCGTCAGTTGTACTTATGCTTGGACATTCAGGGAAATATAAAGCAATTTAGATTTATAATGTCTTTCCACATAAAGATTACATTGTCGATTGTTTAGAGTATAGTTTTCTGCCTCACGGGAATTATCTCAGGTTTATTAAATATGTTAACAACAGACTCGGCATCGGAAGCCAAGGTCGGCGATACTCAGATTTTATTATATGGGACCTTGTGTTTAAGCGTACTAAACAGCTTGAGCCTACATCAACGGGCTCAAGCTGTTTTATTTCAAAAAACTTTTCTCGTATATATACGAATAGATAGTAGCCACGATCCAACATATAAAATAATGATTGTAAGGATAGCTACGAAATACATTTGTGTTTCTTGTAAAGTCAGGAACTTTTGTGTCAGTTCTCTTAATGTATCATTAAGACTAGGGAACAAATATTTAATGGTTACCATATATATACCAAATAAAGTACCTGAAGCAATCATTAAAGATTGTGTTTTAAATTTATAACAGATTGGAAGTATGAATGACATAGCGACCATAACAAGACCGATAATTATCAATATATCTTTCAATAAAAACAATGTCTCTTTTCCGTTTAAAAAGAAATTACCTAAATAAGTAATGATTATAATTAGTGATGTATATATCAATGAACCTATATATCTCGAACTAACAATTTGCTTTCTCGTATATGGAAGCGAATTAAGTAAAATATTAGCGTTATCTTTTTCATCATAAGAAAAGGACATGGTAATAAACGCTAAACTATATAAGAATCCTATTTTCACTAGGGACACATTTATTAATAAATAAAGAATAATAGTAGCAATGTAAAATAAAATCACTTTCTTTTGTATTAAAATATCTTTAAATATAAGGTTAACCATACAATCACCATCCTTTTTTCGTATAATACATAATATCTTCAAGCGTCGGTTTTTCCATAATGACAGAATCCCCAAATATGTTCGCCACACGATTTTTATCCGCAGTTAATGCCTCAAAGCCTGTGTTCGATTTTCGGATTGCGACAAACTCCCGTTCCGTTTCCTGATCCAATAAATTCAATGTCCCTTTGACAATGGCATATTCCTCTTCAATCTTATAAAATTCCTTCGTGAATATATGTTCACCGTTATGAACAAAGGTAATATAATCCGCAATTCGGTCTAAATCTGTTGTTATATGTGTCGAGAAGAAAATCGTTTTATCTTCATCTTGCATCAATTCATGTAGAATATTTAGTAACTCTCTACGGAATATCGGATCGAGCCCCGCAGTTGGCTCATCCATAATAATTAATTCTGCATGATGAGCTAGAGCTATGGCTAACGAAGCTTTCATCTTCATACCCTTTGAAAAGGTCTTCATATTTTTGTTCAATGGTAGTTCAAACTGAGTAACATAACGTTGAAAAGCGTCATCATCCCAATTTTTATAGGCTGGTTTAATAATCCTTTTCATATCCTTTAACGTTACATATTCATAAAAGACATTTTCATCATAAACAAAACCAATACGTTCCTTTATTTCTTTTTCATGCTTCTTATAATCCATCCCAAACACTGAAACAGTACCACTATCTTGCTGTAGCAAGTTCATAATTAATTTGATTGTTGTAGACTTCCCTGCACCATTTCCCCCGATAAATCCCGTTACAAAGCCCTTTTTTACGTTAATAGAGAAATCCTTTATCTGAAATCCCTTAAAAGATTTATGAACATGCTGTAATTCAATGACATTTTCCATTATCCATTCTCCTTATGTAATAATGTATATACACTTTATATACAATATATACACAATATATATATTTTGCAAGTATTAAATTATTATTGAAAACAAAAAAAAACGAAAGAGGCTGGGACAAAACCCACCTCTTAACTAAAAAGCCGGTGAAATTTTACGATTAGTAAAATTTCACCGGCTTTAAATTTTTTTCATAAAAAATAAGGACCACTTCTGATAAAATTAAGTCACCATAACAAAATTATACAGAAAGAAGGATCCTTATGTTTAAAGATTATAACATGAATCAATTAGTTTTGCCTTTAGATTTTGAAGTGAAGTTACAAAAGAATGATATCGCCTTCCATGTCCACCATTTAGTCGAAAGTATCCCGCCCGAAGCGTTTGAACCATTCCTTCGAAATGAGGGCTGTCCTGCCTACCATCCACGCATGATGCTTAAAATTATCTTATGTGCCTACACGCAATCTGTCTTCTCAGGGCGCAAAATTGAAGCGCTTTTAAAAGATAGTCTTCGGATGATGTGGTTAGCTCAAGGGCATGAACCAACCTACCGCACAATCAACCGATTCCGTGTCCAACCAGAGGTAAAAGAGTTGATTCGTCAATGCTTCGTTCAATTCCGCTGCCAGCTGGTACAGGGAGAATTAATTGACCAGGAAGCTATTTTTATTGATGGAACAAAGATTGAAGCGAATGCGAACAAATTTACATTCGTGTGGAAAAAGTCGGTTGAGAAATTTCATAACGGACTAATTGAAAAGTCAAACCAGCTATACGATGAGCTGCTTGAAAAAGAAATCATGCCAGAAATTGAACGGGAAAGTGAAAAGGAATTAGCATTGGAAGACCTCGCTCAAATGGTCGAAAAAGTTGATGAAGTGATTTCTGAATATGATCGAAAAATTGAAGAGTCATCGGATGTAGCAGAGCGAAAGGCTTTAAGAACGGAACGGAAATTCCCAAAGCAGGCTCGCAAACAATTGATCGACTATATTGAACGCAAACTAAAATATCAAAGAGACTTCGAAATCTTTGACGAACGAAATAGTTATTCGAAAACAGACCCGGATGCAACATTTATGCGTATGAAAGATGACTATATGAAAAATGGTCAATTGAAGGCAGGTTATAACATACAAGTGGCAACAGAAGGTCAGTATGCGCTTGCCTACAGCATTTTTCCGAATCCAACGGATACACGTACATTAATCCCATTTTTAGATGAAATCGAACAACATTATTTTAAGTTACCAAAACACATCGTCGCAGATGCTGGATATGGCAGTGAACAAAATTATGATGATATCCTTTCGAACCGTAAGCGAGAAGCCTTAATCACGTATAACATGTATGTAAAAGAACAGAAGAAAAAGCATAAGCAAAACGAATTCAATACAGAGAACTGGGATTATGATAAAGAACATGATCGATACACTTGCCCAAACCAACAACAGCTTGTATTTAAATATCGTTCCACGAAAACGGATAAGTATGATTTCACGCGTGAATTTAAGATATACGAATGTGAGGACTGTTCCGGATGCCCCCTACGTTCGTTATGTACGAAAGCAAAAGGGGGAAATAATCGTAAGTTAATCGTGAATGAGAAGTGGGAGCAACAAAAAGAATATGTAAGAGTAAAGCTTTCAGAAGAAAAAACGAGTACCATTTATCGTCAACGCAAAATTGACGTGGAACCAGTTTTTGGATTCTTGAAGGCTAATTTGCGTTTCACTCGATTTTCTGTGAGAGGAAAATCGAAGGTTGAAAACGAGATGGGCCTCGCATTAATGGCCGTGAATTTAAGAAAATTCACAGCCATTAGCTAATAGCTATATGGAGACAACATAAAAAATAGAGAAATCCGAATTTGAATGAATTCAAATTCGGATTTCTCACTAATGAAGCTAGTTATGTCCCAGCCTCTTTCTGTTTAAATTATTTAGTTGACAGCTTTATCTAACTATTTAATGGGAGCATTATTAATTGTTGATAATACTTCATTCACCTCAAAGATTTTCCCACGGATATCGGTAATACCAAAACTTGTTAATCGTTCTGAATGCATGACTAAATATTTTTCAGCATCTGTTTTGGTTTCAAATAAATAGATCCCGCCAGATTCTTTAGTCGCAGCACTCTCAGTCCATATCTTCCAAATCATGCCTGGCTCTTCGTTAATACTTTTTGCTAAATCAACGAATGCCTTAGACATTTCTTCACCGAATGGGCCGTCCATTGTAAAATCAACTTGTAATAAATATTTCATGATAAAACCCCCTTTTGGATTTTTTCTTTAGTAATTTTTATGGTCCTTCACCATAATGTGTGGTTGATTTTCGTTCCCTCTGCTCTTCCCTGGGGTCCGATGAGCCTAACGATTTAAACATTCTATATATTTTTCTGATTCGTCCGCTATTCGCTTAAATTCAATATCATGAATATAGTGTGAGCTATCTAATTTTATTAATGTGCCATCTTTATGTTTACCGATGAACTCCTTTTGAATTTCATTCCACTCATCTCCATTCCAACCTGTCCCTTGACCGTTTGAAGAGAACAAAAGTATAGGCACTTTTGGGATTCCAGCCGCTCCTACCTTTTCAGCATTTTCCTTAATATGCTTAATTTCATTCACCATATTTTTAGTTGCCGTTCTACGATAAAAAATCACTTTATACAATTCTTTTTCCTCATCTGTCAAAGTTCCATATTTGATCGCATCACTTTCAGAAAGGCTAGGAATCCATCTAGTAAAACCAATATTAGCGGCAAAGGCACTTAAATGAACTAGAGGCATATTTATATCATAATCTTTATATGCAGCAGGAATAGCCATATCCAATCCTATAATTGCTTTTACTTCATTCGGGTATACTTGAGCCCAATACAATGCTTCAATACCTGACATAGAATGAGGAAATAAAATATATGGTCCTTCAACACCTGATTTTAATAGAGCCTCTCTTGTTTCTTGTAAAATAGTATCAATATTAGGCTCAGAATCTGTAATGTCACTAAAGCCATAACCTGCCTTTTCAACAACAACGATTTTATATTTATCTCTTAACAATGAATATAATGATTTAAAATCTAAAACAGGTGAGCTTGTGCCTCCTCCAGACATAAATACAAGCGTTTCTTCTCCATTTCCTTCTACGTACACATGCATCTGATGACCATTCACTTCTACCATTTTCCCTGTCGGCGTAAATAATTTATCTTCCTTAGATAATTTTATTTGATGAATAATATAACTAACTGTAATGAGCACCAAAAATATTGCAACAGTAATTGAAAAAAGTATCATGATTCGTTTAAACACTATCTTTCAACCACCCCTCTCAGGATTTTTACTAGAGTTCCAAAATATAATCGATAAACTGCAGCTTTTTGCCATTCATCTTGAACTCATCACTTGTAGACACTTGTTTAAAACCATTCTTTTCAAGAACCCTTTGAGATGCAATATTATTTGTTGTTGTTTTTGCTTTAATCTTTTTTACAATGATTTCTGTTTCTAATAATAGCTTTAGGGCTCTAGCCCCTATTCCTTTGCCTCCATATTCTTGACCCACTCTATAACCGACTTCCGCTATATCATTCGTTGTATCTATATCAACTAAATTAATTCTTCCAATAATCTTGTCTGAGTTATCTTTTATTAAGTAGAATTTTGATTTATTTTCTTGTTGTTCTGTCAAAAGCTCTTTATGTCTTATTTTAAACGTTTCAAAATTATAATAATCTTCTCCACGACTAGGTACCATTTGTTCAAAAAATAGTCTATTATTCTTTTCAAACTCAAATAATTCTTCTGCATCACGTTCTTGTAAGCTATTAATTGATATTTCCAAGCTAACTCATCCCCTCGTCCTTTAACTCCAAATCCAAATTTGTAAGAAAAAAGAAAAACAAACTCTTTACGACATCATACCTAAAAGTTTGTTTTTAATCCATTGGAATCTTGACATAAGAATATATAAACTCCCTTTCTGGCGTATATACAAAATCGATACGTAAAACTTCTACAAGTAAAGAGGAAAATCAACCCTCTAAATCTTTCAATCGTCTCCGAATAGTAGCTTCTGAAACTCGAAGTATTCGTGCAATTTCTCGATTACTTTTGCCAGCATCTTTTAAATGCAGCAACTTCGACTTGTTTATGGTCACTTTAGGCCGCCCGTTTGAATTTCCTCTTCGCCATTCCTTATTTTCCTTTTTACTTTTCCAAAATTTAATCTGCATTTTTCTCACCTTCTCATGCGTATAACTCTAAAGAATCTTTGTAAAAAAGAATGCAGATCTATCTACTCTCTTGATTGTCTAGGAAAAATATAAAAATAAAAAATGAAACCAATGATAATTGCGGGTGGTAAAGCAATTCCTATATTTTGTACAAATGCACTTGCAAGTAGTTTTAAAATCTCAATAATATCTTTAGAAAAAATGTTTTGATACTGTTCTGCACCTGTCAAACCTTTGATCACTAAGGTTACAGCAAAAATAATGATATAACTAATTAAGCTATAATTAATACTTAACTTTATTTTCTCCATTTCATTTCCCTCCCAAAATTCATGGTTATCACCACATATTGGAAATAATATTTACAGGAATATTCGAAAATAGAGGAAAATAAAACACTATATAAAAATGCGACAAAACTCATTAAATAAGTTTTTGTCGCACTTTTATTGGAAATTCATCTGAAATTACCATAACACTTATATATTCTTCTTCGAATACTCGGTATGCAAATAACTATAGATCTACATATCTTTCATTCTCCAGTAACACTATGGCATTCGAATTGTCTTAAGCAGCCTTCTTCCTTAAAGTTGAATTTCGATAACAACTTCTTTGAAGCTATATTTTCTTCCGTGACAATTGCCTGTATTCTCTATGCGCTTTAACACGACTTACTGTTCATTCTCTAAAATAGGCATTTCCTATCTGTTCAAACCTCAAGAAATTAATCATAAAATAAAAGGACTTTTTACCCCAGTCCACCACATTATAAGCATTAAGTCTTAATATATTATTGACATTCCTACTTCATTCCATAATACTATACTTAAAATTCGAGTTTTGCAGGCTTAAAGTTCCAACAAAATTCAAAGGAGGGAACTATTTGAAAAACAAAAGTATTAAGCGACGATTATTGTTTTTTACATTAAGTTTACTGTTATTATCATCTGTAATTAATTCCGTATTAGGTGTGTGGATTGTTGGCAAAAATAGTAAGGAAGTTTTAATTGAAAAAGCCAATGAACAGGTCTATGAAATCGCCAAGCAAGCTGAAACTATATTAAATTCTGAGAGTGATCCCATCTCATCTTTACAAGATTTTGTGGAATCAAAAGCACAACAAGACAATGTGACTTATGCTATTGTCATTGATACCAATGTAAAAGCAGTGGCGCATAGTGATAAAGAGAAATTAGGAAAAACATATGAGGATGCATACACAATCGATGGTGCTAAGAACGGAAAAAAGCAATTTACGAGATGGTATGCTGAAGTTCAAGGTATTTGGACATATGACATCATGGAGCCTATCTATAAAGATGGCAAGCTTTATGGCGTAATTGATATTGGGGTGCCTGAAAGCGGTATTCAATCTATCACAAACTCTGTATTAGGCTATCAGATTATTACAGGTATTGTGAGTTTTATCATTATAGGTGTTTTAATGTGGTGGATAATTGGTCGCATCGTAACTAACATTAAGAATCTTGAAAATATCATTCATCAAACTACTAGCTTAGACTTTACCGAAAATCAAGAATTAGAGAAGCTATTAAACCATCAAGATGAAATTGGTCTTATGGCAAAAGGCATATCTGGCATGCAATCGGCATTAAAGAATGTTACCGTCAATATACATAAAACTAGCTCCGAGCTATCAGATTCCTCAAAGATTCTTATTCAAATAGCAGAGGATACGGTACGTACTACTGATGAAATTAGCTCAGCCATTAATGAAGTAGCAAAGGCTACAGAAGAGCAAGCTTATGATACAGAAAAAAGTGCTGAACAATTAAATCAACTATCTGGAAACATTGATCGTGTTATTGAGCATACAGAGAAGATCGCTTCTATGACAGAAGATATAGATCATTTAAGTAATCAAGGTGTAGAAACTGTCAAACAACTTTCTATTTGGTCAGAGAAAAATCGCGAATCTTCACAGCAGGTAAGTAACATCGTTCAAGAAGTAGATAAAACTTCATCTGATATATCAAGTATTGTCAATACAATTACAGACATCGCAACTCAAACTAATTTATTGGCTCTAAATGCTTCCATTGAGTCAGCTCGCGTAGGTGAAGCCGGTAAAGGTTTCGCGGTTGTTGCGGATGAAATTCGAAAATTATCGGAACAGACATCTAATGCTACTGAGGATATTAAGAATAAAATCTCTGCAATTCAGGATATTTCTAAAAGTGCTGTGCAGGAAATCAGCACAAGCCTTAGCATTGTCGAACAAAATGCAAAAGCTACAAAGGATACTAGTGAAATCTTTAATACAATAAAGGTAGCTCTAGATCAAACGAGTGAAGTGGCACAAGAGGTGAAACATTTATCTCATGAGATGGATGAACGCAAGGAGCAAATTATTAGTGCCGTACAAAGTATATCTGCTTCTGCAGTAGAAACCTCTGCTGGAACAGAACAAGTTTCCGCTTCTGCAAATGAACAGCTTAAAAGCATCGAGACTGTCTCTGAAAAAGCTAAGGATCTAAATGCTATTGCTGATGCTTTAAGAGACGAAATGAAAAAATTCACTATTTAATCGAGTAGGAGGGAGTGATTAACTCCCGACCTCTCACACCACCGTACGTACGGATCCGTATACGGCGGTTCCATGTAGTCTGACGAACAGCGATTTTGTATCTCCCTATTCGTTGTGCTTTTCGGTCTCTCCTTGCCACTTGTATTCTCAGCCCTCTTAATGTCTCCCATGGGATTCACCATTTCTTCCACTAAATAAGTCCATCTTTGGATTGTCTGCTTCATCGAATAAGTGAAATTTGAGTTTATTCCACACTCCTTCATGGTTCGGTCCTTCCCATGTTAACGGTACTATGACCTCTGCTGACTTCTGATGGTTCAGCTACTTGTCATCAAGCAGGTTATGAAGGGTACTTCACGTTTCCATCAGACCTCCCCGGGTAAGCGTATGCACTTTCACACCATCTATCCGCCTCATTTACTCGATATGACCTTCGACAGAAAGGATTTTGTGTTGTTATGCACACTCATCCAATCATACCTAGCCTACTATGAGGTTCGTGTTCCTCGGACCGGTGTTTTGCCTCCAGCTTCCTTCAGATTCCGCGTCGCCACGGACACCCTTGCTCTTGGCTAACCTCTACTTCTGTCTTCGGGGTTCGGGACTTGCACCCTATAGTTCATACGCATGCCGGGCGCACATATAAAAAAAAGCTGATTCAATTTGAATCAGCTTTTTATCTTTAAATCAATTTACTTTCTTTTAATAAATCATAGATGATTGTGTCTTTCGTTTTATGAATACCAAATTTACCTATTTGTTTTAATATAAATGGAGCATCTACATCTGTTAATTTCTTACCATCAAGTAAACGAGCAGTTGAAGATAATAAAGTACGAATGTCAAAAGTAGATGCAAATACTTCTGGAACGCCTCGATCAATATCTAATAATTGATAAACTGCTTCCATCGCCGTTCTTACTGAATATTCAGTTGTGAATACTGTGTCTCTTTCTGTTTCACTAAAGTTCCCAATGAAGGCTAAGTTAGCAGATCCATTAGGGACAACTAAAGGACGATCTCCCATTGCTCTAGGCATGAAGTAAGATGTTATATAAGGCATGTAACATGGAATTGTATTACAAGAATTTTGTGCTATATCCGGTATCTCGTCTACAGGTACACCCATATGGTATAACCACTCTTGTGCTATCTCAATCCCAGAACATTCAGTGATACTCTTTTTAATAAAATCACCTGGTTTATTAGAAAGTAAACCATAAATCCAAACTACTAATTGGTCTTTTGGTTGATTTTTAAAATGAGGTTGTCGGTTCAACGTATAGCTTAGCATCCAATTAGAATCTGTAGCAGTTACAATACCACCTGTAACTACCTTGCCTGCATATGGATCTCTTTTACTAATCTTTTCAATATACGGAGCAACTCGATCATCTAATGTAGTAAGTGTCGCTGAAACGAACCAACTTTCCTCCGGAATATTATCGCAGAATTTTTCTGGTTTACCAAACTCAGAATCTTGGGAAGCGATGTTTTTCCAAAGTGACCAGCTTCCTCCTAAATCAGTACTTACAGGAGCTGGCGTATTATTGTCACCATAAGTTGTACTCTCTGTAATACTACCATTTGTAACAAACACTAATTCATTTTCTGTTAGCTCAATATTCTTTTTCACACCATTTTGTTTTAACACTAAAGTATGTGCTACTTTTTTATCGCCAACTTTATCAACTAAAACATTCTCTACAACAGTATTAAACTGGAAATCAACATTATGACTTTCTAAATATTTAATCATAGGAAGTACTAAAGATTCGTACTGATTATATTTTGTAAATTTCAATGCAGATAAATCAGGAAGACCCCCAACATGATGAATGAAGCGCATAATATAGCGGCGCATTTCCATTGCTGAATGCCATTTTTCAAAAGCAAACATCGTAGACCAATATAGCCAGAAGTTCGATTCAAAGAACTCTTCAGAAAAAACATCTGTAATTTTCACATCATCTAGTTTCTCTTCAGGAGTAAAGAATAATTTAATCATTTCTTCAGATGCTTTATCAGATAATGTAAACTTGCCATCATCCTCAAGTCTTTGACCTCTATTTTCAATCAATCTACATTTTGAATAGTTAGGATCCTCTTTATTTAACCAATAAAATTCATCTAAAACAGATGCATTTTCTACTTCTAAAGATGGAATTGAGCGGAATAGATCCCATAGGCATTCGAAATGATCTTCCATTTCACGACCACCACGAATAATAAAGCCTCTTGTCGGATTTAAAATACCATCAAGGCTACCTCCTGAGATATCTAGTTCTTCGAGAATATGAATATTTTCACCTTTCATTTGGCCATCACGAATTAAAAAGCATGCGGCTGAAAGTGAAGCAAGTCCCGAACCAACAAGATAAGCTGATTTCTCATCAACACCTACTGGTTTTTTAGGACGTGCAAAAGCTTCATAATTACCATTACTGTAATACATATTACCGCCTCCATAAACTATTATCGTGATATAGCATACCATTATTTTGTATACTAATGGTAAAATGAGAGAGAAATTAACAAATAATTCAATTTTGAAGTTAAACTCTAAATAAACTATACCCTATTATTTGACATAACAATTCATTGCATCTTTATAAATTGTTCATCAATATCCTTCTATTAAAGGGATTATGCAATACTTGAAAATTAGATTGCCCTTGGGCTGATAACCTTTAAAGTACTTGGATTATTATATAATTCCCTTCTATAAGATTAACCACAAAGCTGTTAAAGTATTCAACCTATTGAGGGCAGCATTGCATAATTATTATATCAAGAAAATAAAACTAGTGATTTAACTCTCAAACTTTACAAGCATAATTGTTTTTATGCCCCCTAGAAATACAATAACCATCTATCATTTTTTGATAGATGGTTATCAATGTGTTGGAATGCTAGAAAAAGTTAAGTTCTCCTGTGCTTATCGACTTACATATGCAGGTCATTTTCCAGACTTAAGCGGAATCCGAAGCTCCTCGTTTGGCTTGTCGATTAAATACTTTTCAATGTAAATATCTAGCTCTTTCTTATCGAAATTTTCATACACATCCATAGCTTTATTACTTCCATCTTCAAGTATACCCATCAGGTCCGGTTTCCCAAAGATAGGTCCATTATCGCCGTCCAGATAATAGGTTTGATTAACTCTAGCAAACTCTGGGTCTGAGCTCAAGGATTCCACATAGAGGTTATTGTCCTTCAAATAATAAGTCCATGTGATTGGATACCCCGCAATGCTAGACGTTAAGCTTTGAGGTTTTACTGATATGTCAGTCAAACGGATTGGATTGTCGTCTCCCCTAATTGCATCAACACGGTGCTTCGCGACGAAGGTTACAGGCTGATTATCCAGAGAAGCCACATTCAGCCCTTTTACTTCAAAGCGTAGCTCTGTTTCGTTAGGGTTTTTACCAAGATGTACATCCCTAGCATTTAACAAAGTTCCACCTACATCCAGTTGATACTCCTTAAAAGGAATAGTTTCGTACATATCTTGATCTTGAGTAAGAATTAAACGAACTTGGGTTGGTGTAACCTTCATTTCATGGATTTTCGTGTTAGGAACATTTCCCATAGGGATGTCTAGCACTTGCTTATATGACCCATTTTCCAACTGTTTTTTGGAAAGATTCATATTTGTGCTCCAAGTGCTTTCTTTTGTTTTTAGTATATGCTCATAAGAGATTTGGAATTTAGTTCCTTCTTCACGTAAGGTGTCAGACTTGAATAGTTGATCGACGTTTGCTCCTCCGTCACGGTATGAAGAAGAAGTACCTTTCATTTGTTTAACAGATTCACCCACATTATTGATTGCCTCGAATTCTACCCCTCTGTACGGGATTTCAGTATCCGTAAACGTAACGTCTGATTTTAGGAGAACTTTACCTTCAGATTGTTCAAAAGACTGTAAGGTCACGCTATCCACCCCATCTTTTTGAATTGGGAACACTTGTGTAGTAGAGTCATTAGGATTATAGCTGATGGACTGCTTCTTATTGCCGATGAATTGGATATTCTCCATTATAAACTCAACATCGGTCGTCTGCCCTTCGGCAACCCAGTCCGTCTCAAAATATCCCTGGTATTCACCATGCTCCTCATCCCACTCGTTCCAATAATTCCCTTCAATAAAGTTGCCCTTCGAATCTTTTAGTCCGATAAGTTTAAAATCTATATCCTTTACATCCTTAACATCTTGGGATGTTTCAGGTTTCAAACTATACAGTAATACGGTTCTGTTCTCGTCTATAAACGCCGTATGAACTGTTAACGTGACACCCTCCTTTGTAACGGATTGCTCAATCGATTGACCTAAGCCCTGCTCTAATGCGGATTGAATACCTTCCCTATGCGAAAGCATGCTGGACCAATCATAATTCAGAGCTGCATAAACGGGTGTAGCCATTAAAGCTACAGATAGCCCTGCAACCAATGCAAAGCGCTTTCGCTTTCGATAACGGAGCTCGACTGGTTCACCGCCAGCGACCTTTAGCTCGTCCTGCTGTATACTGCTCCACATCTGATCAAAGTCAGGGTAATCGACATTATTTGATTCCTTCATTTGGTTTTTAACCTTATTTTCAATGCGTTCCATATTGGTTCTCTCCTTTCAACCATAAGTTGTTATTGTGTTCAAGTTTTTTGCGCATGATTTTCAATGCCTTATGGTGTCTCGACTTCACTGTACCCACAGGAATCTGCAGGGTTTCAGCAATCTCTACCATGGATAGCTCACCGATATAACGGAGGGTAACAACAGCCATCAATTTGTCTGGCAGCTGCTTCAGCAGTTCCTCCCATTCTTCCTCAACTGCCTTTTCTACTACAATAGTGTCTACGGATTTAATTGATGATGTGGCCTGCTCATGAAGCCATTGAACTTGACTCTGCTTATCCCGCTGAGTCTGATTCCGTTTTAGCAAGTTTAAGCAATGGTTCATTGCGATGCGCATGATCCAGGCACGCGTATGCTCAACGCTTTGCCAATCCTGACGAAAAACGGTGATAAATACGTCATGGCAGAGATCTTCCGCATCTTGTGCGTTCCGTAGCATGTAATAACATGTGCGGTATACATCCTTGTTATAAGAATCGAATAATTCTCGCTCTGTCACTCCAAGGCACTCCTTTCTATGCGTTATACTTTATAAACAAATGACTATTGGAAAAGGTTCATCTTTTTTGGTAAATACATTCATTTTGACATAGAATTATTTTTGCAAACTTTGTTATTCACAACCACAATAGAAGAGAAAGCTTCTATTCATAAAGAAACCCCGCATTTTGAAATATATTGGTCAAAATGCAAGGTTCAAATTTTATCGATATTTAATTTTAAAAGGGCAAATTACAGATGTTAGATAGATATATGTATTTAGCTATATTTAATAATACTAATGTAATAGTCTGCTTCCAGAAAGTCCCCGATATATTCCAGACCATTCCTTGAATAAAACTCTTTTAACTTTTCATTTCCAGCCCAACAATCTAAATTTAGTGCTTTTTTTAATCCTTTTACAAAAGAACAAGCAAATTGTGTTATTGAGGAACCAAAATTCCTTCCTTGAAATTCCGGTAATATAGCAATCTGAGATAAATATTTACTTTTTAGCTCTACTGGGAACTCATTGATATTATCTATTTCATTTATACAAAAGGTTCCTATTATTTTTTTATCTACTAATAAAACGTAACAGAAATTATTCTATATTTGATTTGCAATTTTATTGTGATCCCAAGGGTAATCCCATTGGTGTATCCCTTTTTGTCGTAAATCCAAAGTAACGGTATTTAAAATATACAACAATTGCTGTAAGTCCACATGTGTTGATAATCCTTGTTCTAAAATGGAATGTAATAAGTCATTTACACTCATAATAAAAGCAGATGGCAATATAGAGGTCCTTTATAGAACTTCTAAACCATCTGCTTTTGTAGACAAGCACTTTTTATCATTAGAAAGATGAAGATAAGTTAGTTCTTTTTCCTAAATCCCCAACTATACTTCTCCTTTTTTACGTGCCGCCATTTCATCTTTCATTTCTTCTTTTAATCCTTCAATTGACTTTTGACGTCGCTTATTTTTTTCTTTAATCATTTCACTTTGCATAGGGTCTGCAAATTCCAAACTAATTTCCGCTTCATGAAGTTTTTCTTCCGTGTTCTTAACGATATCACGAATTCGTTCAACGTTATTGGATCTATCATCCGGTTTCGATTGTCTTGAATTAGCCACTGTAACCTCCTAAAATTTTGACGTTAAAATTAGTTTGTATTTTTTTTATGTTTATATGTACACTAATTTTTACTAAGAAGAGCGCATTTGCCCTTTTAACCACGTCAAGTGCAGGAGTATGGCTTACAGTGTGACAGTTTTTACTTTATTGATAGAACGGCTTTACTTTATACCCATTTTTATCCAAATAATAGCGAATGCTTTTCTCACCTAAGAAGTGACCTGAACCAACAACAACAAAGTACGTACCTTTTTTCTCTTTAAGTACATTCGTGATTTTCTTTGCCATTTGTTCATCTCGTAAACCAAATAGCATTTCATTGTACTCTGATGGTCCGCCTTTCATCGCTTGGAAGCTTTTTGCAAACTCTTCAACGTTCCCCTGCTTCCAACTTGTAAACCACTCTTGAAGGACTTTGGATTGGTTTTCTTCAGATGGATTGATGATGCTATCCAACA
Source organism: Lysinibacillus sp. JNUCC 51 (assembly GCF_015999525.1). Lineage (NCBI taxonomy): Bacteria > Bacillati > Bacillota > Bacilli > Caryophanales > Bacillaceae > Lysinibacillus > Lysinibacillus sp. JNUCC 51. The sequence goes on along the minus strand of NZ_CP065545.1, from coordinate 2,667,575 downwards.
CAGCAACTAAAGACTGTTCCTGTGCTTCCAGTGATAATGCGTTAAACATATCAACTTGTGCTTTCATACCTTCTAATTCAATCACTGGCTTTTTCTGCAAATCTGCATTTAATAAAAAGTACATATCAATACCGTGCTTCGTCATTTCTTGTGGCGTCATACCAAAGGAATTATCCATTGCCAGCATAGATAACGTGCTCGACAGCATCCAAGGCTTTTGTAATGTTAGTTGTTCCATAGGGAGACTATATAGCTTTGCAACTTTTTCAAGCTTCGCATATGTTTCTGGAGCAACAGCATCTTTCAGTGTTGAACCATCTGAATACATTGCCTTTTCCACATAATAATCAAGCTCTTTTGTATCTAGAATATTTGCCTCTACTAATAGGGCATCAGCTTTATCGAACGCCTTCACTAGTTTTTGATCGAATGGATATAAGTCCGGTGTACCTAGGTGAATGGAGCCCAGTAAATACACAATCGTATCCTCATCCTCTACTACCCAGGCTACCCCCTTCGCTCCTTGATCTGCAAGTTCATATGTAACCTTAATCAATCGAGAAGCTAGTAGAACAGCCTGTTGCGTCGTTGCCTTATACTCTAACTGCAGTCCGTTTGAATAACCTTGTAATATGTTATGATCTTTCATAAATTTAATGGCATCCGTGCCGACAGGTAAATCATAGCGTGCAACGATATTATACAGGCGCATTACAATATCACCGCGTGTGTTATCGTTCTTCACTATCACTGGCTTATAGTTTTTATTTTCCGCTAAGCCCAGTGAAGCAATTTTCTTTTCCGTTAATGCCAGCAATTCTTTTACCTTGTCCGTAGAAATTTCTTTATGGAAGTCTTCATCATACCATGTAGTTGGATAAATTCCGTATTTTTCACCTTCGACTAAGGTTTCAATAACCCGATTACTTATCGATGGTGATAGTGGAGATGATTGCTCCTCCGCATGAATCATTGGCACCACTGTTGTCAGCATCAATGAAGCGCCAAGCAACGCAGCACTCGTAAGTTTCAATATTTTTTTCATCATATTATCTTCTCCCCCTTGATCTTATTTTCTGAATAAACATCGATTGAAATTATAACATACACCACCGCTCTATTTTATACTAAACATGAAAATATTTACAATTTTGTATCAACCTGAAAAAAACCTCGGAATACTTATCATTTCATATGTAGATTAATCCTGATATAGTGCAAAAAAAAAACCTTGTAGAGATATCTCCACAAGGCTTTTCTAATTGAAAGGTTTACATTACAAACTTATTAGTTTGAAACAGAACCGTCTTTAACTTTATTGTTATTCGCATCAACTAGGTTAGTTGATTTGAACTCAACTACAATGCTATCTGTTGTAGCAAAATCATCTTTAGTTGTCACAGTAAGTTTACCACCAGTAACAGTAGCAGTAGTAGGTTTTACAGTTGAACCAGCAATCTTAACTGTTAAACCTGTTACAGTAGCTTGGTCAGTAATACTTTCAGTGAAGTCTACGATAAATGTTTTGCTATCTTTTACAGTTACTTTAGAAGCTACAGGTGCAACATTTTCTTTAAGTGTTACTGTAGTTGTAGCTTTACCATTTTTAAGTGTGTTCCCTTTTGTATCTACAACATTTTTAGCTTCAAGTACATAAGGACCATTAGCAATGATAGAGCCTTCTGGTAAAGTGAATCTTACTTTCTTAGTACCATCTACAAATTGAAGTTGAGTTCCTGCTGGAAGTTCTTTTCCTCCAAGTGTGTAGTTAGCAGCTGTTGTTGCTGTTGCAGTCACATCTGCAGCGTATTCAACAGTAAATACATTGTTATCTGTTACCACAACTGGTGTTGCTCCAAATACTAATGAATCTGTAGTTGTTTCAGGTTTAGATTCGAACGTTCCAGTTGTAACATTGAATGTAATTGTATCTGCAGTCACATTGCCAGCCATATCTTTAACTGCTTTAGCAGATAATTCAAATGTATATGTTGAATTGCTATCTAAATCAATGTCAACTTTCACTGTGTTTTTCTCAGCACCCTCAATTTTACCGTTACCATCCACGTCGAAACCAGCATCAGCTTTTACCGCTGTTGTTTTCCCAGCAGTGTAAGCAATACCATTTTGAGTTTTAAGAGTTAATTTTCCATCTACTGTTACAGGTTCACTGAAAGTAAGGTATAAAGCATCTACGTCTTTAGTAGAATTCACATCATCAGCTACTAACATTTTAGAAGAAGCTGTTACAAGTGTAGCAGGAGTTAAATCCTTAGATAGAGTAGCATTGAACTCAAATGCATCTCCCTCGTTACCAGCTAAATCTTTGTACCCTTTAACTACTTTAATGTCTGCATTAATAAATGAATTTGTACCTAATGCATCTTTTGCATCAATAGTGAATACTGTTTTATCTTCAGCATCTTTAATCTCTTTATCTGTTAAGAAGAAAGTAGTTTCTCCAACAGTTACTTTTGCATACGCTTCAGTTCCATCAATGTTTTGTTTCTTTAATTCTTCTGAGAAATCAAAAGTGATTTCTGTACCGTTCACTGCTGTAGAAACAGTTGGTTTTGAACTATCAACGTCAGCTTTAGCAACTGTGAAGTTAACAGCAATTGGGTTAGCAATATTGTTAGCGAAGTCAATTGCGCCAACAACGTCCACTTTATAAGTTTGTTCAGCAGTTAAGCCTTTGATTTTTAATGTTTTACCAGCTAATTCATAGCGATCTTTTGAAAGCTCAACACCATTTAAGCTTACTGTTCCTGCGCTTTGTACAGGCTCATCGAAAGTGATTACTGCTTCAGTACCTTTTGCTTCAACAGAATTAACGCTTACAGGAGTTGTGTCTGCAAATGTTAGTAATTTGTTAAACTCTTCAGTTAGAACTTTAGCATCTGCTTTCGTTTTGATTGGTTTTACAGTAACTTTATCATTAGTTAATTTTAACTCTTTATCAGTTGTTAAAATAACAGTCATACCGTCTTCAGATACTGTTGCTTTCGTGATAGCTACACCTGTGATAGCATAGTTTGTTGTCAATTCAGCGTCTTTTTTATCAACAGCTGTGTTGAACTTTACTTCAAGTTCCTTCGCATTAAGTCCTTTTACAGATGCTACAGCTGGTGTTACATTTGTAACTGCATCAATTGTACGTTTTACCATAGTGGCAAATTCTTCACGGCTAATTTTATCTTGTGGTGCTAATAATGAACCTTTACCGTTGATTACTCCGTTTTCAACAGCTGTTTCTAAGTAAGATACAGCCCATTTAGAAGCATTAGAAGCATCTGAGAATTGGCTAAGATCTGCTTTACCTGTTAATTGGTAACCTTGCACGATAACTTTAGCAGCTTGTTCTCTTGTTAATTGAGCTTTAGGTTCAAATTTACCATTGCCCATACCGTCAAATAATTCTGGTGAAGTTGCAAGCACTGCGTTGTAGAACCAGTCATTTTCATTTACATCAGAAAAATCTTCTGTTCCTGTAGGTTTTAAATCTAATGCTTTTGATAAAATTTCAGCAGCTTCTGCACGATTAAGAGTGCCAGCTGGGTTGAAGTTTCCTTTTTCATCGCCTTGGATGAAACCTTTGTCAGTTAAAAATTGTACAGCTTCTTTTGCCCAAGATGAAATGCTATCTGCATCTTTAAATTCAGCAGCTGATGCTACTGGTACGATTGCTGATGCTACTAGAGCTGCTGTAGCTGTAGCTGCGAAAAATTTACGACCTTTGTTTTGCTTTGCCATTATTTTATTCCTCCAGAACTTTAGTAAAATTAAATTATTCTGCGAAAACAATATTATCGCTCTATTAATTTTTAAAATATGTATAATAAGTTTTCGAAAATAATATATTTATTACAAAAAAAATTATATGTAAAGCTATCTTCCAAACTTACCAGGGCTATATTTCCCAATCAAATTTTGCTTTACAATACAATGATATTACTATAATTCCAATAAATAAATGCTAAAAATAAGGTAATGTTAACACACCATTGGTTAGTTAGGTAATTTATTCCTAATATATTAGTGCTAATTATACATAACATCCAGTAAATAGTAGATAATTTTATGTAGAAGGTGAGACTGAAGATTAATTAACGAAAGATTTAAAAATATCACAGCAAGGGGTGAATAGATGAAAACGAAACATGTTGAAGCGATTATATCAAACGATGAATTAGCAAAGTTAATTACTTTAGCTAAAAGTGGAGGGTCGTTTGGATTTTGAAATATAGTATTGTTAAAAATATCTTATGAACCATATTATTTATCGAAGAAAAGGATAACTTTTTAAAACCAATATATTTCTCACTTCGACAGATTGCGACAAAAAAATCCATTTCAGTCTGATATATTATTCTAGAAATCTATTATTCGAGGATAAAGAGAATAGAGAATGGAGAATAGTATGGAAACACACGATTACAAATACCCTAGACAAAAGATTAATGGGATTTGGCTAATAATTGCTGGCATTGCAATGTTCTTACTGTTAATTAAATATAATGGCTATCCAAATATTTGGCCCTTTACCATTGCTTATGTACTAGGTATGATTTGGCAATTAAACCCTAAAACCAGGGAGAAGTTAGCAGTCGGTCCTGGTACAATAGAACAAAAAAAGTGGTCTAATTTTTCAATTTTTTTATTAGCCATTTTAGTTTTTATTAGTTTTCAATTTTTTGCCGATGATTATAGAACTTGCTGGCTATTAATTATTTTAGCTGTCGGCGTTCATTTCTTACCTTTTATTCCGGTACATGGGAAATTAATGCTCTTTCTATCAATCGGTTTAATAATCAATGCATTAATAGGATTAATTATTACTAACGTAAGTCTAGATGTCTTTTTTGTAATAGATGGCCTAATAAAGATTTTATTTGGTAGTATTTTTATTAAGTTAAGTCCTACTAATTTTTAAAATATGAGGATTCCGCTTTCATAGTGACCCTTACAACAAATAAAAGAATCCATTTTGAAAAAAGATAAAATGGATTCTTTTCTGTTTATGTAATTTTTCCTACATTAAAGCCCAGTTGACCCTTACTATTTGGTCTTGATTTGCGGTAACTGGGTTGAGCTTAACACCTGCGTATATAAAAAATACCCCCTTAGATAAACAAATTTTATTTTTTAAACTGTCCACCTAATAGGGAGCATATTAATCTCTTCATAGCCTATTTTTATAGTAATTACTTTTTATTGTTCACTATTTTGTGTGGATGGCTTTAATAACAACCAAACAATTACTAAAGTTGCCAGTGCTAATATAAAAGTACTCATATATATGGAATGTACACTTGAAGCTAATGCCTCTTGTGATTTGGTTACTACGTTTGCTGTAGTTCCTTCATGTCCACCAGAAGTTACAAGATCAAGATTTTTAATACCGTGTGCATGAATCATCGTGTTGAAAACCGCCCCGAAAACTGCAGCACCTAATGTTTGACTAAACGTATTGATAAATGTGTTTAAGCCAATTGCTGTCCCACGCGTATGACTTGGAACAGACGATTGAATTGTTACCATGTAAATAGGTACAATAAGCCCCATCCCTAAGCCGAATAATCCGACTGCAACATAAATAAGGAATGCTGGGGACTCTGTTGACAATGAAAATAGCGAAAAGGTAGCTACTGATAGAACGCTTGCTCCAAGTAGAATGATTTGTTTCGTTTTTAAGTTACCAACTAACTTACCAGAAAAAATAGTGCCAAATGTCCACATAACAGGAAGTGGCATTAAAATGAGTCCGGCGTCTGTCGCATTTTTCCCTAGTACACCTTGGCTCCAAATTGGAAGATACATTGTAATACTAATAATCATTGCACCAGAAATAAGAGTTAGTATGTTTATAATAGATAATGTACGGTTAGAGAAAAGCGCCAGCGGAATTAATGGTTCCGGAGATTTTTTCTCAATAAATAAGAAAATAATGAATGAGACAGCTGCAAAGATTAAGAGACTAATAATTGTAATGTCCCCCCAATTTTGCTTACTGCTACCTGTTAATAACGCGTAAAGTAGAGCGATTGTACTTAATGAGAATACTGTTGCACCAAGATAGTCGATATGATGCTTAGCAGGCTCCATAGATTCTTTATAATAAATTACGATCATCAAGCAAGCGATAATTCCAAATGGAACGTTTAAGAAGAAGATGTAGCGCCAAGAAAGAGAATCAACTAAAAATCCTCCAACTAATGGTCCGATTACACCAGAAACGCCCCAAACAGCACTAATCCAACCCTGTGCTTTTGCACGGTCTTTCACTTCGCTATATAAGTCACCAATGATTGTCATTGTTATTGGCATAATAGCGCCAGCACCTAGACCTTGAAGGGCACGAAAGACGATGAGCTGTTCCATTGATGTCACAACACCGCAAAGTGCAGAGCCGACTAAGAATATTGTAGCTCCGATAAGTAAAACTTTTTTACGACCGAATAAATCAGCCAGTTTCCCGTATATTGGCGTCGAAACAGCTGTAGCAAGCATATAAATTGCATATACCCAACTTACAAGTTCGACACCTGACAAATCACTCGTTATACGGGGGATTGCTGTACTAATAATTGTTCCTTCTACAGCAGAAAGAAATGTCATTAACATTAATGATAAAATAACTTTTTTCCTCATATTTTTCCCCTTTACTTCAATACATATCAATTATGCCTCGGCATAATTGCGTCCCGGAATCGGCTTTGTGCTTAGGCTTAACGCAGCGGTAACAACAGATGTTTTTTGCGCGAAAGCGTAGCGACAGCGACAGATGTTTTTTGCGCAAAAGCGTAGCGACAGCGACAGATGTTTTTTGCGCGAAAGCGTAGCGGCAGCGGCAACACAGCTCCGATGCAGGTCAGTTAGCCGTTGTCGCATGAATGCGATGATTTTAGGCTACCTTCCTTTAAGAACTCCTTTCCGATCCCATGACATCCGCCGGAAAGACTTGTAACTGCCGTTTCACTTACTTCCTTCCTAAAAGCCAATACTTAGAAATATATCACAAAGGATGTTGGTTTAGATAAAAAGTTTTATTATTAACTACTCTAAATATCAATAACACCTCCTAATTTATGACTTTTAGAAAAGCAAAAATAACCTCTTAAGGGCAAGACCCAAAGAGGTTAAAGAAATTAGTTGTCTTTTTATTGAGTGTCTTCGTCACCTTTGTACTCTAAAATATCGCCTGGCTGACAATCCAAAGTCTTACATATCGCTTCTAATGTTGAAAAACGAACCGCTTTTGCTTTCCCATTTTTCAGAATAGAAAGATTCGCCATAGTAATTCCAACCCTTTCCGAAAGCTCCGTTACGCTCATTTTTCGTTTTGCTAACATCACATCGATATTAATAATAATTGCCATATCATCCACCTCAGACCGTCAAATCATTTTCTGATTTTATATTTATCGCTTCTTGTAGAAGCCGTTGGAGAATAGCAGCAAAGACAGCGATAATCAACGAAGCAAAAATGATGATGAATCCCATTATTCCAATAGGAGGATCAACTTTTTTCGCTATAAAATGGAAGAGTGGCAGACCTAATACATACAAACCACTAATTATGATCGCACAGGCCTTTATGTTCTTTAACGACTTTACAGATAATTCCGAGAACGCTGTGTTCTCGTCAATGTACCGTAAAAGATTAAAAGCCTGATAGAGAGCAAAGTAAAAAGGCACAGCCGATCCATACATCACGATGAAAATGAGATATTTCATTGGGGCAATATTTGGATACAAATTTGATGCAAAATTCGCCAAATTGGGTACTAAAAATATACATAAAGCAAGAACTGCAATTCCAGCCAGAAAAATAATTACCTTTAAAAAAGTTGTTGAACCTCGTTTAACATTCATATTAAGCACCTCACTTATTTAATAACATAATAAATTTAACACATCATTTATCGTTTTGCGATAAATACGTATTGTTTTTAATTATATTATTACTGTTACTTATATATCCTTTTGATTTTGACATTCATTAAAATATTCGCAATAAAAAACTCGACCCATGGGGAATGGATCGAGTCATAAGTTTGTTTTTATTTATTCGACTTTCATTTATATAGTTGAATTCCAGTATTCGACTATCATTCGACACACAAGCGATGTGAATTATAATTAATGCTTTCACTAAATAGGTATGTATTTACCTCTTTTTATAATATAAGTTTGTCATATTTTATAATTACTATTGTCATTATCCGAATAAATTATAATAATAGCTGTCATAAACCATTTCTATTGATCCTCCTGAAATTCAGCTATTGTCTTTCTTATTTAATTGCCCTAGTCCTTTATAAATCCCTTGGCCAGTTTTTAGAGTCTTTACAGAAATACCAAGATTTTGACTAAGAAGGATCATATCAACTTCCCCATATTCTTTGTAAATTTCTATAATTACCCTTACTAAATTCATTCTCCTTATCTCCTTTTGTTTAGATTTACTTTCCTTAACTAAATTTGAAATCTGCTCAGCAATATCAGGAAAATTTCTCTTTATATAATTTGGAGATCTGCCAATGGATTTATATATTTCGCGGGCAAATATTTGCTGTTCACTATCCTTCTTATTATTAATAAAAGCAACTATGTATTCAATAATAGTCGCTTTTTCCTCATTTTTATCTAATGAAACTTTTGAATATTTTTTATTTATTATTTCCTTATTTAAATTATGATATCGTAGTTCTGCCTCTGTGATATTCAATGTAGCTGCAACTTCCTTTACTGAAAGTTTCTTGTCAATTATGCCCTAACTCGCAACTTTAAAAATTTAGCAGTGTCGCCATAATAAAGGCTTGAAAAAAGACAAATAGAAAGAGCATGTTTTAACAAAGAATTGAATAAAACATGCTCAAATTAATTAGTATAGTGAGATTGATTCTGTTAAAAGACATTTGCAAAAATCCTTTTTCGCTAATTTAGAAAACAAAATTTCTTGTTCAGCTTTTTTGCCTTCCGCTTTCATTTTTTTTAGAACTTTACTGATTTTATCCTGTAATCCCCCTTGATTTAGCAATTTATTTATCGCATCGATATCATACGGCTCCAATGGTTTATAAATACCTACTTGCTCGAAAAATTCCTCTGTAAATCCAAACAAATAGATTGAAACTTCTTGTCCCTTTAGTTTCCTACATATATCCTGAGCAATCAGCAAGCCATAAGGATCAAGGTCAGGCCATATAAATATTTCTTTTAATCCTAAGTCACAAGCTTGATAAACCAAGCTCACCTCTTGTGAGGATACAAATCCACTTCCTAATAAAATCGACCATTTCTTATTAAGTAGCAGCTTACTTTTAATTATAGAAAAATACAAATCAGGATTTTCGATAATAAGCATAGAGGATGACATCCAACTAATTAACTTCATCTCGTTAATCATATCCCGTGGAAAAGCAATATAGTCTTTAAACGCAAGACTGGAAGCACTATGTCCTTCATATTTCCAAGTACACTCCCCTGACAATACTACTTCAGATCTTTCAGAGATTATTCCAAATTCCTCAAGTTTCGTTCCGAAAAGTTGTTGGATTCTCTTTTTGTCATTCAATTGAATTACTTTAGTATCACCAAAAACTCTCTGTGAAAATATTTTCCAGTATTCTTTTCTATGTTGCTCTGCATTTTCGTATAGACCATATAAAATTTTAATAAACTTATAATATCCTTTACGTGCAGATGATGAAACGATCTGATTTCCTAGTTCATCTATAATTATTGCTTCACTATCCTGTGTTAAAAATTTTTTTTGCTCAAGCAAGATTTTATAGAGTTTTTCACCATGCAACGTCTTCGGAGGAGAGAGAGAAAGAAAAGGATTAGACATCCAGATTGGTATGTCCAATGTAGTCTTTCCAATAAACTTATAAATATCATCAACGTATTTCTCGTGATATTTGATCTGCTTAATTTTCCATGCTAAAGTTACCTTTTCCTCTTTAAAAATCAAAATGCCATTCAAGTGAAGTTTCTCCATTGTACTATCAAGAAGAACGAATGGATAACTTTGTAATAACTTTTTCCTTAACAGGACCCATCGTTTATTATTATTTCCTTTTATTAGCTCAGACAGCAGATTAACAGCTACAGGTAGTTCATCTTCGTTCAACAAGTCCTTTATATTGCTGTGAAACACTCGTATACCATACGTCTGTCTTTCTTTAGGAATTAACACGTTTTGTTTATGACATTTTCTACACTCCGACCATCGCCTACGAGTACTTACAAAAAAATCACCAGTCTTTTCATACTCTAACCACTCATTCCTTTGAAAGAATGAGTGGTTACAAGAATTAAATGGCGTCGCGTTTTGCAAGATACTCATCATTTATCACTCCATACGTAATAGGTGGTGCAACCTCTTCCGATACCCGTTTAGGTCTGAAATTAATTTGCATATCAACCCAGGGCATAAGTAATTTCACATTTTCAGAATAAGGCATCGCAATGAAAAATTGAACTCCAGTTTTTCGTAAAAAGTCTCCAGCGACATTAATACGTTCTTGATCTAAATGTGCAAAAGGTTCATCTAAAATCATAAAGCTTAAACCACCATCAGAGCGGATAGCAGCAAACGTCAATAATAATGATGCGATTGCTTTCTGTCCACCACTTAATTTTGATTTATCACGATAACTCTTCATCTCTTTACCATGGAACCCTATTCGATAATCAACCTTCCACTTTTCTTCCCCAATATGAAAGGCTCGAAGATCTGCTTGGATATTTGTTTCTTTTGAAAGTTCATGTAACGATTTTCGAATGTTCGAAAATACTTCATTGACCATGATGTGATACTCTTGTTCAGCTAGAGTGTGTTTCTTTGATAAATCCCCTAAGTTTTCCTGTACTTTTATTATTTCATCTCTATGATTCTGTAGCACTTTTTGATGTTGCTTATATTTTTGTTCTAATTGAATCATTTTCAGTTCCTCACCTGGAGGAATGAAATCTGAACTCGAAATTGTTCGAAGCATCTCAATGCGTTCCTTTAATTCATTGATTGTTTGATTATAGAATTCGCTTGTAGCAATGCTCTCAATATACTCTTCATTTTTTGTACACTCCATTTGTTCTGAAGTAAGTTGTTCTTCAGATTGAGTTAATGCAAACTTTGCTTTATTTACTTTTTCTTCTGTCTGATTTATTTCACGAGACAGATTATCTTTTTTTGTGCTTTTCTCTGAAATGTTCTCTTCTACCCTACTTATATTACTTCGAAGTGTTATGATATTTTGGAAAACTTCCTCCTCAATCATATTATTAAGCTCAATGCCCTCTACTGCATTATTTATCTTTTCTTGAACATTTAGCGTCTTCTTTGATAAATCTTGAAGCTCTTGTCTTTTCGACGAAACAAGTCGAACATGTCTTTGGATTTCTACAACTTCTTGCATTTCCTTTAGGCTGACTTTAGCTTTAATCACTCTTTCTTTTTTTTGTTTCCATTCAGGCATTAATTGTTTAAGCTTACTTTTTGCTTCTTCTATTTGTACATTGTAAGCTTCTTTACCACAATAAGTTCCATTTGCCTTTATAGATCGGCCACCACGTTCTATCACTATATATGGATACGGTCGATTTAAAATAGCACTTTTGTCCTTTTTTACCCAGTCATACGCTTCTTCCATTGTGTCACAAATCATATAATGTTCGAACTTCTTCAAATATCCTATTATTCGTTTATCAAGTATTTTTACTTTATTTAATATCGATTTTTCATGAACTTTAATTGGCGTTGAGTTAAATGGAGATACCCAAAATGGATACTTTTGCTGTTGTGCAAACTTCATTACGTTTACTAAATCTTTATTAGAAACTGTTATAGTGAATCGCTCTGAACCCAGTAAAGCCTCAATTGTTTGACGCCACGATTCATCTAGTATTTCAATGTAATCAGCTATTAAAAGATAATCAACCCCATTTATTTTTAACGAGTCAATCATCTGTTGTACAACCTTTGGGTACTCGATAGCTCCTTGCTCTTCTAGTCTTATAATCTTTTGCTCATATGCTTCTTTTTCAATATTAATATTGTTCCATACCCCAGCTGCTTCCTCGTATTCATTTTCTGTTGCAATTTCTTTAGCTTGTAGCTCACTTTCATCAATGAGTTCTATTTTTTCATATTTTTTTAAAAAAACTGCTATTTCATTTAAGTTTACTTTTAATTCAGAAAGTTCTAATTCGAAGTCCGTTCTTTGTTTATGAAGAAAATTAAGTTCAGCTTTTACACCCTTACGTTTATCCTCTATAATAGGCACTTCGTCTTCATACTTTTGTTTTTCATCCGTAAATAAATGTATATCATAACTTAATTGTTTGAACTGATCCTGCATTTCCATAAAACTAAATGTTAATTTTTCAACATCCTCTAAGCATTTCATATAATGTGAAATTGGAAGATCATATTCATACTGTTGTATTTGCTTTGTAGATTCATTAATTTGCTTACACCGTTCAATTCTATGTTGCAATTGACGAACTCTAGCTTCCTCAAGTTCTTTTTGTTCTGAAAGTGCTTGGAATTGTTGCTGTTGTTCATTGATTCTTATTTTAATATTATTAAATTCTTCAATTCTTTCTTGCTCCCCACAAATATCTAGTAAATAACTACCTAAACCTTCTTCATCCTTTTTAAGTACTTCCTCCGTGTTACCTTGGCTTAGACTAAATGATCGAATAAGAGCCTTTGAGATACCAACCTCTTGAAACTGTTTATGAAACTGTTCTACTTCTAACCAACGAAGTGTTTGTTTTAGATCTTTCTCTAAATCAAATTCTCCATCGTTTATATAGTAGTCTCGTTTCACATTTGGGTCATTGAGTGTAAGCCGACAAATTACTGTTACTATGTCTTGTTTTTTCCCAATAGGCTCAAATGGTCTCATGTTATAAGCCCATTGTAAACTATTATCAAATCTTCCCAACACATAGATTTCAAAAACATCTTCTCTTTCAAAAAATGTTCGTAAACTGTGACCATTATCAAATTTTAAAGCACCAAAAATTAGACGAATCATATTATTAAAAGTAGTTTTTCCAGAACCATTTTCCCCCACTCCGGCAGTGATTCCTTCATGTAAAATTACTTCCTGTCTAGGAAAATAAGAGAATCCCTCAGCTTCGATACTTAGTAATCGAATAGGAGCGTACCTTCTTCTAGTTTGTGCTAGCATAATCATCACCTCCAACCTCTCGACTTACGATTTCTTCTAATCCACTATACGTTTCTTCCACATCTACTTTCTTGTCCTCATTTTCTAAAATTAAAAAGTCTATTACCTTGTCCTTCACCAAGTCATACATTGTGACCGGATTAATTGCAGTGCTGAGACGAGGACCTGCTTTTATAGCATTCTTTCTTCCCCACATAGTCTGTATAAAGTTGTATTGACGTAGCAAAGTAAGAGTTCTACGTAAATTCTGACGGCTGCCAATATTCTTCTTAAAATTCTCATAAAGTTGTTCCTCAGTCACAAAAGATTCTTCTTGTAAATCTTTACTCATAGTTGAGTCTATTCTGGGTAGAATCAAATAACACCATAAAATTGCAATCATTGCCTTAGCTTGGACAGTCAAACCTTTACCTAATTCTCCTTCAACTAATTCTTGCAATGACCTTATTTGTTGCTTTAATCGGGCATCATAGCAATTTGATATTGGGTCATCTACAAACTCATACCCCGCATGATAAAGTCGCTCTATGACCTTCTCTTTAAGGACTAAATTGTATTTTAATTGTGGAATAATGTCCCTAGGACATGCACCAGTTGTTAATTTTGCACATATTTCATCAGGTGTATACTCAATCATCATAATCCCTCCGTTTTATAATCCCTTTTGATAAAGTTGAAAATAATTGGTTATCATATGTGTCTGTCTGTAAGGATGTATTTAGTGTAAATAATTCGACACCGTATTTATTTGAAAGTACTTTTTCATCTAAAAAGCATAAGGATGCTAAATACATAAAGCCATCAACCTTTGTTTTCTGTGATAATAGCATTTTATCTAAAGATACCTCTGTGGATTCTGATAAAGCTTTTCCGATTGCTTCTTCAACTCTATGAAGATATGGTCGTTCACCTTGCTCTAGCTCTATGCTTCGATACCCCTTAACTAGAGGACTTATTTTTCTATCCTTGACCTTCCTTTTAAGTGATAGAAACACATTTAGAGATGTAACAATATCATTCTCATCAACCCATTTGGCATTTGATGGTGCAAATCCTACAGGATCAATTAGCTCACTTAGTATAGAAAAGTTAGATTTATATAGAAAACGCTCAACATCCTGCCTTGTAAATACACTTTCTCCTAATATTGTTGCTTCGATTAAATATTTTTTTCTAATATTAAGAAGCTCTAAAATCTCACTTTTTGTCTGTAACAATACAGTAATTGAACTTCTATCAGACTCATTAAAAGGAATCCCCTTCAATTTTTTCTTATCATTTAATTCTTTTAATCGATTAATAAACTCTTTAATAACTTCTAAGAAATCACTCATTTTTTTCGAAGTTTCCAAAATTCGTTCCGTATTTTTAGAAGTAATTGAAGCTTTTATTTCATCTATACATCTCCGCAAACCGTTCAAGGCCTGGTCTCGTAGAAATTCTGTTGACTCCATATCTAAATTCATTGACTCAGCAGCATTAAAAATTTGATTTAATGCAAATTGAAACGCCATCTCATCCATCTCGTCACCTTTATACAGAAATGGGAGAAAACGAATAAACAACAACCCTGGTTTCGAGAGTGAATAATGTAAGCTACCCTCTTCGCGAATGAACCAATTACTGTTTATAAGACTATTCAAAATGGAGCTAACAATTTTCTTTGGATAAAGCGGAAACATAGCTTCCATTTCTGCTCTTGTGAAAGATGTTTTATTAATGTCTCTCGATAGCTGCAACAAAACAAATAGCTTATGAGAAAACAACTGTTTTGAGCTGGTTACATGGCTTAATAATTCATATAAATATAAAAACCCCTCTATATGCGAAACCTTTGGAAGCTCAACACCCTCCCATGATTCCAAACCAATTTCTTCAGACAAAGATATCCCCCCTGCAATTTATTTTATTGTTATCAAGATAGACAAATCTAAAAAGTTCTATACTTCAAAGCCCAAACTTTCAAAATTTTTCTAGTTATTAATAGTAGAGATTGTGTTAAATAGAAAAATTGAAGTTTCGTTTTATGTCATGTCAATTGAGAGGTTTTTAAAAAACCATAAAAGAATTTAGTTTGTAAAGAATCTGGCATTTAAAAACGTAAATGATGAAAAAAGAAAATCCCCCAAGTTATTACTTGAAGGATTTCACATATTTTAACATCGTTCTTAAATAATTTTATTTTCTTCATCAGATTAAATTGAATTTGCAATTTTAACAAATATTTCAGGTGTCACTTTATGAGCAACGCCTTTATAGATTCCTAGCATATATTGCAAATCATTTTTTTCAAAGACAAAAAAGTTAAACAATTGGTGTTCAAAGTAAATCCCTTTCGTGCCATCTTGAAGTGTATATTTTTTACCTTCAAAGTCCAATTTATCTTTTAGTGATCGAATATCAATTTTAAAAATATTTTCTTTTATATCCTTATTAACAAACCTAATTTCCAAGTTGTCATTAGCATTGTTTTCCTTATCCTCCACAAATCTTGCAAATTTGTGGGTAAAGGGAATAGATGGTAGGAATGTCGGTAAATTCACAGTGCAATTAACATGTTTTTCAAATTCCTTAATGGCATCTTCTACAGATTTATATCCACTTTCGGAATATTTTTTCTCAAAGGTAGGTGGTTCAGTATTAGCATATGCTCCTTCATTATCAGAAAAAATAATTATCCAGGAAATAAAAATCATATAAGTAACAACTTTTTTTGACATTTGTTGTTCACCTCCAATCACTTTTCATATCTGTCTTAGTATTTCATCAAAGGGGGGAAATATACAGATACTAAATAGCGATTACAAAATTAGGCTTCAATCGAGTAGGAGGGAGTGATTAACTCCCGACCTCTCACACCACCGTACGTACGGTTCCGTATACGGCGGTTCAATTAAGATGAATAACGCAAAGATTCGTAACGACTTTGCAGACTTTTCAACCCTTGGCTTCCCCAGTAGGAATTGCCGAGGGTTCTGTGTAATATGGGGCTTTTTGAGATGCGCCAGTATCCCTTTCGGGTATTTCCCCATTCGTATGCTTTTCCGTATGGAACTTTTAAACGAATGAGATTTCTGACTCTCGTTCGGGGTTTCTTCCAATTCTTCCAAAGGCACATTCGCAGCCTCCTTTTAATCCAGCCGTCTAATCTGCTGAATATTGAAGGTGTGTCTGCTAGCGCAAAATATCCGCACCATCCAATTAGATATTGGTTTAATTTCTCGATACGGTGTTCCATTGGAACCGGTTTCTTTCTAGAGGTAATTTCCCGTATTTTCTTCTTCATTCGTTGAAGGCTTGTTTTCGCCACTCGAACTTTTGGTTCTTTATGGTGTGAGAAACTAAAACCCAGGAATTTTCTATTCCATGGTCGGTCCACCGCTGATTTGGATTCATTCATTTTCAAGCGTAGTTTTCCTTCGACGAATCGCTGTACGCTTGCTATTGTACGGTCTCCCGCACGTTTACTTTTTACATAGATATTGCAGTCGTCTGCGTAGCGAACGAATTTATGACCACGTTTCTCTAATTCTTTATCCAACTCATCTAACACGATATTAGAAAGAAGTGGGCTTAGTGGTCCACCTTGCGGTGTTCCTTCCTCAGTACTTGAAACAACTCCATTTATCATGACACCAGCTTGGAGATATTTACGGATAAGTTTTAATAATGATTTATCGTGAATTCTTTTCGCTAATGTTGCCATTAATCGGTCGTGGTTGACCTTATCAAAGAATTTCTCTAAATCCATATCCACAACCCAACGATATCCTTCTTTCATATAACCCTTCGCTTTTCGGACTGCGTCATGAGCACTCCGATTTGGCCGGAATCCATAACTGTTGTCCGAGAAAGTTTGATCATATTCCTTTGACAATATCTGCGATATGGCTTGTTGAATCAAACGGTCTGTCACGGTTGGGATTCCTAATAGACGCACACCGCCGTCTGGTTTCGGGATTTCGACACGACGTACTGGTTGCGGTTCATAGGTTCCCGTTAGAATTTGCGCTTTAATGGATTCCCAATTTTCGAGGATGTGCTGACGTAAGGTTTGTACGGGCATCATGTCTACTCCATGTCTTCCTTTATTCGCTTCCACTCGCTTTAATGCTTGTATCATATTCGGACGTGCTAGAATTTGATTCAACATCACCATTTCGTTCCTTTCCGTGAATAGCTTGTCTTCTTATGCCCATCTGAACTACACCCTCCGCAAATACCCTCATGGACTTCACCATTACTTTCTATGCGTGAGGTTTCTCTGTTTTCTGTGTTTATTCATTCAAGATGGAATGCCAAGGGCTATTCTCTCTTAATTGTTCGGTCCTTCCGATTAGTTCTAGACCCAATCGTATTATGACCTCGGCTGACTTCTGATGGTTCAGCTACTTGTCATCAAGCAGGTTATGAAGGGTACTTCACGTTTCCATCAGACCTCCCCGGGTAAGCGTATGCACTTTCACACCATCTATCCGCCTCATTTACTCGATATGACCTTCGACAGAAAGGATTTTGTGTTGTTATGCACACTCATCCAATCATACCTAGCCTACTATGAGGTTCGTGTTCCTCGGACCGGTGTTTTGCCTCCAGCTTCCTTCAGATTCCGCGTCGCCACGGACACCCTTGCTCTTGGCTAACCTCTACTTCTGTCTTCGGTGTTCGGGACTTGCACCCTATAGTTCATACGCATGCCGGGCGCACATAAAAAAAGTTCAACCAGAAAGTTCTGGATGAACTATATAATACAAAGCCCCCGTTAGCCATCCATGAAATGCAAAAATCAGCACTTCACCACAGAAAATGAAAGATGATTATGTTCTTTCATGGGAGTTTATAAGTGCATTTATTCACAAACTTAAATGATCTACTTAGCAGATTAGTTCAATTATTAAAGGAATGCTGCCCCGTTAGCTGCAATAGAAAAAGCGATCTCTCATAATGAAAATCGCTCGTATCTATTTTTTACTTTTTCACCGAGAGTGCTGATTAGCCAAAATATTTTTTCAACATACATTCATCTTGATAAAGTGTCGTTTAGTCGTCCATTATTGCAATTCTCTACAAAATATAAGAAAAAACAAAAAAATTCATTATTTAGTGAAACCTTTTCATCTAAAATGTTACTCTAACAATAATAGGAGGTATTTAAATGGAACAATTAGTAAGAGCAGCTATCGACGGTCAGCAAGCTGCATTTGAGCAGCTAGTAGAAGCTGAAAAGTCTAAACTTCTCGCAAAAGCTTACTCCTATGTTGGTAACAGAGAAGACGCATCAGATATTGTACAAGAAACATTGCTGCAAGCTTTCAAATCAATGTATCAATTAAAAGAACCAAAATATTTCCCTACATGGCTGTTTAAGATATTAATACGACAATGTTTTGCTTTTCTACGACAAAAAAAGCGTACACTAGTAGTGGAAACCGAGCTTATACAGCAACAGCTAATTGAACAAGAACAATCAATGAACTACGAATTTGTCCATGAGTCATTGTCTTTACTTCGAAAAGATTATCAAACCGTACTTATATTATTTTATTTTTATGATTTTAAAGTACAAGAAATCGCCTATCTCCTAGATAAGCCAATCAATACGATCAAAATGTATTTACATCGTGGTCGTATCCAATTAAAAAAGCAACTAGAACAACGAATGAACAAGCCAATTAAGCAGAAAGAAGTGATACATATGCTAAAGGAACAACTAGCGAAATTAGCGTTAAACTTTGTGTCAATTCCTGATAACTATCAATTACTAGTAGAGGATTATTCAAACGAACAAGCTACATTTATGTGGTCGACAGACGAATTAGAAGAAGGAATTGAAGTGTCACTTGATCCGAACGGAAAATTATTAGATTTAACTAGACCTCCTTCAACAACAGGTACACTTGTCACAACGCAGCAGCAGCAAGCCATTGCAGAACAATTTTTAACAGAGCAATACACTGAAGCCTTAGATTATTTAACTGTGTCTACTATCATTGAAAAAGAGGATGAAACAAAGTTTTTATATAAACAATTTGTGGGAGGCTATCCTCTTGAAAGCTATTACACAAAAATAATCGTTTCCAAGTACGGAGAAATCATTGATTTTAAGTACAATGGCTACACAAAAGCTCCACCAAAAATCCCTACGCAGCTTGCCAGCAAGGACAGGATTTTACAACAAGTATTTAAAGCGCCATGGACTTTATTGATGAAGTATTTAGTTAGTGACAATTATTCTGTTGCACAGTCTGGCCTGTACCCGATTTACGAGAGTCCAATTGTATACCAGTCATTTAATGCAATTGATGGAAAAGCATTATTTGAAGAGGAAGTTGAGGAAGATGTAGCTTCCTTCACCAAGTTTCCTTACGTACAACCACTCGAAAAGCAGAAGACACTTGAAAATATTATAGGTGTAACAGATTGTATGGAAAAACTACGGGAAGTCGAAATGGATGAAAATACACTGGGCATTGTATGGCGAAAAAAAGATTGGAAAGCTCCGAAAGATAAATCGATGGAAAATTTCCTGCTTGAACGTATAGAGGATACGGTGAAGGCGAAGGTTGATAAGCATTCAAGGAATTTAAAGGAGTTCATGTGGTTTAAAGAGCGTACAGGTGAACTGGATCTTTCGTTCGAAGCTTGTCGCGATATTGCTTGTACATTTATTGCGACATATTTTAAACAATATGTTCCTTATTTACAAATGCAAATCAAGAAACCATCCTTTAATGAGGTGAACCGTGCATTTTTCACTTTTCCGCTGCACGTAGCTCATGGCTTACAAATAGAGTGGGAACATTTTTACGTTGGTGTAAATAAAACGACGGGATTCATCGATATATTAAGGTCTCCTAGTATTGACCTAGAACTTCTTTACTCCTATGATTCTGCAACTATTCAACCTATAGAGAACGTAATACCTGCCTTAAAAGAGGCCGATGCCTTTTTGCAATGGTCTAGACAGTATGATGAAAATAAAAACGATGAAGTATTACAATATCGATTGGGACAATCGGAAACAAAACAGCGGATTGTTGGTATAGATGCAACGACAGGACAACTTATCGTCAGTAAACTTTAAATAAAGCGGAGTAAAATAGCCCCGAGAATATATAACTTTTAAAAGCCTACAAATGAAACAAAGAGACCCAGAACAAGTTATCTTTTCATACCAAATTGTTATCAAACTAAAAACTCTCCTATTCATTCTATAGAGAAAACCACCTAAAGCATTATTACATCAATGTTCTAGGTGGTTCTTCTCATAAACCACGCTTAAACTACTTACGTTAGCACAAGAAGCGATTGCTATAATTGAAGAATCGCACTCGTTACTTTAAGTCGTAAGTAACTCTAAATCAACTTGATGAACTAATATTTTATTTTTCTACACATTCGGTTTTTTCTTTCATACTACGATGTATCATATTAAATAAAATTGAAGCCAAAACCCCTATCGCTAAAAATATTAACCAACACCCGGAAATATGGTTGAATTTATTTAACCAAGCTCCAAGATAGTTTCCTAAAGAACCTCCAAAAGCCCAACAGGCTTGAAACATTCCGAAATACAAACCTGCTGGTTTGTTAGCGCTAAATTGTGCTACCGTCATTTCAGCTCCTGGCAGTACAAGTGTTTCTCCTAACGTATAAAGAGGAAATTGTACTAAACCAGCTAATAGTTTGTCAATAATTTTCTGTTAAAAGTTTAATAGGCACATGCTATACTAAAAAAGTGCATGACAAATAACCGTCCTAAAGTTTGTATTTGGAAGGTTTTGTTTGATTTAGTTGTACCTACTTATCAAGCTAAATCTTGGTACGTAGTTTTGTTTTTTAATAAGGCAAAAATCCAATGTAAGAGTTTATTAACACAAGCTATTATCGCTACTTTAAAAGGTTTTCCTTCTTCACGTTTTTTATCATAAAATTCACGTATTTTCTTGTTTCGAGGAATGATTGTATCGTCTGTTTTAGTTTTTCTGCAATCCCGTATTGCACAACGAACAGCCATAAACAATGCATGACGAAGTCTACTTGAACCTCGTTTTGTAATTCGATTCTTGGTCGCTGAAAATTTACCTGATTCGAAAACACTTGGGTCAACTCCAGCGAAAGCCACAAGCTTTTTAGGATTATTAAATCGATCTATTTCACCAATCTCAGAAATAATCGTTGCAGCGATCTTTTCACCGATACCTGGGATAGATTTGATAATACTATATTCTTCAATTTCTTTAGCGAGGGCATCTATTTCTGACTCTAACTTTGATAGATGCTCTTTGTATTGAAGAAGGATCTTTATATACATATCAAGACTTAAAATATGACTCTGGTAAACTGTTTTTTCAAAAGGATTACGAGCTGCAGCTGCTTTAAGTTGTAAAGCTTTTTCATTTGCCCATCTAATGGACCTACTCTTACATAATTCATATATTTTGTCTGTAATGGATTCTTCACTTGCTTTCAAAATATCTTCTGAAGAAGGGAACTCTGAAAGAGTTAATAGTGAAACATTAGAATATAAATCTCCGAAAACCCCTTTATATTCAGGAAATACCTGTTCAAGGACTGCCTGAAATTGCAACTTAGTTTGAATCATTACGCCAGTTATATTTTCATGTTGTCTTGTAAGGTTACGAAGATTTAATAACTGAACGCCACGCTTTTTATATGGCTCTAATTCCTCTTTATAGAACAATTCACAAAGAAGATAGGCATCAATGGCATCCGTTTTTACTTTTCTCAAACTCGATCCTCTTGCCTTATATGAAATTAACGGATTAATAATAATCAATAAATATCCTCGTTCTTCTAAATGATGTATGACAGGAGCACCATAGTGTCCTGTGGCTTCTAAAATGATTGTAGGCTTCATACCAGCCTCGTTTTTTACATCCTCTAAAAATATTACAAGGTCATTAAGACCTTCTAAAGTATGAGTCACCTTAAAACTTTTACGATATGGTTTGCCTTTATCTAAGAATGCTTGAACCTGGCTTTTTCCTTTTGAAATATCCAGACCAACGACTGGATTCATTATTAATCTCCTCCTAGAATCATAGTTTGCCAGTTACCCCTAATCCTCCATGCAGTGTCATAGCTTCGCTTGTTATACGAGATCTAAGTCCCAACCAGCCTCAATCATGTTTCTGCAAGTAGGGGGCGAACGGTTTAGTTGACGGGGTCAAGCCCCACGAGCAGTTACGTTCTACCCTGGCTACTGCTATAATAAAACCAAATAAAAAATGATCAACCAGAAATATCTGGCTGACCTTATAATACGAACGGAGCAGGTTAATAAATTATCGCCTTAGAAAATTTTATATCGATTTTGCTTTACATTCTTGCTATAAGATTACATAATAATATATTGTAAATAATTACCTAAAGGAGTGTGTAACTTGTGCGCGAAACCTGTGTTCCGACTGGCGTAGAACTAAAAAATACTGGTTTTGGATATACGTTGTCCTTAATAGGTGGTAAATATAAAATGATCATTATGTATTGGCTGGCCGAAAATAAGGTCATGCGACATAATGAATTGAAGCGATGTATTGGTACTATTTCCTTTAAATCGTTAAGCGTTATGTTAAAAGAGCTTGAGGCAGATGGTCTTATTATACGTAAGGAATTCCCACAAATACCTCCAAAAGTTGAATATTCATTATCTGAACGTGGTTGTTCCCTCATTCCCTTGTTAGATATGATGTGTGAATGGGGAGAGAAAAATAACTCGGTAGATTTTACGGCGGTACAGAAGTAGGTATATCCATAAAAAGAAGTATTTCTTGAACAAAGAAATACTTCTTTTTTATTACTTTACTATTATATGTTTTCGACAAAATTGAAATAGTCTTTGACACTTTTTTCTACTTCACTTGTACAAGGTTTATATTCTGCTCCATAAAAAGCAAAGAACGAACGATAATCTGCTTCGCAATACAGAGCTGTAGCTTTAAACGGAACCAATACTTCTTCAAGCGTATATTTATACCTTCCATTTTCATCATAATCCTCGTTTTTAATTCCAGTAGAGACAGCAAAAGCAATTTTACGATTCTTTAGGCTATCTCCTGTTGAACCATAGGCCCATCCATAAGTTAAAACATCGTCCATCCATTTTTTTAATAGAGGTGGACAATTAAACCAATATACTGGGAACTGAAAAATAAGACTCCCATGAGATTCAACCAATTTCTGTTCTTTTTCCACGTCTATGTTCCCATCAGGGTATACTTTATATAATTCGTGGATGGTGTATTTTTCCGGATGTTTTTTGAGTTCTTCTACCCAGCTTTTATTAATAACTGATGTTTCTAAGCTTGGATGTGTGACAATAATAAGAGTTTTCAAAGATTTGTCCTCCTTAAGATTTATATCTTGATAATAACGCGCACACTGCAAATATGTAAGTATGCACTTTTAGTACAGGTACTTACATAAAGGTGAGTGTTAAACTGGTCACAAAATATTTTTTCTATAAGGAGGGACCAACGAAACTATTATCAGCAAAATAGAATAGCTGCACTCTCGGG
The DNA here is from genome assembly GCF_015999525.1 of Lysinibacillus sp. JNUCC 51. Lineage (NCBI taxonomy): Bacteria > Bacillati > Bacillota > Bacilli > Caryophanales > Bacillaceae > Lysinibacillus > Lysinibacillus sp. JNUCC 51. The sequence goes on along the minus strand of NZ_CP065545.1, from coordinate 2,643,826 downwards.
TTCACTGTTCGTTGTACGAAAAGATGTGTACTTAGTCATTTATGGCTTTGAAACAAAGCCACGATGTTTATAAAAAGTTGCGAATTACACCCCTTTAGATATTCTTTGTCCAAAGGGGTGGGTTGTTAGTACAAGGTTATCTAGTTTGAGATTCTCTTTTTATTCTGTAGTTGTATAATTTTTATTTTTAAGATCTAACATATATCCTATTACTACAATAAGAGATGCTATTGCACAAATAGCATTTAGCCAATTAAATTCGTGTTCTGTTGTAAATTTAGAAGTAAATTTCATGCTATTAATGACAAAAAAAGTTCCAAAAATACCTATTTTTAATTGTATTGATTTCAAGCTTTTCACAAGGTTCACCTCAAAGAAATTTTATTTATTATTATATAATAATTTTTTTGGAAAATGTGAGAGTTTTTGATAATTTAATATGGGGTAGCGTCCTGAAAATACGGATTTACAACGTTAAGATATTTGAGACATTAAGAAGTCTTTATTCTCAATAACTCACTTTTATCTCAAAAGGATTTACTCTATTGGAACGAATTAAAAAAATTGATATTATAAGACTTCTTATCCTTATCGTTTTAAAAACGCTAAATCTTGACTCTACCCCCTGATGAGGATAATGACTAAGTGGCAAATGGTGCTGTTGATGTGATGGCATATTAACTGCAGTCCGACTATATAATGCGCCTAGATAGGTTTTAGATACTCTGACGGAATGAGCTGCTTCGATAGTTTGCTATTTCTATATTTTTATTAAAAGCCCAATTCGTTCAACTAATAATCAGTGGAGATGATGAAAGTCCCCACTGATTAAAGTTTCACTTTATATAATTTGGCTTACTTACTTTATCAATTAGTAGAATACCATCATATTGATCGCGTGGAACTAGACTTTCCTCCATGGTTCCCCCGCTATATGATAAGCGTGGCTCAAACATCCATGAGTTCCCTCGTTCATTTTGACGGCTGCGTAAGTCGATAAATGTGTAAGGTTCATTTGTCGATGAAAGAATATCCTCGATTGATCCTTTTATTGGCGGTAAGACAGCCATTGGTTCGCGCAGATTGTTTGCAGTTTCACCACTAGCCATATAAAGCCCAAGTACATAGCTATATTTTTTATAAATATCTGGTAGACGTTCACCCATTAATTTTACCGGAATAGGGGAGCCCATTACTTCGGATTGTGCTTTACGAATATGGTCATTATGCGCCCATACTATAAATTTTTCAGTTGGATAAATCTCTTCCGCTAACCAAAGTAGGTTTTCCATCATCGCTTGGTCACGCCATTCCATTGTCTTTAAGAAAGAATCATATTTATCTTGTTCAAGGTCAATAGTTGTTTTAATTGTTAATTCTACATATTCCTCCGCTAAACGGATACGGTCAGCAAAAGTATGTTCCATAAGCTTTAGAAAAGCTACCTTTGACTTCGGTAGCTTGATCTTAAACTCTTGCACCCATTAGTACAATAAGTTCAATAAAAAGAATGTTAATACTGCTTAAATATACATTTACCTAATTATTGTTATTTAAATCTATAAATTTCAAAATAGAGTTTGTTAGTTTATCTGGACATTCTTCCATTAGCACATGACCATAGTTCTCAAATTTTTCTACTTTAGCTTCTGGTAAAGCTTCCTGATAAGATCTAAACACGTTATGAGGAACAAGCTTGTCAACTGTCCCATAGATTAATAAAACTGGCATGTTTAACTCCCCGACTCTCTCGGAAATGACCCCTGTATCATTATCAGCAAGTGTTTTGGTAATCACATAAGGTATATTAGGGTCAGGATAAGGTTTTGTCCACCCCTCCATCAATTCAGGGGTAAGCTTTTCTAATGGAAGTCCTAACATACGTGACATCATTTTTGCTTTTGGCGGGCGTTTTAACATTTGTTTAAACATACCATTTAGCCAACCTCGTTTAGCAAGATTTTGAAGGAATGAATTGATTCCTTTCCGAAACCCATCAGGAGCCACAAGAGTTAGACTTTTAACAAGCTCTGGAGCTTTTTTCTTTTTCATTGTACGTCTAGCGAATCCAGCCAACTTTTCTGGATCATTTTGAGTATCTCGTAAACTTATCGCATAATCTAACTGTTTTTTAGTGTATTTATTTGGCCTGCCTCCACGGAATTTTGGTTGCTGTTTAGCAATAGCTTTTCCTTCCTGGGTACGTTCAACAATTAGATTCCTCTCCATTTCAGCTACAGCAAGTAACGTCTGTAAAAAAAACGCCTTATTGTCGTATCTTCAAGCAATCTAACATTACGCACATGCACTTTTACGCCTTTTGCGAATAATTGTTCAATTATCCCGATGCCTTCTTTAGTGTTACGAGCCAATCTATCCAATTTGGTTACAACAATCTTGTTATCTTCTTTTAATTTAGACAGCAGCTCATTTAATTGAGGGCAATCTGTCTTTATTCCCGTGATACAGTTGATACCCTCAGCCGTAAATCATGAAAAAACCTCTCATTTCTATTTCTATATCCTTTTACGAACCAAAGTTATGACACCATTCGATACCTTGATATTACTACACTAACTCAACGGTATTAATACTGTTGAGTTATGACACCGAAGACTTTTTTTAAAAAATTCAATAAAATCACTTAAAGACTAAAGAAAAATAATTTCTCACAAACACATTTATTATCTCGTGAAATAAGCTCACTCAACATAATAAAGGCACGTTTTCTGCATAGGAGTAGTCTAAGCCTTGAAAAATATGATTTAAGAAATTGATTAAAAGTTTGCATGTCTATGAAAAAGATGGTAGCGTAGAAGTAACTATAGGTGAAAGGAGAGAATCCACATGAAAAAAAGATCATTACGTTTTTTAAGTATGGGAATTGGGTTCTCAACTGCTGTTTTTTTCTAAAATTGAGTTTCTGAGGGATAAGTCTGCCCTTTTTTAGAAAAATAATAACCTAGAGGAGATTAACCATGAAAAAAATAACACGCAAAAATCCAAGCCAAGTACCAAGCCCTGTTGGCAACTACAGCCATCTTACAATAATTCCTAAAGATGTAACAATGTACGCATTGTCTGGACAAATTGGAGTTGGGATTAATGGTGAATTACCATCATCATTGACAGAGCAGGTTGGGAACACATTAAAAAACATCCAATTAATATTAGAGGCAGAAGGACTAAATGCGGACAATGTGGTGAAAGCCAATATTTGGGCAACAGAAGTAATAAATTGGGATGACTTCGACCAACAATGGGAAACAATGTTTGGAAATCCCTATCCTTCTATGACGATTGCTTATATTACTGCATTAGGGCTGCCTGAAATTAAAATAGAAATTGATATTTGGGCTGCTAAATAAAAAGTATAAATCGACAAAATCCTTAAGGATTTTGTCGATTTTTCATATAATTATCTTGCTATAAAAAACGGTTCTATAATATTTTTTTGGGTATTAACACAATTACATGCATAAAAAAAGCACAGATTCACTGATTTTTATAAACTTGAATTGTTCATTATTCAATATTCTGTCTGAGCCTTATAGATGAAAGACGATGAACCTTACGCTCTCATAAGTTCTGAAAAACCATCAAATTTGCTAACGGTGGTATATTAATTAGCCTTTTTCCTATAAAGTTATTTACTTTCGAGGCGAAATTATTCAACACCCCCCTCAATTAATACTTCTTTTTTATTACTTTACTATTATATGTTTTCGACAAAATTGAAGTAGTCTTTGACACTTTTTTCCACTTCACTTGTACAAGGTTTATATTCTGCTCCATAAAAAGCAAAGAACGAACGATAATCTGCTTCGCAATACAGAGCTGTAGCTTTAAACGGAACCAATACTTCTTCAAGCGTATATTTATACCTTCCATTTTCATCATAATCCTCGTTTTTAATTCCAGTAGAGACAGCAAAAGCAATTTTACGATTCTTTAGGCTATCTCCTGTTGAACCATAGGCCCATCCATAAGTTAAAACATCGTCCATCCATTTTTTTAATAGAGGTGGACAATTAAACCAATATACTGGGAACTGAAAAACAAGACTCCCATGAGATTCAACCAATTTCTGTTCTTTTTCCACGTCTATGTTCCCATCAGGGTATACTTTATATAATTCGTGGATGGTGTATTTTTCCGGATGTTTTTTGAGTTCTTCTACCCAGCTTTTATTAATAACTGATGTTTCTAAGCTTGGATGTGTGACAATAATAAGAGTTTTCAAAGATTTGTCCTCCTTAAGATTTATATCTTGAAAAAATTGCACACTGCAAATATGTAAGTATGCACTTTTAGTACAGGTACTTACATAAAGGTGAATGTTAAACTGGTCACAAAATATTTTTTCTATAAGGAGGGACCAACGAAACTATTATCAGCAAAATAGAATAGCTGCACTCTCGGGTTCACTGTTCGTTGTACGAAAAGATGTGTACTTAGTCATTTATGACTTTGAAACAAAGCCACGATGTTTATAAAAAAGTTGCGGTGGATACAATATCTTTTTTAATGTATAATTGTAAAGATTTACTATAAAATGAAATTGCAGATTTGACATCTGGGTTAGAGAAATTTTTTAAACTTATGGAGGTTGAGATGGATAATCAAAAAATAATGTTTATATGTAGTCATTACGACGTTATCCCCAAAGAGATAGAAATTTTTAGAATGGGTGAAAGGATTTTAGCAAAAATTGAAGCTGAGTATACATATTTCTTAAAAGGAGAACAAGCTAATAAAACCTATTGGGAACAATGTTGTAATTTTGCTAATAATCTATCAGAAAAAGGGATGAATGTTTCTCAATATGTAAAATCTAAAAGTGGTTATTATGTTGTAGAAATTGAGGAGAAAGTATATTCATTAGAAAGAGAACTAGAGGGCGAAATAATTGAAACTATAACAGATGCAGAGCTTGTTGAAATCGGTAGTTTGTTAGGTGTTCAGCACTACATCTCTCAACAACTATCAACTCCATTCAACACAGCTACTTCTTGGAGTTTATTTGGTGGAAATCAAACTGATGCAATTGGGGATTACGATGAAAATGAGTTAAGCTTTTTAGACTTTAAAAAACAATTTAAATTGCACCCCACATTTACTAAAATAGAATCTTTATATAATGATTATCGTCAAAGATTAAAGCTAATTTGGGGTGATTTACCACAAGGGGCGATTCAAGGTGATTTTTGTTATTACAACATGTTAAAACAATATCAAGGAAGTCTGGCAATTTATGATTTTAATCTAGCTGGAAATGAAGTTTATTTAAATGAATGTATTGCAGTTGGTGTATATCATGCTTGGCATGTCCCCTACAAAGGTAGATTAAATGAAACAGAGCGGTTTAAATTATTTATTGATTCATATAACAAAGAACGCCCCTTAAATGAATTAGAAAGAACTTATGCTGCTTACACAAAAGCCATTATACGTGCTTTTCGTTTTGACCGTGTAGAAGATGGTATTTTGTTAGAAAGTAAAGAAGATCAAGATTTATTTTTACAAGAAACGTTACATATACTTGAAGAATTAGAATTTAATACATAGTGATAGAAAGGATACGTGTTAATTATTCTCCTCCCTGTTTCAGTCAAATTATAATGCGATTGTAACTTTGTAAAGTCTTATTAAATTTTCATCCTTTATATGAGAATAAATATAAAAAGCATGTTTTGATCAATCTTTTTCAAAACATGCTCATATATCCTTATTGCCCTGAAGCACCTCATTGAATAAAGAAAAGGGCTATGTTAAAAGAAAAGGTTGATTTATAACGTTTAGGAATCCGCTGTATATGCAAGTTTTTATTCAAAATATGACTCAGTGCAATTTCTTTTGAACAGCATTGAAAGCTTTGTTGTATCTAAGTTCAAACGATAGTGCATAAAAAGGGGTATATGAATGAAATAAGAAAAAACACTTAATACATTGGTATGACAACGTTTTAAGTGTTTTATTTCGTCCCAAAACTTCCATTTGGGAACGTTATTTAGGTTTGTTTTGTATACGTTATAAATCCATATGGAAGAACTTTAGGAACTGTTTCAAAAATGTATCCCTTTCTCCAATGATCTGAATGAGGTTCTCATCCTATTTCTGCTAAACATTTAATAGTTTAACAATCTACCATCATCATTCCATTCTCCATACATAATTCCTTGTTCTGTATTTTCTATAAATTTTTCCAACCTTTTTTTGTAAACATCAGGCTGCTTTTTATAAGTTTGAATATTGTCTATTCGTACCCGTTGATATAAAGAGGGAAAGTTTAAAAAATTATTCCATACTATAGGATTTTCCTTCAAAGCACATAATATTTCTTCATCTATTTTAAAACTTGCTATAGACATATTTGGCAAAACTGCTCTTCCTGAGTCCGTCATTCTCCCCATTTTTTCCATTCTGCGGCATCGTTCCTTGTTCAATTCAGTCCATTTACTGTTCTTACGACGTGGCGATAATCGTTGGGTAGTAAAACCTTCCTCTGCTTTTCGACAAGTGCTATCTATCCAGCCAAAGCACATAGCTTCTTCAACTGCATCTAGATACCAGAAAACTTCTTCATTTTTAGGTTTACCTCGTTTTACAATGACCCAACATTCTTTTCCATTTTGATGATTTTCTAATAGCCATTGACGTAATTCATCACGATTTTTAACATCCAATAAATTTGTTAACTCCATTTATATCCACCTTGCTTTATTTTACTTTTACAGTTTCTTATAAGTTTTGCCATAACTGATTTTTTCCAACCAACCGTCCTTTTTCCACCATCCTGCCTCGTTAGTTTAAGTGAAAATAATCGTAATCTCTACTCTATATTTCAACATAAATATCCAATTTTATTGAAAATGTTCCTCAACAATCTGGCCTGTTTGTTGAATAAGAAAACACACCCAAAGCGTCGTTTGGTAACATAAAGTGCGTAACGTTGTAAATCCGCATTTTTCTGATGTAAAGCGATAATAAAGTTGTTTAATTCTTATTGAACTATGCACCCGTTAGCCATCCATGTAGCGCAAAAACCAGCGCTACACCACAGAAAATGAAAGATGATTAAGTTCTTTCATGGGAGTTGAATAGTACTATTAATGGCGGCACATCCAACACGTTTAATCTTCTGGTACTTCCAACACTTCATCAAAAACCAGTTTTCCGTTTTCATCCCGTATATATGCAATCCCTGGTGTTGAATCAAGTAATGGTATTATATCTCTGTCGAAATTACAAATCGTGTTAACTTGATATACCGAATGGTTATCGGGATTGCCCATATATTCATCACTTTCGTCGCCAGCCATAAATCTCCAACCGCTATCTGGATTTCCATTTTGGTATGGTTCTTCTCTATACATATAACCAACTTTACATCCGTCAACTGTTATTCTGTCAGTAGCAATACATCCCTCATTAGATTCAATTAATCGTTTAATCTTGTCACCTGATATAACGAATTTTTTACCTTTCTTTTTAAATCCAAACATTTTTCCTAACCACCACTTTAATAATTTATTTTAATGGTCTCTTATTGAACAAACCTGCTCTGTTAGCTCAATAAGAAAAGCTACCTTTGACTTCGGTAGCTTGATCTTAAACTCTTGCACCCATTAGTACAATAAGTTCAATAAAAAGAATGTTAATACTGCTTAAATATACATTTATCTAATTATTGTTATTGAAATCTATAAATTTCAAGATAGAGTCTGTTAGTTTATCTGGACATTCTTCCATTAGCACATGACCATAGTTCTCAAATTTTTCTACTTTAGCTTCTGGTAAAGCTTCCTGATAAGATCTAAACACGTTATGAGGAACAAGCTTGTCAACTGTCCCGTAGATTAATAAAACTGGCATGTTTAACTCCCCGACTCTCTCGGAAATGACTCCTGTATCATTATCAGCAAGTGTTTTGGTAATCACATAAGGTATATTAGGGTCAGAATAAGGTTTTGTCCATCCCTCCATTAATTCAGGAGTAAGCTTTTCTATTGGAAGTCCTAACATACGTGACATCATTTTTGCTTTTGGCGGGCGTTTTAACATTTGTTTAAACATACCATTTAGCCAACCTCGTTTAGCAAGATTTTGAAGGAATGAATTGATTCCTTTCCGAAACCCATCAGGAGCCACAAGAGTTAGACTTTTAACAAGCTCTGGAGCTTTTAATGCTATATGTACACATATTTCTCCTCCCATTGAATGACCAACTAAATGAACAGGAGGAACCTTAAGTTTCATAAGGGTTTCTATAAGACGATCGGCATGAGCTTCCTTGCTATATTCCCCATTTATTGGCTTATCACTTTCTCCAGCACCAAGTAAATCAGGAATGTAAACATTATAACTTTCAGAAAACCTTGGATATATATTTCGCCAACAAAAATGGTAAGAAGCCGTCCCATGAATAAATACTACAGGGGGGCCACTTCCTTCATTAAACACATAAATATTACCATCCTCAAGAGGAACATATTGCTCCATGTTATCACACCTTATTAAAAGTTTTATCCGCAATAATTGTGAAAAATAACCTTAATTTGCTCATTACACATATTAATTAATTTATGATTTTTCATCTCCTAATTTAACAATGTAATCTAATAAGAAGTGGAATAATATTAGGGGGATAATCGAATCTAATCCGATATAAAGTATTGAAAACAGAACCCCAAAAATTGTAGTTCTTAGTACTCCCATTACAAATCCCTGATAGGAGTGTGCAAGTCCAAAAAGTATTGAGGCGAGAAGAATAACTATCCACACTGATAAATCTGGAAATAAGTATGTAAAAGCAAAAATCGAGAATCCTCTATAAATAATTTCTTCTGTAATTCCTGCTGTTATAGAAACATAACCCCATAATTTCTTCTCTTTTTTAGTTATTGGGAAAATTGGCGAGACTTCTGATTTTTCCCATTCATCAGATTTCTTTTTGGTTAGTTGACTTTTTATTTTATCGCTAAAAAAATAACCAAAAATATAGTACAACACGAATGATAAATATAAAATACCTATTCCTAGTCCTAAATAGGTAAACCAAGTTCCGAGAACCTCTGTATTTATTCTTGGGATTTTCAACCCAATTTGTTGTAGTGTTAGGTCAGTAAACGCAACTAACACTAAAATGAATACAGTTGGAATCCAAATACCAATCATAGTATTTATATAATATTTGATTCTTGCATTCTCATATATTTCTACATTCTTTTTAAATTTTTGAAATCCAAAATAGCCAATAATCGGCTCATAAAACAATAGAAAAATTATAACTATCCAAAATCCTAACTCCAAAAAACAACAACTCCTAATTACCATATTTCCAGAATTAATCTGCTTGAGATTACATAAGCACAATCTGTACTCAATGCCATGTTTATGTCAGTACAATAAAGAGTGAATATTTTTCTTGTTGCCTAATTCCCATTAATCACTTTACAAACCAATCTATCAAATGTACTGTATCTCTTGCCCAAAAGTACTCAAGGATTGAACATAAGGCATCCATATCATTATTTGGATCAACAACTAAACCAACATATAATTCTAGATTCCTCGAAACGCAAGAGCACGCTCACATTTAAAGATTCCTCCTAGAATCTTATTTGACAAACGCCTTTACTATGTCAAAGCTTCCAAGTGATCTTTATTATAATAAGGTGTATAGTTACCATACAGTCAATATATATATGGGTAAATTTATTAAATTTGTTTTTGTTTAGGAGACATATAAAAATGGAAAATTTACGCTTTATGACACATCTATTATTTCACGGAAATAAAACAAAAATACAAGAAATATAAGGAATGAGTGGTAATTAGATTTGATGTTATTTATAAATAACGTTGAAGTGATGATTAGTCGTGTAATGACCTGATTGCCATGTCTAATTAATCATCAGTGTCCACCAACCTTGCGTCTATCATTAAATGCAATACGTTTTCCTGATATATCAGTATCCAGTAATAGTTCCTTTTTGTACGGATCCATCCCTGTAACGAATCCAGTTTTGTTACCCAAATTATGATTTTGCCATAACGTTAATGTAACTAGTTGCCGTAATTTGAAGGCACGTTGAATCGTTTGCTCAATTTCCTCTAGCTCCCACTCAATTAATTCTCGCTTTTTATCATAAAATTGCTCTTTCTTCCATTCTCGAATTTCAGCTAAATGCTCCGTAGCATCATCGCTGTCCACTTGATATTTCCACGGTCTTTTATCATAACCTCGCCCTCTCATCAAGAACATTCGTTTGCACACACCATAGAACTAGCGTTCTTATTTTTGCAACAAAAAGATATGATCACCCAGTCGCCAGCTAATATTCATCGCGAGCGTTAAATTCATGTAAAAAGCTTGTTGAAAGATTAAAAGAACTAGATGGTTGGTTTTGAGATTGTGGAGACCAAAACACGTCATTGCTAGCTTTGTCGGCTATCCCTCGTTGAGATACGGTCGATGGGGCATAAGGTAAAATAAGATATTTAATGCCGTTTAATTTTCCACTAGTTACTTTTTCAACTAATTTTAAATAAAAACAAATTTTATAATTTTACCCATTTTAAATGAAATTTCCCACATATCTATTGACTGTATGGTAACTATACACCCTATTATAACGAATAATAGGAAAATGTTATTGAAACGAGAAACGTTTCTATAATAAAACAACAAGGGCAATTATTTTGCCAGTTTTTTATCTAATCTTTAAATGTTAGCATGTCCTTGGTTTCGAGAAATCAAGACTTGTAAAGCGAGAACATTTTCCTAATAAAGATAAAAAGGAGTTATTAAAATGAGTAAACCAGAATTATATGTTAGTTTAGCCGTTGGTCCAGATACTGATATGGAATCGTATGCCTTACGTTCAATCCTTGAGTACTTTGGGGCAAGAGTTACAGTACATTGGATAGGCAGACCCAACGATCTTATAGATTTGTTATCAGGAGAAGATCGAGACGAAAAGATTGATTATTTAATTCTGAATTTTCACGGTGATGAAGGAAGATTATGTATTAATGAGCTAGGAGAAGATGTTTATGAAATAAACGAGCCCCGAGGAGAATTTTTTGGTCCTGAGGAAGTGATGCGTTATTCAAAATTAAATGATACAAAAGTTATCGCGACTGGCTGTACATTAGGTGTTGAACAATTAGCATCAGCATTCTTAAAAAGTGGCTGTCATTCTTATATTGCTCCAAATGATTACATAGATGGAACTGCAAATCTAATGTTTTTAATACGATTTATGTATGAAATTATTCAAAATAATAAAACTCAGCAAGAGGCTTTTAACATTGCAAAATCTTTGGATGAAGAAACCTCAATGTATCAGCTTTATTTATCGTAAATATATCATTTATATCTAAATGACATACAAAAAAATGACCAGGTACTCACTATTTTATGAGCGCCTGATCATTTTTATTTGTAACTTAGGGTCACCCCAACTGATAAATTAGGAATGAATAAAGCAATCACCAGGTGCATTAAACCAAATAAAAAAATACCTGAAATACGAGGGAACTCATGGATGTTTGAGCCACGCTTATCATATAGCTGGGGAATCATAGAGGAAAGTCTAGTTCCACTCGATCAATATGATGGCATTCTACTAATTGATAAAGTAAGTAAAGCAAATTATATAAAGTGAAACTTTAATCAGTGGGGACTTTCTTCATCTCCACTGATTATTAGTTGAACGAATTCTTAATTTCAACCATATACATTCTTAATAAAACAAAGTATAAGAAAAGGGATATTGCCTAAGAGTTCAACTCCCGTTCAATATTCCTAGTCTTGAAAATCGTTAATCGATATAATGAAAGGTTTGACAGATTTTATGTTAGCTGAAATGACTTGTTCGACAAATGCACCGGCTAGTTGAAAACAACATTTAAGTGGGGGGACACTTACCTTAATGAAAGTACCTGTACTAAATGTGCATACTTACATATTTGATGGTTTGTCTTTATACTCGGGTGGAAAGAAATAATTCTTGGCAATGGAGCTAGTAATATTAATAATGGGGGTATTAATTTAAAAAAATGTTATTTTAGATTATTGCGGGTATAGTATTTTGCGGTGGTTTAGTGATGGGAATTGGATTTTTAAGAAAGAAAATGAAGCGAATCCTGAATATATTGTACAATTCATCAAGAAAAATATAGATAGTGGGAATGTATCTTTAGCGATTAATTACAATAATGAAGAATGGATAGATGTTAATACGAATAAGCAATTTCCTTTAGCAAGCACGGTTAAAATTATTGTAGCCATAGAATATGCACAACAGGCATCAGACAGACGTATAAATCCTCAGCAACAAGTTAGTTTAAAGGAATTAGAAACAGACGGTGGGGCACATGAAGCATGGATATCTGAGTTAAATCAGAGCAAAAATAGTGATAGCGTACCTTTAAGTGAAATGGCGAATGGAATGATTGCTTATAGTTCCAATGCAAATACGGAATATTTAATGCAAGTGCTAGTGCTTCAAAATATTAATGAGGTTCTAAAGAGTTTGAATCTATTAGATCATGAACCTTTATATCCAATCTCAAGTGTAGTATATATTCCTACTCAATTGATGGATGAAAAGAGTCTAACTAAAGAAGAAACATTGAAAGCTTTGGAAATATGGATATGACTGAATATCGGGATCGAGCGCTGAATATTCATAATAACTGGTTAAAGAATCCTCTTACTAATGAGGAGAAAAAACAGTCATTAAAAATTCTAAATATGGATATACAAAAAATATGGTCTGATCGTTTGGTAAAAGCAACTACAGCGGACTACATTTCTATTTTAGAAAAGCTCAATAGTAAAAAATATTTTAATGAAGATGTACATAAGTATCTTGATCCAGTTATGGAACAATTGATGCAAAATCCTAAAAACCGCAAATGGCTAACTCACGCAGGCCAAAAAGATGGATCTACTGCATTTGTTTTGACACAAGCGTTCTATGCAAAAGATAAAGATGGTAATCAGACGGAAATTGCCTTTTTTGCTAATAACTTAAATACTATAGAACAAGGAAAATTATCTAAAAACATGAATGGTTTTCAATTGAAATTTTTAAAAGACGAGAAGTTCCGTATGCAACGAAAAAAAGAATTGTCCGAGATGTGAAATTCTTAAAGCGGTTCTGCCCGTGATAATATTTTTGATTATTATTTAGCTGTATTTGATTCATAGAGAGGTAAAGGTTATGCAAAAGAAATGATTCTTATGGTTCTTCACTTCTTCTTTTCAGAGCGCGCATATCAAAAAGTAACCATTTACTCTTTCAATAAGCCATCTATGGACCTGCATGAAAAATTAGGTTTCATGAAAGAGGGTCAACTACCATAATGGTATTTGCTATGGAATGACAAAACAAGAATTTGAACAGAATCATGGGATTCTGTAAAAAGTAAAAATCAACAAATTAAATTAACAGTACCATTGGAACTATTATTGTTGAACTTCTCTTCGCTTTGAGAAGATTGTCTTGGAATGGTAGGTCTCATTTTATTGAAATAATATACTAATAATAAAAAAATTAATTACAAATGAAAAAGAAATCTCCTGGATAATTTGCTACATAAGCATCATTGATCAATATATATAAGAGGTTGATAACGTGAAAAAAATAAATTCCTCCGTGGCGCAATTACTTAAAGGAATCTGGTCCCAAAATTATAAAGGTCTTAGCTTTACTTATACATTAACAGTTATTGAGAATATTTGTGAACTTCTCTATGCTGCTGTACTAGGTCTTGCAATTGATGGATTGTTGGAGGGACGCCCTGCAAGTCTTGTACCAATTGCTACGTTATGGATTATTCACCTATTTGTCGGGCTATTCCGACATGTCTACGATACGAAGGTTTTTATCGGTATTTACTCTCATATCGCTGTTGATATGGTTGAGCGTCAGCGTGCTGGTGGTGTGGAAGGAAATAAGATTGTGGGAAGAACTTCATTATCTCGAGAGATTGTGGATTTTTTTCAAATAGAAGTACCCGCGATTGCGACAGCGTCGATTCGTTTTATTGGTGCAATTACTATGTTGTTTATTTACGATCCATTTGTGGGCATCTTCGGATTATCGGCAATGATTCCAATTGTAATAATCAATCGATGGTTCGCTCAACGTGCTTATCGTCTAAATAGCGCACTTAACGATCGATTAGAGGTAGAACCGGACATCATCGCCCATCAGCCACTGGCCATTGTTCGGCGTCACTTTGTAAGGTTGCGATTTTGGCGCGTATCGATTTCAAACGCTGAAGCTACGACTTGGGGTGGAGTAGAAATTGTTGTTATTGTCTTAACACTCGCAACGCTCCTGAGACTCACTAATATCCAAGGGATATCAGTTGGTACCATCTACGCGATAATATCCTATATATGGATGTTTAAAGATGCAGTAGGTGACCTTCCTGTAATTGTGGACAATCTTTCACGAGTACATGATATAGGTGAACGCGTGGCAGAAGAAGTTATACCGGTAAACTCAGAGCAATAAATGTCGAAATTTTAATTTAAACTATATAGTTATATTTAGTTAGAAAGTTATCTATTGTGGAATGCTCCGATTTTTAGAAATGTTTATATTCATCAAGAGTTTTCTTTGAAGAGCATATAAAGGATATAAACGATCTTATTGATAGCTCTAGATTTGTTATATTCCATTAAATATTTAACTCTAAATTATTACATATAAATCTAGTAAAAATTTAAGCCCGTAATCAAATAACGCATATAAACAACTAGGCACCTCCGGTACGATAGACGTATCAAATGAACTGCTCCCTGTCAAGTAGACAGTGGAAATAATAAAAATGCTTTAAGCGGCTTGAGTCCTGAATTCTAAAGGACTCAAGCCGTTTAATGTTTCTTGATAACGTTCGTTGTTATAGAATTCGATGTACGTATCAATGGCGTGTTTTAATGCCTCAAACGTCTCAAACTTATGTAAATAATACTTTTCTACTTTCAGTGTCCCCCAAAACGCTTCAATTGGCCCATTATCGATGCAACGGCCGACTCTCGACATACTATGTGTTAGTTTTGCCTTCTTCATAATTCGCTTAAATTCTTTAGATGTATATTGATACCCACGATCACTATGTAAAAGCGGAAACTCATCTTTTGACAGTTGACGAATAGCTGGTCTTACCGTCTCAAAAACAAGGTCATTATTGTTTGAATGACCTAATACGTAACTCACAATGGACTTATCATAAAGATCGATAATCGCACTTAAATAAGCCTTCTTACCGTTACCATACTTGAACTCCGTCACATCTGTACACCATTTCTGATTCGGCTTTTCGGCTGTAAACATACGTGCTAACACGTTTTCTGCTACGTAATCCGGTTTCACCTTTCGGTACTTTTTCGGACGACGGCGAATCACCGCCTCTAAACCACAAATTTGCATTAGACGATGAATACGCTTCTTATTCACTTTCGCTAAGTTTTCTTTTTCACGTTGGCGGTTAATAGTCATTGCGATACGGCGGTAGCCATAAATGCCATCTATTTGTGTATATAAGTGTTGGATAGACGCCATTAGCTGTTGGTTCTCCAATTCCCGTGCTGAGGGTTGACGATTGAGCCATTTGTAATAAGCTGCACGGGATACCTTGGCGATTTTACATAATAAAATAATCGATAAGTTTTCATGCTTCGCTAGCTCTTGGATCGCGAAATAAAGGCTTTGAATCCGAACTTTACTTAACGATACCTCCTTTCGATTTCCTCTAACTTTTTTAGTAGTAAATTTTCTGCACGTAATCGTTCATTTTCGCGCTCCATCTGTTGAATTTTTAAGCGTAATTCATCTTCTGGTGTGCGTTCTTCTGCTGGTTTTGTACGACCTCGTTGATCTTGAAGGGCCTTTTCCCCATCTTGTTCAAACTTACGTACCCATTGATACACCTGTTGATAAGATACCTCATATTGTGCTGCTGTCTCTTGATAATTCTTCGCGTTTGCTAGGCAGGCTTTGACGATTTCAATGCGTTCTACTACGGTTGTTTTTCTTCCTTTAGTCATAGTTTGGCTCATTCCTTTACCCGAATCTTTTAATTCACTATGACTAGTATAGGTTTTTAACCATGATTTGAACAACGACCAACTGCTAATTTCATATGTTGAGAGGATTTCGTACATTGAATACTTTTTTGTTAAGTAGTCTGCTACTGCTCGTTCTTTTAGTTCTTTGGAGTAAAACTTATTTTTCTTAGCTGGCGTTAATGCTTCAATTCCCCCGGTTTTAAATTTAGTACGCCAGCTTTTAAATGTGTAAGTCGAAATAGCGTACTTTTCACAAATTTCTCGAATAGAATAAAGCTCTTCCTCTACATATTGAAGAGCTAACAATTTCATTTCAGGTGTTATTAGTTGTTTCGTCATAAAAAAACTCCCCATTTAATAAACAGATTTTATTTTTTAATCTGTCTACCTAATGGGGAGCATATCAAAATGAAGGAGGTGCTTCTTTATGTTAACTACCAAACTAACAATTGTCCCTGTAACACTCGATCCTATCACTGACGAATTTTCTTCTAATCATTCACCTCAATATTCCGATTGCCCCAGCTGCGTCATTAAAACAGCTATCGCAGAAATCTCCTTCTTCAACGGCGTAGATGAGCACATCATTGAAACGATTATGAAGGAGTTGAATAATCGATGAAGCATGATTTTACGAGCGTAAAAAATATCTATATTATTTGTGGCAAGACTGATATGCGTAAAGAAATCGACGGTCTCGCAACGCTCATTCAGGATTCTTTGAACTCGATCCCTATAGCGATTCCATCTTCTTATTTTCTGGAACAAGCAAAGATCGTTATAAATGTTTGTATTTTGATGGAGATGGCTTCGCCATGCTTTATAAACGATTAGATAACGGGAAGCTACAATGGCCAAACATCTTTTTTCGCAATGTAAAAATTTTATGGATTAATAAAAAATTATGCAGCCGGCAGAATATTCGGAATTTAAATCAAACACATCATATTCCCTTCATAACTTTAGTTGGTTACAATTTTGATGAAGTGACAATATTAATTATAATTATTTCTTTAGTATTCAACGGTATGGGTAAGTATTTTATAATTAAAAACACACTTTGAGAAAAAACAAAAAACCTTGATACAGTAACGTCTACACTGTATCAAGGCTTACTTTTGATGCCACAACATCTTATATATTTATGACAAACATAATTATAAATTGTGACAGCATTAGTTATAACTCACAAGCGAACTCTAACTCAACAATTACTCAACAGTCACCGATTTAGCCAAGTTACGTGGTTTATCCACATCACAGCGACGGTGTAGTGCTGCGTAATAGCTAATTAACTGTAATGGTACTACAGATACAAGTGGTGTTAGTAATTCGTTAACTTGAGGGATTACTAAACGGTCCCCATCTTCATCTACGCCAGCCATGGCAATAATGCATGGGTATGCTCCACGTGCAGCTACCTCTTTGACGTTACCACGGATGTTTAATCCTACTGCTTCTTGTGTAACAAGGGCAAACACCGGTGTACCTTCTTCGATCAAGGCAATTGTTCCGTGTTTTAGCTCGCCACCTGCAAAGCCTTCTGCTTGGATATAAGAGATTTCTTTTAGCTTCAAGGCACCCTCAAGGCTTACATAGAAGTCTATGTTACGGCCGATGAAGAATGCGTTGCGTGCAATTCTTAAGTAGTCTTCAGCGATATCCTCTAAAACATCTTTTGAATCGATAATTGTTTGGATACCGTTGGCTGCAATTGCAAGTTCTTGTTTTAAATCGAATTCTAAGCCTTTGCCATTAGCTTTCGCTGTTACATATGCTGTTACAGCAAGTACAGCTACTTGCGCTACGTACGCTTTTGTAGAAGCTACTGCAATTTCTGGGCCTGCATGTAATAACAGTGTATGGTCCGCCTCACGTGAAAGTGTAGAGCCAGGTACGTTTGTAATAGTTAATGTTGGATAACCAAGCTCTTTAATTTTCACAAGTACTTGACGGCTATCTGCTGTTTCACCTGATTGTGTAATAAAGATAAAAAGTGGTTTTTCTGAAAGTAATGGCATATTGTAGCCGAATTCACTTGAAATATGAACTTCCACTGGGATACCAGCCATTTTTTCGAAATATTGCTTACCGATTAGACCT
This sequence comes from Lysinibacillus sp. JNUCC 51, assembly GCF_015999525.1. NCBI lineage: Bacteria > Bacillati > Bacillota > Bacilli > Caryophanales > Bacillaceae > Lysinibacillus > Lysinibacillus sp. JNUCC 51. Next base: position 2,625,630 of record NZ_CP065545.1, on the reverse strand, counting down.
GCATGATAGCTTGTGCCGGCTGCAATAATATATAGACGGTCTGCTGCTCGTAATGCTTCTAAAATATTAGCATCAATTGTTAAATCGCCATTCTCACCTTCGTACGCTTGAATGATTTTACGAATAACTGTTGGCTGCTCATCCATTTCTTTTAGCATATAGTGAGGGTACGTACCTTTTTCAATATCGCTCATGTCAAGCTCTGCCGTATATGGTGCACGCTCTACTATTGTACCGTCTAACTTTGTAATTTCAACGCTAGCTTTGTGTACGATTACGACCTCTTTATCGTGTAGTTCCACATATTGATCTGTTACCTGTAGCATCGCCATCGCATCTGAAGCTACAACATTAAAGCCTTCACCAACACCTACTAAAAGTGGAGATTTGTTTTTCGCAACGAAAATTGTATCTGCCGCTTCTGCATCTAAAAGAGCTAATGCGTAAGAGCCGTGTAATAAAGATAAAGTTTTACGGAACGCCTCAGCCGTGCTTAAACCTTCCTTCACAAATAGCTCAACTAATTGCACGATGACTTCTGTGTCTGTATCAGATTTCATCGGAATGCCTTTTAAATATGTTTTTTGTAATAAATGATAGTTTTCAATAACTCCGTTGTGTACTAGCGTAAAGCGTCCTGATGCACTTTGGTGAGGGTGTGCATTCAAACGGTTTGGCACACCATGAGTTGCCCAACGTGTATGACCAATACCAACTTTTGCAGCAACGTCCTCATCCACTGCGTCACGTAAATCTGCAATACGTCCCTTTTCTTTGAAGACTGTTACACCATCTTCGTTACGTACTGCAATACCCGCTGAGTCATAGCCACGATACTCTAGTTTTTCTAAACCTTTTAATAAAATTTCCTTTGCATCTGATTCTCCAATATATCCTACAATTCCACACATAAATTTCTTTTCCTCCGATATTGTCAATTTGACGCAATGACAAACTAGACCTCAACCTATCGAATTTTTTGTGAATGTAAATGCTTTGCTAAATCAATTATTCTTAAAATTAGCATTCAATACATGCACATTGTTAACACTCATTCAGCCATCTGAATAGTAACCATTCGATACGTGAGGTTTCTCTATTTATCTATTGCTTTAACTATACCTTCTCCATTTTCTGTACATTCAATCACTCAAATGCTTTCAAAACGGAAAGTGACAATCGGGTATGTCGATCGGGAGGTATCCGCCGAATTTTCGATAAACCTCCACCTCGTCTGCTGAAGATAGTTTCGTCCAATTTCTTCAGCTCAGGCGCTATAATTGTTTTCCGATTTTGCGCTTTCTTCCCTCCTTATGCGCTCTCGTTAAATGATGAGGTCGGACCTCATATTCAACTTCTCCATCATACTCAATCATATGCTGTACGTCAAATTTTCGTTATAAAAAACACCTATTTATCCTACTTTTTAGTGACAAAAAGTAGACAAACAATCTGCTATAAAACATTTTCTTGAGACTCTTAATCAATGATAACTAGGCATTGTAGCTGTAGCTTTGCTTTCGCTACAAAAGACATCTGTAGCTGTCGCTTTGCTCTCGCTACAATAAAACATTTGCTGAAAGAAATTAAAAATATGAATGCTTTTTTCCTTAAGTCAGCAACAAATATTTTCTGTTATAGATTTGTTTTGAACAGAGCCGAAGATAAAAATCCCACTTTTAATCACTTGACAAAGCCAGTACTTAGCAACACTTAGTACATGTAAAGCAAAGCCTGGGGGGTGAGATCGTGGATAATCTGAGTGAAATGCTCAAAGGAGTTTTAGAAGGTATTGTATTAGAAATCATTAGCCGTGGTGAAATATATGGTTATGAGATTGTCAAGTATCTCACGCAGATGGGGTTCGAAGGTATAGCTGAAGGGACTGTGTATGCGTTACTTATGCGGTTGGAAAGAAATCGTCTTGTCAATATAGTCAAGAAGCCATCTGAAATGGGTCCACCGAGGAAATTTTATACACTTAATGAACAAGGACGAGAAAAATTGATGTCCTTCTGGGCTAAATGGGATTTTTTTAGTAGTCGTATTGAAATTTTAAGAAATAATGGAGGGAACAAAAATGAGCTTTAGTCGTGAAATTCAGGAGAGAATTAATCGTTTTTCGAAAGAACAATCCCAGAATTATTTGCAGGACGCCGAAATGACTTATATGGAGAAGTTGCGCAAGAAAAGCGGGCAAACTAAACGAAAATCGACAAGCAACTGTCCAAGTTTAAAGGACGTTCCGATCAGGGACGAGAAGCACAAGACGACATGATACTCTATATGAGTGATTATATGAATGATTTGATGTCACAAGGTTTAACGGAGCAAGAAGCTTTTGATAAAGCTAGCAAGGAATTAAAATTCGCCAGTAATTCTGAGCAATCTGAGGATTTAAATGAACGCTTCCAGCAATATTACGAAAATCGTGATCCCGCAGATTATGAGGCAATCGGGTTGTTTTATGGCGGCTTCCTGTTTTTAGGATTAGGCATCGGCGGATTAACTGGTTTTCTAACTGGCGGTGGATATGAAGCTTTCTTTGATAGAGGCTGGATCGATACTGCAATTGGTGCCGGTGTTGGTATTATCATTGGTATCGGACTTGGGCAAATTACCAATGCTATTATAGCGTTGAAAAAGAAGTAGGACTTTGTAATTGAATTTATAGAAAAAAGGCACAGGCAAACTCACTTGTGCCTTTTATGCTTAGCTTTCTTTACTCTCCAGTAATTTTACAATTTCTCGATTAAATGCTGGTAGATCCTCCGGTGTACGACTTGTTACTAATTGTTTTTGACAAACAAATACTTCCTCGTCGTGGAATATCGCACCTGCATTTTCTAAATCTACTCGAATTGATTTGTAGCCAGTTGCGTCGCGACCATTTAATGTTTTTGCTGTAATAAGTAGTTGAGGTCCATGACAAATAGCAAAGGTTGGTTTCATCTCATCCATAAATTCTTTTACAAATGCCACAATACGATCATCTACACGTAGTATATCAGGAGAAAAACCACCTGGGATGAACAACGCATCGAATTCTGAAGCACTTACCTCATCGATATCTTTATCAATTTTTACTTTCTCACCATGCTTACCTTCTACCTCAATGCCTGCTGTCGTATCAATCGTTATTAGTTCATGACCTGCCGCTTCTAATGCTCCTTTAGGACTCGTAAATTCAGCGTCCTCAAACATATTGGTAATCAATGTAGCAATTTTAGCCATTGCAATACAACACTCCTTATCATTGTGACTCTGTACTACTGTTCCCATTCTCTTTGAAAACATTCATTCTTCCATTGGTAGAGCTTTCAATAATTAAGGTCATGTTTTCTATCATTCACTTTCATTTATACGGAACCAAAAAAATCGAGTAGGAGGGAGTGATTAACTCCCGACCTCTCACACCACCGTACGTACGGATCCGTATACGGCGGTTCCATGTAGTCTGACGAACAGCGATTTTGTATCTCCCTATTCGTTGTGCTTTTCGGTCTCTCCTTGCCACTTGTATTCTCAGCCCTCTTAATGTCTCCCATGGGATTCACCATTTCTTCCACTAAATAAGTCCATCTTTGGATTGTCTGCTTCATCGAATAAGTGAAATTTGAGTTTATTCCACACTCCTTCATGGTTCGGTCCTTCCCATGTTAACGGTACTATGACCTCTGCTGACTTCTGATGGTTCAGCTACTTGTCATCAAGCAGGTTATGAAGGGTACTTCACGTTTCCATCAGACCTCCCCGGGTAAGCGTATGCACTTTCACACCATCTATCCGCCTCATTTACTCGATATGACCTTCGACAGAAAGGATTTTGTGTTGTTATGCACACTCATCCAATCATACCTAGCCTACTATGAGGTTCGTGTTCCTCGGACCGGTGTTTTGCCTCCAGCTTCCTTCAGATTCCGCGTCGCCACGGACACCCTTGCTCTTGGCTAACCTCTACTTCTGTCTTCGGGGTTCGGGACTTGCACCCTATAGTTCATACGCATGCCGGGCGCACATAAAAAACTCGACCTCCTATAAAGGAAATCGAGTTTATATTCTATTTAATTATTCAGTTAAGCCCATTTCAGTTCGGACAACATCTGCTATACGCTCTACGTAACGCTCGCAGTCTTCTTCTGTAGCCGCTTCCACCATTACTCGTACAAGTGGCTCAGTACCAGAAGGACGCACTAACACGCGACCATTACCGGCCATATCTGCTTCTACCTCAGCAATCACTGCGGCAACTTTAGCATTTTCCGTCACAGCATGCTTGTCTGTTACACGTACGTTGACTAAACGCTGCGGGAAAATTTTCATTTCAGAAGCAAGCTCTGATAGTTTTTTACCAGTAGCTTTCATAATGTTGACAAGCTGAATACCTGTTAATAAGCCATCACCAGTTGTGTTAAAGTCTAGGAAAACAATATGACCAGATTGCTCGCCACCTAGATTATAATCATTAGCACGCATTTCTTCCACGACATAACGATCACCTACAGCTGTTTGTACACTATGCATATCGTTATCTTCAACAGCTTTGTAGAAGCCCATGTTACTCATAACCGTTGAAACGATCGTTTGCTTTTTCAAGCGACCAACTGCATTTAAATGCTTACCGATGATGAACATAATTTGATCACCATCAACAATTTTACCGTTTTCATCTACTGCGATTAAACGGTCACCATCGCCATCGAATGCTAAACCAACATCAGCACCCTTTTCTGTGACAAATTTAGCTAATCCTTCTGGATGTGTTGAACCAACACCTTCATTAATATTTAAGCCTGTTGGTGAGGCACCCATCGTTGAGATATCTGCTTCTAAATCTGCAAATAGATGTGTCGCTAGTGAAGAAGTAGCGCCATGCGCACAATCTAATGCTACATGAATACCATCAAATTCTTCAGTCACTGTTTGTTTTAAGTATTGAATATATTTTTGTCCACCCTCGAAGTAGTCGCTTACAGAACCTAAATCTGCCCCGATTGGACGTGGTAAAGTATCTTCTTGAGCATCTAATATTGCTTCAATTTCAGCTTCTTGTGCATCTGTTAGCTTAAAGCCATCAGGACCGAAAAATTTAATACCATTGTCAGCTACTGGGTTATGTGAAGCTGAAATCATAACGCCTGCATTTGCGCTCATTATTCGAGTAAGATAAGCCACACCTGGTGTCGAAATAACACCAAGACGCATTACCTCTACGCCGATTGATAAAAGACCAGCTACAAGTGCACCTTCAAGCATTTCACCTGAAATACGTGTGTCACGACCGATTAATACCTTTGGACGGTCAGTTGCATCCTTCGTTAAAACGTAGCCACCTACGCGGCCAAGTTTAAATGCAAGCTCCGGTGTTAATTCACTATTCGCGACTCCACGGACGCCATCTGTTCCAAAATATTTACCCATTTTGATTATTCTCTCCTTCAATGCAAGACGGTGGTTACGCTTGTCTACACTGACAACTAAACCACTCGTCTGCTTACTTTTGGAAAAGTCTATTTTCGTTCATTCACTGGTAACTATTAATTATACCCCTATGTAAATTTATCTTGCCTTGTAATCAGCACAGATAAATTTAGCATAGGTATTTCGATTTTAGCCTGAGCAACTTATTCTCGTTAACGTTTCAAACCCGAAAATAAGTACCCTTACCGATAGAGAACGAAATCTCTACTGAATCAAAATAAAATTATAGTCAGTTATTGTTTAAGAATCAATATCTTCTTCTACTTCTTCTGTTTTATCAGGAGGTGGCGTGTTGTGCTCAGAAGGAGTGCTAGTCTCCTCCGAAGGTGGCGAAGGAGTAGGTTTAGGTTTAGGGTCAGGAGTAGGAGTAGTAGTTGTTGTTGTCGTTGTTGTCGTTGTTGTTTTTTCCTGCTCTACCTTCGTAATATCTGCTTTCACTTTAATTTTTGAATCAGATACTTTTGTCACACCTTCTGGTAATTTCACATCAAATTCATAAGTTTTTGATTCTGTAATGTTTGATAAATCAACCTCTACTGGTATTGCAGTTAAAGAATCTATGATAGATTTTCTACCGTATACTCTTACCTTTGTAGGACTAATTGTTAATTGGTCGACGGTAATACCATCCGGCGCTTTCCCTATTTCCTTAAGCACAACAGGCAACTCTCTACTGTAGGCTCCAATATCTACTTGTACCTTCACAGTTTCAGGTTGAATCGTCACGTCTAACTTATTTAAATCACGATCTAGTACTTTAACCGCAGCTACTTGTGAGAACGGTTCTTTCAAGCCTTGTTCACCCGTTACAGTAGCTTTCACATAGCTAATATTTTCAATTGCGCTTTTGGCACCTGTAATATACACCGTAGCTGGATTAGCAGTCATGCCATTTAAAACATATCCTTCTTCAATTAAACGAGTGTTTAGCTCAGGGTCAACACGAAACTCCTGTGTGACCTTCTCCTCAATGTTTACCTTTACAGTCGCAGGGTCAAATGATACTTGCAACTTATCCGAAATATTTTCGTATTGAAGTTTAACATTATGTTCACCTATAAGTAATTTGCTTAAATCCACAAAAACAGAAAAATCTTTCGTTGCCTTTGTTTGAATAACAAGTGGCATTGGACCTTTTATTGTAACATCTACTGTCTTTGGTATTCCTGTAACAATTAGATTCTTATCGTCATAAAAAACATCTACCGGTACATCGCGAATTACCTCTGTTTGCTCACTCGTTATTGTTTTATTTGCAGGAGATAATTCGGTACGAACGGAGAAAAATAGCAACAATGCTAAAAATAGCGCGATGATTCGTAATACCCAAGGGCTATCCATCATTTTATCCATTCTTTTTCCCCCTCCAAGTTAACTTAGAGGCTGCATTTGATTCCTGTGCTGATCCGAACCACATCTTACGTAACAGTCCTTCGAATTCCTCTAAAGAAAGATTCCGATGTAGATTACCATTCAGTGTAAGACTAATGGCGCCGGTTTCCTCTGATACGACAATTGTTATGGCATCTGTCACTTCACTTAGGCCAAGTGCAGCACGGTGACGTGTCCCAAGCTCTTTTGAGATAAACGGGCTCTCAGAAAGCGGTAAATAACAAGCTGCTGCTGATATTTTATCTTTCTGCATAATAACGGCTCCATCATGTAGCGGAGTATTAGGTATAAAAATGTTGATCAGTAACTCAGATGAAATCTCAGCATTTAGACCTATGCCCGTTTCAATATATTCATTTAGACCAGTTTCTTTTTCAATAGAAATTAACGCCCCTATACGACGTTTGGCCATATAACTAACAGATTTCTTCATTGCCTCAATAAGCCTTGTTTGTTCTTCCTCGACTTGACTTATTGAACGTTGGAATAACTTCCCTCTACCAATTTGTTCAAGACCACGTCTTATTTCTGGTTGGAAAATGATAATAATCGCCAAGAAACCGAATTCGATGACTTGTTGTAACATCCAACCTAACGTCTCTAGCCCAAAAAAGTCTGTAGCAAGGCGTGCAATAATAATTACGAAAATCCCTTTTAATAATTGGACAGCCTTTGTACCTTTAATGAGGGTTAAAATTTTATAAACAACGTACCATACTAGCAGTACATCTAATAAGTTAATAACAATATTCACAGGTGTTAAATTAGCGAAATGTTCGATAATTTGCACGTGGCATCCCCCACTTTTCATTGCGAATCCATACACATTTAAGTATAGCACATTCTTATCAAATGTAACTTTTTTCAAATAAAAAGTCTACTCAAAAGAGTAGACCTTTCAGCCTCTCACGTGCACTATCTATTAGGACGTATAGAGTGTTATTTAGTTGCTTGTTTCTCCTCGAATGTTACAGCAGACTTTACTGAGTTTTTAATCGTATACCAAAGCCATTCGAATACTTCGTCTATTTCTTCTATTTTTCCTGAAACAACTGCCGAAGATGCCATATACTGTCCGTTAATAACGGTAACATTGCCATCCACTTCACCCTCAATAATTAAATCACCATTTTTAACAACAATGTCGCCTTTTACAACTTCTCCCTCCGGCACAATTACCGTTTGACCTTCAACAACTAGGTTTGGCTGTTTAGTCACAGAAAACTGTCGGTCATCCATGAAATTACCTAGTAAAGTTGCACTCATGAATAAACAAAAAACTGCTGCTGCCGCAAATAGAGGATGTCGACGAATCCACTTTTGCATACCTACACGACTTTTGGGTTTCGGTAAACGAGCCATCACGGCTTCTTCAAAATGCGGAGGTGATGTAATGTGGGAAGCACTCTTCACAAAGGCGATTGTTTCACTTAATTCCTGCATCAACTGTTTACAATCACTGCATGTATGCAAATGTCGTTTTAACTCTTGCTCATGCTCACGACTAATGTCACCATCTAAATAATCATGGATATAGTCTATTATATGCTCTGGACAAGTATTCATGACGCTCCCCCTCCTACAGATTGTTTAATTGCTTACGTAATGCTTCACGTCCGCGGTGAATCCTCGTTTTCACCGTTCCAAGAGGCATATCTAAAATCTCGCTAATTTCCTGTAATGATAATTCTTCAATATATTTCAATACTATAACTGAACGGTATTTATCCGGCAAACGTCCAATTTCATATTGAATCCGATCTTGCAATTCCATTTGCTCTATTTGTTCCTCTGGTAGCTGGTCATCTGCTGCAATCTGCGAATACATATCAAGCCCTTCTGTACCAGCTACTTCTGCATCTAAATAGTAATCCGGCTTTTTCTTCCTGATACGGTCTATACAAAGATTTGTCGCTATTCGATAAAGCCACGTCGCAAATTTCCTTTTCTGATCAAAAGTATGCAAGTTCATATAGGCACGAACAAAAGCTTCTTGTGCAATGTCCTCAGATTCTTGCTTGTTCCCTAACATCCTATAGCATACTTGGTACAGTTTGTGCTGATAGAGACTCACAATATCTGCAAATGCGTTTTGATCGCCTTTAAGCACTTGTTTTATTTTCTTGTTTACTAACGCATCCATTGTGTTTATTTCTCCACCTTTACAACTGTCTTATACTATACGGCCCATCGATAAGAAAAGTTTCATTTTGTTATTAATTATAACAAAAGATTTTTATACATTGTTACAATAGGAAATTTTTTGTTAAATTTCTTTAAACTAAGGTCTCACCAAATAAGGAGCCCATTAACGCTACTGCAACATCGGCCGTTCTATTCTTTTCATCTAAAATCGGATTAACCTCAACGAATTCAGCGGATGTTAGCATGCCTGATTCCTGAAGCATTTCCATCGCCAAATGGCTTTCTCGATACGTAATACCACCAGGTACAGGTGTCCCAACTCCCGGAGTATACAGTGGATCTAACCCATCTAAATCAAGCGATAAATGTAAACCATCTACATCGCGCTCTCTTAAATAAGCTAGAGCATCTTCCATTACACGGGTCATTCCAAGACGATCTACCTCGTGCATTGTATACACTTTGATTCCTTGCTGACTAATTAATTCACGTTCTCCTGGATCTACAGAACGCGCTCCAATAATAATAACGTTTTCAGGTTTAATTTTCGGTACATTATTACGAATTTTCACTAACCGCTCATGACCAAGTCCAATACTTACAGCTAATGGCATACCATGTATATTACCAGACGGTGTCGTTTCAGGTGTATTTAAGTCAGCGTGCGCATCAAACCAAATAACACCTAAATTCTTGTAATGCTCACCAAGTCCTGCAAGAGTGCCAATAGCAATGCTATGGTCGCCACCAAGTACAAGCGGAAACTTCTTTTGTTCAATTGCTTCATTTACACTATTTGCTAAGGACGTACTTACATCAATAACTTCCTCTAAGTTAAGTAGCTGTTTATCAACAATAGTGCCATCTTGTTTTTGACTAACACGTATATCCCCTTGATCATGTACTACATGCCCTATTGCCTCCAAGCGCTCTACAACACCTGCGTAACGGATAGCACTTGGCCCCATATCTACCCCTCTGCGAGTTTGCCCATAATCAGTTGGAACCCCAATAATAGAAACATTTAGTTTATTCATTTTTTCATACCCCCTTTAAGTTGTAAGACTATTGTATAGCCTACATCCTGCTTGGCTCAACCTTACAATTTTATGAATATTTATACAATTAAGAAGAGCATAAAAAAATCTCCTGCTGTTTTCAGCAAGAGATTAGTATCTGTAGTTAATGTTACACTTTTTATTCTATAAAAGTGAGCCATGAAGGACTCGAACCTTCGACCCTCTGATTAAAAGTCAGATGCTCTACCAACTGAGCTAATGGCTCAAAATAAAAATGGCTGGGGTACTAGGATTCGAACCTAGGCATGACGGAATCAAAATCCGTTGCCTTACCGCTTGGCTATACCCCAATCATAAATAAAAAACTGGTGGAGGGGGACGGATTCGAACCGCCGAACCCTAAGGAGCGGATTTACAGTCCGCCGCGTTTAGCCACTTCGCTACCCCTCCGAAATAACACATTATGGTGGAGGATGACGGGCTCGAACCGCCGACCCTCTGCTTGTAAGGCAGATGCTCTCCCAGCTGAGCTAATCCTCCATAGTAAACAGGTGTTCATTTCTTCACAGTTTTTATTTTATTTTTTAAGCCTTTGCACTACTACAATGCTTTAAAAATGGTGACCCCTACGGGATTCGAACCCGTGTTACCGCCGTGAAAGGGCGGTGTCTTAACCACTTGACCAAGGGGCCATTTTTAATGTCTCAAACAAGACAAGTATTATGATAACATTTTTAAATGTACGATGCAATACTTTTTTTTAATTTTTTTATGTATACATCATCTTTAAAAACGGGCAAAAAAATGGCTCCGAAGGCAGGACTCGAACCTGCGACAACCTGATTAACAGTCAGGTGCTACTACCAACTGAGCTACTTCGGAACAATACTATTCAATTCGGTTTTTAAAACCTCTTAAGTACATTTATTATTATAGCAAGCATTATAAATTATGCAATACTTTTTGTGAAAATTTTTATATTTTTTGTCGAAGTCTTCCTGCACATTAACAACAGGCCTAATAGTTCTCTATTAAATCTAATATTTCTGTTTTATGTACAGAATATTCTTGCTGTATATTATTGTAATTGTTAAAATGAGAATAGTTTTACGAATTTTCTATTAAATTTGTTTGGGGGAGGAATGTTCACATGGTAACAAACGATTTAATTGCACCAGAATTCTATAATATTACAGAGGAATTGGAGAAATTTTCTCAAGATAGTGATCGCCAAGCAATACGATGGCTAAATACTCAGCAGGAACGTCGAACTATTTCCTATGTTGAACTTGTTAAAAAAATGAATCAATACGCGCATGCCTTTACGAAGAAGGGGCTTCAAAAAGGAGATCGCGTATTAGTTATAATTCCACGTCTTCCTGAGGCTTATTTTGTCTTTCTTGGGTGTCTAAAAGCTGGAATTGTTCCTATTTCATGTTCAGAAATGCTACGTGCTAGTGATTTAGAATATCGTATGGAGCACTCTTCTGCAAGGGCAGTAATTGCCTATGAAGCGTTCACAAGTGAGGTAGATCGAATTACTTCTTCAGTTGAGGCATTAAATAATAAATTAGTTATAGGTACTGCTACAAGTAATTGGACTTCTTTAGATGATTTAGCAAGTACTCAGCCAGATACATTTACAGCAGCTGCTACTAAAAGAGATGATATGGCATTTCTTTCTTATACATCTGGCACCACTGGCAAACCAAAAGGAGTTGTCCATTCACACGGATGGGGATATGCACATATTAGGACAGCTGCTTCACAATGGCTTTGTGTACGTGAAGGTGACTTAGTTTGGGCTACAGCAGCTCCAGGGTGGCAAAAGTGGATTTGGAGCCCGTTTTTATCGACTATAATGCTGGGCGCAACTGCATTTGTATACCATGGAGGATTTGATGCAAAAACATACCTTCAACTGCTCCATGATGAAAAGGTCAATGTATTATGCTGTACTCCAACGGAATATCGAATTATGGCGAAGATTGATAATTTAAAAGACTATAATCTATCTTCTCTACGCAGTGCTGTTTCCGCTGGTGAACCATTAAATCGGCCAGTCATCGAAACATTTATGAATAACTTCGGTCTTAAAGTGCGCGATGGCTATGGTCAAACGGAAAATACTCTATTAATCGGCACACTTGAAAATACTGAGTTACGTCCGGGTTCTATGGGTGTCCCTACCCCAGGCAATATTGTCCGTATTATAGATCATGAAGGCAACGAGGCACCTGTTGGAGAAGTTGGAGATATTGCAGTACACAAATCATCTCCTGCTCTATTTAAGGAGTACTATCGTGAGCCTGAACGTACACAAGCAGCCTTCCGTGGAGATTGGTATATTACTGGAGATCAAGCCAAATGCGATGAAGATGGTTACTTCTGGTTTGAAGGCCGAGGAGATGACATTATTATTTCATCAGGCTATACAATTGGGCCATTTGAAGTAGAGGATGCTTTAAACAAACATGAAGCTGTACAAGAGTGTGCTGTTGTCGCAGCACCAGATGAAATTAGAGGACATATTGTTAAAGCATTTATCATCTTACGAGAAGGCTACAAAGATCGTAATGAAGATGAGTTAACAAAAGAACTACAGGAGCATGTTAAAGCATTAACAGCCCCTTATAAATATCCTCGTAGTATTGTCTTTATCGATGAGCTACCAAAAACAACTTCTGGTAAGATTCGTCGTATAGAGCTACGAGCAGCAGCAACTGTATAAAATAATAAAGAGACATTTCACCAATCACTTGGCTGAAATGTCTCTTAAATATATATTGAGATTGTTTAATGTTATTTTGGAGTATAAAAAAAGCCACTACTGAGTTTATCAGCAGCGACTTTTTGCGCCTAGCGACGTCCTACTCTCACAGGGGGAAGCCCCCAACTACCATCGGCGCTAAAGAGCTTAACTTCCGTGTTCGGTATGGGAACGGGTGTGACCTCTTTGCCATCATCACTAGACATATTGAAAGAATTATTCTTTCAAAACTGGATAAACGTGCATTGAATGTTTCAAACGTTTTGGTTAAGTCCTCGATCGATTAGTATTCGTCAGCTCCATGTGTCACCACACTTCCACCTCGAACCTATCTACCTCATCGTCTTTGAGGGATCTTACTTACTTGCGTAATGGGAAATCTCATCTTGAGGGGGGCTTCATGCTTAGATGCTTTCAGCACTTATCCCGTCCACACATAGCTACCCAGCGATGCCTTTGGCAAGACAACTGGTACACCAGCGGTGTGTCCATCCCGGTCCTCTCGTACTAAGGACAGCTCCTCTCAAATTTCCTACGCCCACGACGGATAGGGACCGAACTGTCTCACGACGTTCTGAACCCAGCTCGCGTACCGCTTTAATGGGCGAACAGCCCAACCCTTGGGACCGACTACAGCCCCAGGATGCGATGAGCCGACATCGAGGTGCCAAACCTCCCCGTCGATGTGGACTCTTGGGGGAGATAAGCCTGTTATCCCCGGGGTAGCTTTTATCCGTTGAGCGATGGCCCTTCCATGCGGAACCACCGGATCACTAAGCCCGTCTTTCGACCCTGCTCGACTTGTAGGTCTCGCAGTCAAGCTCCCTTGTGCCTTTACACTCTACGAATGATTTCCAACCATTCTGAGGGAACCTTTGGGCGCCTCCGTTACCTTTTAGGAGGCGACCGCCCCAGTCAAACTGTCCGCCTGACACTGTCTCCTGCCCCGCTAAGGGGCATGGGTTAGAATTTCAATACAACCAGGGTAGTATCCCACCGACGCCTCCTTCGAAGCTGGCGCTCCGAGATCTCTGGCTCCTACCTATCCTGTACAAGTTGTACCAAAATTCAATATCAGGCTACAGTAAAGCTCCACGGGGTCTTTCCGTCCTGTCGCGGGTAACCTGCATCTTCACAGGTACTATAATTTCACCGAGTCTCTCGTTGAGACAGTGCCCAGATCGTTACGCCTTTCGTGCGGGTCGGAACTTACCCGACAAGGAATTTCGCTACCTTAGGACCGTTATAGTTACGGCCGCCGTTTACTGGGGCTTCAATTCGCAGCTTCGCTTGCGCTAACCACTCCTCTTAACCTTCCAGCACCGGGCAGGCGTCAGCCCCTATACGTCACCTTACGGTTTTGCAGAGACCTGTGTTTTTGCTAAACAGTCGCCTGGGCCTATTCACTGCGGCTCTCATGCGCTTGCACGCTCAAGAGCACCCCTTCTCCCGAAGTTACGGGGTCATTTTGCCGAGTTCCTTAACGAGAGTTCTCTCGCACACCTTAGGATTCTCTCCTCGACTACCTGTGTCGGTTTGCGGTACGGGCACCTCTCACCTCGATAGAGGCTTTTCTTGGCAGTGTGAAATCAGGAACTTCGTCCATACGGACTCGCCATCACAGCTCAACGTTACAGTGTGCGGATTTGCCTACACACACGCCTTACTGCTTGGACGCGCATATCCAACAGCGCGCTTACCCTATCCTACTGCGTCCCCCCATTTCTCAAACGGTGAGGAGGTGGTACAGGAATATCAACCTGTTGTCCATCGCCTACGCCTATCGGCCTCGGCTTAGGTCCCGACTAACCCTGAGCGGACGAGCCTTCCTCAGGAAACCTTAGTCATACGGTGGACGGGATTCTCACCCGTCTTTCGCTACTCATACCGGCATTCTCACTTCTAAGCGCTCCACCAGTCCTTCCGATCTGACTTCAACGCACTTAGAACGCTCTCCTACCACTGACATCGTAGATGTCAATCCACAGCTTCGGTGAATCGTTTAGCCCCGATACATTTTCGGCGCAGCGTCACTCGACCAGTGAGCTATTACGCACTCTTTAAATGATGGCTGCTTCTAAGCCAACATCCTGGTTGTCTGTGCAACGCCACATCCTTTTCCACTTAACGATTACTTTGGGACCTTAGCTGGTGGTCTGGGCTGTTTCCCTTTTGACTACGGATCTTATCACTCGCAGTCTGACTCCCGTGTATAAATATCTGGCATTCGGAGTTTGTCTGAATTCGGTAAACCGGGATGGCCCCCTAGTCCAAACAGTGCTCTACCTCCAGTATTCTCATCACGAGGCTAGCCCTAAAGCTATTTCGGAGAGAACCAGCTATCTCCAAGTTCGATTGGAATTTCTCCGCTACCCACACCTCATCCCCGCACTTTTCAACGTGCGTGGGTTCGGGCCTCCAGTAAGTGTTACCTCACCTTCACCCTGGACATGGGTAGATCACCTGGTTTCGGGTCTACGACCACGTACTATTTCGCCCTATTCAGACTCGCTTTCGCTGCGGCTCCGCCTTCTAAAGCTTAACCTTGCACGTAATCGTAACTCGCCGGTTCATTCTACAAAAGGCACGCTATCACCCATTAACGGGCTCTAACTACTTGTAGGCACACGGTTTCAGGATCTCTTTCACTCCCCTCCCGGGGTGCTTTTCACCTTTCCCTCACGGTACTGGTTCACTATCGGTCACTAGGTAGTATTTAGCCTTGGGAGATGGTCCTCCCGGATTCCGACGGAATTTCACGTGTTCCGCCGTACTCAGGATCCACTCAGGAGAGAACGAACTTTCGACTACAGGGCTTTTACCTGCTCTGGCGGACCTTTCCAAGTCGCTTCATCTAACTCGCTCTTTTGTAACTCCGTATAGAGTGTCCTACAACCCCAAGAGGCAAGCCTCTTGGTTTGGGCTCTTCCCGTTTCGCTCGCCGCTACTCAGGGAATCGATTTTTCTTTCTCTTCCTCCAGGTACTTAGATGTTTCAGTTCCCTGGGTCTGCCTTCAAGACGCTATGTATTCACGTCAAGATACTACGCGATTAAACGTAGTGGGTTCCCCCATTCGGAAATCTCCGGATCAAAGCTCACTTACAGCTCCCCGAAGCATATCGGTGTTAGTGCCGTCCTTCATCGGCTCCTAGTGCCAAGGCATTCGCCGTGCGCCCTTAATAACTTAACCAAGTTATTAAGCCTATAAAAAAACTTAAAAAATAAATGTGTTTGTTACAATTTCAATGTCGTTTTATCCAGTTTTCAAAGAACAAGTTTTGAAGTATTTCATCGTATGATGAACCTTCAAAACTGAACGCAAAACGTAATCTTACAAACCCTAGGTTTGTATTCCGAAAATATCCTTAGAAAGGAGGTGATCCAGCCGCACCTTCCGATACGGCTACCTTGTTACGACTTCACCCCAATCATCTATCCCACCTTCGGCGGCTGGCTCCAAAAGGTTACCCCACCGACTTCGGGTGTTACAAACTCTCGTGGTGTGACGGGCGGTGTGTACAAGGCCCGGGAACGTATTCACCGCGGCATGCTGATCCGCGATTACTAGCGATTCCGGCTTCATGTAGGCGAGTTGCAGCCTACAATCCGAACTGAGAACGACTTTATCGGATTAGCTCCCTCTCGCGAGTTGGCAACCGTTTGTATCGTCCATTGTAGCACGTGTGTAGCCCAGGTCATAAGGGGCATGATGATTTGACGTCATCCCCACCTTCCTCCGGTTTGTCACCGGCAGTCACCTTAGAGTGCCCAACTAAATGATGGCAACTAAGATCAAGGGTTGCGCTCGTTGCGGGACTTAACCCAACATCTCACGACACGAGCTGACGACAACCATGCACCACCTGTCACCGTTGTCCCCGAAGGGAAAACCATATCTCTACAGTGGTCAACGGGATGTCAAGACCTGGTAAGGTTCTTCGCGTTGCTTCGAATTAAACCACATGCTCCACCGCTTGTGCGGGCCCCCGTCAATTCCTTTGAGTTTCAGTCTTGCGACCGTACTCCCCAGGCGGAGTGCTTAATGCGTTAGCTGCAGCACTAAGGGGCGGAAACCCCCTAACACTTAGCACTCATCGTTTACGGCGTGGACTACCAGGGTATCTAATCCTGTTTGCTCCCCACGCTTTCGCGCCTCAGCGTCAGTTACAGACCAGAAAGTCGCCTTCGCCACTGGTGTTCCTCCAAATCTCTACGCATTTCACCGCTACACTTGGAATTCCACTTTCCTCTTCTGCACTCAAGTCCCCCAGTTTCCAATGACCCTCCACGGTTGAGCCGTGGGCTTTCACATCAGACTTAAAGGACCGCCTGCGCGCGCTTTACGCCCAATAATTCCGGACAACGCTTGCCACCTACGTATTACCGCGGCTGCTGGCACGTAGTTAGCCGTGGCTTTCTAATAAGGTACCGTCAAGGTACAGCCAGTTACTACTGTACTTGTTCTTCCCTTACAACAGAGTTTTACGATCCGAAAACCTTCTTCACTCACGCGGCGTTGCTCCATCAGGCTTTCGCCCATTGTGGAAGATTCCCTACTGCTGCCTCCCGTAGGAGTCTGGGCCGTGTCTCAGTCCCAGTGTGGCCGATCACCCTCTCAGGTCGGCTACGCATCGTCGCCTTGGTGAGCCGTTACCTCACCAACTAGCTAATGCGCCGCGGGCCCATCTTATAGCGACAGCGAGATGCCGTCTTTCAGTATTTCACCATGAAGTAAAATAGATTATTCGGTATTAGCCCCGGTTTCCCGGAGTTATCCCAAACTATAAGGTAGGTTGCCCACGTGTTACTCACCCGTCCGCCGCTAACGTCGAAGGAGCAAGCTCCTTCTCTGTTCGCTCGACTTGCATGTATTAGGCACGCCGCCAGCGTTCGTCCTGAGCCAGGATCAAACTCTCCATAAAAGAAATTTGATTAGCTCAAATTGTTTTGCTGGCATCATGTTTGATGTCCAAAATTTTGTTTCGTTCGCTAACTCAAGGCTAGCTACTAAAAACTTTATTGATTACGTTTTGCTTGTTCAGTTTTCAAGGTTCATTTTTTCACTTACTGTGTCACCTCTTGGCGACTTATACATAATAACATCGATTGTTCATGAAAGTCAACACTAAATCATAAGTTTTTTTAAAAGGACTTTTTTTTATATCAATTATGCCTTGGCATAATTGCGTCCGGAATCAGCTTTGTGGTTGCACAAAGAACTCCTTTCCGATTCCGTGACATCCGCCGGAGGCTTTAACTTCTTTCAGTGGGTGTTTGGACTCCCGTTGAAAAGTAGTTTAAATCCGCATTCATCTCACCACCTATTGAGATGGGAACTTCTTCTGAAAGAAGTTAAAAAATAGAAACGAGGTTGTTATGATGGTTCGTAAAACGTTGATTTCACTTCTTTTCATCGTAATACTGTTTGTCTTTATAAAGCCGATAAATTCTACTATGATTTCTGTATTTAACATCGCTGATACTCCAGCAGTTGTGACAAAAGGTCATTATGGTACATCACTTATTGTCGAAATATCTTTCTCTGATGAAACCCTATTGGACTGGCTTAAAACTGTAAAAGAACCTTATCCGCTTCTATTGTTAGATGCTGCATGGATTAAACGTTCACCAGAGCACCTAAAAGTCATTCAAGAACGAAAACTACCTACAGGATTACTAGGGCCAGAGGATTTAGTGGATAAGCCAATTGATCTTGCCGTCGTTCAAAAAGATATTAATATTTATGAAAAGTATTTTCAAGAAACACCACTTTGGTTTGCAACACGAAATCACCAGTATTCGCAGGATTTACAAAACAACTTATTTCAACAGCAGATGAATATACTTTCTCCCTCTCTAATCTGGAAAGGTGAAAAGACACCTAAATTACAAAAGGGAGATTTTGTTTTTATGTCATTACACCAAAATAGTAACATCTCGTTTAAAGACCTAAATACATTTCTACAACAAAATAAATTTATGTCGATTGAGGAAAATATATTCGGCTATAAAGTTCAAACTAAAAAATCACCATAACAAAGAAGTTGCCTCCAAATAATAGAGGCAACTTCTTCTTCATTATGCGTTTTTAGCTTGTTCACGACGTGCTTTACGGCGAGCTTCTAATTTTTGACGATCTTCTTCGGATTTTGCATTATATTTTGGTAATACTAATAATTGATAAGCATTTACAGCGAGTAGTGGGAATAGTAAAAGTGCAACATACTCGTTAATATTTTCATCGCGACCCATTAATGCAATTGTCCATTCCAGTGTCGTAACGACAATCATAAAAAATAATGCCGAAATGAAAACATGTTTTTTTCCTGTTAATTTCACTTTTTGAATGGCTGTTACTATAGCACCTAATAGTAACACAATTAACAAACCTACATAGAATAACCAACTTTGTCCATCTTTTACACCTGGTACAAAGCGGAAGAAAATAATATCAAAAATAGTAAAAGCAATTAATAATAGCTGTACCCAATTCCATAATGTAAGTGTTCTAAAAATATTAACTCCCACTTGATGGAGTGTTAAATACGCAAAAAAGCCTGCCTGTGCAATAACACTCATTGTAAACCCTAAGAAAACCATCCATAAAAGCCCGGCCAAAAATTCACCCCAGTGACCGTTCGTTATATATGGTTGGAAGAAGTCCCATCGAATAAATAAACTGCAAATTCCGTTGACTGCGCCACCAACGAGCATTGCAAAGAAGAAAAACTTTGCCCAATTTCGTATCGTCACAACTAAAAGTCCCCCAATTTCTTATGTATATCTGTATTCATTTTAACAATGCATTGTTAAAAAAGCTATTTCTCATCCTAACCAATACATAAAGTCCTCATAAATGTGAACAATAATTGAAAGAGTCTATTTATAGAAAGGACTGATTATTGATGCGAAAATTCTTCTTACTACTAATCCTAATGCTCTTTCTTTCTGCCTGTTCACAAGAGAAAGCCTCTACCATGTCATATGATGAAATAAAAAAAATAATGATCGACTCTTTACAAACCGAGGATGGTAAAAAGGCGTTGCGGAAGCTTTTAGAGGAACCAAGTTTCCGTGAATTATTGGTTTTAGAGCATGATGAAGTGAAGAAAGCTACCGAATCTACCTTGCTTTCCAAAGAAGCTGAAGACTTTTGGAAGAAAACATTCGAAGATCCAAAGTTTAAGGAAACTGTAGCTAAAAGTATGCAAAAGCAACAACAGGATATTATGAAGGCATTAATAAAAGACCCCTCTTTCCAAAAAGATATGGAGGCTTTCTTTGGCCAGCCAGATATGCAAAAGCAGTTAGAGAATATTCTTAAATCCTCCACTATGAGAAAGCAAACGGAGGAAATCGTCAAAGAAACAATTGAAAGTCCGCTTATGCAATCGAAATGGCAGGAGCTTATTAGGAAGAGCGGTGGCGAGACAGGCAAAGCTAGCGGCGGTAAAAAAGAAGAAGCTGGTGGCGGTGGCGGTGGTGGTGAAGGGAATGGGCAAAAAGGCGCTCAGTAACCACTTATATGTAAAAACGGATTTCCTCCATTGTTCGAGGAAATCCGTTTTCATTATTTATTTAATTTATTAATGATGTTCGTCGCGATGTCTAAATAAATTTGTCCTGTTGTGTGTCTTTCAGCATAAACAGAAGGTGCAAAATCTTCTTCTGACCAGTCAGGCTGACCAAGAGGAATTTGACCAAGTAACTCAGTACGTAATTCATCTGCTAACTTAGGACCTCCACCTTGTCCGAATACAAATTCACGGTCACCTGATTTCGATTCATACCATGCCATATTTTCAATAACACCCAAAATTTCATGATCTGTTTGTAAAGCCATTGCACCTGCACGAGCTGCAACGAAAGCGGCCGTTGGATGTGGTGTTGTTACGACAATTTCTTTTGATGAAGGAAGCATTTGGTGAATATCTAATGCAACGTCACCTGTACCTGGTGGTAAATCCAATAGTAGATAGTCTAGCTCACCCCATTCTACATCACGGAAGAACTGATCTAACACTTTGCCTAACATTGGTCCACGCCATACAATCGGTGCGTTATTTTCAACAAAGAAGCCCATTGAAATCATTTTTACACCTAAACGATCAACAGGGAAAATTCGATTGTCTACCACTTTAGGCATATCTGTAACACCCATCATATCAGGCACACTGAATCCATAAATATCAGCATCAATTAAGCCAACCTTTTTACCTAGACGTGCTAATGCAACTGCTAAGTTAACTGATACTGTAGATTTCCCTACACCGCCTTTACCAGAGGCAATTGAAATAACTTGTACTGTGCTAAGTGGAGATAAAATATCTTGTGCCTCAGCCTCAGTTGCTACGCCACGGAAGCTCTGTAGTTTTTCTGCTGATAACTCTTCGAAACGAATACCAACTGTATTTGCACCCGCTTCTTTCAAAACTTCAACAATTTTCATTTGTAGCTGTAATTGTTCAGGTGTATTTGTTTTAGCAATCGCAATTTTTACACTGACATGATTCTTCTCTTCTTTTATCGTTACGTTTGTAATACCGTCTGTTTCTGCAAATGATTTATGTAAAAATGGATCTTGTAGTTGTCCTAGTATTTCTCGTACTTGTTGTTCAGTTATCACGACGAACACTCCCCTTATATTATCTCAATGTTAGTATATCATAATGATTTGATTTTCGTTGTTTTGTTGCTCTATTCAATTTTTGCTAATAGATACTCTTCTATACCTTCAACAATAGCATCTCCCATTTTTTCTTGGTATTTCTTATCAGTCAATAGCGCACGTTCCTCATCATTACTTATAAATCCTGTTTCTACTAGCGCAGCAGGTACCTCAGCTTTTTTCAGTAAATATATTTGTTGTATAGACATTGCTACTCGGTCCGTATTTTTCAAATTAGTGCGAATGGAATCTTGAATGCTCTTTGCTAAGAATTCACTTTCAGCATGTCCTTCTTTATGATAAAAGACCTGTGCACCACGCCACTTTGTTTCAGGAATGGCATTTGCATGAATTGTAATAAAAAGATCCGGTTTTTCTTTTTCTACTATATCTTTTCTTAAAAAAATGTCCTGCTTCTTTCGTTCTCTCAATGTTCCATACTTTTCTGATGACGCGTGCTCGTCGATAACATCACCATCTTTTGTTCGTGTCATTACGACTGTTGCGCCTTTCTTCTTTAATTGCTTCTCCACATGCTGAGCAATTGCAAGTGTAATATCCTTTTCAATTACTTCGCCCTTTGAAGCACCTCCATCCTGACCACCGTGTCCCGCATCAATGACAATTTTTATGCCACCAAGTGGGTTCGGTAAGAAGAAGTTACGGTTCGAAGCATTCGTTTCATATGCCACGACCACTATACTCATTAGCATAATTACTCCTAGTGCAAGCCAGCGCTTCACCCATATCCACCACCCTTTTACATATAGTGTACGAAGTTAGTGATTGAACTATGCCAGAAAGTAAAAAAAACTCTCAAGTATTAAAATTGAGAGTTTAACTTGTAGTGGAAGATACTTTTTTAGTAATGCTCAAACGGCATTAATCCATTAATAGTACAAGGACTAATGGCGTTAATTCTTTATTTTTGGGTAAATTCAGGTTTAAACTTACCTGTATAAGGTTCATGCTCAACAAATACTTGTATATCCTTACCGTCTTTATCTTTACCGGTTCTTTTATATGTGAATTTCTTATTATTTAGCTCAGTAATTTCAAGCACAGCCCCATATTTATTATCGCCTATTGAAACATGAGCTCTTAATTTATTTCCATCAATCACATTAAAGTAGCCATAGTCACCGCGACTTTTACCTGTATCAGGATTGAAAAATTCATACTTATTCGTATTAGCATCATATTTTGCAATGCTAATAAAATTCGTATTATATTGTGTTACGTCATTCTTGTTTACGTCTAATACAACTGTTCCTTGCCATAGCGATCCAGCTAAAATTGTATCTCCATCCACGTCCTTAACAATAGGGCCTGTAGATTCATTTAATGTTTTATCTGGTGCAGTAAATGTTAGGTGTTTTTCCGTATAAGGGACATGCTCAACGAATACCTCTACATCGCTACCATTTGCATCTTTCCCCATGCGTTTATAAGTAAAGACTTTATTTGTTACCTTAGTAATATCCACAATCTCTTGGTAATTTTTCGTTTCCGAGATCAGTATTCTATGCTTTCCATCATTAGTAAAAAAGAAAATCCCTTTATCGTCAAGGCTTCCAGCTGTATTAGGATCGAAGAATTCATAGCGTGCGGAATTATCGTCATATTTCGCAAGGCCAAGTAAATTTGAATTTTCTGCTGTTAAATCTTTATTATTTTTGTCATAAACTTTTGTTGCTTGCCAGTCTGTACTACTAAGAATTTTGGCATTCGCATGACCATCTGTTATTTCTACCTGTCTTTGATCTGCAGTATTTCCTGTTTTTACTTCCTCAGTTTTTTTTACATCAGTTTTATTACCACATGCACCAAGAAGTGCAACTGCTGCAAGTGATAATATTAATAGCCTTTTCATATATTGACCTCCATTTTCAGAATTACCAACTTGAAAATAGTATCAGCCATTTTTATATAAAATACACATCGGAATTGCTATTAATATAAAAGTGCAGAAGCAAAGAGTAGCATTTTCCAAACAAAAAAACCCTTTCTCGAAAATTCGAGAAAGGGCTTGGAAACGCTGATATAACAACGATATTAACGTTTTGAGAACTGAGGTGCACGACGAGCGCCGCGTAGACCTGGTTTTTTACGTTCTTTCATGCGTGAATCACGAGTAAGTAATCCAGCAGATTTTAATGCAGCACGGAAATCTGGGTCTACTTGAAGTAGAGCACGAGCGATACCGTGACGTACAGCACCAGCTTGACCAGTGTATCCACCACCGTTAACGTTTACGTGGATATCATAGCTTCCTGTAGTTTCAGTAGCTACTAATGGTTGTTTAATTACTTCACGTAAAGCAGCGAATGGTACGTATTCTTCGATTTCACGTTTGTTGATAACAATTTTACCTGTACCTGGTACTAAACGTACGCGAGCTACAGAGCTTTTACGGCGACCAGTGCCGATGTATTGAACTTGTGCCAAAGTAATATCCTCCTCTTAATTTATATTATCCGCGAAGCTCGTAAGCTTCTGGTTTTTGTGCAGCATGTGGATGCTCTGTTCCAGTGTAAACGTTAAGTTTAGTGAACATTTTGCGACCTAAAGAGTTTTTAGGAAGCATCCCTTTAATTGCTAATTCGATCATTCTTGTTGGGTACTTATCTAACATTTCACCAGCAGTACGAGTTTTTAAACCACCCGCAAATTGAGTATGGTGACGGTATAGTTTACCCTCTAATTTGTTACCAGTTAAATGGATTTTGTCAGCGTTGATGATGATTACGTGATCACCTGTGTCAACGTTTGGTGTGAATGTTGGTTTATGTTTACCACGTAAGATAGCAGCTACTTCAGAAGCTAAACGTCCAAGAGTTTGGCCTTCTGCATCAACTACTAGCCATTTACGGTCTACTTCGTGACCTTTAGCCATGAATGTTGTACGCATGTATATATCCTCCTAATCGATTCGATTACCGTTATTTTTCATTAAACTACACTATAAGTTTTCGGGGCTTATTTGTGGTGGTAATGAAAATACCATCTGTTATCATATAATGAATGACTTTTAAAGTCAAGCAATTTCAATAAACACCTGGAGAAGTTGTTCAGATTCATTGATTGTTAAAATTAGGGCTTTTGTAAGCCTCTATTTTGTAAAAATACAATGATATTTCGCGTCAAGATTTCTATAACATTTGCTAGTTGTTCTTCTTAATGATTCGTCACCACAACGTGGGGTTGATTTCCGTTCCGGCTGGGCGCTTTGTAGCTGACGCTTCGCTTTCGCTCAGAGCAGAGCTTCCTGGGGGCGGCCGATGAGCGGCTTGGGGCAACAGATGTTTTTTGCGCAAAAGCGAAGTGCTAACGTAGCGGCAGCAAAAGGGGTTTATTCTGTGCGAAAGCGTAGAACAACAAAGCGACAGCAACAGCAGGATGTTGGTCACGAAGGCGTTATCACAGGACGTGATGGTTTTAGCCTTCGTTCCTCTATTTGCTGATTCCCAAGGAGTCGCCCAGCCTCCACTCCAATCAACTTATATGCATGGCCTAAGTTCTAAAATGGCATCTTAACTTTTGGTGGCAATTCTTTAATAGAAGACTTTCTCAAGATACAGGCCTTGTGGAGGTGCAGTTTTGCCCGCCTTATCGCGATTCATAGATTTAACGACTAACTCCACGTTCTCAATGTCGCGACGTCCTATACCAACTTCCCACAGAGTACCTGCAATAATACGTACCATATTATATAAGAAGCCATTTCCTTCAATCACCATATGAAGCTCTTCACCACACCATTCAAATTGCAGTGTAGTTACTGTGCGCACCTTATCTTTGACACTTGTATTGGCTGCACAAAAACAAGAAAAGTCATGTGTACCGATAATAGCCTTTGCTGCCTCCTGCATTGCCTCAACATTTGGTTTAACACCATTTGTCTCAACAGTGTATTGTCTGCGGAATGGACTCTGTACAGACTCACATGACCATATATATCGGTACCGCTTTCCTGTTACACTGTAGCGCGCATGAAAATCATCAGCTACTTCTTCAATTGACATTACCCGAATATCTCTTGGCAATTGAACATTTAATGCCTTCATGTATTTATCTACTGGAATCGCTAGTGGTGAATCAAAATGCAATGTTTGTCCTGTTGCGTGTACCCTTGCATCTGTACGTCCACTAGCTGTTACTTTTATCTTTTCCCCTTTATGCATAATGGCTAGAACACGCTCAATCTCAGCCTGTACTGTGCGCTCTCCAGGCTGTACTTGATACCCAGAAAATTGCGTTCCATCATAACTTATAATTGCTTTTAATCGTCGCATAAAGCTTACTCCTTTTAACTTCTATAGAAGAATAGTAAAACGGCCATTGCTACTAATAACACAAGTGAAAATGTATCACTCATATCCCATTTTAACTTGCGATATCTCGTACGCCCTTCGCCTCCACGGTAGCCTCTTACTTCCATAGCTGTTGCTAAATCCTCAGCTCGTTTAAAAGCACTTACAAAGAGAGGCACCAGTAATGGCACAACCGCTTTAATGCGATCCTTTATTGGTCCAGAAGATAAATCCGAACCACGTGCCATTTGTGCTTTCATAATCTTATCTGTTTCATCCATTAACGTTGGAATAAAGCGTAATGAAATAGACATCATCAAAGCTAACTCATGTACTGGCACTTTCACCGCTTTTAATGGATTTAGCAGTACTTCAATGCCATCCGTAATTGAAATCGGTGATGTTGTAAGCGTTAAGATAGATGTCATAAACACTAGAACTAAAAAACGTATCGAAATAAATATCCCTTGTCGGATACCTTCTTCGTAAATGGTGATAAACTTCCATTCAAATACTATGGCGCCTTCTTTCGTCATAAATATATGAATTAAGAAGGTAAATGCCATTAAAAAAATTACCGGCTTTAGACCATTAATTAAAAAATACAGACGAATATTTGATATTAGCACAACGAGTAAAGTAAAAGCTAATAGCAAAGCATATGTCACTGTGTTGTTTGCTAAAAAAACAATAATAATGAATGCAAACACAAATATAAGCTTTGATCGTGGATCGAGCTTATGGACTGGAGAATTTCCAGGAAGGAAGCGACCAAATATCATTTTCTCCATCATGACTGTCCACGCTCCTCTCTTAGTACCCGAGCAATTTCAGTTGCTAGCTCTTCTTCCGTCAAGCATATTTTTGAGAAGGATTTGTTTATCATTGTTTCGACTTTTTGTTGAAAGCGGACGATACGAGGTGGTTCTAAGCGGAAATTTTTTAATGTCTCTACATCATTGAAAATTTCTTGTGGTGTGCCACTTAGTACATTTTTCCCTTCATGCATAATGACAATATTGTCTGCATAACGAGCTGCGTCCTCCATACTGTGCGTTACAAGAATCGTCGTTAGGCCACGTTCCTTGTGCAGCTTATAAAACATATCCATAATCTCTTTCTGACCGCGTGGATCAAGCCCTGCAGTTGGTTCATCTAAAACAATAACTTCAGGTTCCATCGCTAAAACACCAGCAATTGCTACCCTGCGCATTTGTCCACCCGATAAATCAAAAGGTGATTTCTCAAGTACGTTCTCTGGTAAGCCTACTAAGCCTATAAGTTCTTTTGCTCGTGCTTCTGCCTCTTGCTCCGAAACACCAAAGTTCATAGGCCCAAACATAATATCCTTTAATACAGTTTCTTCAAATAGCTGATGCTCGGGGAATTGAAACACAATACCAACCTTTTGTCGTACAGCCTTTAAATCCTTCGCCTTTTTTCCAGCTACAACAATGCGATCTCCAATATGTACTTCCCCAGAGGTTGGTCTTAGAAGTGCATTAAAATGCTGAAGAATTGTTGATTTACCGGAACCCGTATGTCCGATAATTGCTTGATACGTATGTGAAGGAATTTCAAAATCTACATCGAATAATGCACGTTTTTCAAAAGGTGTACCCTGTGAATAGGCATAGCTTACTTGTTGAAGTTTGATGTCCATAAATCATTCACCAACTCTTCTTCTGTCATATGTTGTCCCATTAACGGAACACCTTCCTTTTGCAACAACTTTGATAACTTCATGGCAAATGGTAAGTCTAGTCCAAACTCAACTAGCTTGTCCCCAAATGCAAAAATTTCAGAAGGTGTACCCTCAGCAAATTTCTTTCCATCATTCATAAAGAGAACACGATCTGCAAGCATGGCTTCCTCTAAATCATGCGTAATAGATATTACTGTTAACCCTGTTTCAGCACGTAAAGTTTGAACTGTTTGTAATACCTCAGCACGCCCCTGAGGATCTAGCATAGAAGTAGCTTCATCTAGTATAAGAAGCTTGGGTTTCATCGCAAGTGCACCTGCAATGGCAACACGCTGCTTTTGACCACCTGATAAATGGTGTGGCTCATGATCTAAAAAATTGTTCATTTTAACTTGTTCGAGTGCTGCATGTACACGTTCTACCATCTCTTCAAACGGTACACCATTATTTTCAAGAGCAAAAGCAACATCATCCTGCACTGTCGCTCCAACAAATTGATTATCAGGATTTTGGAAAACCATACCTATCTGTGAACGGCTTTCCCATAAGTTATCTTCACTTAATGGTTCACGTAATATACGTACATCGCCCTGTTGTGGGTATAGCAAACCATTCATAAGCTTTGCAATGGTGGATTTACCAGAACCATTATGGCCCACTATGGCAATCCATTCCCCTTCTTGAACCGCAAAGCTTACATTTTCAACAGCATTGCGACTTTCTTTCTCTTCTGGTGTATATGAAAATGTCACATTATTTAATGATAAAATTTCTGGCATTTCTAGAACTCCTCTCTACATGCTCAGCTCTACTAACTAACTTACACTTTTTTATGTATGATTTCTACTACAATCATTATGTCGATAAAAGAAAAATGCTAAAATCATTTTTCATTTAAAAATAATTTATAGGATACCTCAAATATTGGAGTGAATCACCGCAAACATTCTGGTGACTACCATTCTAAAAATCCGCCTATAAAAAAAAAGCACCACAAAATTGGCGCTATCATACTTCCCTAAAAAATAAAAAAGCGCGCACCTCATTCGATAGAAATGCGCTAGTCGTTACATTTTCAAGAAACACGGGTGCTCAAGCCCTTGTTCCGTTTGAATGAGGTGCGGAGAGCTAAACGAGACGCCACACAACAGTGTCCGCTCATCATAACGCTCAGCTTAATTATTTGTCGTATAAATCGTTTATAAAGAAAGAGGGTGGTGATTCCACCCTCTTCACCACTTGTCTTCTCTTATGATTAAACTAATTCAATCACTACAACAGGTGCACCGTCTCCACGACGAGGACCTACTTTAAGAATACGAGTGTAACCACCTTGACGCTCTGCATAACGTGGTGCAACATCATCAAATAACTTTTGAAGTGCAAATGAAGTTGTTTCGTTACCTTCAGCATCAGTAGTTGTTACTAGTTCACGACGGATGAATGCAGCAGCTTGACGGCGTGCATGTAAATCACCGCGTTTACCTAAAGTAATCATTTTTTCAACAGCTTTACGTACTTCTTTAGCGCGAGCCTCAGTAGTTTCGATACGCTCGTTGATGATTAAGTCAGTAGCTAAGTCACGTAACATCGCTTTACGTTGAGAACTTGTACGACCAAGTTTTCTGTAACCCATGGATGTTTCCCTCCTTTATAAAAAATATCTGATCTTGTAAGTTTTGTTTAAATCGCTTAGTCTTCTTTGCGTAACCCTAAACCAAGCTCTTCTAACTTCGCTTTTACTTCTTCAAGTGACTTACGTCCAAGGTTACGAACTTTCATCATATCGTCTTCTGACTTATTCGCAAGTTCTAGTACTGTGTTAATACCAGCGCGTTTTAAGCAGTTGTAAGAACGAACAGAAAGATCAAGTTCTTCGATAGTCATCTCTAAAACTTTTTCTTTTTGATCTTCTTCTTTTTCGACCATGATTTCAGCAGTTTGTGCCTCGTCTGTCATGCCAACGAAGATGTTTAGATGCTCGGTTAAAATTTTTGCTCCGAGCGAAATCGCCTCTTTCGGACCGATGCTACCATCTGTCCACACATCAAGAGAAAGTTTATCGTAGTCAGAAGACTGACCTACACGAGTATTTTCCACTTGGAAATTGACGCGTGATACTGGAGTGTAAATAGAGTCGATCGGGATCACGCCGATAGGAAGATCCTCACGTTTGTTTTGATCAGCAGGAGTGTAACCACGGCCGCGTTGTGCGTACATACGCATACGTAAATGACCGTTTTTAGCGATTGTTGCAATATATAGATCCGGGTTTAAAATTTCTACATCACTGTCATGTGTAATGTCAGCAGCTGTAACTGTACCATCGCCTTTTACATCAATCTCAATAACTTTTTCTTCGTCAGAGTAGATTTTAAGAGCTAGTTTTTTCACATTCAAAATAATTGAAGCTACATCTTCTACAACGCCTTCTACAGTTGAGAATTCGTGAAGAACACCGTCAATTTGAATTGAAGTGACAGCAGCTCCTGGTAATGAAGACAGAAGGATACGACGTAAAGAATTACCCAAAGTGTTTCCATATCCGCGTTCAAGCGGTTCTACAACAAACTTTCCATATTTGGAATCTTCGCTGATCTCCACCGTTTCAATCTTTGGTTTTTCAATTTCGATCATTTTATTTACCCTCCTTCAAAACATCGATTGTATAGGTTCTTTCCATCATAGATTCGATCGTCATTGACGTATCGTTTATTATCTGCACAAGACAGTCTGTACAAAAAATGATGTTCTCATACAATATGAGACGCACCCATTACACGCGACGACGTTTTGGCGGACGGCAACCATTATGAGGAACTGGAGTAACGTCTTTAATAGCAGTTACTTCTAAACCAGCAGCTTGAAGAGCACGAATTGCAGCTTCACGACCTGCACCAGGACCTTTAACAGTTACTTCCAACGTTTTTAGACCATGTTCAAGGGATGCTTTAGCAGCAGTTTCTGCAGCCATTTGAGCAGCGAATGGTGTAGATTTACGTGAACCACGGAAACCAAGAGCACCAGCACTTGACCAAGATACAGCGTTACCTTGCATATCTGTAATCGTTACGATTGTATTGTTGAATGTAGAACGAATGTGTGCAATACCAGATTCGATATTCTTTTTCACACGACGTTTACGAGTTTGTTGTTTACGAGCCATGTTAAGAAGGAACCTCCTTTACTGATTATTTTTTCTTGTTCGCTACTGTTTTACGAGGACCTTTACGCGTACGCGCATTGTTCTTCGTATTTTGACCACGAACAGGTAAACCACGACGGTGACGGATACCACGGAATGAACCGATTTCCATCAGACGTTTAATATTTAATGAAGTTTCGCGACGTAAGTCACCTTCAAGTTTGTATGTGTCTAATTGTTCACGGATTTTGTTTAACTCATCTTCAGTTAAGTCGCGTACGCGTGTATCTTCTGAAATACCTGCGTCAGCTAATACTTTCTGAGCTGTAGTTTTACCAATACCGTAAATGTAAGTTAATGAAATTACCACGCGTTTGTCGCGAGGAATGTCAACACCAGCAATACGTGCCATGTACGTTGTGCACCTCCTTTAGAATTAACCTTGTTTTTGTTTGTGTTTAGGATTTTCACAAATTACCATTACTTTACCGCGTCGGCGAATTACTTTACATTTTTCGCAGATCGGTTTTACAGATGGTCTTACTTTCATCTCAACCTAACCTCCTTAGTAGTCCGGAGCGCAAAAGATTATTTAAAACGGTATGTGATACGACCGCGAGTTAAATCATAAGGAGATAACTCGATAGTAACCTTATCTCCAGGTAGAATACGGATAAAGTGCATACGAATCTTACCAGAAACGTGTGCTAGAATCACATGTCCATTTTCTAATTCTACCTTAAACATCGCGTTTGGCAAAGTCTCAACAACTGTCCCTTCGACTTCAATTACATCATCTTTCGCCATCTACTCTGTCTCCTCTCTATATGCAAATTAAAGTTCTCATCGTTACATCAAACGGATATCTGCTGCAACTATAGAAGCAACCTCGTTTCAACATATGTTTGGATTGTATGAGAGATGTTTGAAAGACGCTCGTCTGGTTTCGCTTCACACAATCCACGGAACATACAGAACCATAAAGGGTACTGAACCTCCCATGTTTACACGAATACCGGAATGTCTTTGATGAGATATTCATACCCGTTACACAGATGCTTCCACGAAACCCATTATACTCTTTCAAAAGTAATGTTGCACTTTTTAAAAGAAATATATACCGGGCACAATATGCTTTTGCAACTCTCAAAAAATTATGTTTCGGTGTTGCTCCCGCATGCCTCCCGCGGAAGCAGTATTCTGCGCCCGGAGCCGGGTATCAGCTGCGGCTGCTCTGTAATAGAGCATCAAGATCAGCAAACACTTTATTAATATCTTGCTGTCCATCTATATTCTTTAACACACCTTTTACTTCATAGTAGTCAAGTAAAGGTTGTGCTTGTTTCATATTTACTTCCAGACGGTTTGCAACCGTTTCAGGATTATCATCCGCACGTGTATAAAGCTCGCCACCATCTTTATCACATTTTCCTTCCTCTGCTGGAGGATTGAAAATTAGATGATAAGATGTACCACAAGTTTTACAAATACGACGACCTGATAGACGAGCAACTAACTCATCTTTTTCAACTTGGATGTTAATTGTATGTTCAATAGCTTTACCAAGATCAGCAAGGATGCTGTCTAAAGCTTCAGCTTGAGGAACAGTACGTGGGAACCCATCTAATAAGAAGCCCTTTTCACAATCATGTTTAGCAAGTCGTTCACGAACAATACCAATCGTAACTTCATCAGGTACTAGAGCACCTTGATCAATAAACGATTTAGCTTGCAAGCCTAGTTCTGTACCATCTTTCATAGCAGCACGGAACATATCGCCTGTAGAAATATGAGGAATCGCGTACTTCTCAACAATTTTATCTGCCTGTGTACCTTTACCAGCACCTGGCAGACCCATTAAAACGATATTCATACGGAAATATTCCTCCCACAAAAGGTTTGCTGATTTCAGGAAACGATAGAACGTTCCCTAAAAACCAACATTACTTCATAAAGCCTTTGTAGTGACGTTTAACAAGTTGAGATTCTAGCTGTTTCATCGTTTCCAGCGCTACACCGACTACGATAATAATACTAGTACCGCCGATCTGCACTGTGGCAGGTAGATTCATAAAGTTTATGATAATCATCGGCATTACTGCAATAACAGTTAAGAAAATCGAACCGACAAATGTCAGACGATATAACACGCTTGTTAAATACGTTTGAGTACTTTCACCCGGACGAATACCCGGAATGTAAGCACCTTGCTTTTTCAAGTTATCTGCCACATTTTCTGGATTCACTTGTACGAATGCATAGAAATATGTGAACGCGATGATCAATACAACGTAAATAATCATCCCAACAGGATTAGTATAATTAAACGTGTGTTCAATGAATGTTGCTACAGGACCATCACCAAAGAATGGAGCTATCACACGTGGTGTTGTCAGAAACGCTGATGCAAAGATTACCGGAATAACCCCTGCAGCATTTACTTTTAACGGTAAATGTGTTTGTTGACCACCTGTTTGTTGGTTGCGACCAGTAACTCGTTTAGCATATTGAATTGGAATTTTACGTAGTGCTTGTTGCACGTAAATAACTCCAACAACAACTGCAAGCATGACTAAAACAAGCAATCCAAGAATTACTAGATTGATAAATAGTTTATCACCAGCACCCTCGATTTGCTGTGCATAGATTTGGTTAATGGCATTCGGTAATGCCGCAGTAATACCTGCGAAAATTACAATAGAAATACCATTCCCAACACCATGTGCAGTAATTTGGTCAGCAAGCCATACTAGGAATGCTGTACCCGCTGTTAATACAATGGAAATTGTAACATAAGTTAAAATTCCTTCTTCTTTAATCAATGATCCGCCATACATTCTATTAAAGCCAAATGACATTGCGAATGATTGGATAAAGGCAAGAATAATTGTAAAGTAACGAGTAAATTGAGCAAGTTTTCGTCTTCCGACTTCACCTTGCTTTGCCCACTCAGCAAATTTCGGTACTACGTCCATTTGCAATAACTGAACAATGATTGAAGCAGTGATGTAAGGCATAATTCCCATCGCGAAGATAGAGAAATTTTTCAAAGCACCACCGCCAAAAGTATTTAGGAAACCAACGAGATTAAACTCATCAGTTGCCTTTAATACATTAGCGTCAACGTTAGGTACTGGTACAAACGTACCAATACGGAAAACGATTAACATTAAAAGAGTGAAAATGATTTTATTTCGTATATCTCGAACACGCATAAAGTTAGAGATCGTCTGAAACATTAAATCACCTCAGTAGTTCCGCCGGCATTCTCGATTGCTTCTTTAGCTGAAGCTGAGAATTTATGTGCTTTTACTGTAAGCTTTTTATTAAGAGTTCCGTTTCCAAGAACTTTAATTCCAGCTTTTTCATTGCTCACTAGACCAGTTTCAAGTAATAATGCAGCTGTTACCTCTGCACCATCTTCGAAACGGTTTAATGTGTCAAGGTTAACGATAGCGTATTCTTTACGGTTGATGTTCGTAAAGCCACGTTTTGGTAAACGACGGAATAATGGGTTTTGTCCGCCTTCAAAGCCTGGGCGAACACCGCCACCAGAACGAGCGTTTTGACCTTTATGACCTTTACCTGCTGTCTTACCGTTACCAGAACCGATACCACGACCAACGCGGTTGCGTTGTTTACGAGAACCTTCTGCTGGTTTTAACTCATGCAGTTTCATAGTGGGTGGCACCTCCTTGTTCAATAATTGAAAATTAATTTTCTTTTACAGTAACTAAGTGAGCTACTTTATCAAGCATACCGCGAGTTGCTGCATTATCAGCTTTCTCAACAGTTTGGTGTAATTTACGTAAACCTAGAGCTTCGATTGTTTTACGTTGCGCAGGTTTAGTACCAATCACAGATTTTGTAAGGGTGATTTCTAATTTGTTAGCCATTATCTTTCCCCCCTTATCCTAATATTTCTTCCACTGATTTACCACGTAATTTAGCTACGTCCTCTACGCGTTTTAATTCAGTTAAACCTTGAATAGTTGCACGCACCATATTGATTGGTGTGTTAGTTCCAAGTGATTTTGAAAGAATATCAGTAATACCAGCAAGTTCTAGTACGGCACGTACTGGACCACCAGCGATAACTCCTGTACCAGGAGCAGCAGGTTTAATTAGGATTTCTCCTGCACCAAAGCGACCTTGCACTAAGTGTGGAGTTGTTCCACCTACGCGTGGCACTTCGATTAAGTTTTTCTTCGCATCTTCAACAGCTTTACGGATAGCATCTGGCACCTCTTGAGCTTTACCAGTACCGAAACCAACGTGACCGTTTTTATCGCCAACTACAACTAATGCTGTGAAGCGGAAGCGACGTCCACCTTTAACAACTTTAGCAACACGGTTAATAGTAACTACGCGTTCTTCAAGTTCTCCAAGTTTGTTTGCGTCAATTCGACTCATGAAATGTGTCCCTCCTTTTTATTAAAATTGTAAACCGTTCTCACGTGCAGCTTCAGCTAAAGCTTTTACACGTCCATGATATAAGTAACCACCACGGTCAAATACTACAGCAGTAATATTTTTTTCCATAGCGCGTTTTGCGATTGATTCACCGACTTTAGTTGCAGCATCAACATTGCTACCAGCACCATCAAAACCATTTTCTTGAGAAGATGCGCTAACAATTGTTACGCCTGCTACGTCATCGATAAGTTGCGCGTAGATGTTCTTGTTAGAACGGAATACGTTTAAGCGTGGACGCTCAGCAGTACCCGTAATTTTAGAACGTACACGTGCATGACGTTTTTTACGAACCTGATTTTTATCTTGTTTCGTAATCACAAGGGTCACTCCTTTCTAATGCTTAGGAAGCATTATTTACCTGTTTTACCTTCTTTACGACGTACATATTCGCCTTCATAACGGATACCTTTACCTTTGTATGGCTCTGGTGGACGTACGTCGCGGATGTTAGATGCAAGAGCGCCAACGCGTTCTTTGCTGA
This sequence comes from Lysinibacillus sp. JNUCC 51, assembly GCF_015999525.1. NCBI lineage: Bacteria > Bacillati > Bacillota > Bacilli > Caryophanales > Bacillaceae > Lysinibacillus > Lysinibacillus sp. JNUCC 51. The sequence goes on along the minus strand of NZ_CP065545.1, from coordinate 2,590,034 downwards.
TACCTTTAACGATGATTTTAGTGTTAGAAGGAACTTCTACCTCTAGACCATCTTCAGGTGTGAACTCAACTGGATGTGAGTAACCTACGTTAAGAACAAGTTTTTTACCTTGTAATTGCGCACGGTAACCGACACCGATAAGTTCTAATGATTTTTCGAAACCTGCAGAAACACCAGTAATCATGTTCGCTAATAGCGCACGTGTTGTACCGTGGTTTGTGCGGTGTTCTTTTGAGTCAGAAGGACGAGATACTGTGATTACGTTACCTTCTTGCTCAATTTTCATATCTTGGTGGAAAGAACGAACAAGTTCGCCTTTAGGACCTTTAACAGTAACAGTGTTGTCAGCTGCAACAGTAACAGTTACGTTAGCTGGTACCTCGATAATTTTTTTACCTACACGAGACATTTAGTTGCACCTCCATTCATTTATTGCTAATTACCAAACGTATGCTAGAACTTCGCCGCCAACTTGTTTAGCGCGAGCTTCTTTATCTGTTAATAAACCTTGTGAAGTTGACACTAAAGCGATACCAAGACCGTTCAGTACTTTAGGCACTTCATTTGTTTTTGCATATACTCGTAGACCAGGTTTAGAAATACGTTTTAAACCAGTGATAACGCGCTCGTTATCTTTACCGTATTTTAAGAAGATACGGATGATACCTTGTTTGTTGTCTTCCACGTATTCTACGTCACGTACGAAACCTTCACGCTTTAAAATTTCAGCGATTTCTTTTTTCACGTTGGAAGCTGGTACTTCTAACTTCTCGTGACGAACCATGTTCGCATTACGAATGCGAGTAAGCATATCTGCAATCGGATCAGTCATTGTCATTACATTTACCTCCTTCCCAAATTAGGGGATTACCAGCTGGCTTTTTTCACGCCAGGAATTTGTCCCTTATATGCAAGTTCTCGGAAACAAATACGGCAAAGTTTGAATTTGCGATATACAGAGTGTGGACGACCACAGCGTTCACAACGTGTATATTCTTGCACTTTAAACTTTTGCTTACGTTGTTGTTTAACGATCATAGATTTTTTAGCCACGTTTTCGCCCTCCTTGTTTAAATTACTTTTGGAACGGCATACCGAATTGTGTCAATAACTCGCGAGCTTCTTCATCAGAATTCGCTGTCGTTACGATCACGATGTCCATACCGCGTACTTTTGAAACTTTATCGTAATCGATTTCTGGGAAAATTAATTGCTCTTTAACACCTAAAGTGTAGTTACCGCGACCATCGAATGCTTTTTTAGAAACACCACGGAAGTCACGTACACGAGGTAGTGAAATTGAGATTAATTTATCCAAGAATTCATACATACGCTCACCGCGTAATGTAACTTTAGCACCGATTGGCATACCTTCACGTAGACGGAAACCTGCGATCGATTTTTTCGCTTTAGTTACAACTGGTTTTTGACCAGTGATAATTGTTAATTCTTCTACAGCTGCATCTAATGCTTTAGAGTTTTGAACTGCATCACCAACACCCATGTTGATAACGATTTTGTCAACTTTCGGCAATTGCATAACTGATTTATATCCAAACTTGCTCATAAGAGCAGGAGAAACTTCATTTAAATATTTTTCTTTTAGGCGGCTCATTTGTGTACCTCCCTTCTTCTATAGAAATTAGTCGATTACTGCACCTGATTTTTTTGCAACACGAACTTTTTTACCGTTTTCGATTTTATAACCTACACGAGTCGGCTCGCCAGATTTAGGATCGATTAGCATTACGTTCGAAACGTGAATTGCAGCCTCTTGGCTTACAATACCACCTTGTGGATTCAATTGGTTAGGTTTTACGTGTTTTTTCACGATGTTCACACCTTCAACAAGAACGCGATCTTGTTTTGGGTAAGCAGCAAGAATAACGCCTTCTTTGCCTTTATCCTTACCAGTGATAACCTTAACCTTGTCACCTTTTTTTACATGCATGCTGTCGCACCTCCTTGATTGGCACTGTCATGAAATTAAAGAACTTCTGGAGCTAGAGAAACGATTTTCATGAAGTTGCTGTCACGTAATTCACGTGCAACAGGTCCGAAAATACGAGTTCCGCGTGGTGATTTATCATCACGAATAATTACACAAGCATTTTCATCAAATTTGATGTAAGTACCGTCTTTACGACGTACGCCTGATTTAGTACGAACGATAACAGCTTTAACAACGTCACCCTTCTTAACAACGCCACCTGGTGTTGCTTTCTTAACTGTACAAACAACGATATCACCGATGTTAGCAGTTTTACGGCCAGAGCCACCAAGGACTTTAATTGTAAGAACTTCACGTGCACCTGAGTTGTCAGCAACTTTCATACGACTTTCTTGTTGGATCACTTAGGTTACCTCCCTTCGGAAATTGGTTGTTCCGAAATAGTTATTAAATAATAACCGCTTTTTCTACAACTTCAACTAGACGGAAACGTTTAGTAGCTGATAGCGGGCGAGTTTCCATGATACGTACGATATCACCGATTTTCGCTGTGTTTAACTCATCATGAGCCTTAAACTTTTTAGAGTATTTTACACGTTTACCATAAAGCTTGTGCTTTTTGTGAGTTTCAACTAAAACAGAAATTGTTTTGTCCATTTTATCTGAAACAACGCGGCCCGTGTAAACTTTGCGTTGATTACGCTCAGTCATACTTGAAAACCTCCTTTATCAGTTATTTGCACTGATTTCTCTTTCACGAATAACAGTTTTCATACGCGCGATTGCTTTACGCACTTCACGAATACGAGCTGTGTTTTCTAATTGACCAGTCGCCAATTGGAAGCGAAGGTTGAAAAGCTCTTCTTTCAGTGATTTCACTTTTAACTCTAATTCAGAAGTGGCAAGGTCACGGATTTCATTAGCTTTCATTAGATTCACCACCAGTTTCTTGACGTTTTACGATCTTACATTTAACAGGAAGCTTATGTGATGCTAAACGAAGCGCTTCACGTGCAACCTCTTCAGATACACCAGCGATTTCGAACATTACTTTTCCTGGTTTTACTACTGCTACCCAACCTTCAGGAGAACCTTTACCAGAACCCATGCGGACTTCTAGAGGTTTTTTAGTGTAAGGTTTGTGTGGGAAGATTTTAATCCAAACTTTACCGCCACGTTTCATGTAACGAGTCATCGCGATACGTGCAGATTCGATTTGACGGTTAGTGATCCAGCTAGCTGTTTGAGCTTGTAAGCCCCATTCGCCGAAAGATACTTCTTTACCGCCTTTCGCTTCGCCACGCATGTTTCCGCGGTGTTCACGACGGTATTTTACGCGTTTAGGCAATAACATATTATTTGCCTCCTTCCACAGATTTCTTCGTAGGAAGAACTTCACCACGGTAGATCCATACTTTAACGCCTAATTTACCGTAAGTAGTGTCAGCTTCTGCGTGTGCATAGTCGATGTCAGCACGTAGAGTATGAAGTGGAACAGTTCCTTCACTATAGTGTTCAGCACGCGCGATATCAGCGCCACCTAAACGACCAGATACTTGTGTTTTAATTCCTTTTGCACCAGCACGGATTGTGCGTTGGATCGCTTGCTTTTGCGCACGACGGAATGATACACGGTTTTCTAATTGACGAGCGATATTTTCAGCTACTAGACGAGCGTCAAGATCAGCACGTTTGATTTCGATAATGTTGATGTGTACACGTTTACCAGTTAAATCGCTAAGGTATTTACGAAGGTTTTCAACTTCAGAACCACCTTTACCGATTACCATACCTGGTTTCGCAGTGTGAATTGTAATGTTTACACGGTTTGCAGCACGTTCGATTTCTACTTTAGAAACAGAAGCGTCTTTAAGAGCCGTTTCAATATATTTACGCACTTTGATGTCTTCGTGAAGTAGAGTTGCATAGTCTTTTTCAGCGTACCATTTTGACTCCCAGTCACGAATAATACCAACGCGCAGTCCTATTGGATGTACTTTTTGACCCACGGATTAACCCTCCTTCTTCTCAGATACCACTAGAGTAATGTGGCTTGTGCGTTTGTTAATTGCGCTTGCACGTCCTTGCGCACGTGGACGGAAACGTTTTAATGTTGGACCTTCATCAACGAAAACTTCAGAAACTACTAAAGAGTTGATGTCAAGATCGTAGTTGTGTTCAGCGTTAGCAACTGCAGATTTTAATACTTTTTCAACGACTGGAGACGCCGCTTTTGGAGTATGACGTAAAATTGCAACTGCCTCACCAACTTGCTTGCCTCGAATTAAGTCTACAACTAGACGTACTTTACGAGGAGCAATGCGAACAGTACGAGCGATAGCTTTAGCTTGTGTCATTAGGATTTACCTCCTCTCAAAATTAGCGTCTTGTTTTCTTGTCGTCTGCACCGTGACCTTTGTAAGCACGTGTCGGTGCGAACTCACCAAGTTTATGGCCAACCATATCTTCTGTTACGTATACAGGAACGTGTTTACGTCCATCATAAACAGCAATCGTTAAACCGATGAAGTTCGGGAAGATTGTAGAACGGCGTGACCAAGTTTTAATAACTTGTTTTTTCTCAGAAGCCTCTTGCGCTTCCACTTTTTTCATTAAGTGGTCATCGACAAAAGGTCCTTTTTTCAAGCTGCGACCCATGTAGGAACCTCCCTCCGTGATTCCACCACGGCTCTCACATAGAACCGTAGTTTAACCACTTTATTTTTTACGACTACGGATGATGAATTTATCCGTTTTGTTTTTCTTCTTGCGAGTTTTGTAACCAAGTGCTGGTTTACCCCAAGGAGTCATTGGTGATTTACGTCCGATTGGAGAACGTCCTTCACCACCGCCGTGTGGGTGATCGTTAGGGTTCATTACAGAACCACGAACTGTTGGGCGTTTACCTAACCAACGGCTACGACCTGCTTTACCGATGTGTACTAATTCGTGTTGTTCGTTACCAACTTGACCAACTGTAGCGCGGCAAGTAGCTAACACTAAACGTACTTCACCAGATTGTAGACGAACGATTACGTATTTGTCTTCACGACCAAGTACTTGTGCAGAAGTACCAGCAGAACGTACTAATTGTCCACCTTTACCAGGTTTTAACTCGATGTTATGGATTGTAGTACCCATAGGAATGTTTGCTAATGGTAATGTGTTACCTACTTTAATATCAGCATCTGGACCAGAAACGATTGTTTGACCAACCTCTAGACCTTTAGGTGCTAAGATGTAAGCTTTTGCTCCATCAGCGTAGTTGATTAATGCGATATTCGCAGAACGGTTTGGATCATATTCAATAGTAGCAACTTTAGCCGGAATGCCATCTTTTACACGTTTGAAATCGATAACACGGTATTGCTTCTTATGTCCACCGCCATGATGACGAACAGTGATTTTACCTTGGTTGTTACGACCAGCTTTGCGTTTAGTTGGTTCAAGCAATGATTTCTCAGGCTTGTTAGTAGTAATTTCCGCAAAGTCTAAAGACGTCATATTACGACGACCATTAGAGGTAGGTTTATACTTTTTAATCGCCATTGTGTTTCCCTCCTTCTTGATTGTTCAAATCATAAATCCATAAAGGATTACATTTCGAATAATTCGATTTCTTTGCTATCAGCAGTTAATTTAACGATCGCTTTACGACGTTTGTTTGTGTAACCACCGTAACGGCCAACGCGTTTGAATTTTCCTTTGTAGTTAAGAACGTTTACTTTCTCAACTGTTACACCAAAGATTTCTTCTACAGCGTCTTTTACTTGAGTTTTGTTAGCGCGAGTGTCTACTTCGAAAGTATACTTTTTCTCTGCCATAAGTTCTGAAGAACGCTCAGTAATGACCGGACGTTTTAAAATATCACGTGCTTCCATTATCCAAGCACCTCCTCAACTTTTTCTACTGCAGATTTTGTGAATACAACTTTTTCATGACCTAATAGATCAAGAACGTTGATTCCATTTGCAGTTAAAACTGTTACACCAGGGATGTTACGAGCAGATAATGCTACGTTTTCATCTAGGTCAGCAGTTACGAATAAAGATTTTTTCTCTAAAGAAAGATCTTTAAGGATTTTTGTAAATTCTTTTGTTTTTGGTGCTGCTAGTGTAAGAGCATCAAGAACTAAGAAGTTTTGTTCTACTACTTTAGCTGATAAAGCTGATTTAAGAGCTAAGCGGCGAACTTTTTTCGGTAATTTATAAGAGTAGCTACGTGGAGTTGGACCGAATACGATACCACCACCGCGCCATTGTGGAGAACGGATAGAACCTTGACGAGCACGACCAGTTCCTTTTTGACGCCATGGTTTACGACCACCACCAGCAACTTCAGAACGGTTTTTAACCTTGTGATTACCTTGACGAAGAGAAGCGCGTTGTGCTACTACAGCGTCGAATAATACTGCTTCATTTGGCTCGATTCCAAAAATCGCATCGTTTAATTCGATTTCACCAACTGAAGCACCTGTTTGACTAAGTACAGATACTTTTGTCATTCCTGTTTCCTCCTTTCCTTAGGTGATTACTTAGCTTTAATTGCAGTTTTAACTGTAACTAGAGCTTTTTTAGAACCAGGAACATTACCTTTAACAAGTAGTAAGTTACGTTCCGCATCAACTTTCACGATTTCTAAGTTTTGGATTGTAACTACAGTGCCACCCATTTGACCAGGTAATTTCTTTTGTTTGAATACGCGGTTCGGAGCAACTGGACCCATTGAACCAGGACGACGGTGGTAACGAGAACCGTGGGCCATAGGACCACGAGATTGACCATGGCGTTTAATTACACCTTGGAAACCTTTACCTTTAGTAACACCTGTTACATCAATTACATCGCCTTCTGCGAAAATTTCTACTTTGACTTCTTGACCAACTTCGTATTCTCCAACGTTTACGTTGCGGAATTCACGGATGAAGCGCTTAGGAGCAGTGTTCGCTTTTGCTACGTGACCTTGTTCTGGTTTGTTAGAAAGCTTAACACGCTTGTCTTCGAAACCAACTTGGATTGCTTCGTAGCCGTCTGTTTCAACAGTTTTCTTTTGAAGTACTACGTTTGGAGTAGCTTCGATAACTGTTACCGGGATTAAATCGCCGTTTTCAGCGAAAACTTGTGTCATACCAATTTTTCTACCTAAGATTCCTTTAGCCATTTGTCACACCTCCTGTAAGTTTTAAAAAAGTTATATTTTTTACCATTAAAGTTTGATTTCAATATCAACGCCAGATGGTAAATCAAGTTTCATTAACGCATCAACAGTTTGTGGTGTTGGGTTAACGATATCGATCAGACGTTTATGCGTACGCATTTCGAATTGTTCACGAGAATCTTTGTACTTGTGAACCGCACGAAGAATTGTGTACACAGACTTCTCAGTTGGAAGTGGAATCGGACCTGATACACTTGCACCTGAACGTTTTGCAGTTTCCACAATTTTCTCAGCAGACTGATCTAAAATACGGTGATCATACGCTTTTAAACGAATACGAATCTTTTGTTTTGCCATTATTTTCCCTCCTTCTCGCCTATTTTCTAGACATTCTCCACGAAAATTCTCCTACACACCGCCATGGCAAAGCGGCCGGGTGTGTCGGCAACCTCTCGTTTCATCGCAGTCAAAGACCAACATTCAACATTATACACAATAAAAAAAGAATAAGCAAGTCTTTTCGCTAAATTCTTTTAAATGTTGCAGATATTCTTACTACTAATATTTCTCGCTTATCTAAGCCGTTTACTAGTATATAAAATTTCAATGCACTTTGCAACACATAAGGCTGTTATATCAACGTTTTCGGACATTTCTAACAATTAAGCAATTCCAATATGTAAAAAAAGCAGTCTCTAATATTTAGAAACTGCTCTTACTATTACTTTATAAGAAGAACACACATGCAATCCAACCAAATATAATAAGTGGGATATTAATAAAAATAAACGTTGGCACACATGTATCCCAAATATGATTATGCTGTCCATCTACATTTAAACCCGCAGTTGGTCCCAGAGTAGAATCTGAAGCAGGTGAGCCTGCATCACCTAAAGCACCCGCTGTACCTATTAAACAAATAATCGCCAAAGGACTCATTCCTAAACCTTGTGCAAGAGGAACAAATAAGGTCGCAATGATAGGTACTGTCGCAAAGGATGAACCGATCCCCATCGTCACAATTAAACCAATGACCAACATAATAAATATAGCTAGACTCGTATTCCCTTGAAGAATGTTTATCGAACCGTTAATTAATCCATCTATATCACCTGTGGCATTAATTACAGATGCAAAGCCATTTGCTGCGATCATAACGAAGCCAATAAAGGCCATCATCTTCATTCCCTCAGAAAGAATCTCATCAGCCTCTTTCCAATTAAGTGCACCAGTAAAATACATAATCATAATACCTGCAAAAGCACCTACAATCATCGAATCAGTATAAATTTGTGCACATAGAGAGAAAATTAAAGCCACAGTCGTTGAAACAATAACAAACTTACTAACATTAACATTTAAAGATTCTGTCTCTACATCATTATTTTGATATTGTCGAGGCTTTCGGTAAACGAAAAAGGCTACACATAATCCAATTAACATCCCTAGAACGGGTATAGCCATCGCTACTGGTACATCACGTGAGGATGCCTCCATACCGGCCTTAGTTACTTGAGTAGAAACGATATCTTGGAATATAGCTCCGAAGCCGGCAGGGACGAAACTATATGTCCCTATTAAACCAACAGCAATTAACGTTGCGATAATTCGTCGGTCAACCTCCAGCATATTTAAAACCTTTAAGATTGGAGGTATCAGTAATGGGATAAAAGCTATATGAATTGGAATTAAATTTTGTGAGAAAATAGACATCATAAAGATCAGTAAGAAGATTAGAACCTTTACTAAACCTTTTCGATTATTTGTACCGTTTTTATTTAATATTTTTAAAATCCCTGCAATCATTAATTCAGGGATTCCCGTTTTTGAAATAGCAATGGCGAAACCACCAAGCAATCCATAACTTAAAGCAATCGTTGCGCCTGCTCCTAATCCTTCTGTAAATGATTTTACAGTTGCTTCAATACCCATGCCGCTTGTTAGGCCTCCTGCAAAGGCGCCCAATACAAGAGAAAGAACAACATTGATACGGAGCAAGCTTAATATTAACATGACAGCTACTGCCACAATTACTGCGTTCATTTAGACACTTCACTTTCGTACACTAGATTACTAACACATTAAACTTTAATCTTCTAATAACTGAAAGTCAAGATGTTTTTATCCCCCTATAATAATTTTCCAAATTTAAAAGACACCAAAAAACAGTATGATCTTAAAAATCATACTGCTTTTAGTTTTCTTCTTATTATAATGATTCACGAATGACTTTTTTATAATAACCAACGGAAAGTACAGCGAAGATAGCATATAACGCTATATAACAACTCATAGCAATCCATAATGGGGTTGTTAACTCTGTTCCAAAGAAGAACCATCCCGATTTAACTGCAAAGTAACTATGGAGTAACCCTATTATTAATGGAACACCGAAGTTAAAGGCTTGTTTCATATATATACCTTTCATAATATCTTTTTCAGCGAAGCCAATCTTTCTTAATATCGTATAAGAAGCTCGCTCCTCTTCAGCCTCAGACATTTGTTTAAAGTATAAAATACTACCTGTTGTCATTAAAAATGCTAAAGCTAAAAATGCCGTTGTAAAAATTGTTATGCCTAATGTTTCAATATTTTCTTGACGCTCACCTTCATAAGATGTCTGCGTAAATTTCAATGTTGCGCCTCCGCTATCTCTAACAGATATAACACCCGAACCTATTGTTTGTTTATACAATTTCTCAGCTAAGTCTATATCGCTTTTCGACTTTAACGTAATGGTAGTTTGTTTATGAAATTGGGAAAGATCAGATTTTGTAGCAAGCTTTTCAAATCTTTCATCAGATACTACAAAAATAGGTCCTCCTGCCCCACCAGTCACAATTCCGCTAATAATACTTTCCTTTTGAATATCTACAACATGGAATGTTTCCTCAAGCTCTCCAGCAGATACTACGATATCACGGTCTTTCTCTAATTTGAACATCGCTTCCATATACCCACCATAGTTGGTTAAGATGGCTTCATTTCCAGATACTGATGCCTCAGGAACTCTTTGTTGATAATCAGAAAGTGGAATTGTATAAATAGTTCCTTCCATATTATAAAAAGGATTACCTTCTTGTTGATCTTCTTCTGGTATTAATTGTCCAACTGCCGCTGTTACACCCTGTAATCGGTAGTCTATTTTATTATAAGCAATATTATTTTCTTCTAGCTTTTTTAAAAAATCCTGATTATTATCTTCAAGCAATATATAGTCGCCAGGTACACTACTATATGCATGTGCTTCTGATGAATAATACGAAATATATGCTAATGTGGCAATCCCGAGTGATACACCCGTTAAAACGGTAATGAGCGTTAATGATTTTGCATTACTTTTCATACGATGCATAATCGGTGTTAATGCAAGTACATCATGTACAGATAAATGCCCATTTTTCTTTAGGCGAACTGAATTCATGATAAATGCTACGGAAAAACGAAATACAAGAAAGGTTCCACCAATAGTAGAAGCTAAAATAATAATCATATTTAGAAATAAATTTCCTGAATTGTCAATATCGAATAACTTTGTTGATGCATAGTAGCCATATACAATTAACACAAGACCTAAAAAACCGATGACCATTTGTAGTGGACTAAATCGTTTTACACGCTCATCTGCTTGTTTAGCAGCTGTAAATAGTGACAGTAGTGATACACGATGAATCATCCAAGCCATTTGCACAAGTACAATTACTAGTAGAATGGCAAATACTACGATAGACTGCTGTAGTGCCTCTGTACTAAATGTCATCGTCACAAGTGCCTCTTTTTCGAGTACACGCAGTAAAATCATTGCAAATAAGCGTGAACTAAAGAACCCTGCAAGCATACCTAAAACGACCGCGCCTACAAATAATAGGATACTTTCTACCGCCAATAAGCGTACGATAAGCCCCTTCGTCATCCCTATCAGCTGATACAAGCCTATTTCCTTACTGCGACGCTTCATAAATAAATGGTTTGCATAAAGTACGAAAAACAAAATAATAAAGTACAACATATATGTTGCTGCTTCAAAGCCTGCTGTGGCTGTACCGCTCTCCTGTACAGTAGCTAGCACGTTAGGGTTATTTTGCAATGTTACAAAGGAAAAATATAAAGTAACGCTAAAAATAAGTGCGAAGAAATATAAATAATAGTGCTTCATATTTTTCTTCATGCTGCGTAACACGAGTTTACTAAGACTCATAACCGTCACCACCTAGCACACTTTGCGTATGCATGATCTCTTGGAAAAATGCCTGTCTCGTTTTATCCCCTTTATATAACTCACTATAAATGAGTCCATCTTTTAAAAACAAAACACGTGTACAAAAGCTTGCTGCTACCGCATCATGCGTAACCATCATAATCGTTGCTTTTTTTGTCTCATTAATACTTTGTAGGTTTTTTAAAAGTGCAGTAGCTGATTTTGAATCAAGTGCGCCTGTAGGTTCATCAGCAAATACAAGCGATGGATTTGTAATTAGTGCACGAGCTGCAGATGTACGTTGCTTTTGACCACCTGATATTTCATTTGGGTATTTGTTTAAAATCTCGGTAATACCTAATAAGTGTGTAAGCTCCTTTAAACGACTCTCCGCAACAGCCTTCGGTAGTTTACTAATGGCTAATGGGAGTAGAATGTTTTCTTTCACCGTCAATGTATCTAATAAATTATAATCCTGGAATATGAACCCTAATTGCTCACGGCGGAAATTAGCCAGCGCCTTTTCCTTCATACCACGTTGGTTTTGACCGTTTATTTCAATAACGCCTTCTGTTGCAAAGTCAATCGAACACAAAACGTTTAAAAGTGTTGTTTTTCCTGAGCCTGATGGTCCCATAATGCCGACAAATTCACCTTTATTCACTTCTAAATCAATGCCCTTTAAAACCTCTTGAGCTGTTGATTTTTTTCCATAAACTTTTTTTACTTTACGACCAATTAAAACTGTCACTTGTAAACGCCCCTTTCTATAGTTCAAGTGTACCCTGTCTGCTCCGTCAATTCGTGCGTTTTACATGACAATACAAAAAGGTAGGTGACAATTTCGTCATCTACCTGTTAGTTTGACATATTCATTTTGTAACGGGAAACGTAAGGTAAATATTGAGCCTTCATCTACAGTTGATTGTACACTAATACGAACACCTATCTTCTGAGCCACGTTATGTGCTAAATACAAACCCATGCCTGTTGACTGTGCAGATTCTCTCCCAGCTGTTCCAGTATACGACTTTTGAAAAATTCGAGGTAAATCCTCCTTACAAATACCAATGCCTGCATCTTTTATATGTAGTAAAGTTGCGCCCTTCGGATCTACCTCCGTAAATATTAATACTTCGGAATTTGTAGGACTATATTTAATGGCATTGGATAAAATTTGTCGCACAATAAAAGCTAGCCATTTACCATCCGTCATCACGGTCTCCGTTAACTCATCAACATCAAAACCGATGCCTTTTTCAATACACCATGCTTGCATAGCTCTTATTTCCTTATAGACAACCGTTCTGAGCTCTATCTCTGCCATATAATTATCTTTTTCAATCGAAGAAAAACGCGTTTGATGTAGCTGCTGATCAACCAATAAATGTAGCCTTAACCACTCAGCTTCTAATTTACGACGTAAAGTCAAATCTTCTATACGGTCTAACATTAAATTAATCGAAGTTAATGGTGCTTTTACTTCATGAACCCAGGCCAAGAGCTCATCTGTATATTCCTGTAGCTGTACTTTTGCTTGATTTAACTCCGTATCCTTATCGTAAAAGACATCTTCAATCTTTGTAAAATAAGCAGCTTGAAAAGGTGATAGCGCTAAGTTTCTACTGTGTGCGTCATCAAGATGGCTGTCCACATTTCCCAGGAAATCCTTCAATTGCCCTACTTCAACTACATATCGCCATATAAAAAAAACTATAAAACTAACAAGTAAGCAAACATTCACATACCAAATTGAAACGCCAATTAATCCAGCATCTAAAGTAAATAAAACGTTAAGAACAACAATAATAAATACAAAAAAGCCTATCCATGCAAGGCGTTCTTTTAAAAATAAAAGTAGCACTTTCACTCACGTCCCCTGCGTTACTGCCATATAACCAAGTCCCTTTTTAGTTAAAATCGCTTCTTGTAAACCTATATCCTCAAGCTTAGTACGTAATCGATTAACATTTACCGACAATGTATTATCATTAACAAAGCGCTCATCATCCCATAACTTTCTCATTAAATCATCTCTAGAAACTATTTGATCAGCCTTCTCCACTAAAATGCGTAAAATAAAGAGTTCGTTTTTAGTTAGCGAAGCAAGGTTACCCTCAAACATAATTTCACTGCGAGCATAGTCAATGACTGCACCATTAAACCGTGTAACATCCATTGATTCTTCTATATAATCATATGTACGACGTAAAATGGCTTGTACCTTTGCTAGTAATACCTCCATATGGAAAGGCTTTTGTACAAAGTCATCTGCACCCATTTGCATGGCCATCACCATATCCATTGGGTGATCCCGTGAAGATAGGAAGAGAATTGGCACCTTTGAGATATGACGAATTTCGCGGCACCAATGAAAACCATCATAAGCTGGAAGCTGAATGTCAATTAACACAAGCTGTGGCTTCTGTTCAATAAAATCATCCATTACCTTTTGAAAGTTTTTAGGGCCAACAACTTGAAGTGACCATTGTGCAAAACGTGTCTGAATCATTTCGAAGATTGATGGATCGTCTTCAATCAGCAATATTTTCATCTCCATTTGCAAATTCTCCTTCCCTGACGTGTTTTTATGTACTAAATATGCTAAGCATCGCGATGAGCCCCAAGGAGTCGCCCAGCCTCCACTCCAATCAACATATATAAGGCTTATGTTTTTAACAAATGCTAGCCTAACTTTTTAAAGATGACTATTGAACGGTTGATTTATAGCTACAGATACAGAAGAAATATCCCATCTCTATAAGTGAAGAGATGAATGCGGTTTTAAGTTACTTTTCCGCTCGTATCCAATAATCCCCCTAAATAAAGGAGCTCAGTCTAAAAACGTCGTCCTGTGGCAATTTATCTGTGTAAAAGCGAAACAACATCAACAACAACACACGACTGAATGGCCTACATCATGCCGCTGCGTTAGCACTGCTCTTTCGCGCAAAAAACATCTGCCGCTGGCGCTACGCTTTCGTGCAACAAACATCTGCAGGCCTAAGCACAAAGCAGATTCCAGTCAATTATGCCGAGGTATAATTGATTTTCTGTACTGTCTTCACCGCTAGCAGTTCGTAAAAAAGGTCACTATTTCTGCTTTTAGCATTTTACCAATTATGTATACATAAAATAATCTAATTCAAAGTAAAATTATTTTTACTTATTTTAACATAAAAAAACCAATCTGTAAGCGTCCCTACAGATTGGTTCGAAAAATTAGCTTACGCTAAAATTATTTTTGGATAGAAGCAACTACGCCAGCGCCTACAGTACGGCCACCCTCACGGATAGAGAATTTAGTACCTTCTTCAAGAGCGATTGGAGCGATAAGTTCTACTGTCATTTCGATGTTATCGCCAGGCATTACCATTTCAACGCCTTCTGGTAAGTTACAGATACCTGTTACGTCAGTTGTACGGAAGTAGAACTGAGGACGGTAGTTAGAGAAGAATGGAGTATGACGGCCACCCTCTTCTTTTGATAATACATAAACTTCAGCTTTGAAGTTAGTGTGTGGAGTGATTGAGCCTGGTTTAGCTAATACTTGACCACGTTGGATTTCTTCACGAGCTACACCACGAAGTAAAGCACCGATGTTGTCACCAGCTTCAGCGTAGTCTAATAATTTACGGAACATTTCTACACCAGTTACAGTTGTAGATTTAGCTTCTTCAGTGATACCGATGATCTCAACAACGTCACCAACTTTAACTTGACCACGTTCAACACGGCCAGTTGCAACTGTACCACGACCAGTGATAGAGAATACGTCCTCTACTGGCATCATGAATGGTTTGTCAGTTTGACGTTCTGGAGTTGGGATGTAAGAATCTACAGCGTCCATTAATTCAACGATTTTCTCTTCCCATTCAGCTTCGCCTTCAAGAGCTTTAAGAGCTGAACCTTTGATTACTGGTAGGTCATCACCTGGGAAGTCATATTCAGATAGTAGGTCACGGATTTCCATTTCTACTAATTCTAATAATTCTTCGTCATCAACCATATCACATTTGTTCATGAATACTACTAAGTATGGAACACCTACTTGACGAGATAAAAGGATGTGTTCACGAGTTTGTGGCATTGGGCCGTCAGCAGCAGATACTACTAAGATACCGCCGTCCATTTGTGCAGCACCAGTGATCATGTTTTTAACATAGTCAGCGTGTCCTGGGCAGTCAACGTGTGCATAGTGACGAGTTTCTGTTTCATATTCTACGTGAGAAGTATTGATTGTGATACCACGTTCTTTTTCTTCTGGAGCGTTATCGATATCAGCGTATGATTTAGCTTCTCCACCCATTTTTTTAGAAAGAACTGTTGCGATTGCAGCAGTTAAAGTTGTTTTACCATGGTCAACGTGTCCGATTGTACCAATGTTAGCATGCGTTTTTGAACGGTCGAATTTTTCTTTAGCCATTAGAGATTGCCTCCTCAAAATTATATGTTTATATTTTTTGAAAATTTATAGAATGATTGCTGATGGCGAACGGGCCCATCCACCATCCCACAATCATAGCTTACAAATTAGTTATACTTTATGCAAGATGAAAATTCAATTATTCACCTTTATTTTTTTTGACGATTTCAGCAGCGATTGATTTTGGTACTTCTTCATAATGATCGAATGTCATTGAGAATACACCACGACCTTGTGTTGCTGAACGTAGAGTTGTTGCATAACCAAACATTTCCGATAAAGGAACCATTGCACGAACAACTTGAGAGTTACCGCGAGCTTCCATACCCTCAACGCGTCCGCGACGAGAAGTAATGTTACCCATGATATCACCAAGGTATTCTTCTGGAATTACAACTTCTACTTTCATCATTGGTTCTAAGATAACTGCATCACATTGTTTAGCAGCTTCTTTAAGAGCCATAGATGCGGCAATTTTGAACGCCATCTCATTCGAGTCAACGTCATGGTAAGAACCGAATACTAATTTCGCTTTAATGTCGATTAGTGGGTAACCAGCTACTACACCGCGCTCAAGAGAGTCACGAAGACCAGCTTCTACAGCAGGAATGTATTCACGAGGTACTACACCACCAACGATAGCGTTTTCGAATTCAAAGCCTTTACCTTCTTCGTTTGGAGAGAACTCAATCGTTACGTCACCATATTGTCCACGACCACCAGATTGGCGAGTGAATTTACCTTGAACTTTTGCAGAGCTACGGAATGTTTCACGGTAAGATACCATTGGAGCACCTACGTTAGCTTCTACTTTAAATTCACGGCGCATACGGTCAACTAAGATATCAAGGTGAAGCTCACCCATACCTGAGATGATTGTTTGCCCAGTTTCTGTGTCAGTATGAGCACGGAAAGTTGGATCCTCTTCTTGAAGTTTTTGTAAAGCTTGACCCATTTTATCTTGGTCAGCTTTTGACTTTGGTTCTACAGAAAGAGAAATTACTGGCTCAGGGAACTCCATTGATTCAAGAATAACTAGGTTTTTCTCGTCACATAGAGTATCACCAGTAGTAGTATCTTTAAGACCTACTGCTGCTGCGATGTCCCCAGCAAATACTTTAGAAATCTCTTCACGAGAGTTTGCGTGCATTTGTAGGATACGACCTACACGCTCACGTTTACCTTTAGAAGAGTTTTGTACGTATGAACCTGAATCTAATGTTCCAGAGTACACACGGAAGAAAGTTAATTTACCTACGAATGGGTCAGTCATAACTTTGAATGCAAGAGCTGAGAATGGCTCTTCATCTGAAGAATGACGTTCTAATTCTTCGTCACCATCAACATTAGTACCTTTGATTGCTGGTACGTCTACTGGAGATGGTAAGTAATCGATAACTGCATCTAACATTGGGCGTACGCCTTTGTGTTTGAATGCTGTACCACAGATTACTGGGTAAAATTCTACTGCGATTGTAGCACGACGGATAGCCGCTTTAAGTTCAGCAACAGAAATTTCTTCGCCTTCTAAATATTTCTCCATGATTTCTTCATCAACACTTGCAACAGCATCGATTAATTTTTCACGGTATTCTTCAGCTTGTGCGCGGTGTTCTTCAGGGATTTCGCCTTGAGTCACTGCTGTACCTTTTTCGTCGCCGTAGAAAGTAGCTTTCATTTCAACTAAGTCAATGATTGCTGAGAACTGATCTTCTGCTCCGATAGGTAATTGGATAGGGTGAGCGTTTGCTTGTAAACGTTCGTGTAGAGTTCCTACAGAATATAGGAAGTCTGCACCTGTTTTATCCATTTTGTTAATGAACACGATACGTGGAACGCCGTAAGTTGTAGCTTGACGCCATACTGTTTCAGTTTGAGGTTCAACACCAGATTGAGCATCAAGTACTGTTACAGCACCATCAAGTACGCGTAGTGAACGTTCAACTTCTACAGTGAAGTCTACGTGTCCAGGAGTATCGATGATGTTTACACGGTGGCCGTTCCATTGAGCTGTTGTTGCAGCAGAAGTGATTGTGATACCACGTTCTTGCTCTTGCTCCATCCAGTCCATTTGAGAAGCGCCTTCATGAGTTTCACCAATTTTGTGAATCTTACCTGTGTAATAAAGGATACGCTCAGTTGTTGTTGTTTTACCAGCATCAATGTGAGCCATGATCCCAATATTACGTGTATTCTCTAGGGAGAATTCGCGTTTCATAGGTATTTCTCCTTCCATATTGGGCGTATGCGGTTTAGATATTGATTACCAACGGTAGTGAGCGAATGCTTTGTTCGCTTCTGCCATTTTGTGCATATCTTCACGTTTTTTAACTGATGCACCTGTGTTGTTAGAAGCATCAAGGATTTCGTTAGCTAAACGCTCTTCCATAGTTTTTTCACCACGAAGACGAGCGTAGTTAACTAGGTAACGAAGACCTAAAGTTGTACGACGTTCTGGACGTACTTCTACTGGCACTTGGTAGTTAGAACCACCAACACGGCGAGCGCGTACTTCAAGAACTGGCATTACGTTATTTAGAGCAGCTTCGAATACTTCAATTGGATTTTGACCAGAACGTTCTTTAACTAAATCGAACGCACCGTATAAAATCTTTTGAGAAGTACCTCTTTTACCATCAACCATCATTTTATTAATTAAACGAGTTACTAGTTTTGAACTATAAATTGGATCTGGTAACACGTCACGTTTGGAAACAGGACCTTTACGAGGCATGTGTTTTCCTCCTTTCGAATAAATATCGATTTATTTTATAAGAATTGGCACGTCATATTTGTCACAAAAATTTCCAATCTGCTAGCAAGATTAGAAATTTGCGACAACTACTTATGCTCATTAATTAATCAACGTTAATTAATTTAAATTATTTTTTTTCTTTAGGGCGTTTTGTTCCGTATTTAGAACGTGATTGTAAACGACCGTTTACACCAGCTGTATCAAGAGCTCCACGTACGATATGGTAACGAACACCCGCTAAGTCTTTTACGCGTCCGCCACGGATAAGAACAACACTGTGCTCTTGTAAGTTGTGGCCTTCACCTGGGATATAAGCTGTAACCTCGATTTGGTTAGTTAAACGTACACGAGCGTATTTACGTAACGCTGAGTTTGGTTTACGAGGTGTCATTGTACCTACACGAGTACAAACACCGCGTTTTTGTGGAGATTTAACATCAGTTAAAGATTTTTTAAATGAGTTATATCCTTTGTTTAACGCTGGTGATTTTGATTTCGTGATTTTAGATTGACGAGGCTTACGTACTAATTGGTTAATTGTAGGCATCGGTATTTCCTCCCTTCATTTATTCCTTGTTAATACCACACATCCAGGTGGTTCATTTTTTGGGTAAAAACAAAGTCTTTGTGTTTAATACACAAAAACTACTCTACAGTAATCGCAACTACCGCAGCTCCAACGTGGATTCCACAGGCCTTGCCCAGTTCCTTTTTGGACTCAACAAGAATAACTGGTATACCGATTTCTCTCGCGAAAGATATGGCCGAATCGGTTACCCAATTGTCTGCATCAAGTGCCACAAAAAGTTCTTTCACTGAACCAGCTTGCATTGCTTTTACTGCTTGCTTTGTACCTATGATTGTTTGACTTGCCCTTACTTTATCATAAGACATTTTCATATCCTCCGAAGTACAGAACAGTTAACTATCAACCTTCAATATATTATCATTACCAATTCCGACTGTCAACTAATATCTTTAAAAAGCCCGAAGAGATGATAAAGAATACATCTCTTCGGATCTTATTTTAAAAATTATTCAGCTGAAACTAGATCTTCTGTGTCAAGCTCATCTTTTTCAATACGGATTTGACGATAACGTTGCATACCAGTACCTGCTGGAACAAGCTTACCGATAATTACGTTTTCTTTTAATCCTAGAAGCTCATCACGTTTACCTTTAATAGCAGCATCCGTTAACACACGAGTTGTTTCCTGGAATGATGCAGCAGATAAGAATGATTCTGTTTCAAGAGAAGCTTTTGTAATACCTAGAATTACAGGGCGACAAGTCGCAGGGTTTTTGCCATTCATAACAGCGTCTACGTTTGCCTCTGTGAATTGGTGAATATCTAGTAATGAACCTGGTAATAATTCAGTGTCACCAGCTTCGATTACACGAACTTTACGAAGCATTTGGCGAACCATTACCTCGATATGTTTGTCTCCAATTTCTACCCCTTGCATACGGTATACTTTTTGTACTTCTTTTAGTAAATATTCTTGAACTGTTGAAACGTCTTTTACTTTTAATAATTGTTTTGGATCGATAGAACCCTCTGTTAAAACTTGACCACGTTCTACTGTGTCACCTTCGACAACTTTTAGACGTGCATTATAAGGTGCTTGATATTTACGAGTTTCTACGTCACCTTGAATTGTAATTTCTTTTAGACCTTCACGGATTTCAGTGACATCCGAAACAGTACCAGTGATTTCTGTAATAACAGATTGACCTTTTGGATTACGTGCTTCGAAGATCTCTTGGATACGTGGAAGACCTTGTGTAATATCGTCACCGGCAACCCCACCAGTATGGAATGTACGCATTGTTAACTGTGTACCTGGTTCACCGATTGATTGAGCTGCAATGATACCAACTGCTTCCCCAACTTCAACCTTTTCACCTGTTGCCAAGTTCATGCCGTAACATTTTTTACATACACCATGTTTTGTATTACATGTGAATGCTGAACGGATTGTTACTTCCTCGATACCTGCCTCGATAACCGCACGTGCGATATCTTGATCGATTAAGCCATCTTTTTCTAAGATAACTTCGCCTGTTTCTGGATGCATGATTGTTTTCTTCGTATGACGACCGATAATACGTTCATCTAACGCTTCAATTAACTCTGTGCCTTCCATTAACGCACCGATTGTTAAACCGCGGTCAGTTCCACAGTCATCCTCACGAACGATAACATCTTGTGCAACGTCAACAAGACGACGTGTTAAGTAACCTGAATCGGCAGTTTTTAGGGCTGTATCGGCAAGACCTTTACGAGCACCGTGAGTTGAGATGAAGTACTCTAATACCGTTAAACCTTCACGGAATGAAGATTTAATTGGAAGTTCGATGATACGACCAGCCGGGTTGGCCATCAGACCACGCATACCAGCTAACTGAGTAAAGTTAGATGCGTTACCACGGGCACCTGAGTCAGACATCATAAAGATTGGGTTTGTTTTCTCAAGCGACTTCATCAGCTTCGATTGAATTTCATCTTTCGCAGCACTCCAGCTTGAGATAACGCGATCATAACGCTCATCTTCCGTGATGAAACCACGACGGAATTGCGCTTGAACTTTATCTACTTTTTCTTGAGCTACTGCTAAAATTTCACCTTTGTCTGGTAATACGACGATGTCAGATACACCTACAGTGATACCAGCACGTGTTGAATATTTGAATCCTAGGTTTTTCATGCGGTCAAGCATTTTAGATGTTTCAGTGATGTGGAAACGTTTAAATACTTCAGCAATGATATTACCTAAGAATTTTTTACGGAATGGGTTTACAACTGGTACTGATGCAAAGTGTTTGCGCAGTACAGCTGTGCGTTGTGCATCAACCTTACCTTTTTCATCAAGTCCATTATAATCAGCATCTGCTTCAAGCTCTTTTAACGTTTCTTCGTCAATTGTTAAGTTAACAAAGTATTTGCTTGGTGTTTCTTGCTCTAAGTTGAAATCAGTTGGCTCATTAATGTATGGGAATGATTTAGGCAAGATTTCATTAAAGATTACTTTACCAACAGTTGTTAATAGGAACATATTATTTTGTTCCTCAGTAAATGTTGGATTATTTAATGAACTTGCTTTAATCGCAATACGAGTATGCAAATGAACATGACCTGTATCATATGCAATTAATACTTCGTTTGGTCCATAGAAAATTGTTCCTTCGCCGCGAGCTGTTTCACGCTCAAGTGTTAAGTAGTAGTTACCTAATACCATATCTTGAGATGGTGTTACAACTGGTTTACCATCTTTCGGGTTCAGGATATTTTGTGCAGCAAGCATTAGAAGACGAGCTTCTGCTTGTGCTTCAGCTGATAATGGTACGTGAACCGCCATTTGGTCACCATCGAAGTCAGCGTTATAAGCTGTACATACTAATGGGTGAAGACGAATAGCACGACCTTCAACTAGTGTTGGTTCAAACGCTTGAATACCAAGACGGTGAAGCGTAGGTGCACGGTTTAGTAATACTGGATGCTCACGAATTACATCTTCTAAAACGTCCCATACGTCGTTGTTTAAACGCTCGATTTTACGTTTAGCTGATTTAATATTATGAGCAAGACCACGTTCTACTAACTCTTTCATTACGAAAGGCTTAAATAGCTCAATTGCCATTTCTTTTGGTAGACCGCATTGATACATTTTTAAGTTTGGACCTACTACGATAACCGAACGACCAGAGTAGTCAACACGTTTACCAAGTAAGTTTTGACGGAAACGACCTTGTTTACCTTTCAGCATATGTGAAAGTGATTTTAATGGACGGTTACCAGGACCTGTTACAGGACGACCACGACGACCGTTATCGATTAATGCATCAACAGCTTCTTGTAACATACGTTTTTCGTTTTGTACGATGATACTTGGAGCACCAAGGTCTAGTAAACGTTTTAAACGGTTATTACGGTTGATTACACGACGATATAAATCATTTAAGTCAGAAGTTGCAAAACGACCACCATCTAATTGCACCATCGGACGAAGCTCTGGTGGAATAACCGGTAGTACATCTAAAATCATCCATTCAGGAGAGTTACCTGAGTTACGGAATGATTCAACAACTTCAAGACGTTTAATTGCACGTGTACGACGTTGACCTTGTGCTGATTTCAACTCTTCTTTTAAAGAATGTGTTTCATCTTCAAGATCAATTTTACCTAGCAATTTCTTAATTGCTTCCGCACCCATAGATGCTTCGAATGTGTTGCCGAATTTTTCACGATATGCACGGTACTCTTTTTCTGAAAGCAGTTGCTTACTTTCTAAGTTTGTAGCACCTGGCTCGATTACAACGTAAGAAGCAAAGTAAATTACTTCTTCTAGTGCACGTGGGGACATATCTAAAATAAGACCCATACGGCTAGGAATACCTTTGAAGTACCAGATATGAGATACTGGTGCTGCTAATTCGATGTGGCCCATACGTTCACGACGAACTTTAGCGCGTGTTACTTCAACTCCACAACGATCACAAACTACGCCTTTATAGCGTACACGTTTATATTTACCACAATGACACTCCCAGTCCTTAGTTGGACCAAAAATACGCTCACAGAATAAACCATCTTTTTCTGGTTTTAAAGTACGATAGTTGATTGTTTCAGGTTTTTTGACTTCACCATATGACCAAGAACGAATCTTGTCAGGAGAAGCTAAACCGATTTTCATATATTCAAATTCATTAACGTCTATCAAGGAGCCTACCTCCCTCTAGTATAGGTCTTTATAAAGACTCTTTTACGCAGCTCGATAATCGTTTGCAAGAATCATGTCTCTTTGGCAAAAGATTAAAAATAGAATGATTTATTGAAAGAAAAAGCCGGACAGGGCGTTAAATCCTGCCCGACTAATTTGAAAAATAACTTTGACCGTGTTCACAAAGGTGTGAACTAACGTTTTCCATTATTCAAAAGACTCTACTGGCTCTTCTTCTTTTTCTTGCTGTGGTGCAATGTTAAGTGCGTCAGCTGGTTGAAGATCTTCTTCTTCGTCTAAGTCGCGAAGCTCTACCTCTTCATCATTAACTGTTAACATTTTCACATCCATACCAAGAGATTGAAGTTCTTTAATCAATACTTTGAATGATTCAGGAACGCCTGGCTCTGGTACACTTTCACCTTTAACGATTGCTTCGTATGTTTTCACACGTCCAACAACGTCATCGGATTTAACTGTTAAGATTTCTTGAAGTGTATAAGCAGCACCGTATGCTTCAAGTGCCCATACTTCCATCTCACCAAAGCGTTGTCCACCGAACTGTGCTTTACCACCAAGTGGCTGTTGAGTAACAAGTGAATAAGGACCAGTTGAACGTGCGTGAAGTTTATCATCAACCATGTGAGCAAGTTTGATCATGTACATGACACCAACTGATACACGGTTATCGAATGGTTCACCTGAACGTCCATCATACAGGATTGTTTTACCATCACGGTTCATGCCTGCTTCTTCCATCGTTTCCCAAACATCTTCCTCGTTGGCACCATCAAATACTGGAGTTGCCATATGAACGCCTAAGTAACGAGAAGCCATACCTAAGTGTAGCTCTAAAACTTGTCCGATGTTCATACGAGAAGGTACACCAAGTGGGTTTAACATGATATCAACAGGAGTTCCGTCTGGCATAAATGGCATATCCTCTTCCGGTAAGATGCGAGAGATAACCCCTTTGTTACCGTGACGTCCGGCCATTTTGTCCCCTACGCGAATTTTACGTTTTTGAACAATGTAAGCACGAACTAATTGGTTAACACCTGGTGGTAATTCATCGCCATCTTCACGGTTAAATACTTTAACGTCAAGAATGATACCGCCAGCACCGTGTGGTACACGTAATGAAGTATCACGAACTTCACGAGCTTTTTCACCGAAGATAGCATGTAATAGGCGTTCTTCAGCAGTTAATTCTGTAACCCCTTTAGGTGTTACTTTACCTACAAGAATGTCACCATCACGTACTTCTGCACCGATGCGGATAATACCACGTTCGTCTAAGTTGCGAAGCGCATCTTCCCCAACGTTTGGAATATCACGAGTGATTTCTTCAGGCCCTAATTTTGTATCACGAGACTCTGATTCATATTCTTCAATATGAACAGATGTATAAACATCGTCTTTTACAAGGCGTTCACTCATGATAACAGCATCCTCATAGTTAAAGCCGTTCCAAGTCATGAACGCAACAAGTACGTTACGACCAAGAGCAAGTTCACCATTTTCCATAGATGGACCGTCTGCTAAAATGTCACGAGGTTTCACACGTTCGCCAACTTTTACAAGTGGACGTTGGTTATATGAAGTACCTTGGTTAGAACGAATGAATTTTTGTAATTTATATTTCGTTAAATCGCCTTTTACCTCTTTACCATCAACGACTTCAATGCGGCGAACATGGATAGAGCGAGCTTCAACGTGCTCAACAATACCATCATATTTCGCTACAACAGCCGCACCTGAGTCACGCGCGTCAACGTGTTCCATACCAGTACCAACGAATGGTGCTTCTGGGTTAAGAAGAGGAACTGCTTGACGTTGCATGTTGGCACCCATAAGTGCACGGTTCGAGTCATCGTTTTCTAAGAACGGGATACATGCAGTCGCAGCTGACACTACTTGTTTTGGAGATACGTCCATGTAGTCCATTTGCGATTTGTTAAATACTGTATTATCCCCACGGAAACGACCTACTACTTCGTCTTTAGCAAATGAACCATCAGGATTTAATGGTGAGTTCGCTTGTGCTACATAGTAGTTATCTTCTTCATCTGCTGTTAAGTAATCAATTTGATCCGTTACTTGACCTGTTTCATGGTCGATACGACGATAAGGTGTTTCAATGAATCCAAATTTATTTACTTTGGCAAATGAAGATAAAGAGTTGATTAAACCAATGTTTGGACCCTCTGGTGTCTCGATTGGACACATACGACCATAGTGAGAATAGTGAACGTCACGTACTTCGAAACCAGCACGCTCACGTGTTAAACCACCAGGTCCTAATGCAGATAGACGACGCTTATGCGTTAACTCTGCCAATGGGTTTGTTTGGTCCATGAATTGTGATAATTGAGAGCTACCAAAGAACTCTTTAATTGACGCAATTACCGGACGAATATTAATTAATTGTTGTGGTACGATAGCAGCTGTATCGTTAATAGACATACGCTCACGTACTACACGCTCCATACGGGATAAACCGATACGGAATTGGTTTTGTAAAAGCTCACCAACAGAGCGTAGACGACGGTTACCTAAGTGGTCGATATCATCTGTTGCCCCTACTTGGTAAAGTAAGTTGAAGAAATAACCTACAGAAGATAATACGTCAGCAGGCGTAATATTCTTCACTTCTTCATCGATGTACGCATTACCAATAATATTGATTTCTTTTTGCGCCTCATCTTTTGGTGCATAAATTTTAATAGACTGGATTGTTACATCGTCCTCAAGTACCCCACCTACTTGTGATAAAGTGCGGTAACCGATTCCTTTTGATGAATCTTCTAGATACGGCAAGATTTTATCTAAAGTACGACGGTCAAGAACTGTACCCTTCTCTACTAAAATTTCGCCTGTTTCTGGGTCTACAAGCGTTTCAGCAATCGTTTGGTTAAATAAGCGATTTTTAATATGAAGCTTTTTATTCATTTTGTAGCGACCAACATTCGCTAAATCATAGCGTTTTGCATCGAAGAAACGAGAGTATAATAAGCTCTTCGCACTTTCAACCGTTGGTGGCTCACCTGGACGTAAACGTTCATAGATTTCTAAAAGTGCTTTTTCAGTACTTTCAGAGTTATCCTTTTCTAACGTATTACGTAAATATTCATTATCACCGATAATATCGATAATTTCTTGGTCTGAACCGAAGCCTAATGCACGAAGTAACACTGTTACTGGTAGCTTACGAGTACGGTCAATACGCACATATACTACATCTTTCGCATCAGTTTCATATTCTAACCATGCACCACGGTTTGGAATAACTGTCGCTCCGAAACCTTTCTTACCGTTTTTATCAGTTTTATCATGGAAATACACACTTGGTGAACGGACTAATTGTGAAACGATAACACGTTCAGCACCATTGATAATGAACGTACCTGTCTCTGTCATTAATGGGAAGTCACCCATGAAGACATCCTGTTCCTTCACTTCGTCTGTTTCTTTGTTGTAAAGACGTACTTTCACACGTAATGGAGCTGCGTAAGTAACATCTCGCTCTTTACACTCATCAACATCATATTTAGGATCTCCTAATGAATAATCGATGAATTCTAATGAAAGATTGCCTGTAAAGTCCTCGATCGGCGAAATGTCACGGAACATTTCACGTAAACCTTCTTCAAGGAACCACTCGTAAGACGCCGTTTGAATCTCAATCAGATTTGGAAGCTCAAGCACCTCGTTAATACGCGCAAAGCTTCTACGCTGGCGGTGTTGTCCATACTGAACTAGTTGACCTGTCAACTCATTCACCCCTCAATAAAGCGATATTAGGTCTTTGCAAAATCATACAAATAGTGTATGATTTCGAAAGACAAAAAGAAAACGAGTCTTCAAAAAGATCTCATTTTCGGTTAACTAAACTTATCTTGGCAAGTATACCCACATTATAACAATTATATTCAAAAAGGGCATACGACCTCAAAATAATATTTTTGCATTGTATCATGTTATCATAGCCGATTTGTCAAGTCAATAATTTATACATATTTCACTTATTTTTTCGCACGTACTATCCAGTACCCTTTTTTCTTCTCCACAACATCGACTTCAGAAAATTTTTCTTCTAAGTAACTTACCGTTGATGGCGCACCTTGCTTCTTCTGTATTACTACCCACAGCTCACCAGATGACACTAACTTATCGTAAGCTCCATCGTAAAAGCGGAAAATTGTTTCCTTTCCTGCGCGAATTGGAGGATTGGTTAAAATAGCTGCGGCGTTCACATCATCGCCAACCATCGATAGTCCGTCACTCACAAATATCCGTACATTTTGAACACCGTTTACTTGTGCATTTTTTTGCGAGAGTGCAACAGCACGTTCATTGATATCCATCATATAAACGGTACGGTCTGGGTTTGTTTTAGCAATCGATAATCCGATTGGACCGTACCCACACCCCACATCAAAAATAGCACCATCAATATCAGGCATTTGAAAAGCATCTATTAAAACACGGGATCCAAAATCTACTTCGCTTTTACTAAATACACCTGCATCCGTTTCAAAGGAAAACGTATGCCCTAACAACTTGAATGTCCAGTGACGAGGTTTACTCTCAGTTTGAGGCTTACTCGTATAATAGTGATCTGACATTTTCCACGCCTCCTCAGAATGAAGAAAAAAGCTCGCCGCAATGACGAGCTTTCCTTTTGTTTAAAAGTAACGCGAGATTACTTAACTTCTACAGATGCGCCAACTTCTTCAAGTTTAGCTTTGATTTGTTCAGCTTCATCTTTAGAAACGCCTTCTTTAAGAGCTTTAGGAGCGTTATCTACTACTTCTTTAGCTTCTTTAAGACCTAAACCAGTGATTTCACGAACCACTTTGATTACTTTGATTTTTTCAGCACCAGCAGATGCTAATACTACGTCAAACTCAGTTTTTTCTTCAGCAGCGCCAGCAGCAGCACCTACTACTGCTACAGGAGCAGCAGCTGTTACACCGAATTCTTCTTCGATAGCTTTTACTAAATCGTTTAATTCAAGAACTGTCATAGCTTTGATAGCTTCTAAGATTTGCTCTTTATTCATTATAATTTCCTCCTAATTGGATAATGTTTTATTGTTTGTTGCGGTCAAGCCGCGGAAGTTATAGTGCGTATGAAATTACGCGCCTTGTTCTTCTTTTTGTTCTGCAACAGCTTTTGTTGCAAGTGCGAAGTTGCGTACTGGAGCTTGAAGTACTGATAAAAGCATAGAAAGAAGACCTTCGCGTGATGGAAGTTCTGCAAGTGCTTTAACATCTTCAACAGAAGAGATAGTACCTTCAATAATACCCGCTTTAATTTCTAAAGCTTCATTTTTCTTAGCGAACTCGTTGATGATTTTAGCAGGAGCTACAACATCTTCTTTTGAGAACGCGATTGCGTTAGGACCAACTAATACGTCATTGATTCCTTCAAGGCCAACAGCTTCAGTAGCACGACGTGTTAAAGTGTTTTTGTAAACTTTGAACTCAACACCAGCTTCACGAAGTTGTTTACGAAGCTCAGTTACTTGTGCAACGTTAAGACCACGGTAATCCACAACTACTACAGAAGCAGCGTTTTGGAATTTTTCAGTAATCTCTTGAACTTGTACTTGTTTGTTTTCGATTGCTTTGCTCATGATGACACCTCCTATTAGAATGGGTCATTTATACCGACAAAAGAAAAGCCTCTGGGTCAAATAGACACAGAGGCTGAAAGTCATCATCTTTAAATAAGAATCCGAATTCCGATGTCCTCGGTAGGATCATTAAGTGACAAGTCACTCCTACTGTCTACGGTACAAATGGATGATTCACAACAGCAACCATCTTATCATAGATAGACAGCGCCGTCAATAGAATTACATAAAAACTTTAATTATTTTACTACTACGCTTGAAGCGTCAACTTTTAGAGCTGGACCCATTGTAGTTGTAACGTTTACAGATTTCATGTAAGTACCTTTAGCTGCAGCAGGTTTTGCTTTTTGCACAACATCAAATACAGCTAAGAAGTTTTCTACTAATTTTTCTGTAGAGAATGAAACTTTACCGATAGGTGCGTGGATGATACCAGCTTTATCAGCACGGTATTCTACTTTACCAGCTTTAATTTCAGCGATAGCTTTTGTTACATCGAAAGTAACTGTACCAGTTTTAGGGTTTGGCATTAAACCTTTAGGTCCTAATACGCGACCAAGTTTACCAACTTCACCCATCATGTCAGGAGTTGCAACGATTACATCGAAATCAAACCAACCTTGTTGGATTTTTTGGATGTATTCTGCATCACCTACATAGTCAGCACCAGCAGCTTCAGCTTCTTTAAGTTTTTCACCTTTAGCGAATACTAATACGCGTTGAGTTTTACCAGTACCGTTTGGTAGCACTACTGCACCACGGATTTGTTGGTCGTTTTTACGAGTATCGATTCCTAGACGGAAAGCAACTTCTACAGTAGCGTCGAAGTTCACTGTGCTAGTTTTTTGAGCAAGTTCGATTGCTTCTTGAGCGCCGTATAAAGCGTTACGGTCGATTAGTTTTGCTGCATCTTGCAGTTTTTTACCTTTTTTAGCCATTATATAATTCCTCCTTGATTGTGGTTATAGCGGATTTTACCTCCCACGAATAAAGGTTGCGCGTTCACAAAGAAACTCCGCAACCTTCCAAAAAACAAATACATCATCAAGTAATGGGATTAGTCTTCGATAACAATACCCATGCTTCGTGCAGTACCTTCAACCATTAACATTGCAGCTTCTACTGAAGCAGCGTTAAGGTCTGGCATTTTAGTTTCAGCGATTTCGCGAACTTTATCACGTTTAACCGTTGCCACTTTTTTACGATTTGGTTCACCAGATCCAGATTGGATACCAGCTGCTACTTTAAGTAGTACTGCTGCAGGTGGAGTTTTTGTAATGAAAGTGAATGAACGGTCCTCGAATACTGAAATTTCAACTGGAATGATAAGACCAGCTTGATCTGCAGTACGCGCGTTGAATTCTTTACAGAATCCCATGATGTTCACACCTGCTTGACCTAATGCAGGACCAACCGGTGGAGCTGGGTTTGCTTTACCAGCAGGGATTTGAAGTTTAACAACTTTAATAACTTTTTTAGCCACGAGACACACCTCCTTAAGTCCGTGATGTGGTAATTGGGTTGCCCCTCCCACTCAATATCTGTCTGTCAGCTAATTGCCGATAACATTAAAATTATCAATACAGACGTCAAACCAAAGTATGACAATCTGACCTAGAAATGATACCACTTTTAATTTTTTTAAGCAAGTAGTAATTAACAAAATCTGCGACATACGTCTTAGACATATGTCATTTTAGTTACTAGAACTACATTTTTTGTATTTGCTCAAAATCTAGTTCCATAATTGTTTCGCGACCAAACATATCGACAGAAACTTTCACTTTTCCTTTTTCAGTGTCAATTTCTTCAACACGTCCTTGGAAGTGAGCGAAAGGCCCTTCTAATACTTCTACCGCTTCTCCAACAGAAATATCAATCTCAACAATTTTGTCAGTCATTCCCATTTGTTGAAGTAGACGATCCGCTTCTTCAGGTAGTAAAGGTGTTGGCTTTGCACCACCACCAGATGAACCGATAAAGCCAGTTACACCTGGCGTATTACGTACAACATACCATGAATCATCTGTCATAATTAGCTCTACTAAAACATAACCAGGGAAAACTTTACGCATCATTGTACGCTTTTTCCCATCCTTCATTTCTGTTTCTTCGTGTTCAGGCACAATAACACGGAAAATCTTATCTTGCATACCCATTGTTTCTACACGTTTTTCCAGGTTTGCTTTTACACGATTTTCATACCCTGAATACGTATGAACAACATACCAATTTTTCTCCATAACTCTAGGACTCCTCGTCCGTCCCTCCCTTACAAATCAAAGTGAAAATGATTCACGATATGCTAAGTGCATTCTTACTCTTTTCACAAACTGCTCATTAGAAAAACATAGCTTTCGCTAATAGCTAGCGAAAGCCTGATGATATATACCAAATCTAGCATAGTCATCTATTGCTACTCTCATACTATCCCTAGTAGCATACTAACCATATTGAGAATATTTTACTGCTGTTCACTTCATAAAACAAACGAAAAAACCCGTTTATTGTAATGACGGGCTATTTCAGAAGTATTAACATGCAATTTACTAAATTATAAATCTAAGTACCAGCGGAATAATGATGAAATACCTAAGTCTACTAACACAAAAAATAAAGCCATAATTACAACAGTTGAAATTACAACGACTGTATATTTCGTCAGTTCTTTACTTTTTGGCCAGCTTGTTTTGCGCATTTCCGACATTACATTGCTGAAAAAGCCTTTAATCTTGCCCATTCTAGCCTAACCTCCGAATCAATCATATCTGTCTATTTACAAATTATTTTATAGCGTTTGTTTATGCACTGTATGTTCATTGCAATGCGAGCAAAATTTCTTTAATTCGAGGCGTACAGTTGCATCTTCCTTAGCTGGAAACGTATAATTTCTCGATCCGCATTTTTCGCAATTTAGAACGACCTTTTTTGCCATATAATCACCTTTTCGGCACTTTGTCTTTTCAAGACTAACACCTATATTTGTCAATGTCAACAAAGGCATACAACCGCTAAGACATTTCTTCAAGAACTAAATGTCGCTCTAATTTGCGCTTTACTCGTTGCAAAGCATTGTCAATAGACTTCACATGACGATTTAATTTCTCAGAAATTTCATGATAAGACTGGCCGTCTAAGTAAAGAGCTAACACTTGTAGTTCTAATTCACTTAAAATCTCACCCATCTTTTCTTCTAAGTAGCCAAACTCTTCTCTATGAATCATTAATTCTTCCGGATCATCCATAATAGCACCGGTTAACACATCCATTAATGTTCGGTCTGACTCTTCATCAAAAATAGGCTTGTCCAAAGAAACATAAGAATTTAGCGGTATATGCTTTTGTCTTGTAGCTGTTTTAATAGCCGTAATAATTTGTCTTGTAATACATAATTCAGCAAATGCTCGGAAAGAAGCAAGCTTATCTCCCTTAAAATCACGAATGGCTTTATATAAACCAATCATGCCCTCTTGCACAATGTCTTCCTTATCTGCACCAATTAAAAAATAAGATCTAGCCTTCGCTCTCACTAACAAACGGTATTTTGTAATTAAATAATCCAACGCATCTGTATTACCTTGATGCACCATTTCAATAAGTTCTTCATCATTGAATCGTTCAAAATCTTGTGTCACTTGTACAATACTATTTTTAAACATGGTATCACCTCAGCTACAACAGATAATTAGGAACAGTATAACGGAATTGGAAAATATGAGTCAATCAATCATTTCAAACCACGCCGCCATTTTTCGAATGCCAAAGCAACATCGGGCTTTAGTGCTATGCGAGAAGGCGGCTTGCTATCCTGTTTTCGTTTCACATCATGAGAAATTTTATGCTGGATAATACCCATATCAATTTCTAGCTCTCTAGCCGATTTTCGAAGAGCACCATTACCAAAAATAACATTTTGCTCTGCCATATCAGAGGTTGCTACGTGAATCTGTACATTTCTAGCTTTTAGTTCGTGTGTCATTTTTTCAATACGTTCATCTGCTGTTTCGTTTTTCCGTGTATAAATGACTTCGACATCATTTTCTAAATAAGTTTGCTCCACACCCGGTACAAGGTGTGCGTCAAAAACTATAATTACGCGCCACCCTATAGCTGCCTTATATTCAGCCATAAGCTCAATTAATCTTCTACGGGCATCTTCAAAATTTGTATCACGTAATGGTCGTAGCTCTTTCCAAGCTCCTATCATATTATAGCCGTCAACAAGCAAAATGTTTTTCATTGTCAATCATTCGCTTCTTGACGTTTACGATACACTTCGTACATTAAAAGTGCAGCAGCTACTGATGCATTTAATGATGTGACATGCCCAATCATCGGTAGATGATATAAAAAGTCACATTTCTCTTTTAATAAGCGGCCCATTCCTTTGCCTTCACTACCAATAATAATCGCAAGTGGCAATGTTGCATCCATTTTACGATAGTCTGCAGAACCTTTTGCATCCGTCCCCGCAATCCATACCCCTCGGTCTTTCAGCTCATCTACCGTTTGCGCTAGGTTATTAACACGCACGACAGGTACATGCTCAATTGCACCAGTTGATGCTTTAGCCACTACAGCTGTCAAACTCACAGAACGGCGCTTTGGAATAATAATACCATGCGCACCTATCGCATCAGCAGTTCGCATAATAGAACCCAGATTATGCGGATCCTCTAGCTCATCTAAAATTAAGAAGAATGGATCTTCTTGTTTTTTTGCCGCTGCAGCGAATAAATCATCTAACTCTGCATATCTATATGCTGCAACAGAGGCAACTATTCCTTGGTGATTGGCATCTGATAATTGATCCACCTTTTTTTTCGGGACAAATTGAACGATAACTCCACGTTCTCGTGCTAAATCTAGAAGTTCATTAACCCCTGATTTTTTCACACCTTCTGCAATCCATACTTTATTCATATCGCGGCCTGAACGAAGTGCTTCTAACACTGGGTTTTTACCGGCAATAATTTCACCATTTTGCTCTGTCATTAATTCGACACTCCTTTCGATTCCTCGATGATTTGAATAGCGTATGCAATGATTGCATAAACGCGTTCTAATTCATTTAATAAATATAAACTACCAAGCACAGCCTCAAAGCCTGAGCTATTGCGGTATGTTTGAACATCTGTATTTTTTGGCACAGAGCCGGATTTGGCATTGCGTCCACGACGGAACACAGCCAACTCCTCCTCTGTTAAAAAGCCTTCATCCATCATTCGATGTACAATCATAGATTGTGCTTTCGCTGATACGTAACGTGTCGCTTCTTTATGAAGTGTGTTAGGTTTGACACGGCCGGCACGTAGTAAATGCTCTCGTATCTTTTGTTCTAAAACTGCGTCTCCCATATAGGCTAACGCCAATGCATTCAATTGCTTAACATCTTCGTTGCGGAGTTTATCCAAGTTACTTACCCTCGTTTCCATCTAGTTCCTTGTCGCGTATCTTCTAAAATGATACCTTGCGCTTGCAAATGGTCACGAATTTCATCCGAACGAGCAAAATCACGATTTTTTCGTGCTTCTACACGTTCCTGTAAAAGTGCTTCAATTTCTTCGTCTAATAGCTCTTCTTCTTTTGCAAATTTAATACCTAAGACGTCACCTAACACCTCAAAAGTTTCAGTAAAACTTAATAATACTTTTTCATCAGTATTTGTTTCATTTAGATAAATATTTGCGATACGTGCTAATTCAAATAATACTGAAATGGCATTGGCTGTATTAAAGTCATCATCCATCGCTTCTTCAAAGTGAGCTTTTTGTTCAGCAATTTTCCCAAGCCATTCTTCTGAGTGATCACCTAAGCTCGCAGTTGCTGTTAAACGGTGTTTCACATTGTTGTAGGCAGTACGAATTCGTTCTAACCCATTTGCGGCTGCGTCTACTAAATCCTTCGCAAAGTTAATCGGATGACGATAATGCACAGAAAGCATAAAGAAGCGTAAAACTTGTGGGTCAATTTGTTTACGAATATCATTAACGAGTATAAAATTACCAAGGGATTTGGACATTTTTTCATTATCAATATTAATATACCCGTTGTGCATCCAATAACGCGCAAATGTTTTATCATTATGAGCTTCAGATTGCGCTATTTCATTTTCATGATGCGGGAATGTTAAATCTTGCCCACCAGCATGAATATCAATAGTATCTCCTAAATGCTCACGAGCCATTACAGAGCATTCAATATGCCAACCTGGACGTCCTTGGCCCCAAGGACTTTCCCAGTAAATTTCGCCTGGCTTCACAGCTTTCCATAGAGCGAAATCTAACGCATCATCTTTTTTCTCTCCCGCTTCTATACGAGCACCAATTTTTAAATCATCCACCGATTGGTGAGATAATTTACCGTAACCATTAAATTTACGAGTTCGATAATAAACATCACCAGCTGACTCATAAGCATAGCCTTTATCGATTAAAACTTGAATAAATTGAATGATATCATCCATATGCTCTGTTACGCGTGGATGCACATCTGCTTTCTTGCAACCTAGCGCTGTAACATCTTCAAAGTATGCGGCAATAAATCGCTCCGTTAATTCATGAACTTCTTCACCCAGTTCATTTGCAGCCTTAATAATTTTGTCGTCCACATCAGTGAAATTTGAAACAAATTTCACATCATAGCCTTTGTATTGGAAATAACGACGCACTGTGTCGTAGACAATTACAGGACGTGAATTCCCAATATGAATGTAGTTATAAACTGTCGGACCGCAAACGTATATTTTTACTTTGCCTTCTTCCAACGGTATGAATGTTTCCTTTTGTCGTGTTAATGAGTTGAAAATTTGAATACTCATTGTGTTTCTCTCTCCTTTTGTAAGCGTTCGATTTCATGATTCAATGCTGCAATCTGCTTCTCGAAAGCTTGACAACGTTCTTCTACAGGGTCAGGTATATTTTGGTGATCTAGTTTTTTCTCTAGACGGATTCCATCCTTAATCACTATTTTACCAGGAATACCGACAACTGTAGCATTTGGCGGTACTTCTTTTAAGACAACTGAGCCTGCACCGATTTTACTATTTTCTCCAATTGTAATAGAACCTAAAACTTTTGCACCTGTCGCAACTAATACATTATCCTCTAATGTCGGGTGGCGTTTCCCCTTTTCTTTTCCTGTACCACCTAAAGTTACACCTTGATACAACGTTACATTATCACCAATCTCACATGTTTCACCAATTACAACGCCCATCCCATGGTCAATAAAGAAACGTCGACCGATTTTCGCTCCAGGATGAATCTCAATTCCAGTAAAGAAACGACTAATTTGTGAAATGGTACGGGCTATAAAATAAAAACGCTTTTTAAAGAACCAATGGGCAACTCGATGTGACCAAGTAGCGTGCAAACCTGAATATGTTAGTATAACTTCTAACACACTACGCGCCGCTGGATCATTCTCAAAAATTGTTTCTACATCTTCCTTCATTCTTTTAAACACAAAAAGCTCCCCCTTTTCATTTTGATCTGCTTTGACCCTTTGAAAATTCCACTAATCAACCGCATCCCTGGCCATTGAAATGCTATAGCTGACGTTGATTTCACCACAGAGCTAGTGAAGTAGAATTCGGCGCATCCATCGCTTTAAGTCTCATGTCCGAAAAATAAAAAAGCGCCCCTATCATCCCAAAAAGGAATGACAGAGACGCTAAATTTGCGCGGTTCCACTCTGATTGAAGGCAAATGCCTTCCACTCTGGACGTTCTGTAACGGGAACGAATCGATAAAGCCTACTATAAGTTCAGCTTTATGCTCAAAGGTGCATTTCAGTTTTGCCTAGGCTCAGACCACTTTCAGCCGGTGATGGTCCTCTCTTTGGAGCATGCGCCACTTACTTCTCCTTATCAACGCTTTCTCAATGTAAATACATTTTACAACGAACCAATAAATTGTCAATCATTTTCTACTTATTGCGCAAATTTTTCTACACGATCAATAGTTTTCTGTTTGCCAATTAAGCAAATCGCGTTAGGAAGTTCTGGACCATGCGTTTCACCTGTCGTTACGACGCGGATTGGCATAAATAGATTTTTACCTTTGTGACCTGTTTCTTTTTGAACAGCTTTAATAGCCGCTTTGACAGCATCAGGCGTAAATTCCTCTAAACCTTCAAGCTGTGCTTTAAATGCAGCCATTACCTCAGGTACCTGCTCACCTGCTAAAACTGCTTTTGCTTCTTCATCATATTCAATATGATCATTAAAGAATAGGCGAGATAGTTCTACAATTTCAGCACCAAAGCTCATTTGATCATGATAAAGTGCGATTAAATCTGCAGCCCATGCACGTTCTTCTTCTGTTAACTCTTCTGGTAATAAACCAGCTTTTTGCAAGTGTGGTAAAGATAATGCCACTACTTCTTCTAAAGATAGCTTTTTAATATATTGGTTATTCATCCAAGTTAGCTTTTGTTTATCGAACATAGATGGTGATTTTGAAAGACGTTTTTCATCAAAGATTTTAATAAATTCTTCTTTTGAGAAAATCTCTTCTTCCCCTTCAGGAGACCAGCCAAGTAATGCGAAGAAGTTGAACATCGCTTCAGGTAGGTAGCCTAAATCTTTATATTGTGTTACGAATTGAATAATTGATTCATCACGTTTTGATAATTTTTTACGGTTTTCATTAATGATTAATGTCATATGACCAAAGCGTGGATATTCCCAGCCGAATGCATCAAAAATCATCATTTGTTTTGGTGTATTTGATAAATGCTCTTCGCCACGGAATACATGTGAAATTTCCATAAAGTGATCATCAAGCACTACCGCATAGTTATACGTTGGGATACCGTTTGCTTTAACAAGAACCCAGTCACCAATATCTTTTGACTCAAATGCTACTTGTCCACGCACTAAATCTTCAAATTCATATGTTACATTTTCAGGTACACGCATACGAATTGTATATGCTTCACCAGCAGCTTCTTTAGCTGCAACTTCCTCTGCTGATAAATGACGGCAAGTACCATCATAAGTTGGAGCTGCAACACCTCGTGCTTTTTGTTCTTCACGAGACGCTTCTAATTTCTCAGAAGAACAGAAGCATTTGTAAGCTAAGCCTTGCTCTAATAGCTTTTCAGCGTGCTCTTTATAAATATCAAGACGCTCCATTTGGCGATAAGGTGCATATGGTCCACCAATATCGATCGACTCATCATACTCAATACCTAACCATTTTAAATTATCTAGCTGAGATGCTTCTCCGCCCTCTACATTACGCTCAATATCTGTATCCTCAATACGTACGATGAATTTACCGTTATGATGTTTTGCATATAAATAGTTAAATAACGCTGTACGCGCTCCACCGATATGTAAGAAACCAGTAGGGGATGGCGCGTAACGAACACGAACTTCTTTCGCCATAATTAAAAGCCTCCTAAATTTTCGATCAAAAAATTGACTTTGTTCATTTTACCACTCTGTTAAAGGAAATAAAAGCGCTGAGAGCCCGCTTTTATTTCTTAATCAATAGGATTGTCGCCATCGCAGCAATCCCTTCCTCGCGACCCGTAAAACCTAAACGCTCAGTTGTTGTTGCTTTAACATTCACTTGAGAAGGCTCTGCACGAAGTAATTCAGCAATACGATTTTGCATTTGTTGAATATATGGCGCCATTTTCGGACGTTGTGCCATAATTGTACAATCCACATTACCTAGAACATAGCCCTTATCCTCAACAATTTTCCAAATATGCTCTAATAATTTCGCTGAATCAGCATCCTTGAACGCTGGATCTGTATCTGGGAAATGACGACCGATATCTCCCTCACCAATAGCCCCTAACGCTGCATCTGTTACAGTGTGTAATAAAACATCTGCGTCTGAATGCCCTACTAACCCTTTTTCATGAGGAATTGTTATACCACCAATAATTAATGGACGTCCTTCTTCAAAAGCATGCACGTCAAATCCTTGTCCCACTCGAAACATATGATTTTGAGACTTTCTAATAAGATAAATAAAATAATAAAATCCACCAACCGAAGCTTATTTACTTCAAAAAATAAGCAGATTTAAAAAACTTCTACTCAGCTTATAAGGCAGTCTCATTCACCTTCCTTCACTTTTATATTTACTCTATATTATACCCTCACATTTTAACATATTTCCTAGGAAATTGAGTCTGTAGTGAACAGTACTGTGAATTAACATCAAAAGATGGAGAAATGTAAAATCTCATCAGCAAATTATAATGCTGATGAGATTTTTAGTTTGTTATTATAATTTTTTCAAAGCACGTTTACGCAATATCGCTTCACCGAAAATTAAATCCTCTTGCGTCGTCATTTTTACATTCTCGTAGCTGCTTTCTACAATATGCACCTCATGACCGAGACGTTCAACAAGCATTGCTTCGTCGGTACCAAGGAATCCTACCTTCTCAGCGACATCCTCCGCCTCCACAATCAAATCAAATTGAAATGCTTGCGGTGTTTGAATCATCCATAAACTTTCTCGATCAATAGTCTCTTCAATAACACCATCACGTACTTTTTTCATCGTATCCTTCGCACGAACTCCTGCAATCGCAGCGCCAAAGTCATGCGCACTTTGCACAAGATTCGCAATAATATCATGCGTAATAAATGGACGCGCAGCATCATGCACAAGCACAATATCAACCTGCTTCATTTCTTTCATGCACGAATGGACGGAATGCTGTCGTTCTGCACCACCATCAGGTAAACCTTTAACTTTAGTAATTCCATACCTCTCTAGCATTTCCTGAATAAATACACGCTCTTCCGGCTTCACTGCAAGCCAAATACCTGTACAGTGGCTATCCTGTTCAAATACCTCCAGTGTGTGTATGAGGATCGGTTTTTCTAAAAGATTTAAAAACAACTTATTTTGTCCTGCACCCATTCGCTTTCCGCTTCCCGCAGCAGGCAACACTACTTCATATTGCACATTTCCCATTTCCTAGTCATCCTTTGGTTTAGCAAATATCATACGACCTGCTGATGTTTGAAGAACACTTGTTACGGTTACTGTAATAGCCTGTCCTATATAGCTACGTCCACCTTCAACAACGATCATTGTGCCATCATCTAAATAAGCAACCCCTTGATTATGCTCTTTGCCATCTTTAATGACCATCACTTGCATATCCTCACCTGGAATAACGACAGGCTTTACTGCATTTGCTAAATCATTGATATTCAGCACTTTAACGTTGTGGAGCTCACAAACTTTGTTTAGGTTAAAGTCGTTCGTAACAATTTGTGTATCGTTCCCCATTTTCTTTGCAAGGCGCACTAGTTTTAAGTCAACCTCTTGAATATCTTCAAAGTCCTCTTCCGTAATCTGTACCTTCGTCATACGTTCATCTTGTAATTTCTTCAAAATATCTAAGCCTCGACGACCTCTTGTACGCTTTAATGTATCCGAAGAGTCAGCAATATGCTGGAGCTCAGTAAGGACAAATTGAGGTACTACTAGTGTACCTTCTATAAAGCCTGTTTCAGAAATATCTGCAATACGACCATCAATAATAACACTAGTATCTAACAGTTTATAGCTACCTCGTACTTCTTGAGGCTCTACACCTTCCGCTAATTTTTTCTTCGTATTATTACCACGTAACGTAAATAGTTGGATTAATTCATCTCGCTTTTTAAAGCCTACACGGAACCCTAAATAGCCAAGCACAAATGACAGTATAATTGGTAAAACCTTTGTAATAATCGGAAAACCGATACTATCAATTGCAAAGCCTAAGAAATAAGCAACGATGAGCCCGATAATAAGTCCCAGTGTACCAAATAACAAATCCCCAACAGGTACTTTAAATAACACCTCTTCCATCCAGCTAATGAGCCTTACAAAATAATCCGAAAAGGCAAACGATAATGTAAACAGTAAAAGTGCTCCTAAAGCTACTGATACGTAGGGATTATCAAGCCAAGGATTAGATGATAAAT
Source organism: Lysinibacillus sp. JNUCC 51 (assembly GCF_015999525.1). Classification (NCBI taxonomy): domain Bacteria; kingdom Bacillati; phylum Bacillota; class Bacilli; order Caryophanales; family Bacillaceae; genus Lysinibacillus; species Lysinibacillus sp. JNUCC 51. Next base: position 2,549,229 of record NZ_CP065545.1, on the reverse strand, counting down.
GAAGCAATTCGTATAATGGCGGTAAGAAAACAAGGCCTAATGCTCCTCCAATCAGTAAAAAAGCAATTTGAACAAATTTTTTCATAAACTGTCACCTCCCATTTTTAATATATAATTATACATAGTTTACTGTAGAAAATCTTTTATGAACCCATCAAGTATCATTAAAATCTCTGCTTTTGATCGATCATTTCGATTCTAACGAAGGAGGAAAATCAATTACTGAAATTCTTTACACTAAAAATTCTAAATTTCTCCTTTGACATCCGCCAGGCATTACATAAGCCTTTTCACAGACGTTATTTTAGACGCCGTTTCCCCTTTTAGAGTTTCCTACCTTCTATCTATGAATTAAAAAAGCTTACAAATCAATTATGATTCCGTGACATCCTCCGGAGGCTTTAGGCCGACACGATGTCGGTCACTCAGGCGTTTTCACAGGATGTGAAGGTCTTAGCCTGAGTTCCTTTATTTCAGCGGGTGTACAAACACCCGCTAAAATAAATTAAAAGTGCATGTCAGAACATTGTCCAACATGCACAAGCTTTTTTATAGCTCTCTAAAGCAAGCATTCAATGCATCCTTTATTGTTTCCACACCAACTATCTCAATACCTTGTGGAAAATCCCATCCACCGATATTCGAAGCCGGTATGAAGGCTCGTTTAAATCCGAGCTTTGCTGCCTCAATCACACGTTGTTCAATACGAGATACACGACGCACTTCGCCTGTCAAACCTACTTCCCCAATAAAGCAATCAGTTGCTCTGACAGCTTGATCCTTAAAACTCGAAACGATACTTGTCAACACGGCTAAATCAATTGCAGGCTCATCAAGCTTTACACCGCCAGCAACTTTAATATATGCATCCTGAGCCTGTAGCATGAGGCCCATTCTCTTTTCAAGGACTGCCATAAGTAGTTGCACACGGTTTTGATCAACACCTGTTGCCATTCGTTTCGGGTAATTAAAGCTTGTTGGTGTTACAAGTGACTGAATTTCAACTAGAATTGGCCGTGTACCTTCCATTGAGGCTACGATTGTTGACCCTGCCGCCCCCTGTGAACGTTCCTGTAAGAACAACTCAGACGGGTTTAACACTTCCTTTAAGCCCCCCTGGAGCATTTCAAAGATAGCAATTTCATTCGTAGAGCCAAAACGGTTTTTTTGGCTGCGTAAAATACGGTGATTATGATGTCGTTCTCCTTCAAAATACAATACCGTATCAACCATATGCTCCAAAATACGTGGCCCTGCAATTTGTCCTTCTTTTGTTACATGTCCGACTAAAAAAATTGCAATTCCCTTTGTTTTTGCAATTCGCATAAGTTCTGCTGTACATTCACGCACTTGTGATACACTACCAGGTGCACTCGTTACCTCCGGATGAAAAACAGTTTGAATAGAATCGACAATAACAAACTTTGGCTTTACATCGTCAATGGTCTGATTTAAAAACTCTAAATTCGTCTCAGAATATATATAAAGCTCTTGCGATACCACCCCTAAACGTTCTGCACGTAGCTTTGTTTGACGGATGGATTCCTCACCAGAAATATAGAGCACACGATGCCCTTTATTTGAAAGTAACGCAGATACTTGTAATAACAACGTCGACTTCCCAATCCCAGGATCTCCCCCAATCAACACGAGAGAACCTGGCACGATGCCCCCACCTAACACTCGGTTAAGCTCACCCATTTCTGTTGCAACTCGTGATTCTTCAGCAGCTTCAATCTGCATAATAGGGAGAGCCTTTTGGGTAACTGTAGCAGAGTGTTGGAATGCCCCACGTGGCCCTTTCGCTACGACTTCCACCTCTTCAACCATCTTATTCCATTCTCCACATCCTGGACATCTTCCCATCCATTTTGCAGATTCATAGCCACAGCTTGAGCATACAAATTTTGTTTTTTTCTTTGCCAAATTGCATCCACCTCGAATATTTGTTCTTATATTTATTATTGTACATAAAAAAAGACAGCTTGGCACTTAAAGCCTTGCTGTCCTTTTCAAATAAACATTTAACGGGCAGAAATTCATCTGAAGATTAATAATTCGTGGGGGATGAAGAGGCCCCCCACTGAAGAAGATTATTTAGAAGAAGAAACTTCCTCTTTTTTCTTCACAACAAATTCATCATTTACGTAATCAATGATAACTTGATTGCCCTTCTCTACATTGCCTTTCAGCAGTTCTTCCGATAAACGGTCTTCTACTTGTTTTTGCAATGAACGACGCAGTGGACGAGCACCATATTGAGGGTCGTAGCCTTCCTCTGCAATTTTCTCGAGAGCCGGGTCCGTTAACTCTAACGAGATGTCTTGCTCTTTCAGACGTTTCGTTAAAGAATTCGCCATCATCGCTACGATTTCTTTTAAATGTTCTTTTTCTAGTGAGTGGAAGACGATCATTTCGTCGATACGGTTTAAGAACTCTGGGCGGAATGCTTTTTTCAATTCCTCGAGCATTGTACCCTTCATATCTTTATACTTCGTATCAGTACCACCTACATTAAAGCCAAGGTTTTTCTGATATTTTAAAGCATCTGCACCAACGTTTGATGTCATAATAACAACTGTGTTGCGGAAATCTACCACTCGACCTTTAGAATCTGTTAAACGGCCATCTTCAAGTACTTGAAGTAAGATATTGAAAACATCTGGATGAGCCTTCTCAATTTCATCTAGTAATACTACTGAATACGGTTTACGACGAACCTTTTCTGTTAGTTGACCACCATCATCAAAGCCTACATAGCCTGGAGGTGAACCAACTAAACGTGAAGTCGAATGTTTTTCCATGTACTCAGACATATCAACGCGAATCATTGCGTCCTCATCACCAAACATAACCTCAGCTAGTGCTCTAGCAAGCTCTGTTTTACCAACCCCAGTAGGGCCTAAGAAAATAAATGAGCCAATTGGTCGTTTCGGATCTTTCAAACCAGCTCTCGCACGACGAATTGCGCGAGAAATTGCCTCTACTGCTTCTCCTTGACCTACAACTCGTTTGTGTAACTCTTCTTCAAGCTGTAATAACTTAGAAGATTCTTCTGAAGCAATTTTCGATACTGGAATTCCAGTCCACATAGATACTACCGCTGCTACATCATCTACTGTAACTTTTGACTCGGCTTTACCCTGTTCTTCCTTCCAATTTTTTCTCGTAGTTTCAATTTCATCTTTTAGCTTTTGTTCTGTATCTCTTAATGACGCTGCCTTCTCAAACTCTTGACCTGAGACAGCTGCATTCTTTTCAGAGCGCACATTTTCAAGCTTATCTTCTAGTGCCTTTAAGTTTGGTGGCACTGCAAATGAACGTAAACGTACTTTAGAACCTGCTTCATCAATTAAGTCAATCGCCTTATCTGGTAAGAAACGATCAGAAATATATCGATCACTCATTTTTGCTGCCGCTTCAATTGCTTCATCTGTGATTTTCACACGGTGATGTGCTTCATAACGATCACGTAAGCCTTGAATAATTTGAATCGCTTCTTCTACAGTTGGCTCATCAACTTGAATTGGTTGGAAACGACGCTCTAATGCCGCATCCTTCTCAATATATTTGCGATACTCATCTAGTGTCGTTGCGCCAATACATTGAAGCTCGCCACGTGCTAAAGATGGTTTTAAAATATTTGATGCATCAATGGCACCTTCTGCACCACCTGCACCGATCAATGTATGCAATTCATCGATGAATAAAATAACATTACCCGCTTGGCGAATTTCATCCATTACTTTTTTCAAACGGTCCTCAAATTCACCACGATATTTTGTTCCAGCAACAACTGTCCCCATATCAAGTGTCATAACACGTTTATCACGAAGAATTTCTGGCACTTCATTATTAATAATTTGCTGTGCTAAGCCTTCAGCAATTGCTGTTTTACCAACACCAGGCTCCCCGATTAATACAGGATTATTTTTTGTACGACGTGACAGAACTTCAATAACACGTGTAATTTCTTTGCTTCGACCAATAACTGGATCTAAAGTGCCTTCACGAGCAATTTGCGTTAAATCACGCGCAAGGCTATCTAGTGTTGGTGTATTGGCAGCCTGTGCAGCTTGTTGACCAGATTGAGCATTATCATTATTCCCTAATAACAATAGCACTTGCTGACGAGCCTTATTCAATCCGACACCAGCATTATTTAATACACGGGCCGCTATACCTTCACCTTCACGAATAAGCGCTAATAGTAAATGCTCTGTGCCGATATAGGAATGACCTAATTTACGTGATTCATCGACCGATAGTTCAATTACCTTTTTAGCTCGAGGTGTGTAGTGGACAATTGGACCAACATCCTCTTTACCTTTCCCTACAAGCTCCTCAATACCTGATTCAATCATTTGAGGACTAATATCAATGGCTTCTAATGCTTTTGCAGCAATACCGCCACCTTCACGGATAAGCCCTAATAGAATATGCTCTGTTCCAATTGATTCGTGTTTCCAACGAATTGCTTCCTCTTGTGCAAGCTGTAATACTTTTTGCGCGCGTTGTGTAAAACGATTAAACATCAAATGAATCCTCTCCTTTTCCCCGAATAATAGGCTTACTCATATTTTCTCGAGATAGTGCATCACGAAGCATTTCTGCTCGTACGCGATCTCGCTCCGTAGGTGGCAAAACGTCACCTGCGTAATTCTGTAAAAATCCAGGTTGCATACTTACTACACATTCGTTTAATTTAGTCGCTTTAATACCTTCAATTAACTGTAAATCTACTCCTAAACGAACATTAGATAGACAGGTAGCTGCTTCCTCACTCGTTAAAATTCGAGCATTTGTTAATGTTCCTAAAGCACGGTATACACGGTCTTCTAAGGCAAGCTCTGCTTTTTCCATTAACTTACCTCTTGCATGCCGTTCTTTTTGAATTATTTTTTCAGCGACGCTTTGGATATCCGCTAAAATATCATCCTCTGTTTTCCCTAGTGTAATCTGATTTGACACTTGGTAAACATTCCCTATATTTTCGCTACCCTCCCCATATATTCCTCTTACCGTCATGCCTAATCGTGTCATTGCATTAATGATTTGATTCATCTGACTCGTAAGTGTAAGGGCTGGCAGGTGCATCATGACGGATGCTCGTAAACCAGTACCAATATTTGTTGGACAACTCGTTAAATAACCAAATGTATCTCGAAATGCGTAAGGCAAAGCTTTCTCTAAGATACGATCAATTTTATTGGCCTGCTCGTATGCCTTTTGAAGTTGAAAACTCGCTGTCATACATTGAATGCGTAAATGGTCTTCTTCGTTCACCATAATGCTAGTTGATTCGTCATCAGATAAGAGCATGGAGCCAACTCGCTCTTTTTTTGCAAGCTGAGGACTAATCAGGTGCTTTTCCACAAGTATTTGACGCTGTAAAGACGTTAAGTCTTTAATAGCAAAATATGAATAATTTTCTCGAAGTTCTGTACTATCCTTGATTGCATGTGTAACTGCCTGTTCCACCTGTAATGCTTCATCCTCTGTAAAGGCTAACGGAAAACGATAACCATCTAAATTTCGAGCAAGGCGGATGCGTGTACTTATGACAATATCTGAATAATCATCCTCTACACTCATCCATATTGGTGTAGCACGTTCTAAAAACGACTCAATCATCACGACACATCACCACCTTCAAATTGTAGCTGCTTCTCAAGTTCCTTCGCTTCATCACGAAGCTTTGCTGCCTCTTCAAATTGTTCTTCATCTACAGCAGCCTTCATACGTTTACGAATGTCTTCGATTTGCTTTTTAATGACATACACATTATTTCGAGCACCGGGCATTTTCCCTATATGTTGAGGACCAGCCTGTATACGGTTAAAGAGCTTTGGTAAGTGCTCGCTAAAGGTGTCGTAACAGCTAGGGCATCCAAATTTACCTTCTTTTAAAAATTGTTTATACGTAAATCCACATTGTGGACATGTTTGCGGTTGTGGTGCCTGCTGTTTTTCACCCACTTGTTGTTGCTGCCATGTTGGGGAGCCAAACCAATTGGATAATAGCTGTTGAATAGATATTGGCTCTTGCTTAAATTCAGCATGAAATGGATTGAACTGCGAGGCGCAGACGTCACAATAATGGTGCTCCACCTTTTGACCACTTTGAACTTGTGTTACGGTAACTGTCGCATTACGCTGCTTACAATGTTCGCATATCATTTCCATCACCTCTTTTATTTTTGCTGTTCATATTTAATCGTTGTTAGCATCGCTCTTAAAATTTTTGATCGAATGTTGTCCCGTAACGGGAGTTGCAAATCGATAGTTGAGCGATCAACTGCTGCTAACATTATTTTCGCTTCTCGCTTTGAAATTACCTGCTCATCAATTAGTCGATAAACTAAATCTTCTGCCATTATTTGCGATGCACCACCTTCTATTTGCCTGAGGACATCGTCGATTAGATCAATTTGTGAATTCGCGCGGACACGTAAAATTCGAATGTATCCACCACCACCACGTTTGCTTTCAACAAGGTAACCTCGTTCGGCAGTAAATCTTGTATTAATTACATAATTTATTTGTGAGGGCACGCATTGAAATTTATCTGCGATTTCACTACGTTTTATTTCAATATGCCCTTCTCCACCTAATTCAAGTACTTGCTTTAAGTAGCCTTCTATGATGTCTGATATATTACGCATTTTAGGAATACACCTCGCTTACTTCACTGACTTTGACTATCTTTGACTTTCTTTGAGTATATTATACAAAACGCTTGAAAATAATTGCAATTAATTCGCACACAGAAAAATTAAAGTGTCCAACCCTTAGCTATAAGATACCCTTTTCAGCAATAGAAAAAACGCAAGCATATGCAATTAGCATATACTTGCGTCTATAAAAATTATACCCATCGACCAACAATTGGATAACGCCAAGACTCATCAGATAGAGCCTTCACAATACCGATAATCGGCGCAATAAAATACATAATACCAAAAACAATCAAGAACGGTATACCAATAAGCAGGAAGCTTAAAATACCCGAAATTGTAAGTAATACCACCATGACAACTTGGAACAATAAGGCTTGCACAGAAATACTCTTTACCTCTTCATCCGAGCTAATTAAGAAAAATATAATTGGTACTAACCATGGCGCAAAAAACGCACTTGCGTGTATGATTACCTTAGACCATTTTGTTTCCATTTATATCAACCCTTCCATTTAATTTTTTATTTTATGTACTACTATTTACGGACCTATCCCTTAAATAGTTTCAAATATAAATTGCATTTTAAAATTTTTTTGAAAGGCATGTGATACTCTATGGAATTTAATAACAAACTTGCAAATGAATACGAAAAAGGTATTCGTCGCACGCTACCTAGCTATGATGCAATGCTACGTTTAACACAAACCTTTTACCAATCTGAGTTACATGAAAAAGCTGAATTTTTAGTAGTTGGTTCAGGGATCGGCAATGAAATATTACAGCTCGCTGAGGAAAGACCTCATTGGTCATTTGTTGGCATAGATCCGTCAGAAGCGATGCTACAAATAGCCGGTGAACGTTTAAAATCCCTACCTAATAATATTTCTTTATATCAAGGAACTATACTCGATACTAAGCTACCTACAGTGAAGTTTGATGCAGCAAGCTGTGTATTAGTGCTTCACTTTATTCAAGATAATCAAGAGAAGCTTGCAACATTAAAAGAAATAGCGAATAATTTAAAGCCTGGTGCCCCATTTGTCCTCGTATCAAAATACGGGCAACCCGGTTCCTTAGAAACTGAGCTACAATTTGATTTATGGCGTGCTTATTGGCTACAGCATACAAAGCTAACACCATCAGACGTAGCGGAGATGGAGAAATCCATCCGTTCTCTTTCTTTTATGCCTGAAGAGGACATTTTATCACTACTACAGCAGGCAGGCTTTACAAAACCATCTAGATTCTTTGCGACTACTTTATTTGGTGGTTGGATATGTTATAAAGAAAGTTTTTTGTGAAAATATATATACCTGTTAGGATAGAATTAACAGAATTGAGGTGAATGCCGTGATACGTACAATTGGAATTACAAAAGACCAAAAGCTTATAAAAGATTTTCCGCTTGAAGATATACACAAAAACGAATTTGAATGGTACTGGGTCGATTTTAATTGTCCGACTGAAGAAGAAGAACTACTTTTAGATACATTTTTTCATTTCCATCCACTCGCTATAGAAGATTGTTTAATGCGTTTACAGCGGCCAAAGCTCGATTTTTATGATGATTTCCATTTCTTTGTTATCCAAAGAGTTAACGAAGAACTAACAGCTGAGGAAGTAAACATTTTTGTTTCTAATAAATTTATTGTTACATTTCATAAAAACGTAGCACCGGAAATAGATCGAGTACAAATGATGTTAGAAAAACAGCCAAAGAACTGGGAACGTGGCACAATATATTTAACATACCAGGTAATCGATAAAATCGTTGATAGCTATTTCCCACTTGCTTATAAGATTGAGGATCATTTAAATGCACTAGAAGATGAGCTTACCTATCAAAGCAATCTCAACGCTATGAAAATCGTGTTTGAATTCCGTAGTGATTTGCTTGATCTACGACGCACCATTTTACCGATGCGTGATCTATTATATCGTATCCTAAACTCTTACCGATTCTCACTTAAGAAATCCGAACGAGCTTATTTCGGAGATATTTACGATCATCTGCTTAAACTCACAGAAATGATCGAATCAAACCGGGAACTTACTGCTGATATGCGTGATAGCTATATGGCGATGAGCTCTAGTCGCATGAATGGCATCATGATGACCTTAACAATTGTTTCAACAATCTTTATTCCTCTAACATTTATTGCCGGTGTTTATGGAATGAATTTTGAATATATGCCAGAGCTACATGGAAGATTTAGCTACTTTATCGTACTCGGAATTATGATTTTTATCGCTTTATTTATGCTGGCAGTCTTTAAGCTTAAAGGCTGGTTCAGTTTATTTAAACCTTAAAAGCGAAAGTTTATTGCTATAATAATTCATTTAGGACCATCCTCACAAATGACGGGAAAAGCCGTTCACTCGGAGCGGAATGCTAAAGGCACCTTAGAGTTTTTCTAAGGTGCTTTTTTACTGTCAGTAAGGACCACGATCATCAATTTTATCTTCGCCTTGCTGAGGAAATAAAAAGTATGCGAGTACCCCAGATACTAATGTTGCACTAATAGTAATTAATAGTTGATCTAAGTCGGGTACTTCAGCATAGTAGTTTCGTAACATGTAAACCGATCCAATTGCTACAATTACCATAACCGGAATTACAAATTTGAAACGCTTCTTCTCCATAATAAATACCTCCTCAAAACTATTGTTACGTTCAATCTAAACAGTTCGTATTTTACAGGTTTCCTATTTCAAATTCAATTTACCTATTACCTTTTTAATAGTCTATTTCATGACTTTTAATCGACAATCCTCTATAATGCCTATAAAAAAATTAAGAAATAAACTAAAATTTTAACCAAATTCACTACAAAAAATAGTAGAATAGACTAAATACCATATATTTCGAAAAATTAACAAACTAAGCAATTCGATTTTTTTATATACTTACTATGCATTTATAAAGAATGGAGCAAACAACAATGAGTTGGTTTACAAAAAAGAACGATTCTAGCTACTCAATTACATTAGCACCTGAAAATTATAAGAACGATGTACAATTGGATGTATCAAACAATCCAAGACTTCAAAAACAGTTGCAGCTTCTAGATTTAACAATTGAGGATTTAGCCATCATTAAACAACTACAGCCTTTAGCTAAGGATTTAGTCCCTGAAATGGTGGATCAATTTTATGCAGCTATTAGTTTGAGCCAAGATTTGTTAGACATTATAAACAGAACGTCACAAATCGATCGTTTAAAAGTTACTTTACATAAACATTTGAGTGATATTTTCGAAAGTAATATTAATAACTCTTATATTGATGAACGGAAGGCCATTGCTGAAACCCATGTTCGAATTGGTCTACAATCGAAGTGGTATATCGCCTCATTCCAATCATTAACAACGACATTTACACGCTTTACAAATGATTTAGATATGTCGAAGCATGATGCAATACGTGCTATCAATGCCTTCTGCAAAATCATTAACTTCGAGCAACAGCTTGTAATCGAAGCCTATGAAAGAGAAGAGGAACGCATTCGCTCAGCAGCTGATGACACAAAACATGCACTTGTTACTACCATTCAAAAAACGGCAGAGGAACTCAATGGGATTAGTGAAGAAACAGCAGCTTCTTTATTAGTCATTTCTTCTCAAACGGACGATATCGCAGTAGCTACTAAACAAGGATTAACCTTCGTTGCTGATACACAAGAAAAATCCAGACGTGGACAGCAGCAGCTACAAGATCAAAATGATTTAATACAGGTTATTTTGCAAAGTGTAAACAGTCTTGAAGTTACGATGAACCAGTTACGTACATCTTCTCAAAAAATATCAGAAATTGTAGGGCTAGTTACAGGAATTGCCGATCAAACTAACTTATTAGCATTGAATGCTTCTATCGAGGCAGCTCGTGCAGGTGAGCATGGTAAAGGTTTTGCTGTTGTAGCAGAGGAAGTTCGTAAGCTTGCAGAAGAAACAAAAAATGCTGTACAAAATGTTTCTCATCTCATTAAAGAGACAGAAAGTAATATAACAACAATGTCGAATTCAGTAATTAACGTTGATCAAAAGATTCAACATAGCGTAGATACACAAAACAGTTTATCTAAATCATTTAATGATATCGCCGATGCTGTTTCCGGTATTCAACAGCAGTATGTAAATACATCAAGAGATATTTCAGCAATTTCTAACTTGATTACTGAACTGTCACAAGGGGCTACACTAGTTTCCTCTTCTTCCGATTCACTTATTAATGTAGTAAATGAGTTAAAAATGTAAGAACGAAAAAGGGAAACTGACAGTATACGTCAATTTCCCTTTTTATTTTTAATGCGGTAATTCCCGTTTTTGTTTACGATGTTCCCGTCTTGCAGGACCGGTTTCAAACAGACGTTTTTCAGCATCTGTTTCAGGATAAATTGCAGGAACTGGCTTAGGTTTTCCGTCATCATCTACTGCAACCATCGTTACAAAAGATTCCGTCGTTAATTTTTCCTCACGAGTTTCAATATTTCGCGAAACAACTCGAACGTACACTTCCATTGAAGAACGCCCAGTTGACGAAACAATACTTTCAATTTCTAAAATATCCCCAACATGTGCTGCCGATAAAAAATCAACCGAATCAATAGAGGCTGTAACTACATGCCCCTTTGCATGCTTCATTGCTGTAATAGCAGCAATTTCATCAATATAAGCTAACACTCTTCCACCGAAAATGGAGTTGTGATTATTTGTATCTGGCGGTAATACGAGACGCGTTTGAACAGTACGTGACTGACCCATCGGTATTGCGTTGTTTGTCATAGTTCTTGCAACTTCCCTTCATGAATGTTCTTTCGTCATCGTATCGCAGAAAAAGAGTTGATGCAAATTAGAACGATTTCTTCATCGTAATAAATTTCATATCTGTCATTTCTTCGATTGCCCACTTAATTCCTTCGCGTCCGTAGCCACTCATTTTCACGCCACCATATGGCATATTATCAACTCTAAATGTCGGAATATCATTAATAATAACAGCACCTGCCTGAATTTCATCTGCTGCACGCAAAGCATCAGGTAACACATTCGTATAAATCCCTGCATTTAAGCCAAGTTCCGACTCATTCACTAGTCGAATAGCGTCGTCTAATGTTTCATATGAAACAATTGAGACGATTGGTGCGAATGTTTCCTGACAAACAACTTTCATATCCGCCGTCACATTCGTCATAACAGTTGGCGTTAAAGTACGTTCCGTAAATGTTCCTCCTGTTGCAACTACCGCACCTTGTGACTTTGCTTCTTCAATCCATTGACAAATACGTTCAACTTCTTTTGGATTAATCATTGCACTAACATCAGTATTTATATCTAGTGGATCACCTACTACCAATTTCTCTGTCTCAGCTACAAACGCCTTTGTAAATTCATCAATAATAGATGCGTGTACATAAATACGTTGTAAAGAGATACAAACTTGTCCAGCAAAATTAAATGCACCACCGACACAACGCGAAATAATTTTATCAATTGGTGTCGACGGCTCGACAATTAATGCAGCATTGGAGCCGAGCTCTAAAGTGACTTTACGCAAGCCTACTTTTTCTTTAATGCCTAAACCAACCTTACCACTTCCCGTGAATGTCACCTTTTTCACGTATGGATGTGTCACAAGCGTATCACTAAGCTCACCACCACTACCGGTAACAATTTGTAGCGCACCATCAGGTAAACCTGCGTCCTTAAATATTTCAGCCAACACTATAGCACTTAATGGTGTTTGATTTGCTGGTTTTAACACGACAGTATTTCCAACTGCAAAAGCAGGACCTAATTTATGTGCCACTAAATTAAGCGGAAAATTAAATGGTGTAATGGCTGAAATTACACCTAGAGGTTCTCGTTTTGTCCAGCCAATACGATCCCCCGCTCCAGGTGCAGCATCCATCGGTACCGTTTCACCCTTCGCTTGCTTAGCTCCTTCTGCGGCAAATTGATAGGTTGCTATTGTGCGTTCTATTTCAGTTAAACCTGCTGATATTGGCTTACCTGCCTCTAAAGCCAAAATTTCAGCTAATTCCTCTTTACGCTGGCGCATAATGTCGACCACTTTATATAATATTTCGGCACGTTCGTAGGCTGTTGTCTTTTTAAACGTTTGGAAAGCCTCCTGTGCACCTTCTATTGCTTGCTCAACGTCAGAAATTGACGCCTTAGCGACCTTTGCAATAACCTCACCACTATAGGGTGATTTCAACTCATATGTTGCCTCTGCGTTCTGCCACTGGCCATTAATCCAAAGTTTTGTTTCCTTCATCCTTCAAATGCACCTCCAAAAATCAAGTTCTTCTTTATTTTATCACGAAGAGCTTGATGCTACAGCTGCTGCACTAACTGCCGCGAACATTGCTGCTTGCTGTGCTTGAATCAATAATTCAATAGATGACGTGATCGTCATTGATAAGGATTGTTGCACCTGCGCCATATTATAAATTGCAATTTGGATGGCCATAAATAACACAAATTCACGATGCCATTTTAAAAGTTTCATACCCTTTAACTCATGATATAAATCAACAATCTGTTGCAGCTGTACTTGATTCACTTCGAGGATTGCTAAAAAGCCCAGTAATGGATAGTGCATCGTCTTGACCTTTACATCCTGACTTTTTAGTGTGTCACGGATTGTCGCAACATTTGGCACTAGTTTATTATCATATTGAGGTGATAAGAAAGTCAGTACTTGCGATAGCCATTGAAGCTCATTACCCGCATTAAAATTATATGTACGTAATTCTTTATAATAACGATTCATTGTTTCCGCACGTAGTTCAACATCATCAGATGGGCTACTTAATAATACTGCATAAGGAATATCATCGTATGACGTTAAAAACTTATGATGTTTACGGATTGCATCAAACAATGCACGTGCTGCCTGTGCATGTGCACGTTTCTCACTTGCCTCTTCAGTTAAAAACTGCGCACCGATAAAACTAAAATTCCCACTTCTAAATTTTACTTCCTTCATTATGTTAACGTTGTTCAGTAAATTTTTTACTGCTTGTTCTGTATCCTCTTGCTCCATCAAATTCGCAGCAATACTATAACCTACCGCTGTTCTTAACGGAGATGTCCATGACGTTTGCGTCTTCATTTCTTGTAATACTTCTTTATATTTAACGGAATCAAAAAGTTCCCCAGATGCCACATATTTGCTAGCAATGGCTAACACAATTTTACGATCTACCATCCGACCAACAGCCTTTGAGACATCCTCCACCGTATTTGTAAACCGATTTTCAATCATAACAAAGTCCATGTTTAACACGCTCCTTTTCCATATTTACGTAATAAAACAAAAAAGGATTCATCCATTTTGGACTCATCGTCATAACGAGGGGTTGCGTTCCATCTGGGCGTTTCGATCGTTCCAGGGTCTCATTTTTGATATTACGAACTCTCCAAGAAAAATAGTCTTACATACATTCTCCTAGAAAATATAACATAGAAAAACAGCGGCAATGTTTTTTGCCGCTGTCTCTAAAATCGTTAAATTAACCCTAATTCCTTTAACTCCTCTGTTGAAAAGGCTCTTGATCTTGTTAAGAACCGTTTACCTTCAACACCTTCAAGCGAAAACATACCACCTCTACCATCGACAACGTCCAAGATTATTTGTGTATGCTTCCAATAGTCATATTGATTTTTATGCATATAGAAGGGAGTACCACCAATCTCTCCTAGACAAACATCTTGATCACCTAATAGTAAGTCACCCTCTGGATAACACATTGGTGAAGAGCCGTCGCAGCATCCACCTGATTGATGAAATATAACGGGTCCATGCTTTTCTCTCAATAATTCGATTAGTGCTAGCGCTTCTTCTGTTGCTATAACACGCTCGACCACGCTAAATGCACCCCCCTATTGATTAGAAGAAACCAAGTTTGTTTTCGCTGTAGCTAACTAATAGGTTTTTCGTTTGTTGATAGTGAGCTAACATCATCTTATGGTTTTCACGACCAACACCCGACATTTTATAGCCACCAAACGCAGCATGCGCAGGATAAGCGTGGTAGCAGTTTGTCCAAACACGTCCTGCTTCAATACCACGACCGAAGCGATAAGCTGTATTCATATCACGTGTCCATACACCTGCACCTAAACCGTATAATGTGTCATTCGCAATTTCTAATGCTTCTTCTTTTGTTTTAAATGTTGTTACAGCTACAACTGGCCCGAAAATTTCTTCTTGGAAAATACGCATTTTATTGTGTCCTTTGAAGACAGTTGGCTTAATGTAGTAACCATTTTCAAAACCTGATCCTACATTATTTTTCTCTCCTCCAATTAAACATTCGGCACCTTCTTGCTTACCAATATCTAAGTAAGAAAGGATTTTTTCCATTTGCTCACTTGAAGCTTGCGCACCCATCATCGTATTCGGATCAAGTGGATTCCCAACTTTAATCGCTTCAACACGCTGTAGGACACGCTCCATAAATTTATCGTAAATAGATTCTTGAATTAATGCACGAGAAGGACATGTACATACTTCACCTTGGTTTAATGCGAATAATACAAAGCCCTCAACTGCTTTATCTAAAAAGGCATCATCTTCGTCCATAATATCCTCAAAGAAAATGTTTGGCGATTTGCCGCCCAATTCTAATGTAACTGGGATAAGATTTTGTGAAGCATATTGCATAATTAAGCGACCTGTTGTTGTCTCACCAGTAAAGGCAATTTTACCGATGCGTGGATTTGACGCTAGCGGCTTTCCTGCCTCTAAGCCAAAGCCATTAACAACATTTAGTACACCTGATGGCAATAAATCTTCTATTAATTCTACGAGCAACATAATCGAAATTGGTGTTTGCTCTGCAGGTTTTAACACTACACAGTTTCCAGCTGCAAGTGCAGGTGCTAACTTCCAAACAGCCATTAATAACGGGAAGTTCCAAGGGATAATTTGGCCCACTACCCCAATTGGCTCATGGAAATGATAAGCGACAGTATCATTATCGATTTGGCTTACTGAGCCTTCTTGTGCACGTAAAGCCCCCGCAAAATAGCGGAAATGATCAATTGCAAGAGGGATATCTGCATTTAATGTCTCACGTACCGCTTTTCCGTTATCCCATGTTTCGGCAACAGCTAGCTTTTCAAGGTTTTGTTCTATGCGGTCCGCAATTTTAAGTAAAATGTTTGCACGCTCTGTTGCGGATGTTTTTCCCCATGCATCTTTTGCGGCATGCGCTGCATCAAGTGCAAGTTCAATGTCCTCAGCAGAAGAACGAGCTACTTGTGTAAAAACTTGTCCAGTAACGGGTGTAACATTGTCAAAGTATTGTCCTTTCACTGGAGGTGTCCATTCCCCACCAATGTAATTATCATATTTCTCTTTGAATTGAACTAGCGACCCTTCAGTGTTTGGAAACGCATAAACCATTTTACTTCTCCCCTTTACACAAAATGATGAGAAAATAATCTACAAATATCGTCATTTTTTATCGAAATAACGATATTTTCATAGATACCCTCTTACACAATATATTGTCAGAAACGAAAAATAATTTCAACTTTTTTAATTTTTTTTGATTAATACTAAAAAGAGGTTGTACGAGTGAAGAGGGACCCACGAAAATTGTTTTCCTGGAGTGAGTTATATTTGCTAGAAAAGCTTCTAGGATTCACGGTGTGACCAACTATAATGTATACTTAAAAATAATATAAAGTATAGGAGAACAGTATGCGGATTAATAAATATTTGAGTGAAACAGGCATCGTATCTCGTCGCGGTGCGGATAAATGGGTAGCAGAAGGTAAAGTAACAATTAATGGTGAACTTGCTACAGTCGGAAGTCAAGTAGAAGCTGGTGATATGGTTTGTGTTGATGGAAAAGAGGTAAAGAAAGAAGAACAGCTCGTATATATTGCCTTAAACAAACCAGTAGGAATCACAAGTACAACAGAACGTCATATTAAAGGAAATGTCGTTGATTTTGTCAATCATCCTCTTCGCATTTTTCATATTGGACGACTAGATAAAGAGTCAGAAGGGCTATTATTACTGACAAATGATGGTGACATCGTCAATAAAATTTTACGTGCAGAAAACCATCACGAAAAAGAATATATCGTGCAAGTTGATAAACCTATTACGGAGCAATTTATTAAAAAAATGGGAGCTGGTGTAGATATTTTAGATACTACAACCCTACCTTGTCATGTTGAAAAAATATCTGATAAAGTCTTTAAAATCATTTTAGAGCAAGGCTTAAATCGTCAAATACGTCGTATGTGTTCGGCACTTGGATATTCCGTTAGGCGTCTACAACGCATTCGTATTATGAACATTAAGCTTGGCAATTTAAAAGTTGGACAGTGGCGCGATTTAACAGACAAAGAACGAACAGAACTATTCAAACTACTTAATTACACGCCAAAATAAAGCAGTCAATGGATAGAATTATGCTGTAAACTCGAAGTAATGAGTAGTTAAAAGGAACACGTATTAGCGGCGATTAGTACAAAAAAATCGTTACATGAAATTGAAATTAAAGCTAATTATCCTGAAACTATTTTGTGGTAAATAGAAAGGCCGTCTCAACTAATTTTGAGACGGCTACTTTTAAATAAAGTATGGCGCTTGGGCAAAAAAAAGTGGTTGATTTCCGTTCCGACTGAGCGCTTTGTTGCTGACGCTTCGCTTTCGCACAGAGCAGAGCTTCCTGGGGGCGTCCGATGAGCCGCTTGGGCCAACACGATGTTGGTCACGAAGGCGTTATCACAGGACGTGATGGTTTTAGCCTTCGTTCCTCTGCCTGCTCGCTCCAGGGTCTCATCTGTGACGCTAATCCCCAAGGAGTCGCTCAGTCTCTACTCCAATCAACCACTTCACATTAGTAAGTATCTTCTGTAAGGTCACTCTTATGTAATAAAACGAGACTTCAACAGTGAAGAGACAGCAACAAACAGATACTTTTCTTCGTGAAAGCTAGTAACCTAGAACTGAAACTACCCTCATCTAGATTAACAAAATTCCCTTGACCATTTTGTTTTTCAACACTATGAGCCGTCTCAACTAACTTTGAAACAGCCACCTTTCTTCTTTTAAATTTTCTTGTAAGCCATTTTTCGAATAACTTCCTCGTGCTGTGGATAGTCAGCTAAAAGCTCATCTTGTGTAAATAATTCGAAGTCTTCAAAATCAAAGCCTGGTGCAACCATACAGCCTACTAAACTAAATGTATCTGCATCCTCAACAGATGAGCCAAATATAGTGTTTTTCGGTACCGCTATTTGTGGTACTTCACCTGCTTCAACATTTAATCCAAGCTTCTTCGCCTCATATGTACCATCTGGGAAAATCATATGGACTGTTAGCGGACTACCAGCATGATAATACCAAAGCTCGTCCGATTTCAAACGATGCAAATGCGATATATCCTGTGAACGAAGTAAGAAATAAATACTCGTATAAATCGGTCGCTGAACATCTCTTACAGCCCTATCCTCAGCTGCTCGAAACGAGGATATATAATACCCTCCCTCAGGATGCTCTGCTAAATTTAATTTCTCAATAAAATATTGTGCTGAATACTTCATAAAACATCACTCCTTTCGTCCACATTACCAAATAATAAACGACGAACGCTACTGCTATTTCGCCGCTTTGATCATTCCATCCGTCGCTTCGCCCTTTCCTTCCGTCGCCTTGACTGTTCTATCCGTCGCTCTAGTCTTTCTATCCATCGCTTTGACTTCTTTCCGTCGCTTTGATCATTCCATCCGTCGTTTTGCCCTTTCTTTCCGTCGCCTTGACTGTTCTATCCGTCGCTCTTGTCTTTCTATCCGTCGCTTTGACTTCTTTCCGCCGCTTTGATCATTCCATCCGTCGCTTCGCCCTTTCTATCCGTCGCCTTGACTGTTCTTTCCGTCGCTCTAGTCTTTCTATCCGTCGCTTTGACTTCTTTCCGCCGCTTTGATCGTTCCATCCGTCGCTTCGCCCTTTCTTTCCGTCGCCTTGACTGTTCTATCCGTCGCTCTAGTCTTTCTATCCATCGCTTTGACTTCTTTCCGCCACTTTGATCATTCCATCCGTCGTTTTGCCCTTTCTTTCCTTCGCCTTGACTGTTCTATCCGTCGCTCTAGTCTTTCTATCCGCCGCTTTGATCATTCCATCCGTCGCTTCGCCCTTTCCTTCCGTCGCCTTGACTGTTCTATCCGTCGCTCTAGTCTTTCTATCCGTCGCTTTCACTGTTCTATTCGTCGCTCTTGTCTTTCTATCCATCGCTTTGACTTCTTTCCGTCGCTTTGATCATTCCATCCGTCGTTTTGCCCTTTCTATCCGTCGCCTTGACTGTTCTATCCGTCGCTCTTGTCTTTCTATCCGTCGCTTTGACTTCTTTCCGCCGCTTTGATCATTCCATCCGTCGTTTCGCCCTTTCTTTCCGTCACCTTGACTGTTCTATCCGTCGCTCTAATCTTTCTATCCGTCGCTTTCACTGTTCTATCCGTCGCTCTAGTCTTTCTATCCTTCACTTTAACGGGCCTATCCGTCTGTTCACTCCCTTCGCTCATAAAAAAAAAAGACGCCTCTGAAATTGAGACGCCTTCTCCCTCTATAAACCACCTAAATAAGCAGCCTTTACTTGTTCACTCTCTTGAAGTTCTTTTGCTGTACCTGATAATACTATACGTCCTGTTTCAAGTACGTACGCACGATTTGCTACTGATAAGGCCATATTGGCATTTTGCTCAACAAGCAATACGGTTGTACCCTCTTTGTTGACTTGCTCAATAATATTAAAAATATTTTTTACCATGAGTGGCGCAAGTCCCATAGAGGGTTCATCCATTAATAATAATTTTGGTTTTGCCATTAATGCTCGCCCCATCGCCAACATCTGTTGTTCACCACCAGATAATGTACCTGATTGCTGTTTACGACGTTCCAACAGACGTGGAAATAGTTCATACACATGATCTAGATCTTTTTTGATGCCCGCCTTATCGTTACGTAGATATGCTCCAAGCTCTAAGTTTTCTTCAACGGACATATTGGCAAAAACACGGCGCCCCTCTGGAACATGTGAAATGCCCGATTTTACAATTGTCTGTGCGGCCTTCCCTGCGATAGAGAAGCCTTCATATTCAATGATGCCTCCCTTTGGTTTTAATAAACCTGACAATGTTTTTAATAATGTACTTTTACCAGCACCATTTGCACCGATTAACGTTACTATTTCACCCTCATTTACTTCTAAAGAGAGGCCCTTTAATGCTTGAATGTTACCGTAAAAAACATCTATATTTTGTACTTTTAGCATTAGCTGATAACCTCCTCACCAAGGTAAGCTTCAATTACCTTTGGATTGTTGCGAATTTCTTCTGGTGTCCCATCAGCGATTAATTGACCGTGATCGAGCACGTATATACGTTCACAAATCCCCATAACTAAGCTCATATCATGCTCAATTAGAAGAATTGTTAAGCCAAATTCTTTACGAATAAATGCTATTAATTCCATTAAATCTTGCGTTTCCTGCGGGTTCATCCCTGCTGCTGGCTCATCCAATAAAAGTAACTTAGGATTTGCAGCTAAGGCACGAGCAATTTCTAATCGGCGTTGCATCCCATAAGGTAAATTTTTCGCAAGCTCATCCTTATAAACATCTAAGCCAAAGATTTTTAGAAACTCAATAGATTGCTGCTCCATTTCTGCCTCACCTTTAAAATGATTCGGCAAGCGAAAAATGGAAGACCACATAGAATGCTTTGCAAGCGAATGGTTAGCTACCTTAACGTTATCTAGAACAGATAGCTCTTTAAATAAACGAATATTTTGGAACGTACGACTAATACCTTTTTGTGTTACTTGATATGGTGCAAGCCCGTTCAATTTTAAACCATCAAATGTAATCGTGCCTTCAGTTGGCTTATACACTCCGGTAAGCATGTTAAAACTTGTTGTTTTACCAGCACCATTAGGCCCTATAAGACCTACTAGTTCTCCTTGATTCAGGTACATATTAACGCCCTGTACCGCCTTTAAACCACCGAATTGAATGCCCATGTTTTCAACATTAATAAGAAGGTTTCCAGTCATTATTTTGTACCTCCTTTTTTACCAAACTTAAATAAATCCGTAACTTCTTTTGTTCCCATCAATCCTGTTGGACGGTACAGCATTACGACGATTAATACTAAACTGTAAATAATCATCCGTGTTTCCGGGAAGTTTGCTAGATATGCTGAGACTATTGTTAAGAAAACCGCAGCTATGACAGATCCCGAAAGGCTTCCTAAGCCACCAAGAACTACATAGATTAAAATATCAAATGATTTTAAGAAACCAAAAGTTGTCGGTTGAATAATATAAAAATTATGTGCAAAGATGGCCCCTGCAAGACCAGCAAAGAAAGAGCCTATCGCGAAAGCTACAACTTTATAGTAGGTTGTATTAATACCCATTGCATCTGCCGCAATTTCGTCCTCACGAATCGAAATACATGCACGTCCATGACGCGAATTTGTAAAATTAGAGATTACTAGAATTGTTAAAACCACACCTATAAAAGCATAAGTCCAATTCGATAAATATTTAACCTGCATCCCTGCTGCGCCACCAACATAATCCGTATTTAAAAAGACAATACGTATAATTTCCGCAAAACCTAGCGTTGCAATTGCTAAATAGTCACCCTTTAGGCGTAATGTCGGAATACCTACGATTAAACCTGCTACTGCTGCTGCCAGTGCTCCTAAGAAAATTGCTAATGGGAATGGAAGCATTAATTTAGTCGTAATAATGGCAGAAATATATGCCCCTACTGCTAGGAAGCCTGCGTGCCCAATCGAGAATTGACCCGTAATACCAATGACAATGTGCAAGCTAACCGCAAGCATGATGTTAATACACATTGTGATCAACATATTTTGATAGTAAATATTGAGCACGTTCGTTGAAATAAGCACCTGAACAATTGCATAGATGACTAGCGCTAATACTGCATAGCCCCAGAAAACTTTAGACTTCTTCATAATTACCGCTCACCTACACTTTCTCACGGGCATTTTTACCAAAGATACCCGATGGTCTGAATATTAAAATTAAAATTAATATAACGAATGCCGCTGCATCTCTCCATAAAGAGAACCCAAGTGCACTTACTAAGGATTCCACAACACCAAGCAGCATACCGCCAACCATGGCACCAGGAATAATGCCAATACCACCAAGTACTGCTGCGATAAACGCTTTAACCCCTGGAATTACCCCCATTAATGGATCGATTTTTGTGTAATATACCCCGAAGATAACACCCGCTGCACCCGCTAAAGCTGAACCAATTGCGAATGTCGCTGAAATTGTATTATCTACATTAATTCCCATTAAACGCGCTGCATCTGCATCATGAGAAACCGCGCGCATGGCCTTCCCGATTTTTGTTTTATGTACGATGAATTGTAAAAGAATCATCAGTACAATTGCGACAGATAAAATTAATATGGATGTACTACTGATTTGAACACCGAAAACATCAAATGATTTATTAGAAATGACTTCAGGATATGCTGCCGGTTGCGCACCTCTGAAGAAAATAGTTGTATATTCGATTAATAGTGATACACCTATTGCAGTAATTAAAGCCGCAATACGCGTGGCATTTCGCAAACGCTTATACGCAATACGTTCAATTAAAACACCAAAGATTGCACAGACCACCATCGCCAATAATAAGGCTGGAAAGAAGCCAAGCTCCCATTTGGCAATTGCGTAAAAGCCAATAAATGCCCCAATCATGAAGACATCGCCGTGGGCAAAGTTAATCAGCTTAATAATCCCGTATACCATCGTATACCCTAGCGCTATTAAAGCGTAGATACTACCTAGTGAAACACCATTCACAAGCTGCTGTATCCATTCCATTAGCGTTCACTCCTTTTTTATTTTTTGAAAAATGCAAAAATAGGACTTACTTCTACATGTTATTATTGAAAATAGAGTAAATTGTGTCGTCTTAAAAAAATTTTTTCATGGTCTATCAAACAAAAAAAGGAAGGCGTGTTTACCCGCCTCCCCTTGCCTAGAAAACATTAAGGATTAACTTTAGAGTTGAACACTTGTTTACCGTCTTTAAATTCAAGAACTGTTGCTGTTTTAATTGGATTATGATTTTTGTCAACTGTGAAAGTACCTGTTACTAAAGAAAGATCTTTTGTGTCAGCTAAAGCATTTTTAATAGCTTCCCCATCTGTAGAGCCTGCACGCTTAATAGCATCAGCAATGTAGTAAACTGTGTCATAGCCAAGTGCATTGAATGCATCTGGTGCTTTATCATTGTTCGCTGCTTTAAACGCCTTTACGAAGTCTTGAATTTTTTGATCTGGGTCTTCTGCAGAGTAGTGGTTGGTGATGTACGTGTTATTTAGCGCTTTCGCACCAGCTAGCTCTACTAATGTTGGTGAATCCCAACCGTCAGCCCCCATCAGTGGTACATCAATACCCATTTCACGCGCTTGTTTCACAATTAAACCAACCTCTTCATAGTATCCTGGGATAAAAATAAAGTCTGGCTTCTCTCCTTTAATATTAGTTAATTGTGTACGGAAATCAGTATCTTTCGCTACATACGCTTCTTCCTTTACAACTTTCCCGCCATTTTTTGTAATTGTTTCTTTAAATGATTTTGCTAAACCTTTCGCATAATCGGATGCGTTGTCCGCAAAAATAGCTACATTTTTTGCTTTCAATTCATTAGAAGCAAAGTTTGCTGCTACAATCCCTTGGAATGGATCGATAAAGCAAGTACGGAATGCATACTCATTCACGCTATCATCATCATTTACTGTAATGTTCGGAGCTGTACCAGAACCCGTAACAATCGGAATTTTATTGTCATTTGCGATTTGAACAGTCGCAACTGTATTACCAGAAGTTGCTGGCGCTAGCATTGCTACTACTTTATCTTGTGTTGCTAGTTTAAGAGCTGCTGCAGTAGCCTCTGAGTTTTCAGACTTGTTATCTACTTTAATCAGCTCAATTTTTTTACCGTCGATTCCGCCTTTATCATTAATTTCTTTCACTGCAAGGTCTGCACCTAGACCAATCGAAGAGCCATATGAAGCTACATTACCCGAAAGCTCTAAGTTTGCACCGATTTTAATAGTATCACCGTCAGATGAACCGCCACCGCCTGATGATGATCCCCCTCCTGAACTATCTCCATTACCACAGCCAGCAAGAACGCCTGCAAGTAGTGAAGATGCAACTAGAAGCGAGCCAAACTTTTTAAGCTTTTTGTTCTCTCTCATAATTTATTCCCCCTAAGTTTTTTCAAATGTTAGATATTTCTGATAATTATAAACAATCCATGGCATTTCCTCAATAACAAAAATAACCAAAACAACAATTTATAACTATCTATTACTAAATCAATATATTATTCAATTAAACCTTTTACATTGTAAAACATTCTTTATATTTAGTCTAGAGTGATTTTTCTGTATAATTAGTAATTTAAGAATTATCTATTAATTTAAAATGAACATTAATATAAAACTATTATTTTTGATTATTTCTTTACGATAAAATCTCGTTAAAAGAAGTCCTTTTTTCAAAAATTGCAGGATTTGGGATATAAGGTGCTAAAGCGTTCTCGCGAAGTATAATGAAATTCTATTTATTCCCAGGGAAATACAGTACTTAGAGGGAGTAATCAGAGTAAGATATTCTTTTATTTTTCATAGTCGAATCTTATTAAAAAAGCTTAGAGCTGGGTTATTTCTACAGCTCTAAGCTTTTTTCAATGCAAACACACAGAGGCGTTCGTTAATATTTGTTTCATTTTCAAGATGAACCTCATGGATTAATTCAAAAGGTGTCCCATGATGTAAAAACTGCAAATAATCATATGGTGGGTAATATAAAATAATATGAATTTCACGCATATGCTGTTCATAAGACTCCCATATATTATGAATGACTGTACGGAAAATATGGATTGAAAACGGATTGAAAAAAAAGAAAACCGTGTCGCTTGGCTGAATAGCATAGTCCTCCGCTATTGAATGAATAAAGGAAATTGGAGCTTGAGCACTCTTTTTTTGAAGATAGCCCCTTTTATTATTCTCAGCCTCTGCATAGAAACCTGCATCCATTTCTACCCCTATTGTCGGAATATGAAATTTATCATGTACATAAATAGGGACTCTTCCTTTTCCACATCCCATATCGATAAACACTGGATTTTCAGGCATTTCATACTCCGAAAATAATTGTTCTAAGCCAACATACGGTGTTGGTTCATAGCGATGGTAATGAGCTAGTTTAGGGAAACCGTATTGTTCTCCCACTGTGTTAATATGTAAATATTTATCAAATTGATGTTCATTCATACTATTACTCCTAAAAAAAAGAATGATTAATTTTAGCACGATAAAAAGCAAAAACCATACCCAAAAGTTTTGGATATGGTTATTTTTTAACGACCTCTTCGGTTAAATTTTAAAACAAAGAGCAGTGCAACTATTAACAAAGTAAAACAAACAATCGCTGTAAGAACTGTGTTTTTATCGATAACAGTTCCTTGATTTAGTTGCTCACCGCCTTGGTTAGGCCACATAGGTCCTCCATTTTTGTCAGGTCGTTGCATTTTGCCATCACCATGTCAGTTAAATGTCAGGAACTAGAGAGTCTGTTCATTCTTATAGTGACGCTTCAAATATCGAGTTATTTGCAATTTACATTGCTCTTCTATTGACAATGTCTTCCTATGCGAATTATCATTGATTGCGAATGATAATCATTGATAATTCATTCATATAGTTAACTAAAAAATGATTAGGGGGGAAAGCATGATTATTGTTACAAATCGTATTCAAGTCAAACCCGGCTTTGCTGCAAAAATGGCACCGAACTTTACAAAACCAGGACCTCTACAGCAGTTTGAAGGCTTCCATAAAGTGGAGGTATTAGTTTCAACTGATGATCCGACTTATGACGAAATGAGCGTCAATATGTACTGGGAGTCTAAGGAGCATTTCCAAGCTTGGCGTGATAGCGATGCATTCGCTGCTGCTCATCACCGTCCTGGACAAAGCTCTGAGGGAGGAAAACCTGAAAACAGTCCACTTATCGGTAGCAAAATAGTTATAGCTGAATTAGCTTCTTCGATTGAAGCATTACGCTAATTAAGCCAAAGCTGAAGTCGGGCGCAATTATGCCTAGACTAACCATATCCCCACTATTTACGAAGAAGTGGGATAAAAACTAAAATATCTTCTGATTCTATCTAAAAAAATCCTGCATTTTCGAAAATGCAGGATTTTTTATACTCTATTACATGAAAATAACTAAAACATAGCCAACTATTGATAAGCAAACCGAACCGATAAGTCCTGCAATAAACGCTTTTACGCCTAATTGTTTAAAGGTTTTAATCTCTACATTTAAACCTAGTCCAGCCATCGCCATCCCAATTAAAATATAAGCGATATTTACAAAAGTTTGCGCTACACTAGCTGGTACAATCCCTAAAGAATTGATAGCACTCATCGCTAAAAATCCAAGAATAAACCACGGAATTATCGACAGTGAAAATCCTTTCTTTTCCTGATCCGTATCAATTCTTCGATATAAAATACCGATGACTATCGCTACCGGTACAAGCAATGCGACACGTGTTAGCTTCACAATAACCGCCATATCAACGGCTTCATTTCCACCAGCTGAGGCTGCTGCAATAACATGAGCAATTTCATGTAACGTGCCCCCCGCAAAAATACCGTATTCAGTAGGAGTTAAGTTAAATACTGAGTATAACACCGTGTAGACTAATGTGAATACAGTCCCTAGTAATGCGACTATCGCTGCGCCCACTGCTGTTTCTTTTTCATTTGCTTTAATTTGAGGAGCAATGGCGACAACCGCAGCAGCCCCGCAAATAGCTGTGCCACAAGCTGTTAGTATGCCTAGCTTTTTATCAACATGAAATACTTTCGTTAAGCCATAGACAACCACTAAAGCAAATACCAGATTAATAAACGCAATAAGAAAAACGCTTGCTCCAGCATTGTAAATATCAGCTAAATTTAAACGCATACCTAGAAAAATAATGCCTAGGCGTAATAATTTTTTACTTGAAAATGTTATGCCTGTTTGCCAAGAATCCTGCACCTTAAACGCTGCTCTCCAAGCCATACCTAATATAATAGCAATGACAAGTTGCCCTAATATTGAGAAGAACGGAAATGTCGAAATATACTTTGCTACTAAAGCAATAATGAGAGTCAACAATATCCCCTTCATAAACGCTGGGGTCAGGAAACTTTTTAACCTATGCTGGCCATTATCCATGTTGTTCACTTCTTTCATCCTTGATAATTTTACTTTATTAGAAAGTTAATCATCAGTAAAATACATATATATAATCATAATTATTAATATTTCTAATGATAGGGGTAATAATATGCAATTTGACGCTTTAAGAACGTTCATCACACTGGTGGAGGTCAATAATTTTACGAAAGCCTCCGAAATACTTCATATTTCACAGCCAAGTGTCAGTTTACACATTAAAAATTTAGAGCAAGAATTTCAAACAACCTTATTTATCCGTTCACCAAAATCTGTACAAATCAC
Source organism: Lysinibacillus sp. JNUCC 51 (assembly GCF_015999525.1). Classification (NCBI taxonomy): domain Bacteria; kingdom Bacillati; phylum Bacillota; class Bacilli; order Caryophanales; family Bacillaceae; genus Lysinibacillus; species Lysinibacillus sp. JNUCC 51. The sequence goes on along the minus strand of NZ_CP065545.1, from coordinate 2,521,937 downwards.
ACCAACTGGAGAAATTTTATATAAACGAGCTAAGCAAATGATGGCCATTGCCGAGGCAGCAAGGGAAGATATTTTAACCTATCACCATGAAATTCAAGGTACACTTGTGATTGGCGCTAGCTTTACCATTGGGGAATATATATTGCCTCCCATCATAGCGAGCTTGCAACAGCAATTCCCTCAGCTAGAGCTTCAAGTTATTATTGGCAATACGAAAGAAATCATTCAATATACAAAATTGTTACAAGTCGATATCGGTCTTATTGAAGGACAAGCACAAGACCATGAACTTATTATTAAACCGTTTATGCAAGATGAGTTATTTATTGTTAGTGCAAGTAATAACCCTCTTGCAAAGGAGTCAACGATTACGGTTGCGGACTTGCAGCAGCAAAACTGGGTTGCACGAGAAGAAGGTTCTGGCACACGTTATTATTTAGATCATTTATTTAGAGCAAACGGGCTTCAAGTACGTTCACTTCTTACTATTAGTAGTAATCAAGGTGTGAAAGAAAGCGTTATACAGGGGCTTGGACTTTCATTATTGTCTGCTAGTGTCATTGAGCGCGAATTAAAAAATAACGATATAAAAATTTTACCTCTTGAGGAGCAGCATTTTATACGAACATTTTCTTATTTGTACTCTCCTACAATGAAAAATAAACGCAATGTTGACATTCTTTTAGAGGCACTATTAAAGAAAGCTTAGCGGGTTAAGTCGCTAAGCTTTCTTTATAATTCTTGAATTAAGACGTTTACGCTCCTGCTTTTCCTCAATAATTTCTACAAATTTCAATGCTGCTCGAGATAAAGGTACACTTTTCAAATAGCACATGCCAATGCTTCGTGTTGGAATACTTTCAGTTAATGTTAGCTCATATAAAAGTCCCCGCTGCAAATAATCCTTAGAAAATTCTTTCGTTACACAGGCAATCCCTAAGTTACTACGTGCAAAATCCAGCACTAAATCATGCGAACCAAGCTCAAACTCAGGTTCAATGCAGATCCCTCTTGCAAATAAATAATCTTCTACGTACTTTCTTGAATTTGATTTTTTCTCTAAAAAAATAAGTGGAAACTTTAACAAATCCTCAAAACTTACGCTTTTTGACGCCAACGTTTTGTACTTCTCACCGCATACAAAAATATCTTGAACCTCTGTGCAAGCGGTTAACTGTAATGTCGAATCTTCTATCGGAAAATTACAAAGTCCTATATCAACCTCACCAGATTTAATAAAATTACAAATTTCTGAAGTTGTTCCATTTAACATTTGCAATTTGATATTTGGATACATTGTATGAAACGCCTCTAGATAAGGCATTAAAAAGAAACGCGAAATAGTGTCCCCTACCCCTATTTTCAACCGGCCCGTTGTTAAATTTTTAAATTCTAACAACTTCTCCTCACCCGCATCTAAAAGGCCTAAAGCTGAATTCGTATACTCGTATAGAAGGCTACCCTCAGTTGTTAACGTCACCCCTTTAGGTGTTCGATTAAAGAGACGTGTACCTAGCTCCTTTTCTAATTGCATCATAGCTTGGCTAACAGCTGGTTGAGTCATAAATAAGTCTTTAGCCGCTCTTGAAAAGCTATTATTTTTAGCAACAATACTAAAAACACGATATAAATCTAATTTCCCTATCATATAAGCACCCCTTATAGCTATTATACGAACTATTAATTTTACTTATATCACTAAAGGGGCGTATAGTAAAACCATATTGGTTTAATTTCACAATATTTAACTTTTTTCAGTTGGCGAAAAGGAACCGGTAAGGAGGTCTTTGTGAAGCCTACATCCGATTCCAGACGCATTTATGCTGAGGCATAACTATTAATCATACATTTATCTATTAATAAGGAGAGATTATTTTGGAACGTGTAGTTGGTACAGTAGTAAGAGGTCTTCGTGGTCCGATTATTAACGAAGGCGATAATATTGAGCAAATCGTTGTTGATACGGTATTAAACGCAGCAAAGACTGAAGGCTATTCAATTGAAGATCGTGACATCGTCACAGTAACAGAATCTGTCGTAGCGCGTGCACAAGGTAACTACGCATCCATCAATGACATCGCAGCGGACGTAGCTGCTAAATTTGGTGACGATACTGTTGGTGTTATTTTCCCAATCCTAAGCCGTAATCGTTTCGCTAACTGCTTACGCGGTATTGCAAAAGGCGTAAAAAAAGTCGTTCTTATGCTTAGCTATCCATCTGATGAGGTTGGTAATCATCTAGTTGATATCGATGAGCTAGATGTAAAAGGGATTAATCCTTGGACAGATACTTTAACTGAGGTTGAATTCCGTGAGCATTTCGGCTATAAAAAACATACATTTACAGGCGTAGATTATATCGAATATTATAAAGAACTGATTGAAGCTGAAGGCGCTTCTTGTGAAGTTATCTTTTCAAATAACCCAAAAACAATTTTAGAATTTACGAAGAGTGTATTAACTTGTGATATTCATACACGCTTACGAACAAAACGTATTTTAACGGCTAATGGCGCTGAAAAAGTATACAGTCTTGATAATATTTTATCTGAATCTAATAACGGTTCTGGCTTCAATGCGGAGTATGGTCTACTTGGTTCAAATAAAGCTACTGAAGATAGCGTGAAATTATTCCCACACACTTGCCAACCAATTGTCGATGGCATTCAAGCAAAAATCAAAGAAGCTACTGGTAAAACAGTTGAAGTAATGGTTTACGGTGATGGTGCGTTTAAAGATCCTGTAGGGAAGATCTGGGAGTTAGCTGACCCAGTTGTTTCTCCAGCTTACACTGCAGGATTAGATGGCACACCAAACGAAGTAAAACTAAAATACTTAGCAGATAATGATTTTGCGAATCTTCGTGGCGAAGAATTAAAGGCAGCAATTTCTGAGTATATTCAAAACAAAGACGAAGATTTAACTGGGAAAATGGCCGCTCAAGGTACAACGCCTCGTCGTTTAACAGACCTAATTGGCTCTCTTTCAGACTTAACTTCAGGTTCAGGTGACAAAGGTACACCTATGATTTATATTCAAGGTTATTTCGATAACTATACAAAATAAAAAGCTATAAAAAATGAACGCCCATTTTCGCTTGGGCGTTCATTTTTATATAGTGGACATGCTTCAATGTCGACACCATATCCAAAAGCTAATTTTTCTATTATTTCATTTAGTGAGGATGACAGGAATCGAACCTGTGAATCCCTATTTTTTAAAGGGACATGCAGCCACTGCATACTTCCTCATATACATTATTTTTTATTGATTTCAAATTAAAGAATTACATTTTTCTCAGTCCTTTTTCTTTTAGTAGGTATACCTCACTTATTTCAACTGATTAGGTATCACTTCTTCGTTTAACCAATGTTCGCTTGTTCGAACATGATTCTGTCTCACAAATTTCCCTAGATTATATCGAAAATCATCATAATGGAAGGAAGCCGCATTTCTAATAACATACCCTTCCTGCTCACCCCCAAGAAGTGATTTTCCTGTAAACGTCTTCTTTATTTTTTCTTCATCGAAAATGCCCCGATATAATACAGGCGCCGTTTCAACCCCCAGTTTAGATGCATAATGGACTGTCTCATCCCAGCTTAAACAAATATTTTTTTCGTTCCAAATACTAAATAAATAAAAGTAACTAGTTAATTCATTGTAGTAAATGGAGTGCTTGGCATAAACGTTTTCACCGCATAATCTCCACGCTTCTGGAATTTGGAATGCAAATGTAGCATGAAACGTTTTTACCCAATGCCTAGATGGATGATCTCCTGAATTTAAGCTTCTAGCATGCATATAGTTTTGATACAGTGTTGTTCCTTCCCCATCTAATTTTTCGGTTACAACAACCTCTTTTCCAATAAAATGATCAACATTTTTAGCAACCTTATCATCATGTGTATACCCTCTACTCCACGGCAAATGAAAGCTTCTTGGATATTTCATCAAATTGGTCATAAACTCACTTCCTTTATTTACATCTACTTCGCAAATTGATCTGCCTCACGAAAAAAATAAAGCTTTGTTAATAAGTCACCATCTAATAAATGATAAATCTTACTCGATCCATTATCGCCTCCATATTGAATTAACATATGAAATTGCACTAAATTAACAACCTTTAAAACAAAGTCTTCTTCAAATCCAAGTTCTAATAAAAAATGGCATACCATTTGAGCAGATACATTTTCATGTCCATAATATCCATATCTTTGTTGTAATTCTTTATATTTTTTACAAAACGGTTTCCCTACATCATGGAATAGAGCAGCTATTTGTAGTGCAAGCTTGTCACTCTCCATATAGTATTCATTCATATATTCATAAACAAAATACGTATGCTGGCAAAGTAAAAATTGATGATACGGATTTTCTTGATTAAATTGATAAATTTCTTTAAATGGTTGGACTGATCTTAACTTCTGAAAAAGCTCCTCATATGTGGTTTCACTTTGGATTAGTGAAATAAACTGCTCTTTTGACATTTCATACGGACTCGCTTCATGTACAATATGCACCTCTTCAAACCCTTCCCCCACTATCGGAAACTCCAAATTCTTTCTCATCTTTTCCATAATTACTAACGGAACTTTTCTCTTTCTTTGTTGATTTCTTGCTACACACAATTCATAAGGTGTATCAAAATAATAACATATAATATTCACATCGCAGGATAATTTACCTATAGCAAATATCCTACGTTCTCTCTCGATATTTGTCGCATCAACAATAACAGATTGCCCCTTGGCCACACATTCATTTAAACGCTCATACAAAACACGGAATACTATTCGCGATTGCTGCCTTGTAGCATCACCAAATAACTCTTGACGTATAGCATCACTTGAAAGAATAAGCGCGTTTTCACTTTTGGCTAACCCCTTAACGAACGTGCTCTTACCACTTCCAGGTAACCCTACTGTAAATATCACCTTCATTTTTCCACCCCCTTTCTAGTGTCTATATCGTTTATAGAAACATATTCTTAAGTTATTCATTAACTTCAATTCTTCTTAATTTATCAAAATTAACCATCAGCTTAGCTTTAAAGTATAGAGATTAATTTTTGATGGTTAAAATAATAACAAAGAGACATAGGGATAATTACCATAACGCGGAGTTGATCTTCATTCCGACCGAACGCTTTCTTAAAGGCATCCATTGAGCCTCTCAGGCCAACATCTGTGCGAAAGCGTAGCGTCAGCGACAACACTACATTAATCATAAAGATGCGTTATCACAGGGCATAGCGCTAATTCATAAGGAGCTGGCAACCCTCCATCCCATCACCTTAAACACATGATGACATACCAAAACATAGGTGACTATCCATAAAAAGTAACATTATTCAAAAGGGAGAAATTAGGATACAAAAAAAGACTGCCCCAACTTTTCAGGAACAGTCTTTTGTTAAAAATTTGATTTTCTTTTATAATTTTATTATATCATAAATTTGCCAAAATTACTAGACTATACTTCTTTCCAAACTAGCTGTATGATAAATTTCCCGATTCTAAACCCATATTGAGAGGAATGTGAGTAACGTTGGAAAAGCAATATGAATGGACAGAAGAAAATCAGTATCTTGTTCTTTGTTTAAACACAGTTGGTCACAAAAAAGAGGAGTTACTTCAAAAGGAAAAGCATGTTAGAGACAATGTTTTAACATTAAAGAAGACCTTTTGGGACGACGTTAGAGTGAATTTAGATACGCCGGAGGATATAGACGAGACCTTTTATGCTATTAAACAACAGGCGGAGCTCTTATCCGATTCTCAACATGCCCAGCAACGTGTCATCAAAGATGTAAAAATTTATGACCGTCTACAGCAATCACCCTATTTTGCTCGCATTGATTTTTTACAGGATGATCATAATGAACCTTTAAAGATATATATCGGTGTAGCAACTTTAATGGATGAAGAGAATGAGAACATATTAATTTATGATTGGCGAGCTCCTATAGCAAGTATGTATTATGATTACACGCCTGGCCCAGCTACTTATGAAACGGCGATTGATGAAATTCAAGGAGAGATGCTTTTAAAACGGCAATTTATCATTAAGAATGGTCAATTACAATCGATGTTTAATACCGGTTTAACTATTGGTGATGATTTATTACTCGATATTCTCGCTCAAAATGCAAACGAACATATCCGTAGCATCGTAGCAACGATTCAAGCTGAGCAAAATAAAATTATTCGACATGTCAACACTCCTTATCTAATCGTAGAGGGTGTTGCGGGTAGTGGAAAAACAGCTGTTGCTCTACAACGTGTTGCTTATTTGTTATATCATTATCGAGACGAAATTACTGCTGATCAAATTTTATTGATTACACCTAATCAGCTTTTTAATCAATATGTTAATACCGTTTTACCGGATTTAGGTGAAGATAATATGCAGCAATTAACCTTTTCCGAATATGCAACAAAACGTTTAGGTCGACAGTTCCAATTGGAATATCCTTATGAGCAATTGGAGTCACTTTTAACAGAGCAAGATGAATCTCTCTACCAAATGAAGCTTTCGATTATTTCTTTTAAAGCTAGCCTCCAATATCGAGAATTGATGGACACATATATTGAGTACCTTGCAAATGAAGGTTTGCTGTTTAAAAATATTGTTTTTCGCGGAGAAAGAATTATTACCGCTCAAAAAATTGCTGAATACTTTTATTCATTCAATTCTTCAATTCCTATTCCAAATCGACTGCAATTAGTGAAAGAATGGTTATTAAAACAATTGTCGAAATTTGAAAAAGCAGAACGAACAAAAGAATGGGTAGAAGAAGCCAGTGAACTTTTAGACATTGAAGAGTATACGAAAACCTATAGCGAGCTTTTACATGAAGGTCGGTTTTCAGAAAACTCTTTTGATGATTTCGAGCAAGAACGCAAGAAAATAGCTATCCAAATTGTCAAAAAGCAGTTTAAGCCACTTCGTCAATCTGTGAAGCAATTAAAGTTCGTTCATATGTTAGGCATTTATCGTCAATTGTTTGACATGAACAAATCTATTTATCAGCAATTGCAGAACCTTTTACCTGACCATTGGGAAGAAATCTGTCAGCATACACTCCCTAATTTAGCAAAGCGCATTATTTCGTATGAAGATGCCGCTCCATTTTTATACTTACAGGACAAAATAGAAGGTCAACGAACAAATACGATGATTCGTCATGTTTTAATTGATGAAGCACAAGACTATTCTCCATTTCAGCTATTTGTATTACAACAATTATTCCCACGTGCACGTATGACTATATTGGGCGATGGTCATCAAACCATCCATCCCCATACCTTTAAAAACCCTTCACTGCTGACACCACAATTGTATGGTGAACAAGCAGAAAAAATGATATTAACTAAAAGTTATCGCTCAACAAAACAAATTATTCACCTTACTTCGAAGATTTTACATGAGGACGCCAAAGTAGAAGCCTTTAATAGAACTGGTCCCGAACCAACCATCACGATTGTGCCGAATGAAATCGATTTAATTGAACAGCTTGTCGAAAAGATTAACAACTTGTCACTAAATTTCGAAACAATTGCAGTCATCTGTAAAACAGAGCAAGAGTGTACGAAAGTTTTTGATAAAATGAAAGACCAAGTAGATATTCAACTCATTACCCATAATACAAAACAATTTAAAAAAGGTATTTTACTATTACCAGCTTATATGGCTAAAGGAATTGAATTCGATGCAGTCTTACTATACAATGCCTCCGTAGCTAATTATGCTAGAGAAACAGAACGTAATTATTTCTACACAGCATGTACACGAGCCATGCACGAATTGCACATCTATTCCATTAACGAGTTAACACATTTTTTAGTTTTTTAGATCTTTAATTACAAAAAGAGAATCTGCATGCCTCAATTGAAGGCTTACAGATTCTCTTCTTTTTATCTTTAAATGTAGTACGTATAGTCCTCTGGAAGAACACGTTTTAAGAATTTCTTTGTGCGCTCCTCTTTCGGATTAACAAATATATCATGAGGACTCCCTTCCTCTACAACGACACCGCCGTCCATAAAAATCACTCGGTTTGCAACGTCTTTTGCAAAGCCCATTTCATGTGTGACCACAAGCATCGTTGTTCCCTCTGCCGCAATGTTCTTCATAACCTGAAGGACCTCTCCTACTAACTCTGGATCTAGCGCAGAAGTCGGTTCATCAAATAAAATAATATCAGGATTTAATGCTACTGCTCGTGCAATACCTACTCGTTGCTGCTGACCTCCTGACAATTGACTTGGATAGGCATCATATTTTTCTGATAAGCCTACTTTATCAAGCGCCTTTTTGCCAATTTCAATTGCTTCTGCCTTCGGAATTTTACGTCCTATAATAAGCCCTTCTGTAACATTTTCTAGCGCTGTTTTATTCGTAAAAAGATTATAGTTTTGAAATACGAAGGCTACACGTTGACGAATCGAATGTACATCCTTCTTCTTCACATTTTGAAAATCTACTTGGATATCGCCAAATGTCGCATGTCCTTGGTCGGCTTTCTCTAAAAAGTTAATGCATCGTAATAATGTAGTTTTTCCTGAGCCACTGGGTCCTAAAATAACAACAACATCGCCTTTATCAATGGCTAAATCGACACCTTTTAAAATTTCATTATCACCAAATGATTTATGAATATTTTTAATTTCTAACATACTCGTTCACCCCTTAGGCTTTTGCCACTTTGAATTTACTTAAATGTTTTTCATATCGTTTAAAAATGTATTCAACCGTACTACATAAAATTAAGTACACAATGAAAATATCAATATATGCTTCTACGTAATTGTAACCAACATTTGCAGCTACCTTAGCCTTTAATGTAATTTCAGGTAAGGACATTGCATAGCCTAAAGACGTCGCTTTAATGAGATTGACTGTAGCCGTACAAATATTTGGCATAGCTACTACTAAAGCCTGTGGAATAATAATACGGCGATAGGCTTGAAATGTTGTTAAGCCTACTGCATGAGCAGCCTCTAGCTGACCTTTTTCAATCGTACTTAAAGCAGAACGAAATACCTCAATTAATATTGCCGTTGTACTAAATGCAAAGACGATAAATGCATACCAAATCGGATTGATTTTATAAATATCATAGGCAATATTATATTTTTCAAAAATCATTTTAAGTAGTAATGGGATACTACTATAGATAATAAAGATTTGAATGATTATAGGTGTACCTCGAACAAAGGAGACATAAATTTTTGCTATATGATGGATCACTGGGATTTTATTGATTCGTGTTAATGCTAGTAGAAAGCCAAGTGGCAGAGCAACAAGCATAGCAACAATTGTCACAAGGAGTGCGATAGGTACACCTGATAATGCAACAAAAAATGTTTCAACTAAAAATTGATAATTCATGGTTACGCCTCCTTACGTTGTTTCTAATGTCTTTTTCCCCTTACCAAAGAACTTTTCTAGCATTGAGAAGAACTTTTCTATAATAATCGACAGCACCCAATAAACAATCGCCAAAGCAATATATATTTCTAATGCATGTGCATTAATATTACTTGCAATAATTAAGTTGGCCTTTCCTACAATATCAATTAAGCCGATTGTATAAGCAAGCGCTCCTTCTTGTAATAAGGCAATCATTCCATTCCCAAAGTTCGGTAAAGCGATAACGAGTGCCTGCGGGAAAATAATACGTCGATAAGCCTGAAATGGCGTTAATCCCACACTAACAGCCGCTTCAAATTGCCCTTTATCAATCGCTAAATAAGCAGACCGAATAACTTCTGACATAATCGCCGCGAACTGTAAAGTAAACGTTACGACTACGAAAATGGCTGTTTCAATCGAATGGAGATTTATGCCGAAGTTTTCCGCTAACGCCGGAACACCATAGTATACGAGGAATAATAAAACGATAGATGGTGTACAACGCATAATCGTTGTATATAAGTTCGCTAATTTTCGCAGCAATTTTATTGAACTTAACTTGGCAGCCGCTAGTAGTAAGCCCAATATTGTGCCTAGTACAATGGAAGATCCTGCTACTAAGAAGGTAACTTTTAAAAACGGCAATAATACAGGAATTGAGTTCCAAATGTATGATGCATCAAAATACTTCTCCATTTCCTCACCAACTTTTATATAATTCTCTTTCTAATTATGCCTCGGCATAATTGCGTCCAAATCGGCTTGTGCTCGCACAAAGAACTCCTTTCCGATTCTGTGACATCCACCAGAGGCTTTGGGCCAACATGATGTTGGTCACTCAGGCGTGTGTTGTTGTTGTTGTTGTTGTTGTTGTTGTTGCTGTCGCTTCGCTTTCGCACAGATAAAACCATGTTGCTGTCGCTTCGCTTTCGCACAGATAAAACCATGTTGCTGTCGCTTCGCTTTCGCACAGATAAAACCATGTTGCTGTCGCTTCGCTTTCGCACAGAAAGAAAACCTATTGCTGTCGCTTCGCTTTCGGTACACAAAATATTTGTAGCTGACACTTCGTTTTCGCTACAGAAGACATTTGTACCTGTCGCTTCGCTTTCGGTACATAAAATATTTGTAGCTGTCGCTTCGCTTTCGCTACAGAAGACATTTGTACCTGTCGCTTCGCTTTCGGTACATAAAATATTGCTGAAAGAAGTTAATAAAGACTGCTGAGTATACTGACTCAACAGCCTTTTATCTGATAGTAGCTGCTAACACTTTCTCTTCAAAAGAGGAGTCTTCATTGACCAGCTACTGCCTATTAGCGATTCACAGAATCTAACACTTCAAATAAATCTCGGCCGTAAAATTTAGTGCTTAATTCATTTGTTTTCTTTTGCTCTTTAATTTTTGCTATAGCTTTATCGTAAGCATCTGCAAATTCTTGTTCCTTTTTATTGAACAGCGGCCATGTTTTAATAACAGCAAATTCGTTGTAAACTACGTCATCCTTTAAATTATGATATGGGCCATCTTCTGCTAAAACTTGTTGTTTAAATGGACCTTCAATCATAACACCACCATCGACACGTTTTTCATTTACCCATTGCACAACATCGACAGTAAACGCATCTCCAGCCTGCAATTTCACTTTATTGTCTGGGTTTGCTTTATTATATTCATCAATAATTGTGTATTGAGCATTATTCGCAGCAATTGGTGCTAGTGAATAACCTTTTTTCGCAAAGTCTGCTAAAGTTTTCACACCTTCATCTTCTTTACGTAATACTAAACCTGCACTACTTAAACCTAAAAATTCTTTAGGGAAAATAAACTTCTCTGTACGTTCTTGCGTAAAGAAGGCGTTTTTTACTCCTACTTGATATTTCCCTTGCTCAACGCCAATTAGTAAATCATCACTAGTCGTGCCTACAAATTCAAACTTATATTCAGGTAACATCTCATCCACTAGCTTCATGACTTCCACATCGTAGCCTGTTGGATTCCCGTTATCATCTAGATAACTTATTGGCTTAGACGCCTGGTCAAATGCAACCTTCACTGTACGTACTTTCGCACCATCCTCCGAATCTTTATCTGAAGCTTCACCTGAATTACAGCCCGCTAAAATAGCAAGTGAAGCTAATCCGATTGCTGCCAATTGAAAAATCTTTTTCTTATGTTTAAACATATATCATGTCCCCTTATTCTCCATGGTTTTGTAATTAATTTTCATTCGATTTTTGCTGTTCAATTGCGGTATTTGCCAATTTAATAATTGTCATATCATCCATCGGTGGATTATGAAGTCCTGCACGAACATTTCGATAATAGCGCTGTAATGGATTTGTTAATTGTAAGCTTTTCGCACCTACTACACGCATTGCCTTATCGACGATCTCAATCGCCAAATTTGTTACTGTATGCTTAGCAACTGCCATTTCATTTGCTAAAAGATCACGTCTAGCAGGGTCATCATAAGCCTCAGCAACTCCGTACAGTACAAAGCGTGCTTGATATAACTTCAATTCAATATCGCCTAGAAGCTGCTGCACATTTGGTAATGTACTAATAGGAGCATTCAAGCTATTAGGTTGATAATGATTTGCAAAATGCAGTGCATAATCACGAGCTGCTTGCGCAATACCTAAGTATGTTGCTGGGATATGTAGAATCCAACCATTTATCTTGCCACCACTTGGGTGACTCGGTAACTCTACCAAATGATTTGAAGGGACAATTACATCCTTTAAAACTAGGTCGTGGCTACTTGTGCCTCGCATTGCTGACATTTCCCAGTTTTCTTCAATTGAAAGCCCTTGAGCATCTTTATGAATAAGGAAATAGCCAATTTGATTTTTTTCCTCAATCCACGCTGATGTTAAGAAATAATCTAGCACAGGAGAGCCAGTCGTAAAGATTTTACGTCCGTTTAAGAGCCACCCTTCCTCTCTTGAAACAGCATTTGTTCCTGGTCGCCCTCCACGTGTTGGACTCCCAGTTGCCGCCTCACTTGCAGCCCTATTTATAATGGCACCTTTCTGTATTTCCTGAGCAAATGCACTTAGTAAATCGTCTGACCATAGCTTTTTCTCATATAGTTCACCTACAACGCCTAATGTCCACCCTAATGATAATGAAGCATTCTCGTCATAGCTTGCTAACGTTTCTTGAACGAGTACCATATCATAGACTGATAGTCCTTCACCGCCATATTCTTTCGGTAAAGTTAGTTTGGGATAACCAATTTGCAAAAGTAGTTTATGAGCTTCAAATGGAAAACGTGATTGTTCATCTACTTCTTTAGCCTCAGCCTTGATTGACTCAGAAATAGATGCTAGCTGTTCTAGCCAATACTGCTGTTGCTTTGTTTTAACAAATAATTTCTTCAAAAAAATCTCCTTCTTCCCAAAATGTATAAAACATATATATTTACTAAGGATTAAAGTTGTAAAAAAACCTCTAACTACGTTTCCGTAGCGAGAGTATGAGTGGTACTGAATTTTCTGATTCGTTGACATTTATAATACTTTTCACATTTAAAAATGTCAATGGGTTAATTATAAGTTTTTTCATAAGTTTTATACCCATTATTAACACATCTTCTTTTTTCACCAAGCCCTATTTATAACATATGCTAAAACTAAAGAAAGAGGTGCATGTATGACTAATAATATGAATCCATCCTTAAATAATATGCCCATTTCGCCTATGACCCCTCAGGTTATTCAGACGAAATTTGGAGATATTAATGGAGATGGTTTACTTGAAACTGTTCTTTTGATGGGGACTAAAACTCCTGATAGCCCTTTGCGGAAAAACCTAACGCTTGCTATTTTTTACGGACAGACGCACCAATTCGAAAAAATAATGCTAAAACAAAGCGTCGGCTATAATCCAACTATATTTTTAGGTGACTTTACAGGTAATCATCTAGAAGATATTCTAGCTATTTCTGACACAGGAGGTAGTGGAGGCATTATTAACGGTGAAATATTTGCCTCAATAAACGGCAAAATACGCTCAATTTTTGATGCAGTTTCTTTCAATAACAAGCTAAAGTATACCGTTAATTATCAAAATCAATATAAAGTAGCCGTTCGTAGCATGAATCCAAAAAAGCAATATATCATCGATTTACAATACAAAGGTCCAGATTATTTAGCAGAAATATATAATCAAGACGGTACACTAAAGCAGCCTATTGAAGGATGGGTAGATCCAATCAGCGGATTGTATCCAGTGGACTATGAACGCGATGGAATATATGAGATTTTAGCATATCAGGCTATAGCTGGCCGATTTCATGCAGATGGATTAGGTTATGTAGAAAATATTTTGAAATGGGATGGCAATGAATTTATAGTTGACCGTCAAACTGTAGGGATTTTTGGAGAAGATTTAAAGTAGGTTCGTACACTTATATAAGGAAAAAAGCAAGTATCTGTCCGATTTTCGCACAGAACAAGCGAAATTGACGAGATTCTTGCTTTTCCACTAATAGGACAAGGTTTATTTTTCTACTAAGGCGAAATAATTATTTTCGTGATCAGCAAAATTAAAAACCCTACCCATTGGCATCATTACTAAATCTCCTACTTTAACGCCCTTTGCTTGAAAATCCTGATATAAATTTTCTATATGCTCAGCATAAAACATAATAGAAGGTGTCCCTAAATTTAATTCAGGCTGCATTTTTGCAATGATTTCTTTATTGTGAAGGACTAAGGTAGTTTGGGCTTCTTTAGTTGGAGAAATTTCAATCCAACGTACCCCTCCCTCTTCTTGGTCAGCAACTACAACAAATCCAATTTTATCTGTCCAAAACTTCACGGCCGTATCCTGATCATTTACATACAACATCACTTGTCCAATATGTCGAATCACGAAACAATTCCCTCCTCTTTTGAGCATTAGTATATATCAAAAAGTAGCTTTATATGTCATATCTAACGGTTATCGATTTAATTTCTTTCAGGAATGTCACAGAAATCGGAAAGGAGTTCATAAAGGATGTCAGCCTAAGCACAAAACCGATTCTGGACGCATTGTTTTTATCTGTGCGTAAGCGCAACGACAGCAACAATTATGCCGAGGCATAATTGATTATAAGTTGAGGAAATCTACAATTAAAGAACAGTTATTACAAAATACTTAACTTTTATTTTATTTTTGATAAAATGAGCCTAGTTGTCTATTTTTTAACTATAACGGTAAAGTATAGATCAATCACCATAACATGGGTATATAAATGTTCTCTGTACGAAAGCGTTAGCGACAGCAGCAGATGCTTTATGATAGCGATAGTAACAGAAAATTGGCCCTAAGGCATTATCACATACTCAATTTTCGGTGATAAAACAAAGTTTAAAATACAAATATTATAGTGAGGATCATTCAAGTGAAACAACTAAGTTTAAGGAAAAAGCTCATTTTTTCATTTTTAGCAATGCTTATCATCCCAACACTGTTAATTGGAATTGTATCTTACCAAAGTGCTGGAAAGCAAATTTCAGAAGAACAACAGGCAAGCGCAACCGAAAGCGTGCGCATGCTTAATACGAACATTACTAACACGATCGAGCCAAAAGTGAAGGACGTTCAATACTTTACTAAAAAGCTCAATCAATCTTATTTACAAGTAGATAAAGTTACAGAACTTAAATCTCTTTTCCGCGAATATATCAATATGCATCCAGAGGTGGAGCTGATTTATATTGGAACCTCTGATGGCAGACTACTAGATGAGCCTGCTCAAAAATACCCTAGTGGGTTTGATCCGCGTACGAGGCCTTGGTATAAGCAAGCTTTAGATAACAAAGACCAAGTATCTATTACAGCTCCATACATTACACAGACTACAGGTGATATCGTTCTTACGATTACTCAGGCTTTACCAGATGGCTCAGGAGTAATAGGGTTAGATTTAAATATATCTAAACTTGGTACCATCACGAATGATATACATATTGGAGAAACTGGCTTTGCTTCACTTTTAGATAGCAATAAGATTTATATTGCCCACCCAGATAAAGAAAGTGGTGCTGAAGCAACGGAAAGCTATATTACTAAAATCTATGAACAAGATAGTGGTACCATTATAGAAAAAGATCGTCAGCTACAATTTGTTACAAATAACCTAACAGGTTGGAAAGTTGTTGGTACAATGTTTACAGCCGAGGCTGCAAAAGCCGCAGCTTCGACCTTTAATATCAACTTAATAATCATCGCTGTTTCTATTATCGTCGGCATTATTTTTATGCTATTCATGATAAAATCGATCGTTAATCCGATCAATCGACTTAAACAAAGCGCTATAAAAATTAGCGAGGGTGATTTAACAGAGTTTATTGACATTCATTCTAAAGACGAGGTTGGACAGCTTGGGGAAGCCTTTATCGCAATGAAGGTTAACTTAAAAAACCTTATTCGTAACGTTGATCAAAGCTCCCAAAACGTACAGACTTCTGCGCATGGATTATCTGCGAATGCCGAACAAAATATAGCTGCTTCAGAGCAAGTTACAGAAGCTATGCAACAGGTGGCTATCAGTACAGAAAAACAAACAACAGGTATTGACCAAAATGCAGTTTCTATTGAAGAAATCGCTAAAGGCGTCGTTGAGGTCGCCGATAGCTCTATGCAGGTTTCAGATTTATCTAGCCATGCTATAAAATTGGCCGATGAAGGTGGTCAAGCAGTAGAACAAACTGTGAATCAAATGATTTCTATTCATGAATCTGTGACACAATCAGATGCGATGATTAAATCACTCTATGATCGAACAAAAGAAATTGGGTCTATTTTGGAGATTATTAGTGCTATTTCAGACCAAACAAATCTACTTGCCCTTAATGCTGCTATTGAAGCAGCGCGAGCTGGAGAGCATGGGAAAGGCTTTGCAGTAGTCGCCGATGAAGTGCGGAAGTTAGCAGAGCAATCCCACCAATCAGCAGAGCAAATTTCTGCCCTAATTACAGGCATTCAGCAAGATACCGCTAAATCTGTTCAAACAATGATTAAGGCTTCAGCGGATGTCCAGGATGGTTTACAGCTAACCGAAGATACAAGTAAAAAATTCGCAAGCATTATTAAGAGCCTACGCGATATTGCTCCGAAAATGGAGGATATATCTGCATCTGCTCAAGAGATGTCAGCAGTAGTCGAAGAAGTTTCTGCAACTGCTATCGAGCTAACAGATCATGCAAAATTAAATGCAGCAGCTTCAGAGGAAGTTGCCGCTTCAACTGAACAAACATTGTCCTCAATGCAGGAAATGGCCGCAGCCTCAAAAGCACTTCTCGATATGGCTGATGAATTACAAAGCTATGTAAATCGTTTTAAATACTAAAAAGAAAAGCACGATGTTAATGGAGATTTTCCAAACATCGTGCTTTTTAATATTAACAATGTCACGCAATTATGCCGGGGCATAATTAATCTTTAGTTATTTTCCTCATAACTAAATTGCCACATAATACCAAATTTATCAGTAAGAGAGCCATAGCATTTACTCCAAAACGTTTCTTGCAGCTCCATTTTAACCTCGCCACCATCTTTAAGACCGTCAAAAGCTTTTCGCATCTGAGCCTCATCGTCTGAGATAACGGCTAACGTTACATTGTTTCCAGTCGTAAATGGACTGCCTGGGAATGTATCTGAGAACATTACCGTGCTACCAAAAATCGAAAGTCGCGTATGCATCACAAGATCCTTTGCTTCCTCTGGTAATGGATAATTTGGATTCTGTGGTGAATCCCCAAATGTCATAATTTCAGGTTTGTCCGTATTAAAAACTTTTTCATAAAAAGATACAGCCTCTCGACAATTTCCCTTAAAAATTAAATAGGCTTCTACTGCCATTTCCAACACTCCCTTTGTCATTTTTCGAAACAATTCTATTTTACATGGATAACAAATAATAATACAAATCTTAGATAAAACGATTATTAAAGGTTTACTTTCCTTCAAAGATTACTGATTTTCACTAAATACTTTTCTTTTGAGACAATGCGCTTATCCCTATTTTCCATACTATAACAAAAGAATAGTATATCTTTATATTTCGCTTAATTCGCTGTTATTTCCTGCTAGTTTTTTATTTATTTAGATAAAAGCTTTGACATTTACTCAAAAATAATGTAAATTACCAAATGACGAACGATTTAAATCAAAACTTAAAAAATATTCGTATTTTAGGAGTGTTTATAATGGATAACGTATTTGACTATGAGGATATTCAACTAATTCCCGCAAAATGTATTGTAGAAAGTCGCTCAGAATGTGATACTTCTGTTACTTTAGGCGGTCATACATTCAAACTTCCCGTTGTACCAGCAAACATGCAAACAATTATCGATGAGAATCTTGCTGCGAAGCTTGCTGAAAACGGTTACTTTTATATCATGCACCGTTTTAACCCTGAGACACGTATCAATTTCATCAAAGATATGCAAGGTCGTGGATTAATCGCATCTATTAGTGTTGGTGTAAAAAATGAGGAATATCCTTTTATTGAAGAATTAGCAGCTGCTAATTTAGCACCTGAATTTATTACTATCGATATTGCACATGGTCATTCAAATGCTGTCATTCGTATGATTCAACATATCAAAAAACATCTACCAAATAGCTTTGTGATTGCTGGTAATGTGGGCACGCCTGAAGCAGTACGCGAGCTTGAAAACGCTGGTGCAGATGCAACAAAAGTTGGTATTGGACCGGGTAAAGTTTGTATTACTAAAATCAAAACTGGTTTTGGTACAGGTGGTTGGCAGCTAGCCGCACTACGCTGGTGTGCAAAAGCTGCAACGAAGCCAATTATAGCTGATGGTGGTATTCGTACACATGGTGATATTGCAAAATCTGTTCGCTTTGGTGCTTCAATGGTGATGATTGGATCATTATTTGCAGGTCATGAAGAGTCACCTGGTGAAACAATCGAAATCGAAGGTAAAACTGTGAAGGAATACTTCGGATCTGCTTCTGAATTCCAAAAAGGCGAACGTAAAAATGTTGAAGGTAAAAAGATGTTTGTTGAACATAAAGGCAGCATCAAAGATACTTTAATTGAAATGCAGCAGGACCTTCAATCATCTATTTCCTACGCAGGTGGCAATAAACTTGATGCCATTCGAAATGTAGATTATGTAATTGTGAAGAACTCTATTTTTAATGGAGATAAAGTATATTAACAACTAGAGAATCCCAACAAGAATAGCACATTCTTGTTGGGGTTTTTCTTTGGATTTCGTTATCTATTCTGTAGGAGTTTTATATTGAGCAGAGTGATTGTGGTTCTTGGTTTATCAGTTCTTCGGACTACCCGAGCAGTTCTGGCTTTTGGCTGACCGTTCTTTTATTTTAAAATACACATTTTTAACAAAAGAAAAATGCTACCAATTAAGCGTAGCATTTTCCTAAAAATTATAGCTTGTTAATAACAGCGTGAATCGTTTCTTTTAATTCTTCATCATGATCAGAAAGGTCAACAAGGTTTGCTACACGCTCACGTAATACCGGACGTTCAATTACAAGTTTTTCATCAAGTACTTGTACTAGTAACTCGATAATAAGACGATCACGAACGTTTAACGCTTCTTCTAAACGCTCTGGTGTAATTTTTCCTGTTTTTGCTGCTTTAGCCATTTTAAAAACCCCTTTAAATTTTATATTTCATGCACATCTATTTTAGCATACCGCTAATTTATTTTGAAAACTTTCTTTCACGAATATATACCAAAACTTTACAAATAAAACCTAATACATTTACGATAAAATGTTATATTCAAATCATAAAACGAAGACTCTCAACCATATGATTATGTGTTATTTATTTTTTCATATTCACTTAGAACAACTTACAAGATTGGAGGAATTTGATGAATCAAAAGAACTCGAGTTATTTACAATTAATCAAGGCTATACCGAAATCTTTACAATTTTTTCTGAATGTTTGCCTTGTACTTCTAGCGCTCATTTTATCTTCACTACTTTGCAAAGAACTCATCCAGTTTCTTAAAATTTTAATTTTCAACAACGATGGCGGAGACTATAAGCTCTTCCTCGCTAATATTCTTATATTCTTTTTGTATTTTGAATTTATCACTATGATTATTAAATATTTTAAAGAGAATTATCATTTTCCACTAAGGTACTTTATATATATAGGGATTACGGCCATGATTCGATTAATTATCGTAGAACATGATCATCCCATTAACACCTTAATTTATTCACTTATTATTTTAATATTAATTGTAAGCTATTTTATTATTAATATTACGCCATTGGAACGACCTGTACGCTCATCACTCTTTATGAAAAAAGAACAATAGTTTAATACTATTAATCTTCCTAAAATGCTGTAATGCAAGTTGGTTTATCAAGAACCAAGAAGAAAAGATGCAATGACTGTACGTATTGTTCATCGCTAATCTTCACCTTACTGAGCATAAATAATTCTTGTACTGTCACAACTCCCATGACAAGAGAAGAAAGCTCTGCGATATCAATCACCATTTCCACGTCATAGTTAGTACTATTAGAAATTTTTATATTACCATCGATAGCCTTAATCACAATTTGCTGATTATTTTCAGCTAATAACGAATCTTTCACAGTTAACTTAAATGTTAATGTTTGACCATTAAAATTATGTGTTGTGAGTTCCTCAAAAAAACCTTGAACATTAATAATGCGATACATTAAGCCAACACCTGAAACAGCACTTGCATGATAGACACTTGGGATTAAATGATTCGTTCCATTTCGTACATCTCCTAAAAAGAAGTGAATATTTTCTTCCTGTGTGTTCCATTCAATAAGGTTTACTTGATCCACCTGACTATTTAAAAATGTACTGAACTCTAATAGAACCTCTGGTGTTTCATAGATCCATTCTTTAATGACTAGATTATTAAGTAAAAAATTCGTTTCACTTTGCTTATTAAAGGAAAATACCATATAACCTTGTATTGAATTTCCTTTTTCAGCAGCAATAATATAGTTTTGAGGGTTTTTAAAAATTGATGCAAGCTCCGATTCTGTTTTCAAAAACATACCATGCTTTCTCGATGCAACTCTTCTATAGCAATCTGCTAATTTATGCTGATCCTGGGCTGTTAAAAAAGTAAGATGTTTTTTTGTTGCCCCTTTCGGAAAGCTTGATGGTTCCACTGAATATTGATGCATTTTAGGTCCGTATCCAAAGCCCATTTTTTTATAAAAATCAGGCCTAAACGGATATAACGCAACAAAATGAACATTTTTCTCTAAAAAAACCTTAAAAAAATAATCTATTAATTCTTTAGCAACCTTTTCTTTTTTACGGAGCAAATCAACTGCAACTAGTCCTACTCCCCCGATTGGAATCATTTTAGAAAAGAGATTCATTTCAAAATCATGGAGTCGCATGCCGCCAACTAGTTTGTTATCTTCCCATAGCCCATAATAATGAATAGATGCGTCATTGTTTTGATTGTCCATAAAAAGTGCCTTTAGCTGCTCTTTTGTTGGCTGTAATCCGCCCATCCTTCCTGGATAAGCACCAACTACAATATCAACAAAACGTATAAAATCCTCTTCCTTCAATAATTTTTCAACGACTTTCATATCCATCCCCCTCCTACACTAAATTTATTTTAAGGCACGCTCTTTACATAATTTTTTTCACATTAATTTCAGTTCTCGATAATAACATATATTACCACATGCAAATGATACTGTATGTTGACATTGTTAAAACCTGAGGTAGGCTTCTTATACCCTTATTCAGTTTCTCGAGCAAGTCGGCAGTAATTGAGTACACTATTCTCGTTGGCTCGTTGATTAAGGCATCAGGAAGCGATTACAACTAAAGGTAAAGCTCGGAAATGTGATGTATTGAGCGCACACATATGGCTCAAGTAAAGAGGAATGGAGTGCATGATTATTGAAGGGAGACGGAAAGCGTGAATCTGATTGATGCATATATTCATGAAGTAACTAAAAGGATAAGCAAAGATAAGCGTGATAAAACCAATCTAGAACTAAAATCTACTATTGAAGAAATGTTACCTGAAGATTATTCAGAATCAGATATAAAGGAAGTTCTTAAAAAGCTCGGAAATCCTGTAGAAGTTGCAGCAAAGTATCAAGATACACCACGATTTTTAATTAGCCCAACTGTGTTTGACACTTATATTAGAACAATAAAATTAGTTATTCCCTGGGCAATTTTAATTACAATTATTGTACAAATGATAGAAAGTATTGTGCTTTATAACGGAGAAGGTGCACTTCTGACTGCTATTATTAAAACTATTTCTATAACAATCTCTCATATTATTTCTGTAATCATCTACGTACTGTTCTGGATTACAGTTGCTTTTATTGTTATCGAACGATCTGAAGGGAAAAACATTTCAATCCCCCTTATAAAAAATCATCCAGAATGGACACCAGACGATTTAGCAAAAGTTAAAATAATCCCTAAAGAAAAAACTATTTCACTTAGTGATAATATTTTTAGTTTCTTAGGCATTGCTATTTTCTCCTTTGCCTATTTCAATGCTAATCACCTTTTAGGAATCTATTCGTCTCACAATAAAGGCGGGTTGAAATTTGTTATGCCTATATTCAATCAGGACGTCTTATTGTCCTTCGCTCCAATCATTTTATGTTGTATCGTTTTAAGTGTCGCTTTAACATTATGGAAATTGAAGGTTGGTCAATGGACAATGTTTATCGCCGTAACTAATGCACTTCTTCAATGTACAGGAGTCATTGTTTTTATCCTCATGGCTATTCACCCTGATCTTATACACAGTCCAGCTGTGCCTTATATCGCTGCAATTATGGGAACAACCTCCGCTAAGATTTTGTTTGCTATAGATCGAATATTATTCATAAGCATTGCAATTGCCATCATCGCTAATGCATTTGATATATATAATGGCTTTAAAAAGGCTAGAATTTGAAAAGAACTATAAGTTTCGAGAGCTGACTCTTTCTTGTTGGCTCCTTACTTATTCATATATTTATCGACCTACTAAGATACTCCTTAAAATACCGTTATTCTCTAATGTTTTGTATAATAGTAATCTGCACTAATTCAAACAGAATGAGGGGAAATATTTATGACCATTCTTCTTGTAGATGACAATCAGGTCAATCTATTTGTAATTGAAAAAGTATTAAAAAATGCAGGTTATGATAACTGTGTTTCTCTAACATCTGCCTATGAGCTTTTTGATTATTTACAGTTAGATGCACCAAATCCAAAAGGAAATTCAGTGGATTTGATTTTATTAGATATTATGATGCCTGAAATCGACGGTATTGAAGCCTGTAGACGTATTAAGCAAAATAAACGATTAAAAGATATTCAAATTATCTTTGTCACAGCTTTAGAAGATAAAAACAAGATCGCAGAAGCACTTGATATCGGAGGAGTAGACTATATTACAAAGCCGATTAATAAAACCGAGCTTCTTGCTAGAATTCGAGTTGCTTTACGATTAAAAGCTGAATTAGATTGGCATACTCAGCAAGAAAAGAAAATACAATACGAATTAGATTTAGCAACACATGTACAAAGAAGCCTTTTGAGTGCTCCTTTAAATGAGGCTAATATACAAATAGAAGTATCTTATCTACCTTCGTCTAATTTAGCAGGGGATATGTATTATTGGCATAAAATAGACGATCAGCGATATGCTATCATTTTGCTTGATATGATGGGACATGGGATCCCTGCAGCACTTGTTTGTATGTTTATCTCCTCTGTCCTAAGAGAAGCCGTTAAACAATTAGTAGACCCTGAATTAGTTATAAAAGAGTTAAACCGTTATATGGCACTTTTGCACAACGGAAAAGAGGACAATCTTTTTTATTTCACAGCTATTTATTTAGTGATAGATACCGAACAAAAAACAATCGAATATGTGAACGCTGGTCATCCTTCTGGCTATGCTCTAGTTGATAAAAAGACGCTCGTACCATTAAAGCGAGGAAGTTGTGCAGTCGGCTTTTTCGAAGAGATCGACGTACAAAAGCAATTTATTCAATACAATGAAGATGTTCAACTTATTTTATATACGGATGGTGTGTTAGAAGCAATGGGACCATGTGAAATGGAAGCCGAGAAGCATTTACAAACACTAATATCTACGAAATGGGATTATTCTAAACGTCTGATCGACAATTTACTGCCTAAGGAGAAGCAAGGACAGCAACCAGACGATATGTGTGTTTTAATGATTCAAGCGTAGGCTATATAAGATAAGGCTGTTGCCTAAGTCTCTTCTGTGGAGAAACTAGGTAACAGCCCATTTTTTTATCTTACTCTATCTTCTGATAATTGCTCTTCCTCTTCTAACTCATGTACTTAATTAGTAGCCCCTACCTCATGAATAGCAAGCTCAAGGTAATTTTGCTCCTCGATTCCATTTGGCAAGCTTGGGATTGTCAGTGTAAATGTACTACCTTGCCCCTCGTCACTTTGTAAAGAAATCCAGCCACCAAGTAATCTTGCGAGCTCGTTACAAATGGACAAACCAAGACCTGTTCCACCGTATTTACGCACTGTTGCTCCATCAGCCTGTTGGAATGATTCAAAAATCAGCTGATGCTTATCCTTAGGAATCCCTATACCTGTATCTGTAACTGTGATTTCTAACCAGTCGGCACTAAGATCCTGCATATTATTTGTTAACTGTTCTTGGCCAAGCTGTTTAATTTCAAGATTAACTGAACCTTGTTCTGTAAATTTAAAGGCATTTGATAATAAATTTTTCAATATTTGCTTGAATCTTTTCTCGTCCGTAAAGAAAACATCTGTTACATTTTTTTCTTTTGAAATATGGAATTGGAGATTTTTTTTCGTTGCTACAGGCGCAAAGGTTTGCTCGATTTGTACAGGAACCTCACTCATATTCATTTCATCAAAACTAATATCTAACTTGCCTGCCTCAACTTTTGATAAATCTAAAATATCATTAATTAATGCAAGCAAATCTTCACCTGAAGAATGGATAACCTTTGCAAATTCAGCTTCCTCATCTGATAAATTACTTTGGCTATTTTCAGCTAGCATTTCAGATAAAATTAATATGCTATTCAGTGGCGTTCGCAATTCATGTGACATATTGGCTAAAAACTCAGATTTATAATTTGAATTTAGTAACAACTGCTCCGCACTTTCCTCTAATTTTCTTTTAGCTTGTTCTAATTCTCTCGTCTTTAACTCTGCCTCTTTTGTTCTTTCCTCCAATTGTTCATTAATCATTGTCAGTTCCTCTGATTGCATCTGTAATTCTTCTGTCATAGCTCTTGATTCATTTAATAAACGGACAATTTCCATACGCCCTAGGACACTATTGATCGTTAATCCAAAAGTTTCGATAACTTGCTTCACTAATTGCTGCTGTTGCTCATTAAAACCAGTCATTGTAGCTAATTCAACGACAGCTATGACGTCATTTTCAAATTTAATAGGGACGATAAAAATACTTTTTGGTGGTACTTCCCCTAAGCTAGTACCTATTAAACGGAAGTCTTCTGGAATATCATTATAAATTAAAATCTTTTTTTCTAAAGCACATTGTCCAATTAAACCTTGACCCAGTTTAAAGCTCTCAATTCCAACATCATCCCTTACATCTGCAAAAGCAGCTTTTTTTACAAACTGTATATTATTATCAGTAGTTTCTCGAACATAAAATGCACCAAGAGAAGACTTCGTTTTTTGCGCTATTTCTGAAAGGAAAGTTTCAGCTAATTTGGTGATGGCAGAAATGCCTTGATATTTTGTGACGATTTCCGCGATATTCAGCTGCAGCCATTCTCTTCTCTCGAGTATATTCAACAACTCATTTGTAGCAGCTGCAAGGTCATTGATCTCATCATTCGTTCTAACATGAATCCTTCCTTTTTGACGGCTCTTGGAAGTAGCGATTTCTTGAATCGTTTGGGTAACCTGTGTTAACGTTTTTACGATTGAACGAGAAATGCCATTTGCAATGATAATCGCAACAACTGAAATAAATACTAGTATGCCTAGCAGTGTAAGTGTTACGATACTATTCCTTTTGTCCAAGTCATTTACTTTGGCTTGCATACTTGCAATTACCTCTGAACGGAGTGATTCAAACTGAGCTCGTACTGTTTCCATGTCTTTACGACCTACATCTACTTTGTAGAGCTCCCCTAACGCTTCTTCCTTATTTTCTTTTTTTAATTCAATGGATGGTTCTCCTGATGTTGTAATCCAATGCTCTATTGTTGCCTTTATCTCGTTTAACTTCTGTTGTTGTGGTGGTTTATTTTCAAAAAGCTGATAAAGTTCCTTAAAATCGGATCTCCACTTTTCACCAGCTTCGTAATAGGTCTCTAAATAGCTTGGTTCACCCGTAATAACAAAGCCCCTCTGGCTCGAGTCCATATCTAAAATGTACTTTTCAATGCTGTTGGTTACAGCATGTATATGTGAATTATTCTTGAAAATATAATTTCTTTCTTTTTGTATAGAAATAATTTGATTATTTAAGATGAGCACTGAAGCAAGTAAACATAGTATGATAACAATATAGCCTAACGTAATTTTCCATCGTATACCTATCTTTAATTTATTGAACATTTGTTTTCCTACCTTTATCTATCATAAACTCTATAACTAGTATCATTGTACATCAAAGTAACAAAGTTTCTTCCTGTTACATTAAGACAATTTCTGACAGATACTTAATAAAATTTACATCGAAAGAGTCCTGCAACATACCTTGGGATTGCCGATCCAACTGGGCGCTTTGTTGCTGTCGCTTCGCTTTCGCACAGATAAAACATTTGTTGCTGTCGCTTCGCTTTCGCACAGATAAAACATTTGTTGCTGTCGCTTCGCTTTCGCACAGATAAAACATTTGTTGCTGTCGCTTCGCTTTCGCACAGATAAAACATTTGTTGCTGCCGCTTTGCTTTCGCTACACAAAACATTTGTTGCTGTCGCTACATAAAATAATTGCCG
Source organism: Lysinibacillus sp. JNUCC 51 (assembly GCF_015999525.1). NCBI lineage: Bacteria > Bacillati > Bacillota > Bacilli > Caryophanales > Bacillaceae > Lysinibacillus > Lysinibacillus sp. JNUCC 51. The sequence goes on along the minus strand of NZ_CP065545.1, from coordinate 2,495,518 downwards.
GAAGAAATTAAAAGTTAATAAGTCCCGTATTCTTTTCATATATATTTTATATTGGCCAATTTTGCTAAGGCATAATTGATAATAAGGAGAGAACAATTGTGGACATTTACGTAAGACCTGGAGATTCTCTTTGGCATTTCAGTGAAGTGTTTAAAATACCTCTTCAACTAATTATAGATTCAAATCGAAATATTAAACCTCAATTTTTAAGGGTCGGACAACGCATTCGAATTCCAGGGTTTGTGACTATCAATTATCAAATCAAACAAGGAGATACTTTTTGGCAAATAGCTCAAAGCAGAAATCTCCCATTAGTAGCCATCTTGCTTGCCAACCCCAGTCTTAATCCAAATCAATTACACATTGGACAGACAATTCGCATTCCCCAACGAATCACATGGAGGCTCGTCAATGGTAAACAAAATTATTCTTACACTATTTTAATGAATGATATCAAAAAGCTACTCGATGCTTATCCTTTTCTACAAAGCTCTACGATTGGACATTCTGTTTTACAGCATGAAATCCCAGAGCTCCTAATCGGGAACGGAACTAAGCGTGTACATTATAACGGCTCCTTTCATGCGAATGAATGGATTACAACCCCGATTATTTTAACGTTTATAAACGACTATCTACTCTCACTCACCAATCAAAAAACAATTCGCGGTTTATCTCTACTCCCACTTTACCAGCAAACAACCCTTTCCATAGTTCCAATGGTCAATCCCGATGGTGTTGATTTAGTAGTTCAAGGACCACCTAATGACGAAGCATTAAGAAATCAGCTTATTACTTGGAATAACGGTAGCACTGATTTCTCAGGTTGGAAGGCTAATATAAATGGTGTCGATTTGAACGATCAGTTTCCTGCAAAATGGGAGCTCGAAAATGCAAGAAATCCTAAAACACCTGGACCAAGAGATTTTGGAGGACAACGACCTTTGTCCGAGCCAGAGGCCATTGCTATGGCTGACTTAACAAAGCGGCGTGATTTCGCCAGGGTTCTTGCGTTTCATACACAAGGTAGAGTGATTTATTGGGGTTTCGAAAACCTCGAACCACCAGAGTCAGAAATCCTTGTTAATGAGTTTAGCCGGGTCAGCGGCTACGAGCCTGTCAATTCGGCAGGCAGTTATGCGGGCTATAAAGATTGGTTTATTCAGGATTGGCGTAGACCTGGCTTTACTGTCGAGTTAGGTAGTGGTACAAATCCACTTCCACTCAGCCAATTCGACGAAATCTATGAAGAGACATTAGGTATATTCCTTGCAGCATTATATATGTAATAAAATGAGCCGAGTAAGCAGCTTATGAAATCGAATTAACCATCATTTCAATACTAAATAAATATCCCCAATCCCCTTTTACTTCTAAAGTGAATGGGGATTTTTTACCCTCTGTTTGATTGCTTCTTGATAGTTCATCACCAAAAGTCGTGGATGGCTTTTGTTAAAACGTCTACTATGTCAATAAGTTGATTGGAGTGGCGGTTGGGCGACTCCTCGGGGATTAACGTCACAGATGATACCTTGGACCGAGCATCGCGAGTGAAGCGGCTCATCGGACGCCCCCAGGAAGCTCTGCTCTGTGCGAAAGCGAAGCGACAGCTACAAATGTTTTATCTGCGCGAAAGCGAAGCGGCAGCGATAAAAGCGCCCAGCCGGAACGGAAATCAACCACACGTTTTGATGATGATCCTTCTTAGCAGAAATATGGACGTATTTGGAAAAATTACTTTGACAGGCAGAGTAATGTTTGCTAATATTACTCTAACAGATAGAGCAATAAAAAATAAGTAGGTGACTTATGGTTCGAAGTGACATCATCCGCGGACACTTGGACTCCATTATTTTAAGGTTAATTTTAGAGAAAGATCGTTATGGTTATGAAATTTCTCAGGAAATAAGTATCCGCACAAATAATCGTTTTCAAATTAAAGAAGCAACTTTATACGCAGTTTTTCAACGTCTTGAGAAAAAGGAAATTATTGAAGCCTATTTTGGTGATGTTTCACACGGAGGCAAAAGAAAGTATTACCGTATTACCTCATTAGGTAAAGCTTATTTAAATGAGCTAGTAAAAGAGTGGTCGGAAGTAAAAGAAATTATCGACTTATTTATGGAGGGCTTAGAATGAAAAAAATAAAAAATCATATTGATGAGCTTTTTAAAGACATTCCTCGTAACAAAGAAACAGAGATGGTAAAGCAAGAAATCATTCAAAATCTTGAAGAAAAAGTATTTTATTTGATGGATCAAGGGAAAGAACAAGAGGATGCCATCAACAAAGCCATCGTGGAATTTGGAGATATTGAGGATTTAAAAAAGGAATTAGGCGTGAAGGATCCCGGAAAGAAAAACATGTCTAAATTAAATTTAGAATTCTCTATATGGGGTAGTGGCTTAATTATTGCATTTTTTATTTTTATTAATCTTTACTATACACCAGATACAATTTGGGCAATCTATCCGATCTTCGCAATATTATGGTGGCCATTATCTATGTACTTCGTTTGGTCACGTAAGAAATGGAGTGAATGAACATGAAAAACTTTATTAACTTTTCGATTGTAGGTAGTTTGATGACAATGATTTTTTTAGGGATCGTCAATTATACGACGTCACCTCAGGAGCTTTGGTTTATTTATCCGTGCTTACTTGTTTTGCTATGGCCAATAACGTTATTCTTTATGTCTAAAAGAATGTATAAACAATATTCTCTTGTTTGTAGCACACTGATTATTGCTTTTCTTATCATTGAGAATTATTTATATTCGCCCGATTATATATGGTTCATTTATGCGATTTATCCAATCATCTGGTGGCCAATTCTTATGTATTTAGAGGAAAAAGCAAAAACATTAAAAATTGCACTGATAGGCTGTGCAAGTACCATTATTTATTACTCCTTATTGAATCTTATTTTATCCCATCCATACCCTTGGGCGATCTATCCATCATTTTTAGTAATTTGGTGGCCCTTATCTTTATACCACGCACAAAGAAAAACATTTGTAGCATTCTCTGTTACCGCTACAGTTCTTATCAGCATCTTTTTTATTACAGTAAATATTGTCTCTTCACCAGGAGTAATATGGGCGTTTTATCCAATCTTTGTAGTCCTCTGGTGGCCCCTTAGCATGTATTTTTATGTTTATAAAAGAAAAATGTACAGATCAACAACTCTCCCTAAAAAAGTCTAAAAATTTCGATTACAATTCACATTCGCAGGGGGAATTAGATGAAAAAGATAATGAAATTTATAAAATATACTGGAATAATTACTATCGTACTACTCGTAACAGCGCTTTTATTTCCTACATGGACTTCCCATATAAAAGGTAATAACAGTGTTAGTGCATTAGAACAAGTAAAGATAAATGGAAGTAATCATGAAGTTATGATACGTGGCAAAGATAAGGATAATCCCGTTATTATTTTTGTCCATGGCGGACCTGGATGTTCAGAAATTCCATATGCCAGTAAGTATCAAAACTTATTGGAAAACAATTTTACAGTTGTGAATTACGACCAAAGAGCAAGCGGAAAATCATATCATTTTTTTGAGGATTATTCTAATCTTTCATCAGACTTACTCGTAGATGACTTATTGGCCTTGACGGATTATATATCAGATCGTCTTGATAAAGAAAAGGTAATATTAATTGGTCATTCTTATGGAACATATATTGCAACTCAAGCTGCCTATAAAGCTCCTGAAAAATTTGAAGCATATGTTGGAATTGGGCAGATGAGTGATCAAGTAGGAAGCGAGATTGACGGTTTGAATTACGTTATTCAGCAAGCTGAATACGATGGTAATGAAGAGGATGTTCTATATTTACAAGGGTTAACTGAACAAGTTGAAAATGGCGAGACGTTTATTCCACGGAGCTATATTGCAAAATATGGTGGAGCTTCAAGACTTATTGATAATCCTGATGGGGATAGCATAGGTATGTTATTCAGTCGTGAGTATAACTTATTAGATGTCATTCGTTACAACTATGGCATATCTAGCTCGCAAAAGGCTTTATTAACGGAAGTAATAAAAAAACCTTTACCTACAAAAGTAAAAAAACTTGAATTACCATGCTATTTTGTTATGGGTAAATATGATTATCAAACTTCATCTAACCAAGCGAGAAAATACTTTGATATAATTGAAGCCGATAAAAAAGAGTTTATAGCATTTGAACAATCAGCACATTATCCGCAATTTGAAGAGAAAGAAAAATTTTATGAATGGATGTGCGATACATTTGTGAAATAAATGTTCTTCACCATAATGTAGGGTTGATTTCCGTTGTGCCCGGGTGCTTACCTGGGAGCGTCCGTTCCCTAAAGGGTATCGATAGTAGCCCCTATTATTTATTTACTATATAATTTAGCTATTAAATATTTTAACGGGCTGTGATATTATGTCAAAAAATGATCAATTGCACAATGTAGAAATCATTATGAAAGAGATGCTTGAAATACAGCATACATCAAAAATGTTCGTAAATCTTTTATCTGAGGGTGAATCATTATCTCAAAACCAACTAATCCTCCTACTTCAACTGAAGATTAATGGTGGTATGAAAGCAACAGAAATTGCTGAGTTCTTTAGTGTAACACCTGGAGCCGTTACATCAATGTGCGATAAACTAGAAAAGTTGGGATTAGTAGAGCGGATTAGAGAGAAAGAAGATCGTCGTGTTGTAAAAATGATTTTAACAAATAGCGGTGAATTAAAGGTTCAAGATTTATTTTTAAAGTTTCCACAAGAAAAACTGATAGACATGGCAACAATATTGCGTGAGGTTAATCAGTTAATGAAAAAAATTTTTTAGGATTTCATACAATTGAAATCCTTTTTTTATTGCCTAAAAAATCCATAAAATGCTTATGACAAGTTTTTTGTTCTTGACAAAACAAAGTGGCATATAATTTAATTAATATATATTTCAATAACTAAAATATATATTAATTAAATTAAAATGAGGTGGTTATCCGTGATTCAAAAACTACGTACAGTAACCCTTACTAACGGCTCTATTAAAGACTTAGCAGCAGACTGTGAGCAATTAAATATCCGTGGATCTGTTACTTTACATCAAGAAATACGCGTAAAAAAAATCTCTACTCATGGTCATAGCTCTTTTCATTCCCGCGTTGAAGCTCAGATTTTAAATAGTACAGGATCATGCTCTATAAGAGATTTTTGTGAAATTAATGAGGTTAAAAGTGCCGGGAGCTTAAATATCCGGAATGGGCAAGTAACAAAATTGAATAGTTCTGGAAAGTTGGCCATTGAACAAAACTTACAAGTAGAACAGTTTCAGGCAGTCGGTTTTGTTAAAGCGAATGAAATAGAGGCTAAACATTTTCAATTAAAAATGTCTGGTGGAAATGAGATTGGAAAGCTTATTGCAGATGTGATACATGTAGAAAAAGATACGTTATCTATATCTTTTCTAAAGAAAAAGCTAAATTCTAAATATATTAAAGGTGAACAAATACATCTTTCCTATACAGATGCAGAAATTGTTGACGGAGATATTGTAACAGTAGGTGATAATTGTCACATACAAACACTTTATTATACAAAAAGCTATTCGATTGCTAAAAATGCAAAGGTGCAACAAATTATACGGAGGGAAGAGGAATGACATTCATAAAAATTATTCAAGGCTTTTTTTGCTCATTAGCCCTTCTCGTACTATCTGTCCTCTATACAGGGCTGATCATCAGTGCATTAATATCAATAGTAGCCGGCATTTTGCGAACATTCGGCTTGGAGCAAATACAAATGAGCATTTGGAGTGACATTGAGCTTCCGATCGCTTTCAGCATTCCGCTAGCACTCTTGGTTTCATTGTTGCTGTTTTTTTGTTCAATGTATATCAAACGCTCTATCCAATTTTGTTATTCCAAGCTTAAATTTTAAAATTAGTAGCACACCTTTTGTTTGCTAGTAAACAAAAGGTGTGCTTCATTTATTTCGCTCTTATATAAATATTTTTTCATTAAATCATTACGATTTTGTCATTAATTAATGCCTATTTAAATATATTAGATATTATGGATAAAAATTCTCACTGCAACTCCATTTTTGAAATAAAAAAATAGAACCTTCCACCCTAAATTAGAATGAAGGTTCTATTTTATTTTGTAGAAACAAATCGTTTGTTTCTACATCTGATTTTATTTTAAACGAAGCGCTTCGTCTGTTGTTTCGTTAATTTCTTTAAGAAGCTCTGGATTGTCTGCTAATGACTTGCCGTAAGATGGGATCATTTCTTTAATTTTTGACTCCCATTCGTTAACATGTTGAGGGAAGCATTTATTGATTACCTCAAGCATAACATGTACAGCAGTAGATGCACCTGGAGAAGCTCCAAGTAATGCAGCGATTGAGCCATCAGAAGCACTTACAACTTCAGTACCAAATTGAAGTGTTCCTTTACCACCAGCTTCAGTATCTTTAATAACTTGTACACGTTGACCAGCTACGATAATATCCCAATCATCGCTCTTAGCATTCGGGATGAACTCACGTAGCTCTTCCATACGTTGTTCTTTAGATAACATAAGTTGTTGGATTAAATATTTTGTTAATCCCATCTCTTTAACCCCTGCCGCTAATAACGTTGTAATATTATGCGGTTTTACAGAAGCAAATAAATCCATATTTGAACCTGTTTTTAAGAACTTAGGTGAGAAACCTGCGAACGGCCCAAATAGTAAAGATTTTTTGTTATCAATATAGCGTGTATCAAGATGCGGAACAGACATTGGTGGAGCACCCACTTTAGCTTTTCCGTATACTTTCGCATGATGTTGTTCAGCAACTTCTTGGTTTTTACATACTAAGAATAAACCACTAATTGGGAATCCCCCAATATGTTTTCCTTCAGGAATGCCTGATTTTTGAAGTAATTCTAAGCTTCCTCCACCAGCTCCAAGGAAGACAAATTTTGCTGTATGGTATTCCATTTTACAACCATTTTTGTCGTGAACTCGTACTTCCCATGAACCATCGTTAGTACGTTTCAAGCTTTGAACACTATGATTGTAGTTGATGTCAACGTCTTGAGTTTTTAAATGGTCGAATAACATACGTGTTAATGCACCAAAGTTAACATCTGTACCAGTGTCAATTTTTGTCGCAGCGATAGCTTCATCTGCTGGACGATCTTGCATAATAAGAGGAATCCATTTCTTTAGCGTTTCTGGGTTATCAGAAAATTCCATACCTTGGAATAAAGGATTTTTTGTCATCGTTTCATGACGTTTTTTTAGAAACTCTACATTGTCTTTACCTTGTACTAAACTCATATGAGGTAAAGGCATGATAAAGTCTTGTGGATTATTGATCAGTTTATTGTTCACAAGGTAAGACCAGAACTGTTTTGAAACATGGAACTGTTCATTAACGTTAATCGCTTTGCTAATATCGATTGATCCATCTTTTTTCTCTGAAGTGTAGTTAAGCTCACAAAGTGCAGCATGTCCAGTTCCCGCATTATTTAATTCGTGAGAACTTTCTTCACCAGCTTTATCAAGCTGCTCAAACACTGTAATTTTCCAATCTGGCGCTAATTCTTTGAGCATTGTCCCCAAAGTAGCACTCATGATTCCGGCACCAATTAAGATAACATCTGATTTAATTTGTCTGTTACTCATTTTTACCTTCCTTATATATTAAGATTTGCAGAAAGGATGTAAAGCTCTCCTGCTTAGATATCACAGTAAGCCACGGAGTAACCTAGGAGTACACCTTTTCTGTATCAATTATTACCTTATTGCAGTGTATCATAATTACATAAAGATTAAAATATCAACTATCTATATGAGAGTTATGTGCATTTTTCGAGCCTTTCCCTTAATAAATCAAGAGAAAAACCTCCTTTTTCCTCACTAATAAACCCAACCTTTATTTAAGTTTTATGGAATAATTGGCCTAAAATTGGCTAGCATTTTCATATAATAATGAGGATTTTTTAAATATTATATCTATATAATAACATAAAAATATGGAACCAGTCTTGTTTTTGCACCAGCTCCACTCATATAATTTTTTTATTATTTTTTAGTGTTATTTTAACATTTTTATTATTCTAACCAGCCAAATCTCATCCTATTCTTCGACAGGACTTTTTATTTTCCAACCATCTATCTTAAAGCCACCCATCTGATTAAGGACATAGTTTACTAACTCTTCAAATGCCTCCATCATCTTTTGTTGGTCCGCTTCTAGTAATGCTTTTAAAAACATTTCTTTAAATATCGAATCAGGAAAAACACTTTTTAGATATTTTTTTATATATGCTGGATCTACAAAATAAGAGTGTACTTGATTGTACGGAATGCTTTCTAACCTTAAGAATTGACAGTACTCAGAAAATAATTTAGCTAGTGAATTAAAATATACAAAAGAGAAATCTACTCTTTTTTGTTCAAAACAATCCTTTAAATTGTCTAATGAATCCCATAGTGAATATTTTTTTATTTCTAAAACTGTTTTATTTAATTCATCATATTCATTGTTTAGCCAATGTTCAGCTTCGATTTTTAATTCATTAAGTATTCCCGTGTTATCAAATAGAATCTTTCCTGTAATAATTTGAACCATGGACATTGTTCTTTGGTTTTGAAAGTCCCCTTGAAAGTATTTATGAATTTGGTGTGGTGGATTAGCAAAATATTCTATAAGAAAACCATTAATAATTCTATTCCCTCTCTCTCGCCAATCAACATCATCAGATAAAATAATATGTACATCTATATCAGAACGTCTAGAAGGATTTCCTGTTATGTAGCTCCCACATACAAGTGCCCCTACAACATCATTTCGGTTTTTCCAATCTTTTAAAAACTCTTCAAGCGCCATCTTCCATTCTTCCATTCTTCCATTCTTCCATAAAGTTATCATCACCTTTTCTTTAATATATTCAAGATATATTAAAAAAAACCTTTAACTCTGTAAATGAAAAAACACAGCCTTATTAGCTGCGTAAACTTAATAAATATTTCTTTCTTATAGTTGTTCCACTTTTCACTATTGTTTGTTCAATGCTTTTTCACACTCTTATCCGAACATCCATCTAACCTTTATTTTTTTCTAGTAGCTGCTCCATTTTATGATCAGCAGGTAGTAGCAATACTTGCTTTATTTGTTTAATCTCTTTTTCTCTTTGAATCATCTGTTTATACTTATTTTGAAATAATATTTTTAGCTGTTGAACGTTTTGAATCTCATCTTCTGTCAGTTCATCATTTTCATCAGTATTTTGCGACCATTCAAAAAGCATTTTAATTTCTTGAAGTGAAAAACCACATTGCTTTAGTTTAAGAATTGTACTAATTATTTCGATATGACTCTCATATAATCACGATGTTTGTTTATTATTTCCGGATGTAATAAACCCAATTTTTCGTAAAAGATGGAGTTAACTTCATGTCAACAGATTTTAATCAAAAGAGCCCCAATCGATCTTCTAGAGCTACTACCTATCGTTAGTACAAAATATAATGCTGTTGCCCATGAAGTCATAAATCCAATTCCAACTATGAATAGACAAGTTTTTAGCCAATCTCTATGTCCTAATTCATTTATTTGAAAATATCAGCTAAATAGTTTTGAACAGACTCTGGTAATAGTTGAAAGAACAATCCTTCATATTTGATATCGAGGATACCAGCAATGAAAATAATAATAATGATGAATATTAAAAGGGGTTTCTTATTTTTAGAAATCCATTTCAATAGTCTCCCCTCCTCTGAAAAAATAACGTTATAGTTTGCAAATTAAGTATATATTGATTCCAGTAATATATAAACCTGTCCTTTTGATAATACAATCATTCTCTGTCACCCAAATTGGCGATGTTACATAAGATTAATTATACCTCGGCATAATTGCGTCCGGAATCGGCTCTGTGCTATACAGAGCTACAATAATTGAAATTTTATAAAGAAAGGAATAGCGATGGTAAACTTTAACTCATTTCGTGGGGTCGTTACTCAGATTGATGATTTTCCGATCGGGCAAAATGGAGAAAAGGAAGGTTGTTATAAAATTATGACGGTAGAAGATAGTACTCAGGGCATCGTCAATTTTGTCATCTCACCTTCTACTTATTTTGTAAACCAAGAGATTGTAACAATTGGTGATCAGATTACTGGATATTATGATAGAGATGCACCTGTCCCTTTCATATATCCGCCTCAATATCGAGCACTCATCGTCGTAAAGGAAAATACCTATCAAAATGTCAAAGTCGACTTTTTTAATAATCAATTAGTGAGTAGTGATGGCCAATTACAATTAAATCTTTCTCCTTATACGCCTATCTTGCTTAAAAATGGGCAACCTTTTTCAAAAAGCCCGGCAAATCGAAACCTAATTGTTATCTATGGACCTACTACAAGAAGCATTCCTGCACAAACCACACCGTATAAAATAATTGTTTGGTGTTAACTAAATAGATAGAAAATATTTCCTGGGAAAGATCTCAATCATCCCATGTTAAGCTCTTTACTAACTACATTTTTGCAAACCGACAGATTACATTTTGTGATTCAAATCATTAATCCCTCATCTGCGCAACATTTCATTAACTGTCAGGCAAACAGAAGAATAAAATTAAGCGGCTTAAGTCCCTTTATTAAGGAGCTTAGCCGCTTAAAATATTATTTTTATTTCTTCTGTCTTCTGTTCAAAACCAATGTATTTATTGATTATTACCTTGCATTTCGTGTAATTGCTGCTTGATCTGCTCTAGGTATGCTTTATTTTGTTGGACTGTATCCAAATGTTCACCATATTGCTTTGCATTCATAAATGCATTTTCAGCATGTTCGATTTGATTGAAGGCATGCTCAATCGCTATCTCCTCCGGATGTGACTTTGCATGCTTCAATAAACGTTCCGCCTTTTGGACAGAGTTCCCAAACAAAGTACTTGGATGATCCTGTTTCCAGCTCATATCTGAGTGCTTAGCCAATTTTGCCTCTTCCCTTCCTGCCAATTTGATAAATAATCTAGATATAGTATTGGAAAATGTACAGAAAATATGTACGCAGAAGTTAGAGAATATCTAAATGGAACAAACAGAAACGTGTATATTATTTTTTAAAGACACAGAAGATAATAATCATCATTAATAATTGAAGGGCAAGCTTAAAAATAAACGAGACCGACTAAAATGATTGGTCTCCCTTTTATCAGCCTTTTACACATTTTCTTTAGCCATCGTCTTATTGTCAGTATGGATGCTTTTCATTCCTTCAAAAAATGGATACTCTAGACTTAAATATCTTTCCAACTCTCCATTATCATGAGGAAGCTTCTCTAAATAAAACTTCGAATCGTTTATTCTTTTTTGAATTTCCTGTAGATTTTGTGTTGTCGAACCGTGTCCAGGTATATGTGTCGTTATATGATGATTAAGCAAAATATTTTCAGCTTTATTGACCGTATTTACATAATCATTATAGTTACTAAAAATAAATGGAAACTCAATATCTGACAAATAATCACCAGAAAGAAACAGACCATAAGGCTCAATAACTGTAAATAAACCATCATTCGTATGACCAGGTGCTTGATAAAATGTCATGGTTAGGGAATCTAATTCTAATTTATGCCCATCCTCTGAAACAACAATATCTACAGTTGGATATACAGGTGAATAGTTTCTATTCAAATAATATTTTTGGTCAAATTGTTTAATTTTTTGAATGCTGTCTTCTTTGTTAGGATTTTCATTAAATTGTTTAGAGGCAATTACTTTAGCTTCTGGGAATGCCCCAGATCCGATAATATGATCAAAATCGCTATGTGTGTAAATAATATATAGTTGTTTATCGCCTATAACCCTGTTTATATAGCTCTTAATTTCTTCAATTTCAGTAGGTAACCAATTAGGGTCTGTCATAATTACTGCTTCATTAGTTTGAATAATTGCAGAGGTAGTCATATATAATGCACTTTGAAAAACGGTAATATTATTTTTATGGAATTGAATCACTATGAACCATCCTTTTCCCCTTATTTCCCCTTGCTAATGAGCTAACTTTTCGAATAAAGGCTTTAATTTTTTATCCTCACTATTCCATAGTTCGAGCTGCATTTATAAAAACCCTTCTTTTGGAAAAAAATTACGAAATCGGTTTAAGCTGTTTTATCTATTGATACAAGTATTCATGAAGAAGAGATCTATATGATACTATTCTCCATAAAGGTAGAAATCTTTCATTTCAATCAAGGAGAGTCAACATGAACAACAATAAGGACAACACAGAAATCATTTTACTTTCTGACCCATCCGAGTGCTTGATGCATCCGTTTTATAATAAACAAATTGTCTTTACAGGGGCTCTTTCCACTATGACACGTTCAGAGGCTGCGAAAAGAGTAAGAGCTTGTGGAGGGATTATGCAAGGGACTGTGACACAAGATACAGATTTCGTTATTCTTGGGGACAAACGTCGCGGTATAAGTACGAAACAATTAAAAGCCGAGAAATTGATTACCCTCGGCCAAGACATTCAAATTATTATTGAGGATGATTTTATTTGGCTCATTTCAATGCAAAAAGAAGGGCTGCCTCCAATTTAAACATCATTCTTTAATTCAACTCATCTAAAAAGGTATGTAAAACAAACTATGTTCTCATACCTTTTCACATATTTTATTACCTCAAAAGCTTACAATTCTAGAAGAACTAGAACAATTGACTAAACAAAAAATATTAATTATGCCTCAGCATAATTGGGTCCGGAATCGGCTTTGTGCTCAGCAAAATTTTGTTAGACCCGTTCCTTTTAGTGGCCTAGCAATAAAAAGTACGATAATAGCTCTTACTATGCATCTTGATTATGTTTATGCCCAGTGTAAATCTGGTGGCATACATGATCAATTTTTTAGAGTGTTGATCATGAACTAAGATGCATGTTTTATATAAGGAAAAAATAAATTGTATAGAAGTTATTAACATTCAATCTTTCTATACAGCTTATTTTTTTGTTTATATAATAACTTCCCTACTCTAATTTTATTAATATTTAAAAAGTGGGACATTAAATCATTTTTGAGAAATCATTAAAAAGTATTCTAAAACAAATTGACGAAACTGCTTAGCAATTGGTATAAAGTAGCGCTTTTCTGACCAGGCCAACCCAATAATTCGTTGACAAGCTGGCTCGACTATTCGAAGTTTATGCGGAAACTCCCCTGATTTAGGTACCCATGATAATTCTAAAACGAAAGCAACACCTAATAAAGGAGGATTGTAGTCCTACATAGAAATGATAATAGTTAAAACAAATAATATTTTTAAGGAATTTTAACTAATTTCTACATTTTTTTACCTACCTGTATATCACTACTGTAAAATAAAAAGAATGGGACATTCGATACGAAAAAATAAAAAGTTTAATAATAATTTATACAGGACAATGATAAAAAATTGGGGGTTCATATAAATGTCTATGGAACAAACGAGGTATTCTCGACTGGCCAATATTACTAAAATGATAAACATGAAGCAAGATTTACGTGAAGTATTGGAGCAGGTAACAATAGCAATATCTGAAGAAATCGTCACATGTGATTCTGTGGGCATTTATTTACCACAAGAAGATGGAACATTCAGAGGATATGTAGGAAAACCAGAAGTTATTAATGGCTGGACATTGAATATGCATGTAATTGACACCGAAATAGATTTGCTGGCAAAAGAAGTAATTGAAACAAAGAAAACCGTCTATATTCCTGATACCTCAAAAGATAATCGACCTGATCCTAGAGCTGTCGAGGGGTTTCATATTAAATCTTTATTAGTTCTTCCCATCTCCTTTGAACAGGAGTTATTTGGCCTTGTTTTTTTATTTGATTATGGAATTCCAATGAACTTAACAGACGATGAAATTCAAACGGTTGAGGCATATGTAAATATGGCTGCTGTTGCTATTCAAAATGCAAACATCTTAGCTTATAAAGAACGACTTATTAACGAAAAACAGTTGCTACTTGATGTTACACGTGATTTATCAATGTGCTCCTCACTACAAGAGAGCCTTGATAAATGCTTTTTCTATTTAGAAAAGGTTTTAAAAAATATGAATATAGGTGTTCACCTATTAGATCCTTTAGCAGAAAAAAGAATTAAACCGGCTAAATTGAGTAAGGATAGTGATTGGACAGAAGAAAATTGGTTAAAAACACATAACAAAATAAAAATTGATCAAAGCAATGATGCCGTAATGCAAGAGGTTTTTAAAACTAAAAAAGCAATTCTTATTCCAAATGTATTTGAAGATGAGAGGCCAAATCATGAAGTTTGTCGCAATTTCGGCATAAACGGTTTAGTTATGTTTCCTTTGATTTCAATGGGTGAAATTTTAGGACAAATATCTATTGTTAATCTTGAAAAAAAAGCATTTTTCTATTCAGAAACTCAATTACAGCTAGCCCAATCAATTGTTGATACTACAGCATCTGCATTATCAAACCTTTTATATATGGAAAAGCAAGAAATTATTATCGAGGAGAGAACCTCAGAAGTAATAGCCAAAAATAGAGAACTTGAAAGAGTTGTTACAGAGTTACAGCAGCTTAGCCGTGAAAAAGAGTTAATTCTCAATTCTGCAGGTGAAGGAATCTTTGGATTAGATCTTGATCGAAACATTACATTCTGCAATCCAGCAGGTGCACTTATGTTGGGTTATGAAACAGAGAAAGAATTAATCGGAAAATCCGTCGATATTATTAGCGGTAGTGAAACAGAGGATAAAATGATTGTTTCATCTTTATTAAATACAAATTTCAACAGCTACAAGGTGTTTTTTAGAAAGAATAACTCCAACTTTCCAGTAGAATATGTAACCTCCTTAATAAGAGAAGGAGACAAAATTGTAGGAGAAGTTGTTACATTTAAAGATATAACTCAAAGAAAGCAACTAGAAGAAAAGATTAAATATCACGCTTATTTTGATAGTTTAACGGGTTTACCCAATAGAGTTCTTTTAATAGAAAGACTAACTCAAGGGCTGAAGTATGCAAAAGCGAATGGAAATAAATCGGCAGTTTTATATTTGGATTTAGATCGTTTTAAGTTAGTAAATGATTCTCTAGGACATAGCTATGGTGATCTATTGCTCCAAGATGTTGCCAAACGCTTAAGTGCTTGCGTTCCGGAAGGAGCAACCGTATCACGGCAAGGAGGGGATGAATTTACAATCTATATACCTAAAATTAATTGTGAACATGACATTTTGGGGGTCATTAATTGTATAAATGCTTCTTTCTCTAAACCTTTCAACCTAATAGACAATGAAATATATATTAAAACAAGTATTGGTATAAGCCTGTTTCCTGATAACGGTGAGACTACAGATGAGTTAATCAAAAATGCAGACACAGCTATGTACAAGTCGAAAGAAACACCAGGTACTAGCTATCATTTCTTTAGCGAAGGTATGGATACAAGAACTTTTGAAACTATCAAACTTGAAAATGATTTATATAAGGCTATAGAACGAGATGAACTTATTGTCTTTTATCAGCCACAAATAAACTATGAAACAAACAGAATTAAGGGTGTTGAAGCTTTACTAAGATGGAATCATCGAGAACACGGAATGATAACACCAGATAAGTTTATTCCAATTGCTGAAGAAACAGGTTTAATCGTCCCTATAGGTGAGTGGGTTCTTAAAGAGGCATGCAAGCAATTAAAAAAATGGCATAATCAAGGATATCCTTTGATTAGTATGTCTGTAAATTTATCGGTCCATCAGTTCGAACAGAATAATTTATATTCTATTGTAGAAAATGTCCTAAAAGAAACAGATCTGTCACCTGAGTATTTACAACTAGAGCTTACAGAAAATTTAATTGTTAAAAATACACAATTAACATTAAAAACAATGATACAATTAAAGGGTCTTGGGGTAAATTTAGCCATTGATGATTTTGGTACAGGATATTCATCTTTGGGTTATTTAAAAAATTTACCGATTTCTACATTGAAGATTGATAAATCCTTTGTACAAGAAATGTTAATGGATGATGCAGCTGCTATTACCAATACGATCATTACCCTAGCTCAAAATTTAAAACTTGAGGTTATTGCTGAAGGAGTTGAAACACAAGAACAGGCTGATTTTTTACTGGCACAAAATTGTCATTTAATGCAAGGATATTTTTTCAGTAAGCCCATGAAGGCTGAAGATATTATGAAAAAATATTTCTATTAGTTTTCTATTTTAGAAGATAAAGGAGTTTTATGATGAAAGCAGCTCGTACGGTCTTAGAATATTTAAAAAGTAACGGTGTTCAATATATTTTTGGTATTCCAGCAGGTTCAGTCAATGCATTTTTTGATGAACTGTATGATATGAAAGAAATAACACCGATTGTAACAAAACATGAAGGCGCTGCGACCTACATGGCCGCAGCTTACGCAAAATATACAAACCAGATGAGTGTATGTATTGCTTGTAGTGGACCTGGTGGAACAAACCTAGTAACTGGTGCTGCAAATGCCATGCGGGAACATTTACCGGTTTTATTTTTAACCGGTGCTGTTCCAGTTAACACAATCGGTTTAAATGCTTCTCAAGAGTTGGATGCTCAACCGATCTTCCAACCAGTCACTAAATATAGTGTAACGGTTAAAGAATCAAAGGATTTACTGAAAGAAGTAGTAAAGGCCACTGAAATCGCTATGTCAGGAGTGCCTGGTCCAGTACATATTGCTATACCAATAGATGTTCAACACGAAATAGTTCAAAACATAGAAATACCAGCCCCACCAAAAAGAACAGCAATAGTTCCTAATATAGATACCATTAACAATGTAGCTGAAGAGCTAATGAAAAGAAAAAATGGTTACATTTTGGCAGGACAAGGTGTAAGGAATTCAGTTGAGCAATTACTAGAGTTAGCTGAATTACTGAATTGGCCAATTCTAACAACACCGCAAGCAAAAGGATACATTCCAGAGAATCATCCTCTTCTGGCTGGTGTTTTCGGTTTTGCTGGCCACGAGGCTGCCTCAGAATTAATAGCTGAAGGCGATGGGCAAGTATTGTTAATCGTAGGTTCAAGTTTAGGAGAAACAGCAACAAATAACTACAACTTAAATCTTACGAAAAATCGTTTTTCTATACAAATGGACTATGATCAAACGGTGTTCAATCGAAAATATGAAATTGATATACCTGTGCTAGGTGATATAAATTTAAGTTTACTATTCCTTATAGAAGAATTAAAAGCTAAAGGGGCAACAAAAAAAGGGACTGCACTTGAGGTTAAAGAAAATAAAGAGCTTCTTGGAGATACAGAGGAGTATAATACGAAAAACGTTCTATTAAATATTCAAAAATATTTACCATCTTCCACTAGGTATACAATTGATATTGGTGAATTTATGTCCTATGTCATTCATCACATGAATGTTTTAGATTATGATACTTTTGATATTAATGTCCATTTTGGTGCAATGGGAAGTGGAATTGGTTCTGCCATTGGCTCAAAGTTAGCTGAACCAGAACGCCCTGTTGTATGTATCACAGGTGATGGTTGCTTCTTCATGCATGGAATGGAAATATTAACAGCAAAAGAATATAATCTACCGATTTTGTTTATCGTTATGAATAATGCTCGTTTAGGAATGGTATACCATGGACATAATCTACAGTTCCATCGTACTCACCCATCTTTTGAGCAAAATCCAGTTAGTATTAGTGCTATGGCTTCAGCTATGGGTATACCAAGTTTCCAAGTAACAGAACTACAAGATATTAACCAAGATATGATTAATAACTTATCGAATTTAAATGGTCCAGCAGTCTTGGAAGTAGTTTTAACAGATAATAATACGCCTCCTATGGGAGACCGAGTTAAATTTTTATCTTCTTTCGGAAAGTAAGAGCTTTTAAAGTTGTATAACTAAATGTGAAAAGTCATATAGATGGAATCATATTCCCCTATATGACTTTTTTTTCTCTTCTAGTTATACCCCTGTTATGTCTATGGATAATTACATTTTTCTATCTCCAACTAATAGCTTCTATGTATCTGTTTGTTTATAAATTTGAAAATGAATGTTGAATGACTCCAAGTATAGCGCCTATTGTTTTTCCTTTGAAGGCATCTGGAACAGCTTCACCTGTGGGGTTTGAGAAATAGTAACTATCGTTTTTCTCATCGAAGTAATACCCTATACTCGTTAGTGCATGCTGTAAGTCAGTAGGTAATTCTACTAGCCCAGTTTGTTCAGTGAAATATTGCGTTGGAAAGACCTTCACATCAATATCACTTTCTCCAGTGTATACTACAAATAAGTCTTTTTCATGTTGTACAATCCACTGACCTTTTGAATATAAAGAAATTCTTGCTCCTTCTAATGATGATATCGCTTCTAAATTAACACCCAAAATTTCATTTATTATTTTACGAACTTCTGCCCCTGTGATTTCGCTGTCGTATTGATTTAGACGGGAATCTATTGCTTCTCTTCCTGTTGATGAAGAAATTCCATCTGCCTTTTCCTTCTCTTTCGATAAAATAGGTGCCTCATCTAAATTAATCTTGAAAATTAAATCTACAACATGATAAATCTCAGAACTACTAATTTCTTTCCCATAAGAATTAAAATACTCATCCATCATTTCTGCCTTTTTCATTATTCGACCCTCCGATAAAAACCTTACTTGCTTATGATACATTTCTGTAAGCTCGGTTCATTTATTTCGTACTTGCGCTACTTCTTCTAACATTTTTATAAACCTTTTTTGCTCCCGCTCATTGTTAAGTAACCTAGAAACACGTATAGAGCTTTCTAAGTATTTTCTAACTTTTATATTAGCAAAGAATGAACGGTGATGTTCTTCATGTTCATATAGTTCATTAAACCATGGATACATCCGCAACTTCTTTATGTTGTTGTCGATCTTCTTCGTATCTAAAGCTGTTCTACCATCCAAAAGATATACACCAGATAAGAGACTAAGATAAATGCCAATTATATAGATAACTACTAGATCAACCCATCGCCAAAGCTTTTTCATCAGCATTTCTCCTAAATTTCCCTTTTCTAGCTTATCATAACTTTAATTTAGAGTTAATAAAAATACCTAAAACATTGTAATATCAACGTTCTAGGTGTGGTCTTTTTAATAACCTTACTTATGATACGGTTCCCTTTAACATACTAAGGTGCGCTATATTTTTCTTCGCTTTGGCTCCCTTCCTTTGCTCAGGTTAAAACTGATTACCAACATCTAATTTTTAAGATCGAAAGCTTTCTGCGTATTTTAATGCAAGCTGCGTTCTGGAAGTTACTTGAAATTTCCGATACAAATTTTGCAGATGTTTCTTTACTGTATTTTCACTGACATATAAATAACTGGCAATTTCCGCATTTTTAAATCCCTTACATAAATACATTAACAGCTCTTCTTCACGTCGTGTAGTTCGCAATGAGTCGCCTGGCTGAACATATTGATGTAATAAATAAATGTTTTCAATCATCCGCTTTACATACAATAGCTTTTGACTATCCTGCTCTGTAAATGGTGTTTCCCCTTCTTTTCGTAAAAAGCCAATAGCCGCTGTTGGCTTTTGCTGATTGTACAGATACATAACCATTTCATCTTTAAAATCATTTATTTGTAAAAAGCGCTCAACATAATGCTGCTTTTTCTTCATCGATATTACATCATTTCGTTGCATTAATTGAATACCGGGTTGGTTTTGCATATTCACAGGGTGTAAAGGATCATAATATTTATACTCATGTAGATAACTTTGTACCGTATATGGCTCTACATTGAAACAGACAGGTTGTTCAATTAACTCCCCATCTACCACTTCCCAAAATAACGTATGCTCATATTGAAAACATTCACTCAATACTTGCAACATATTCAATTTAAAGTTTTCACTTGTTTGTTGCATATTGATATTCGAAATCTTAAACGTTGCTTCTAATAAATACTCCACCTCTTTATGCTCATACAATATCAATTCCTCCTATTTTCTATTTTAGATTCATATATTCTCGTTTAAAGCGAATTATCCTTTTGGGTAATATCAATTTTTTTCATCTCATTTTAAAATGAATTTGTAAGTCAAAACTATAATGAGGTGATCAGATGAAATTACAAGAATATGCATCATATGACGGTCTTGGATTAGCGGAGTTAGTAAAAACAAAGCAAGTGACACCACAAGAACTTACAAAATTAGCGCTACAAGGTATTGAAAAGGTTAACCCTTCGATTAATGCCGTTGTCAACGTGTTAGAGGAACAGGCTGACAAAGCGATTCCAGCTTTAAATGATAATCAACCTTTTACAGGTGTCCCATTTTTAATTAAAGAAGTTGTACTCCATGCAGAAGGTGTGCCACATAGTATGGGCAGTCGTGTTGCAGAAAATGCTGTAATGTCTGTCGATAGTGAATTAATGAAACGTTTTAAAAACGCTGGTTTTGTGTTAAGTGGTACAACCACAACACCAGAATTCGGCTATAATGCCGCTACGGAAGCTGTCATTTATGGTCCTACACGTAACCCATGGAATCTAAACCATAGCCCTGGTGGTTCAAGTGGTGGTGCAGCCGCTTCTGTCGCAAGTGGTATCGTCCCAATCGCGCATGGTAATGATGGAGGCGGATCCATTCGTATTCCTGCATCATGTAGTGGTGTCGTTGGCTTAAAGCCTTCACGTGGTCGCGTGCCATTGGGGCCTTATAATAGTGAGGCATTAAATGGGCTAGCCATTGAATTTGCGCTGACAAAAACAATTCGTGATACCGCTACATTACTGGACCAAGTAGCTGGACCAGACTTAGGATGCTACTCGATTATTCAAAGCCCAGAAATGCCTTACAGTAAAGCAATTCAACAAAAGGTACGTCCACTGAAGATTGCCTGGACAACAGAAACAAATTCTGGTGCATCCGTTGATCCAGAATGTATCGAGGCCGTACATAAGGCCGTAAAATTATTAGAAGAGTTAGGGCACGAAGTAGTCGAAGCTCGACCAGTTTACGACCAAGCACTATTTTCACGTGCAACGGTAAATATTTGGACAGCGAATATTTATAAAATGATTGTAGGGGCTGCAGAATTAACAGGTAAAACACCTTCACGCGATAATATTGAAGCAGCCATTTGGCAATGCTATGAATATGGCAAAGACTTAAAAGCTAGCGCGCTTTTAGAAGCTATTAATACGAACGCACTTGTATCACGTCAAGTAGCGACATTCTTTGCAGATTATGATGTGCTTTTAAGCCCAACAATCGGCACTTTACCAGCAAAAATTGGTGAGCTAAATGCGGATAATCCAAACATCTCGGCGATTGAATGGACAGAGCAAATTTTCACATACGCGCCGTTTACCAATTTGTTTAACGCAACAGGTCAACCCTCGTTATCATTGCCCCTTGCGATGAGTGCGTCTGGCTTACCAATCGGGCTGCAATTTACAGGACGCTTTGCAGATGAGTTAACTCTTCTACAGCTTGGGAAACAATTAGAAGAATCTGCTCCATGGAAAGATCGTAAACCACCCGTACATGTGGCTGCAGAAGTCGCGGAAATTGCGACAACGTAAAAAAAGTAGGTGCAAGATTTTTCTTGTACCTACTTTTTTCTAGTTTACGGACATGCGATATTTTTATATATGAAATGTCGTATAATTAATTCATTTAATTAAAAGCAAAGCGGCTGTAACATAGCTATAAAATGAGGTGGGAAAACACAGTGGAAAAACTAGTATTGCTTATGTATGGTGACTCACTACCACCACGAAAACATATTCATAAGATTGCTGATAAGTATATTAGATACTTTTTAAATGAAATGAAAAATGAAAGTCTTACACTATGTGCTTACTTATGATACGGTTCATCACAACTTATTAGCTGGCGGTTTTCTTAAAATAATCGCCAGTTATTTTAATTTCCCGGATTACATACTAAACCGATTCCCCTACAATCACTCCTCTTACTGCCCCCCTAATTTTCTATAAGCAATTACACCACCGACTGTACCAACAACTGCTGCCTTAATAGGATTAATTGGAAAAATCAACGAATCCCTGTAGGTCATTCCTCACTTAAAAGTTCTACTTTTTATTAAATTACTAGGAAGATAGATTCAATCTTCCTTTGATAAACTGATACTAATTACCAATATTTTGGAATATTCAGATATTCATATATTCGTATCAGCTATCATATGATAAATTTGAATTATCACGCTAGAGCGAAAAGTGTGACAACTATAAAACAAAGGGGGAAATGAGATTTGAAAAGGTTTAATTTTATGAAGTTTTTAAGTAGTATTCTAGCTTTCGTTATGGTGCTTTCTCTATTGATTCCATGGTCGAGTGCTAGTGCTAAAGAATCGAAACCATTCAAGCAGGATAGTCAAAGTGAAAGTATAATTCAACTAAAGGCGGCTATTGCTGAACAGCTAAGCTTGTCTAAAGATGGGCCAACTCTTCACGAAAGCTTACAAAATGTATCAGGCAATCAAAAAGTTGCAGTCATCGTTCACTTATCTGAAAAGCCTGTGGCACTAGAGGAAGGAATGAGCCTAGTTAAAGGCGAAGATTTCTCTAAAGCCCAAGAAAATGAAGTTCGTTCAAATGTAAAAGAACAACAAGCAGAAGTTAAAGAAGAGTTAGCTGCTAAAAATGTTCAGATGACTCAAGGATACACATTTGATACTGTTTTAAACGGTTTTGCGGCAACTGTGAAAGCAAATGACCTCCCGAAACTGCTTACGGTAGAAGGAATTACATTAATCGAACCTGATGCAATTGTTTCCGCATCAGAAGATAATACAATGAAATCATCGGAACTTATTAAGGAAGATCAATTAGAAGCTCAAATGAATACAAGTAATTCTTTCCTTGGCATCGAACAGCTTTGGAAGGAAGGACTTGAAGGACAAGGAGTAAAAGTAGCAGTATTAGATACTGGTATTGATGTAGATCACCCTGAGTTTGCTGGAGTTTATAAAGGTGGAAAAAACTTCATTCCGAATTCAGCAACTTACACGAAGCCTCGAACAGATGATGATGCATCGGAAACATCGCCTTCGGAGCGCCCAGCCGGGATACCTGAATTTAATGAAAAGGGTAGTGCGTTCTATACTTCTCACGGTACACATGTTGCTGGAACAATTGCAGCAATCGGAGCTAACAAATTCGGTATTAAAGGAATTGCTCCAAAAGTAGACCTTTATGCTTACCGTGTTCTTGGGGCGTACGGAAGTGGAGCTACATCTGGTATTGTCAAAGCAATTGAAACTGCTGTAAAAGAAAAAATGGATGTTATCAACCTTTCACTTGGCGGAGGGGCTAACTCTGAAACGGATGCTGGTTCATTTGCTATTAATAATGCAATGATGGCTGGAACAATCGGAGTAATTGCAACAGGGAACGAGGGTCCAAATCGCGGAACAATGGGCACGCCTGCAACCGCTCGTTTAGGAATTGCTGTTGGTAACACAACAAATCCTGAAACAATGTATAACGGAGAAGTGAATGTTAAAGTTGGCAACTACAACTTAACAAAACAGCTACCATTAATGGGAACGACTTTTGGAAAAGATTTAGCAACACAGCTTCAAGGAGAATTTGACCTAGTTGCTGTTCCTGGAAACGGGGAAGTAAAAGACTTTGAAGGAATTGATGTAAAAGGTAAAGTGGCATTGATTTCTCGTGGTAGTATCGCATTCGTTGACAAAATTGCGAATGCAAAGGCAAAAGGAGCAGTCGCAACAATTATTCATAACTTTGCTGGTGGAACGAATGCCCCGAACATTTCAGGCGTATTCCTTGGTGATGCATTTGAGTATCTGCCAACATTTGATATGTCCCAAACGGATGGCGCTGCAATTCGCGCTGCATTAGCAGGCGGAGCCGGAAAAGTAAGTTTTAGTAAATTTGCTTCCACAAAGACACTAGGAGATGATGTAAACGATTCAAGTTCACGTGGACCATCTACACCAAACTTTGATATTAAACCAGATGTAAGTGCACCTGGGACAAACATTATGTCAACGATTCCAATGTATAAAAAAGATTTCCCTAATGCTGATTATGGGGAAGCATATGGCCGTAAAACAGGAACTTCTATGGCAACACCGCATATTGCAGGTATTGCTGCATTAGTTAAACAAGCAAATCCGAATTGGAATGCGTTCGATGTAAAAGTGGCGCTTTCTAATACAGCAAAGGTTATAAATAAAACAAAATACGATGTGTTTTCTCAAGGTGCAGGACGAGTAGATGCTTATGCGGCAGCTCATCCGGAAATTCTTGCCTATGCACTTGATAGTGCAATTTTAGATGCAACTGGTGCAGTTACAGAAAACTTGAAAGGTACAGTTACTTTCGGTCCACAATCACTTAAAGACCGAGATATTTCTGTAACGAAACAAGTTTTAGTAAAAGATATTAAAGGGAACGGCGGCAATTATAACGTATCAATTGATGTGACAAAAACATTTGGTGACGCAACTGTTACAGTAGATCAGCCGACATTTAATCTAGATGGTGAGCAAGTTTTAAATATTACATTGACTGCTTCAAAAGCTACGGCACCAAAAGGCTCTGAAATACAAGGGTATATTTACATCAACGGTGGAGATACAGAAATTTCATTGCCATTCGCAGCTGACTTTAGCGGCGCAGCAGTAACTGAAATTAAAGATTATAAGATTACAGAAACAGACCTATCCTTTAACGGAGATGGAGTGAAAGACTCAGCTGTACTTTCATTCACATTAACTGGAGATGTAACAACTAACTATATCGAACTTTGGGATATTATGAATCCTGAAGGTGGAGAATATGGAGACGGCTACATTGGTTATCTACATGCAAGTACTGCGCTAGCAAAAGGCTCTTATACGCTGAAGGTTGGTGGGCAGTACAAGCCATGGGGAACAGCACCTGCCACAACGATTCCAGATGGTTTGTATACAATTGACTTCACCGGTCTTTCAGCATCAGGAGCAGTTTCAGATTATGTTGGACCAATTGTAGTGAAAACGACTAAACCAGAAATTACTGGTTCAGTAGCTGAAGGTGTCGCTACAGGACAGGTAACAGATAAGTATATCGACTACAATGAAAAGTTATATTTATACGATTTAGATTACAATTTAAATGATAAATTAAAAGCTTCCTATATTGCGACGGTAAATGGCGAAGTACAAGCGCCAGTTGCTTTTGAATTAAATCAAGACGGTAGCTTCACATTCCCGGTAACAGCAAAAACAAATGCTGTATCAGTAATAATTAAAGACGCTGCCGGGAATGTTGGCGAAGCAAAGATCTATGAAAAAGAAGTAGTAGAACCAGTAGTAGCGCTTTCTGTAAATCCAACTAAGCTAGACCTAACAACTGGAGAAACTGCACAACTTACGGTAACAGAAACTTCAACGCCTGCAGAAGGTGAGGCAACAGAGAAAGACGTAACTTCAAAAGCTACTTATGTTGTTGGAGATGAAAATGTTGCAACAATAGTAAATGGATTAGTAACTGCAGTAGGTGAGGGCACGACTCCAATTACTATTTCATACGGTGATAATAAAGTTACCGTAAATGTTACAGTTAAAGCACCTGTTATAGAAGAACCAATAGTAACACTAGAAATTGACCAAGCTCAGGTTGAAACTAGAATAGGTAAAGAAGCTACAGTTAAGATTACTGAAGTAACTACTTTTGATGGTAAAACAACAGAAAAAGATGTTACAAAGCTTGCAACCTACGAAGTAGCGAATGATAAAATAGCTACTGTAAAAGAAGGGGCTGTAAAAGGAAAAGGTCAAGGTAACACAACGATTACGGTAACGTATGGTAAGCACACACTAACATTTGATGTGTTGGTTGTAAAGCCAGGTAATGACAATGGCAACGGTAACGGTAACGGCAATGGCAATGGCAATGGCAATGGTAATGGTAATGGTAATGGTAATGGCAATGGCAATGGCAATGGCAATGGCAATGGCAATGGCAATGGCAATGGCAATGGTAATGGTAATAAAAATAATAATGAAGTTACCGAGAATAAGTTATAATTAATTTCAGTTCAAACAAAAAGAGAAATTGCACAACGCAATTTCTCTTTTTATTATTTATTATCAAGCAATCCCTTTAAGAGATTATCTCCTACTAAACTAACTGTGACATATTCTTTCTGATATTCTTGCCATATTTGATACAAATCAGTTCCTCTTTATCTGAAGTGCGCTTTTTTAAACGGTCTTGTGCTAACTCTGCATCCTTGTCGATTCTGGAGATCCATAATTCTCTACTTGACTAAGATAAAGTTTTTCAGGCAAATATATTCTTGGTATGATGTTAAGGTTGTGTATTTATTATGTCACACATTTACATTCATCTAAGAAAGAGGTATTTATGCACTCCACAAAATTATCCAAGCAACATTGGTTGCTTATCTTAACACTTTCTTTATTAACATTTGTTCTCGGGACCAGTGAATTTGTTATTGTCGGAATCTTAACAGATATTTCTTCAAGTCTTCATATGACTAATGTAAAAGCAGGCACACTCGTTTCTGCGTTTGCAATTACGTTTGCCATCGCTACACCACTAGTGATGTCAGCAACAAGTCATTTTCCAAAGCGAAAATGGATGTTGTTTTTGATAGGATCTTTCATCATCCTAAATGCTTTGTGCGTAATTTCGACGAGCTATATCATGCTCCTTGCACTTCGGATTATGACAGCGATTGTAACAGGAGTTTTAATCTCTCTAGCCATGATTGTAGCAAGTGAAACCATGCCGATTAAAAAACGCGGACTTGCTATTTCATTCGTTTTCGGTGGTTTCACACTTGCAAATGTCGTTGGAGTGCCAATTGGTATTGTGATCGCCGAAGAGTACGGCTGGAATGCCACTTTCATGTTAACCACTTTCCTAGGAGGATTGGCGTTTTTGGCATCCTTTTTTGTCTTACCTCATAGACTCAGCCAAGTACGCAGTTCGATACGTGATCAGTTTTCTTTATTGACCAAGCCACGTATATTGATGGCTTTTTTCATTCCTGCACTCGGATTTGGCGCAACTTATGCAGTCTTTACGTACCTTGTACCAATCTTAAAAGAAATGGGAGCACCAAATAATTCAATTAGTATAATCTTATTTTGTTATGGGTTTATTTCGATTTTCAGCAACATCCTCGCTGGTAAAATTGCTAGCCACAATGCAATCGGTCGCCTTCGGTTTGTTTTTCTCGTGCAAGCAGTTGTTCTGACAAGTTTATTTTGGACTACAAATCAATTTGTTTTAGGATTAATAAATATTGGATTAATGTCGTTAATGGCAATCCTCTTAACAACATCTACTCAGCTATATTTAATTGACCTCGCAGGAATTTATCAGCCAAAAGCAACAGGACTCGCCGCTTCACTAATGCCAGTGGCAAGCAACGTAGGTATCGCTTTTGGTTCTGCATTAGGAGGAATCGTGTACCATCAAGGAAATTTAATGAATGTAACTTGGGTCGGTGGGATAGTTGCAGTCTGTGCAAGTCTGCTAACTTTCTTTAGTCATCATTTAGACCAAAAACAAAAGACATCAGAATAGAAATGAGCAATTACACAGAAGTTATATTTATTCTACATCGATCATTACTACCGGTTTAAATATTTCGGCTGATGGAGATGAATTTTCAGAAACAGTTAAAGTGACTTACTTAGTTGCAACATATACTTTAGTAGAAAAACAGGCACATTCGCATGAAGCGAATGTGCCTGTTAAAAAAACTCACTTATTTATGATAACGTAACTAAATGAGGTTTTCGATCAAGTGTACCCATATATTATTCTAGCCCTACGCATGTCAGCTATTCGCTATTACACTGTTTTACTATCAGCTAAAAAGAGAGATAGAACAGAACAGCATTTACGTTTCCTATAGGTAAACACTATAGAATATTCATTCTATGAAAAAGGCGAATAAATATTGGTTACCCATTCTTTCAATGATTAACTTTACGGCCGAGTCTAAAAAACTAGAAATATGATATGGCCCAGATGTTATCCTTCTGATTAAATAAAAAACTGATTCTTAACTATCTATAAGATATGGGATCAACTCTCATTTAGTTTACTTAGATAATTATATTTTAATCCTTTTTAACTTTTACAATGAATTGCTACTTTTCCTCTTGATCACCATTCTCACCCTCATTTATTGCACGACCGCCTCCACCAACCGCATGCTGCTGCTTCGTATTAGAACTTCCTATGGCTGAATTAGTTCCTCCCGTACTATCTAAACCGCTTCCGCTTGCTACCTGAGTAGCTGATGACTGTTTTTGACCTTTATTTATCTGATTATTGATGATGATAACAATTTCTTCGTCACCATCCCAGTCTTCATGCTGTTCGTGAGGTTCAGTCTGCTCCCCCTTCATACCGCTGTTTCTAGCTACCCCTTGTGCTCCCACACTTTGCTGTTGATCGGTATTCGAGGAATCTATTGCAGCATTACTACCAGCTGCACTATTTCTTCCTGCCCCACTTGCAATTTGCGTGGTATTAGGTGCAGTAGTGAACTGATTATTTATAACAATTACAAGCTTTAACTTATCGGATACAGGAGCATCAGTCCTAATTTCTTCTCCATCTTTTTTTACAATAATCCTTACTTTTTCATTTTTACTATCCACACTGCTTTGTATTTCCTTGGAATTAGACTCATCATTACTATCTTTATGACCTCGTTGATTTGACATTATACCACCTTCTTTTCAATTTAGAATAATATATCTTATTCAAAGAAGGGATTTAGATTTAGTCAAATACATTAATTTAGCTAAAGTATTATTTGGATAATATCTTTGTGTATAGCATTTTACAAAAATCTCCCCTGGGGAGGTGCTGTACTATTTTTCAAAAAAACCGCACTTACTTATGATACGGTTCTCCGTAACTAGTCTAAGTGCGGTTTTAACTAGTAACCTACTTTACACGGAAACGGTCAACACTCTGTTTCAATTCATCCGCCAGCCCATAAAGCTTAGCTGCAAAACTGGCTACCTCTTGCATGGCTGCAAGTTGTTCTTCTGATGAAGCGGCGATGTGAGCGGAGTCGGCTGAAGATGAATCTGCGATACCCTCCAGCACTGTTAGTGAAGCCGCAACTAACTCACTTCCTGATGACAGTTGTTCCGAAGCAGCAGATACTTCGTCAATCTGATCGGACACTTTCTGAATCGACTCCACGATCGAACTAAATGTTTGCCCGGCCTTATTCGCAATGTGTGTACCTGCCTGGGCTTCTGTCATTGATTTATCCAAAGAAACTACTGTTTTATTCGTGTGATCGCTGATGCCTTGGAGTATGTCAGTTATTTTCTCCGAAGAGATTTTGGACCGTTCAGCGAGTATACGAATTTCTTGAGCCACAACGGCAAAACCTTTACCATGCTCACCTGCTCGCGATGCCTCAATCGATGCGTTAAGTGCAAGCAAATTGGTCTGATTAGCAATGCTACCTATTAATGTAACCATTTCACTAACTTGATCGCTTAATTTCTTCAGTCCATGGATTGCTTCGACCGATGTTTTCAAGTTTTGTTCAATTGTGCTCATTTGAGCAACTGTTGTTTCTATATCCTTCATTCCTGCATTTGCGCTATCTGCTGTAACCGAAGCCAATTCTGAGACTACGGAGGATGCATCTACAATTCTATGAATACCCATTCCCATTTCCTTCATTGATTGTTGACACTCATTAGTATGACGAAGTTGTTCATCGAGCCCAACAGCAATGTTTTGAATGGCACCTGTGATTTCTTGTGTAGCTGCTTCGGTCTGGGCAGCGCTTTCTTGTAATTGAGAAGAAGATACAGCAACTTCATTCGAAGAATTTTGTATGTTATGGGTCAATACCCGAAGTCCGCTAATCATCTGATTAAATGAACTTGCAGCCTTACCAATCTCATTATGGTTCAGTACAGGAATTTCAACGGTTAAATCGCCTTTCGAAGCATGTTCAGACACTTCAGCTAAATGCGCAAGCGGGCGCAACATTTTACGAAGAATGAATACAACCAACCCGATTAACATAAGTATAAAAAAAATACCAACCGTGATATTCGTCCATAGAATCCGTTGAAGTTCCTTTTTAACAATCCCGTAATCGTAATCGACACCGAACAACGCAACTGGTTTCCCGCTTCCGTCATTAATCGGCGCTAAATACGAGATGAAAGTTCCACCTTCATCAGTGTAAACATCAGTTAATGTGCTACCGTTTCTCATTGCATCTTCGTAACTTTTAAGAAATTCCGAATCTATTTCATATAACGTACCTAACTCTTCAGCATATTCAACTGGATCCCGACCATATTCTGAGTTATATACGTATTCTTTGCCATCCTTCTTGATAATGTCCGGTGTTAATAAATAGACATCCACTACCATATGATTGGATTTCATAGAATTCAAAATATTGGGGAGTTCCTCGAATGGTTTTCCCTCCAATGGTTGATGCTCAAGAATTGTCTTCGTTGCTTCGGCAACAAGAGGTTCATTTTGTTGAGTTATGGATTTAAATACTTTTCCATATTCATCAAATTGGCGAAAGTACGCCACACGTTGATCGCGTATGGACAGGGAAATCATTAATCCGATAACGATAATTATGAGGGCGGAGAGAAATAACGAGCTCGTAAATACTAAACTTCTAGATTTTGCTTTTTTAGAGCGCTTAGTTGTCCTCCTGGTATTTAATAATTTAATCAAAGGAACACCCATTTTCATTACACCTTCTATTTTAGCTTTTATCTATAATAATACACATAGTTGCGATTAATCCCCGCTTCACGCAAATATTGTAATCCTTTTTATTGTGGTGGAGGGTTTAATATTCATAGTAATACACTGTTTCAAATCAACCAGTTATACATAAGTTATTCATAAATTATACAATTATAAAATATTTGGAGCAAAGTTTATTTTAGTTCTCCCTTTATCCCTCGTATGTTCATCAAAGTTAGCAGAAAAGGTATTGAGCTATATTAGAAAATAATTTAAATTTTCTTTACTTGAATTTTCGCTTTCAGGAAAGAGCCAGGGTTTTCTATAACAATTTCTGTCGGATAAAATTTAATAATAATTGAGGATGTATTTTCATAATCTCTATGTGTCATAGCATTATACATAGCAAAAGAAAATAAAAACAGCCCAACTAATCTCTTAGTTAGACTGTCATCTCACAGCTATTTTCATCTTTATTAACAATTAAGCTTTAGTAAAGTAGAAAAACTCACTTACTTATGATACGGTTCACCCTTCATAATCCTAAAACTTCTATAAACCTGCTCTACCAAAACAAGCTTCATTAGCTGATGTGGTAATGTCATCTTTCCAAAGGATTGTTGCTCATCAGCTCGTTTCAATACATCATCGTGTAAACCAAGAGAGCCGCCGATGACGAACGCAATTTTACTTTTGCCGTAGGTCATAAGGGATTCAAGATCTGCCGACATTTGTTCAGAGGTTTTCATTTTGCCATTAATGGCTAGGGCGATAACGTATGTATCTGGGCCGATTTTAGATAGAATACGTTCACCCTCTTTTTTCTTCACGATTTCCATTTCTGCTTCGCTTAGCTGCTCGGGTGCTTTTTCATCTGGTACTTCGATTAAATCCATTTTTGCGTAGCCACCAAGACGTTTTACGTATTCGTCTATTCCCATTTTTAAGTACTTTTCTTTTAGTTTTCCGACTGATACAATCGTTATATTCACACGTTATCCACCTTTACAATTCATTTACAAACAAATTATCCACAAAAGTTATCAACATATCCACAAGTCATTCCTATATCTTGTGTAAAGTTATTTACTTGATACAAGATATTCTGCAGATCGTTCACAGTAGCTACATTTTGTGGATAACTTTTTATCCTCTTCGATTTTATCCATTATTGGGAACTCTTTTTGCTCTGCTACAAACATGTCTAAAGCGTGTTCTATATGGTTTTCACAACTGTATTTTTCCATTTTTGCACCTCTTCTTATTTTCCGAAATTTCCACAAACTTATTCACAATTCGGTCTATGTTATCCACAATCTATTGTAACAAAGGACAGGCGAGTATGGAAGAATAGGCTTTCTACCGCCACTCGTCGTGTATATGTTATTATTCACAATTTTCTAGTTATCCACAATATTTTCTAAATCATTCTTAATATTTCAATTGGCTTTCCTTTCAAACATATTTCTGTTCACAAAAAAAAGATCAAGAAATTTTCTTTATAGCGAGGGCTATTTACATTTCAGCCTACTCGCTTTTACAAAAAAATATTTGGTTCCCCGCCGCGCTCAGTTGGAACGGAAATCAACCTCTCGTTTCGCTGAAGAGCCATACTTTAATATGATTCCTTAATTTCATTGACTCAACAACATGGAAAAAATCAGTGGAGATCATATTATCTCCACTGATTTTTAATTTACAACGAATCGCTATTTGTTAATGTTAGTGATAGATCCACTAATTTACCTTGGCGGTATACTTTCAACGTTAATTTATCACCAATTTTTTTGTCGTTATATAAATGTTTGCGTAAATCGATTGCTGTTTCGATTTTTTTGCCATCCATTTCAACAATTACATCGTATTGTTTAACGCCTGCTTTTGAAGCCGGAGAGTTCCCCACAACATCTGTAATAACAACACCTGTTGTTAAATCTTTTGGTAATTTTAACGTTTGTTGTTGGTAGAATGCTGGAACATCCGTTAAGTCTACTAACGAAACACCCATTGTTGGACGTTTCATTTCACCATTTGCCTCTAATTCCTGGATAATTGGAATTGCTGAGTTAATCGGAATTGAGAAGCCTAACCCCTCAACTGAAGATTCCGCAATTTTCATGGAGTTAATGCCGACTAATTCACCAGCAATGTTTACAAGTGCACCTCCACTATTACCAGGATTGATAGCTGCGTCTGTTTGTAATACTTCTTGCTGCCAATCTGAAGTGCCATCACCGTTTATGTCAACTGGTACAGAACGATCCTTACCAGAAACAACACCTGTAGTAACAGAGCCATAGAATTCTAAGCCCAGTGGGTTACCAATCGCAATTACTGTTTCACCTTGTTTTAATACATCTGAGTTACCAAATGTCGCTACTGTCTTAACATCTTTAGAGCTGATTGAAATGACCGCTAAGTCTGTCCAAACATCATGACCAACTAATTGTGCTACTTCTTTCGTTCCATCTGGCATTGTTACTTCTAACTGTTTTGCACCTTCAATAACATGGTTATTTGTCACGATAAAGGCTTTATCACCTTGAACTTTATAAATAACACCTGAACCGCTTCCTGCAGGCTGATCTGATGTGGACTGTGGACTCCAGAATCCGCCACTAGACACTTCTTGAATATTTGTGATCCCTACAACAGCATTTGAAGCCTTATCTACTGCTTTCGTAACATCAGTTGTTACTTCTGTTGCAACTTGATTAATGCTTGTATTATTTTTATTCCCTGAGCTACTTGTTGTTGTACCAGGCATTTGATTGACAAGTCCAGGCATCATGAGCCAAACGAGTAAAGCCCCTATGATGACGCCGATAAAACCGGTAAATAAATAACCACCTTTACCTCCGCCACCGACTTTCCTTTTTTGATGTTTCTCTTGCGTTTCTCGCTCCTCTTGTTCGAGTCGCTCCTGAAGAGGTGACTTCTGTATTTCATCATTTTTTAGAGAATCATTGTTTTTATCATCATCTTGAAAATAACTCATTTGTCCTCATCCTTTCCCTCATTAGTATTTGCTAGTTGTTAACCTAATATTACAATTCAAACATTAAAATTAGATGAAAAATAAATAAAATGGAAATAAAAATAGCTGTTCAATGCATTTTCTATAAAATGTCATTGAACAGCCTCTTAAAGGTTCATTTTTTTATGATCATTAAACTGTAACTAATTTCGTCGGCTCTTCTGCATCTGTATCAAATAAATTTAAATACTCACCGACAATAATGCCGCAAGATTGCAAAGTTTGTGTAACACTCATGCGTGCAAGCTCTTTCATGTTATTATCTTTACTTAAATGTGATAAATATATATTTGTTGGTTTTTCAAATACTACGTCACTCATTGCAATCGCTGCATCCTCATTTGAAACGTGCCCTACATCACTTAAAATACGACGTTTTATAGACCATGGGTAACGCCCCATTTGCAGCATATTCACATCGTGGTTACTTTCAAATACAAAGGAATCAGCACCTCGAATAATTCCTTTCATACGGTCACTGACATAGCCTGTATCCGTAATAACAACAAGCTTGCGCCCATCTTCGTGAAAGCTATAAAACATTGGATCAGCTGCATCATGTGATACAGCAAAAGATTCAACAGCCAATGAACCAAAATGCTTTACAGTATCCATTTCAAATTCAAAACGTTGCTCTAAAGGTATATCACCGACTAGCCCGTCCATCGCCTGCCACGTTTTGGCGTTAGCATAAACAGGTACATTATATTTTCGTGCCAATACACCTATTCCTTTAATATGATCACTATGCTCATGTGTAACGAAAATGCCACTTAGCTGTTTCATATTGCGATCGACTTTTGTAAATAGTTGCTCCATCTTTTTGCCACTAAGACCTGCATCGACAATAAATGCATGATCATCATTCTCTACATAAATCGAATTTCCTGTACTGCCACTTGCTAAAACACTAAATCGCATTATTCAACTCCCCAGTCTTCCTCTTCAGCCTCTTGCTTGTCTCCTTGGATTTCAATAATTTTTCCATCAATAGCATCAACGAAATACTCTTCTATTTCTCCGTCCGATAATTCCACTTGTACTTCCCACGTTGGTATCAACACTTGTGTTTGCGTTAAATTACTAAATGTCGAGTAGCCTAACTTCACGTGCTTAATACGCGATTCTGATTTTAATAGCCCTTTATTATAAAGTGTCTGGAAAATTTGAAGTGGTGGTATGACCGTTTCCTGTTGCTCCATCTCTTCGATATTATCAATCATTGTTTGCTCATACTTTGTCACTTCGTTATCTAAATTCCACTGTACTTTTAATACGGCACTATCATTGTAATAGAACATTCGATTATTTTTCTTTTGAAAGAAGACTGCGACCCTTTCCTCACGATCTACCTTCCATAATGCATAAGAGTCTCCCTCTTTAACGTTTGCATGGACAAAATCAGTAAAACTTGTATCATCGTTAATATTTCGTAATTTTACTGGGTTAATAAAATTAACACGTATATGTGAATGTGTCTCATCAGTGAATCTTACTTGCTGATTGTCATCGGAAACAGTATTTTTAAAAATATGCACTTTGCCTGTAATGTAAGTAGCAGAATCATTACTATTCGGCAGTGGTCCATACGTAATATTATCATCTTTTAAACGAGCTTCTATTGTTTTTTCACCTAGTATTTCTACGCTCTGCGCTTCATTATAGCGATTTAAGTACATCCAATACAAGAAGATATTTAAGATTAAAAAAACGAATATAAAAATAGATTTTGTTCTATTCCAATCCATTTTTGACACCCCCTAATATGTCAGGCGTCAGTTTTGTCGATATACCGTTACGAATAACAAACCAGCATGGCTCTAATGTCACTATTGTGCTTTGATCATGAGTTAAATAGAAACCCACAACAATATCATCTATATCTGATAAATCAATGTTATTTAGCTTTTTAATCTTTTCAACGATTTCCGATCCTGACGGAAGTTCCTTCATCTCTTTTTCAGATGTAATATCTTTCTCAAAAGAAAAATATGGACGTTTATAGCGGAAAATACGATTATCTCCCCAAACGGTTGTAATTCGGTTTATAGCCTGATCACTATATATTGGTAATCCATGTAAATATAGTTGATAATCCAATTGATTATTGCTTGTACTTGATGATACTAAGCGATAATCATCTGTAAAACCTCCGTGTTCATTGATAAATTCAAAGCTATCCGTAAAGAGCTTGGAAGGCTCTATTCTTACACTACTTTCTGCAGCTGGATATACATAGGTCAATGATTTCGCTTTCGAATCAATTACCATCCGTGACATTCCATCGTGATATTTTTCAGTAGTTGCACTTTCATCAGTTCGCACGACATTGTTTAGATTCGTAAATAACACATCTTTAAATAATTCAGGTTTCTCTTCGATAAAATACGTATATTTTGCTGATTCAATTTTATCGTTTGCAATATATAGTGAGATAAAGCCATCTCGTTCCACTTCTTTAAAAGTGCTATATGTTTTCGCTGGCTCTATAATATTTCTTACAAATTGATTAGCATTTTCTAGACTTACATGTGAACGCATTAATAATTCATTATTACCACTAAGGAAAAACACTTGTAACTCTTTGTTATTATACTTACTCCAATCTATAATCATACGATTAAAGGTTGTTTCAGGTAATTCCTTATCGGCGAACTGAAAAATTGTGTTAAAAGCAGAGTAAGGAATTTCACCAGGAAAAAAGACAGTCATACTATTATTAGTACGAATCATCTCATTTACAGAGTCGGCCTTAAGATTATTGTCAATGGGCATTAAATCTAGGATATTCCATCCTTGAAACGACTCCATAATATCTACCATTGCGCTATTAGATACTGTTCCGGTAAATTCCTTATCAAAACGATAAATAGCTTTATAAGGACGAATAACATCCTTCATTTCTTTTTGTGGTCCAATTAGAATTTCTTTGCCTTCAGTCTGTTCAATAAATTTATAATCTGGCGTGTATGTCCAAATCATAAAGGTTAAAACCACACTTAGCATAACGAGTAGGAATAAAACAACTGATTTAACTGGTTCTATATATTTCATTCCCACTCACCTGCCTCGTCAAAATCATCTAAATTAAGTGGTAATGTGAAGAAAACCGTTGTTCCATGTCCTTCTTCACTTTCAGCCCATATTTTACCACCATGAGCTTCGATCATTTCCCTGGCAATAGCTAATCCTAGACCAGTGCCTCCCATTGATCGAGCTCGAGCGCGATCTACTCGATAGAAACGCTCAAAAATACGTCCTACATTTTCCTTAGGAATTCCCATACCATCATCGGAAATCATAACCTTCAGCATATCTTCTCGCGCTGTAAAGCCAAAGCGAATATTACCTCCATCAGGTGAATACTTAATAGCATTGGAAATGATATTATCGATAACTTGTGTCACCTTATCTGTATCGATTTCTACATAATAAGATGCCTCTGGGAATAAACGTTCAAACATCACTTTGTCTGACTTAGACATTTCAAAACGATCGATAATACGGTTAAAGAATGAATTAAATAGAACAATATCTTGATTCAGTTCATAATCTGAACTATCCATTCGTGATAACTGCAATAAGTCATTCACTAAGCGGATCATACGCTCTGTCTCTGTTTGTGTGACATTCAAAAATGTTGGAGCAATATTTTCATCTTTCCATGCACCATCTGCTAACGCCTCTAAATAACTGCGCATTGTCGTTAATGGTGTTCTTAATTCATGGGACACATTTGAAACAAATTCCCTGCGATCCATCTCTATTTTTTCCTGTTCCGTAATATCGTGCAGTACGGTAATTAGACCATTAATAAAACCAGTTTCTTTTTGAATAACAGAAAAATTCGCACGTAAAATATACGGTGCGTCTGCAGTACTGAAATTTAAATTCACCGCATCATTCATGTGAATTAAATCCTCAAAACTATACTCTTGGTCAATACCTAAAACAGATGCAATCGGACGACCTAATGTAATATCTCTTGAAATATGCAGCAGCTCTAGTGCGGGGTCATTAATAAGAATGATGCGCCCTTTTCGATCTGTTGCAATAACACCATCGGTCATATTACTAAGGACCGAATCGAGCTTTCGCCGCTCTGCCTCTGTAGTAGATTGCGCCTCCTGCAATCGATTCGTTAAATGATTAAAGGTTATAGCAAGCTGCCCTATCTCATCTGTACCGTAAACCCGTACTTTTCGAGAATAGTTACCCTTTGCCATCGCCTGTGCCTGCTTACGCATATCTGCAATTGGCTGTGTAATTGTTCGTGCCACTAAGATTCCTAAAAAGATAGTAATCACCAAGGACACTGCTGTACCACCAAGGAAAATACCGTTAATGTCATTCACTTGTTCAAAAACAGATTCAATATTAGCTTCAATGTAGAGTACCCCTATGATTTCATCATCGGGACCTGCACCTTCTCGAATTGGCGAAGCTAACACCCACACTCGATTTCTTGTTTTATTATCAAGTTTAATGTTTTCAAATAATGTTTCTGCAGAGATCGCACGGCGTACGAGATCATTATTCGAGCGCTGTCCAATCAAACTTTGATTGTCTACCTCAGACGTGGCGCGGATACGCTGTCTATTATCGATGACACGGATTTCTAAAATATCTCCATTAGAAACTTCCTTTAACCCCGTGGAAAACTCCATTACAATCGTTTTCAAGCTCTCTTCTAGAGATGGCATACTTTCATCGCGTTCTTTTAACATTTCTTCACGAATGCTATATTGCATCAAATCGACACGTTGAAAAATGGATTCTCGGAAGTTGCTTTTTAAATTTTGCTCTAATTCATTCGCAAAATAAATCCCTATTATTTGCAAGGCAAGCAGGATTAGTAAAATATAAATTAGTACTAGCTTGACATGAATTGATTTAAAAAAGCTTACTTTCTGCATTCCTTTTTACTCCTGTTCAGGATTTCGTAAATAATAACCTACGCCACGGCGTGTTACAATCCAAGCCGGATGACTAGGATTGTCCTCTATTTTCTCTCGTAAACGACGAATTGTTACATCTACTGTTCGTACATCGCCGAAATAGTCATAGCCCCACACAGTCTGCAGTAAATGTTCACGCGTCATTACTTGACCGATATGCTTACCTAAGTAATGTAAAAGTTCAAACTCTCTGTGTGTTAGTTCAATTGCCTCATCACGTTTCAATACTAAGTAAGCATCTGGCTGAATAACAAGAGAGCCTACTACAATTTCATTGGATTCTTCTTCAACCTCTTCGGCAGTAGGGGCTACTACCTGTAAGCGACGCATATTTGCCTTTACACGTGCAATAAGCTCGCGTGTACTAAATGGCTTTGTCACATAATCATCTGCGCCCATTTCTAGTCCTAATACTTTATCAATCTCAGACCCTTTTGCAGTTAGCATAATGATAGGGAAATCATATTTTTTTCGTACTTCTCTACAAACTTCCATCCCATCACGCTTAGGTAACATAATATCTAAAAGCATTAAATCTGGTTGTTCTTCCTCAACCTTTTCTAGTGCTTCATCTCCATCATAAGCACAAATAACTTTGTAGCCTTCTTTTATTAAATTAAACTGTAATATATCCGCGATTGGTTTTTCATCGTCAACAACTAAAATGGTTTTGTCCATATTTTTTCTCCCTTTCGCTATTTATCTATTTTTAAACGATTGTATTTATCAACTATACCTCGGCATAATCGCGTCTGGATTCGTCGGAGGCTTTGGACCAACATGATGTTGGTCACTCAGTCGTGTGTTGCTGTCGCTGCGCTTTCGCACAGATAAATTGCCACAGGAAGTGGCGTTCTTAGACTAAGTTCCTTTATTTCAGCGGATATCCACTGAAAAACAACTTCAACTCGCATTCAACTCACTACCTATAAGGATGAGAGACTTTTATAGCTGACGCTTCGCTTTGTGGTCAAAAGACATCTACTTAAAGAAGTTAAAAGTCACTACTCTAACTCTACCATGCTTTTTGCTTCTATGCATTATTCTAAATCCTAAGACATTTTACGATATTGTATTAATTTATTTTTAGACAAATATTTCTTGGGAAATAACATAAATTTAATACAAAAAGACAGCCCTGTTTTGGACTGCCTTCTATTCTAACTGATTAACGCCCTACATATGATAATGGATTTTCTAACGAACCCTTTTTCTTAACTTCAAAGTGTAGTTGTGTACCTGTTGAATTTCCAGTAGATCCTATAATTCCTATACCAGAACTTTTTTCTACTACTTGTCCTAACTTGCGCTTTAACTGAAGATAGGTGTCCGTATAGCACCTTTCAACTCTTTTTGACCACTATACTGTACCATAAAGAAAATCTTGTTTAACTGTTTTTCATCTTTTTGTAATGTAAATGTATTAATTACCTACTAATTGTTACATCAATCCTATTTTTGTAGCTTTTAATAAAATTTTAGGCTATATAGTAGCCAGATTTTTGTTCCAATCTAGTACTTCCCGTGGGTTGTCTAGACCCTAATCACCCTCTACCCAACAGGTAGTATTCCATTTACTTTTAGTATAATTTTAGAATTACCACTTTTTGCTTTTTAAATATTCTGATAAAATAAGAATTAGATACACTAGTTGATTGAAGCGATTTAATTTGAATGTTTTACAAACAACCTCTGGAATAACCCCTAAAGTAAGAAAGCCCCAAAGTAAGAATCCCATTAGTAAACTTATAATTAGGACCATTATGGTCGCGTTAGGTGCATTCATTATGGCACTAGGACTGGAGCTATTTTTAGTACCAAACAACATTATGGATGGTGGAATCGTAGGTGTTTCCATTATCACTTCTCATTTATTAAATTTACCTCTTGGTATTTTTATCTTCATTTTAAACTTACCTTTCATCTTTTTAGGCTATAAACAAATCGGTAAAACCTTTGCACTTTCCACAGGGCTCGGAATTACTGTACTCTCATTAACAACGCTCTTCTTACATAATCTAAATCCGTTTACTCAAGATACGCTATTGGCCACCGTTTTTGGAGGCATGATTTTAGGCATTGGTGTCGGCATCGTCATTCGTTATGGTGGTTCATTAGATGGGACTGAAATTTTAGCTATTTTATTTAATAGAAAAACACCGTTCTCCGTTGGTGAAATTATTATGTTCTGTAATTTACTAATCTTTGCGATAGCGGGGTTTGTGTTCACATGGGAACAAGCCATGTACTCTATTCTGGCATACTATATTGCCTATAAAATGATCGACATCGTCATTCAAGGGATGGAGGAATCAAAATCTGTTTATATTATAAGTGATGAAATCGATGAAATTGGGCAGACCATTATGGACCGACTAGGTCGAGGTGTAACCTTCCTTCATGGTGAGGGGGCTTATACAGGTAACGATAAAAAAGTTATTTTTACCGTCATTACCCGATTAGAGGAATCTAAGCTTAAAACAATCGTTTCTGAGATAGATGATCACGCATTTCTAGCAATTGGTAATATTGCTGAGGTTAGAGGTGGCCGCTTCAAGAAGAGAGATATTCACTAATGACAAAAAGGACGTACCGCATATGGTACGCCCTTTTGTCATTTATAATTATTTTGCTTCCCAAACGTCCACTAAAACGTTCGTTTGTTCACGTGCAGGTCCAACAGAGAAAGTAGCAATTTCAATACCTGTTAATTCACTCACGCGTTCTACATAGCGTCGTGCATTCTCAGGTAGCTCTTCTAATGTTTTGCAGCCTGTAACATCTTCTGACCAGCCTGGAAGCTCTTCATAAATTGGTTCACATTGTTCAATAATATGAAGATTTGCTGGATACTCAGTAATCGTTTCATCTTTATATTTATACGCTGTACAAATTTTAACTGTTTCTAAACCAGATAAAACATCAATTGAGTTAAGCGCAAGATGCGTAATACCACTTACTCGGCGTGAGTGGCGTACAACTACAGTATCAAACCAACCTACACGGCGTGGGCGGCCAGTTGTTGTACCGTATTCACGACCAACTTCACGAATTTGTTGACCTATTTCATCAAACAATTCAGTTGGGAAAGGTCCATCCCCAACACGAGAAGTATAGGCTTTAGATACACCAATAACACTTGAAACTCGTGAAGGACCGATACCAGCACCAATCGCTACACCGCCGGCAACAGGATTTGAAGATGTTACAAATGGGTACGTACCTTGATCGACATCAAGTAAAATACCTTGTGCTCCTTCAAATAACACTTTGCCGCCTTCATCTAGTACATCATTTAAGATTTTAGACGTGTCAGTTACATATTTTGCAATTTCTTGACCATAGCCGTAATATTCCTCGAAAATTTCTTCGAATGTTACGCCTTCAACTTCGTAAAATTTCTCAAATAGCTTATTCTTAATTGCTAAATTTTGACGTAGTTTTTCTTCAAATACATCCTTGTCTAATAAATCAGCCATACGGATACCGATACGTGCTACTTTATCCTGATAACATGGTCCAATCCCTTTACAAGTCGTACCAATTTTTTTATCGCCACGGCTTTCCTCATCAGCGATATCTTGCTTTATATGATATGGCAAAATAACATGAGCACGATTAGAAATTCGTAAATTATCTGTATCAACGCCACGCTCTTGTAAGCCTCTAAGTTCAGTAACTAATGACTTTGGATTAACAACCAAACCATTTCCGATTACTGAAGTTTTTTCTTTATAGAAAATACCTGATGGAATTAAATGTAACTTGTAAGTTTCACCATCAAATTTAATAGTATGTCCTGCATTATCACCGCCTGCAAAACGAGCGATTGCATCGGCTTTTTGTGAAAGGAAATCTGTAATTTTACCTTTTCCTTCGTCTCCCCACTGTGTTCCTACAACTACAACTGATGTCATAGTCAGCACCTCCGTTAGATACTATTTGTATCTCAATTTTTAAGCCGTTAATTATTGTAACAATGATAGAAACACCTAGTCAACAAAAATACTTAAAAACACGAACATAAAATCAAAAAATATGATTCAACGTTCGTGTTTAATAACAGAATGGTATGAATATTATCTAACATTCAGATTAATTCCATCTTGGCGTAATCTCCAACGTCGATTTCCTCTAAAAGAAGGCAGTTTTTCTTACGGATAAAGAATAATATTTAATCACGTGGAGGTGGTGGCGGCATTTGCGACCAGTCCACATTAATGAATTTATTGAATTCTTTTTTAAAAGCAAGTGTAACTGTACCCGTTGGACCGTTACGCTGTTTAGCAATAATAATTTCAATCATATTTTTACTCTCGGACTCTTTATCATAATAATCATCACGATATAAGAAGGCAACAATATCAGCATCTTGCTCAATACTTCCCGATTCACGTAAGTCACTCATCATAGGTCGCTTATCTTGACGTTGCTCAACGCCACGAGATAGCTGTGATAGTGCAATGACTGGAACCTTTAATTCACGCGCTAAACCTTTTAAAGAACGTGAAATCTCTGATACCTCTTGCTGACGGTTCTCGCCGGGCTTACCACTACCTTGAATAAGCTGTAAATAATCAATCAAAATCATACCGAGGCCATTCTCCTGTGCTAAACGTCGACATTTTGCTCGAATTTCATTGATACGTACACCTGGTGTATCATCAATAAAAATTCCGGAATTTGATAAACTTCCCATTGCCATAGTTAGTTTACCCCAATCTTCCGTTGTTAAAGCACCTGTACGTAAAACTTGCGCATCTATATTTCCCTCCGCACAAAGCATACGCATAACTAGCTGCTCAGCACCCATCTCTAGGGAGAAAATCGCAACATTTTCACGCGCTTGAACGGCAACACTTTGTGCGACATTCAACGCAAAGGCTGTTTTCCCTACAGAAGGACGCGCAGCTACAATAATTAAATCGTTGCGCTGGAAGCCAGCTGTTATATTGTCTAAATCACGGAAGCCTGTCGGGATACCTGTAACATCACCTTTTTGTGATTGAAGCTGCTCGATATTATCAAAGGTTTCCACCAATACGTCTTTGACATGCTTAAAGTCACCAGCATTTTTACGATTGGCTACCTCCATCATTTTCTTCTCTGCTTCGCCTAGTAATGCCTCTACCTCATCCTCACGAGTATAGCCATCTTCTACTATTTTAGTAGCTACACGTATTAAACGACGTAATAAAGCCTTTTCTTCGACAATTTTCGCATAGTGTGCGACGTTAGCAGCCGTAGGGACAGCATTGGCGAGCTCTAGTAAATAAGATAGCCCGCCAACATCCTCAATTTCTTTTTTAGCTGATAATTCTTCAGTAACTGTTACGACATCTATCGCTTTTCCTTGATCACTTAAACGTAGCATCGTTTCGAAAATTTTCTTATGTGCATTCTGATAAAAATCATCTGCAAGTAAAATTTCAGATGCAGTGATTAACGATTGAGGATCGAGGAAAATTGCACCGATAACCGATTGCTCCGCTTCCCGGTTATGCGGTGGAACACGGTCCATCATCGGTTCGTTCATGGATAGTCGCCCCTTATTCTTCCGTTACATGAACTTTTAAAGTTGCAGATACTTCATGATGTAGTTTTACAGGTACATTTGTAAAGCCTAGCGCACGAATTCCATCACTTAAAGTCATTTTACGTTTATCAATTTTTATGCCATGCGCTTTTTGAAGTGCATCAGCAATTTGCTTTGTAGATACTGAACCAAATAGGCGACCACCTTCACCTGATTTTGCTTTTAATTCTACTGTTAAAGCTTCTAATTTCTCTTTTAATGCTTCCGCTTCAGCTAATTCTGCAGCTGCGTTTTTCGCTTCTAATTTCTTTTGACCATCTAATTG
This sequence comes from Lysinibacillus sp. JNUCC 51, assembly GCF_015999525.1. Lineage (NCBI taxonomy): Bacteria > Bacillati > Bacillota > Bacilli > Caryophanales > Bacillaceae > Lysinibacillus > Lysinibacillus sp. JNUCC 51. The sequence goes on along the minus strand of NZ_CP065545.1, from coordinate 2,450,841 downwards.
ACTTAATGCTTGTGCATTTGCTTCAGCAGCATAGCCATTTTTAATTAAGAAGTTTTGTGCATAGCCATCTGCTACATTTTTTACTTCTCCTTTTTTCCCTTTTCCTTTAACATCTTTTAAAAATACTACTTTCATGATTCAGAACTCCCTTCGAGTACCTCATTTATGGCCTCTTCTAAATGTTTTTTTACTCCAGCAATGGAACTTGCTTCAACTTGGCAAGCTGCATTTGTTAAATGCCCCCCGCCGCCTAGCTTTTCCATAATAAGCTGCACGTTTACCTCGCCAAGTGATCTTGCACTTATACCGATTTTGCCATCTGAACGATGCGCAATGACAAATGAAGCACCTACATCCTTCATTGTTAGTAAAATGTCTGCTGTTTGCGCAATTAGTACGGAATCATACACTTTTGCATCCTCGCCTACAGCAATAGCGATACCCGGCTTCACGAACTTAACAGTTTGCACTATTTTAGAACGCTCGATATACGTATCTACATCTTCTTTTAACAATCGCTGTACTAGCACTGTATCGGCACCATTTGTCCGTAAATAAGAAGCCGCTTCAAACGTACGGGCTCCTGTACGTAATGTAAAACTCTTCGTATCGACAATAATTCCCGCCAGCAAGGCCGTAGCTTCTAGCATATTAATCTTCGCACGTTTTGGTTGATACTCGAGTAACTCTGTTACAAGCTCAGCTGTGGACGATGCATATGGCTCCATATAAACAAGTGTAGGATTTTCTATGAAATCCTCACTTCGACGATGGTGATCAATCACCACAACTTTTTCAGCCAGCTTCAATAGTTGTGATTCGATGACTAAATCCGGTTTATGCGTATCGACTATAACGAGCAATGATTTTTCTGTCATTCTTGCCGCAGCTTCCTCTGGTGTTAGGAAATTTTCATAGAAATCCGATTTACTCTCTATTTCATTCATTAAACGGGTTACACTTCCGTTTAATTCTTCAAAATTTATGATCACATAGCCCTTCACATCGTTCATCTGTGCCATTTTACGTACACCAACAGAGGCACCAATAGAGTCCATATCAGGGTTTTTATGTCCCATAACAAATACTTGGTCACTATCTTGAATTAAATCACGTAGTGCATGGGAAATAACACGTGCTCTAACGCGTGTACGTTTCTCAACAGGATTAGTTTTCCCGCCATAGAATTTTAACTTCCCTGAAGGTTGCTTGATAGCAACCTGATCACCACCACGGCCTAAAACAAGATCTAAACTTGATTGTGCTAGTTCACCAAGCTCTACTAATGAAGATGATCCTGCGCCAACCCCAATACTTAATGTTAATGACATGTTTTTTTGCGCTGTTTTTTCTCGGATTGTATCTAAAATGGCGAATTTTTTCTTTTCAAGTTCCATTAAAATAGATTCGTTTAATACAGCTAAAAAACGATCGGATGATATTCGCTTCACAAATATCCCTTGCTCAGCCGCCCAATCATTAACAATTGATGTCACCATCGTATTCGTTAAACTACGTGGCTGATCATCCATTGCTTGCGTAATTTCGTCATAGTTATCAACAAATAAAATTGCAATAACTGTACGATCTGCAAAGTATTGTTTTTCAATAGCTATCTGCTCAGTGATATCAAAGAAATATAATAAGTTCTCTTCTTTTTTATAATAAACTCGATATTTACGATCACGGAGCGTAATCGTATCTTCGTTTGTTTCCTCGCTCTTCATTAGCACGTAAATGTCGTCAGATATATTAACGATTCCTTCACCTACTAAATTCTCCATATTTAAAACGCCTTGCATATATGGATTCGACCATTCTATTTCATATTGATCATTGACAAGTAATATCCCAATTGGCATTTCAAGCAATGCCTCTTCCCCAACTTTTTTCATACGGAAAGAGATGGATTCAATATGCTTTTCTGTTTCTTCAAAGGTAATCTTTTCTACCTTCCACGTATAGGCCATTAATAGAACAAAACCTACTCCATAACCGATACCTATCCCAATATTCCAAATACATAGAAGCACGAACGTCACAATGCCAAAAATGGAAAGAACAAAAAGCGGATAGCGGATTGGTCGTTTTCTAAAAGTCCCCATTACATCAGCCCCTTATTCTTTAGTTTTCCCCTTCACAAGTGAACGTACGTCGAAACCTAAATCTACAATGCCTAGCAATATCATAAAGGATGATAGTGGTAAGGCTAACAAAGTAGCTATCCATTTTACACCATTCGGCATTTCCTTTTTAGAAATAAAGTAATGTATAAAGGAAATCCCCTGCAGGATTAATAACATCCATAAAACATAAGAAACATTTAAAACAATAATATCTAATGTAGATCCAGCTTCTGGACGCATAAATAAATTAATGCATAAAACAATCATGTAATACCATAAAATAGATCGTGGTAGACGCATATTTTGGAACGGTGCAAATTTCGGTACGTCTAAACCAAGACGTTTTAATATAGGTAAATTTAACGTTATGATAATAAATGCTGTCATAAAAGCAGAGATTGTTACTGTTGCAGGTATTGTCAGCTCAATTGTTTTTAACATAGCCTCAATTATCTCTGGCTGAAACGCTTCTTGACCTGTCATAGTTTTTGCAAGTTCATTTGATTGCTCATAACTTTCGCGTAACATCTCTATGCTCATGCTAATGATATTGATACCAGCAAATTGAACATAGGCAACATAGACAATTGCCATTGACAGAAGAACAGTAACCCCAGATGACATGAATAGGTAAAGTTTGCTCTTCTTTAGATTAATTGCACTTCCTATAACGACACCAAGTAATGCCAAAATAAAGGCAAATGGTAACATCGTTATGCCACTCGTTAAAGTGGTTAAGATACAGCCTACTACAGCTACAAATATTGATGATGAACGCTTGTAATTTGCGCTATACCAAGCAATCGGTAGTGGGGCAAATATTAGACTTACTATAAAAATGAATGGTACATATGCGGAAATAAGCATTAGAATCGTAAAGATTGCGACCATCATTGAGCCTTGTACAAGCGCCTTTGTTTGATTATTCGGCATTGAAAACCTTCCTTTTTTCAGTCAAACTTACTGACTTTTATTGTACCATTTTTTCAGGTTATTGAACAAAAAACGCTAAGAACAACTGAATGCTTTGCCATTAATTATGTAGAACCAATGACTAAAGCGTAAAATACAAAGCTATATAGGAGATTTTTTACCGAAAAAGCAAAACAAATTCATTCATTATTTTGTTCTTCTTTATATATATTAAATTTCCAACGATAAGACATGAGTAGCATACGACAGTTACTAATACATGAAAAACGGCTTTTAATCGAAATGATTATAAGCCGTTTTGTTTTAAAAAATGTTACTTAGTCGATTGTTCTTCTCATTCATACGTTTTAGAAATACGAAAGCAATTTGTTTCTCAATCTCTAACATTTCATATTTTCTTTATTCATGTCTCTTAAAGTGTAATAAATTCTTATACTAATAGCAAATGGTAATATATAGAGTAATTACTGAGGTAAAATAAGGTCATTTCAATAACGTATGGTTGATTTCCGTTCCGACTGGCGCTTGCCTAGAGCGCCCAATGAGCCGAATAAAAAAAGCACAACAAAAGTTAATTAAACCTTGTTGTGCCTTTATTTATAGCTTATTTGTCTTCTGCTACGAATGGAAGTAATCCCATGATACGAGAAACTTTGATAGCTGAAGTTAATTTACGTTGGTACTTAGCGCTAGTGCCAGTTACGCGACGTGGTAAGATTTTACCGCGCTCAGAGATGAATTTTTTTAATAAATCTACATCTTTATAGTCGATATGCGTAATGTTATTAGCAGTGAAGTAGCAAACTTTACGGCGTTTGCGGCCTCCGCGACGTGGTGCCATAGTATGTCTCCTCCTTATCATTTTTTATTTTGGAAGTATTAGAATGGTAAATCATCCTCAGATACTTCTATCGGTCCTTTGCTATTAGCAAATGGATCCTCATCTACACGTGTATAATTCGGCTGATTCATAGGTGGTTGATTTTGCTGATAAGCATCGCCGCCATATGAACCCTGCCCTGGCATAGCACCACCAAACTGTTGCTGTGGTTGTCCACCGCCATATGACGGTTGATTATTACCGTAAGTATTCTGCCCACCATATTGAGGAGCAGGAGCACCGCTAGCATTACGAGGCTCTAAAAACTGTACGCTATCTGCCACTACATCTGTTGTGTATACTCGTTTACCATCTTGTCCTTCATAGCTGCCTGTTTGAATGCGACCTTCCACTCCAATCAAACTTCCTTTTCGCATGAAGTTTGCTAAGTTTTCAGCCTGTTTGCGCCAAGCAACACAGCTAATGAAATCAGCTTCGCGATCACCTTGTTGGTTTGAGAATGTTCGATTCACAGCAACTGTAAATCTTGTAGACGCAACACCATTAGGCGTATAGCGTAGCTCAGGATCTTTTGTTAGTCTTCCAACTAATACGACACGGTTTATCATCAGAAATGCAACCTCCTTTTCAGCATTTTGTTAAAAATAAATGATTATGCTTCTTGGCGAACCGCAATGTGACGAATGATATCTTCGCTAATGTTAGCAAGACGTGTATATTCGTTAATTGCTTCTGAAGTAGCGTTTACTTTCACGATTTGGTAGAAACCTTCGCGGAAGTCTTGAATTTCATAAGCTAAGCGGCGTTTGCCCCACTCTTTTGATTCGATGACTTCTGCACCGTTAGAAGTTAAGATTTCGTTGAAACGTTCAACTAAAGCTTTCTTCGCTTCGTCTTCAATGTTCGGACGTACGATGTACATTAATTCGTATTTTCTCATCTGTTTACACCTCCTTATGGACTTAGGCTCTCCTGTATACAGGGAGCAAGGAGCAAGTAATAATTATTACTCACATCAATGAATTGTAACATATAGACGCATGTCTTTCAAGTCGCAGCCAAACAATTCTTTCTATATAATGAACTTAATTCATGAATGAAAGGAGAATCTTCATGCTACCAGATAAAGAACCTATTGTCATTGAACTCAATATAAAGAAACTAATGTTAGAAAATATCGTTGTCACTAGTGGTCTTGTACTAATATTTATGGCGATTCAATATATTTACACTAAAGATCCTTTTTCAATAACATTTTGGAATATGGTTATTGGATCCATCCTTTTCATCATTTTGTATATTGTTTTCATTATCTTACATGAAGCCTTTCATTTAATTGGTTTTATGGTCTTCGGAGGCGTGCCCTTTAAATCGTTAAAATACGGCGTGAATTTAGAGCTTGGCGTAGCGTACGCAACAACTGAACAACCATTACAAAATCGTGCAATGAAAAAAGCTTTATTACTTCCATTCTGGACAACTGGCGTCCTCCCGACAGTTGCTGGTTTCTACTTTAATAGTACTGTTTTAATATTGGTAGGGGCTTTTTTAATAGCTGGTGCAGTAGGTGATTTTTCCATGTATAAAGAGCTGCGCAAATATCCAAAAAAGGCATTAATACAGGATGATCCTCATTTACCCAAGCTTTATGTATATATGCCTGAGGACAAGAAATAACTTTGATGGAAGTCACGTTACAAATAGAATCTGCTTGGCTCCAAGCAGATTCTATGGTTAACACAAATTTATGGCGTTAAAAAACTATGATGTGCAGCTGTATATAAATTTCTCCATATACGATTAATCGAAGATGTTTCCGTAATTGCATCCATACCAAGTCTACGTATTAAGCTGTTGGCAATATCTACACAAGCTGCTGCAATATCTTTACTCATCCGTGAAAATTGTTGTAGTTCTTCATCAGTCAGCTCATAACCTTCTTTATGTTTTTGCCAGTATTCATTCAACAATAAATAAAATTGCTCTTCAAGCTGTCTAAAGTTTTTCTGTTGTTGCATCAATAAAAATTGTATTGCGCCCATTCGTTCAGTACGGCTTGGGTCATTATTTCTTTGTTTCACTAAAATAGCTGTCTCTTCTAAGAAGTTTTCAGTTATCCCAAGGCAAACACTTAAAAAAGAAGCTTCTGCAAATGCACCAAACGGAAAACTATGTACCGCACTTCCATACTTGTTTTTAATTATACCCAATTGAAATGTTTCCTCTTCAGGTACCCAAACATCTTGCACACGAATCGTATGGCTAGCTGTCGCTTTTAAGCCCATTGCTCGCCAATCATTAAGAACCTCTACTTGATCACAATTTACTGAGCAACTAATTATTTTATCAGTTCTAATACCTTCATTCTCGACAAAGCAATTCATCGTAAAAGTTGTAGCATAATCTGCTCCACTACAATACTTCCATTGACCTGTTACACGATAGCCCCCATCGATTTTTACCGCTATGCCCGAAGGATAGCCGCTGCCTGCTATGACTGCATTTCTTGGTGAAAATATTTTTTCACAAACCTCTTTATTCAATGTCGGAATAAACGCGTTACCCCCTGTCCCTATTGTGACAAGCCATCCAAAATTGCCATCAAGTACAGACATCTGCTGAAATACTTTTATGCCATCTAGTAGATCTAAATCTTTTCCGCCTAATTCCTTTGCTGTGAATAGCTTAAACAATTGATGCTCGTAAATAAGCTCTAACACATCTTCTGGTAATCTACATAGGCATTCAATTTCTAAACCACGTTCTTTTATTTGTAATATATTCATACCTAACCTCTCCTGATTGAAATTTCAGATAAGTATATATAAAAAAAAGGCAATCCATTTAAAGATTGCCCCTGTTTGAATTTTACACATTGAAACGGAATAACATAATATCGCCGTCTTGTACTACATATTCTTTACCTTCAAGACGTACTTTACCAGCTTCTTTAGCAGCAGGTTGAGATCCAGCTTCAACTAAATCATCGAAAGCAACTGTTTCTGCACGAATAAATCCACGTTCAAAGTCTGTATGAATGACTCCAGCACATTGTGGTGCCTTCATGCCTTTACGGAACGTCCATGCACGTACTTCTTGTACCCCAGCAGTGAAATAAGTTGCTAGCCCAAGTAAATCATATGAAGTACGGATTAATTGGTCTAAACCAGATTCTTTAATGCCTAGTTCTTCTAAGAACATTGCTTTTTCTTCATCATCAAGCTCAGAAATTTCTTCCTCAATTTTTGCACAAATTGTGATAACTTGAGCTCCTTCAGTAGCTGCATACTCACGTACTTTTTGCACATATTCGTTATTATCTGCGTCAGCAACTTCATCTTCTGAAACGTTCGCCACATAAAGCATAGGTTTAATTGTTAAAAGATGAAGTCCTTTAATAACCTTTAGCTCGTCTTCTGAAAGCTCTGCAGCACGTGCTGGTCGACCGTTTTCTAATTGTTCTTTAACTTTTACAAGAATTGGTTCTTCAATCATTGCTTCTTTGTCTTTTTGCTTTGCCATTTTGCCAACACGTTGTAATCGCTTATCAACTGATTCTAAATCAGCAAGTGCAAGCTCTAAATTAATGACCTCAATATCGTCAATTGGGTCTACTCCACCTGATACGTGCGTAATATTTTCATCAACAAAACAACGTACAACTTGGCAAATTGCATCTACTTCACGAATATGAGCAAGGAATTTGTTCCCTAACCCTTCACCCTTTGAAGCGCCTTTTACGATCCCAGCAATATCTGTGAACTCAAATGCTGTTGGTACTGTTTTTTTAGGTGTTACTAATTCTGTTAATTTATCTAAACGTGCATCTGGTACTTCAACAATACCGACGTTCGGATCGATTGTTGCGAATGGATAGTTTGCAGCCAATGCGCCCGCTTTTGTAATTGCGTTAAATAATGTTGATTTTCCAACGTTAGGTAAACCAACGATTCCAGCTGTTAATGCCATGTATGGACACAACCTTTCTATGATCTGTTAAAATTTGCTCTTATCTCCCGTACTAACGGATATTGTGAGGATGTAGAAAGTCCTCACTGATTAATCACTGTATAACCTTATCTATTATATTGATTCACTCATAAAAAGTCTAATACACATGGAATACACATATTATTTTCGCCTTGGCGTAATTGTGTCCGAAGGCTTTATCTTCAATCAGTGGGAGTCAGAACACCTACTGGTTGAAGATAAAAACTAGTCTTCACTAGCGGTAATTAAAACCTTTTTCATTTTTTTCTCAAATTCACGGCGTGGAATCATGACACTGTGCTGACAACCTTCACATTTAATGCGCACATCCGCCCCCATCCGAATGATTTTCCACTTATTTGTACCACATGGATGTTGCTTTTTCATTTCAACAATATCATTTAGACCAAATTTCTTCGCTTCCATATTACTGATTTCTCCCCTCTTCATTTCCATTCACACCATAGAACATCATTTTCGGATGAGCCATTGGTATATTATTTTCTTCAAAGAGTTTTGTAACATCGCGACGAATAGTACGAGCCACCCCGTATTGTTGTTGTGGTAATGTTTCTGCGGCTATACGAATCGTTACCTCTGTACCCTTAACATTTTGTACACCTAAAAAGACAGGTACTGCTACAAGTTCCTTATGAATTTCAGGTAAAGTATCTAAATACTTTTTAATAATAGCCTCAGCTCTTTCAAAATTAGCATCAGTTGTCATTTGTAAATCTATAAAAATTTTAGAGTTGTTGACAGAGTAATTGACAACATCACCAATCGAACCATTCGGAATAATAAACTGCTCTCCTGTAGAACCATTAATCTTTGTCGTACGTAAACCGATTTCTACTACAGTTCCTTCAGCTGCATTTATTTTTATATAATCACCAACACCAAATTGATCTTCAAAAATAATAAAGAATCCAGTAATGACATCCTTCACTAAACTTTGCGCACCAAAACCGATTGCTAAACCGACAATCCCTGCTCCAGCCAATAACCCCGCTATCTTAATCTCTAAGATAGAGAGAATAGCAACGATTGCTGAAAAATAAACAACATAGGAAATGACACTTTGTAATAATCTTGAAATTGTTTTTTGTCGACGTTCCGAATGATCTAAAGGTGAACGCATACGCATTAAAAACACTTTTTTAATAAACTTTTTTCCTAATCGTACAGCTAGCCACGATGCAATCAAGATAATAGTAATCTTAACTGAAGCTATTGTTATATTTATCCAGAGATCCTCTGACATTAGCTTTTCCCAACCATTTTTTAAAACCCTTTCACTAAACCAATCCATTATTACCACCTCTTGAATAACTTGCTAAAAATTTGCGTATACTGCATAAAAATCGAGCACTTTTTACAAATAAAAAGGAAAGTGAGTTTTTTTATGAATACTATACCAAAATTGCTACTCCCTTATTCTCTTCATCATGAAAGTAAAAATATCGTTTGGCAGTTAAGTACATTATTTTTAGAACATATACCCTTTCATCATGAACGCCTTATTTTCTGTTGTATTGGAAGTGACCGTTGTACAGGTGATACACTTGGGCCATTAACAGGCAGCTTTCTAAAAAAGTCTGTTAGTTTTCCATATGAAATTGTAGGCTCTCTAGACAATCCTTTGCATGCTCTTAATTTAGACACTACTATGCAACAGCTACACAATCATACTATAAAACCATTCATTATTGCGATTGATGCATGTCTTGGAAGTGAACAAAACGTTGGACATATTTCTGTACAGAATGGACCTATTTTTCCGGGAAAAGCTGTAAAAAAACAATTGCCTCCCATCGGTGATATTTCCATTAAAGGAATAGTCAATGTTGGAGGCTTTATGGAAATGCTTGTTTTACAAAATACAAGACTTCATATTTCTTATGCAATGGCGGAAAAACTTTCAAGAGCTTTATTGCTCGCTGCACATCGTTACTCACTGAAAAATATAGAAGATAGCAACCACAATACCAACAATGATGAGACCTGGCAACAAGTTAGCAGCCTTGATCTTAGTTAAGCCTGCTATATTTAAACCAATGGCCAAAATCATAACACCACCTACAGCAGTCATTTCTTGAATAAACATTTGTAGTGCAGCATCTGGTATAAAAGAGCTGATAACACCCGCAAAAAGTGCAATTAAACCTTGATAGACGAATACAGGTACTGCAGATAATAGCACTCCTATACCTAATGTAGATGTTAATATAATCGATATAAATCCATCGATTAATCCTTTCGTAATAAGTATATTATGATCATTACGCAAACCACTATCGAGCGCACCAATGACGCCCATAGAGCCGACTACAAATATTAAAGAGGCAGTTACAAAACCTTCTGCTATCCCAATTTGATTATTATCAGTACGATTTTTACTAAATAAAGATTCTACCCATTTTCCAAGTCTATTCATTTGCTTATCTAAATCTAACCACTCGCCAATTACTGTACCTATCACTAAACTTATCATTAAAATAATAAAATTATCACTTTCAAAGCCCATTTTAATCCCTAAAAGCGCAACTGCTAAACCAATAATCGATAATACAGTAGATTTCATCGATTCGGGAATATTTTTAAAAATACGTCCTACTAATGAACCTGCCATAATAAGCAATGCGTTAATAAATGCCCCTAGTAATACCACGTCCCAACCTTCCTTCTCTCTAGAAAAATAGAGAGCGCCTTGTAGTTCGGCGCTCTGATTACAATATCGATATTTCTCTTATTCTTCTTCTTGTAAATTTAATATTTCTAAAATGCGTTCTAAATCATCTTCAGAGTAAAATTCAATTTCAATTTTCCCTTTATTATTAGCTTTTCTAATTTGTACATTTGTTCCAAAGTAATCACGTAACTGCGACTCCTTAGCTGCTACAAATATATCCTTTTTCTTTGATTGAGTTGTTTCACGTGAAACTTCTTCATTCAAATTGTGTACTAACATTTCAACTTGCCGTACATTTAAACCTGCTTTAATGACCTTATTTGCTACTTCTGATATTCTTCTTTTATTTTTTAATCCTAGTAACGCTCGCCCTTGTCCCATCGATAGTGTTCCATCATTCATAAACCCACGAACATCCTCTGGTAATGCAAGTAAACGAACATGATTGGCTATATGGGGTCTACTTTTTCCTAATCTTTTGGATAGCTCCTCCTGTGTTAAATGTAAGCTTTCCATTAAGCTTTGATATGCCTCAGCCTCTTCAATAACAGTTAAATCTTCACGCTGTAGATTTTCTAAAATAGCAAGTTCCATCATTTGCGCATCTGATAGCTCTTTTATAATAGCCGGAATAACCTCTAAACCTGCTAATTGAGTTGCTCTATAACGGCGTTCTCCAGCAACAATTTCATATTTACGTCCTTTTTTTCGTACAGCAATTGGCTGTAAAATACCATGTTCCTGTATAGAGTCAGCTAATTCTTGTAAAGCTTCTTCATCGAAAATTTTACGAGGCTGAAATGGATTTGCGACGATAAGCTCTAATTGTATTTCTTCCACTTGTCCACTTTGTTCTATAGACTCTCCAGGAAATAATGCACCTATGCCTCTCCCTAAACCTTTAGCCATTTTTAATCACTTCCCTCGCCATCTCTAAATACACTTCTGCACCTCTTGATTTTGCGTCATAAATGATAATTGGCTGCCCATGACTTGGAGCCTCACTTAATCGCACATTACGAGGAATAATTGTTTTGTACACTTTATCTTGAAAATATTTTTTTACTTCATCAATAACTTGTAAGCCTAGGTTTGTTCGTGCATCAAGCATCGTCAATAATACACCGTCAATGTATAATTGCTGATTTAAATGTTTTTGCACTAAACGTACAGTTGATAATAACTGACTTAACCCCTCTAATGCGTAATATTCGCATTGTACAGGAATAATAAGCGCATCCGAAGCTGTTAAAGCATTAATTGTTAGTAGTCCTAACGAAGGCGGACAATCAATGATAATATAATCATAGTCTTCTTTTACATCTTGAAGTGCATGCTTTAATCGCACTTCTCTGGAAATTGTCGAAACTAATTCAATTTCTGCTCCTGCTAGTGAAATGGTTGCTGGAACGATTGCTAAGTTTTCTACATTAGTTTGTTGAATGACATTTTCAACGTTTTCATCATCAATTAATACATCATAAATGCATCCTTGAAGTTCTCCTTTATTAACACCAAGTCCACTTGTTGTATTTCCTTGTGGATCAGTATCGATTAAGAGCACTTTCTTCCCTAAGTATGCTAGACAAGCGCTCAAATTGACCGATGTCGTTGTTTTTCCTACGCCACCCTTTTGATTGGCGATTGCTATAATTCTACCCATTTAAAAGCACCTGCTTTCATCTATCAAAGGTTCACTTTGACAAATCATTTGTAAAATCACTATTCAATACCTTTATCTTACTTTCATTCTATCAAAAAAACAGAAAATAGTTGTATAAAATATTAAGAATATATGCAAAAAAGGAGACATCTCAGATTTATTACTGAGATGCCTCCTTCTTTTTGACATATAAAAGTGGCTCTTCATCATGATGAAACCCGCTTCGCTGCAGGGTCTCGGGCCAAAAGATGTTTCTTGCGCGAAAGCGAAGCGGCAACACGATGTTGGTCAAGAAGGCGCTATCACAGGACGTGATGCTTTTAACCTTCGCTCCAATCAATTTATACACATGGTAACGTTATAAAAATATCATCCTCAACTTTGATGATGTCATAAAGTCAATTCAATCACTATTTAAGACTTTTTCTTTTTAGGTATTTTCACTGTAATTTGATAATATTCCTCTGTGTCTTCTTCTTCAGTCTTAACTGTTATACCGCTCTTTGTTACCATAGATAACGATTGTTTAATCGTATTTAAAGCAATGCGTACGTCTTTACTAATGGCCTTACGTTTCGGTTTTACTTTCTTTGGCTCCGCTTCTTCTTGAGCTTCTGCCTCCGGATGTAATAAAGAATAAATCTGTTCTTCTAACTGACGAACATTCCAATCATTTTCAATCGTTTGTTGTAAAACTTCTAGCTGTAATGGCTGATCTTTAATTGCAATTAATGCACGTGCATGTCGTTCAGAGATTTCACGCTTCATAATAGCTCGCTGCACTTCTTCAGGCAGCTTTAATAAACGTAATTTATTGGCTACCGTGGATTGTCCTTTTCCAAGTCGTTGGGCTAGAGCTTCTTGTGTAAGCTCATGCAGCTCTAATAGTTTTTGATAGGCAACAGCTTCTTCAATTGCTGTTAACTCCTCACGCTGTAGGTTCTCAATTAACGCGATAGAGGCTGTTTCCTTATCAGTTAAATTTCTTACAATTGCCGGAACTTCTGTCCATTGTAGCTTTTTCATTGCTCGATAACGACGCTCACCAGCAATGATTTCATATCGATTTTCTGCTGTTTTACGTACAACAATTGGCTGAATTACACCATGCGTATGAATGGTTCTTGATAATTCTTCAATTTTTTCATCATCAAAAATAGTACGTGGCTGAAAACGGTTAGGTACAATTTGATCTATAGGCAGCTTTATAACTTCTTCTGCTGCATGAACCGTCTCTGCTTGTTCTACTTCATTTTTCACAATAGGCTCAGTTTTATTCCCGCCTCCAAAAAAACGTGAAAAAGGACTTTTCATCCAAGTGGCACCACCTTTAAGTAACTATCTTGCTCTGTTTCATTTCTATTATTATTTATTATATTTCCTAAAATGTATATAGTTCGTAGATGTCATTTGCGTGAAACATCCATAACTAGTATGTATGCTCAAAATAGAAAAAATATTTTCTACTTTGAGAAGTTTCACATGAAACACTAATTATTGAATCGGTGATTTATTTGGTACACCTGGTTTACGCGGATATTTTTTCGGTGTTCCTTTTATTTTATCAAAGATATATAAAATGCGGTCACTTTCTTCAACAGGTAGCTGGAAAGAAAATTCTTCTTTTAGTGTAGCCCCAAATGTAGCCAATGCTTTTTTTGCATCTTTTAATTCTTCCGCGCCAGCTGCTGCTTTTAAAGCAACAAAATAGCCACCTTGTTTTGCTAGCGGTACACATAACTCCGATAAGACAGATAATCGGGCTACCGCACGAGCTGTTACAACATCAAACTGTTCACGATATTTTGCATTTTGAGCAAATTCCTCTGCACGGGCATGTACAAAATTCATATTATCTAATTGTAACTCATCACTTAAATGATTTAAAAATGTAATTCTTTTATTTAAAGAATCGACAATTGTTACATGTAAATGTGGGAAGCAGATTTTAATTGGAATACTTGGAAAACCAGCGCCTGCTCCAACATCACAAACTGTCGTCACCTTTGAAAAATCAAAATAAAAAGATGCACTAATCGAATCATAAAAGTGCTTTAAATAAACCCCTTCTAAATCCGTAATAGCAGTTAAGTTCATCTTTTCATTCCACTCAACAAGTAACTCAAAGTATTTTTTGAATTGAGCAATCTGCTTTTCGGAAAGTTCAATGCCCTTTTTCTTCAGAGCCTCGATAAATTGTTGTTCGTTCATGTAAAGTCTCCTTTTTCTAACTGGCTTTACTACCTATTATGGATCTGTAAGCATGTACTCGTTTACATAAAAATAGCAAAGCCATCAATTATGCCTCAGCATAATTGCATCCGGAATCGGCTTTGTGCATAGGCCTGCAAATGAAACCACATTCATTTCACCCCTATGGAGATGGGAGATGGGAGATGAATGCTGAAAGAAATTAAAAATAGGAAGCGGGCACAAAGAATGCCCGCCTCTTATTCACTTTACTGTTCTTAATTATTCTCCGCTGACGCGTGCGATTTTACCTTGCTCAATATAAACAAGTAATATTGAAATATCTGCTGGGTTTACCCCAGAGATTCGCGATGCTTGGGCAATGGAAAGTGGTGTAACTTGTTTTAATTTTTGTCGAGCTTCTGTTGCTAGACCTGAAATAGCGTCATAATCAATATTTTCAGGGATTTTTTTATTCTCCATTTTATGAAGCTTTTCAACTTGCTGCAATGCTTTCTCAATATAACCTTCATATTTAAGCTGAATTTCAATTTGTTCCTTCACTTCATCCGAAAACTCTATGTCTGCTGGGATTAACGAAGAAACTAATTCATAATGCATTTCTGTACGTTTTAATAAATCCGCTCCACGGATACCATCTTTTAGCTCACTACCACCTACAGATCGAATAGTAGCTTGTGTTGCTTCATTTGGTTTAATAATAACTTCGCGGAGACGTGCAATTTCGTTTTCAATCAGCTCTTTTTTCTCATTGAATGTTGCATATCTTCCTTCAGTAACCATTCCCACATTATAACCTAGCTCTACCAAACGTAAATCAGCGTTATCATGACGAAGTAGCAAACGATATTCTGCACGAGATGTTAGTAAGCGATATGGTTCATTTGTTCCCTTTGTTACTAGATCATCAATTAATACGCCAATATAAGCATCTGATCGACTTAATATTAGTTCTTGTTTACCAAGTACATTAGCAGCAGCATTTATCCCAGCCATTAAGCCTTGAGCAGCCGCTTCCTCGTAACCAGATGTTCCGTTGATTTGACCCGCAGTATATAAACCTTTAATACGTTTTGTTTCTAAAGTTGGCCACAATTGTGTTGGCACGATTGCATCGTACTCGATAGCATAGCCAGCACGCATCATTTCTGCTTTTTCTAAGCCAGGAATTGATTTTAGTAAACGTGTTTGTACATGCTCTGGTAAGCTAGTTGATAAGCCTTGTACATATACTTCACGTGTATTGCGACCTTCTGGCTCTAAGAAAATTTGGTGGCGCGGTTTATCGTTAAATCGCACAACCTTGTCTTCAATAGAAGGGCAATAACGTGGACCCGTACCTTTAATCATCCCTGAGTACATCGGTGAAAGATGTAGGTTTGCCTCAATAATTTCATGCGTTTCTAGGCTTGTATAAGTTAACCAGCAAGGTAGCTGATCCATGATGAATTCAGTTGTTTCAAAGCTGAATGCACGTGGAACATCATCTCCTGGTTGAATCTCTGTTTTATCATAATCAATTGTACGGTTATTCACTCGTGGTGGAGTACCTGTTTTAAAACGCACAAGGTCAAAACCAAGCTCTTTTAAGTTATCAGCTAAACGAATTGACGGTTGTTGGTTGTTAGGACCACTTGAATACTTTACGTCACCAATAATGATTTCACCACGAAGGAATGTACCTGTTGTGATAACAACTGTTTTAGCGCGGTATATAGCGCCAATTTGTGTAATAACACCTTTTACTTCCCCGTCTTCAATTATTAGCTCTTCAACCATCCCTTGCTGAATTGTCAAGTTTTCAGTTTCCTCCAAGATGCGTTTCATTTCTTGTTGGTATAAAACTTTGTCCGCTTGCGCACGTAATGCACGCACAGCAGGACCTTTCCCGGTATTTAACATACGCATTTGAATATGCGTTTTATCAATAACTTTCCCCATGACGCCACCTAATGCGTCAATTTCTCGTACTACGATTCCTTTGGCAGGACCACCAATGGAAGGATTGCATGGCATAAATGCAATCATATCTAAATTGATTGTTAACATCAGTGTGTTAGCACCCATTTTGGCAGCAGCATGTGCAGCTTCAGAACCAGCATGACCTGCGCCAATTACGATAACATCAAACGTGCCTGCCTCATAATTTGTTGGCATAGCTCGTATCTTCCTTTCTTTAATAAAATTATTTTCCTAAGCAGAACTGTGAAAATAACTGATTGATTAGGCTTTCTTGTACTGTGTCGCCGATAATTTCACCAAGTATTTCCCAAGTTCTTGTAACATCTATTTGCACCATATCAACAGGTACACCAGCTTGTGCTCCAGCTAATGCATCCTCGACCGTTGCTTGTGCTTGATGAAGTAATGCAATATGTCTTGCATTTGAAACATATGTTAAATCGCCCGCTTCAATTTGCCCTTCAAAGAATAACGCGGCAATCGCTTCCTCTAGCTCTGTGATACCCTCTTCCTGTAAAAGAGAAGTTGTCACAACGCGATGATTGCCAGCTAGCTCTTTAACACGAGCTACATCAATTTTTTGCGGTAGATCTGTTTTATTGACAATAACGATGTAATCCATCGCTTGAATTGTTTCGAATAGACGCTCATCCTCGGCAGTCAATTCCTCTGCGTAGTTTAAAACAAATAAAATTAAATCTGCGCCACGCAACGCCTCACGTGAACGTTCAACACCAATTCGTTCGACGATATCCTCTGTCTCTCGAATACCAGCAGTATCGACTAAACGAAGAGGAACACCACGTACATTCACGTACTCTTCTATAATATCACGAGTTGTACCCGCTATATCTGTCACAATAGCCTTATTCTCCTGTACTAAACTATTTAAAAGAGAAGATTTCCCAACGTTTGGGCGGCCTAAAATAACAGTTGATAGACCTTCTCGTAATATTTTCCCCTGAGAAGATGTTTGCAGAAGTTTAATAATTTCATTTCGTACCCATGTACATTTTTCTACTAATACTGGTACTGTCATCTCTTCTACATCATCATACTCCGGATAATCTATATTAACCTCTACTTGCGCTAATGTCTCTAGTAATGCTTGGCGTAAGTCACCAATTAAACGCGATAGTTTGCCATCCATTTGTCCCAACGCAACATTCATCGCTCTATCAGTTTTTGCTCTTATTAAATCCATGACTGCTTCAGCCTGTGATAAATCGATACGTCCATTTAAGAATGCGCGTTTTGTAAATTCACCTGGTTCTGCTAGTCTTGCTCCATTTGTTAATGCTAGCTTTAATACACGATTCACCGAAACTAGTCCCCCGTGACAGTTAATTTCTATTACATCCTCACGAGTGAATGTTTTAGGTCCGCGCATTAATGACAGCATTACTTCCTCAACAATCTCATTTGTTTTTGGATCGACCAAATGTCCATAATGAATTGTATGTGAAGCCTTCGTTGTTAAACTTTTCCCACCAGGCGATCTGAATATTTTATCTGCAATCGAGACTGCTTCGTTCCCACTTAAACGAACAATAGCAATAGCTCCTTCACCCATAGGTGTGGATATCGCAGCAATTGTATCAAACTCCATTTAATGACCTCCTTAACGTTATCCACATGTGGATAAATAAAACCGACCAACACTTACTAACACCTTAGACTAACATATTTTCTGCAAAATCTAAAGTAAGGATAATTTCCAATTGTGGATAATAAGAAAGCTTTACATTTTTGTACGTATTTCGACAAGAATTGCGGATGCTAGAAGTATGGCTCTCTCGACGCTCGCCCACAGGAAAGCGAGTAGCCTGGAACGGAATTCCCCCTCATCTAAAGCGCCACAACATTCACAAAGATTCCCTTGGCCATCTTGTTTTTCAACAACATAAAAAAAGTCATTTTATCATGACGATAAAATGACTTTTGACTTTTGTCTGTATGTTTTTACGAAGTTTAACCGTTCTTTACAGGTTCAATGACTAAATAACGATTAGGCTCCGTTCCTTCTGAGTATGTTTCAATATCAAAGCGATTTGCTAATTGATTATGAATAATTTTTCTCTCGTACGACTGCATTGGCTCAAATGTCACACGCTGATTTAAGCGAAGTGCTTTATCTGCCATACGATCTGCCAGTAACTCCAAAGCTACTTGACGACGTTCACGATAGTTTTCTACGTCTAATTTCACCATTAAGAACTGCTTGGCACTTTTATTTAACACAAGTTGTGTTAATTGTTGCAGGGAATTTAATGTTTGACCACGTTTCCCTATAAGCAGTGCAGCTTTCTCGCTTTTTAGTTGAAATAAAACATATTTCCCTTCACGTGTCGTTTCAACCTCAAGATCATGAATATCCAATTGTTCAGCAATATTTACTAAATAAGTCTTTGCATCTTCAATTGGATTTACTGAGGTTTCTTCTTCCTCTTTTTGTGCCTCTATGATTTGTTGAACAGCTTCGATATCACTTGGTTGTTCAGAAACTTGTGAACTTCTTGTTTCAACATCATCTATTACTGTTGGTTCGACAAATTGAGTCGTATTTTGCTGTTCAGCTTTTTCTACTTCAATTGTTGGTCGAACCTGTACTTCTTTTACTGTTACACGAACTTCTGCAGATCGTGCCCCAAAACCTAAAAATCCTTTTTTACCTTCTTGTAAAACTTCAACATCTACTTGTTCACGGGTTTTGCCAAGTTTCTGTAACGCCAATGAGATCGCTTCTTGTGTTGTTGCGCCTATTTGCGTAAGTTGTTTCACTTTTTAGCCCCTCCATTTTGAGCAGGTTGTGTTTTATTTTTTTCCCAAGGTTTGTAAATAAACAGGTTTTGCATAATCGAAATAATGTTACCGATTACCCAGTATAATGATAATGCTGCTGGCAATGCTATACCGAAACCAATAATCATAAATGGCATAATGTACATCATTATCTTCATTTGAGGGTTATCCATCGCTGGGCCCGTACGTAAAACTAGAAATTGCATTAAACCAGCAGTAATTGCTAATGCCGGTGCAGGATCTGCTAACGGGAAAATAAAGAAATTTCCTAAATCAAAAGCAGGTGTAGCATTCATACGACTAATCGCATGGTAGAAACCAATTAAAATTGGCATTTGAATGAATACAGGTAAACATCCAGCAAGTGGATTGACACCAGACTCACTCATAAGCTGCATCATCTCTTTTTGATACTGTTGTTGTGTCTGTGCATCCTTAGAAGCATACTTCTTTTGCAATTCCTTCAATTTCGGCTGAATTTCTTGCATTTTTTTAGAGCTCTTTGTTTGTTTAATCATCAATGGAAGAATTGCTAAACGAATGATAATCGTTACAATAATGATCCCCCATGCATATGAACCAAGCATATCAGCAAAGTATTTAATCACTGACACTAATGGCCAAACAATGAATTCATTCCAGAAGCCTGTGCTTTCTTTGGAGATTGGTTCTTTGAATTCTGTACAACCAGATAGTAGTAATGCTACAGATGCTAGCGACAGAATTACCCAAAGTTGTTTCTTCAACCTTCTTCCCCCTACAAATACTATTCACTTTTTCTAAAACTATATGCGTTCTCTTCTTTAGACATTTACAGTTCCCTGCTACTGAATAAAGTTATCAGTTATTTTATCATGCATATAACGTTTCACTCTACTAAATATTCTAACAATGTGCACATATTTACTAAGTAATGTTACTAATAATTCATATATTGTAGTGAAAATCCACTCAAAAATACCCCTATGAGTATTTTCACTGGCTTCACATTCGCACAGAAACGCTTCTATTCACCACTTTGGTTGCCATCCATATTACGTCTTCTTTAATACCTTTGCGACTCGTAGTACATGCTGCAAACTTTGTTTTACTTCATGAAAATCCATAGTGGCCGCCGGTTGTCTGGCGATAATAACATAGTCCATATTCGACTTCAGTTCATCCTTCATTTCATGGATACTTTGTCGAATATAGCGTTTGATCTGGTTGCGTGTTACTGCATTCCCAAGCTTTTTACTAACAGATAATCCTACACGAAATTCTGTTTGTCCCTCTTTTTCTAAAAAGTAAACGACAAACTGACGATTAGCGAAAGATTTACCCTTTTTAAACACCTTTTGAAAATCATCGTTTTTTTTCACTCTTTGGCGTTTTTTCATTACTTTCACCTGCTACTTAATAATTATCCTTTAATCCTCATTTCTAGGTTTACCAAAAATAAAGAAAAAAAAGACCACTGATGTGTCTCAGTGGACTTATTTTAAGCTGATAATACTTTTCTTCCTTTACGACGGCGAGCAGCAAGAACTTTGCGACCGTTTTTCGTGCTCATACGTGCGCGGAAACCGTGAACTTTGCTGTGCTTACGTTTTTTTGGTTGGTAAGTACGTTTCATTTATATAGACACCTCCTGGATGAGTTGAATTTTTCAACATACAGACTTGAATATTATATAAAGTAACTAGTTATTTTGTCAATGAATTTTATAAATTTCTATATTTACTCAAAATCTATGTAATTATTCACTACGATCATCTTCTACAGAATAAAAAAATAATTTATCCACAGAGTACTTGTTTTTTTTACACAGAGTTGTGTATAGTATTTTTTGCATTATTTTTTATCCACAACGTTTATCTACACCTTTTTCACATAAGCATACCTTGTGGACAACTAGGACGTGCATAAATAAAAGGTATGTGGATAAGTTTCACAAACTATTGAAATAGCTTTGTTTTTCTGATACGATATCTGTGCTTAACTTTGTTGAAAACTGAAATTAACTTTTATTTTATCCACAACTGTTGATATGCTGTGGATAATTTTTATCACAGCCTTTGGTTAACTTTTATCCACAACTTGTGAGTTTGTGGACTAGTTGTAAAATGAACGTATTTACCGTTTCTATAAATGCGCTATTTTTTATGTATTGAACTGTAAAGGAGATTAGCAGCTTGGAACATTTAGAAGAACTATGGAATAATGTCCTGGCTCAAGTTGAACAAAAAATTTCTAAACCAAGCTTCGAAACGTGGCTAAAGTCTACTAAACTACTTTCCTACAATGGTAGTGGTTCTACTGTGACAATTGCTGCGCCAAATTCGTTTGCTCGAGACTGGCTTGAAAATCATTATATTCATTTGATTACAGGTATATTAACGGAGCTTACAGGCGAAGACTTGCTTATTAAGTTTGTTGTTCAAAAAAACCAGGATTCGGACGATTTTGATTTACCAGCGCCGATTATCCAAGCAAAAAATAACGATCACCATGATATTTCACCAGGTATGTTAAACCCGAAGTATACTTTTGATACGTTTGTTATTGGCTCTGGTAACCGCTTTGCACATGCTGCCTCGCTAGCTGTCGCAGAAGCGCCTGCGAAGGCTTATAACCCATTTTTTATCTATGGGGGAGTAGGACTTGGCAAAACACACTTAATGCATGCGATTGGTCATTATGTATTGGAACACAATCCAAATGCAAAGGTGGTATATTTATCATCTGAAAAATTTACAAATGAATTTATTAACTCAATTCGAGATAATAAGGCACTTGATTTCCGCAATAAATATCGCAATGTAGATGTGCTGCTAATTGATGATATTCAATTTCTAGCTGGAAAAGAATCAACTCAGGAAGAATTTTTCCACACTTTTAATACATTGCATGAAGAATCGAAACAAATTGTTATTTCCAGTGACCGTCCTCCTAAGGAGATACCGACATTGGAAGATCGTTTACGTTCTCGATTCGAATGGGGACTAATTACAGATATTGCTCCTCCTGATTTGGAAACTCGTATCGCCATTCTTCGAAAAAAAGCAAAGGCTGATGGTCTAGAAGTGCCAAATGAAGTCATGCTCTATATTGCGAACCAGATTGACTCCAATATCCGGGAGCTTGAAGGTGCGCTTATTCGCGTCGTAGCCTATTCATCACTTGTTAACAAGGATATTAATGCGACTTTGGCTGCAGAAGCATTAAAGGATATTATTCCTAATTCAAAGCCACGAACTGTCACGATATTAGACATTCAAAATGCAGTAGGAGAGCATTTTAACATTCGTTTAGAGGATTTTGCCGCGAAAAAACGTACAAAGTTAATTGCTTTCCCACGTCAAATCGCCATGTTTTTATCTCGCGAATTAACAGATTTTTCGTTGCCGAAAATTGGCGAAGAATTTGGTGGACGTGACCATACTACTGTTATTCATGCTCACGAAAAAATATCTTCTATGTTGAAAAATGACGTTCAGCTACAGCAAGATATTAAACAAATTCGAAGCATGCTAGGGAAATAATACTGTGGACAACACCAATATTTAAACACAAACTTATACACAGTCTATCTACATGTGGATAGACTGATTTTATTCACTTGAAAGTACTTATCCACAAATCCACAGGGCCTATTACTATATCTTTTTTATTTTATATAAATAAATAATATAAATATGTGAGGGAAAACGAATGAAATTTGATATTTTACGTGACCGTTTATTAGAGGGTTTAAATGATGTCATGAAAGCCGTAAGTTCAAAAACGACTATTCCAATTTTAACGGGGATTAAAATTGATGTAACAGATGAGGGTATTCGCTTAACAGGTAGTGATGCTGATATTACAATTCAAACATTTATTCCAGTTGAAGAAGATGGCCAACAAATAATTCATATTACAGAAACAGGATCAATTGTTGTACAAGCTCGTATGTTTAATGAAATTGTACGAAAGTTACCAACAAATGAGGTTGAAATTCAAGTAACAACCGGTTTCCAAACTCATATCCGTTCAGGTAAATCTGAATTCCACTTAATTGGCTCAGATGCTACTGAATATCCTTTATTACCTGAATTAACAGAGGATCAAAAATTTACTATTCCAGCAGATCTATTAAAGTCGATTATCCGTGAAACAGTATTCGCTGTTGCCACTTCAGAAAGTAGACCGGTGTTGACAGGTGTAAACTGGCAGATAAAAAATGAAACATTAATCTGTGTTGCAACAGATAGCCATCGTTTGGCAAGACGTAAAGTTCAACTGGAAAATTTACCTGAAGTTGAACATAGTGTTGTAATTCCTGGTAAAAGCTTAAATGAGTTAAATAAAGTTTTAGAGGATTCTACAAATCTTGTGCAAATTGTTATAACAAGTCAGCAAGTATTATTTAAAACTGGAGAAGTATTATTCTTCTCTCGTTTACTTGAAGGTAACTACCCAGATACATCACGTTTAATTCCAGAAGAGTACCAAACAAATCTAACGATTAATGGTAAATCATTATTACAAGCAATCGATCGTGCATCTCTTGTTGCTCGTGGTGATCGTAATAATGTTGTACGTTTTGAGATTTTAGATAATCAAGCTGTCGAAGTTTCTTCTAATTCTCCTGAAATTGGTAAAGTTCAAGAAGAAATTCCTGTTGAGTCATTAGAAGGGGAGAACTTAAAAATTTCTTTCAGTGCGAAATACATGATGGAAGCACTAAAAGCAATTGATGGTCAAGAGGTAGTCATTCAATTCACAGGAGCAATGAGACCATTTATTTTACGTTCTGTTCATGACGATGCTATTTTACAATTGATTTTACCTGTACGTACTTATTAGAAAATCAATTAAACCGAGGCCTAATTGTGTCCGAAATAAGTTGAAAGAAGTAAATAGAGAATAAACTTCATAATTTCAAACTCAAAGCACTTTGAAAATTGTACTGATAGTCGCTAATTGCGGCTATCTTTTTTTACTTATGACGAATTTTTAGGTATGATAGAGAGATAGACAGTCTGTATTTGGAGGGGAACTCAGCTATGAAGGACATTGAAATTGATGTAGAATTTGTCACATTAGGGCAACTTTTAAAAATGACCGATGCTATTAGCTCTGGTGGCATGGCCAAGTGGTTTTTACACGAAAATGATGTATATGTAAATGGAGAAGTAGATGATCGCCGCGGTCGTAAATTACGTGACGGTGACATTGTAAATATTCCTGGGTGTGGTCGATTTCGTATCGTTGGTACCGCTGGACAATAGATTATGCATATAGAGCAATTAAAACTTACAAATTACCGTAACTATGATGCCTTAGCTTTAAACTTCTCTCCAAAAATTAATGTTTTTATTGGTGAAAATGCTCAAGGAAAAACAAATGTTATGGAATCTATTTACGTATTGGCGATGGCTAAATCCCACCGCACGACGAACGATAAAGAATTAATACGTTGGGATTCAGACTATGGTAAAATAGAAGGGGCCGTTCAAAAAAGGCATGGTATTTTACCGATTGAGCTTACGATTACGAAAAAAGGCAAAAAGGGTAAGATAAATCACATAGAACAAAGTCGCCTCAGTCATTATATTGGCCAAATGAATGTCGTGATGTTTGCACCCGAAGATTTAAATGTTGTAAAGGGAAGTCCGCAAATACGGCGACGTTTTATTGATATGGAGATTGGGCAAATTTCGCCTGTCTATTTACATGATTTATTAACCTTTCAAAAAATTTTAAAGCAACGTAACCACTTTTTAAAAATGAATCAAGGTAAAGCAATGCCGGATGACGTGATGTACGAAGTTTATAATGAACAATATATTCACGCAGCTACCCAAATTATTCGAAAAAGATTTCAATTTATGGATTTATTGCAGGAGTGGGCAGAACCAATTCACGCAGGTATTTCACAAGGGAAAGAAACGTTAGTTATTAAATACCGCACAGTAGCTGGTATCGAAAAAGAACATAATTCCAGTGAAATTGAAGATTTCCTGCATAAAAAGCTAATGGAAGCTAAGGAACGTGAATTTGATCGAGGTGTAACACTTGTTGGTCCACATCGAGACGATTTACAGTTTTTGGTAAATGACTATGATGTTCAAACATACGGATCACAAGGACAGCAACGTACAACCGCTCTCTCATTAAAACTTGCTGAAATCGAATTAATTAAACAAGAAACAAATGAAACACCCATACTACTTTTAGATGATGTATTGTCGGAACTCGACGATTATCGCCAATCGCATTTATTAAATACCATTCAAGGTGAAGTTCAAACCTTTGTTACGACTACAAGTGTTGATGGAATTCATCATGAAACGATGGAGCATGCACAGCTGTTTCACGTGAAACAAGGAGCGATTGAAGAAAGTTAGCCAGGGAGTTTTTTAGATTACAAAAGAATGGTAATAGTCAGCTCGGTTGACTGTTCATTCATTTACACACAATGATGTTATGAAGGAGTAGATGAAAGCCGTGGCTATAGAGAACGAAGGTTTACAAAATCAAGCTTATGAAGCCGATCAGATACAAGTATTAGAAGGTTTAGAAGCGGTACGTAAAAGACCAGGGATGTATATCGGTTCAACAAGCTCTAAAGGGCTTCACCACTTAGTCTGGGAAATCGTTGATAATAGTATTGATGAAGCACTTGCAGGATTTTGTACAGATATAAATGTAACGATAGAAAAGGACAATTGGATTCGTGTAGAAGACAATGGTCGTGGTATTCCAGTAAGTATTCAAGAGAAAATGGGTAAGCCTGCTGTTGAGGTTATTATGACAGTGCTCCATGCTGGTGGTAAATTCGGCGGTGGGGGATACAAAGTTTCTGGTGGTCTTCACGGTGTAGGGGCATCTGTTGTAAATGCTCTATCAGTCGAGACAATCGTTCAAGTTCATCGTGAGGGTCATATTCATGAAATTAAATTTGAACGTGGGAAAACTGTTCAAGAGCTTACGATTATCGGTGATTCAGATCGTAATGGAACAACTACACGTTTCAAAGCAGACCCTGAAATATTTAAAGAAACGACTGTTTATGAATATGATATTTTAGCACATCGTATTCGTGAATTAGCTTATTTAAATCGTGGTATCAAGATTACAATTGCTGATGAACGCGAAGGAGAGGAACGCTCTACTACGTATCATTATGAAGGTGGTATTCGTTCTTATGTCGAGCATTTGAATCAATCTAAAGAGCCAATCCATGATCCAATAGATGTTCTAGGAGAAAAGGATGGCATTTCAGTTGAAATTGCTATGCAATATAACGCTGGATTCTCTTCAAATATTTTTTCATTTGCTAATAACATTAATACGTATGAAGGCGGTACACATGAGTCTGGTTTTAAAACGGCTCTGACACGTGTTATTAATGATTACGCGCGAAAAAATGGGCTATTGAAAGAGTCAGATGCAAATCTTACTGGTGAGGATGTTCGTGAAGGGTTAACGGCTATTGTTTCAGTTAAGCATCCTGATCCACAATTTGAAGGACAAACAAAAACAAAGCTTGGTAACTCTGAAGTTAGCCAAATTACTAACTCCTTATTCTCAGATGGTTTTGAACGATTTATGTTAGAAAATCCAACTGTAGCTCGTAAGATTGTTGAAAAAGGTTTAATGGCTGCTCGTGCACGTGTCGCTGCTAAAAAAGCACGTGAATTTACACGTCGTAAAAATGCACTTGAAGTATCAAGCTTGCCAGGTAAATTAGCTGACTGTTCATCAACAAATCCAGCTGATTGCGAAATTTATATCGTTGAGGGTGACTCTGCCGGAGGGTCAGCGAAATCTGGACGTGACCGACACTTCCAAGCAATTTTACCGTTACGTGGTAAAATCCTTAACGTCGAAAAAGCTCGTTTAGATAAAATTTTATCGAATGCAGAAATTCGTGCGATGATTACAGCATTTGGCACAGGTATTGGTGAAGAGTTTACTTTAGAAAAGGCTCGTTATCATAAAATTGTTATTATGACAGATGCCGATGTCGATGGTGCCCACATTCGCACATTACTACTAACATTCTTCTTCCGTTTCCTTCGACCGCTCGTAGAGGCAGGTTATATTTATATTGCACAGCCACCTCTTTATCAAGTAAAGCAAGGTAAGCATGTTGAATATTGCTATGACGAAGAAACATTAAAAGAAATTTTAGAACGACTACCAAAAATGCCAAAACCAAATGTGCAACGCTACAAAGGTCTTGGCGAAATGAATGCAGAGCAGCTTTGGGAAACTACAATGGATCCTGAGCACCGCACATTGTTGCAAGTAGAATTAGATGACGCAATTAAAGCAAACCAAGCATTTGAACGTTTAATGGGCGATGAAGTTGAACCACGTCGTCAATTTATCGAAGAAAATGCAGTATACGCTAATTTAGATATTTAATTTTTGCTTGAGAGGAGGTCTACACTTTGTCAGAACAAGAACGCTCCGGAGTTAAAGGAGTTAATATAACAAAAGAAATTGAAACATCCTTCCTCGATTATGCGATGAGTGTAATCGTTTCTCGTGCATTACCAGACGTACGAGATGGATTAAAGCCTGTACATCGCCGTATATTATATGGCATGCAAGAGCTAGGGAATACAGCAGATAAAGCGTACAAAAAATCAGCACGTATCGTTGGGGACGTAATGGGTAAATACCATCCACACGGTGACTCATCTATCTATGATGCAATGGTACGTATGGCGCAAGATTTCAGCTATCGTTATATGTTAGTCGATGGTCACGGTAACTTTGGATCTGTCGATGGCGACGGAGCGGCAGCGATGCGTTATACAGAATCACGTATGTCTCGTATTGCAATGGAAATGCTTCGCGATATTAATAAAGACACAATTGACTATACAGATAACTATGATGGTTCAGAAAAGGAACCTATTGTCCTTCCAAGTCGCTATCCGAACTTATTAGTAAATGGAGCGGCAGGAATTGCGGTTGGTATGGCGACAAATATTCCGCCACATCAACTTGGTGAAACGATAGATGCGGTAATTGCACTTTCAGAAAATCCTGCTATTACAACGGAAGAATTGATGGAAATTATCCCAGGACCTGATTTCCCAACTGGTGGATTAATTTTGGGACGTAGCGGCATTCGTCGTGCCTACGAGACAGGTCGTGGCTCTATCATTATTCGTGCAAAGGTAGAGATTGAACAGAAATCCAATGGTAAAGAAACAATTCTTATTCATGAATTACCATACCAAGTGAATAAAGCTAAGCTTATCGAAAAAATAGCAGAGCTTGTACGCGATAAAAAAATTGATGGTATTACAAACTTGCGTGATGAATCTGACCGACGTGGTATGCGAGTAGTCATTGAAGTTCGCAAAGATGCAAATGCTAATGTAGTTTTAAATAATTTATATAAACAAACAGCAATGCAGTCGAGCTTCGGTATTAATATGCTGTCATTAGTAAATGGTCAGCCTAAAGTAATGGGCTTAAAAGAAATGTTGCATCATTATTTAGAGCACCAAAAAGTTATTATCCGTCGTCGTACGGAATTTGACTTAAGGAAAGCAGAAGATCGTGCACACATTTTAGAGGGCTTACGTATTGCTCTTGATCATATCGACGAAATTATTGCTATTATCCGTGGTTCGCGAAGCGGTGATGAAGCGAAACCACAATTAATGGAGCGTTTCAATTTATCTGAACGTCAAGCACAGGCGATTTTAGATATGCGTTTAGTTCGTTTAAGTGGATTAGAGCGTGAAAAGATTGAAGCAGAATATCAAGAGCTTCAAATATTAATTGCAGAATTAAAAGCGATTTTAGCGGATGAGGCTAAAATTGTTGATATTATTCGTACTGAAATATTAGAACTAAAAGAACGCTTTAACGATAAACGACGTACTGAAATTACTTCTGGCGGTTTAGAAATGATTGAGGACGAGGATTTAATCCCAGTCGAAAATTCGGTTGTAACTTTAACGCATAATGGTTATATCAAACGTTTAGCTGCTAATACATATCGCAGTCAAAAACGTGGTGGTCGTGGTGTACAAGGAATGGGTACAAATGAAGATGACTTTGTTGAGCATCTTATGAATACATCTACACACGATACAATTTTGTTCTTCACTTCAAAAGGAAAAGTATTTAGAGCAAAAGGTTATGAGATTCCGGAGTTTGGTCGTACAGCGAAAGGATTACCGATTGTTAACTTACTCAATATTGAAAAAGGTGAGAAAGTAACAGCAATGATCCGTGTCGATTCATTTGATGAAGATGCATACTTTATCTTCACTACTAAAACAGGTATTACAAAGCGTACACCAGTATCTCAATTTGCTAACATCCGAACAAATGGCTTGATAGCTATAAGTTTACGAGAAGATGATGATCTCATTTCTGTTCGTTTAACAGATGGCGATAAACAAGTGATTATCGGTACTCGTGATGGAATGCTAGTACGCTTCCAAGAAGAGGATATTCGTTCAATGGGCCGTACTGCAGGTGGTGTACGAGGTATCAAACTACGTGATGGTGACGAAGTAGTTGGTATGGAAATTGTTGAACCAGGACAGGAAATTTTAGTTGTTACAGCAAAAGGTTACGGTAAACGTACTTCTGAAGAGGAATATCGTTTACAGAGCCGTGGCGGTGTAGGATTAAAAACAATTCAAATCACAGATAAGAACGGTCCAATGGTAGCTGTAAAAACTGTTGATGGTTCAGAAGATTTGATGCTTATTACAATTAACGGCATGCTAATCCGTATGGATGTGAATGATATCTCTTTAATTGGTCGTAGTACGCAGGGAGTTCGTTTAATTCGTTTAGGCGATGACGAGCTTGTTGCAACTGTAGCGAAGGTAGAAAAAGAAGAAGAGTCTAATGAAGAATCTAACGAAGAAAATGATCAAGTAGAAGAATAATAAAAGACCGATGACGACAGCTAATGTTGCCGTTCATCGGTTTTTTAGCATAAATCTTGAAAAATAAGTAATTATTTTGAATTCCATGATAAAATAAAAATTAACTATATTTAAGCAAGCGAAATAGTGAAGAGGAGTTAATTGCGTGGAAACTATACATGTCCCTATTTCAGAGTTACGCGTTGGAGAAGTAATTTCTGAAGATATTTTTGCTAATACAAGATATCCAATAATTTTTAAAAACACGATAATTTCCCATGAACATTTACAAGTTTTTTTTGCTTTTAATATTTCGAGAGTCCCAATTTATAAAGATGGTAAAGAGGCTCAATCAGAGATAAAAGAAGCAGAATTAGTCGTTCCAATAGAGGCTATTCCAACTTTTAAAAGGATTTATGACAATTCTATTGAACAATTCAAAAAAGAATTTAAAAATTGGGAAGCTGGGGCAAAGGTAGATATTACGAAAGCACGTAAAATCATTTTGCCATTATTAGAAATGGTTTTAGAAGATCGGACTATAATTTTTGATTTAAATGAGTATTCGAATCCCAAGGATTATTTGTACCATCATTGTGTAGCAACAGCATTGATTTCTTCAGTGATTGCACAAAAATTAGGCTATGACAAAGGAATTACAATTCAAGTTGCAATTGGAGGGTTATTAGCTGATTGTGGAATGGCAAAAGTTCATCCACGTATCCGCGATAAAAAAACAACCTTAACAGAGCAAGAGTTTGCTGAAATTTATAAGCATCCGATTTATAGCTATAACATGGTCAAAGATTTAACGATATTAAAAGATACAATAAAAGAGGCTATTTTTCAGCACCATGAGCGTTTAAATGGTAGTGGCTATCCGAAAGGGGAAAAAATCGCAAATATTTCTACTTTTGCTCAAATCATCGCTGTTGCAGATGTATTCCATGCAATGACCTGTGAGCGATTGTATAGAACAAAGCAATCTTCCTTTAAAGTCATAGAGATGATTAATGAATCTGAATTTGGAAAGTTTGATATTAAAGTAGTTCGTGCACTAATAGATATTGTTGCCGACCTTCCTATAGGAACAATAGTTGAACTATCTAATCTGGAACAAGGCGAAGTGATGTTTATAAATAAATTTGCACCAACCCGACCACTTATCAAATTAAGTCACTCTGGGGAGATATTTGATTTAGGGAAAAATCGTACTTTCTATATTTCACGTATTATAACGAATTTATAAAAATTGAAGGGCAACCGATTAACATCTTTCAGTAAATGTTTTCTGTAGCGAAAGTGACACGGCAGTTATAAATGTTTTCTGTACCGAAAGCGTAGCGACAGGTACAGAAGTTTCCTACCTCTATAGGTGGTGAGATGAATGCGGTTGTAAGTTAATTTTCAGCGGGTGTACAAACATCCGCTGAAATAGAGGAACTCAGTCTAAGCACGCCATGTCTAGTGGCAATGACTGAGTGACCAACTTCGTGCTGCTGACGCTGCGTTAGCACTACGCTTTCGCACAAAAAACATTTGCAGGCCAAAGCGCAAAGACGAATCCGAACGCAATTGTTCCGAGGCTAAATAAACTCTCTTAACATGGTGATATAGAAGGAGAATAATAGATTTTTATAAACTATTGATTTTTTTTGAGAAAGTGTTGACATAGTTTTAGATTCTTGATATTATTAATGAGTCGCCAAGAGGTGACGCTTAAAATAAAGTAATGAACCTTGAAAACTGAACAAGCAAAACGTAATCAATAAAGTTTTTAGTAGTTAACCTTGTGTTGGCGAACGAAACAAAATTTTGGACATCAAACATGATGCCAGCAAAACAATTTGAGCTAATCAAATTTCTTTTATGGAGAGTTTGATCCTGGCTCAGGACGAACGCTGGCGGCGTGCCTAATACATGCAAGTCGAGCGAACAGAGAAGGAGCTTGCTCCTTCGACGTTAGCGGCGGACGGGTGAGTAACACGTGGGCAACCTACCTTATAGTTTGGGATAACTCCGGGAAACCGGGGCTAATACCGAATAATCTATTTTACTTCATGGTGAAATACTGAAAGACGGCATCTCGCTGTCGCTATAAGATGGGCCCGCGGCGCATTAGCTAGTTGGTGAGGTAACGGCTCACCAAGGCGACGATGCGTAGCCGACCTGAGAGGGTGATCGGCCACACTGGGACTGAGACACGGCCCAGACTCCTACGGGAGGCAGCAGTAGGGAATCTTCCACAATGGGCGAAAGCCTGATGGAGCAACGCCGCGTGAGTGAAGAAGGTTTTCGGATCGTAAAACTCTGTTGTAAGGGAAGAACAAGTACAGTAGTAACTGGCTGTACCTTGACGGTACCTTATTAGAAAGCCACGGCTAACTACGTGCCAGCAGCCGCGGTAATACGTAGGTGGCAAGCGTTGTCCGGAATTATTGGGCGTAAAGCGCGCGCAGGCGGTCCTTTAAGTCTGATGTGAAAGCCCACGGCTCAACCGTGGAGGGTCATTGGAAACTGGGGGACTTGAGTGCAGAAGAGGAAAGTGGAATTCCAAGTGTAGCGGTGAAATGCGTAGAGATTTGGAGGAACACCAGTGGCGAAGGCGACTTTCTGGTCTGTAACTGACGCTGAGGCGCGAAAGCGTGGGGAGCAAACAGGATTAGATACCCTGGTAGTCCACGCCGTAAACGATGAGTGCTAAGTGTTAGGGGGTTTCCGCCCCTTAGTGCTGCAGTTAACGCATTAAGCACTCCGCCTGGGGAGTACGGTCGCAAGACTGAAACTCAAAGGAATTGACGGGGGCCCGCACAAGCGGTGGAGCATGTGGTTTAATTCGAAGCAACGCGAAGAACCTTACCAGGTCTTGACATCCCGTTGACCACTGTAGAGATATGGTTTTCCCTTCGGGGACAACGGTGACAGGTGGTGCATGGTTGTCGTCAGCTCGTGTCGTGAGATGTTGGGTTAAGTCCCGCAACGAGCGCAACCCTTGATCTTAGTTGCCATCATTTAGTTGGGCACTCTAAGGTGACTGCCGGTGACAAACCGGAGGAAGGTGGGGATGACGTCAAATCATCATGCCCCTTATGACCTGGGCTACACACGTGCTACAATGGACGATACAAACGGTTGCCAACTCGCGAGAGGGAGCTAATCCGATAAAGTCGTTCTCAGTTCGGATTGTAGGCTGCAACTCGCCTACATGAAGCCGGAATCGCTAGTAATCGCGGATCAGCATGCCGCGGTGAATACGTTCCCGGGCCTTGTACACACCGCCCGTCACACCACGAGAGTTTGTAACACCCGAAGTCGGTGGGGTAACCTTTTGGAGCCAGCCGCCGAAGGTGGGATAGATGATTGGGGTGAAGTCGTAACAAGGTAGCCGTATCGGAAGGTGCGGCTGGATCACCTCCTTTCTAAGGATATTTTCGGAATACAAACCTAGGGTTTGTAAGATTACGTTTTGCGTTCAGTTTTGAAGGTTTATAAATAATTATAAACTTCTAAGAGGGCCTATAGCTCAGCTGGTTAGAGCGCACGCCTGATAAGCGTGAGGTCGATGGTTCGAGTCCATTTAGGCCCACCATATATACCTCTTGGGGCCTTAGCTCAGCTGGGAGAGCGCCTGCCTTGCACGCAGGAGGTCAGCGGTTCGATCCCGCTAGGCTCCACCAATAATTTGTTCTTTGAAAACTGGATAAAACGACATTGAAATTGTAACAAACACATTTATTTTTTAAGTTTTTTTATAGGCTTAATAACTTGGTTAAGTTATTAAGGGCGCACGGCGAATGCCTTGGCACTAGGAGCCGATGAAGGACGGCACTAACACCGATATGCTTCGGGGAGCTGTAAGTGAGCTTTGATCCGGAGATTTCCGAATGGGGGAACCCACTACGTTTAATCGCGTAGTATCTTGACGTGAATACATAGCGTCTTGAAGGCAGACCCAGGGAACTGAAACATCTAAGTACCTGGAGGAAGAGAAAGAAAAATCGATTCCCTGAGTAGCGGCGAGCGAAACGGGAAGAGCCCAAACCAAGAGGCTTGCCTCTTGGGGTTGTAGGACACTCTATACGGAGTTACAAAAGAGCGAGTTAGATGAAGCGACTTGGAAAGGTCCGCCAGAGCAGGTAAAAGCCCTGTAGTCGAAAGTTCGTTCTCTCCTGAGTGGATCCTGAGTACGGCGGAACACGTGAAATTCCGTTGGAATCCGGGAGGACCATCTCCCAAGGCTAAATACTACCTAGTGACCGATAGTGAACCAGTACCGTGAGGGAAAGGTGAAAAGCACCCCGGGAGGGGAGTGAAAGAGATCCTGAAACCGTGTGCCTACAAGTAGTTAGAGCCCGTTAATGGGTGATAGCGTGCCTTTTGTAGAATGAACCGGCGAGTTACGATTACGTGCGAGGTTAAGCTTTAGAAGGCGGAGCCGCAGCGAAAGCGAGTCTGAATAGGGCGAAATAGTACGTGGTCGTAGACCCGAAACCAGGTGATCTACCCATGTCCAGGGTGAAGGTGAGGTAACACTTACTGGAGGCCCGAACCCACGCACGTTGAAAAGTGCGGGGATGAGGTGTGGGTAGCGGAGAAATTCCAATCGAACTTGGAGATAGCTGGTTCTCTCCGAAATAGCTTTAGGGCTAGCCTCGTGATGAGAATACTGGAGGTAGAGCACTGTTTGGACTAGGGGGCCATCCCGGTTTACCGAATTCAGACAAACTCCGAATGCCAGATATTTATACACGGGAGTCAGACTGCGAGTGATAAGATCCGTAGTCAAAAGGGAAACAGCCCAGACCACCAGCTAAGGTCCCAAAGTAATCGTTAAGTGGAAAAGGATGTGGCGTTGCACAGACAACCAGGATGTTGGCTTAGAAGCAGCCATCATTTAAAGAGTGCGTAATAGCTCACTGGTCGAGTGACGCTGCGCCGAAAATGTATCGGGGCTAAACGATTCACCGAAGCTGTGGATTGACATCTACGATGTCAGTGGTAGGAGAGCGTTCTAAGTGCGTTGAAGTCAGATCGGAAGGACTGGTGGAGCGCTTAGAAGTGAGAATGCCGGTATGAGTAGCGAAAGACGGGTGAGAATCCCGTCCACCGTATGACTAAGGTTTCCTGAGGAAGGCTCGTCCGCTCAGGGTTAGTCGGGACCTAAGCCGAGGCCGATAGGCGTAGGCGATGGACAACAGGTTGATATTCCTGTACCACCTCCTCACCGTTTGAGAAATGGGGGGACGCAGTAGGATAGGGTAAGCGCGCTGTTGGATATGCGCGTCCAAGCAGTAAGGCGTGTGTGTAGGCAAATCCGCACACTGTAACGTTGAGCTGTGATGGCGAGTCCGTATGGACGAAGTTCCTGATTTCACACTGCCAAGAAAAGCCTCTATCGAGGTGAGAGGTGCCCGTACCGCAAACCGACACAGGTAGTCGAGGAGAGAATCCTAAGGTGTGCGAGAGAACTCTCGTTAAGGAACTCGGCAAAATGACCCCGTAACTTCGGGAGAAGGGGTGCTCTTGAGCGTGCAAGCGCATGAGAGCCGCAGTGAATAGGCCCAGGCGACTGTTTAGCAAAAACACAGGTCTCTGCAAAACCGTAAGGTGACGTATAGGGGCTGACGCCTGCCCGGTGCTGGAAGGTTAAGAGGAGTGGTTAGCGCAAGCGAAGCTGCGAATTGAAGCCCCAGTAAACGGCGGCCGTAACTATAACGGTCCTAAGGTAGCGAAATTCCTTGTCGGGTAAGTTCCGACCCGCACGAAAGGCGTAACGATCTGGGCACTGTCTCAACGAGAGACTCGGTGAAATTATAGTACCTGTGAAGATGCAGGTTACCCGCGACAGGACGGAAAGACCCCGTGGAGCTTTACTGTAGCCTGATATTGAATTTTGGTACAACTTGTACAGGATAGGTAGGAGCCAGAGATCTCGGAGCGCCAGCTTCGAAGGAGGCGTCGGTGGGATACTACCCTGGTTGTATTGAAATTCTAACCCATGCCCCTTAGCGGGGCAGGAGACAGTGTCAGGCGGACAGTTTGACTGGGGCGGTCGCCTCCTAAAAGGTAACGGAGGCGCCCAAAGGTTCCCTCAGAATGGTTGGAAATCATTCGTAGAGTGTAAAGGCACAAGGGAGCTTGACTGCGAGACCTACAAGTCGAGCAGGGTCGAAAGACGGGCTTAGTGATCCGGTGGTTCCGCATGGAAGGGCCATCGCTCAACGGATAAAAGCTACCCCGGGGATAACAGGCTTATCTCCCCCAAGAGTCCACATCGACGGGGAGGTTTGGCACCTCGATGTCGGCTCATCGCATCCTGGGGCTGTAGTCGGTCCCAAGGGTTGGGCTGTTCGCCCATTAAAGCGGTACGCGAGCTGGGTTCAGAACGTCGTGAGACAGTTCGGTCCCTATCCGTCGTGGGCGTAGGAAATTTGAGAGGAGCTGTCCTTAGTACGAGAGGACCGGGATGGACACACCGCTGGTGTACCAGTTGTCTTGCCAAAGGCATCGCTGGGTAGCTATGTGTGGACGGGATAAGTGCTGAAAGCATCTAAGCATGAAGCCCCCCTCAAGATGAGATTTCCCATTACGCAAGTAAGTAAGATCCCTCAAAGACGATGAGGTAGATAGGTTCGAGGTGGAAGTGTGGTGACACATGGAGCTGACGAATACTAATCGATCGAGGACTTAACCAAAACGTTTGAAACAATCAATGCACCGTTTATCCAGTTTTGAAAGAATAATTCTTTCAATTAAATAAGTCTAGTGATGATGGCAAAGAGGTCACACCCGTTCCCATACCGAACACGGAAGTTAAGCTCTTTAGCGCCGATGGTAGTTGGGGGCTTCCCCCTGTGAGAGTAGGACGTCGCTAGGCAATGTAAACAGTCAGCTGAGTGCTGGCTGTTTTTTTATGTGCGCCCGGCATGCGTATGAACTATAGGGTGCAAGTCCCGAACCCTGAAGACAGAAGTAGAGGTTAGCCAAGAGCAAGGGTGTCCGTGGCGACGCGGAATCTGAAGGAAGCTGGAGGCAAAACACCGGTCCGAGGAACACGAACCTCATAGTAGGCTAGGTATGATTGGATGAGTTTGCATAACAACACAAAATCCTTTCTGTCGAAGGTCATATCGAGTAAATGAGGCGGATAGATGGTGTGAAAGTGCATACGCTTACCCGGGGAGGTCTGATGGAAACGTGAAGTACCCTTCATAACCTGCTTGATGACAAGTAGCTGAACCATCAGAAGTCAGCAGAGGTCATAGTACCGTTAACATGGGAAGGACCGAACCATGAAGGAGTGTGGAATAAACTCAAATTTCACTTATTCGATGAAGCAGACAATCCAAAGATGGACTTATTTAGTGGAAGAAATGGTGAATCCCATGGGAGACATTAAGAGGGCTGAGAATACAAGTGGCAAGGAGAGACCCAAAAGCACAACGAATAGGGAGATACAAAATCGCTGTTCGTCAGACTACATAGAACCGCCGTATACGAATCCGTAAGTACGGTGGTGTGAGAGGACGGGAGTTAATCGCTCCCTCCTACTCGATTGTTAACCGACAGAAGACTTACGTAAAGAGATGAGAAGGGTGTAGTCCAATGAGACAGGTCTTTTAACAAGTTGTTTAAAGCTGTTTTGTTTTGAATACGTACAATTCCGTCTACGTATTCAACTGATAGTAAACACCCTTCTACTTTTGTTGTTACGAATTCCATATTGCATCTCTTCTTAATGTTTTATTGTCTTACATTCTGTAAAGGGAGTATTGCACCCAAAGTAACAACCTAAATTAAAAAAGGTTAAAAAATGAAAAAAATTAATTTCTAATCTATTACTCTTTTTTTACACGTTTGTTTTACTGGGGCTTACGCTTATCGGTTAGTGATTACTTCTGATATACCTGTTTCATATGCAATAGATGAAGCCATTACTTTACCCGTACACATATTTATTTCTACATTGTTTTAATTTTGTGGCTCTCTAAATGTCATTCGTTACACTGTAATAGCTATATTAACGCTATTTACGGTGCTGAACATCTATCTTCTAGATACGGATGCGTAATATTTTAATGCTTCACATTCTCAAATAGCCATAGCATTTATATTGCACCCATTGTTAGTTATTTTGGTGAATATTTTTATGCAATTAAAAACAAGATCAACTGACTAGGTAGTGACCCCTTAAGATTGATTTTGTTTTTTTATAAAATTAAATGTTAAAAAAGGCTTCGCACTCATCTATTTAAAGAGCCATATCTTGACCCCTCTACAAAACGGCTATATAACGACATTTTACTGTAAATAAACTAAAAAGGTGAAGGACTACCCCTACACCCATAAAGGAACTGTTACATCTGGATCATCGGTAAGTTCTTGTCGAGCCCCTTCAAACCATTCAAAGCTCTCAGAAATAAAAAAGGATTAGGCTCTGTATAACAGTGCTTAATCCCTTTTTATTTAATAGATGGTATTCAAAGAGCTGTAGAAATTCGACATAAACCTGTATTTTTAGTTCTAATTGTTGTTACTAGTCCTTATAATATAAAGATTATTTGAAAAAGGAGAGGGAATTTTGTGGATTGATGGTGTTTTTTCTGGTGGTGGTTTGAAGGGGTTTGCGCTAGTTGGGGCGTATCAAGTACTAGAAGCTGAAAATTTTCGCTTTAAACGGGTAGCTGGAACGAGCGCTGGGGCAATATTAGCTGCTTTTATTGCTGCAGGATATAGCGGAAAAGAAATCCAAACTATGTTGGAAGAGTTGGATGTACCTTTATTACTAGATCCAAGGAAAACAATATTACCTTTCCCATTCATGAAGTGGGTTAATGTTTATCACCATTTAGGTTTATATAAAGGAAAAGCATTAGAAAAATGGTTTTTTCAGAAGTTGGCTGCAAAAGGCGTTTATACATTCGGAGATTTACCTAAAGATTCATTAAAATTAGTGGCTTCAGATTTAACAAATGGCAGAATGATAGTTTTACCAGATGATTTACAAAAATATCATATCGAAGCGAGGAATTTTTCTGTAGCAAGTGCTTTACGTATGAGTTGTGGTATACCTTTTTTCTTTGAACCTGTTACATTAAAAACAGGGAAAGGGGATTCAGTTATTGTAGACGGCGGCGTATTGAGTAATTTTCCGTTATGGGTATTTGATGATAGAGAGGGACGCAAAGTGCGACCGATTATAGGCCTTAAATTGAGTAGACGTAGAGAAGAACAACACCCACATGAAATTAAAAACGGATTAAATTTATTTGAAGCCTTATTTTCTACTATGAAAGATGCTCATGATGAAAGATATATTTCAAGACGGCATGAACGAGATATTATTTTTATTCCTGTTGATGATTATAGCGCCACACAATTTGATTTAGATGAAGAGACTAAAGAAACGCTTTTAGAAATAGGAAGAAACCGTACTATTCAATTTTTAAAATCATGGCCAAGGTTTAGGTTATGAAATCTTATAAAAAAAAGAATAAAACTATTGACGTTCTATAAAGTAGGTGGTATTATATAAAAGTTGCTGTTGAACATACAGCTAGAACAATATGAAAATAAAATAACTGTTTGACATTCTGTATGAAACATGTTATTATATAAAAGTTAGCTCTTAACAAAGAGATAACAATTGCAAATGAACCTTGAAAACTGAACAAGCAAAACGTAATCAATAAAGTTTTTAGTAGCTAACCTTGAGTTAGTGAACGAAACAAAATTTTGGACATCAAACATGATGCCAGCAAAACAATTTGAGCTAATCAAATTTCTTTTTATGGAGAGTTTGATCCTGGCTCAGGACGAACGCTGGCGGCGTGCCTAATACATGCAAGTCGAGCGAACAGAGAAGGAGCTTGCTCCTTTGACGTTAGCGGCGGACGGGTGAGTAACACGTGGGCAACCTACCTTATAGTTTGGGATAACTCCGGGAAACCGGGGCTAATACCGAATAATCTATTTTACTTCATGGTGAAATACTGAAAGACGGCATCTCGCTGTCGCTATAAGATGGGCCCGCGGCGCATTAGCTAGTTGGTGAGGTAACGGCTCACCAAGGCGACGATGCGTAGCCGACCTGAGAGGGTGATCGGCCACACTGGGACTGAGACACGGCCCAGACTCCTACGGGAGGCAGCAGTAGGGAATCTTCCACAATGGGCGAAAGCCTGATGGAGCAACGCCGCGTGAGTGAAGAAGGTTTTCGGATCGTAAAACTCTGTTGTAAGGGAAGAACAAGTACAGTAGTAACTGGCTGTACCTTGACGGTACCTTATTAGAAAGCCACGGCTAACTACGTGCCAGCAGCCGCGGTAATACGTAGGTGGCAAGCGTTGTCCGGAATTATTGGGCGTAAAGCGCGCGCAGGCGGTCCTTTAAGTCTGATGTGAAAGCCCACGGCTCAACCGTGGAGGGTCATTGGAAACTGGGGGACTTGAGTGCAGAAGAGGAAAGTGGAATTCCAAGTGTAGCGGTGAAATGCGTAGAGATTTGGAGGAACACCAGTGGCGAAGGCGACTTTCTGGTCTGTAACTGACGCTGAGGCGCGAAAGCGTGGGGAGCAAACAGGATTAGATACCCTGGTAGTCCACGCCGTAAACGATGAGTGCTAAGTGTTAGGGGGTTTCCGCCCCTTAGTGCTGCAGCTAACGCATTAAGCACTCCGCCTGGGGAGTACGGTCGCAAGACTGAAACTCAAAGGAATTGACGGGGGCCCGCACAAGCGGTGGAGCATGTGGTTTAATTCGAAGCAACGCGAAGAACCTTACCAGGTCTTGACATCCCGTTGACCACTGTAGAGATATGGTTTTCCCTTCGGGGACAACGGTGACAGGTGGTGCATGGTTGTCGTCAGCTCGTGTCGTGAGATGTTGGGTTAAGTCCCGCAACGAGCGCAACCCTTGATCTTAGTTGCCATCATTTAGTTGGGCACTCTAAGGTGACTGCCGGTGACAAACCGGAGGAAGGTGGGGATGACGTCAAATCATCATGCCCCTTATGACCTGGGCTACACACGTGCTACAATGGACGATACAAACGGTTGCCAACTCGCGAGAGGGAGCTAATCCGATAAAGTCGTTCTCAGTTCGGATTGTAGGCTGCAACTCGCCTACATGAAGCCGGAATCGCTAGTAATCGCGGATCAGCATGCCGCGGTGAATACGTTCCCGGGCCTTGTACACACCGCCCGTCACACCACGAGAGTTTGTAACACCCGAAGTCGGTGGGGTAACCTTTTGGAGCCAGCCGCCGAAGGTGGGATAGATGATTGGGGTGAAGTCGTAACAAGGTAGCCGTATCGGAAGGTGCGGCTGGATCACCTCCTTTCTAAGGATATTTTCGGAATACAAACCTAGGGTTTGTAAGATTACGTTTTGCGTTCAGTTTTGAAGGTTCATTCTTACGAATGAAATACTTCAAAACTTGTTCTTTGAAAACTGGATAAAACGACATTGAAATTGTAACAAACACATTTATTTTTTAAGTTTTTTTATAGGCTTAATAACTTGGTTAAGTTATTAAGGGCGCACGGCGAATGCCTTGGCACTAGGAGCCGATGAAGGACGGCACTAACACCGATATGCTTCGGGGAGCTGTAAGTGAGCTTTGATCCGGAGATTTCCGAATGGGGGAACCCACTACGTTTAATCGCGTAGTATCTTGACGTGAATACATAGCGTCTTGAAGGCAGACCCAGGGAACTGAAACATCTAAGTACCTGGAGGAAGAGAAAGAAAAATCGATTCCCTGAGTAGCGGCGAGCGAAACGGGAAGAGCCCAAACCAAGAGGCTTGCCTCTTGGGGTTGTAGGACACTCTATACGGAGTTACAAAAGAGCGAGTTAGATGAAGCGACTTGGAAAGGTCCGCCAGAGCAGGTAAAAGCCCTGTAGTCGAAAGTTCGTTCTCTCCTGAGTGGATCCTGAGTACGGCGGAACACGTGAAATTCCGTTGGAATCCGGGAGGACCATCTCCCAAGGCTAAATACTACCTAGTGACCGATAGTGAACCAGTACCGTGAGGGAAAGGTGAAAAGCACCCCGGGAGGGGAGTGAAAGAGATCCTGAAACCGTGTGCCTACAAGTAGTTAGAGCCCGTTAATGGGTGATAGCGTGCCTTTTGTAGAATGAACCGGCGAGTTACGATTACGTGCGAGGTTAAGCTTTAGAAGGCGGAGCCGCAGCGAAAGCGAGTCTGAATAGGGCGAAATAGTACGTGGTCGTAGACCCGAAACCAGGTGATCTACCCATGTCCAGGGTGAAGGTGAGGTAACACTTACTGGAGGCCCGAACCCACGCACGTTGAAAAGTGCGGGGATGAGGTGTGGGTAGCGGAGAAATTCCAATCGAACTTGGAGATAGCTGGTTCTCTCCGAAATAGCTTTAGGGCTAGCCTCGTGATGAGAATACTGGAGGTAGAGCACTGTTTGGACTAGGGGGCCATCCCGGTTTACCGAATTCAGACAAACTCCGAATGCCAGATATTTATACACGGGAGTCAGACTGCGAGTGATAAGATCCGTAGTCAAAAGGGAAACAGCCCAGACCACCAGCTAAGGTCCCAAAGTAATCGTTAAGTGGAAAAGGATGTGGCGTTGCACAGACAACCAGGATGTTGGCTTAGAAGCAGCCATCATTTAAAGAGTGCGTAATAGCTCACTGGTCGAGTGACGCTGCGCCGAAAATGTATCGGGGCTAAACGATTCACCGAAGCTGTGGATTGACATCTACGATGTCAGTGGTAGGAGAGCGTTCTAAGTGCGTTGAAGTCAGATCGGAAGGACTGGTGGAGCGCTTAGAAGTGAGAATGCCGGTATGAGTAGCGAAAGACGGGTGAGAATCCCGTCCACCGTATGACTAAGGTTTCCTGAGGAAGGCTCGTCCGCTCAGGGTTAGTCGGGACCTAAGCCGAGGCCGATAGGCGTAGGCGATGGACAACAGGTTGATATTCCTGTACCACCTCCTCACCGTTTGAGAAATGGGGGGACGCAGTAGGATAGGGTAAGCGCGCTGTTGGATATGCGCGTCCAAGCAGTAAGGCGTGTGTGTAGGCAAATCCGCACACTGTAACGTTGAGCTGTGATGGCGAGTCCGTATGGACGAAGTTCCTGATTTCACACTGCCAAGAAAAGCCTCTATCGAGGTGAGAGGTGCCCGTACCGCAAACCGACACAGGTAGTCGAGGAGAGAATCCTAAGGTGTGCGAGAGAACTCTCGTTAAGGAACTCGGCAAAATGACCCCGTAACTTCGGGAGAAGGGGTGCTCTTGAGCGTGCAAGCGCATGAGAGCCGCAGTGAATAGGCCCAGGCGACTGTTTAGCAAAAACACAGGTCTCTGCAAAACCGTAAGGTGACGTATAGGGGCTGACGCCTGCCCGGTGCTGGAAGGTTAAGAGGAGTGGTTAGCGCAAGCGAAGCTGCGAATTGAAGCCCCAGTAAACGGCGGCCGTAACTATAACGGTCCTAAGGTAGCGAAATTCCTTGTCGGGTAAGTTCCGACCCGCACGAAAGGCGTAACGATCTGGGCACTGTCTCAACGAGAGACTCGGTGAAATTATAGTACCTGTGAAGATGCAGGTTACCCGCGACAGGACGGAAAGACCCCGTGGAGCTTTACTGTAGCCTGATATTGAATTTTGGTACAACTTGTACAGGATAGGTAGGAGCCAGAGATCTCGGAGCGCCAGCTTCGAAGGAGGCGTCGGTGGGATACTACCCTGGTTGTATTGAAATTCTAACCCATGCCCCTTAGCGGGGCAGGAGACAGTGTCAGGCGGACAGTTTGACTGGGGCGGTCGCCTCCTAAAAGGTAACGGAGGCGCCCAAAGGTTCCCTCAGAATGGTTGGAAATCATTCGTAGAGTGTAAAGGCACAAGGGAGCTTG
This sequence comes from Lysinibacillus sp. JNUCC 51, assembly GCF_015999525.1. Taxonomy (NCBI): domain Bacteria; kingdom Bacillati; phylum Bacillota; class Bacilli; order Caryophanales; family Bacillaceae; genus Lysinibacillus; species Lysinibacillus sp. JNUCC 51. The sequence continues at coordinate 2,406,843 of NZ_CP065545.1, read as the reverse complement.
ACTGCGAGACCTACAAGTCGAGCAGGGTCGAAAGACGGGCTTAGTGATCCGGTGGTTCCGCATGGAAGGGCCATCGCTCAACGGATAAAAGCTACCCCGGGGATAACAGGCTTATCTCCCCCAAGAGTCCACATCGACGGGGAGGTTTGGCACCTCGATGTCGGCTCATCGCATCCTGGGGCTGTAGTCGGTCCCAAGGGTTGGGCTGTTCGCCCATTAAAGCGGTACGCGAGCTGGGTTCAGAACGTCGTGAGACAGTTCGGTCCCTATCCGTCGTGGGCGTAGGAAATTTGAGAGGAGCTGTCCTTAGTACGAGAGGACCGGGATGGACACACCGCTGGTGTACCAGTTGTCTTGCCAAAGGCATCGCTGGGTAGCTATGTGTGGACGGGATAAGTGCTGAAAGCATCTAAGCATGAAGCCCCCCTCAAGATGAGATTTCCCATTACGCAAGTAAGTAAGATCCCTCAAAGACGATGAGGTAGATAGGTTCGAGGTGGAAGTGTGGTGACACATGGAGCTGACGAATACTAATCGATCGAGGACTTAACCAAAACGTTTGAAACAATCAATGCACCGTTTATCCAGTTTTGAAAGAATAATTCTTTCAATTAAATAAGTCTAGTGATGATGGCAAAGAGGTCACACCCGTTCCCATACCGAACACGGAAGTTAAGCTCTTTAGCGCCGATGGTAGTTGGGGGCTTCCCCCTGTGAGAGTAGGACGTCGCTAGGCAATGTAAACAGTCAGCTGAGTGCTGGCTGTTTTTTTTTATGAAAAACCTTAATAATTAATCAATAATTCAACAAAACTTGCTTAAAATAAGACAGAGCTTAACTAACATTTATATTAAATGTAGAAGAAATTAAAAAAAAGGCTATATTTTTCTTAGTGTAAAAAAGAGCGAAAAGACTATCAGTGTTGTCATCCTGAAAAATCTGAATTGTCTTTCTTTTATAAGTTTCTTGACAGTAGCTTAGCACGTTGTTAATCTTACAATTAATATTCTTTTAACTATAGGAGGACGTTACGAAAATGTGGGAAACTAAATTTGCCAAAGAAGGTCTAACTTTTGATGATGTATTATTAGTACCAGCGCACTCAGAAGTATTACCGAAAGATGTTGATTTATCAGTTCAACTAACACCGAAGATTAAATTAAATATTCCAATGGTCAGCGCAGGCATGGATACAGTTACAGAATCTAAAATGGCAATTGCTATGGCACGTCAAGGCGGTATCGGTATTATCCATAAGAACATGTCGATCGATGAGCAAGCTGAGCAAGTAGAAAAAGTAAAACGTTCTGAAAATGGTGTTATTACAAACCCATTCTTCTTAACTCCGACTCACCAAGTTTTCGATGCTGAGCATTTAATGGGCAAATACAGAATTTCTGGTGTACCAATTGTTGATAGCATGGAAAACCAAAAATTAGTAGGGATCATTACAAACCGCGACTTACGTTTCATTTCTGACTATTCTTTAAAAATTGAAGATGTAATGACAAAAGAAGATTTAATTACAGCTCCTGTTGGAACGACTCTAGAGGATGCTGAAAAGATTCTTCAACAATATAAAATCGAAAAGTTACCAATTGTAGATGAAGAAGGTAAACTAACTGGATTAATTACAATTAAGGATATTGAGAAGGTAATTGAGTTTCCTAACGCTGCAAAAGACGTCCATGGCCGTTTATTAGTAGGGGCAGCAGTTGGTGTTTCAAAAGATACGATGATACGTATTGAAAAGCTTGTTGAAGCACAAGTAGACATCGTAGTAATCGATACAGCTCACGGTCATTCTGAAGGTGTATTACAAACAATTCGCTCTATCCGTGAATCTTATCCAGAGCTTGAAATTATCGCTGGTAACGTGGCAACTGCTGAAGGTGCCCGCGCATTATTTGAAGCTGGAGCAGATGTAGTGAAAGTTGGTATTGGCCCAGGATCTATTTGTACTACTCGTGTCGTAGCAGGTGTAGGTGTACCACAAATTACAGCTGTTTACGATTGTGCAACAGTAGCTCGTGAGCTTGGTAAAGCAATAATTGCTGATGGAGGCATTAAATACTCAGGAGACATCGTTAAAGCTCTAGCAGCTGGTGGTAACGTTGTAATGCTTGGTTCACTTCTTGCAGGTACTTCTGAATCTCCTGGTGAAACTGAAATCTTCCAAGGTCGTCGCTTCAAGGTTTACCGTGGTATGGGTTCAATTGGAGCTATGGAAAAAGGTTCAAAAGATCGTTACTTCCAAGAGGATGCAAAAAAATTAGTACCTGAGGGTATTGAAGGTCGTCTTCCATACAAAGGACCACTAGCAGATACAATTTATCAACTAATCGGTGGTGTTCGTGCAGGTATGGGTTACTGCGGTTCAGCAAACCTTGAGTTCTTACGTGAAAATGCTCAATTTGTTCGTATGACAGGTGCAGGTCTACGTGAATCACATCCACATGATGTACAAATCACAAAAGAATCACCAAACTATTCGATGTAATATATTACTAGCAACTTTTATGCTCTCGAATCGTCTACAAAGATGACACGAGAGCATTTTTTTATACTAGAGATTGCGCACGGACGTGACTATATATGATAAAATGTCGAGGACTAGATTATTTTTTTGGAGGGCTTTAAAGGTGAAAAAGACAATGAACACTGTCATTCGCTTACTCCTAATTCCTGTTTTGTTATTTAGTGTTTTAGCAGGTATTCCAGCGAAGGCAAATGCAGAAACAGATTTAGGACTACATGTGGATGCTGCAATTTTAATTGACGCAGATTCAGGAAAAATTTTATATGAACAAAATGCTGATACTGCACTAGGTATCGCGAGTATGACAAAAATGATGACTGAATATCTGTTATTAGATGCAATTGATGCAGGTACAGTTAAATGGGATCAGGAATATCACGTAACTGATTATACGTATAAATTATCCCAAAACCGTGCGTTAAGTAATGTACCATTGCGTAGAGATGGATCATACACAATTCGTGAATTATATGAGGCGATGGCAATTTACTCTGCAAATGCTGCAACAGTAGCTATTGCAGAAACAGTTGCTGGTTCTGAAACTGAGTTTATTAAACTAATGAATAAAAAAGCAGAAGAGCTTGGTCTTAAAGATTATAAATTCGTGAATTCTACTGGTCTTAACAATGCAGATCTGTTTGGTATGCAGCCAGCTGGTACTGGACCAAGTGATGAAAACGTAATGCCTGCAAAATCTGTAGCTAAATTAGCATATCATTTACTAAAAGATCATCCAGACGTATTAAAAACTTCTAAAATTGCAAAAAAGACGTTCCGTGAAGGTACAGAAGATGCCATTAAAATGGAGAACTGGAACTTTATGTTGCCAGGATTGGTGTTCCAATATGAAGGCGTTGACGGATTAAAAACAGGTACAACAGACTTTGCTGGACATTGCTTTACAGGTACAGCAGAGCGCAATGGTACACGTTTAATTTCTGTTGTTATGAAGGCTGTAGATACAAAGGGAGAGGGCTCAAGAAAAGCACGCTTCGATGAAACAGCTAAATTGCTTAACTATGGTTTCTCACAATTCTCGAAACAAGAAATTATTCCAGCAAACTATACGATTAAAGGTCAAGAATCAGTAAAAGTTACGAAAGGTAAAGAAAACAAAGTAGCGATTGCTGTTAAAGAACCAGTTTCAATTATGGTCAAGTCATCTGAGAAAGATTTATATAAACCTAAACTAGTTTTAGATAAAAAGAGTCTTGAAGCAGAGGTTAAGAAGGATACAGTTGTCGGGAAGTTAGTTCTTGAACGCTCAGAGGGCACAGATTACGGTTTTATTGACGGTAAGGACCTTAAAGCCGACGTTGTTACAACAGAGGCTGTGGAGCGCGCTAGCGGTATCTCATTATTCTTCCAAGGTGTTGGTAGCTTCTTCGGAAACTTATGGAGCGGCATTACTGACTTTGTTGGTGGCTTATTTTAATTCTTTCACGAAAGAAGTTAAAGCCGATTCCGGACGCAATTATGCCGAGGCATAATTGATTAATAATTTAAGCCAAAAGGACACGTAGATGTTTTAAAACATCTCGTGTTCTTTTTCACATTTTTCCGCCTTACTGCATACGCTATTAGGCGAAAGGATGTGGCTAAATGTGTGGCATTACAGGATGGGCTAGCTTTCGAAAGGATTTAAGAACAACTAATGGAATTCTAAAGTTAATGACGCAAACGTTAAATAAACGAGGGCCAGATGATGAAAATATTTGGTGTAGTGAGCATATTGCATTTGGCCATCGTCGGCTAGCCGTCATAGATTTAATCGGTGGGAAGCAACCGATGAAGAAAGAACATGATGGTGCAAACTATGTCATTACATATAATGGCGAGCTTTATAATACAGAAGAATTAAGGAAAGAGCTGCAAAATCGAGGGCATATTTTTACAACACATTCAGATACGGAAGTATTATTAACTGCTTATATTGAATGGAAAGAGCAGTGTGTTGAATTTTTAAATGGAATTTTCGCTTTTGGTATATGGGATGAACAATCACAGTCTCTGTTTTTATGCCGAGACCGGCTAGGTGTAAAGCCTTTATTTTACACAGAACAACAAGACGGCTTACTTTTTGCATCTGAAGTGAAAGCATTGTTAGCTCATCCATTGATTAAACCAACCGTTAATACCGAAGGACTTGCAAATATTATGGCTGTAGGACCGTCTAGAACGCCCGGAAAGTCACCTTTTCAGAATATTAGTGAGCTACGTCCAGGATACGCAATGCGTTTCTCTAGAGAGGGTATACGAGTTTGGCAGTATTGGCAGTTACAGAGTAAACATCATGAGGAGTCATTAGAAGAGACGATTGATCATGTCCGTTTTTTACTAACGGATGCTATTGAACGACAGCTTGTTTCAGATGTACCAATCTGTACATTTCTTTCAGGAGGATTAGATTCCAGCATTATTACGGGCATTGCTGCAAACATGTTTCAGCAACAAAATAAAGGCAAACTCCATACGTACTCTATAGACTACGAGGATAATGAACGTTTTTTTAATCCACATGCTTTTCAAACATCAACAGATACGTATTGGATTCAAAAAATGACAGATACCTTTAGTACAACTCACCAAGCGGAGGAAATTTCCCAACAGCAATTGATCGATTTCTTAATAGAATCTGTCATCGTTAGAGATTCACCAGGGATGGCAGATGTAGATTCATCGTTATTATGGTTTTGCCGAGAAATTAAAAAGGATTTTACCGTTGCGCTATCAGGTGAATGTGCGGATGAAATTTTCGGTGGTTATCCATGGTTTACAGAAACGACTACAGGTTTTCCATGGATTCGTTCATTGTCTGAAAGATCAACAATGTTACAAGAGCGATGGCGTAAGAAATTAAAAGTTGAATCATATGCACAACAGGCTTATTCACAAACAATTGCTGAAGTACCATATCTTGAAGGAGAGAGTATTGAAGAAGTAAGGCAGCGTGAAATGTTTTATTTGAACATGGTATGGTTTATGCAAACATTGCTGGAACGAAAAGACCGTATGAGCATGGGGGCGAGTCTTGAAGTCCGTGTTCCATTTGCAGATCATCGTCTTGTGGAATACACGTGGAATATTCCTTGGGAAATGAAAAATTTAGACGGTATGGAAAAGGGTTTACTTCGTAAGGCCATGCAACATTTATTGCCAGATGAAGTATTATATCGGAAAAAGAATCCGTATCCTAAAACTTATCATCCAGTTTATACAGCAGGCGTTCAAAAATGGCTAAGAGAAATAATGGAGGACAAAAATTCAATTCTTCATGAATTATTTGAACGCCAGAAGCTAATAGAGCTAGTTGAATCGGGTGGCAGTTCTTTCAAAGTTCCTTGGTATGGACAATTAATGGCAGGTCCACAGCTTTTAGCTTATTTGGGTCAAATTCATACATGGTTTGATCTTTATAATATCCAGCTGATTGAATCATAATATCAATTTCGCCTTGGCGTAATTGTTGCTGTCGCTTCGCTATCGCACAGAAACCTTTGTTGCTGTCGCTTCGCTATCGACACAAAAACATTTTGCTGAATGAGATAAAAGAAACAAGAAACACCAATCAACCTTTTAACGTGAGGTTGATTGGTGTTTTTTCTGTATATCCCAACAGTTCATTAGCTTTTCGATAGAAGGTTCAATTTCATGTACAGGTATGCCTCCAAAACCTAGTAAAAATTGAGCTTGTGAGGGCGCTGAGTGATCCAGGCGATAATCAGATAGTGGATAGATTCTGATTTCCGCATTGGAAGCAAGGTGTTGTAATTGCTTTTCAGACAAAGAATGTTGTACATCGAGTAAAATATGCATTCCTGCTTGCTCACCAGTGATATTAATTTGATTAGAATAGTTTTCTAAAATAGAAGTAAGTTTTTCATGCTTTTTTCGATAAATCTTCCTCATTCGATTTAAATGCTTTGCAAAATGGCCGTCACGCATAAAATTAGCTACGATATGTTGATCGAAACGAGGTACTGTTGATGAATAGTAATTAAATACATCATTATAAGTAGCAAGTAGTTTTGGAGGAAGTACAAAATAAGCAACGCGCAAGGACGGCATTAATGATTTTGTAAATGTACTCATATAAATTACTTTATCATTTCGATCTAATGCGTGAAGTGCAGGAATTGGTTTTCCAGTATAACGAAATTCGGAATCGTAATCATCTTCAATAATGTATCGAGAGGGACTTTGTGCTGCCCAATTTAAAGCCTGTGCACGTCTTGTAGCCGATAAAACTGCTCCTGTAGGGAATTGGTGTGATGGCGTGATATAAACAACATCAGCGCTAGTTTTTTCGAGCTCATGAATGACAATTCCTTCATCATCGACTGCAATTGGATAAACTTTTCGTTTATGCTGGGAAAACATACGATGCACAGCTGGATATCCTGGGTTTTCAAGCGCAAAGCAAGTATCGTCACTAAAGAGGCGCAAAATCATTGGTAGAAGTTGTTCTGTTCCTGAACCGATGACAATTTGCTCGGGACTACAAACAACCCCGCGTGATTGAAATAAATAATTAGCAATCTCTGTTCGTAAAGATAGTTCTCCCTGAGGCTCACCTGTTAGTAATAATTCCTTTGAGGCATCATCAAAGAGCTCTTTTGCGTATTTCCGCCATGTTTGAAAAGGAAAGGCATCAATATCGATAGAACCAGGGTTAAAATCTATCTTGTACGATTTTTTCTTAGGTTGTTCGTTTAAGGAAGTTACTATGTCCTGCTGAATATACGGAAGCTCGTCAATCTCCTCTACAAAATAACCGATACGAGATTTAGACATAATATAGCCTTCAGCAAGTAGCTGTGCATATGCAATTTCAATAGTTGTTTGAGAAATATTCAAAAAATCGGATAATTTTCTTTTTGATGGTAATTTTTCTCCTACTGCTATTTTCTTTGTAATAATAGCTTCTTTAATTCCGCTATAAAGCTGATCATAGAGCGGCTTTTCACCATTTTTTTCTAGTTGAAATAATAGCATGTCCATGTGCATTAATTCTCCTGACCTTATGATTATTTTATAAACTGGATATTTTTATATGGTCAATTTCAATTATACTAAATTTCATCATAAAGGTGGAGGTTAGAAATCATGAATCAAACAGGTACAGAATTAGTTAAGCGTGGGATGGCGGAAATGCAAAAGGGTGGCGTCATTATGGATGTTATTAATGCAGAACAGGCGAAAATTGCGGAGGCAGCAGGAGCTGTAGCTGTCATGGCATTAGAACGAGTACCTTCAGACATTCGCAAGGCAGGTGGTGTTGCACGTATGGCTGATCCTCGTATTGTCGAGGAGGTTATGGGGGCTGTATCCATTCCTGTAATGGCTAAAGCACGTATTGGACATATTGTAGAAGCAAGAGTGCTAGAAGCGATGGGTGTCGATTATATTGATGAAAGTGAAGTATTAACTCCAGCAGATGAAGAATATCATTTATTAAAAAGTGACTACAAAGTGCCCTTTGTTTGTGGGTGTCGTGATTTAGGTGAAGCTGCTCGACGCATAGGTGAGGGGGCTTCTATGTTACGAACTAAAGGGGAACCAGGGACTGGTAATATTGTTGAGGCAGTTCGCCATATTCGTAAAGTGAATGCGCAAGTACGTAAGGTAGTTGGTATGACAGAGGATGAAATAATGACAGAGGCTAAATTGCTTGGTGCTCCTTTTGAATTATTAAGAGAAATTAAGCGTCTTGGTCGTTTACCAGTAGTGAATTTTGCGGCAGGTGGAGTTGCCACGCCAGCTGATGCAGCATTAATGATGGAGCTTGGAGCAGACGGTGTATTTGTTGGTTCTGGTATTTTTAAATCGGAGAACCCAGAGAAATTTGCTCGTGCTATTGTTGAGGCTACTACGCATTATAAGGACTACAAGTTAATTGCTGAAATTTCCAAAGAGCTAGGTGTTCCGATGAAAGGCATTGATATTGCACAGCTTAGTCAAAATGAACGTATGCAAGAGCGAGGGTGGTAAGATGAAGCGAATCGGTGTTTTAGCATTACAGGGAGCAGTACGAGAGCATGTACAAATGTTAGAGTCTCTCGGATGCGAAGCGGTCTTAGTAAAACAAAGAGCTGATTTAGAGGATCTTGATGGACTTGTCTTGCCTGGTGGAGAAAGCACGACGATGAGGAAATTGCTGAATCGCTATGAGCTATTGGAGCCAATCCGCACACTTGCAAAGCAAGATTTACCGATGTTTGGAACATGTGCAGGATTGATTTTATTAGCAAAGGAATTAGTGGATTATGAATCACATTTAGCTGTAATGGATGTGGTAGTTGCACGGAATTCTTATGGACGTCAGGTAGACAGCTTCGAAGTGAAGCTCGACATACCGGAAATAGGTGCTGCCATTCCGGCTGTCTTTATACGTGCGCCACATATTGTTTCCGTAGGTGAAGGTGTTAAAATATTAGCAGAGCATGAAGGGAAAATCGTGTTAGCGAGGGACGGCCATTTCTTAGGCTGTTCCTTCCATCCTGAATTAACATCAGACGCACGTATTCTTGAATATTTTGTATCTTCTATGGTATGACTTGCAAAATCTCACCTCATATAGTACAGTATGGATAAAATTTAAATAACTGAACACGATGATGGGAAGTAGTAGCAGGCACGTTTTTTTTAGAGAGTCAGCGGGTGGTGGAAGCTGATAAAAGCACTTGTGAATCCGTCCTGGAGTTGCGCAGTCGAAGTTAATGAAGTAGGCTGTCGCCGGCTGAAATGCCGTTATGAGATAAGTGGATTAGACAAAGTATAAAGTGTCTAGTCAATTAGGGTGGCAACGCGGGTAGCTCTCGTCCCTTTTGGGGATGAGGGCTTTTTTGTGTTTTTACTAAATATTTTCCCATCATTAAGAATCTACTGGAGGTATGACGATGTTAGATATTAAACGCGTGCGCGACAATTTCGCGGAAATTAAAGAAATGCTATTAACACGTAATGAGGATTTAGGAAACTTAGACGATTTTGAAGAATTAGATGCAAAGCGTCGTGAATTAATTGCAAAAACAGAAGAGCTTAAAGCTGAACGTAATAAAGTATCTGAGCAAATTTCTATCATGAAGCGTAATAAAGAAAATGCGGATGAAGTTATTGCACGTATGCGTCAGGTTGGCGATGAAATTAAAGAGCTAGATGTCCAATTAAATGATGTAGAAGAGCGCTTTAAAGATATGATGATGCGTTTACCAAACATTCCACATGCATCTGTACCAGTTGGCACGACAGAGGACGATAATGTAGAAGAATATACTTGGGGTGAGATTCCAACATTTGATTTCGACATCAAAGCACACTGGGATATCGCTACAGATTTAAAAATTGTTGACTTTGAACGTGGTGCAAAAGTGACTGGTAGTCGTTTCTTATTCTACCGTGGCCTTGGTGCTCGTTTAGAACGTGCATTAATGACGTTTATGATGGACTTACATGCAGAAGAGCATGGTTATGAAGAAATGTTACCACCTGTAATTGTTAATCGTGATAGTTTAACAGGTACAGGACAACTACCTAAATTTGAAGAAGATGTCTTTAAATTAGATGACACAGATTATTTCATGATTCCAACAGCAGAAGTACCTGTGACGAACTTCTATCGAGATGAAATTTTACCAGTTGAAGCATTACCACAGGGCTTTGCAGCATATAGCGCTTGCTTCCGTTCAGAAGCGGGTTCTGCGGGTCGCGATACACGTGGTTTAATTCGCCAACATCAATTCAACAAAGTAGAGTTGGTACGCTTTGTAAAACCAGAAGAATCTTATGAACAGCTAGAACTATTAACAGGTCATGCAGAAAAAGTACTGCAATTATTAGGGCTACCATACCGCAAACTAAAAATGTGTACAGCTGATTTAGGCTTTACAGCAGCGAAAAAGTACGATTTAGAGGTTTGGATTCCAGCTCAAAATATGTACCGCGAAATCTCTTCATGCTCTAACTTTGAAGATTTCCAAGCACGTCGAGCAAATATTCGCTTCCGTCGTGAGCCAAATGCTAAACCAGAGTATGTACACACATTAAACGGCTCAGGTCTTGCAATCGGCCGTACAGTAGCAGCAATCTTAGAAAACTATCAGCAACAAGATGGAAGCGTAGTAATTCCAGAAGTATTAAGACCATACATGGGCGGAAAAGAAGTAATCGCTCCAAAATAAAATTGATCGAAAATAAAAGAAACTACTGTTGAAAATTTAATCTCAACAGTAGTTTTTCTTTTATAAAAGTATACAAGTGAAATAATTTATACGCATTATAATTCTTCATTTTCAGCAACTAATGCTTGTCGCGCCTTTTTCTCGGCTTTTTTGCGTTCACGTAATGCTCTGAAAAAATCGGTTAAGATTTGTCCACATTCCTCGGCTAAAATACCTTCCGTTACTTCGCATTCATGGTTAAAGCGTGCATCGTTTAATAAGCGATAGAGTGAATCGACACAGCCTGCTTTTATATCTCTTGCACCATATACAACACGTGGCACACGGGATTGCAAAATTGCACCTGCACACATAGGGCAAGGTTCAAGTGTCACATAAAGTGTTGTTTTTTCAAGGCGCCAGCTCCCTATCTTTTTACAAGCCTCTTGAATAACCATTAGTTCAGCGTGTGTCGTTGCGTTTTGTGTTGTTTCTCGTAAATTATGAGCTCGTGCAATAATCTCACCATCATATACAAGCACAGCTCCTATTGGCACTTCTCCAAGTAAAGCCGCTTTCTTAGCTTCTTCCAGTGCACTGTTCATAAACAATCGGTCTGTTTCAAAAATATCCACTATGATCTCTCCTTATCATTTAGTGTATCTTGCTTAATTAACAATTGCTACTATCAAATATGTCTCGACATAATTGCGTCCGGATTCGGTAAGAAAGTGAAACGTTGACAATTTTAAAACAACCATCTATATTTATATATGAACACATGCTCATATATAAATATAAAAAGGTTAGGGGTAAACTAAATGGATGAAAAATTACAAAATACAGAGGTTCATAATAACAAGGAAAAACATTTAGACGAAGAAACGCTATTCGTCGTGTCTCAAACATTTAAAGCATTAAGTGATCCGACAAGAATTCGTATTTTAAATTTATTATGTACGTGTGAACATTCAGTCAACGACATTGCCGAAATTTTAGATTTAGGTCAATCCACGGTTTCACATCAATTACGTTTTTTGAAAAATTTACGGTTAGTGAAATATAGAAGAGAAGGTACAACTATATATTATTCAAAAGATGATGATCACATTATGAATTTGTTGATGCAAGCTATTGAGCATGCTACACATAACTAGAGTTAATGGAGGGGTAAAACATGGGACACAATCATGATCACAGCCATGACCATACACATGGCGCAAATAAAAAGGTGTTAATAGTATCATTTATTATTATTACAAGTTATATGATTGTTGAAGCGATCGGTGGCTATTTAACAAATAGTTTGGCTCTTTTATCAGATGCAGGACATATGTTAAGTGACTCAATTTCATTAGCGATAGCCTTACTTGCTTTTATATTTGGAGAAAAGGCTGCGAGCTATAGTAAAACATACGGTTATAAACGATTTGAGATTTTAGCAGCGGTATTAAATGGTGTAACTTTAATTTTGATTGCTTTATTCATTTTCTATGAAGCAATAGAACGTTTTGCAAATCCACCAGAAGTTGCAACTACAGGTATGCTAGTTATTAGTACAATTGGTCTTTTGATGAATATTTTAGTAGCTTGGATTATGATGCGTGGCAGTGATACAAAAGATAATTTAAATATGCGTGGGGCTTTTTTACACGTATTAAGCGACATGCTTGGATCTGTAGGGGCCATCGTTGCCGCACTTTTAATTATGTTTTTTGGTTGGGGCTGGGCTGATCCACTTGCCAGTGTTGTCGTTGCAATATTAGTATTGAGAAGCGGCTACTATGTAACAAAGGCTGCTGTTCATATTCTTATGGAAGGAACACCTTCAAACGTAGACGTTCAGGAAATTATACAAACTATTGTACAAACAGATGGTATTCATAGCATTCACGATTTACACATTTGGACAATAACAAGTGGAACGAATGCACTTTCTTGTCATGCAGTTGTTGAGGATCAGCTGAAAATTGGGGATAGTGAGAATATATTGCGAGAAATCGAACATAATCTTGAGCATAAGGGCATAATGCATGTAACGATTCAATTGGAAACAGTAGCACATAAGCATGATAATTCAATTTTATGTACAATAAAAAATGAGCAGTCAAATCATCACCACCATCATTAAAAAATTCTAAAAATTTTAACTTTACATACCCTTCGTGGGTATGGTAATATAAAGTTGTGAGGTAGGAGGTGTATTAGATGGAGGATATAGTGAAAGAAGATGCTTGTCATACAGAGGAGGCTACTTCGTGTCGAAAAAGCCATCATCCTGAACGCGTTAAAAAGGATTTAACGACTCGTTTGAATCGAATTGAAGGTCAAATTCGAGGTATTAAAGGGATGATTGACAAAGATGTTTACTGTGATGATATTATTACGCAACTGTCTGCCACACAGTCTGCTTTAAATAGCGTAGCAAAGATATTATTAGAAGGTCATTTAAAGGGATGTGTAGTAGATCGCCTATCAGAAGGTGATGAGGAAGTGTTAGACGAATTAGTAGTAACTATTCAAAAGTTAATGAAAAAGTAAAAGTTTTTTTAATAAATATATACCCCTATACAGTTTTAAAAATAAAAGGAGAGATATTTTATGCAAAACGTAACTTTAAACGTACAAGGAATGTCATGTGGGCATTGTGTAAACTCAGTGGAAAAAAGTGTTGGTGCTTTAACTGGCGTTGAACAAGTAAAAGTAAACTTAGCTGATGGTTTAGTAGATGTAGCATTTGACGAAACACAAGTATCTCTAGACCAAATTAAAGAAACAATTGACGATCAAGGCTATGATGTTAAATAGGGTGCTCTTGTAGCACTCTCTTATTTTAAAAATTATATACCCCCTATTGGTATATGGAGAGGAGAAATGATCATGAGTTCGGAAATAAAGGAAGCGAATTTGCAAATTACAGGTATGACATGTGCAGCCTGTGCCACTCGTATAGAAAAAGGTTTAAATAAAATGGATGGTGTAGAACAAGCGACAGTTAATTTAGCCCTTGAAAAATCATCTATTAAATATGATCCGTCAAAATTAAATGAAGAAGACTTTGAAAAGAAAATTGAAGCACTTGGTTATGGTGTCGTGAAACAAAAAACCGAATTTAATATTACGGGCATGACATGTGCAGCCTGTGCTACACGCATAGAGAAGGGGTTAAATAAACTAGCAGGTGTATCCTCTGCGAACGTAAACTTAGCACTCGAAAAAGCAACTATTGAGTTTAACCCATCTGAGGTGACGATTGCAGATATTATTGCAAAGGTTGAGAAATTAGGATATGAGGCGCATCAAAAAGCAGATGAGCAAGAAACTGTGGATCATCGTGAGCAGGCCATCAAACAACAGCAGAATAAATTTATTTTATCAGCCATTCTTTCATTACCATTACTGTGGACGATGGTAGGACATTTTTCATTTACATCATTTTTATATGTCCCTGAGTTTTTAATGAATCCATGGGTACAAATGGTGTTGGCTACTCCTGTTCAATTTATCATCGGGAAGCAATTTTATGTTGGAGCCTACAAGGCTTTACGTAATGGTAGTGCCAATATGGATGTACTTGTAGTAATGGGAACATCTGCGGCGTATTTTTATAGTGTCTATCAAGCAATTGTTACTGCGGGGTCACATCATGCCCCTCACCTATATTTTGAAACGAGTGCCGTATTAATTACTTTAATTTTATTAGGTAAGTTATTTGAGGCAAAAGCAAAAGGTCGCTCATCTGAAGCAATCAAAAAATTAATGGGCCTTCAGGCAAAAACAGCCATCGTTGTTCGAGACGGTGCGGAGAAAGAGGTACCATTAGAAGAAGTAGTCATTGGTGACATTATTTTAGTGAAGCCTGGCGAAAAAATTCCTGTTGATGGTGAGGTATTAGAAGGAACAACAGCTGTAGATGAATCGATGTTAACGGGGGAAAGCTTACCTGTTGATAAAAAGCAAGGTGACCTATTATTTGGTTCCACTATTAATAAAAATGGCTTTATTAAAATGACAGCAACTAAAGTCGGTCGAGATACAGCTCTAGCTCAAATTATTAAAGTTGTAGAAGATGCACAAGGCTCCAAAGCCCCCATCCAGCGCTTAGCAGACCAAATTTCGGGCGTCTTTGTACCAATCGTTGTTGGCATTGCACTTGTCACGTTTTTAATTTGGATTATCTGGGTGCAACCTGGTGAATTTACGCCTGCACTTGAAGTATTAATTGCAGTTCTTGTTATCGCTTGTCCATGCGCGCTTGGATTAGCAACGCCAACATCTATTATGGCGGGCTCTGGTCGTGCGGCGGAATTCGGTATTTTATTTAAAGGTGGAGAGCATTTAGAGCAAACGCAAAGCATCGATACAGTAGTTGTTGATAAAACAGGTACAGTGACACACGGCAAACCTGTATTAACGGATGTTGTACTAGCGGCAAATCAAGACGAAGTACGCTTTTTATCGTTAATAGGTGCAGCGGAGAAGCAATCAGAACATCCGTTAGCAGAAGCAATTGTTCAAGGAATTGCTGATCGCGGTATTGACCTAGGAAATGTTCAATTCTTTGAAGCAATACCAGGTTACGGTGTGCAAGCGACTGTATCTGGTCAAGGAGTTGTCATCGGTACTCGTAAATTGATGCAGCAATACGGTATTCATATTGATGATATCCTACCAACAATGGAGCAATTAGAGGAAAGCGGTAAAACGGCAATGTTAGCTGCGATTAACGGTCAGTATGCTGGTCTAGTAGCAGTTGCTGATACAGTGAAGGATACTTCAAAAGAAGCGGTTAGTCGTCTACAAGAAATGGGCATTACCGTTATTATGATGACTGGTGACAATGAACGTACAGCACAAGCAATTGGAGCAGAAGTTGGTGTGAATCATGTAATTGCAGAAGTACTTCCAGAAGGCAAGGCTAATGAAGTGAAAAAACTGCAAGCTACAGGTAAAAAAGTAGCAATGGTTGGTGATGGCATTAATGATGCGCCAGCACTTGCGACAGCGAATATTGGGATGGCGATTGGTACTGGTACAGACGTGGCTATGGAAGCAGCGGATATCACACTTATTCGTGGCGATTTAAACAGTATTGCGGATGCTATCATCATGAGTCGTAAAACAATGCGCAATATTAAACAAAACTTATTCTGGGCATTTGCTTACAATACATTAGGCATTCCAATTGCAGCAATCGGTTTACTAGCTCCTTGGGTAGCGGGTGCAGCAATGGCGTTTAGTTCAGTATCTGTCGTTTTAAATGCACTGCGTTTACAGCAAGTTAAATTATAAGGTTAACGATAGATCCACTTTGAGTGGGTCTATTTTTTTATTTATTTCAGCAGATGTCACAGAATTGGTTTTGGCCTCCTATTTTAATAGAGAAATAGTTTGATTCTGTTTTTCACTTTCTCACTATGATACAATGAAAAGCACTGATTCATTTTTAACTTCTGAAATAGAGGAACTCAGTCTAAGAACGCCACGTCCTGTGGCAATTTGTCTGTGTGAAAGCGAAGCGACAGCAACGTGTTTTCTTTCTGTGCGAAAGCTAAGCGACAGCAACAACAACAACACATGACTGAGTGACCAATATCATGCTGCAAACGCTAACGTTAGCACTACGCTTTCGCGCAAAAAAACATCATGTTGGCCTAAAGCCTCTGAACACAATTATGCCGAGGCATAATTGATATAATTATACAAACCTCGAGAATGGGGTAATTGATGATAGAATCCATAGAACATAAAGGAGGAGCTTCTAGTGACGGTTCCATTTGTTACGGTAGAAGGTCCGATTGGTGTTGGTAAAACCTCTTTATCTAAAGAGCTTGCAGCAACATTTAATTACCATCTATTAAAAGAAATAGTTGACGAAAACCCTTTTCTAAATAAGTTTTATGAAGACATAGAGGAATGGAGTTTCCAGACGGAAATGTTCTTCCTTTGTAATCGCTATAAACAATTATCAGATATAAAAAAATTTCGTTTAATGCATGATAAACCTGTAGTAGCGGACTACCACATTTTTAAAAATTTAATATTTGCCAAGCGTACATTGCTATCAACTGAGTACGATAAATACGAAGAAATTTATAAAATATTAACGAAAGATATGCCTGTTCCGAATGTAGTTGTTTATTTACATGCCAGTGTTGATACGTTGATGAAACGTATTGCGATGCGTGGTCGTGAATTTGAAAAAATGATTTCACGAGATTACATGGAGCAACTAGTGGCAGATTATCATTCTTTTATCGAGCATTTTGAGAAAATGCATCCCGAAATCCCCGTTATTCGATTTAATGGTGATCAGCTTGATTTCGTAAAAAATCCAAATGATTTGAAATATGTTTTACAAACAATAAAGGACACGTTACAACAAAGGAGCTTGCAACAATGAATTTGAGAGAGAAATATGATATTCCTCCACAAACGGTCATTACAATCGCTGGTACGGTTGGTGTAGGGAAATCAACAATGACAAAGGCGTTGGCAGAGGCGCTAAATTTCCGTACGTCATTTGAAAAGGTGGATACCAATCCATATTTAGATAAATTTTATGAGGACTTTGAAAAATGGAGCTTCCATCTACAGGTGTATTTTTTAGCGGAACGTTTTAAGGAACAGAAGCGAATTTTTGAATATGGTGGAGGATTTATTCAAGATCGCTCCATCTACGAAGATACAGGAATTTTTGCTAAGATGCACTATGACAAAGGTACAATGAGCCCAACAGATTACGAGACGTATACAAATTTATTTGATGCGATGGTAATGACACCGTATTTCCCTCATCCAGATTTACTTGTGTATTTAGAAGGGCCAATTGATGCTGTAATTGGACGTATTCAAGAGCGTGGACGTACTATGGAGCAACAAACACCAAATGATTATTGGATTGAAATGCATGACCGCTATGAGAACTGGATCAATAATTTTAATTCATGCCCAGTTCTACGTTTAGATATTAATGATTATGATTTATTAAAAAATCCCGAAGCAATTGATTCAATTGTGAGCCGCATCAGTCATATGCTAAAACAAACAAGTCATTTACGTAAATAGAAGGCTTATTAAAGCTAATATTTCTAAAACAATAGAAAGATAAATTTGGCGTTCTGGCCGAAAGCGGAGCGACAGGCACAAACAAGTCATTTACGTAAATAGAAGGTTTATTAAAGCTAATATTTCTAAAACAATAGGAAGATAAATTTGGTGTTCTGGCCGAAAGCGAAGCGACAGGCACAAACAAGTCATTTACGTAAATAGAAGGCTTATTAAAGCTAATATTTCTAAAACAATAGGAAGATAAATTTGGTGTTCTGGCCGAAAGCGAAGCGACAGGCACAAACAAGTCATCTACGTAAATAGGAAATGAACTATAGTTAAATTTCGAAAGAGTAATGACGCAGAAACAAGTAATTGAAGAAAATGATCAAAAGACGTGAGACAATATGTAACCTATTGTGTCACGTTTTTTGAATAGGGGGGATTACTATAAGAATAGCGGTATATTGCGGTTCCGGCTTAGGCATAAACCCAATTTATGCAGAGAAGGCAGCCGAATTAGGGACTGTATTAGCTCAAAATGGTCACGGTATCGTTTATGGTGGTTCAAAAACAGGATTAATGGGGAAAGTAGCAGATGCAGTGCTAGCAGCTGGTGGAGAGGTTATTGGTGTGATGCCAACTCATTTACAGAAGCGAGAAATAGCACATGTCTCGTTAACAGAGATTCATTTTGTTGAGTCCATGCATGTACGCAAAGCCAAAATGGTAGAGTTAGCAGATGCTTTTATAACTTTACCAGGTGGTGGTGGAACAATGGATGAATATTTTGAAGTGTTTACATGGGCACAAATCGGATTACATGAAAAGCCAGTAATTTTATATAATGTAAATAGCTTTTATGATGCGCTTTTACAACAACTTCAGAAAATGCTTGAGGAAGGTTTTATACGAGCTGAACAAAAAACACTTATTCACGTAGCTACTACATCGGAAGAAGTATTAAATTTTGTGAAAAAGCGTGGGTAATATCCCCATGTTTTTTTCTACAATAAATTCTTTTGGCCCGTAAAAATAATTTTTATGTAAATTTCAAGTTTATTGCTGAGATGGATTTGTTAGAACGTATGCCTTGTATATAAGTTGATTGGGGTGGCTGCTCAACTCCTTGGGGCTCATCGAATGCCCCCAGGAAAGCACCCAGTCGGAACGGATATCAGCCACACGTTATAGTTATGATCTAAATTTCAGTTTACGAATAGAATAATTGAGGTGTAGATTATGCAGACAATAGATACACAAGTTACTGATGAGCTAGTAGTGCTGGCAATTGAACGAAATATAGCCATTATCCGTTTTGATATGAACCATAAAGTTGCCTATGTAAATGAGCTTTTTGCTAAGACATTAGGCTATAAAGTGGAGGAAATGATAGGAAAAGATCATAAGGATTTCTGTTTGCCGGAATTTGTGAATAGCATAGAGTACGGAAAATTTTGGCGTAACTTAGCCGCGGGCAATAGCTATCAGGATAAAATCGAAAGGATGGATGCAAGCGGAAATAGAATTTGGCTTGAGGCTACTTATATGCCTGTCTTTGCTAATAATTCAAGTAAGGTACTTGGCGTATCGAAAATCGCAACAAATATTACTGAACGACAAAATGAAATTGTTAGTGTAGCTGATACATTAAAGGTTATGTCTAAAGAGCTTCATAGCCGTTCGGAGGCTGGTATTCAAAATAGTGAGGATTTACTGGAAACAGTGAACGAGGTTTCACAAGAGTCTGCCGATAATGTTAGAAATCTTGCGCAGTTACAGAAGCAAGCTGAATCTATTAAAGGGATTGTAAAAACCATTCAAGAAATTGCTTCTCAGACAAATCTACTTGCACTAAATGCAGCTATTGAAGCAGCAAGAGCTGGTGAGTATGGCCGAGGCTTTGATGTTGTAGCAAAAGAGGTAAGAAAACTTTCAGCAAGGGTGGAGCAATCTATCTTAGAAGTAAAAGATAATGTTGATGGCATTGAGCGAGAGATTGGAAAAGTCACTGAAAGTATCATACGTATAGCTGAAAAAGTTGAAAAAACAAATGGTCAAATTAATGTAACGACAAATGATTTTGCTGAAATTGCTACTGCAGCAGAGGCATTAGATGAACAATCAAGACATTTTACCGAAATAATTTAACTTCTTTCAGTAATTGTTTTCTGTAGCGTAAGTAATGTAAAATTTCCATAATCTTCTGATATATATTGAAATAGTAGATAATTTTTATTTACAATAATTGTGTAAGCTTTCATAAATCATAATAGGGGTGTTATTAATGACAAAGGTGGAAGTAAGTTTCAAGCATTTGCCAACGACTGCAGTTTCAGATGCTACAGGAGGACATACGAATTTACGCAGTGATATTAAACCGTTAGCAGATCATTATAAAATTGCTGGCCGTGCTGTAACAGTGCGTTTACCAGATGGTGAAAACGGTGCAGTATTGGAAGCTATTCGAGCGGCTGAAGAAGGGGATATTTTAGTAATTGACGCTAAAGGGAATACCAATCGTGCAGTTGCCGGTGACTTTATTCTTTCATTAGCGCAGGGTATTGGAGTACAGGGCTTTGTCGTTGATGGTGTTATTCGTGATATTGCGGCTATTCGTGAGTTGGACTTTCCTGTATTTTCACTTGGCACAACGGTTGCAGCTGGCAATAAAAACGGTGGCGGCAAAGTCAATATTCCTATTGCTATTGGGGGCGTATCTGTTCGTCCTGGTGATTATATCATTGGGGATGTGGACGGTGTAGTTGTCGTACCACATGAAGATGCGGAGCGGATTGTTGCAGCTGCTGAGTTAAAGCTTGAAAAAGATGAGATACGTGCACAAGAGGCACATGCAAATGGAAAAGAATCTATTATTGCTTATTTAGATAAAGTTTTAACTTCTTTTAGCTGAAGCTGAAATAGAGGAACTCAGTCTAAGAACGCCACATCCTGTGGCAACGACTGAGTGATCAACATCATGCTGTGGCTACCGCTTCGCTTTCGCACAGACAAAAACACGTTGCTGTCGCTACGTTTCACTACGCTTTCGCGTAAAATAACATTTGTTGTTCTAAAGCCTCCGGACGCCATTATGCCGAGGCGTAATTCAAAATAAAAAAACCCTCACGATGCCATCCATACATCGTGAGGATTTTTTTAATTTTATGCTAAATTTTCATTGTTCTTAAAGTAATTTTTCATTTTCTCTGAATCGAAACGGCCTTCCCATTTCGCCATTACTAATGACGCAAGTGAGTTACCAATTACGTTAACGACTGTACGTCCCATATCAAGAATACGATCGATACCTGCGATAAATGCTAAACCTTCAACTGGAATGCCGACAGTACCTAAAGTTGCTAGTAGCACAACGAAGGATACTCCTGGAACACCTGCAATCCCTTTAGATGTAACCATTAATACAAGCATTAACGTAATTTGTTCACCAATGCTTAGGTGAATACCGTACATTTGAGCAATAAATAATGCAGCAATAGCTTGATACAGTGTAGAACCATCTAAGTTAAAGGAGTAACCTGTTGGAATAACAAAGGATACGATATCCTTTGGAGCACCTAGTTTCTCCATTTTCATCATAACTCGTGGTAATACAGCCTCAGAACTTGCCGTTGAGAACGCTAAAATTAGCTCATCTTTTAGTACTTTAATTAAGAAGAAAATATTGATACCCGTGAATTTTGCCACAAGACCAAGAATAACAAAGATAAAGAATAGCATTGTTGCATAAACAAGTATAGCAAGTTTGCCAAGTGGTATTAGTGAAGCGAATCCATATTTGGAAACGGTTACACCAATTAAACCAAATACCCCAATTGGAGCGAATTTCATTACGAGGTTCGTTACCCAGAACATAGCATCTGCTACCCCTTGGAAGAAGTCTAATACTGGTTTACCTCGATCGCCAACGGCAGCTACCCCTAAACCAAAAATAACTGAGAAGAAGATGATAGCAAGCATATTACCTTCAGACATTGCCTGAATGATATTTGTTGGTACAATGCTTACAATAATATCAAATGGTCCTTCATGCTGTACTTCTTCTGTAGTTGCAACGTATTTCGAAATATCTCCTTGAGAGAGCTCGTTCATGTTTACGCCCGCGCCTGGTTGGAATAAGTTTGCAGAAAGTAAACCAACTACAATTGCTACTGTTGTAATAACTTCAAAGTAAATAAGTGATTTACCACCTAATCGTCCGAGCTGTTTCATATCTCCAGTTCCAGCAACACCAACGATTAAAGTTGAAATAATAATCGGTACAACAATCATTTTAATTAGATGAAGGAAGATATCACCTAAAGGTTGTAAATATGTTTCAATTTTGGGGTTTCCGTAAAAGATACCGCCAACAATAATCCCTAAAATCAAACCGACTAAAATTTGAGTGGCTAAACTGATTCTAAATTTCTTCTTCAAAACCTTAGTACCCCCTAATATTAAAATTTTTAGGACTTGCCTTACTTTAATAATACGGAGGACTTATGAAATCCGACAAAATCCGATAAAATTAATTTAATTTAGTTAAAATGTCTGAATATAATACCTGAATAAACTTCTTAATATTAACCTTTGCTTTGCGATTTTTGTGATCTTCTATCTGAGTCATAAGCAGACGAATTTCTTTAAAGTCAAAGTATCGAGGTGCGTAATACTCAAATTCGGAGTTAGTATAATCTACAACACCTAAATTGGCGAGATTTATCATCGCTGCTAATATAGTACGGCGCACACGCTGTTCAATGGCTTTACTTTCCTTCAAAATTTCATCGGGTGTAGCCTTTGTGACAACAGCAATTTCCTCATAAAGCTCCTTTAATGGAGGAAGTGGTGCAATTTTGTGCTGATGAGCAAGTAATGTTTCAATGATAGCAATAATATCTTCGCTTCCGATTTCACCAACGATACCCATATCATTTAAGATGGATTGAATATGATCGCGTGATGTTGCTTTATGATTTATTTGTTCACTTAGATCAATATTTGTAAGTGATTGGCGAATAATAAGCAATGAATTTTTTAGGCGAAATTGTTCAGTTGTTTTACGTAAAACATTCTCAACCTCAATACGGTTTATAGGTTTATGAATAAAGAAATCTATACCTTGCTCATATGCCTCACCAACCATTTCCTTATTCACTACTTGAGAAATCATGACAAATTGTCCTTCAAAACGATTTTGAATAAGGTGTTCGACTGTTGCTATCCCATCAAGCTTGGGCATAAGTAAATCGATCAACACAAACTCTGGCTGTGTCATTAAAATTTGTGGAATGGCATCCTCACCATTGCGTGCTTCACCAATAACTGTGCCTAAGCCACTATCTTCAATAATTTGTTTTAACATGACCCGACTTGCACGATCATCATCTACAATAAAATACCTCATTTAAGTCTCTCCCGTTTGAATAGTTTGCGTAGGAACTGTAATTTTAAACATCGTGTTTTGAATATTTGATTCAACGGTTATTGAGCCATTTAATTTATTTACTAATTCAACAACATGTGAAAGCCCAATACCTGTTGCTGCTACGCCTTCAACATTGTATTTTGTAGTGTATCCGGGTTCAAAAATAATAGAGAGATTATTTTGTGGAATGCCCTTCCCGTTATCACATACTGTTATTACAGTATCATCCTGTTGCTGTTGAATGGCAATAGAAATGATGCCTTGATCTTCAATTGCTTCTATAGCATTAGCTGTTAAATTATTCAGAAGTGCAAGCAATGCAATATGTTCTTTCGTTTGAAAATCAATTTCAATATTTATTTTAAACTCAATTTCTTTCTCGAGGAAATTAGCGTACTTACTGTTGCCGTCTTCGATATAATGTAATAATTCTGACAATCTAAGGGAGCCAAAGCTCTTTTCGCCAACAATTTTAGAAATACCTGCATAAATGCGTTGTGAATCCTTTTTCACTTCATGAATTTCCTGGGCAATATGAAGTGCCTGTAAACTTTCTGCACGATAGCCTAGTGATTTTAATTGTCGATATAATTCAAATCCACTGCCTGTAATTGCTTCTATGTGGTTCATAGATTTTTTTAAATAAAGTGTCTCAACATATAAATCTGAGCCGATTGTAAGCATTTCCTGAACGCGTTTTTTTTGCTCAGCAATTAAAATGGAACTATAAATACCAACAGCAAAGAAACTACGTAATAAAGCAACTGCTAGTAGTATTAGTAAATCATGAAGGAATAAAAAAGTATAAGAATTTATAAAAAAACGAAATAGTTGTTCCACTAGATTACTGAAAACTTCACTAAACGCAACTAGTAATCCGAGCAATAGTGGTTGTTCTCTATATTGATGAATGCTTAGAATTTGTAGACATATTGCAAATAATATATAAAATGCAGCAGCAGGTAAATGTATTAGTAAACTATCGACTAATGGAACATCATGTAAAGAGTAATTAATGATAACTCGGAAAATCGTTGTCACGATGCTCGTAGTAAATCCAGCCAAAATGATTGGTGTAGGTCTAAGTAGAGTGCATAAAAAGAAAATAATACTTCCTAATCCGAAACGAAAAGTTGTATTAACGAAAGGCGTTATTTTAATCTCACTACCGATAGCAGTTAACAGAGCAATTGTGAAAATCCAAGTGAGGGAAGCACGAGATATGTAAAATTTCGAGCGCATAAAAAATCCTCCCTAATAATATTAACGAGCTTTATGCTAAAAATGCTCGTTTGTGTGTTTGGAATAAAGGTAATTGTACCACTACTTTTGATGTTGTGTTGAGGCGGAATACGTTTTCGAAACGAAAGCGCATTTGTCTAGTTGAAATAATGCTATAGATTTTTAACTTGTTTCAGCGGGTGTCTAAACACCTGTTGAAACAGAGGAACTCAGTCTAAGAACGCCACGTCCTGTGGCAATTTATCTGTGCGAAAGCGAAGCGACAGCAACACACGACTGAGTGACCAACTTCGTGCTGTTGCTGTCGCTACGTTGCACTACGCTTTCGCGCAAAAAACATCTGTTGGCCTAAAGCCTCCAGCAGATGTCACGGAATCAGAAAGGAGTCCTTCAAGCAATGCAATTATGCCGAGGCATAATTGATCGGTTATAAAATCATAATTTACAATAAAAAAATACCACAACCTAAGTGGAAGTGGCATATAGAAAATATTACATACAATTTTTAAGCAAAAAAAAACGGCTACATTCGTAGTCGGAATTTTAAAAATGGAGGAGGTAGAGGGATTCGAACCCCCGCGCGGTGTTACCCGCCTGTCGGTTTTCAAGACCGATCCCTTCAGCCAGACTTGGGTATACCTCCATGATATTTTGTTGCGTTGTCTTATCGACAAGATTTAATTTATCATATTATGAAATTCACGTCAACAGATTTTTTATATTTATTTATTTATTTATTTATTTATTTATTTATTTATTTATTTCAGCAATTATTTTTTGTACGTAAGTGAAAAGAGGAACTCAGTTTAAGAACGCCATATCCTGTAGTAATTTATCAACAAAAAGGACGTGTTTCTGCCTCTGACGCTAAGCTTTCGTGCAAAAAGCATCTGCTGCTGACGCTACGTTAGCACTACGCTTTTCGTGGCCTAAAGCCTCCGGTGGATGTCGGTAATGGGAATAGAATTCGTACATACATATAGATGTTAGTATAAAATCATCGCATCCATGAGATAACGGCTAACTGACCTGCATAGGTAAAAACGTCACGTCTTGTGCATTACCGAAATGACCGATATCGTGTTGGATCTCGTGCAAGCCCTTGCATAAAGCTATTCCTTGACGCAATTATGCCGCGGGATAATTGATTTATAATTTCTTTTTACAGTTCAGATAGAATGTTCCAAAGAATTATTATGTGTATTAAGTTGCAATTTATGAAAACAGTGAGTATACTAGTTATTGCCGTGCTAGGTGGGAAGGTAGCGGTGTCCTGTAACTCGCAATCCGCTCTAGCGAGACTGAATTCCTTTTTCGAGGCTGTCCGTATTGTTTGGTCTGCCTTTTGCACGTAGTGTTGACGATTGGGTCCTGCGCAATGGATACCCATGAACCATGTCAGGTCCGGAAGGAAGCAGCATTAAGTGGTCTTATTCATGTGCCGCGGGGTTGCCTAATCTGAGCTAACGACAAGAGTAACGCTTATGTGCGGCTGTCGAAGAAAGGTGCACGGCATTAAATTGCCAATTCAAACGCATCCGTCTACAAAAGGCGGAT
This sequence comes from Lysinibacillus sp. JNUCC 51, assembly GCF_015999525.1. NCBI lineage: Bacteria > Bacillati > Bacillota > Bacilli > Caryophanales > Bacillaceae > Lysinibacillus > Lysinibacillus sp. JNUCC 51. The sequence continues at coordinate 2,380,865 of NZ_CP065545.1, read as the reverse complement.
GCGTTTTTTTATATGTTTTTATAATATTTGTTGGGACGGAAGTGCGATCGCTAGAATGTTTAAGGAAGCTACAAATTGTGCGAGGCGGCCGATAGGAGCCAGAAGCATCAGCCTTTACTACGGGAAGCGAAAGAGAATCGCCCTGAATTTTTAGAAAAACGGTGACACTATTTTATAAATAATGAGGCAAATGCTATAATAGAACTATTCTATATAATGAAGAAGAGGAGAGGAAACCATTGACGTATCAAGCATTTTATCGTGTGTATCGACCGCAATCATTCCGAGAGATGTCTGGTCAATCGCATGTCAAAAGAACGCTACAAAATGCTCTCCTAGCGAATAAAACAACACATGCTTATTTATTTTCTGGCCCACGTGGTACCGGGAAAACAAGTACGGCTAAAATTTTTGCAAAGGCTTTAAACTGTGAGCATGCACCGTCAAAAGAGCCTTGTAATGAATGTGCTACTTGTTTAAGCATTACAGAAGGTTCTCACCCAGATGTTATTGAATTTGACGCTGCGTCTAATTCACGCGTTGAAGAAATACGAGACATCATTGAGAAAGTTCGATTTGCTCCTGCGAGTAGCAGATATAAAGTGTATATCATTGATGAAGTGCATATGCTTTCTACAAGTGCTTTCAATGCCCTTTTAAAGACGTTAGAAGAACCACCTTCTCATGCTGTATTTATTTTAGCAACGACAGAGCCTCATAAATTGCCCGCAACGATTATTTCGCGATGTCAGCGCTTTGATTTCAAACGTCTTTCAACCAATGATATTATTGAGCGCATGAAAGTTGTATTAGAGGATATTGAGTTACCATTTGAGGAACAAGGTTTAAAGGTAATCGCACAATCAGCAGCTGGTGGTATGCGTGATGCTTTAAGTTTATTAGATCAGGTTGTATCCTTCAGTGGAGAAAAGTTGAAGCTTGAGGATACATTACTTGTGACAGGTTCTATTAGTCAGGAAGTTTTCTATGAATTAGCAGAAGCTCTTAAAGTAAAAGATGTCGCACAAATGCTTGCATTACTAGAACAGCTTATTGCGGATGGGAAAGATCCCCTTCGACTTTCAGAGGACTTGATTACATTTTTCCGGGATTTATTATTATTGCAAACAAGTGAAGATTTAGCTGAATTATTAGAACTAGTATCACCGGAGGAGCGAGTATTTACATTAGCTCATGATTTTGCACCGGATTTGCTATATGGATACATTGATATTTTAGCGAAAACACAGCAAGAAATGCGGTTCTCCCACCATACAAAGATTTACTTAGAAACAGCGTTACTTAAAATGGTGCAGTTTTCGGGTGGTGCAGTTGGTCAGACTACCACTTCGGGTGAGGTAGCTATGAGCCCTGAGCTCGCTCAAAAAATCGTGGCACTTGAGCAAATGGTGCAACAACTATCAGCCCAATTACAAGCTGGTGCTCCTGTGCAAACGGGGCAAACACCAAAAGAGCAACGTCCACGAGCAAAAAGTCCAAATGGCTATAAAGCACCAACAGGCCGTATTCAAGAGATACTAAAAGATGCTACAAAGCAAGATGTGCAACGTATTAAATCGGTTTGGGCACAGGCGTTAAGCCAAATGCAAAAATCTCAATCAGCTCTTTTAGCAGAGGCTGAACCTGTTGCGGCATCATCAAGTGCTTTTGTGTTAAAATTCAAGTATGATATTCATTGTCAAATGGTTGCTGATAATCAATCCCTAAAAGCTCAGTTCACACAATTAATTGCAGGGCAAACTGGTACTATGTATGAAATGCTTTGTACGCCTGAAGAAGCTTGGTTAAAATTACGTGAAGAGTTTATTCGTGATCATGGCTTAGAACAGCAGAAAAAATCTCAGAATGAAACCGATCATGAAATGGAATTATTAGAACCACCACCGGCTGAAATGCCAGAGGGGCCGTTTATCGACGATGCTCAACCGCTAGCTTCACAAGATCCACTTGTGACGGAAGCAGAAAAGTTGTTTGGTAAAGATTTTATTGAAATTGTTGAAGATTAATCATTTAGGAGGAATATGTTTATGCGCGGAATGGGAAATATGCAAGGTATGATGAAAAAAATGCAAAAAATGCAAAAGGAAATGATGGAAGCTCAAGAGGCTTTAAACGCAGAGCAATTTGAAGGCGCAGCTGGTGGCGGTATGGTGAAAGTAACTGTAACTGGTCAACGTGAAATTGTAGAAGTAAATCTTGATCCATCAGTTGTAGATCCAGACGATATCGAAATGCTACAAGATTTAATCGTTGTTGCTGCAAATGAAGCATTGAAAAAAGTAGATGAAAAAACGAATGCAACAATGGGTAAATTCACTCAAGGCATGAACCTTCCATTCTAGGAGGTAAATAAATGTACTATCCAGAACCAATATCGAAACTGATTGATAGTTTTATGAAATTGCCAGGTATCGGGCCGAAAACCGCGGCTCGTCTGGCGTTTTTTGTGTTAACAATGAAAGAGGATGACGTTTTATCCTTTTCAAAGGCATTAATTGATGCTAAACGAAATTTAAGCTACTGCTCCGTATGTGGCAACATAACTGATGTAGATCCATGCCATATTTGTACAGACAAACAAAGAGATCATTCTATTATTTGTGTTGTCCAAGATACAAAAGATGTGATTGCGATGGAAAAAATGCGCGATTTCAATGGTATGTATCATGTGTTACAGGGAGCTATTTCACCTATGGATGGTATTGGTCCAGAGGATATTAACGTCGCTTCCCTACTAGTTCGTTTGCAGGATGAGACTGTTCAAGAGCTTATTTTAGCTACGAATTCAACTATTGAGGGCGAGGCAACAGCTATGTATATTTCTCGCCTAGTGAAGCCATCTGGCATTCGAACAACACGGATTGCTCATGGACTACCGGTTGGTGGAGATTTAGAATATGCAGATGAAGTAACGTTATCGAAGGCAATGGAAGGTCGCCGAGAATTGTGAGTGAGGGATTAATATGTTCTTCCGCAGTAAGGGAAAATTAAAAAAAGAATTCGATGACAAGCTTGTGAATCTTATAAAAGAAACAAAAGAGGATTTACAGCAGGCAAAGATAATTGAAGAACTACTAGATGACTATGATTTAGAAGTAATTGCTCAACGAAAAGCAGCGGAAAGTATACATTTTTATTTATTCAAGGAAGCTAGAATTCGGAGAGTATTAATTAAATAATAGTTTTTTAACTAAATTCAGCGGGTGTCCAAACATCCGCTGAATTTAGTTAATGCCTCCGGCGGATGTCGCAGAACCGGGAGAAGTTCGTATAGGGTTTTTGTTCAAAATCATCGAATCCATGCGATAACGGCTGTCCTGTATCGGTAAAATCGCTACGTCCGGTGGTATTACCGAAATGACCGACAGCGTGTTGGTCCTCATGTAGGCCTAAATCCGGGTGCATTGTTTATCTGCGTGAAAGCGAAGCGTCAGCATCAATTATGCCGAGGCATAATTGATATTCATAGAAGTAAAACAGAGAACATAAACTTTCATAATTATATTGTTGAGGGGGAAACCATGTGTCGTGGTTAGTAATTATGAGTTTTTGTGTACCTGTAGTGCTTCTTTTTCTTTATATAATAATAAGACATGCCAAGATGGGTAAAATTTTAGAAGGAATGTCTGTGTTTTGGTTTAGATTTGCTTTTGCCTTTCTACTATTATTTATTATTCACTTAGGCATAGGGTATGCAGGCTATAATGTACCGATTAATCTATTTTCGGTATTCACAATTGCTATATTAGGTATCCCAGGTGTGATAGGAATAACGGCTTTAGTATATTTTTTATAAAATGCTTGCAAAACAAAAATATTGTGGTATAGTAATAAGAGTCGTTAAGATAACTGTTGAAAAACAAATGAGTTTTAAATTAAAAATTTAGTTGTTGACATCGAGTTTGCGACATGATATTATATAAGAGTTGCTGTTGAGAAAATAGTAACGAAATGAACCTTGAAAACTGAACAAGCAAAACGTAATCAATAAAGTTTTTAGTAGCTAACCTTGAGTTAGTGAACGAAACAAAATTTTGGACATCAAACATGATGCCAGCAAAACAATTTGAGCTAATCAAATTTCTTTTATGGAGAGTTTGATCCTGGCTCAGGACGAACGCTGGCGGCGTGCCTAATACATGCAAGTCGAGCGAACAGAGAAGGAGCTTGCTCCTTCGACGTTAGCGGCGGACGGGTGAGTAACACGTGGGCAACCTACCTTATAGTTTGGGATAACTCCGGGAAACCGGGGCTAATACCGAATAATCTATTTTACTTCATGGTGAAATACTGAAAGACGGCATCTCGCTGTCGCTATAAGATGGGCCCGCGGCGCATTAGCTAGTTGGTGAGGTAACGGCTCACCAAGGCGACGATGCGTAGCCGACCTGAGAGGGTGATCGGCCACACTGGGACTGAGACACGGCCCAGACTCCTACGGGAGGCAGCAGTAGGGAATCTTCCACAATGGGCGAAAGCCTGATGGAGCAACGCCGCGTGAGTGAAGAAGGTTTTCGGATCGTAAAACTCTGTTGTAAGGGAAGAACAAGTACAGTAGTAACTGGCTGTACCTTGACGGTACCTTATTAGAAAGCCACGGCTAACTACGTGCCAGCAGCCGCGGTAATACGTAGGTGGCAAGCGTTGTCCGGAATTATTGGGCGTAAAGCGCGCGCAGGCGGTCCTTTAAGTCTGATGTGAAAGCCCACGGCTCAACCGTGGAGGGTCATTGGAAACTGGGGGACTTGAGTGCAGAAGAGGAAAGTGGAATTCCAAGTGTAGCGGTGAAATGCGTAGAGATTTGGAGGAACACCAGTGGCGAAGGCGACTTTCTGGTCTGTAACTGACGCTGAGGCGCGAAAGCGTGGGGAGCAAACAGGATTAGATACCCTGGTAGTCCACGCCGTAAACGATGAGTGCTAAGTGTTAGGGGGTTTCCGCCCCTTAGTGCTGCAGCTAACGCATTAAGCACTCCGCCTGGGGAGTACGGTCGCAAGACTGAAACTCAAAGGAATTGACGGGGGCCCGCACAAGCGGTGGAGCATGTGGTTTAATTCGAAGCAACGCGAAGAACCTTACCAGGTCTTGACATCCCGTTGACCACTGTAGAGATATGGTTTTCCCTTCGGGGACAACGGTGACAGGTGGTGCATGGTTGTCGTCAGCTCGTGTCGTGAGATGTTGGGTTAAGTCCCGCAACGAGCGCAACCCTTGATCTTAGTTGCCATCATTTAGTTGGGCACTCTAAGGTGACTGCCGGTGACAAACCGGAGGAAGGTGGGGATGACGTCAAATCATCATGCCCCTTATGACCTGGGCTACACACGTGCTACAATGGACGATACAAACGGTTGCCAACTCGCGAGAGGGAGCTAATCCGATAAAGTCGTTCTCAGTTCGGATTGTAGGCTGCAACTCGCCTACATGAAGCCGGAATCGCTAGTAATCGCGGATCAGCATGCCGCGGTGAATACGTTCCCGGGCCTTGTACACACCGCCCGTCACACCACGAGAGTTTGTAACACCCGAAGTCGGTGGGGTAACCTTTTGGAGCCAGCCGCCGAAGGTGGGATAGATGATTGGGGTGAAGTCGTAACAAGGTAGCCGTATCGGAAGGTGCGGCTGGATCACCTCCTTTCTAAGGATATTTTCGGAATACAAACCTAGGGTTTGTAAGATTACGTTTTGCGTTCAGTTTTGAAGGTTCATTCTTACGAATGAAATACTTCAAAACGTGTTCTTTGAAAACTGGATAAAACGACATTGAAATTGTAACAAACACATTTATTTTTTAAGTTTTTTTATAGGCTTAATAACTTGGTTAAGTTATTAAGGGCGCACGGCGAATGCCTTGGCACTAGGAGCCGATGAAGGACGGCACTAACACCGATATGCTTCGGGGAGCTGTAAGTGAGCTTTGATCCGGAGATTTCCGAATGGGGGAACCCACTACGTTTAATCGCGTAGTATCTTGACGTGAATACATAGCGTCTTGAAGGCAGACCCAGGGAACTGAAACATCTAAGTACCTGGAGGAAGAGAAAGAAAAATCGATTCCCTGAGTAGCGGCGAGCGAAACGGGAAGAGCCCAAACCAAGAGGCTTGCCTCTTGGGGTTGTAGGACACTCTATACGGAGTTACAAAAGAGCGAGTTAGATGAAGCGACTTGGAAAGGTCCGCCAGAGCAGGTAAAAGCCCTGTAGTCGAAAGTTCGTTCTCTCCTGAGTGGATCCTGAGTACGGCGGAACACGTGAAATTCCGTCGGAATCCGGGAGGACCATCTCCCAAGGCTAAATACTACCTAGTGACCGATAGTGAACCAGTACCGTGAGGGAAAGGTGAAAAGCACCCCGGGAGGGGAGTGAAAGAGATCCTGAAACCGTGTGCCTACAAGTAGTTAGAGCCCGTTAATGGGTGATAGCGTGCCTTTTGTAGAATGAACCGGCGAGTTACGATTACGTGCGAGGTTAAGCTTTAGAAGGCGGAGCCGCAGCGAAAGCGAGTCTGAATAGGGCGAAATAGTACGTGGTCGTAGACCCGAAACCAGGTGATCTACCCATGTCCAGGGTGAAGGTGAGGTAACACTTACTGGAGGCCCGAACCCACGCACGTTGAAAAGTGCGGGGATGAGGTGTGGGTAGCGGAGAAATTCCAATCGAACTTGGAGATAGCTGGTTCTCTCCGAAATAGCTTTAGGGCTAGCCTCGTGATGAGAATACTGGAGGTAGAGCACTGTTTGGACTAGGGGGCCATCCCGGTTTACCGAATTCAGACAAACTCCGAATGCCAGATATTTATACACGGGAGTCAGACTGCGAGTGATAAGATCCGTAGTCAAAAGGGAAACAGCCCAGACCACCAGCTAAGGTCCCAAAGTAATCGTTAAGTGGAAAAGGATGTGGCGTTGCACAGACAACCAGGATGTTGGCTTAGAAGCAGCCATCATTTAAAGAGTGCGTAATAGCTCACTGGTCGAGTGACGCTGCGCCGAAAATGTATCGGGGCTAAACGATTCACCGAAGCTGTGGATTGACATCTACGATGTCAGTGGTAGGAGAGCGTTCTAAGTGCGTTGAAGTCAGATCGGAAGGACTGGTGGAGCGCTTAGAAGTGAGAATGCCGGTATGAGTAGCGAAAGACGGGTGAGAATCCCGTCCACCGTATGACTAAGGTTTCCTGAGGAAGGCTCGTCCGCTCAGGGTTAGTCGGGACCTAAGCCGAGGCCGATAGGCGTAGGCGATGGACAACAGGTTGATATTCCTGTACCACCTCCTCACCGTTTGAGAAATGGGGGGACGCAGTAGGATAGGGTAAGCGCGCTGTTGGATATGCGCGTCCAAGCAGTAAGGCGTGTGTGTAGGCAAATCCGCACACTGTAACGTTGAGCTGTGATGGCGAGTCCGTATGGACGAAGTTCCTGATTTCACACTGCCAAGAAAAGCCTCTATCGAGGTGAGAGGTGCCCGTACCGCAAACCGACACAGGTAGTCGAGGAGAGAATCCTAAGGTGTGCGAGAGAACTCTCGTTAAGGAACTCGGCAAAATGACCCCGTAACTTCGGGAGAAGGGGTGCTCTTGAGCGTGCAAGCGCATGAGAGCCGCAGTGAATAGGCCCAGGCGACTGTTTAGCAAAAACACAGGTCTCTGCAAAACCGTAAGGTGACGTATAGGGGCTGACGCCTGCCCGGTGCTGGAAGGTTAAGAGGAGTGGTTAGCGCAAGCGAAGCTGCGAATTGAAGCCCCAGTAAACGGCGGCCGTAACTATAACGGTCCTAAGGTAGCGAAATTCCTTGTCGGGTAAGTTCCGACCCGCACGAAAGGCGTAACGATCTGGGCACTGTCTCAACGAGAGACTCGGTGAAATTATAGTACCTGTGAAGATGCAGGTTACCCGCGACAGGACGGAAAGACCCCGTGGAGCTTTACTGTAGCCTGATATTGAATTTTGGTACAACTTGTACAGGATAGGTAGGAGCCAGAGATCTCGGAGCGCCAGCTTCGAAGGAGGCGTCGGTGGGATACTACCCTGGTTGTATTGAAATTCTAACCCATGCCCCTTAGCGGGGCAGGAGACAGTGTCAGGCGGACAGTTTGACTGGGGCGGTCGCCTCCTAAAAGGTAACGGAGGCGCCCAAAGGTTCCCTCAGAATGGTTGGAAATCATTCGTAGAGTGTAAAGGCACAAGGGAGCTTGACTGCGAGACCTACAAGTCGAGCAGGGTCGAAAGACGGGCTTAGTGATCCGGTGGTTCCGCATGGAAGGGCCATCGCTCAACGGATAAAAGCTACCCCGGGGATAACAGGCTTATCTCCCCCAAGAGTCCACATCGACGGGGAGGTTTGGCACCTCGATGTCGGCTCATCGCATCCTGGGGCTGTAGTCGGTCCCAAGGGTTGGGCTGTTCGCCCATTAAAGCGGTACGCGAGCTGGGTTCAGAACGTCGTGAGACAGTTCGGTCCCTATCCGTCGTGGGCGTAGGAAATTTGAGAGGAGCTGTCCTTAGTACGAGAGGACCGGGATGGACACACCGCTGGTGTACCAGTTGTCTTGCCAAAGGCATCGCTGGGTAGCTATGTGTGGACGGGATAAGTGCTGAAAGCATCTAAGCATGAAGCCCCCCTCAAGATGAGATTTCCCATTACGCAAGTAAGTAAGATCCCTCAAAGACGATGAGGTAGATAGGTTCGAGGTGGAAGTGTGGTGACACATGGAGCTGACGAATACTAATCGATCGAGGACTTAACCAAAACGTTTGAAACATTCAATGCACCGTTTATCCAGTTTTGAAAGAATAATTCTTTCAATTAAATAAGTCTAGTGATGATGGCAAAGAGGTCACACCCGTTCCCATACCGAACACGGAAGTTAAGCTCTTTAGCGCCGATGGTAGTTGGGGGCTTCCCCCTGTGAGAGTAGGACGTCGCTAGGCACAAATCAACCACTGAGAAATCAGTGGTTTTTTATTGTTTTAAAAATTCAGTAATAAACCCCTAAAAAATGTTAAAATTTAATTGATCTAAATGAACAAATAAAGGGGTGTATAGAAATGGCAACAGGGTTATATAGTGAAAATATTCAAATTGAAAAAGCAAAGCTACAGGAGTTTATTCAAAATAAAGGGGAATGGGCTGTACTAATACCTGGTTATTTACATCATGAATTTCCGAATGAACAAAATATGATTTGGGTATTTAAAGGGGATTTTGGAATTATCCAAAAAGCAGTAAAGGTTGAGCTTAAGGACAAAGAATCAAATCTAAATAAAGTGATGTTTGATTTGGTAGGTTTGTCAGATCCAATAAATGGTGATGGTTACTTTGAAATTACACAAGATCAGGATGGTACATGCCAGTTAGTAGGTAATTTAACAATGAAGGCAAGTGGTTTCTTAGCAGGGATGATGAATCCAATTTTAGAGAAGTTTGTACCACAATTAGTTGAACAACTAGTACAAGAGATGGCGGTAAAGGCTAGTATCTAGTATGTTGGTAGAGAAATTAAAGCCTCCGGCAATTATGCCGTGGCATAATTGATTATAGTTTGTATTGATAAAAGTAGAATGTCATGAAATGTAAAAGATCGTTGCTATTAGTGGCAATGATCTTTTATATTTCGTCATCAAAAGTTGTTTTTGTATGCCTGCCATTTTGTCTTTTATTGATTCCTATCGTATTACTAGCGCATTGGATTGGGAAAAAGGTTATCTGAATTTCACCTTATTTATATCCATTCAGCAAATGTTTTAGTAACGTAAGTGTTATAATTAACTAAGAATATAACGGAAATGGGTGTTTTGCTTTGCAAAAGAAAAAGCCGATTGTAGAAGGGTTAGAGCGCTTTCGACAACAACAAAATATTTCCTTTCATGTACCAGGCCATAAGCATGGAGAACTGTCTCATCTCCCTCAGCCCTTTAAAGATGTAATGCGATATGATGTAACTGAATTATCAGGTCTTGATGACTTACATCACCCAGAAGAAATAATATTAGAGGCAGAAAACTTATTGGCAGATACATATGGGGCAATGAAAAGTTTCTTTTTAGTAGGTGGATCTACAGTTGGAAATTTAGCGATGATATATGCCACATGTAAAAAAGGTGATACGATTATTGTCCAACGTAATGCACATAAGTCTATATTTCACGCAATTGAGCTTGTGGGAGCAAAGCCTGTATTTGTTTCCCCGCTATGGGATGAACGTACATTAACTGCAACACATGTTTCTTATAAAGATTTAAAAGAAGCAGTCGATTATTATCAAGAGGCCCGTGCAGTAGTTTTAACGTATCCTACTTACTATGGTATGACATCTAAAGAAATACAGCGGCAGATTGCGTATTGTCACGAGAAAGGTATTCCTGTTTTAGTGGATGAAGCACATGGAGCCCATTTTAGTGCATGTACCTTATTTCAGCAATCAGCGTTGACATTTGGTGCGGATGTAGTAGTACAGTCTGCACATAAAACATTGCCTGCTATGACAATGGCATCCTTTATGCATGTTAATTCTAACTTAATCGATGTCGATAAAATAAATCACTATTTACGAATGCTACAATCTAGTAGCCCATCCTATCTATTATTGGCTTCTTTAGATGATGCACGCTATTATATACAGACATATATGGAGAGTGATGGTGCATATATAATAGAAAAAAGGAATCAATGGATAGAGGCATTACGAGCTATTGGCTCTTTGGAAGTTATAGAGGTAGACGACCCTATAAAATTATTGTTACGTGTTGATGGTTATAGCGGTTTTCAATTACAAGAAGCGTTAGAAGCAAAGCATGTATATGCAGAACTAGCAGATGCGAATCAAGTGTTGCTTGTGCTACCTTTGTTGAAACAGGGACATAACTACCCATTTGCAGAAATACGTATCCGTATTAAGGATGCTGTAACATTGTTATTAAGTATGTCAAAGATGGAAACAATGACAGCTTCACAAACAGCTTATAATTTTGCGGCTATTACGGAACCAGCCTATTCATTTGATGAAATTGAAAAGTCTGAAAAAGAATGGTTACCGTATATGCGAACAATGGGACGTATCTCTGCTAGTATGATAATTCCTTATCCACCAGGTATTCCATTGCTTGTTCCAGGCGAAAAAATAACAGTAGCAAAGCTGAGCCAGCTAGAGGAGTTACTGGCTAGTGGTGCAACGTTTCAAGGAAATCACCGTTTAGAAGAAAAGATGATTGAGATCATTAAATAGTTGGAGGCAATAACAGCATGAATTGCAATTTATTTATTACATTTGAAGGTCCAGAGGGCGCAGGAAAAACAACAGTTATTCAAAAAATAGCCGAGCGACTTGCAGAAGAAAATATTGATGTATTAGCAACGAGAGAACCTGGTGGTATTGAAATTGCTGAAAAAATTAGAAGCATTATTTTAAACCCTCAACATACAGCCATGGATGAGCGTACAGAAGCATTATTATACGCAGGGGCGAGAAGTCAGCATTATTTTGAAAAAGTAAGACCCGCGTTGGATGCTGGTAAAATGGTTATTTGCGATCGATTTATCGATTCCTCATTAGCATACCAAGGATATGCACGTGGTATCGGCGTTGATGAAGTATTATCTATTAATGAGTTTGCAATCGGCAAGAAGTTGCCTGATATGACAATATTATTTGACCTTGCACCAGAGGTTGGCTTGGCACGGATTCATGCTCATGGAGATCGAGAAGTAAATCGCTTAGATGTTGAAAGTTTAGCATTTCATAAGAAAGTTCGAGAAGGATATTTACAGTTAGTGGAGCGTTACCCTGAGCGTATACATGTCGTCAATGCGGACCAAAATATTGAGCGTGTTGTTGAAGATGTATGGTCATTAATATATGAAGCAATACAGTAAATGCATGAAGTTGTCTACCATAATGTGATATAATGGTAACATCTATAATCATTCGGTGAATGTCTTCTGCGCGTAAGCGAAGCGACAGCAGCTGAATGCAGATATTGTTCCTATTCAGCAGATACACAAACACCTACTGAAATAAAGGAACTCTGGCGTATGTCACGGAATCGAAAAGGAGTACTTTGTGGAAGCATAAAGCCGAATCCGGACACAATTATGCCGAGGCATAATTGATAAAAGGTAACTAAAATTTATTTAGATGAATTTTATCAAAGGGGTGAGTGCGAATGAAGTTAGTCGTAGCTGTAGTGCAAGATCAGGATAGCAGCCGCTTATCGAATGCTTTAACGAAAAATCAGTTTCGCGCAACTAAGTTAGCGAGCACAGGAGGATTTTTACGCTCTGGAAATACGACGTTTCTTATTGGAACGGAAGACTCTCTCATACCCAAAGTTTTAGATATTATTCGTGATAATTGTCGAGCACGAGAACAAATGGTTGCCCCTGTTTCGCCATTAGGCGGGAATACAGATTCCTATATACCTTATCCTGTAGAGGTAGAGGTAGGAGGAGCGACAGTTTTTGTATTACCAATTGAACAGTTTCATCATTTTTAACGTCTTTTAGCAACTGTCTTTTATACCGAAAGCATAGCGACAGGTACAAATGTCTTTTGTAACGTAAGTGAAACGGCAGTTAAAGAAGTCTTCCACCTCAATAGGTGGTGAGATGAATGCGGTTTTAAGTCACTTTTCATAGGGTATCCAAACACCTGCTAAAAGAAATTAAAGCCTCCGGCGGATGTCACGGAATCGGAAAGGAGTACCTTGGTGCTAGCACAAAGCCGATTCCGGACGCAATTATGCCGAGGCATAATTGATATCAGTGCTGCGTCAAATGAGAAGTACAGCACAATATATGTATTTGATAAAGAAAGCAAGTGGGGGCGAAACAGCTTGAAGATCAATCAAGATTTACGTGTCGGGTTAAATACTAATCGTAAAGAGCCACTGCCTAACAATAATCAAAATAACCGATTTGGAGATATGGTCGTCAAGCAAGGAACCAAATTACAGACTGAACAGCTTACACGGTTGCTAGGGGATATTTCTACAGCAGGTGATCGTGTAGCAAGATCACGAAATTTACGAGAACTTGCTCGTTTTAAAATGCTTGTTAAACGATTCCTACAAGAAACGGTAGAGCATGGTATGGATTTAAAGCAATCACATACATGGAATCGTTTTGGTGAAGGGAGACGCTTAAAAATAATTGAAACTATTGATACGCGTCTTGTAGAGCTTGCGCAAGATATTTTAGATGAAGAAAAGGAAGCAATTGACCTTCTTGATAAAATCGGTGAGATTAAAGGCTTATTAATTAATTTGTATATGTAAAACCCGTGTCTCGTTCTCTTGTAGGCGCGGGCTTTTTTCAAATCTATTCAGCAGCCAAAGTTTTTTGCTGAATGACATAAAACTAATCTATCTGCTCTAAAACTGCAGATAACTCTGTACTAAAATTGAGCAATAGGAAACAATTATGCTATGGAGTGTAATTGTTATAGGAAGGAATATAAAAATATATGGCCAAGAATGTTGAAGAGCTATTCACACTACAACCAGTCGTAATGAAGCAGCTTCAAACGATTTTTGACAAAAATAGATTAGCGCATGCATACATTTTTGATGGCGAAAAAGGGACAGGCAAAGTAGATATTATGCAGTTCTTTGTCAAATTAATGCTATGTGAGCAACCAAATCAAAATGTTCCATGTGAAACATGTCGAAATTGCAGACGTGTTGATTCGGGTAATCATCCAAATATTCATCAAATTTATCCAGAAGGTCAATTTATAAAAATTGATCAAATACGTGAATTAATTGCAGAAATGAAGATGATGGGTGTTGAAGAGGGACGTAAGATTTATGTACTTCATCATGCAGACCGTCTCAATATTGCATCTGCAAACATGATACTTAAATTTTTAGAGGAACCTGATGGTGAGGTAACTGCAATTTTGTTAACGGAGCAAATGCAGTCAATTTTACCAACGATTCGTTCTCGCTGTCAGCATATTAAATTTCAAAAAATGCCTCGACACATATTATTAAAGCATTTGCAAGATAACAATATTTCTTACTCAATGGCTTCTACAGTAAGCATGATGACGAACGAACTCGAAACAGCTATGATTTTAGCAAATGATGAGCAGTTTGCACATGCTCGAAAAACAGTGTTAAAATTAGTAGAGGCAATTCGTCAGAATGTACATGAGGCAATGCTTGTTGTACATGAAGAATGGTTGCCACTTTTTAAAGAAAAGGGCGAGATGGAGCAAGCATTAGATTTACTACTATTTGCTTACCGTGATATAGTGTCAATAAAAGCTAATCCCGAAACAGCTTGTACTTACCCAGACATGTTACAAACATTTAAAGAAGCTGCGCTACATTCGACTTATGAACGTCTATCTAGTCAAATGGAGTCCATTTTACAGGCACGTTCATTTTTACAGCGTAACATGAATAGGACGTTAATGATGGAGCAGTTAATGTTAAATCTGCAGGAGGGGTATACATTTGTATAATGTAGTGGGAGTCCGTTTTAAAAAAGCGGGTAAAATATATTATTTTGATCCAGCATCATATCTACTAGAGGACAGTCAATATGTCATTGTAGAGACAGCTCGCGGTGTAGAATATGGTAAAGTAGTTGTCCCTCAAAAGGTTGTTGAGGAAAATGATGTTGTATTACCACTTAAACAAGTTCTACGACCAGCGGATGAACGTGATCGTATCCAAGTAGAGGAAAATGCTGCCGAATCAAAGCGCGCATTTGAACTAGCAAGTACAAAAATCATTGAGCATAATTTAGAAATGAAGCTCGTTGATGTTGAATATACATTTGATCGTAATAAAATCATCTTTTATTTTACGGCTGAAGGACGCGTTGATTTCAGAGATCTTGTAAAAGATTTAGCGTCGGTTTTTAGAACACGTATCGAACTTCGTCAAATTGGTGTACGTGATGAAGCGAAGTTGTTAGGTGGCATTGGTCCATGTGGCCGTATGCTGTGCTGTTCAACTTTTTTAGGAGATTTTGAGCCTGTTTCTATTAAAATGGCTAAAGATCAAAACTTATCTTTAAATCCATCTAAAATTTCAGGTCTTTGCGGTCGTTTAATGTGCTGCTTGAAGTATGAAAATGATGAATATGAGGAAGCAAAAGAGGGTATGCCAGACGTTGGTGAAATGACGATGACACCAGATGGCCGCGGCAAAGTTGTCGGCTTAAATGTACTGGAAAGACTCATTCAAGTATATTTACAAGAGCAGGAGCGCACAGTTGAGTATACATTAGAAGAACTGCTAGCATGCGAAAAAAATCTTATTTAAGATAGAGAATTGGACGAGGTGGCTTGGGTGAAGGACCGTAATTTCTTAGATACCGTTATGGAGTTCGAACAACAGCTCGAAGCAATGCAGGAGCAATTTGGTGCATTGAAACAATTTGTAGCGTTAATGATGGAGGAGCATAAGGCACTCGAAACAGAAAATCATCACCTTCGTACACGTCTAGAAGAACTACTTTCTAATGAAAACTCTGTACAGGCTGCTGATGAGAAGAAAGAGAATCCATTAGATATTGGCGAAGGTTATGATAACCTAGCACGTTTATACCAAGAAGGCTTCCATGTTTGTCATGTTCATTTCGGAAGTTCCCGTAAAGGTGAAGACTGTCTGTTTTGTCTATCATTTTTAAATAAACAAAATGTGTAATAGAAGGCTGATTCCCACTATGGTGGTGTCAGTCTTTTGTTTTGTATAGTAGGAGGAAGAAACATGGAAAATTGGTTGAAGGGTGATGAACGATTAGACTATTTATTGGCTGAGAATTTACGTATTATTCAAAGTCCCTCTGTCTTTTCGTTTTCATTGGATGCAGTGCTACTTTCGAAATTTGTCAATGTCCCACATCATAAAGGGAAAATTGTTGATTTGTGCTCAGGTAATGGTGTAATCCCACTTTTTCTAAGTGCTAGAACAAAGGGACATATTACAGGAGTAGAAATTCAACCACGTTTATTTGATATGGCTGAGCGAAGTATCCGTTACAATAAGTTAGAAGAACAAATTCATATGGTCCTTGGTGATGTGAAGGAAATTCCTAAGGAGCTTGGTATTGAAAAATATGATGTTGTAACGTGTAATCCACCATATTTTTTAGCACATGAAGCTAGTGATAAAAATTTAAGTGAGCATTACGCTATTGCACGTCATGAACTATATTTAACGTTAGAGGAATCAATACAATCAGCAAGTAAATTGTTAAAACAAGGCGGAAAGGCAGCTTTTGTTCATCGCCCTGGTCGCTTACTAGATATTGTTACGGCAATGCGTGCAAATCGTTTAGAGCCTAAACGTATGCAACTTATTTACCCGAAAGAAGGTAAAGAGGCCAATACACTATTAATAGAAGGAATTAAAGACGGTAAGCCTGATCTGAAAATATTACCGCCCCTGTATGTTTATGATGCGAATAATGAATATACAGCAGAAGTGAGAGAAATCCTTTATGGAAAAGAACAATAGCCATTATTTTTATGTGTTAGAGTGTGCCGATCAATCCTTTTATGCTGGCTACACGAATAATGTAGAAAGGCGTGTCGATGTACATAATGCTGGTAAGGGAGCGAAATATACGAGAGCGCGAGGACCAGTGGAATGTATTTATGTAGAGGAATTCGATACAAAACAAGAGGCGATGCGTGCAGAATATGCTTTTAAACAACTAACACGAAAGCAAAAAATGAAATATATAGGGAGAGATGACGCATGAAATCTCAGAAAAGTACAATGCACGGTCATACAGGTTGTTTATATTTAGTGGCAACGCCTATTGGTAACCTAGAGGATATGAGCGTACGTGCGCTACGTATTTTAAAGGAAGCAGATATTATTGCTGCCGAGGATACACGTAATACAAAGAAGCTATGCAACTACTTTGATATAGAAACACCACTGATAAGCTATCATGAACATAATTTAGAGGTGGGGGGAGAAAAGTTATTAGCCTTCTTACGTGAAGGAAAAACAGTCGCATTAGTTAGTGATGCTGGTCTACCTTGTATTTCCGATCCTGGTGCAGATATAGTTGAAAAAGCAATCGAACAGGACTTTCCAGTTGTGCCAGTGCCAGGTCCAAATGCAGCAATATCAGCATTAATCGCTTCTGGATTAACACCGCAGCCATTTTTCTTTTATGGATTTTTAAATCGAGGAAAAAAGGAACGTCGACAGCAGTTAGAGCAACTAAAAAAACGTCAGGAAACCATTTTGTTTTATGAAGCTCCGCACCGTATAAAGGACACTTTAAAAGATATGGAAGCTATTCTTGGTAATCGTCGAATTGTATTAGCTCGCGAGTTAACTAAAAAATTCGAGGAGTTTTTACGTGGTACGTTGGCTGAAGCAGTGGAATGGTCACAAACAGAGGAAATTCGAGGGGAATTTTGTATTGTCCTTGAAGGAAACGAGAATGCCGAGGAAGAAAATAGTGAAGAAGCCTATTGGATAACAATGTCTATTGTGGAACATGTAGATTATATTATTAATGATACAGGTGTTACATCAAAAGAAGCGATAAAAGAAGTAGCAAAACTACGTCAAGTAGCGAAGCGAGAAGTCTATAATGAATACCATAGTTAATGGAAAGAAAGAGGTTGCCTAAATAGGGCGACCTCTTTTTTGTATATCTATTCAAATAAGTGGCTCATTACAATAACGTGTGGTTGATTTCCTGTATATGTTTTAACAAATGTCATATCTAACCTTTAGTGATGAGTATAGGAAATCATTTGAATTGAAAATAATTGTAAAAAATAGTACCCTTAATAATGAAAGGTCTGACATGGACATTATAAGGGTCTTGAGAATTGGTTATATTATATTTAATTGCACCTTAAAGAAGTTAAATTTCCGAACTCAATAATAAAAACAAAACACCCAAATCACTGTTCTGGATTTAGGTGTGTTTCAAATTATTTTTTTAAGTTAGATTGGATTTCTTTTACTAACATTTCTGCGCCTTCAGGGCTTAAAATTAATTTGCCTCCAACTAGACGGAAGTTATCATCAGAAACTTCACCAGTTACAGCACATGTCATGTTAGGCATATATTTTTTTAAGATGATTTTGTCATCATCCACATAGATTTCTAAAGCGTCTTTCTCTGCGATACCTAATGTACGACGAAGTTCGATTGGAATTACTACACGACCTAATTCATCGACTTTACGAACGATTCCTGTTGATTTCATAATTATTTTTCCTCCTAATATTAAAAAGTTATATTGGTATTTCGTCAAATTTCGACATAATTTCTTTGTCTGATAGTTATCATACCAAGTAATGCCATAAACGTCAATTAATTAATACACTAATATTATTGCTTTGAAAAAATTTTTTGAGGAGAAAATAGATATTTTGGTTTTTTTAAAAGGTTTTTATTATATATTTTAATTTATAGTAAAAAAGCTTCTTATTTAATACATTAAATGGATTGATCCTATCATTCGACATTTTTCGCCGTAAGATAAACTATCAATCAATTATGCCTCGGTAAAATTGCGTCTGGAATCGGCTTTGTGCTTGAACAAAGCCGATTCTGTGACATCCGCTGGAGGCTTTAGGCCAAAGATGTTTTTTGTGCGAAAGCGAAGCGGCAGCAACAACACGATGTTGGTGAGGCGTTTTCACAGGATGTGAAGGTCTTAGCCTGAGTTCCTCTATCTCAGCGGGTGTTAGGACACTCGCTGAAAGAAGTTGAAACGAATTTCGTACTTAGTTAGAATAGATAGTATACTGTGAAACAATGGAGGCAGTTCTTGTGAGCGAACAAAACAAAACATTCTATATAACAACCCCTATTTATTACCCAAGTGGGAAATTCCATATCGGTACAGCGTATACAACTGTAGCATCAGATACAATTGCACGTTATAAACGTTTACGTGGTTATGATGTACGTTTTTTAACTGGAATGGATGAGCATGGGCAAAAAATTCAAGAAAAAGCTGCAGAAGCGGGCAAACATCCTCAAGAATACGTGAATGAAATTGCAGATGCTGCGAAGAAACTTTGGGCATTAATGGACATTTCATACGATGACTTTATTCAAACAACGCAAGAGCGTCATACGAAAACTGTCGAAAAGATATTCCAAAAGTTTTTAGATAATGGTGATATTTATAAAGGTGAGTATGAAGGTTGGTACTGTACACCATGTGAATCATTCTTTACTGAGACACAATTAGTAGATGGTAACTGCCCAGACTGTGGTCGTCCAGTACACAAAGTTAAAGAGGAATCTTACTTCTTTAATATGAAGAAATACGCAGATCGTCTATTAGCTTATTATGAAGAAAACCTTGATTTCATTGAGCCTGAATCTCGAAAAAATGAAATGATTAATAACTTCATTAAACCAGGGTTAGAAGATTTATCAGTTTCAAGAACTTCATTTGACTGGGGCATCAAAGTTCCTGGAGATCCTAAACATGTAATTTATGTATGGGTAGATGCCTTAACTAACTATATTACGTCTTTAGGTTATCTTTCAGAGGATGAAACATTATTCAATAAATATTGGCCGGCAGATGTACATGTAGTTGGTAAAGATATTGTTCGATTCCATACTATTTATTGGCCAATTTTCTTAATGGCACTAGATTTACCACTTCCGAAAAAAATATTTGCCCATGGTTTTATAATGATGAAAGACGGTAAAATGTCTAAATCAAAGGGCAATGTTATTTATCCTGAAATGTTAATAGAACGTTATGGCTTAGATGCGACAAGATATTTCTTATTGCGTGAGTTACCATTTGGATCTGATGGTGTATTTTCGCCAGAATCTTTTGTTGAACGTACAAACTTCGACTTAGCAAACGATTTAGGCAATTTATTGAATCGTACTATTTCAATGATAAATAAATATTTCGATGGCATTATTCCAACTGAAAATCTTCAGTCGACAGAATTTGATGCAGCTCTAAAAGAACAAGCTGAATCGGTACGTATTAAATATGAAGAAAGTATGGAAAAAATGCAGTTTAGTGTCGTATTAGCGGACGTATGGACGCTTGTTTCGAGAACGAATAAATATATAGATGAAACTCAACCGTGGGTGCTAGCAAAAGAGGAATCAGATAAGCCAAAACTAGGCGCTGTTATGCGAAATTTGGCGGAAAGTTTACACCAAATTGCTGTCATGTTACAACCATTTATGACATCTACTCCCAAACGAATTATTGAACAGTTAGGCTTGGATGACAAATTCTTAGCATGGGAAACAATTGAAACATTCGGCAATACTATTCCAGCAAACATTAAAGTGGTAGAAAAAGGTATTCCGATCTTCCCTCGTTTAGAGAGTGAAGTTGAAATTGAATATATTCGTGAAGAAATGCGTGGTTCAGTGAAAACTCCACAAGTGGAAGAAATAAAAGATGAGCAAAAAGCTTCGGATATTCCAGAAATCCCAGAAATTACTATAGATGATTTTATGAAGGTTGATTTACGTGTAGCTACTGTAACAGCTTGTGAAACTATCCCGAAAGCAGACAAATTATTAAAGCTACAAGTGGATCTTGGATATGAGCAACGACAAGTAGTTTCAGGTATAGCAAAGTTCTATTCCCCTGATGAATTAATTGGTCAAAAAGTGATTGTAGTCACTAACTTAAAGCCAGTTAAATTACGTGGTGAATTATCGCAAGGAATGATTCTAGCTGGTGAAAAAGATGGAATTTTAAAATTAGCATCGGTGGATCCAAAACTAGAGAATGGTGCAAAAGTAAAGTAAAAAATTTTTAGGAAGGCCTGCTGAATGCAAAAAATTCAGCAGGCTTTTAAAATCTATTTTGAAAACAAGTAGTTTATTATCTTGAAATAATTTATACACATTATTCATTGGATTTTTTTAGGTATATAGTAACAAACGAGGTGTCTGAGGGTAAGAGTAATGTTATAATACTAAATCGTTTGTAATGAAAATGTAACACTGGTGAAAAATATGAAATAATATTTTTTAATAAAATCTATGTTAGGAGAATGACGATGTTCATTGATACACATGTACACTTAAATGCAGATCAGTATGAAGACGACTTACAAGAGGTTATAGATAGAGCTCTTGAAGCCAAAGTAGAAACGATGGTTGTTGTTGGTTTTGACCGCAAAACTATAGAAAAAACAATGCAACTGGTTGAACAATATGATTTTGTTTATGGTGTCATTGGGTGGCACCCGGTTGACGCCATCGATTGCACAGAACAGGATTTAAATTGGATTGAGGAATTAGCGGCACATCCAAAAATAGTTGGTATTGGTGAAACCGGGTTGGACTACTATTGGGATAAATCCCCGAAAGATGTTCAACAGGCACTTTTCCGCAAGCAAATTCAATTAGCTCAAAAACTTAATTTACCAATCATTATTCATAACAGGGATGCTACTGGAGATGTAGTACAAATTTTACGTGAGGAAAACGCTGCTTCTGTGGGAGGCGTTATGCATTGTTATAGTGGCAGTGTGGAAACAGCAAATGAATGTATTGCTATGAATTTTATGATTAGTCTTGGTGGGCCAGTGACATTTAAAAATGCTCGAATGCCGAAGGAAGTGGCGACAGAAATACCTTTAGAGCATTTGATGATCGAAACAGACGCACCGTATTTAGCACCTCATCCATATCGAGGAAAACGTAATGAGCCAGCTTTAGTGCCATTAGTTGCAGAAGAAATCGCTCGTTTAAAAGGATTAACGATTGAGGAAATTGCACAGGTAACAACAGCCAATGCGAAAAAATTTTTTAGGATTGACAATTAACTAGCTGAGATGCCTCCAGTACTGGGTTTGTGGTTAGCTAAAAAGGTAATGTCAATTTTCTTTGAAATACATTCGGGTTGACAGTGCCAAATCTAGTACGTATAATCCAACTTTGTATTAAGGAGGCGTTTTTTCATGTCAAATAATTCCATGAAAAACTTGTTCTTAGGATCATTGAGGAGTAAGCAAACAGTGATAAGCATTATTTCACTTGTCCTGTTTGTATCTGTAATTTCATTTGTACTTTATCAAGGTACTAAAAAGTCCGTAACGCTTGATGCGGACGGAGAAAAAATCGAAGTAACAACACATGCCAAAACTGTAGAACAATTATTACAAGATCAAAATATAGACGTAGCAGAGCATGACAAAATATCACCCTCTCTGAACACCAAAATTGTTAATGGATTAGCAATTTCATGGGAACAGGCAAAAGAAGTAACTATTTCAGTTGATGGAAATCAGTCAAAAGTTTGGACAACTGAAACACAAGTGAAAGACATTTTGAAAGAAGCAAATATTGAAGTATCAGAGCATGACTCATTAGCACAAGGTCTAGATACAGAAATAGGAGCAGACAACAAGATCGATATTCAAAAAGCGTTTCAAGTATCGCTTGTCGATGGCGTAAACAAAAGACAAGTATGGTCCACTTCGACTACGGTCGCTAACTTTTTAAAACAACAAGGAATTCAACTAAATGAATTCGATCGTGTCGAGAATAACCTGAAGGACGTAATCACTCCGCAGAGTAAAATCACAGTAGTTCGCGTAGAAAAGGTTATCGATGTAGTGGAAGAATCTTTAGATTTCGCAATTGAAAAGAAGCAAGATGCTTCATTGCAACAGGGAAAACAAAAAGTTGTAACAGCTGGCCAAACCGGATTAGTGACTAAAACGTATGAAGTCGTGAAAGAGAATGGCCAGGTTGTAGCTAAAAATCTACAATCTAAAAATGTTGTAAAAGAATCGAAAAAGCAAGTGGTTGCAGTAGGTACTAAAACTGTAGTAGCTAGTGCTGCGACTGTATCACGTGGTTCATCAGAGCCAGCTAGCGGTAAAGAATTTTATGTAACAGCAACTGCTTATACACCTAATTGTAACGGCTGCTCGGGGATATCTGCCACTGGCATTAATTTAAAATCAAACTCTGGATTGAAAGTAATTGCTGTGGACCCTTCTGTTATTAAGCTTGGCTCAAAAGTTTGGGTTGAAGGCTATGGAACAGCTATTGCAGGGGATACTGGTGGTGCAATTAAGGGTAATCGGATCGACATACTTGTACAAACTGAATCCCAAGCTAGTAATTGGGGAGTAAGGAAAGTGCGTATAAAAGTATTAAATTAAAAAAATTGTAAAATTAATCAAAAATTAAAATGTTTTTCACTATTATTAGCTTTCCTGTTTTGACTGGCGGGAAAGCTTTTTTATCTTTTTTCAGTAATTTGTTCTAGAGGATAATACCTAGCCATACCTACATAAAGTGCTACTCGAAGGCGAAGTGTCAACGATAGCAAAATTAAGAGAGAATATTATAAGAAGGTGAATAGCCGTGTATTTCTGTACAATCGTACAGTGCAGTTGTAAAATGGTCTGAAGATAAGGTAGAAAAGAGGAGCCTTTTTGCAAATAAAAGAAATCATTGTAGTTGAAGGAAAAGATGATACAACAGCTATTAAGCGAGCTGTACAAGCAGATACTATAGAAACAAATGGATCAGCTATTTCAGAGGAAACACTGAAAAGAATTCAACATGCACAGGATAAAAGAGGCGTTATTGTTTTTACTGATCCAGATTATCCAGGACGTCGAATTCGTGCCATTATCGAGGAGCATGTAAAAGGTGTAAAACACGCTTTTTTACCGAAAGCCAAAACAATTGCGAAAAACGGTAAAGGACTAGGTATTGAGCATGCAGCAGATGAGGATATACGTGAGGCTCTGCAACATGTCTATACCCCTAATGAGGTTGTGCCAACGACAGATGATATCACTCTCGAGGATTTAATGACGGCGCATTTAATTGGACATCCACAGGCAAAAACTCGTCGTGATCGTCTTGGGGAGATTTTGAATATTGGTGCAACGAACGGTAAACAACTTCATAAAAGATTAAAAATGTTTCAAATCACAGAAAAGCAATTTGGTGCGGCAATCGCACAGTTAGATCAGGAGGAAAACGATGCATAAGGATATTGCAACACCAATTAGAACACAGGAAATTTTAAAAAAATATGGATTTTCATTTAAAAAAAGCTTAGGTCAAAACTTTTTAATCGATCCGAACATTTTACGAAATATTGTTAGTCATGCAGATTTAACTGAAAATAGTGGTGCAATCGAAGTTGGTCCTGGCATTGGAGCGTTAACAGAGCATTTAGCAAGAAGTGCAAAAAAAGTTGTATCTTTTGAAATAGATCAGCGATTATTACCTGTATTAGAGGACACACTTAGCCCATATAATAATGTAACTATTGTACATTCAGATATTTTAAAGGCGGATGTTGAGAAGGTAATTCAGGAAGAGATGCCAGGTATTGAGGATATTATGGTTGTAGCGAATTTACCTTACTATGTGACGACACCGATTTTACTGAAATTACTTAATGACCGTTTGCCAATTCGTGGTTTTGTTGTCATGATGCAAAAAGAGGTTGCAGATCGTATTACGGCTAAGCCAGGAACGAAGGAATACGGATCTTTATCAATTGCCATTCAATATTATGTAAAAGCTGATATTGCCATGACGGTACCGAAAACTGTTTTTATGCCTCAGCCAAATGTGGATTCTGCAGTGATCCGTCTTATTAAGCATGATGAACCACCAGTAAAAGTGATTGATGAGGATTTTTTATTCGTTGTTACTCGTGCGTCGTTTGTACAACGACGAAAAACAATCTTCAATAATTTACAATCTGGTTTACCAAATGGGAAAGTACACAAAGAAAAAATTATGGATGCTTTAAAAGCAGCAAATATTGAACCAACACGTCGAGGAGAGACCCTGACCATCCAAGAATTTGGAAAATTAGCCGATGCACTATACCCTACATTTGCAAAGTGAAAAATTTTTGTTAACTTTTTTGAATATAAGTAAAAAAACATGGTTTTTTTATGAAAAATAAGTTGACAATATTTATTAGAGGCTGATAAAATATTATATTTTGTTGACATTTTTGGGCGAATCGCTTATACTATTTAGTAGTGAGGTGTAAGCGAAAATGCCAAAAACTTTAGCGGACATTAAAAAGTCGTTGGATTGTCATTTGGGTAAACGTTTGCAGTTAAGAGCAAACGGAGGTCGCAAGAAAACGGTCGAGTGTGCAGGGGTATTGCGTGAGACATATCGCGCTATCTTTGTAGTTGAGCTTGATCAAGAAGACAATACGTGCAAGCGCGTATCGTATAGTTACACAGATATTTTAACTGAAGCAGTAGAGATTACATTTTTAGACGAAGCAAAAGCTGCTATCGCAAAATAGTTTCTAGTACTTATTTCTATATTTTGAAACACTCATGTATGTAAAAAAACTACATGAGTGTTTTGCGTTTTCTGGGACATACTAAAATCGTCAGTTGTTAAGGAGGAGTTTATATGCCTAGAAAAGGTATCATGTCACCTCGTTTAAAAGAAGAGATCGCTAAAGAACTTGGATTTTATGATGTTGTGCAACGAGAAGGCTGGGGCGGCATTAAAGCTCGAGACGCCGGTAATATGGTCAAACGTGCCATCGAAATGGCTGAAAGAGCAAGTAGTGAGCAAGAGCATAATAAGTAGCCTCTTTGTGAAAATAGACTACTTATTACTTTGAATCTTTTTATTTTGCAGGAATGAAAACTTCCTGTAAACACAACAACACAACTGACGAGAAAGAACCGTTACACCAAATAGGGGTATACGGTTCTTTTTTTCCATTTTCGCTTTCCCATTATGGTAAAATAAAATGAATAATCTATATAGCGAAGTGAACGCCAGCTACTAACGTTTTGTAACAGTTACAGAAGACTCCTACATCTAAAGATGAGAGTGTGTAATTTCTATTCAGTGTGTATTAAAATATCGAACTGAATAATCTATGCGAAGGCGAAGCGTCAGCCGATCACGCTAAATGCGTAATTGATAAGTGTAGCTATAAGGAGGAAGAAAGATGCTTTATGTAAAGGCGCCTGCAAAAATAAATTTAACATTAGATGTACTTTATAAAAGACCGGATAATTATCATGAAGTAGAGATGGTCATGACAACTGTGGATTTAGCTGATCGTATTTGTCTGGAATCTCGAGAAGATGGAGTAATTGAAATAATTTCGACTGATAATTTCGTGCCAAATGATCACCGTAATTTTGCTTATCAGGCAGCGCGTCTAGTTAAAGATACATACGGCATTGGACAAGGTGTATCCATTACTATAGAAAAAGAAATACCCATCGCAGCAGGATTAGCAGGTGGTAGTAGCGATGCGGCTGCTACACTGAAGGGTTTAAATGAGCTGTGGAATTTAGGGTTATCTATAGATGAGTTAGCTGAATTAGGTGCGAAAATTGGTTCAGATGTTTCATTTTGCGTCTATGGTGGCACAGCATTAGCAACGGGACGTGGAGAGAAAATTCAGGAATTGCCTGCACCGCCAAACTGTTGGGTAGTCCTAGCTAAACCTAAAATAGGTGTCTCTACTGCAGAAGTGTATGGAGGATTAAAGGTTGAAGGGTTAGAACATCCAAATACGAAGCAAATGATGCATGCTATTGAAACGGAAGATTATGAGTTACTATGTAAATCATTAGGGAATGTTTTGGAAACTGTAACATTTAAGCTACATCCAGAAGTAGTAATGTTAAAGGAACAGATGAAGCGCTTTGGAGCAGATGCAACATTAATGAGTGGAAGCGGTCCGACGGTGTTTGGATTAGTAGATAGTGAAGCTCGAGTAAGCCGCATTTATAATGGTTTACGTGGTTTTTGCGAAGAAGTATATGCCGTTCGGATTTTAGGCGAGCGAAATACGCTTGCTTAAAACCGCAAATTTATGTTAATTTTACCTATAAATATTCGTGTTTAGGAGAGGGTCGCATGAAATGGAAGCGTAGTGAACGACTAGTTGATATGACGTACTATTTACTAGAACATCCACATCAGCTGATCCCGCTAACTTATTTTTCTGAACTATATCAATCTGCAAAGTCTTCCATTAGTGAAGATTTGACGATTGTAAAAGAAACTTTCGAAGAAAAAGGAATCGGGTTATTGATGACAGTACCGGGCGCTGCAGGAGGAGTTAAGTATATTCCTAAAATGTCCGAGGCTGAGGTCCGTTTAGTTATTCATGATTTAAAGGCGGAGCTTGAGCATTCAGATCGTTTGTTACCAGGCGGTTATTTATTTATGACGGACTTACTCGGCAATCCAGATTTAATTAATCGAGTTGGTAAGGTATTTGCATCCGCATTTGCTGATCAACAAATTGACGTGATAATGACTGTCGCAACAAAGGGAATTTCTATTGCCCACGCGATTGCAAGACATTTAAATGTACCGGTTGTTGTTGTCAGAAGAGATAGTAAGGTAACTGAAGGATCTACAGTCAGCATCAACTATGTATCTGGTTCTTCCAGAAGAATTCAGACAATGGTATTATCAAAAAGAAGCATGAAGAGTGGACAACGAGTGCTAATTACTGACGACTTTATGAAGGTCGGTGGTACAATGAATGGCATGAAAAATCTATTAGAGGAGTTCGACTGTCAGCTAGCTGGTATTGCAGTGCTAGTAGAGGCTGAGCATGCAGACGAAACTTTGGTAGATGATTATTATTCACTAGTAAAGCTTCATGAGGTCAATGAAAAAGACCGTACAATTGCATTAAGTGAAGGTAACTATTTTTCTAAAAGGGGAAATGACAAATGAAAGTAGTAGCAACAACAAATGCACCAGCAGCAATTGGACCATATTCACAAGGGATTATTGTTAATGGCATGTTTTATAGCTCAGGCCAAATCCCACTAACAGCAACAGGCGAATTAGTGGAAGGCGATATTACTGTTCAAACAAATCAAGTATTTGCAAATTTAAAAGCAGTTTTAGCAGCTGCTGGATCTTCTTTGGACAATGTTATTAAAACAACCGTTTTTATGAAGGATATGAATGACTTTGTTGCAATGAATGAAGTATATGCTAGCCACTTTGGCGATCATAAACCAGCTCGTTCAGCAGTAGAGGTTGCACGACTACCGAAAGATGTAAGCGTAGAAATTGAAGTTATTGCCATCGTTAAATAAGAAATTTTTTAGCTCACTAGAAGACAATGATTAGTTCTTTTAGTGGGCTATTTTTATTTTCATTCAGCTATGTTCTGCGCGAAAGCGAAGCGGCAGCGGCAAATATAAACGTTGGAATCGTTAACCCAAAATTATGTTCAAAGGCATACCAATGTGGGCAACATCGTATAGGGTGACTGACAAACAATTGTCAAAATTTAAGTAAATTAAAGGAAAAATTATACTAATGAGTATTCAAATTTTTTAGAAAATTTGATAGACTATAAAAAGGAAAATATTCGGTAATAAAGAATATTATATTTTCATTTAGGCATCTAAGAAGAGAGGTGGTGAGAAAATGGAAGTTACTGATGTAAGATTACGTCGTGTACAGACTGATGGTCGCATGCGTGCGATTGCTTCCATTACACTCGACAATGAGTTCGTAGTTCACGATATTCGTGTGATTGATGGCAATACAGGTTTGTTCGTTGCTATGCCAAGTAAACGAACGCCAGACGGTGAATTTAGAGATATTGCGCATCCTATCAATTCTACTACTCGTAATAAAATTCAGGAGATTATTTTAAACGAGTACCATAATTCAAGTGAAGTAGACGCTACGGAAAAAACAGAAGAATTAGAAAGTATTGGCGTATAGTTAATAGGGAATAAATGTCGATTTAACTATCGAATTAATACTAATGGTGAAAGTAAATAATAAGAGCTCTTCTTAATTTGAAGAGTTCTTTTTATTTTGAGAATAAGAGAAAATGAGCAATTTTAGGACATACATATTAACATTCGAGCATAAGGTGCATTTGATTTGGAAATTCATCTTTTTGTCAACTCAACATGCCTTGAAAATAGATGGATTTTGCTATATAGTCATAAGAGAAAATGAGCGTATTGGAGGACTTACAGATGAGCAACATTTTTGCTGTCATTTTGGCTGCAGGTCAAGGTACACGTATGAAGTCCAAATTATATAAAGTGCTCCATCCAGTATGTGGGAAGCCAATGGTGCAACATGTGGTGGATCACATTCAAACGTTAGATGTGAATCGCATTGTAACGGTTGTAGGACATGGTGCAGAAAAGGTTAAACAACAGCTTGGCGATAAAAGCGAGTACGTTTTACAGGCTGAACAGTTAGGGACAGCTCATGCTGTACAACAGGCTGAGGCAATTTTAGGTAGCGAAGAAGGGACAACATTAGTTGTTTGTGGAGATACACCACTTATTCGCCCTGAAACAATGCAAGCTTTGTTCGAGCATCATCAAGCAAAGAATGCTAAAGCAACTATTTTAACAGCTATTGCTGAAAATCCAACAGGCTATGGTCGTATTTTACGTGGCGACAATGGACAAGTAGAGCAAATTGTTGAGCAAAAGGATGCTTCAGCAGAGCAGCAATTAGTTAAAGAGATTAATACGGGCACATATTGCTTCGATAATAAAGCGTTATTTGAGACATTGAAGCTTGTGAAAAATGACAATGCACAGGGTGAGTATTATTTACCTGATGTGATTGAAATTTTACAAAAAAAAGGCGATGTCGTTGAAGCATATGTAACGCAAGACTTTGAAGAAACACTGGGTGTCAATGATCGTGTTGCTCTGTCTCAAGCAGAGACGCTAATGCGTACAAGAATTAATGAAAAGCATATGCGTAACGGTGTCACAATTATTAACCCAGAAGCAACATATATTAGCGTTGACGCAATGATTGGTCGAGATACTGTCATCCAACCAGGTTCTATGATTGAAGGTACAACTGTAATTGGGGAAGATTGTATAATCGGGCCTAACACACAAATCGTAGATAGCCGCATCGGTGACCGAACAACTGTGCATTCTTCTGTTGTGCGTGAAAGCGTTGTAGCAGAAGAAACAGCTATTGGACCGTTTGCACATATTCGACCACTTTCTGACATTGGTAGCCATGTGAAGATTGGTAACTTTGTAGAAGTGAAGAAAAGTAAACTGGGTAATGACACGAAAGTATCACACTTAAGCTATATAGGTGATGCTGAAATCGGAAGTAATGTCAATATTGGCTGTGGTTCCATTACAGTAAACTATGATGGGAAAAACAAGTTCCAAACAATTATTGAAGATGATGTATTTGTAGGATGTAACACTAACTTAGTAGCGCCAGTGAAAGTTGGAAAAGGTTCATTTATTGCAGCAGGATCTACAATTACAAAAGAAGTTCCTGAGGATGCACTTGCTATTGCTCGTGCAAGACAAGAAAACAAACCGAATTATGTAAGCAAATTAAATTCAAAATAATTATCAACTAAACAGGAGGCCATCATGCCGTATCATTATGCAAACTCACAATTAAAAATATTTTCTCTTAATTCAAATAATCCACTTGCTCAAGAAATTGCGCAAGAAATGGGTGTTGAATTAGGTAAATCTTCTGTTAAGCACTTCAGCGATGGAGAAGTTCAAATTAGCATTGAAGAAAGTATTCGTGGTTGTGATGTGTTTATCGTGCAGTCTACTTCTGCACCAGTAAATGAACATTTAATGGAGCTTTTAATTATGGTAGATGCTGTAAAACGCGCATCTGCTCGTACAGTAAACGTTGTAATGCCTTACTATGGTTATGCTCGTCAAGACCGCAAAGCAAAAGCACGCGAGCCAATTACAGCTAAATTAGTAGCAAACTTACTTGAAACTGCTGGTGCAACACGTGTTATCGTTTTAGATTTACATGCACCACAAATCCAAGGCTTCTTCGATATTTTAATCGACCATTTGATGGCAGTACCTTTATTATCTGATTACTTCAAATCAAAAGGTATCCCAGAAGAAGAAATCGTTGTTGTTTCTCCAGACCATGGTGGTGTAACACGTGCTCGTAAAATGGCAGAACGTTTAAAAGCACCTATTGCAATTATTGATAAACGCCGTCCAAAACCAAACGTTGCAGAGGTAATGAACATTGTTGGTAATGTTGATGGTAAAGTGGCAATCTTGATTGATGATATTATTGACACTGCAGGAACGATTACAATCGGCGCGGATGCATTACGTGCTGCTGGTGCGAAAGAAGTTTATGCTTGCTGTTCTCACCCAGTATTATCAGGTCCAGCAATCGAGCGTATCGAAAACTCTTCAATTAAAGAATTAGTTGTAACAAATACAATCCAGCTTCCTGAAGAGAAAAAATCTCCAAAAATTACAGAGCTTTCAGTAGCTAAATTAATGGCAGATGCAATCTCTCGTGTCTATGAAAATAAATCTGTAAGTACTCTATTTGATTAATATAAATAAACAGATCCCAATATGTGGCTTATTAAGGACAAATCTACGTTTGTAAGTAGATTTGTCCTTTTTTACATGTCTGTTTTGTTTGAATTTTCTTATAAAAGGGTATATGGTAGTTGTGACTTAATAATATTTACACCTACTTAAAAAAATAGTTTACCGCCTAAAGTTGGGATTAATTTTTTTAACGTAAATTATGAATAAGTTGATTGGAGTGAAGGCTGGGCGACTCCTTGGGGATCAGCGATAGAGGAACGAAGGTTAAGAGCATCACATCCTGTGATAACGCCTTCGTGACCAACATCGTGCGTTAGCACTTCGCTTTCGCCCAAAAAACACCTGTTGCCCCAAGCGGCGGCTCATCGGACGCACTAGGAAGCTTTGCTCTGCGCGAAGCGACAGCTACAATGTTTTAACTGTGCGAAAGTGAAGCGTCAGCGACAAATGTTTTCTGTAGCGAAAGCAAAGCGACAGCGACAAAGCGCCCAGTCGGTACGGAAATCAACCCCACGTTATGGTGATGAGCTAGGTAAATATTATTATAGCCTTAACAAATGTCATTGATTTTATCGAAAGCAGTGAAGCAGTGACATTTATAATAAGGCGTAAATAAATTTTTCTTGGAAGGGGAAGTATAGTATGAGTACAGTATTAAGTGTTAAAAGGCGCGAAGCTGGGCATCGTTCGACATTAACCCAACTTAGAAAAGGGGGAGCCATTCCTGCAGTTATTTACGGCTATAGTTTAGATTCAACCCCAATTTCTATTTCAGAGAAGGAATTCAGAAAATCCATTCAAAAGAATGGACAAAACGGTGTGTTTTCGATGGAGTTAGATGGGAAAAAAGTGAATGTTGTTGTGTCAGAAATCCAACAATGCTCTATGAAAGATGAAGTAAATCATATCGACTTTTTAGCAATTAATATGTCCGAAGTGATAGAGTCTGAGGTGCCTATTAAACTTGTTGGAGAGTCAGTTGGTATTAGTGTGGGTGGCATATTGATGCAACCTAACTTAGACGTGAAAATTAAAGTAAAGCCAGCAGAAATACCAGAAGCTATTGAAGTTGATATTACTGAGCTTAAAATTGGTGAAACAATTACGGTAGCAGATATTCGAGATAAGATTGAATTTGATATTATCAGTGAAAATGATCATACATTGGTAACGATTATGGCTCCGGCTGTAGTTGATGAAGAAACTGCAGATATTACACAGGAGTAAGAGTAAATAGATATGTTAAGGAAAGGCTACTAAGGAAGGCTAAAAACTTCTTTAGTAGCCTTTTGTATCTTACATAATTGAATTTATGGCGACATTATTCGTATATTAGCTTTTGCTTCTTTAATTACGACAGGTGTTATTTTACCGATATGTATTGTTAAAGTGAGGATTTCTAATAATATCAAGCCATTATTGAACCGTTTACTTTCAAAAACTGTACAAACTGCTTTCTTAGTGCATGATATGGTAAAATAATGACTATTAGATTTGAAAGAAGAGGAGTACTTATGAAAATTATCGTTGGTTTAGGAAATCCGGGTAAGCCTTATGAGAATACAAGACATAATATTGGCTTCGATGTTATCGATGCATTAGCTGAAAAATGGGGTACGCCTTTAACTAATTCGAAGTTTAATGGTATGTATGCAACGGTACATCGTCCTGAAGGAAAGGTTCTACTTGTTAAACCTTTAACATATATGAATTTATCGGGGGAATGTGTTGGGCCCCTTATGAACTATTTTGATATTGATGTGGAAGATTTAATCGTTGTTTATGACGATTTAGATTTAGAAACAGGGAAATTACGCCTTCGTCAAAAAGGAAGTGCGGGTGGACATAATGGTATTAAATCATTGATTCAGCATTTAGGCACACAAGAATTTAATCGCATACGTGTTGGGGTTAATCGCCCGCCAGCTGGAATGAAGGTAGCGGATTACGTGTTGTCAAAATTTTCGAAAGAAGATCAAGTTATTGTTGGCGAAGCTATTGAAAAGTGTGTAAATGCTGTAGAAGGATCTCTTTCAAAGCCATTTCTTGATGTGATGAATCACTTTAACGGGTAACAATAAGTTAAAGTGTAATATGGATATTAAAGTAGTCTAGGATGACGATTAAAATGTTTTTTCGCGACTACAGTTAATTAAATATATAGTATAGTCTAAACACAATGCAAAAACTATTCTCTATTCTAAATGGCGCTAAGGCAAAATTGGAAGTGCATAATCTGTTTTAGAAATGTCTATACTTTAAGTAGTAAGTTGCTTAAAGGAGGATGATTTGGAGATGTCAGTTCGCTATCGATGTCGGCATTGTGAAGTAGAAATAGGAACACTACCATTTGATGCAGATGATACAATTCGAAAACTTCATATTTTCGAATTGGGTGAAGCGGATGATTATGTTGAAAAAGATCAGCATGGTCACACAACGGTGCACTGCATTTGTGAGCAATGTGAGGATTCGCTGAAACAATATCCAGATTATCACGCACTCAATAAATGGATTCAATAATTGGAAGGATGCTTTGGCGTACATCACGTGCGTTCAAAGCTTTTTCCATTTAACTTTTTTCAGCAAATGTTTTAGTACCGAAAGCGTAGCGACAGGTACAGAAGTCTCCCATCTTTATAGGTGGTAAGATGAATGTGGTTTTAAGTCACTTTTCAGCGGGTTCCAAACATCCACTGAAATAGAGGAACTCAGTCTAAGAACGCCACGTCCTATGGCAACGACTGAGTGACCAACATCATGCTGTTGCTGCCGCTTCGCTTTCGCACAGACAAAAACACGTTGCTGCCGCTGCGTTAGCACTACGCTTTCGCGCAAAAAACATTTGTTGGCCTAAAGCCTCCGGCGGATGTCACGGAATCGGAAAGGAGTGCTTAGGGGATGTTAGCCTAAAACCATCGCATCCATGCGATAACGGCTAACTGACCTGCATCGGTGCCACTGCCGCTACGCTTTCGCGCAATAAACATCTGTTGCTGCCGCTACGTTAGCACTACGCTTTCGCACAAAAAACATTTGCAGGCCTAAGCACAAAGCCGATTCCGGACGCAATTATGACGAGGCATAATTGATAAATATACAATAAAGATGCATATTATAGTACTAGATTACTAGTAATGGCGAATAGAATTATGCGCTGAAAGGAGCTTTTGACATTGGAAGTTTTACGACAGCTTGTGATGCAGGACAAACATATCACATCGTTTTTAAAGGAGATTCAGAGCGGTCAATCTGCTACACAGCTTATAACAGGATTAACAGGAAGCGCGCGCCCGGTAATGGTCGATGCGTTATTTGAATATATAAAAAAACCTATTTATATTGTATCTCCTAATCTATTGCAGGCACAAAAAATGGTTGACGAGCTGGCGGGACTTTTAGGTGAGGAGCATGTCCATTATTATCCTGCCGATGAGTTTATTGCTGCCGATTTGTCTGTTGCCTCTCCAGAGTTACGTGCTGAGCGTATCGCTACACTTGATTGCCTAGCTAGAGGTGAAAAAGCTGTTTATGTGATACCAGTTGCGGGCTTACGCAAAATGATGCAGCCTAAAGAGCATTGGCTACAGTATTTTTTACAAATTGCAGTAGGCGAAGATATTCAAATTGATGAATGGTTACAAACGTTAGTAGAGATGGGGTACGTGCGTAATTCGATGGTGACAACACCTGGAGAGTTTGCGCTACGTGGGGGCATATTAGATATATATCCACCATATTTAGAGGCGCCGATTCGTATAGAATTATTTGATACGGAAGTTGACTCGATTCGAACATTTTCTGCGGATGACCAACGTTCCATTGATAAATTGCAGAAGGTTCGTATTCTACCAGCATCAGAAGTTATTTTGACGAAAGCAGAAAGAATAGCATTGGCAGGTCGTTTAGAAACTGCTTTAGCGACAAGCTTAAAGAAAGTCAAAAAGCAGGAGACGAAGGAATTGCTGTATCAGCATATTCAATATGATATAGAATTGTTACAGCAAGGGAATTTGCCAGACTACGTAAATAAATATGGTTCGTTATTGTATGAGAAAACATCATATTTAGGAGATTACTTTGTACATGATGGCATTGTATTGTTTGATGAGCTCGGACGTATTCAGGAGGTTATGGATGCCTGGGAGCGTGAAGAGGATGAATGGTTTTTATCATTAATTGAAGAAGGAAAAATGGTGCATGATGTCAAGCCAGCATTCTCTTTGAAAGAAATTCTAGCAATGCTGTCTCAGCAAAAACTATATTTCTCATTATTTTCACGAACATTTGCAGGTGTATCCTTTAATAAGACGACGAACTTTTCTTGCAAGCCAATGCAGCAGTTTCATGGCCAAATGTCATTATTACAAAGTGAGGTTGAACGCTGGCTACTTGGTAAATTTACAGTACTAATTGTTGTGAGAGATAAAGACCGTGTTAAACGTGTACAGCAAATGCTTGAAGAATATGATATTCATACGACAATCGGTAATCCGACAGAAGCGGGTATCTATATTGTAGATGGCTCACTATCTAGTGGCTTTGAATTACCACTACAACGCTTGGTGATTGTCACAGAGGATGAGCTATTTAAACAACAAGCGAAGAAAAAAGCGCGTCCTCAAAAAATGACAAACGCAGAACGTATTAAAAGCTATACAGAAATTAAACCTGGTGACTATGTTGTACATGTACATCACGGCATTGGGAAATATATTGGTCTGGAAACATTAGAGGTAAATGGTACACATAAAGATTACTTACACATTCGATACCGCGCTGATGATAAGTTATATGTTCCAGTAGAGCAAATAGATTTAATCCAAAAATATGTAGCATCTGAAGACCGAGAACCGAAGCTACATAAACTAGGTGGAGCAGAGTGGAAAAAAGCTAAAGCAAAGGTATCCTCTGCTGTACAAGATATTGCAGATGATTTAATTAAGCTGTATGCGAAACGTGAAGCAGAGAAAGGCCATGCATTCGCGATTGACAATGACGATCAGCGCAGTTTTGAGGATTCTTTCCCTTATGAAGAGACAGAGGATCAGTTACGTTCAATTATCGAAGTAAAACGTGATATGGAGCGTGAGCGTCCGATGGATCGTCTTGTATGTGGAGACGTAGGATATGGAAAAACGGAGGTAGCGATTCGTGCGGCATTTAAAGCAATTCAAGATGGCAAGCAGGTAGCTTTCCTTGTGCCGACAACGATTTTAGCGCAGCAACATTACGAAACGATTCGTGAGAGATTCCAAGACTTTGCTATTAACGTAGGTCTCTTGTCTCGTTTCCGCACAAAAAAAGAGCAAACAGCGACTTTAAAGGGTTTAAAAGAAGGGCAAGTTGATATTGTCATTGGAACGCATCGGATTTTATCTAAAGATTTAATATTCCAAGACCTTGGACTGCTGATTGTTGATGAGGAGCAGCGTTTTGGTGTAACGCATAAAGAAAAAATTAAACAACTAAAGACGAATGTTGATGTACTAACGCTAACGGCAACTCCGATTCCACGAACACTTCATATGTCGATGGTAGGTGTTCGTGATTTGTCGGTAATTGAAACGCCACCAGCAAACCGTTTCCCTGTGCAAACATATGTAATGGAGCATAGCGGTGCATTAGTGCGGGAAGCTATTGAGAGAGAAATGGCGCGTGGTGGGCAAGTATTCTACTTATACAATCGTGTAGAAGATATGGCTCGTAAGGTTGATGAAATTCAAATGCTTGTTCCAGAAGCGCGTATTGGGCATGCGCATGGCAAAATGACGGAATCAGAATTAGAATCTGTCATATTAGCCTTTTTAGAAGGTGACTATGATGTGCTTGTAACGACAACCATTATTGAGACAGGTGTGGATATACCAAACGTTAACACATTGATTGTTCATGATGCTGATCGAATGGGCTTAGCGCAACTTTATCAATTGCGAGGGCGCGTTGGGCGTTCTAATAGGGTTGCATATGCTTACTTTATGTATCAGCGAGATAAAGTTCTTACAGATGTAGCTGAGCAAAGGTTACAGGCGATTAAAGAATTTACAGAGTTAGGTTCAGGATTTAAAATCGCAATGCGTGACTTATCTATTCGTGGTGCGGGTAACCTGCTTGGAGCACAACAGCATGGCTTTATTGATTCTGTTGGTTTTGATTTGTATTCACAAATGCTGCAAGAAGCGATTGCTGAGCGTCAAACAGGTGTGAAAAAAGAAGAGAAGCCTGACATTGAAATTTTATTGAGTGTTGATGCGTATATTCCGGATATATACATTCCTGATGGCTATCAAAAAATTCAAATGTATAAACGTATTAAAGCGATGGATCAAGTGGAGGAGTACGGCGAAATCATGGAGGAATTACAAGATCGTTTCGGTGATCTCCCAATTGAAACAGAGCGTTTATTGCGAATTGCACGTATGAAGGTATGGGGCTTAGGTACAGGCGTATTTTCTGTAAAAGAAAAGCAAAAAATTATCACAATATTGTTGTCTGAAGAAGGGACAGGACAAGTTGACGGTGGTAAAATTGTGGAAGAATCCATGAAATTTGAACGTGCTGTCGGTTTTGGTATGGATGGTATGCAATTGAAATTAACGATTGATGAACGAAAGTGTGGGAAATATCAACCCTTTGATATTTTAGAAGAAATGATGCATATTATTGCTAACGCCAAAAAACAACAGTAGAAAAAAGCTGAAGCTGATCTTATTCTCTAGGAGAAAGATCAGCTTTTTTTTGAAGAATAAAAAATATAAGGAAATCTTTGAGAATATTGTGGGCACTTTATCTTCATTTGATGATTGGACTTTAGACTGTATGACTACTTAGAGATCGATATCGCAAATTGAGACTCAGAAGCTAAATAGTAGGAAAAATAAGGTTAAAAGTATCACCTGTTGCGATGTTTACTTTATAATAAATATTCTTTTGTCTTATTGACGCAATTACAAAGGTTGGATTATTATTATTTTTTGTTAAAAATATTTTATAAAATATTTATAAAAATTTGTTTTTGTGGTTAATCTAATATAAGTTGATTGAAGTTGAAAATTCTACATGTTTTGAGTATTTGCTTAGGGGTTTTTAAGGCCTTTTGAAAATATTGTTGGGTGTGAAATCCTTTTTCTTCAGTTTTTGCATAGATTGCTTCATAAAAAACCATACTAAAATTGAAAAAAATTTCATGTAGCGAAAGCGAGGATTTAGAATGAAGGCAACAGGAATTGTTCGTCGTATTGATGATTTAGGGCGTGTGGTTATTCCAAAAGAAATCCGTAGGACGCTACGTATTCGTGAGGGTGACCCGCTAGAAATTTATACAGACCGTGAAGGCGAAGTCATTTTAAAGAAATATTCTCCAATTAATGATTTAGGAGAATTTGCAAGAGAATATGTAGAAACATTATATGAAACGTTAGGTACTCCAGCGTTTGTAACCGACCGAGATGAAGTAATTGCTGTCTCAGGAATCGGTAAGAAAGAGTATATTAATCGTCGTATTACATCCTTTGCGGAAGGTTTTATGGACGAGCGTTCAACAAAAATAGAAAAAATGGAAACAACTATCGAGATTGTTCCTGGTCAATATGAGCAAGTGAAGTCTTATTGTGCAACGCCAATCATGGTAAATGGTGATCCAATCGGCTGTATTATCGTATTGTCTAAGGTACATTTTGTCGGCGAGGTTGAAGTAAAAGTCGTAGAAACAGCTGCCAACTTCTTAGCTAAACAAATGAATAGTTGATGAGATTTGAAAGTTATTGCGCTGACCTTTTTAGGGATGAACAATAACTTTTTTTCGTACATAGTTTTATGAAAGTGTTACCCGCGCGCGTCAAACTTTGGAGATATGCTATACTATTGGCATTGTTAAGAAGGAAAGAGGGCAATTTATGTCGGAACGTTTTGGCATGAAAAGCTACATGAAAGGTGCGGCCTTACTTACGATTGCTGCTCTTATTGTGAAGGTTCTTAGTGCAATTTATCGTGTGCCTTTTCAAAATCTTGTTGGTGATGAAGGGTTTTATATTTATCAGCAGGTATATCCAGTTATATCTATTTTTGTCGTATGGACATCTAGTGGATTTGCAGTAGCTATTTCTAAAATGCTTGCAGATAATGATTGTAATTTAGATCCGCTAGAGCGAAATCAGAAACGAAGCAGTATTATGCGTATTGTTTTTCGTTATTTAACAATGCTATCGTTATTATTTTTTGTTGTTTTATTTAGTGGTGCTGAATTAATTGCGCAGCTTATGGGCGATACTCAGCTTGCACCTTTAATACGAACGGGTTCATTTATAGTTCTTGTCATGCCAGCTCATGCTATTTTAAAGGGCAGCTTCCAATCAAGAGGCATTATGGAGCCAATTGCTTATGCGCAGGTCCTAGAACAAGCTGTGAGAGTATTTGTCATTTTAGCAGGAACATTTATCATTATGAAGACGACAGAATCACTCTATAGTGCTGGACAAATGGCCATTATAGGTACAGTTATCGGTGAAATTGTAGGCTTTGTATTACTTGCGTTAATTTTTAAAAAACGTTTTGGTTTATTGAAAGATAATAAACAACAGCAACGTATCGAAAGTTTTACCGTTATTAAAGAAGTAACATTGCTAAGTTTAAGTGTAAGCATGAGTGGCCTGTTGTTACTTGGCTATCAGCTAGTTGATTCCTTTACAATTTATTCACTATTAATAGATGGTGGAATGGATCAGACGGTAGCTAAGGCAACAAAAGGCGTTTATGACCGTGGACAGCCGTTGGTACAGCTCGGAGTTGTCATTGCTTCTTCGCTTTCGCTTGCTATTGTGCCACTTGTCGCGCATATGTCCAAAAAACAGGAAGGGCGTAGTGCAATCCCATTTATACAATTAACGTATAAAGCGTCTGTATTATTTGGGTGGGCGGCATCTCTAGGTCTAATACTCGTTATGCCTTATATTAATGCAATGCTCTTTAAAACGGATACACTGTCGGAAGTACTTATGGTATATGTATTACAAATTGTGCCATTGTCGATTATTTTAACATTTACAGCTATTATGCAAGGCTATGGAAAATTAAAAAAGCCAGCTTTATTTTTGAGTATAGGTTTTTTATTAAAAATAATATTGAATGTGCTGACAATTAGTTTATTTGGTGTATTAGGTGCAGCTATTGCTAGTAATGCAGGTCTTTTGTTTACTGCCCTAATGCTTATTTTCTATTTAAAAAGACTGACAGCCATTCAATTAGCGTCAGCCGATTTTTACAAAAAAGTTGGAATTGCATCATTTAGTATGGCAGCTGTAGTGCTAGTTTGGCTTCAGTTTATACCATCGTTGTTAAACCAATTTTTA
The DNA here is from genome assembly GCF_015999525.1 of Lysinibacillus sp. JNUCC 51. NCBI lineage: Bacteria > Bacillati > Bacillota > Bacilli > Caryophanales > Bacillaceae > Lysinibacillus > Lysinibacillus sp. JNUCC 51. The sequence goes on along the minus strand of NZ_CP065545.1, from coordinate 2,340,197 downwards.
TCACCTCGATTTGTTGCGGTGGTAGCAGGTTTTTCAGCCGTGTGTTTAGGAGCGTTTGTAATGATCACAATAATTGCTAAGTTACGAGTACTAGTCGAAAAAGAATGGTACTTACTACCGTTTGGGCGCAAAATGGCAATTTATCAATTATGGTTAAATCGAAAGAAGTAGGTGGATTGATTGAATACTTTAACAGTTATTGGTCTGGGTGCGGGTGATTTTAATCAGCTGCAAATGGGAGTCTATAAAAAACTAAAAGCGGCTAGAAAATTATATGTTCGTACAGTGGACCATCCTGTATTAGAAGAATTATCGGCTGAGGGCTTACAATTTGAAAGCTTTGACGCAGTTTATGAAAAACATAATTCGTTCCAGCCCGTGTATGAGGAAATTGCAGAAAAGCTTGTGGCTGCTACAGCAAATGAAGATGTAATGTACGCAGTACCAGGGCATCCACTTGTCGCGGAGCAGACTGTGCAATTGCTTATTGCCGCTGCGGATGAGGTAAAAGTAAAACTAGTTATTGAAGGTGGACAAAGCTTCTTAGATCCAATATTTGGCGCGTTAAAAATCGACCCGATTGAGGGTTTTCAACTGTTGGATGGCACTAGCTTTTCTATGCATGACATTAACATGCGTCAACATATTTTAATAGCCCAAGTTTATGATACATTTAGTGCATCAGAAGTAAAGCTAACGTTAATGGAGAAATACGATGACGAATACCCTGTTACAGTCGTTACAGCAGCGGGCTCGTCACAGGAGAAGTTAGTGACGGTACCACTTTATGAACTCGACCAAAGCGTGGAGGTGGACAATTTAACAACGGTATATGTGCCACCTGTGAAATCACAAGAGGACGCTTTACGAGACTGGACAACTTTCCGTCAAATTATTGCTGTTTTACGAGGTCCGAATGGCTGTCCGTGGGATCAAAAGCAAACACATGAGTCACTGAAAAAATATTTACTAGAAGAAGCGCACGAATATTTGGCTGCGGTAGATGCAGAGGATGACTTTGCGATGATCGAGGAGCTTGGGGATGTACTGTTACAAGTGTTCCTTCATGCACAAATCGGAGAAGATCAAGGTTACTTTACATTGGAAGATGTATTGGCTTCAATAAGTGAAAAAATGATTCGTCGACACCCACATGTATTTGGAGATGTATCGGTGGAAGATGCAGAGGGTGTTGTAGCAAATTGGGAAGTTATAAAAGCAGAAGAAAAGGGTATAAGTGATAAGCCACTATTAAAAGAAGAATACCGGGCTTCCTCTGCTCTACAAACAGCATATAATTATCAAAAAAGAGCTGCGAAGGTAGGATTTGATTGGCCCGATGTAGATGGAGCATGGGACAAGTTTGCGGAGGAATGGCAGGAATTTCGTAATGAGGTGACGAAAGGTACAAGTGCGTCACGTCTTGATGAATTTGGAGATGTCTTGTTTACACTTGTGAATTTAGCACGTTTCTACAAGCTATCTCCGGAAGAGGCTATGTTACATGCGAATGAGAAGTTTGCGAGCCGTTTTGGCTATGTGGAAGCAAAGGTAAAGGAAAGCGGAAAACCGTTTTCTGATTATACATTAGAACAATTAGATGCTTTCTGGAATGAAGCAAAGCAGTTAGAAAAGGAGTAAAAATATGCGATTAGATAAATTTTTAAAGGTATCGCGTTTAATTAAACGTCGTACATTAGCGAAAGAAGTGGCAGACCAAGGTCGTATTACAATCAATGGTAAGATCGCAAAAGCTAGTAGTGCTGTTAAAGCTGGCGATGAGCTAGCCATTCGTTTTGGACAAAAAATTGTGACAGCACGTGTAGAGGAATTACGTGATACTGTGAAAAAAGAAGATGCCGCAAAAATGTTTACAATTTTGAAGGAAGAGCGTCTTGAAAAAATTGAACCTGAATTTATTGATGACGAGGACTAATTAATAGTATTGTAGGAGTCTTCTGAGGTTGTCGCTTGGCTTTTGCTATAAACGTGCTGGAGATAAAAGTGTAGCAACTTTAATAAAGTTTGTCATGCTTTTAAGGTTGTCCGCATAAAGTGAACAGAAGCTAGGACGACTAAAGGAGGAAAAAAATGACGCTACATCAAGAAAGTAACCGTTACACAATTCCATCTGGAGAGCATATTTTAACGATTCGTAATCGTAAAAGAATGGACATGACTTCTGTAAAATCGATTGAACGCTTTGATCAGGAAGAGTTTTTTATCAAGACGTCCCAAGGGCATTTGTTAATCCGTGGAGAAGAACTGCATATCGTTCATTTAGATGTTGACAAAGGGTTATTGACGCTTGAAGGAACTGTAAAAACCTTGCAGTACGACGAGGAGGAAAGTGGCTTCTCGAAAGGTTTCCTTCATAAATTGTTTGGATGATTGTTAGTGAACAATTTGTTCAGCTATTAGTCATGGTTTTGAGCGGTATAGCAGTCGGGTTCATTATTGATAGTGTAAGGCTCATTGTTTTTTCAACTCCAAAAAGGTCAAGCCTTCGAAGATGGATGATGGTATTTGAACTACTTACCTGGATTCTGCTCGGAGGCCTGACATACTATTTATTATTTTGGCTAAAAGATGGCGCTTGGCGGGCTTATGACCCGCTAGCGCAAATAGCCGGAATTTTTTTGTATCAAACGTTTTTTCAAACTTTTTTACGTTTCGCCGCAAGGGTTTTAGGGAATATAACATGGAGACCCCTGTGGTTCATCATACGATTAATAAGTGCTATGATTCGACAAATATTTAAATTCTTAATAAGTATTGGAGCGTTTCTTTTAAGACCTTTTGTCAAAATTTATTCGTATTTGTCCAACACTTTTTTAAAAAAATTTCGATTTATCAAGTATAATAAAAGACAACAATAATTTTCGGAGGTGCGGGCATGCCTAAACGTCGTTCATCAAATGATGACCAACAAAACTATACTAAACTTGATAATGACTATGTCCGTAACACGGATAAAGCTATAAATCGTAAAATTCAAGCGCGGAAACGGAAAATGCGCCGTATTGTCTTTTTTGCGATTGTGCCAGTCGTTATTATTGCCTTTCTCTTTAATATACTTTTGAATCAAAATGAAACTCTAGCTGCTAAAGAGCAAAAAAAGGCTGAAGCGAAGGAACGTCTTTCTGAATTGAAAGAAGAGCGAGACTCGTTAAATCTTAAAATTAAACAGTTAGAGGATCCTGAGTATATCGGAAAGCTATTACGCAAAGATTATTTTTTATCCGAAGAAGGTGAAGTGGTTTTCATTATGCCGGACGAAAAAGATAAAAAAGGCGATATACCGGAGAAAAAAGATAAAAAAGACAGCATATCAGAAAAGAAAGGTAAAAAAGAAGACTGAAAAGCTATGTATTGTTGACACTATTTTATTGTTATATATAATGAAAAGAGAAACTTATTGCAGTAAAAAGTTTGATTAAATTGATTACATGACTCAAATGAGTCGCTTAATTTTTAAGGAGGAGCATTTTTTTTATGTCAATTGAAGTAGGCAGCAAGGTACAAGGTAAAGTAACAGGAATCACAAATTTTGGAGCATTCGTTGAGCTGCCAGACGGCAAAACAGGCTTAGTACACATCAGTGAAGTTGCTGACAATTATGTAAAAGATATCAATGAGCATCTAAAAGTTGGAGATGAAGTTGAAGTAAAAGTGATGAATGTTGAAGCGGACGGAAAGATCGGTCTTTCAATCCGTAAAGCAAAGCCTCAAGCAGAGAGACCAGAGCGTCCAGAGCGTCCAGCACGTCCACGTCGCGATAATCGTTCTAATGATCGCAACGATCGTCATCAGCCAAAAGAGAATTTTGAGCAAAAAATGGCGCGTTTCTTAAAAGATAGTGATGAACGCCTAGCAACACTTAAACGTGCTACAGAATCAAAACGCGGTGGTCGTGGAGCTAGAAGAGGGTAGTTTGCTGACTGTTTTAATCGTAGAAAAAGTGTATTAAATAGAGTAGGGATTAGCTTTTTAATAAAGCTAATCCCTTTTTTTTTATGCAGACATATCATCTCAAACTTTTCTAGTAAGGATTTACGGATCGTCCTAGAACGTGGATGTGGGTCTTTTCTTTTTTTTAGGAGCTTGCGTAGGAGCTTGTTCTATTAGCGGTTCTGAAGACTTTTCGGCTGGATTAACAACCATTTTAACAAGTAAAAACACACCGTAAACACTAACCGCTAATCCTGTAAGGAGTAAAAGTATTTGTATGGCAAATGGTAAATTAATAAGAATAGATACGAGAATAATCATAGAGCCACTTCCACAAGTTAAAGCAGCTTTAGTTAATGAACCCAAAGGAAATAAACCTCCTAGTTTACACTCTTTTTTAATTATTAGTATGCCATATTTTTAAGCTCATCACCATATCTTGGACTGGGCGCTTAGGTGCAACAAATGCTTTTTTATGCGAAAACGAAGTATTAACGTAGCAACAGCGACGGCAATGTGGAACTGCTCGCGAAACTATTACCGCGGGACGTTCCTAAACTGATTGCTCCTGAGTCTCGAGTAGTAAAAAAATAAATTCGATATTTCTAGTAGTCATGCTACTAATTTGCAAAAAAATAGGCGCCTCAGAAATTGTTCTGAGACGCCTATTTGAGATGACCCCTACGGGATTCGAACCCGTGTTACCGCCGTGAAAGGGCGGTGTCTTAACCACTTGACCAAGGGGCCTACTATGGTGGCGGCCGAGGGGATCGAACCCCCGACCTTACGGGTATGAACCGTACGCTCTAGCCAGCTGAGCTAGGCCGCCATTAAGTTTATGGAGCGGAAGACGAGGTTCGAACTCGCGACCCCCACCTTGGCAAGGTGGTGTTCTACCACTGAACTACTTCCGCGTTTTGTCTTAAGCAACAAGTTAAATAATACATGCCTTTGTAACTAACGTCAAGTAGTTTTTTTGAAAAAATTAATAAAAATATATGGTTTTATAAACTATTTAAAGATTTGATAACAAATGAGGGAGTATTATCTTTTATTTGCTTATCACCATAACGTGTGGCCGATTTCTGTTCCGGCTGGGCGCCTCCGCTCCAGAGTCTTTTTGTTCTTAAGTAGAAAAGTATCAGCGAACGCTGACTATAGCGTTCTTGACGAAATGGGGAGCATCGATCAATGAAAAAGTAAGAGGAATATGTACTAGACCTGTAGGGCATAGATTTTGTAGCGTATTAAAGCAACAATGCTGGAACTGAGTTATATAATTTTCGTAATTTTTAAACAAATTATACAAAAAGAGATGTTTCTAATTTTGTGCAGCTTATCGTTTTTGTAGAAATTGTTGCCATTTCTCGTATTTATGCATATGTATTCGTCGAAATGTTTATATTTTTTTATGTCACCGTCAGACAATCTTTCCGCACATAATTTCTTATAATAGCTCCAAAAGTGCGGAAAGGGGATAGTGAAATGACTAGTATTGAATGGTATAACACGGCAAATGTAGACGAACAGAAAATAGGATTGAAAAAAAGGCAATTGTTAATAGGTTCTTTATTTTTTTTAACATCCTTCTTTTTAGCTCAGTCTGTTGTATTTGAAGCAGCCGTACCTTTTTCAGTTCCTTTTTGGGCTATTATTCGAACGAAGTATAAGGAATATGCCAAATATGTTTTGTTCGGTGGCTTGATAGGATGCGTTTTCCTTGGCCTTGGACAAGTCTTCATTTTAGCATTGCAGATCGTCATGTATGAATGTATTATGCGCTTCCGTTATTGGCAGCTGCCACAAAGTATAGCGGTATCTTTAGCGGTACTGCTTGTGCAGATAATGTGGCAGGGAGTTATGTATCAAGGTTTACCTCCGGTGCTTGTGCAATTTTATGTAGGCTGTGAAGCGGCTTTAGCCCTTATTATGACGCTTTTTATGCAAGTGTTGTTTGTCAATTCTCATGAATGGTTTACGAGTCATTGGACTTATGAGAAGCTAGGCTCTGGGTTAGTTGTATTTGCTGCTATGCTTACAGGAATGCAAGCGATTGTCATTAGTTATTTTTCACTCCCCATTTTTTTATTGCAGCTATTCATTTGCTTCGGTGCGTTAGTAGGAAGTGTACCATTAGCGACGGTTATCGGAGCTGTGCTTGGGACTCTCATTGGTGTAGCAAAACTTTCATTTACGGGTATGCTGTCCGTAGCCACTTTAACAGGATTGTGTGCCGGGATGGGGGCTCGTGTTGGAAGATTTGGTGTAGCAATTGGTAGTATTTTGCCAAGTGTGTTTTTTTTATTTTACGATGCAACATTACCGTTAGATAGCGTTTATTTTACATCGATTGCTGTAGGGAGTATCGTTTTTCTAACTATCCCGAATAAATATTCCGAAAAGGTGCGGGACAAGCTGTTTCCGCAGCGTGAGGAGATTTTACTTGCCCGTCAAAATTGGTTAACCGAGCATGTTACGTTTAAATTAGAGCATTTTCAGCATTTTGTACAATTTATGAAGGAACTTGTGTTTGAGCGTTTTATGACAGCCCCGATAGAAGAGGCAAAGGAAGTGTCACCGATGAATACATGCTTGAGCTGTTTCCGCTATGATCGCTGTTGGGGAGCGCAAAATAACGGAATGGACAAGCTTATGACAGACTGGTTTCACATGAAAGGAGTTGGTAAGGATTCTGGTATTCATCGTGTCGAAGAACAAATACGCTATAAATGTGTGAAATCAACGAAAATTTTCGAAGAATTGGAAACAGAGCTGTACAGAGAGCGTATTAATGGCCAGTATTTTCATGGTAAGAAAATGATTGCACTTCAGCTACGTGATATGAGCAATCATTTAAATCAGTTAATAGCTGAGATGAAAGAAGAGACTATTTCATTCGTTAGTGTGGAGAAGGACATTACTCAAAGATTAAAAGAAGCTCATATTGAATGCTTTCAACTAGATGTGCTTAGTAATAAGCCTGGAGCACGAAAAATTGTCTGTGCTTTAGCACCAGCACGAGTCAATTGGGAGGAAGACACAACATTAGCTGAACGGATGATATTGCCGATTTTATATGATATTTTTGAAGAACCGTTTGAAATTGAAAAAGTAGTAGCAAGTGATAAACCATTTCGTCACATTCAAGTAAGCTTTAGATCAGCTATTAGCTTTGAAGTAGAGTATGATATATATAGCATGTCTAAAGATGCGACGTTATATTCCGGTGATTCCCATGCGTTATTTCAATTACATCCTGGCCTATTTGCAATTTTATTGTCAGATGGTATGGGTCAGAGTAAAGAAGCACAGCATGAGAGTAGAAAGTTAATACATTTAATGAGAGAATGCTTAAATTACAATATGAACCCAGAGACTGCGATGCACACGTTGCATTATGTCATGTCATTAAAACAACAAGATGATATGTATGCAACGCTTGATTTTGCACTTGTCGATTTACAACACGGTGATTTATGGTCGTGGAAGGCTGGGGGAATGTCTACTTACATTTTACGTGGGAAAGAGGTACTGAAGGTTGAAAGTAATGCAGCGCCTGTAGGTTTTTTATCCATTTCAGCAGTCGAGGCTGAAAAAAGAAAGCTTAAAGCGGGCGATGTAATTTTGATGCACTCTGATGGATTATTTTCAAGTGTTGATGATTGGGACGAGCAAGAAGAGGTATTTTTAGCGTATGCGCAGCAAGTTGCAGGCACTACTAAAACCATCCAGGAAAAACTAACAACGATTATGCAATCTTTCCAATCTTACTATGACATTGAAGACGATTGCACTGTATTGATGCTAGAGGTTACACATGTTGTACCTACATGGGCTGTGTTTAGGCCGGTTCAACACTCTATGAGCAATTCATCATAAAAAAAGAACGAAAAGGGGAGGAGAAGCGTTTGTCACTTGAATTAAAGGTCAAAAAATTTATCGAAGAAGAGCAATTATTACAGCAAGACGATCATCTTCTCATCGCCGTTTCGGGTGGAGTGGATTCAATGGCTTTGCTCCATTATTTTGTCAAAACAAAAGAGCAGTGGGGAATTACGGTAGAAGCCGTACATGTTGATCATATGTTAAGGGGTGAAGCATCTGCTGAGGACAGAGTTTTTGTTCAGAAATATTGTGATGAGTATGGTGTATACTTATATGCAAAAGCAATTCCAATACCAGAGATTATGGCTTTAGAAAATGGGAATACACAGCTTATATGTCGTAGAGAGCGGTATCAATATTTTAAAGAGATTATGGAACAAACAGATGCTAGAAAGCTTGTAACTGCACATCATGCGGACGACCAACTGGAGTCAGTATTAATGGCCTTGACAAAAAATGCAACGATAAATGGTATGCAAGGTATACGTTCACAACGTATTTTTGAAGGAAAAACATTAATTCGTCCGTTTTTAACGGTTACAAAGTCCGAAATAAGGGAATATTTACTTAAGCAAGGTATTGATTATAGGGAAGACGCTAGCAATGCTAAGGACACTTATGTACGCAATCGTTTTAGACATCATGTGGTGCCTTTGTTGGAGGCAGAAAACCCGCGAGTAACAGAGCAGGTAACCCATTTTACTAAACAATTGCAAGAAGACGATGCCTATTTAATGACATTAGCGAAGGATGTATTTTCTAGAACAGTGAAAAGAATTGACGGAAATACATATAGCATGGAAATTAAGGCTCTTCAATTGGTACCACTTGCTTTACAAAGGAGGCTCATTTTAATACTATTAAACTATCTTTACAAAGATTCAAATACGATACAAAGTTATGCTTTATTGACTTCAATTTCAAAGCTATGTGATACGACAGCTGGGTATGCTGAAGTTCATTTGCCAGAAGATTTTATAGCAGTTCGCCGTTACGGAAAATTAACGATTCAGAAGAAAGAGCTATTAGAAGGTCAAACTTCTTCTGAGAAAAAGATTATTTCGACTGCTAATGGGTGGACAACGCTGACAAATGGTGAACGTTTATGCGTAGTCGAATTGCCAGATTTATCGTCTGAAATGCTGACGGATACTGCACAACTTTTTTATTTTAACGCTAGCAAACTCAAACTTCCACTCTATGTTAGAGCGCGTAAGGAAGGGGACAGAATGCTGTTAAAAGGAATGGATCAGCCAAAACGCTTATCTCGCCTTTTTATAGATGAAAAGATTCCTTTAAATGAGCGGAATAGCTGGCCGTTACTGATTTCTCAATCTGATGAGGTCGTAGCGGTAATTGGTGTGCGTATGGGGATGTTTTTTTCAACCTCTCCGCAACCAAACGATGATACAGTGCTCATCGTAGACTAAGGTCTTTGTAAAATTTCACCGCAAATGGTTGAACATTTTTTATACACTCGAGGAGGAATCGACATGTTACAAAAAGACATCGAAAAAGTAATGATTACAGAAGAACAATTACAAGAAAGAATCGCTGATTTAGGGGCACAATTGACAGAGGAATACAAAGATTCATTCCCACTAGCAGTTGGTGTTTTAAAAGGGGCAATGCCTTTTATGACAGACTTAATGAAACGTTTCGATTCTTTCATTGAGCTAGATTTTATGGATGTTTCTAGCTACGGCAATGCTACAGTTTCATCAGGGGAAGTTAAAATTCTAAAGGATTTAAATACAAGCGTTGAGGGACGTGACGTATTAATCATCGAGGATATTATCGATAGTGGCCTAACGTTAAGCTATTTAGTAGACTTATTTAAATACCGCAAAGCAAAATCCATCAAAATTGTTACATTGTTAGATAAACCATCTGGTCGTAAAGTAAACTTAGATGCTGATTATGTTGGTTTTGAAGTGCCGGACGGTTTTGTTGTAGGGTATGGTTTAGACTACGCTGAAAAATACCGTAATTTACCGTATATCGGTATTTTAAAGCCAGAAGTTTATTCTTTCTAACAGGTAAGAAGTTAACGGAAGAATACCAGCTATGAAAAGTAAGAGCATCTAGCGAAACATGATTCAAGATCTAGGTACTTTGTTAGATACAAATACGCTGGAACATACTTGTATAAATATTTTCGATTTCGACAAAATTCGGACGAAACTTTTTTTATGTAGGGCTTTTCGTTGTATGATGAAATCATGATATGTTAAGATTTTACTTATAATTTTTCTGTTTGTAATGAGGAGGCTGGAGATGAATCGAATATTTCGATATACCATATTCTATTTACTGATTTTCTTAGTGATTATCGGTATTTTTGGTACTTTCAATGGTGGAAATGCACCAACGAAAGAGTTATCTTATACTGAGTTTCAAGAAGCTCTAGATAAGAATGAAATAACAAGTGCTACAATTCAACCTGATAAATCAGTATACATCGTTGAAGGTACATTGAAGGGGTATGAAAAAGGGGAAAGCTTTACTGCAAACATCCCTACCAATAACCAAGCTTTAATGGAACGCATCGATAAAGCTGCTAAAGATACGAATAGTAATATTAAATTTTTAACAGCGCCAGAAACAAGTGGATGGATTCAGTTCTTTACAGGGATTATTCCTTTCATCATTATCATTTTCTTATTCTTCTTCCTAATGAGCCAATCTCAAGGTGGCGGTAATAAAGTGATGAGCTTTGGTAAAAGTAAAGCCAAACTTTATGACGATCAGAAGAAAAAAGTTCGTTTTACAGATGTAGCGGGTGCTGATGAAGAGAAAGCAGAGCTTGTAGAGGTTGTTGAATTTTTAAAAGATCATCGTAAATTTACTGAAATTGGTGCTCGAATTCCAAAAGGTATCTTACTAGTAGGTCCTCCTGGTACAGGTAAAACATTACTTGCACGTGCGGTGGCAGGTGAGGCAGGCGTACCATTCTTCTCGATTTCAGGTTCTGACTTCGTAGAAATGTTCGTCGGTGTCGGTGCATCACGTGTTCGTGACTTATTTGAAAATGCAAAGAAAAATGCACCTTGTATCATTTTTATCGATGAGATTGATGCAGTAGGTCGTCAACGTGGCGCAGGTCTTGGTGGTGGTCATGACGAGCGTGAACAAACACTGAACCAATTGTTAGTTGAAATGGATGGTTTCGGGGCAAACGAAGGTATTATTATTATCGCTGCAACAAACCGCCCAGATATTTTAGATAAAGCGTTATTACGACCTGGTCGATTTGACCGTCAAATTACAGTAGGACATCCTGATGTAAAAGGTCGTGAAGCGATTCTAAAAGTACATGCGCGCAACAAGCCTTTAGCAGATACAGTAGATTTAGCAGCTGTTGCACAACGTACACCAGGTTTCTCAGGTGCCGACTTAGAGAACTTGTTAAATGAAGCTGCACTTGTAGCTGCTCGTAAAAGTAAACGTACAATTAATATGGCAGATATCGATGAGGCATCTGACCGAGTAATTGCAGGTCCAGCAAAAGCTAGCCGTGTTTACTCAGCGAAAGAAAAGAAACTTGTATCCTTCCATGAGGCTGGCCACGTAGTCGTTGGTTTAGAGCTAGATGAAGCGGATACAGTACACAAAGTAACAATCGTTCCTCGTGGTCAAGCTGGAGGTTACGCGATTATGTTACCGAAGGAAGAACGTTTCTTCACAACAAAACAAGAACTATTAGACCGTATTGCTGGACTTCTTGGTGGTCGTGTAGCAGAGGAAATCGTACTTGGTGAAGTTTCTACTGGGGCACATAATGACTTCCAAAAGGTAACAAGTATTGCACGTGCCATGGTCACTGAATATGGTATGAGTGAAAATCTTGGTGCAATGCAGTTTGGTTCAAGTCAGGGTGGGAATGTATTCCTTGGTCGTGACTTTAATTCAGATCAAAACTACTCTGATTCAATCGCTTATGAAATTGATAAGGAAATGCAAAAAATTATCGATTCGCAATATGAGCGTACTAAACGAATCTTAACTGAAAAACGTCATTTACTTGATTTAATTGCTAATACATTAATGCAAAAAGAAACATTGAATGCGCAAGAAATCGAGCATTTACGTGATCACGGTGTCTTACCGGAACCTGAGGTAGAAACGGTTGTAGAAAAAGCTCCTAAAGCTGAAGCTCAACCAATATTAGATGTAGTTGGTGAACAGGCTGTTCAAAAAGAATTGCTTAGCAATGAGCCAGATCCAACAACAGCTAATTTACCTAAAGAAGGTAGAGAGTCGATTGATACACCAAAAGGTATAGATGAAAAGCGTGATTAATATAGGAAAAGGCTGTTTACGATTTTAGTAAGCAGTCTTTTTCTTTGCCTTTTTTCGGTAATAGGTATTACGATAGAACCTATATGACGCAGCTGCGTATATAGGTTCTTTTAGGTCCAAAATAGATAGGAGTGTTGAAAAGTGGGAAATGTAACATTGAATAATGGTTTAGAGATACCGTTAATCGGCTATGGCGTTTTTCGAGTACCTGAAGGGGATGACTTGGCTGAGGCGGTAAAAACAGCAATTGCAAAAGGTTATCGTAGCATTGATACAGCCCAAGTATATCGCAATGAAGAAAGTGTTGGGCGAGGAATTCGTGCAGCAATTGAAGAGGGCTTAGTAACACGTGAAGAACTGTTTGTAACATCAAAGGTTTGGAATGATGGACTTTCCTATGAAGAAACACTTGCAGCATATGATAGTAGTTTAGAGAAATTAGGATTAGATTATTTAGATTTATACTTAGTTCACTGGCCAGGTATAGATACAAATTATATTAATGTTTATAAAGCGCTTGAAAAAATCTATCAGGATGGACGAGTACGCTCAATTGGTGTTAGTAATTTCCATGTTCACCATTTAGAAAATTTATTAAAGGAAACATCAGTTGTTCCTGTTATTAATCAAATTGAATTCCATCCGCACTTAACTCAAGAGGAAGTACGTGCCTACTGTAAGGAAAAAGGAATACAGGTAGAAGCGTGGTCACCATTAATGAATGGTTCTTTGTTGGAGGAATCATTGATTCAACAGCTAGCTTCTAAATATGGCAAAACACCAGCACAAATCGTGTTACGCTATGATGTGCAACATGGTGTAGTCACTATTCCAAAAACAATGACTCCTGCACGTATGACGGAAAATCTAACGGTCTTTGACTTTGCATTAACAGAGGAAGAAATGGCTCAGTTAGATACACTAAATGATGGTCTACGTTGCGGCCCAGACCCAGAAAAATTTAATTTTAAATAATATGTAAGGAGCTACCTAATATTAGGGTGGCTCCTTTTTAGAGTGAGCATGTATGCTATTTCATAGGAATAAAAGTGTGGTATCATTTTCTAAAGTGTTTTAACTTCTTTGTACAATCGCAAAGGCGATTTCGGATGCAATTATGCCGATGCATAATTGATCTTTACTTTTTGTGCATGAATATACATTGTTTTAGTTGTATCAATCACATAGTGACAGGTACAATTATGATGAGGGGCAATAAATAGGAGGCATCAACCATGATTTTAGTTTTAGATGCAGGAAATTCGAATATCGTATTAGGTGTCTATGATGAAAACGATCAATTGGCCTTCCATTGGCGTATGGTGACAGACCTTCATAAAACAGAAGATGAATACGCGATGCAAGTATTATCTTTCTTTAATCATGCAGGCATTTCATTTGAACAGGTTACAGGTATTATTATATCCTCTGTTGTACCACCAATAATGTTTTCGTTAGAAGCGATGTGTCAAAAGTATTTTCGTAAAAAACCGCTCGTTGTAGGACCAGGTGTGAAAACAGGATTGAATATTAAATATGAAAACCCACGTGAAGTTGGCTCAGACCGCATAGTGAACGCTATTGCAGCTCTTGATGTTTATAAAGCTCCACTGATTATTGTTGATTTTGGTACTGCCACAACATATTGTTACTTAAACGAAAAGGGCGATTATATGGGCGGTGCTATCGCTCCAGGTATTTCGATTTCAACTGAGGCGCTTTATACGCAGGCAGCTAGATTGCCACGTATTGAAATATTGCGCTCTACACATATTGTTGGAAAGACAACCGTATCTGCGATGCAGGCCGGGATATTTTATGGCTTCGTGGGACAAGTTGAAGGAATTGTTAACCGCATGAAAGCACAAAGTAAGGAAGAGCCTTTAGTAATTGCTACTGGAGGATTAGCAAATTTAATTGCTGGGGAGACGCAAGCTATTGATGTAGTCGATCCGTTTTTAACATTAAAAGGCTTATATAAGCTATATAAACGCAATCAATAAGAAATGAGGGACATTTCATTTATGAAAGACTATTTAGTACGAGGTTTAGGGTTTAACGGACAGGTTCGTGTTTTTGCAGCTTGTACAACAACAACTGTAGGAGAAGCGCAACGTCGTCATAATACATGGCCTGTTGTGTCGGCAGCCCTTGGTCGTTCTATGACAGCTGCGGTAATGATGGGTGCTATGTTAAAAGGTGAGGAAAAAATCACTGTTAAAATTGAGGGAAATGGTCCAATCGGTCCAATCGTGATTGACAGTAATGCGCACGGTGAAGTACGTGGCTTTGTAACAAATCCTCACGTTCATTTCGATTTAAACGAGCACGGTAAGCTTGATGTTCGAGCAGGCGTTGGGACAGAGGGTTCATTAACAGTTGTAAAAGATCTTGGTTTGAGAGACATGTTCTCTGGACAAACACCAATTGTATCAGGAGAAATTGCTGAGGACTTTACTTACTATTTCGCTACATCGGAGCAAGTGCCTTCATCAGTTGGATTAGGGGTTTTAGTAAATCCTGATAACACAATTCTTGCAGCTGGTGGCTTTATCCTACAATTAATGCCAGGCTGTGAGGAAGAGACAATCAATGAAATTGAGCAGCATCTTGCTACTATAGAGCCTGTTTCAAAAATGATTGAAAAAGGTTTTACACCGGAGCAAATTTTAGAAGCTGTATTAGGAAAAGGCCATCTACAAATTTTAGATTCCATGCCGGTAGAATTTAAATGTCAATGTTCAAAAGAGCGATTTGGTGCAGCGATTTTAGGGTTAGGGACACAGGAGATTCGAGAAATGATTGAAGAGGATGGCGAAGCAGAAGCACAATGTCACTTCTGTTTAGAAACATACCACTTCTCAAAAGAAGAGTTAGAAGGTTTCATCGATGAGCTCAACGCGTAATCGACGACCTTTATCCGCTGCAACACCCAACCAAACGCCCTTATTGCAACGTCGTCTGAAGACAAAACCTGCTTTAACAGTTATTGCAATCTTATTATTAGGAAACATTTTATGGTTTATTTCTTGGTTAATTCCCAATAAAGACATGGAAATTGGTAGCGACGAACAAGTCGCTGCCGTTGATGGGGATACTATTACGCGCCAAGAGTGGATGGTTGCCATGGAAGAACGCTATGGTAAAGAGACGCTACAAAATTTAGTGAATGAATCTGTTATGGAGAAGGCAGCTAAAAAGTTTAAAATACAAGTAACGGATAAAGAGATTGATTTAGAGTTAGCCTTAATGCGTTCTGCTCAAGATAAATTTGATACTGCAATGCAAAACCTTTCATCAGAGCAACTGCGACAAAAAATTCGCTCACAGCTTATTTTGGATAAGGTACTGACAAAAGATATGGTTATAAAAGAAGACAGTATTGAAAAATATTATGAGGAAAATCAGGCGCTGTACAATACGAAAACAAGCTATCGTACGAATTTTATAGAAGTGGGTTCAAAAAAAGCTGCTGAGGAAGCATTAAAGGAAATAAAAGATCCCTCTGATTTTTCGGTGCTAGCACGTGAAATTTCAGTAGACAGTGCGTCAGCTAGCTTAGGTGGAGATATTGGTTTCCTCACTGAAAACCAGGAAAATGTCGATCCTGCCATTTTAAAAGCAGTGAATGATTTAAAAGCAGGTGAGGTTAGTAAAGCATTTAAGCTTGCTAACGGTCATTACGGAATTGTACAAGTACAAGAGATAACAGAAGGACAATCCTTTACATATGATGATGTGAAAGAACATATTGAACGTGAGCTTGCGTTAGAGCAACTGCCACAACATGTTACACCGGAAACGTTTTGGTCTGAATTTAACGCAACTTGGTATTACGGAGAAGCGAAAAAAGGTAAATAACAGATGCTCTAAAATGGGCTTAAAGGATCTGCGAAATATCTGCGGGAAAAGTGAGCCAGGGGAACCCCTGTAGACGTTTAACGTCAACAGAGTAACGGCCACCCAAGGATATTAAGCAGATTTTTGTTTCCTTGAAATTGCAAATGTGTGCCAAAAACCTTTGACTTTATTACGACAAGGCGAATCAATAAATATTCTGAAAATATAAGTTATATTTATTGACAATCTAATGGAAAAATTGATAAAATCAAAAATAAGTAAAACCCATAAAAATAGTAGGGATTGGGAGTGGATTGATAAATGAGTAGATTAGCAAACTCAGTAGCTGAATTAGTTGGTAAAACGCCAATTGTTAAATTAAATCATGCAACAGGTGAAAACGAAGGTACTGTTTATGTAAAATTAGAATATTTTAACCCTGGTAGCTCAGTGAAAGACCGTTTAGCTTTAGCGATGATTGAAGCGGCTGAAAAAGACGGTACATTAAAGCCAGGTGGTACAATTATTGAACCTACTTCTGGTAATACAGGTATTGGCCTTGCGATGATTGCTGCTGCTAAAGGTTATAAAGCGATTTTAGTAATGCCAGAAACAATGAGCTTAGAGCGTCGTAACTTATTACGTGCATATGGTGCAGAACTTGTATTAACACCTGGACCAGCAGGTATGAAAGGTGCAATTTCTAAGGCGGAGGAATTAGCTGCAGAGCATAGCTACTTCTTACCACAACAATTCACGAACCCAGCCAATGCAGTTGTTCACCGTTTAACAACTGGTCCTGAAATTGTAGAAGCATTTGAAGGTTTAAAATTAGATGCATTTGTTGCTGGTGTAGGTACAGGTGGTACAATTACGGGTGCTGGTGCCGTGCTAAAAGAGAAATATCCAGATATTGAAATTATTGCTGTTGAGCCAAAAGATTCACCAGTACTTTCTGGCGGTCAACCAGGGCCTCATAAAATTCAAGGTATCGGAGCTGGCTTCGTACCTGAAGTATTAGATACAGGTGTATATTCTTCGGTATCCCCAGTTGAAAATGAGATTGCTTTTGAGGTAGCTCGTAAAGTAGCGCGTGAAGAAGGTATCTTATGTGGTATTTCATCAGGTGCAGCTATTCATGTTGCCATTGAAGCAGCAAAACGTTTAGGTAAAGGTTCAAATGTTCTTGCAATCGTACCTTCTAATGGGGAACGTTATTTATCAACACCTTTATATCAGTTTGAAGACTAATCCAATTATTTGTATGTAAGGACTCCTTTAACGAGGGGTCTTTTTTTTAGTCGATTTGCAAAATTTGTGCCAAATGAAAAATACGATCCTGCAATCAATAATTAAAAAAACTGCCCGTAAATGTTAGTTGTATAACTAACATCTATGGAGCAGTTCAAAAAAATATAATTAGAATAGACTTCACTAAAGAACTGTATTACTTAAGACTTTTACGAAGCCATTGTTAGTGGCAGTTTCAATTAATTGATTAATAGATTCACGTGCTTTAACAGTGGATGAATACCATTTATCTGCAGTAACATCATGAATTAATATTTTTGGGTATCCTTTCAATTCTTCTTCCGGGAAGGGCCCATTTAAAGAATAAACGTCAAACTGTTGAATGCTTTTATTTTCATAACTCATAAAATTATATTGCCCATTCAAATAATAGGAACCCGGATCGTCTAAATTAATCTGCGATGAATAGTCAGCAGGGGCATCAACAACTTTTCCTTTATTTTCAGTGAAAACTTTATATAAGGCTTTATTATAGGTGTTCCCTTGGATCTGCTGTACGATCCCACCCATTGTCATGTGGTATTCATATTGAGTAGCTTTTACTTTTACATTGTTTATAAGCAATGGCGCAGTATCCACTGTTACTGTGGAATTTTGATAATTGACCTGACAACCAAAAGTCTCTGCAATGAATCGAATAGGAACAAATAGTCTATTGTTCTTTAAATACGGTTTGACATCAAGCAACTCTGTTTTACCGTTTTTTATAACGGTGTTGCTATTCGGTTGTAACGTTATCTGCATTTTGTTATTCGTTAGTGTTACTTTGGAGTCTTGCCAATTTACTGTTGCTCCTAAATTTTCGCTGATAACACGCAAAGGCACCATTGTTCGATTATTCTTAGTTTCTGGTGCCGCATCTGAAGTAACGACAACACCATCGATCTTAATTGTACTATTTGCCGCATATGCAGGTAGAGAAGTCAGCGTGAGGATCATTGCAAGGAAAATTCCTGAAAAAATCTTCTTCATTGTGTAACAGCTCCTTTTTATAAAATAAGCATACATAATTAGTAAATATTTCTATTTAATATTAATATAGCAAAAGCCACTCTTTTAGACAATTTATAAAGTTAAAATACATATTTTTTTTGGGGGTCAAAAGACACTTGTGGCTGACGCTACATAAAACAATTGCTAAAAGGGTTTAATTTTATATGGTAATTGAAAAATATTCGCTTCAAAACAATATTCAAGTTAAGATGGAATCACATCATATGACTTAAAGGGGAATAGCAACTTGAAGACAATACTGACTAAAACAATATCGATGGATGCAGACTCATTTTTTTATAGTTATAAGAAGCAAACAGAAGCAGAACAAGCACATGTATTTTTAGAAAGTGGACGCGGAGGAAATTTTACAATAGCTGCTTGGAATCCGCTGGCCATAGCACGATCAATCGAGAATGGTTTACTTGTAAATTGGAGAAATGGTGAGACTCAAAATTTAAACGGTGAACCACTTGCGTTGTTAGAGAAATTAGTGGAGAACTATCACATTTCATATAATTCTGAGCTTCCGGTTTTTCAAGGTGGGGCTATCGGTTTTGTGGCATACGATTACGCTCGTAAAATTGAAGTGTTACCCAATACTGCTGTAGATGATTTACAAATACCAGAGATCTATTTTTATATTTTTGATTGCTGGGCAGTACACGATGTGAAAACAAATAAAGTAACACTTATGAAGCTAGAAGACTGTAATGTGAATTTGGAAGAATGGGCTAATGTGTGGCAAGAGGCCGCGCAAGAGGGATTGCTTACACGTAAATTTGAAAAAACAAGCGCTGTAGAAATAGTGAATGACGAAAGTGAATTGTTAGTATCATTTGCTGGGACTGCCTTTGAGGAAGCGGTAAGTAAAATCCAAACATACATAGCGCAAGGCGATGTATTTCAAGTGAATTTGTCGGTACGTCAATCCAAAAAGTTAAACGCAACTGCAATGGATGTTTATGAAGCGTTACGTGCATTTAATCCTTCACCTTACATGGCTTATATAGAAGCGCCTGACTTTGCTGTCGTTTCTGGTTCACCTGAGCTTTTGGTGAAGCGTCACGGTAATGAGTTGTCTACTCGACCAATCGCTGGTACACGACCAAGAGGGAAATCTGAGGCAGAGGACTTAGCGTTAGCGCAGGAATTGATTGATAACGATAAGGAACGTGCTGAACATGTTATGCTTGTTGATTTAGAGCGTAATGATTTAGGGAGAGTATCTACATATGGGACTGTTGAAGTAGATGAGTTTATGGTGATTGAACGCTATTCACACGTGATGCACATTGTTTCCAATGTACGAGGAGAAATAGCTGAAGGGAAAACGAATGCAGATGTTATCCGTGCCATGTTCCCAGGAGGAACAATAACAGGTGCACCTAAAATTCGTACGATGGAGATTATTGAAGAATTAGAACCTGTAAGACGAGGATTATACACTGGTTCAATTGGCTGGTTAGGCTTCACAGGTGATATGGAGTTTAATATTGTTATTCGTACGGCATTTGTTAAAGATGGAGTAGCGCATATTCAGGCAGGGGCAGGCATTGTTATTGATTCTGTACCGGAAAGAGAATACCAGGAATCTTTAAATAAAGCGAAGGCGATGTGGCAGGCAAAGGCAATGGCAGAGGAGCGAGCAAAATGATTTTAATGATTGATAACTACGATTCTTTTACGTATAACCTTGTACAGTATTTTGGGGAATTTGGTCATGAATTAGTGGTAAAAAGAAACGATGCATTAACGGTGAAAGATATTGAGCAGCTTGCACCAGATATGATTGTCATTTCACCAGGCCCGTGTAGCCCGAATGAAGCGGGTGAAAGTCTGAACATTATTAAGTATTTCGCGGGAAATATTCCGATTTTAGGCGTTTGTCTTGGCCATCAAGCCATTGCCCAAGTATTCGGAGGGAATGTTGTACGAGCTGAGCGTTTGATGCATGGCAAAACATCACCTGTGCTTCATGCTGAAATAGGTTTGCATAAGGGGATGCCAAATCCATTTGCAGCTACTCGTTACCACTCCTTAATTGTAGAGAAGGAATCGTTACCGGCATGTTTTGAAGTGACGGCATGGACAGAAGAAGGAGAAATTATGGGCATTCGTCATAAGGACTATCCAATTGAGGGAGTGCAGTACCATCCTGAATCGATTATGACAGAGCAAGGTAAAAAGCTTCTACGCCAGTTTATAGATTTGTATGTTGAGGGAGCGAAGTAAATGCTGTGCTGGATGAATGGAGATTACGAAGCGGCGCAGGATTTGCGCATTTCACCATTTGATCATGGATTTTTATACGGGTTAGGCTTTTTTGAAACGTTTCGAACGTATAAGGGAAAGGTATTTTGTTGGGAAGCGCATATGGAAAGGTTGCAAACCGCACTTTCTCAATATCGTATTCATATGCCGTATACCGAAGAGGATTTACTTAATGTTGTTCAGCGATTAAATGAACAGGACGACGGACAGGATGGATATTTCCGAATAAATGTCTCAGCTGGAGAGCATAGTATCGGTTTACAGCCTACTGAATATAGACAACCGAATGTTATTGTTTTTCGCAAAGAATTACATGACACACCTCGAGGTATGGAAAAAACCGCACAGTGGCTTGTAACACCGCGTAATACTCCTGAAAAAGGGCTTCGAGTGAAATCGCACCATTATGGCAATAACGTTCTTGGGCGTTTTGAGATGCCATCTTTGGCGCAACAAGAGGGCTTCTTTTTAACGGAAAATGGTTTTGTTGCTGAAGGTGTAACATCAAATATCTTTTGGGTGAAAGATGATATACTATATACGCCTTCCTTAGAGACTGGTATTTTACCTGGAATTATCCGAGCGTGGGTAATTAAGCGAGCGCAATCTCGAGGGATTAAGGTAAGAGAAGGTTTCTTTACTAAAAAGGATGTAGAGCAAAGTTCAGAGTGCTTTATTACTAACTCTATACAAGAGCTTGTTCCAATTCTTAAATTAGAGAGCAAGCAGTTATTAGGCAATAAAGGGCCTGTTTATTCGTGTTTACATGAAGCATTTGTCGATGAAGTGGAACAAGAATAGAAGGAGAGTTAACATGCTAGAAAAATATACAACACCATTAACTATTAACGGTATCACGTTAGACTATACAGCAGAAACTTTTGTAATGGGTATTTTAAATGTCACACCAGATTCATTTTCAGATGGAGGAAAATACAATAACGTTGAAGCTGCTGTTGCACAAGCGAAAAAAATGGTAGCTGAAGGCGCTAAAATTATTGACGTTGGCGGAGAATCAACACGCCCGGGTTATGAACGTATTTCCGATGAAGATGAAATTGCACGAATTGTACCAGTTATTCAAGCTTTAGTAGCCGAAGTGCCAGCAGTTATATCGGTTGATACGTATAAAGCGAATGTAGCTCGTGCAGCCATTGAAGCCGGTGCACATATTATTAATGATATTTGGGGAGCGCAAGCCGAACCTGAGATCGCTCATGTTGCTGCAGACTTAAATGTACCGATTATTTTAATGCATAATCGAGACAACACTGATTATGGTGCTAACTTCTGGATGGCGGCAAAGGCCGACTTAGAGAAGAGTATTACTATTGCTAGGGATGCGGGTATACCAGATAGCCATATTATTTTAGATCCGGGCATAGGCTTTGCGAAAACTACCGCTCAAAATATAGAAATGATGCAGCATTTAGATGACTTAGTTGCAATGGGTTATCCTGTTTTGCTAGCAACTTCACGTAAATCAATGATTGGAAATGTCTTAAAGCTACCGGTTGAGGAGCGTTTAGAAGGAACTGGAGCAACAGTTGTTTACGGTATTGAAAAAGGCTGCCATATGATTCGTGTGCATGATGTAAAGGAAATGGCGCGAGCTACTCATATGGCTGATATTTTAGTTGGTAAGCGTATTTATAAGGAGGAAGCGTGATGGACTATATTCATTTAAAGGATATGCAGTTTTACGGCTATCATGGTGTGTTAGCAGCGGAAACAACACTCGGCCAACGCTTCCGTGCCAATGTTTCACTTGCTGTAGATATGACAAAGGCTGGAGAGACTGATGACCTAAATCATACGGTAAACTATGCAGAGGTTTATGCGTTATGCCGTGACATCGTAGAAGGAGAGCCGTTCAAGCTTATTGAAGCACTTGTATCCAAAATAGCAAACAGTATTTTAGAGACATACTCAGAAAAGGTTAAGGGTGTTCGCGTGGAGCTTATTAAACCAGACCCGCCAATCCATGGTTATTATAAAGAAGTATCGGTAGAGGTAACGAGAGGTGATTTCTAATGAATGATGTGTATTTATCAATCGGTACAAATATGGGAGATCGATTTGAAAACTTACAAGATGCTGTTACCCTTTTAAAAGGCAAAGAGGAAATTGAAGTTGTACACATTTCTTCTGTTTATGAAACAGCTGCTGTAGGCTACACTGACCAAGCAGATTTTTTAAATATTGCTGTTCATATTAAAACGAGTTATTCATCTTCCGATATGCTAAAAATTTGCCAATGGGTTGAAAGTGAACTTGGGCGTGTTCGTGAATTTCGATGGGGCCCTCGAATCATAGACCTTGACATTCTACTGTACAATCACGAAAATATTGAAACAGAGAGCTTAATTGTTCCACATCCAAGAATGTTCGAGCGAGCTTTCGTATTAGTACCACTAATAGAAATTACGCCTGCACCAGTTGGAAAACAACTGCAAAGGGCACATGATATAATGCGACAGATGGATTGTGAAAAAGAAGGCGTAAATTTATGGCTTGCATCAGTAGAGCTAAAAATTATGCAGTCTGTTAATTAAGTTTTTAATCTGGTAGTCAAAGATTATTGTTGTATTGATTGCCTATAACTTATGTCAGTGGGTATCCAAACATCCGCTTAAAGCATCTGGGCGCAGGTTATACCTAGGCATAATTGATTTGCATAGCATTAACGATAGATATTTATATAGAGGAATAGTTGAAAACCTCTAGAAGGAGGAAAACAACGTTGAGTCAGACAACTGAGAAGCCGTTTCAAATTGGCGATATAGTCATGGACAACCGTGTCGTATTAGCACCAATGGCAGGAATCTGTAACTCTGCTTTCCGTTTAACTGTTAAGGAGTTCGGAGCAGGGCTAGTATATGCAGAAATGATTAGTGATAAAGGGATTGTCCAGAAGAATGCAAAAACACTAGGCATGCTTTATATCGATGAGCGTGAAAATCCACTTTCATTGCAAATTTTTGGTGGTGATAAGACAACACTAGTGGAAGCGGCCAAGTATGTAGATGAAAACACAAATGCAGATATTATCGATATTAATATGGGCTGCCCAGTTAATAAGATTATTAAATGTGAAGCGGGTGCCCGTTTACTTTTAGATCCGAATAAATTATATGAAATGGTAGCAGCTGTTGTAGATGCAGTAAAAAAACCTGTCAGCGTAAAAATGCGTATTGGTTGGGATGACGAGCATATCTTTGCTGTTGAGAACGCACAAGCTGTCGAACGTGCTGGTGCTTCAGCAGTAGCTGTTCACGGACGTACACGTGTACAAATGTACGAAGGAAAAGCAAATTGGGATTACATCCGTCAAGTGAAAGAAAATGTGAAAATTCCTGTGCTCGGTAATGGTGATGTAGAAACTCCTCAAGATGCAAAACGTATGCTTGATACTACTGGGGTGGATGCAGTAATGATTGGACGCGCGGCTTTAGGTAATCCATGGATGATTTATCGTACAGTTCAATACCTTGAAACTGGTGAGCTAAAGGAAGAGCCAAGTGTACGTGAAAAAATCGATGTGTGCTTGCTTCACTTTGAACGCCTTATGCAATTAAAGGGAGAATCTGTGGCGGTACGTGAAATGCGTAAACATGCTTCGTGGTATTTAAAAGGTATTCGTGGTAATGGTAAAGCACGTAAAGCGATTAACCAAACGGAAACTGCGGTAGAGCTTCGTGCGCTATTAAATGGAATTGTACAAGACTATGAAGAGCTTGAATCTAAATTAATAGTACCAGAAGCGAAACAATTAGTTCTTTAACTTCTTACAGCCTTATTCC
Source organism: Lysinibacillus sp. JNUCC 51 (assembly GCF_015999525.1). Classification (NCBI taxonomy): domain Bacteria; kingdom Bacillati; phylum Bacillota; class Bacilli; order Caryophanales; family Bacillaceae; genus Lysinibacillus; species Lysinibacillus sp. JNUCC 51. The sequence goes on along the minus strand of NZ_CP065545.1, from coordinate 2,315,838 downwards.
CGAGGTATAATTGATTACATTGAAGAGACGTCTCACCGTTTGTTATGAGACGTCTTTTTTTCTGCTACTTTAATTTTTAGAATTATTAATCATTTCTTCTCTTATGGAAATTAAATCGAAACAGATGATTACAGCAATAAAATTGTGTACAATAGAAATATTATGGACGTAAACGCAACGCGGACAATTTAATAAGGAGTGAAACAAGTGTCAAACATAGAAGAATTAAATGATCAGCTTTTGGTGAGACGCCAAAAAATGACGGCTATTCGAGAAAATGGTCAAGATCCATTTGGTAGTCGTTTTGAACGTACGCATTTATCAACAGAAGTACGTGAACAATTTGCAGATCAAACGAAAGAGCAGCTAGAGGAAAACCTTCAAGAAGTAATTATTGCGGGTCGTATTATGACGAAACGCGGTAAGGGGAAAGCTGGCTTTGCACATATTCAAGATTTAGGTGGCCAAATTCAAATTTACGTTCGTCAGGATCATGTTGGCGAAGAAGCATATGAATTATTTAAACAAGCTGACCTAGGCGATATCGTAGGGATTCGTGGTAATGTATTCCGCACACAAGTAGGAGAGCTTTCAGTAAAAGCTGAAGGATTTACATTCCTATCAAAAGCTCTACGCCCTATGCCTGAAAAGTTCCATGGCTTACAAGATGTTGAGCAACGTTACCGTCAACGTTATTTAGATTTAATGACGAATGAGGATAGTAAAACAACATTCATTACGCGTTCTAAAATTATCCGTGCTATTCGCAATTATTTAGATAATGCAGGATATTTAGAAGTAGAAACACCAATGCTTCATACAATTGCTGGTGGTGCGGCGGCTCGTCCGTTTATTACACACCATAATGCACTTGATATGGAATTATATATGCGTATTGCAATCGAGCTGCATTTGAAACGTCTAATTGTTGGTGGACTAGAGAAAGTATATGAAATTGGTCGTGTTTTCCGAAACGAAGGGATTTCAACACGCCACAACCCTGAATTCACAATGATAGAGCTGTATGAAGCTTATGCGGATTACAAAGATATTATGTCTCTAACTGAAAACCTTATTGCTCATGTAGCTCAAGAGGTTTTAGGTACTACTACAGTTCAATACGGTGAAGATGAAATTAATCTTGCTGTAGGATGGAAACGAGTTCATATGGTAGATGCAGTAAAAGAAGCTACAGGTGTAGACTTCTGGCAACCTATGACTAAGGAACAAGCTCAAGCGCTTGCTAAAGAGCATGGAGTAGAAGTTAAAGAAACACATGAAGTAGGGCATATTATTAATGAGTTCTTCGAACAAAAGATTGAGGAGACTCTTGTTCAGCCTACTTTTGTTTATGGTCATCCAGTAGAAATCTCACCTCTAGCAAAGAAAAATCCAGAGGACGAGCGTTTCACAGACCGTTTCGAACTATTTATCGTTCGACGCGAGCATGCAAATGCCTTTACAGAACTAAATGATCCTATTGACCAACGTGAGCGCTTTGAAGCTCAGTTAGCTGAAAAAGCAGCTGGTAATGATGAAGCACACGAAATGGACAATGATTTCATTGAAGCATTAGAATACGGTATGCCTCCAACAGGTGGATTAGGTATTGGTATCGACCGTTTAATCATGCTTCTTACAAATTCACCATCAATTCGCGACGTATTATTATTCCCAACGATGCGTCATACTACTAAATAGTAGTTTTAATTTCTTTCAGCATTCATCTCCCGCCTCTATAGATGGTGAGATGAATGTTGGTTTAAGTTATTTTTCAGCGGGTTTACAAACTGAAAGATAGCTTTATTAAAAGGTTATCTTGAAAAGGCAGGAGTCGAGGTGTAGAAAAAGCACTAAGACTCCTGTTTTGTATCTTCTACAATGAAATAGTAAATATTTAATAGTTTTAATTAGAAAGAATTAAGTAGAGTATTTAAATGATGATTGAATATAAGGTATACTTTTAGAGTTCTATAATTTGCAGATTAAATAGAAATAGACATTATCAAAAGTTTTATTGGAGGCTTATAATGAATTATAAAATCTTTAACAAACAAGTATTTGAACAAGCACAAGTACGCTCAGTTTCAGATGTCCTGTTAACTGAGGAAGAGCTTGAACATGGTATGAAATTGGCGGTTTCTAAGTCAGATCCAACTCTTACTTTATATTTAGTGGATTTAAACGGTCAGAAGAAATTCGATGTCCGTTGGGATGATTCATCTGAAATTTTCAGTGGCTGGTATTCTGCGTGGGATAATTTCACTTGGTGCTTAGATGTAGCTGATAAAGAAAATAATTAAGATTGGTTGAATTTTAGATTTAAGTTTTTTCTTTAACTTCTTTCAATTTTGGATGCTGCGTTTGAAAAGGGAATATTATTGTATCTTATTATGATTTCTTTTTTCTTGTTTTCTGTAGCGGAACAATAAGGTTAAAAAAGTAACAACATGAATAAGTAGGAGTCGAGGTGCAAGTGAACACTTTGGCTCCTTTTTTCGTGGCCGAGTATTTGCTAGGGTAATTGCGGGTTCAGATGTGTTTTTGATATCTTCGATGCTTTACCAATGGGAGTTTTAGAAAGTATCTTTGAAAAAAGCCCTATTTTTGATACTCTTCTTATTTAGTTTGTTGAGATTTATGAGAAAGAGATGTATAGTAAAACAAATATAGTGATAGCTAGAAGATTATAAGAATTATTTAGTGCTCGAAAAATCGTAAAATAGCTCACTGATTCTATATTTATAAAAAAAGATAATTTTATAGTAAAAAACACTTGCGGTTATATCGGAATCATGATAAATTATTACTTGTCGTTAAGACAACGCAAGAAACGAAACGGATTCAAAGAAACATTAAATAAAGATGTTGACATTGAAAACGTAGAGTGATATTATATAAGAGTTGTTGCTTTTGAAGAAGTGAAAAAAGCTTCTAAAAAAGAGTTGACAATGAAAATGAAAAATGTTATACTGTAAAAGTTGTTGAAACAAAACAACAACGAAATGAACCTTGAAAACTGAACAAGCAAAACGTAATCAATAAAGTTTTTAGTAGCTAACCTTGAGTTAGTAAAAGAAACAAAATTTGGACATCAAACATGATGCCAGCAAAACAATTTGAGCTAATCAAATTTCTTTTTATGGAGAGTTTGATCCTGGCTCAGGACGAACGCTGGCGGCGTGCCTAATACATGCAAGTCGAGCGAACAGAGAAGGAGCTTGCTCCTTCGACGTTAGCGGCGGACGGGTGAGTAACACGTGGGCAACCTACCTTGTAGTTTGGGATAACTCCGGGAAACCGGGGCTAATACCGAATAATCTATTTTGCTTCATGGCGAAATACTGAAAGACGGTTTCGGCTGTCGCTATAAGATGGGCCCGCGGCGCATTAGCTAGTTGGTGAGGTAACGGCTCACCAAGGCGACGATGCGTAGCCGACCTGAGAGGGTGATCGGCCACACTGGGACTGAGACACGGCCCAGACTCCTACGGGAGGCAGCAGTAGGGAATCTTCCACAATGGGCGAAAGCCTGATGGAGCAACGCCGCGTGAGTGAAGAAGGTTTTCGGATCGTAAAACTCTGTTGTAAGGGAAGAACAAGTACAGTAGTAACTGGCTGTACCTTGACGGTACCTTATTAGAAAGCCACGGCTAACTACGTGCCAGCAGCCGCGGTAATACGTAGGTGGCAAGCGTTGTCCGGAATTATTGGGCGTAAAGCGCGCGCAGGCGGTCCTTTAAGTCTGATGTGAAAGCCCACGGCTCAACCGTGGAGGGTCATTGGAAACTGGGGGACTTGAGTGCAGAAGAGGAAAGTGGAATTCCAAGTGTAGCGGTGAAATGCGTAGAGATTTGGAGGAACACCAGTGGCGAAGGCGACTTTCTGGTCTGTAACTGACGCTGAGGCGCGAAAGCGTGGGGAGCAAACAGGATTAGATACCCTGGTAGTCCACGCCGTAAACGATGAGTGCTAAGTGTTAGGGGGTTTCCGCCCCTTAGTGCTGCAGCTAACGCATTAAGCACTCCGCCTGGGGAGTACGGTCGCAAGACTGAAACTCAAAGGAATTGACGGGGGCCCGCACAAGCGGTGGAGCATGTGGTTTAATTCGAAGCAACGCGAAGAACCTTACCAGGTCTTGACATCCCGTTGACCACTGTAGAGATATGGTTTTCCCTTCGGGGACAACGGTGACAGGTGGTGCATGGTTGTCGTCAGCTCGTGTCGTGAGATGTTGGGTTAAGTCCCGCAACGAGCGCAACCCTTGATCTTAGTTGCCATCATTTAGTTGGGCACTCTAAGGTGACTGCCGGTGACAAACCGGAGGAAGGTGGGGATGACGTCAAATCATCATGCCCCTTATGACCTGGGCTACACACGTGCTACAATGGACGATACAAACGGTTGCCAACTCGCGAGAGGGAGCTAATCCGATAAAGTCGTTCTCAGTTCGGATTGTAGGCTGCAACTCGCCTACATGAAGCCGGAATCGCTAGTAATCGCGGATCAGCATGCCGCGGTGAATACGTTCCCGGGCCTTGTACACACCGCCCGTCACACCACGAGAGTTTGTAACACCCGAAGTCGGTGGGGTAACCTTTTGGAGCCAGCCGCCGAAGGTGGGATAGATGATTGGGGTGAAGTCGTAACAAGGTAGCCGTATCGGAAGGTGCGGCTGGATCACCTCCTTTCTAAGGATATTTTCGGAATACAAACCTAGGGTTTGTAAGATTACGTTTTGCGTTCAGTTTTGAAGGTTCATTCTTACGAATGAAATACTTCAAAACTTGTTCTTTGAAAACTGGATAAAACGACATTGAAATTGTAACAAACACATTTATTTTTTAAGTTTTTTTATAGGCTTAATAACTTGGTTAAGTTATTAAGGGCGCACGGCGAATGCCTTGGCACTAGGAGCCGATGAAGGACGGCACTAACACCGATATGCTTCGGGGAGCTGTAAGTGAGCTTTGATCCGGAGATTTCCGAATGGGGGAACCCACTACGTTTAATCGCGTAGTATCTTGACGTGAATACATAGCGTCTTGAAGGCAGACCCAGGGAACTGAAACATCTAAGTACCTGGAGGAAGAGAAAGAAAAATCGATTCCCTGAGTAGCGGCGAGCGAAACGGGAAGAGCCCAAACCAAGAGGCTTGCCTCTTGGGGTTGTAGGACACTCTATACGGAGTTACAAAAGAGCGAGTTAGATGAAGCGACTTGGAAAGGTCCGCCAGAGCAGGTAAAAGCCCTGTAGTCGAAAGTTCGTTCTCTCCTGAGTGGATCCTGAGTACGGCGGAACACGTGAAATTCCGTCGGAATCCGGGAGGACCATCTCCCAAGGCTAAATACTACCTAGTGACCGATAGTGAACCAGTACCGTGAGGGAAAGGTGAAAAGCACCCCGGGAGGGGAGTGAAAGAGATCCTGAAACCGTGTGCCTACAAGTAGTTAGAGCCCGTTAATGGGTGATAGCGTGCCTTTTGTAGAATGAACCGGCGAGTTACGATTACGTGCAAGGTTAAGCTTTAGAAGGCGGAGCCGCAGCGAAAGCGAGTCTGAATAGGGCGAAATAGTACGTGGTCGTAGACCCGAAACCAGGTGATCTACCCATGTCCAGGGTGAAGGTGAGGTAACACTTACTGGAGGCCCGAACCCACGCACGTTGAAAAGTGCGGGGATGAGGTGTGGGTAGCGGAGAAATTCCAATCGAACTTGGAGATAGCTGGTTCTCTCCGAAATAGCTTTAGGGCTAGCCTCGTGATGAGAATACTGGAGGTAGAGCACTGTTTGGACTAGGGGGCCATCCCGGTTTACCGAATTCAGACAAACTCCGAATGCCAGATATTTATACACGGGAGTCAGACTGCGAGTGATAAGATCCGTAGTCAAAAGGGAAACAGCCCAGACCACCAGCTAAGGTCCCAAAGTAATCGTTAAGTGGAAAAGGATGTGGCGTTGCACAGACAACCAGGATGTTGGCTTAGAAGCAGCCATCATTTAAAGAGTGCGTAATAGCTCACTGGTCGAGTGACGCTGCGCCGAAAATGTATCGGGGCTAAACGATTCACCGAAGCTGTGGATTGACATCTACGATGTCAGTGGTAGGAGAGCGTTCTAAGTGCGTTGAAGTCAGATCGGAAGGACTGGTGGAGCGCTTAGAAGTGAGAATGCCGGTATGAGTAGCGAAAGACGGGTGAGAATCCCGTCCACCGTATGACTAAGGTTTCCTGAGGAAGGCTCGTCCGCTCAGGGTTAGTCGGGACCTAAGCCGAGGCCGATAGGCGTAGGCGATGGACAACAGGTTGATATTCCTGTACCACCTCCTCACCGTTTGAGAAATGGGGGGACGCAGTAGGATAGGGTAAGCGCGCTGTTGGATATGCGCGTCCAAGCAGTAAGGCGTGTGTGTAGGCAAATCCGCACACTGTAACGTTGAGCTGTGATGGCGAGTCCGTATGGACGAAGTTCCTGATTTCACACTGCCAAGAAAAGCCTCTATCGAGGTGAGAGGTGCCCGTACCGCAAACCGACACAGGTAGTCGAGGAGAGAATCCTAAGGTGTGCGAGAGAACTCTCGTTAAGGAACTCGGCAAAATGACCCCGTAACTTCGGGAGAAGGGGTGCTCTTGAGCGTGCAAGCGCATGAGAGCCGCAGTGAATAGGCCCAGGCGACTGTTTAGCAAAAACACAGGTCTCTGCAAAACCGTAAGGTGACGTATAGGGGCTGACGCCTGCCCGGTGCTGGAAGGTTAAGAGGAGTGGTTAGCGCAAGCGAAGCTGCGAATTGAAGCCCCAGTAAACGGCGGCCGTAACTATAACGGTCCTAAGGTAGCGAAATTCCTTGTCGGGTAAGTTCCGACCCGCACGAAAGGCGTAACGATCTGGGCACTGTCTCAACGAGAGACTCGGTGAAATTATAGTACCTGTGAAGATGCAGGTTACCCGCGACAGGACGGAAAGACCCCGTGGAGCTTTACTGTAGCCTGATATTGAATTTTGGTACAACTTGTACAGGATAGGTAGGAGCCAGAGATCTCGGAGCGCCAGCTTCGAAGGAGGCGTCGGTGGGATACTACCCTGGTTGTATTGAAATTCTAACCCATGCCCCTTAGCGGGGCAGGAGACAGTGTCAGGCGGACAGTTTGACTGGGGCGGTCGCCTCCTAAAAGGTAACGGAGGCGCCCAAAGGTTCCCTCAGAATGGTTGGAAATCATTCGTAGAGTGTAAAGGCACAAGGGAGCTTGACTGCGAGACCTACAAGTCGAGCAGGGTCGAAAGACGGGCTTAGTGATCCGGTGGTTCCGCATGGAAGGGCCATCGCTCAACGGATAAAAGCTACCCCGGGGATAACAGGCTTATCTCCCCCAAGAGTCCACATCGACGGGGAGGTTTGGCACCTCGATGTCGGCTCATCGCATCCTGGGGCTGTAGTCGGTCCCAAGGGTTGGGCTGTTCGCCCATTAAAGCGGTACGCGAGCTGGGTTCAGAACGTCGTGAGACAGTTCGGTCCCTATCCGTCGTGGGCGTAGGAAATTTGAGAGGAGCTGTCCTTAGTACGAGAGGACCGGGATGGACACACCGCTGGTGTACCAGTTGTCTTGCCAAAGGCATCGCTGGGTAGCTATGTGTGGACGGGATAAGTGCTGAAAGCATCTAAGCATGAAGCCCCCCTCAAGATGAGATTTCCCATTACGCAAGTAAGTAAGATCCCTCAAAGACGATGAGGTAGATAGGTTCGAGGTGGAAGTGTGGTGACACATGGAGCTGACGAATACTAATCGATCGAGGACTTAACCAAAACGTTTGAAACATTCAATGCACCGTTTATCCAGTTTTGAAAGAACAAGAAAGTTTTTTTAAAAAAAGCTTGCAATTATAACAAAATGTGTTATAATAAATCTTGTCTTTAAAATAGTCTAGTGATGATGGCAAAGAGGTCACACCCGTTCCCATACCGAACACGGAAGTTAAGCTCTTTAGCGCCGATGGTAGTTGGGGGCTTCCCCCTGTGAGAGTAGGACGTCGCTAGGCATATTACCCAGGAGGATTAGCTCAGCTGGGAGAGCACCTGCCTTACAAGCAGGGGGTCGGCGGTTCGAGCCCGTCATCCTCCACCATTTGCCGGTTTAGCTCAGCAGGTAGAGCAACTGACTTGTAATCAGTAGGTCGTGGGTTCGATTCCTATAGCCGGCACCATAGTTTTGAGCCATTAGCTCAGTTGGTAGAGCATCTGACTTTTAATCAGAGGGTCGAAGGTTCGAGTCCTTCATGGCTCACCATTTAAATTGCCAACAAAATATGCGGGTGTGGCGGAATTGGCAGACGCACTAGACTTAGGATCTAGCGCCGCAAGGCGTGGGGGTTCGACTCCCTTCACCCGCACCATATTTTTTAAATTTCATAATTGCCAGGATAAATAAATCTTATGCACATGCGGAAGTAGTTCAGTGGTAGAACACCACCTTGCCAAGGTGGGGGTCGCGAGTTCGAACCTCGTCTTCCGCTCCAAATGTGCCGGGGTGGCGGAACTGGCAGACGCACAGGACTTAAAATCCTGCGGTAGGTGACTACCGTGCCGGTTCGATTCCGGCCCTCGGCACCATTTTTTATTTTAATAATTAGCGCCCGTAGCTCAATTGGATAGAGCGTCTGACTACGGATCAGAAGGTTATGGGTTCGACTCCTGTCGGGCGCGCCAATATAACAAACGGGAAGTAGCTCAGCTTGGTAGAGCACTTGGTTTGGGACCAAGGGGTCGCAGGTTCGAATCCTGTCTTCCCGACCATTTCCTAAAAATATAATTTATATGGGGCCTTAGCTCAGCTGGGAGAGCGCCTGCCTTGCACGCAGGAGGTCAGCGGTTCGATCCCGCTAGGCTCCACCAATTAAAACAAATGAACCTTGAAAACTGAACAAGCAAAACGTAATCAATAAAGTTTTTAGTAGCTAACCTTGAGTTAGTAAAAGAAACAAAATTTTGGACATCAAACATGATGCCAGCAAAACAATTTGAGCTAATCAAATTTCTTTTTATGGAGAGTTTGATCCTGGCTCAGGACGAACGCTGGCGGCGTGCCTAATACATGCAAGTCGAGCGAACAGAGAAGGAGCTTGCTCCTTCGACGTTAGCGGCGGACGGGTGAGTAACACGTGGGCAACCTACCTTGTAGTTTGGGATAACTCCGGGAAACCGGGGCTAATACCGAATAATCTATTTTGCTTCATGGCGAAATACTGAAAGACGGTTTCGGCTGTCGCTATAAGATGGGCCCGCGGCGCATTAGCTAGTTGGTGAGGTAACGGCTCACCAAGGCGACGATGCGTAGCCGACCTGAGAGGGTGATCGGCCACACTGGGACTGAGACACGGCCCAGACTCCTACGGGAGGCAGCAGTAGGGAATCTTCCACAATGGGCGAAAGCCTGATGGAGCAACGCCGCGTGAGTGAAGAAGGTTTTCGGATCGTAAAACTCTGTTGTAAGGGAAGAACAAGTACAGTAGTAACTGGCTGTACCTTGACGGTACCTTATTAGAAAGCCACGGCTAACTACGTGCCAGCAGCCGCGGTAATACGTAGGTGGCAAGCGTTGTCCGGAATTATTGGGCGTAAAGCGCGCGCAGGCGGTCCTTTAAGTCTGATGTGAAAGCCCACGGCTCAACCGTGGAGGGTCATTGGAAACTGGGGGACTTGAGTGCAGAAGAGGAAAGTGGAATTCCAAGTGTAGCGGTGAAATGCGTAGAGATTTGGAGGAACACCAGTGGCGAAGGCGACTTTCTGGTCTGTAACTGACGCTGAGGCGCGAAAGCGTGGGGAGCAAACAGGATTAGATACCCTGGTAGTCCACGCCGTAAACGATGAGTGCTAAGTGTTAGGGGGTTTCCGCTCCTTAGTGCTGCAGCTAACGCATTAAGCACTCCGCCTGGGGAGTACGGTCGCAAGACTGAAACTCAAAGGAATTGACGGGGGCCCGCACAAGCGGTGGAGCATGTGGTTTAATTCGAAGCAACGCGAAGAACCTTACCAGGTCTTGACATCCCGTTGACCACTGTAGAGATATGGTTTTCCCTTCGGGGACAACGGTGACAGGTGGTGCATGGTTGTCGTCAGCTCGTGTCGTGAGATGTTGGGTTAAGTCCCGCAACGAGCGCAACCCTTGATCTTAGTTGCCATCATTTAGTTGGGCACTCTAAGGTGACTGCCGGTGACAAACCGGAGGAAGGTGGGGATGACGTCAAATCATCATGCCCCTTATGACCTGGGCTACACACGTGCTACAATGGACGATACAAACGGTTGCCAACTCGCGAGAGGGAGCTAATCCGATAAAGTCGTTCTCAGTTCGGATTGTAGGCTGCAACTCGCCTACATGAAGCCGGAATCGCTAGTAATCGCGGATCAGCATGCCGCGGTGAATACGTTCCCGGGCCTTGTACACACCGCCCGTCACACCACGAGAGTTTGTAACACCCGAAGTCGGTGGGGTAACCTTTTGGAGCCAGCCGCCGAAGGTGGGATAGATGATTGGGGTGAAGTCGTAACAAGGTAGCCGTATCGGAAGGTGCGGCTGGATCACCTCCTTTCTAAGGATATTTTCGGAATACAAACCTAGGGTTTGTAAGATTACGTTTTGCGTTCAGTTTTGAAGGTTTATAAATAATTATAAACTTCTAAGAGGGCCTATAGCTCAGCTGGTTAGAGCGCACGCCTGATAAGCGTGAGGTCGATGGTTCGAGTCCATTTAGGCCCACCATATATACCTCTTGGGGCCTTAGCTCAGCTGGGAGAGCGCCTGCCTTGCACGCAGGAGGTCAGCGGTTCGATCCCGCTAGGCTCCACCAATAATTTGTTCTTTGAAAACTGGATAAAACGACATTGAAATTGTAACAAACACATTTATTTTTTAAGTTTTTTTATAGGCTTAATAACTTGGTTAAGTTATTAAGGGCGCACGGCGAATGCCTTGGCACTAGGAGCCGATGAAGGACGGCACTAACACCGATATGCTTCGGGGAGCTGTAAGTGAGCTTTGATCCGGAGATTTCCGAATGGGGGAACCCACTACGTTTAATCGCGTAGTATCTTGACGTGAATACATAGCGTCTTGAAGGCAGACCCAGGGAACTGAAACATCTAAGTACCTGGAGGAAGAGAAAGAAAAATCGATTCCCTGAGTAGCGGCGAGCGAAACGGGAAGAGCCCAAACCAAGAGGCTTGCCTCTTGGGGTTGTAGGACACTCTATACGGAGTTACAAAAGAGCGAGTTAGATGAAGCGACTTGGAAAGGTCCGCCAGAGCAGGTAAAAGCCCTGTAGTCGAAAGTTCGTTCTCTCCTGAGTGGATCCTGAGTACGGCGGAACACGTGAAATTCCGTTGGAATCCGGGAGGACCATCTCCCAAGGCTAAATACTACCTAGTGACCGATAGTGAACCAGTACCGTGAGGGAAAGGTGAAAAGCACCCCGGGAGGGGAGTGAAAGAGATCCTGAAACCGTGTGCCTACAAGTAGTTAGAGCCCGTTAATGGGTGATAGCGTGCCTTTTGTAGAATGAACCGGCGAGTTACGATTACGTGCGAGGTTAAGCTTTAGAAGGCGGAGCCGCAGCGAAAGCGAGTCTGAATAGGGCGAAATAGTACGTGGTCGTAGACCCGAAACCAGGTGATCTACCCATGTCCAGGGTGAAGGTGAGGTAACACTTACTGGAGGCCCGAACCCACGCACGTTGAAAAGTGCGGGGATGAGGTGTGGGTAGCGGAGAAATTCCAATCGAACTTGGAGATAGCTGGTTCTCTCCGAAATAGCTTTAGGGCTAGCCTCGTGATGAGAATACTGGAGGTAGAGCACTGTTTGGACTAGGGGGCCATCCCGGTTTACCGAATTCAGACAAACTCCGAATGCCAGATATTTATACACGGGAGTCAGACTGCGAGTGATAAGATCCGTAGTCAAAAGGGAAACAGCCCAGACCACCAGCTAAGGTCCCAAAGTAATCGTTAAGTGGAAAAGGATGTGGCGTTGCACAGACAACCAGGATGTTGGCTTAGAAGCAGCCATCATTTAAAGAGTGCGTAATAGCTCACTGGTCGAGTGACGCTGCGCCGAAAATGTATCGGGGCTAAACGATTCACCGAAGCTGTGGATTGACATCTACGATGTCAGTGGTAGGAGAGCGTTCTAAGTGCGTTGAAGTCAGATCGGAAGGACTGGTGGAGCGCTTAGAAGTGAGAATGCCGGTATGAGTAGCGAAAGACGGGTGAGAATCCCGTCCACCGTATGACTAAGGTTTCCTGAGGAAGGCTCGTCCGCTCAGGGTTAGTCGGGACCTAAGCCGAGGCCGATAGGCGTAGGCGATGGACAACAGGTTGATATTCCTGTACCACCTCCTCACCGTTTGAGAAATGGGGGGACGCAGTAGGATAGGGTAAGCGCGCTGTTGGATATGCGCGTCCAAGCAGTAAGGCGTGTGTGTAGGCAAATCCGCACACTGTAACGTTGAGCTGTGATGGCGAGTCCGTATGGACGAAGTTCCTGATTTCACACTGCCAAGAAAAGCCTCTATCGAGGTGAGAGGTGCCCGTACCGCAAACCGACACAGGTAGTCGAGGAGAGAATCCTAAGGTGTGCGAGAGAACTCTCGTTAAGGAACTCGGCAAAATGACCCCGTAACTTCGGGAGAAGGGGTGCTCTTGAGCGTGCAAGCGCATGAGAGCCGCAGTGAATAGGCCCAGGCGACTGTTTAGCAAAAACACAGGTCTCTGCAAAACCGTAAGGTGACGTATAGGGGCTGACGCCTGCCCGGTGCTGGAAGGTTAAGAGGAGTGGTTAGCGCAAGCGAAGCTGCGAATTGAAGCCCCAGTAAACGGCGGCCGTAACTATAACGGTCCTAAGGTAGCGAAATTCCTTGTCGGGTAAGTTCCGACCCGCACGAAAGGCGTAACGATCTGGGCACTGTCTCAACGAGAGACTCGGTGAAATTATAGTACCTGTGAAGATGCAGGTTACCCGCGACAGGACGGAAAGACCCCGTGGAGCTTTACTGTAGCCTGATATTGAATTTTGGTACAACTTGTACAGGATAGGTAGGAGCCAGAGATCTCGGAGCGCCAGCTTCGAAGGAGGCGTCGGTGGGATACTACCCTGGTTGTATTGAAATTCTAACCCATGCCCCTTAGCGGGGCAGGAGACAGTGTCAGGCGGACAGTTTGACTGGGGCGGTCGCCTCCTAAAAGGTAACGGAGGCGCCCAAAGGTTCCCTCAGAATGGTTGGAAATCATTCGTAGAGTGTAAAGGCACAAGGGAGCTTGACTGCGAGACCTACAAGTCGAGCAGGGTCGAAAGACGGGCTTAGTGATCCGGTGGTTCCGCATGGAAGGGCCATCGCTCAACGGATAAAAGCTACCCCGGGGATAACAGGCTTATCTCCCCCAAGAGTCCACATCGACGGGGAGGTTTGGCACCTCGATGTCGGCTCATCGCATCCTGGGGCTGTAGTCGGTCCCAAGGGTTGGGCTGTTCGCCCATTAAAGCGGTACGCGAGCTGGGTTCAGAACGTCGTGAGACAGTTCGGTCCCTATCCGTCGTGGGCGTAGGAAATTTGAGAGGAGCTGTCCTTAGTACGAGAGGACCGGGATGGACACACCGCTGGTGTACCAGTTGTCTTGCCAAAGGCATCGCTGGGTAGCTATGTGTGGACGGGATAAGTGCTGAAAGCATCTAAGCATGAAGCCCCCCTCAAGATGAGATTTCCCATTACGCAAGTAAGTAAGATCCCTCAAAGACGATGAGGTAGATAGGTTCGAGGTGGAAGTGTGGTGACACATGGAGCTGACGAATACTAATCGATCGAGGACTTAACCAAAACGTTTGAAACATTCAATGCACCGTTTATCCAGTTTTGAAAGAATAATTCTTTCAATTAAATAAGTCTAGTGATGATGGCAAAGAGGTCACACCCGTTCCCATACCGAACACGGAAGTTAAGCTCTTTAGCGCCGATGGTAGTTGGGGGCTTCCCCCTGTGAGAGTAGGACGTCGCTAGGCAATCTAAAGTCTGAGAATTTTTTTCTCAGGCTTTTTTATTTTTAGGCTGTCTTATACAACAAATGTATAGGACAGCCTTTTAGCTTCAGTCAGCAATGTTTTCTGTGCGAAAGCGAAGCGACAGCAACAAATGTTTTCTGTGCGAAAGCGAAGCGACAGCAACAACAATTACGCTAAGGTAAAATCTAAAATTCAAGAGCGTTACGAAGATTATTTAAATAAGATTGGCTAACGGGTAGTTCACTACCATCTTTTAAAGTGACAATAAAATTAGAAGCAAGATCACGAGACATTTTTTTTATGAAATGAATATTAACAATGTAAGACCTGTGAATGCGAATAAAAGATGACGGTAGACGCATTTGAAGTTCTTTAAGAGTAATACTTGTTTTAAATTGTTCCCCCTCCACATAAAACCACGTTTTTTTCTGCAGGCTTTCAATATAAGAGATTTTTTCAATTGCAACAGGATTCCATTCCTCTTCTTGCTTGCCAGTTAAAAATTGAAAGGGCTCCAATTTCTTCTCAGTAAAGGTTGAAGGTAATACTACCACAAGTGCTGCTGGCACATCTAATATGTTTATAGGATAACCTATCCCATAATACGGCGTTTCGAATAAAGAATTATCTAATACGGCATCTGTTCGTTTCCTCGTGCGTAGTACTTGTTCGGCAATGCTACCAGACTGTACTTGTTGACCTATTTCCAAGTTAATGTTTTGATGTCCAGAATGAAAATAGATATAGGTGTTTTCAGCAGCAATTGCAATGGATGAATTGGCTGGAACCCAGTCTTTTAACATTGAAATAAACTGTAGTGAAATATCTTTTGGCAAAGAATTAAACTCATTATTCATTGTGAATATCCCCCTTGTTTGTAAACAGTTTACCAAATTTCGTCGCCAAAAAAAGCGGTTTCATCATTAAAATTTGGTATTTTATCTAAAAATAATGAAAATTCAGATGCGCTGTTATATATTAATTTATAACAAATAAACCTGTTATGGAACAGCAAATTAAAAGTTTTTTAACAGAGTATATTGTATACAAAGGGGAAGGTGGAATTTCAATATGTCAACACGTCAAGAAAAAATCCAAGCATTAGAAAAACAATGGGCAGAGAACCCTCGTTGGGCTGGTATTGAACGCACATATTCAGCTGAAGAGGTTGTTAAGCTACAGGGCTCTGTTGTACTTGAACAAACTTTAGCAACTAAAGGTGCGGCTAGACTATGGAAATCTTTACACGAAGAACCGTTCATTAATGCATTAGGTGCATTGACTGGTAATCAAGCTGTACAACAGGTAAAAGCGGGATTAAAAGCAATCTACTTATCAGGCTGGCAAGTTGCTGCTGATGCTAACCTTTCTGGTCAAATGTACCCTGACCAATCCTTATATCCAGCAAACTCTGTTCCAGCAGTAGTTAAGCGTATTAACCAAGCTTTACAACGTGCAGACCAAATCGACCACGCTGAAGGACGTGTAGATCAATTTGACTGGTTCGCTCCAATCGTAGCAGATGCTGAGGCTGGCTTCGGTGGTCCTCTAAACGTATTTGAGCTTGTAAAAGGAATGATTGAAGCAGGAGCTGCTGGTGTTCACTTAGAAGACCAATTAGCTTCTGAGAAAAAGTGTGGTCACTTAGGTGGTAAAGTGTTACTTCCAACACAAAATGCTGTTCGTAACCTAGTTGCTGCTCGTCTTGCAACAGACGTAATGGGTGTTGATACAATTTTAATCGCTCGTACAGATGCTGATGCTGCTGATATGGTAACATCTGATATCGATCCACGTGATGCTGAGTTTATTACTGGTGAACGTACTCCAGAAGGCTTCTTCCGTACAAAACCAGGCATCAAACAAGCGATTGCTCGTGGTTTAGCTTACGCGCCATATGCAGATTTAATTTGGTGTGAAACTTCTAAACCATCCCTTGAGGAGGCTCGTGAATTTGCGACAGCTATTCATGCTGAATTCCCAGGAAAATTACTAGCATACAACTGCTCACCTTCTTTCAACTGGAAAGCAAATTTATCAGAAGAAGAAATCGCAGAATATCAACGCGAGTTAGGTAAATTGGGATATAAATTCCAATTCGTAACATTAGCTGGTTTCCACGCATTAAACCACTCTATGTTTGAGCTTGCACATGATTATAAAGATAATGGTATGGCTGCATACTCTAAGCTACAACAAGCTGAGTTTGCATCAGAATCAAAAGGCTACACAGCTACACGTCACCAACGTGAAGTAGGTACTGGCTACTTTGATGAAGTATCTCAAACTATCTCTGGCGGTACTTCTTCTACAACAGCTATGGCTGGTTCTACAGAGACAGAACAATTCGTTTAAGTTTCATAAGTACGCGTATTCCTAAATTCATAATCATAGATTAGTCTCCTCCGCTCCTCCTAAAGCGGGGGATGACTACTTAAAATCGCAAAGGTGGGGGAAACAACTGATGGAACAAGTAATAACAGGTAAGCTTAAAATTGTTGGGGAACAAAACGAGCAAACAAAAGAAATTTTAACACCAGAAGCCCTTGAGTTTGTTCTTGCCCTGCACGAAAAATTTGATGCTCGTCGAAAAGAGCTATTAGAGGCTCGTCAAGAACGTCAAAAGCGCCTTGATGCAGGTGAGAAACTCGACTTCTTACCAGAAACAAAGCAGATCCGTGAGGGAGATTGGACAATTGCACCACTTCCAGCAGATTTGCATGACCGTCGTGTAGAAATTACAGGGCCTGTTGACCGTAAAATGGTTATTAATGCATTAAACTCGGGCGCAAAAATGTTTATGGCTTGCTTTGAGGATGCATCTGCTCCGACATGGGAAAACATGATTGGCGGTCAAATTAATATGCGTGATGCTATTAATAAAACAATTGAGTTTACACAAGCATCTAATGGTAAAACGTATAAGTTAAACGGAAACACAGCTGTGTTATTAGTTCGTCCACGTGGTCTACATTTACTTGAAAAGCATGTACTAGTTGATGGCGAGCCGATCTCTGGTAGTTTCTTTGATTTCGGTCTGTATTTATTCCATAATGCTAAAAATGCATTGGCACAAGGGACGGGGCCTTATTTCTACTTACCTAAGCTTGAAAGCCATTTGGAGGCACGGTTATGGAATGATGTCTTTGTGTTTGCACAAGACTATATTGGAATTCCACAAGGGACAATTAAGGCTACTGTCTTAATCGAAACAATTTTAGCTGCATTTGAAATGGATGAAATTTTGTATGAATTACGTGAACATTCAGCTGGTCTGAATTGTGGACGCTGGGATTACATTTTCAGCTATATCAAACGTCTACGCAATCAACCTGAAGTAATTTTACCGGACCGTGGGCAAGTAACAATGACTGTACCATTCATGAAGGCATATACGTCTTTATGTATTCAAACATGTCATAAACGTAATGCTCCTGCGATGGGCGGTATGGCTGCACAAATCCCTGTTAAAGGGGATGACGACGCGAATGCTGTAGCCTTTGCAAAGGTTGCAGAAGATAAGCGTCGCGAGGCAACAGATGGCCACGATGGTACTTGGGTAGCGCATCCTGGTATGGTTGCAACAGCTATGGAACAGTTTGACGCGATTATGACGACACCAAACCAAATCCATAAAAAGCGTGAGGATGTAAATGTTACGGCGGAAGATTTAGTAGCTGTTCCAGAGGGGACAATTACACTAGAGGGTCTTCGTATTAACTGTAGTGTAGGGGTTCAGTACATTGCTTCTTGGCTAAGAGGCAACGGAGCTGCGCCGATTAACAACTTAATGGAGGATGCTGCAACTGCAGAAATCTCTCGTACACAAGTATGGCAATGGATTCGTCATCCAAAAGGTATCTTAGATGATGGTCGTGGCATTACATTGGACTTTGTACTATCTATCTTGGAGGAAGAGCTTGTGAAAATTAAAGAGGCTGTTGGGGAACAAACCTATAACGGTGGTCGCTATGAAGAAGCTGCAGAGCTGTTTAAATCTTTAATTGAACAAGATGAATTTGCGGAATTCTTGACGCTTCCAGGTTACGAAAAATTAGCTTAACTCGCTTTCAACAATCGCTGAAAGAAATTGATTTGAGATACGAATCTACTAAACGAACATATCCGATTTTCCTAAATTGATGTGGACTAAACTCGAATGGAGTCCACCTTATTCCACTATTGTAAGGGGCGGGGTCTGTTCCCCCGTTCCTTACTAAAAAATGAACACAAAAAAGGGGTCTATTAATTAAGTAGAGAGATTTAAATAGGGTAATGATGTCTTACGAGCTTAGATGGGGAGCTTGTAAGGCATTTTTTTATCTTCAAAAAAATGTTCTTCGACCGACACCGGTAGTTGATGAAATTCATGATGCATTTGCAATAGTTACGAAATAGCTATTGTTGAGTTGAAAGGAGATGTCTCTGAGACATCTCCCTTTTCAATTATTTAACTACGGCGAGAATGAAAAGCACAGTGTACTTGTGCAAAAGTTTATTGAAACTGTTAAGAACTCTTTATAATTGTCCCTTTCATCATGCATAAAGAATGATTATTTGTTATATTATCTGTATAACAATTATGGAGATGATAGTAATGTATATTCAAATAGAACCACAGTCTGATGTACCAATCTATGAACAGGTAACCCGAAAAATTATGGAAGGGATTGCAAGAGGGGAAATGAAGCCAGGAGATACCTTGCCGTCTGTACGTAATTTAGCAGCCGATCTAGGCGTAAATATGCACACGGTTAATAAAAGCTATCATGAGCTAGAGGAAAAGGGGATCATTACAATTAGAGCCAAATCAGGTGCTATCATTCGTTCAGCAGAGGAGCGAGCGTTAACTCCTGAACAATTACAACAAATTGAAAAAAACTTAAAGCCTGTTGTGGTAGAAGGAATGGTGCTTGGCGCAACAGCTGAACAAATCGAGCACATGATAAAAAAGGTATTTTCTGATTTGCAAATACCTGCAGAAGGGGTGTAGTAAATGCTACTTGGCGTTTTTTCAACCGTCTACATCATAGCATTAGCTCTACAAGTTTTTGTGCCATATATAGTACGTGAGACAATTGTTTTTGGCGTTACAGTACCTGAACAAAATGTAAAACATCCTGCATTACGTAATATGAAAAAGCAGTATGCTCAATTCGTTGGAATATCGGGTGTCATTTTATTAATGACGATGATTGTTTGCTATTATTACTTTGCACAATCTGAGTTCATGCAAAGTATTTTACTGCTAGGATGCTTATTTGCAATGCTTGCAGTCAGTATGACATTATATTGGAAAAGCCATCAAAAGGTTTTAAAACTTAAAAAGGAAGAGCAATGGGGCCTAAATATAAAACAAGTTCGTGCAGTCGACTTAACGGCTCGTAGTCGTGATGAAATGCTCCCTTGGCCATTTTATGTAATCCCATTTGGTGTTACGGTGTTTCTAATTATCTTTACGTTCCGCCATTATGACCAAATCCCAGATCACATTGCGGTACATTGGGGACCTAACGGTGAAGCGGATTCTTGGAGAAGCAAAACATATTTTACGGCGGTTTCATTGCCGCTTGTTATGCTGATGGTGCAATGTATGATGTGGGGAACTGTAGATTCTATAAAACGTTCAGCAATCAAGTTGGCTGTTAATCGTAAAGAAGAATCATTGGAAGATCAGCTAAAAAGTCGAAAGTATATGAGCTGGAGCATTATGTTATTAAGCTATGGTTTTACTATATTATTTACAGTATTACAGCTAAGCAATATCTATCCTTCAATGACTACAGGAAATAGGCTATTACCGGTATTTATTTTGTTTTTATTGCTTGTTCTGGGCTCAGTCCTTGTCTACGCATGGAAAAAACGTAAGCAGAGGGTGAACTATGGAGACAATGTCGTTTCAGAAGTAATGGATGTTGATGAGGATCGCTATTGGAAGGGCGGATTAATTTATGTGAATCGTCAAGATCCTTCCGTTTTTGTAGAGAAACGCTTTGGGGTAGGTTGGACGATGAACTTTGCAAATCCACGAGGCTATATCGTAATTGGTTTGCCGTTACTTATATTGCTGTTTATTTTTTTCTTTTCGTTATAATATGAAAATATGGAGTTATCAATAATACCCCGGCATTACGTCCGGAATTCTTTCTGATAACTTGACGTCCGCGGAATGGAGCGGATTTATTGTTAAAAGTAAACAAGTTGGATGGAGGTGGACCTGAATGAAAATTCTCGTTGTAGATGATGATGTACATATTTTACAGCTAGTGAATATTTATCTGACAAGAGAGGGCTATCAGGTAATGCAGGCGGAAAATGGACAACAGGCCCTTAAATTACTTGAAGGAAACTTGCCTGATTTGGCTGTTGTTGATGTTATGATGCCGGGGATGGATGGTTATACATTAACAGAGACATTGAGTCAGGATTACGATATTCCTGTATTGTTATTAACAGCAAAAGGCGAGCTTGAGGACAAGGAACGAGGGTTTTTGGCAGGCTCAGACGACTATGTTGTGAAGCCTTTTGAACCTAAAGAATTGCTGTTTCGCATAGCCGCAATATTGCGTAGACTCGATAAGAAAAATCAGGTAACCATCAAGGTGGGTAGGCTCGTTATTGATCGTCGAAGCTTTGAGGTTGTCATTGGGGAAGATACACTTGTCCTGCCTTTAAAGGAATTTGAACTATTGGCATTACTAGCATCCCGCCCGAATCAGGTGTTTACACGTAGTTTTATTATGGAGCAAGTGTGGGGCTATGACTACGATGGAGATGAGCAGACTTTAAATACACATGTGAAGCGGATTCGTGAGCGTCTGCATCGTTATGAACCAGGTGTTGAGATTACAACGGTGCGTGGCGTCGGCTATAAGCTTGAGGTTATTGCATGATGAAAACGTTATATAGCAAATTTGTTTTGACGACGATGCTCGTTATGATTGGTAGCTTGTGTATCGGCTTTTTAGCGACAAATACTTATTATCATCAAGTTGTGAAGGAAAAAAATGATGCTAAAAATGTGAAGATTGCACAGGATATTGCGAAATACATTGAGTCATCAAAACCTGACGATTTAGATGATTATTTAACGACTCTTGGTGAAATAGGTTATCAAATTTATGTAACAAACGGTAACGAAGGGCATTTCTTCGGAGGTAAGTATCGTGATAAAACTCTACCGTCCAATACAGTCGAGCATGTTTTAAACGGGGAAATTTATCATGGTATGCGTGATTTTCCAAAAGAGACTTTTGTGACAGGCTTTTTTGCGAATGAGTTAATTAATACGATAGGTGTGCCGTTTACTTATGAAAATAAGCAGTATGCACTGTTCATTAGACCGGATATTCGCTTGTTGTTCTCTGAAGTGCATACTATACTTGGTGGACTTATACTTACGATGACAGTACTTAGTCTATTGGCAATGCTACTTTTCGCTAAGGCTCTAATTCGCCCTATTACACAACTAACAGAGGCAACACATCAGCTTGCATATGAAAAATTCGATACGCTGCTTGAAATAGATCGAGCAGATGAGATTGGACAATTAGCGGTTAGCTTTAATGTCATGACTGAAAAATTACAGGAAAATGATCGAATACGTAAAGAGTTTATAAGTAATGTATCCCATGATTTTCAATCACCATTGTTGAATATTCAAGGCTATGTAGATTTATTAAAGAATCCCTTGCTGACCGACAAGGAAAGGCAAGAGTATACAACGATTATTGAGCTAGAAACGAAGCGTATGTCGACATTAACTAAGCAATTACTTTTACTAACGTCACTAGATCAATCTACAAGGTTGTTAAAGCGTGAATCTTATCGTTTAGATGAGCAATTAAAGGAAACAGTAAGGAAGTACCGCTGGCAGCTTGAAGAAGCAAATGTACAATTATCGTATCAAATTGAACCAGTAACATATGATGGCGATGCTGGGCTATTACAAAATGTTTGGGATAATTTATTGACGAATGCTATTAAATATAACGTCGATGGTGGAGAGATTCATATTCACTTGCAAGAATTCTCAACTTCAGTTGAAGTGCTTATTGAGGATAGTGGCATAGGAATGACTGCCGAACAACTACAAAAGGTATTTGATCGCTTTTATAGAGTAGATACTTCCAGAACAAAGCAAGGAACTGGTCTTGGACTAGCTATCGTGAAGCAAATTTCTGAGTTACACGGAGGAACGGTTCATATGGAAAGTGTTATGAATTCAGGTACAAAGGTGCGTGTCCACTTACCAAAACTGTAATGAGGAGTTCATGTAAAGTTCATGTTCGCGAGATAAACTGCTAACTAAGTTGAAAAAGCTTAGGGGGGTTATCGTTTGGAACAAAAATGGAGTATACGCCTTATTCGTCTTGCTGCAATTTTTGCCTTATTTGGTACGTATCTAGGCTCACATATGTCTGGCTCAGGTAGTTATGAATATAGGCCGATACATGCACATATTTTGCTCGTAGGCTGGTTAAGTATGTTTGCATGGGGTATTTTCTATCGTGCCTTTAAAGTGAAATCGCAAAAATTAGTGACAGCACATGGTTGGACCGCTATTCTCGGTGTTTTTGGCTTAACAATAGGCATGTGGTTCTACAATTTAAATCCATTTAGTTTTAGCAGAACATTTACAACGGTTTTCTTTATCATTGGTGGAACAACGCTATTAATTAGCTTTGCTTTGTTCATCGCTGTAACATTTATGGTAAACCAAAAAGAAGAAATGGAAAAATAGAAAATACCGTGTCACTGCCGTTATTAGGAGGTGACACGGTATTTTTTAGGGAAGAATAGCTTTATTCGGTTCATTACTAAAAGTTAGGGATAACTTTTTTTAAACATATGCCATATATAAGTTCATTGGAGTGGAGACTCACACACAGTTTTGTGTGTGAATCTTTTTTTACTCTTTGCAAGGTGAATGTCGATAAAATTCAGAAGTTGGGTGATAAAAATTAAAAGTTGGTCGATAATTCCTGAAAATGCTCTAATAAAACTAAAAGTTGGAGGACATTCTGTTAAAACGTATGTCATGTGGATAAGTTGAGTGGAACGAGCCCCTCAAAGAAAATGGCTAACCCCACTCTATGCTTATAATCCCTTTATTTCATATTTTCAAGTGATTTCTTAAGCCATTTTGTTGCCTCAGTATAATCCTGTGCAACACCGTGTCCTTTTTTGTAAAGCATACCAAGCTGGAATTGCGCTTTTTGGTGCCCTTGATTGGCTGCCAGTCGATATAGTTGGGCAGCCTTCGCAAAATCCTTCGGTACCCCTTGTCCTTGACTGTGCATTTGAGCTAATTGATATTGTGCTTTGGCATGTCCCTTAGCGGCGGCTTGTTCAATCCATTTTGCAGCCTCAGTATAATCCTGTTCGACACCTTTGCCCTTATCAAATAAATTACCGAGCTGATATTGAGCACCTGAATGTCCTTGGATGGCTGCTAGTCGATAGCAGCGTCGTGCCTCTTCTAAGTCCTGCTCGATCCCCAATCCATGCTCATATAATAACCCTAATTGGTATTCAGACTGAATATGGGACTGATCAGTAGCGGCTCTCCACCATTTTACTGCTTCATCATAATTCAATTCAGCTTCATATAATAATCCGAGCTCGTATTGAGCATCAGCATAGCCCTTTTCAGCAGCTGCTTTGAAGTAAGGGAGAGCTTTCTCTAGTTGCTGGAGATGGTATACATAAATACGTCCAAGCTCAAAACCTGCACTTATATGTCCATTGCTAGAGGCTAACTGCAACCATTTTTCAGCTAAAGTTATATCATTTTCTTTGACATAGAGCACACCAAGACAATATTGGGCATTCAAGTGTCCTTTATGTGCTGCTAGCTTAAACCATTTTATAGCCTCTAGGTGATCTTGAGGAATACCTTGACCAGTGTTATATAGCATGGCCAATTGAAATTCTGCATTTGTATGGTCTTGAAGTGCAGCTAGATGGAACCATCTCGCAGCTTCTTCCAAATTTTGCGAGATGTCACGACCTTTAAGGTACATATAGCCAAGATTATATTGAGCACTTGCATCACCTGCTAATGCAGCCATTTCAAAATAGGCTATAGCTTCCTCATAACTTTGCTCGACACCAGTTCCATTGTGGTAAAGGAATCCAAGATTATTTTGAGCACTTGTATTCCCTTGATGGGCTGCTAACATGTACCATTTTGCTGCCTCGGCAAAGTTTAGAGGCATACCGAGTCCTTGATTGTATAGGACTCCTAGATTGTACTGTGCATCTGCGTTTTCTAAATCTGCAGCAGCTTGATAATATTGAGCGGCTTCCTCATAATTTTGTACAACACCATGACCTAAATGATAGAGCACGCCTAAGCTATAAAGCGCGTTTGCATCCTTTTGTGCGGCGGCGCGTTCATACCACATTTTTGCGACTGCATAATCTTTCTTAACACCACGCCCTTGATTATAAAGAGCGCCTAAATTATATTGAGCACTTGCATTCCCTTGTTTTGCGGCAAGCTCAAACCAGTCTGCAGCACTTTTATATGCCTCGGTTGATTGGTCATCTTGAAGCAGAGTAATTATTTCAAAAGCTGAAGTTATATCTTCAAAGCTGGAACCTTTACGCATTAATTTTGCCCTTAAGGTACGGTCATAGCGATCGATAAACCATTCTACAATATCACTTATATAATCTAGAACAATTTTTGCTGCCTTTGCCTCCACAACTTCACTTCTATTACTAGAAGTCATTTTGCTCACAAGATTCATTAATAAATAAATGCGACGTGGATGAATTTTTGCAACGAAGCTACGATTATTGAGTAATGATCGAATATTTTTTAGCTTCGGCTCTGAATTCATTTCTAGCTTATAAAGCTCATATAAAATTTCCTCTAGTACTAGGAGTGATTTTTGGAGAGATAGAGCTGGCTTTGGAATGGCGAGCGAGCTAGCATCTTGTAAATTTTTAGCCAACTTAACCAAGCATAAAGCCTTTAATTTCGTACATTGATCTTGGAGAATTTCATATTGTATGACGATAGCACTCACCTCTTTCATAAAATTCTACTTAGTATGCTCATTATTGAAATCTGGATATTTAATTTGTTAAAACGTATACCATGTATATTAGTTGATTGAAGTGAAGACTGGGCGACTCCTTGGAGATTAGCGAATAGAGGAGCGAAGGCTAAAACCATCACATCGACCAACATCTCGCTCTCGGAAAAAAACATCTGTGGCCCTAAGCGGCTCATCTGACGCCCATAAGAAAGCGCCCAGTAGGAACGGAAATCAACCATACACTACGATGATATCCTCTTTTTTCATATATCGGGAAAATACCGTTATTGTTGAATTGTCCTCGATACATGATACTATTTGTTATAAGAAGATTCGTTGATGTTCAAAGTAACAATTACAAAAAAGTGCATATGCCAAAGTTTCTTGTTATCCGGGGGATAGAAATGATGAAAAATATTGCAGCAATTATACCAGCCTATAATCCACAACAGTCACTTATAACCTATGTCCACCAATTATTAGCCACCACCATTAGCCGAGTTATTATTGTCAATGATGGCAGCGATCAAAAATATGCAGATGTTTTTGAGGCTTTGAAAAAGATTGACTGCTGTCTAGTGCTAGAGCATGGCAATAATATTGGTAAGGGAGGCGCACTAAAAACAGCCTTTGCCTATGTAATGGAGCAAAGAGGCATGTTTCAAGGTGTTATTACAGTAGGTGCTCATAGACAACATACTTTACAAGATGTAAAGCTAGTTTTAACAATGACAAAGGTATTTTCTGAAGGAATTGTGCTAGGAGTACGTAACTTTCATTCTTCGGACAGCACATTTTTATCATATTGGGGTAACCGAGCAACAAGTTTGTTCTTTGAAATCCTTTATCATAGAAAATTAATGGATACACAAACCGGTTTACGGTTTATTTCTATAAAGGAGCTACCGTGGCTAATAAATGTAAATGGTGAACGATATGACTACGACACAAATATGTTAGTAGCTGCACTTAAAAGAAAGTGTCCAATTTTTGAAGTAGAGATAGGTCAGCTACGAATAAAGAAAAATACAGTTATACAGTATGATGAAATAACAAATGCAGGGTCAATTATTGCTAAAATGCTTATGAATTATTTAAACCCAAGGAAGAATAACGAATAAGTTTAACTTATTTAAAGTTATGTCACGGATTCGGAAAGGAGTTCTTTGCAAGTACAAAGCCGATTCCGGACAAATATGCCGAGGCATAATTGATTTTTGAAATAATGTGCTAGGATAAAGAATAATAATAACTCAAGAACGTAGCGAGTATGGAAAGAAGGAGAAATGATGATGGAATATTCAGATCAAGTGAAAAATCGTGTGAAACGGATGGAAGGTCAGCTACGTGGAATCTTAAAAATGATGGAAGAAGAAAAGGACTGTAAGGCAGTCATTACTCAATTATCGGCAGTACGCTCAGCGGTAGATCGTACGGTTGGTGTCATAGTAAGTACGAATCTTTTAGAATGCGTACAAAATGCTGAAGGTGATGACGAGAAAATGAATGAAGCTATTCAAGAAGCAGTAAATTTAGTAGTAAAAAGTCGTTAACAGCAGCCTGACCTATATATATGCCCATTAATATATTGAAACTCACTTAAAGACAAGTGGGTTTTTATTTTTTTACAAAAATATAGTTTATTTCGATACATATATTTTATTTGTGAGAGTTTATACCTATTTGTTGTATGGTGACTGTATAGTTAATAGTCACGGTTAGTGAACTTGTCCGATAGATTTATAGTTCCTTTCTCTGCTATCCTAATTATAAGAATATAACAAACGAGAGGTGATTTATTGTGAAGAAATGGTTGATAAGCGGGGCAGCATTACTGATGTTAAGCCCAACAGCAGCCTATGCTCAAAATGCAGACACTCGTTCAGTAAGTACTTCCTCGGTGATTGCTTATAATGTAGTAGCTAATACTAAAGTAACAACTTGGGATCAATTCACAACAGAAATCGTAAAGCAATTAAATAATTTCGCTCCCGAAATTAAAATTACATATAGTGGACCAATGACTGATTTTAAAAAGAATTTTATGGAGTCATTTGAAAAAGCACAGGAGCAAGCCGTCTATGCGAGTGGTCATATGGAAAGTACCACTATTTCTGCAGACTCAACAGGCAATGTGACATTTAAAGTGAAATATTTGACAAACCAAACGCAAGAAGCTGCACTACAAAAAAAGGTTGATCAAATATTAAAAACGATTATTAAGCCTTCAATGAAAACAGATTTCGAAAAAGTAAGATCAATTAATGATTATATTGTGTCAAATACTACATATGGTACTAAAACAAAGGCAAGTCCCCATAGTGCTTATGCATTGTTAACGGAAGGACAAGCTGTATGTCAGGGCTACGCGTTAATAGCCTATAAAATGTTGGAACAAGCTGGATTCGATGTTAAATATGTTGTAGGCAATGTTAATGGTAACGAGGCACATGCATGGAATTTAGTGAAGGTTGATGGTAAATGGTATCATTTAGATACAACATGGAACGATCCATTACCAAACCGTTTCGGCGCTTCTTCGTATGATTATTTCTTAGTAACAGATGCACAGCTTAAGAAAGATCATAAATGGATAGCTTCAGATTATCCTGCTGCAACTAGTACAAAATATAGCTATATGCAAAATGTTCATTTTGCATATCAGGTTAATAATACACTGTACTTTAGTAATACAGCAGATAAAGATAAATTGTATACGCTTGATTTAGCAAGTGGTAAGAAAACAAAGGTCATTGATAGACGTGCCTTGTATATTACAGGAGCGGATAACTTTTTATATTTCAGTGATTATAGCAACAGTGGTTACTTAACAAAATTAAATCTTCAAACATTAAAAACTGAGGTGCTCGCGAAGCAAATAGTTTCTGATTTAAGAATTAATGATAGCTATTTAGTTTATAATGTTAATGGCAAAGAACAGAAGCTTAAAATAAAATAAACTTCAAATATTCGTATCTATTGATAAAATGAAAGCACAAAAGGACTTCCAAGTGAGTTCTTTGTGCTTTTTTTGTATATAATGAAAACAGGAAAACGGTTGGAGGTGAGGATTTTGTGGAAAAAATTAGCCATTATCGTAATTCTTATTATTTTTATTGACCCCATTTATACGGCTGGTAAAGCAGTTGTACAACAAGTGATAACATGGGCAAATAATGATGAAATAGAAACGATGCTTCTTTCAACAAAGGACAAAATCATAGATGTTACTGCTAAACTTTCAGAGGATGCCTCCATTGAAACGGCCACACCTATAGAAGACAAGCCTGAAGAAGGAATAGCCGTTACAGCTCCTGCAGCCAAAAAACCTGAAGCGAAGTTAGTTGTAACAAATGCAAAGGAAATGGCTGATGCGATGTATGCGTACTATAGTAGTTTTTCACCTACTTTTGAGATTCAATATAAAGGCGATACACAACGAATTGAACAGCTAGTGGAAGAAGCTTATGAAAATGCTATAAAACGAGATGATTATGTATTTGGGCATATTAGTAAGCATTCAATTCGTTTTGAATATGGAAGAAAAACAGCCAAAATCTTTGGAGAGCAAAGCTATTTAATGACACCAGAGCAGGCAGCATTCGTTGAAATGAATGTTCAGGAGATTGTAGCCTCTATCAATAAGAAATCATTAAGTGATGTAGAGAAGGTTAGGGCTGTCAATGATTATATCGTTGCCAATACAGCCTATACAGATCAAACAAATTCAAGCCCACATAGTGCTTATACAGTGCTTGCAGAACATGGCGGCGTTTGTCAGGGCTATGCGTTGCTAGCTCATTCTATGTTACAAAAGTTAGGTATAGAAACAAAGTATGTAGTAGGTTATGTCGGAAAGGAAGGACATGCTTGGAATTTAGTAAAGCTGGATGGTCAATGGTATCACCTTGATACTACATGGAATGACCCGGTGCCTGATCGTAAAGGGGCGGTGCGCTATCAATACTTTTTAGTAGATGATCGAACGATTGCAAAGGATCATACGTGGGTGGCTGGAGATTACCCGAAAGCAACGAGCACAATGTATAACTACTTTCACAATGTAGATTTCGCTACACAAGTAGGGCAACAAATATTTTATAGTAATGTTGCTGATGATAATAAGTTATATGTGCTTGATTTACAAACAGGTAAATCTGAACGCATCTCTAAATCACGTACACAGTACATCGTTTATGCAGATGGGTGGCTATATTTTAGTAATTATTCACACGGAGCGTATTTAACGAAGATTCGCCCGGATGGAAGCGGAGAAAAAGTATTAAATAGGGAAGAAACGAAGGATTTATTCGTGCAGGACAGCTATTTATATTTCACGACAAATGAGCTTAAAAAAATGGCGCTTTAACGTTATTAGCCAAAAATAAAGAGCCTATGACATTACAAACTGTCATAGGCCATTTTTGTTCGTTCCATAAGATAATGGATAGGTTGATGCTGACATAGAGAAACTTCAATTTGAGGATACCTTGATTTCATTTCCTGTGAAAAAGTTTTAAATATTAATGGATTATGCTTAATGGCACCACCATTACAATAAAGGCTAAATGCTTCACCTTGATAGTCAATTTTTTTCAATACGGCGCATGCAAGGGATACTAATTCATGAGCAGCACGCATTGATATTTGAATGGCACATGAATCCTTTTTGGCCACGGCCTCTGCCAAAAATGCACCCATTTTTGCAAGCTGCGCATTCGTGTAGGATGGGCGGAACAGCCATGTAGCTAGCTCTGTAACATCTTGGATCCGTAAATAATCAAAGACAGCATTTTTTAAGATGGTCGACTCACCACGCCCATCTTCCATGTGGAAAATGGCGCGTATAACCTCTTGCCCTAACCAATAGCCACTGCCTTCATCTCCTGCACGATGCCCCCAACCACCCGAACGTACTATTTGTGTACCGTTGAATGCGTACGCAATGGCCCCTGTTCCAGCAATGAGTAGTGCGCCTGCCTGTCCAGCAGTAACACCAAGTAAAGTAGCTTGTGCATCATTTTCTATAATTAGTGTCTCTATTTTTAACTGTATTGCAGATACGGCATTATGAATGATTGCAGATACAGTTTCATGATCTTTGGGAGAATCAATCCCAGCCATTGCAAAGGTAGCAACAGCAATATTTGAGTCATCTTGCTGTTGCAAAAACGCCTGCACATTTGTTAATAACGCTTGCAATATTTTTGTAGCAGATGTAGCACCGGTTGCTTGATAATTCGAGCCACTTGTTGATTTTGTATATTTTATTTCACCAGACTCGGCATGCACGAGCGCACATGCCGTTTTTGTAGCACCACCGTCAATAATAAGTAGCCATTCCATCATTGATTCCATTCCTCTATAATTACTGTTAATTGTTTTTCTGCCTCAACAATCATAGACTCCTTCAAACGAACCCACTCATTAAGGTTATGAGAATTTGCCTTAGAGCGTTCAAGAGATTCTTTCATCGTTACAGGCGATGGACCACCAAGTAAAGTACGGACACCAACGAAAGTCTCGGGTTTTAATGTGTTGTAAAAATCCTCCTCAGAAATTTTTAATGGTTTACCAGTAATTAATGTAGATTGTGTATTGGCGAGCCCCCATGTAAGGCTTGCTAGAGATTCCTCACCGTGAGAGAGCAATACTCTAATACATTTACTAACAATACTATGTGCTTGGCGGAAGGAAATCCCTTCAGAGCGCACTAACGTATCGGCTAGCTCTGTAACATTGGCAAAGCTGTTTTCTGCTCGATTTCTTAGTTTTTTCTTGTTCACATCCATCGTGACAACAAGCGAACCAAATAGTTTGTAAATACCTATTAAACGGTCGATGGCGCGCCATAAATATGGTTGCATATCATCTTCTGTGTCTACGATATCTCCAAAAGGTGTATTATGTACCATTTGTAATACTGTACTAGCATCACCAACAACCGCTGATAGCAATGAACGTGTATGCTCTATCGAAACAGGATTGCGCTTTTGTGGCATGATAGAGCTAACTTGCACGTATGGGCTAGCCAGCGTAAAGGCGTTGAATTCCTGTGTAGCCCATAGTAAAAAATCTTGAGATGTGCGGCCAAGATTGAGTGCCGCAAGCTGAACGATACTCGCTGCCTCTGCAATATAATCTGCACCAGCAACAGCATCCCACGCATTTTCGATAATATCATCGAATGCCAATAATTCACGCATACGCTCTCGATTAATATTAAAGCCTGTTGTCGTTAATGCCGCTGCCCCCATACTACTGCGATTCACCGTTTTATAAACATGCTGTAAACGTTCAAAATCTCGTTCAAGTTGATCGATGACAGCTTTCAAATAATGCGCAAAGGTTGTTGGCTGTGCCTGTTGCGTATGTGTATAGCCAATCATAATCGTATCTACGTGTTCCTCAGCAGCTGCGATTAAATCATCCCGTAATGTCAGTAATTCTCGCATAAGCAATAATAATTTTTTTCTTAAAGTCATGCGATAGATGGCAATCCCCATATCATTACGACTTCTACCAATGTGAAGATTCCCAGCAACGTCGCCAGCAAGCTCTATTAATTTATTTTCGATGCGGAAAAACAAATCCTCATATCGCGGGCTGTAATCTTCTATACGAAAATAGTTCAAGTCCAGTTTTTTTAGAGCAATACCAATGTCTTTAGCCTCTTCCTTATTTACTAGTCCCTGTTCTTCTAACATTTTTAAGTGTGCAATATTGATTTGCAAAATAATTGTTAAAAAGTTTTTCTTGGCTTCATCGTAAGCCGGCTGTAAGACAATTTTACGATAAATATTAGAAGGGAAGATCATCCCATCTTCTTGCTGGGTTTTGTTGCGGAAATCTTCAAACATATAAATTGCCTCCTAGTAGATTGGCAGTTATATGGCCGAACCAGCACTGCCTTTAGATAACTTCTCGGAAATAATAAGTACAATTAAAATTAAACAAATTTGTAAGACACCATATGCACAAGCAGTCCCAAATTTAAAAGAATACAATTTTTGGAATATCGCAACTGATAATGGGATCGTTGACGTACTGTAAAGAAGAATAGACGCTACGAATTCGCCAAAGCTTTGAACAAGTGCTAGTAACGTACCCGCCAAAATGCCCGTAAATGTAAGTGGTAGGACAATACGTCTAAATGAATACCACCATGTTGCACCTAAACTTCGCGATGCTTCTTCGATAGATTGATCTAATTGCACAAGTGATGCCGATGTAGAGCGGAAAACAAGTGGTAAATGTCTAATAAAATAAGCTAACGGCAAAATCCAGAACGTCCCGATAAGAACCTGATTAAAGGAGAATATATTTTCCGTACTAAATGCTGCAATCAAATTAACAGCTACAACCGTACCTGGTAATGCCCAAGGAACCATGATTAAAATATCTAGTAATGTTTTACCTTTAAAATTTAACCGTACCATAGCATAGGCTGCCGCAACACCGAAAATGATATTGCCGATTGTGGCAACAATCCCCATTCGAACAGAATTCCAAATCGGTCGCCACGTCCGTTCATCTGTAAAAAGAGCGTGATAATGATCCAATGTATAGTCTGTTGGTAGAATTTGTGTTTTCCATGCGCCATCAACGGAGAATGAAATTAAAATAAGCACCAAAATCGGCAAAATTAAAATTAATGTGCCTATGAAAGACGCAATAGTCGCCATAACTTTCATGCCTCTTGAAGACACTTCAGATCGATGAACACTAATACCTTTACTGAGATTTTGGTAGTTTCGGCGGTTTTGATACCAACGCATAATAATTAAAAAGGTAATGGACACAAAGGATAAAATCATAGATTGTGTCGCTGCCATATCTAAATTCCCATTCGTCCGTGATAAATAGATTTGCATCGTCATCGTGCGTTCGACACCGAACATTAAAGGTGCAGTGTAGGATGCCATAGAAATCATAAATACGAGTAGGGATGAGGCAACTATCGAGGGTGTTAACATGGGCAAAATAACCTTTGTCCATACTCGAACACGCCCGGCACCTAAGCTAGTTGCGGCTTCTTCTAAAGCTGGATCAAGACCTTTTATAGCTGCTGAGGCTGTTAAGTAGAAGTAAGTGTACATAGTGAATGTATGTACTACGATAACCCCCCATATGCCCTTTAATGAAAAAGGAACTTGCTCTAAACCGAATAGGTGCTGAAACGCACGTGGGAAAATACCACTATCTCCATATAAAAATGTAAAGGACAGCACACCTACTAACGGTGGAAGAGCCATGGGTACCAATACTAAAACAGAGAGTATCCGTCTGCCAGGGAAATCATAGCGTTCCAATAGAAATGCCATAGTTACACCGACAATTGCACAGCAAATAACACTGATAAAGGATATATAAATACTAGTCCACAATGCTTCTATATTTGCTGGGCTAGCTAAATTAAAAAAGTTTTTATAATTAGATAGCGCATCATCACCTGAAAAGCTTTCAGTAAAAGTTTGATAGAACGGGTACACTACATAGGCAAACAACACTAAAAATAAAGGTGCAACTAAAATATAAACAAACCAATTTGATCTAGTTAGTCGTGTCCATGCATTTCCTTCAGAAGGATTGAGGTGTGTTTTTTCCATGTTGGTACCCTCCTATTCTCCCAAAAAATACAGTGAATCTTGGGCTATATTTAAGGTGATGTCTTCACCAATTTTTTTAAGTTGACCGTTCATATTGATAATCATTACTTTTAATGAAAAATCTAGACATTCCACAATGTAGTTCACACTAATTCCCGTAAATTCAACAAAAGTGATTTTACCTGTTACTGTGTTTTCACCAGTACCTTGATTAATACATTCAGGGCGAATAGAAATAAACACTTTGTCTCCAATCATATGCGTTAAAGTGGGGGAGCTTTGTTGCTTTCGCCCAGTGAGAGCAAGTCCACTCGCTGTTTTAACTTGTACATCGTTATCATTAACAGCTTCAATTGTCGCCTCGATTAAGTTTGTCTCACCAATAAAATCTGCTACGAAGCGGTTTGAAGGTCGATTATAAATTTCTTGCGGAGTACCGATTTGTCTGACATTGCCATTCTCCATGACCATTATCCGATCCGACATAGACATAGCTTCCATTTGATCATGCGTAACATAGATGGTTGTAACACCGAGCTCGGATTGAATACGTTTTATTTCAACGCGTGTTTCTTCACGTAATTTAGCATCTAAATTAGACAATGGCTCGTCTAACAATAAAATATCAGGCTCTATCACAAGTGCTCGTGCCAATGCAACCCGTTGCTGCTGCCCACCAGATAGTTCATTAATTTTCCGATTCCCATATTGCGATAAATGAACAAGCCCTCTAATACGGTCAACCTTTTGTTTGATTTCCGCCTTCGAGAATTTCCGTACTTGTAATCCAAATGCGATATTTTCATCTACCGTCATATGTGGAAAGAGAGCATAATTTTGAAACACCATACCGATGTTCCGTTTATTAGGTTGAAGCCTTGTCACATCAAAATCATCAAAAAGAATTTTCCCCTGCGTTGGGAAATAGAAGCCGGCTATCATCCTTAGTGTTGTCGTTTTCCCACAACCGCTTGGACCGAGGAAAGTAAAAAATTCACCAGCTTTAATGTGAAGATCTAAATCCTTTACGCCATGAACTTGACCGAATTTCTTAGAGACATTTTCTATTTTGACACTTTTCAACTGAAATGCTCCTTTCTCTTTAGAAAATTAGTTACATGAAGCCTCGAGCAAAAATATACTCGAGGCTTATAAACGTGAACAATATTCATAGATTTTTTACGCGTTAACTCTTTAATAATCGGTCACTTTTTGCCGCGTCCTTTAATATTGTTATCCCAATGCTCCATCCATTCAGCTTCTTTCTCAGTCATGAGCTGCCAATCGATATCAAACGTTTTTAAATCTAACTCTTTATACCATTCAGGCATTGTAGCTTTATCGATATCTGAGCGAGTAGGAATTTGATAGTAATCGTGGGCTAGTTGAGTCACCATACCTTTTTCAAATATGAATTCTGTGAAGAGCTTTGCATTTTCTAAGTTTTTGGCATTGTTTACAACAGCAACACCATCAACTAAAATAGGTGCACCACTTTTCGGATAAATGTAATCGAACGGATAATCAGTCGTATATTTCTTTAATAAAATATCTTGCAAATTCCATAAAGAAACACTGCCTTCTTGTCGAGTCATCTTTAAATAAAGTGCATTTGGATCTTGTGTATATTCCTTCGTGTTAGCATCTAATTTTAATAACCAATCATAGCCCTTATCAGGTGAATCTGCACCTTGACGTAAAATCATAGATGAATAAATAGTACGCATCGTTCCAGATGCTAAAACACCACGAATTAAAATTTTATCCTTCCACTTTGGATCTAATAATTCATCCCAATCTTGTGGACCCGTTTCTTTTGTTAATACATCCTTGTTAATCATAATGACCTCTGGCAGTAACATTTCACCAAACCAACGACCATCTGCATCTTTATAAGCCGCATCAATGGAGTCGTTGAAGCTAGGCTTCCAAGCTTGAAGTAAATCTTCATTGGCACCAACAGTTAGTGCAGATTGCGTACCGCCCCACCAAAAATCAGCTTGAGGATTTGCTTTTTCACCACGTAGGCGTTCTAAAATTTGCTGAGCGCCCATCGTTAAAAATTCCACTTTAATGTCCGGGTACTTTTCATTAAACTGATCGATTACCTTTTGCACCATCTCTTCATCGCGCCCTGTATAAATAACAAGCTTTCCAGATGGTGTAGCTGCCGCATCAGTCTTTTCAGAATTAGACGTTTTCTCGTTATCTTTTGCATCCTTTGTAGAAGCCTTGTCATCGCTACTACAAGCAGCTAATACAATAACCATCAGCACAAGTAAAAAACCGAAGATACGTGTTTTCTGCATAATCTTCCCCCTCTCTAATAGTGAAAAACTTACATACTAACAGTATAATCTTTAAACCTAGCATTAATGTTAGAATAATTAAAAAATTATAATTAACTTCATCATAGCTAAGGAAATACTAGATAACAATGGCGTTTAACTTCTTTCAGCGGGTGTTTGGGCACCCACTGAAAGAAGTTAAAGCCTCCGGCGGATGTCACGGAATCTGAAAGGAGCTCTTTGTGCAGGTACAAAGGCGATTCCGGACGCACTTATACCGAGGCGAGGTATAAGTGATCTAGAGTCGAAAACGCTTTAAACGGGCTGCACGTCGAAAGTGGCGAAAATTTCATCAAATCGACGTGAACTTTCCATTTCCAATAATTCTTGGATGCCAAATAGGCTCATTTGTTTTACAATAGTCATAGGGCATTCACCTCATTCAGTATGGTTTAGTTTAGTCGCTACCATTATACCGAATTGGGGAGGTGCCCGTTTTTTATTGTTTTAGAACCCTTGATACTAAAGGGATTAAAATTATGAAATTAACTCATATGTAAATATTTTGCATAATTTTGGTGTCCTTGCTGTTGTTATTCAATTTTGTATTATTTATTTGAATTCTGCTTTATATAAAGTTATGGGTGAGTATTGGCAAAATGGTACTGCAATTTATTATATTCTACAAGTAGACGAGTTTAATTTACCTTGGCTAACTGATTTAATAGTCTCTTCAGATATTTTAATAGTATTGATTACTTATTCGACAGTATTATTACAAATTGCGTTCCCTTTTATGTTGTTAAATAAACGTACAAAATATATTGGATTATCACTTGCTGTCCTAATGCATCTAGGTATTGCGTTTGCAATGGGACTAATCACATTTTCATTTATTATGATTTTAATTGATACAATTTTAATAAGCGATGAAGATTATAGGAAAGCCTATGCATTTTTAAAAAAGAAATTTGCAAAGAAGAAGGGAACAAGTCAAGTGGATTTGGAAACGAATTCTATTTAGAGGA
The DNA here is from genome assembly GCF_015999525.1 of Lysinibacillus sp. JNUCC 51. Classification (NCBI taxonomy): domain Bacteria; kingdom Bacillati; phylum Bacillota; class Bacilli; order Caryophanales; family Bacillaceae; genus Lysinibacillus; species Lysinibacillus sp. JNUCC 51. The sequence continues at coordinate 2,278,821 of NZ_CP065545.1, read as the reverse complement.
TAAAGAAGTTTAATTTATCTATTTCTCATATAATAATTTAGCAGATTTAATATAAGGATGGAAGAATTCTATGAGTAAAACTGTTACCGTTGATTTTTTTTATAAAAATGAATTGTCCGAAAAACTACAATTGTGGATTGTTATGCCTTCTGCTATTCGATTTAACGAGAATAATTTAACGCCTGATCAAATTACTAAGATTCCAACAGGAGAGAAACTAGCGTACTACATTTTGGACAAAGATCAGGATCTTCATCTTAATTATGAAGTGGAATTATATAGTACTAAGAATGAAAAGAAAACATTAACGGATGAAGAAAAGGATTTTTATTTGAGAAACACCATTCTTTCACCAATAAATACTGAAACAACAAGGTTAGCAAAAGAAATTACTGCTCGACAGAAAAATGATCATGAAAAAGCACGTGCTATTTTTCATTATATAGTAGATAATTATCGCTACATTTATCCTCCAAGTAGTAGGGGTGTTAACTCATTTCTCGAAGTGAAAAAAGGCGATTGTGGAGAATTTTCATTTCTCTTTACAGCATTATGTAGAACATTAAAAATACCAGCAAGGACAGTAGTTGGAAGCTGGGCATATGGAAAAATGAACGCTCATGTTTGGAATGAATTTTTTATAGAAGGTGAGGGTTGGATTTCAGTCGATACAAGCATGGCCTACATACAAAAGAAACAAACTTTTAGGTTTTTTGATAGCTCTCTAAAGACTTTACACTGGAAAAAGTATTTTGGTGAAACCGAAGGACAACGAGTTGTTTTTTCTAAAGATGCGGAAATAGAGTTATTACCAAAATATAAGAATAATGAAGAAGCCTATACTTTAAATCCAATTCTCATTAATGGGGAGCCTTTTTGTTGGGGACAGCAATCACTTAACGGGAGAGCCCCTTACTTACAACCTATATATGTAAAATATGAACAAAATGACGATTTATTTTCATCAGTAGATATATCACAATTATTTGGAACTTGGAAAATACGAGAACATGGAATAAAGCATTTTTTAGAGCGCTCTAAAGTATTTTTACTGATTATAGCTTTATTGTCTATGGCTTTAAATTTTATCTTTCAAAACTTCTATTTAGGGGTAACTTATAAATTGACGTTTATTATATTCTTTTTATGTTTCATATTAAGAAGAGAGCGTGTTATTATTTTTAGCGTTTTTTTATTGGTTATGTTTTTATCCCTTTTATCAACCTTAGATTAAAGGCAAACATATAACTGATCTTATTAGTAGGGTTGAAGGGACGTGGTTTTAAATTGAAGCGTATAATAGTTTTTTATGATGGTTGGTGTTCTTTTTGTCTTAAAAGTATAAAGAGTTTTAAACGGTTTGATTGGTTAAATCGCATAGAATTTATTTCTTTTAGGGATCAAAAAGTAATTGAAAAATATAAACTGGATGAAAAGATGCTTGAAAAAAGAATTCATTCTTTATTACAATCTAACTCAAAATATAAAATTGAGAATGGTATCTATTCAATCAATCGTATTTGTAAAAATAGCCCTGCACTGTGGATATTTGTTCCTTTTTTAAGTTTTGCTACTCTAATAGGTCTAGGGCAGTTAATCTATGATTGGATAGCAAATAGAAGAACTATTTTTCCTACGGGACAGTGTGAAGGTGGAAGTTGTCAAATTCCACAAATAGATTTAAAGAGCATATCTAAAAAAAATGATTTCAGAAATTCCTTTTGCTGTCATGTAGATAGCTGAAATAATAAAAATGTTTTATCTATTTAGGCTCTGTTTCTAGTGGACTTAAGCAGTATAATCGTTTTAATGTAAACTAATGTGCACAATTTACTTCATTCATGTACCGAGCACTCGGTTTATTAAAATATAGCTTTTGGATTAATCCAGTATGTTAATTAAGGGAGATGTGTCAAAATGTGATACATCTCCCTTTCTAATGTAGATTAAAGTATTTACTTACTGATAGTCTCTAAAGATTTTCCCTTTTGTCGTCGTTGCGAAAGTATTGTTGGTAGCATCATACCGACAATAACCAAAATAATACCCGCAATTTGTAAAGAAGTTAAAGGTTCATGTAGAACAATAACTGAAACGGTTACGGCAACGGGTAACTCCATAGCACTTAAAATAGAGGCAAGAGCTCCTCCCACTTTCGGAACAGCTATAGAGAATAAATAAATCGGCATAATAATACCGAAGAACCCTAGAGCTAGTCCGAATTTCCATAACCCTCCGGCGAATAATTTGCCGTTCCAAAGTACTTCAGGATTAAGGAAAATACTAATAATAATAAGAGCGACAAAGGATACGATTAACACGCGTGATGTAGTTGTAATACCTTCCACGTGACGAGAGTTAAATTGAATAAAGCAAGCAAATGTAAAGGCAGCAGCCAAACCTAGTAGCCAGCCTTGAATAGGGATGCCGCTTAAATCTACATTTAGTACGCCAGCAGCTAAAATAGTTCCAACAAATAATACAATGATCGAAAGGACTTCAGTCCTACTTGGTAAGCGTTTATGAAGTGCGCAATCTATTAATAAGCCTATCCATGTGAATTGGAAAAGCATTACTACTGCGAGAGAGGCTGGTAGATACTTTAATGATTCGCCGTATATAATTCCTGTAGTCCCGGTAAATATCCCTGCGCACACTAAAATAAGCAGTCCCTTTTTAGAGAGCTTCGGTAATTGCCTTTGTGTCACTATAAAAATAGTTGCAACAAGCATAAAGCCAATAATATATTGACTTGATACTGCCTCCCCTGTTGTAAAGCCATGCTGCATAGCTACTTTGACAATTGTCGATAGTACACCATAGCTACTAGAAGCAATGACAATTAAAAGAGGATAAATTAAATTCTTTTTCATGTTTTTATTTCACTTCCTAAAATTGCTTCACCATATGATGAAATGGCTCATCAATAATGGACCATGGCTCTGTAATGACAAAGCCCATGCGTTCATAAAGGCGACGAGCGTCCTCTTTTTGTGTTTCGACGTTTAATGATAATTTTGAATAGCCTCGTTTTTGTGTTTCCTCTATGGCAAATTGCAGTAATAATGTTCCTATTCCTTTACCACGAGCTTCTGGTGCTACACAAATAGTATCAATATAATATTCATCTTCATGAGCCTCTTTATCGATGATGATGGATGGTGCATTTTTCTCTTCAAGCCATTTTACGAGATTTGCATCCATATGAATGGCTTCGACACCATTATAGTAAACAAGAATTCCTAATACTTGCTCATTCTCAACAGCAACAAAAGTATTTAAATAGGAATGTCGATTGTCCTCAAGCTTGAATAGTACAGTAAGTTCTTGTTCAACGGCTTTCGCTGTTTGTTCACCTGTTAAACGGTTGGCAATATCACCAATCGCATCAATAACTAGTGGTACTACGGCATGGGCATCCTGCGGTTGCGCTTGTCGAATTGTGATACTCATTGTCAAAATCCCTACCTTTCTATAGGCAAGTATAACAAAGATAGAGGATGACTCAAGTTTTTGAGTAAATGGTAATATTCTGATGGCCTCTAGCCTTCTTTCCGCGGGTGTCTAAACACCCATAGAAATAAAGGAACTCAGTCTAAGAACGCCATGTCCTGTGGTGATTTATTACAAAGTCGATTCCAGACGCATTGTTTATCTGTAGCGAGAGCAAAGCATCAGCTACAATTATGCCAAGGCATGGCATAATTGATTATTATTCCGAAAGTTTAAAACTTTATACGATATCAGATTTCGTGTTAATCTATAAGGACTAGAGTTTCGGGAGGACAACAATGACAAAGGAAGATAAGGATTATATTTTAGTTTATGGAGATGCTTTTATTGACTATATCGCAGATGATGTAACAAACACATCTTTTACTAAATATATGGGTGGCGCAACGGTAAATGTTGCTGCGGGAATTAGCCGTATCGGTGCTCCATCTGCATTAATTACGATCACAGGAGATGACGAAGGCTCTCAGTTTGTTCGAGATGGCCTTGCACAAGAAGGTGTAAGCCTGGATTATGCAGTATTTAACCCTGCGAAGCGTGTTAGCGGTGTCTATGTACATTTAACAGAAGCATGTGAGCGAATTTTTAAGGATTATGTCGATGAAACGCCAGATTTACAAGTTGAAGCAACACAATTAAATGAAGCGGCTTTTAAACATGCATCCGCTTTAACTGTATGTTCAGGTACAATGTTCCACCCTACAGCCCTTGAGACAACACGTGCTGCTGTAGAGATGGCAAAGGAAAAAGGTGCGATTATAGCAATGGATGCGAATATTCGTCCTCTACGTTGGAGCAGTGAGCAGTTTTGCCGTGAAACTATCACGTCATTTTTTGAGCACGTAGATATTTTAAAGGTCACGGATGAAGAATTATTTTTCCTGACAGAAACAACTAGCTTGGAAGAGGGTATTGAGCAATTAAACAGTTATTTAGTGCCTATTATATTAGTAACAGTAGGAGAGAACGGCACATATGCGGTGTTAAATGGTGAAGTTATCCATGTACCGACAGAAAAGGTTGTGCCAGTAGATACTACAGGTGCTGGAGATGCATTTATGGCTGGTGTATTACGCGATGTTCATTACAATGGTTTACCTACAACGGAAGAGGAACTTGCTCGTTGTGTAAGCTTTGGCAATAAGCTAGGTGCTTTGGCAGCCACTAAAGCAGGGGCATTAACAGCTCTTCCATACTATGATGATATTAAGCATTTACTTAAATAGTCGTTTGGAGCGTGCATACAATGGAGAAAAATTACGATGTATTAGTAAAGGATCGATTATTCTTTGGCGGTGCGAAAGATGCAGATTTAGCTTTTGAACAAGAAACAGTTGATATCGTGATTGATGTTCGAGTAAATGGCTTATCTAATGAGGAGCAAGAAGCGGCTTCATATGTGTACAAGCATATGCCAATTGCTGATGAGGATATAGAAGTTGCACCATCTATTCATAAGGTTGCGAAAGAAATTGTTTCAGCCTATGAGAATGGACAGAAAGTGTACTTCCATTGCGGAAGTGGGGGAGGTCGCGCAGGAGTGGCAGCCACTGCTGTATTAATGGAGCTCGGCCAGGCCAATTCTCTTGAGGAAGCGGAAGAGGCTGTAAAGAACGCCCGTCCACAAGTAACAATTCGTCCAAAAATGGCAGATGCTTTGCAGAAGCTATACAAATAAATGAGAAGATGTACCAAAAGTTTTTTCAACTTTGGTACATCTTCTTTTTTTGCTCTTTGAATCAAAGACCTTTCTTAGCTTTGAATAATCCAACGTTATTTTAAATAGTCCTCTAAACCATTATCAAAAATAACATTTCCCTAACATATGTAAAATTGTGCTATACATATTAGAACAGTTATTGTTATAGTAATAATATAACAGAGATGAGGTGATCTGATGGAGGAGTTAGCGAAAGTTCCGTGGGCAGTGATAGCACCACTAATTGTGGTCCAATTTATTTTAATGATTGTTGCTCTAGTTGATTTACGTAAAATCCATGCCACAAATGGACCTAAAATTTTATGGGTGTTTCTTATCATTTTTACTAGTTATCTTGGGTCGATTGCGTACTTTATAGTTGGGAGAAAACAATCATGACAATATTACTTCAGGTAACAGGACTTACAAAGCAATTTGCAGAGAGAGTAGTTGTGGATGGATTAGAATTCACGTTAGAAAAAAATACATCGACAGCATTAATTGGACCTAATGGCGCTGGTAAAACAACGACATTATCGATGCTAACAGGTTTATTAAAACCAACCTCTGGAAGTGTGAAAATGCTGGATGGTGATTTAAGAGCCAATATTGGTTTCTTGCCACAATATCCGCAATTCCATCCTTGGTTAAGTGCGTTAGAGTTTACTGAAATGGCAGCAAAGTTAAATGGTATGCCGACAAAAAAAGCAAAAGTTGAAGCACAAAAAACACTTGAGTTTGTAGGTCTAGGTAATGATTTAAATAAGAAAATTTCTACTTTTTCTGGTGGCATGAGGCAACGACTAGGTATTTCCCAAGCAATTGTGCATAAGCCTAAGTTACTCTTACTAGATGAGCCTGTGTCTGCGTTGGATCCAGTAGGTCGTAGGGAAGTTCTTGATTTATTAAAGGGCTTACAGCAAGAAACAACTATATTATATTCGACTCATATTTTAAATGATGCCGAAGAGATGACAGATCAATTATTGTTTTTACGTGATGGAAAGCTAGTAGAACAGGGGACATTACGTGAAGTTCGACAACGTTTCGATGAACCAAATTATGTTGTAGAGTTTGGCACTGAAAAAGAGGCACAACTTTTTGCTAGTCAATCTGAACTTATTGGAGAAGTTAAGGGCAGTCATGTATATATAGAAATTATTGATGATAAACCGGGTATGCAGGAGCTGCTTCAACATTTAAGCAACTGCCCTTATAAAATACGAAAAGTGGAGCGACAAACAGCATCACTTGAAGAGATTTTCATGAAGGTGGCGAGAAAAATATGAGAGGATTTAATGTACTTTTGCAAAAGGAATTCAGAGAAGCTTGGCGAAGCTGGAAGTTTTTATGGATACCTCTTGTATTTGCTTTGCTCGGTATGAGCGATCCACTGACAAACTACTATATGACGGATATTTTAAATGCTGTTGGTAACGTACCAGAAGGCTTCGAAATGTTGATGCCAGAATTAATGCCAGTGGACCTATTGCAAGGTTCCATTGGTCAATTTCAAACGATATGCTTACTCGTATTAATGGCTACTTTCGTAGGAGCCATTAGTAAAGAAAGAGCAAGTGGAATGGCTACTTTGTTGTATGTCCGTCCTATATCGTTTAGCGCTCATTTTATGAGTAAATTTATCGTCATGAGTACTGTTGGCTTCATTAGTATTTTAGCTGGCTTTGCTGCGAGCATATACTATACGGTCGTGCTTTATGGGACATTTGAGATAGGGCCACTTGTGGCATGTTTTTTCACATATTTTTCTTGGCTACTCTTTGTGATAGCAGTGACATTAATGATGAGTGCTGCCTTTAAAACAGTAGCAGCAACAGCATGTGCGTTCGCTGTCATATTTATTGGGCAAATATTGGATTCTTTAGTGGGGGCATTTTGGACAATATCACCGTGGAAATTACCTTTATATGGCGTTCAATTAATGAAGGGCACAATGGAAATGTCGGATTATTGGTGGAGTTTAGCTATTACATTAGTTGTCTCGATAATTTGTGTGAGTATAGGAATTTTGACAATGAAGAAAAATGCACCGATGACGAAAATTTAAAACTTTATTTTAATGGTTTAATCATATTTAAGAGCATCAACCTGGTAGATTCCTTCCGAGTTGATGCTTTTTTATCTAAAAATTCAAAGAGATGAGGGGACTAAGAATAATATGAACTGTTCTTGGAATATCCATAACTTAGGAATATAATATAGCTATAACTCAGGATTTATCGAACAACTCAGAAAATATAAAAATGTAAGTAGGAGGATGTAGATAAAATGGCTACAGAAAATTCCAATCGCACTAATCGGCATTGTTACACCATTAAAATAGATAAAGCAAGACGATACAAGCTGTTAAGAGCTTGATCGTCTTGCTTTATCCTTTAAGCTTACATATAAGGAACCGTTTCCTTGAACTTGAGCAAAATAAACATCTTCTACGGATTGGACGTTTTGTTTTTTCAGCTTTTTCATAAGCCAATCTTCAGTTAATTCAAGTTCAACTAAGTTTTCATAAATAACCTTCCCATCTGAAGCTACTTCTGTTGGTATATAGGTTGGTGGTGTAACATCGGCCTTTACATCTTGCTTTGTAGCTGGTTGCTCAGCCGGTCTAGGTAACACACTTAGTTTACCCGTAGTTTCAAGTAATGCATATTGCACATCTTGTATAGAAAATATGGCTTGTTCCCGTAACATCATCGCCAACTCATCCATATGCAAACGATTTTTCTTTAAGGCAGATTCTAAAATAATGCCATTTTGAATAAGGATTGTTGGCTTGTCATCGACAATCACACGGGCCTTTTTAGATTTAATGGTAATGATGGTCATGAAATATGTTAAGACACTCCACCAAATGAGGGCAATAAGTCCATCTAAAAAGGGTGTTTCAGCCTGTGCTGCAATTTCAGAGGCAATGGAACCAAATGTGATACCTGTTGTATAGTGGAAGAATGTAAGTTGTCCAAGCTGTTTTTTCCCTAGCAATCGGGTTACGATGAGTAACGCAAAGAAGGAAAGTGTTGACCTAAGTATCATTTCCCAAAAATCAGCTTTAAAAAATTCGTCTATATTCATACGTAAATCAACTCCCTTAAACCTGCTATTTTCAATGAATAGCTTGTGCAAAAAGGTCAATAGTATGCGACGATCTCTTATAAATGAAAGTTTACAAAAATTAGAAATTGAGGTGACGGCATGAATAAGCAAGTAGGGAATCTTAACAATCCGGTCTATCCAATTATGATTGCAATAGCTGTTGCCCATCTTATCAATGATACGATGCAAGCTGTTATTCCAGCGATGTTCCCGATATTGAAGAGTGATTTAGGGCTAACTTTTACACAAATTGGTCTTATTTCGTTCGCATTAAATATGTTTGCTTCTGCTTTGCAGCCTGTTGTAGGTTTTGCTAGCGATAAGAAGCCGATGCCATACGCTTTACCGATTGGTATGATAAGTTCGTTCATAGGCATTGCCATTATAGCGTTCACATCACAATATTGGGTAATAATTATTGCAGTATTATTTTTAGGATTTGGCTCAGCTATTTTCCATCCCGAGGGATCACGTGTTTCATTTATGGCAGCGGGCTCAAAAAGAGGACTTGCACAATCGGTTTATCAAGTTGGAGGTAACTCTGGGCAAGCACTCGCACCATTAATTAGTGCTTATATTTTTGATTTGCTTGGACAACGTGGTGCCGCGATTGTCTTAGTAGTGGCAGCAATAGGTATTGTTATATTGAGCAAAATTGCAGCGTGGTATAGAAGGCAGTTGGAGCAAGAACGTTTGGCAAAGAAAAAACGAGTATTAGTTTCTAACTTGCCGCCATTAACAAAAAAACAAGTAGGCATTGCGCTGACGTTACTATTTACTATTATTTTTGCGAGATCATTTTATACAACTAATATTACAAGTTTTTATGTGTTTTATTTAATGGATCATTATGATGTTAGCCTTCGTCTTGGACAAATATTAATTTTCACCTTTATGGCATTTGGCGTAGTTGGTACATTTTTCGGAGGTTCATTATCAGATCGAATTGGTAGAAAAAACGTTATTTTACTGTCCGTTGTTGTACCGATGCCATTTTGTTTGGCGTTGCCGTATGTACCATTATGGGCAGCGATGATATTTTTAGTGATTATCGGTACACTCATCATGATTAGTTTCTCGGTAACAGTTGTCTATGCACAGGAGCTTGTTCCTACAAAAATTGGTACAATGGCTGGTTTAACAACTGGTTTTGCTTTCGGAATGGGTGCAATCGGTGCGATGGTAATTGGTATATTAATGGATCATAGGGGTATTGATTTTACGATGATGGTCGTATCTTTACTACCATTATTATTACTAGTAGCATTTTTCTTACCTAAGGATAAACCGGCTTCTGCGGTGTAAAATAAAAACGCGTTCTCCAGTTAGGGGAACGCGTTTTATTATTGACGTAATGGCGATAAAAATTCAGCCGGAAGTTTGTTTTTATCAAGTACATAGCCCTCTGATATGTGAACTTCATGCATTTTATCATTGTAAGTGAATTTAAAAATACCATTATCAAAGTCAGTGCCAATCTCTTTGAAAAATATACCTTCAATTGATACATATTTAGGACATGTAAATGCTACTTTAAAATCTTCGTGTTCTTGGATTAAATAGGCACGTACACCTTTTTCGTATGTATCGTTAGCATCGTCGTCGTCAGTTGGACGTTGGACAGCTACGATGTGAAAATCAACGAAAGGAACTTCTTTTAATAAAACGTTTAGGAAGGAACCCTTTGTGATTTCTTCCCAGCGACTCTGTGCACTCTGACCTACGATGATTTGAGAAATTCCGTAGTTTTTTGCCACTTCTGCAATAACCTTTTGTATGGGGCGCTTTTCATTATCTTGTAATATGAATTTTTCAATTTCAAGCTCATCAGATAACTTTTTCCATTGCTCAATGTAGCTAGATTTCTCTGCATCAAATGCATCAAGGGGTTGCGAATCAACAGAAAGAATATATAGTGGACAATCTAACATTGTAGCCATTTTATGACCACGTCGTATTAATCGTTCACCGTTAAGCCCATAGTAGACACAAACTAATATACTTTCGTCTAAACGCCCTTTTACATGCTTCATAAAAATTAACACCTCTTATCTTGACTTTATTTTGTCATTTTTACTGTAGATTTCGAAAAAAATATCCTAAAACAGCTAAAATCGATACTGATACAGTGCATTATGCTCATTTATACTGTATACTGAAAAACGTATAAAAGTTAATGATAATATATTGGGAAAACCTTGAGGAAACAGGGTTATCTTTATACTTTACAGTTATTTGATTTATGCATTTCGTGCATTTAAACCAAGTGCTTCTATATGCCACACTATTATGCAGTTAGTTAAATAGAATAGTCAAGTGACTTGATATACCAATGTGACATGACATTTTTTCTAGGCTTTAAGGCAATATTGGTTATTCATGCTTCTCAAAATAGGAAGCTCATAGCCTGAAAAGTTCCCCTGATATTATGCAGTGCTATCACCAAAAGCTTCTCCCTGCATAAAAAATGTGCTGAATGTTGAATGAAATAGATTTTACTGTATCTATTATTGTTTATTACTTCAACACACACCACTTACTTTCCATTTCAAGGAGTACATACTTTAGTACTTGATAAATAATCAAATTTCAAGAGAATTTCTGATATGTTAATTAGCTTTCATTAAAAAGGCTTTAGTAGTTAAAAGCTAGCTGAATACAGTTAGAGCCTTCAGCAATTGTTATTGATATTTTGTGGGCAGAGCAAAGTTTAATCAGTAGTAACTTCAGTAGATTTGGGAATACTTTATTATCGATTATTGTCTCATATCTGTTTCGCACCATATCACAGCAAGTTGCTGAACGAAATTGATAGTAGGAGGTTTTCACTTGGTTACTGTTTTCATTGCGATACTTTTACCATTTGTTTGTGCTGCGCTTATTCCACTACTTTATAGGCGACTAAGGCGTGTTGCACATCTTGGCTGGTTTGTTTTATCCGTTCCATTCATCTTGTTTCTTTTACTCGCGCGCTATATTCCTCAAATTGCCGAGGGTAAAACGTTTATTCATACATATGAGTGGATTCCCTCTTTTAATATAAATTTTACAACGTATCTCGACGGACTCAGTATGATTTTTGGCTTGCTGATTACGGGTGTAGGTAGTTTAGTCATTTTATATTCTATTTTTTATTTATCAACGAAAGAATCTCTTCACCATTTTTACTGCTATTTATTACTATTCATGGGCGCTATGCTTGGCGTCGTCTTTTCAGATAATTTAATGGTATTATACACATTTTGGGAACTAACAAGTGTATCTTCATTCCTGTTAATTGCATTTTGGCATCATCGAAAATCATCTCGTGCCGGTGCAAGAAAAGCTATGACAATTACCGTTTTTGGTGGCCTATCAATGTTAGCGGGCTTTTTGATGCTCTATGTAGCTTCGGGTACATTTAGTATTCGTGAAATCGTTGCTAATGTAGGGGTTATACGAGACCATACACTGTTTATCCCAGCGTTAATCCTTATTCTAATTGGGGCATTTACAAAATCTGCACAGTTTCCTTTCCATATTTGGTTACCAGATGCGATGGAGGCGCCAACACCTGTCAGTGCTTATTTACACTCGGCAACGATGGTAAAGGCCGGTATATATTTAGTTGCACGTTTTTCCCCAGTATTTGGAGGAGAGGCTGTATGGTTCTGGCTAGTAAGTGTGATTGGTCTTGTAACGTTGTTCTGGGGTTCATTTAATGCTGTGCGTCAGATCGATTTAAAGGCGTTACTGGCTTTTTCAACGGTTAGTCAGCTTGGTTTGATAATGAGTTTATTTGGGCTAGGATCAGTAGGGCATTATTACGGTTATGCTGCAGATACAGTTCTTTATACACAGGCAAGCTTTGCAGCGTTGTTTCATCTTATTAATCACTCCACATTTAAAGGTGCACTATTCATGATGGTCGGCATTGTCGATCATGAGGCGGGCACACGAGATATTCGCCGTCTCGGGGGATTAATGGCCTTAATGCCAGTAACTTTCACAATTGCAGTCATTGGCGGGTTTTCTATGGCTGGCTTGCCTCCGTTTAATGGCTTCTTAAGTAAAGAAATGTTTTTCACAGCAGTACTAGCTATTCGCAATGTAGAGGCATTTTCAATTACTGATTTGGGACTGCTCTTTCCAATAGTGGCATGGGTGGCAAGTATCTTTACATTTGTTTACTGTATGATTTTGATCAGTCGAACGTTTTTTGGAAAACTACAGCTAAATAAGTTGGATAAAAAACCACATGAAGCTCCATTAGGTATGCTACTTTCGCCAATCATTTTGTGCGTCTTTGTAGTTGGGATTTTCTTTTTCCCAAATGCGCTAGGGCATTATATTTTAGAGCCTGCTATGGCAAGTATTTATCCAACATTCCCATCAACTAGTGAATTAACACCACATATTTATGCTTGGCATGGCATTAATGCAGAATTGTTAATGACTCTTGGTGTAATTATTATTGGGATCATTTTATTTAAAACGTTAAAAAGCTGGAAGCCTTTGTATCGGATATTCCCGCAAAGATACACGTTTAATACTTATTACAATCGAATGATTGAGTTTAGTGAAAATAGTTCGGCAAAGCTTACTAATCGCTATATGACAGGTAATTTAACACATTACTTTGTCTATATCTATGTATTTTTTGTTGCGCTAATTGCAGGATATTTTATTTGGTCGGATGCTACTGCTTTTAATTTTGCGAAGGATTCCTCAATTGAGACTTATGAGCTCATTTTAGTGTTTGTAATGATGTTCGCCGCAGTATGGATGATTTTCGCTAAGGGACGCGTAACAGCAATGTTATTAAATGGCGTACTCGGCTATTCAATCGCATTTTTCTTTGTTATTTTCCGTGCGCCTGATTTAGCGTTAACCCAATTAGTCGTTGAATCTGTGACAACTGCTTTATTCCTTCTATGCTTTAAATATTTACCTGATTTAATGCCTGAAGCCTCCCGCAAAAAAATGCAATGGTCTAAGGTGATTATATCCATCTTCGTTGGCGCTACGGTTACATTAGTAGGCTTAGCGGTTGTCCATTTCGATCGCTTTGAGCCAGTGGCTACTTACTTCAATGATTCCTACGAACTGGCGGGTGGTTCAAATATCGTCAACACAATATTAGGCGATTTCCGTGCATTTGATACGATGCTAGAAGTTGTCGTTCTTCTGATTGCTGGCTTAGGAGTGTATACATTAACGAAGCTAAAGCCACGAAAGGAGGAAACAGATCGTGAAAATTAATGATGTCATTTTACGTACTATCACAAAGACGGTCGTATTCATTATTTTAACCCTTGGTATTTATCTATTCTTTGCAGGGCATCATGCTCCTGGTGGAGGTTTTATTGGGGGTCTCGTGCTGGCTTCTGGCATTGTTTTATTGTATTTAGCGTATGACATCGAAACAGTGCATAAAGGGATGCCATTTGATTTTAAAAAAGTCGCAGCGCTTGGCGTATTACTAGCGACAGGCACAGCAATCGGCTCACTATTTTTTGATGTTCCATTTTTAACGCAAACACATAGTTATATAAATGTACCGATATTCGGGAAAATGGGCTTTTCGACGGTAACAATTTTCGAGGCTGGTGTGGCTTTAACGGTAGTAGGTGTTGTAGTCACAATTATTTTAAGTATAAGTGAGGATGAGTAGCCAATGGAGTCTTTAATACTAGTTTTAGTTGGTGTATTAGTAGCTGTTGCGACGTACTTAATCCTCTCGAAGCAGTTATTACGTGTGATTTTAGGAACTGCGGTCTTATCGCATGCGGCACATTTACTGATTTTAACGATGGGTGGGCTGAAAAAGGGGAATGTACCACTCTTAGATGAATCAGAAGGTCCTTATACAGATGCTTTGCCGCAAGCATTAATTTTAACTGCGATCGTAATTAGCTTTGCAGTAACGGCGTTCGTGCTTGTTCTCGGTTACAGAGCCTATAAAACGAACGGTTCGGCGAATTTTGATGAATTGAGAGGTACGCCGGATGAGTAATATGATTGTTTTACCATTAATTGTGCCGGTTATAACGGCAATTTTACTTGTATTTTTACGTGAAAATGTTTTTTTGCAGCGAATTATTAGTTTATTGACATTAAGCTTTGTTGTTCTTATTAGTGTCATTTTATTGCTAGAGATTCAAAAACAAGGTGTGATGCGTATTGATTTTAGTGGCTGGGCGCCACCATTCGGCATTTTATTTGTTGCTGATTCTTTCGCAATGCTCCTTGTATTAGTAGCGAATATTGTCGCAGCCATTTGTTTGTTGTATGCCATTTTTTCAATCGGTAAGAGCTTTGAAAAGATGTATTTTTACCCGTTTGTCCTGCTTATGGTAGCGGGAGTTAACGGCTCGTTTCTAACAGGGGATATTTTTAACTTGTTTGTGTGCTTTGAGGTTATGTTACTTGCTTCTTACGCACTTATTAGTTTAGGTGGCGATAAAGTTCAACTGCGCGAGGCGTTAAAATATGTGCTTATTAATATTGTTGCATCTTGGATTTTCTTAGTGGCATTAGCTTTTTTATATGGAACCGTTGGAACGTTGAATATGGCACATATTTCTGTCCGTGTTATGGAGGCGGGAGTTGACCCACTAATGACGACTGTGGCTCTTATTTTCTTAATTGTCTTTAGCTTGAAGGCTGGTCTATTATTATTCTTCTGGCTTCCAGGCTCGTACAGTGCACCTCCAACAGCTATAGCCGCACTTTTTGCAGCGTTATTAACAAAGGTTGGAATTTATGCGCTCGTCCGCACCTTTACATTACTTTTCCCAAATAATACTGAAGTGACTCATATGGTACTAGGAATTATGGCGGGCCTTACGATTATTGCTGGATGTATGGGAGCGTTAGCAGGGAGAGATGTAAGAACAATTGCCTCTTATAATGTCCTTATTGGTGTTGGCTTTATAGTAGCTGGTCTAGCGATCGGAACGGAGTCTGCTTTACAAGGCGTAACATACTATTTGATGCATGATATGGTAGCTAAGGCCATGCTGTTTTTAGCAGTTGGAATGATGATGTATGTTACGGGCGAAACGGCTATTGATAAAATGAGTGGGCTTATTCGAAATTACCCTCTTTTTGGCTGGTTATTCTTTATTGTCATGTGTTCCCTTGCTGGGATACCACCATTAAGTGGCTTTTTAGGGAAGATTTTAATTGGACAAGGAGCTATTGAGGGCGGAAATTTTGTTCTACTAGGTCTAGGATTTTTATCTAGTTTAATTGTTTTGTATTCACTATTACGAATATTCCTCTCTTCATTCTTTGGGGAAACCATTATTAGTCTAGAAGATGAAAAGCCGTTACCAAAGCGCATGGTCTTGCCATTAACATTGTTGGCAGCTTGTACAATTGGTTTAGGGATTGGAGCTGAATGGATGGCTCCGTATGTAACAGATGCAGCAAAAACGCTCTACACACCATCAATCTATATTGATGCAGTGCTGGATGGAACAACATGGCAAGGTGAGGTGAATAAATAATGGCGATGCAATTTATACTAAATTTATTTATCGCAACACTTTGGCTCTTGTTACAGGATGAAGTTATACCACAGTTTTCAACATTTTTAATGGGGTTCATCGTCGGAATAGGGATTTTATATGCTATGCATCGCTTTTATGGCACGCAATTTTATTTACGACGTGTATTTTCAATCATTAAATTATTATGGCTCTTTAATTGGGAGCTACTATTATCGAGTTACAGCGTATTAAGGCAAATTACTACGCCGAAGCTCAATATTACGCCTGGTATATTTACGTATAAAACAGCGCTTAGAGGAGATTGGGAAATAACAGCACTGGCGTTGTTACTCACGCTTACTCCGGGTTCAGTAGTGATGGAAGTTTCTGAAGAGGGAGATATGTTTTATATTCATGCAATGGATATTGAACAATCAAAAGAAGCTGTCATTCGTTCAATAGGGAAGTTTGAACAAGCAATCATGGAGGTGACACGTTAATGACTGAAAAATTTTTACTATTGGCTCTTGCGTTATTCAGTGTATCGATTGCGTTGTCGCTGTTTCGTGTAATTCGAGGCCCTTCGTTGCCCGACCGTGCCATAGCACTTGATACAATAGGTGTTAATTTACTTTCAGCAATCGCTATCGTCTCAATTATTTTGAAAACAAAAGCGTATTTAGAAGCTATTTTAATATTGGGTATTTTAGCTTTTATCGGCACTATTGCATTTACGAAATATATTGAAAGAGGTGTGATTGTTGAACGTAAATCAAATGATTGAATGGGCGGCAGTTATCCTTATATTGATTGGCTCCATTGTAAGTGTTATTAGTGCATTAGGGATGATTCGTTTACCTGACGTATATACACGCTCACATGCTGCAACGAAAAGTTCGACTTTGTCGGTCTTAACATGTCTATTAGGCGCATTTATTTACTTTTGGGTGCATGATGGATATGTGAGTGTACGTTTAATTTTAGGAATTATCTTCGTTTTTGTAACAGCTCCTGTAGCAGGTCATTTAATATGTCGTGCAGCGTATCGCTCTCGCGTACCATTAGCGGAAGGATCTGGGGAAGACGAGTTGAAGGAAAAGCTATTTGCAGATGAAAAATAAGATAAGGGCCTCCGTTTTTAGGGGGGCTCTTTTGTTAAATAAAACTCTTACAGATAGACTCTGGAAAGAAGGAGAACGAAGGCAAAGAGCATCACGTTCTGTGATAACGCCTTTGTGAGCAACCTCGTGTTGTTGCTGTTGCTTTCGCGCAAAAAAACATCTGCCGCTGCCTCTTCGCTTTCGCGCAAAAAACATCTGCCGCCCTGCCGCTCGAGGAAAGTGCCTGGCCGGAACGGAAAGTAAATTCACGTATTGACGATGAGCTTTTATATATAGATGTTTTTGTCAGAAAATTACGTGAATATTGTTTTGTCTAAAAATTTTCAATTTAGCTTGATTATTATTTCAAAAGAGTATATCTTATTAGCAGATAGATTTTTTATTCTCTAAAGTGAATAAATATCCATTTAATTTTTCAAGAACTAGATTTTTATAGACAATAAAACATAAATAAAAGGAGATCAATGAATATGAAGAATAAATTTTTCATGCTAATGCTTGTTCTAGTAATTGGTGTACTTGCAGCATGTGGCGCAAAAGATGATAAAGCAAGCGATAAAAATTCAAATGCTGGCGAAGGCTCAGAACAAAAGCAAGTATTAAAAGTAGGTACTTCATCTGATTATGCACCATTTGAGTATGTTGATGCTGCAAAAGGTGAAGATATTATTGGTTTTGATATTGATTTAATTAAATTAGTTGGTGACAAGATTGGTGTAGAAATGCAAGTTCAAGATATGGACTTCAATAGTTTAGTGCCAGCTCTACAAGCAGGTAAAGTAGATGTTGTTATTTCTGGAATGTCACCTAATAAAGAACGTGAACAAGTTGTAGATTTCTCTGATAAATATAATCAAACAGAGCAAGTGTTTATCGTGAAAAAGGATAGTGGAATTAAAAAAGAGGCTGATTTAGCTGGTAAAAAAATCGGTGTTCAAAATGCTTCTATCCAAGAAACTTTAGGTAATAAAATTGCAAAAGAAGTAGATGCTAGCGTTGAAGGGCGTACTCGAATTCCTGAAATTGTTCAAGACATGATGTCTAAGCGTTTAGATGCAGGGATTGTAGAAAGTGGTGTAGCAAAAGGTTATCTTGATACGAACGATAAACTAGAAGCGTTCCCTGTTAAAGAGCAACCTGAAGACTTTAAAGCAATCGCTGTTCAAAAAGGTAGCGATCTTAAAGATAAAATTAACAAAGCTCTAAAAGAATTAGCAGCTGAAGGTAAAATTCAAGAGCTGGAAGAAAAATGGTTAAAAGTTAAATAAGCAAGTTGAACTGCGATAGCTCTATTTCGAGCTATCGCTTATATTTCCTTAAAAAAGAACAAGAAAGGAGGGGGGCGCTGTGAATTTAGATTTTACAGCTATCATTCCCTCTATGCCTTATATATTAAAAGGGATAGGTGTCACACTTCAAATTGCATTCGGTGCATCAGTCATCGGTTTTATAATTGGTATATTACTAGCATTATGCAAAATTGGTAAAGTGAAAGTTTTGCGTTGGTTTGCTGATTTTTATACATCGATTTTCCGCGGTACACCGCTCGTATTACAATTAATGATTATTTACTATGCAGTGCCACAGTTATTAGATATTCAAATTGAACCAGTTCCAACGGCTATTATTGCATTCGGGCTGAACTCAGGTGCTTATATCTCTGAAATCATTCGCGCTGGTATTAATGCGGTTGATAAAGGGCAGATGGAAGCGGCACAAGCACTAGGTATTCCATATGGGAAAATGATGAAAGATATTATTATCCCACAAGCCGTAAAAAATATTTTACCGTCTTTAGTGAATGAGTTTATTACATTAAATAAAGAAACAGCTGTTGTCACAGTAATTAGTGCACTTGATATTATGCGCCGTGCTTACATTGTAGGTGGTTCAACATATCGCTATCTTGAGCCTTTACTATTTGCAGGTGTGATTTACTACATTATGACACTTGTATTAACGTTCCTTGGCAAACGAATCGAGAAAGGAATGAGAAAAAGTGATTAAAATTGAAGATTTACACAAGTCATATGGAAAAAATGAAGTACTAAAAGGTATTTCAACAGAAATTAAAGAAAAAGAAGTAATTGCTATTATTGGACCATCGGGTTCCGGTAAATCAACATTCCTACGCTGCTTAAATTTATTAGAAGAGCCAACGAGCGGAAAGATTACAATTGCTGGCGACGTTCTAACGGACAAAGGGACAAACATTATGAAGATCCGTGAAGAAGTCGGTATGGTATTTCAGCATTTTCATCTTTTCCCTCATAAAACGGTACTTGAAAATTTAACATACGCACCGATTAATGTGAAAGGAATGGACAAGGCAGCTGCTATCAAAAAGGCTGAAGATTTATTAACGAAGGTAGGCCTATTTGAAAAGCGCAATGAATATCCAAACCGTCTATCGGGAGGGCAGAAGCAACGTGTTGCCATTGCCCGAGCACTTGCGATGGATCCAAAAGTAATTTTATTTGACGAGCCTACTTCAGCTCTTGACCCTGAAATGGTAAAAGAAGTATTAGCTGTTATGAAAAATCTTGCTGATACTGGGATGACCATGTTGATCGTAACGCATGAGATGGGCTTTGCACGTGAAGTGGCTGACCGTATACTATTCCTTGATGGCGGAAAGCTAATTGAGGATGCATCACCAGAACAATTTTTCACATCACCATCTACACAGCGCGCGAAGGATTTCTTAGAAAAAGTATTATAAACGAGAAAACGCATTTAACTTTCTGAAAGGAGGGTCTAAATGCGTTTTTTGGTTACTCACGATATCACTAGAGTTATATTGGTAAATTGCTTTACCTTACTCTTTCGACATATCAAGGTGATGAAGGGAGCCGTGTTATCTAGTTGTGTTCAAAACTGTGTAGCCCTTTCTGAATTTCTACCAGAAATCCATATTCTGTTTAGTAATTTAGAAGAAATTCCAATATCTTCAAAAAATTTTTTAAACGCTTCTTTAAAGTATTTTTTGATTTTTTAACTAGAAGATAAAAAGTGAAGGCTAATAGGGATTGGAGTAATTTTGTATTTTGTAATAGGTTACTGCCTATAAATTTGCACATATGACAATGGATTATTTTAACAAATCATATTACTGAACAACAATAACTTGAATATATTCAAACTTTAAAAAGGCAAACTTGTATTAGATGTTTATTTAAAAAGAACTATGTTTCGAAGTTACCTAAATAACTGAACCTCAAAGGTACTTTATATATTTTCATAAATGACAATATTGAAAATATTTATTATAGATATATTACAATTATTGTAGAGATTCAGAGGGAGAAAAAATTAAGTATTAGTAAATTGGTTAAAACAGAGATATAAACACTTATTTTTGAGAATACTAATATTGTTTAAAACCTCTCTCCTTTAATCTAAATAATCTATAAAAGGGAGTGAAAATGATGAAAAAAGAAACTAAATTAGAAATCAAAAAGGTATCTGTAAAAAAACAAGTGCCAAAACAAGCAAGTCGACGCTATACATCACCAGTTAATCATTAACGATTGGTAGAAGGAGAATGTTGATGGCATTCTCTTTTTTGATGTTCTCTTTTTTTCGAAGGGGAGGGATAAGGAATGAAATGTATAAAAATAGATAAAGACAGATGTGTTGTGATTGGAGCTGACATTCCGTACGAAGTGGAATGCAGTGATTCTGACTTATTTGTAGAGTTATTTAATGCAGATGTTAATGCTTTAGAATTATCAGAAGATAATAAGTTAAATTTTGAAATAGTAAATAAATTTAAAAATGATCTTCAAAATATTAATGAAGGCAATGATACAACTGATTATATATATATTAATAAAGAGAGAAAGCTAACTAAAGAAGAAGAAGTCCTTTATGCTCAACCCGGTAGTATAGTGTATATTTCAAATTGTTCTGTAAATTTTATTCTTAAGAATTTTTCAGACGTTGCAGAATCTAAACATATATATGTTATTGAATTATTTGATGATATTTTGATTACAGGTGTTAATCAAGAAAAAGGTACCTGCTTAAAATGTTTATTAAATAGATATCTAGAAAGCAGAGATGAAGTACTAAAAATCAAGAATGTCAAATCTTTAATAACAAATACGCAAACAAACAAAGAACTTACTTGCGCAGCTGAAACTTTAGCAAAATTTAAATTAACAAATGCTGACGATACTATCACTATTTTTAATAAAAATAGCAAAAGTATTATAAATACTAATCTAATTAGTATGAATGGTTGTCATTATTGCTTTGGAAAAAATAAGAGTAGCTTTAATGATATTGAATGGTTGGAATCGAATGAAGCAATTGGTAAAGAATATAGAACTAAAGAATTAGAAAGTGCCGAAACTATTTTAAAAGAGTATATTACACCAATAGGACCCATTTATAATCTTAAAGAATATGAGAAAAAAGATTTTTTAAATACAAATGTATATGAAGTGAATTCCAGTGCTTCATATGAGGAAGTTGGCTACAATCTACATGGTGGAAAGGGATATGATAAGCAGACCGCACTAATTAGTGCAATAGGTGAGGCATTAGAAAGATATAATGCACGAAGATTCGAAACAGATTCTCTAATTAGAGGAACATTTAATGAATTGCAACAAAAATATAATATATTGAATCCTAAAAATCTAATTCTAGATAAGAATACCCCGAATGAATATCATTCTGACAAAATTTATGATTGGATAATATGTAAAAATTTATCTACGAATCAAGATATGCTTGTACCAGCAATTTCTATTTTCTTTCCGTTCTATACATTTGATGAATCTGAATTATTCCTTTCTCAAAGTTCAACAGGTTTGGCATCAGGTTTTTCAATTTCAGAAGCAATTTTGTCGGGGTTATTTGAAGTTATTGAAAGAGATGCTTATACAATTTATCACAAAAATTCTATGTATTACGGTAATATCGCAACTAATGTTTATTCTGATGAAGTAGCAATATTAATTAATTCTCTTTATAACAACGGAATTGAAGTGATTTTACACTATTTAAAAACAGATGTAGCTGCCCATGTAGTGCATTGCTCTTTATTTGATAAAAAGGACCGTTTACCTATATATACACATGGCTCTGGCTGTAGTCTTGATATAAATTCAGCTATTAAAAATGCCATAATTGAAGCTTGCCAATTACGTATATCACAAATACAGCTATTGAATAGTGAAGGTGATAATGAATCGGAAGATTTTAAAATCTACTATGAGTGGGCAAAAGGTAACACAGATTATGTGAATCCATTTATAAACCAACCTAACGAACGTACAATATCAGCGTTCGAAGATTATAGACAGGGTAGTATAAACGAAAATTTGATGCATCTCTTAGCAAGTATAAGTGAATTGGGATATGAGGTTATAACGGCCGATTTAGGAAGAGAAGATAATTTACTTAGTACAGTAAGAGTAATAATACCAGGATTCCAAGATATAGATGACTATGGAGGAAGGGAATCGAAACGTTTAGACGAAATTCCATCACTCTTAAACTTATCGGTTAAGTATAATAAAAATCCAATGTTTTCTTAGTAACAAGCAAAGGAGTATTGATGTGCTTAAACTAACAACCGAAGTGGAAATAGAAGGGAATTTAATTGTAAATAAAGCTTATGGAAATACGTTAGAAGTAAATGACGGATTGAAGGAGTTTATTCTTGAATCAATGAAAAATGGCTTAACCCAAACCATGGAAAAATGGGGAATTGATGAGGGTGATCCTATAGTTATAGAACTTATAAAAGGTGGTTTTATATTTGATAGTGAAATAGGATTCCAAGTTGAAAATCTACACACAGTTGTAAATCATTCGCATACATTTTTTGGAGTACCTAATGGGGATATATACCGAGATTATTTAAATAATGATGAAGAGGGTATTTGTGGTTTTATTTCCGTTCCTTATAATAGAGGTTCTTTAGTTTATAACATAGATATTGAATCACCTAATTATATAAGAGTTAAATCTAATGATCTCTTTCAGATAACATTACAAAACAATGGCAAATCACATGGTTATTATTCAACATTTCAAAACAAAAATATTTTTATAGATAAAAAAGTTAAAGACTACGGTGAAGTTAAACAACTATCCTCAGTTACAGCATACTTTGAAAGAATCGAAGATATATCAAGGAAATTAATGAACTCAAATATTACGCCCTTGTTTATCGGTGGAGATCACACTATCACATATCCAATTATCAAAGGTATTAATTCGTTAAATAAGGAATTTCAAGTAATTCAAATAGATGCTCATTCAGACTTTTCTCCTGTGTTAAACAAGAAGAGTGCTCCTATCCAACATAGTAATATTATTTCATTAATTAGTGAGTTTTCGAATTTAAAACGGATTTATCAATTTGGATTAAGTGGATTTATGACTGACGAAGAGCTATCAGGATTAACTCAACATAATAAAATCTCTTCTTATTTCAGGAAAAATATAAAAAATGTACAAATTGATAAAAATTTGCCAACTTATATTACTGTCGATGTAGATGTATTTGATTCAACACTTATGTCTGCTGTATCTTATCCAAATATAGGTGGATGGGACTTTAATGATTTTATCGAGTTTATCAAATTATATATATCCAATTTAAATATAATTGGTGTAGATATTGTAGAGTATGATAAATCAAAAGATAGTGATGGGAAGGGAGCAATCTTGGTAAATAACATTATTTTAGAACTTCTCGGTGCTGTCTAATAATGAATTATACCATTTAGTGCATTTTTGGAAAGGATACCTAATATGAACCAAGAAATTAAATTAATTAAAAATAAGTTTTATATACTGGAGGGGTTATACAATCTAGGGATTGTAATTTTTTCGGCTACAATATATTTATATTTAGAAAATATAGGATACACATTAAGTGAAATTAGTCTTTTCATTTCGCTCTTCTGGTTAATTAGCTTTGTTACAGAGATCCCTTCCGGAATGATATCGGACACATTCGGTAGAAGAAACACCATGCTACTTAGTTGCTTAATCCGCGCAGCAGGCCTACTTTTTCTATTCATTTCAGAAGGCGAGTTAATCTATCTAATATTGGGGGCAGTCCTTACTTCAATTGGAGAAACTTTAAAATCGGGGACATTAGATTCTTGGCTAGTTGAAAGTGTAAATAAAATTAATAGTGACGAACAGCTAGATGAGATATTTTCAATGAATGGAATCATTGGGAAGACGTTAGGTATGGCAGGTGGATTTATTGGAGCTCAATTCTTAGGTAAAATAAATCTTTCATATCCAATAATTACAGGAGCTGTTTTACTTTGTATTACTGCAATTTTTGTAGCCAGTTTCATTAAAAATGAAAATACTGAAGTAAAAGAAAAGCTACAATTTAATAAGGTTTACAAAGAGTTTTTTAATTCATTTAGAGAGGGGATTAGATACTTTAGAGAAAATAAAAGTTTTTCGTATTTAGTTGTTTCATTTCTTCCCTTAACTATTATACTTGCTGGACCTAGTAATCAATGGCAGTTATTTTTCCAAGGAGAAAATAAAAGTATTATTACAGGTTATTTATGGATTTTTATAGGTTTGGTGTCAATGGTTGGAACATGGTTTATAGGTAGACTTCCACAACTTGAAAAGAAAAGAATGAACATTCTTATCATCAATGTAATAGTTAACTCGATATCTATTGCAGTACTTACAATGATAGAATCTTATATTGCTGCATTTGCATTGTTTTTAGTACATGTATTTATAACAGCAGGAGATGAAATCATCCGTATTACAGCACTTCATAAAAATATTAAAAATGAGAATAGAGCAACAATTATATCATTTTATTATACATTAGAAGCCATTTTTACAATAGTTGGTTTAGTACTTGTTGGTGTACTCTCTGATTACTTTAACATGAATATTGCTTGGTTTACATGTGCTTTATTAGGGTTCGTAATTGCATTACCAACAATGATTTTAGCTAAGAAACGAGGACAAACACTATGAAAAAAACAGTTCGTGAAAGATATTTTAATGGCGAATGTCTGTCTATTATACCTAAAAAAGAAAAGAACAAGTTAGAAGTATTGGAAGAGATAATTAAACTTTTCGAAAAGAACCGTAGATATAATGAAAAGGAAATAAATGAAATTTTAAAGAATTTATATCCGGATTTTGCAATTTTAAGACGGTATTTAGTTGATTATGGATATCTAAATAGGGATAAAAAATGTACTAATTATAGTGTTAATGAAAGGTAATATATCCTATGTATTTTGAGTTGGAAGAGGATTATTTTATTAGGGTTCCTTATTTTACTGAATCTTTTTGGAGAAGTTTTGTAGAAAAAGAAGAATGTACTTATCCTTCATTTTCACCAATTGAGGAAGATTACTTTCATTCATCTTTAATATTGTCTTCATTAGAGTTTTATCAAGCTCTAAGTCAATATGAAAAAAAGAATACTAAAAAACAGAAATCGATAGAAAAAACGCTATCAAATTATTTATATAGAATGACATATAAACAATCTCCTTTTGGTTTTTTTAGTACTGTTATTGGCGTAACAAAGTTTAATGATTCGCTAAATGGGGTTCTTAATAATATTAATGATTTGAGAAAACAGAATTCCAAAATTTCTATTAGTAAAGAATGGTACCTTAATCTAGTGAAAAATGTACAAACCGATGATAAAGTTATTAGAAAATTAAAAGTAAAAAGAGGGGATTATATCCTCAAAAATCAAAAAAAATATGTAACAAGAATTGACTATGATCTTTTGCCTGAATATGAGCTGATAGTATTCAATAAGTATATAGAGGAAATCTTAGACATATGCACAGAATTTACTGATATGGATACCCTTATATTTAAAATTGGAGAGAAAAATAACTTAACTGAAAAACAGGTTATGGCTATTGTTAAAAAGTTACTAGAGCAAGATATATTAGTATCTGATATTCATCTTCATGAAACCAAAGATAATTTGGAAGTGATAATAAATAAGCTTAAAGGTACTAAATATCAAGAAAAATTGTTATCAATAGTTGCAGATATTAAATACTTAAATAAAGAAAAAGAATTTACTCCTATTTCCCTAATATCTTTAATAAACAAATGTAAAGAAATTTGCGAATCTTCTCAATATATAGCAGGGAATTCGATTATCAAAAACAATGATTTATCTGTACTCGATAACAAAAGATTATTTAATAATCTCCAAGAAATATTGCCATATTTGCTAGTAACTTTTAATAAAGAGGTGGAAGAATTAAAAATATTTACAGAAAAATTTTATGATCAATACTCGAATAATTATGTACCTTTTTTAAGAGTTATTAACGAGTGTGGAACTTTTAGCTATAATGAGTCTGATAATTTAAAGTCTAGTAATTTCTTAATTAATAAAATTATTGAGGCTTTAGCTGGGAGAAAAAAAATTAATTTAAATCTTGATGATTTTCCTATAATTGATGAATTAAAACTACCTTTTTTAAAAAAAATACCAAATTTGCAGCTTTTTATAAATTTGTGTTCTATAGACAATGAAACTTATGTGAAAATAGATAATGGAATAAAAATGAGAAACAAAGGTTCGTTCGAAGGAAGGTTTTTATCAGATATAAACAATACAAAAGCTAATACTGACGACGATTTTATAGTAGATATGCCATATTCATCTGTAGACCTAAAAATGAACAATATTTTAGGGGATTCCATAAATGACATAGATCTTAATGATATATATGTATTTTGGAAGGACAATAAGTTAAATTTATTTTCGAAAAAATTAAACAAAGAAGTAATAGTAAGAAAAAATAATATGGTGAATTTTATGTATATACCATCCTTTTTAAGGCTGCTATATACGATTTCTAATCAGTTAACATGGACTGGATTATACGAAGATAAGTTAGATTATCTTCAATATATACCTAGAATTACTTATAAGAATGTTATTTTAAAGTTAGAAACATGGAGAATAATAGTAGATGGATTAGATTATAATAATTTTGTTAATAAATTAAACTTTTTGAGTAAGAAATTCTCTATGCCGAAAAATATAATTATATTTTCGGGTGACGATAAATATCCTTTAGATTTATCAAATAGTTACGACGTTAATAAAAGTTTTGAATTATATAGAAAAAATGGTTATTTGGAAATAAAAGAGGATATTAGGGAAATTTATGCTGGTTACTCAATAGATTTTGTAATGAATTTTAATAACGCTCTATTTAAAATGAAACAGTCAAATATAAGTCCTAGAGATAATATAATATTTTTGTCGAACGAAGCATCGATGACTTTAGGAGCATTAAACGATAAGTGGCTCTTTTTTGAAGTATTTATTGATCGGTTAGAGCAGAACTATATTCTAGAAGAAATATGCAAAATAAGTCTAGGAAATAAATTCTTCTTTGTAAGATACTTTAATAATGATGATGAGACATTACGAATAAGATTTAAAATTAATAATCTTATGGAATGCACAAATGTAATGGGTATTCTTTGTAATTTTTTTAACAAAGAAATTAATAATAAAACTATAAAAAAATATAGTCTAAACAGCTATGAAAGAGAGAATTTATACTTTGGTGGCGAGAAAAATTTAGTTGAACTAGAAAACTATTTTATTTTAGAATCGGAATTTGTAATAAATAATATTCTAACCAAAACTAATTTCGATGAAAAAAGAATACTTATTATTCTTTACATTACACATTTCGTAAAGAAATTAAATGTTGAGATGGAGCCTATTATAATAAGGCGATCGTCAAAAGAATTATATAGAGCCATGAAGAGACAATTAATTGAAGTATATCGTTCACCTCTTGATATAGATATAGAAGCAAACGTTTCTTCGATAATTCAGAATGCAAAGGTCAATACATTAGATTTAAGCGATCAATTAAAGAGAAAATTGATTCATTTATTTATAAACAGAGCTATTGGATATGTACCTGATGAAGAAAAGCTAATTATTGATACAGTAAAACAATTTATAGTTACATTAAATTATTTAGTAGAAAAGTAGGGTGGACTGATGCTGTTAGAATCTGAATATGGTTATTTATACGAAGAAGTGGAGAATATTAATTATTTACTTTCACTAAATATGGAGCTCCCTGCTGAATATATAGAAGATGTATCAAGGACAATATCTACATTCAATAAATTATCTGAAAATAATGATTTTACTGATAAAATTTTACTGAATAATATGAAGGAGGGGGAGTATAGATATTTAATTGATGAGCAAGGTAATAGTTTAATAGATATCTATAACAAAAAAATAAAAGAGGTCACATTAGATGTTGAATATATTAATGGCTTATATAATAAAATGATTTTGAAAAGAAATGAATATATTCAACAGCAATTATATAAGGATTACTTTACTTATTATAAAGAAAAGAATGATAATAACTTATTAGATAAACTTTTTAATTCAAAAGTTAATCAAGTTATTCCTAATTATATAAAAGAATTAAAACTATTTTATAATAAATATGAAATAAATGACAATGATATTTTACATCCATTTAAATTAAACAATATAAGAATAAATAATCAAAAATACAAAGTAAATTTTAAAGAAGATGTTTTAGAAAATATAAAAATAATGGACTCTGATTTTGGTAAGTATCTTGAAAGAATTTACAATGAGGGTTTTATTATCATAAGGGAGTCTAATTTACAAGAAGGCTTTTTTGTCGAGTTGCCCTATACTAAAAAAGGATTCGTATACTTAGGTTGTATTGGAGATATTGATGATTATTTTAATACCATACATGAAATAGGCCATTTTTATCATCAATATATTACATCCAATGTTGAATATAAAAATCAATGTAACTCATTAGAAATTAAAGAGTTTGTTGCACATTCATTTGAAGCTTTATTTGTAAGGCAGTTTTCATCAGAAAAAGTAAAACAAATTTATGAAATACAGCAAATATCTTCTGTTTTATGGAATATTGTTTTATTTGAGTTCCAAAAAATCATCTATAGAAATCTCGATGATTACGTATGTTTGGAAGAAAAAGAACATATTTTTGTAGACTTAATAAAAAAGTACACACATAGTTATTTAGATAATACTAATAAATATGACATATTATTAGGAAGTACATGGATGTATGAGTCTATGTTGTTTGAGACACCATTTTATAACTGTGAATATATTTATGCTCAAATAAATGCAGTAGATATATTGAATGACCATCAGAGAAGTCTAGAAGAACTCAAGAATAATTTTAAAAATGGGAAAAATATTAATATTAAATCATTAGAACAAGTTATATAACACGAGTAGATATTTTGGTATTTTCCCTGGTGTTCGTTAAATAGGTTGATGTTACGAACAGAGCAATTTTTATAATGAATTAGCTGTATTAATTAAATATTAGTCTTAATTATTGTTGCGTATTTTGGGTAAGGCTAAAAACGAAGAGCTGCCAGAGATTCATGTCAAAATTTTTGCCTCAATGAAAATCATTATGCGAATGAAGTTTTTCGTGTAAATCTTGTTCATAAGATTGGTCTTTTTTAGTGGATTAGGACGGTGTAATCACCTGACTCTTCTATTATAAAGGACTTTTTTTATGCGCAAATAAAGAATGATGAATATTTTGAATAATTTTGATTGAAGTAGTTTTAATGCAATGGTTAAGGGTATATATTAACTAAATGGTTTAGATATAGGAGAATGGGAGGGGGGATTATGAGGAATTTAGGGCACATTTTTAGGGATATAAGAATAGACAAAGGGTATTCTTTGAAGGACATAGCAGATGGTATTTTAAGTGTATCTTTTTTATCTAAGTTTGAACGAGGAGATTCTGATATTTCTCTATCCAAGTTTTATTTATTATTAGAAAGGCTCAACATAACATTGGATGAATTTTTATTTATCTCTAATGACTATAATCCAACACAAGTCGAGACCTTAATGAAAAATGTTAGAAACGCTTATGAGAATAACAATATCAATTTATTATATAAATTAGAGCAAGAAGAAATCTATAAGTGGAAAAAATATAATTTCTCAAGTCATAGGTACAATTCTATTATGATTCGTGCTCTAGCCTATGACTTAAATAAGCAATTAGAATTGTACCAAGAAGATATTACATTTCTTAATGAATATCTTTTTAAGGTAGAGAATTGGGGTTTTTACGAAATCATGTTATTTGGTAACTCTATGAGTATTCTTCCCATTGAATCAATTATTACTTTTTCAAAAGAAATATTAAATAAGACTCAATTGTACAGTAGGGTAAAAAAGAATAAAGAAAAATTGATAAGAGTGCTTTTAAACACTATTGTTTATTGTATAGAGTCAAACAGATCATCAAGTGCGTTACATTTTATTATCTCTGCTGAAAAAATACTTGAACGGAATTCTGATCTGTACTTTGAAAAAGTAAAGCTTCTTTATTTAAGTGGAATTTATAAAATTATTTCAGGAAACAGTGATGTAGGAATTGTTATGTCGAATAAAGCTATAAAAATAATGGATGCTTTGGGTGATATCAATGCAGTTAATAATCATGAAATCCATTTAAAGAAAAAGATAGAAATTTCAAATATGACAACTCTTAATTAATCTATCTAAATTTTACGGGGAAAAATATATAACATTAGAATGATTTTTAGTTTTGGAAGTTGCGGAAAGAACATTATTTTGTGATCGAACAAGATATAGAGAATATTTAAGAGACTAACATGGAGATGGAGTTGGTCTTTTTGCGCTATTTGTGGTTTTTTAGAGCATAGGCTTACAATTACTTTGTTTTATGCTTATAATAGGGGGGTCAGAATTTTATCTTCATTCGGTAGAAGCTCCCACCTTTAAAGGTGATGAGATGAATGTGCATGTTTCCTTTTCAGGGGGTATCCAAACGCTTACTAAATAAAGATAAAAGCCTCGGCGGATGTCACGGATTTTCAAAGGAATGAATACCCAGGATGTTAGCCTAAAACCTTCGCATCCTGCGAAAACGGCTAGCTGACCTGCATCGGTAAAAACGCCACGTCCTGTGGCATTACCGAAATGACCGACATCGTGTCGGCCCTCGTGCAGGCCTAGGCACAATTCAAAATCCGGACGTAATTACGCCATGGCGAAAGTGATCTGATGAAAAAGTAGCCACAAAGTGAGCGATTGCGATTGAAAAAATTATTATATGTAGCTTTTTTTCTTGTTTTTATAGTCATTTTTTTGTACGTAAACAATCACTGGCTGGTCGTAAGCAAGTATGAATTCGAGTCAGAAAAAGTGCCTGCCAGCTTTGATGGGCTACGCATTACACAAATATCAGATTTACAGGATGCTCTCTTTGGCGAACAGCAAGAGAAGCTCATAGCAAAGGTGAAAGCAACAAATCCTGACCTGATTTTTATTACAGGTGATTTAGTTGATAGTAATCGTTATGATTTGGAGCGAAGCTTGCAGGCTGCTAGGGGATTAGTTAAATTAGCGGATGTCTATTATGTACTAGGGAACCATGAAGTAGCGACGAATAAAGTGAATGTAATTTATGAGGAGCTATCATCGTTAGGTGTACATGTATTGTCCAATGAATCGACCGTCATTGAGCGCGACGGGGAGCGCTTGGCGATTGTTGGCATAGAAGATCCGTTATCTGGTAGAACAACAAAGGAAATGCTAGAGATAGCAACAGAAAATGTTCCACCAAATATATTAACGATTTTACTAGCGCATCGACCAGAAGTGTTTAATACGTATGTGGATTTTGGAATTGATTTAGTATTCGCAGGACATGCACATGGCGGACAAGTTCGAATTCCTGGTATTGGTGGTCTTTTTGCACGAGGACAGGGAATACTTCCAAAATATACGGCTGGCGTTTTTGAGGAAGGAACGACAACAATGGCCGTTAGTCGAGGATTAGGTAATAGTACAGTACCTATTCGAATTTTTAATCCACCAGAGATTGTTGTAATGGAATTAAAGAAAAAATAAGCACTGCGTCTTTGCTACGCAGTGCTTTCTATTTGTTTACGCTCTATACGTTTAACAAGATAGATACTTATTTCATATAAAATAATCATTGGAATTAAGACGAGTAACTGGCTAATAAAATCGGGTGGTGTAATTACAGCAGAACCAACCCCCATCCCGATATAAGACCAGCCTCGTATTTTTTTCATGGATTCAGCCGTTAGTACACCAATAGACGATAAAAAGAGGGCTACGATTGGTAATTCAAAGAGTAGTCCGAGTGGTATAGTTGTCATCACTAAAAAATGCATGTATTCATTTGCTGAAACCATAACATCAAAATTAGTTGCTCCTACACTTACTAAAAATGCGTAGCTGAGTGGATTAACAATAAAATAACCGAATGCTACGCCTAATAAAAAGAGTACGAGCATGACAGGTGCATAAAGACCGAGGAAACGGCTTTCTTCTTCTTTTAAACCTGGCTTTACGAAGCTCCACAAAAAATGAACTAAAAACGGCATAGATAGACCGAATGCTAGTGTTGTGGAAATCGTCATGTAAAATTTTACAACCTCTAATGGCCCTAAAATAATTAGTGAATGTCCTCGAGTTACATAAGGAAACCAAATATTAATGGTAGAGAATACGATAATAAAAAATAAAATAAATACGAAAAGCCCTTTAATAATTTGTTTTCTCAGTTCAGTAAGATGTTCAAGTAATGATGCAATTGGGAAAAGAGGTTCATTAACTACCACGTCCTGATCAATTGTCTCTACTGGAACTTCAACAAAAGCCTCCACAGGTGTGAGAGGCTCAGCTTCTTTCTTATCAAGTGGACTTAAATATTCTCTTTTTCCTTCTTCATATGGATCCATAGGAAAACCTCCTACGAAGCGTCAGATTTTTTATTTTCTTTTTTCGCTGAATCATCTTCATCATCAATAAGCCCCTTTGTGGACTTTTTAAACTCTGCAAATGTTTTACCGACTGCGCCGCCGATTTCAGGCAATTTTTTTGGACCAAACACGATTAAAACAATTACTAAAATGATGATTAACCCAGGTAATCCAATTGCTCCAAGACCTCCCATAGTCTTGCCTCCTTTTAATAAAATGTATAGTATATCAATTTTGCCCTGGCATAATTCCGTGACACCCGCTGAAAGAAGTTATACTAAGGAACCACCTGATTTGCTATATTTCACAACACCCTCTGCACAGCGATAGGCTAGTGCCCCTAACGTACCAGTTGGATTATAGCCACTATTGTGTGCAAAGTTTCCTGCGCTCACAGCAAAAAGGTTTTCTGCATTCCAATGCTGCATGTAGTTATTCACAACGCCATCCTCAGGCTTTAAGCTCATAACTGTTCCACCTGTATTATGGGTTGTTTGATACGGTACAATATTGTAATCAGTAATTTCAGCATTAGGGACAACAGTTTTGGCGCCCATTTCTTTCATAATGTCAGCTGCACGTGCCGAAATATATTTATGAAGTGCGCGATCCTGATCCGTAAAGTTATACGTTAACTGTATAAGAGGTAAGCCATAAGCATCCTTATACGTAGAATCAAGAGACAAATAATTTTCTTTATGTGGCATTGAAGCACCCTGTGCACCAATCCCGAATGAACGAGTATAGTAATGAATAGATTGCTTTTTAAATTCTGATCCCCAAGTTGGCGTATCAGGAGGTGTTGGATTCGAGCCGATAGGCCGTGCACCTGTTTGTGTTAGAGCTATATTTCCACCGTGAATAAAATCTAAGTCGCTATGGTCGAAATTATCGCCATTATAGTCATCTAAACTCACACCGAGTGAACCTGCACCCATAAAGGTGTTATACTGCTCATTGAAGAAACCTGCTGCTCCAGGTAGTATTTGATAGCAATAGTTTCTTCCAAGTGTCCCTTTTCCAGTAGCTGGATCGTAACGTTCTCCAATGTTAGAGACCATTAATAGTTTGGCATTATTAAAGACATAACTAGTAAGTACGACAGCATTAGCTGGTTGAATAAATTCTTCACCAGATATCGTATCGATGTATCGGACACCAGTTACTTTATTGTCTTTCTTTAAGATTTCAACAACATTGGAATTGTAGCGTAAGTCAAAGTTGCCTGTTTTTAATGCAGTAGGAACAACTGTAACCTCAGCAGATGATTTGGCGCCATATTCACAGCCGAAGCGTTCACAGAAGCCGCAATATTGACAAGCATTAATCGTTTCGCCATCAGGGTTCTTATAAACTTCTGATAAGTTAGCAGAAGGAACCATGTAAGGTGATAATTTTAATTTTTTTGCAGCTGTTTCAAATTGCGTAAGCATCGGTGTCATTTTCATAGGCCCAGTCGGATAAGGATTTGATCGTTTTCCACTAAATGGATTTTTGTCATCTCCCGAAATACCTGCTGTTTTTTCGAACTTGTCGAAATAGGGCTCAAGTTCATCGTATGTTAATCCCCAATCTTGGATTAAATAATCAGGTCCAAGCTTATTCGCACCATATCGTTTGTCTGTCAATGTTTTAATTTGAAAATCATATGGTAAAAAGCGATACGTCATACCGTTCCAGTGTGTACCAGAGCCGCCAAGCCCTTCACCAAGTAAAAAAGAACCGAGTTGACGCATAGGCAATGCTTTCATATTGCGATTATTACGGAAGCTTACTGTTTCCTTAGAAAGGTTTTGCATTATATCGTAACGAATTGCATAACGATATTCGTCATGGATAGTCAAATAATCTTCTGTGCCACGCTTTTGTCCGCGCTCTAGACCAACGACCTTTAAGCCTGCCTTCGAACACTCTGCCGCGACAATACCGCCGGTCCAGCCTACCCCGACTGTTACAACGTCTACACTAGGTAATGTTTTTGCCATTTTTCTAACCCCCTTATATTAGTGGCTACCTAATGAATTAGGCTCAATTTTTTGGAATTTTGGATCTTCGATTTGAGTAATATACGCCATTTGATGACCAGGGAAGCCTTTCATACGCCAGCCATCCATATCACGATTCCCACCATATATTGGATCAGAATAGGCACCTTCTAATGTTGCTGCACGCAATAAATTAAAGAAGAAAGCAGATGTGACACCGCTCATTTGCACTTCGCCTTT
This sequence comes from Lysinibacillus sp. JNUCC 51, assembly GCF_015999525.1. Taxonomy (NCBI): domain Bacteria; kingdom Bacillati; phylum Bacillota; class Bacilli; order Caryophanales; family Bacillaceae; genus Lysinibacillus; species Lysinibacillus sp. JNUCC 51. Next base: position 2,243,819 of record NZ_CP065545.1, on the reverse strand, counting down.
CTGGAAGGCAGTTAAAATTTCATCCATTTGCGTACCATCTATATCGTTAAAGCTCTTTTTATAGCGATTCTGTGCTTCCGCCTCTAACTTTTGAACACCTTGCTTAAAAATTTCCGCACGCGTTAAACGACTCTGATAACCTTGTGTTGGAGCACCCTCGCCAAATGGTCCATGCATATATTCTTTAGAATTACTGCCATATTGCCCTGCAAGCTGATAGTCAATAAAGTAAGGTACATCTAAGCCCTTTGCCCCTGGACCTAAATCGTCCTCAGGGAAAATACGTTCAGTAGCATTTGCTAAAATATTAAAATCTCTTTGATTCATAAAAAACATTTTGGCTTTTGGCGAACCAGTCTCTTCAGTAGCAGTTCCATGCTGACCATGCTCTTGCGTGGCAGTTCCTTTACCAGACATGTTATAGCCTACAAGACCACCTATTAATCCACCGCCGACTAATGTACCTGCTGCAATCCCTGTTGTTTTTAAAAAATCACGACGTGAAATATCTTTTTCAGGACTCATAGAAATCCTCCCCTCAAAATGATAGAAACTATTCTATTTTTTATAATCAGCAAAAAAAGTAAATTATAATCAGGTATATCTGGAAAATTTTTTAATTTAATCCAATAGGTGAATCAACTTGGTGTAATCAAGATGGGGTGTGGATAAGTTGTGTGTTAACTGTGGGTAATGTGTGGATAAATGAAAGCTGCTAAGAGATCGATTATTACAGCTGAGCGAATGTCTGTGGATAATCATCGATAGGGGGATAGTAGCAATAGAAGTTCGGCAAGTGATGATGTGCAAAAATAAATAATAAATAAAGGAGCTCCCCAAGTAATGGAGAGCTCCTATCATCTAAAAGGTTAGTTAAGTACTTCTTGCACAGCTTCAAATAGTTGCTGGGTAGAGATAATACGCTCGCCACCGCCTTGTACCATCTGATCACTGCCACCGCCTTTTCCATTAACGAGTGGAAGTGCTTTTGCAGCAATGTCCTTCATACTTTTCTCAACTTTTGTACCACGTGCTGCGACAAACTGAAGCTTGTCTTCATTTTCTGAAACGAGTAATACGATAGATTCGGTCTGCTCTGCGACAATAGTTCTTGCTAATTTTTGAAGCTCTTGCATAGAACGCTGAGTAAAGGCTGCAGTAATAATACGTTCTTTACTAGAAACTAACGCTTTTGCTTCATAATTTAGTAGTTCCTCTTTTGCTGCCGCGAGTGCCTTTTCTGTGTTTTTCTGTGTTGTTAAGACTTTTGTTAGTGCTGAAGCTGCTTCAGTTTCAGGTACACTTAATTGTCTTGCAACATCAGCTAATACTTTCTTTCGCATCGCAAGCTCCGCTAAAACTCTGTGACCACAGACAAAGGAGACACGAATATTGCCCTTCATTTTTTCAGTGCCAAGGATTTTTATTGCACTTACTTGTCCTGTAGATGTTGGATGCGTACCGCCGCAGCCGTTGTAATCAAAATCAGGAATAATAACAAGTCGAATATCTCCTGTGACGGCCACCTCTTTACGAAGGCTATAGTTCTCAAGCTCTTTCTCTGTAATCCATTTCGTGTCAATTGGACGATTCTCTACAATAATTTCATTAGCACGGGCTTCCGCAGCCACAAGCTGTTCTTCCGTTAGGCTGTCTACTGCAATATCAATTGTGACCTGCTCAGTGCCCAAGTGGAAGCTAACCGTTGGTGCATCAAAAAGCTCGACAAAGGCCGCGGTTAAAATATGTTGACCTGCATGCTGCTGCATATGATCAAATCGTCGTTGCCAGTTCAATTTACCAAGCACTTCTCCAGCTAAACTTGAAGAGTCACCTTGAATATAATGTCGAATTTCATCATTAATTTTCTCAACATCAATGACCTCGACATCATTTAAAGTACCCGTGTCATGAGGTTGTCCACCTCCTGTTGGATAAAAAGCAGTATTTGATAGCACCACGTAGTTACGGCCATCTATATCGGTTCCTTTATTGACAATTGTTGCATTAAATTCACGTAAAGTAACATCTTGATAATATAGTAGATCTTTCAAGAAAAAAAACCTCCTTTATGTAGAGTATTCTTAAGAGAATCGCGTCTCTCAATTAGTTCAATTTAATTGTGGCATAATTACTTTCAAGTGTATACGAGTTTTCTATTTGACCCATGCTGAATTTGATTTAATATATAGTATGAACAGGTTAACTTAAAGGAGATCGTACAATGGAAATTACACAATTCTCAATGGAAGAAATTTTAGATCCAACAAACATTATTGAAGGTAAGCGTTACGAATTTATTTTAGATGTAGATATTGATGAAGAAGATGAGCTTTATCACGAAGCAGGAATTGAAATTCGTGTACTAATCGCTGAAAAAGGTGAAGAGTCATTTATTTTAAATTACTTCATCATGGAAAAAGCAGAAGGTGAGTATTTAGATTTTGCATTAGAGGATGAAGAGCTAGAAGAGATTTTAGCATTCTGCAAAGAGGAAATTGCAAAAGCATAATTTGCTCGCATAAAAGCCTTTCCAACAAAAATAAATATTTTCTTATTTGATAAAATTCCGCTTTTCTTTCTGGGGACAGGCACGAGCTACATTGGTGAACTCTTGTTTGTCTCCAGGGAGTCAACGCGGAATTTTAACTTATTTCAGCAGATGTCCAAACATTCGCTGAAATAGGGAACTCAGTCTAAGAACGCCACGTCCTGTGGCAATTTATCTGTGCGAAAGCGAAGCGACAGCAACAACACATGACTGAGTGACCAATATCGTTTAGCCTAAAGGCTCCGGCGGATGTCGCAGAATCGGAAAGGATGTTAGCCTAAAATCATCGCATCCTTGCGATAACGGCTAACTGACCTGCATCCTGCCGCTACGCTTTCGCGCAAAAAACATTTGCAGGCCTAAGCACAAAGCCGATTCCGGACGCAATTATGCAAGGCATAATTGATCGTTACATCACTAATTAAGAATTATTTAAGATTGGTGAAATATTAGTGTTGTGTTGAAGTGCTAGACTAAGCTTAAGACTTCAATAAAACGGGGATTTTTAAATTTATCATTAAAAGTTAGGGATAATATTTTTTAAAACGTATTATTGTATATAGTTGATTGGAGTGGAGGCTGGGCGACTCCTTGGGGATTAGCGTCACAGATGAGACCCTGCAGCGAAGCAAAGCGGCTCATCGGACGCCCCCAGGAAAGCGCTCAGCCGGAACGGAAATCAACCCACGTTATGGTGAAGAGCTGATTTTTAAACGAAGAGGTGTTTTATGTCAGTTTATACACATTCTATTATGGTTGCTTTTTTAATAACAATTTTCTCATCCTTTGTACTATTTGTACCTTGGCTAATTTACACGTATCGGAAATATGGCTACTTATCTGTATCCAAAACCATTATTATGTTCTCATTTATTTTTTACTTTTTATCGGCATTATGCTTAGTTTTACTGCCTTTCCCGGAAACACGTGATACTTGCTCTTTGCAGGCCCCAGATACAGTCCATTATAATTTACATCCTTTTCAATTTGTCACTGATATTTTAAATGATAGTAGGATTGTTTTGACGGATCCATCAACGTGGATGTATATACCGAAAAAGCCTGCTTTTTTCCAGGCGTTCTATAATTTCTTACTGCTCATGCCATTTGGTGTATACTTGCGTTATTTTCTTAAAAAAAGGGAGTACTGGAAGCGTGCATTTCTATTTAGCTTTTTGTTAACATTGTTTTATGAGGTAACCCAATTTACAGGGATATATGGCATCTTTAATTGTGCGTATCGAATTTTTGATGTGGATGATTTAATGCTTAACAGTGTTGGTGCACTATTAGGGTTCTTTTTAGCTCCAGTTGTGTGGGCGCTGTTTCCTTCTCATGAAGAGGTGGCGGCTAAAGCAGCAGAGATGGTCAAAAAAGATATCGTCAAGCCATTATCAATTTTGTTAGCACTAGCAATAGATTTAATTATCGCACAGTTCATTTTATTCATCATTGATGCTGTAACAGGATATAGTGGTATGTTCGAGTTTTTAGTGAAAATTGCATTATATATGTTGCTATTTGGTGTTGTTCCAAGCTTTACAAACGGTGCAACTTTAGGGATGAAGTTCATGCGCTTTACAATGGTAAGTGAAAACGGCAAAAGTATTGTAAGTCAATCATGGCGCCGTTGTATTGCCATTCTTGTAGTAGTATGTACATTGAAGATTATAACAACGCTAGGCGATATCCAATTAGATATGGATTCACCATTTTATGTACTACAAATTGTCATTACATTGCTAGCATTTATAGCGAACTTTACTTTAACGATGATCATTGCTATTCATGTAATACGCGTCATCGTAAGTGGAGGCAGACGCCGTTTATTTATGGACTATTATGCAGGCTTAATAGCAACGAGAAAAAAATAAGGGGGATTGTTGGATGAAATACGTAATCATCGGAGGAGATGCTGCCGGAATGTCAGCAGCAATGGAAATATACCGAAATGTGCCAGGAGCAGAGATTACATCTGTAGAACGTGGATTTATTTATTCATATGGGCAGTGTGGCTTGCCCTATGTTGTAGATGGGCGTATTTCATCGACAAAGAGGCTTATAGCAAGAGACGTAGAAACGTTTCGTGATAAGTATCGTATTGATGCCCGTGTTGGTCATGAGGTTAACCGAATTGATGTAGACAAAAAACTTGTTATTGGAACGCAGTCGTCTGGAGAATCATTTGAAATTCCCTATGATAAGCTACTTATTGCAACAGGTGCAGATCCTATAATGCCTGTGGAGAAGGGTTCAGATTTAACGGGTATACACACGGTTAAAACAATACCTCAGCTAGAGGATTTGCTAGCTGATTTAACGTCAAATATAGAAAATGTAACGATTATAGGTGCAGGCTATATTGGGCTAGAGATGGCCGAGACAATACACGCTTGCGGCAAGAAGGTAAGATTGATTCAACGAGGTAGCTATGTTGCAAGAATTCTAGACGAAGAGCTTGCGCAACATGTTCATGAGGAAGCGAAAAAGAACGACATCGAGCTTGTGCTAAATACAAAAGTAGAGGCGTTCGAGGGCAATCACCGTGTTGAACGTGTTATTACGGATAATGGCACATTTGAAACAGATTTAGTCATTATGGCTGTGGGGATTAAACCGAACACACAATTTTTAGAGGGAACAGGCATTGCATTAGCTAAAAATGGTGCAGTCATTGTCAATCGACATTTAGAGACATCTGTTGAAAATATTTACGCTGCGGGAGATTGTGCAACGCATTTTAATATTGTAAAGGAACGCTTAGATTATATACCTCTTGGCACGACAGCTAATAAACAAGGTCGTTTAGCAGGACTCAATATGTCGGGCAAGTCTGCGCCGTTTAGTGGTATTGTAGGTACTTCAATCTTAAAGTTTTTCAATTTAACGATCGCCACGACTGGTATTAATGAGCGCAATGCTAAAGAGCTAGGTTTTGAATATGAGGCATTTAAATTATCTGCACGCCATATTGCAGGTTATTATCCAGGTGCTCAACGGATGTTTATTAAAATTGTTGTTCGTAAAAGAGATCAACAGCTTTTAGGAGCACAAATTGTTGGACCTGCAGGTGTTGATAAACGGATCGATGTGTTTGCAACAGCGTTATACAATAAAATGACATTACCAGATTTATTAGATTTAGATTTAGCCTATGCGCCTCCATTCAATGGTGTTTGGGATCCCATACAGCAGGTTGCCAGAAAAAATGCGCGTTTATAACATAGGAGGTTATTTGCAATGAGCATTTACGACATTCAGGTTGCTTTAGAAGATGGTACTGAATATAGCTTAGATCGTTATAAGGGTAAGGCAATGTTAATTGTTAATACAGCTTCCAAATGTGGCTTTACACCACAGTTTGAAGAATTAGAAGGTCTATATAAAAAGTATCAAGATGAAGGCCTTGTTGTGCTTGGCTTCCCATCCAATCAGTTTAAGCAAGAAGTTGCGACTGCTGAGGAAGCGGCATCACAATGTCGTGTGACATATGGGGTCACGTTCCCTATGCATGAAATAGTAAAGGTCAATGGTAAGGATGCACACCCTATTTTTGACCATTTAACATCCCATTCAAAAGGTTTTCTCGGCAACAGTGTAAAGTGGAACTTCACAAAATTCCTTGTGAATCGCAATGGTGAGGTTGTTGGACGTTATGGATCAGCGGATAAGCCAAGTAGCTTTGAGGATGAAATAAAAAAAGCATTAGCATAATAAAGTTAAAGGATTCACGCACAGTTTTGTGTGTGAATCTTTTTTTGCTCTTTGGAAGTTGGATGTCGATAAAGTTCAAAAAGTTGGTTGATAAAAAGTGAAAGTTAGTGGATAAAATTCAAAAGTTGGTTGATAAAACGTGAAAGTTAGTCAATAAAATTCAAAAGTTAGGCGATAAATCTTGAAAGTGCTCCGATAACGAAAAATTGGATGATATTTTGTTTAAATGTATGTCATGTGGATAAATTGATTGGAATGAGGACTGGGCGACTCCTTGGGGGTTAGCAATAGAGGAACGAAGGCTAAAACCAACACGTCCTGTGATAACGCCTTCGTGACCAACACCCTGCTTTTGCTGCCGCTTCGTTGCACTTCGCTTTCGCGAAAAAAAACCCTGTTGCCCCAAGCGGCTCATCGGACACCCCCAGGAAGCTTTGCTCTGTGCGACAGCAACAATGTTTTAACTGTGCGAAAGCGAAGCGACAGCAACAACAATGTTTTAACTGTGCGAAAGCGAAGCGACAGCAACAACAATGTTTTAACTGTGCGAAAGCGAAGCGACAGCAACAACAATGTTTTAACTGTGCGAAAGCGAAGCGACAGCAACAACAATGTTTTAACTGTGCGAAAGCGAAGCGACAGCAACAGAGAGCCAAGTCGGAACGGAAATCAACTCCTCGTTTATGATGATGATTTAAGGTTGTTGTAAGCTTGCGACAAATTTGCTGTAAGTTTGGGGGGATATACTAAAGTCAGAAAGAAGAGGTGAGCGTTTATGACGTCATTATTAAAAGTACAAAATGTAGAAAAAACTTACGGCAAAGGCGCAAATACATTTACAGCGCTATCGAATATATCATTTGAAGTAGAAAAAGGAGAGTTTGTTGGTGTAATGGGGCCTTCGGGGGCTGGGAAATCGACGCTACTAAATGTGTTAGCGACAATTGATACACCAACGACTGGTGAAATTATTATTGGTGATACAAACTTAGCGCGCATGAAGGATGCAGAGTTAGCAGATTTTCGTCGCGATAATCTAGGCTTTATCTTCCAGGATTATAACTTACTCGATTCATTAACAGTTCGCGAAAATATCGTACTGCCGCTTGCGATTGCAAAAGTGCCAACAAAGGCAATTAACGCAAAAGTAGAACGCATAGCTACACTGTTTGGGATAAAAGAGTTACTCGATAAATACCCATATCAAATTTCAGGTGGGCAAAAACAACGTACAGCATCATCGCGTGCATTAGTTACAGAGCCGAAATTAATTTTTGCGGATGAGCCAACAGGTGCTCTTGATTCAAAATCAGCAACAGACTTGCTTGAAAGTTTAAGTGATCTGAATAATTCTCAAGCGGCTACTATTATGATGGTTACGCATGATGCATTCGCAGCAAGCTTCTGCCAGCGCATTCTATTCATTCAGGATGGACAGCTTTCTAAGGAAATTCATCGAGGTACTCAAACAAGAAAGCAATTCTTCCAAGAGATTTTACAGGTGCTTGCTGGCATCGGAGGTGGAGTAAATGACGTTATTTAGTTTAGCGCGTAAAAATATTCAGCGCAATTTGTCGAACTACTTTTTATACATCGCCTCAATGGTTTTTAGTATCGTCATCTACTTTACGTTTGTGACATTAAAATATAATGATGATCTTTTAGCCTCAAAACAATTTTCGCAGCAAATTAAAGGATTGATGAGCGGATCATCTGTTGTATTATTATTCTTTATCGTCATCTTTATGGCGTATTCCAATTCGTTTTTTATGAAGAAACGGAAAAAGGAAGTAGCACTTTACTCGCTACTAGGTGTGCGTAAGCAGAAAATTGGCTTAATGCTCTTTTTTGAGAATTTAGTAATCGGTTTTGTTTCTCTAGTACTAGGAATTGTTCTTGGATTCTTTATGTCTCAAGGTTTATTAATGATTTTAGTACGTTTGATGGGCTTCGAGGTTGTAGGGAGTTTAACATTTTCCACTGAGGCTCTAGTAAATACAGCAGGAATTTTTACGCTACTATTTTTATTCACATCTTTACAGGGCTACCGTGTTATCTATCAATTTAAATTGATTGACCTGTTCCATGCAGAGAAGCAAGGAGAGAAAATTCCTCGTGCATCGATTTTAACAGCTATTCTTGGGACAGCGTTACTTGCATTTGGTTATTATACAGCGTCTGCAGATATCTTTACGAGTAATATTTGGAGATTCTTCACTATACTAGGTACTCCATTAATGGTTATAGGTTTGACAATTGTAGGGACATATCTATTATTCCATAGTGTTAGCGTATTTGTGTTAACAGCATTGAAAAAAGCAACTTCTTGGTCATGGAAAGGCTTGAATTTAATTGGTGTATCGCAATTATTGTACCGTATTCGAGCAAATGCTAAATCTCTTTCGATCATCGCTATTTTAAGTGCGACTACGATCACAGCAGGTGGCGGAGTTTTCGGAATGTACTACAATGCGGAGGCCAGTGTACGTCAAATGCTACCTAACACATTTATGTGGAAGGGCGATACGGTGAAATTTTCTCAAGAAGACGTCTTATACAACGAATCGCTTTCTGTGAAAAATTTACGCGTGGATAATGAATATTCGTTTTTTGAATATACATTATTAAAGGAATCTGACTATAATCGTTTAGCAAAATTGCAAGGGAAAAAAGAAGAACTGCACATTGCAAATGGTTCAACAGTTTTACTTGATGCAAGTTTCGATGAACGTTTTTCACATGATTTTACTGGTGAAGAGTTTAAATTGGAGAACGGGGAATCATTCCATGTTGATAAAATGTATACAGAGAGTGTATTAAACTTTATTCCAGCTGGGACAGTCCTCGTAGTTAATGATAAAGTGTTCGCTGCAACAAATGCAGAAGGTGTTAAAATGCAGGTAGTTGGTATGGATAATGACTTGAAGCAACAGGCTATTTCAAAGGGAATTTACAATCAACTATCTACTGAACAGCAGGAAGGGTTTTCAAGTGTTCCACAAAGTTATGAGGATGGTATAGCTACTGTAGGATCACTATTGTTTGTAGGAAGCTTTTTAGGATTAGTATTTTTAGCAGCGACAGGAAGTATCATTTACTTCAAAGTTTTAACAGAGGCAGAGGAAGACCAGCCTAAATATGCAATTTTAAATAAAATCGGTGTTAACAAAAAACAAATATTAAAAACAGTTGCAGGGCAGGTTGCCGTTATCTTTAGTGCACCACTCGTTGTCGGCATCGTCCATAGTGCATTTGCGCTACTAGCCTTTTCACAGTTATTTAGTATGGATATAACTAAACCAGTAATACTGTGGATGATTGCTTACTCAGCAATTTACGGTATATATTATATCTTTACAGTTCGTTCATTCTATAAAATTATTAGACAGGGGAATTAATATGAAAAAGGTTTTCGTAGGTATAGGAGCATTGTTCCTATTGTTCGTAGCGGGACTTGTTGTTCTGATGACAGTAGATTTTAACCGTTTAAATAAAGAAGCATACTATGTTCATATCACTACAGATGGTGATATAGAGGAATATAAGTTAGATAATGGAGAAATTATGAAAATGTATTGGTACGAGATACCTGCTTATGACGAAAACGGTAAAGAACAAACATTAAAGTTTTCAGCTCATAAAAATTTACGTCACGATGCATACATGAAGCTTTATGTAAAAAAAGAAACGGAAGTTACATCATATGATGAAGTGAAATTCAATGAGCTACCTGCAAAAGTACAGGAGCTAATGAAGAAATAAGAAGAAGGAGTAGTCCCTAGTATCGGGCTACTCCTTTTCTCCTTCTTGTAATTGAATGCTGACAGTTGTACCTTGTTGTTCTTCAGAGGTAATAGTTACAGTTCCTCCGTGCGCTTCAATAATATCTCTAGCAATAGCAGTACCTAACCCAGTACCAAGTGTTTGTTCAGTATTTGTCCCTCGATAATAGCGCTCAAAAATATGTTCAAGATCTTCGGCAGAAATGCCTTTACCATTATCAGAGATAGTAATAGAAGTATCATCAACAAGAACATTGACTGCAACATCAGAAGGATTATGAAGCAATGCATTGTGTAAAAAATTCATCACCGCTCGTCGCATAAAGTGTTCGTCGATGTGATACTTGATGACATCTTTAGTTGCATTAAATTCAATATCGGCTTGCTCGTATTGTGGTGTATTAAGTGTATCAATTACGATTTCACGAATAAATTGCACCATATTTACCTCGATTAAGCTGAGGGGAAGCTGTTGATGTCTTAATCGCATAGTTAAATTTAAATCATCTAATAAATCTTGCATATGCAATGATTGTTTTTCGATAATCTGAGCATATTCTGTTTGTTCACCAGGAGTCATTTTCCCATCATTCAGCAGCTCAGCATAACCACGAATCGAGGCAAGGGGCGTTTTCATATCGTGTGAGACATTGCTGATCCATTCCTCGCGCATCATCTCTAATCTTTTTCGTTCCTGCTCATGTGCAGCGAGCTCTCTCGATACCTCTTTTAAATTTTCAAAAACTGGTTTGTAAACACCACCAGGCATTTTACTAGGCAAATGCTCACGATTTTTTAAATGACGAATACGTTCAATCAGTGCATATAGAGGTTTGGTCAACGTACGACCGAAAAGCCATCCAACTAATGTAGCTACTAATAAGTCGGCAATAACAATGAATAACCCAAACTTGCCAATAAACTGTAATACTGATGGGCCAGAAAAATGCATGACTAATCTTGTAGTACCACTACCCTTAATACCAATGAGATAACTAACATCATCTTTACTGCCTACATAGACCGTAGTATCAGCATCAAATTCTTTATATTTATATACTTGAATTAAATCGATGGGTGCATAATGCGCCTGAGCCTTATCTGGTGCAAAATGAGATTCAAGAACCTGGCCATTTACATCTAGCAATTGAATCCAAGCATTTCGCTGATGTAAGTGTTGAAGCCCCTCTTCATTTACTGCAGGCGTACCATTACTGATTTCAATATACTTCTGGAAGTCCCGGACAAAGTTTTCCTCTGTAGTTGCTTGTACACCATCATAATCATTTGCTAGCCGATAAGAGAGGAGCCCGATTAGAATGGCCGTATTTACGAAAATAACAATAATAACAATAGACAGCACAGACAGAAGGAATCTAGCTGTTAATTTCCATTTCATACTTGCTCCTCTTTTGGAACGACAAATTTATAGCCAAGCCCTTTTACAGTTGTAATATACACAGGTTTTGATGCATCCTTCTCAACCTTTTCACGCAGACGTCGAATATGCACCATTACGGTATTATCTGAGCCAAAAAAGTCTTCTCCCCATACACGCTCAAACAATGTCTCTTTACTTAAAATTCGATTAGGATTGTGCATAAAGCAAGCCATTAAGCCGATCTCCTTAGCCGTTAGCTCCAATAAATCATTGCCCTTATGTACCTCCGTTTCATCACCATTAAGCAAGAATGGACCAACTTGAATAGACTTTACGGAAGTGACTGGCGCTGTTTCTTGCGTTTGGTAGCCTGCTCTACGAAGCTGTGCCTTCACACGATAGGCAACCTCTTTAGGACTAAAAGGTTTCGTAATGTAATCGTCTCCTCCGATAGCAAGTCCTAAAATTTTATCTATTTCCTCATTTTTCGCTGACATGAAAAGCACCGGCACATGCGACACTTCTCGAATACGCCGACATAAATCATAGCCCTCACCATCAGGAAGCATCACATCAAGAAGTACAATATCGGGTTGAGTCTGTTGAAAGCTTGTCCAAGCTTCTTGAATGGAGCCAGCTGTATGAATTTGCTTATAACCTTCTCTTTGTAGGCTGACTTTTAGAAGGTTTGCTAAATCTGCCTCATCATCCACCACTAGAATAGTTGGTTCTTGCATAGTTCCACGTCCTTTCTTCTTTATTGTAGTAGTTTAAGAATAGCGTATGGCTAATAAGTTTAGTAATAGCGCGATAAGCAATTCCTTATTATTTGAAATAAAAGTTACCGATTGAAATATCACTTTATGTGACTCATTATAAATGAAATTTGCTTAAAAAAGGAATTGAGACATTCCTTGAATAAAAAATATAAAAATGTTAACCGATCAGTTCCCTATTTCAAAATGGGCAAACAGTAATGGCTATCCGGATTTAGATAATCTTATTTCGTTAAGTGGGCTATATTATAAAGAAAATTATAATCCAGAATACAGATAATTAACTTCAAACTACAAAATGGTTGGAGAAAAGGTCAGTACTATTAAGAGCATTAAGGCTTTTTGAAACTTTTTACAGATGTAAAGCGTAATAAGAGTATCAACCATTTAAGGAGGCAAACAATGTTTAAAAAAATAGCAGCAGACGCGCTCGGACTTTCAGATATTGGGGTAGTTGTCACTCGTGAGGACTATGATAAGACGGATGCAGATGATTTTATCCTGCATGAAATTGATGAGAAAATTTATTTTTTAATTAAGACGAAGGCAGATGAGTATTGCTTTACAAATCGTGCGATAATCCATGTAGACGGTGAAAGCGCAATGAGCAAAAAGCGTTTACTGCGTCGTTACGACTACTCAATGCACAATATTAGTGATGTATTCCTCGAAACAGCAGGAACTATTGATCTTGATGTCGAAATTAAATTTACAATCGACAATACACCATTATCAATTGATATTCATAAACGTTTTATCGATGACATTAAAGATTTATATAAAGCGTTGCATGCCATCAGCTATGAGCAAAAGCAAAATGCATACAAGCTAGAGGTGGCAGAAAAGAGTTTATCCGTTGCTTCTGCATCCATTGGTCGTATCGGTAATGACAATGTCTCACCATCTGCATCCTTCGAAGAGATTACACGTTTTGCGAATAATTGGATGATTGACCATAAGGACAAATACAAGAAAGAAGATTTCTCACACATATTTGATTTATACATGAACAATTAAGGAATATAGCTCTCTACGTTTTGTGGAGAGCATTTTTAACATAAGTATATACATAAAATCAGAACTAGGAGCGTGACGAAAAATGATAAACGAGTTGCAAATGCTAGAAAAAGAAGAAATGGAAAGTGAAGACCTTGAAAGTGGAGATCTTGTACAGCATCCGCAAGCCGTCGAAACATTATTCGTAAATGAGTTCATAGATGGTATTTTAGATCCACAACAGAAAATGCTTGGACCTGTCAAAGATGGTGGCACAATTATTGCTAATACTACGCCGGGATGTTGGGGCCCGATGCTAACACCGACGATCCGTGGTGGGCATGAAGTAACAAAGCCTATATTTGTAGAAGGGGCAGAGGTAGGAGACGCCATTGTCATCAAAATTAAATCCATACAGGTGACATCAATAGCAACAGCATCTGGGCACGATGAGGTAATTCCAGATCGATTCATTGGGGATCCATTCGTATCAGTAAAATGCCCAGGTTGTGGTAAGCTTCATCCTAGTACAGTTGTCAAAGGGATAGGTCGGCAAGCCATTCGTTGTTCGACATGTGATACAGAAACATCACCTTTTAATATGACGAATGGCTATACTATGGTGCTAGATCATAAAGGTAATATTGGTGTGACTGTTGGGCGAGAAGGGGCTCGCCGTATAGCACTTGATGCTAAAAATTATATGCGTACACCTGAAAACTCTGTGCAAAATCCTGTGGTTGCATTAGCAACAAGTGATTTGATTGGTGTTATGGCAAGAATGAGACCTTTTTTAGGGCAGCTTGGAACAACACCTTCAAAGGCGATGCCAGACTCCCATAATGCTGGTGATTTTGGTTCGTTTTTAATCGGTGCGCCACATCAATATGCATTTACGCAGACTGAATTAGATACACATCGTACAGATGGACATATGGATATAAGCCGTGTTCGTGAGGGTGCGACAATAATTTGCCCAGTAAAGGTTCCGGGGGGCGGTGTGTATATTGGTGATATGCACGCAATGCAAGGTGACGGAGAAATTGCAGGACATACAACGGATGTTGCCGGCATTGTTCAACTTCAGGTAAGTGTGTTGAAAAAGGTGGCTTTGGATGGCCCTATTTTATTGCCAAATACAGAGGATTTACCTTATACGGCTAAACCTTTTACAAAGGAAGAAAAACGTCGTGCACGTGAGCTTGCTGAGGAATTCGGCGTCAAACAAGTGGAGGAAGTATTCCCTGTATCAATTGTTGGCTCTGGAACATCATTAAATGAAGCAACAACTAATGCTATAAGCCGTGCTGCAAGGCTTTTTGAGATGAGCGAGCCAGAGGTTATGAATCGAGCGACAATTACAGGATCAATTGAAATTGGTCGTCACCCTGGAGTTGTAACAGCAACCTTCCAAGTACCTAAAACAGTACTAAAAAAAGCAAGAATTTATAAGCCAGTGAAAAAACAATATGATTAAAGGCATTCCGAAAAGCCCAGAAAGAAAGCAAACTAGAAGATTTCATAGTTTGCTTTTTTTGTGTGGATTATATTTTTATATGGTGAAAGACAGATTTGAATTTATGTCTAAAATTCGACATTTTGAAATTAAATTCTTTTTAGTAGTGTTATAATAGAACAAGCTTAGAAATCGATACGGTTCTATAGAATTTAGAATAAAGAGGAAGGTAACTCATGGCAGATTTCATACGCTTGCAGGACAAGGAAGAAAACTCAAAACCTATTAAAACATATATATTCAAGATGAAAGGTGGGGGACATGCTCCTTCGCGCACAAATTTTGCTGATGCCATAACAGGTGCAATCGGTGGACTAATATGTATTTCTGTGTTGCTTTGGTTGACGAACTATACAGGTGCCTCATGGTTAATGGCGTCACTTGGTGGAAGCTGCGTACTCGTATTTGTCGTTTGGAATGCGCCATTGTCCCAACCTCGAAATATTATTGGAGGTCATTTGATTTCAGCTTTTATCGGCTTGACCATGTATTCGTTGTTAGGGACGAGCATTGTCTCAATTAGCCTTGGCGTAAGTGTAACAATTTTTTTAATGGCCTTATTAGGAATTATTCATCCGCCAGCAGGAGCGAATCCAATTATAATTATTTTAGGAGGCTATGGATGGAGCTATCTAGTAATGCCCGTTCTTATTGGTGCTCTCATTATCGTATTCTTTGGTCTTGTCATAAATAATCTACGAGAAACACGGAAGTATCCTTTGTTTTGGTGAGGAATAAATTCGGGCATGTGGCAAAAAAATGTGTTGCGCTTCATGAAAATAAACATTGCCGGTACGCTTTCGATGCAGAAAAAATACGTCAAAAACTTTGACGTATTTTTTTGTATCTATTAATGCGTTGTAGTTAAAGTTGTCGATTTTTCACGAATACTTTTGTTGTCATTTCTTTTATGTAAATCATGATTTCTTTAGCATATGTTGGATAAGATTTGTTATATTGAAGAAAGAGTGTTAAAAGATATAATCAAGTATTTTACAGGATAGGGGAAGATCTTTGTTGGTTGAATTTGATGGGGGGATCCAGTTGCATGCTGTTGGATTGTGATGAGCAGTTATTCATGACATATAAACAAAGTGGTGAAAAGGGTGCTGAAAAATTACTTTCAAAATGGTTAGAAGCAGAGATTGATTCACCAGCAGACCCGAAAATTCTAGGTACTGCACTTTCACCAAATTTATTTTTAGTGAATGAGGAAACAGCGATGAATATTGCGTTTTCAACTGCACGAAAATATTGGGGTCGTGTAACGACAGATATGCAAACTTTTTTTAATAAACATGGTTTGGATACTAAATTTGTCACTGAACGTCTCAATGCCTTTTTTTATACGCAAAAAGGCAAGGAGACCTTTTTTGAGCAGCTTTTTGCACAGCATACAATGGACTTGGAACGATTAATCTGGCTAATTTTCGGGAAGCGTATGCAAATAACAATGCCAGTTAACGAACTACAAACTATATTTTTATATAAATTTGAAAATGAATATTTTGTGCATATGATTTATAAAGGAGAAGCTCAATTTTGGCATTGGCTTTTCATAAAAAAAGTTTATTCACTGTTTATCCACAAACCATTAGAACAATTCACATTTATCCATGAAATGATGGGGCATATTGAGCAATCTACAAGAAAAACTTGTGTACATGTGGATAACTTTGTGAATAATTATAGAGGAACACTGGATAAGTGTATAACTTATGTGGATAACCGTAATTCTACTTGCCTGGCTAAAAAACAGTTACATCTTTACCAAATTGTAACGCACTATCGTCTATCGGAAGGGGATTATCGGTGTGTTAAAGCGCTAATTACTTCTTTTGAAGCGGATTGGCGTTATTCAATGTATGCATTGACAGAGAAAGAAAAAGCTTTGATTGCCTATCTTCTGTTTCATATAGCGCATCGGGAGCAGAGCCACGAAACTGTTATTCATTACGGTGAGTATTTATTAGAAGATGAACGACTTAATAATTATGCGATAGAGATTTTGTTGGAATATAAGGATTTATTGCCGAATCGTAAACCAACACCTCCTGCCATTATTAAAAATTATGAACTAAATTTTTTAGAAAACTTGTATGCAGTATTGCTTGATCATTATGTAAAAATGGGGCGTTATCAAGAGGGGCTCCTGCTTTTAAAAGAACATGTACTAGCATCCAATAAAAAAATACATGCCTCTTTAGTACAGAGTAACTATAGTAATGAGCAATTTATTGCGATTGAGGCATCAGTTCAGCAGGATATTGCTCTTCATGTTAATAATTCATTACAGCATATCGGCTTGTCTGTGGAAGAATGGCGTCGACTTTATCGTCAGATAGAAACGCCTTGCTATTCGGTAGCGCAGAGCGCATCCACGCATATGCTCAATATATTAAAAGTTTTATTTGTGACGGAGCAGTATGAGCTGTTTGAAAAATTGATGGAAATTTATAAAAAATATTTACTCATTGATGATCATTTCGAAAAACTACGAGTCTTTATAAGTGCATATGTTTAATTATTTCAGCCGGTGTACAAACATCCGTACCTGTCGCTTCGCTTTTGGAACAAAAAATAAAGGAGTTCAGTCGTCCCGTGGCAAAGACTGAGTGACCACATCAAAAAAGTGTCTAATGTATTTTAATTGCAGCATTAGACACCTTTTTTATTTTGTACAGTTGGCCAATATTATTCTAAAACCCCTTTGTCCTTTAAGTCAGCAATTTGCTCGACACTATAGCCAAGTGAAGACAACACTTCCTCATTATGCTCTCCAAGCTTGGCACCGACATGCTTGTACTGCGGCTTAACACCGTCAAACTTAAAAGCAGAAGCAATTTGTTTTTGCGTAGTACCGTCGCTTTTAGGAATATCAACAATCATACCACGAGCCTTAAGCTGAGGATGATCGCATGCCTCCGGGAAAGTTAATACAGGTTCGACACATCCCTCGAAATCCTCGGTAAATACTTCAAGCCATTCTTCGTAAGTCTTCGATAAAAACGCATCATGGACAGCTTCTTTAAAACGAATTTGTGTATAGTATGAATCATTAAACGTATTATCAATGAGCTCAGGAATATCAAGCGCCTCACAGAGTAATCTGCGGAATTGAGGTTCAAGACTTCCTACCGAGAAAAATCGGCCATCCTTTGTTTTGTAAAAGTCATAGTAGCTACCACCATTTAAAATTTCCTGCTCAGGCTGAGGTACACGACCGCCGCCAATATAAGCAGAACCATACATAGCATTGAGTGAAAATACAGCATCGGTCATACTTATATCAATATATTGCCCTTCACCTGTTTTTTCACGGTGTAAAGCAGCTGCGAGTACTCCAATTGCTGAATGCATTGTTCCCCCAGCAATATCGGCTAGCTGAACACCCATTGAGACAGGTTTTTTATCTTTATGACG
Organism: Lysinibacillus sp. JNUCC 51; assembly: GCF_015999525.1. NCBI lineage: Bacteria > Bacillati > Bacillota > Bacilli > Caryophanales > Bacillaceae > Lysinibacillus > Lysinibacillus sp. JNUCC 51. The sequence continues at coordinate 2,225,680 of NZ_CP065545.1, read as the reverse complement.
TGAATAATCAAGTATGCCAGCTAATGATAAATAGTTATTGTCATGTCCAGGCCGATTGCTATATGGTCCGGTTTGTCCATAGCCTGTAATAGCACAGTAAATAACCTTAGGATTTACTTCTTTTAGTGCTTCATAGCCGATGCCAAGCCGTTGCATGACACCAGGCCGAAATCCTTCGATAATTATGTCGTACTCTTTCACGAGTGACTTAACAATCTCAATAGCTTCAGGAGATTTTAAATTTAATGTTAATGACTTTTTAGAACGATTCAAATGTTGATGAATATACGCCTCGTGATCATCGTCGTAAGGAGGCATAATACGTGTTAAATCTACGCGCTTTGATGATTCAACGTGAATAACCTCAGCGCCTAAATCAGCAAAAATCATTGTCGCCATTGGTCCCGGTAGTAATGCAGAAAAATCGAGAATTTTTAACCCCTTTAAAATACCCAAATCTCCCAACCCCTTTTTGTGTAGGCTACATTGTATTCAAAAATGCATTGTAGCGCTTTTCTCATAATCCCCATTTTGTGAAAAGCATGCATCACCACTGTATTGATACAGAATGGTGATAAATTATCAGTATTATAACAGAAGAATTGATGGCTTGACTATGTTAATTTTTATTATAGAATATTTAGTTGAAAAATTATATGTCAGAATAACGATAAAAGTAAAAATATTCAGAATGTAGAATTATTTTCATAACATGGGGGTGATTTCGTTCGATTTGTTCAACCAATCAACTATTTCTGTATCGAAAGCGAAGTGTCGGCTACATCCGCTGAAAGAAGTTAAAGCATCCTTACAGATATCGACAAGGCTACAAAAAATCTCTATGCAATAGATTTCTGCATAGAGATTTTTGCCATTCAAATTACTTGGAATAAAAGTTAACTGTATAATAGGGTGCACCGCTGTCTTTAAAACAGACACCAACAAAAATATGTGTAAATTCTTTTCTTAAAATATTTATACGATGTCCTTTGGAATTCATAAGTGCTTCATGGGCAAATATACTATTGGGCTGACCATGTGCTATATTTTCGCCATACCAATAGTGATTAACTCCACCAGCAGTGAGGCGGTCATTGGAATGATTTCCTTTATGATCTTCATGACTAAAAAATTGATGTGTGATCATATTGCTACTATGCTGCCGAGCAATAGGGTTACACCCATTGTCATAAATGAGTGGTTGCAATCCTTCAATAGCCCGCTCATGGTTAATAAGATCAACCATTAAATCTTCAAGTCCTGTTCGTAATTCATAGGAAGGCTTACTATAATAACCACGTTTACTTAATTCGGTTTTAGCGTTTATCCAAATAATAGAACGAACAATATTGTTTTTGTGCAAATCATAGAAAAAAGTAACATAGTGACCATCAATTAAATAGGTCCCATGTGTAGTATTGCCTTCACAATCATTGTAATTGAGCACATAGCTTGTATTTTGATAGTGAATGTCTCTAAGTGGAAGACCATATTTTCTTTTCACATCTATTCGGTTAGAACCGATAGGAATACCAAATAAGCTATGCCCAGTGCGTGTTTCATATCCTCCGACCTCATTGAAATTATGCTTTCCTACGAGAGAAAATTGGGAGTAGTCCATCTCTACTTGATGCCATTTCATTAAATATTCACTTTGAAAGCTAGATAGTGACAAAGTTTTTTGTGTATTTGTTACTTTTGTATGAGCTGACTTATTCGGATTGAGAGAAGTATTCGTCCAAAGAGCCATACTAAAACCAACCATTATTGGAGCTACTTTGCGTAACAACATATTTAAACCCTCTTTTAATAATAAATTTATAATAAAAATCTGACAAAATAATAAAAGCTTTATAGATATAAAATACTATATATTTGTCCTGTTAACGATGCTAAATATCTGGAACTCCACCTACTATATGGCTTCTTAAAGGATAATATCTGTTAAAGTTGATTGGAGCCGGAACGGAAATCAACTCCACGTTTAAGTGGCGAGCATTATTTTTGTTATAGAGGGCCATGAAAGTACTATTTTTACAAATACTTTTTTCTCATTAAAAGAAATTTTCTTAATAAGGAATTTTTTTGTGCTTTAATATAATGAGAGAGGAAATTATAAACTAGGGGTAAAAGACAGAAAATGAAACCAAAACAGATAAAGTTAAAGTATTTAATCATGGGTGTTGCTATGGCTGCTTTTTTCTTAACAGGAATTGGTAGCGTTTGGAGTGGTTACCGTATGAATGTTGCTTCGATTAAAGAAAATACGCTTGAAACGAATCGAGTATATGCGCAAAAATTAGCAACAACCGCAAGTTCTTATCTTGAAGAATCTTTTCAGATTTTAGGGTATAGCGCCAGTACGATAAAGACCAAAATGCATGATAAAAATGCATTGGTTCAGGAAACAGAGCGTTTAAAAACTCAAAATAACATGTTTAACTCTGTTCTTATCACAAATGCAAAAGGTCTTGTTTTATCTATTTCACCACCATCTGAAGAGGTACAAGGTGAAGTATTAACATCAGTTGGAGCAAAAGAGGCTCTATCTAAAAGGGAACCTCTTGTCTCAAAGCCTTATAAGGGAATGACCGGGCGCCTCCTTATTTTTATATCGTATCCTATATTTTCAGAGACAAATGAATATTTAGGAATGGTAGGTGGAACAATTCATTTAAAGGAACGAAATGTTTTCAATGATTTACTCGGAGAGCATTATTATCATGATGGTTCATATGTGTACGTAGTTGATTCTGATGGTCGCGTTATCTATCACCAGGACCCAAGCCTAGTTAATGATATTGCTATCGATAATAAAGTTGTCCAAGCAGTGGTTTCAGGAAAAAACGGGGCTCAGCAAGTATTGAATACTAGAGGAGTGGAAATGCTTGCTGGTTATAGCAGCGTACCTTTAACAGGCTGGGGAGTAGTTGCTCAAAGACCGTTAAATGTAGCGTTAGCTCCTTCATTTGATAGAGTGCAGGATGTAGCTATAAAATCCATTCCGCTTATGCTAATTTCAATTTTTATTGTCCTTTGGATGGCAGCACGTATTGCCAATCCTTTACAGCAATTAGCTACTTTAACAGAGGAGAGCATGGAATCAAAAAATGTAGAAGGCTTGAAATCTGTACGTAGTTGGTATTTTGAAGCGCACTATCTAAAAAGTGCACTCATTCGGAGTTTAACATTTTTACAGGGCCAGGTGTCCTATTTTAAAGATCAATCTACAACAGATCCGTTAACAGGTGTAACCAATCGTCGCACAATGGATGCGATGCTAGCTGAGTGGCTTGAAAATGATTTGCCACATGCCTTAATCTTACTTGATTTAGATCATTTTAAAAGTGTTAATGATACATATGGGCATGCTGTAGGTGATAAAGTTCTACAATTTTTGGCTCAAAATATGAAAGCAGTCGCTCGTAAAGGAGATGTTTGCTGTCGCTACGGTGGTGAGGAATTTGTAATGTTATTGCCGAATACTTCTGCTGAGGAAGCGGCGCAGGTGGCCGAGCAACTACGCGATATTTTGACACATACTATAAGTCCTTGTGGTCGCCCAGTTACATTATCAGCAGGTGTTGCAGTGTATCCACAAATGGCTGATACGACAGAAAAGTTAATTGAAGCGGCGGATGGTGCGCTGTATCTTGCAAAACAAGCTGGACGGAATCGAGTCATAGTAGCAGAACAAGAAAAAATAAAAAAATAAAAAAATGTGTTGAAATAGACATACATTTCTAATTTTTGGGGTACATGATTAATGCAACGATCATTTGGGCAAGCTATTTATAAGTCATTCCCCCAAATGACTTATAAATTCTGTTCAAATGATACGTAAACTCGGGACGCATCTCTCGATCGACTTGACAAGATGTAAGGTTATCCCCCTTTCCCTTATGACATCACAAGTACGACTAGATGTATGCCTATATATTGTTAAAGCCAAGTAAGCACCGATGCTCCTTGGCTTTTTTATGTGGGGTTAAAAGTAAAATGGTTTGGATGAAACTGAAATTGTTCTGATAAAACGAGTAAATATTCCGATAAAAGCTAAAATTGTTCCGATAAATCTTCAAAGTATTCAATTCATCACAATAAAGTGGAGCTGATTTCCGTTCCGACTGAGTCGCTTTGCTGGCGCTCCAGGGTCTCAGGCCAACAGATGTTTTTTGCGTGAAAGCGAAGCGGCAGCGGCAGCAAAAGGGTTTCATTCTGTGCGAAAGCGAAGCGGCAATGGCAACAGCACCGATGTTGGTCACGAAGGCGTTATCACAGGATGTGATGGTTTTGGCCATCGTTCCTCTGTTGCTAATCCCCACTGAGTCGCCAAGTCTCTACTCCAATCGACAAATGTCTTCTCTAACTTTTGATAATGAACTTTCTATTTTATTTCTAAATTTTGTTAACAATTTTATTCCAGTATTTTAGAATTATCTATGAAGGTTCACTATATACCTGTCGATATAAAGAGTATGATGAAAATGATATTTTGAACGTATCAAATACATAGATGAAAGGAAGAGTGGGATGGATAAAACCAAAGTCCAAAAAGTGAATAAAGCACTTATAGCAACTGTTTTTGCTACTAGCGGGATTGCTGTTGTAGTGCCACCACCACAAAAGGCAGCTGCAGCTTCTTCACCATTTACGGATGTTGACCCATATTCAAGTCATTATAACGATATTTTAAAACTATACAATGCAGGTGCGATTAGTGGGTATGCAGACCAAACTTTTCGACCAAATCAAAGTGTAACACGTGGTCAGGCGGCAAAAATGCTAGCGACTGTTCTAAACTTAGATTTGAAAAATGTCCAAGATCCTTATTTTAAAGATGTCCCGAAAAACAGTGAGTATTACAAGTATGTAGCTGCTTTACAAAATGCAGGAATCATGTCTGGGTATTCAAACGGAACATTTATGCCTAATGAAGTGGTTACACGCGGGCAATTAGCGAAAATTTTAGTGCTTGGCTTTAAATTTGAGGTAGCATCTAATTACAATAATAGTTTCAAAGATGTAACTAGCCAAACAAGCAACGCCATCTATATCCAAACTTTAGTAGATTTAAAGATTACAGAAGGGACAACATCTGTCACTTTCTCACCATTTAATGCGGTAACACGTGGACAATTTTCATCCTTTATTGTGCGTTCGCAAGAGAAGAAGGGTAATGCCACATCTTTAAAAATTACAGGTGTTGAAGATGACACTATCTACATAAATGGCGAGCATTACTCAGTTCCAAAAAGTCTCTCACATATTTTTAACGAAGATAATGCACCGGTATTAAAAGGAGCACTTATTGAAGGGGATCTTTCAGGTAAAACCATTCGCTCTGTTTCAAAACTTACATTGAATGCAAGTGGGACAAGCTCAAGATTTCTAGAGTTTGATGGCAATCACGGGTCCTTTGGTGGGACAATCGTTGTTAATGGGAACTATATTGAATTTTCAAATGTTACCCTGACTGGCACTATGCTTGTCAACGAAACGGTACGTCCACCTTTACAATTAGGCGTTTCCTACTATAAGCCATTATCGTTAGGCCGTATAGCAAGCACCAATACAGCATTTATCAACTGGTCTAATCCAGATAATCCAAATGATGAAGGCTCATCCTCATCTAATAACGGTCCAGCAACAGATCTTCAAAATTGGACAGATCAGAATTCCGACAAGAATCCTGATAAAAACAAACCATTTGAGAACTGGTCTAAAGATAAAGTGACAATGAAAAATGTTGAAAAACATATTGAATTTTATAACAGTACTGTATCACGACTAGTTGTCTCTCAAAGCGGTACAAAAATCGAAACAAATATGAAGCTACCACGTGTAGACATCATCGGGAATGTTCGTGAATTTGAGATTCAAGGAAATATTGGCACACTAAACCTTGATACAGAAACGAAGCTAACGGTTTACGGAGATGGCAAGATTGACTGGATTAATTACAATAGCTATACAGATTTAGAGCTATATCTAGATGGTCGTGTAGGTGTTCTGTATGTTGATAATGTATACGGTTGGGTTGATATTGGAGATTACACGTATGTTGACAAAGTGATTATACCGAAGGGCGAGGGACCGAATAATATCTTCGACGACTTCTTAGAGGATAAAGATAATATCGGTAATATTGTAGATGAAGACGGTAAACCAGTCGATAAAGACGATATTGATAATCAAAAACCAGCTGATAAAACAAAACCGTTAATCGACATTACGAATGTATCAGTTTTAAGTGGTAGTGATGTTCAGGTTGATTTCACTTCAGATAAAGTTGGAACTTACTACTATATTGTTCGTGAAAAAGGCGCCGATGCACCGACGAAAAAAGAAATGGTAAATCGCATTTCTACTGAAAATGCCGCACATGGATCGAGCGCAGCAGTGAATGGCAAAAACACTATTAAAATCACTAATTTAGGTGAGAAAAAAGAATATGTTGTTTATGTGATGGTCGTTGATGGGGCGAAAAATGTTTCGGATATTAAATCACAAGAATTCAAAATGAAGGATACTATAGCACCTGTAGTGACATTTAAATCTATAAATTCACTTCCAGGAGGAAAAAGAGCAGAAGTAACATTTAATTCAACAAAGTCTGGGGAATATTTCTATATAGTACGTAAAAAATCGGATACAGCTCCTGCACCAACAGCTGAGGAAATTGTAAAATCAGCAAATAAGGGTAAGATTACTGGCAATACTGCCGCTGAGTTAACAAAGACCTTACTGTTAGAAAATCTAGAGGCCAAAACAGAATATGACTTCTTTATAGCAGTGAGAGATGACTCAGGTAATATATCGAAGGTTGCTAAAACGTTGATTAAAACACTTGAGTTAGATGAAATTCATCCTTTTGTAGAGAAGACGAAACTAGAACTTGCTGTTGGAAAAGAAAACCAATTCTACATTTATCTAAATGAAGCATTAGACCCTAAAAGTGCTCGAGATGTAAATAACTACGATTTATCAGGAACAGTTATCGTCAATACGACAGGTCAGAAAAAAATTAAACCTTCTTCTGTAGAGTATAAAGAAGGCGATAAAAAAGTATTATTAACAATTCCATCAGAAACAGGTTTTGTTTATGGAGATACATTACGTGTAACTGTCCTACCTGGTGTTAAGGATTTGGCAGGCAATGAATTTGAAAATACCAATACTGTTGAACCTGGTAAAAATGTTCGAAACTTTGCAGAATATGTGCATGAAAAATTCGTTGACCCTATCATTACGATTGAAAATGTTGTTAGTAAACCTGACCAATCTGATAACTATAAACGAGCTGAGGTAGAATTTAAGCCAAATAAAGCAGGGACGTACTACTACATGGTGTTACCTGATACAGTCGTAGACAACAATGAAACAAAAACATTTGAACAATATTTAAAAGATAAAGGCATTACGAAGAGAGATTTCTATAATGAATTTGCAACTGATTCATCATTAAAATCAGGCTACTTCCAAATAGGCGGAAAAGATATTTATATTGAAATTGGCTCTGGTCCTGCCGACTTAGAAGAGAAAACAAAGAAATTCCCTATTGTTATTGATAAAAATAAACTAAATCCATTTATAAGCTATTCGGTTCATATGGTATTAAAAGACCGTGGTGGCGATCTTTCCGATATAGTTTCTAAAGAAATATTTGGGGATTCAAAAGCACCATTAGTTACTGATTTAGAGATTAAGTCTGGGACTGCAAAAAAAGGTCCTGACGATACGAAAGCCACTGTAAGTTTCAGTACAGATGAGACAACAAATCTGCATTACTGGTTCGTACCAAAGAAAAATGCTGATGGAACAGATAATCCGGATGCAAAGCTAACTATTGATACGGCAGCAGAAAGAAAAACATTAGAAGACAAGCTTAAATCAAGTCCTGTAGTTAAAAAAAGTGGAAAAGGTGCGTCTGGACCTTTAGATTTGACAGGGGTTACTTTAACACCACATACCGAATATGTTGTTTATTTAGGTGCACAGGATACGTATGGTAACTTTACGGTTTATAAAGCCAATACAAATGGAAATCACGATGAATCAAATGATGGTTGGATGAAACAAGATTTCTATTCCGATGGCACACCACCACGTTTTGAGATGACGGTTGATAAAGAAAAGAAACACAATATTGTATATCGTAATCTAGATGATACGTTTACGATTTCATTCAGTGAAGCCATAATGCGTGATGAAAAAGGCGATTCTTCTATTAAAGATCTAAGTCTATTAACAATTACAGACGACGCGGGTCAAGATATTACTTCACAATATCAATTTGTTAAGTATACACAGGGGAAAGCGACAACAGAGGAAAGTCAGTTAATTATTAAACCAACTACCTCTGGTACGGCGGACAAATCATTTACTGTGAAGATGAAAGATGATATAGCTCGTGATTACATTATTTCAGGCTCTGAAGGTAATAAGTTTGATTTAGCTGACTTCGGTAAGTATGTATATCCAGGTAAAGATGCATATAACACAATGAGTTATGCTAACTTAACAGGGAATGTTGAGGGCGTACCTGCAGAATACAATTCAACAACAATGAATGTTTCTATAAATATTCTGACACTGCTTGAATTAAACCAAGAATATTTCTATGCGGTTACTATGGCGAATAAAACAACATTAGACCCGCAATTAATAATAGATAGTGTTAAAAATAATAAACCGGCCGATAGTGGAATATCTTCATTTGGTAAAGGTTCTATTAAAAAAGCAGCAGATGGTAGTGCAATCTTACCTCTTGTAGCTAACCCATCTACTACCCCTGGTGGAATTAAGAATGTGTTTAAAACTGGTCAAAGAGTATTTTTATTCACAAAAGATCAATATGGAAATATTGTCTGGGCTTATCAAAAAGAGACAAATGGTACAGGCCATACTTCACAAAAATATGTTGATATCCAGTATTCACCTAAACCATAAAAAAGAAGCAAAGCTAGAGAATTCTTATATCGAATTCTCTAGCTTTTTTTACATCAAATAACAAGCTGAATTTTGAGAATAAAAAAGAGGGGCTTATAAACAGCCCCTTCATCCTCAAACCCAACCAAAAGCACGAGCAATTGTTGCAGTTAGCCAAGTTACGCCAATGGCAATAACAGTTGGAATTAAAAATGACATAAATGTCCACTTTGGACTTTTTGTTTCTTTATAAATATTGACTAAAGTCGTTCCACAAGGGAAGTGTAGCAGAGAGAATAACATCATATTTAAAGCTGTTAGCCACGTCCAACCTTGGTCGATAAACACTTGTTTTAGTTTCGATAAATCCTCAATTTCTAGCATAGCTCCTTGAGATAAATACGCCATAATTAGGATAGGGATAACAATTTCATTGGCTGGTAGCCCAAGAATAAATGCAGCCATAATAAAGCCATCCATACCAAGAGCCTTACCAAACGGATCTAAAAAGTTAACAAAGTGCATTAGAATACTTGTATCACCAACATAAATATTAGCGAATACCCAAGTCAAAATAGAGGCAGGCGCTGCGACGATAACTGCTCTTTTTAATACATACCATGCTTTATCAAGACTTGCTCTTAAAATTGTATTCCAGAACTTTGGTTTTCGGAATGGTGGAAGCTCTAATGTGTAATGGGTTGGTACACCCTTTAAAGCTGTTTTAGAAAGAACCCAGGACACAGATAATGTCACAACGACACCTAACATAACAAATCCTATTAAAATACCCGCTGTTACAAGTGTACCTGTTGCACCTGAAAAACCAGTTACCATAAATAATGATGCTAATAAAATAAGTGTCGGCCATCTCCCGTTACAAGGAACAAAATTGTTCGTTAAAATGGCTAACATTCGCTCACGAGGAGATTCTATAATTCTCGTAGACAGGATAGCAGCAGCATTACAGCCGAAGCCCATTGCCATTGTTAATGATTGCTTCCCGTGTCCTCCTGCGCGTTTAAATAAACGGTCCATGTTAAATGCTACACGTGGAAGGTAGCCGTAGTTTTCTAAAAGAGCAAAGATAGGGAAGAATATTGCCATAGGCGGTAACATAACACTAATAACCCACCCGGTACCTCTAAACAACCCAAGTACCAAAATGCCGTGTAGCCATTCTGGTGCGTGCATTGTTTCAAAAAGAATTGTTAGCTTACCCTCTAGATAGCCAAATAAGCTTGCTATCATATCTGATGGTATGTTTGCGCCAGCAATAGTAATGTAAAAGATAGCCCCAAGCATGATAAGCATAATAGGGAATCCCCAAATGCGGGATGTGAAGATTTCATCTAATTTATCAGATCTGTACATGGCAGAGTGCTGCTGCGATACTACTTTTTTGCATAAAGATTTGCTTTTAGTATAAATATCACTAACGATTTCATCTCGAATATCCTCATTCGAAACTTCCTTTACTTCAGCTAAAATCCCCTTAAGTACACTATGATTTAACACTGACTGGGACTCCATTCGTTCTCACCTCGTGCTGTTTATTATTTTTATGATTTTGTAGTTTTAAAATCAATTCTTCATCACCATCAAGTAAGCGAAGGGCAATCCATCTCGATGGATATTTTTCATCAAAATAACCTTCTAATTTCGATTCTACCTTTGTAATGGCTTCTTCTATTTCTTTCGAATATTTCATACGATACGGAGTTGTAACAATTTGCCCCTTCACCAGTTGACTTAATGTATCGAGCAATCGATTAATACCTTTTTTATTTCTCGCCGATATTTTTACTACTGGGACGCCTAGCTCACGAGCCAATCTCTTGTCGTCAATTCGGATACCCTTTCTCTCAGCTTCATCTATTAAATTGATACAAATGATAACATTATTAGTCATTTCTAAAACTTGGAGTGCAAGATTTAAATTTCTCTCTAATGATGTTGCATCAAGCACAACAATTGTTGCATCCGGTTGGTCAAAAATAATATAGTCTCTTGCGACTTCTTCATCTGCTGAATTGGAAAATAGAGAATAGGTCCCTGGTAAATCTACGAGAATATATTGCTCTCCTTTGTGTTCAAAAGATCCTTCAGCATGAACAACCGTTTTCCCTGGCCAGTTCCCGGTATGCTGCTTCAATCCCGTTAATGTATTAAATAATGTGCTTTTACCTGTATTTGGGTTACCTGCTAAAGCTATTCTATTTACTCTCACTTTGTATTCCCCCTAACAATTTCGCCCAGAATCATAGAGCTTTCATCATGACGTAATGCAATCGTTGTATTGCTTACACGATAAGCAACAGGGTCTCCTAAAGGACTTTTACGAAGAACAGAGATTTCTGCTTCTTTTACAAAGCCTAAGTCCAATAATCTTCTTCTTAAAGGACCTTTAATGTTTATTTCTTTTATTAAAAAGCAATCTCCAAACGAGCATTCAGAAAGAGGTTTTAATGTCTTTTCCATACACATCTTTTATTCCTTTCTATAATAATATTTCCCGAACATCATATTGTTTCTCTAAGGAAACTTTAATAATGATTATGCCTGTTTTATGACAAATGTCAATAGTTTTCTGAAAACTTTAGAAAAATTGCGAAAACGGAGCATACTACTTAATCGGTTGTTGGACCAAGAAATGTTGAAAAAAGGGGAACTGTTTGGTGTGCCGAGAAGTTGGTGATGTAATGATAAAAAAGGTCCTCTTAATGATGTATTAGTGTAAGTAGGATTTCGTTACACGTGCCCATAGAGTTTTTGAAAGAAAAGTCTCTGCTTTGAAGAAGCGATGGTGGAGCAGAAAAAATACATATTAAAACCCTCTGCAAATAATAAAATATTGGCAGAGGGTCGTAATATCCACTAGTGGATTAATAATTAATTTGGAATGAACCAGGGGTATTTGTTTGAATGAAATGGCGATTTCCTTCTACTGTGTAATCAGCTGGCACTTGTTTGCCAGAGTCATAGGTACGAACGATGGAGGCATTCTGTGATAAATTATCGATAATGATTTCCATATTCGCCTCAAATTCAACTGGTTTTTTATTTAATGTTGCCTGGAATGTGATACGATTCGAACTTTTTGTAATTTTAATTTCCATAACACCAGTATCCTCATTAAGAAGAGTTCCTAGCGGTGGAATAATAACAGTCATATTGGATTTTGTTGTTAAAACGAAGCGCTCTGTATTATTTTCCGTGTCGGCAACGTTTATTTTTGCTGTATAGGTATTTTTGTTTTTAGTCATAGCAGTAATTTTACCAGGTACGGCTGCTGTATCCGATAAAATTGGCGTTTTTGTCCCGTTCCCTTTAGTCGGTAGATCATATTTTCCGTTTACAAAGTCTACTAAAGTCCAGACATTAGGCACAAGCTGCTGCTGCACAGGTGTTAAAGCCTCGAAGGCTGTTTTCGCTGCCTGCACATCTTGAGTAGTAGACGTTTTAGGCGATAAAGCTGCAATTGCATTTTCTACATCCTTAGCTGCCGCCTTATCCTTCGCAACAAGCTGTTCAGCATCTAATAATGTCTTTTCGATACCAGCCGGTAAATAGACGTATGTAAATCTGCGTAGTGCATTAAGCTCAGCTCTAGCATCAGCAACATCTTGATGGAAGGTAATGCGAGAAGAGTTTAATAATTGGATTTTATTGATTACTTTATCGACAGATGTATTAGGCGTGATGTAGGATGTCAGTATTTTTTGTGAATCCGCACTCACAAATGTCTTTTGCGCTGCATTTAACGTATTGTACCAATCTTTCGTTTCCATAACGTTTTGATAGTAATTGACAGAAGTTGGTTCTACTGAAGCTAATTTCTCATCAATTTGTTCAGCAAGCTTACGATACGCTACTCTCGTTTGTTGATGATTTGATAACGTTGAATAATTCGTGACATACTGTTTTTCCGTTTCAGTTAACTCATTGTAGGCCTTGATGGCTGCTTCTAAATTTGTTTGGAATGAAGAAGTTGTATCATTAATGTTTGAAATAAGTCGATCAACATTCGCAACTTTATAGTTGTAGTAATAAGTATTATTGTATATGTAAGCAGTTTTTACATGCCCTGTAATATCAGCAGCTGATGCTGACGTGGTAGGTGCAGTATAGATAAGTGAAGGGACCGCAACTAGGGCGAGTAAGGCTAGCTTTCTTTTGTTTTTCATAATACGGGAAACCTCCTATTTGGTTTTGGATAAGTGTGATGGCTAAATCATAGGATTTTTATCCTAGATGAAATCTTTGATTGCGTCGAGAATATCCTAATATATGTTGATAAACCAATTTTATCATATTAGGCTTCTTTTATGTATATTTTGAGTGAATAGGTAGATAGGTTGTGCATTTTTTAAAAACATTTTGTGTCTTATGTACTTATGGGCATATGAAAGGTAAGCAGATTCTTTTTTAATAGAGAGGGATAGAATCGCAAGAACGATTGATAGAACCTGTAAAGTGACGGTTAGAACCCTCATATTAAGGCGATAGTTTGTTATAATAATCCTAAGAAGAAGCGGGGGTGTTTTATTTGCAACGAAACTGGCAAAAGGTAGTTGTTGAAAAGCTGCCTCAGCTGTTAAACCAGCATTTGTTATTGTTTTTGGTTCTTATGCGCATGGCTCGGCACGTGAAGATAGTGATTTAGATATTGGATATTTTGCAGATAAATCTCTCTCAGGTTATGAACGTTTTCTATTAGCCTGAGAAATTGCACAGTCTTGTAATGTTGATGTTGATTTAATCGATATGAAGAAGGTTGATACCGTGTTTGCGGCACAAATTTTTTCAAGCGGTATGGTCATTGATTGTCAAGATGAAAACGCTTTTGTTAAAGAACGAATGAAGGCTCTATCAATGTATGTGACGTTAAATGAACAACGTGCGGGAATTCTGAAGGCAATTGAAGAGAGGGGTAGTGTCTATGGTGAATAATGATGTTGTTCTAAATAAGATTGCAACCATTGAACACTGTGTGAACCGTGTTAAAGAGGTGTATGATGGTAATTCTGAGAATTTGCAAGACATCACGAAGCAAGATAGTATCATTTTAAATATTCAACGTGCGTGTGAAGCTAGTATTGATTTGGCTATGCATATTGTAAGTGATTTAAAGTTTGGTTTGCCTAAAACGAGTCATGAAGCATTCAAGTATCTAGAGGAAAACGATATCATTGACCATGCATTAGCTAAAAATTTAATGAATATGGTAGGGTTCCGAAATATAGCTGTGCACGATTATCAAGCCATTGATATACTCCAAGCAATTATCGAGAATCATTTAAGTGATTTTAAAACCTATGCAGAGGCGATATTGCTTATTTAAAAGAAACAACAGGCTATAGAGATTTTTTAGCCTGTTGTTTTTAAATTTAAAACGGATAAAAGAATTTTTATCGTTGTTTACCTGGACTTTGGACATCATTATAGATGGTGATGGCCTTGTTTAAACTGTTAATAGCATCTGTCACCTCGTATGAAGAAGCATAGTAGTTATTAACAATAGATTGAGCGTGTTGAACTGCTTTTTCTAGGTCACGTTTTTCTCGTTCAGTAGTCCATAGTTCATAATAGGGGATATCGGTGCCATCTCCATTTGCAGAAACTTTTACATACTGAACCGAATTAATGAGTGATTGTAGCCAAGATTTATCAACGTAATGCCAAGAATTCACACCCGATTTATAATTACTCCTATATGTTGAAATAGCATTATTTAAATAATAATATGCAGACGAAATATCTGATAGAGACGAAGAGCTATTGTTTGCAATATTTTGTGCGTATGAAACGGCAGAAACTAGAGCGTCTTTTTCACTTTGCGTCGTCCAAATTACATAGGAGGATAATTCAGATCCATTCACAGAAACGGTTACATACTGAACAGAGTTAATAAGTGATAAAAGGGCAGATCGATCGACATTATATTGATAAGTGCCATATTTTTGTACATTCTTATACACTGTGATAGCGTAGTTTAAATTGCTAATTGCATTTGTGATATCATACTGAGTTGCATAGTTATTATTTACAACAGACTGTGCAGATGAAACGGCAGAGGTTAGAGCATCCTTCTCACTTTGCGTCGTCCAAGGTTCATAAGAAGCTACATCATTACCATTGTTCCAGGAAACCTTTACATACTGAACAGAATAGATCATCGATTGTAATGAAGACTTATCCCCATAAACATATTTTGTTCCGTTTTTTTGCGCAGCTTGATAAACGTTTAAGGCAATTCTGTACTGTGTAATAGCATTGTTTACTTGTTCCTGAGAGGCGTTGGAATTATAAATTACTGCTCTTGCATTGCTTACAGCAGATTCGAATGCTGTTCGTTCAGCTTGCGTTGTCCATTTTTCAGTTGTTAAAACGTCATATCCGTTAAAAGATACTGCAACGTACGGAGGTGAAGCTACTAAATTACTTAGCTCCGTTTTATTTAAAACAGGTAATGTCACAGAGGCTTTTTTATCATCCACCTGCACTTTGTTAATTAGATGCCCTGAATTTAATGCCACCTTTTCCCCATGTTTGACAACCACTTGCTCAATTTTACCTTTTCCGTAAAGGCTAAAATCTTTCTCAACATCAATTGTAAGCTTATCAACATTGGCTGTAACTTCAAATGCTGTAACTTTACCAACTACTTCAATTTTTGAAATAGCTTTATCAGAAGTGACATTTACTTTAGTGCGCTTTAAGTTAATATTTGGAGATTTAATATCTTTTAGAGAAACATTTAACCAATTAATATTTCGAATCAATACAGGTTTAAAAGTAAGTGTATCTCCAATAGTAACGTCATCAATTGTAATTGCCTTCTTCACACGATTAGTTACAATAAGCTCATCTTTAATAGTTACATTTTGAACTTTTACATAATCCGCATTTACAGTTAGGCTCCCTTCAATTTGTGCGTCACCACCATCAAAATATACCGCATTATTTTTTGTACCAGCTTTAGTTAATGTTAGTGCTGTAACGCTTGTAATTTCGCCGTTTTTTACGACAATTGTAGCTTGGGCATTCTTCAATGCAGTACTATTCTCTGTATTAAAAAGAGGCATCAGTGACTGACTAATTTTAAATTGGCCATTGGATGTAAGTACTTTATCTTTAGTGATACTGGTAATGGTAACGGTTTGCCCCTTTGTTTTGGCTGAAGCCACTTGTGCATCAATTTGAATTGAGTGGTTTAAAGATGAAACATTTGAAGCAGCGTTTGCATGTGAAACTGGCAAAACTAAGGTTACTGTAATAGATGTTGCCAAAAAAGCTGATAACGCTTTATTCTTCAAGTTAATCACTCCGATCATAGTATTTTGTAGATAATATATCATATATTTCAATATTATAGTATATAATGGGTATGTTTTACTAGATAACCAAATTGATGGATAATTAGTCCTTTTTTTATGCGGTTTGGATTTTCGGTATATTTACATTTAAATTCTCTTTAAAACGGCAAAATTCTACTTGGTTTGTTAAATATCTTATTGTGATACGACCTGCCATCCATTATCATTATGTATAAAAATGGGGTGTTGTGATGGGGAAATCTAGGAGTATTGCTTTCAAGCTATCGGCTCTAATTATAGGGCTATTTTTAGTATTATTTATTACATATACCGTTATTGTAGGCGTTATTTTGAAGAATCAAAGTGTTGATGATGCAGAAAGTGCAACATTGGAAAATGCTGAGTATTCGGCAGCAAAGATGAGTGAACGCTTTAAAAAAGTAAACACGACTTTACTTACGACGAAACGTATAGTTGAGGGTATGGAGAAAAAAGGCAAGCTTTCCGCAGAAGACATAATAGATATGATGGAAACTAACTTAGTTAATAATGAAGATTTACTTGGTGTAGGAGCTGTTTTTGAAAAGAATTCTACAAATATAGAACCGACTATAAATTCTACTTTAGTGGATTCAAAAAATCGCTTTATACCTTATTTAAGTAAGGATGGAAATGGAATAAAAACGAATTCTCTTGAAGGTATCGAAGACAAAAGCATTTCCGAATGGTATTGGATACCAAAAGAAGAAGGGAGATCCGTTCTAACAGAACCGTATGATTATAAAATAAATGGGCAAACAGTACTAATGACAACGATTGCTGTTCCGTTAGTTGATGCTTCGGGGTCAATTTTTGGCACATTGACGGCTGATATAGCTATTGATTATTTAAAAGGATTAACAGAGTCGGTAAAACCGGATGGTGGCTATGCAGCTATTATTACTAATAATGGAGTTTTAACTGCAAATAGCTTTGGTGAGTCATTAGATGGGTTAAAAATGCAAGATAATTTGGATTGGACAAGCATTAAACAAACAATGGATAGTGGCGAGCTAAAAAGTATGTATTTGGGTTCCGAAGAGCTTAAGGAAAATTCATTTAACGTTTTTGCTCCGATGAATTTAGATGGAATTGATGAAACATGGACTGTACAATTAGTGCTACCAAAATCCAAAATATTAGAAACTTATAATCATGTGCTTGTTTTTACTATCATAGCGTCAATTATTATAGTCGTTTTAATGACCGTCGCTAGTGCATTGTTTATCTATAAATTACTGAAGCCATTAAAGTTTTTACGTACTTCTATTGAAACAGCAGCGGATGGGGATTTAACTCAAAAAGTTGATGATAAATATATTAAGCCTGATGAGATTGGTGCTGTTGCATTAGCTTATAATAATATGTTGGATCAAACGAATAGCGCCATTCAAACGGTGCTGAATGCTACGACATTACTTAATCAATCATCAAATCATGTTCATGAGGCGTTTAATGAAATAGTTGCTTCAAGTCAAGAAGTCTCAGTAGCTATTAATGAAATTGCACAGGGAGCATCAAAGCAATCTGAGGATACAGAAGAAACCAATTATCGAATGATTGATTTATCCGATCAAATTGATACTATTACAACGCTTTCAAATGAAATGGACGAGCTGTCGAATAAAACGAAAGCAACCACAGACAAAGGAATGAAAGAAGTCGAAAGCTTACGTGAACGTAATTCAGAAACGAATGTAATGAATGGACGTATTCAGCAGCAAATGGAATCATTGGCGTCTAATATTGCCAATATCAATCAAATTATAGCGTCTATTCAGGGTATTACTGAGCAAACAAATCTATTAGCCTTAAATGCAAGCATAGAAGCTGCTCGTGCTGGTGAACATGGTAAAGGTTTTGCAGTTGTCGCTGAGGAGGTACGAAAGCTAGCAGAGCAATCCAGGAATGAAACAGAGGTTATTAAACAAACGGTAGACAGCATTCTTAAAAATTCTCAGCAAACAGTTGCTGTCATTGCCTCAAACGCGGGCTTAATACAAGCTCAAAATGAGTCAGTACAAAGCACAGAGGTTGCATTTAAAGAAAATAGTGAGCTTTCTAGTTCTATTGCAACGTCAATTAGTGAGTTAATGATTAAACTTTCTCATATGTTAGAGCATAAAAATCAAGCGATTATGGCAATCCAAAGTATTTCTGCTATTTCTGAGGAGACTGCTGCATCTGCAGAACAGGTAAGTGCATCTTCTATTGACCAACAAGCGGAACTACAAAAGGTTGCAGAGTCCATCAATAATATGAACGAAATTTCAAAAGAATTACAAGAGGTCATTAATCGCTTTAAACTTGCTTAATGGAATTATATGAAAGACTGCGTCAATATTTTTGAGGTAGTCTTTCTTTTTTTATGGTAAAAGAATGGCTATGAGTTAACTATGAAGTACATTGACCGAGCATAAAAACAGCACTACTATAGGAGAGGGAGGGGGGACATCGCTATGGTGTATCTCGGTATGATATTTTTTCAAATTGTAGCTCCGATTTTAGTGCTTCTAGTGCTTGGTGCAGTTTTACAAAAGAAATTCCGCTTTAATTTAAAGGCATTATCTCAACTTATTACATATTGCTTCATGCCAGCAGCTGTTTTTGTGAATTTATATGAAACGAGTATAGAGCTGTCTGTGCTTGGGGAAGTTGCGTTATTTATTCTACTCTTTATCGGAAGCCAAATGGTGCTTAGTCACTTTCTAGTAAAGGGACTCGGTTTAGAAAAAACAGAGGCGGCAGTGTTTAAAAATAGTGTTGTCCTAATTAATTCAGGTAACTATGGTATTCCGGTGGCACAAATGATTTTCGTGACCCAGCCGATTGGAGTAGCGATTCAGGTCATTCTCGTTATATTTCAAAATATGACGACCTATACTTACGGCTTGTACAATTTAATTTCTTCAACAAAATCGGGCATGTCTATTTTGAAAGACTTCCTCAAAATGCCTATAATTCATGCACTTATTATTGGTGTTGCCATGAACTATTTTAATATCGCTATTCCGCAGTTTGTAAAAATTCCAATAGACCATGTGGCAGATGGCTTTATCGCTGTTGCATTAATAACTTTAGGGGCGCAACTATCACAGCTTGAAATCAAATCCATGTTTAATAAGCTTGTATTCATTAGTTGTTTTACACGACTAATCATAGGGCCAGCTGTAGCATTGTTAATCATTTTTGCGCTTGGTCTTGATGGTGTCGTGGCACAATCACTTTTTATAGCTAGTTCGTTCCCGACATCAAGAAATAGCTCTAGTCTGGCATTAGAATATGACGTAGAATCGGCAACTGCTGCACAAACTGTTTTGTTTTCAACGATTGTGAGCTGTATTACAGTGACGATTGTGATTTACGTAGCGGAGCTGTTGTTCACCTAACTGCTGGGTGTTATTCGGAATAAGATAGGGTGACAGCCCATCTTGAGTAAGTGGCTATCCTTCTGATATTTTAAAATAGGCTAATCATTAAAAAGTTAGGGATCATATGTTTAAAAACGTATTTAATGTAAATAGTTTGATTGGAGTGGAGGATGGGTGACTCCTTGGGGATTAGCGAATAGAGGAACGAAGGCTAAAATCATCACGTCCTGTGATAACGCCTTCGTGACCAACATCGTGTTGGCCCGAGACTCTGGAGCGAAGCGAAGCGGCTCATCGGACGCCCCCAGGAAGCTCTGCTCTGCGCGAAAGCGAAGCGACAGCAACAAAGCGCCCAGCCGGAACGGAAATCAACCACACGTTTTAATGATAAGCCAAAAATAATCAAATGAAGCTTCCATCTCTTAGCAATATCTGCTACACTATCATCAAACTTAATAGTATTAACTAGGGGAGTCTGATGAGTCAGGCTGAGAGGGAAACGCATAGAGGTTTCTTGACCCTTTGGACCTGATCTGGCTCATACCAGCGTGGGAAAGTTAACCATTATTGCAACCATGTTATTTGCAATAACTATACCTTTACATTCTTAGCCGGATCCAAATTTTTTTTTGGATTCGGCTTTTGTCTTCATTCAGCGAAAGAGTCCTATCTTTGAAGGTGATGAGATGAATGTGGTTAAGATTCCTTATCAGTGGGTGCCAAACACCTGCTGAAAATAGAGGAACTCAGTCTAAGAACGCCAAGTCCTGTGGCAACGACTGAGTGACCAACATCATGCTGCTGACGCTATGCTTTCGCGCAAAAAACATCTGTTGGCCTAAAGCCTCCGGCGGATGTCACGGATTTTCAAAGGAATGAAATGTGCGGGCACAATTACGCCAAGGCGAAATTGATTTTCTGTTGGGGTGAGCTAGATTCGGTCCTTGTATAAATGTAAAAGGGAGCGAAGTAGTTTATGACAACAGTTAGCGACAAGAATATTACGATTATGTCAAGTTTTGAAGGAAGTAAAAAAGTTTATGTAGAAGGTTCTCGACCAGATATTTTAGTGCCAATGCGTGAAATTGGTCTAAGTCCAACGACAGGAAGCTTCGGTGAAGAGGAAAATGCGCCAGTACGTGTTTATGATACGAGTGGCCCGTACACTGATCCTGCTTATAAAGTGGATATTACGAAAGGATTGCCAGCTTTACGTAGTGCATGGATCAAAGAACGCGGTGACGTTGAAGAATACGAAGGTCGAACTATCAAGCCAGAAGATAATGGATTCCGCAAAGCGGATGATCCACGAATGAATGAAAATGTTTTTCCGGATTTATCTAGAAAGCCTTTGCGTGCGAAGAAAGGTAAAAATGTAACACAGCTTCACTATGCACGAAAGGGAATTATTACTCCAGAAATGGAATTTGTGGCGATTCGTGAAAATATGGATCCAGAATTTGTGCGTTCAGAGATCGCGGCAGGACGTGCTATTTTGCCATCAAATATTAATCACCCTGAGGCTGAGCCAATGATTATTGGACGTAACTTCCACGTGAAAATTAACGCCAATATTGGAAATTCAGCGGTGTCATCCTCTATTGCAGAAGAGGTAGAGAAAATGACGTGGGCTACACGCTGGGGTGCTGATAACATTATGGATTTATCTACTGGTAAGCATATTCATACGACACGTGAATGGATTATCCGTAATGCCGCGGTGCCAGTAGGGACAGTGCCGATTTATCAAGCGCTAGAAAAAGTAAATGGTGTGGCAGAGGATTTAACGTGGGAGGTGTATCGTGATACGTTAATCGAACAGGCTGAGCAAGGTGTTGATTACTTCACGATTCATGCAGGGGTATTGCTACGCTATGTGCCATTAACGGCTAATCGTGTAACAGGCATAGTGTCTCGTGGGGGCTCGATTATGGCGCAGTGGTGTTTATATCACCATCAAGAGAGCTTCTTATATACTCATTTTGAGGAAATCTGCGAAATTATGAAAACCTATGATGTTGCCTTCTCTTTAGGTGATGGTTTACGTCCGGGTTCAATAGCAGATGCAAATGATGAGGCTCAATTTGCAGAGTTGGAAACGCTAGGGGAATTAACGCAAATTGCCTGGAAGCATGATGTACAGGTGATGGTAGAAGGACCAGGGCATGTACCGATGCATCTTATTAAAGAGAATATGGACAAGCAGTTAGAGGTGTGTAAGGAAGCTCCTTTCTATACTTTAGGGCCACTGACAACAGATATTGCTCCTGGCTATGACCATATTACATCGGCAATTGGTGCTGCGATGATAGGTTGGTTTGGTACGGCAATGCTATGTTATGTGACGCCTAAAGAGCATCTAGGCTTACCAAATCGTGAGGATGTTCGTGTAGGAGTTATTACGTATAAAATTGCTGCACACGCTGCAGATTTAGCGAAAGGGCATCCGGGAGCACAGCAGCGTGACGATGCACTCTCTAAGGCGCGCTTTGAATTCCGCTGGCGCGATCAATTCAATCTTTCGTTAGATCCAGAGCGTGCAGTCGAATACCATGATGAAACGCTGCCTGCAGAAGGGGCAAAAACTGCGCACTTCTGTTCAATGTGTGGACCTAAGTTTTGTAGTATGAGAATCTCGCAGGATATCCGTAATTATGCAAAAGATCAAGACCTAAATACGACTGAAGCGATCCACAAAGGTATGCAGGAAAAGGCTGAGGAATTTAAAAAGGCAGGCAGTCAAATTTATCAATAATTATCAAAGGGCTTGTGTCTATCAAATTAGGCACAAGCTTTTTTGTCGTTAAGATAAAAAAGCTCCATGTGAAGTTGTGCCCTTCACATGGAGTAGAAAGTTGGATTTGGATATCAATAATAGTGGAAAATTAGACGTTAGTTGGTTGTTTTACGTATGGGTTTGAAAGATCTACGCCTTCTAATGAAAGACCCATAGCTTTTGCTACCCCTTCACCATATGCTGGATCAGCTAAATAGCAGTGAAGGATATGACGACGTTTGATGAACTCTTCAACTGACGCCATATCATTAGCAGTATTTTCGAATAGGCGTTGTTGCTCTTCGGCAGTCATTAGGCGGAATAATTTACCTGGTTGCTCGA
The DNA here is from genome assembly GCF_015999525.1 of Lysinibacillus sp. JNUCC 51. Classification (NCBI taxonomy): domain Bacteria; kingdom Bacillati; phylum Bacillota; class Bacilli; order Caryophanales; family Bacillaceae; genus Lysinibacillus; species Lysinibacillus sp. JNUCC 51. The sequence goes on along the minus strand of NZ_CP065545.1, from coordinate 2,202,902 downwards.
AGTAGTTGTTGTCGTCTTCACGGAAGTCGTGGATACCAGCATTACCGTCAATACGTAATTCAGGCTCTTTGTAGTCTAGATTATGCTCCCATTCACCATAGCTATTTGGTTCATAGCCTAAAGTTGAACCAAGGTTGCCATCGAAACGCATAGCACCATCGCGGTGGAACGTACGGAATGGGCATTTTGGTGCGTTTACAGGAAGCATGTAGTGGTTCACACCTAAACGGTAGCGTTGTGCATCCGCATATGCAAAGATACGACCCTGTAACATTTTGTCTGGCGAGAAGCTGATACCAGGGATAATGTTAGAAGGGGCAAATGCAGCTTGCTCAACTTCAGCAAAGTAGTTGTCCGGGTTTTTATTTAACTCGAATTCACCCACAGGAATTAATGGGAAGTCTTTTTTATACCATACTTTTGTTAGATCAAATGGGTTATATGGTAATTTACGAGCTTGCTCCTCTGTCATTACTTGAATGTACATTTTCCATTTAGGGAAATCGCCTTTATCAATTGCATCATATAGATCGCGTTGTGAAGATTCGCGGTCGTTACCGATTACTTCATTAGCCTCAGCGCCAGTTAAGTTTTTAATGCCTTGCTCTGTGCGGAAGTGGAATTTAACCCATACACGCTCATTTTCAGCATTAATAAAGCTATAAGTATGAGAACCGAAACCATGCATATTGCGGTATCCAGCCGGAATACCACGGTCAGACATAACGATAGTTACTTGGTGAAGTGCCTCTGGTAATGAAGTCCAGAAATCCCAGTTTGAATTAGCGTTTTTCATATTTGTACGTGGGTCACGTTTTACTACGTGGTTTAAATCTGTAAAGTGTAAAGGATCACGGAAGAAGAATACAGGTGTGTTGTTACCAACTAAATCCCAGTTACCTTCTTCAGTATAGAACTTAAGTGCAAAGCCACGAATATCGCGCTCAGCATCTGCTGCACCACGCTCACCTGCAACTGTGGAGAAGCGTGCAAACATTTCAGTCTTTTTCCCAACTTCTGAGAAGATTTTTGCTTTTGTATATTTAGTAATATCATGCGTTACAGTGAAAGTACCGAATGCACCTGAACCTTTAGCGTGCATACGACGTTCAGGAATAACTTCACGGTTGAAGTTTGCTAATTTCTCAACTAGCCATACATCCTGAAGTAATAGAGGACCACGAGGACCTGCTGACATTGAATCATGGTTGCTTACTACTGGAGCGCCACCTGCTGTTGTAAATCGACGGCTACGATTATTTTCGTTTGTCATATTAGTTTACCTCCTGAAGAAAAAATTGTGAGTCAAACTCTTCATCAATAACTATAACAAATACAAACTAGAATTGCTAGTAAATTATAATTATTATTGTTAAAGAATTTATATATTAAGATATAAACTATAAATATATGCTAGATTTAAAGGGCTTATGAATAACTTTTACCAAAAATCTAGCTTTTTTAAACCATTTTCGAGAATTACTTAAAAATAAGTTATGGAGAAGAGGGCAATCGAGAATAAAAGAAATTAAAATGAACTCTTTCGTTTATTTATTCTTATTGAAAATGGAATATGATAATTGAAAAAAGTAATTAATTACAGTAACAGTGAATCACTCTTTGGGAATCACCAGCTATCGTTGAGATTCCGAAAAGATAAAGCCTTCATCTACTATGCTTTCGCACAAGCTCCCAGCTGGAACGGAAATCACCCTCATGTTACGTTTTACGATAACGATGAGGGGTAATTCCGATGTGCTGTTTAAAAATTTTAATGAAGTAATTCGAATCATCGAAACCATTTAAATATGCAATTTCGCTAATAGCAAAATCTGTTTCTACAAGCATCTTTGTGGCATTTTGAATTCGGACCTGCTGTAGATAGCGTTTAAATGGCAAGCCTTGCTTCTTTGAAAAAATCGTACTTAAATAATTGGGGCTAATCCCTAATTTATGGGCAACGAAAGGTAAAGATAACCCGCTATCCTGAAATTGCTGGTCGATTATTTCTATGGCCAGCTCTACATAGTCAGCCCGTTTTTCTATTCGTGCCTCATTAGCTAATTCAATTAGTCTTTGTGTAAATGAGATGATGCCATTTAGAATGGTATAAAATATAGGATGCTCGATAATTAAATGAAAAAGCTGACGGTAATTTTGTTCAATAGCAGCTTTCTCATGTAATTTATACTTCAGCATAAAGCGCCGAATTTGCGCCAAAACACTCGTTAGATGAATACGTAAGTCATCTTGCTTGTAATAAACTCCTTCATTAGATAGTCGATATAAAAATGCTTTGACGGCTTCGATATTCCCGTCCTCTAAACTACTTATTAGTAATTGCTGCTCTTCAGGCGTTAGTAATGGATCGAAGGTCTGTGTCTCCAATTGTTTACTAGCATAAAAAATATGTCCATAGCCTTCGTAAAAGCTTTGATGAAGTGCACGTTTTGTTAAGGTATACATATTCTTCATGGTGGTCGGTTCCCCATCATAAACCCCAATATTTAAAGAGCTATTATTTGTTAATCGCCATTCCTTCATTAATGTACGAACATCCTTCTCTAAATCATTCGTTTGGAATAGACATACAATTTTTTCTGATAAAGGATAAATTCTCATACTAGAATAAATAGGAGTTTGCTGAAGCCAGTTGTATAGTTTGTTAAACATTTCGGAATGCTCAGGCTCGATCATTGTGAAATGTATATTTGTTTCTAGGGAACTAGTTTTACTATCTAAAAATAATTGATAGTAAAAGGATTCATCTGTAGCTTCTTGATACACTGCTTCTGCTTTGGTTGTCCGAAGAGAAATAGCAGTGAGCTTTTGCTTTAATACTTCTAAATCAATTGGTTTAACGAAGAGATGTGCGACCTGTAAATCAATTGCCTTTAATGCATTTTTAAACAAGGGCTCTGTCGTCATAGCTAAAATAGTCCCTGAATGCTTTTGTAAAACGCGATAAAGTGCAATTAAACGATTATTTGAGAATAGGTCAATATTTAGCAGTATCACCTCAGGCTCAAACTGTTGAATACTTTGAAGTGCCTCATTAATAGTCGTACCTATTTCTATAGTTACATCCCCAGGGAAATATGTATGTAAAAACCAACGAATTCCTGAAAGGTCAGTAGAGTCCCTGTCAATTAATAACAATTTCAAAACTGTAAACCTCCTTAAAATTATCTAGTTTCGTATAAAAATACTATTATATTATTAAAATAACAAAAATTCTGAAATAATTCATGTTTTCTCTTTTAAAATTCCCTATTTTCTGAAAAAAGTAGTTAGTACAATGTAGTTAGTGTAAGTGTTATTTAACTTTTATAGCGATAGCGAAATTGATTAAAAACATTTTTACATAGCTCTAAGGAAACAGGGGGATGTCATTATTATGAAGTCTATTATCGAACTTGATGGCAAGACATTAACAAGACAGCAAATAGGGGAAATTGTAGACGGTAGTGCTACGGTAGCGCTTTCTCTAGACAGTGTGGAGCGTATACGTTTAAGTAGGGAGCGAATTGAAAAGCGTTTAGCTGAGGGGCAAACGATATATGGTGTGAATACAGGCTTTGGAAAGCTTAGTAATATAAAGATTGAAGAGGATGACATTGAACTTTTGCAGTTGAATTTATTGCGTTCAGATGCAACAGGTGTTGGAGTACCGTTCCCGACAGATGTTGTACGCGCCATGATGATTTTACGTGCCAATGCTTTAGCACGAGGTTTTTCAGGAATTCGTCTGGAAACAGTGCAACTGCTATTGGAATTTATTAATAAGGGAGTGCATCCGATTGTACCATCTCAAGGTTCGGTTGGAGCAAGTGGAGATTTAGCGCCGTTATCACATTTGGCTTTAGTACTAGTAGGTGAAGGTAAGGCGGAGTTTAATGGAGAGATTATGAGCGGCAGTGCAGCGTTACAGCAAGCTGGGCTAACTCCTGTCCGACTACAAGCTAAAGAGGGGCTAGCGCTTGTAAATGGTACACAAGCAATGACGGGTATCGGAGTTTTAACAGTCAATGAGGCAGAGCGTATGGGGTTAGCGGCAGATATGGCAGCGAGTTTAACGCTTGAGGCACTTAAGGGGATTACTTCCGCATTTGATCCAGCACTTTTGGCGGTAAGGCCGCATCCGGAATTAGAGCTTGTTGGCGGACGAATCCGTAAGTGGCTTGATGGAAGTAAGCGAGTGACAAAGCAAGGTGAAATTCGCATGCAGGATGCTTATTCACTACGTTGCATTCCGCAAGTGCATGGTGCTTCATGGCAGTCGTTTTTCTATGCTCAGGACCGTGTGCAAACTGAAGTGAATGCAACGACAGATAATCCGATTGTTTTAGAAAGTGGAGAAGTATTGTCTGGTGGGCATTTCCACGGTCAACCAATTGCGTTAGCTATGGACTTTTTAAAAGTTGGTGTAAGTGAGTGGGCTAATATTTCAGAGCGACGTACAGAACGCATGGTTAATCCACAGCTTAATGAAGGTTTGCCACCATTTTTAGCAACAAATCCAGGTATTGAATGTGGACTAATGATTGCTCAATATACAGCGGCATCTATCGTATCTGAAAACAAAGTATTAGCACATCCTTCAAGTGTGGATTCTATTCCGACATCAGGTAACCAAGAGGATCATGTGAGCATGGGTACAACATCCGCTCGCCAAGTACGTCAAATCGTACACAATGCTGCTCGCGTCATTGCGATAGAAATGATTTGTGCATCACAGGCTATTCATTTAGATAAAGCAGAAGATCAGTTATCTCCAACAACTCGAAAGTTTTTAGAAAAAGTGCGTGAATTTTGCCCGCCGTTGTTAGCGGATCAACCAATTGGCGATGAGATTGAAGCGCTTTCGCAATTTTTATTAACGAGTGATGTTCTATTGAATGAGTATGTGTAAACCATATGGTGATAGCTTCCTAGGGAAAATTAAGAAAATCCTTTAACTTGTTCGGATGACTTGGAAATTTCTTTGAGGAGAAGTACTTACAGGGGGGATAGGGTGGAATTTCAACAACAAGAGCTGAGGCAAGACTCGCAATTTCGAGTCTCCTCCGCTATGAAGATGATTGCGTGCAGTTTAGTCGGAATATTCAGTTTCTTCATATCGTTTGAGTGGCAAGGTAAGAGTACCATTTTAATTGATCACATAGTGAATTTTGTTCGCACCGAAGTACCACTACTTGTAACTGTATATGTACTTATAATGCTTGTAGGCGGAGCGGTTCATCCATTCCTTACTAAGAAGTGGAATAAGTCGATAGTCAATATTGTATTGTCAATTTTTAAAGTGGGCGGTATGGTTGCCGGGATATTATTAATTTTCAATATAGCACCTGCATGGTTAGCGAATGAAAGTATCGGTCCGTATTTAATGGAGAAGCTTATTAAACCGGTAGGGGTACTAATCCCGATTGGATCTTTGTTTTTAGCACTTCTAGTAAGCTATGGGTTGCTTGAATATATCGGCGTTTTAACACAGCCGTTTATGAAGCCTATTTTTAAAACACCGGGACGTTCAGCAGTGGATGCGGTTGCCTCATTTGTCGGTAGTTATTCGGTTGGCTTACTTTTAACGAACCGTGTTTATATGGAAGGTCGCTACACAGCAAAGGAAGCCGCGATAATTGCAACGGGTTTCTCGACTGTATCAGCAACGTTTATGGTCGTTATTGCAAGTACGCTAGATATTATGCAGCATTGGAATGCGTTTTTCTGGGTGTCGCTCGTAGTAACATTTATAGTCACTGCGTTAACAGCGCGTATTTATCCACTACGTTCAATGAAGGATGAATACTACAAGGGCGCGACGCCGATGCCAGAAAAGATTGTAAAGAAGGACCGTTTTAAAGAAGCGTGGCGTCAAGCGATGGATGCAGTTGAGCAAAATCCACCTTTATCTAAAGTTTTATGGGCGAATCTAAAGGATGGCTTCATCATGGTGATGGGTGTTATTCCGTCGATTCTGTCAATTGGTCTGCTAGGAATTGTACTGGCAACATATACTCCAATTTTTGATTGGCTTGCATATATTTTTGTACCATTCACATATGTGTTGCAAGTTCCGGAACCATATTTAGCAGCGAAAGCGCTGTCATTATCGTTAGCAGAAGTATTTTTACCGGCACTTGTTGTCACGCAAGCAACACTTGTGACGAAATTTATTGTGGCAGTTGTATCAATATCGGCAGTATTGTTCTTTTCAGCCGTTATTCCACTTATTTTATCATCTGAAATTCCGTTGACATTGTGCCAAATTTTACTCATTTGGTTTGAGCGTGTCGTATTAACTTTAATCATCGTAACACCAATAGCATTTTTACTATTTTAAAGGAGCGTGTTTTTAATGGTAGTTAAAACAAATATTCGTGCACCACGTGGGAATGAATTAACATGTAAAGGTTGGACACAAGAAGCTGCAATGCGTATGTTAATGAACAATCTAGATCCTGAAGTAGCAGAAAATCCAGATGAGCTAATCGTCTATGGTGGGATCGGTAAAGCGGCGCGAAATTGGGAAAGCTATGAGCAAATTATTGCGTCTTTAAAAGAATTAGAGAATGATGAGACACTTCTTATTCAATCAGGAAAGCCAGTAGCTGTATTCCGTACACATGAACATGCACCACGTGTATTAATTGCGAATTCTAATTTAGTGCCAGCATGGGCAAATTGGGAGCATTTTTATGAGTTAGAGGACCGCGATTTAATGATGTACGGTCAAATGACGGCTGGTAGCTGGATTTATATTGGTGCGCAAGGGATTTTACAAGGAACATACTTATCATTCGTAGAGGCAGGTAAAAAAGTATTTGGCACGGCGGATTTACGAGGCAAATTCATCCTTACAGGTGGTATGGGTGGTATGAGTGGTGCACAGCCTTTAGCTGGGAAAATGGCTGGCGCTGTCATTTTAGTAGTCGAAGTGGATCGTGCTCGAATTGAACGTAAAATAAAAGAAGGCTACTGTGACTATCTTGTGGAGACGGTAGATGAAGCTATTGAATTAGTCAATAAACTACGTGACCAAAAAGAGCCTGCGTCAATTGGTCTTGTCGGCAACTGTGCAGACGTGAATCGTGAGTTATTGAACCTTGGAATTATTCCTGATTTTGTAACTGACCAAACATCTGCCCATGATCCGATAAATGGCTATGTACCAAATGGTATGACATTTGAGGAAGCACTTGAACTGCGTAAAAGTGATGTGAAAACGTATGAGCGAAGAGCAAAAGAGACGATGGCTGAGCATGTTCGTACAATGCTTGAATTTCAACAAGCAGGTGCAGAAGTATTTGATTACGGTAATAATATTCGCGCTTATGCCAAAGAAATGGGCGTAACAAATGCCTTTGATTTCCCTGGGTTTGTTCCAGCATATATTCGTCCTTTATTCTGTGAGGGGAAAGGGCCATTCCGTTGGGCTGCACTTTCAGGTGACCCTGAGGACATTTATAAAACAGATGCACTTGCTAAAGAAATGTTTGCTGAAGATAAAGGTCTTGTGAATTGGATTGATATGGCGCAAAAAATGGTTAAATGGCAGGGATTACCGGCACGAATTTGCTGGTTAGGCTATGGTGATCGTCATCGTTTCGCATTGAAGGTTAATGAAATGGTTGCTAGCGGTGAGCTATCAGGGCCGATTGTCTTTGGTCGAGATCATCTAGACTCAGGTTCAGTTGCTTCACCAAATCGTGAAACAGAGGGTATGCTTGATGGCTCTGATGCAGTATCAGATTGGCCAATTCTAAACGCACTTGTTAATACAGCGAGTGGTGCTAGCTGGGTAAGTGTGCATCATGGTGGTGGTGTAGGTATGGGTTATTCGCAACATGCTGGCCAAGTGTTAGTAGCGGATGGTTCTGAGCTAGCTGCTGAGAAGATTGCACGAGTGTTAATTTCAGATCCGGGAATGGGTGTTGTGCGTCACGCAGATGCTGGCTATGACATTGCCATTAATACAGCAAAGAACAAAGGTGTGCGTATACCAATGTTAAAGGATGATGCGAAGTGACAATTTTAATCAAAAACGCCAATGAAGTGATAACGTTAAAAAGTGCCGTACAAGGTCCTCGTACGAAGGGACAAATGGGTGACATTGCGGTAGTGGAAAACGGCAGTGTTTTAATGGAGGGAAATAGCATTATAGCAGTAGGTTCAATTGCACAGCTGGAAGTGGATTTCCCTGATCTTGTAAAGGTGGCTGATGTCATTGACGCCTCAGGTAAGATTGTTATGCCGGGTCTCGTCGATTGTCATACGCATTTAGTTCATGGAGGTACACGTGAGCAGGAGTTTAATATGCGACTCAATGGTGCCACATACATGGAAATTATGAATGCGGGTGGCGGGATTCATGCCACAACAAAGCGGACGCGAGAAACTAGTTTTGGTGATTTATATAGAAAAACTATGAATCATTTAGATGTGTTTTTAAAGCATGGTGTCACAACGGTTGAAGCAAAATCAGGCTATGGTTTAGATTGGGAAACTGAAAAGAAACAGCTTGAGGTAGCTAAGGAATTACAAGCTACACATGACATCGATGTCGTTAGTACCTTTATGGGGGCGCATGCGGTGCCACGTGACTATAAGGGACGCGAGGATGAATTTGTCGATGTAGTCATTCATGACATGCTGCCGAAAGTAGCTGAGCAAAACCTTGCTGAATTTAATGATGTATTTTGTGAAAAGGGTGTATTTACGCCAGAACAATCACGACGCATTTTAGAGGCCGGGAAAGCGTTAGGGTTAACATCGAAAATTCATGCAGATGAAATTGAGCCTTATAAGGGAGCAGAGCTTGCTGCGGAAGTAGGGGCAATTTCAGCGGAGCATTTATTAGTTGCTTCTGATGAAGGTATACAAAAAATGGCTGAGGCTGGCACGATTGCGGTGTTGCTACCTGGAACAGCATTCTTCTTACGTGCACCGTTTGCGAAGGGACGCCTAATGATTGATGAAGGGGTACCTGTAGCTATATCAACTGACTTTAACCCTGGTTCATCCCCAACGTTGAGTCTGCCGTTTATCATGAATTTAGCTTGTATGCATATGGGTATGACATTAGAGGAAGTGTTAACTGCTACAACAATTAATGCAGCATATGCACTTAACCGTGGACATCAAATTGGCTCTCTTGAAGCGGGTAAACAAGCCGACGTCATTATATTGGATGTTGCCAATTACAAGCAGTTACAATATTTCTATGGCATGAATCATACGAATACTGTAATTAAAAATGGTCGAGTTGTCGTACAGGATGGTATTCTTTTGAAAAACCAACTAGTGAATTAATAATACGAAAGGCATAAATAAGGCAGAGATGCTTTATTTATGCCTTTTTTATGGAAAGCTGTACTTCTTATTCTTTTTTATAAAAAGAGTTGAAATTGTTAACTGGAAAAGTTATTATGTTATTAAATAGTAATTGTTGATTTACAAATTACTACCTCTACAAAACATTGAATCAAAGGAGTTATCTTAAAATGACAAAATATCGTTCACAAGAAGAAGTTCTTGCGAATTATGATTCTTCTAAATATAAAATACCTGATGGATATACATCAGATATCGCAATTTTTACAATAACCTCCGAAAAAGTAGAGGAAAAAGCACCTCCGATGATGACGCTTAAAATCATGTTGATTAAACGGGCCGAAAAAGATCATGAAGGAAACCCAAATATCGAAGGTGGAAAATGGGCGCTTCCAGGTGGATTTGTAGATGCGACAAAAAAGGAAACCGCCTATATGGCTGCTAAAAGAGAATTGAAGGAGGAAACGAATGTAGATAGTCTACACATTAAGCACTTTGGTGTCTATGATGATATAGATCGAGATCCTCGAGGTTGGATGATTTCAAATGCCTTTTATGCAATTGTTCCGGAAGTATACATTGACCAACGTCAAGCCAATGACGATGCGGTAGAAGTAGAGCTTTTCGATATAAATGAAGTGTTCAAACTCGATTTAGCCTTTGATCATCGGAAAATTATTTCGGACGCTTTAGAATTTATTAAGAAAGATATGATACAAACAACAGTTGCTAAAAATTTTTTACCGGTAGAATTTACGTTATCTGAACTACAGAGAGTTTTATTGACAGTGGGAGATGATCCGCGTATTTTAAACGATTCGGTGTTCTTTACAAAAGCGCCTAAGCTGCCTTTTATTGAAAAAGTTTTAGATGGAGATGGGAAACCGAAGAAAACGAAAAGAAATTCATTTAGACCATCGCAATTATATTCTTTTAATGACTTCGAAATCGTAGAGTCAATTTATAATTAGGAAAGCATCAGTCTTTCCTAATTAATTTTCAATATACTAATTTGTAATTTGTTGATTACTAATTAAATAAAAATTGGAGTGATAGAAATATGTCAAGGCGTGCATTGATTAATATTGATTATACAGTGGATTTTGTAGCTCAAGATGGAGCCTTAACTTGCGGAAAACTAGGGCAACTATTGGAAGGGGTAAATACACAATTAACAAAGGAATTTATGTCAAACGGCGATTTTGTAGTTTTCGCTATTGATGTTCATGAAAAAGAAGATAGCTATCACCCAGAAACAAAGCTTTTCCCTCCTCACAATGTTCGAGGTACGAGGGGGAGAGAACTATATGGCTCTTTAAAAGAACTATATGAAGGAAATAAAGAGTTGGATCATGTCTACTATTTGGATAAAACCAGATATTCTGCTTTTGCAGGTACAGATTTAGAGATTAAATTGCACGAAAGAGGCATTACTGAACTGCATTTAATCGGTGTATGTACGGATATTTGCGTTCTTCATACAGCGGTAGATGCCTATAATAAAGGGTTTAACATTGTTATTCATAAAAATGCAGTAGCATCTTTTAATCAAGCGGGCCATGAGTGGGCGTTAAGACATTTCGAGCATTCTCTCGGAGCTACTATTATATAAACGGAGGAACAGGGTATGAAATATGCGGACGATAGCTTCATGTTGCACACGGATTTATACCAAATAAATATGGTGGAAACGTACTGGAATGATGGTACACAAAATCGAACAGCGGTTTTTGAACTATACTTTCGACAACTTCCGTTCGGGAATGGCTATGCGATATTTGCAGGCTTAAAAAAGATAATGGAGTTTATCAAAAACTTTGGTTTTTCAAATAGTGATATTCAATATTTACGCGAGGAAGGAAAATACCCAGAGGAATTCCTTAAATACCTTCAAAATCTAAAATTTACAGGTACTATTTCTGCAATGAGGGAAGGTGAATTAGTATTTGCAAATGAACCTATTTTACGAATTGAAGCCCCATTGGCAGAAGCTCAGTTAATGGAGACACCTTTATTGAACATCGTTAATTACCAAACCCTTATTGCAACGAAGGCTTCGCGCATTAAACAAGTAATTGGAAAGGATGTCGCGATGGAATTCGGTACTCGTCGAGCGCATGAATTTGATGCAGCGATTTGGGGAACTCGTGCAGCTTATATTGGTGGATTTTCTGCAACTAGCAATGTCAGAGCTGGAAAATTATTTGGTATTCCTGTCTCAGGTACTCATGCACATGCCATGATACAGGCATATCGTGATGAATACACTGCGTTTACAAAATATGCAAATACGCATAGAGATTGCGTTTTCTTAGTAGATACGTATGATACGTTACGTTCGGGTGTCCCTAACGCAATTCGGGCCGCAAAGGAGTTTGGAGATAAAATCAATTTTGTAGGAATCCGGCTGGACAGTGGAGACTTGGCTTATCTGTCAAAAAAAGCAAGGGAAATGCTAGATGAAGCTGGCTTCACTGAAGCAAAAGTTATAGCATCTAATGATTTGGACGAATACACGATTATTAATTTGAAGTCTCAAGGGGCTAAAATTGATACATGGGGAATCGGAACTAAGCTCATTACAGGGTACGATCAAGCAGCTCTTGGTGGCGTATACAAATTAGTATCTATTGAGGATGAAAACGGGGAAATGGTCGATACCATCAAAATTTCCGGAAATCCAGAAAAAGTAACGACTCCAGGCCGCAAACGTATTTATCGAATTATTAATACAGCCAATGGTCATGCTGAAGGAGATTATATTGCATTGGACTACGAAAACCCGCAAGAGGAAAAACGCTTGAAAATGTTTCACCCTGTTCATACTTATATCAGTAAATTTGTGACGGATTTTACAGCGAAAGAATTACATCAAGACATTGTGGTAAATGGATCTATTCTGTACAAAGAACCCACACTTCAAGAAATTCAAGTATATGTAGAGGAGAATTTACATCTACTATGGAGTGAGTACAAACGAACAATGAATCCAGAAGAGTATCCGGTCGATTTAAGTCAAGCGTGCTGGGATAACAAAATGACAAAAATTAAAGAAATTAAAGAAAAAGTCGGGAAGATGATGAGTGGGGGAAATTAATAGGGGATGGAAATGGAGGGATAGATGATGGCGAAAATAGGGATTTACGGATCATCCTTTGATCCAATCACAAATGTTCATCTTTGGACCGCGAGCACAGTCGCACATCGTTGCAAATTAGATAAAGTAATTTTTTTACCTTGTTCAAATAAACGAAAGGACAAGGAGATAAAAACTGAAAATACGCATCGATGGAATATGTTACAGCTGGCTATTGCTAAGGATGAGCGTTTTATTGCAAATTCATATGAAATGGAGCAAGAAGGCTGGAACATTTACACATATGATACGATGAAATATTTTAGAGAACAAAACCCGAATGATGATATTCATTTTATTATGGGAGCCGATTTATTGGTTGATATTGGCGCAGGATTATGGAAAAACGGAGAAGCGTTAGTAGATGAGAACAAATTTATTGTAATGGCAAGGCATGGAATTGATATGTTATCAACAATTAGTCGTTCTCCAATTTTGAGGAATCATGATGATGGAAGATTTCATTTGATTGACAAAGGCTTGGCGATGGAAATTAGCTCTACCTATATTCGAGAAGAATTCGCAATGGGCGGTGAACCAAAATATCTATTGCCTTCCGCTTGTTATGACTATATTAAAGAGCATAATCTTTATCAAAAATAATCTGGGTAAGGCCGATACATGATAGTAGAATGCAGTTTAATACCGCACATCTCAGATTGTAGGCAAAAGCAATGAATCTTTTATTTTGAAAAGATGGTGAACTCTCTCATATATCGTTTTGGGTAAGATATAATAAAACAAAGTGATATAGCGAAAGTGCAAGGTGCTGCAATTACAAAAGGTTTTGCGTATCTAGCACAATGATTAATGTTAGAAAGGAATTCTTAGAAGTGCAGCTTACATTAACATTTCTTATTCTAGGAGCGACAATTTTTGCATTTGTGACAAATAAAGTACGGGCAGATCTCGTTGCGATTGTGTCGCTTCTTGCCTTCGTCATTACAGATATTTTAACGCCGACAGAGGCGCTTGCTGGCTTTTCGAACTCTGTAGTTTTAATGATTGCAGGGTTGTTTGTTGTGGGCGCAGGAATTTTACGTACTGGACTTGCAGGGATGGCAGGACGATTATTGTTGAAATGGTCTGGTGATAGTGAGCTGAAATTATTTGTGTTACTGCTCATTATTGTAGGGACGGTAGGTGCCTTTATGAGTAATACAGGTACTGTAGCTTTAATGATGCCGATCGTTGTTAGTATTGCCATTAGTATGAAGGAAAGCCCTTCGAAATTCTTGCTACCACTTTCTTATGTTGCGAGTCTTTCGGGGCTTATGACATTAATTGCTTCACCAACAAATTTAATTGTCAGTCAGTTATTAGTAGATCGTGGCTATAATAAACTAGGGTTTTTCGAAGTGACTCCCATCGGTATTGTAGGAATGATTGTCGGTATTATCTATTTAGTACTCGTGCGCAATATTCTTTTACCAAATAAAAAAAATCGCACACAAACGAAAGCTGACTATAAACTATCACCAAAGAAGATTATTAAGCAATATGATTTAAACAATCGTTTGTTTAAAGTGTTTGTGCCTGAAGGTTCCCCGATGATTGATGCAACATTAGCAGAATTAAAGCTTCCGGCCAAATATATGCTTTGTATGATGAAAATTCACCGCCGATCTCAAGAAGGCATTAATTTTTTACCGATGACATATCAGGAGATGGCAGGTCCGACAAGCGTGATACATGCCAAAGATGAATTGTATGTCCAAGGTGAGGAAGAAAATATTCGTCGCTTTGCTGCGGATTATAGTCTAGAGATGCAGGAACTAGTCGAAGGAGAAGCTGATGAATTGGTATCGAAACATCTTGGTATTGCTGAAGTATTATTAACGCCAAATTCGAGCTTTATTAACGAGACTGTTAGCTCCCTGGGCTTCCGAGAAAAATATAATCTTAATATAATCGGCATTAATCGTAGAGGCGGCTATAAACTTCAAGACATGGTGAAGCATAAATTGAAATTTGGAGATGCCATTTTAGTGCAAGGATCATGGGATGAAATTCTATTACTTGCAAGGGAAACGCAGGATGTCGTTGTTGTCGGTCAGCCGAAAGAGCATGCGAGTGTCGCGGCAGCAACGGGGAAAGCTGGTATTGCCGGTGTCATTATGCTTTTAATGATTGTCTTAATGGCATTTGAAATTTTCCCTGCTGTTATTTCCGTTATGATTGGTGCTGTATTAATGATATTAACAGGCTGTTTACGTAATATGGAGGATGCATACGGCAATATGAACTTTGAAAGTATTGTGCTTGTAGCTGCGATGCTCCCGATGGCGACTGCATTGGAGAAAACAGGTGGTATGGTTATTCTATCCGATGGTATTATTAACGCACTTGGAGATTACGGACCGTATGGAGTACTAATTGGTGTATATATTTTAACAGTTATTTTTGGACAATTTATTAGTAATACGGCGACTGCTGTCTTGTTTGCACCAATTGCTATGAATGCAGCGATTGCAATGGAAGCAAGTCCAACGACATTTATGATTGCTGTTGCTGTAGCAGCGAGTATGGCGTTTGTTACACCAATTGCTTCCCCGACAAATGCGCTTGTAATGACGGCTGGCGGTTATAAATTTATGGATTTTGTGAAGATTGGAATACCATTACAGATTATTATGTTTATTGTCATGATGCTAGCAATTCCATTTTTCTTCCCGTTTTAAAAACTCGGTATAATAACCGAGTTTTTTATTTTTAGTTGAAAAATAATTAATTTTTTAATAGAGATTATGATAAAATTATATTTTAAATAATAATAAAATATTAAATTAACTTCAGATTGTGAGTCTAATATTAAATTTTTTTCGTGATCATTATAATAGGAAGTTTCTCGGAAAAATGAAAAACTATCAATTTTTTTTAGAAAAAGTGTTGACCGTATTAGATTAAGCGTGTATTATTATACAAGTCGCTAAGACATCTACTGAAAAACAATTAAATTAAATAAAATTAATTGTTGACATAGAGTTCGCGACATGATATTATATAAGAGTTGCGGTTGAAAAAAACGGTAACGAAATGAACCTTGAAAACTGAACAAGCAAAACGTAATCAATAAAGTTTTTAGTAGCTAACCTTGAGTTAGTGAACGAAACAAAATTTTGGACATCAAACATGATGCCAGCAAAACAATTTGAGCTAATCAAATTTCTTTTTATGGAGAGTTTGATCCTGGCTCAGGACGAACGCTGGCGGCGTGCCTAATACATGCAAGTCGAGCGAACAGAGAAGGAGCTTGCTCCTTTGACGTTAGCGGCGGACGGGTGAGTAACACGTGGGCAACCTACCTTATAGTTTGGGATAACTCCGGGAAACCGGGGCTAATACCGAATAATCTATTTTACTTCATGGTGAAATACTGAAAGACGGCATCTCGCTGTCGCTATAAGATGGGCCCGCGGCGCATTAGCTAGTTGGTGAGGTAACGGCTCACCAAGGCGACGATGCGTAGCCGACCTGAGAGGGTGATCGGCCACACTGGGACTGAGACACGGCCCAGACTCCTACGGGAGGCAGCAGTAGGGAATCTTCCACAATGGGCGAAAGCCTGATGGAGCAACGCCGCGTGAGTGAAGAAGGTTTTCGGATCGTAAAACTCTGTTGTAAGGGAAGAACAAGTACAGTAGTAACTGGCTGTACCTTGACGGTACCTTATTAGAAAGCCACGGCTAACTACGTGCCAGCAGCCGCGGTAATACGTAGGTGGCAAGCGTTGTCCGGAATTATTGGGCGTAAAGCGCGCGCAGGCGGTCCTTTAAGTCTGATGTGAAAGCCCACGGCTCAACCGTGGAGGGTCATTGGAAACTGGGGGACTTGAGTGCAGAAGAGGAAAGTGGAATTCCAAGTGTAGCGGTGAAATGCGTAGAGATTTGGAGGAACACCAGTGGCGAAGGCGACTTTCTGGTCTGTAACTGACGCTGAGGCGCGAAAGCGTGGGGAGCAAACAGGATTAGATACCCTGGTAGTCCACGCCGTAAACGATGAGTGCTAAGTGTTAGGGGGTTTCCGCCCCTTAGTGCTGCAGCTAACGCATTAAGCACTCCGCCTGGGGAGTACGGTCGCAAGACTGAAACTCAAAGGAATTGACGGGGGCCCGCACAAGCGGTGGAGCATGTGGTTTAATTCGAAGCAACGCGAAGAACCTTACCAGGTCTTGACATCCCGTTGACCACTGTAGAGATATGGTTTTCCCTTCGGGGACAACGGTGACAGGTGGTGCATGGTTGTCGTCAGCTCGTGTCGTGAGATGTTGGGTTAAGTCCCGCAACGAGCGCAACCCTTGATCTTAGTTGCCATCATTTAGTTGGGCACTCTAAGGTGACTGCCGGTGACAAACCGGAGGAAGGTGGGGATGACGTCAAATCATCATGCCCCTTATGACCTGGGCTACACACGTGCTACAATGGACGATACAAACGGTTGCCAACTCGCGAGAGGGAGCTAATCCGATAAAGTCGTTCTCAGTTCGGATTGTAGGCTGCAACTCGCCTACATGAAGCCGGAATCGCTAGTAATCGCGGATCAGCATGCCGCGGTGAATACGTTCCCGGGCCTTGTACACACCGCCCGTCACACCACGAGAGTTTGTAACACCCGAAGTCGGTGGGGTAACCTTTTGGAGCCAGCCGCCGAAGGTGGGATAGATGATTGGGGTGAAGTCGTAACAAGGTAGCCGTATCGGAAGGTGCGGCTGGATCACCTCCTTTCTAAGGATATTTTCGGAATACAAACCTAGGGTTTGTAAGATTACGTTTTGCGTTCAGTTTTGAAGGTTCATTCTTACGAATGAAATACTTCAAAACGTGTTCTTTGAAAACTGGATAAAACGACATTGAAATTGTAACAAACACATTTATTTTTTAAGTTTTTTTATAGGCTTAATAACTTGGTTAAGTTATTAAGGGCGCACGGCGAATGCCTTGGCACTAGGAGCCGATGAAGGACGGCACTAACACCGATATGCTTCGGGGAGCTGTAAGTGAGCTTTGATCCGGAGATTTCCGAATGGGGGAACCCACTACGTTTAATCGCGTAGTATCTTGACGTGAATACATAGCGTCTTGAAGGCAGACCCAGGGAACTGAAACATCTAAGTACCTGGAGGAAGAGAAAGAAAAATCGATTCCCTGAGTAGCGGCGAGCGAAACGGGAAGAGCCCAAACCAAGAGGCTTGCCTCTTGGGGTTGTAGGACACTCTATACGGAGTTACAAAAGAGCGAGTTAGATGAAGCGACTTGGAAAGGTCCGCCAGAGCAGGTAAAAGCCCTGTAGTCGAAAGTTCGTTCTCTCCTGAGTGGATCCTGAGTACGGCGGAACACGTGAAATTCCGTCGGAATCCGGGAGGACCATCTCCCAAGGCTAAATACTACCTAGTGACCGATAGTGAACCAGTACCGTGAGGGAAAGGTGAAAAGCACCCCGGGAGGGGAGTGAAAGAGATCCTGAAACCGTGTGCCTACAAGTAGTTAGAGCCCGTTAATGGGTGATAGCGTGCCTTTTGTAGAATGAACCGGCGAGTTACGATTACGTGCGAGGTTAAGCTTTAGAAGGCGGAGCCGCAGCGAAAGCGAGTCTGAATAGGGCGAAATAGTACGTGGTCGTAGACCCGAAACCAGGTGATCTACCCATGTCCAGGGTGAAGGTGAGGTAACACTTACTGGAGGCCCGAACCCACGCACGTTGAAAAGTGCGGGGATGAGGTGTGGGTAGCGGAGAAATTCCAATCGAACTTGGAGATAGCTGGTTCTCTCCGAAATAGCTTTAGGGCTAGCCTCGTGATGAGAATACTGGAGGTAGAGCACTGTTTGGACTAGGGGGCCATCCCGGTTTACCGAATTCAGACAAACTCCGAATGCCAGATATTTATACACGGGAGTCAGACTGCGAGTGATAAGATCCGTAGTCAAAAGGGAAACAGCCCAGACCACCAGCTAAGGTCCCAAAGTAATCGTTAAGTGGAAAAGGATGTGGCGTTGCACAGACAACCAGGATGTTGGCTTAGAAGCAGCCATCATTTAAAGAGTGCGTAATAGCTCACTGGTCGAGTGACGCTGCGCCGAAAATGTATCGGGGCTAAACGATTCACCGAAGCTGTGGATTGACATCTACGATGTCAGTGGTAGGAGAGCGTTCTAAGTGCGTTGAAGTCAGATCGGAAGGACTGGTGGAGCGCTTAGAAGTGAGAATGCCGGTATGAGTAGCGAAAGACGGGTGAGAATCCCGTCCACCGTATGACTAAGGTTTCCTGAGGAAGGCTCGTCCGCTCAGGGTTAGTCGGGACCTAAGCCGAGGCCGATAGGCGTAGGCGATGGACAACAGGTTGATATTCCTGTACCACCTCCTCACCGTTTGAGAAATGGGGGGACGCAGTAGGATAGGGTAAGCGCGCTGTTGGATATGCGCGTCCAAGCAGTAAGGCGTGTGTGTAGGCAAATCCGCACACTGTAACGTTGAGCTGTGATGGCGAGTCCGTATGGACGAAGTTCCTGATTTCACACTGCCAAGAAAAGCCTCTATCGAGGTGAGAGGTGCCCGTACCGCAAACCGACACAGGTAGTCGAGGAGAGAATCCTAAGGTGTGCGAGAGAACTCTCGTTAAGGAACTCGGCAAAATGACCCCGTAACTTCGGGAGAAGGGGTGCTCTTGAGCGTGCAAGCGCATGAGAGCCGCAGTGAATAGGCCCAGGCGACTGTTTAGCAAAAACACAGGTCTCTGCAAAACCGTAAGGTGACGTATAGGGGCTGACGCCTGCCCGGTGCTGGAAGGTTAAGAGGAGTGGTTAGCGCAAGCGAAGCTGCGAATTGAAGCCCCAGTAAACGGCGGCCGTAACTATAACGGTCCTAAGGTAGCGAAATTCCTTGTCGGGTAAGTTCCGACCCGCACGAAAGGCGTAACGATCTGGGCACTGTCTCAACGAGAGACTCGGTGAAATTATAGTACCTGTGAAGATGCAGGTTACCCGCGACAGGACGGAAAGACCCCGTGGAGCTTTACTGTAGCCTGATATTGAATTTTGGTACAACTTGTACAGGATAGGTAGGAGCCAGAGATCTCGGAGCGCCAGCTTCGAAGGAGGCGTCGGTGGGATACTACCCTGGTTGTATTGAAATTCTAACCCATGCCCCTTAGCGGGGCAGGAGACAGTGTCAGGCGGACAGTTTGACTGGGGCGGTCGCCTCCTAAAAGGTAACGGAGGCGCCCAAAGGTTCCCTCAGAATGGTTGGAAATCATTCGTAGAGTGTAAAGGCACAAGGGAGCTTGACTGCGAGACCTACAAGTCGAGCAGGGTCGAAAGACGGGCTTAGTGATCCGGTGGTTCCGCATGGAAGGGCCATCGCTCAACGGATAAAAGCTACCCCGGGGATAACAGGCTTATCTCCCCCAAGAGTCCACATCGACGGGGAGGTTTGGCACCTCGATGTCGGCTCATCGCATCCTGGGGCTGTAGTCGGTCCCAAGGGTTGGGCTGTTCGCCCATTAAAGCGGTACGCGAGCTGGGTTCAGAACGTCGTGAGACAGTTCGGTCCCTATCCGTCGTGGGCGTAGGAAATTTGAGAGGAGCTGTCCTTAGTACGAGAGGACCGGGATGGACACACCGCTGGTGTACCAGTTGTCTTGCCAAAGGCATCGCTGGGTAGCTATGTGTGGACGGGATAAGTGCTGAAAGCATCTAAGCATGAAGCCCCCCTCAAGATGAGATTTCCCATTACGCAAGTAAGTAAGATCCCTCAAAGACGATGAGGTAGATAGGTTCGAGGTGGAAGTGTGGTGACACATGGAGCTGACGAATACTAATCGATCGAGGACTTAACCAAAATGTTTGAAACAATCAATGCACCGTTTATCCAGTTTTGAAAGAATAATTCTTTCAACCAAGGGTTTCAAGATACGAGTAGTTCGAGGAAGCGATGGAGAGAAGGAAGGAGCGTACTTAAGTACGTGACTGACTGAACGACAGAAGCTGACGAAGAAATACGATGTATATTGGAAGCCGACAATAGTCTAGTGATGATGGCAAAGAGGTCACACCCGTTCCCATACCGAACACGGAAGTTAAGCTCTTTAGCGCCGATGGTAGTTGGGGGCTTCCCCCTGTGAGAGTAGGACGTCGCTAGGCATTATACCCAGGAGGATTAGCTCAGCTGGGAGAGCACCTGCCTTACAAGCAGGGGGTCGGCGGTTCGAGCCCGTCATCCTCCACCATAATGGTCCCGTGGTGTAGCGGTTAACATGCCTGCCTGTCACGCAGGAGATCGCCGGTTCGATCCCGGTCGGGACCGCCATTTTTTTTTGCCGGTGTAGCTCAGTTGGTAGAGCAACTGACTTGTAATCAGTAGGTCGTGGGTTCGACTCCTATCGCCGGCACCATCCCTTGGAGGGGTAGCGAAGAGGCTAAACGCGGCGGACTGTAAATCCGCTCCTTAGGGTTCGGCGGTTCGAATCCGTCCCCCTCCACCATTTTAGGGGCATAGTTCAACGGTAGAATAGAGGTCTCCAAAACCTTTGGTGTGGGTTCGATTCCTACTGCCCCTGCCAGGTTTCGAGGTACTCGTTATCAAACACTGCTATGATTACATATAGTGGCGATTGTGGCGAAGTGGTTAACGCACCGGATTGTGGTTCCGGCATTCGTGGGTTCGATTCCCATCAGTCGCCCCATTTAATTATTGGGGTATAGCCAAGCGGTAAGGCAACGGATTTTGATTCCGTCATGCCTAGGTTCGAATCCTAGTACCCCAGCCATTCATTTCTTAGTTTGAGCCATTAGCTCAGTTGGTAGAGCATCTGACTTTTAATCAGAGGGTCGAAGGTTCGAGTCCTTCATGGCTCATCAGTTTTTATAAATGCGCCCGTAGCTCAATTGGATAGAGCGTCTGACTACGGATCAGAAGGTTATGGGTTCGACTCCTGTCGGGCGCGCCAAAAAAGCCTATAATATCGGAATGTAGCTCAGCTTGGTAGAGCACTTGGTTTGGGACCAAGGGGTCGTAGGTTCGAATCCTGTCATTCCGACCATCTTTCTTAATTATTGGGGCCTTAGCTCAGCTGGGAGAGCGCCTGCCTTGCACGCAGGAGGTCAGCGGTTCGATCCCGCTAGGCTCCACCATTTATATAATTTCCGGAGGTATACCCAAGTCTGGCTGAAGGGATCGGTCTTGAAAACCGACAGGCGGGTAACACCGCGCGGGGGTTCGAATCCCTCTACCTCCTCCATTTTCCGGGTCAGTAGCTCAGTTGGTAGAGCATTAGATTGAAGCTCTAAGTGTCGGCGGTTCGATTCCGTCCTGACCCACCATCTGCGGGTGTAGTTTAATGGTAAAACCTCAGCCTTCCAAGCTGATGTCGTGAGTTCGATTCTCATCACCCGCTCCAAAAAATAATGGGCCTATAGCTCAGCTGGTTAGAGCGCACGCCTGATAAGCGTGAGGTCGATGGTTCGAGTCCATTTAGGCCCACCATTATTCCGAAGTAGCTCAGTTGGTAGTAGCACCTGACTGTTAATCAGGTTGTCGCAGGTTCGAGTCCTGCCTTCGGAGCCACGGCCCGTTGGTCAAGTGGTTAAGACACCGCCCTTTCACGGCGGTAACACGGGTTCGAATCCCGTACGGGTCATCAAGCATGTTGCACATTAGTGCGACATGCTTTTTTTTATGCGAACTATACTGACAAACAAAGTTCATCATGCGTTAAGGAAATTTTATTTCTAAAGCACAAATAATAACTTCTACTCCTAAATACTGCAAAGGGAGTGCAAAATGGGGCCTAATGCGTCTCGTGTATTACCTACTTCGGCATAATAAAACGTTATAATAAACGTTATAATAGCATATCTCTACTTAAAAAATTTTCCTCTGTAATTTCTCCTGATTTTTATAATGTCTACTCAAGATGGGAACCCTTTTAATAAATAATTTTAGTGAAGGCTTAAGCATAAAGACGAATCCTGACGCATTGTTTATTTGCACGACAGCGGCAATTATACCGAGGCATAATTCATAAAATGAAGAGGTGGTATGAAATATTGAACAAAGTATTTCATATATAAAATATGTATGTTTTCTGGCAGATTTTTTCGTGGTGATTATAGTTCCATTCCTCTAATATGAGGGTAGATGGAGGAATTCGATATGAATTTACAGGAAGTACAGCGTTTTTTAGAACTTTATCAAGTAGAACAAAATGAGTCGAAAACATGGCTAGAAAATAAGTCACAGCAAATTAAAACTGCAGGCGAATATATACCGACAACGGAAGAATTAATCTTTGGTGCACGAGTGGCCTGGCGTAATAGTAATAAGTGTATTGGTCGATTGTTTTGGCAATCACTGCATGTTGTAGATGCCCGCGATATTTCCAATGAAGAGGGTATCTTCAAAGCTTTGCTTGAACATATTAAGTATGCAACAAATGGTGGAAAAATTCGTCCAACAATAACGGTTTTTGCACCAGGGCGTGTTCGTATATGGAATCATCAGCTAATCCGTTATGCTGGCTATGAAACTGAATCTGGAATCATTGGTGATTTGCATTCTGTTGAGTTTACAAAATTATGTGAGTCACTTGGTTGGCAAGGAGAGGGAACGGCATTTGATGTCCTTCCACTTGTTGTACAAATGGACGGAAGGGAGCCGCAATTGTTTAGGATTCCTGACGAGTATGTACTACAGGTACCGATTCGTCATCCAGAATCATCTCAAGTAGAGAAGCTAGGATTAAAATGGTATGCAGTGCCGATTATATCGAGTATGCGTTTCCAAATGGCAGGTATTGATTTTGAGGCTGCCCCATTCAATGGTTGGTATATGGGTACAGAAATCGGGGCACGTAATTTAGCAGATCATGAACGTTATAATATGCTGCCCGCTATAGCAGAAATTTTCAATCTCGATACAACTAAACAGGCTTCTTTATGGCGTGATCGTGCATTAGTCGAGCTGAATATTGCCGTACTACATTCTTTTAAAGAAGACGGTGTGAGCATTGTAGATCATCATACAGCTGCACAGCAATTTAAATTGTTTGAGGAAACTGAAGCAGCGGCGGATCGTAAGGTTACAGGCAATTGGACGTGGTTGATTCCACCTCTTTCACCAGCTACGACTCATATTTTCCATAAGCCCTATGTTAATATTTACAATACACCGAATTATTTTTATCAGAAACCACCTTATTAGAGAAAAAGGCAGCCCACTTTAACTTCTTTCAGCGGGTGTTCAAACATCTGTACCTGTCGCTACGCTTTCGGTACAAAAGACATCCGCTTAAAGAAGCTCATGAGCCACCTTATTTAATTCACATATTCATTTTTAGAAGCCCTAAATGAACATAAGAAAAGTATCAATACTACGATAACAAATAACCAACCTGCTATATTCCAGCCACCAAATAAATCATGTAAATATCCAAATAAAATTGGACCGATTGCGGCTAATAAATATCCTAATGATTGTGCGAATCCTGATAAATCAGCTGCTTCTAAAGCTGTACGGGTACGTAGTGTAAAGAACATCATCGCTAATGCGAATGAAGCACCTCCGGCTAAGCCTAGTAGCACCATCCATAGTACAGCGAGGCTTGTCCATTCCATGACTACCCCGATAAAGCCAACTAAGTAAAATGCCGTAAACATTAATACGAGAGGACGTTGAGATGTCATTTTACTAGCGATAATAGGCACAGCTAAAGCCATTGGAACTTGTGAAAATTGCATGATGGAAAACATCCAGCCTGCACGATCTGCAGCTAATCCTTGTGCTATATATATTTCAGGAATCCAAGCGGCAGTTGTGTAGAATAATAATGACTGAAATCCCATAGCCCCTGTTACTGCCCAAGTAACAGGTGATTTCCATAATGGTATACGTTCTTTCGTAGTCTCAACATTCGGTTCAGGCTTATTAAATTTCAACTGTGGAATCCAAATTAAGATGGTTAACACCACAAGAACAAGTGCGATTGCCAGTGCACCTTGCCAACCGAGTGATGAGTTGGCAATAGGATAGCTAATGCCAGCGCCGAGTCCAGCTGTCAAATTCATCGACATTGTAAAAAATGCCATAAGTAAACCTACGTGATAGGGAAATTTCAATTTAAGTAATCCCGGAATTAGTACGTTACCGAATGAAATGGCTATACCAATTAGCATAGTACCAAAAATAAGTAAACTAGTTGTGCCAAGGGAGCGTAATACAATCCCTACCGCTAATAGAATAGTCGATAAAAATAATGTTAATTCTAGTCCGAATTTACGTGCGACAATTGGTGCAAATGGTGAAATGATTGCAAATGCTAGCAATGGAATCGTCGTTAGAAAGCCTGCTAGTACATGGGATATGCCGAGGTCTTCACGAATAAAGGAAGTAATAGGTCCAACAACTGTTAGCGGCATCCGTAATGTCGAGGCAATACAAATTACTCCGATAACTAGTAATAAGGTTGTACCTTTCCAGTTAATTTTCCTGCTAGGATAAGTATCGGTATGTTCATGAGTAGTCAAATAAATCCCCCCTGTTAGAACAATTTTGATTGAATCACTATACCACTTTATCACATTAATAAAAATAGTTGAAAATTCACAAAATACAGAACATTACTCTGGTTATTGAAATGTCATAGGTCATATGTTAAACTAATACCCATCATAAATTTAATATTTAATGCCTCATGTTTATATTGAGGTAGAGGTCGCGGTATTTAAGAGTATGTTAATGGAAATGACAAGCATTTGAGAAATTAGCTGAAAGGAAATACTGCCGAAGTGTGAGGGGACTTGAAAACCTCATGCTGGGGCTGTCTCCGAAAGGAACAGAACTGTCACGTTTGGACAACGTGTTGAGCTATCATTTTGAAAGAACAGAGGATTTACTTAGCCATCACAGTAACGTTCATGTGATGGCATTTTTTTGCCTCTTAAAAGGAAGGAAGCTATATTGTGAGTGAAATAAAAGTCAATCAGCTCGGACATAAAGCGCCGAAGCTGAAAAAAGAATTAAAAAGCCGTCATATTACAATGATTTCATTAGGCGGTACAATCGGTACTGGATTGTTTTTAGCTAGTGGTGGTGCAATTGCACAAGCAGGACCTGGAGGTGCACTACTCGCTTATGCATTAATCGGTATCATGGTGTATTTTTTAATGACGAGCTTAGGCGAAATGGCAGCCTATATGCCATCATCGGGTTCATTTAGTACTTATGCTACAAAGTTTGTAGACCCAGCTCTAGGCTTTGCACTTGGTTGGAACTACTGGTACAACTGGGCAATTACAATTGCAGCAGAAATTTCTGCTGTATCATTAATTATGAAATATTGGTTCCCAGATAGCTCATCAGCACTTTGGACTGTTTTATTTATTGCCGTCGTTTTAACGTTCAATCTATTATCGGTAAAAAGCTATGGTGAAAGTGAATATTGGTTTGCCATGATAAAGGTTGTAACTGTAATCATTTTTATTATCATCAGTTTTTTAATGATTTTTGGTATTTTAGGAGGAAACGCTCCGGTAGGCTTTACGAATTTCTTTATTAGTGATGGACCATTCCACGGTGGATTCCTTGCTACATTTGGTATTTTCTTAGCTGCAGGATTCTCGTTCCAAGGGACAGAGCTACTTGGAATAACAGCAGGTGAAACAGATGATCCTGGTAAAAATATTCCGAAAGCAGTTAAGTCTGTTTTCTGGCGAATTCTTTTGTTCTATATTTTAGCAATCGGTGCAATTGGGTTGTTGATTCCATTTACAGACGCACGTTTATTATCTGAAGATATCGCTGTTTCACCATTTACACTGGTGTTCGACCGTTTAGGAATTGCCTTTGCGGCATCATTGATGAATGCTATCATTCTAACGGCAATGCTGTCAGCAGGGAATTCAGGGCTGTACGCATCTTCTCGTATGCTTTGGCAATTAGCGGTAGATGGACATGCACCGAAATTTTTCACTAAACTAAGCCGTCGAGGTATTCCGATTTACGCATTGCTGGCGACTTTAGCTGTAGGCTCCCTAGCATTTTTAGCTTCATTCTTTGGTGATGGTGTGGTCTACATGTGGCTTCTAAATGCCTCAGGAATGTCTGGATTCATTGCTTGGTTAGGTATTGCATTTAGCCATTACCGCTTCCGTCGAGCATTCGAGGCACAAGGCTTAGATCCGAAATTATTGCCGTATAGAGCAAAGCTGTTCCCATTCGGTCCGCTATTTGCCTTTACGGTTTGTATGATTGTTGTTATTGGACAAAACTACAATGCCTTTATGGGTGATACAGTAGATTGGTACGGAGTCCTTGTCTCGTATATCGGTATTCCTCTTTTCTTGCTGTTATGGCTTGGCTATAAAATCAAGCATAAAACAAAAATGCTTCCACTTAAAGAATGTGATTTAAAGGTGGAAGACTAATATTAAAGCTGTTCTATAATCCATTGAATGATGGTTATGGAACGGCTTTTTTTACTATTTTGCAAAAGATATATGAAACAAAGATATTACATATGGTAAATTATAGATCAATAACCACAAGTAGTTGATAATATTTTTGGTTATTAGTTGATTGGAGTGGAGGCTGGGTGACTCCATGGGAATCAGCGTCTTAGATAAGACACTGGAGCGAGGCGAAGCGGCTCATCGGACACCCCAGGAAGCTTTGCTCTGCGCGAAAGCGAAGCGGCAGCGATAAAAACGCCCAGCCGGAACGGAAATCAACCCCTCGTTTTGGTGATGGCCCAAATTATAAATAATTTATCCACTATTAACGGGCAGCAATTATTTATACCGAAAGCAAAAATAACTGCACGGAAAAGCCCAATAGGTGAAGAAAAATAATCAGAGGGGGAAAAATGATAGACTACCCATTTTTACAATATAGATTAAAAAAAGAAAAGATTAATACTTTTTTGATTAATAGTCATGGTAAAACGATATTTCGATACTATAAAAATAAGAAACAACAACAGAAACTTCATAAAATTAATTCTTGTACAAAGAGTATTCTTTCAATTCTATTTGGCATTGCAATAGATCAAAAATATTTGGAATCTATTCATATACCTGTCCATACTTTTTTTCCTGAACTATTCGAACGGCAAGATGATAAACGTAAAATGGATATGACAATATATCATCTTTTAACAATGACGGAAGGGTTAGATTTCCCGGAATTTGGGGAATGGAATTGTTTTGCTCCTATGGTATTTCATTCTGATATAGTAAAATTTATAATAGATCGCCCGATGGTGCATCCAGTTGGTACGCATATGAATTATAACTCGGGTTGCTCCCATATACTTTCTGCTATATTGCAGAAAGTTACGAATATGAAAACAAAAGAATTTGCCAATCGTTATTTATTTCAACCATTGGGTATTCTCGAATATCAATGGTACGAGGATAAGAAGAAAATTAGTAAAGGGGCAGATGGTCTTTTATTAAAGGCAGAAGATATGATGAAAGTTGGGCTCTTAGTTTTAAAGAAGGGTGTATATAACGAGAAAAGGATAGTTTCAGAGGATTGGATTAACCATTCGATAAAGCCTAATTTAATGACTTATGACAAAATTGGTTATTACGGGATGCATTGGTGGGTAAATAAACAGAATGAAACTAAAGCTTTTTCGGTAGATAATCAATATTTCTTTGCATTAGGTTATGGGGGGCAATATATTTTTATTTGGCCAAAGGAAGAACTAGTTATTACTATCACAGGTGATTTGTATGAAACTAGTTTATTACCGCTTCAATTAATAAAGTATTATATCTTGAGATAATCGTTATGGTGCTAAACCAATAAAATAAAATTTATAGATTTTAGAAGAGAGGTGCATGAAAGTGCAAAACAATATATTACTAGTAGAAGATGACGAAGCCATTCGTGAAATGGTGGAAAACTATTTAACGATGGAGGGGTTCCTTGTCACCTCTGCGGTAAATGGTGAGGAAGCATTACAAAATTGTTTAAACAATCACTTTGATTTAGTGATCTTAGATATTATGATACCGAAACTTAATGGATTAGAAGTTTTAAAGATTATACGAGAGCAAGCATCACTTCCAATAATCATTATGTCAGCTAAGGATAGTGATGTTGATAAAGCGTTAGGATTAGGATTAGGGGCAGATGATTATATCGCTAAGCCATTCTCAATGCTGGAATTTTCAGCACGTGTCAAAGCCGCAATTCGAAGAGCTACGAAATACTCCAGTCAAGTAGAGGAGAAGAAAGATATAGTAGAGATAGACAACTTATCGATCGACCTTGTTAATTTTTCAGCTGAGAAGAATGGACAACAAGTAAAACTCACATCAAAGGAATTTGCTATCTTAAAATTATTCGTGACAAACCGTAATCGGGTTTTTACAAAGCAACAAATTTACCAATTGATTTGGAATGATGCTTACTATGGGGATGAAAATATTATTAATGTACATATAAGAAGATTGCGTGAAAAAATAGAAGACGATCCATCCAATCCGCTATATATTAAAACACTTTGGGGAATCGGCTATAAATTTGAAGGATAAACAGATGATTATATTTCTATTACTGATGATTGTGTTACTTGTAGGCATTATTATTTTTCAGGTGAGAGTTAAAAAACAACAAAACGCTTCTATTCAATACATGCATCAAAAACTGCAAGCAATCATTAACGAACAATCGAGCGAAAAGATTTTAGTGCCGACAGCAAATCAAGAATTACAGCAACTACTTATTGCGATGAATGCGTTGTTAGATCACAATCAAAGAGTATCGGCGACACATCGAAAAATGGAAAGCTCTATGAAAAAAATGTTAGCCAATATTTCACATGATCTTAAAACACCTTTAACAGTTGTACTAGGTTATACGGAAATGCTACAGCTGAAGCAATCACTTAGTGAAGAGGAGCAGCGCCGGTTGCTCAAGGGCGTTCATTCGAAATCATTGGAAGTATTAAAAATAATCCATACATTTTTTGACCTGGCAAAATTGGAGGCAGGAGATACAGATTATCCAATGACGAAAATTAATGTTAATGAAATTTGCCGAAAAAATATTTTATCATTTTACGATATGGTCACTTCTATGGGACTAGAAATCGATATAGCAATACCAGAGATGTCCGTATATGCATTTGGCAATGAAGAAGCGTTAGATAGGGTTCTGAATAATTTACTGTCAAATGCTGTTGCCTATGGGGCAGCGGGAAACATCATTGGCCTCACAGTAAGAAATGATGATACTAATATTTTCATTGATGTCTGGGATCGTGGTAAGGGGATTGACGAATATCATATTGATAATGTTTTTGAAAGAATGTATACGCTTGAGGATTCCAGAAATAAATCCTTTCAAGGGAGTGGCCTTGGCTTAACTATTACAAAACGCCTTGTAGAATTAATGGAGGGTTCCATCCAGCTTTCCAGTATCCCATATGAGAAGACCATTTTTACAGTTTCTTTAAAACGAATAACATACTGAGCAGTCATGCTTGTAGAGCAATTTTATGGCTTTACAGGCTTTTCTTCTGCCCTTAAGAAATTTGTAAGAATCAAGTAATAAATTAGAGAGTTTCATTTTTTATAATAAAGGTAGCTAAATTAAAGGGAGAGATCTACATGACATATATTGTGAAAACAAATCAGCTTACAAAGGTGTTTGAGGGAAAAGAAGTTGTTTCTGCTGTGACTATGCATGTTAAAAAGGGAGAGATTTACGGTTTTTTAGGTCCTAATGGTGCTGGTAAAACGACAGTAATGAAAATGCTAACAAACCTTACGAAGCCAACGAGTGGAGATATCGAAATATTTGGTGAAAAATTAATGGACCGCTCATACGACGTGCTGAAAAGAATGGGAACGATTATTGAATATCCAATTTTCTATGAAGATTTAACAGCAAAGGAAACGTTAGAATTACATTGTGAATATATGGGCTATTATGACAAGAAAGAGATTGCCCATGTCCTAGATCTAGTGAAACTAACAAACACTGAGAAGAAACGTGTAAAAGACTTTTCTCTAGGGATGAAACAACGGTTGGGTATTGCACGTGCAATTATTACTAAGCCGGAATTACTTATTTTAGACGAGCCGATAAATGGACTAGATCCAGTTGGCATTAAAGAGCTTCGAGAACTATTCAAGATGCTTTGTAAAGAGTATGGAATTACGATTATTATCTCTAGTCATATTTTGGGTGAAATTGAGCAATTGGCAGATACAGTTGGGGTTATTAAAGATGGAAGATTAATTAAGGAAGTATCAATGGATGCTGTCAATCGTAGTCAAGCAGATTATATTGAAGTGATTGTCAATGATGGGAAAAAGGCTGCCTTTATTATAGAAAGTAAATTAAATATTACTAATTTCAAACTAATGGATGATACATGTATTCGAATTTATGAATCGACAGCTTCACAAAAGGTGCTATCTAAAACATTGATTGAGCATGATATTGAAATTGAGGGCATTAGCAAAAAAACAAGCTCATTAGAGGATTATTTCTTGAAATTAATCAATGGAGGTGTCGCTAGTGCTTAATTTAATGCGTCTAGAAATGAAAAAATATCATATTGGTTCATATATAAAACGAGCTATTTTCGCAGATTTTGTGATATTAGCTGTTATATTTATGCTTCTATTTATTACTAAAGTAGAAGGAGATCAAGATTTTAGAACTTATCAGACGGCATTTGGTCTCATAGATACATTTGTAAGAGTAGTATTTATTATTTTTGGTAGTGTGTTAATCGCCAAGTTTATTATTGGAGAATTCAAATATAAAACGATCACTGTAGCCTTTATGTACCCGATCAATAGAAAAAAACTAATTGCTTCAAAGCTTGGCATAGTTGTTCTTTTTACCTTTAGTGCAATTATTTTCTCGACAATTTTTATTACAGCAATTTTTAGTGTTGTTAGCAGTTATTTTCAATTGCTTCCAGATGTGGTAACGTTCTCTTCCGTAATACAACGAATTCCCGCTGTGGTTATGAATGCAGTTTCAGCATCATGCATCGCATTAATACCATTGTATTTCGGTATGAGAAAATACTCCATTCCGGCAACGATTGTATCTTCTATATTAATCGCAATGGTCGTATCATCAAATTCGGGTAACTTCACCTTGTATGATATTATTTTTATACCAATCACTTTAGCTATAATCGGTATAAGCGTGGCCTACTTATCATTTCGGAACATTGAGAAGGTAGATATTTAAAGGTAAAAAATAGCGCATTGTAGTAGGGGCGACAATTGTTAAAACGATAGGGGAACGAAGGCTAAGAGCATCACATCCTGTGATAATGCTTCGTGATCAACATCCTGCTGTCGCTTCGTTGCACTACGCTTTCGCACAGAATAAACCCATGTTGCTGCCGCTACGTTAGCTCTACGCTTTCGCGCAAAAAATACCTGTTGCCCAAGCGGCTCATCGGATGCCCCCGGCAAGCTTTGCTCTATGCGAAAGCAAAGTACCCAGTCGGAACGGAAATCAACCACACATTATGGAGTAGTCCCTTACATGTAGAAATGCCAGCCACAAAACCAAATTTGAGGTTTTGTGGCTGGCATTTTTTCAACCAAATACTGTTTGCCATAATAAATAAAGATTTAAAGTAACTACAATCGCTACGACAATCCATCCTAATATTGTTGTAATACGATGATTGACTAAGCTTCCCATAATATCACGCTTACTTGTAAACATAACAAGCGGTATAAGAGCAAATGCAATACCAAAGGATAAAATAACCTGGCTTAGGACAAGCGCGTAAGTCGCATTAACGCCGGATGCAATGATGACCAAAGGAGGTAACATTGTAACAGCGCGGCGTAAATAGAGCGGAATTTTCTTTCTAATAAAGCCTTGCATCACAACATCACCTGCTAGTGTACCAACTGAAGAACTAGCAAGACCTGCAATGAGAAGTCCAAGACCAAAGGACACTGCCGCCATCGGACCAAGCGCCTCTTTTAATCCGTTATAAGCGATATCTAAATCTTCCACTACAACACCTTGTGTATGGAATACGGCTGCGGCAATAATAAGCATACTCATATTGATGGCACCGGCAATAACCATTGCGATGATTATATCAATAAACTCAAAACGGAATATACGTCTTTTTTCAGCATCATTTCGGCCAACGATACGATTTTGGGTTAAGGAAGAATGCAAGTAAATAGCGTGTGGCATGACCGTTGCTCCTAAAATACCTGTTGCTAGTAAAATAGAATCTACTCCATTAAAGCGCGGTGTGAACATGCCTATTGTTACTTCGCCCCAATTTGGTTGTGCTAAAAATGTCTGGAATGCAAACGCTAAAACGACAATAAGCACCATGCCAGAAATACCCGCCTCAAACGCTCTAAAGCCTCTGCGTTGTAATTCTAAAATAGCAAATGAGCCCACCGCTGTAATA
This sequence comes from Lysinibacillus sp. JNUCC 51, assembly GCF_015999525.1. Classification (NCBI taxonomy): domain Bacteria; kingdom Bacillati; phylum Bacillota; class Bacilli; order Caryophanales; family Bacillaceae; genus Lysinibacillus; species Lysinibacillus sp. JNUCC 51. The sequence goes on along the minus strand of NZ_CP065545.1, from coordinate 2,170,014 downwards.
AGCGCTGCAGGCAACATTGGAATATTGAATAACAAGTACAGCCCTAGTGCCGCACCAATAAATTCTGCTAGGTCTGTTGCAATAATGACCAATTCAGCCTGTATCCATAAAAATATAGAAGTTTTTTTAGAAAAATGTTCACGTGCTACTTCGGGTAAATTTTTACCTGTCGCAATGCCAAGCTTTGCTGACAAGGATTGAATTAACACCGCCATTAAATTGGAAAAGGCGATTACCCACAGCAGTAAATATCCATATTGTGAACCTGCTGTAATATTTGTTGCGAAGTTGCCTGGATCAATATAGGCAACTGAAGCGATGAAGGCTGGGCCAAGAAACGGTAAGATTCGTCGCCAACCTTTTATATCTCCATCTAAAACCGCCTCTGCAGACGATTTCGTCATTCGTTTATAAACCATGTTGTTCCCTCATTTCAAAGAGTATCACAAGTGAAATAAAGTTTCCTAGAGGAAAATTATATATACTTATTTTATAGTTAAAAGAAGAAAATGTGAAGGAGTTTGCTCAATTTTTTACTTAATTCAAAATTTTTTTGATATAGTAAATCAATTGTCATTGAAGATCTTTGATTTTTGTTTGTGTACCATAATGTATTGAAGCATAATAGCAAAATATTCGATTCATTTGAAAATGATCAAGGATTAATGTACTTAGCCATTTTAAAAGAGGGAATATACTTATAAGGTGGCTTTTAACTTCTTACATCAATTGTTTTTTTGTAACGAAAGTGAAAAGGTAGTTACAAATGTCTCCCTCCTCTATAGGTGGTGAGATGAATGCAGGTTTAGATAATTTTTCATCGGGTTCCAAATGTCTGCTGCTAACGCTACGCTATCGAGCAAAAAACATTGTGCAGGCCTAAGTACAAAGCCAATTCCAGACCACTTATGCCGATTAGGGTATTCACATATTTTCTACCAATATTAAAACGTTATTCTTCAAATAGTAAAGAATCGTCTCCAAAGTTGAGGAATGATTAGGGTGAGATTTAGCGACTCCGCTTCACACACGAGACTCTGAAATACAAGCGAAGCGGCTTCCTAGGAAAGCAACCAGTCGGAGCTGAAATCTCAGCACGTTATGGTAGAGGGCCCGCATACAAAAATATCAAGTAAAATAAATTTTTTGTAACCGTTTTCTTCATCTTTACTTTTTCTTAATACAGGCGTAATATGACATCATTATAAAAGTTTCAAATTTCTAAATCGCTGAAGCAATTAGACGCGGGGGACCCAATTGTTACGGATTACATAGGTAATCCTTGGGGTGAATCTCTTCATTTATTGAGGGGTAGGGCTACTCAGGCCCGAATCCGACAGCTAACCTCGTAAGCGTTAAGAGCAGAAAAGTGGAGCTTGGCAGACGAATGAACGTCTACAAGTCTTATTTAGTGATGGCTTGTAGATTTTTTTATCTTCATTTTATGAAACAAGGCCCCGGTGAATGGAACAAAACCGATTATGCTAAAGTGTTATCGATTTAGAAATGCGAAACACATTCTATGAAACTAGAAGGTGTCGAATATGAAATCCTCATTAAAACGTTATATTATCGGTAAACCATTGAGATCTGATGCGTTAGGGGAACAAAAGCTTAGTAAAACAAAAGCACTTGCCATACTATCTTCTGATGCTTTGTCATCAGTAGCGTATGGGCCTGAGCAAATATTAATTGTACTCATGACAGTAAGTACGGTTGCCTTTTGGTATTCTTTACCGATTGCTGCTGGGGTAGTTGTGTTACTGACAGCACTTATTTTCTCGTATCGTCAGGTTATTTATGCGTATCCACATGGTGGTGGAGCATATGTAGTTTCTCGGGAAAATTTAGGCGTCAATGCTGGTCTGGTCGCCGGGGGATCATTGCTTGTCGATTATATTTTAACAGTTGCGGTAAGTGTATCGGCTGGAACAGATGCCATTACTTCGGCATTTCCAAGTCTTCACCCCTATAACGTTGTAATCGCTGTGTTTTTTGTTATATGTTTAACGATTTTAAACCTACGTGGTGTTACAGAATCAGCATCTATTTTAGCGTATCCAGTTTATTTGTTTGTGATCGTAATGCTGATGTTAATCGGGGTAGGGATTTATAACGTAGTAACAGGGCAAGTTCCTGCAGAGTTGCATCCAAAGGTCGGTACACCAGTTGCAGGAATTAGTTTATTTATATTATTAAAAGCATTTGCATCAGGAAGCTCAGCTTTGACTGGTGTCGAAGCAATTTCAAATGCTATTCCTAATTTTAGAGATCCAGCGCCGAAAAATGCGTCTAAAACATTACTAGCTATGGGCGGTATTTTAGCAGTGTTATTTATCGGTATTGTGAGTCTAGCATATTTTTATGGAGTTGCTCCAAATGCGAAAGAAACGGTTGTCTCACAAATTGCGGAGGCAAGTGTAGGTCGTAATATTTTTTATTATATAGTACAAGGAACAACAGCGATGATATTAGTACTTGCTGCGAATACAGGTTATTCGGCCTTTCCTTTACTGGCTGTCAATTTATCGAAGGACGGTTTTATCCCAAGAATATTCCAAATTCGTGGGGATCGACTTGGTTATTCAAATGGCATTATGATGCTTGGGTTAGGTGCCATTGTTTTAATCTTTTTATTTGGTGGAACAACAGAGCATTTGATTCCACTTTATGCAGTAGGTGTGTTTATTCCATTTACTTTAGCGCAGGCTGGAATGATGAGAAAATGGTGGCGTGAAAAACCAAAAGGTTGGCTTGCTAAATTTATGATCAATACGGTTGGTGCGATCATTTCCTTTATTGTAGCCATGATGTTCTTTGTGACAAAATTGCCTCAAGTATGGCCAGTATTTATCTTTTTACCAATTATTATTTGGACGTTCCACCGTATTAAACATCATTACAAAACAGTTGGTGAACAGCTAAGATTAGATAATGTGGAATTACCGAATGTTGAGGGTAATGTTTTCATTGTCCCTGTTGCAGGTATTACGAAAGTAGTCGAAAATACAATACATTACGCGCAGACATTAAACGTTGATAAAATTATTGCCTTTTATGTAGCCTTCGATCAAGCAGAAGCAAAAGCATTTGAGGAGAAATGGAAAGCTTGGCAGCCAGATATACGCCTTGTAACATACTATTCTCCATATCGAAGCATTACACAGCCACTGATGAAGTTTATTGATAAGGTTGAACATCAATGTACGAAATCTGGCTATCAATTAACAGTTATCATCCCACAGTTTTTACCAAAAAAAGGATGGCATCATATGTTACACAATCAATCGAGTCTATTAATTCGCGCTTCGCTGTTATTTCACAGAAATATCGTCATTATGACAGTGCCTTTCCATTTAACAAAATAATGACTAGCAAGCTCGAAAATAGTCTGATATAATCATTACGTTGGTTGTAAAACACGAACGTTTACAATTGAAACTTACTAGAATGATAGTAAATTCCGAAAATACAGACTTTATTTAGTGTGAGATATAAGCACATGCCGAATAAATACCATTTTTGGAAAAAACGCTAAGGCGTGATAAAGATAAAAAAGTTCTTACAGCTTTATACTGTTTCACTCATATAATAGCGAGAATATGGCTCGCAAGTTTCTACCGATTTACCGTAAATGAATCGACTATGGGTAGCAATGCTTTAGAAGACTTCATATTAAGATGTTTTCTATTGGTTTCGACGTTTTTACGCTGAATGCTTTGCTCCACTCGTAGATGATTGGAATCAAAGTATTCAGCGTTTTTTATTACTTACATTGCTTGCGGCGCTCGCCTGTAACTCAATGTAAGTTGCTCATAAAGAGTTATTACTATAAGAAAGAAGGCTATCAAGGAAATGAAGTTATTACACGACAAAATTACACAAGAGGGTAAAGTTTTATCTTCATCTGTATTAAAAGTAGATTCATTTTTAAACCACCAAATTGACCCAATGCTTATGAAGGAAATTGGTCATGAATTTGCAAATCGATTCTCTGATCAAGTCATTACAAAAATATTAACAATCGAATCTTCAGGTATCGCACCATCTGTAATGCTAGGTCTTGAAATCGGTGCTCCTGTAGTGTTTGCACGCAAACGTAAATCATTAACACTATCAGATAATCTGTTTTCTTCAAAAGTACATTCTTTCACAAAAAATGAGACAAATGATATTTCAGTATCACGTAATTTCTTAAATGAAGATGATAACATTCTAATTGTTGATGATTTCTTAGCTAATGGGGAAGCTGTCAAAGGTTTGCTTGATATTGCAGCACAAGCTGGTGCAAATGTTGTTGGTGTAGGCATTGTTATTGAAAAAGGCTTCCAAGACGGTGGGAAATTATTACGCCAGCAAGGGGTTCGCGTGGAATCATTAGCAATTGTAGACTCTCTTGAAGATGGCGAAGTAACATTTGCTACGGAGGCTAATGCGTAATGAATACCGTTAAGTCGACGACGCTAGCTATTCAACATTTACTTGCGATGTATGCAGGAGCCATTTTAGTGCCACTGATTATCGGTGGGGCAATTGGCTTTGATTCAGCACAAATGACGTATTTAGTAGCGATTGACATTATGATGTGTGGGATCGCAACGCTTTTACAAGTATATTCAGGTAAAATGATTGGTATTGGTTTGCCGGTAGTACTAGGCTGTACATTTACTGCAGTTAGTCCAATTATAGCAATCGGTACAAATCCCGAACAAGGTATTACTGATATTTATGGATCTATTATTGCATCAGGTATAATCATTATGATTATTGCAGGCTTTTTCGGTAAGTTAGTAAAATTCTTCCCGCCGGTTGTTACAGGCTCGGTCGTGTCGATTATCGGTATTTCTTTACTACCAGTAGCTTTAAACAATATGGCAGGTGGACAAGGTGCAGAAGACTTTGCATCCAGTTCGAATGTAGCTTTAGCGTTTATTACATTGGTCATTATTTTAGTCGTTTATCGATTTTCTACAGGCTTCGTTCGTGCAATATCAATTTTAATCGGATTAGTTGTGGGGACAATCCTAGGAGTATTTATGGGGAAGGTTGATTTTAGCCCAGTGTCAGATGCTGACGTCTTGCACATGGTTCAACCATTTTACTTCGGGATGCCAACATTTAATGCATCTGCGATTATTACAATGACACTTGTAGGAATGGTTTCTTTAGTAGAATCAACAGGAGTTTATTTTGCCCTAAGTGATATTTGTAAGAAAAAACTAGATTCAAAAGATTTATCGCGTGGGTACCGTTCAGAAGGTCTTGCCTCTGTTATCGGTGGTATTTTCAACGCTTTCCCATATACAACATTCTCACAAAACGTGGGACTTACACGTATGTCGGGCGTAAAAGACCGTAAAGTCATTTACATCACAGGTGGCTTACTAGTAGCACTTGGTTTCCTACCAAAAATCGCAGCATTAACAACGATTATCCCAACACCAGTACTTGGTGCGGCAATGCTTGCGATGTTCGGTATGGTAATAACTCAAGGTATGGGCATGCTAGTACCTGTTATGAATGAGTCAGCGGAAAACGCTATGATTGCTGCGATTGCAGTTAGTCTTGGTGTCGGTGTATCAGTTGTTCCTGGAATTTTCGATGCACTACCAGAGAGTGTATCTCTTCTAACATCTAACGGTATCGTCTGTGGTTCGGTTACAGCGATTATCCTTAATATTTTATTCAACATGATTGGGCCTAAACATAAGGTAGACCCAATGCATGGGGAAGCTTAAAAATTAGATAACGTTCATCTAAATACCCCACATATTTTGATGAAAAGAACGTTGTCACCTACTTTTATCTATTGATTTAGATTTGAGGAGGTGGCATTTTTTTATGCGGAAGAAAGGCTATTTAATAAGGGATGATTTTAATGATGATACTGTATCTCTTACTTTACAGCAGGCTTATGACTATTTTTATTCAGCTAAAAAGGCAGAAAATATGCGAGAAAAAACACTAGTCACGTATGTAGAACATTTTCGCTTTTTCACTAATTGGTTAGAGATTACTGATTATAAGTTGAAAAATGTTAATGACTTATCGGGAGAAATTGTAAGGGCTTATATTAACTATATGCGAGAAGAACATTACAACTTCAAAACAGGAAAAAGAGGACTGTCTATTCAAACTATCAACGCTAGAATAAGGTTTCTAAAAACTTGGTATTCCTTTTTGAAAAAAGAGAACTTAATAAAAGACAATATTATGCTTACAGTTAATTATTTGAAAATAGATGAAAAGAAAGTGACGCTTTTAACTAAGGATGAAATGCAAAGATTATTTGAAATACCTGACCAAAAATATTATCCGCAATGGCGTGATTATGTGTTGTTTCATGTACTCTACGATAGTTCATTGCGAATTTCCGAAGCAGTCAATCTTGAGTTTGTCAATATACTAGTAAGGGAGATAAAAATGATGTCGGATGAAACTAGAATTATTCGCTATTTATTAGGAAGGTAGTGCGAGAATATTTCGAAAAACAAGAAGTGATGCTGGAAAAATATATTTAGAACCGGAAATTGTCTGGGGAGAGTTAGGACTTTCTATAAAGCTTGAGGGCTTTTCCGATTATGAGGCAATAACTAGCATAATAAAGATTACTGGAGGGAACTTTTGGCTCAAACAGAGACTGTTCACTCAAATTGAAAGAATACTCGAAATTAATAAGCTTGAAACAATAACAACAGAGGTTGTTGAAGCCGCACGAGATAGTTTAGTAATCGGAATCAAGTAAAAAAACGCTATCGTTTTATATGATGATAGCGTTTTAATATTTACTTATAATGCAAAATATTGATTAAAACACGTGCAAAATAACTCCAAAAGTGACACATCTGAATCCAGATTCAGCCGCTGTATGATTCAATTTTGTCTCAATTTCCTCAAATGCCGTTAATTGTGTGCTACCTTCTCTAATATTCCGCACAACTTCCGCTAAGACCAAATCCTCATCCAGCGCCCAAGGATCTTGTCTTGATCCAGACATTCGATTCCCTCCATACGTGTTTTTATTAGCGTATGCTATTGATATTTGAGATAGATTGAAACTTAAAGCTTTTAATATTTATGACTATCCTATTGCATCTATATCTAACAGTGTTTGCTTTTCACGAAATGAAAACTGATTTTTGAGAATATTTAGTTTATGTTATTACAATACGGTCGAAATAACGATAAACAATAGTTTACGTATATTCTTATTGGATTTTAATGATATACGAAACGTAAAGCCGTTTACTTAAACAGGTTTAAGGAATATTTGAATTAAAAATATCTTCTACTTTTTGTTCAATCTGTAACAAAACATTATTATCTTCAATATTAGCTAGTCTATCATTTAAGTATTCTATAAGTAATTGAATATTTTGATCATCTTGCTGAATGTTAAAAATATCAAGAAGACTTAAAAGTGATTGTATGCAGTTCATATCTCTATTTTCAAACGAAAAGATTGTTACTGCTTCTTCTAAATTTTTTTTTGCTTCATTAAATTGTGATTGTCGTTTATAAAGTATACCTAATAAATGTTTTACTTCTCCAATAGCATACAATAAATGGTTAGATTCTAAAAAATATTGTACTTTGTAACAAAACTGCTTACATAAATCAAAGTTTCCTCTTTTATATTGGATATAGGCCATATTATATTTAACTCTTGGATATAAAGACTTATCATTAATGAATGTTTCGTTTTTTAAGAATTTTAATGCATTTGAAAGATATGTATAGGCTTCATCAAAATTCTTCTTTTCTATCAGAACCAAGGCTAAAGAATTCGCAATATTAACATCTAGTTCATTTGTAATTACTTTCTTTTTGAAAAGGCTCTTGAATGTCTTTTCTGCTTTTTCCAAATCACATTCACGCATGTGGTAGAATATACCTTTAATCCACATAATGAATCTCTGAAGACTTTTTTTAGTATGTAAAACAGCACTCGTTTGACATATTAATTCAGCTTCTTCCATGAAGTACTGTAGGGAAGTATAATCCTCTTTATATAAAGCGTACCTACAATTTTGCTTTAACACTTCTATATTAGAATCTTCAGTATCACCAATAATACAACTAATATGGATATTAAGTTTTTTACATATATTCATCAAAATATCAACACGAGGAATGTGTTGTCCTTTTTCTATACGAAATAGAGTAGATTCATCGCAAATATTATAAGATAATTCTCTTCTGGATAGCTTTCGCTTATTACGATAATATTTAATCTTTTCTCCTATAGTAGTATACAACTATGAGTCCTCCTTTGTGAAAATTATATGCGAAATTGCATATATGAATTAACAATATTTTACACGATAATAAAATAATACCACAAGGAGGCGATGCATATGAAGGAAATTAATGAAAGATACTTAGTGGAATCTATGGTTTTGAATCCACATAATGAATTAAGCAGTCCCCATATTCCTACTCTGTCGATTGATGAACCGATTCCTGGTCACCATTAAAAAATGAAAAGAATATTACTGATTGATAATGAGAATACAAAGAATGCAACTAACATATGTAAGTATTTGAAAAGCAATAGAAAAAACGAAATTCACATATTAAATAACAAGGTTATGCTTAATGATCAATGGTTTCTAAAGTACTTTGATTTAATAATTGTTTCTTTTATAAATAATGAATTGCTATCCATCATAAACAAAAATAATATACCTTTTATTGTTCAAATAGGTTCACGGGATTTACATCTTATACAACTTGTTAAAAATGCATGGGGGATAGTTTCAAAGGGAAGTCCCAAGGAATTGATATTGGCTATTCAAGCAATAGAAGCGGGAGGGTGTTATATTTCTGCTAAATGTAAGGAACAGTTGCTTTTAAATGAAAATCACCATTATTCTTTTCAATTATATGAGGATAAAAATGAAACAGATATACCCTCAGTATTAACAGAAATGGAATTAAAAGTTCTTAATCAGCTGGTTAATGATAAAACTAATCAAGAGATTGCAGATTGCTTATATATAAGTAAAAGAACAGTTGAATATTACCTTACTTCGTGTATGCAAAAGTTAAATGTAAAATCACGGGTTGGATTAGCGGTTAAAATCGCGAAGTTTTGTTAATTTATTTTTTTAGTAGGTGATTAGGACAGATTTTATCCTTTGAATTATTGGTGTTTATCAAGAAGTTTTATTTGTGTAAAATTCTGAATATTAGAATGATTCTTTATATCTTTCAAAAAAATAAATGAAATTTATATTAAGGAGTATTAAATGTCTACAATTATATTAAATCGTTGGCCTATCCAAATAGTTAATTTGAAAGAATGGATTAATGAGAATGAGAATGATACATTTATTATTTTACCTGAACAATTTAAGGATGCCTTTTTAGAACATGGCTATAAAAACCTTATTACTACTAAAAGCTATAATGACGATCAAGAAATATTTACTATATTGTGCAGCTTAAATAAGGATAAGGCAATTAACAGAATTGTTGCTCTCGATGAGACAGATATTAAAAGGGCGGGGTTTTATAGAGAATATTTTAATATTCCAGGCCAAAAAGCATTTAGTGCCAGTGTATATCGAGATAAATTATTAATGAAATCAATAGTGCAAGAGAACGGCATACCAACCGCTCCTTTTAAAAGCGTAAAAACCAAAGATGATATATTGGATTTTTATAAAAGATATAATACTTCCTTAATTTTAAAACCTACGGATGGTATGGGTTCAATGGGAGTTGTGACAATAGAATCTGAAGAAGATATCAACAAAATAAGTATCAAAGAAGAATCAATAATAGAGGTATTTGTAGATTATAAAAATATGTATACTGTTGATGGCATTGTTATTAACAACGAGGTGGTTTTTTCCACAGTTACTAGATATAGGGATGGGACATTAAACTACTTTTACGGAAATGACGCACATGTTGTTGAATTAGTTGACCCTTGCGAAAACATCTTTTCGAGGATAGTAGAATTAAACAAGAAAATTGTAGAAGTATTACCTAGTTGTGATTTACCATTTTCTTTTCATACTGAGCTGTTTCATACAACAGAAGATAAATTATTATTTTGTGAAACGGCAAGTAGAACTGGCGGAGGACGCATGGTAGAAATGTTTAAGCAAAGCCATGGATTAGATATAGATGAAGCAATAGTGAAACTACAGATGGATATTTTAACTCCTGAGGACATGCATTTTTCAGAAATTCCTGATAAGTTAACAGCTGTGTATTTACTTCCTAAACAAGAGGGGATTTTAGATGAAATTCCAGTAAGTATACCATTTGATTGGGTTGCAGAATATCTACCGAGAGCAAAAAAGGGGGAAGTTATATCAGAAATCAAGCACAGTGCAGATACTCTAGCTTCTTTCGTTCTTACGGGTGAAAACTATGATTGCTTATGGAATAATATTAATGAATTAACAAAATACTTAAAAGAAAATGTAAAGTTTATTAAACAATACGAGCTTATATAGTTTGTGAATGAAGAAGAACAATAATAATTATAATATTTATAACTTAGGATCAGCTATTAAACAAAGATTTAATAGCTGATTTATTTTTTATATTCAGCTTGAAACCGAAATATAAAAATAGTTGTAATATGGTTCTGGTGCGAAAATAAAGCAATAGAAACATGTGTACGCAATAATTTCGCCATTAAATAGGTCTAAGATACTTGAAAGGTACATTATGGATTGTCCAAAAGGCAAGTAAGTAATATCTGTTACAAGCTTTTCTAACGGTTTTGTTGCCGTAAAATCACGTGCTAATAAGTTAGGAACAATATGAGCTGGTTGTCCAGTACGTTTACGTTTCTTTACCTTCACACGACATTGCCAGTCATATTTTTGCATCACACTTTGCACTGTTTTCTCACTAATGCCTTTAAGTAATTCTGGAATTTTTCGATAGCCGTATCTGAATTTGTGTTGCTTGCACAAGTCACCAATTTGTTGGTCTCGAAGATCCTTTTGAGTTAATTTGTTTCTATTGGCCTTCCAGCGATAATACGATGAACGGGCTACACCTAAATGACGGCAGATTTCACCAATCGGCATAATTTCTTTTAACTCCTCTACAAGCGAAACTACAACTTTAGGGACCACTTCCTCTCCAACTCTGCGTACTTTTTTAAAACTTCAATTTGTTGCTTTAAATAACGAATCTCTGCTTGTAATTTAGCGGTTTCACTTTCATATTCAGGTCCTTTGCCAAAGGTATATTGTTTTCCTACAGGTTGTTCAAGACGATGTAATTCACCATTCCTGTACCATTTCATCTATGTTTTTAACTGAGAATGGTTACGAATATTTAGCTCCTCTAGTACTTGTTTTACAGGGATCCCTGCTAATCTCATTTCAATTGCTTTCATTTTAACTTCTACTGGATAAATAATTCTCGTCCTCATAGAAAAACACCTTCACGTTGATTTGATAAGGTACAATACCCGTTTTTCAACGAAAGGTGTTTTTATTTGTCTCATTTTTTTAGGTCAGTGCGTTTCTTGAAGAAGCGCTTTGCAGCCTTTTGATCTCCTGTTTTGCTTAAGACAGAAATCAATTGTATTTTCTTCTGAGTCCACTACGCGATACAAAATATCCATTACCCTCTTACTTTGATATACGTCTCATCGACCCGCCAGGAATCATTTGTTTTCTTAAGATGACGCTGAAGTCTTTTATCCATTTCAGATCCATATTTTGTACCAGAACCGTTTAACGTGTCTATCTTATAGGGTACAGTTTAAAAGGGTTATAGCCTTTTATTATTCTAATAATATTTATATTGAAACTGTTAAATGATCTAATGCGTATTCCTCTAACGCTTTATTATCTATTTTTCCATTAGGTAGAAAAGGAAATTCCTCTATACAAATTAGTTTATCTGGATACATATAAGTGGGTAACTCATCAACCAATTTTTTTCTAAATTGACTATATTTCTCATGAGAATATTGAATAAATAGTATTAAATATGAACCTTTTCTATCTTCTGTAAAGCTTACTACTTTACTCAATATTCCTAGTTCCTCTACGATTCTTTCCATATGACAGGGATAAAAAGTGGCACCCATCCTATGTATTGCATTGTCACGCCTACCTATTACAAATAAATTCCCATCTATATCAAAATATCCAAAATCCTTCATATCTAGCCAACTGTTTTTTAAATCTAATTTAATATTACCATTGTTATCAAGGTATCCTTCCATTAGGCCGTTTCCCTTTGCATAGATGTGTCCAATTTCACCAGGTTTTGTTTCATTAAAACTTTCGTCAACTACTTTGACCGAAACGCCTTGTAAAACACTCCCAGTTCCGTTGCGATTTTTTAAATTCGTAGATGTTAAATTACCAGCCTCTGATGATCCATAATAGTCAAGTAATGGTATATTAAAAACTTTCTCAAATCTATTTTTTAATGCCTGCGGTACTGGAGCGCCACTAGTGAACCACAGACGTATATTATTTTTGATTAAACTAACATTTTCTCTATTTCTCTCTGCTATTTGTACAATTAAATAAGTTGTAGCAATAGTAGCTTCTACTACAGAAATTTTATAATTATTTATAATGGCTGGCAATGTTCTTATATTTTGATAATTACATATAACAATTGTACAACCTACTACCCACCACTGTATAATCATGTTTAATCCCCATATATTAAAAAATGGCACCATCGGTAAAATAACTTCATTTGATTTATATCCCATCCCTAGTGCTGTTGATTTCATATTATTAAATAAAGAAGCACCAGATTTAACCATTCCTTTCGGTGTACCAGTAGAGCCAGAAGAAAAGAGTATTATAGCATCGGATCTGTGATACCACTCATTTAATTCTATCTCAATATCGCGAGAAATTTGATTTGCTTCTATATCCTTAAATGAAGTAGTTAAGCTAATGTATTTAGGACCATCAAATGCTGAAGGTTCAGTTTCAGTAAGTACCCATTTAGCTTTTGTTTTATTATTTATTATTTTTAAATCAGAGTGGTTAGTATTTATGTCGAGGAGTACAATTGAACAATTTATGTGCATAAGTGAAAAAAGGGACACCATAAATGCATAGTTATTATTACAACATAGAATTACTCTGTCTCCTTTAACAATCCCATGATCTAAGAGAACCATTGAATAGTTAATGACATCATTTTTAAAATGTGCCTGAGAATATACTTGGTTTTCAAAAATAATTGTACTATTTTTTTTTTGGGCTATTTTCATATAAATTACCTCCTTTAAATATTGATATTTTAATTTATTAAAATGTTAAATTCTATGGTAATTAACGCAATTATTATGTATAATTACTAAAACTTTCCAATAAAAAAGGGTATACCAAGTTGTTTGTCAAATTCCTCTCTAGAAAAGAAAAATGGAGAAGAGTCAATACAATGCCAAAACATATACCCTTGAAGATGCGGATGTCAGGATCAAGGAAGTTCGGGAGGCCATGAAGGATACCAAAGATAAGCGCATGTACGAGAGATACCAATGCATTTATTTAGAATCTTACAGCCAAATATCCGAAGGGAAAGACGGTTATCGTGCTCGATAATGCTCGTATTCATCATGTCAAGTTGATTCAGCCGTTTCTGGAGGCCCATAAGGAACAAGATCGAGCTGATGTTTTTTCCTCCATACAGTCCGCAGCTTAACCTTGTCGAAAGGTTATGGGGATGGATGAAAAAATCCGTTATTTACAATGTGTTCTTTTCCTCCGTGGAGGACATTGGAAAAGCAGTCAAGGGTTTTTTCGACGAAATCAGTAAGAATTTATCAAACGTAGTAGACCGTCTTTGTTATTGATAAGAAAAAGTAGAATGATTGGTTTTTACCGTTCAATCTATTATTATTTAAAAACAACTGATAAACTGTATTATGTAATACAGCTGTGTTAAAGAGAGGGGGTTGGTTTGAGTTTGGTCGCATGGATGATCGTCGCATGTGAAATTGCATTTTGGATTGTAATCGTATCTGGATTATTCGTCCGTTATGTTTTTAAACGGGATAAATTAGGTTTATTTTTGTTGGCATTGACTCCTGTCATTGATTTGATCTTGATCGTCATTACGAGCATTGATTTATATCGTGGGGCAACTGCAACGCAAGCTCATGGAATTGCAGCCGTATATATCGGTGTATCGATTGCCTTCGGGAAAAGCATGATTGAATGGACTGATGAGAGATTCCAATATTATTTGACGAAGAAAGGTCCGAAGCCGAAGAAGCGATTCGGGATGGACTATGCGAAACATTATGTAAAAGGATGGCTTAGACATGTCACTGCCTATGCGATTGGTGCTGTACTTTTGGCCGGAATGATCTACTTGATCCAGGATCCTTCCCGGACCGAGGTGTTGAGCGGGATACTAAAAACTTGGAGTATCATCTTAGGTATCGATTTCCTCCTAGCTGTAAGTAATTTCATATGGCCCAAGCAAAAAAAAATATACTAAAAATAGCAGCACAAACCACGGCATGGTTTGTGCTGCTATTTTTTATAGGAGAAGGGAGGATAAGTCTTTCGATTAATAAATAAATCCTCATCATTATCGTGAAACGGGTGCTTTATTATACCGTTAAATGGCCCGATTGCTGAATAGGCCATAAATAAATTTTTGTTAATCAACAGCTTCTTCTTTTTTATTGACTGAACTCTCTAACTGATTCTAGCAAACTTTCAGATTTACTTTCTCCGAGATCTTCAAGAAAGTCAATAAATTCCCCTTCTCCATTTTCTGTAGATATACAATGAAAACTGACCCACCCTAGATACTATATCTAAACTTATCTCATCAAATAGATGAGAGGGGTTTCAGGGGGATGATTTCCATCGATAAATGGACCACGATTCGCGCGTTGTATAAACAAGGTCCATTTTCATCGCCAAAATCGTCCATTAAGTCATTAAGTTCCCATTCAATAGTCTCTAACTCTTTGGGTTGAACAGGTGTTTAAAAAGGACATTGTATCATACATATCATTCGAAGTTTAGTATAAATCACCCACGAGTCTTCTTCCCACCATCTTGAATCTCTTCGGTTCATCATCCAGCGAATTTTATCAATATCTAGCATTAAGGTCACTCCTTTACTTTGTTAAATGCATACTATTTTCTCTTGCACCAGAACCTGTAATATTATCTTTAAAATTTTGTTTATAGAATGTTTCAGTTAGTTCCGATAACAATGGATTTGCGGTATTTACTAGTTTTTTTCGTTTAGTTCTATCTTATGATTATCTTATACTTTTAAATCACTTAAGGAGGTTATTATGCAAGGAGATTTAGTAAAATTGCAGGCTTTAGAACCAGAAGATTATAAATTATTCGCTGAATGTTTACGGCCATCAAAAGTAAGTGCATTAGCTTTAGGGACTCAGGATTTTTTATCCATCGAGGAAATAGAAAAAAATATAAAGCTTGGAAATACACGTTATGCCACAGTTTTAACACATGAGAATGAAAAAATAGGCTTTATATCATGGCAATCGCAAAAATATGAAGGTAATTATTTGCTTGGTGGTGTAATAGTAGATCAAAGTAAATGGGATCAAGGATACGGCGCAGAAGCTTCATTATTGATATTAGAATTTCTTTTCCATGCTAAAAATGCGCATAGAGTCCAATTTATTAATGCCGCATACAATAAGCGAACTGTAGGTTTTTTAATAAAAAATAAAGTGAAAATTGAAGGGATATTAAGAGATCATCTTTTCTTAGATGGAGAATATCATGACGCAGTTATCTCTTCTATTCTTAGGGATGAATACTACACAGATGACAGTGATTTTAGTCAAGACACAATACCTAGAAATGAAAAAAATCAAATCAGAAAAGAACTATATGAATACTTAGAGGAACAGTGGAAAGAAGAAAATTTAGTAAAAAAGTGAAATAGGGTGAAATGATGGATTGGAAAGAAAAAGTAGTAATTATCACCGGCGGCTCTAGGAGTCTTGGGAAGAGCATTGCCCTTAGTTTTGCTCAATTAGGGGCAACGGTTATTATAGGTTATCGCTCATCATTAGAAGAAGCTACTGATTGTGTAAATGAAATTCAAAGAATTACTAAAAATAAAAATGTATCGTTTAAAAAAATTGACGTTACGGATGGTAAAGAAGTTCAAAAGGCGTTTATTGAGATTATAGAAAAAGAAGGAAAAATCGATGTACTGGTCAATAACGCAGCATTAAGTAATGCGGGAGCAATTCTTACTACACCATTGGATCATTGGGAAGAAATAATTGATACTAATATAATTGGCACAATTAATTGTATTAAGGCAGCCTCTTCAAACATGCTGTTGTTACAAAAAGGAGTTATTATAAATATTTCTTCTGTTGCAGGTCTGGTTGGAATGGATAGGTTAGGTGTATATAGCGCAACAAAATCGGGAGTAATTGGATTAACAAGGTCTTTGGGAAAAGAGTTCGCTCCATATAATGTAAGAATCAACGCGATTGCACCAGGATATATAGAAGGAACTGGTATGGTGAATCGCATTCCTGAAAAGCAAAGGGAGGAACTAAAAAATAAAATTGCTATGCAGCGATTTGGTGAAGCAAGTGAAATTGCAGAAACCGTTGTTTTTCTTTCCTCAGATAAGGCTAGCTATATTACAGGCCAAACTTTAGTAGTTGATGGAGGATTAGTATAAGAGGAGGTATATTATTGAAAACAGCATTATTGTTTCCACCATTAATGAAATTAAAAAAAAATAGTTTTATAGAATTCTTTGAAGAATTTCAAGCTGTGAGAGATAAGTTTGAAGAGGCTAGTGCTATTTTAAAATTGGACTTAGCTGCTAATTTTTTTTCGGATGATGAGGAGCTAATAAACAAAGGGATTATTGCTAGGACTAGCATTGTTACAATATGTTCAGCTATTTATGATTTGATCAAAGATAAATATCAAGATTCAAGTTATTTTTTAGGACCCAGTTTGGGATTAATAAATGCTGTTCACTGTAGTGGAGGTATGAGTTTTTCAGACAGTCTGAACATGGTCAAGGCAATGTGTGAAATTGAGTCTCAAAATCCTGAAAATAAAAAATACGGCGTATATTTTTTTTACAATATTGATACAAAAATTTTGTTGGAATGCATCGATGAATACAAGAAAAAGGGATATATATTAGAACCCTGTATGTATGCTTCTCCAAATCAAATGATTGTTAATGGAGATTTTAAAAGTCTTGAATTACTAAGTACAAAAATTGCAAAATACGGAGGATTAGGAGTGATAATTCCATATAGTCCTCATAGTCATTGTAACCTCCTTACTGATGTTCAAAAGAAGTTTAAAGAAAGTTTCATGACAAGTTTCAAACTTTTAACTCCTTATAAACCGATTATCAGTAATGTGTTCGCAAGAGAAATTAGTACACCTGAGGAAATCAAGGAAGATTTGATATTACAGTATACATCTCCTGTTTTATGGTATCAAAGCTTAAAGTATATCCATAATCAAGGGGTCGAAAAACTAATAGTTTTGGGTCCAGGGAACTTTATTCGTAAATCGTTAAACTTTACAGATATACCTTTTTATATTGATAACGTATTAAGTACTGAAGACGTAAAAGGAAAATTGACATTGGTCTAGTGGGAGGAAACTAAATGGTAGGTCTTGTTTTTCCAGGGACAGCTCCATCCTATTACCACGATATTGTGGAATACTTGAAGTTTAACCAATATGCACGAAAACGATATGATCAGGCAAGTGAGATTTTAGGCTATTCAATGATGGATGCATTTGCCGAAGCCAAAGAAGAGGATTCAGAAGTTTTAGAGACCGCCTTTTTCATCAATACAATAGCTTTATTGGATTTGTATTATCAAAAATACAATTATCAACCTGACGTCACCATTGGACCTAGCTTTGGAGGAATGGCTACATCGGTGCAGGTTCAAAGCTTAACGTTTGAAGAAACATTGTGGCTGACGCACGAATCATCAAAATTCTCCAAGAATTGGTATAAGCGATTAGGGAATTACCAAACGTTATTAATTTATAATCTTTTATTAGAGGATATCAAAATTTTAATAGCCGAATACAAAAATAGAGGTATAGATTTTGAAATAGTAGGTTATATGGATAAAATTATTTGTGTATGTGGAGATATTGAACACATTAACGAATTAAAAAGATATTTAAATCACAAAAGAAAATGCTTTGCTGTTGATACTTTGAATTATCCTATGCACAGTAAAATATTAAAACCGCTTAAAATTGAATTAGAAAAAGAAGTCTATAGTAAGGTCGATTTTAAGGAGTTGAAAAATCCTGTAATTTCGGATGTTGATGGAACCCTAATTACTGATAAAGATGCATTTAAACAAACGTTATTAAACGGTGTCTATCAGCCTGTACGATGGGATTTAGTCGTTAACATGATGAGAAAGCTAGAACTTGAGGATGTTTATGTAATTGGTCCTAAAAATATTTTTGCACAACTGCTAAAGAATCAATTTAATACTATTAATATCAGTCCGGAAAATTCAAAATATTTAATTCGGAAGGAGAAAGTATAATTCTGACTGAGAAGAATCGATATAATCGTGAAACATTTTTAAAGGATGTTGGTGCTTACTCTAATTTTCTAAAGTTAAAATTCCTATGTTTTTTTGATAATTAAAGGTGAGATTACTATGCAAGATAGTTTGAAAAAGTTAATTTATCAGACAGTAGAAGAAAACTATCTTCCTGATAAAGTGATTGTATTAGATGAATAAATTAGACGGTAAATGGCTACAACAATATGCGGAAAAAATGTGGAAAGAGAGATTTCAAAAAGAAGAAATTAGGAAATTCAGTTATTAGTTAATAACGGATGTGTAATGATTTTTCTTAGTATTCTGTAAATTAGATGAGTAAGGAGGCGAAACGAACATGGAAGCGTTATTACCACAAATAGAGTTAAGTGGTTCAGGCTTGACAACACCAGTTAATATTCAAGGAATAGGTTTTTCAGTTCCAGATAAAGTTGTCACAAATGCTGAAATAATAAAAGGTTTAAACTCAACAGAACAATGGATTCAAAATAAAACAGGTATTAAGGAGAGAAGATTTTTAGAAGATGATCTGATAACATCCGATCTTTGTTTAAATGCATGTAAAGAAGCTCTATTAGATGCAAATATTAGTGCATTGGATATAGATGTGATTATTCTATCTACAATAACACCAGATCAGCTTTTACCCTCTACAGCGCTTGTATTAAAAGAAAAGTTGGGAGCATTTAATGCCATCCCTATCGACCTCAATCAAGTAGCTTGTGCAGGTGGAATATACTCAATTTATTTAGGAGCACATTTATTACAAAGTAACAATATACAGAACGTTTTAGTTATTGGAGGGGAAGTTCTATCAAGAATAACGGATACAAATGATAGAACAACTAGAGTTTTTTTTGGTGATGCTGCTGGTGCTGTGGTGTTACAAAAAACTAAAGAGGGTTACGGCCTACTCTCTTATGATATAGATTCAAAATTAAATTATGCTGTTCAAAGACCCGGTGGAGGCTCGGAACCGCTTCCATATGATGAAGATATTGAATCAAGTTTATATTTGAAAATGGATGGCCGTGAAGTATGGAATATCGCTACGGAAGTTGTTCCTTCTTCTATTATAAAGGCTGTAGATAAAGCTGGTCTTTCTATTCCAGAGATAGATTACTTTTTTATTCATCAAGCTAATGTGAATATTATTAATAAAGTGTTAAACAATTTAAACATCCCTAAGGAAAAGACAAATTATACAATACAAGATTACGGAAATACAGGTTCTGCCACCATTTTTTCTTGCTTATACCATGCGATTAAAAATAATAGTATAAAAAATAATGATAATATCGTTTTTTCAGCTATTGGAGCTGGATTTGTCTGGGGTTCACTTTGTTTTAAATATAATAAAAACTAAAAGGGGTTAATAACATGAAAGATCAAATCAAAACAAAATTTATTGAGGTATATAAGATGAATATTTCTAATAAAGAAATAGAGGACAATGTTGATTTGTTTGGTCCTGAATCACCATATGGTCTAGATTCCATGGATGTATTAGTATTTATTAATGAAATTAAAAAAGAATTTAATTTAGAGTACAATCATATTAATACAGATTGTTTCAAAACTGTGAATAATATAGTGGAATTTATAAATTCACAAAAAAGTAATCAAGTTATATAACAATTATTATGAAATGAATCTATTTATACGGAGTTTTTTCAAAAGGCGGTTTTATTATTAAAATCGCTTTTTGTATGCCCAGAAACAATTGCTTATTATGAATATTTTTTGCGGTAATCACGATTATTTTTTCCTCTTGGAATATTTATGATGAACTTAAGAATAACTAAAAGGAGATAAAGAAATGTTGGACCTACTTAAAAATAGAATTATATTATCTCTAATGGGTTCAATGTTTTTTCTACAATTAGGAGTTTGGATAAGAAATTTTACAATACTCTTATATGTTATAGAAAAAACTAATAAGAACCCAATAGCAATCTCACTTATCTCAATAGCTGAATATGGTCCTATACTAATATTTTCATTTATTGGAGGAGCTTTAGCGGATCGTTGGAGAGCAAAAAAAACTATGATTTGGTGTGATTTTCTTAGTGCTATATCTGTCTTTCTCATATTTCTTACGTTATTGATTGGAAGTTGGAAGGTTATATTTTTATCTACACTTCTTTCAACCATATTTTCTCAGGTGTCTGTACCGGCAAGCGTAAAAATGTTTAAAACCCATTTAGAAGATAGATATATTCAGCCTGCAATAGCACTAAATCAGACAATTATAGCTACGTTCATGATTATGGGGCCTGTTATAGGAACAATAGTGTATCAATATTTTGGCGTGTATCAATCTTTTTTATTAATTGGATCTCTGTTTCTTTTATCTGTATTATCACTATTATTTCTTCCAAATGATAAAAAAGAGAAAGTGGAAATATCCAAACCTAACTTGTTTAAAGAGCTACGTATTGGATTTCAATATATTCGAAACAAGAAAGAATTATTATTGTTAGGTGTCTGTTTTTCTATTGCTGGATTGGCGATTGGGCTGATACAACCGTTAAACGTATTTATTGTAATAGAGAATCTGAACTTGGATAAGTCATTTTTAAGCGTTTTATTAATGATAAATGGTCTAGGGATGATAGTTGGTGGGGTTGTTTCTTTAATTGTTGCTAATAAAGTGTCTGTGCATAAATCACTTCTATTTAGCGTGATACTAACTGCTCTTGCCGTTAGTATCATCGGTTTCTCAAAGATTGTATGGATTACGTTGATGGCTCAATTTATATACGGGTTGTGTCTACCTATTATCCAGATATCAATTAATACTGTTTTGTTAAGAAATACAGACGAGAAATTCATTGGGAGGGTAAATGGTCTAATCACACCTCTATACACAGGTTCAATGATATTAACCATTTTAATTTCGGGAATGGTTAAGAACCATCTGTCTTTAGTTAGTATTTTTCAAATATCTGCCATTTTCTTCCTGATTGCAGTTATCTTTATCTTGCCCCTTAAAAATAACGATGGCAGTAAAAATTTTGATAAAGAAAGGGCAAATAGTTATTAATGAATACTATTTTTCCCTTGTAGGTGAAAGGGCGAATGAATAAATGTTGTGTTTAGACAATATCTCCAAAAAATTGATGAAAAAGAAGTGATTAAAAATATTAATTTTGAAATTGATGAAGGTGAATTTGAAGTATTAATTTGTCCTAGCGGTTGTGGAAAAACAACGCTGCTTAAAATGATTAATAGACTTATCTTGCCAACGAAAGGCAAAATTTTAATCAATAATATGGATATCAAGGAAACAAATGTTATTAAAATTAGAAGAAAGATTGGTTATGTTCTGCCTATATCCTTTGCCTACATTATAGGTGGAATTAAAACAGCGTTAGTTGTAGCTATTGGATTAACGACTCTTGGAGCTTTTATTGGCGGCGCTGGACTTGAATCTATAATTATAAGAGGTACAAATGTAACAGACGGTACCGCCATTATTTTAGCTGGTGCATTAGCTCCCTTTTAGCTTTGTTATCTGAAAGGCTATTGAAATGGATAGAAAAAATTTGCCTACGATATAATAGAAACTTATCTAAAAAAAATATTGCATTATAAAGTATAGGAATGCTTTTAATAAGGAGTGTAGCTAAATGAACTCAGAAAAATCAAGATATATGTTATTTGTAGAATCAAATACAACAGGTTCGGGAAT
Source organism: Lysinibacillus sp. JNUCC 51 (assembly GCF_015999525.1). NCBI lineage: Bacteria > Bacillati > Bacillota > Bacilli > Caryophanales > Bacillaceae > Lysinibacillus > Lysinibacillus sp. JNUCC 51. Next base: position 2,147,761 of record NZ_CP065545.1, on the reverse strand, counting down.
GGAAGCTCTGAAGATAGCAAAAAACATGGGGTTTTTACCAGTTCTTATATCTAATAATCTCAATCGTTATATAGGGCTATCGCAAATTGACTGTTTAACTTATGAATGTGATACAAATTCCATAACAGATATTATCAATCTAATTAGTTCTAATTTTAATCCTAAAGATATTATCGGTATTACTACTACTAGTGAATTTTATATTATTATGGTTTCACGATTATGTAGCCATTATAATTTACCTTCAAATACCACTAGCTCCCTCGCAAAATGTCGAAACAAGAGTTTAACAAGAGAAGCTTTAGAAACCAATAAAATTAAACAACCACGGTTTAAAACTTTAAAAAAACTAACAGATTTAGAAATTAAAGATGCTATAAATCATCTAGGTTTACCGTGTGTTATTAAACCAGTGGATGATACTGGTTCCAATAAGGTGAAACTATGTTTTACTTTGGAAGAAGTTTTTCAAGCCTCTGAAAGTATAATGAATACATCTAGCAATGTAAGAGGACAAGAGACAATAAAAAGTGTTTTAATTGAAGAATATATTGATGCTCCTGAATTTAGTGTGGAGATGTTTAGTTGGAACGGAGAACACCGTTTTGTAGGAATAACGAAAAAAGTTGTAGGTTATCAACCGAATTTTGTAGAAACGCAACATATATTTCCTGCTTCAGTGCCTGCTAGTATAGGTGAGGAAGTTAAACAAGCATGTATAGAAGTTCTAAATGCCCTCGAAATAAAGCAGGGTCCAACTCATATTGAAATAAAAATTCTGGAAAATGACTACTTTTTTATAGAAGTAAACGCAAGATTAGCGGGTGGGATGATACCTGAATTAATTAAATTATCCACCGGAATGGATCTTCTGAAGGAACAGCTTAGGATATCGTGTAATCTTGAACCTAAATTAATAGGTCAAAATAATCTTTATTCAGGAATAGCTTTTATAACGACGGAGAAGAATGGAATATTGAAGGGCATTGATTTTGAAAAGGTTCAAACTAAAAAAGGTATAGAACAAATAACGGTGACAAAAAAAATAGGGGATTACGTACAAAAACCTACAAATGCATACGATCGTCTAGGTTATATCATTGTTAAAGGATATTCAGAAAAAGAAGTGGAAAGTTTATTATCAAATGTTTTAGCTCAAATCAGCATTGAAATAATATAAGTTTTCAAAATATGCAATTGATATATTGATTTTTAAGTTTGGGAGTTATGTAATGGAAAATAAAATTAATATTATTTATACTCGGATACCTAGCAAACTAGATGAAAGTGTTAGAAATGCAAATATTAATATATTAAGTCAAGAAGAAAAAAAAACTTATTATAATTTTAGAGTTAATCATAAGAAAAATGAGTATTTAATTGGAAGGATGTTATTAAAAAGATACTTATCCACTGTTCTTAAAATACCTCCAACAATGATTAATTTTAATAAAAATAAATATGGTAAATTATATTTAAAAGCAGAAGGTTATAATCACCATTTTAATTTATCACACTCTAATGGGCTAGTGATAATGGCATATACGAACGTGGGCAAAATAGGAATAGATACAGAACAGCTTCTCAATAATAAAATAGACTGTATGGAATTAGTTTTTACACCCTTAGAGATAGATTATATTTTAGATTCAACCAATAACAATGAACTTGAATTGAAATTTTATGAAATGTGGACTAAGAAAGAAGCGTATATAAAATGTATCGGTAAAGGATTTTCTTTACCACCGCTATCATTTTCATGTCTCGATTTCCCGAAAAGGTATGACTGTTACTCCTCTTATATTCTTAGTAACGATTTTTTAGTATCGGTTGTTTGTGAAAATACTAGAAGCATAGATTTAAAATACGAGTTAATGGAAATACCCTTTAACAAATTTGAACAAAAATGGTGTACTAACAATATTGTTTCCGTTCCCGTAGAAATGGATACTTATGTGGATGAGTAGTAAATACTAAAAATTTCCTGTTTTTTAGTATTATTTACAATAAAATAATTTTTAAGGAGGGAGGTATGAGATAATTAAATAAGCATATGTCAATCTTTATTCAGGAGGTAAAATGAATATTGGAATAATTTCAACTATAGGTTTAATGGCTTTATTAGACACCTTAAGCCCAGCCGTTTTTGGAGTAACTATTTTTATTTTACTTAGGAATAAGAAAGGTGAAAGTAGATTATTATCCGTAGTGGGTAATGATAATAGTGGGTGGAATTTTGTTTATTGGAAGTTGGTTCGTCCCTAAGAATTAGGAAAGAGAACTGAAATTTCCTAAGTATTTAAAAACAAGTACTATGATCATTTTAGGCATAACAACCTCTATTGTCGAAGTAGCAACCGCTCTTCCTTATTTCGCATCTTTGGCTTTGTTAAAAAGTTTAAATGTTGACTTTCTATATTGGTTTTTAATATTGATTGGGTACAACTTTATTATGATTGCACCATCTTTATTATTACTTTTATTAAAAACTGTTTTTAGAGGCCGTATTAATCCACTTTTAGAAAGAATCAGAAGAACATTTGCTAAAAGTTCTTCTTCTACTCTCTCATGGGTAATGTTTTTTATAGGGTTAATATTACTTTACAATGGTTCGAATTAATTTTACTGAGATATATTCAATTTGAAATTTAGAAGCAAAAAAATCATAAACGCATAATTCATGTTATTGAATATAGCGTTTATGATTAAGTTAGTTATAGAGAATTATTTATTTTACTGTTTATTTAATAATTCTCTTGGTGTCAACTTAGATGCTTTATAAGCTGGGAAGATGGAGACAATCGTACTGATACCGACTCCACTTATTATGGCTAAAATCATAGTATCAAGAGGAAAAGAAAAATGAATCATCGGACTATTCTGAGAGTTCATGTTGATAAATATGAGTAATATTCCTAGCAAAATACCAATTATCACTCCAATAATGCCTATAATTAGGCCTTCCCAAACAATCATTTGAAACACTTGTTTTGAAGTGAAAGCGATTGATCTCATAACTCCTATTTCTCTTTTTCTATCAATCATATTCATAATTATTGTATTTAGAATTCCAATACCTGCTACAAATATCGAAATTAATAGTAATCCATTAAATAATAGTTTTACTCCAGGTAAAGCTCTTTTTTGTTTTTGTATCTCTTCTGTTATTGTTTGAATATTAGTGATGTCATTTGGATATTGTTGCAATAACGTGTTTTTGACTTCACTTTCCTCCTGGCCCTTTTTGGTAACTATCAATCCTTTATGAGAAGAATTCACCTTAAAAATTTCAGAAAAGTGATTATCGAGCATAAAAGCTGAATATCCGCCGTATTGAGACGTTTCAACTTTACCAACAACTTTCAATTTATGCTTTTCTTCCCCGTAATTTATAGTAATATATTCTCCTATTTTCCCACCCCATGCATTAAATAGATAGGTACCCAAAGCTATCCCTTTATCAGTCGATAATAATTTCACAATTTGTTGAGTATCTTCTTTAGTTGAATAAAACAAAGGATATTCTTCGTACCATTGTGGATTAACAGAAATGATTGAGAACTGATTCCATTTTGAGTTTGCTTTCCAGATGACTTCCTGCTCCTTATATGAATGCACTTTATTAATATCTTTAACTTCGTTAATTCTTTCAAGCAATTCACTATCTAAAGAGGTTTCTGTCGTGAATCGAATGTTGCCTCCGTAAGTTCGGCTTATTTCTGTATTGATATTATTTTCAATCGATGTAAAAAGAGAGGATACAAAAATACCCAAACATACAACAAAAGATAGAATCAAGGATACATTTGAAGAACGATGTATAGTGCGTAGTATGTTTTTTGAAGCAACCTCACCTTGAAAAGGTATGACTTTTTTAAATAATAGAATCAAGTTTGTTAGAGTTTTCATTAACTGCGGATATATTAACGTTACGGCAATAATTAGTAAGATCATTGAAGATGGATGCTTGATGAAAATAGACAATAGCAGAACCAGACCTAAAATAGTTCTTATTTTTTGTTTTTTCTTATCTATAAATGTATCATTTTTTAAGCTGGAAACTATGCTGATTTTACTCCCTTTTTGAATTGGAATCCATGATGCTAAAATAGGGAATAATAATCCAAAAATCAATGAAATTATTAACCCTGTTTTATATTGTAATGAAAAGTGGAGGTTTTCTTGAAAAGAGTTAAATAAACCATTCTGTAACATCTGTGCTAAAGGAAAACCCAATGGAATACCAAGACCAATACTTAGAAGAGAGAGTATTAGTATTTCTGTTAAGAAAAACTGTTTAATTTGGTGTGGAACATAGCCTATGGTTTTCATAAGCCCAATTTCGTTATATCTTTCTAAGATACTTACGTTTACTGTATTGTAGACGATAAAAGAACTTATAAGAAGTGTTAATCCTCCAATTATATAGAGCATTAAATATAAACCTTCAAGTTGATTTGTTTGTTTTTCATCGAGAACGACTTTTTTTAGAAGCAGCTGTTTTTGAGATGTTTGTTGTCTTAATAATTTTTCTTCTTTCGAATTATTATTTTTCAATTTCAATCTTACTTCATCTAGTTTGTTTTGATCGTTAAAGAGGTTTTGTACCATCTGCAAATCTGCCACAGCACGCCAGCTTTTACTGCTTGCTTCCTGCCAATTAGCAGGTCCCTGAAGCAAAGGGGTGTCTTGAACGACTGCAGCAATAGGTATTTTTGTGAATCCTGTTGGCAACTTAACAGTTATATTGTCTCCATCCTTCAATTGCCATAAATTTGAGGTACTCTGATTAATAATTATCCCGTAATCTTGTATATCCCCACTTTTTACTTTAAGGTTCAGTAAATTGTTATTGAAGGTGGATAACCCTGTAAGACGTAGTTGTCTTTCAGAGATATTTTTAGATTTTGTAAAAGTAATACTAGTTTGTCTATGGATAAGACCAATTGAACTATCAATGCTTTTTTGTGCAGATATATCATCGAAAAATTCATTGGTTATTTCTCCTTTTTCCGGATTTATAACAAAATCCGCGTTACCTGTGTACAATTTTAGTTGTTCTTTTGTTAATTTTTGTGCAGTTTCAACTGTACTAACAACGGCAAATAAAGAAGCAACTCCAATTGAGATGGCCAATAAAGTAAAAAAAGATCGCGTAGGTTTACGAATTAAGTTTCTTAAGGATACTTTCCAAATCATATTGTTTTTCACCATCCTTTTGAATAAAATCCGAATCAATAACACCGTCTTTCAAAAGAATAATCCGGTTAGCAAAGCTTGCTGCATATATATCGTGAGTAACCATAACAATCGTTAAATTTTCTTTTTGATGTAGATTTGAAAGTAACTTTAATATATCAGTCCCCGTTTTCCTATCTAAGTTTCCTGTTGGTTCATCGGCTAAAATTAAGCTTGGATCCATTGCTAGAGCTCTTGCAATTGCAACCCGCTGTTGTTGTCCTCCGCTAAGTTGAGAAGGGAAGTGAGCTGCCTTTCCATCTAGTTTTACTGAACCTAATAAGTAGCTTACTTTTTTATTTATTGTGGAATGTTTGATTTTATCAGCATACAAAGGAAAAGCTATATTTTCAAAAGCAGTCATGTTCTGTATGAGTTGATAATTTTGGAAAATAAATCCGATATTTTTCCTTCGATACAAAGTAAACTTCTTTTCAGATAAGGATTCTAGACTTTTTTTTTGAATACTTATTGACCCCTTAGTAGGATAATCTAAACCACCCATAAGGTTTAGTAAAGTACTCTTTCCAGAACCCGATGGCCCCATTATAGCTACAAAATCACCCCTATCTATGGTTAAATTTATTCCTTTCAAAACTTCAAATACTTGTTTCCCACTGGAAAATTCTTTTGTAATATTTTTTAATTTTATCATTTTTTACCTCCTCACTTAGTTTAATCCATGTTATCAATATCTTTTATATAAAAACAATCCCTTTAATGAAATTTTATTTGAATATTTTATAAAGACTGATTCATTTAGATGATATATTTTGCGGAATATACGGATTCATAAATATTGATTAGAAAATAAAATAAATAATAAATACAATTCAGAGATATTTTATAAAAGAATATGTCCAGATAGGTTTAATTGTAAGAAATCTAAATAATATAAGTTGAAGGAGTGCAAATTATGGGGTTAAAAATGGGGAACATAGATGAATATAATTTGACAAGGGTTAAATATCCTTCCCATAAATCAGTAGCGGAAATATTTGAAGAACAAGTACAAAGGTTACCTAAAAAAGTTGCCTTATCATATGAGGATGAAAATTTAACATATCAAGAGTTAAATGATGCAATAAATAACCTGGCAAATGTATTAAGTGAAAAGGGAATAATTAAAGGACAAGTAGTTGGCTTATTAACGGATAGATCATTTGAAATGATAATTGGTATCTTTGCTTTAATTAAAATAGGAGCAGTTTACTTGCCCATAGACCCAACTAATCCTCAACAAAGAATAACTTATATTTTAAGAGATAGTAATGCAACTGCGTTATTGATCACTAATACTAATAAACATGTAATACCTCCTGAATTTTCAGGACTAGTCCATGAAATTAAAATTAATAAGAATAATAACGATGAAAATCCCAACGTTGAAATTAGCCCAAAGGATCCTTTTCATATAATTTATACATCAGGATCAACTGGTAACCCTAAAGGAGTGGTTATTAGTAATAAGAATATTATTAAGATGGTAAAAAATAATGGTTATATAGAAATCTCTGATTGTGACAATATCTTACAATTATCTAATTATGCTTTTGATGGTTCGACTTTTGAAATATTTCATGCACTATTAAATGGAGCGAAATTAGTATTAATTAGCAAAGATAAAATAATGGATATAAATTGCATGGCAGACATTATAAGAAAACAAAACATTACCTTTAGCTTTATGACTGTTCCTTTTTTCAATGCTATTGTAGAAGAAAACTTATCTTGTTTGGATAATGTGAAAAAGATTTGTTTTGGAGGAGAGCAAGCTTCTTATAATCACGTTAAAAAAGCTCTAGATTATCTAGGAGAAGATAGGTTGATTAACGGTTATGGTCCCTCGGAAGGGACGTGTATATCAACTAGCTATTTAGTTAATAATAGCCTAGAAAATTTAAACAGAGTTCCTATTGGAAGGCCTGTAAACAATACTATAGTTTATTGCCTAAATGAAAACAAAGAACCTCAACCTATAGGTGTTCCAGGAGAATTATATATAGGTGGAGATGGAATTGCGTTAGGTTATTTGAATAGACCAAAGTTAAATGAAGAAAAATTTGTTGAAAATCCTTTTATTATCGGGGAAAAAATGTACAAAACTGGCGACTTAGTTTATTGGAACACAGAAGGTCAGTTAGAGTTTCTGGAAAGAATAGACGAACAGATTAAAATTCATGGATATAGAGTTGAGATAGGGGAAATCGAACATCAAATACTTTGCCATTCTATGGTTAAAGATGTTGTTGTAACAGCTTTTGAACATTCGCCTGGAATTAAGTCTTTATGTGCATATGTTGTATTAAGGGAAAATATCGATTTAAGTGTAATAGATTTTAGAAAGTTTCTTCAAAATAGTCTCCCGGATTATATGATTCCAACATATTTTATGGACATTGAAAAACTTCCTCTAACATCAAACGGGAAAATTGATAGAAAGAATCTCCCTAAGCCTATTCTACGTAAAATCCTCTCAGAGGTAGAAATACCTCAAAATAAATTGGAAGAAAAAATTTGTTTGATATGGGAAGATCTGTTGAAAGTTAAGGGAATTGGTATAAATGATTCATTTTTAGACTTAGGTGGCAATTCTATTTTTGTATTTAGATTTATTTCTAGAATGAAAAAAGAATTGGGCATTGTTTTAAATATGGATACAACTTTTTTATTACCTACAATAAAGAAGCTAACTGAATACATTTCACTTAATAGAAAAAGTTTAAATAAAGAAGAATCGTTTATTGAACCCTCAGGAAAGGGAACGAAAGGTATTCTATCCGCTTCGCAAAAAAGACTATGGTTTCTTAATGAATTAGAAGGAGACAGCCCCTTATATAATGTGCCTAATTATATTGAAATAAATGGGGAGTTAGATATCAACCGTTTTGAAAAAAGTCTGAACTTATTATTAAAACAGCAAGATATTCTCCGAAGTAAATTTATTAATAAAGATGGAGTTCCTCACCAAAAGCAATCCTTAACTGCTATTGAAAGGTTAAGCGTAATAGATGTAGAGAAAAGAAAGAGTGAACAGATACTTGATTTACTACAATTTGAAGCCAAAAAAGGATTTGATATCAGCGAGAAGTTATATGATTTTAAACTGTATAAAATATCAGAAACTAGTTTTATCTTTTATTTCAACTTGCATCATATCATTTTTGATGGTTGGTCTTGTTCTGTATTTGTAGAAGAACTATTAAAAAACTATGAGGCAATGGAAAAAAAACGCGAACCTAAAGGCGAAAATAATTTTAATTATAATGATTATATTGATTACCAAGAGAAATTTTTGCTATCTTCTGAGGCTACCGAACAATTGGGTTACTGGAAAAATAAGCTTTCTAAGACAGCTAAACAGACTCGTTTAGTTCCTGGATCTCAAGTAAGTGAAGTTACCAATGAAGGTGATGAATGGGAATTTGAATTAGATATCGGGCTTATTGAACAACTAAAAAAATTCACTGAATCAAATCATGCAACACTCAGTATGGGTTTGATGTCTATATTTAAAATTTTTATATATCGTTTGTCTCAACAAAACGATATTTCTGTTGGTATGCCAGTTTTCGGCAGAAAAAACGTAGACTTCGAAAAATTAATTGGTATGTTTGTGAATACTGTAGTGATCAGAGATAAATTAGATAAGAGCATAACTTTTAAAGATTTATTGAAACAAATTAAGACAACTACAATTGAAGCATTATCGAATGATGAAATTCCTTTTGAAAAGGTTGTTGAAGAAATCAAACCTGAAAGATTTCAACAGAATTCACCTTTTTTCCAATATATGTTTGCGTTCCAGGATATACCCATAAATATTGAAAATAAAAATCTTCAAATGAAAGTAAGTAAAGTTAAATCAATTCACACTGGAACAGCTAAATTCGATTTAACGTTATATATAGAAAGAAAAGATGCAAAACTAGTGGGTAGATGGGAATACCGTAAAAGTTTGTTTAATAAGCAAACAATTGAAAGATTTTCGAGAATATTCATCAATCTGATGAAATCAGCGCTAGAAAATCCTGATTTTGTAATAGACCACCTTTCTTTACTTTCAACTAAAGAACAAAGGAACATAATTTACGATTTAAATGATACACAGGTTGAATTTCCTAAAGTTTGTTTGCATGAATTGTTCGAACAACAAGTACTTAAGACACCAAATCACATAGCAGCTATATATGAAGGTAAAACAATAACTTATAAAGAACTAGAATACAAATCAAATCAAGTAGCAAATATGCTAATTAATAAGGGAGTTCAAAAAAACAGTACTATTGGAGTGCAAATTCCACGATCTTTAAATCTTGTAATTGCATTGTTAGGTATTTTAAAAGCTGGAGGAGCATATGTTCCTTTGGATACAGAATTGCCACCTAATAGAGTCAAATTAATTTTAAAAGATGCTCAATCATCTATCATTTTTACAGAATCTTATGATAATCATTTTGATAATGATATTGAAGCAATATCGCTATTGAAGATGAAACAAGATATAAACAGATATAGTTACCATAAGCCTGATATAGAAATAAGTCCTGATCAATTGGTTTCTATTTATTATACATCTGGCTCAACAGGAAACCCTAAGGGTGTGTGTAATACTCACGTTGGTTGGGTGAATCGGATGTGCTGGATGCAAAACAAACACAATTTAAAAGAAAATGAAACAGTTTTGCAAAAAACCACTCTGACGTTTGATGATGCTGCTGTTGAGTTTTTTTGGCCTTTAATGGTAGGAGGAAGTATCGCATTAATCCCACCTGGAGAACATAAAGATCCAGTTAGTATCATCCAATATGCAATAGACTATAAAGTATCTTTACTTCAATTTGTACCTAGCATGTTACAGATGGTTGTTGATACTATCACAGTAAGTCAAAGAGAGGAACTGAATAAACTAAGAATTGTTGTTTCCAGTGGAGAAGCCTTAACTAATGACCTCGTACAAAATTTTTATCGTAAAATGCCAGGGAAATTATTTAATTCTTGGGGGGCGACGGAAGCTTCAATAGATTCCACATGCTATGATTGCCCTTCAATAAGTGAAGAAATACAAACAGAAATAGTTTCTGTAGGAAAGCCAATAGATAATAACAGAATATATGTACTTGATAACAGATATCAACCCTTACCAGTAGGCGTTCCTGGAGATTTATTCATTTCGGGAATCGGGCTTGCAACGGGTTATTTGAATAATCCTGAAAAAACCTTAAATTCTTTTATCGATGATCCTTTTTATCCTCAGGAGAAAATGTATAAAACCGGTGATAGAGGTTACCTTGATGAAAATGGAAATATCATGTTTCTGGGTAGAGAAGATAACCAAGTTAAAATAAGAGGCATGCGGGTTGAATTAGGAGAAATTGAGTCTAGCATTAAAAATATTAAAGCAATAAAAGATGCTATTGTTTTAAAAAGAATGGAAACTCTAATAGCTTATTATATCATTGACAACAATCAATCTTCCTTGAATCAAATAGAAATAAATGAAGAATTAAAACGTACGTTACCGGAATACATGGTTCCGACTCATTATATTGAGATGGTTTCTTTTCCCTTTAATCAAAATGGGAAGGTAGACAGAAAAGCTTTACCTATACCTACTGAAGATAACTTAATTAAAAACGAGCTTTTTATAGAACCAAAAAATAAATTAGAGAACGAAATTCTGCAAGTATGGAAAAGTCGTTTGAATCTCAATAAAATCGGTACACATGATTCCTTTTTTGAACTGGGTGGACATTCATTATTAGCTGTTCAAATAGTTGCGGAAATGAACCGGAAATTTAACTCCAGATTAAAGGTGAAAACTCTATTTGAAAATCCGACTATCGTAAGTATTGCTCGATTGATTGAAGAACAAGAAAAAAATTCAAGTGAATACCATCAAATAGAAAAAAAATCTATTGAGGGAGAACTATATGAATTATCGGATGCCCAAAAAAGAATTTACTTTTTAGATAAGTTAAATACAAACAACTTATACAACGTTCCTTTGATATTAAAGTGTAACCTGCCGATAGATCAGAGTACTTTAGAAAAGAACCTAAACAGATTATTAAAACGACATTATTCCTTACGTACAGTTTTTATTGAAAATAAGGGTATACCAAAGCAGCAAGTGAAGAAATCCAGTTATGAAATGGACTTAAGAAATACTACCGTAAATAGTGAAGATATTCATACTTTAATTCAAAAAGAATTAAGTTATAAGTTTAAAATTGAGGATGAGCCATTAATAAGGGGTTTATTAGTAAAAACTCCGAAACATGACATATTGATTTTGACGTTTCACCATATTGTTTGTGATGGTTGGTCTTTGAAGATTTTTAAAGAAGAATTAAGTCAATTGTGTATTGAAGATTATAAGTTTCTTCAAAAGGAACCTGTTCAATATATAGACTATACTCTCTGGCAGAAAAATAATACAACTCTGTTACTTGAGAAACAACTTTTATATTGGAAAAATCAACTTAGAAATTTTCAACCTAACGTACATTTACCACTCGAGAATATTAATAGAGGAACAGAAAGTGTAGAAGAAAATACTATAGTTAAAAGTGCTTTATCAGAAAGTACCTCACAAAAATTAAGGATGATTTGCAAGAAGCTGAAGGTAACCCCTTTTATGATTTTACTAGGCTATTTCTCAATTTCACTTTCGAAAATGTCTAATCAAAAAGATGTAATTTTGGGGACACCACTTATTAATCGGAATAGAGAAGAGTTAGAAAATGCTTTTGGTTTATATTTAAATACACTTCCTATAAGAACTTATGTAAATGATCATCTATCATTTGAAGAGTACATGTTAAATGTAAAAACAACTATAGTTGATTTATTTGAAAATCAAGATGTTCCATTTGAAAAGTTAGTAGAAGAATTACAATTAGAAAGAAAATTAAATAGAAATCCCATTTTTGATGTTCTGATCAATTTTAGAAAGTTTGATAAGCATAATGATATAAATATGTCACTATTTGATGAAATTGAAGTTGATAATATACCATCCAAGTTTTTTATGACTCTTTACATTGAAGAATGTGAAAAAGAATATATTTTTAAATTGGCTTATAGAAATGATTTGTATTCCAATGAAAGAATGAAAGAGTTTTTGAATCAGTACAAGAGTTTCATTGAAAATTATATAGAAAACCCACTTATAACAATAGAAAAGATGTTAGCTGTTACAGATTATTCAAAGAAGATTCTGCCAAACCCAACTAGTACAATCCAAAAGAAAACTTATCCATCTGTTATAGAAGAGATTGATAGATGGGCAAAAAAACTTCCTGAAAAAACAGCAATTGAAGCAGGTTTAATTAAACTTTCTTATAAAGAACTTAGTTTAATGATTAAAAATAGAGCAGCAGATTTAATTCAATTAGGTATTAAATCAGATGAAATTGTAGGTATATATGGCAGCAAGAATATAAATACTATTGTAAGCATTTGTGCAGTACTCAAGATAGGAGCAACTTTTGTTAATCTAGATGATTCTATACCACCTAAGAGATTAGAAAAAATGCTACAAAAAATAGAAATAGAGACAATATTGAAAGCAGCAGATATTCCAACTGCAAATCATAATGTATTTAAGTCACTAAACATCAAAAAAATATATAATGTTGAAATGGAAAAAGCCAATAAACATTTTAAACAAGAAAATGAAATGCATTTATCAAAGCAAACAGAAAATGCATATATATTTTTTACTTCAGGCACCACGGGATTACCAAAGCCAATTTTAGGTACACATAATGGTTTATCGCAGTTTATCGATTGGCAAAAGAAGGAGTTTGACGTAGGAGTTCAAGATAGGAGTGCTCAACTTACAAATATTACTTTTGATGTATATTTGAGAGATATTTTCTTACCTTTGACCAGTGGAGCAACTCTGTGTATACCAAACAATCAAGAAGATATAATCGATTGGTTACACAAAAATGAAATCACTCTCTTACATGGTGTTCCTAGTTTAACAAAATATTGGCTCTCAAATACCAGTTGTAAAGAGCACTTAGGTAAACTCCGACATATCTTCTTTGCAGGAGAACCATTAACTAAAAAGTTAGTTGATATGGTAAGGCTAATAACAAGTGCACAAATAAACAATTTTTATGGCCAAACTGAATCAACTTTAGCAAAGAGTTTTTATCAAGTTTCTACCACGGAAGTAAATGATGTTATGCCAATTGGTTTCCCTATTAACGATGCTCAATTGTTAATACTTACCCCGTCGGATGAAATGTGTGGAATCGGAGAGGCGGGATCTATCCATATAAGGTCACCTTATATGACAAAAGGGTATATAGGCGAAGGAGAAACATTTAAGGTTAATCCTTATACTAATAACCCTGAAGATTTAATTTATAAAACAGGCGATTTAGGAAGGTATAGAATTGATGGTTCTGTTGAGATATTAGGTAGAATGGATGATCAAGTAAAAATTAACGGAGTACGTATAAACAAAAATGAAATCAGTATAAGTTTGTTAAAGGAAAATGAAATTGCGGAGTGCGTAGTGATTGATACCATTTATAATGGCAAAAAAACTTTATTTGCATTCTTAGTATTAAAAGAGAATGAAGTATTAGATACGGATTTATTACGAATAAAATTAAAAAATGAATTATTATCAATTATGATTCCAAGCCGATTTTTTATTCTTGAAAAGTTGCCAATAACAAAAAATGGGAAAATAGATAAAGAAAAGCTTTTAGATATTACAAGAAAACAAACTCTACTTAAGAAAAAAGCAATTTCTTTTGAAACAGAATTGGAATTGAGTCTTAAAGCAATTTGGGAAGAAGTTATAGGTGTAAATGCAATTTCTCCAGAAGACAATTTTTTTGAACTAGGCGGTCATTCATTGTTAATTTTGAAATTGATCGTTCAAATAAAAAAGAAGTTGCATCAGGACGTTAATGTAATAGACATCTTTAAGTATCCGACAATAAAAACCTTAGCTGTTTATATGTCTCAAAAAAATAGGGACGTAAAAGCTTTAAAAGAAGTGAGAAAAGTGAAAAGAATAATACAAACGGAGTAAGTAGGAGGTATGATTTGTGGAAAATATAAATGAAAGTAGTGCATTTTATCATCTCCCTAGTTCTTTTGGTCAGAAAAGGATTTGGTTTGCAGAACAATTGTATCCCGATAGTCCTGTATACAATATACCTTTATCTTTTAAAATAAATGGACTATTGAAGACGGAATTATTGGAAAAGACTTTTAGTTTACTATTGGAACGCCATGAAGTGTTACGAACAACTTTTGTGGAAATTGAGGAGGAACTCGTCCAACGAGTTTCTCTTTATCCACCTATCCAAAAGCTCAAAATGACTTTGAAAGAAGATATATTACGGAACGAAAGTTTGGAATCCTATTTTAAAAAATTTGCCATCAAAACTTTTGATTTAAAAAAAGGACCTTTGATGCAATATGAACTTATTAAGATAGATCAACGACAACATATTTTATTACTAAATGTCCACCATATTATATTTGATGCATGGTCAGTTGATGTATTGAAAAAGGACTTTTTACTAATCTATCAATCCATCAAAAATAATGAGGATTATGAAATAGAACCATTAGATTTACAGTATGCAGATTTTGCTAATTGGGAAAAAGAAATGTTAGAAGACGCATCTAATAACAAAAAAATTGATTTTTGGAAAGAATACTTAAAGAATCCTCCTTCCCCAATTGAAATGCCATATAAATTAACAGGTAGTAATGATAAATCTAATATAGGAAGTAATTATAAATTTGCTTTTCCAATTGATTTGGTTAAAAAGGTAAGGGATTATACGGGTGCTCAAGGAACCACACTTAATAATTTCTTTCTCTCCGCGTTTCAAGTTTTGTTATATCGTTATTCAGGTGAAAAGGACATTATTGTAGGAACTCCGGTAGCTAATAGAAAACTGGCCTTTACCCATGATTTGATTGGTTTTTTTGTTAATACACTTCCAGTTCGTTTACACATAAAGCCGTATAGTATTTTTAAAAATGTCATGAAAGAAGTCCAAAAGACCTTTTTGAAGATCTATGAGTGTAGTGAGATTCCTTTCGAGCGTATTGTTGAAGAAGTTAATCCTGAAAGAGAAGTTAGCCAGAATCCCATCTTTCAAACCCTCTTTACATATAATGAACGCCAGGAAGGTTCCGATGATCAAGAATTAGAAATTATAGAGAAAAAAATCAATACTGACACTTCAAAGTTTGATTTTGCTTTGTATGTGTCGACACATAAAGATAATGGTTTTGGAGAAATTGAGTTTAATGCTGATACTTTCGATATGGAGACTATTGATAGGTTTGCACAACACTATATAAACTTTATAAAAGAAATAGTGGATAAGCCAGATTTACCGATTTGTAAAATTGAATTTAGGACTAAGCATGAAATAAATTTTTTTCTAAAAAATACTTATTCAAATATCGAAAACCAAAGATATGTATCTGATTGGTTTGAAAATATTGTTAAGGATTACGGAGATAATATTGCTCTTAAATATAAAAATAAACATTATACCTATAAGGAATTAAATTGTAGAGTTAAGCGAGTTGCCAGTGGATTACAGAGTTTAGGAATAGGAACGGGTAAAATTATCGCAGTAAAGATGAAAAAGGGCTTAAATCAAATTGCTGTTATATTAGGTATATTAAAAAGCGGGAATGCATATTTGCCCATTGAATATACAACTCCTAAAAGTCGAATCGCATATATTCTAGATGATTCTTCCTCAGTATGTATAGTGTCAGATACTCACGAAAAATGTGATGAAAGTATGGTAAATGCAATTGATTCTGAATTTTTAATAAATTACAGAGATGAAGATTATATTCCATCAGAGTATATTTTGAATCCAAGTGAACTTCCGGCCTACGTAATTTATACATCAGGATCTACAGGGAGACCAAAAGGGGTGTGTATTTCTCATTCTTCCCTAGTTAGTCATATTACCAGCTACTTAAAGGAATTTCCTTTTGAACAAAATGAAATTGTATTGCAGAATATAACTTTTGCATTTGATGCTTCAATAACTGAAATTTTCAGTACATTGTTGAGTGGTAATACACTTGTGCTAACTGAACATGAAAAGCAATTTGATATTGAATATCTTGCTAATTTATTTCTTCAAGAGGGGATTACTCGAGCTCAACTATTTCATAGCTTGATTAATAATTTACTTGAATTAACTAAATTTAATGAACTAAAAAAATTAAAATATATTTTTACAGGTGGAGATATATTAAGCCAACAACTTGTTGATAGATTTTATAAAACAATGAAGAATAGTGCAACACTCATAAATATGTATGGACCTACAGAAACAACTGTCGCCGCGTCTTTTCATATATGCCAATCGGAAAGACAGTTTCATTCTGTACCTATAGGTAAACCATTTGAAAGCCATGATTTTTTAATTTTAGATGAAACAATGCAACCCGTCCCACAAGGTTCAAAGGGAGAACTATATATTGGCGGACCTTGTGTCGCATTGAGGTATTTAGGGAGCACTTTGTTATCTAATAAATCTTTCCTTGATATAGATATAAATGGATGTAAAAGCCGTTTTTATAAGTCAGGTGATATAGTTCAGCAGTTAAACGATGGTTCACTTATGTTTATCTCTAGAAGAGATAATCAAGTGAAAGTTCGAGGTTTCCGAATTGATCTACAAGAAATTAAAGATGCTGCTCTTAGAAACGCAGAAATTGATGAAGCATTTGTTATGGTGGAAGAAATTGATTCGGAAAAAGATATCTTCCTCTTTTTGAAATTGAAAGACGGATACATGATAAATGCAAAAGAAATTAAAAATCGATTATCGATGGAATTACCATTTTATATGATTCCTAAAAACATTACTTTTGTTGAAGTTATTCCTAAATCAAATAACGGGAAAGTGATTAAAAGCGAATTGCCCCTTGAAAAAAATGACCTAGCGAACTCATGCAAAAAACTCCCGACGAGCGATTTAGAAAAGAAACTATTGTTAATCTGGAAGGATGTCCTGAAATTAAAGGATATTAGCATAGATGATGACTTTTTTGATATAGGGGGACACAGTATTAAGGCTCTTGAACTTATGGGATCAATCAAAAAAGTGTTGAATATGGAATTACCACTTTCATTATTATTTTCAAAGCGAACAATCGAAAATATTGCAAATTACATTTCTAATGCTAACAGTAGTTTAAATAAAAAAAGTAGTGTTGTATCTCTTTTAAAAGTTAATAATCATAGTGGAAAAAAATTATTTTTAATCCATCCAGGTGGGGGCGGTATTCTGTGCTATATGCCTCTTGCAAATGCTATAACTAAAAGCTTTTCTATTTATGGTATACAGTCAGTAGGATATGAAAGTGATGAAAAACCAATATTAGATATAAAAATAATGGCAAAATGTTACGTTAACGAAGTACAGAAAATTCAACCACACGGACCATACAGCTTAGCAGGTTGGTCGATGGGTGGAACAATAGCATTTGAAATGGCTAAAATATTTGAACAAAATAACCAAGAAGTTGATTTTGTGGGGCTTATAGATGCCTACCCATTTCAAAAGTCTAATGAAAATGTAGTTTTAAGAGAACCGGTAGATGTCTGGGCTCATAATTTAGCTATTGACACTTTAAATTGGTCTCAACTATCAGAACAAGAAAAATATGATGAAATACTCAAATCAGCGAAAAAAAAGGGGATATTTCCTGAATCGGCACAAATTCAAGACGTTAGAAGGGTTTTAAATATAATGGGAGCAAATAATGAGGCGTGTGATCAATATGAATGTACGGGCCCTATAAAATCAGATATGCATCTATTCTATTGCTCTGAACAAGATTTTCAACAACCTCACTTATTAGTGAATAAAGAGGAATGGAAAAAAAGAACTACGGGATTTTTACACGAAATACCTATATTAGGTAACCATAATACACTTATAGAAAAACGTTATTCTGATACATTAGGTAAACAGATTAGTCAAATATTAAGGGGTGATTTCTATGAAAATAGAAGTAACAGGTCGGATATCAAAGTTACCTCAAGCAGTATATGAAAGAAAAGTATTACTTCCACAATTCAGTTTTGAATTAGAAAACTACTTAGTTAATTATATAAGAATAGAAAAGGTATTATTAAAGCAATATTATGAACAGGGATTCATAAATAAGGAAGAAACAGAAAATATATTAGCTGCAATACAGGCGGTAAAGTCAGAAAATCTTAAAAAGTCCTCTACAGAAAATTTAACAGATATTGCTCTTACTTTAGAAAGGCAAATCGAGGAGAATATGACTTTAAGTGTTCCTAATTGGCATCTTGATAGAAGTAGAAACGATTTTCAAGCATGCAGTCAATTAATGTATGCGAGAGAACAGTACATTAATATTATAGATAAAATACAAGAACTTTTTAAATTGGTTATTAACTTAGTTGAAAAAAATTCAAGTATAATTTTGCCTGGCTATACCCATTATCAAGCTGCACAGATAATTAGTGTAGGCTTTTACTTAACATCAATTTCCCATCACTTATTAGAAACTCAAAGAAAAATGCTGCACTGCTTAGAAAGTTTAAATCAAAGCTGTCCATTAGGAGGCGGTGCGTTAGCAGGTCAAGAGATCTCTTGGGATGTTGAGCAAACGGCAAATGATTTAGGATTCAATTGCTTCATAGGACATGCAATGGTTTCTGTTTCGTCAAGGAATTGGATATTAGAAATCGGCGATTCAATTGTCTTTTTTACAAATAATTTAAGTAGAATTTTAACCGATTTTATGAATTGGGGAAGTAGTGAGTATCAATATATTAATTTACCAGATGATTTAACAGGTATATCATCATCAATGCCCCAGAAACGAAATTTCCCGATTTTAGAGAGAATCAGAGGGAAGACTAGCCATGTTATAAGTTATTATAATGATTTCTTGCTAGGACAAAGGAATACACCTTTTACAAATTTAGTAGAAGTATCTAAAGAAGCTTCTTCAAATCTTTACACTATGTTTAATACTACAAAAGATATTATTGATTTGTTTTCAATTATTATTGAAAATGTCCAGTTTGATAAAGAAAAAATATATGAGAAATGTCAGAAAGATTATTATGGTGGATTTACTTTAGCAAATCAGCTGACTATCCAAAATAAAATTCCTTACCGACTTTCTCAAGTTATTGTAGGGAAGTTTATAACTAAATCCTTACAAAATAAGGACACTTTAAATGATCTTTCTTTAGAAAGTTTAGCTAAGTTATGTGATGAATTTGGTTTTAGTAATAGTATCAACCAGGAACAACTAGTTGAAATTTTTGACATCGATAAATTATTAACAAGAAAAAATTCTAAAGGATCAACACATCCTGAAAGTGTAAAGGAAATAATAAAAAATCAATGGGCAGTATACAATAACTATCAGGATAAATTTTCTCAAATCACGAATAAAATTAGAACATCTTCTCAATCCATTGATAAATGGACTCCCTTAAAGGGGATTAAACTATGATAGCTAACAATAAAAAATTAGATATGCCCTCTAAACCTAAGAGGGGAGTCGGAAAAGCAAACGGAACTTTTGGTGAATTGTTGCAAGGCGTTTTATCTGATGATTCTGATTTTTTAGTTACTCTACCTATTGAAAGTTATTCATACTGTTATTTTTATGCTAGAGATACAGATTCAATCCGTATACTTCCAATGTCTAAAAAAA
Source organism: Lysinibacillus sp. JNUCC 51 (assembly GCF_015999525.1). Taxonomy (NCBI): domain Bacteria; kingdom Bacillati; phylum Bacillota; class Bacilli; order Caryophanales; family Bacillaceae; genus Lysinibacillus; species Lysinibacillus sp. JNUCC 51. The sequence goes on along the minus strand of NZ_CP065545.1, from coordinate 2,127,784 downwards.
AGTCAGCAATACTTGCTTCGAAAATATTGTCATTTTATAAACTACCTACTGGAGGAGATATATTAATAAAAAGTGAACTAGAAGAGGGGAAGGGATTAGCAAGCTCAACTGCTGACATGATTGCTACTGCTAGAGCTATTGAAAATTATTACAATTTGAGCATTCCAGTTGATGTTTTAGAGCGCTTAATTCGAGAAATCGAACCCACAGATGGCATTATGTACGATGGAATTGTTTCTTATTACCATAAAGAAGTAAAGTTGATGAAATATATTGGTGAATGCCCCCCTATGACAATACTAGGAATTGACGAAGGGGGAGAAGTTGAAACAATAGAGTTTAATAAAAAAGCAAAACCTTTTAATAAAGAGGAAAAGAAAGAGTATGAAAACTTGTTAAGTAAGATCACAAGTGGAATTTTAAATAATGATATGACTTTAATCGGTGAAGTGGCAAGCCGTAGTGCTCTTATAAATCAATCTTTACACCCAAAAAGGACATTCGAAGATATAAAGCGGATAAATAGCGCCATTAATGGCTTAGGTGTTATTACTGCCCATAGTGGGACATACATTGGCATACTTTTATCGCAATTAGATACACAACATGATTGGAAAGTAAAACAGGGTGAGTACGAATTGAAAAAACTTGGATATGATGTGCGTTTATTTAATACAAAGGTACAGCATATAAAGGAGAAATTTCATGTATAAGAATAGCATTCTAGACATAATTGGAGAAACACCCCTCATATCTTTGACGCTTGATTCAAAAGCTCTAGCAAACGTCTATGGGAAATTAGAATTACAAAATCCTTATGGAATGAAGGATAGGGTAGCGAAAAATATCATTTTAAAAGCAAAAGAAGATGGATTACTTCTGGATGGAGCTCCGATTATAGAGAGTTCTTCTGGAACTATGGCTTTAGGTCTTGCATTAGTAGGAACATACTTGGGCCATGAGGTACACATTGTAACAGATCCAAGGATTGACAGTTTAACAAAAAGGAAATTAAAAGCTTTAGGTGCAAATCTTCATGTGGTTAATGAGATGGAAAAGATAGGAGGATGGCAAAAAGCTCGACTGATTTATCTTAACAAATTACTTGAACGTATGCCTAATGCCTTTTGGCCTCAACAATATGAGAATATTAATAATCCTAATGCGTATAATGCCCTTGCTGATGAAGCAGTTGAAAAAATAGGTAAAATAGATTATTTGGTTGGTTCAGTAGGGAGTGGTGGCTCACTATGCGGGACTGCTAAGGCACTGAAAAAAAGGAATCCAAATATTAAAGTTGTTGGCGTTGACGCAATTGGAAGCTCAATATTTCTCCAAAATGATAATCCCAAACGATTGCAGAGTGGCTTAGGCAATAGTATACAGCCTAAAAATGTAGATCATTCTCTTATAGATTATGTTCATTGGCTTAATGATGAAGAGGCGTTTAATTGGACGAGAGAGCTAGCATCTCAGGAAAAAATATTTGCAGGAAACAGTTCTGGGAGTGTATACGCCGTAAGTCGTTGGTTGAGTAGGAATATAAATGTTGATTTAAATATTCTATGTATATTCCCTGACCGAGGAGATCGTTATTTTGAAACTATTTATGATGACGATTTTTACAATAAATTTTCACTTAGCAAAAATCATTTAAATCTTAATCCTAAAAAAGAGAATAAAATCGAAGTTTTTAATAACTGGACTTTTGTAAATCTAAAAAAAGTCAAAACTTTAGAGACAGTTTAATAGAAAAAAATATAGGAGGAGAAAATGATAAATTTTATTAGTGATACTGTTACATTACCTACCGAAGAAATGTTTAAATCTATATTAAATGCAGAATTAGGCGATGACGTATACGGAGAAGATATCACAGTCAATACTCTGGAAAGTGTCGCAGCTCAAATTGTAGGAATGGAGTCTGCTTGTTTTATGCCCAGTGGAACGATGGCGAATTTATCATCAATACTTGCACACTGCCCTAGAGGCTCAAAGGTTTTAGTGGGAAATGAATCAGATATTTATATATATGAAGCTGGGGGAGCTTCCGTATGTGGTGGTATAGTATATGAGCCAATACCAACACAAGCTGATGGGAGTTTAAGTATTCCTGATTTAGAAAAGGGATTTCCTGTAGATAAAGAAGATTCACAATACGCCTTACCAGCACTAATTTGTTTAGAAAATAGTCATAATAGATGTGGAGGAAGGGTATTACCATTAAATTACTTGCGAGAAGTCGCAGAATTTGCCGCTAAAAAAGATGTACCAATTCATATGGATGGGGCCAGAATATTTAATGCATCAATTTCTCTTGGTATAGATATAAAGGAAATAACTAAATATGTGGATTCGATACAGTTTTGTTTATCGAAAGGCCTTTCTGCGCCAGTCGGTTCAATAGTAGCTGGTAATCGTTTGTTTATTGAAAAGGTTAGAAGAATAAGAAAAATGTTAGGGGGAGGGATGCGACAATCCGGAATCATTGCTGCTCCTGCATTAGTAGCTTTAAAATCTATGGTAAACAGATTAGAAATTGATCATGCTAATGCTAAAATACTAGCTGAAGGCCTTTCAACAATAAAAGGAATTAATATAAATCCAGATTTGGTCGAAACTAATATTGTTAGTTTCGATGTAACGGGGTTAAATATTTCTTGTTTTGAGTTTATTAATGAAATGAAAAAAAATGGAGTTCAATTTTCGGAGATGGGTCACAATAGAATTAGAGCAGTTGTTCATCGTCATATTACACAAAAAGATATAAATGATACAATAAAAACAATAGAGTCTTTGTATTGTATACCAGCATAGATTTATAACAAAGACGCATGGGGAAGCTTAAAGGATTTCTATAATAAAAAAATGTCATCTACTTCTATAGTAGATGGCATTTTTTTATAAAAAGTAGATGTTTAAATTTTTATTGTTAGGGAATCTAGAAAATAGATACATCTTAATTAGAATGCAAGTGGATGTCTCAACATATATTTATAGAATATAAAACTACTTTTTGAAAGGTTTCTTACAAATGCAAAGTATATTTCTGATATTAATACTTCAATTAATTTATGTACCCTTTTTAACGTTACGTACAATACTTTTAGTGAAGAATGTTACTTTCCTTGCCGCCATATTCGGTATGTTGGAAATGTTAGTGTATGTATTTGGCCTTTCACTCGTTTTTAGTGGGAAGCAAAGTATGTTAGCTATGGTCTTTTATGCAGTCGGCTTTGGGTTAGGTATATTTTTAGGGGCCAAAATTGAACGTAAACTAGCGATTGGCTATGTTTATACGACCATTAATACGCAAAATAAGAATGAGGAACTTGTGAAATTTCTTCGGCATGAAGGATTTGCTGTCACGATTTACATTGGTGAGGGACGAGATAGTAATCGCTATAAATATGAAATATTAACAAAGAGAAATCGTGAGACGGAATTGTTCCAAATTGTTGAGCATTATGAACCGAATGCTTTTATTATTTCGTACGAGCCCAAATCATTTAAAGGTGGATTCTTGCTGGATCGAATGAAGGTAAAACACAAATAGTATTTTCTTTAACACATCCCTTTTGTTTATATGCAGAAGGGTATTTTTTTTGTCCACACAATGTACCGAGACAACGTATTGCAGTCATCTTTTTAATTAAATATGAGAAATTTAGCGACCAAGCTCGATAAAAAATAACACTACTATTACACCGACAGACGTGAATGATAACATGTTCAAATAGATTTTTTCATACTATAAAAACATGCTAAGTCCCGGAGGGGGGTTTTATGTATTTTGTTACGAAAGGCTTGGTCATTCTTATAGGAAGTGCCGCGGTAGCATTAGGAATTAATTTATTCTTAACGCCCTATCAAATTTTAGATGGGGGCGTTGTAGGAATAGCGCTTATTTTACATTATATATATAGGCTTAAAATAGGTTTAATGATCATCATTATTAGTATTCCGATTTTCGTTATTTCTTGGTATAAATACAGAGCGTATTTTTACAATAGTATTCATGGATTATTCGCATATTCACTTAGTATCGATTTACTCAAGTCCGTCCGCAATCTTATTCATGTAGATGCCCTCTATAGCGCCATATTTGGAGGGGTACTTATGGGTTTTGGTGTGGGTTTGATGCTTAGATTTCAGACAAGCACTGGTGGTACAGATTTGATTGCACAATTTTTAAGTGATAAAACTGGAATTAATGTAGGGATACTTATTTTTATGATAGATTCAATCGTCATCGTTATAGGGGGATTGCTTTTATCTTCTAATACATTATTGCTTTCTATTATTACAATTTTGGTAGCAGGGATTACTACAAGTATCATGACCAGCCGTGTTTAATAAAAAAATAGCTTCAGTAGGACTGAAACTATTTCGAAAATTGTTATTGAGAGCTCTTCATCATTCGTTTTTTAGGATGTGCAGGCTTTACTTCTGCAATTAATATGGCGAGTAAAATCAGTATTGCCCCTATAACCATACGACTTGTTAATACCTCATGTAAGAATATAACGGATAATACCATGCCGAAGAAGGATTCTGTAGACAGGATAATAGCTGCTTTTGTAGCAGATGTATATTGATTTGCAATATTTTGAAAAAGATAAGCGAGAGTAGTTGAAAAAATGGCTAAATAAATGATTGAATAGATTGCTTCTTTTTCAATGGTGGTCGGGATATCGCCTTGACCGACTACGACCAAGACACCTATAAAAGATGCTGTGATAAATTGAATAATCGTCAGGGCAATGGCATCTTCCTTTTGTACAAAAAGGTTCGTACAAAAAATATCGAAAGCGAATGCGACAGCACATGCTAAGGAAAGTGCATCTCCGATATTCATTGTTAGAGAGCCCTGCAAAGATAAAAAACCAATACCAACTATAGCTATAATCGAACCGATAATCTCATAGCCATCTATACGACGCTTGTAAACCGCAAACGCAATTAACGGTACAATAATGACATTGACAGCGGTTAAAAATGCATTTTTAGATGGTGTTGTATATTGTAACCCTACTGTCTGAAGGGCAAAGGCAATATACAAGATGCTTCCTAACAAAATACCTTTCCAAATAACTGATTTTGAAGCTTTTTTTAATTTATATCCAAATAAGACTGTCAGTATAATCGAAGCTAATAAGAATCTACCTGCCATTACTTGATAGGCTGTTAAATATTCTAATGCAATAGCCGTTATAACAAAACCGCTACCCCAAACGATTGCAGTGACTAATAGCATACCATCAGCTATGTACTTTTTCATCATTCTTCCTCCTAACTTCAATAGAATAGCATGAGATGGAAGAGAATAGTTTGATTTTAATTCTAAAAATTCAGGCGTTTTTTGTACTTATTCCAAAGCTGTCATTCAAACATTCGTTTTGCTATGTAATAAGTACAATTTAACGGCTGCAGCTATACGCTCATAAAAAACATAATCATTTTCTAAAGGTGCTACTAGCTGGCGAATTTTTGACATACGATAACGGATTGTGTTTGGATGGCAGAAATGAGCAACGGCTACTTCTTTAATATTTCCTTGTTTTACGACATAGGTGATTGCTGTTTTTATTAAATCCGGATCAACCTTTTCCTCAAATAGGGGACCTAGATAGCTATTTACATAATCCATAGCAAATTTAGCGTCCTTACGGTGCAATTCAATTAATAACGAATCGGAAGCAAGGTTCTCATAATGGCATGTAGAATCCGTTTTAATTTCAGCCATGATGCGTGCATAAAAAGCTTCGCGAACAGCAAAAGGGAATTCTGTTTGTGTAACGTGACAACGACTATAGCCAAAGGTCATTGAATCTGTCGGAATTGCATACAACGTTAACCATTCATTAAGAAGCTTTTCAAATTGAAGTTGTTGTGATGAATGGGTCATTATTATAAAGAGACTCTTTTTATAGGTACAAATCATACCAGATTTTAATAGATGCTCTAATTGAAAAAGTGATTGCATCCATTGGCTGTTTGCATGATCTTGCGTTTGAATATTAGCAACATATACATATTTTTCAAAGGGCTTATTGATTTGCTGTAAAATGGACTTTATTTGTTCATTAGTTACTTCTTCCTCCATGAGACGTCGCATTATCGTATCTAAAAAGAATGAATAATCTTGCGTTTTTGCATAGGCCATCGTTTCTAAAATAATCTTTTCAAAAAATTCATCTCCCCCAAATCGCAATATCGGGAAATCTTGTTCATCTGCATAGGCTAGCAATTCCACTGGTAAATGCTCATAGATGACAGGTTTATAAGCTAGGGCACTTGCCCCTAATTCAATAAGGTTTTTTACGGCATTCCATAAATATTCGGGCTTTTGCTTTGCGAATAATAAACTGCTTAAAACAACGCTATTCGGTGTGAATATCGTTTCTCTCACAGTTTGAATATCAGGTGAAAATTCAAAGTCTAGAATTTCCACATTTTGAACGGGTTTATGTAAACCATTGCGACCAGCAACGACTGTAAAATCTTTTGTAATAGGCAGTTGTAAAAAGTTCTCTACGTTCATTAGGATATCAAACAACCTTTCTTGAGATTGAGTTTCTATTACTTATTATAAAAGTACTTGTCAGTAAAATACTATTAGTATCGTTGATAAGGCAATGCGGAGTCGCTGATAAATTGGTCGACATCGCTGATAAAACACGACGAATTGTCAGATTCCCACAAACCTTTGCTCGAACTGCCTTCTCCATATCCTGAATTTATACCGATCAACAGATAATCAAAAAAGATTATTTTCACAAGGGGAACTAGTGCTAGAGACACTTGTTTTTACATAAAATTCACAGTGTTTTTACAATGAAAGCGTACAATAGATGCTAATAACCGATTTAAGAGGTGCGAGCATGGAGTCTGTTGTGAGTCAAAGCATAAAAACAAATAATTTATTTTCATATTTAAAGTATTTATACGGGCAGCATCAAAACAATACTCTCTATATAAAACGTTTAAAAGCATTGAAGCAAATTATTCAGGACAAGAATTTACATACTTATTTTCAGCCTATCGTCGATTTACAGACGGGGCAAACAATTGGTTTTGAGGCACTGAATCGTCCAGAGCCTTCAGAATTATTTCATAGTGTCGATCAGTTTTATGAATTTGTTGGGCAAACGGACTGCGTATTTTTATTTGAATGCTTTTGTCGTAATCTTTCATTGCAGCGTTTCAAAGAACGACTGCACGAAGAATGGGTTAACCGAGATTTTTTAGTATTCGTCAATATACATCCTAATGTTTTACTAGATAGGAGCTACCATTGCGGTGAAACCTTACAGTTATTAAAGGAGCTTGGGATAAAACCACAGCAGGTAGTGTTTGAGCTCACTGAACGTAGTGCAGTGGTAGATTTTGAAGAGTTTGAGCGTGTATTATCCAATTATCGATCACAGGGCTATCGCATTGCAGTGGATGATGTAGGGTCAGGCTACAATAGCTTGAAAACTCTTGTTTATTTAAAGCCAGAGTTTATTAAGCTAGACCGTTCTTTAATACAATTTATTGATAAAAACAGCGAGCAGCAGCAGCTTGTTACATTACTGATGAGCTACGCAGAGCAAGCAGAGACGAAAATTATTGCAGAGGGTATTGAACGCCAGGAAGAGCTTCATTATTTACGTAATATTGGAATCCACTACGCACAAGGTTATGCGATAGGGAAACCCGCAAAGGAAATACATTTGGGGAAAATAAGGATGGGTGACCATGAAGATAGGGGAAGTCATAGAAAGTGTTCCTTGTATTGATGAATTTGTGAAAAATCAAGAGGTGGATTTGCTTTTTACAAGTAATCCGTCATTACGTAGTGTTGTCGTTGTTCGAGATGACAAACCAATTGGGCATATTACACGTACACATTTCTATCAAAAAATTGGTACACGCTATGGCTATAATTTATTTATGGGTCGGCATAATCAGCTGATTATTAAAGAAAATCCTTTAATTGTAGATCGCAATATACCTATAACAGAGGTCAGTACGCTAGCAATGTCTAGACCTTCAGAGGACTTATATGATGATGTGATTGTAATAAGGGATGACTTATATTACGGTGTGGTGAGTATTCGAGAGCTACTGTTGAAGCTCGTAGACACACAAGTAGCTATTGCTAGCTTTTTAAATCCATTAAGTAGTCTTCCTGGCAATAAATTAATAGATGAAAAACTAGAAGAGACACTACAGCTATCACAATATAGTTTGATTTATTTTGATTTAGATCATTTTAAATCATACAATGACACGTACGGTTTTAATAAAGGGGATAAGATTTTACTGTATTTAACAGATATTTTGAAAAGAAACATAGGCGGTACAGAAGATTTTTTAGGTCATATTGGGGGAGACGATTTCGTTGCGATTCTTCCCCATTATGAGGCCGCAGAGATCTGTCAAAGAATTATTGATGATTTTGATGCGTTTATTTTAAGCTTTTATGATTTAGAGGATTTAACATATTTACAAGTACAAAATAGAGCTGGTAAATTAGAGCCTTTATCTTGTACTACGCTATCCATTGCGGTTATTACTAATCAATATCAGCAATTTGAATCTGTTGACCAATTGTCAGATGCGGTGACACGTGTGAAAAAACAATGTAAAAAAATTTCGGGAAGCTGTTACCTCATTAATGACATTGAAAAAGAAAGCTATCTCGTTCATTAAATAAAGTAGATTAGACTGTGGGAATTGAGCTTGCCCACAGTCTTTTTTGGTCTTCCTTGGGAATTTAAATATTCAATAACAGCATTTAATCCTGTTTTTAGGGCATAATCTAAAGAAATAAACTGCTTTCACTTTAGGAAATTATTAATCTAAATAAAACATACTTGAATTATAGGGATTATAGGTATATAATTCGATTACATTAATTAAACTTCTTAGGAGGCTTTCAATTGTCTACATTACAAATTATTCTTAACGTTGCTGTTTTGTTGGTATTCGTTGGAATTTTATATTTTATGAATAAAAAGCACGTTAAGTTTTCAAATCGTGTTTTTACTGCTCTAGGCTTTGGTATTGTACTTGGTCTTGGGCTGCATTTAATTTATGGTATTGATTCTGATGTATTAGCAAAAACAACAAGTTGGTACAATATTATTGGTACTGGTTATGTTAAATTACTACAAATGGTTGCGATGCCATTAATTTTTATTTCCATCTTAATAGCCTTTACGAAAATGAAGGTTGGTAAAAACTTCGGAAGAATGGCAGCTCTTATTTTAGCCATTTTAATCGGTACAACTGCTGTTTCAGCTGCTGTTGGTATTTTTTCAGCAACGGTGTTTCATTTAGATGCTTCACATATTATGCAAGGTGCTGCAGAGACAGAGCGTGGAGCGTATTTAGAGGAAAAAACTTCTGGACTAACTGCGCCGGATTTACCAACTCAAATTGTTGAGTTATTCCCAGCAAACCCATTCTTAGATTTAACAGGCGCTCGTTCTACATCAACAATTGCCGTTGTAATTTTTTCAGCGTTCTTAGGTTTTGCTTACTTACGTGTTGCACGTAAGGATGGAGATACTGCAGCCACTATTAAAAAGGGCTTGGATGCCATCTATGCATTAGTAATGGGCGTTGTAACAATTGTTTTACGTTTAACACCATATGGTATTTTAGCAATTATGGCACGTACAGTTGCGACATCTGACTTCGGGGCAATCTATAACCTAGGTAAGTTTGTTGTAGCATCTTATGTAGCGTTAATTATCGTGTTTATAGTACACTTACTAATTCTTACTTTAAGTGGTTTAAATCCATTTACTTACTTAAAGAAAACTGCGGAAACATTATTGTTTGCCTTCACTTCACGTTCTAGTGCAGGTGCTTTACCAATGAACATTAAAACACAAACGGGTCGTCTTGGCGTACCTGAGGGTATTGCAAACTTCTCGGGCTCATTTGGTTTATCTATTGGTCAAAATGGTTGTGCTGGTGTTTATCCTGCAATGCTAGCGATTATGATTGCACCGACAGTTGGGATTAACCCACTTGATCCAGTGTTTATCATTACTGTTATTGCAGTTGTAGCTGTCAGCTCATTTGGTGTAGCTGGTGTTGGTGGTGGTGCGACATTCGCAGCAATTCTTGTATTATCAGCACTTGACTTACCGATTGCACTTGCGGGTATATTAATCTCTGTTGAGCCGTTAATTGACATGGGCCGTACTGCACTTAATGTAAGTGGTTCAATGACTGCAGGTGTGACAACAGCACGTATTACAAAAGAATTGGACACTGAAATGTATAATAATAAAGAATTAGGTGCTCAAGTATCAGATTTATAAATATAATCAATTTCGCCTTGGCGTAATTGCGTCGGGATTTTGAATTGTGCTCGCACAATTTATTCCTTTCAAAATCCCTGACATCCGCCGGAGGCCTTATCTTCATTCAGTAGATATCCGGTTATTACGACCACCTTCAGAGGTGGAAGTCTTCGTAACTATCGTTTCACTTTTGCTACAAAACATCTAATGAATGAAAATAAAGAGCTATCCTCATTTAAACTGTACCCTATAAGATAGACACTTTGAAAAAAGTCTATCCTATAGGGTACTTTTGTTTATAATGAGAAAAAAGATGTTGAGGTAGAGTGAAATGACCAAAAGATATTTTACGAAAATAGAACTAGAACAACTAAAATGTAATCCAAATGTGCATGCAGTTAGTGAAAAAGCTATCACATATACTGACGAATTTAAACGTCATTTTATTGCGGAAAATGAAAAAGGTAAATTCCCAAGAGAAATTTTTGAAAATGCGGGTTTAGATGTTGAATTAATCGGTATAAAACGTATAGAATCTTCAGGCAAACGTTGGCGAGCTTCTTATCGTAAAACAGGTGTAGAAGGTTTACAAGATACACGTAAAACAAATTCAGGTAGACCATCTGAAAAAGAATTAACACTAGAAGAAAAATTGAAGCGATTAGAAGCGAGAAATCGATTACTTGAAGCAGAGAATGAATTGTTAAAAAAGGTCGATCTACTCGAAAGGCAGATGTTGAAGAAGAAATAAAAATCGCTACAACACTAAAATTTGAACTCATCTATCACACGATAAAAAAGTATAAATTAAAGCGTTTAGTCAGCTATCTATGTGATGTGATGGATGTATCTCGGTCTGGCTATTACAATTATTTTTCAGAAAAATCAGCGCAGAAGCGTATGGCACAAGAACAAGGAGATGAAGTGGTAAAGGAAATCATTTTAAAGGCGTATCATTTCCGAGGGCGAAAAAAAGGAGCACGTCAAATTAAAATGACGTTAGAAAATCAATATGGAATTACGTACAATCTGAAACGTATTCGCCGCGTGATGAAAAAATATCAGATTATCTGCCCGATTCGAAAAGCGAATCCAGCTCGACGTATGGCAAAAGCAACAAAAGAACATCGTACGTGCCCAAATGAATTACAACGCAACTTTAAACAGGGTGTGGCCGGAAAAGTGTTACTGACGGATATCACCTATTTAACGTATGGAAGCAGTAAACGCGCTTATTTATCAACGATTAAAGACGCTGAAACGAATGAAATTTTAGCGTATGAAGTGTCGTCTTCATTAAGTATTGATATTGCCCTCAATACACTTCATCAATTGAAGAAACACCGCCATTTAACAGAAGATGCATTTATTCATTCAGATCAAGGATTCCATTATACGAATCCGCAATTCCAGAAACTTGTGAAGAAAATGGGACTAGGGCAATCGATGTCACGCCGAGGAAACTGTTGGGATAACGCCCCCCAAGAATCCTTCTTCGGTCATTTTAAAGATGAAACCAACCTGAAAGCGTGCGAAACATTAGAAGAAGTAAAACGAGAAGTGAAAAGTTATATGATGTATTACAACCATTATAGAGGGCAATGGAACTTGAAAAAGCTGCCGCCTGCAAAATACAGACAGCAGCTTCAAAAGATTGCCTAGCTTTTTTTCAAAATGTCCTTTACAAAGGGTACACTTTAATTTAGGGTAGCTCTTTTTTATGTGCGCCCGGCATGCGTATGAACTATAGGGTGCAAGTCCCGAACCCCGAAGACAGAAGTAGAGGTTAGCCAAGAGCAAGGGTGTCCGTGGCGACGCGGAATCTGAAGGAAGCTGGAGGCAAAACACCGGTCCGAGGAACACGAACCTCATAGTAGGCTAGGTATGATTGGATGAGTGTGCATAACAACACAAAATCCTTTCTGTCGAAGGTCATATCGAGTAAATGAGGCGGATAGATGGTGTGAAAGTGCATACGCTTACCCGGGGAGGTCTGATGGAAACGTGAAGTACCCTTCATAACCTGCTTGATGACAAGTAGCTGAACCATCAGAAGTCAGCAGAGGTCATAGTACCGTTAACATGGGAAGGACCGAACCATGAAGGAGTGTGGAATAAACTCAAATTTCACTTATTCGATGAAGCAGACAATCCAAAGATGGACTTATTTAGTGGAAGAAATGGTGAATCCCATGGGAGACATTAAGAGGGCTGAGAATACAAGTGGCAAGGAGAGACCGAAAAGCACAACGAATAGGGAGATACAAAATCGCTGTTCGTCAGACTACATGGAACCGCCGTATACGGATCCGTAAGTACGGTGGTGTGAGAGGACGGGAGTTAATCACTCCCTCCTACTCGATTGAAAATAAAAAGAGGGTTGTTATGTAAGAAACAACCCACATGATTGATATGGAATCAATTCATCCCTTATATTATTTTTACATAAAAATCTTTACCATTTATAAGCTCGGTCAGTTCAATGCCGTGATTTATTTTATAGTAATTAAAAATATTGCGCGCCAATCCAGAGTGTCCATTTAAATATGTTCCTTTTTTAATCTCCTTACGAGGATTATGGAAATCAAAATACAAGCGAGAATCGTGGCACATTGCATCCAAAATTGCTTTAAACTCATGTTCTTCAATATGAATCCCTCGTGTATATCTGCACTCTCTGCGGTACGTATCATGAGAAACATTCACCGGCGACGACTCAAGAACCATTTCGATTTTTTTACTCAAATGTTAGCAGCTCCTTTTTAGAAATTAGCACTAGGGTAGAAAAAAAGCATTGACCTAATTCTTGATAGGGTCATCACAATAGCGTGTGGTTGATTTCCGCTCCGAGTGGGCGCTTTGTAGCTGTCGCGTTGCTTTCGCTACATGAAAACATTTGTTGCTGCCGCTACGTTAGCACTACGCTTTCGCACAGAGCAAAGCTTCCTGGGGGCGTCCGATGAGCCGCTTCACTCGCGCTGCTCGCTCCAGGGTCTCGGGCTAACAGGATGTTGGTCACGAAGGCGTTATCACAGGACGTGATGCTTTTAGCCTTCGTTCCTCTATATCGCTGATCCCCAAGGGGTCGCCCAGTCTCCACTCCAATCAACTTTTATAAAAACGGTATTTCTTTTAACGAATATCATCTCTAACTTTAGGTAACAAATTTTATGACTAATATAGTTAAACTTATTTATTCCAGTATATAATTATCAGAAAATTATATCAATATTTTCCCTACCAATCTTTTTGCTGCATTTCTTCTGCCACTACTTGTAAATCATAAGCGGTAATCATTAAAAGGGTATATTCGTGTGTTTCCATATATTTTTCTGCTAGACGTTTCATATATTTCGGGGAGCCTTCATTTTCTTCATCATAAATTAGCAGCAGACCATCTGTATTTTGTATAATGAACTTGTCTTTTTCAATAAATTGCCACGGAGCCTCGTATGGCTTTTTCGTTACACTCGTTACAAAGTCTGCTTGTGCTACTAATGTCTGATATTTTTCTTTTTTATGTTCCTGCCAATTTTTCTCCTGCTCTAAAAAAGGTGTGATAACAGCATACTTTAAATGAGGAAATTCCTTTCTTAATGTAAGAATAACCTCAACACCCCATGTTTCTACACCTTGCTGACCACTAATAATCACCCATTCTAAACCTTCGTCGATTAATATACGCAGACGGTTTTCGAGTGCTTTTTTTATGATAGCAATGCCAGGGTGCTTGTCATTAAAAATGCCTAATTCATGTGGTCTATAGCCAGTAATAATAATTCGTTGTAGCAAAAAAACGCCCCCTAAGCTGTATAGTATGTGTAGTCATAGTATACAGTAGGGGGCAATTGAAAACGAATTCCAAGATGTTGTTATATAGTTGTTGGTTATATTAAAAAGCAAATAGTGTTAAAACTACAGCCACGGCAGTACAGATTCCTAAGAACCACCATGTATCTGTAAAGTCCTCTTTGGAGTCACTATTCATATAAAGTACTTCCTTTCTGTTTTATTTTAATCTGTCCGTTCCAAGACCAATTCGTCCATACGCGCAGTACAGTTTCAAATGGTCCGCGTTTAAATTTCTTTAAATAGGCAAGGCTGAAAACGCATTGCAAGCTATACACGACGATTCCAAATAAAATACCGCCAAATACACCGAGCTTGCCGTATAAGCCTAGACCATATCCGTAAAATACTGTTGTACAAATAATGGTTTGCATTAGATAATTAGTTAATGATAGTTTACCGACACTCTCAAAGGCGGGAGCGAGACGTTGTACAGGGCGTGTTTTGTATATTAAAGCTGCAAGGCAGACATAGCCTACTGCTAATAACTCAGAGCCTCCTGTTAACAACATGCCAGAAAAATTGCTTTCTATAAAACTCAGACTTTTACAAGCTAGCCCTATTGGAACAAGCAGAGCGCCAAGCTTATACCATTTCTTTTCGTCCTCCATATTCACAAAAGCCTTCTTTTTAGCGAGACCCATGCCGAAAAGGGTTAATGCAGTAGTATACATTGGTGCAAGGAAAACTAATAAGAAAAAGACTAATCCTGTATCGTCCATGCCTGGAGGTAGATCATTTGCACGGAAATCATAAATGTCTAAGTAACTTCCGTTAGCGTATATATTGTCGGCTTTCTCTATATAAGAAGCTATTTCTTCCTGTTCTTTTTTAGTTTCTTCAGTAGAACCAAATGATAAGCTAGTAATAAGTAATAAGAAGATACCAGCCCAAATAAATAAAGTTTTCGGTTTACGATTAATAAATGGGATTAAAAACAATATCATAAAGCCGTAAGAAAATAAAATATCGCCTTCCCATAAAAACATTGAATGTAGTAAACCCAAAGCAATTAGCCCCGTTGCACGGCGTAAAATGGACCATCGACTCTTATCTTTTTTCTTACGAATAGACTCTATGAGTTTAATAAGAGAGAAGCCGAATAAAATGGTGAAGATCGGCATGAATGATCCCTCTATAAAGATATTTAAAAAATACCAGGCTCCGTTATCGAGGGTGGATAGATCTTTTAGTTCATCTTTGCCGTACATGCCAAACTGGAAAATCAACAAATTTGCCATTAAGATGCCGAATAAGCTAAATCCACGCATTGTATCTATGAAGGTAACACGGTTAGTTGTCATTGCGTTTTATCTCCTTAATTGGTTATCTTATACATAGTGTAGTTGGGAAAGCTTATGGTGAAATGATGGCTACCTTAAAGTAATCTTAAAAGAAGGTGATAGCATGCAAGACGCGTCAATTTTAGTATTAGAAGACGAACGTGCAATTGCAGAAATGATTGAAATTATCTTAAGAAAAGAAGGATTTTTAAACATTACACTCTGCGACACTGTTCAAGAAGCAAAAAAGAAGATTGAAACGAAGGTTTTTGATTTTTATCTATTAGATATTATGCTCCCGGATGGTAGCGGACTTGATATGGCGAATATGATTCGAGAGCAAAGTGAAGCACCTATTTTCTTTTTAACTGCAAAAGGTAGTGATGCTGATAAGCTTCGTGGTTTTATGAACGGGGCAGACGATTATATTACGAAGCCATTTAATCCACTTGAGCTTGTTGCGAGGGTAAAGGTCCAGCTTTCGAGATATATCAAGAAAAAAGATGTTCCTGGAAGTCATTTATTTTCATGCAGTCGATTTATATTCGATATCGATGCAGCAGAGGTGACTGTAAATGGTACAAAGGAGATTATTAGCGGTAGGTTATTTTATTTGTTGAAATATTTATGTGAAAATGTAGGGCAAGTATTATCGAAGGAGCAAATTTACGAGCGCGTATGGGGTGACTGTTTGTTTGATGATAATACTGTGATGGTTCATATTCGAAAACTGCGAGAAAAAATAGAAAAGAATCCAGGTAAGCCAACCTGCATTATTACTGTAAGAGGTATTGGATATAAACTTGTTGGAGATGTTCATTCATGAAGCCAGCTAGAAGATTAACACTTCGTTTTGTATCGTATTTCATCATTTTTTATTTACTAATCATTGCAGGCTTTATTATAAGCTTGGTGTTGTTTGCAATCTTTATCAATCGTCATGTTGGTGACGATATTCATATAATGAGTTCCACTGAAATTAAAGATGATGCTGTCGTAGAAGAAGGAGAATCTATAAAGATTGCTGATTATTTAGTGAAGCGAGCTAAGGAGAACTTAGGGGAATTATATTTGTTCGATAATTCGATGGACATTGTTGATTACACGGGAGATACATGTGAACTATGTAGTATGACAGATAATGAAATAATGACTCTTAAAAGGCCGGGAATGCACACGTGGGAGATTCCTAAATACCATTTGTTATTCCTCCCGGCTTTACCTGTTCAACCGCTTTTTGAGGAAGTAGTTCGGGATTGGAAGGAAAAAGGAGAGGTTTCTTCAGAACTGCTCCAGCGTTTACAGGATAAGAAGGCCTCAGTTGAAATCTATAATAAGCAGTGGGATCGGGTAGAAGTCATTGGTGAGCGCTACAAAAAACTCTATAAGCCTCAATTGCTGGAAGAGAACTACGATATTTTTGAGTATAAAGAGCTTTCGCGAAATGTTGCTTTAGAGGATGGCTCGACACTAGTTGTGCGTATGCCCAACCCATCATATAAGCCATTTGACGAGCCTTTTAATAAAGCGATGGTTTTATTTGTTTCCATCTTCTTTGGTGGTCATATTATATTGTTATTAGGGATCGTCTTTTTATCGATTAGCATTTCCCGTCAATTTGTTCGTCCGCTTGTTTATGTAATATCTCGTATCGAACGGCTAACGCAGTTTGACTACAGTAAAGTAAGAGATAAAAGTATCCATCATCGGGAGACAGGGAAGTTAAAGAAGAAATTTAAATTATTCCAGCCAGTTGATGAATCGATTAATAATTTATCAAAACGCCTTTCCTCTAATGAAAGGCAAATTAAGCATGCAGAGCAATTACGTGAGGAATGGATTACTGGCTTATCCCATGATTTAAAGACACCGTTAAGCTCTATTTATGGTTATTCAACAATGCTTGCTTCTGAGGACTATGAGTGGACAAAGGAAGAAATGCGCGTCTTCGCAACTACAATGCAGGAGAAGGCGACGTATATGGATGCTCTAATACGAGACTTAACATATACGTACCAATTAAAAAATAAAGCGATACAGCTTGAAAAAGTGCTATTACCACTCAACGTATGGTTACTTCAATTTGCAGATGAGCAAGTGTCTGTAAAGGTTTATGGAGATGTCGTGCTTGAAGCGGACGAGCTTTTATTAAAGCGTATTTTAGATAACCTTTTAACCAATGCTAAAAAATATACTCCTGAAGGTACAAAGGTGAACGTAGAAGCGCAAAATATAGGCCAAGAGATTATGCTGACAATCGCCGACCAAGGTCCAGGAATTCCTCAAGAGGAGCTCGATAACCTGTTTGAGCGATATTATCGTGGTACTAATACTACGGATGAAACGGCGGGTACAGGTCTAGGATTGGCTATTACTAAGCAGTTAATTGATTTACACAATGGTACCATTAGTGTCCAATCAGGAGCTGAAGGTACAGTCTTTGTAATGAAGTTTAAATGTAAGTAGTAGTGTTTTGGCCCCAAAGAATCAACCCCACGTTATGATAATGAGCTAGTTTTTGATTGATAAAGTAAAGAAAATACTGTTAATTTTGGCAGTACAAGTGATGAAACATTCACCTTGTACTGCCTTTTTGTGCTATTTGAGTATTAGGATGTAATTTTTTAGGGGATTACCCCTATATGAACAGCTCTCTCTTATACCTATTATTAAGGTGTAAAAGTTGTATACGAAAGACAGCATGATAAGGAGGATATACACATGAAGACTTCTTTTAAAGTAGTCATCGTTGGAGGAGGAACTGCTGGCATTTCAGTAGCTGCACGTTTACTTCGTCAATCTCATTCGCTTCAAGGGGAGATTGCCATCATAGATCCTGCACAAAAACATTATTATCAACCACTCTGGACATTGGTGGGAGGTGGTGCAGCAAATAAATGGGACTCTGAGCGTGAAATGAGGTCCGTTATTCCTAAAGGAGCTGTTTGGTTAAAAGAAGCTGTTAGT
Organism: Lysinibacillus sp. JNUCC 51; assembly: GCF_015999525.1. Classification (NCBI taxonomy): domain Bacteria; kingdom Bacillati; phylum Bacillota; class Bacilli; order Caryophanales; family Bacillaceae; genus Lysinibacillus; species Lysinibacillus sp. JNUCC 51. The sequence goes on along the minus strand of NZ_CP065545.1, from coordinate 2,109,378 downwards.
AGTTTTGATCCCAATCAAAACCAGGTACTAACACAAGATGGTACAACATACACGTATGATTTTTTAGTAGTCGCTGGTGGGATAGAGATTAACTGGGGTGCTATTAAAGGGCTAAAAGAAGCACTTGGGACTAAAAGTGTATGCAGTAACTACTCTTTTAAGCATGTAGATTATACGTGGGAAACGATTCGTAATTTTAAGGAGGGAACAGCATTATTTACACATCCGAACTCTCCAGTAAAATGTGGCGGTGCTCCACAAAAAATTATGCATTTAGCAGAGGACTATTTTAATAACGTCAATGTTCGTGACAATATTAACGTTATTTTTGGTTCGGCCAATCCAGCAATTTTCGATGTTCTAAAATATCGAGAAGCACTTGAAAAGGTAATTGAGCGAAAAAATATTGATGCTCGATTCCGTCGTAATTTGATTGAAATTAAGGCGGATGAAAAAATAGCTATCTTTGAAAATTTAGATACGGGCATATTAGAAGAAATTAAATACGACATGATTCATGTGACACCTTATATGTGTTCACCTGAATTTATTCGAACAAGTGCATTAGCAGACGAATGTGGCTGGGTAGATGTCGACAAATTTACTTTGCAACATAAAAAGTATAGCAATGTGTTTGGAATAGGTGACAATGCCAATCTCCCAACTTCCAAAACGGGTGCAGCTATACGCAAGCAAGCACCTGTTGTTGCACAAAATCTTATTTCTTTAATGCGACAACAGCCAATGACACAAATGTATAATGGCTACTCTTCTTGCCCGATTGTAACGGGCTACAACAAACTGATATTAGCTGAGTTTGATTACAATAAAGAGCCTGTCGAATCTATGCCTTTTAACCAAGCTGTGGAAAGATCCAGTATGTATTTCATGAAAAAGGATTTACTGCCTGTCATGTACTGGGATGGCATGTTGAAAGGAACAATGTAATTACAAATGAAGGGAGGCGACAAGCATGGCTAATGCAACGGTAAGTATGAGCGAAGAATTATATCAAATAATCGAAATGCTTGAGAAACCAGAAGTTCGGCACTCTTTGCAGCGATTGTTGGATAAATTACCGAATGTAGAGCAAACGATAGATTCAGCTGAAAATGTTGTGGATTTTGGAAAAGCAGTACTGATGGATGAAAAGACAATAGATCGATACGAACAATTTGTCACTACTTATAATGTAGGCTCAGAAACGATAACAGCTATTGTACAGCTTATAGAGAAATTGCCAAAGCTTGTTCAAATCATTCATCAGTTAGAAAACATCGTTGATTTTGGAAAAGCAGTACTTCAGGATAAACAAACGACAGAATATACAATGAATAATTTAAAGAGCTATATCGATCCGTATGTTGAAAAAGGAAAGACAGGTTTGGATTTCTTAAAAATGGTACAGCAAAGAGCAGAAGAAAAGCCTCAGCATATTAATGTTTTTTCAATTGTCAAATGGCTGAAAGATCCTGCTGTTCAAAAAACACTGAATTATGTCCAATCGGCATTAGATATTTTAAAAGAAAAAAATTGAGTATAAAGGGGAGTTTAAACATGTTATTACGATATTTTTACGATGAAAAATTAGCACATGCTTCTTATGTTGTGGGATGTCAGGCGAAGGGAGAAATGGTTATCGTTGATCCGATGCGTAACATTGAACCCTATCTTGCATTAGCAGAAAAAGAGAAGATGCAAATTGTTGGCGCATTAGAAACGCATATCCATGCTGATTTTGTAGCAGGGTCTCGTGAGTTAGCGGACCGTGTTGGAACAAAGATGTATATTTCCGATGAAGGGGATGCTGATTGGAAGTATCAAAATCTGGAAGGTATTCCTCATCAATTATTAAAAGATGGTGATGAATTTAGTATAGGTAATCTTATCTTTAAAGTTATGCACACACCTGGGCATACGCCTGAAAGTATCTCCTTCTTATTAACGGATCGTGGCGGCGTAGCAGATAAGCCAATGGGGATTTTTACGGGTGACTTTGTCTTTGTAGGTGATATTGGACGCCCTGATTTATTAGAAAAAGCTGCTGGGATTCAGGGTACATCACTATCTGGCGCGAGAGCAATGTTTAAATCATTAGAACGCTTTAAGGATTTACCAGATTACATGCAGCTTTGGCCGGCTCATGGAGCAGGTAGTGCTTGCGGTAAAGCACTAGGAGCTGTGCCGTCCTCAACAGTTGGGTATGAGAAGCAATTCAACTGGGCTATGCAATTTGATGATGAACAAAAATTTATTGACGCGTTACTAGATGGTCAACCAGAGCCTCCTTATTATTTCGCTGTTATGAAGCGTGTCAATAAAGTAGGGATAGAGCTTATTAAGAACCTACCGCCAGTGAAGGTCGTGTCAAGCTATGAAGAAATTGTTCAACTTCTTGCAGATGGAAAGCAAGTTATTGATACACGTCCAGCGGAAGATTTTTCACAAGGGTTTATCGCCGGTACACTAAACATTCCTTACAATAATTCATTGACAAATTGGGCTGGCTGGCTAGTAGATTATACAAAACCATTATATTTACTAGTTAATCTTTCACAACTAGATAATATTTTAATAGCTTTACGTTCTATAGGTATCGACAATGTTGTTGGCTATGGGGATGTAATGAAAGTTTTGGAAGAGGCTACTTCTCTAGAAAGTTATGAAAATATAACGCCTTTAGAAGCGAAACCATTAATTGAAAGTGAACAAGTTTATGTGCTTGATGTGCGCAATCAAACAGAGTATGATGCGGGGCATATTGAAAACGCTCAGCATATTATGGTTGGTACATTATCTAAACGCTTAGATGAATTGCAAACAGATAAAAAAATTGTTGTACAATGCCAAGGCGGCGCTCGTTCTGCAATTGCTGTAAGTGTACTGAAAGCAAATGGCATTCATAACATTGTAAATTTAACGGGCGGCTACATGGCATGGCAACAAGAGGTAATGGCTAAAAAAGAAAGTTTTATTTAAAGAGGTTGTTCTAAAAGAAAAATAGCATACTAGTAATCCTAGTCTGCTATTTTTCTTTGCTTAGCACTTTGGAAGATGAGAAGTAGAAATCGTTATGTTTAATTAAAATGGATTATGAGACTCGTCTGTGAAAGCTAAACGGATTTAGACAACCTTTTTTCTCGTTAAAAGGGGTTAAAAAATGATTATTGCAAGTTTGAGTATATTCCTTCTTATTATTGGTAGAATTATTTATAAACGCTATGTCCCAGTGCGTCAAATAAAGGAGTGTTTACCGCGAGAGTTAAATGCGGGAACGGCGATAGTGGATGTACGTGATTATAATGATTCTTACAAATCACCTACACCAAATGCATTAAATTTACCAATTTCCTATTTGGTCCGTCACATACATGAACTACCAAAAAAGCCCCTTCATATTATTGCATCAACACAGCTAGAAAAAAATATGAGTGTTCGTATCATTCGGAAAGCAGGGCATGAAGTTAAGAGTTATAGCTTGATAGAAGAAAAAGTATAGGGCAAAGTATGCTGGCTGGTAACTTAAAGGAATGCATTGATTCTTGTTGTGCTTTCAATTTTAAGTCTGGAGTGTGTTTAAGTTGGAGAAAGAACAGCTATATTTACAGCAAATATTTCAATATATTCAAGATGGAATTTTGATTATGAATCACAAACGTGAGATTTTAATGATGAATCCCTCGGCGGTGCGGTTAACAGGATGGAAATTAGGAGATCGAGTGCCCTTTTGTTCATTTTGTGAAAACCGTCAAAAGTCTCCAAGCGAACATACATGTTATTTAATAGAGCATAATGAGATTCCCTATTTTTTATCGAAAATGCCGACGTATCATGGGAGTAAGATAGATGTTGAAATGAGCACGGCATTGATGTATACAGACGGTAAAGCAAACGAGCAAGAGTTTCTGCTTGTATTGCGAGATCAGACTCTTCAGTTAAAGGAAGAAGAGGCCCGGATTTCAAAGCTTATTATTAAAAAGCTAATTGAGGCAAAAGAGGAGGAACATAAAAGGCTTGCGCAGGAATTACATGATGGCGTTGGCCAATCATTATATACAGTATCTGTTGCACTACAAGCGATTGAATCTTATGTCAAAGACAATGAAAAGCTAAATACGTATATTGAAGAAGTACGCAATGAGCTAGAGCAAGTAATGAATGATATTAAATTGTACTCTTATCAACTTCGCCCTCATAGCATTGATCAGTTAGGGATTACACCTACATTAGGCACCCTTGTCGATTCAGTGCAAAAGGTACATCCTGATATTGCTATATCGTTCGAAACAGATTTTGAAGAACGTTGTCATCCATCTGTGGAAATCAATATTTATCGCGTCGTACAGGAGGCTTTACACAATATTACTAAATATGCCAAAGCTTCTAAAGTCGTCATTCGGCTCGAAAAGAAAGCTACAAATTTAACGCTCAATATAGAAGATGATGGCGTAGGATTTAATCTACGGCAAGTGAAAAAAGAAGGGCTTGGCTTAAAGCATATGGAGGAGAGAATTACATTGTTAGGGGGATTTTTTAATATTACTTCAGCTCACGATAAAGGTACACAAATTAGCATTCAAGTACCTAATTGGAAGGATGACTTTAGATGATTCGTGTTTTAGTAGTAGATGATCATGTGCTAATCCGTAAAGGAATTGTTCTTTTGTTGGAAAATTATTTAGATATAGAGGTTGTAGGTGAAGCGGGTGATGGAGCGGAGGCAATCACTCAGGCAATATCATTAAACCCGGATGTCGTTTTGATGGACGTATCCATTCCAAATGGGTTAGATGGATTTACGGCTACTCAAGAAATTCATAAGCAAATGCCTAACGTGAAAATTATTATGTTAACAATGCACAATGAAGTTGTTTATATTCAAAAAGCGATTGCTGTTGAAGCCCATGGCTATATTTTAAAAAATAGTCAAGGTGGAATTCTCTATGAGGCTATCCATGCTGTATGTAGTGGTCGCATATATTACAACGTTGGTATTCCGCAGGAGCAGATGGATAAATTATTTGAACATAAAGGGCATGAAGATCAATGCATTTTAACTGTGCGTGAGCAGGAGATAATGAGGTTAACAGTTCTAGGGTATACGAATATCCAAATTGCTGGGCAGCTATATATAAGTAGTAAAACGGTTGAAAATCATAAATCGAATATTATGCAAAAGCTCGATTTAAGTAATAAAGCTGAGCTTATTCAGTATGGGCTTGCAAATAACTATATGTAACAACTTGTTACTGTTGAAAACTGGTGCAATATGTAAAGTAAAATATTTAGCTCTGCGGCAAAATGAGGGGCTGATTTACGTTCCGACTAGGCGTTTTGCCGCTGACGCTTCGCTTTCGCGCAGAAAAACATTTGCCGCTGACGCTTCGCTTTCGCACAGAGCAAAGCTTCTTGGGGCGTTCGATGAGACCCTGGAGTGTAAGCAAAGCGACTTACGTCAAGGTGAAATTGATGGACATACATTTTTTATAATTATTACTTTGCTGACAAGCTAAGATCACTTGAAATATGAGTGATCTTTTTTGTTTTTTAGGAATAATTTTCAATATTGTCACAGTGAGTAAAGCTAATAGTGGAAAACCCCTATATGTCTGAAATTGTAGCAGGACTATACTGAAAGCACATAAATAAAAGGAGATGCAAGCACAGTGGATATAACATTTATAATTGTGATTTTCCTGATTGGATTCGTTGGATCTTTTGTGTCCGGTATGTTGGGGATAGGCGGTTCAATCATTAAATACCCAATGCTACTATATATACCGCCACTTTTTGGCTTAGTCGCATTTTCAGCACATGAAGTTTCAGGTATTAGTGCGGTACAAGTGTTTTTTGCTTCGATTGCAGGGGTTTGGGCGTATCGAAAAGGTGGATATCTTAATAAGCCACTCATTATTTATATGGGAGGAGCAATTTTAGCTGGTAGCTTTGTTGGGAGCTACGGGTCAATGTTTTTATCTGAAAACAGTGTGACTGTCGTCTACGGTATTTTAGCCTTGATTGCAGCTGTGATGATGTTTATTCCTAAGAAACAAATTGATGATAAGCCAATGAATGAAGTAACCTTCAACAAGCCACTAGCAGCTATTTTAGCATTTATAGTTGGGATTGGTTCAGGGATTGTTGGTGCTGCAGGTGGTTTCTTACTTGTTCCGATAATGCTTGTTGTGCTTGGTATTCCAACGCGTATGACGATTGCAACTAGCCTAGCCATTACGTTTATATCATCGATCGGAGGAACAATCGGAAAGTTAATGACAGGGCAAGTCGATTACTATTCTGCAGTAATTATGATAGTGGCAAGTTTACTTGCGGCTCCCCTTGGTGCAAAAATAGGTAAAAAAATGAATACAAAAATTTTGCAAAGTTTTTTAGCCGTACTCATCTTAGCGACAGCGATTAAAATTTGGGTTGATTTACTATGATGGAAAAACAAAAGGCTGCTGCATATAAATCGCATGAGAAAAAGCTGATAATTATAAGTTTTTTAGTAGCGGGGATAATGTTTCTTTCGATAATTGGAAGAATTTTTGGTACCTAGGAGATGAAATAAAATGAATGATTCAGCTGTAATGTGGAGTCGAGCCTTAACGGAGTTAACATTATCATTTCATATTGTATACGCAACAATTGGTGTTGGTATACCTTTAATGATAATGATTGCTCAATGGGTTGGATTGAAAAATAATGACGAACATTATTTATTACTCGCAAGAAGATGGGCAAGAGGGTTTGTAATTACTGTCGCAATCGGTGTTGTCACTGGTACAGCGATTGGACTGCAGCTATCGCTACTATGGCCAAACTTTATGGAGTTGGCTGGTCAGGTAATTGCATTACCTTTGTTTATGGAAACATTCGCGTTCTTTGTTGAAGCCATTTTCTTAGGGCTTTATTTATATACTTGGGATCGATTCAAAAATCCAAAGCGCCATCTATTATTATTGGTTCCAGTAGCTATTGGTGCTTCTATGTCGGCTGTTTTTATTACGATTGTGAATGCATTTATGAACGCACCGCAGGGCTTTGACCTTGTAGATGGAGAGCTTGTAAATATTCAACCAGTACTAGCTATGTTAAATCCCGCAATGCCAACGAAGGTAGCGCATGTATTAGTAACATCTTATATGACTGCAGCATTTTTATTAGCTTCTATTGCAGCTTATCGTATGCTGCGAGGATCGAAGCATGTGTATCATAAAAAAGCGTTACATCTATTATTGAAACTTGGCTTAGTATTTTCGATAGCGGCACTGATTGTAGGTGACTTTTCTGGGAAGTATTTAGCTGAATATCAACCTGAAAAATTAGCTGCTGCTGAATGGCATTTTGAAACAAAAGAGGATGCTTCACTTGTGCTATTCGGAGTGTTAGATGGAGAAGAAGTGAAATACGCCATCAAAGTACCGTATGCATTGAGTGTATTGGCGCATAATAATCCTTTTGCTGAAGTAAAAGGTTTGGATCAATTTCCTGAGGACGAACAGCCGCCACTTTATATTCATTATTTGTTTGATGTCATGGTAGTAATCGGAACTTTACTAATTGTCGTTGCAGCTATTTATGTCCTAGGTAAGTGGCGAGGATGGAAGTTTATTTCTTCAAAAAGTTTTAAGAGAATTGTAGTGGCAGGTGGTCCGCTATCTCTTATTGCTGTTGAGGCAGGCTGGTGGTTTGCGGAAGTAGGGCGTCAGCCTTGGATACTTCGTGGTTATATGAAAACGGCGGAAGGTGCTACAACAAGTGGCCAAGTCGATAGTATGCTAATACTATTTGCGGGGCTGTACATTGTATTAGCGGTAGGAAGTATCGTTGTACTTAATCGTATGTTCCGTAACAATCCGATTGAACGTGAAATTGAAGAACATCAACAAGTGGAAGGAGGTGCAGGGCAATGAGCTTAGAAATATTAGGGATTTCAGTACTATGGTTATTTCTATTCGGCTATGTCATTGTTGCGTCCATAGACTTTGGAGCGGGCTTCTTTAATGCGTATAGTGTCTTGATTGGTAAAGACCAAATACTAGCCAATGTTATTAAGCGCTATTTATCTCCGGTGTGGGAAATTACAAACGTTTTCCTTGTATTTTTCTTTGTTGGAATGGTAGGTTTCTTTCCTCAAACAGCTTATTATTACGGCACAATTTTGCTAGTGCCGGTCAGTATTGCATTAATATTAATTGCAATTAGAGGGAGCTATTATGCATTTGAGTCCTACAGTGAAAAAGGTGGACATATTGGTTATACAATGATGTACGGAATTACTGGTTTATTTATACCTGCATCTCTTTCTATTGTGTTAACGATATCCGAGGGAGGGTTCGTAAAAATCGTAAATGAAGAGCCGCATTTGCAAATGGTTAAACTTTTCACAAATCCGTTAACTTGGTCTATTGTGTTATTAAGTATAGTTGCAGTTTTGTATATTTCAGCCGTTTTCCTAACGTGGTATGGGAAAAGAGCACGAGATGAACATGCTTCTAATTTAATGCGAAAGTATGCGCTCGGTTGGTCGTTGCCGCTCATAATAAGTGTAATAGGGATTATGGTGGAGTTAAAGGGACATGTGCCTGAGCATTATGGAAATATGTTAAATCTATGGTGGCTTTTCGCCATTTCAGGTGTGCTATTTGTTGTCACATTAATTCTTTTATTTAAAAAGAAAAACTATGGCATAGCAGTCTTTTTAATGGTTGCCCAATTTGGCTTTGCATTTTTTGGCTATGGTATTTCACATTATCCATATTTACTGTATCCGTACCTATCAGTCTATGATAGCTTTACAAATGAAACAATGGCAGTTGCATTAGTGATTACGTTTGTTGGAGGATTAGTTCTACTCATACCTTCACTATATTTAGTAATGAAATGGTTCGTGTTTGATCGTGATTATGCTTGCGGTAAACATGATCATCATGCATAGGGGGAATTATATATGAATCAATTTATTATTTTGTATGCACCTTTTCTTGTAGTAACTATTAGCATTGTGATTGGCTTTTGGATAGGGCCGAAAGATCGTCAAATTAAGCGGTAGGCTGTGGACGCTAATCCCCAAAGGAATCGCCTTGCTACTTATATAAAAAATGTCATCCCACCCATATGATGTCGAACCCTAATTTAAATAGAGTAAATATAAAAAGGGGCTATATGAAAAGCGTGATACTACACTTTCCGTATAGTCCCTTTAAGTGTCTAAAGAGAAGTTTTACTTCATGCAACGCTCTGATGGTCGTTCGATTTTTACATAGCGCCATAAGCTATTAGCGATGTCACGTGCCTCTTCTGCGTGTTCGGTCCCAACGAATGCTTTACGGAAAGGTGTAAGAAGTGATTCGATGATAAAGAGCTTTGGCTTTTCGCGCTGTAGTTCCTCTAATAAGAATTCCACATACTCTAAGCCTTCCGCTGTTTCATTCTTAGACAATCCTTTTTTAAAGCCTGTTAATTGCTCAATGACCGTTCCCTTATCTACTGTTTTATAGTTCGCGACGTTTTGTATCGTGTTGATCATTTCCGTACTAATGAGGATTTCTTTTGATTCAAGCATAACGGGTATAATTACACTAATATTGCGTAATGCTACACGTACAATGGCTTCGCGATTTATATATTTATAATCAGCAATAAAGACAGCACGTATTGAAAGGTTAATCATACCAAGTGTTTGCACAGCACATTCGTAGCTAATTGGACTAACTTCTTCTCCGAAAACTTGTACAAGTCGATTAGCAAGCCACTCCAGTTCTTGTAAATGATAGTTTAAAATAATTTTTTTTAGTTCATTATCCCGAGAATGGAAAACCGATTCAAAAATTTGAATTAAATTATGTTCTCGATTGACATACATGAGTACCGCAACTTGTTGTGTTAATACTTCCAAATCAGTAGGATCTTTGCCGTAAAGAAGTTCATGACGGCGATTACTTGCCTCCTCACGCCCTTCATCTAATATGGCGATTAAGCATTCATTTTTAGAAGAAAAATGATTATAAAATGTACCCTTTGAAATTTTAGCTGCACTAATGATGTCGTTAATCGATGCATCCACGAATCCTTTTTCAATAAAAAGAGCACGAGCAGCAGTAATGATTTGTCTTTTTCTTTTGTTCATAACCTCACCTTTTTTAAAAATATTATACTCTCATTCTATAGCTAAAACGTCTATATATCAATGTTTTTAAATTTTATAATCTTAATTCTTGAAAAAAGTAGACTGCGAGTATAAAATAAGTTTTATCGAAAAAACAAGAAAGAATTGAGGGATATATAAATGAATAGTGGTCAAACACTGAAAAAGCCCCCCTATGGAATGATTTCAATTTTATTTGTGGGTGCTTTTGTTGCTTTTTTAAACAACACATTATTAAATGTAGCGTTACCAACAATCATGAAAGATTTTGATATAACGTATTCAAAGGTACAATGGCTAGCAACAGGTTATATGCTTGTAAGTGGTATTTTAGTACCTGCTTCAGCATTCTTCGTAACACGCTTTAAAAATAGACATTTATTTATTGCAGCAATGTCAGTCTTTACAATCGGTACGGTTATGGCCGGCTTTGCACCTAACTTCGGTACACTTTTAGCAGGTCGTATGGTGCAAGCAGCAGGTGCTGCAAGTATGTCACCACTTCTAATGAACGTAATGCTGATTAGTTTTCCGAAAGAAAAACGCGGTGCAGCAATGGGGATTTTCGGTTTAGTTATGATTTCCGCGCCAGCGATAGGTCCTACATTATCTGGATATATTGTTGAGCACCATGATTGGCGTATGCTATTCCAAATGATTATTCCATTTGCTGTAATTAGTTTATTTTTTGGTATTTGGAAATTAGAAAACGTGATGGAAACACGTGAAGTACATTTAGATTTCCCTTCGGTACTATTATCAACAATAGCGTTCGGTGGTATTCTATATGGTTTCAGTACTGCAGGGGATAAGGGCTGGTCAAGTCCTTGGGTATATGGAACAATTTCAGTTGGTTTTCTTGCTTTAATCATCTTCATATTTAAACAACTACGTATGGATCAGCCTTTACTTGAATTACGTATTTATAAATATCCAATGTTTGCACTTGGATCGGCTATCTCGGTTATCGTGTCGATGGCTATGTTCTCTGGGATGATTTTAACACCTGCTTATGTACAATCTATTCGTGGAATTGATCCATTTAAAGCGGGCTTAATGATGCTTCCTGGGGCACTTGCAATGGGGATTATGTCGCCGATTACAGGGAAACTTTTTGATAAATTTGGACCGCGTATACTAGCGATTATCGGTTTAACGATTACAACAATTGCAACATTCGGTTTAACACAGTTAGAGTTAGATTCAAGCTATACATTTATCGTGTCCATGTACACAATTCGTATGTTCGGGATGTCAATGGTTATGATGCCAATTATGACAAACGGTTTAAACCAATTACCACAAATGATGAACCCACATGGTACTGCCATTAATAATACTTTACAGCAAGTGGCAGGAGCGATTGGTAGTGCTGTGATGGTAACGATCATGAATAACCGTACAAAAGCAAGAGCAGAAGAATTAATTGCAGAAGCAAAAGCCAATGCAGCACAATCAGGTGTTGCACCAACGCCAGAACAAATGCAACAAATGCAGGATCAGATTATGCAAAATGCTTTATTAGAAGGTATTACACACTCATTCTTAATAGCAGCTGGTGTTACAGTCCTTGCGCTAGTGCTTGCTTTCTTCCTAAAACGTGTAAAAATTGAAAGCTCAGCGGCTTCTATGGATTTGAAAAAAACAACTAAATAATAATGAACTGATAGGCTCCCCTATAGGTAGACGGATGAAAAAATATAATTCTGTTTATCGAAGGGGAGCTTTTTTGATGCATCTAGAGCAGGCGATGCAACGAGAGATGGAACAAGGCACAATTCGGAAGGGAAATGCTACCTTTTTTGCACATGCGTTTATGGCATTAATGTCAGTAGGTTACTTTAAAGATGGTGAAGGAGAAAGGTTATTTCAATCAGAAGCTATGGCCGCGAAAGAAATTGTAGACTTCTTCTGGCAATCTGTTGAAAAATGATTTCCCTAAATTACAATTACAAGTTGAACACTTTTTTCAAAAACACCCCAGAGGTTCCTTTGTCTTCTGTTCGTCGGTCGGCATAGGTCGTTCAACCTGTGTTGGCTAGATCTGCAAGGCGCTTTCCCTTGCGGATTTAGCCAATACAGGTTAGGATTTGCTGCTGACTGATGAACAGGAGACTTTTCTGTTTCGAGGGAGGCTCAAGGGGTGCGGGGTGTCCCCGCAATCTTTAAGCGACAAGTTTCTGGAGTTCCTCCTCAAACAGTTCATTTGGTGTCTTGTAGTCAAACATTTTTCTTGGTAGGTTGTTCATAGCTTCCTCAACCATATGAATCTGCGTCCGGCTATAATCCTCAATCGCATGTCCTTTAGGAATGAAACGACGGATGATTCCGTTGTGGTTCTCATTCGTTCCACGCTCCCATGAAGAATAAGGATGAGTGAAATAGATATCTATCCTATCACCAAACATTTCTGACAACCCCGCGAATTCAGAACCATTATCTGCCGTGATTGATTTGAAGACAGTAGATGCATATTCACCAAATTCTTTGAGGACTGAAGAGAGTGCGTAGTTAACTGAATCAGCGTCTTTCCCGTCCATTTTTACAATGAATTCACGACGGGTTTTACGTTCAATCAAGGTTAATAGCACATCATCTTCTTTATCCTTGCGCCCTACGACGGAGTCAATTTCAAAATGACCGAATTCTTCACGAGATTCAACGCTATCAGGACGTTCTTCAATACTTTTACCGAGAACCGTCTTATTCGGGCGGTGCGTTTTCTTAGTACTCTTGGTATTTCGACGTACCTTTAAGAGAAGGTCACTGTTTCGAGTTTTTAGAAGACCAAGCGCGATATAGTGATAAAGCGTCTTTGTTGAGACCATTTCCTCCGGAGAAAACAACCCTTTGAGCTTCGCGAGACCAACAATCGCATCTGGAGACATGGTCTTTGTGCGATCAAGTAACAGTCCGTCAACGAACGATAAGAATGCCTTCACACGTTCAAACTTCAACGGTTTACGAGAACGAGCCACGTTTCGATCAGTTGTAGCTTGACCTGTTTCCGCAAGATATTGCGTCGTGTAGATATGTTTTCCGTTAATTTTCTTTACTTGAGTGGTCGTGCCACGAGCGAGTTCATTGTAGATTGTCCCACGCGAAACCTTGAGTTTTCGCGCAAGCTCGCTCTTATTTGTAATTCCAGCGTTCAAGTAGCCTTGAAGTTCTCCACGTTGGAACTGTGTAAGGCGTGGTTTCTTAATGCGTGTTTTTATGTTATCCTGTTCTAGCATCGTATTCGAAATCCCTTCTTATTGATTGGTGTAGGAACCTCAATAATACACGATTTCGCGTACGATGTTTTTATTTTTCTAAAGTGTTCAACTTGATTCTACTATTCGCCGAAAAATGATTTCTTTATATATGTAACATATAATGCTGAAGATAAAATAAGTATTACGAGATCGATTTAGGGGAAGCTTAAGTAGACTAAATACTATTGAAAATCAAATGTTTTACAGTGACATTTTAAAAATTCGAGGTTAAAAATATTGTATTTTTTAACAGTAGAGACAAAAAGTAAACTTAAATACGATGTATAGTTGACAAAATCAATGAATTTTGAAAAGATTGTCGAAATTGTGATTTAGCTCATTGAAATAATGTGCAAACAGTCTTATAATGGAGTTTATAATGTCACCAAGACAAGATAAGGATGGAATTATGATGCACTTTTTGCAAAATAAAGTTAACATTGTAATAACAAGTTATACGAATTACTATCCAGCTCTTGAGACTGGTGATTTGTAAGATATACGCGCTGTAACGACTGTTAAGAAGTGCCTTAATGGTCTTTTTTACATGGAAGCAATAAAATTAAAATAGTAATAGTGATGGCAAAGGAGAGTTCAAAATGTCAGAAACGAAAAACCAAACACAGTCTGAACAACTAACTGTGAGTCAAGAACAACTGGATGTGCTAGATCAATTATTAAAGCCTGAGGTTCAGGAATCACTTACAACATTAGTTGAACAATTACCTAAGTTAACTGAAATGATGACGCTATTAACAAAATCATATGAGTTTGCTCAAGCTGTTGCAACTGACGAAGTACTTAAAAATGATACTGTTGGTGCAGTAACAGAAATGGCAGGCCCGGTAGTAGGTTCAGCTAAAAACCTTGCAGCTACTGCAATTGAAGCGAAAGACCGTGCTTCTGAAAGCCAAGAAGTAATTGGTTTATTCGGTCTTATGAAAATGTTAAAAGACCCACAAGTTCAAGGTGTTTTCCGTTTTGTTAATGCTTTCTTACAAGTAAGCGCTGAACGTAAAGCTAAATAAGACTCGACTCGAGATACATTCAATTCGTATGGACGGAGGATTAATTAATCATGACAAAAGAAATCGTCATCTTAGGTGCTGGTTACGCTGGCGTTTTAACTGCATTAACAGCACGTAAGTATCTATCAGCTGATGAAGCTAAAATTACTGTAGTAAACCAATTCCCAACACACCAAATCATCACTGAACTTCACCGTTTAGCTGGTGGTACTATTGCTGAAGGTGCTGTTGCTTTACCACTTAAAAAAATCTTTAAAGGTTTAGATATCGATTTACAAATTGCTAAAGTTACAAAATTCAATGTAGACAATAAAAAAGTAGACCTAGATACTGGTTATACTTTAAACTACGATACTTTAGTAGTATCTTTAGGTAGCCAAACTGGATTCTTCGGTATCCCTGGATTAGAAGAAAACTCTATGGTACTTAAATCAGTGAACGAAGCAAATAAAATTAACAAACACATCGAAGACCGTATTAAAGCATATGCGCAAACAAAAGATGAAGCAGATGCAACAATCGTTATCGGTGGTGGCGGTTTAACAGGTGTAGAGCTTGTTGGTGAAATCGTGGACAACTTCCCGAAAATCGCAGCAAAACACGGTGTTAACTTTGCTGATCTTAAAATTAAACTTGTTGAAGCTGGTCCAAAAATCTTACCAGTACTTCCAGATACACTTATCCAACGTGCTACTGAAAGCTTAGCAAAACGTGGTGTTGAATTCATTACGGGTACTCCTGTAACAGGCGTTGATGGTAATGTCATCTCTCTTAAAGATCGCGAACCAATTGTTGCTAATACGCTTATTTGGACAGGTGGGGTAGCTCCACTTCCAATCGTAGGCGAGTCTGGCCTTGCTGCTGACCGCGGTAAAGCAACAATTAACGAATTCTTACAATCAACATCTCATGAAGATGTATTCGTAATTGGTGACGCATCTGTTGCATTACCAGCTGATGGCGGACGTCCGCTATACGCACCAACTGCTCAAGTTGCATGGCAAATGGGTGAGTGCGCTGGCTACAACTTATTCGCACAATACAAAAACCAAGAGATGAAGACTTTCTCTGCAATTAACTCTGGTACACTTGCAAGCTTAGGCCGTAAAGACGCTGTTGCGACTATCGGTGCTAGCAACACAGAACTTAAAGGTCTTCCTGCAACACTTATGAAAGAAGCGTCTAACATCCGCTATCTTACACACATTAAAGCGCTATTCGGCTTAGCGTATTAATATTTTAAGGGCATGAATCAATAGTAATATTGAATTCATGCCCTTTTTGTTTTATTAGGGTATACATACAATTTTAGGTGAAGTGAATGCTTGGCATTTCTGCTGGATGGGAGAGTCCCGAGTGGCGGATAGAAGAGTTAAAGCGACGGAAAGAACGGCCGAAGCGACGCAGTCGGGGCGACGGATAGAAATGCCGAAGCGACGGAAGGAAGAGTCGGAGTAACGGATAGAATCGTCAAAATCGTGGATAGAACCACCAAAGTCGTGGATAGAACAGCCAAAATCGTGGATAGCCCCGACAAAGTGACGGATAGAAAGGCCGAAGCGACGGAAAGAAGAGTCGGAGTGACGGATAGAAAGGCCGAAGCGACGGAAGGAAGAGATAGAACGACGGAAAGCAGTCGGGGCGACGGAAAGGAAGGCCGAAGCGACGGAAAGAAGAGCTAGAACAACGGAAAGCAGTCGAAGCGACGGATGGAAAGGCCAAAGCGACGGAAGGAAGAGTCAGGGCGACGGATAGAAATGCCGAAGCGACGGAAGGAAGAGCTAGAACGACGGAAAGCAGTCGGTGCGACGGATGGGAAGGCCAAAGCGACGGAAGGAAGAGTCGGAGTGACGGAAAGAAATGCCGAAGCGACGGAAAGAAGAGTCGAAGTGACGGATAGAATCGTAAAAATCGTGGATAGAACAGCCAAAAACGTGGATAGCCCCGACAAAGCGACGGATAGAATCGTAAAAATCGTGGATAGAACCATCAAAAACGTGGATAGCCCTGACAAAGTGACGGAAAGAAATGCCGAAGCGACAAATAGAGCTATCGATACAAAGGTGGAATACCATGATGTTACCTCAATATTTTACATAGCACCCCTTATAATAGGAGGTGCTACGATTTTTATATCGCTATTGCTTCTGTGTGCAAAAGCGAAGCAATATCATTAAAATTCCCTTTACTCATTGAGTTCAGAAATATTTCTATAAAATCTAGCCTTTGAAGGTTGAATATTTAAAATTAGCAGTATCGTTGCTACTACAAACATGATGATGGCTGCAGGTACAATAACATATCGAATAGATGTAATTTCTGCTGCAATTCCAAAGATGGCAGTTATGATAATAATGAACAAGGCTTCTACAAAGCCATAAATACTTCCTATTCTCCCCATACTATCGACGGGAATATTGTTTTGATAAAAAGTATGGAAGCCCGTATTGGCAAAGGCTGTTGCAAAGGATAAAATAAAGCATCCAAAAGAAGCGATAAGAAATGTGTAAGAGGATGTGAAAGTTAAATAGCCTAATGCGGTTATTAATGAACCCATTCCTATTAGCCAAGCAGTCGGCACTTTTTCAACGATTGCTGTATTCGTTAAAGAACCAACTAATAAACCAGCACCTGCTATCCCCACTAAAACACCGTATTCACCTTCGGATAATGAAAGTACTTGAGTAGCAAAGGCAGCCTCTAAAGAATCCGTCGCTGTCATCATGACAATCATCGCACTAAATAAAATATAGATCATCATAATATAAGGATTTTTAAGGCTAAATCTTATAACAAGCTTCCAATCATTGAATAATACTTTGTAGGAAATTTTCTCATCTTCTTTACTAGCCAGCTGTTGATTAGCCTCGACATTAGGCATACCTAATGTAATACAGGCTGATAAAAATAAAGCAACTGCATTCAAGTAAATTGCCATATGAGGTGTTCCAATCGTAAACAGCAGTCCTGCAATGGCTGGACCGGTTATGAATGCGCCGGAATCAAGAAAGCTACGAAGCGAGTTAAAACGTTTTCTTTGTTCAGGTGGTATCAATTTGGTAATGTAGGTCATAGAAGTTGGATGATACATAGAACTAGCCATTGTGATAACAAATACCATGAAATATATCCAAGTCAACGTAGAGAAGAAAGGTAGTGTGATAATTAGTAACGATTCGAAAAGATTGAGAACGATCATGAGATATTTTTTATTTAAACGATCTATCAAACTACCTGACCAAAAACTGGCGAAAAGTGTAGATGATGCTCTAACGATATATAAACCGGACACAGCTATAGCTGATCCTGTAAGATTTAAGACAATAAGATTTAAAGCAATAAAATATATCCAACTTCCTACGCTGGATACACCAATACTAAACAATAAAATAGCCGGATAACGCCACGCTTCTAATAATTTATTCATGCTCATATAAATTCCTCCTTGTAGTTATGACAAGTAACTAAAACAAAAAAATCCCACCCCCAAGACGATTTGTCTTAGGGACGAGATTGTGGAATTTATACTCACGTGGTGCCACCCTAGTTCACTATTATGTCGCCATAATAGCCTTTTCAGTACGGCATATATACTTATGCTTATACTGTTACTCTGTAACGGGAGTTCCCGTCGCACCATCATTCAATTAAAAATCCAATGCGCTACTCCGAGGCTTGTTTCAATAATTCGTTCTTACTCGTTTTCAGCAACCCGAGCTCTCTGGGAAGAACAACCTTATTTACTCTTCTCTTCAATGTATTTTTGCTAGTGTAGCATATGTTAATAATTTCAGTAAAGTGTTAAATTTCAGAAATATTTTGATGTACTATGGAAATTTTCCGATAGTCTTATTGAAGATAAGCTTTAAGCTCTGTTAATAGTGACTGACAAATGATGACTGACTCAACTGTATGATTTGTTATTTCAAGAGAATGGTCAGCATTTTCTATAATAGCAAGCTCATGTGAAGAAAGTTGTTCTATGCTTTCTTTTGAGTAGTGGGGA
This sequence comes from Lysinibacillus sp. JNUCC 51, assembly GCF_015999525.1. NCBI lineage: Bacteria > Bacillati > Bacillota > Bacilli > Caryophanales > Bacillaceae > Lysinibacillus > Lysinibacillus sp. JNUCC 51. Next base: position 2,090,937 of record NZ_CP065545.1, on the reverse strand, counting down.
TCAGCTGTACCGATTGCTAGAAATGCATGCTTTTCTAGCAAATTTTTCATAACATGTTCAAGTCCCAGGAGCGGCGTTAAAAGTACATAACGAGAGGGAATAGGGGAAGACTGCTGCATATAAAAATCTGTAATTGGCAATGTTCCGAGTGACTTTCCTATGTAGACAGCTTCTGTATAAGATTTTGTGCTTAAGACATATTCCACAATAGAATTCGCGGCATTATAAACCATTGCTGAAATGGCTTATGGTTCCTGCTCAAATTGCTTTGAATTAAATGAATAGCATACTTGTACTACATCATAGCCAAGCTCTAGCATCAGCTCAGAGGAATAATAAAGAAGTGGTTTTTCATACGTATAACCTGTGCCAGAGAACAAAAAACACACCTTATTACTAGTACTATCAAAGTAATTGTATGAGATCCCGTTGTATTGTTCTTTTATTGATTTGATTTTCATGGAAATTCCACCCATTTACTCCTTTTTTATTTTATAATCTTACTATAACAAGGGGGGAGAAATATATGAAGGCTATAATCATTAATGAGTTTGGTACTTCTGATGTTTTAAAGTATGTGGAGTGTCCAAAGCCCACTATTTCAGCAGGGGAAGTATTAATACGTACGACATATACGAGTGTGAATTTTGCTGATATTAAAAATAGAAATGGTAATAAAGCGAAAGCAAATTTCCCAATGATACTCGGTTTAGATGTAGCTGGTGTAGTTGAAGAGGTTTTTGATGGGGACAGTAATTTTAAAAGGGGAGACCAAGTTATTGCATTCCCGAAAAACGGAGCCTATGCAGAATATGTGGTGGCGAAAGAGCAGCTCGTCTTTAAAGTTCCGAATGAGGTCCCTTTGGAAAAGGCGGCCGCTGTGCCAACGGTTTTGTTTCTATCCTATCTTTTGACACATCGAATTGCTCCAATTAGTACAGATGATAGCGTATTAATTCATGCTGCATCTGGTGGGGTAGGGACAATGCTGATTCAAATGACGAAAAAGCTAGGCGCCAAGAAGATAATTGGCACGGTTAGCGATATGAAAAAAGCGACGATTGCATATGAATTAGGTGCCCATCATGTACTGACATACGACGATTTCAGTGCTCAAGTCAATGAATATACAGATGGTCAAGGTGTTAATATTGTTTTTGACTCAATTGCAGGAAATATTACGGAAGAGAGCTTTAATTGTTTAGCTCCGTATGGGACGCTAGTGCAATTTGGAAATAGTGGTGGTAAAGCTGGGAATATTAAAACATCTGATTTACATAATAGCTGCCGCAATGTGAAAGGCTTTAGCTTAGGAACGACTCGAGCTTCCAAGCCAGAAATGCTACAACAAGTTGCACAGGAGATGTTTGCGTTATTGAAGGATGAAAGCTTCCAAGTACCAATTGCTAATATCTTTAAATTAGAAGACATGCAGAAAGCGCATGACCTAATGGAAAGTCGCCAGCATCAAGGGAAGATTTTAATTAAAATATAAAATAACCAAGCCCGGTATAGATACACGCTATATTGGATTTTTCAAAAACGGGCTAAGGGAATCTTGATGAGTACCATAAAAATGTTGTGGTAGATGTTAATATTGATTAAATGATGAAAAGATGACTCTGATAATCCAGACTCATCTTTTTTATATTGGTATAGAAAGTGTTATTGCTTGTCTAGTTCATTGATTTTTTCATATATACGTCGCTTACGATAGAGCATAATTCCTGCTTCAGCAACATCCTGAATCATTCCTTTATTTGCATAGGCCCCGAAAATCATACCAGCTACCGGAATCATTTGAAATAGCTTTTTCCAGCCAAATTGATCACGATACGTAAGAAATACTTCCTGCCAGCCTTGCAGTTGTGAAATCATATCTTCCGCTGCATGATTCGTATTATGCATAGAAGAAAGCTCCTTCAATATAGCTTCTTTGCCGACAATATCAGCAGAGGAGAATTGGAGACATTTAACAATAAAAATTCGTTCCACTTTATCGTTTGGATTATAGCCGTGAATGATTGCAATCTCTTGCAATGTTTTTAAAGCCATTCCTAAAATAAAAGGAATGTCAATAGCCAGTGTAAAGATACCACCAAAGCCGGTAGAAGCACCTTGTACTGTTGCTAATTTTACGCGTTCATTTTGGAGTTTGTCACTTAGTGCAATCATATCCTCCAAAGGGATTTGTCCAATATCGGATATAGCAAAAATATTATGAAACGAAGAATTGTTTCGGATTTTCTGCAGCATAGTCTGTTCATTAATTAAGTATTGACCACCTGATTGAATATAGCTCCCTAATTCATCAACTAGTAAAGCTATCTTATTTTGAAGAAAGGCAGGAGTCATCTTGTCTAAGATTTTAAACGGAATGCGACCTAATTTCTCCCAAAACCATAAATCCTTTTGATCTTTCTCCCATGCTTGAATTTCCCGTAAATGCTTTTCTAATTGCTCGAGATTCTCCATTTTGTCTTTTCCCCTTATATTTGCATTTAATTTAAATACGAGAAGATTTTTAAAAAGGTTTCGTTAGTTTTATAAATATTTTGAAGTTATTCTGGCGTGAATGATTACCAAACTGTTGCAAGTAACTCGATGGCTTCGTTGATTTGCTCAAGAGTTAGCCCACCGTAGCCCATAATGACCTTAGCGTGTTTAGAGCCATGTTGATAGGAGGTTGAACATGGATAGACTTTAATGCCCACTTCCTCGGCCAGTTTAATTGCCTCCTGTTCGGAAAGCCTTTTTGGTAATTTCATAACAATATGTAACCCAGATTTTTCACCAATAACTTCGAATTCCTTAGAAAAATTTGCGTTAATCGCTGCTAGTAAAGTTTGTTGCTTTTTTCGATAAATAGTACGCATTTTGGCTAAATGCTTATCGAAAAAACCTTGAGCAATAAAATCGGCTAATACAAGCTGATCTATTTTTGAGACAACAGATTTTTGCTCCTGATTAAAAAGCATAAATTCTTCGACTAGCGATTTAGGCAAAATCATATAACTAATGCGCAGTGATGGAATAAGTGTTTTAGAAAAGGTTCCGAAATAAATAACGCGTTGCAGCTGATCCATTTTTGCTAAGGAGGGGATAGGGAGCCCCTTATAACGAAATTCTGAGTCATAGTCATCCTCAATAATATATGCATTATCAGAAGTAGCCCATTGCAGAAGTTCTGCACGCCGTTCAACAGGCATAACCATTCCTAGAGGAAACTGATGTGCGGGTGTTGTGTATAACATGTGGATGGATTTTTTCGGTATTGTTACCCCTAAGTTATCAACAGGAATAGCATGAGTTGTTAATCCACATTGTTGCAATGTTGCACGTACTCTTTTAAAGCCAGGCTCCTCTAAGCCAACATGTGATTTTTGGCCAAAAAATTGGCAGAGAGCCTGAAGCTGATTTTGTGTACCACTATAAACAAACACCTGTGAGGCTTCACAAGTAACTCCTCTTGATCGTTCAACATAGCGAGCGATTTCCATCCGCAATATTGATTCTCCAGGCCAAGGACTTGTCGTTAAATTATCCACATTGAAGTGCTTTTTCAACATCTTATGCCAGATCGAAAGTGGAAAAGCGTCCTTATCCACATGTCCGTTATTAAAATCAAATTTTATATTGTATGTAGTTGATGTTATAGCTGTGGATATGTGATGTTTTTGCTGCTGTCCCCATTCAAATTCAAAGGGCGCTATAAAATAGCCAGAGCGTTCCTTACTATAGATATAGCCTTCAGCTAGTAATTGTTCATAAGCTTCCTTAATCGTATGGACACTTACATCAAGCGTTTTAGCAAGGGTTCTTTTAGAAGGTAATTGCTCGTGGGCCAGTAGTTGTTTCTTTAATATTGATTGTTTTAATTCCTCGTAAATTTGCACGTATTTCGATGTATCTCCAGTAAATGAAATCGATAACTCCAAAACATTGCTCCTCCTGGTACGGTGTATTTTTTGAAAATTGGTTATATCTATCATATCAAAAATACCGTTAAATATTAAAAAAGGAGTGAAGCAAAATGAATTTTATAGCATTAGAAAATGAGGTAGTATTACTGAAGCCATTAGAACAAGAGGACACACAAGGATTGTTGGAGGCAGGTAGTTATCCAGAGATTTGGCCACATATGTCCACAACTGTTGAGAAGATGGTCGATGTGAATAACTTTGTGGACAAGGCATTAGAAAAAAAGCATGAAAAAACTGAGTTTCCATTTGTGATTGTGGATAAAAAATCCGGAAAAATCATCGGTTCGACTCGGTTTATGGATATTGATGAAACGCATAAACGGCTTGAAATAGGTACTACATGGATTACACCCGCATTTTGGCGTACTGCCATTAATACGAATTGCAAATATTTATTATTACAATACTGCTTTGAGGTACTTAATCTACAGCGTGTTCAAATTAAAACAGACCACGAAAATTTACGTTCTCAAAAGGCGATTGAACGTTTAGGGGCAACAAAGGAGGGGGTCTTGCGTAATCATATGGTGCGGAAGGATGGTACGACTCGTCATACAGTGATGTACAGCATTACTCTACAAGAATGGCCACAAGTGAAAAAGCATTTACAGCAGTTGCTAGTTAATTCTACTGAAAAATTAGGATGAAATTGGTGTTATATAAAGCTTAAATCCAGTTTTTATAATAGGAAGTGTCAAAAATAGATAGAAGGGGAAGAGATTTATGTAACTTTGAAATAATGTTTGATCAAAATAAATTTCACCCTAAATCTACTGTTGCATAGCTAGAAACAAAAGAAAAGTCTGCTTTTGGGCAGTGCTTTTCTTTTGTTCTTTATCCCTTGAATAAATCCTCTTTGTCAACTTGGCGAAGAATCATTTTCCGTTCTTCTGAAATAAACCTCAGATTATTCTTTATTCTTAAGGATCTTGCCCTTGACTTCTCCAATCTGGACTTCTCCGTTACCTGACTGTGTAATAGAAGCATCTTTTGCCACGTGATTGACATCTAGACTACCGTCGCCTACTTGTATCTGAGCTGAGCCACCAACCTGATCAACCGTAATATGTCCATTGATATTGTTAATAACTACATCCGAACCGATATCTCGAGCGATGATGTCACCATCTCGATTATCAATTTCAAGTGAGTCGGTTAGATTCGATACTTGAATATCACCATTGATATTTTCAATCTTAGCGCTGGACGCTAGTTCTGATACTTGGATATTGCCGTCACGATGTGATTTAATATCCAGCTTAAGCTGCTTTGGAACTTTGATTTCCAGATCGACTGCCCCCGAGCCCATGGCTAGGAATTGCCCTTTAAAACGTGCATCTAAATAAGCAATATCTTTCTGTGCTTCTAGATTTAATTCCAATTTATCCATGCTGACCCCGTTGCTCTTGGCCACAGCAACGACTTCAATCTTATCCGAATCCGAGTTCCCTGAAATCTGAATCTCCCCATTCCGATGGTCAATGACAAGCTTTGTCAGACCGACCGCCGATAATTCTAGGTCCTTCGCCGATGATTCCTTTTTTGCTCCGCACGCAGCAATCAACAGTAATAACACTACAAGCATAGCGCCAATTATTCTCTTCATTCTGTTCATATTTATCCTCCTTTTTCTAGCAGAGATTGATCTAAAATTCCGCTTTTGTTGCTCAATTTTGAAGTTCGCCACTCAGACCACATCGCGTTTTACAAATATAGGGTAGGATACTAAATACATGACTGCTAGATGGATACCAATAAATACGAGAGAAAAGCCCAACGTTACCCCATCAACAGAAGGATTTCCGTATATGTACGGAGTAAGGTCAGTGTGGGAGAAGACAAAGTATTTCGTCCAGCTCCAGCCGTCCATCGCAATCGCAATAATAAACCCAGTCAACGAGACGAGCAGGGAAATAACGATGGAGAAGGTTGTGCTCCGAAAGGCGGCAGAAATCATAAATGCCAACGTAATCACGATGAGCAAGAATGGAATATTAAGCACATATCCCACAAGTAGAGCTTGCAGCATTGGAACTTCTTCTACAGCTTGGTTCTTTACATAGAAATAGCTGTCCGCTAATCCATCAAAACCGAATATGAAGCCACCAAGAAAGATTGATGTTAATACTCCAGCCACTGATAACATAAGGCCGAACAAGATAGCGGCGACATACTTGGAGATGTAGATGTTGGTGCGGCTAGCCGAACGGGTCAATAGAAGTTTAATCGTACCGGATACGAATTCAGCGGCAACAATCTCACCGGCGATAATAATGGAAATAAGAGAAACAGCAAAAATGATATTCCGTACTAGGCTCACTGCAAAGGTCCATGCATTGGTGCTAGGTGGAATGTCTTTGTCTAAATAGTACTGGTTCAGTACTATGTGTTTCTCAGCCTGCTTGATTTCAATGTTCAGCGCGTCCGGCTTGCTTGCTTCCTGACGGAGTTGCACGTTCTTTTGTTCTAACTGTACTCTCCAGTTATCGTTTACAGCGTCACTTCCGGCTGTTTTCAAATTCACGATTTGAAGTACTACGTATAACAAGACGATTGCAATCATAACCCACGTCCGCTTTCGTTTATAAATCTTCATGTTTTCATTGCGAATGAATGAAATCAATGGTCTTCCCCTCCTGTTATCTCGATAAACATGTCTTCCAGCGTCTTTTTGAGCGTGTGGACGGCATATACGTTAATTCCGGAAGCCATTAGCTTTTGGCTAATCTCCGGAATATCCGACTTGGCGATGCGGATTTGTATATGTCGTTGATCGGTCGTGATTTCATCGCCAGACATTAGCGTTTGGAGAATTTGTACAGCTAGATCCGGTCGATCGACTTCAAATCGAACTTGCAGTCGTTCATCTTCTTCCATATCTGATATTTTGTGAGTACTAATCAGTTTTCCTTTCTGCATAATAGCGACCCGATCACACATCATTTCCATCTCGGACATGAGGTGGCTGGAGATCATAATTCCCACACTTTCTTTTTGAGCTAGATGCTTCAAGTGACCTCTTAGTTCACGGATACCAGCTGGATCAAGTCCGTTGGTAGGTTCATCGAGTATAAGTAGGGAAGGTTTATGGACGAGAGCGACGGCAAGACCTAGGCGCTGACGCATGCCCAGGGAGTAGGTCGCAACCTTATCACTGATACTATGCTCCAAGCCAACGAGTGAAATGACTTCTCGGATTCTTGCTTCTGTCACGCCTGGCGTCATACGAGAGAAGTGAAGTAGATTGTCATAACCGGATAAATATTTGTACAAATCCGGATTCTCCACGATTACGCCTACATGCTTCATAGTTTGTTCAAAGTGGGTATGAGCATCTGTACCGTCAATCAGTACTTGGCCTCCTGTTTTGGACATGAGACCGACAATCATCCGAATCGTCGACGTTTTTCCTGCACCATTTGGACCGAGGAGCCCTAAGATTTCTCCCTTTTCTATATTTAGCGTTACCTGATCAACAATGATCTTGTTTCCTATTTTTTTCGTGAGATCACGAATTTGTAGCAGCGACAATGCCTACCACTCCCTTTTATTAGTAATTGGAATGAGATATACTTTTCTGTATTCTAGTGGAATCTCATCCAACTTCAAATTAGCAGAACGATTGTCATAAAGCCGAGTGACAAGAAGTCATAACCTTGATATGACAAGGGAAATTGGGTTCTCTCAGGTTGTTTTTTTCTCAGTTCAATAAGATGAAAGGAGTTGTACATATGCGTTTTCAAATTAAAAATAAAAATCGGTGGTTATGGCAGGACTGGACTATGCTTGCTATTCGTTGTCTATGGGTCGTCGCCGTTATCATTTTTATGTATCAAGATCAGCCAACCTTTACTTTTTGGAGGGTGTTTTTTCCTCTTTTACTGTGTAATCTTGTCCCATTTTTATTTGTGAAGGGTCATTATTATCAATACCTGATATCAGAGTGCTTGTTTGCTGGTGGAATATCATTATTTCTTGCTTATGATTTTGGACTGATACGTCTGTTTCCACCGGCCCTCTTTACGATTGCGTTCTATACCCGAGGGCTATCCCATTGGTTCTCGCTTCCTATCGCCGTCACACTGTTTGTTCTAAGTACAGGGGATTCTTTCAGTTCATCGTTTTCACACCCTGTCATATGGCAAAGCATAATCGATGCGCTTATCTTCTACGGGGTAAGCTACGCGCTGCAAAAAGGAGCCTTAGCGATTAATGCTATCAAACAGAAGCTTTCGTTGATAAAAGAGCAATACACAATTTTGGAGCAGTATTCATCTCAGATTGAAAGAATGACGCTGTTAGAGGAACGTTACCGTATGGCTCGTGAGCTACATGATACGATCGGTCATACCTTTACTTCCATGATTTTAGGAATGGAGACGTTAAAGTCCCATATTCATTCGGAAGAGGGAGAAGCAAAGCTGCAGGGAATGCTCAAGCTGGCGAGAACGGGACTGGATGACATTCGCCGCCAGGTGCATCAGATGGATCCAATCGAGGAGGCGCTACCATTGGATCGAGCGCTGCTTCAGATTATGGATGAATTCAAGACGAATACCGGGATTCGAATTGTATTCCGTACAATGGGTGAGCCTTATCCTGTGATGAAGCAGGCCAAGCTTGCCTTGTATCGCTGTCTGCAGGAGGCTCTAACTAACGCCAGTCGTCATGGGCAAGCCAGTACGATTCAGGTTCTTTTGCAATATGATCATACGCACTTGATGCTACAGGTACAGGATAACGGCAAGGGTGAGGACAACCTCCAGTATGGATTCGGTCTGACAGGTATGAAGGAACGTCTAGCCCCATTGCAAGGCAAACTTTTTATCCATTCGCAGCCGGATACTGGCACAATGGTAACCTGCACGATACCGAATCCATCTCATGAGGGTGGACAGAAAATCAAAATCTTGTTGGCCGATGATCAGCCATTAGTCAGTGAGAGTCTGAGATTGCTGTTAGGAGAAGAACAGGATTTCGAAGTGGTGGTTGTTGGAGATGGCAAGCAAGCCATTGAAGAATGTAAGAAGGATCGTCCCGACATTGTATTAATGGACATCAACATGCCCGAGATGGATGGTATCGAAGCTACAAAGTTTATTAAAGAGACGTGGCCAAACATTCGGGTCATTATGATTACAACAATAGAGGATGTTGCCTTGGCAGCTGAAGCGCTTCGTATTGGAGCAGAAGGCTACATGTTGAAATCGATACATCCTAAGGAATTGGCCGCAACGATCCGACTTATATATAGCGGGGGGACGATGATCTCGCAAGATATAGCTCATCAATTGTTTCAACACAAGATAGGAGTTAAGGTGCAGAATAGGTATGAACTAACTGAGCGGGAAATGGAAGTTCTCTGGTGCTTGACTGAAGGGCATCGCAATAAGGAAATTGCACAAAAGCTACATCTGTCGGAAGGTACGATACGAAATTATATCTCCTCTATTTACCTGAAATTGCAAGTGCATAGCCGTGAAGAAGCGGTGGAGAAGGCAAGAATTGAGTGTCTAATTTAACGATGAGAGAGAGGATCTACGTCAAACTATTGAATGGCACATTCTTTCTAATTCTTTAGGTGTAAAAAGTACTTATAAAATCACCTCCATTTAAATTTTAATTATATGTAAAATAATTACATTTCTATAAGTGTTCTGAAATGTAATTATAATCAAAAGTAAAGCTGAACTAATTAAAATAATTAGTTCAGCTTAAAAATACTAAAAATATAACGTTAGCTCTTGTCTTTAATAAAAATTAGTCGACCATTCTTTTTTTATAAATAAATCCTGCTACAATCCAAGTAACTAGTGACCATGCGATGATAGTAGCTATTGGAATAATGACGTCCATTGTTGTGTATGTTCCTTCTAAAGCTTCTGCTAATACTAACAATTGAGAACTTGGTAACCACTCTGCAATCTTTACAATCGGGTTAGTAGAAGATAAAGCAAGTGCAAGAGGACCAAATGAGAAAATAAGCATAACAGGTAATACGATGATGGATGCCTCCATAATCGATTTTGTGAATAAACCGCATAATGTTCCTAGTGCAATATAGAACACAGCCGAAAGCATTAAAGCGATAGCTATGATGAAAAGATTAGAAGGTTTATAACCAACTATGAAAATAGTCGTTGCTACAATAACGCTTGTAACAATAAAGACAAATAAGCTTTTACCAATTAAAATATCGCCAAGTGAAGCAGGGGAAAGCATGAGACTGCGAAGCGTATTTTTTTCTTTCTCCTCTGCAATTAAACAGCATTGTATATAGGTAGTCACAACAGAAAATGCCATATTTATCGATAGGAAATATATGCTGATAGTATGGGCACCTGTTTGATTGTATACAAAAGCCATAATAAGTGGTAGTAAGGCCATAGTGGATACCGCATAGTTACGTGAAAATTCCTTATAATCCTTCATAAAAATAGCCTGGATACGTGTCATTGAAATGTTCATACTAAATCACTCCCTGTTATTTGCATAAAAATATTACCTAGTGTTGGCTCGTTTGTATAGATGCGAGAAACTTCGTTAGATTGCATCCAATTAAACAGTTTTTCAGCATCCTGTTCTCCAGTTTGGATGACTTCACAAGCACCATTTTTTAATTCAACTGTAATAGAGTCATCGCCGAACTCTTTTTTCAAATCCTTCGGAGAACCAATTGCTCGAATTTTACCTTTATGTAGGAAGGCTACACGATCACAAAGTATTTCTGCTTCACTCATATCATGTGTTGTTAAAAATATTGTTGTCCCCATCTCGTTTAATTTGCGTAAGCCATTATAAATGTGCTGTGTATTAACAGGATCGAGTGCAGAAGTTGGTTCATCTAAAAATAATAATTCTGGTTTATGCATGATGGCACGAGCAAGTGTAACACGTTGGATCATCCCTTTAGAAAGCTGACTAATCTTCTTTTTACGTTCACCGTATAAGTTAACAAAATCCAACGCCTCTTTTACGGCCGATTTAGGCAAATGATATAAATTACTGAATAGTAATAAGTTCTCCTCGATTGAAAGTCTCGTATATAGTCCACTATTATCTGTTAAAATGCCGAAGCGTTTACGATTGTTATTTTGTTTCATCTCATTTGCTGGGCGACCAAACAATAAAACATCGCCAGCAGTTTTTTCAGTTTGTGCCGTTAATATTTTTATAGTAGTAGTTTTCCCGGAGCCGCTAGGTCCAAGGAATCCGAATATTTCTCCTTTTTGAATGGTAAATGAAACATCCTGTAATGCTGCTTCCTTATTAAATGTTTTTTTCAAATGCTGAACATCGATCACTGCGTTCATTTGAAAACCTCCCTGTGTTGTTGTTGATATCTACACTATAAGAGACAATAAGGATATCAACATTAATTTACAGGTGAAAGGCAGTAAAATGACCTTTAGTGGAGAAATATTTCAGCTGACAGGAGTCGTTTATTTCCTGGGAAATCTACTAAATTCCGAGTATTTCCTTTAAATCCGCGAGCTTATTTTTCGACAAAGGCACTATGGTCTTTTCATTGCTATTTAAGGCTAGGCTGTAGCTATTGCGAGTCCATGTAATGATTTCCCGTACCTTTTGTAAGTTAACGATATAAGAGCGATGACTTCTAAAGAAGCCGAACGGTGTCAATTTTTGCTCAAGTTCGTTTAATGATAATGTACATGGATAGGCTTCACCTGTAACATACAGTGAAACAACACCCTCAACACTTTCGATATAATCGATTTCAGGGGGATTAAATAAAATGATCTTATCATTTTTCTTTGTAGGAATTTTATCTAGTCGAATGGGTACGTTTTCTTGAGAGGGGGAAGCTGATTCTGTTTCATCCTCTTTAACATCTAATGCATGTAAGCCCATTGTATCCAATCTATGTATTTCTGTACTTGAAATAATTAAATCCTCAAAATTGTTGGATAATAAAACAACTGTTTTATTCTGTTTTTGAAGGGTATCCAATAACTGTATGACTTTTTGCTTGGAAAACTCATCTAGGTTTTGGAATGGTTCTTCTAAAACATGTATCTGTGCCTGATTGAGATATGTATGAATCAGTTTTAAACGTTGTTTCTCTCCATTTGAAAGCGTGCTGATTTTAGTGTTCTTTTGCTCAGTTAAAGCGAATAATTTTAATAAATCCTCCAGCTTTTCGGAAGAAGCATTGAAAAGCTTTAAGCAAAAGTTGATATATTCTCGAACCGTCAGTCGCTCATACAAGGCATTTTCGCGAAAATGTGTATACGTATTATTTTGCTTCGTAAACCACTGCATTAATGTATGTATTTTTGACACATCGGTATAGATGCCAATAATAATGCCAGGCTGCATAGATAAATGAAAGTTTGGATAAATTACATTTCCTCCTTCTATATAAGGATCAATAATTATGCTTTCATTTTGGTGCATTGCTTTGTCCTCCTTGACTTCGTTTGATTTCGAAAAATTGCGAGATTTCAGCCTGTACTTGTAAATAACTTTCATTACAATAGTTTGCATTATTAAAGTCCATAAAACCATGCTGACCTAGATATTGTCTCGTATGAACAGATGGGAATGTAACGAGTGTTTCTTTTAATTCATGGACATTAAAACTTTTCTCATGACCTGGTAAAATAACGAGTGTCGGACAAGAGGGGATTACATCCAAATATTGGCGAATGCGTGAACCGTAGACGCAAACGATACCTTGTAATGGTAGCGTTGATAGTCTCCAAGCTAAAGTTGCACCTACACTAAATCCAATTAACAGCACCTCATCATAATGTGTCCTAGCTTCCAATAGTATTTTGGTTAGTTTTTCAAGAGGAGAATCAAAGCCAACCTTGTTTATGAAATACTCATAGGCTTCCTGTTCTTGTTCATATGGAAATACTCTATTATCTGAATATAAAGAAATGCACTCAACAGTAGTGTTGGCGTTCCTGTATGCTTCAGCTTGCATTTTTATAAAATCGTTGATGCCATAAATCTCGTGTAAAATAAATATTTTTCTTTTCATGTAGACCTCATTTTTGCTTTTTTTAATAGTGTACCAAAAAGTAATCATATCGTATATTTTGTAAATTTTTAGGATTGATTTCGTCGTTTTTCAGTAATTAGTCCCTAAATGAAAAAAATCCACTCAGACTTCTGTGGTTCTTGATTTAACCACAGAAAGCGAGGCGGATTTTTCCGTTGATATATGCCTTTATTTCATTTCTTTAGACATAAAACCCTTCATTTCCATACTAAGTGCATTAAGCTCTTCAATAATTTCACTAAAGTCCTGAACTAGTTGTGCCTGTTCGTTTGTAGCACCATTTATTTGAGTCATGTTTTGCTTTAAATTCTCAAGATTATGATTGATACTTCGAAGCGAGGATTCAATGTTGTCAGTAGCAGTAGTTGTTTCAGTAGAAAGTTTACGAACTTCTTGTGCGACTATATTAAATCCGGCACCATGCTGACCTGCTCGTGCTGCCTCAATCGATGCATTTAATCCGAGTAGATTGGTTTGACGCGAAATATTTTTTATTAAATCGGTAATACCATTTGTTTTTTCAGCATCCTCTAAAGCAAATTGTGTTTGCTTATTAATTTCCTCGCTAGTTGCAGCTAGCTCCTCCGAATGAGAGGCAATTGTATGTACTTTATCCTGTAGGTTTTGGATAATGTCATTCATAGTAGTAATATATTTCTCCATTTGGAGAGAGTGGTCAATAGGTATTCCAAAGGCTAGCGCACCTACGATATGCCCATTTTCACGAACGGGAAAAGAAAATGCGTTAAACTCCACACCATAATATTCTTTTGGTACAGGCTCATCAGTGCTTATTCCTTTAAGTGGAAGATGTAAAATTGCATCCTGTGGGAGAAGTTTTTGTCCAATCTTATAACCAGAATCTATCCGTTTCCCAGGTAAATAAGCAATAATAGTTTCACTCTCTTTATCTACTAATCCAATCATGGACTCGCCCTTTAAAGCTAAATGCATGTAAGGGATTGACATTGTTAATGCTTCAAGAATTTTCATAGTAACCTCCTAGTATATGTAAGTCCTGTTAAACTGGACTTAATCCCGTTCTTCTATAAACGTAATGTTTTGGAAAGTAATACTTCTTTAATTGTATGAAAAAAGTAAGAAAATAAAAAGACTATATTAATACCATTATCCTTTTAAATTATACAAAATTAAGGGTACTATATGTTTAATTTTAAAACAGGGATTGGATTTGCATAGTAAGAATATTACAGACGCGATAATCATGGAGTATGTGCAATAGAACTTTGCAGAAAAAATGTAAGTCTATTGGAGTGAAAGCTTGGCGACTCTTTGGAGATTAGCGGCTCATCGGACGCTCCTAGGAAGCTTTGCTCTGCGCGTCAGCGAAGGACAGCGACCAAATGTTTTAACTGCGCGAAAGCGAAGCGTCAGCGCCAAAGCGCCCAGCCGGAACGAAAATCAACTTCTAGTTTTGCCGAAGTAAACTTTAATTATTTAATTTTTCTTTCGCAAAACCTTAACATAGCTTTCTCTTTTTTGGACAACCTAAACTAGAAATAATGGCATGAGGTGTTGATCATGAAAATAGAAAGGTCGTCCGAATGGGAAGAAGGCTTTATCAATAAATTGAATGAACTTGGAAAATGGGATAGTTGGACATTGTACAAGATGAATTATGAAATTGTGAAAATGAAGTTAATTCCTGATTTCACAGGTCTACAGGCGACAAAGTATTTACCAAATTTAAAGCCGCTTAAGCACCAGTTGGAAGCAGCAGAGACAGTTATTGAACGTATGAATGGTAAAGCGATTTTAGCTGATGAAGTAGGTCTTGGTAAAACGATTGAAGCAGGTTTAGTTTTAAAAGAATATTTGATTCGAGGACTCGTTAAAAAAGCATTAATATTAGCTCCAGCATCTCTTATTAATCAGTGGGTGGAAGAATTAAATATAAAGTTCCACATTCCGGCAGTAGCTTATAAAAAAAATGTTCAGATTGAGCGCCATGATGTCCTTATTATGAGTATGGATACGGCAAAGAAAAGTCCTCACAAAGAGCGTATTTATGAGCAGGATTACGACATGATAATTATCGACGAGGCTCATAAACTCAAAAATCATAAAACACAAATTTATGAATTCGTACAAAGTTTAAAGAAAAAGTTTTGTTTATTATTAACGGCTACACCGATTCAAAACGATGTCTTTGAATTATTTTATCTTATTTCTTTACTTAAGCCTGGCCATCTTGGCAATTATGATACATTTCAATCTGCATTCTCGGCGAGTAAGCATGATTTAGAGCATGATGATTATTTAAAGGAATTAGTGAATCAGGTGATGGTGAGGAATAGGAGAGAGGACACAGGTATTGATTGGACAAATCGACGTGTTCAAATTATCCCGATTCAATTCACGAAGGAAGAAGAGGAAGTTTATAATCTGCTCGGAACGCTTCAAAATACAGCATCTTTTTCAAAGATTACATTGCAAAAGGAAATGTGTAGTAGCAAGGAAGCAACAGGTTTAACATTATCTAAAATGCTTGAAGACAATGCGCAATCGCAAGAAATTGAAGAAATACTAGCAAAATTAATGGCCTTAGAAGTGAATTCGAAGGCGAAAAAGACCCTTGAAATAGTCGAACAGGCTAAGGATAAAGTGATTATTTTTACAGAGTATAGAGCTACTCAAATTTACTTGCAATGGTATTTGCATTCTAACGGTATAACGAGTGTCTTGTTCAACGGTAAATATAATAAAAGCAAACGTGATTATATGAAGCATCTTTTTAAGGAAAGGGCACAGGTTCTAATCGCGACAGAGGCAGGTGGTGAGGGGATTAACCTTCAATTTTGCCATCATGTCATTAACTATGATTTGCCATGGAACCCAATGAAGCTAGAGCAGCGAATTGGGCGTGTACATCGATTAGGGCAGGAGCATGATGTTCATATTTATAATCTAGCTATTGCCAATACGATTGAAGAGAAAATATTAGCATTACTTCATACGAAAATTGATGTGTTCGAAAAGGTAGTAGGCGATTTAGATGCGATTCTATCTAACTTTAAAGAATCTGTATAGTGTGAGGGAGAAGGACCATGTATCCACAGCAAGTTCATAGTTATTTACGCCAATTTTTTAATGAAAATAATTGCCCTATTTTAGGAGAAGACCATCATTATCTTACTGTACAATTAACCGTTGATATTGATAAAAGAATAATGAATCGACCTTTTTATTGGCAATACGTAGAAGCTACAAATAGTGAGGGAAATCCCGCTCAAGTAACTTTCATTACAAATCAAACAGCATCAGCTGGGGGCCTTTATGGGGAAGCTATTCATTTTGGTTCTCCGAGAATGAACCAGCTTTTTCGAGCAACAAGGGAGCTAGGGGCTTATGTTCAGCTTTTTGAAAAAGTGGATAACGCGATAGGACAAGTTATCTTAACTCCTTGGCTTGGTGTTAATTTTAAAGTGTCGTATTGCTGCGATCGAACGAAAGAAATGCTTTATTCATTTGGTATAAACTTGCTAACTGGGATAATAAAAGAGGATTTTCAAGAGACGATATGTACATCTGAATTTGACACTGTTCCAGCAGACAATGCTTTTCATGTACAATATATCATTAAGCCTCTTAGAGCACTCGAAAGATTACATGCTACTATTGAAAAGATTATTGAACGAGATGACCATTCATGGGCTACAGAAGCAAAAAAACGATGGCAGCGTGATCAGCGAGTACTTGATTATTTTTATGAGGAAGAAGAAGAGAAGCCAGAATGCTATAACATTGAAATGAAGGCATTAGAGGAACAATACGATACAAAAATTAAAATAGAAATTATTAATGGTGGATTATTTTATCTTTATTAAACGAGGAGCTGTCCTAATAGTGGGGACAGCTCCTTGCTCATTTTAACTTCTTTCATCGGGTGTCAAAACACACATTGAAATAGAGGAACTCAGTCTAAGAACGCCACGTCCTGTGGCGACGACTGAGTGACCAACATCACGTTGGCCTAAAGCCTCTGGCGGATGTCACGGAATCGGAAAGGAATGCTTAAAGGATGTTAGCCTAAAACCTTCGTATCCTGCGAAAACGGCTAACTGACCTGCATCGGTAATAACGCCACGTCCTGTGGCATTACCGAAATGACCGACATCGTGTCGGCCCTCTCGCAGGCCTAAGCACAAAGCAGATTCGGGACGGAATAATGCCGAGGAATTATTGATTATTCCTCGAAAATACTTTGTAATTGCGCCAATTTATTATCCCAAAATAAATCAAAGTACTGTAGCCAGTCTTCAATTTCTTTTAGTTTTTCGGCGTGTAATGTGTAAATTTTTTCTCGGCCCTTTTTCTGAGCAGAAACTAGCTCAGCCTGTTCTAAAATTTTTAAATGCTTCACGACAGCAGTTCGGCTTATAGAAAAATTTTCAGAAATGAGTGAGATGGGTTTATCACTTGAGGCAAGTAGCTGTAGGACATGACGTCTTGTTGGATCAGCGATTGCTTGAAAAACATCATTTTTTACAGCAAGCTGTGTCATTGTGATTCCACAACCTCTTTAAATTTTTGATCGACAATTTTTGTCCAGCCGTCAGCCATAATTTTTCGAATAGCTTCAGCAGGCATATTAGCTTTAGGAATGATATGTGTAGCTTCTTTCCAGCCACCATGCGTTAACGTGAATTCAGTTTGTCCACCAGTTTCTTTCAGTTCAAAAGTGACAAACCATCCATCAGTATCCCATGCAAAACGCACAAAATGTGGAGCATCTACTTGTTCTACTCGACATGGTGAAGGACCAAATGGTGATTGTATTGTAAATTCATGACCTTCAACTGGCTTAAAATCATTTGGCATAAGCCAAGAAGCAATCTTTTCAGCATCCGTTACTGTTTCCCATACTTTTTCAATCGGTGCATTAAGTGTAACTGTTTTAACAATATTCTCTAGTTTTTCTGTCATTTAAAATGAACTCCTTTGCAAAAATATAACCTTAAGGTGTTATGAATATATAACACCTTAAGGTTATATGTCAATTATAAATACATTGGATAAATTTTTACCGCGTCTTTTTGTGTAGCCTCACTTATGTTAAAATTATTTTTATAATTTTCTGACTAAAAGGGAGGTCATTAAAGTGGTGAACATATCTGTCTTTTTATTAATGTGCATTTTATTAATTATTTTGCCTGGTCCAGATACGGCGATTGCAACAAAAAATACATTGACTGTAAGCAGAAAGGGAGGCTTACAGACTTTACTCGGTTCGTGCTGTGGATTATTGATCCATACTTTTGCAGCGGTTATTGGACTTTCCGCAATTATTGTTAAGTCAGCATATGTATTTACCATTTTAAAATACGTCGGCGCGGTCTATTTATGCTATTTAGGTGTCAAAACCTTATGGGCATTACGAGTAATACGGACACAGCTTCCAGTTGTACAAGACGAAACCCAAATCGACCACAAATATTCGGAACAATCATGCTTTAAACAAGGCTTTTTAACGAACGTTACAAACCCAAAGGTGGCTGTATTTTTTCTAACATTTTTACCTCAGTTTGTAGATGGAAAGAGCGGTACATTTATGCCGTTTCTTATAATGGGGCTCATTTATACTGCATTAACAGGATTTTGGTTTGTGTTTTATGTTTACTTGTTGGATAAAATTAGCGCATTTATGAAAAAGCCAACGACAAAGGCTGTTATCGAAGGATTGACAGGTGCAGTATTAATTGGATTCGGCATTAAATTGGCATTAGAAAAAGCTCACTAAGATTTTATTGAAAATCAAAAAATATTTAAGATTGTTATGAATTAAGTAACTGAATACAATGTCACACATTTTACAGGTCTAAAAAAGGATAGATGAACAGGAAGAATACCTGTTTTCATCTATCCTTTTTTACAACAAATGACCTCGACAACTTTTTTGTTGTTCAACTAACGCACCTTGATAGTTTGAGTGTAATGCTTCACGATTCCCTCCAGAGTGGGCCATTGCTATTCAATCAAGAATCTTTCTCCTTTTTCATCAAATGTATGCTTAAAATCAAATGCAAAAGAAGTTGGACCATGCTGAATATAATAGTTGTATCTCTTAAATGCCTCCTCCCATGACACATCCTTCACCTTTTCTGTCCACCAAACTACATAAGAAAGGTGTTTCTCTGGATATGGCTCGATCCATTTGCTTCTATCTCGTAATGCTTGTATATGCTTTCCGGAATAGGTAAAGCGATATAATGATTGAAGATTTCTCCATACTGTTAACGTAAGAATAGGAGGACCCTTTCCCTTTACGGTTTCTTCAGGGAAAGGGACTCCTTCAGGTGAAAAAGTCTCTATAAGTCCTGATTTAGTTGCCTGACGGTATACTTCATTTCCCACTTGATAAAATTCACGAGAGGCTGGGTGGTCATAGGGATGGTTTAGCCTACCAACAGTATAGATTGAAACTAACGCCATAAATTGCCCTCCATTTATAGTCTTTTTATAGATATATTAGAGTGAAAATGTGAAAATTCCTCCTTCGACTAACCTGCCTATTAAAGCTCACTTTAGCTTCGTTCAAAGTGAACATAAAAGCTTCACGGAAATTATGTATTGCATTCCGTGAAGCTTAAATACTCGATATTTAGAAGAAAAGTAACCCAATGCTAATAATAATGCCTGTAAAGATTAAAACGAATAAACAAAATCCCATTATATCCCTAGCCTTTAAGCCAGCGATTGCAAGGGCTGGAAGTGCCCAGAACGGTTGAATCATATTCGTCCAAGCGTCACCCCACGCAATAGCCATAGCGGTTTTTGCATAGTCGGCACCTAAAGTGGTTGCGGCATCTAACATAATAGGAGCTTGCACTGCCCATTGTCCACCGCCTGACGGTATAAAGAAGTTAACAAGTCCTGCTGAGAAAAATGTGAATAAATAGAATGTATGTTCGTTGGAAATATTAACGAACCATTCTGAGAATACAGCGGCTAAACCAGAAGCGGTCATCATGCCCATAATCCCTGCATAAAACGGAAATTGAAAAACGATGCCTGTTGTAGTTTTAATAGCATCTTGTGCAGCAGCAAGGAAACGCTGTGGTGTCCCGTGAAAAATGATTCCTAACACAATAAAAATCGTATTAATTACATTTAAATCAAGAACAAAGCCTTTTGTAATAAAGTGATGAACTAAATAGACAAGTCCGATAATACTAATTAAAATCGTTAAAATATAACTACGTTCAGAGCGGCTGGCAAAGTTGTTTTCAGGCTTAGGTAACTCTGTTTTTTCTTCTACTAATAATGCAGGGTCAACCTCAACCGTATCCTCTTCCTTTGGCATCATCCAACGATTAAACAACGGTAAAGTGAAGACGATAACAATGACTATAAATAAGTTATACGTTGAGAAAAGTGTAACATTTGTTGGTATGATGCCCATAATGTCTGCAAACTTATGACCCTCAGTTGCAATGGATAGTGGAATTGAGCCAGCTAATCCACCATGCCAAATAACAAAGCCTGAGTAGGCACTAGCAATTAATAAACGATAATCTACCTTTTTAACATGACGAGCAATTTCTTTTGCAAAGAGAGCACCAATAACAAGTCCGAATCCCCAGTTAATCCAGCAAGCTATTAGTGATACGAATGTAATAATGATAATTGCCATGCCTGGTGTTTTTATATTACTTGCGATGGCTGATAATCCTTTTTTAAAGACAGGACTATTCGCTAAAATGTGACCTGCAGCCAAGACAATCACCATTTGCATTGTAAATGCTAATAGCTCCCAAAATCCATCTCCCCAATAGATCACCATATCGAGCGGAGAAGAATCTGTTAATGCAACCCCTAATAATAACGTCAACACTGTGAGTATAGTGACAAAAATATATGGATCAGGTAAATATTTTTCCATAATAGCATTTGAAATTCTTGTTAACGTTTTCATGTTAGAAATCCCCCTTATCTTATTGCTAATTTTACATAGAAAACCGAATTGAGGAAGATAAAAATCAGCATTAAGTACGATAAATGAAACGTAATGTAGAAAAGAATTCGTGGCTATTATCGCGGATATTGTGGAATCAAATAATTATTGAAATCATAACAAAGCCTTATTGCTATTGTATTTAACTACATATTTTTTTAGAAAAAGGATTAGTAGGAGATAAGGAGAATTTATTACTAAATAGAGATTTTGAGAATATATTTTATAACAAATTAGAATAAATGAGGTATCTATATGGAGTTGCGAGATTTAAAAGCATTTATGACTGTTGTTGAACATGGGAGCTTTACAAAGGCAGCTAATGAATCCTTTGTATCACAGCCTTCATTAAGCAAAAGCATTAGAAAGTTGGAGGATGCTCTTCATGTAGAGTTATTAAACCGCTCTACACGCAATATAGAATTAACGGACGCTGGTAGTATCGTCTATAAACAAGGGCAAAAAATAATACGTTCTGTACATGATTTGCATATATTATTGGATGATTTATCGAACATTGAAACAGGTACGATTAAACTAGGAATTCCGCCGCTAATTGGTACACTATTTTTTCCTGAAATCGCTCGAAAGTTTCATAAGCAATATCCTAAGGTGCATTTAGAGCTTGTGGAACGTGGAGCTAAAATGATCGGAACATTAGTAGAAAATGGCGATGTTGATATGGGGATTGTTGTTATACCTACAGATGAAAGGAAATTTTCTGTTCAATCATTTGTGGAAGACCAATTTTTTGTCTTTATTAATGAGTCCCATCCATTAGCTCAGCAAGAGCATATTCTATTACAAGATTTAAAAAATGAGACATTCATTATCTTTGCAGAGGAATTCACACTGCATGATTATGTTATTAAATCATGTAAAAGCGTAGGATTTACACCAATAATCGGCTATAAAAGCTCGCAATGGGATTTAATAGTAGAGCTAGTATCCTCGAATTTAGGGGTGACACTTTTACCATATTCAATAGCCGCTAAGCAGACAAATAAAAATGTCAAAATTATTCCGTTGCTTGATTTTGACATGCCATGGCGTTTAGGTGTTATTACGAAGAAGAATACATATCAATCTTTTGCCTTAAAGCAATTACTCAATACAATACGTTCTGAAAATTGATTTATGCACTTTTAGAATAAATAGTATTCTAATTAATTCCTTTACTTATAAAATGATATTAAGGTAGAATTTTTCTTAATAAGTGAGCAATTTTAGGGGGTTTCGATATGGGGAAGGGAAAAGTGTGGAATTCGTTTGAGGAAGCCGTTGCTGATATTAAAGATGGAGATACATTAGCAGTAGGGGGCTTCGGGCTATGTGGTATCCCTGAAAAATCAATTGCGGCGCTAGTACAAAGGGGAACAAAAGACTTAACAGTTGTAAGTAATAACTGTGGCGTGGATGATTGGGGTTTAGGGCTTTTATTAGCAAATAAACAAATCAAAAAAATGATTGCATCCTATGTAGGTGAAAATAAAATTTTTGAGCAGCAATTTTTAAGTGGAGAGCTTGAAGTAGAATTGACACCACAAGGTACGTTAGCAGAGCGTTTACGAGCTGGCGGAGCTGGAATTCCGGGCTTTTACACAGCTACTGGAGTTGGTACTCCAATTGCTGAGGGGAAAGAAGAAAAGGTTTTTGATGGCAAAGAATATATTTTAGAAAAAGGTATAGTCGCAGATTTTGCACTTGTAAAAGCATGGAAGGCAGACAAGCTAGGAAATTTAGTTTTCAAAAAAACATCACGTAATTTTAACCCTCTAGCAGCAATGGCGGGGAAAATTACGATTGCGGAAGTAGAGGAAATTGTTGAAGTAGGAGAGCTAGATCCGGATCATATTCATACTCCTGGAGTATTCGTGCAACGTGTTTTACTTGGTGGCAATTATGAGAAGCGTATCGAGCGTTTGACGGTAAAAAAGGGGGATGCGTGATGGCTGATACAAGACAAAGAATCGTAAATAGAGCGGTAAAAGAAATACAAAACGGCATGAACGTCAATTTAGGTATTGGTATCCCAACGCTAGTGGCCAATGCAATTCCATCTGATTATGACGTCCTTCTACAATCAGAAAACGGACTTCTTGGCATTGGTCCATACCCAGTAGAAGACGCAGTCGATCCTGATTTAATTAATGCAGGTAAAGAAACGGTAACAGCTGTTCCTGGAGCTTCTTTCTTTGATAGTGCCGAATCATTTGCCATGATTCGTGGCGGTCATATTGATCTGGCTATTTTAGGTGGCATGGAAGTATCTGAGACGGGTGACCTTGCGAACTGGATGATCCCAGGGAAAATGGTGAAAGGTATGGGAGGTGCCATGGACCTTGTAGTTGGGGCAAAAAGAGTAGTCGTCGTGATGGAGCATGTTAATAAAAATGGTGAGTCAAAAATAAAAAAACAATGTGAGCTACCGTTAACAGGGAAAAGCGTTGTGCATAGATTAATTACAGATTTGGCTGTTTTTGATTTTACGGATGAAGGGATGCAGCTTATAGAATTAGCAGAGGGTGTTACTTTAGAGGAAGTAAAAGAGAAGACAGCTGCTTCATTTAGTGTTGTCTTAAATGGATAAAGTGAAGTGGGGGTTTTTTTCATCCACACAGATCATTAGTCTTCACCAATCGGACGTTTCCGGGCAGTTAACCTCCCATAACGTCTTTGCTTCAACTTAACCCGTAACCAGTTCTTTGATAGGGCTGGTTATTTTCATTAGGGATATTAATCACTTGAGCGGTATTGTCTCTTCGCGGGTATTTCTGAAAAGCATGAAGGTTGATTGTGATTTTTCAGACTATTGGCTGTTCTCTAGCTCTATTTTTCAATTATACAATGATTGAAAAGGAGAAAAATAACTATGAGACAACAATGGTCAGAGGAATTACAGGTGGCACAGGTACGCGTTGCACGGCCAACTGATAAATTAAAGGAAATTGAAGAATTTTATTGCGAAGGCGTAGGGTTAGAAAAAATTGGCTCTTTTTCTGGACATCGGGGCTACACTGGTATCATGATTGGTCTTCCGAATGCGGGATATCATTTAGAGTTTACAGAGCATATTGAAGGAAGTCCTTGTCCAGCACCAACAAAGGATAATTTGCTTGTACTGTATATCCCAAAGCTTTCAACCATACAGCGTATTGCAGAACGCTTATTACAAATGGGCTACCCGGAGGTCGAGCCAGAAAATCTGTATTGGGTTGAAAAGGGTGTCACAATTGAAGATCCAGACGGCTGGCGTCTCGTATTGATGAATACAGAGGGGATTTAAATAGGTATGAGCTTACATTTTCATACCCCTTGCGGTATTTGATTGCAACTTTTAGTATCGGAAAGATGGAAAAGGCAATAGGTAAAAAAACTTTTGTTTGAGGCAATTAATAAATAAAAAAAGATACCCCTTCTATATACATGGAGGGGTATCTTTTTGGATTATTCTATTGTCCTAAAGAAGCACTTTGATGATAATGAGTAGCAATGGATTCAATATCTAGCTCAGTATAGTTTGCCCAATTAGTCTTTCTGAAATCTTCCTCACTAAAGTAAATATTTAAAAGCTCAGTCATAGATTTGTCCCCTTTAGGCTTTGTTAATGGAGCATACCAATTAATAGCTGGAGCTTTAACACTTTGAAGCTTAGACAGCTCTGCAAATATTTTAGTGGAATCCTTCAGCATTTGATTTTTCATACCTTTTTTCACATCTGTATCTTGAATGGAGATTGATACCGTACCATTCTTTTCTTCAACAGTGAATTTGTTTTTAACGATAGCTCCTACTATATCTTCAACGGTAGTATTTTTATCGACGGCAACTTCCTTTGGTGCGGTATTTTTCCCGCAAGCGGATAATAGTAGTGTGGCTAGTAAAAACAAATAAAATAACTTCTTCAATGTAATAACCTCCCTTGTTACTACCATATATGCGCAAAATGGAGGTGAATTATACAAAAAGAAGGAAGGAAATAAATTAAATTGGAGTTACATAAATCTGTTTTTTAGTTGGATATAAGAGGACAATCCCAACAGCTTGGTTTTTATCTATAAAACGAATAGAAATAGGGATATAACAGCTGCCGCTAATCACAAAGTCGTCAGTCTCTAATAAGACCATTTAAATAAGTATAATTTGAATAAATTTTACAAAAATTTGTAGTGAGCGGGGAGGCTGGGACAAAACCCACCTCTTAACTAAAAAGCCGGTGAAATTTTACGATTAGTAAAATTTCACCGGCTTTAAATTTTTTTCATAAAAAATAAGGACCACTTCTGATAAAATTAAGTCACCATAACAAAATTATACAGAAAGAAGGATCCTTATGTTTAAAGATTATAACATGAATCAATTAGTTTTGCCTTTAGATTTTGAAGTGAAGTTACAAAAGAATGATATCGCCTTCCATGTCCACCATTTAGTCGAAAGTATCCCGCCCGAAGCGTTTGAACCATTCCTTCGAAATGAGGGCTGTCCTGCCTACCATCCACGCATGATGCTTAAAATTATCTTATGTGCCTACACGCAATCTGTCTTCTCAGGGCGCAAAATTGAAGCGCTTTTAAAAGATAGTCTTCGGATGATGTGGTTAGCTCAAGGGCATGAACCAACCTACCGCACAATCAACCGATTCCGTGTCCAACCAGAGGTAAAAGAGTTGATTCGTCAATGCTTCGTTCAATTCCGCTGCCAGCTGGTACAGGGAGAATTAATTGACCAGGAAGCTATTTTTATTGATGGAACAAAGATTGAAGCGAATGCGAACAAATTTACATTCGTGTGGAAAAAGTCGGTTGAGAAATTTCATAACGGACTAATTGAAAAGTCAAACCAGCTATACGATGAGCTGCTTGAAAAAGAAATCATGCCAGAAATTGAACGGGAAAGTGAAAAGGAATTAGCATTGGAAGACCTCGCTCAAATGGTCGAAAAAGTTGATGAAGTGATTTCTGAATATGATCGAAAAATTGAAGAGTCATCGGATGTAGCAGAGCGAAAGGCTTTAAGAACGGAACGGAAATTCCCAAAGCAGGCTCGCAAACAATTGATCGACTATATTGAACGCAAACTAAAATATCAAAGAGACTTCGAAATCTTTGACGAACGAAATAGTTATTCGAAAACAGACCCGGATGCAACATTTATGCGTATGAAAGATGACTATATGAAAAATGGTCAATTGAAGGCAGGTTATAACATACAAGTGGCAACAGAAGGTCAGTATGCGCTTGCCTACAGCATTTTTCCGAATCCAACGGATACACGTACATTAATCCCATTTTTAGATGAAATCGAACAACATTATTTTAAGTTACCAAAACACATCGTCGCAGATGCTGGATATGGCAGTGAACAAAATTATGATGATATCCTTTCGAACCGTAAGCGAGAAGCCTTAATCACGTATAACATGTATGTAAAAGAACAGAAGAAAAAGCATAAGCAAAACGAATTCAATACAGAGAACTGGGATTATGATAAAGAACATGATCGATACACTTGCCCAAACCAACAACAGCTTGTATTTAAATATCGTTCCACGAAAACGGATAAGTATGATTTCACGCGTGAATTTAAGATATACGAATGTGAGGACTGTTCCGGATGCCCCCTACGTTCGTTATGTACGAAAGCAAAAGGGGGAAATAATCGTAAGTTAATCGTGAATGAGAAGTGGGAGCAACAAAAAGAATATGTAAGAGTAAAGCTTTCAGAAGAAAAAACGAGTACCATTTATCGTCAACGCAAAATTGACGTGGAACCAGTTTTTGGATTCTTGAAGGCTAATTTGCGTTTCACTCGATTTTCTGTGAGAGGAAAATCGAAGGTTGAAAACGAGATGGGCCTCGCATTAATGGCCGTGAATTTAAGAAAATTCACAGCCATTAGCTAATAGCTATATGGAGACAACATAAAAAATAGAGAAATCCGAATTTGAATGAATTCAAATTCGGATTTCTCACTAATGAAGCTAGTTATGTCCCAGCCTCTTTTTTTATAGAACGGTAATTTTGTAAGCGTATACACTTTTTGCAGAGTTTTTTTTCTTTTACTATTGAATTGCTAGTGAAAACAATGTATAGTGAAGTGATTTGTCTGACGTCTGACTATCTACATATTTTCAGTTTTAAGATCTAAAGCTGTTATTCAAGTTTCAATAATGGAACATAATGAGTGACAGAAGGGTTTGTAGTTTCGGATATCGAACGTGCAAAAATATTATCAATATTATTTATGGAGGAACTCATGAGATACTTAATATCCATTTGTGGATTGCTACTTGTTTTTGGTTTAGCTCTGTTAATGAGTAAAAACAAAAAAGAAATAAAATATAAAAACATAATTATTATGTTAATCATTCAATTTATATTTGCAGCATTACTGCTAAATACGAAGTTTGGTTATATTCTAATCAAAGGATTTACAAATGTATTTGATCATTTATTGTCTTATGCAAGTACGGGTGTAAATTTTGTTTTTGGTGGTTTAGCGAATAAAGGAGAGTATTCCTTCTTCCTAAATGTTTTATTACCGATTATTTTTATATCTGTATTGATAGGTATTTTACAGCATTTTAAAATTCTCCCATTCATCATGAAGTGGATAGGTTTATTTTTAAGTAAAGTAAGTGGTATGGGGAAATTGGAGTCCTATAATGCTGTTGCTTCTGCAATGGTAGGTCAATCTGAAGTATTTATTACTGTAAAAAAACAATTAGATAAGATTACTCCACAGCGAATGTATACATTATGCGCATCAGCAATGTCGACCGTTTCTATGTCAGTTGTTGGAGCATATATGACGATGATTGAACCAAAATATGTTGTAACGGCGATTGTCTTGAACTTGTTTGGTGGATTTATTATTGCTTCAATCATTAATCCGTATAGCGTAGAAGAAAGTGAAGATATCTTAGCGATTGAAGATGATAATAAGCAAACTTTCTTTCAAATGCTTGGGGAATATATCATGGATGGATTTAAAGTAGCCGTCATTGTTGGAGCTATGCTTATCGGTTTTGTAGCATTAATGGATTTAATCAATTCAGTATTTGATATGATTTTCGGTATATCCTTCCAAGACATTTTAGGTTATATCTTTGCACCAGTTGCTTTCCTAATGGGTGTACCTTGGGCAGATGCTGTTTCTGCCGGAGGAATTATGGCAACCAAATTAGTAACGAATGAATTTGTTGCAATGGTAAGCCTTGGAGAAGTAGCTAAGTCTATGAGTGCACATACACTGGCTATTATTTCTGTATTTGTTGTATCCTTTGCGAACTTTTCATCGATCGGTATTATTGCTGGAGCAGTAAAAGGTTTGAATGAAAGGCAAGGAGATGTAGTTGCTCGTTTTGGTTTAAAGTTGTTGTACGGAGCAACACTTGTTAGTATCTTAACAGCTACAATCGTTGGTTTGGTTATTTAATTTATAAAAAAGAAGCAGTTGACTGCACTCCAATATCTAAAGTGTACCCTTTGTAAAGGACATTTTGAAAAAAAGCTAGGCAATCTTTTGAAGCTGCTGTCTGTATTTTGCAGGCGGCAGCTTTTTCAAGTTCCATTGCCCTCTATAATGGTTGTAATACATCATATAACTTTTCACTTCTCGTTTTACTTCTTCTAATGTTTCGCACGCTTTCAGGTTGGTTTCATCTTTAAAATGACCGAAGAAGGATTCTTGGGGGGCGTTATCCCAACAGTTTCCTCGGCGTGACATCGATTGCCCTAGTCCCATTTTCTTCACAAGTTTCTGGAATTGCGGATTCGTATAATGGAATCCTTGATCTGAATGAATAAATGCATCTTCTGTTAAATGGCGGTGTTTCTTCAATTGATGAAGTGTATTGAGGGCAATATCAATACTTAATGAAGACGACACTTCATACGCTAAAATTTCATTCGTTTCAGCGTCTTTAATCGTTGATAAATAAGCGCGTTTACTGCTTCCATACGTTAAATAGGTGATATCCGTCAGTAACACTTTTCCGGCCACACCCTGTTTAAAGTTGCGTTGTAATTCATTTGGGCACGTACGATGTTCTTTTGTTGCTTTTGCCATACGTCGAGCTGGATTCGCTTTTCGAATCGGGCAGATAATCTGATATTTTTTCATCACGCGGCGAATACGTTTCAGATTGTACGTAATTCCATATTGATTTTCTAACGTCATTTTAATTTGACGTGCTCCTTTTTTTCGCCCTCGGAAATGATACGCCTTTAAAATGATTTCCTTTACCACTTCATCTCCTTGTTCTTGTGCCATACGCTTCTGCGCTGATTTTTCTGAAAAATAATTGTAATAGCCAGACCGAGATACATCCATCACATCACATAGATAGCTGACTAAACGCTTTAATTTATACTTTTTTATCGTGTGATAGATGAGTTCAAATTTTAGTGTTGTAGCGATTTTTATTTCTTCTTCAACATCTGCCTTTCGAGTAGATCGACCTTTTTTAACAATTCATTCTCTGCTTCAAGTAATCGATTTCTCGCTTCTAATCGCTTCAATTTTTCTTCTAGTGTTAATTCTTTTTCAGATGGTCTACCTGAATTTGTTTTACGTGTATCTTGTAAACCTTCTACACCTGTTTTACGATAAGAAGCTCGCCAACGTTTGCCTGAAGATTCTATACGTTTTATACCGATTAATTCAACATCTAAACCCGCATTTTCAAAAATTTCTCTTGGGAATTTACCTTTTTCATTTTCCGCAATAAAATGACGTTTAAATTCGTCAGTATATGTGATAGCTTTTTCACTAACTGCATGCACATTTGGATTACATTTTAGTTGTTCTAGTTCTATTTTCGTAAAATATCTTTTGGTCATTTCACTCTACCTCAACATCTTTTTTCTCATTATAAACAAAAGTACCCTATAGGATAGACTTTTTTCAAAGTGTCTATCTTATAGGGTACAGTTTAATCTATGGGGTGCAGTTTTTTTATGCAAGGGGATTATCATTAAATGTTAAGCGTTCGAAAAAGCTTGTTCCCGATACACTGCAAACTAAGTCCCTTTGGCGAAGGAAACACAAAGAATGGTGGCTTATAAAATATCCTTAAATAAGTGCCTTTAAAATGGACGCATCACCAAAAGTTGTAGATGACATTTGTGATATGTATGTCGTTTATATAAGTTGATTGGAGTGGAGACTGAGCGACTCCTTGGGGATTAGCGATATAGAGGAACGAAGGCTAAAAGCATCACGTCCTGTGATAACGCCTTCGTGACCAACATCCTGTTAGCCCGAGACCTTGGAGCGAGCAGCGCGAGTGAAGCGGCTCATCGGACGCCCCCAGGAAGCTCTGCTCTGCGCGAAAGCGAAGCGTCAGCGGCAAATGTTTTCATGTAGCGAAAGCAAAGCGACAGCTACAAAGCGCCCAGTCGAAACGGAAATCAACCGCACGTTATGATGATGAGTTTGAAAATATTTACATTTGTACATATAAAAAAAGCCACTTTATTTAAGTGACTTAGAAAACTACAAAGACCACTGTTATTAAGATAGTCTTTTTGCTGAATTATTGGTTGTGCCTTTTCTAAGAAAATGAATAAAAATGAGTAGTATTAGTTGAAACAGTACAACAATAAAAAACGCGATACCCAAAACAATGAATGAGACCATTTTAACTTCAGGAGTTTGAACTACCCCTGCATAATCAACTTCTCTTACCCCAATAAAAATGGCTCCAGCAGCAAAAATGAATAGCCATATAATATTTATAGCCCACCATATTTTTATACCCAAAATAACTATCTCCTTTCTCTTCATAAGTTTACTACCTTAGCTTAGGGATGATTTCCTTTCCAACGAGGCGCTTTCTATATGCGTCCGATGTGCCACTTTGAGGAAACAGGATGTTGGTTACGAAGAGAGTCGTCTAAGGATGAAGATCATTGCACTTTCTAAAATCGATACGTTCTTTAATAAATGTCATCCTGGGTGATGAATTTAATGCTCCGATTATTGTTTATAATTGTAACACTTTTCCTTTTAACTGGAAACAAACTTTAGGCGGTGCTACTTCTCAGCCTTAAGACTGATTTCATTAGTATTTCCAAGAATAAATGAGTATAAAAAAATCACCCTCCAATAATAGAGAGTGATTCGTTCAAAAGCCTTGTGGCTGTATGATTAAAATTAAAAAGCCGCGTATGCCGTAGTTATTATAGAAAGTTTTAAACCACCACTCCTCAAAGTGGGTGTTCGCAGAAGCTTTCCTGCTTATCCTCATGCACCTTGGTGTGAGGCCCGTCATTCCAACTCCAATAATAAAACTCCCTTTTACAGCTTAAAGGTTAAAACTTAATATTATACGAACAATGCAGCCTTTAAGGATATAATAAGGCATGTAAAACAAACTTGCAAGTAAGATGGTTTGTACAAAAAAGTCAATGGGCATGTGTCCCAAATCATACATATCCAGAATGAAAAAACTCAAAAAGCATAAAACAGATTCAAACATTTTTCACAAATACGAACGAAAAATGCGAACGGCCTTTACTTAATAGGACGAAGTATGTAAAGATAGGAGCATGCATATATGGGGTTTACCTTCATTCAGTAGAAGGCTACACATCTCAACGAGTGGTGAGATGAATGCAGTTTTGATTCCCTTTCAGTGGGTATCCAAATCCTTACTGAAATAGAGGAACTCAGTCTAAGAACGCCACGTCCTGTGGCAATGACTGAGTGACCAACTTCGTGTTAGCCTAAAGCCTCCGGCGGATGTCATGGATTTTCAAAGGAATGAATATAAGGATGTTAGCCTAAAAACCTTCGCATCCTGCGAAAACGGCTAACTGACCTGCGTCGTGCAGGCCTGGGCACAATTCAAAATCCAGACGCAATTACGCCAAGGCGAAATTGATCTAGAAGCAAAAAAGTAAAAGGAGGAAGCGGAAATGGCAGCTTATCCAAATTGTCCGAAATGTAATTCTGAATACACATATGAGGATGGAACGAACTTTGTATGTCCAGAATGTGCGCATGAGTGGAGCACTGATGTAACGGAGCAGGACACAGATACGTTAATC
Organism: Lysinibacillus sp. JNUCC 51; assembly: GCF_015999525.1. Classification (NCBI taxonomy): domain Bacteria; kingdom Bacillati; phylum Bacillota; class Bacilli; order Caryophanales; family Bacillaceae; genus Lysinibacillus; species Lysinibacillus sp. JNUCC 51. Next base: position 2,058,894 of record NZ_CP065545.1, on the reverse strand, counting down.
GTAAAGGATGCTAATGGCAATCTACTTGCGGACGGTGATTCCGTTACAGTTATTAAGGATTTAAAGGTGAAAGGTAGTTCTTCAACATTAAAAATTGGGACAAAGGTGAAAAGCATTCGTCTCGTTGAAGGCGATCACAATATTGATTGTAAAATCGATGGCTTTGGTGCAATGAAATTAAAATCAGAGTTCGTTAAAAAAGCATAATAACAGTAAAAAGAGTCGTGTGATGAGGCGCCCAACTAGGAGATGATGTTGGAAGCTTTTCAAAATACGACTCTTTTTTTATTTTTATTCAGTAGGTGTCTAAACACCTACTGAATAAAGATAAAGCCTCCGGATTACGCCAAGGTGAAATTGATTTTAGTAAAAAATTTTAGTAATTACTGTAACATTTAGAAAAGATATACGTTTTACTTGTGGAAATACAAAGCGAGGGGATGGCATGGACAGACAGCGGAAAAACGAGCTTGAGCAACTTTATGAAAAATACGCGAAATCTTTATATTATTTTCTGCTGAAGATGTCTGGATCAGTGCAAATAGCAGAAGATTTAGTGCAAGAAACATTTGTACGAGCTACGATATCGCTGTCTTTTTATAAAGAGGAGGATGTGAGATCGTGGTTATTCAAAGTTGCACGGAACACGTATTTAGATGAATGGCGTAAACAGAAAAGACGGAAGACTATTCCATTCGCAAACTTATTTTGGAAAGATGAAATCCTAAGTCCATATGGGTTACCAGAAGAGGATTTTTTAACGCAGGAAGTGACAGAAGATGTACAGGCGTTGCTGAAATTTTTGCCTGAAAATTACCGAACGATTTTATATTTACGTGAATATGAACAATTCACCTACTTAGAATTGCAGGAAGCCCTAGAGCTTTCTGAGGGGCAGGTGAAAATACTTTTGCATCGTGCCCGCAAAAGATTAGAAGAAATAGCGAAAAAGAATGGAGGTTTCCAACATGACTAAGTGGTCGCAGGAGAATGAAAAAAAGATTTTAAGAAAATACCGTTTTACGTTAACATTTCGAGTACTTCGTATATTGCTAATATGCTTCGTTATTTATGCTCTGTATATAGCAGGGGTATCCATCGTTTTTGATAAAACGCGTCCTGATCTTAAACATGCTTATAATTCTTTAATAGTACTTGAATGGCTACACCCAAATATGAAAGGTCAATATTCTATGGGTTCGCCTGCAGAAATAACACCATTTCTAACACAAAAAATGAGTTATCCACTTGAGAAACAGGTAGGAAAGGAAAAAGTAGTAGTTGGTGAAATGCGTGTTGAAAAATCAATGTTAAATTCTAATTCATCTATGCGTATGAACTTAACGTCGACAAATACTTCACAACAATTTAATTTTAATTTACCAGAAGATCCTGTGACGGGAAAAGCAACCTCATCTCATCTTAACAACAATGTATGGAAGGCGTTGGAAAAGTTACCTGAGGGAGCTGTAGCGGAAATGGCATTTTCGACTTCAACATTTAAAGAGCCTAAAGAATTGGAAAAAATGCTTGCTCCGTACGATGTCCGAATCGTTTGGATGCCACTATATACAGGTGAGTTTAAATCCTTTGAACCAACTTCTTCTGACCGCAGTAGTGGCACAATTACAATTTATGATAGAATCGGGCTATCAGGTGGCTTAACAGTTAGTGATGATTATTCACATATATCTGAAGCACAGGACTTTACAAGTTTGAGGGATAGCCAGCGTTGGATGCTCGAAAATATGGAAAAACTTTTAGCTGAAAAGAAAAGCTATTACGAAGGATTTCTCGGTTTAAACCATTTGCAAGAACGCTATGATTATATTAAGAAGAATGGATTTCAGGCTTATGGCGCTGTTGTAACAGGACCGACAAAGCAACTAATGGGGCTTCAAGATCTAGAAGGTATTTCTAATGAAATGCTAGGGGATGTCGAACTTATGAATGGGTATAATTGGTGATGAAAGAAGTTGTCTCAAATACTTGAGACAACTTCTTTCTGCAAGGTGGAACATTATTTTGTAAACCTACGAAACATAATAGCAAAAGCAGCACCGATTAGTGCGAAAATAGTATGTAAAAGGGCTATGTAGCTAGCTCCAATCAACAGTGTACCGATTTCTGCGAATGAGTAGTAGGTGACATAGAGTGGGTTATTGATATTGTCAATAATAGCCCATACAAAAACAGGTACAAAGCTGATGGAAAAAACAATCCAAATATTTTTGTAAAAGAAATAAGTAAGGCCGCCAAAAATCGCGTAAGATATAGCAAAGCTTGTTTGATTGCCAAGTAAGGAAGAGTTAATAGCAAACATAAAGGATAGTACGATAAAAACAAGATGGAAAAATGTTATCGTTCTTTTCATTAATAAATGATAACCCAGTGATTGCTTTGAAGTAGCGAGCTGCTGACAATGCTCACAATTAGCTAAATGCTGTTCGACAAATTCTACAGTAGTTGCTTGGAGCGCTTGTTTTTTATACAAAGGCAATAAATCCTCTACAATTGAACATTCCTGTGACAAAAGCTTCCCTCCATTCGATCTCCTTCCATTATACGACTTTTTAACTTCTTTCAGCAGACGCAATTAAACCAAGGCATAATTGATGAAAATAAAAAAAGCCTTCCGTGAATTAATTCGTTCGGAAAACTTGTACATGCACCCTATTAATTTGATGTTAATACTTCATTGGTCAAAGCTTGAATATCAATGTGTGTTTTTTCCTTCACAGCATCCTTTAGAATCTCAGTACGGAAATAGTGAACCGAAGCTTCAAGAGGAATAGTTAAAATCTTAGAAAGAGCGGATTGATACATATGCACAAATTCTTTATCTGTGTTACCGCGTTTTAACTCAGCAAAGGCTTCGTAAAATTGGTCAAGCTTATCAGCAAACTCAAGTAGGCGACCTTCTACAGTTTTATCCTTACCTTCTTTCATGCGCTCAAAGAAGACAGCCTGAAACTCTTGTGGGATCTCATCGATAATAAATTTCTCCATCATTTTTTCTTCCACATGTGCAAGCATTTGTTTAAGCTCTGGGCTAGCATGCTTTACAGGTGTTTTAATATCGCCGATAAATACTTCAGCAAAGTCGTGGTTGATGGTTTTTTCATATAATGATTTCCAATTGATTGTAGCTCCGTTTAATTCTTCAAGTGTGGCAAAGAACATCGCATACTGTGATACTTTCCAAGAGTGAGCAGCCACATTGTGCTCTTCAAATTTGAAGCGCCCGGGGCAACGAATAATACGCTCTAAATCATTAAGACTTGTAAAAAATTGATGAATTCCTATAAAAATCACTCCTTTTTGGTCTATATGTGCATGTTACTATAATCCATACCCTCTTTGTGCACATTTCAAACAACTTAACAATGATTCATTTTGCGTTTACAAAGGATTCACAATTGACGATAAAGCATACTTATGTTAAGTGCTATAATGAGGGGGAATGAATCAATTATGCCTTGGCATAATTGCGTCCAGAATCGGCTTTGTGCTTAGGCCTGCAGGATGCAGGTCAGTTAGCCGTTATCGCATGGATGCGATGATTTTAGGCTAACATCCTTTATGAACTCCTTTCCGATTCAGTGACATCCGCCGGAGGCTTTAACTTCTTTCAGCATGTGTTTGAACACGACTGAAAAAGTAACGTAAACCCGCATTCATTTCACCACCTATAGAGGTGGGAGACTTCTGTACCTGTCGCTACGCTTTCGGTACATAAAACATTTGCTGAAAAAAGTTAAAAGGGGAGTAAGTGCACAATGATATCAATTTATACACTTCTACTTTACATACATATTTTAAGTGCTGTACTTTCGATTGGGCCTTTGTTCGTTGTTTTAACAATTGTTAAGAAAATGCGTACAGCTTCTCATGTTGAAATGTCACCATATATTGAGGCTTTTAAAGGAGCCATTACGATCGTCAAGCATTCGGGGCATGTTCTTGTTGCGTCCGGTATTTTATTAATGTGGCATGCGGGCTATCATTGGAGTACCTCATGGATTGTTCTTACATTTCTTGTGATGTTGGCCTCGATTGTATTTTTAGCTAGAGCATTCAAACCGACTTTACAGACATTTAATACGCCTGCCTATGACCAGCAAAAATTTACTTCGTTGCTACATCGCAAAGCATGGATGTACATTTTATTATTGCTAATTATGTTATGGCTAATGGTTGCAAAGCCTGTACTTTGGTAAAGGATAAAAAATCCGCACCCCGAGAGGAGTGCGGATTTTTTTCATTAATTGCTAAGCAAGCGTTTGAAATAGCTTTTGCGAATAAATATATAACTAACGAAGAATAGGGCAAAGAAGCATAAAGAGCTCATCATAGAGACTTGTAAAAATGATGTTGAAACCATTGTTCGCATTGCAAATAATGTAGCAAATAACATTGTAGTCGCTATTGCGAATGGTACAAATATAAGGATTGCCAGCTCTTTAGACACAACAGTGAATAACTCTTTTTTAGATAGCCCAAGTTTTCGTATGCCTACATACTTTTCTTTTTCCTGCAGAAGTGTCGTTTGTAAATAGAAGTAGAGTATGCTCATCGCTGCACTTAAGAAAATTAAGCTCAACATAGAGCCGATAAAGAACATCACACTTTTTATAAACATCTCTGCGTCATACAATTCGATTTTTGACGTTACATAACGTTTCTCATATATATGTGGGAAATCCTTAATAATTTTTTTCGCTAACTCTGTATGTGCTGTCCAATTGTCTAGCTCAAATAAATAAGCTTTGTAGACAGGATATTGGATACTGTTATAAACTTCATCAGGCACAATAAAATACGTTTGTTGGAAACCTGTTGTTAATAGATTTTTTTCATTTACAGATACAAGCTTAAATTGCTTTAGATATTTGTCATTACTTACATTAGTAATAGGAATTGTCTTATGATTACCAGCAACTGCTATAAATTCATTTGCACCTAAGCTAATCTTTTCATTGTGTAACAAGTTATAATCGGAAACTGACATATAACCGAGTCGTTGATCTTCATTCGATTTAAATTTAATAAAATATTTTTGAGAATCCACTGTAGATAATTGTTCTTCAATGTTTTTAATATCAGCTTCTACCTTGTTTGGGTCAGCTTTAGGAGGGGCAATATACTGAAAACTGTACGGATAATTCGCCTCACTATCTTTGTCAACAGTATAGTAAGAACTAAATAAAATGCTTGTACATAAAAATACACCGCTTAATAAAATAGTGATTAAAAATAGCATATTTACGTGTGATTTCATTTTTGCATTGAGATTGGAAGCCAGTAGCATATTCGTTTGTTTCATATAGGCTGACGATCTCTCAAAAGCCTTTAGTAGGAAGCGCATTCCTTGTGAGATGATTAAATAAATTGTACAAAGCACACTCACGAAAAACGCTGCATAGAAAAGAAGACCGAGACTACCTACAATGTTATGTTCGATTTTTAAAAAATAGCCTAAACCAATGGTAATAATAATGCTAATGAATAATAAAAGATAATGTGACTTTATCGACTTTTCGATGACAACATCACTTTTTAATAGTTGAATGGAAGCTTCTTTATTAATAAATCTTGTCATTACTTTTGAAATAATAACGAATAATACAAGGAATAAACCAATAGTTAGCATGATTGCTTTAATAGGGAAATACATACCAAAAGCTTCTGCGTTTAAAACAACCTTGGCACCCATTAAGAAGAGAGGCGAAATGACAAGCCCAAGAACGATTGCTGTAATAATCGCCAGTACACCTATAAGAATATTCTCCCGAAAAACGAGCGTGCGAATTTGTTTCATAGATGCACCAGTAATCATAAAAATACCTAGTGTTTTTGTTTTCTTCTTTAAAAAGGCCATGATGGAATAGGCGATATAGATAAATGAAAACAAATAAACGAGTATACTCGCTAACATTAATGCAAGGCCAAGTGTTGAGTCTGGATCTAAACCTGCAAGACTTGGATGAAACACAATGACTGTAAATAGAAAGAAAATAATGATAGAGAACATACTGCTTAGGAAATACGAAACATAAGTCCATTTATCACGTAAAATATTTTGAATAACAATATGATTAAAGCTCATGCTGTCCACCACCTAAAAAAGCAAGTGTGTCCATGATTTCCTGGTAAAATTGTTTACGGTTATGACCTCGATGAATTTCGTTATATAATTTACCATCCTTAATGAATATAATACGATTTGCGAAGCTTGCCACATAAGGATCATGTGTCACCATTAAAATGGAAGTTTTCAGTTCTGTATGAATAGAACTGAATAAATTCATGACATCATTTACTGCTTTTGAATCGAGATTTCCTGTAGGTTCATCTGCCAACAATAAACTCGGTTCGTGAATAACCGCACGAGCAATAGCTACACGTTGTTTTTGCCCACCGGAAATTTCATAAATTCGTTTTGAAAGAAGCTCTTCAATTCCAAGAAATTGAGATACATGTTGAAGTCGTTGCTGCATTTTATCGGCAGGTAAACTATCTAAAGTTAACGGTAATAAAATATTTTCTTTCACCGTTAATGTGTGTACAAGATTAAAATCTTGAAAGACAAAGCCTAATTCTGAACGACGGAACTTTGCAAGTTCTTCATCATCTAATGAATATGGATTTCTACCATTTATAAGAATTTCGCCAATAGTAGGACGATCGATTGTTGACACGCTATTTAAAAATGTAGTTTTTCCACTTCCTGAAGGCCCCATGACGGCTACGAATTCGTTCTCACCAAGTTGAAAATCTACGCCATTCAATGCCTTATATGTGATTTCTCCGATATATTCTTTTTGCAGATTGGTCACTTGTAGGATTGAGGTTCCCATCTTTGAACAACTCCCTTACTTCGATTGAATAGCTTAAGTATAAAGAAGGAGCAGCATTTTCCCTATTTGATTAAATGACGTCAATATGACAAAGTTGTCATATTACGAGCTTACAATCATGATTTTTTCACGCTATTTGAAAAATCTATGGAAAAGGTAGTGACGCACTCATGGGACTGTAAAGTATAAGGGTGCTCTAATTCAGTTAAAATCTTTTTCACTAAATACAAGCCTATACCTGTTGCTTCTCCGCTCGTTCTTCCTTTCACACCTGTGTAAAATAAATCAAAGACACGTGAAATTTCACTCTCAGGAATCGTATCTCCATAGTTTTTAATACGTAAAGTAGCTTCGTCATAAATAATCTGAATAGAACTTTCAGACTCACCGTACTTAATGGCATTATTGATGACTTGATAAAGGACAACTTTTAACCATTTTCGATCTGAATAAATAATAGTATTTTCATTAAGCGTTACTTTTGGAAAAATTTCTTTAGCAATGAAATAATCCTTTAAATCGTTAACAACTTCCTTCATAAGTTCTTTTAATGAGAGTGCTTCTATTTTTAAATCAGCCACAAGATTGGACGTACGTTCATAAGTTAGTAGCTGATTGAGGGTAAACGTCAACTTGTCGCATTCTTGATTAATTGTTTGCAAATGCTCGGATTGGCTATTGCTATTAGATTGGATAATCAGTTGAATAACCGACAATGGCGTTTTCATTTGATGCGCAAAATGGGAAAGTACAAGTTGCTTTTCGTTTTCTTGCTCCTCTAAATGTTGCTGCTGTGTTAAGTATAGATATTGCATTTGTCGTAGTTTTTGGCTGTAGGCTTGCTCAATCATAGCCTGTGGTTCATACAGATGGAGGTCGTCGCTTGTTAATGTGTTGTTCTGTAAATGAGCATAGAGTTTTTTTCTGCGATAATAACGTCCGATTAGCCAAATGGTAAATAGGAAGCTAACTAGAAAGATAAAATAAAGATAGTGTGAAGATAAACCATCCAATGATTGAATGATCCAAGGTAATAATAGAAAGCTTACACAATAAAGACTGATTACACTTATATGATCTCGAAAGAACAGCTTCATTCTTCCGCCTCCACTAATTGATAACCAAGTCCACGGATTGTTTTAATTTCTAATCTAGATTGGATAGTCTCGAATTTTTTGCGTAATCGGCCAATATTAACAGATAAAGTGTTTTCTTCAACGAAGGATTCATCATCCCAAATGGCACTCAACAATTTTTGACGAGGAACTACATTAGGGTAAGCTTCAAATAGTAGTTTGCTAAGCTGCATCTCTTTTAACGTTAACAGGCTCTCGTGTTTTTCGGTGTAAAGACGAACTGTATCAGAATTTAATGTTGTATTAGCTATTGATATCGAATTAGATTCGGAGGAAGCATATTCTCCGTATGTACGACGAATAAGACCGTTCACTTTTGCCATAAGCACATCCAGCGAGAAGGGCTTAGTGATAAAATCATCCGCACCATTTTCAATTCCATGCACTTGATCGATATCATTCACACGCGCTGATACAATGATAATAGGGCATTTGGATAACTGACGGATTTTGCGTGACCAAAAGTACCCATCATAGGTTGGTAGGTTAATGTCCATAACCACTAAATGAGGTTGAATAGCTTGAAATTCTTCTACTATATGATTAAATTGTTGAACGGTATAGCATTCAAATTGATATTTTGTTAAATGCTCCACAATAATCTTTGAAATATTAGGATCATCTTCTATTATGTATATTTTGTACATAGTATCGACCTTTCTTTATTAACTTCTTTCAGCGAGTGTTTTATGTAGCGAAAGCGAAGCAGCAGCTACAGAATTCTCCTACCTCTATAGGTGGTGAGATGAATAAGGGTTTAAGTCACTTTTCAGCGGGTTTCCAAACATCCGCTGAAATAAAGGAACTCAGTCTAAGAACGCCACGTCCTGTGGCGACGACTGAGTGACCAACATCACGTTGGCCCAAAGCCTCCGGCGGATGTCACGGAATCGGAAAGGAGTTCTTTGTGCAAGCACAAAGCCGATTCCTGACGCAATTATGCCGAGGCATAATTGATCATATTATTAATGTACCCTGATTTCTAAAAATCCATAAATATAGCTCATCACTATAACGTGTGTTGATTTCCGTTCCGACTGGGCGCTTTGTAGCTGTCGCTTTGCTTTCGCTACATGAAAACATTTGCCGCTGACGCTTCGCTTTCGCGCAGAGCAGAGCTTCCTGGGGGCTTCCGATGAGCCGTTCACTCGCGTTGCTCGCTCCAGGGTCTCGGGCTAACAGGATGTTGGTCACGAAGGCGTTATCACAGGACGTGATGCTTTTAGCCTTCGTTCCTCTATATCGCTAATCCCCAAGGAGTCGCCCAGTCTCCACTCCAATCAACTTAATTACATAGCGTACGCTTTAATAAAAATATAATCTTCTTTGGTGATGAGCTAAATTAATATAGTAATTGTAACTTGAAAGTATAAAAAAGAGCCACCACCAACTCAATTAGAAGGTGATGAACTTTTAAGGGGGAAAAAAGACGACTTTGGATATCATCGTCCATACCTAACCCATTATCTACTTACGAGCGTCGAGCCGCTTTCCTAAAAAAATGCCCGATTGAAAAAGTATTGTTGGAATGACAGCACCTTGGAGAGGAAGGAAGTGAGTGAGTGTCCTACATCCTTCTGAGAGTGGAATGCACATCAATTCGGTAAATATCTATCCGTTTTTAAGTTTTCTTTAAGAGGTATGACGTATGATGAGGGAATAAAATCTCAATGGGAGAAATGATCTATTGTGAGTAAACTCAAGTTAAAGTTATCGTTTGTTATTGTTAGCGTGACGGTAATGATAGTACTTGCGACTTCTAGTGTTAGTATTTGGAGTAGCTATCGAAATTTTAACGACATTCTTATGCAAAATAAAATTGTCATGCAGGAAAATTATGTGAAGGAAGTTTCAATAATCACTGAGAGCTACGTACAAGAAAAACTGAGGGAACCAAATCAAGATAAATCGATCGAACCTTATATGGTGCAAGTGGTTGATAAGTTACTTGATGAAAGAGCGGTTTCTTTTAGCGCGTTCATTAAAAGTATACTCATACCTTTATTATTATGGTTAATCACAATACTTGTATTAGCTGTATGGCTTGCTTTCAAAATTGCACGACCTTTAAAACAGCTTTTTATTAGTATGGAGAAAGAAGAAGTACAGAAGCTTGAAGAAATTAATGACTGGTATTACGAAGCACATTCCTTAAAAAAGGTAGTGCGAAACTTGGTTATTAGTTCAGAAAGCACAATATTTGATTTAACTAATCAACTGAATTTAGACGCCTTAACAGGAATTCCTAACAGAGGAAGAATGGATCAAATTTTAAATGAATTAATCATCAATAAAGTTCCACATTCAATAGTGTTAATAGATTTAGATGATTTTAAAAGTATAAATGATACATATGGTCATACTGTAGGGGATGAAGTTCTAAAAGCTTTCGCCAGTCATATGCAGGAGAGCATAGAGAAACAAGGAATGTGCTTTCGATATGGTGGGGAAGAGTTTATGGTTATATTGCCATCCACGACAATAGATGTAGCTATAGAATTAGCGGAGAATTTACGTATTAAGCAGGCCATGTTAAATACTGCATGTGAAAGGCCTGTTACAATGTCTGCCGGCATTACATCATTTACAGCAAATATTAAAACGGCTAATCAGATCATTGCAATTGCAGATCAGGCATTGTATAAGGCGAAGCAGTCGGGAAGGAACTGTATATGTGTCTTTGAAGAACTATCTGAAAAAATAACCAAATAAATTATCAGTCAAGCCAACCACATCTTCATTCATCCCACTACCTTCAAAAGTGGAAGTCTTCTACTGATTGAAGATAAATGGTGTGTTTTAACTAAACCATTATAAATTAGATGAGGAACCGTTGATTTTCACGGAGAGTTGCGACTCCTGCGGGGTGAGTTTGTTCTGAAAGCGCCAACTCGGAGTGAAAATCAAACTTTGTTTATTGATACACTTTATTCATATTTATTTGTTTGTTTACAAGCTAAGGCATCGAGAGTTATCTTCCCGATGCCTTTTATAGATTAAAATTTTCGATAGATATAGCGTTAAATAGTTCAGTCGTTTCTTGCTCTGGTAAAATACCGAGATCCGCTAACAAGGTATTTTTAAAGGTATTGTAAACCTTTACTGCACATGCTCGATTATCCACTTCAATATAGTGCTTTATTAGCTGTTGTATGATTTTATCGGAATATGGATTATGTTCTATCGTTAAAAGTAAAATTTGCTCTCGTTTTTTCACATCATGTATTGTTGTATAATGCTCTATTAATTCATGAAGTAAAAGAGTAAATTTGTTGTTCATAAAATTTGCTTTACTTGTAATCCAGGGATAATCTAAGGCGGCCATATACTCACCTTGGTAGCTTTGTATTAGTGCCTCAGCCTTCTCTACATCAATCTTGGCAGTCTCCATATGAGCATTTAAAATATGCTCTAAGTCATGGGCATCACATTGAAAATCCTCTAGTTGCAAAATATAGCAGCCATTTGCATACTGTATGACTTCTGAATAGCCCAATGCTGAAAGCGTAGTGCGTAGATAGGAAACTGTTGTATGTAACTGTACTCTTGCCTTTTTAAATTCTGTATCTACCCATAAGTTGTCGATGATTGTATCACGAGGTACATGGTTATTAAGATTGGAAAAAAGAAAGGCAAATAATTCTTTTGTTTTAAGTGTTCTCCAATGTACGGCTTTGTTATTGTGTAAAACAACGAATCCTCCAAAGCATTGTATTGTAAGCTCGGGTTTATTTCGTATTTGTAAAGGAGTCGATTTATTTTCTAGGTGAAGGAGTTCTTGGATTCTGTTAATAGTTGTCTCTAGACGAGCTTTTGAAATAGGTTTTAGTAAATAGTCAATGGAGTGAATTTCAAATGCTTGGACAGCATAGTCCCGATACGCAGTGACAAATACGATAAAAATGTTTTTGTTCCATTCTTTTAATAGTCTTGCAATTTCTAAACCATTCATGCCAGGCATTTCAACATCTAAAAATGCTACTTGAAAATCCAAGCTCGGTCCCTCTGCCAACAAATCTTTTACAGTTGTAAAGGATTTAATGACCTCTATTGAATTAAATTCCTTTAACTTTTTCTCCATGTTTACAAGAGCTAATGGCTCATCATCCATTACTATCACTCGAATCAAAAAGGGCACCAACTTTCAAATATTAATTTTAACTTCTTTCAGCAGGTGTCCAAACATCTGTACCTGTCGCTACTCTTTCGGTACAAAAGACATCCGCTGAAATAGAGGAACTCAGGAACTCAGTCTAAGAACGCCACGTCCTGTGGCAATTTATCTGTGCGAAAGCGAAGCGGCAGCAACAACACACGATTGAGTGACCAATTTCATGCTGTGCTGCTGACGCTACGCTTTCGCGCAAAAAACATCTGTTGGCCTAAATCCTCCGGCGGATGTCACTGAAATCGGAAAGAAGTTCTTTATGCACGCCAAAGCCGATTCCGGACGCAATTATGCAGAAGCATAATTGATAAATAGTGAAGTAGGCTAAAGTGAAATATCAATGATTGACCCTTTATATGGATGTATGGCCACTTGCTGCTGTGGCAGATCTTTTAATAATTCGGTAGCAGCTACAGTATTTGGGTTGAGTGCATTTTGCACTCATTTGTACAGTATGTTGTAGCTCCATAATTTGAGAAGACATTATCGTATTAACTTCCATCCTACATTCCTCTTTTACCATATTATCGGAAAAAGCACTGATTTTCCAACATATAAAATTGCAAATAGTTTCGCAATATTCCCTCTTAAAATTGTTTGATTTACCAAAAATATATTCTATATTGTATATTTTTCCTCCTTTATACCAATAATTCCTAATATCAGGTCGTTGTCCTGAGTTATTAATTGCATTCTAGCATTGCTTGCATAAAAGAGCCCAACTCTAGTGTGCTAGCAGCAGACTGCGAAATATTAAAATATGGAGGTTACAAAATATGAAAAAACAAGCTTTAGCTTTAGCTGTAACAATGACGTTGGGATTAAGTTTATTTGCCAGTCCATCATCTGCTAAGGAACAACTAGCTTTTAGGCCATTCGATGCATTGTGGGGAATCTCGAAAATTTACAATTTGTCTTTAGGAGATTATGAGCCAATGATTGACACAGACGCGGGATGGTTTTATCCAGAGCAAGATTTAAGTGTATTCGAATTAAATGATGATAATTCAATGAAAGACCAACACTTTGTTGAGGCCGGGGATACATTATTTACAATTGCGCGTGTAAATGATGTATCAGTGGAAGAATTAAAGAAATGGAATAATCTCTCATCTGATGTAATTTATGTAGGTGAATCAATAGCTATCAAAGAATCAGCGGCAAAACCTAAAACTTTCGAAAACAGAACTAAAAGTGTAGCGACGGCATCAAGTAAAAAGAAAGTAACAACATCAAGCACAGACTCAGTGAGTGCTCCAGCAAATGCGGGCAAAACATTAACAATGCGAGCAACAGCCTATACAGCGTATTGTGAAGGGTGTTCTGGGATTACAGCGAATGGGACAGATATCAGATCTAATCCAAACTTAAAGGTAATTGCTGTAGACCCACGTGTAATTCCTCTTGGTACTAGGGTTTGGGTTGAAGGTTATGGTGAAGCAATTGCAGCAGATACTGGCGGAGCAATAAAAGGTAATAAAATTGACGTATTTATTCCTACTGAGGGACAAGCTCGTCAGTGGGGCGTTAAAAATGTAACTGTAAAAATTTTAAATTGATGTAATTTAAAGGGTGTCTCCTTAAGTTGGAGATATCCTTTTATTTTGCATTGTAAGATTAAAAGCCAAGTCCGCGAAGATTACTCAGTAACCAATAATTCGCAAATTTCTAATGAAAATGCATAAGTGGAAGGATTGTTGGCAACCATCAGAAATAGAGGAGGTATTTTTATGAAAAAAATGAGCTTAATAATTATTTCTTTATTAGTATTTGTCGGCGGTTGTGGTTTCTTTGAAAAGAAGGAGCAAAAAGTAGCCGTTAACGCCAATTCAGGACCAACTGCAACCGCAAAAGTAATTGGTAAAAATAATGAAAGCTATGGCAATGCATATTTTGAGGAAGAGGATAATGGGGTTAAAATGACACTCGCACTATCAGGGGTGCCAGCCGGAACTCACGGCATTCATATTCATTCAGTTGGCAAGTGTGAACCGCCAACATTTGAATCAGCAGGTCCTCATTTTAATCCAACGAGTAAAGAGCATGGGAAGGATAATCCTAAGGGATATCATTTAGGAGATCTTCCAAATTTAGTAGTTGGAGAAGATGGTAAAGTGGATTTGAACTTTTTAGCTGAAGGGCTGACATTAGAAAAAAATGCTGCCAACTCATTGTTACGAGATGGGGGCACTGCATTAGTCATTCATGAATCTGAGGATGATTATAAAACAGATCCTTCGGGTAATTCTGGTGCTAGAATTGCTTGTGGCATTATTCAATAAGGAAAATGAATCAACTGTATCTAAAGTAAATCACTTTAGATACAGTATTTTTGTTTTTCGGGTAAAAATCGACAATCATTTTGGTTATTACTAACAAGTTAGGAGATTATTTGTTAAACAGAATGCTATGTAATAAGTTGATTGGAGTGGAGGCTGGGCGACTCCTTGGGGATTAGCAATCGAGGAACGAAGGCTAAAATCATCACGTCCTGTGATAACGCCTTCGTGACCAACTTCGTGTTGGCCCGAGACCCTGGAGCGAGCACATAGGGGAACGAAGGCTAAGAGCATCACATCCTGTGATAACGCCTTCATGACCAACATCGTGTTGGCCCAAGCGGCTCATCGGACGCCCCCAGGAAGCTCTGCTCTGCGCGAAAGCGAAGCGTCAGCGGCAAATGTTTTCATGTAGCGAAAGCAAAGCGACAGCTACAAAGCGTCCAGCCGGAACGGAAATCAACTCCACGTTATGATGATGAGTATTCCTCATATAAAAGAAGAAGTAAGCGGTCATTTCAATAATAAATATGCAATTTTTATACATACAGAAACCAGGAATGTTTTCCTGGAAAAAGAAATTATTAGCTTAATGTAGATAAAATTTGAGTGGTGTAGTTATTAATAAACTTCTGAAATAAAGGGTGATTAAGGAGAAAGGTATAATTATAAAAGACTGAATTTACAATAAATAGATTGACATTATTATACTGTTTTTGATAATTTTAAATAGATTCTTATTTTTAACCAAGGGGGAAGGTTACTATGAAGAAAAAACAATTCAGGCTATTAATGCTATTAAGTGCCTTTGCGCTATTGATTTTAGCTGCATGTGGGTCTGATAGTGGAGCGGGTTCAAAGGATTCGGATAAGGGTGATTCGACAGCATCTGATAAGCCGAAATTTTTGAACTTATTAACAGGTGGAACGCAAGGTACTTACTACGCATTGGGTGGAACGTTTGCGGATCTAATTTCTAAAGAAACAGACATTAAAACAACTGCTGAAGTATCTCAAGCATCTGCAGCCAACATGACGGCTTTACAAGATGGTAAAGGTGAAATTGCATTTGTACAATCAGATATTGCTTATTACGCTACTGAAGGAAAATTGATGTTTGATGGCAAAAAAATCGATTCAATTGCTGCTTTAGGTGCACTTTATCCAGAAACAGTACAATTAGTAACGACTGAAGCATCAGGTATTAAATCTTATGCTGATTTAAAAGGGAAAAAGGTTTCTGTAGGTGCACCAGGTTCTGGAACTTACGCAAATGCTGAACAGTTACTTGAAATTCATGGTCTAACAATGGATGATATCAAAGCACAAAACCTAGACTTTGGTGAATCTACTGATGGTCTTCAATCTGGACAAATCGATGCAGCGTTTATTACTGCGGGTACGCCAACAGGTGCTGTTGAAGCATTAAATGCAACAACTAAAGTAAATATTATCGGTGTAGATCCTGGTAAAGCAGATGAGCTAATTGCTAAATATCCTTACTACGCAAAAGATACAGTAAAAGCCGGTACGTATGGTCTTGCAAAAGATACTGAAACAGTTTCGGTACTTGCGATGCTAGCGGTGAAAAAAGATCTTTCGGAAGATGTTGTTTATTCAATAACAAAAGCTATTTATGATAACACAGATAAAATTTCCCACGCTAAAGGGGCGTATATCAAAGCTGAGACAGGCTTACAGGGTATCAGTATTGACGTTCACCCAGGTGCTCAAAAATACTTTGATGAACAGAAATAACGGAACATTCGGATTATAAATTTAGAATAGCTTATGGCGAGTGAAAAGTTATTTTCTTAAATACGAGGAGGCTCGGATTGCGTAAAGCTTCGAGTCTCTTTTCTTCCGTACGAATAGCTTTTTAAGTGGGGGAACAGATGTAGTGCGAAAGAGAACATTAATAATTGTTTTAGCTTTTTTATGTATTTGCTTTAGTATAGTCATTTTTCTTCCTCTTCAAAAGGTATTCGCATTTACGGAAACGCGCATAAATGATCCGGTAGTGCAATATATACCACTGACAACTGAGGATACATTTGAAATTAGATACACTCACTCCATCCATAAAACGGATGTACTCGAACATTATAAATGTGTAGACGGAACGAGTATTCAAATGTTAGGGATGGAGTATGAAAGTTTAGCAATCGGCATGCCAAGCTATGCAGAAAAAAATCAAACATTAACAGAACGAGATGGTAAATATTTTTTGCAGTTTGACAATGAAGTCATTGAAAATTTTACGATCTATATAGGCGATTTGGATTTAGACCTTGTATTAGATTACGAGAATTATGAATACGATTTAAAAAAAGACTTACAAAGGGGAAAATCCTATTTATTTGAGGTGAAGCGGTTATCGCTTTATGAACAATGGAAAGGAGTAAGGATGAAATGACAACTCAGCATAAATCAAACGAAGAAGTAAAAAAAGAAGAATTCGAACAAATATCAGCTGAAGAGCAACAAGCGATACTAGAGAAATATGATATTGAATCCAATGTCCGAACGATATCGGGCATTATGAAGCATGTCGTTTTCTTTGGACTACTAGCATTTTCGCTGTTTCAGCTTTACACAGCAATATTCGGCCAATTCCCAGCGCAAATTCAGCGTACGATACACTTAGGTTTTGGTTTGACCCTTATTTTCTTACTATTCCCTGCTCGAAAAAAAGCAGCAAAGAATAAAATAGCGTGGTTCGATTATATTTTAGCGGTATTATCCATTGTAGTAGGTTCGTATTGGACAATGAATTATACAGAGCTTGTTAATAGCAATGGTACCATTACGCAAACAGATTTTATTGTAGGCCTTATAGCTGTCGTATTGGTACTTGAAGCAGCTCGCCGTGCAGTAGGTTTACCGATTACAATCATTGCTATATGTTTCTTAATTTATGCATATTTTGGACCATATTTCCCGGACTTTATGGCGCATAGAGGGCAAGATTTTGAGAGTATTGTTAATCTCATGTATTTTACGACAGATGGGATTTTCGGAACACCGATTAGTGTTTCTGCCACATTTATATTTGTGTTTTTACTTTTTGGAGCATTCCTTGTCAAAACAGGTGTTGGTCAATACTTTAATGATTTAGCGGTATCTCTTGCAGGTAAATTAATTGGTGGTCCTGCAAAAGTGGCGGTATTTTCTAGTGCGCTTCAAGGTACGATTTCGGGAAGCTCTGTAGCGAATGTTGTAACATCTGGATCATATACGATTCCGATGATGAAAAAGCTTGGATACCGAAAAGAATTTGCGGGTGCAGTTGAGGCGGCGGCATCTACAGGTGGGCAGTTAATGCCTCCGATTATGGGTGCAGCAGCGTTTTTAATGGTTGAGTTTATCGGTCGCAATATTACGTATTGGGATATTGCGAAGGCGGCGGCGATACCTGCATTGCTTTATTTTACAGGTATTTGGATTATGACTCATTTCGAAGCGAAACGAGTAGGTTTAAAAGGTTTACGTGATGATCAAATGCCAAATCGTCGAGAAGTATTTAAGAAGATTTACCTTCTATTACCGATCGTCGCAATTATCATCTTAATGTTAACGGGTACACCCGTAATGCATGCAGCGCTTTACGGTATTATTATTTCTATTGGTGTTGCTATGTTTAATAAGGAAACACGTTTAAAACCAAAGGATATTATTGATGCACTAGTTGAAGGGGCTCGTACAGCGCTTGGAGTGGTAGCGGCAACGGCTTGTGCAGGTATTATTGTAGGTGTAGTTGTAAAAACAGGTCTAGGCTTAAGTTTAGCTAATAGTTTAGTAGAATTAGCGGGCGGTAGCATTATTTTAACGCTGATTTTTGTTATGATTGCTTCCTTAATTCTTGGTATGGGGGCCCCGACAACAGCTAACTATGTAATTACGTCAACAATTGCTGCTCCTGCAATCGTAGCATTATTATCACCGAATACACCACAGGAATTAGTACCAATAGCAGTTTTATTATCGGCACACTTCTTTGTATTCTACTTTGGTATTATTGCTGATATAACACCACCTGTTGCACTTGCAGCTTTTGCAGCTTCGGGAATATCTGGTGGAGATCCGATTAAAACAGGTGTAAACTCTGCGAAGCTTGCGATTGCAGCGTTTATTATTCCGTACATGATTGTATTCTCACCTGCGTTGCTAATGATTGATACAACTATACCTGAAATTATATGGGTAGTATTTACGGCCATTACAGGAATGGTAGCCATAGGTGCTGGAGTAATCGGTTACTGGTATCGCAAAATGCTTTGGTTTGAACGCATTATTTCCATTGCAGCTGGTCTACTACTTATCTATCCAGAAAAATTCTCGGATTGGGCTGGTTTAGCAATCTTTATCGTGATGTTTGTTATTCAATATTTAACACAGCATAAGGATAACGGTGATGACAATCAAAAGAGTAAAACGAGTGCTGTAGCTTAAGTAAGGGGTAAAAAGGCTTCGAGCCTATAAATTAAATAAAAAGGAATCTACTCATTTTCTGAGTTAGTAAATGCTTGCTTTGTAATGTCTATGAGGTGATGAAAACACGCGCAATTTACGGCGTCCATGTACGATCGCTTGGTTAATAAGTCTAACCATCAAGGAGATGTATCATAATTTGATACATCTCTTTTTCTTATTAACCTCGAAATTCAATCTAAAAAGTAGATCGTTTTTATATTTTTTATGCATAATGAGCATCGTTTATTGCTTTTTTTACAAAGGTCATTGTATAATTTTTTTATCAGAAAATTCAATTAAATAAAACAGCGAGGTGATTAGATGAAAAAGTTGGCAAATTCAAAATTTGAAACATATTTAATGGATCAGGAAATTGAGCTTAATATCGAAGAGGAAAAAAATGAGGAGCAACTAACGATGGTACATTATGAAGAATTCCCAGAAGGTTTTTTTACAAGTTTATAATAAATATTTGATGGACTGTGCTAAAGGTTGAAATAACTTTTATCACAGTCTTTCATTTTTTTTACATAAAAGTTGGAAGAAATATTTGTAGAAATATACGCTATGAATCTAGGTTGATTGGAGTGGAGACTGGGCGACTCCTTAGGGATCAGCAATAGAGGAACGAAGGCTAAAACCATCACATCCTGTGATAACGCCTTCGTGACCAACATCGGTGCTGTTGCCGCTGCCGCTTCGCTTTCGCGCAGATGAACCCCTTTTGCTGTCGCTACGTTAGCACTACGCTTTCGCGGAAAAAACATCTGTTGGCCCAAGCGGCTCATCGGACGCCCCTAGGAAGCTTTGCTCTGTGCGAAAGCGAAGCGACAGCAACAAATGTTTTATCTGTGCGAAAGCGAAGCGACAGCAACAAATGTTTTATCTGTGCGAAAGCGAAGCGACAGCAACAAAGCGCCCAGTCGGAACGGAAATCAACCCACGCGCTATGGTCAATGTCCTCTTTTTCTTAAGAAATAGTTTCATGTATAATGGGAAACAAAAATGCGTATAGAGGTGTGGTTATGTCAAAGGCTGTAATCTTAGAAGGAACAATTTATCAATGGTTTGATCATTTTCATAAATACCCAGAGGTAAGTTGGAAGGAATTTGAAACTACTAAAAAGATTGCGTCGATTTTAGATGAGTTAAATGTATCCTATCGTTTGTTAGGGGACGTTCCGGGCTTAATTGCTGAAATTGGTACAGGTGATGAGATTGTTGCTATACGTGCAGATATAGATGCTTTGTGGCAAGAAGTGGATGGCAAGTGGCAAGCTAACCATTCATGTGGGCATGATGCAAATATAACGATGGTTCTTGGCGCTTTATTACTGCTGAAAGATCGACCATTGCAGCATCGTGTTCGATTTATTTTCCAACCTGCTGAAGAACTTGGGAATGGAGCTTGTGCAGCCTTTGAGCGTGGGGCTGTTGATGGTGTTTCACATTTATTTGGTGTTCATTTAAGACCAATTGAAGAGCTACCGCTTGGCAAGGTATCACCTGCTATCCATCATGGTGCGGCTTATTTTTTAGAAGGAACAATACGAGGTACTGATGCTCATGGAGCTAGACCTCATCAAGGGCAAAATGCAATCGATGTTATTATGGCCGTACAACAAATGCTCAATAGCATACATTTATCACCTTTCGAGCCTCATTCTGCAAAGTTAACGAAGATTGTTGCAGATGGAGGTAGTACAAATATTATTCCAGGTACTGCGAGCTTCTCTATGGATATTCGAGCGCAACGTAATAGTCAATTAGAATTACTTCGTAGTCGTATTGAGTTTGGCTTAGCATCAATCCAACAGCAGTTTGAAATTGATATGGACTGGAAATGGTTAGATTTCACACCTGGTGCTGAGGTTTCTTCAATTGCCGCACGTATGGCTAAAGACGCGATTATTGAAACGCTTGGGGAAGCGCATCTAGCTGAGGAAATCACAACACCTGGAAGTGATGATTTCCATTTTTACACAGTTAAAAAACCTGAATTAAAAGCAACGATGATAGGAATAGGGGCCAATTTAGCTCCGGGATTACATCATCCAAAAATGACTTTTGAACGAAATGCATTAATTGATGCTGCAAAAGTACTTGCTTGTGTGTTAGAGAAAAAACCTGAATACGAATAAGGATCGCGAGAGTGCTATGTCAAAGTTTCTTTGATATAGTTCTTTTTTTAATTTTTTTATCGAAATATATGAATATTTTGCATTGTCCCGAATAGCTATTTGAAAGCGTTTTTATGCGCAAAAATAGTCGAAATAGCTCGAGAAGCATAAAATTTTTGCGTTGACTTTTAATTTTTCGAATATTATGCTAAAAAACATATAAAAATATTTGCGTCTTAGAAAAGTTGAAAAGGGGATAGGTGCAAAAAAAGGGGATGGAACTGTAAAAAGGAAATTATTCTAGTTGGGCACCTATAATTTACAATTATATCTATTGTTTTAGTAGGATTAACTATCAGAGCATGGATCGATGATAGAGTCGTAGCAATAATGATTTATTAAGGCTTAAAATTAATTTCTCCAGCATGGTTTTTAGAACAATTATGCTGTTATCGCAAGGGTTTATTAAAAAGAGATTT
Organism: Lysinibacillus sp. JNUCC 51; assembly: GCF_015999525.1. Taxonomy (NCBI): domain Bacteria; kingdom Bacillati; phylum Bacillota; class Bacilli; order Caryophanales; family Bacillaceae; genus Lysinibacillus; species Lysinibacillus sp. JNUCC 51. The sequence continues at coordinate 2,037,379 of NZ_CP065545.1, read as the reverse complement.
TGACATTATTATTTTAACAAGAACATTTAATTTTGATATATAACAACTGCTAGGTAAAGAGAAACTAGATTTAGTTTTCTTTAAATTGGCAACATTAAGTGTTTTTAGAAAGGATAAAAAAATGGTCTTAAAAAAAGAAAATAGTATATCTCATGAAGATTCGCCCATTATTATACTAGGAGAAGAAAAATTAAAAAAGGGTTTAAAAGCTCGACATTTAACAATGATATCGATTGGTGGAGCAATTGGTACAGGATTGTTCCTTAGTAGCGGTGCAGCAATCAGTACCGCAGGTCCAGGCGGTGCATTACTAGCATATACTTTAGTTGGAGCTATGATTTTCTTTGTGATGACAAGTTTAGGAGAGCTAGCAGCATTTATGCCTACAAGTGGTGCATTTAGTACTTATGGTACAAAATTTGTTGATCCAGCTTTTGGATTTGCAATTGGTTGGACCTACTGGTTTAATTGGGCAATGACGATTGCAGCTGAGTTATCTGCTTCTACAATGATTATGAAATTTTGGTTTCCAGACAGCTCATCCTTATTATGGAGCGGTTCATTTTTAGCTATTATTTTCCTATTAAATTTTTTATCTGTTAAAGGATACGGTGAAGGAGAATATTGGCTGTCATTAGTTAAAGTAAGTGCAATTGTAATTTTTATTATAGTCGGCGTACTAATGATTTTCGGTATTATGGGTGGGGAAGCAGTAGGATTCAAAAATTTCACTGTAGATGATGCACCTTTTTCAGGTGGAACTTTAGGTGTTTTTATTGTCTTTATTGCAGCAGGGTTTTCATTCCAAGGTACAGAAATTGTTGGGGTAGCTGCTGGAGAAAGCGAAAATCCAGCCAAAAATGTACCTACAGCTATTAAAAGTGTTTTTTGGAGAATTCTTCTTTTCTATATATTTGCGATTTTAATTATTGGGCTTATCATACCGTATACAAATCCAAATTTACAAAGTGAAAATGTAATGGTCAGTCCATTTACCATGGTATTTGAAAAAGCTGGATTTGCATTTGCTGCTTCATTAATGAATGCTGTTATTTTATCAGCAGTTTTATCAGCAGGGAATTCAAGTTTGTATGCTTCAACACGTATGCTATACTCTATGGCTAAAGAAGGTCAGGCTCCAAGAATTTTTGGAAAGTTGAATAAACGTGGTGTTCCTGTTGCGGGTATGATATTAACATGTGCAGTCGGTATGCTTGCTTTTTTAGCTTCCTTTTTCGGGGATGGGGTAGTTTATATGTGGTTAATGAATGCAATAGGTATAACAGGGTTCATTTTCTGGTTAGGGATCTCTGTCAGTCACTATCGTTTCCGTAAAGCTTTTATTGCACAAGGGTATTCGTTGGACGATTTACCTTATAGGGCAAAATGGTTTCCAATTGGACCGATTTTTGCAATAGCATGTGGACTAATTGTAATTATTGCACAAAATTTCCAAGCGTTTATGGCTGAAGAAATAGATTGGGGTAGTGTTGTAGCAGCGTATTTAGGAATTCCATTCTTCCTTAGTTTATGGTTTGGCTATAAAATCATTAAAAAGACAAAAGTTGTTAACCTTAAGGATGTTGATTTTGATTTTGAAAATAAAAATTTGAAATAATATCCACTATAATTGAAAAGATATAAAAATAGGAGTTACATTGTTACTATAGTTAACCCGTAGTCTCGCAGATGCCAAAAGTATCTGCGAGATTTTTTTAATAAATAGCAAAGTTCAATTCATATATTGTACGTGGGCGACCTTGTTGATGGGTCATTTCTTCACCAACAACTTTAGCATAACCGTTATCCACCAATTTTTTTATAATGCGTTCTGTTGTGCGGCGTGTAACCTGTAAGTATTCAGAAAGATTATGGGAAGTAAATTGCGCTGATTGTCGCTCTCGGCTAAAATGAATGATCTTGGAAATATTTAATGGACTTAAGCCTGTTTTTTTTGCCATTTGTAAAACGTAGGGATCATCAGTTTTTAAAGCTAGTCTTACTTCTGATTTAGGGAAAGGACCTAGCAAATTTTTATGTTCGTCTAGTATATAAATCTCGAAAGGTTTAGTAAATGTTAAGGCATTCTTGGCATTTTGATTAGCCTCAAAAATTGAATGACCATAACCAAAGGCCAGCTTAAATGGCTTATCGGTTTGTTGTAATAAATTCTGTAAATTCTCTTTTTCGAGTGCCTTTTGCAAATGCCCAGCTGTCGTATATAGCTCAAAAGAGTATGGTGAAATTTCTTTATAAGTTGCATGTGTAGCTGCCGTGATTTGCATTAACATGTTGTAGTCTATAGGTTTATCTTCAGGAGCTTCTAATAGTCCAACAACCGCTTTTACAGATTCAGATTTTGTAAGAAGTGATTGGGATTTCGTCTCCTCAAAGCATTGAACAATGGAGTTAGTTGCATCTAACATGCGCATTGCAGGTATTTGAAGAGCTTGCAATTCATCAAAAACACTATGAATACTTGTTATGACGAAGTCAACGCTGTTAGCTTCCCATAAAGCTATATGATGCTGCAATATAGATTGCGTAGATTTAGTGATAGAAATAGGATGAATATATGGTTTTGGACCACAATACTCTATTTCTGTTAGTACATTTTCTACAATAGCTGGATTCATAACATCAATGGAAATTCTATTTAAAGGTACTGCATGATTGGCTATAAGCGATAACAAAGTTGTGGAAATTGCTGTCTCATCTTGTTTTATATAATTCCAAGGTATTGGCAGTTCTGACAGTGCAGATTGGGCATGTAAATAGGGTAGTGTTCCTCCGAATAAAAGTGCATCACATGGCTTCATTTCCTTTAACAAAACGGGTGCTTCTGTAGGTTGATTGTAAAGATAAAAATCTATTTGAATATTCTCTATGTTTTGTGCGATACTATTTATACGCTTCATAAATGCTTTAGAGCAGATAACCGCTATTTTAGTAGACATAGGCAACGCTCCTTCTCTATTATTTTTTCAACAATTAGCGACGTATTAGCGACAACCATATTATACAGGAGACTGATAAAAATGAAAATCCAACAAGTAGAAATTTTTGCAATTCATTTACCACTTATTGATCCATTTATCATCAGTTATGCTACATATGATACAATGCCTTCTATCATTTTGAAGGTTACGACAGATACAGGTTTTGTAGGCTACGGTGAAGCAGTACCAGATGAGCACGTAACAGGGGAGACGTGGGAGAGTACATATGCTGTATTAAAGAATCAGCTTGCTCCTGCTATCATTGGAGAAAATCCAATGGCCTTTGAAAAGCTTCATGATAAATTGAACAAAGTTGTGAAGGATGTGCCAGCAGCGAAAGCAGCGATTGACATTGCTTGTTTCGATATTGCAGGGAAAGCGTTACAAGTTCCTGTGTACCAACTATTGGGTGGACGTTATCATGAGAAATTCCCGATTACACATGTACTGAGCATTGGAACACCTGAGGCGATGGCAGAAGAGGCAGCTAACCGTGTAGAGATGGGCTATCGATCATTTAAAATGAAGGTAGGAACAGAGGTAGCTCGTGATGTTGTTCGTATTAAAGCGGTGCGTGAACGTGTTGGTGAAGACATTGCAATTCGTGTAGATGTAAACCAAGGATGGGGAAATGCGTCAACTACATTACAAGGTTTACGTGCATTAAAGGATCTAAATATCGATTGGTTAGAGCAGCCAGTAGATAGTGAAGATATTGATGGCATGGTAGAAGTGAAGTCAAAATCAGATGTACCATTAATGATTGATGAAGGACTTCGCGGTGTACGTGAAATGCGTGAAATTATTGCAAAGCGTGCTGCAGATAAAGTCAATATTAAATTAATGAAATGCGGTGGAATTTATCCTGCTATGAAACTAGCAGTTATGGCTGAAATGGCAGGCATTGAATGTCAAATCGGTTCAATGGTAGAATCATCAGTTGGATCAGCAGCTGGCTTCCATGTAGCATTCTCTAAAAAAATAATGACAAGTGTAGAATTAACAGGTCCATTAAAATTCTCTAAGGATGTCGGAAACTTACACTATGATGTTCCGTTTATCTGTTTAAATGAAAAACCAGGATTAGGTGTAGAAGTAGATGAAGAGATCCTTAAAGAATTATGTAAGTTCTCAACAATTGTAACAGCTTAAGGAGGCGGCGAAATGGAAAAAATTTGTGAAGGCATGCTTGGTGAAACGCCGTTTTTTGTTACAATATTAAATCTTCAGCATTTGCAAGAAATTGAGAAATTACAGCTTCAGGTTTATGAATCATTAGCAGACCAAAGTATATTACAACCATTAAGTACTGAGGAATTTGACTACATTTTAAGTGGCAATGGCATGATGATAGGTGCTTACGTAGGGGAAGAGTTAATTGCCTTTCGCGCACTATTGAACCCACCTGTTGATGACGAGCACCTTGGCTATGATTGTGGGATTGCTGAGGAAGAATTTCATAAAGTTTTATATCAAGAAATATCGAATGTCTCACCAGCATATCGTGGCTATGGATTACAAAAAACATTAGCGCAAGTTGTCATGGGTCATATCGATTTAGAAAAATATGATTATGTATGCTCAACAGTAAAGCCATATAATATCCCGAGCTTGAAAGATAAATTTGCTCAAGGGTTAGTCGTAAAGGGATTAAAGATTAAGTATGTAGATAAGCTCCGATATATTTTCTATAAAGACTTGCGACAAGAGTTACCAATCTTTACAGATAAGAAGACGATAACAATGGATGATACGGTTGGTCAGCAACAGCTTTTGAAACAGGGTTATATAGGTACTTCTATGTATGAGGATCAAAATGATTGGTTCGTCGTTTATGAAAAATAAAAAACCTTACCTTTTACTTTACGTGAGAGGTAAGGTTTTTTCGCTAAAGAGGGGCTTTTATTTCATCGGGCAAAAACCGCAAGCCATTAAACCAGGTATGTCTTTAGAAAAACAACATGATTTTCTTACGGGGACGTTCACTAAATTAGTAGGGCTTTGACCTCCAGTGTATTGTGCCCACCAAGATTTGTTGGAGAAACGAGCCCATGTTTTAGGGTCCTCTAAAGTTTCAATATCCTCCATTGCTTGATCAGCTAGACCTGGATTAGAAAGCAAAACATGATAGTGCCAAAGTAGATATCCAAAGAAATTCTCCCAAATAGTGAGAGGGGAAATAGAAGTTACTTTACGGAGCTGTTGAACGATAACGTGCCCATCATATAGGATCTTCTCAATAACTGATTGACGTTCATCCTCATCAACATAACGCCAATCATTTGGGTTAACAAACATTGCGACTGTAAAACTGTCGAATTCTTTTGCTGCATCAAAGCGAAGCTCGATTGGTTTACCATCCCACACCTCGTCATAGGCGGCAAGCATGTAAAGTTGCATAGCGAAAAACATACCGTAGCGGCGCGCAAAATGAGAAATAGCTGCTGTTTCCGTTGCTGCGTCTGTAATTCCCATCATAAGGTTTAAAAAGTCAGGATGGTAAAAGTCCTTATGTATATCTGCTAATGTAAATAGTGTCCGCTTTGGTTCTGTCGTATAAATGCTATAGGAATTCAATTGTCGAACTTGATCCATCGTTAATGCTGGCATTGTCATCACCTTTTCTTTCAATCTTCTGCTACTTCAATTATAAATTAATCATTTTTGCTTCACAAATGGAATGCAATATAGTAAAATGCATTAAACATATCTGAAAGGTAGGTTTTATAATGTCACAGCCCCATTCAATTCCAAGGCCGCTCGTGCGACTCAATCAATGGACGATTCTGTTAAGTGTCATTCTAACGTGGGTAACAGGTGTCTTTTGGATTTTAGCAATTCCTTTAGTAGCGAATATTCTTGGTATTTTATGCAATTTTAATCCTATTATTCGAGTAGGGAAACTGTTTCTAAAAAAGGCGCCATCTACATATATACCAGACGACACTCAGCAGCAAAAATTTAACTTCTTTCAGCAGAAGTCACCTACCTCTATAAGTGGCGAGATGGGGTTTAAGTATATTTGCAGCGGGTATCCAAATATACGCTGAAAGAAGTTAAAGCCTCCGGCGGTTGTCACGGAAATCGGAAAGGAGTTCATAAAGGATGTTAGCCTAAAATCATCGCATCCATGCGATAACGGCTAACTGACCTGCATCCTGCAGGCCTAAGCACAAAGCCGATTTCGGACGCAATTATGCCGAGGCATAATTGATTTACAGTATTGCTAGCTTTTGTTTAGCAGGTGGAATTTTGGGCTTCTTGCTTAAATGGCAGGTGGTTGGATATGTCTTTACGGGAATGGTTGCTGTAGCTTCGTCGATAGCAATTGCAGGCTTTTGTATAGGCTGTTTTCTACATTTTCAGCTAAAGCAATGGCAATATCGTCGCTCGTTGAAGAAGGCATTGTGACATTCATTTCTTTCAGCCAAAAGAAATTGAAAAAAACTTTAAGAAATTTTCAGATTAATGTTGACTTTATAATTGATAATGATTATCATTATCGTATAAAGATTATTCCTCGTCTACAATACAGTGTAGAGAGGATGAACTTTAGCTACTTTTCTCCAGAAGTTTGCTAGTTCATGATAACGCTCCTAAAACCCCCCTCATTTTTTGGGAACGTAAAATCTCTCGACGACTCACTCCATTGTGATTGAGTCGTCTTTTTTTGATTGAAACTGCGATTGTTCCGATAAAACGAGATATTATTCCGATAAAAGCAAAGATTGTTCCGATAAAATGAGATTATGTTCCGATAAATCTTCGAAGTATTCCTATAAAAGTGAACTCTTTGCCATAACGTGGGGTTGATCTCCGTTCCGGCTGGGCGCTTTCTTGGGGGCGTCCGATGAGCCGCTTCACTCGCGTTGCTCGCTCCAGGGTCTCATCTGTGACGCTGATTCCCGAGAAGTCGCCCAGCCTCCACTCCAATCAACACTATCTAGCGTACATTCAAAAACATCTAACTCCTAATAATTATACCAAAAATTACAATTTAATATATAATATACCTAATGAGAAGGGGTGATTATTCATGTTTTCTATTAGAAACTTCGAAGGTAATGAAAAAGAGTTTCAGTTCTTTCTAGATATGTTATATGAGTCTATTCATATTCCTGAGAATAAACCATTAAAAGATGTTTTACTAAACTCGCCTGACATAAGAAAATATCACGAAGGTTGGGGGAGAAAGGGAGATAAAGTGTTGATTGCTTTTAACACAAAAAATCAAACTGTTGGTGCAGTTTGGTACAGATTGTTTGATGACCATAATAAAGGCTATGGTTATATTGATGGCAACACGCCTGAAATAGGAATGGCTGTTTCAAAAGAAGTAAGAGGAAGAGGGGTGGGAACTATACTGATGCATGAAATAATTCAACAAGCAATGGATGAAGGATACAATACCATTTCTCTCAGTGTAGACCTCGAAAATGACAAGGCCATTAATATGTATCAAAAACTAGGCTTTAAAGATTATGAAGTTGTAGGGACATCAAAAACAATGATTTATAAATTTTAGTGTTTTCTAGAATAAAAAATGTACACGACTAAAGGGTGATTTAGTAATGTACATTTTTTTTGTATTTACTGAGTAGGACTGCTACTATGAACAGCGCTTTTTTTCCCTAGTATCATCGTATAGTAGCTATGTAACAGCATGCCGACAATAATGACACCTAAGCCTGCGAGAGCAATTGGGTTTGGGAATGCAATGCCGAGCAATAATACTTCACCAATAATGACAAAGATTATTTCAGTCGATTGTGTTGCTTCAACTGCTGCAAGCTTTCCTTGGTGATCGCGAACACGGTCAGTTGCAATGAAAAATAAAGTTGTAGCGATGACACCAGAGCTTATGCCTACAAGCAACGATTGCATCACTTGGTTGATTGAAGGAAGCCCAACCGTTGCCAGTGCATAAATAGCTAGAATAATCCATGCGGGCATCGAGGCGAGGGTCATTCCGAGAACTCGTTGATATGTATCGATGCGTCCGCCGCAGATTTCCATCATTTTGCGATTACCAAGAGGATAGGCAAATGCAGCGATGGCAACAGGTAAAATGCCAAGCATTAAACTTTTAAATGGAACAGATTGTGCCTGTGGTATTTGAATAAGTAAAATGCCGACTAAAATGACACATGAAATTAGTAATGAAATAAGAGGTATTTTTTGACGTACTGTTTTCCCAGCTACTACTGAAACAAATAGGGGAGCTAATAATACGCCAGCGACTATTGTAAATTGCCATGTTCCGGAAACGAGCCACCCTGGACCGAATGCTGCTGCAAATGTCAGTGGTGCATAGAACAATACGAATCCTATAAAGCTCCAGAGCAGCCAAGAGACAGGCTGTGCTTTCATTTCACCTGATAGTTGGGAAAAGCCCTTTCGATAGAAGACGATCGCAAGTAAAAACGGTAGCATGAAGAAATAGCGCAGTGATGAACTCCATAACCAGCTACCACCTTGCATTTCCATTGCGTGATTCAATATAAATGTAACAGCAAAAAATAGTGAGGCTAAAATACCTAATGCAATTTCTTTCAATAAATTCACCTCATAATCCTTTATGTAATTTGAAAATTCAGTCATTAATTTAGGGAAATTACGAAGAAGGGATAAACCCTTCTTCGTAATTATTTTCCTTGTTGTTCAAAGAGCTGTACGATTTCGATAATAACTTGTGTAGCTTTCTCCATCGTTTCTCCAGATACATATTCGAATTTACCGTGCATATTTTCGCCACCTGCAAAAATGTTTGGAGTTGGTAAGCCCATGTAAGAAAGCTGTGAACCATCAGTGCCACCACGGATTGGTAATGTAAGTGGAGCAATATCTAACTTTTCCATTGCTGTGCGTGCAATATCAACGATTTCTTTTACAGGCTCAATTTTTTCGCCCATATTATAGTATTGATCTTCCATAGTAATGATTAAAGCATCCTCGCCATATTGAGCTTTAATTTTTGCCGCAGCATCAAGCATTAATTGTTTTTTTGCTTCGAACTTTTGACGGTCATGGTCACGGACAATATAAGAAAGCTCAGTATGCTCGATCGCACCGTTAAAGCCCATTAAGTGAATAAAACCTTCATAACCATCCGTTTTTTCTGGTACTTCATTAGTAGGCATTTCATTTTGGAAGGCAATCGCCATTGTGATGGCATTGACCATTTTATTTTTCGCAGAACCAGGGTGTACACTCGTACCTTTTGTCACAACCTTTACGCCTGCAGCATTAAAGCTCTCGTATTGTAGCTCGCCAAGTGGTCCGCCATCCATCGTATAAGCATAGTCGGCTCCAAATGCAGCCACATCGAATTTATGAGGACCGCGGCCAATTTCTTCGTCAGGTGTAAACGCTACACGCAATTTACCATGTTTAATAGAAGGAGTGTTTACTAGGTATTCCATAGCCGTCATAATTTCTGCGATACCAGCTTTATCGTCAGCGCCTAATAATGTAGTACCATCAGTTGTAATTAACGTTTGACCTACATAATTTTTAAGCTCAGGAAAATCTGTTGGCGACATCGCTAGATTTTCATTGAGCTGGATAGCTCCACCATCATAGTTGTCAATGCGCTGTGGATTAACATTTGTGCCAGTAAAATCTGTTGTAGTGTCCACATGTGCTAAAAAGCCAATAGTAGGCACTTTTTTATCTGTATTTGCTTCGAGTGTCGCAAATAAATAACCATTTTCATCTAATGTAATATCAGTTAAGCCTATCTCAGCAAGTTCATCTTTTAGTACATGCAATAAGTCAAATTGCTTTTGTGTTGAAGGAGTTGTTTCGCTTGTGAAATCAGATTGTGTATCAATTTTTGCATAACGAATTAAACGCTCAATTACTTGTTCTTTCATAAGTATGGCCTCCTAATGTGTATGTTTAACTTTTATCGGTGGGTATCCAACACTGTTGCTGTCACTTCGCAAAGAAGTTCTTTGTGCAAGCACAAAGTCGATTCCGGACGCAATTATGCCGAGGCATAATTGATATTATTGTAACACTTTACTTCGGATTTCGGAATATTGAGAAATACTTAAGGCAATTAGTATTTGAGCACTGTAATATGTAAACATAATAAACTCATGTGAAAATGGTAAAGGCATAACAAATTTATTAATAGCTAAATAGGAATCTGATGAAATAAATAGTAGAGCGCCAATCGTTGCAAATGTAGAACCTGTACGAATCGCAGTCCAACCCATCGTTAATATGACTGAAATATAGGCAATTACCGCAATACCAAGCACGATTTCTCCTGATGAAAACACTGTACCTACAATCCACACAGCCATACTTGCACCGTAGACGAGTAAGACAATCTTCGCCCAAGTAGGTACTTGTCGTTCATTAGTAGAAGAAAAGGCGAAGATGTAAAAAATATGCCCGATTAAGAAGCTTGTTAGCCCAATTAGAAACCACTGAAGCGTATAATCGCCAACCATACAAAACACAAGTCCAGTGACAATCAGTAGTTGATACTTTTTAATACCTAAATTTTTTGGTCTAGCGGCTAAAATAATGATTAGAAGCATCGGAATAACTTTAAAGATAAGTATCAAGCTTTCTGGAATATGGGACAGGAAAAAAATATAATAAAGCCCAAACAAAATAATAAATGCTAATAAAACTTTTTTTGACAAAATTCTCATCTCCTTTTCTTTGAAATTCTTTATCTATGTTAGCATTTCCTTTATTTCTTTTGTAAAGAAAATGCACAAGATGGTACCCATTCATCTTATGTATGAAACTTTTTCTGTATGTAGCCGTAAATAAGTGGACAGTAAGGTTAGAGAGGGTGAACAAAATGACTAAGCTATTAATAGCTTCGGCAGTCATTGGACTAATCGCGAGTGTTTTATTAACACCGCTTATAACGAAAAAACGAGAAGATGGCGGATCTAAAAAGGTAATTGGATTCTTCTTTATCAGTGTATTTGTACTAGGCTTTTTAGCTACGGGTATAACAGTTTATGTGACAAAAATGGATGTAAACTGGCTTGCTTTTTGGCCTGCTATTATTTTATTAACATTAGGCGGTGCGCTTCTTGCAAGTGGTATTGAAAGAAAAATAAAGGGAATTTTATTTTTAGCTAGTTTAGGTGTTGCAGTGTATGTATTATCAGCTCCTTTATGGAATGCTAACGAAAAATTCAAATCAGCTGAAATGAAGGAAGAGGTTGAAATAAAACCATTCGATGAAACACAAACACCAGCTAGTGTTCCTCCTAAATTTGCGCGAAATAAGATGAAAAAAGCGTTCGGTCAAGTACCGAATACGAGCTATTATGAGCTAGGGCGCTTACAAATTCAAAAAGTAAAAGGTGAGTATGTTTATATAGCACCAGTTGAGTTCTCTGGTTTCTTTAAATGGATGAACGGCGATACAACTCCTGGTTACTTTATAATGAGTGCAACGGATTCAGCAGACAATCCTAAGTTTGTTAAGCAGGAAATGAAGTATGTTCCTTCTGCTTATTTAAATTCAAATTTAGAGCGACATATACGCTTACAACATCCATTCCTTGTTTTCTGTGGAGATGTACAACTTGAAATAGATGATGAGGGTAAACCATACTACATCCGTTCATATGGTGAATTTATTTCAGCACGTAATGGCTTCGATGTAAAAGGGATCGTGCTTGTAGATGCGCTAACAGGAAAATCAGAAGTTATTAAGCTGGAGGATGTCCCAGAATTTATTGATGGAGCTGTTTCTCCAGAGACAGTAAGCTTACAAAATAGTTATTTCGGTAATTATGTACATGGATATTGGAACAGTATGTTTGGTAAAAAAGATGTAAAACTTCCTTCTGATGAGGGAACAGAGGCAAATGTTAGCCCGATTTTTGACGAGAAGGGCGATATGTATTATTTCACAGACTTTACGAGCCCTAAAGAGGGTGTCGATTCAATGCTTGGCTACTCCTTAACAAATGCACGAACAGGTCAAGCGACTTATTATACTGGAAATCAAGACGCTTCATATATGGATTCACAAGGAAACTTGCAAATTATCGAGAAGAAATTTATAGAGAAAAAATGGTCTGGAGAAATGCCGGTATTGTATAACTTTTACGGTGAGGCTAGCTGGTTGACTGCGGTACTCGACTCAAATGGTTTCTTACAAAATTATTTCATTGTATCTGCGGCAAATCCTGAAATTTCCGTATATGCGACAACTCCTAAAGAGGCATTAAAATTATACAAAACAGCCTTAAGTCGCGGTGGAACTACGGTCGACGGAAGCTCACATGCGGAAGAGAAAAATGTAAGTGGAAAGGTCCTTCGCGTTTACAAGGAACGTCTCGGAGACTATACAGTTGTATCATTTTTATTAAATAACGGTGAAAACTATTTAGTAAGCTCAGAAACAGAACCGCTTGCAATTTATTTGCAAGAAGGTGATGATGTAATTCTCACTTATGGTGATACAGGAGAGCAGTTCTTACCAGTTCGAAAACTGATTATTAAAGGATTACAGTAATGTAGTTATCGCTAAATAAAAAAAGACGATCTAGTAGTACTATGCTACGAAGATCGTCTCTTTTTATGTTGGTTGAGATTCCATATAGTGAAGCATCTTTTCTTGGTGATTAGTAAAAAGTGCTTTTGCATGATCGTTTAACGCAAATATTTCATGAATGTACCCTTGCAGTAAATTATGTTCATATTCAAAAGGATAAGAATCTTCGTTTTCTAATATATGGGCTAATAAAAGTGCATGTAACACAACGACCTCTAGATTTTGTGTATTTGTAATAAATTTTAAGTTGAGGATAGTAGTGTGAGAAACGAATTGATTAACATAATCAATAGCATCTTTATAAACAGCTAAGTCGATATGTGGTTCAAGTCGTTTTCTTAATAATGTACACTCATTATTTAAGTCTTGAATTTTTAAAAATAAACCTCTTACACTTCGCTTATGTTGTTGTTCTAGGGTACGAGCAAGATGTTTATTGACATAGGACATTTATAAATAACTCCTTTTCACATAGCGGTCATCTATTAGTATTAATGTAATTGTTTAAAAAGGAAAGAGTCTTTTTGTTTAATTCATACCTAAATTTAACATATTGTGTTGGACAAAAATACTAGGTGTAGAGTGAGGATGAATGTAGAATATGAAAAAAGTGGAGAACTATCATACAATAGTAACTCCACACAGCTTGTTGATAAATTATTTCCAGTTGAAACCTTTTTTTGCTAAAAATTCATTGATATGAGGACGGCGTTGTTCAATTAAAAAATCGGCCATTTGCTTTGTCCAGTTATCAATTTTTCGATTGGATGAGCGAGTATTGTAGTATGCTTCCATTGTGTCGTTGTAAGCTGGTAAAAGGTCCTCGTATTTTTCTGTATTGTATTCATTTTCATGTAATACTGCTGCAACCGGTAAACGAGGTTTTACTTCATTGCGACGAGCAGGAACCCCAATTGTTAAGCCGAATAATGGGAAAACATAGTCAGGTAGATTGAATAATTCGCTGATTTCTTCAGGCTTATTACGCACTCCTCCAATATAACAAATTCCATATCCCATAGATTCTGCAGCAACAACAAAGTTTTGAGCGAATAATGATACATCAGCTACTCCAACAAGTACGTTTTCTGCTGAATCTGCCACAATATCTACGCCTTCTAATTTACCTGCTGATTGCAGACGCTTAAAATCTACGCAGAAGACAAAGGCACCACCAGAAGTTTCGTATTGACGAGGATTACCAGAAAGCAATCCTAATTTTTCTTTTTTCTCCGCATCTGTTACCCAAATTACGCTATAAGCTTGTACAAAATGTGATGTAGCAGCCATTTGTGCAGTAGAAATTAATTCTTCAATAATTTCCTTTGAAATCGGATTTCCATCATAAATACGAACCGAAGAATGGTTCCGTAATAATTCTTTAACCATTAATAAAATCTCCTTTTCCCCTTTATATATATCAAGAGCATATCACGCTTTATCTTCAAAATCGAATTTTTCCGACATTGAAATTATTTTCAGATAATTTACGAATGCACAAAATTTCTCGTAATATAAAATATTTTGTTAGTTATAGATTAAAAATTCTAAATAGTTTAAAATTATACACGAACGGTTTATTTGGTTGGATTTCTAATAATTGGATAACTATACCAGAAGGGTTAAACCGAGAAGAAATCTAAAATAAAAAAATAAAGTGGGATGGAGGAATAAGGAATGGCAGAAAAGTTGGCGAGAAAGCTTCGTAATGAACAGTTACGGAGCAAGGTTGTAACAGCAGAAGAAGCAGCATCTTGGATTAAGGATGGTATGGTACTTGGGATGAGCGGATTTACCCGTGCAGGTGATGTTAAAGTGGTACCTCTTGCACTTGTGGAGAAAGCTAAAAAAGAGAGCTTCAAGGTAGATGTATATACAGGTGCATCACTTGGCCCAGAAGTTGATCAATACTTAGCAGAAGCTGGTGTTATTCGTAAACGTGGACCTTTCCAAGCGGATGCTGGTATTCGTAACAAAATCAACAGTGGCGAAATTACATTCGTTGATGCGCATTTATCACATAATGCGGAGCTAGTACGTCAAGGTATTATTGGTCCTATTGATTTTGCGATTATTGAAGCGGCTGCTATTACAGAAGACGGCTTACTAATTCCTACAACTTCAGTTGGTAACTCTCCAATTTTTGTGCAAGAGGCAGACCAAATAATCATTGAGTTGAACGTAGCTCAGCTTGATGCATTAGAGGGTGTCCATGATATTTTTGTGCCAGGACCGCAGGGGAAACGTGATCCAATTCCATTACAAAATGTATCCGATCGGCTTGGCATAATTGGTATTCCATTAGATTTAGATAAAGTAAAAGGCATTGTCATTTCAGATATTTTAGATGCGCCATCAACGATCGTTCCAGCAGATGAAGAAACAGATATTATGGCCAATCATTTATTAAACTTCCTACGTGAAGAAATTAAAGTAGGTCGTTTAACAACAAGCTTAAGACCAATCCAATCAGGTGTAGGCTCAGTAGCAAATGCCGTTTTATTAGGCTTTAAAGATTCTGAGTTTGAGAACTTAGAAGTATATTCAGAAGTATTGCAAGACGCGGTATTCGAATTAATTGATGCAGGGAAGGTAAACTTCGCATCTGCTACTTCTATTACTCTTTCAGAGGAAGTTGGAAACCAAGTTTATGGTAACTTCGAAAAATATGCAGATAAACTAGTATTACGTCCGCAAGAAATCTCTAACCAACCAGAAATTATTCGCCGACTCGGGTTAATTTCTGTTAATACAGCACTAGAAGTAGATATTTATGGGAATGTAAATTCTACGCATGTTTCTGGCACAAAAATGATGAATGGAATCGGCGGCTCCGGGGACTTTGCACGTAATGCGAGATTAGGTATTTTCGTCACAAAATCTTACGCGAAAGGCGGAAATATTTCTAGTATTGTTCCAATGGTTTCGCATGTAGATCATACAGAGCATGATGTAGACGTAATTGTCACAGAGCAAGGGGTAGCAGACCTACGTGGCCTTGCTCCAAAAGAGCGGGTTGGGCTCATTATTGATAACTGCGCACATCCGGATTATCGTGAGCAATTATGGAAGTATTTTAACGATGCCAATGAAGCAACAGGTGGACACCATACGCCACACAATCTAGAAAAAGCACTCTCATGGCATGTGAATTACGCAAAAAATGGTACGATGAAGAACCCTGCTTTATCGAAATAATAAAGTAATGAAAGCCTTGAAGGAGACAATTAATCTGTTCCTTCAAGGCTTTTTGTTGTTTTAATAACAGCTTCTTCTAGCTCATCATCAAAAGTTGTGGATGACATTAATAAAAACATATGTCATGTATGTTAGTTGTTTGGAGTGGAGGCTGGGTGACTCCTTGGGGTCATCGGACGCCCCAGGAAAGCGCCCAGCCGGAACGGAAATCGACCACACGTTATGGTGACGATCCCTTCTCCTTACAGTAATCCAATCCATTTCCAATACGTTGCGGAAAATAGAAGAACTAAGATGTATCCAATAATCGTTAATGGAATACCAGATTTTAAGAAATCCTTTGTTGTAAAGGCTCCAGTACCATAGGCAAGCATATTTTGCGGTGCACTAATAGGTAAGAGGAAGCCAAAGCTAATGACGAATTGTTGTACGATAACGAAACCAACCTGATCGACATTAGTCGTTAATGTTGAGGCTAAAACGATAAATACCGGTATAAGTGCAGATGCTAAGCTTGTTGCACTCGCAAAGCCTAAATGAATAAGAATATTAAATAGAGTAACTAGCGCAATTGTTGCTAGAATTGGCATAGAATCTAAACCGAGTGAACCGAATACTTTATCAGATAACCACGATGCACCTTTTGTATTAAGCAAGACCGTTCCTAGCATAATTCCTACAGCAAAGACGATAATTGTACCCCAGGGAATATGTGATTCAACTTGCTTCCATGAATAGACTCCAATTTTTGGCATTAATAAAATAGCAATTGCAACGATTGTGACCGTTGTCGTATCGAACGGGTGAAGTTTGCCCTCAGCAGCCCAGAAAAATAGTAAAACTACCGATGTTATGATCAATCGAATTTCGGGAGCTTTTAATGGACCAAGTTCCGCAAGCTGTTTTTTGATTACTTCTTTACCACCTTCAATATTGCTTGTTTCAGGCTTAATTAGTGTAATCATAATGAAAAATAGAGCGACTGACATGATGATTGAGAAGGGGGCAGCATAAAGTAACCAAGCACCCCAAGAAATATCCACACCAAACTGTTCTTTGATGAAGTTTAAAGCGACCATATTTTGAGCTGCTGCCGTCTTAATACCGATATTCCAAATAGAGACAGCTTGCACAGATGTAATGACAAGTAGAGCAGCAAGTCGACTATCACGTGGTAAACCAAATGCTGCTACCATTCCAAGTAGTATTGGCACAACTGCGCCAGCACGTGCAGTAGCAGAAGGAACAAAGAATGCGAGTGCAATAGATACTAAAATAGCACCGAAAACAATAGCTTTCGTTTTTGTTCCTACTAGTGAAAGTATCCATAGCGCAAGTCGTTTATGTAAATTCGTAATTTGCATGGCTGCTGCTAAGAAAAGAGCTGCGGCTACTAGTGCAACTGCAGAGTTACTGAATCCACTTAACGCCAGTTTTAATGCATCCGATGTTCCTAGTACTCTCGTTGGATCGTCCATTGACGGAGCTAACCCTAGTAAGATTGTAACGAGAGCAATAATCATGGCAGAGCTAACGGGATAGGAAACTGCTTCTGTAACCCAAAGGATGACCGCGAAAGCTAAAATAGCCAAAGCTCGTTGTCCAGCTACAGGTAAATCGCCGTTGTTCGGTAAAAAAGTTATGATGATTAGGGATGCGAACGCTAATGCAATCCAGAGTGGCTTTAAATTACGTTTCGGTTTTGCTTGTTCAGAAGTAGACATACTTTTTCATCCTTTCTACAAACATTACTGCAATTTTCTATAACATCGGCTAGTAAAATGCTTTATTAAGAAAGTTAATTTGTCAATTTATTGTAAAAAGACTACTGTGTGAAATACCCTCTATTTATAGCAATAACAGGCAGTTACGAGAAAATATACGGTCATAGAAAAGACGAAAATGATATTATTTATTCTTGTTGAATGCTGAAGTCACTTTAGGCTCAGTTCCTAGCATTAAGCGCTTAATATTTTCGATATGCAAAATGATTGCTATACAAAAAAGTAATAGAGCTATAATCGTCGGGACTGTTCCAGGAATCCATAAAAATGTGACTGTACAAAAAACGAGATAAAATTCAAGTACACCGACAATTAAATAATTTGTCACAAAAGAAAAAATAACAAATAAAATGAGTGCGAATAAGCAAATTTTCCAATCAATCGCGAGTAATATCCCTATGATTGAGGCAGTTCCTTTGCCGCCATTGAAGCCCATATAAAATGGGAAATTATGACCTAGAATGACACCGGCAGCTACAATATAGGTGAAGAGCCAAACTTGTACTTCTGTTAATTGTGTTATATCTGCTAAATAAGCTTGTGCACCGATTATTGCTGCGACACCTTTACCGATATCGATTAGTGCAACTAATATGCCGTATTTCCAGCCAAGGGAAAGTGTTGCATTAGAGGCACCAGCATTGCCATGACCAGTCTTTTTTAAATCAACTCCGGATAAAAACTGAGCAACTTTAGAGCCGTGAATACAGCCAATCAAATAACCAACAAGAAGAAAAATAATAACGGCTTTTATCATAAAAGTCCTCCTTTCCAAATAAGCTCATCACTAAAAGTTAGAAATGACATTTGTTATAACATATGCTCTGAAGTTGATTGTTGTGGAGACTGGACGCCCCCAGAAAAGTGCTTGGTCGGAACGGAAATCAACCCCATGTTTTGGTGATAGGCTATGTAAATACTAAAATAGTGTATGCGTTCGTAATACGTAAAAAAGCAGACAGAAGTTTCGGAAAAAATAAAATTTTAGTGTTGACAGAGAAAAAGTCTATGTTTATACTGTGTAACAACGATGGAAATTGAATCTCATATACTCTTATCAAGAGCGGCGGAGGGATAGGCCCTATGATGCCCGGCAACCAGTAAGTGACGAACTTGCTAAGGTGCTAATTCCTACAGATTCTTATTGGATCTGGCAGATAAGGGGAGGAAAACTTGCAACCGCGACCCTCTTCTTAGCTGAAGAGGGTTTTTGTTTTCTACTGAAAAAATCCTCCTCATCTCCGGTACCATCGTAAAAAAATAACCATTTGGAGGTATACAATGACAAAGTTTAAACCTGAAACATTGCTGTTACACGGTGGGCAAGAGCCAGACCCGGTAACAGGATCACGAACAGTACCGGTATATCGATCAACGGCTTTCGTTTTTAAAGACACTGCTCATGCGCAACGTCTTTTTGCTTTAGAGGAAGCCGGTAATATTTACACACGAATTACAAACCCAACTGTAGATGTTTTTGAAAAACGTGTCGCTTTATTAGAAGGCGGTACAGCAGCAGTAGCACTTTCATCAGGTGCAGCAGCTATCGCATTTTCCATTTTAAATCTTGCAGGGGCAGGCGATGAAATTGTTGCAGGTAGCTCTTTATACGGAGGTACTTATAATTTATTCGCAAATACACTACCAAACTACGGAATTAAAACAATTTTTGTAGACGAAACAAATCCAGAAAATTTCCGTGCTGCTATTACTGATAAAACAAAGGCCGTGTTCGCTGAAATTTACGGTAACCCAAGTTTAAAGGTACTAGATATTGAAGCAGTAGCAAATATCGCACATGAAAATGGCTTGCCATTAATTATTGATAGCACATTTGCGTCACCATATGGCTCTACACCAATTGACTACGGTGCAGATATCGTTGTTCATTCCGCAACAAAATGGATTGGTGGTCATGGAACAACTTTAGGTGGCGTTGTAGTAGATGCAGGAAAGTTCGATTGGACTCGTGGACGTTTCCCAGGCTTTACTGAGCCAGATGCTTCTTATCACGGTTTGCGTTATGGTATTGACACAGCAGATGCAGCATTCGCCACAAAACTGCGCGTGCAATTACTACGCGATTTTGGTCCAACATTAAGTGCAGATGCAGCATTTAATTTATTACAAGGTTTAGAAACGCTTCATTTGCGTATTCCTAAACACAATGAAAATGCATTAGCGGTAGCTGAATATTTACGAAACCACCCATCTGTGGAATATGTAAATTACAACGGCTTAGAAGATTTCCCTACTTATAATTTAGCTAAAAAATATTTGAAAAATGGCTTCGGTTCAGTGCTTACATTTGGTATTAAAGGTGGACGTGAAGCAGGGCGTAAATTAATAGATAGTGTGAAATTATTCTCGCACGTAGCAAATGTAGGGGATGCTAAATCATTAATTATTCATCCAGCATCTACTACACATCAGCAACTATCAGCTGAAGAGCTAATCCAAACTGGTGTAACTGAGTCGCTCATCCGCTTATCCATCGGTTTAGAGGCAGTAGAGGACATTATTGCAGATTTAGAACAAGCAATTGAACAAGTAACAGCTTCACAACAAGAAGTAGAAGCTTAATAAAAAATACATTGGCTAATGTTGTAGCGTTTACGTATTTTCTCATTCGATTGTCCTCATTTGGTAATGCGTCAAACGTTGCTACATCATCCGCTCACCTCATTTGGTGAAGTAACTGAAATTTTATAAAATCAATACCTAGTAATTTTATAAGTATTATTGACTTATTTAATTCCTTGTTTTATACTAGGAAATAAGAAAAGTGTTCGAAAAGCTACCAACCTAGAATCAATTTAAAGCGCCTACTGGTAGATCGGTAAAGTGTTTTTCAATCAATACTCAAACTAAATTAGTTTCATAAGTGCTCCCCCACTTTTGAATATATATGAAGAGGAGTAGTTACTCAGCCAGTAACTACTCTTATCTACAAAACTGATCATAAAGGAGTGTTTTAAATGGGAAATGTGTATAGTGCGCAAAACATTGCATCTTATCTTATTTATGAGCTAAATGAAGGTCATGTGTTTGTGAACAACATGTCCATTCAAAACATACTTGCGTCAGTTGAGCGTAAATGGCAAGAGATCTTTGGACATTCAGCTTATAAGGAATTTGTTGATGTCAAAGAGGAAAGCTATACAATAAAAGAAGTTTTCGAAGCTTATGAAAGCTATGGAGCGAGTCATATTCCTCTACCAGCGACAGAGTATTATTTAAAATATGGCACTTTCCAATTAGTTGAACGTACGTATGCAATACCAAATTTTACGCAAGAGGAAGTAAGACTGGTGCAACAAGCTTTAACACAATATCGTTATAAATTGCTAGCCAACGCTAGTTAATTAACCCTCATATATTTAGGCTCATTCTCTGCTGCTACAGGGAATGAGTTTTTTAATTAGATGGTAGTAGATATACTGAAAAATTTTTAATTAATATATTTAAAAAGAACAATTTTTATGAATGTCTTTACATACATATATATAATAGAAGAAAGGCATTTGTTTTTAACTTTTTTCAGCAATGTTTTATGTAGCGAAAGCAAAGTGTCAGTTACAGGTGTATTTGTAATAGAAGCGCAGTTACAAAAGTCTCTCACCTCTATATGTGGTGAGATGAATGCGTATTTACGTACTTTTCAGCGAGGTTGCAAACATCCACTGAAATAAAGGAACTCAGTCTAAGAACGCCACGTCCTGTGGCAACGACTGAGTGACCAACATCGTGCTGTGTTGCCGCTGCCGCTACGCTTTCGCGCAGTTAAAACCCTTTTGCTGTCGCCTCGCTTTCGCACAAAGAACATTTGCAGGCCTAAGCACAAAGCCGATCCCGGACGCAATTATATCGAGGCATAATTGATAAAGATCCGTCAAAATTTGTTCAATTATTATAGATTTAAGTGTAAAAATCATATAATAAAAGGAATGAAAACGATTTCCTTTGCACGTCTGCAGAAAACAAATGTCCTTCCTAGAAAGATTTTTCTTGTACAATGTATGTATTTGCGTTACAATTTTCTTTAAGTTGAATTTTGAATTATTTGAATTTGTTTGTTTCACGGACTTTGTATCTTCATTCAGAATATTTTTTGTAGCGAGAGTGAAACAACATGACTAAATATCTGTTTGAAAACGAAGTGTTAGAAACACGACAAATTGACCTGCTTTGCAAAGTCGGCGCACAATTCAAAATCTGTACGAATTAAGCTGAGACGAAATAAATTTAATGAAACTGCGGAATGTAAGTTGGAGGGAATAACAACAATGGCAACTATAAAGGCAGCTATATTAGGATTTGGAACGGTAGGTCAAGGAATTTACCATATATTAAACGAAAAGCGTGAAGAGCTTAAAAATAAATTAGGAATTGAGCTAGAGGTAGCAAAAATTTTAGTTACAGATGCTAGCCGTGAACGTGTACCAGGCACAGCACATTTAATGACAACTAGTATGGATGAAGTCTTAGCGGAACCAGGTATGCAGGTTGTTTTTGAGGCGATCGTCAATGAGGAGCCAGCATTTACTTATTTAAAGCGCGCTGTTGAACATAAATGTCATGTCATCACAGCTAACAAAGTAATGTTTGCAAAACGAGGCTTGGAACTACAGGATCTTGCAAAAGCAAACGGTGTTTTTGTAGGCTTTGAGGCAACAACTGCTGGCGGTGTACCAGTTATTAAAACGATGAAAAATATTTTGCTTGTCAATGATGTTAGTCGTATTCAGGGTGTTTTAAATGGGACATCCAACTATATTTTAACGAAAATGCGTTCACAGGGCTGGTCGTTCGAAACTGCATTAAAAGAGGCGCAAAATTTAGGTTATGCAGAGGCAGATCCATATAATGATATTTCAGGACAGGATGCCTTTAAAAAATTAATGATTTTAAGTGCTTTGGCATTTGGAGAGCAACCAGACTGGGCTGACGTCGAAGTAGTAGGTATTGATAGTATTTCGGCAGAGGAAGTAAAAGAAGCATGTGAAAAAGGCTTGCGTTACCGCCACGTTGCTGAGGTTGAGAAACTAGCAGATGGTAAAGTGGTCGCAAAGGTTGGCCCGCAATTAGTTGATAAAGAACATCCACTTTACCCAGTTGATGACGTCAATAATGCTGTGGCATTGGATACTAATTATATTGGCACATTAACGCTAATTGGACCTGGGGCAGGTATGTATCCAACAGCCAGTGTTATGGTTGAGGATTATGCGGAAATTATCGGTAAGCGAGCTGGATTTGTCGTAACAATATAATAGATGCCTATCATTCAACAATGTTGTAATTGTTTGAATGATAGGCATTTTTTAATCCTCATCTTTAACATCAATATCCTCAGGAATAGGTGTATTCCGCCAAATTTCAATTTCTTCTTTAATACGATCTAATTGTTCAAAATAAGTGCTGAACTGCCCGCTATTAATCAGTATTTGGTCCCCGTCGTATACTGAACGAATACGGCCCTCGTAAACTAGGCGAAGTACTTGATCCTCTGGCATACCAAGTTCGATGGCTGTTTCTTCAATTGTTTTATACATAATTTTCGCTCCTTTTGTTGTTTTTATTATAACCTCAGTTTAATAGAAAGCCTACTATGGGTTAATAAATGAAAGAAAAAGGAAAATGGTAATTGTTTGAATTTGGATAAATCTGTATTATTAATGATAATGAGGTAGTGACGGTCGAGGGGGCAATAAATGATGTATCCATTTTTCATACTTCTAGCGGCTATATTATGGGGCATGACAGGAACTGTACAAACATTTTTGAGTGTAGGAATATCTCCGATAGCTGTAGCAACAATTCGTTCCGCAATTGGTGGCGGGTTATTATTAGCTATTACTATTTTGCTACGTAAAATAAACTTTCTGAAATGGTCATGGAAATGGACAATTTTAGCTGCGGCGAGCATTGCATTGTTCCAAGGCCTTTTTTTCTCATCAATTCGTCTAACAGGTGTAGCTATTGGAACCGTTGTAACGATTGGTAGCGCTCCTGTCTTTTCTGGTGCTTTAGAATGGATATTATGGAAATTACAGCCGACAAAGGTGTGGGGAATAGCAACTGTAATGGCAACACTCGGCTGTATTTTATTATTCGTTAATAATGGGGAAGAGGCTGTCCATATGGGAGGGATTGGGCTAGCCCTTTGTGCAGGTCTCTCCTTTGCGCTGTACACAAATATTAGTAAAAGGCTAATGAGAAAAGAAGAGGCGTTACCTGCAGTAGCGATGACTTTTTCAATCTGTGCGCTATTCTTACTTCCATTTTCGATAAATGTGGGTTTTAGTTGGTTAGCTATCCCGCATAACCTATGGACAATGCTTTTCATGGGGATTATGTGTACAAGCGTTGCCTATATTTTATTTTTAAAGGGGCTTCAGAAAATTAGTTCATCGTCAGCTGTTACACTATCATTAGCTGAGCCTTTGACTGCAGCAATGTTAGGTGTATTTTTAGTTGGTGAATATTTAAGTATGACTTCTTGGATAGGTGTTGTAATGTTACTAGGTGGTATTATCGCTCTAACATTAGGAGGACGAAAAACGATTTGAAAACAAGTCATACTTTGAATTAAGAAAATGAAGAGTTAACAATTATGGCTATTTTGCTTGTTTACATATGTTGAAACATATGCCCTGTACGTTTTGGTGTTATGCCTCGGCATAATTGTAGCTGTCGCTATGCTTTCGCTACAGAAAACATTTGCCGCTGCCGCTATGCTTTCGCGCAGATAAACAATGCGTCCGGAATCGACTTTGTGCGTGCACCAAGAACTCCTTTTCGATTCTGTGACATCTGCTGAAAGAAGTTAAAACCTTAAGAAATTCTTCATTTTTATAATAACTGGTTTTTAAGATTTAAAAGGTACACTATTAATTGAGAGCGAGGTGTATATCATGACGAAACTAACAGTTCTTGTAACAGACGATGATCAAGATATTCGTGATGGTATTGAAATCTATTTAAAGAATGAAGGCTACAATGTCCTAAAAGCTGCAGACGGCTTAGAGGCACTTGGAAAACTAGCAAGCAATGAAGTACATTTAATTATTTTAGATATTATGATGCCAAATATGGATGGAATTACAGCGACGTTTAAAATTAGAGAAGAGCGCAATATTCCAATTATTATGCTTAGTGCAAAGGCGGAGGATGGCGACAAAATTCATGGTCTATCTGTAGGTGCAGATGATTACGTTACAAAGCCTTTTCATCCGCTAGAGCTATTGGCACGTGTGAAATCTCAGCTGCGACGTTATGTACAACTTGGGACGTACAATGAAGGAGCAGCGAAGGTGGAAATCGACGGACTTGTATTGGATGAAGATGCAAAGGAAGTCAATTTAGAAGGCGAGCCTGTTCGATTAACACCAATCGAATATAAAATTACGGAATTATTAATGAAAAATGCTGGGCGTGTATTTTCGATAAGAGAGATTTATGAGCGTGTGTGGAATGAGGAAGCTTACAATGCAGAAAATATTGTGGCTGTACACATTCGAAAAATACGTGAAAAAATCGAAGCTGATCCGAAAAATCCACGTTATTTAAAGGTGGTGTGGGGCGTTGGCTATAAAATGGAAAAATAAAGTAGAGCAGTATGTTACATTTGCAGGGTTTGTAGCAGGGGTTATTGGACTAATTTATTTCGGTGTGTATGCCTATCAGTTAGTAACTGCCCGCTCTTCGGGGATGTTACAATTGCTAGAGAAAATTTTTTAGAGAGGAGTTAAAAGTATGTTGAAAAATTGGAAACCTCTTCTCGCTCTTATATGTTTAATCTGGGTAATTTTCGGTATATTTACATTCTCGAAAGCTGGGTACCAATATATTGGAAAGTCGTATTTTCAATCTGAAAATTTCCAGCACGAACTAGATAATTTTCAGTCAGAATTAGGACCATTAGTATTAAATTTACCGACGACTGAGGATTTAAAAAGTAAAATTGTGGTGACACAAAGTGAAATTGAAGAACATCGTAATCGCTATGGAACATTAGGAGAACAGGTAGATAATATTAAAGCTCAATATGAGGGGCGTATTCAAGAAGCTGCTAATGTAAATGCAACGGATTTAAAAACAAAGCTTGAGAAAGAGCGAGATGCAACAATTAAAGATATTACGGCGAATTTTGGGGATGATGAGCATGTCCGTAAAAAAATTCTAGCTCAAAAGGAAGAACTCGTTGATCAATATATAAAGGCAGCACAAGAAGAAGCAAAGAGTTTTGTGAAAAATTATAATTACTGGTCTTATGAGTTAACGAACACTGAAACAGGCGAAATATTTAGTTCGGGTGATGTTTCGGATAGTAGTGCGTTCAAAATAAAATATACTGGGCAACACCCATTATCTACTTGGAATATTAGTGATAATTTAAACCATATTTTTTATCAAACTGATATCAACTTTGATACAGAAAATTTAAGGGAAACTGCTGATTACACTGGTATCATAACCATCTCAAAAAAATCAGCACAAGCAGTCGACATCATGGAGGGATATAACAATTTTACAACTCGTCAATATATTTTCTCCTTTATATGGTTAATGAGTATTGTGGCAGCTATTTTTGCATGGAAAGGGCGTAAAGAAGTACTGCAGATGGTACAAGGCTTAAAACAAAGAGAAGCTCTTGCAAAGATGAAAATTGATTTCCAAATTGGACTATTATTAATAAGTGCATTCATATATTTAATAGCATCTCAAATTGCTTATGAATTGATTGTAAATGCTGTTTATCCATATAATTATGTACATTATTTAATGGATATGTTGTTTAAAATAGGTATCTTAATCATTATTGCAATGCTGTTCTTTGTACAGTTAATTTGGTTGTATGATCGGGTGAATACAGCACAGAAATTAGAGGAGAACTTAAAAGCTAGCTACTTATGGTCACTTGGCGAATCAATCACGGATTTATTTATAAATCGTTCCATTGCATTACATTCCATTGTGATGATTGGGGCAGCATTTTTCGGTGGCGGAAGCCTTGTTGCTACAATGATAGGAGGCGGTGGATTCCCATTTATTGTTTTGAGCATCTGCGCAATGATTGGTATTCCAGCCATGATTCTCTTCCTTTCGAGAATGGGCTATTTAAACCGAATTATGAAGGATACAAAAGACATGGCAGAAGGACGTTTAAACCGTGATGTCAAAGTAATGGGCAAATCACCACTCGCAGGACATGCGGAAAATCTTAATCATTTAAGAGAAGGCGTACGTACGTCTATGCATGAACAGGCAAAAAGTGAGCGTTTAAAAACAGAGCTTATTACGAATGTTAGTCACGATTTACGCACGCCGTTAACATCTATTATTACGTATACAGATTTACTGAAAAATCCTGATATTACAGAGGAAGAGCGCCAGCAATACATTCATATCCTTGATAAAAAATCAGAACGTCTAAAATTACTGATTGAGGATCTTTTTGAAGTATCGAAGATGGCGAGTGGTAATATGGAGCTTCATCGTACTCGTGTTGATTTAACCCAACTTGTACAGCAGGCAGTAGGGGAGCATGAGGAGGATTTAGCTCAGGCTCATTTAGATTTACGCATGACAAAACCACATGAGCCAATCTACGCGTATGTGGATGGACAAAAATGGTGGAGACTGATCGATAATTTAATTGTTAATGTATTGAAGTATGCATTAGAGGGCACACGTGTTTATGTAACATTGAAACGTACAGCAGAAGGTGATGCTGAATTCACGGTGAAGAATGTTGCAAAGTATGAAATTAGCGAGAATGCCGATGAGTTATTTGAACGCTTTAAGCGAGCAGATGCATCACGCCATACAGAGGGCTCAGGGCTAGGCTTAGCCATTGCGCAATCCATTGTAGATTTGCATGGTGCTCGTATGAGTATAGAGGTAGATGGAGATTTATTTAAGGTAATCGTTCGAATTCCGGCAGCATAGACAAAGAACAGCGGCAAACATTTGCCGCTGTTTTTATTATGTTGAAAAATAAAATATGTGAGACCCTTTTTCAATCCGTCATTTTGGCACTTAAGACGGTCGCTTTGGAGGGACCATCCACGGCTTTGGCTGTTCTATCCACGATTTTGACGTTTCTAACCGCGACTTTTGCTGTTCTATCCACGATTTTGATGGTTCTATCCGTCGGTTAGGCAAATCAATCCGTCGTTCCGGCCCTTCATACCGTCGCTTAGGCTTCTATCCGTCGTTCCGGCCCTTCATACCGTCGCTTCGGCACATCAATCCGACGTTCCGGTTTTTCATACCGTCGCTTAGGCTTCTATCCGTCGCTTCGGCACATCAATCCGACGTTCCGGCCTTCCATACCGTCACTTTGGCCACTCGTTGTGCCGAAGAGCTATACTTTATTAGTTATAAACCTAAATTCTTGGCAATAATCACTTTCATGACTTCATTAGTACCTGCATAAATGGACATGACAGGAATATCTCGATATCTTCTAGCAATCTTGTATTCCTCCATATAACCGTAGCCACCGTGTAACTGCATACACTGGACAGCAAGCTCACGTGCATTTTCCGTTATCCAGTATTTTGCCATCGAAACTTTTGTCACAACATCATTTCCTGCGATATGTTCCTCAATTAAAGACTCCAAAAATGATTTGCCGAGTTCAATTTTTGTCGCCATTTCAGCTATTTTAAATTGCGTATTTTGGAAGTCACTTATTGACTTTCCAAAAGCTGCGCGGGATTTTACATAATCAATTGTTAAAGCAAGCATATCCTCAGCAGCCGTTTGCGCGGCGATGGCTACTGCTAAACGCTCTTGCTGTAGCTTTTCCATCATATAGATAAAGCCTTTACCTTCTTCGCCTAGGAGATTCTCTACAGGTACGCGACAATCCTCAAAATATAGCTCGGCTGTGTCCTGCGCGTGCATGCCAACTTTTTCGAGCTTACGACCTTTCGTGAAACCTGGTGTCCCGTCCTCAATGACAAGGAGACTAATGCCACGATGTTTTTTTTCTGCCTGAGGATTTGTTTTTACAGCAACTACCGCTAAATTTGTATGAATACCATTTGTAATAAATGTTTTTTGTCCGTTGACGATATAGTGATCGCCCTCACGAATAGCGGTTGTCTGGATATTTGCCAAATCTGAACCTGTCCCTGGCTCTGTCATAGCAATTGCTGTAATATTTTCGCCTGTAACACATTTCGGTAGCCAGCGTGATTTTTGCTCATTTGAGCCGTATGCCTCAATATAAGGGACGACAATATCGTTATGCAGACCAACACCGATAAGGCTCGAACCTACACGCTCAAGCTCTTCTTGAATAATAACACCAAAACTAAAATCGAGTCCGAGACCGCCGTATTGCTCTTCTACTTGAGGGCATAGATAGCCCATTTCTCCAAGCTTACGCCAAAACTCAAGTGGAATAAGATGATCTTTCTCCCATTGTGAATAATGTGGCTCAGCTTCTTCTGCTAAAAACTTACGTAAGGTTTTACGAAATAACTCATGCTCTGTTGATTCGAATTTATATCTTGTCATATGAACAACACCCCTTTTTTCCCTCGTACATGCGTAAATTTTATCTTGCAATTATAATGTTACTTAAATATTCAGAAAAATTAAAGTATATTATTCGTAGATTTTTTACATAGTCTTATAATTAGATTGGTTGTTAAGGGGATTTTATATAATAAAGGTTTGATTTCGTAAGCGATGAACGTTCTAACCCATAGGTGTTGTAATGACTTCGTGTAATCCCCTAGATTACGATATTGTCACTTTTCTAATTAGATTGTCATGTAAATCATACGATTAAATGCCAAAGAATATGTACACTTGAGATAACGAGCGAGCTGATTGGTTATCTTTTCGTACTTACTTTCAATAGGAGATACTTAATGCAAATGTAAATGTTAAGTATAATGCTATAATCAACTAAGACTATATGAAAGTAGGGAACTGAAATGCCTAAAGTATTCGGTGGAATTCTTTTAATAAGTATATATAGTGCATTAACTTTCTACTTAGGATGGGGATTGAGACAGTGGCTTGTGGCAATGGGCTGGTTCCGATTTCCAATTTTATATTGGTTAGTACTGTATATCATTGCATTTAGTATTATTATTAGTAGATGGCATGAGTCCTTACGAATGTTTTCAATAATCCATAATTATTGGATGTTTATTTTTGAATATGGATTAATGCTTTGCTTGGCAGCACACTTGATTATTTGGCTAAGTCCTTTTAAAAATGTACAGATAATTGGTAGTGTAGCAGTTGTTATGTTATTTGTACTAAGTATTGTGGGTACCTATTTAGCATATTCACCTGTTGTCCGTTATTTAGAAATAACGATGGATAAAAAGAGTAGTGAGCTAGAATCGATGAGAGTTGTAGTTGCATCAGATTTTCATTTAGGTGTGCTATCAAATAAAAAACACTTACAGCGTTTTGTTACTTTATCGAATGAAGTAAAGCCGGATGTCGTCTTTTTAGTTGGTGATATTGTAGATGACGACCCTAAATGGTTTGTTAAAGAGGGAATGGCAGATGTAATGAAGCAATTAACATCTACGTATGGTGTGTATGGTGTACTGGGTAATCACGAGTATTATGGCAATAAAATCCCTGAATTTGTTAAAGAAATGGAAAATTCCAATGTAAAAGTTTTGTGTGATGAAACTATTAGAATCGATAATGTGTTAGTATTAACAGGGCAAGAGGATATTACAAACAAGGATAGAAAGCAACTAGATGCATTGAAGACAACAGATGACTTGCCTTGGTTTGTCATGAATCATACCCCAAATGATTTAAGTACGCCTGCAAAAATGGGTGTAGACTTCCATATGTCAGGTCATACACATAAAGGTCAATTATGGCCCAATCAGTATATAACAGCTCGTGTATTTGAACTCGATTATGGTTATAAGATGAAGGAGAAAATGCATACACTTGTTTCATCAGGTTTTGGCTTTTGGGGTCCTCCAATGCGAATAGGCAGCCGTTCAGAATTATGGGTTGTGGATATAAATTTTCGTAAGTAGGTAAATTGGGCTTGGGGCTCACCCTCGTACAGGCCTGGACACAATTCCAAATCCGGACGCAATGTTTATCTGTAGCGAAAGCGGCAGTCTCGCCAAGGTGAAATTGATAATATGGTTGTATTTAATTAACAAAAGGTAAGGTGAAAACGTGGATATCATTGAATTATTAAAGGCGCTTATTTTAGGCTTGGTCGAAGGAATGACAGAGTTTGCACCAGTGTCATCGACAGGTCATATGATTATTGTGGACGATATGTGGCTAAAGACAGAAGAGTTTTTAGGGATGTATCCCGCCAATACATTTAAAATTGTTGTTCAACTAGGTTCTATATTAGCTGTAGTCGTTGTGATGTGGAAACGAATGTTGAGCTTAGTGGGGCTATATAAAATCGAAGGACAATCTACTTCGATGAAAGGTCGCTTCAACTTAATGCATGTTATTGTGGGTATGTTGCCAGCAACTGTATTAGGTTTTGCATTTAAAGACTTTATTGACGATCATTTATTTAAAGTAGAGCATGTTATTTATGCTTTAGTAGCTGGTGCAATTTTAATGATTATTGCAGATAAATTTGCACCGAAAAGACCAAAAGTGGATTCTCTAGATAAAATTTCTTATGGTTTAGCATTTAAAGTAGGTTTAGTACAATGCTTATCGCTTTGGCCAGGGTTCTCTCGTTCAGGTGCGACAATATCTGGTGGTGTACTATTTGGTATGAGTTACCGTGTGGCTGCAGATTTTACTTTCATTATGGCAGTACCAATTATGGCAGGTGCTAGTCTAGTATCTGTACTGAAAAACTGGGACACGCTATCTATGGATTACTTTAGCTTCTATGTAGTAGGCTTCATTAGTTCATTTATTTTTGCTTTACTTTCTATAAAATTCTTTGTAGCACTTGTTTCAAAAGTGAAATTAATGCCATTTGCTATTTATCGTTTAGTACTAGCAGCGGTACTAGCTGTTATTATCTTTATGTAAATAATAAGGTCACTCTTCTATTAAGAATGAGTGGCTTTTTTTTGCGTTTGATCTTAATTTTAGGGAGAATTACGTGGTTAATAAGTATTGTTCGAAAGTATGATAGATTATTGTTTATTCCAAAAAAGATATTTTTTACCTATATATTGTCATTACAATTGTAAAGAACTTATAATAAATTCAGAGAGTTTTTTGTTTTCGGATTATATTCGACGGAATAAACTCAGACACAGTGAGGTGGAGAAATTGTTTCTAATTAAAAATAAGCCCAAGAAAAATACAATTGAAATTAGTGATGAATCAAATGTAGGGGTTATGATTCAAGATCAGGAACGTTTACTACAGTTAAATCTAGTAAACTTAACGAGAGAAGATTTGAAGTTAATAAGAAGTTTAAAACCGTATATTGAACGAAATGTTGAAGAGGTAGTGGCAGCTTTTTACCATGCGATTGAAAGTGTGCCAGCCTTACGTGAGGTTATTGAAAAATATAGCTCTAGTGAGCGATTACGCCAAACATTACGCCATCATATTATAGAAATGTTCGAAGGGCGTATAGACGATGCGTTTTTGGAGAAGAGAAGGCGAGTAGCAAAAATGCATGTGAAGATTAACTTGTATCCTAAGTGGTATTTAGCAGCCTTTCAAAACCTTGAGAAATTTTTAAGAAAGATTGTTTATAATCTTCAATTGACGAGGGATGAAGAAGAAAAGTTTTGTGAAGCTATTGGTAAAATGTGTAATATTGAACAACAGATTGTCTTAGAGGAATATGATAATTATGCTAATACCTTAATGGAGAGGCAACAGGATAGTGTTCGAGCACATGTTAAGGAAATTATAGGTGGTATTTCTACGCAGTTGGAGACTCAATCTTATAGTACCAATGAAACAGTAACAGAACTTGTTTATAACGCTAAGGAAGTGAATGAATACTTGAAGGAAAGTATCGATGAGGCAAAAACAATGCAAGAGGTATCGTCTGAAGGCTATTCTAAAATAATATCAATAAATGAGCAAACGGGGAAAATTCATCATAAGACAATTGAAATGTCGGGTATGGTGGAGCAATTAGATCATTCTTCCTCTAAAATTAATGCTGTTATTGAAATAGTAAAAAGTATTTCTGGTCAAACAAATTTACTTGCATTAAATTCAGCTATTGAGGCTGCACGTGCAGGAGAGCATGGAAAAGGCTTTGCGGTCGTGGCGAGTGAAGTTCGTAAGCTTGCGGACCAGACGAAAAATTCGGTTGAACAAATTGCGGATCTCATAACTATGTCTAATGGAATAACAGAACAAGTTGTACTAGCAATTCACGAGATTCAAGAACTTGTGAATAATAGTATTGAGCAAAACGAAGAGTCTTTAAAAGCGTTCGATGCAATATCTGGCTCAGTAAATGGTTCTATCTCAAACTTCCAAAATGTTGGTCTAAAAATAACGGAACTGGCAGAAATTATAGAATCGATTGGAGAATCTTCCGAGGAATTAAAACAAGTTGCCAATCGATTAGATACAACAATCAGAGACTTCTAACGACTATGCATAAAGCCTATGCATAGTTTTTTTGTATCACCTAAAGTTAAGGGTGATATTTTGTTTGAAGGTGTTTAATGGAACGAAGGCTAAGAGCATCACATCCTGTGATAACGCCTTCGTGACCAAATTCGGTGCTGTTGCTGTCGCTACGTTGCACTACGCTTTCGCACAGAATGAACCCCTTTTGCTGCCGCTACGTTAGCACTACGCTTTCGCGCAAAAAAATCTGTTGGCCCGAGACCCTGCAGCGAAGTGGATGTTTTCTGTGCGAAAGCGAAGCGACAGCAACAAAGCGCTAGTCGGAACGGAAATCAACCACACGTTATGAGATTAGACAGTTTTTTATAAATAGGACAAAATCGTTTATTTAGAGGATAAAACAGCAAATAGACGGATGAAGTTTGTAGAGTGATAGAAAGGAATAGCTATCACACACGTAAAGATAAGAAATCCCTAGAAAATGAGCGTTCTAAGTGTTACGCTATAGGCGAATTGAATTGAGGGGTGTTCGGAATATGAAAAAGAAATTATTTATTACTCGAAAGTTCCCAGCGCATATAGTTGAGCCGTTGAAAGAGTACTATGATATCAAACAATGGGAGGAGGAGGAAATTGTTATACCACGGGAAAAACTATTGGCAGCTGTAGCCGATTGTGAGGTATTGTGGGTAACGATTGCTGACCAAGTCGATGAAGAGTTATTATTACATGCACCCAATCTAAAACTCGTGACAAATTTAGCAGTTGGATATAATAATATTGATGTCAAAGCTTTGCGTAAGCGTGGAATAATGGCGACTAATACTCCAGGAGTTTTAACAAATACGACTGCAGATTTAGTATGGGGATTATTGCTTGCGACTGCTCGAAGAATTCCAGAAAGCGAACGATATTTGCGTGAGGGTAAATGGAAAAGTTGGTATCCAATGCAATTAGTGGGTAAAGATGTTTCAGGATCTACTATAGGAATTATTGGTATGGGACGTATTGGCCAAGCTGTGGCAAGACGAGCAAAAGGTTTTGATATGAAAATTTTATACAACAATCGTAGACGTCGCCATGAGGCAGAAGAAATGTATGGCTTTCAATATGTATCGTTGGAGGATCTTTTAAAACAATCGGATTTTGTTGTTATAATGACACCTTTTAACAATGATACGGTAGGACTTATTGGAGCAGAGAAACTTGCTTTGATGAAGGATGACGCGGTATTAATTAATGCATCACGTGGTGGCATTATAGATGAGAATGCACTATATGATACGTTGAAAAATGGTAAGCTGTGGGCAGCGGGGCTAGATGTCTTTGAACAAGAGCCTATTGCGTTGGATCACCCATTGTTGACACTTCCGAATGTTGTAGCACTTCCGCATATCGGTAGTGCCTCACTTCAAACTAGAACTGCTATGCTGATGCTGAACGTTAAAGAGCTTACCGCATATGGGCAGGGCAAGGCTGTAACGAACCGAATTGATTAATGACATCTAGAGTTAACAGAAGTAGGAATGCGACGCAGAGACTTCATTCGTGAAGAGCGTAGAAAGCGCATTTATTGATACACATTTTTTATATTTATCGACAAGATTAAAGAGGCTGGGACAAAACCCATCTCTAAACTAAAAAGCCGGTGAAATTTTACGATCAGTAAAATTTCACCGGCTTTAAATTTTTTTCATAAAAAATAAGGACCACTTCTGATAAAATTAAGTCACCATAACAAAATTATACAGAAAGAAGGATCCTTATGTTTAAAGATTATAACATGAATCAATTAGTTTTGCCTTTAGATTTTGAAGTGAAGTTACAAAAGAATGATATTGCCTTCCATGTCCACCATTTAGTCGAAAGTATCCCGCCCGAAGCGTTTGAACCATTCCTTCGAAATGAGGGCTGTCCTGCCTACCATCCACGCATGATGCTTAAAATTATCTTATGTGCCTACACGCAATCTGTCTTCTCAGGGCGCAAAATTGAAGCGCTTTTAAAAGATAGTCTTCGGATGATGTGGTTAGCTCAAGGGCATGAACCAACCTACCGCACAATCAACCGATTCCGTGTCCAACCAGAGGTAAAAGAGTTGATTCGTCAATGCTTCGTTCAATTCCGCTGCCAATTGGTACAGGGAGAATTAATTGATCAGGAAGCTATTTTTATTGATGGAACAAAGATTGAAGCAAATGCGAACAAATTTACATTCGTGTGGAAAAAGTCGGTTGAGAAATATCATAACGGACTAATTGAAAAGTCAAACCAGCTATACGATGAGCTGCTTGAAAAAGAAATCATGCCAGAAATTGAACGGGAAAATGAAAAGGAATTAGCATTGGAAGACCTCGCTCAAATGGTCGAAAAAGTTGATGAAGTGATTTCTGAATATGATCGAAAAATTGAAGAGTCATCGGATGTAGCAGAGCGAAAGGCTTTAAGAACGGAACGGAAATTCCCAAAGCAGGCTCGCAAACAATTGATCGACTATATTGAACGCAAACTAAAGTATCAAAGAGACTTCGAAATCTTTGACGAACGAAATAGTTATTCGAAAACAGACCCGGATGCAACATTTATGCGTATGAAAGATGACTATATGAAAAATGGTCAATTGAAGGCAGGTTATAACATACAAGTGGCAACAGAAGGTCAGTATGCGCTTGCCTACAGCATTTTTCCGAATCCAACGGATACACGTACATTAATCCCATTTTTAGATGAAATCGAACAACATTATTTTAAGTTACCAAAACACATCGTCGCAGATGCTGGATATGGCAGTGAACAAAATTATGATGATATCCTTTCGAACCGTAAGCGAGAAGCCTTAATCACGTATAACATGTATGTAAAAGAACAGAAGAAAAAGCATAAGCAAAACGAATTCAATACAGAGAACTGGGATTATGATAAAGAACATGATCGATACACTTGCCCAAACCAACAACAGCTTGTATTTAAATATCGTTCCACTAAAACGGATAAGTATGATTTCACGCGTGAATTTAAGATATACGAATGTGAGGACTGTTCCGGATGCCCCCTACGTTCGTTATGTACGAAAGCAAAAGAGGGAAATAATCGTAAGTTAATCGTGAATGAGAAGTGGGAGCAACAAAAAGAATATGTAAGAGTAAAGCTTTCAGAAGAAAAAACGAGTACCATTTATCGTCAACGCAAAATTGACGTGGAACCAGTTTTTGGATTCTTGAAGGCTAATTTGCGTTTCACTCGATTTTCTGTACGAGGAAAATCGAAGGTTGAAAACGAGATGGGCCTCGCATTAATGGCTGTGAATTTAAGAAAATTCACAGCCATTAGCTAAGAACTATATGAAGACAACATAAAAAATAGAGAAATCCGAATTTGAATGAATTCAAATTCGGATTTCTCACTAATGAAGCTAGTTATGTCCCAGCCTCTTTAATAAATAGCATCGATTATTTATTAAACATATCAAATAAACCGCCAATACCACCTTCGCCTCTTGATTGACCGCCACCGCCTTGAGAAATTGGTGCTGCAGCAAAGACGCGGCTTGCTAATCGGCTAAATGGTAATGATTGAATCCATACTTTACCCGGACCCTTTAAAGTAGCGAAGAAGATACCTTCGCCGCCAAATAATGCAGTTTTTACGCCCCCAACCATTTCGATATTGTAATCCACATCAGATGTCATAGCTACTAAACAGCCTGTATCAACACGTAATACTTCGCCAGGTTGTAGAGTCTTTTCATGAATAGCTCCGCCTGCGTGTACAAAAGCCATGCCGTCTCCTTCGAGCTTTTGCATAATGAAGCCTTCACCACCGAAGAAGCCAACACCGATTTTTTTCTGGAATTCAATACCGATTGAAACACCTTTTGCAGCAGCTAAAAATGCATCTTTTTGACAAATAATCTTTCCGTCTAATTGACTTAAATCCATTGGAATAATCTTACCAGGGTATGGAGAAGCAAAATACACATGACGTTTACCTGAACCGACGTTCGTAAATGTCGTCATGAATAAACTTTCGCCCGTAATTAGACGTTTTCCAGCTCCAAATAATTTACCCATAATACCACTTTCTTGGCTTCCTCTTGAACCATCGCCAAAGACAGTTTCCATATGGATAGAATCATCCATCATCATGAGTGCTCCAGCTTCAGCTACTACTGTTTCTTGAGGGTCAAGCTCAACTTGCACGTATTGCATATCATCGCCATATAATTTGTAGTCAATTTCGTGATTATTCATAAAGGATTCCTCCAAAAAATAGTTTTGTTATTGTATACGATTATAAGTTATTTTGGTTTCAATGCATAATTAATTATTTTAGAAAAAAAGGGAATAAGCTAGTAAATGTCGAATATAAAAAACTATAATGGGTATTTTTTTTATTTTCGCCTAGCTGGAATTTTGTGATTGTTTTAACTTCTTTTATAGGGTGTCAAACATCAACTAAAAGAAGTTAAAGCCTTCGACGCAATTATGCCGAGGCATAATTGATTACTCACAAAAGACTTTCATCCGTAACTGACATCAATGCACAGCTAAAGGAAAATAAAGCCTCTGACGATTGTCACCGATGTTATTGATCCAAAAGCATACTCTTTAGACCTCTATATATTAAAAATTCGGAATTTTGACATATCTAATTTTATATACTATAGAGTAATAGATGATATCTGTCTGAAAGCGATGCGATTGGTAGCAAAGAGGCAGAGGCACCATAGATAGTTCAGGGGGTGTATGTAGTGGAAATTAAAAACTATATCGGCGGTGAATGGGTAACACATTCGCATTTACAAAGTATAGTAGTGACCAACCCTGCTAATGGGGAGCAGCTAGCTACAATACCGCTATCTACTGAAAGAGAGGTAGATGAAGCGGTAGCGCTTGCAAAACAGGCACAAAAAAACTGGGCATTAGTACCTGCGCCTAAACGTGCCGACTATTTATATGCCATCGGTCAAAAAATGAAAGAGAAGAAAGAGCATTTAGCGACCGTTTTAACAAAAGAGATGGGGAAGGTTATTGAAGAAGCTCGAGGTGAAGTACAGGAAGGGATAGACATGGCCTATTATATGGCTGGTGAAGGGCGAAGGTTATTTGGGGAGACAACACCGTCAGAGCTAGCCAATAAATTTGCTATGAGTGTACGGGCACCTATTGGCGTTGTAGGTTTAATAACTCCGTGGAATTTCCCTGTAGCCATTGCTACTTGGAAGTCATTCCCCGCAATAGTTGCTGGCAATACGTTCATTTGGAAGCCGTCGAATGAGACGCCAATGATGGCGTATGAGATGGGCAAAATTTTTGAAGAGGTTGGCTTACCGGGTGGAGTGGCAAATATCGTATTCGGTACGGGGCCAACAGTTGGAACAGCATTGATTGAACATCCAGATGTAAAGGTCATCTCATTTACCGGCTCTACAACAACTGGAAGTAAGGTAGCAGAGCTAGGCGGTAAACACCTGAAAAAGATTTCATTAGAGATGGGTGGGAAAAATGCAGTCATCGTTATGGATGATGCCGATTTACAGCTAGCCACTGAAGGCATTTTATGGAGTGCATTTGGCACTGCTGGTCAAAGATGTACAGCATGTAGTCGCGTGATTGTGCATAAAGATGTAAGAGAAGAACTAGAAAAACGTCTATTAGACGAAATGCAAAAGCTAACAATTGGGGACGGCCTGGGTGACGGTGTGAAAATCGGACCTGTGATTAACAAAGCCGCATTAGAAAAGATTAATCACTATGTGCAAATCGGCAAACAAGAAGGGGCGACGTTGTTAGCTGGAGGTAGAATTTTATCTGAGCCTCCTTATGATAAAGGGTTTTATTATGAGCCTACACTATTTACCAACGTAAAGCCTGACATGATTATTGCACAGGAAGAAATTTTTGGTCCGGTCGTTTCTCTAATTGAAATAGCAAGTTTGGATGAAGCAATCGAAGTAAATAATGGCGTGAAATTTGGCTTATCCAGTTCAATTTTCTCACAAGATGTTAATACGATTTTCCGCGCACAACGAGATTTAGATACAGGTATTGTTTATGTGAATGCTGGCACAACGGGTGCTGAAATCCATTTGCCATTTGGTGGCACAAAAGGCACGGGGAACGGTCATCGCGACTCGGGTGTAGCTGCCTTAGATGTTTATACAGAATGGAAAAGTATTTATGTAGACTATAGCGGTAAATTACAAAGAGCACAAATCGATACAGAATAACAGATCAATGAAAGGGGATGTTCTTGATGAAAGTTGTTGTATTAGGTGCAGGTTTAATGGGGAAAGAGGTAGCTCGTGATTTAATAAAAAATAGCAAAGTGGAGCGTGTATTTTTAGGGGATATAGACGTGAGTTTAGCGCAGAACTTTGTGGACTCGTTAAATACAGATAAGATTGAGGTTGTGGAGCTTCATGCTGAGCGCGATGACTCGTTAATGGAGGTTATCTCAAAAGGTAATGTAGTCGTTAATGCATTATTCTATTCCTTTAATGAGCGTGTAGCAAGAGCGGCAATCGCGGCTGGTGTCCATTCCGTGGATTTAGGTGGTCATATTGGTGGTGTAACAGAAAAAATATTAGATCTAGACGAAGAGGCAAAGGCAAAAGGTGTAACAATTATTCCGGACTTGGGTGTTGCTCCAGGTATGGTCAACATTTTAGCGGGTTACGGTGCTTCAAAATTAGATGAGGTAGAATCTATTAAACTATATGTAGGCGGTATTCCTACAGAGCCGAAGCCACCTCTTCACTATACGCGAGTATTTTCTCTAGATGGTGTCTTTGATCATTATACAGAGCCATCAAAAGTGATTCTAAAAGGTAAACTTCAAGAAGTTCCGTCGCTATCAGGCGTTGAACCTATTTATTTCAAAGATTTTGGTGTGCTTGAGGCATTTTATACATCTGGCGGTATATCGACGTTGGATAAGACATTCCCAAATGTCCAAACACTAGAATATAAAACGATTCGTTATAAAGGACATGCAGAGAAATTTAAGCTATTAGCAGATTTAGGATTCCTCGATGCTAGTAATAAGGTAGAGGTAGAAGATCAAGAAGTTTCTGTGCGCCCAGTTGTTCGTGAGGCACTTAAAAAGAAACTTGAGCTTGGTACAAAACCAGATGCAGTGCTACTGCGCGTAATAGTAGCCGGTGAAAAAGCGCAACAACAAGTGACTTATGAATACGAAATGGTCGTGCGAAAAGATATGACGATTAATGAAACGGCTATGGCTCGTGCAACAGCAAATACAATTTCTGTCGTTGCTCAAATGATTGGAGAAAATAAAATTACAGAGCGCGGTGTATTTGCACCTGAATCAGTTGTACCGGGCGATACTTATATTGAAGAGATGGCAAGACGTGGTGTTGTCATTAAGGAGACGTCTCATACATCTGCAATGATTGTGAAATGGTAGGTGCTTGGTCATGAATTTCGAATTTACCACTGAGCAGGAAATGTTACGTAAAACAGTGCGACAGTTTGTGGATGCCGAGATTATTCCACATATTGCGAAGTGGGATGCTGAGGGTGGCTTCAATCCGAAGATTTGGTCAAGGCTTGCTGAGCTAGGCTTAATGGGTGTTTGTGTACCAGAACAATACGGTGGTAGTGGGATGGATTACAATGCACTTGCCATCGTTTGTGAAGAACTTGAACGTGGAGATACAGCGTTTCGCACAGCTGTTTCAGTTCATACAGGTCTGAATAGCATGACCTTAATGCAATGGGGAACAGAGGCTCAAAAGCAGCAATATCTTGTTCCGCAGGCAAAGGGAGTTCGGATTGGGGCATTTGGTTTAACAGAGCCCGGAGCAGGATCAGATGTAGCCGCAATGTCTACCACCGCTGTAAGGGATGGAGATTTTTACGTTTTAAATGGACAGAAAACATGGATTTCCTTATGTGATATAGCTGACCATTTTATCGTTTTTGCCTACACTGATAAATCGAAAAAGCATCATGGCATTAGTGCGTTTATCGTAGAGCGTTCCATGCCGGGCTTTACATCGAAGGCCATTAAAGGTAAATACGGTATTCGTGCTGGTAATACCGGCGAGCTCTTCTTTGAAAATCTACGTATACCTGTAGAGAATCGCCTTGGAGAAGAGGGAGAAGGCTTTAAAATTGCAATGTCTGCGTTAGATAATGGTCGTTTCACAGTAGCTGCAGGTGCGGTCGGTCTTATTCAAGCGTGTCTCGAGGCGAGTGTGAAATACTGTCATGAACGCGAAACATTTGGTAAACCTATTGGTGAGCACCAACTAGTAGGGCAAATGATTGCCAAAATGGAAGCTGGCTATCAAATGAGTCGCCTACTTGTATATCGTGTTGGAGAGTTGAAAAACAAAGGTGTACGCAATACGCGAGAGACATCATTAGCAAAGTGGCAGGCTTGTGATTTTGCCAATAAAGCTGCGGATGATGCTGTCCAAA
The DNA here is from genome assembly GCF_015999525.1 of Lysinibacillus sp. JNUCC 51. Classification (NCBI taxonomy): domain Bacteria; kingdom Bacillati; phylum Bacillota; class Bacilli; order Caryophanales; family Bacillaceae; genus Lysinibacillus; species Lysinibacillus sp. JNUCC 51. The sequence goes on along the minus strand of NZ_CP065545.1, from coordinate 1,995,861 downwards.
TTCATGGAGCATATGGTTATTCGGATGAATATCCAGTCGCTCGTTATTTACGTAACTCAAAAGCACCGGTTATCTATGAAGGTACACGTGAAATTCATACAATTATGCAGGCTGACTATGTATTAGGAAAACGTCAAGATAAGTCATTAACAAAAATGCTACCGAGATGGCCATTTGAAGAATAAACATCTTATCAAGACTTTTTTATTAGCTTATTTTTTAAACACATGAATACACAGATTCAAATGTCAAATGAAAAACAACTTGGTCACCTTTCTAAGGAGAGGAGGCTAGGTTGTTTTTATTTTAACTTTAAATTTATTGTAGGTTTGTAATGAAGTTTGATTAAAGTTCCTCACAAACATTGATTTTAAAATAAAGAAAACGACCTCTTTTTGAACAATATTTGATAAAACAAGGTCACTTTTTAATATTGATAAATTTCAAGTGTGTTGATTAACCATTTTTATAAATTCGAAGAGACTGATTTCCGCTACAGGCTACTTGCTAACCTGAGCTCATTACCTGAACCTCGCTTCAATCTTCATCAATCAACCTTTTTACAATTAGTTTTTTATAACAATTGACAATAAAGGTTATTTGATTTAGTATAAACTTAAAATATTTTAATTAAAAATTTTTAAGTTTATTGTGAAAAGGAGAAATAAATGTGTTGAATGAACTCTTTGAAGATTTATATATGAAACTTGCTATGAATTTTTATAAAAATTCATCTCGCGGTCAAACAGTAGAGATTGAAAATATAAGTGCTGTAGAAATGGCATGCCTTGAAGTTGTATATTTCTTAAAAAAGCCTACCTATAGCGAGCTAGCAGAGTTTTTTAATATATCACAGCCGAATGCTACGTATAGAATCAACAAATTGATAAAGAAAGGATATCTTACAAAATTCAATGACGAAAAAGATAAACGTGTATATTACCTTCAAGTAACAGATAAATTTATGGAGTATTACTGTCTTAATGATAATTATATGAATAATATAATTATGAATTTGAAAAAAAGATGTACTGTAGAGGAAATAGAACAATTTGAAAAAATGTTAAAAATACTAATAAAAGAAGTTATGGAGTAATTACAGATGGAATTTAAAGCAATACACTATCTTTATTTAGTAGAATTGCAAAAGCGTTTAGATAATTTCGATCATGATAGATGGTAAACACCAAATATGATTGTTAAGAAATTGGGAGATCTACGATGGAAAAAGTAACCTTTGGAGAGATGACATGGAATGGATTTATGAATTATTTCAACAGTATGGATACTATGTTGTATTAGTTGGCTTGCTGTTAGAATATATTGCTCTTCCATTTCCGGGGGAGCCAACATTAGTTTATGCAGGGTATTTAGTACATACAGGAGACTTAAACTTACTGATATTAATTATACTATCGTTTATTGGGACAAGTGTTGGGATGACGATTCAGTATTTTCTAGGTAATAAACTAGGTATGGCGTTTGTACAAAAGTATGGAAAGTATGTGTTTTTAACACAGAGAAAAATTGATTTAACGAAAACGTGGTTTGATAAATATGGATATTTCCTGCTTTTTATTGGATTCTTCATTCCAGGTGTACGTCATTTTACGGGATACTTTGTAGGAATTATCAATTTATCATTTCGCCGTTTTGCAATAATAATTTATTCAGGTGCTCTGTTTTGGGTATCGTTCTTCTTAATTGGTGGTTACTGGTTAGGTGATAAAATGCATGATGTCTTTAGTATGATGGGACAACACATCGGGAAGATTGTTTTTGGCGTTATTATAATTGTTGCTATTATCCGATTCCGTAAACAATTGAAACGTTTATTTGTACAAAACACTAATTAATTTGGAACCCATTCTATGTAAAATTAGAAGTCTCTTAGACAGTTAGAGATATTTCACATCAATGATTCTTATAGAAATAGATGTTGATACATGAAGAAAACAATAAAAGAACAAAAGTCGATATTAATTATTCTTCTAAGCAATGTATTTATTGCATTTCTCGGAATTGGTCTCATCATTCCAGTTATGCCGTCATTTATGAATAGCATGCAATTATCAGGAAAAACGATGGGTTATCTTATTGCCGTATTTGCGATGGCACAACTACTTATGTCACCACTCGCAGGTCGTTGGGTTGACCGTTATGGCAGGAAGAACATCATCATAATCGGTCTATTCCTTTTTGGTATTTCAGAACTTATCTTTGGTTTAGGCACGCATGTATCGGTGCTTTATCTATCAAGAATGTTAGGGGGAATTAGTGCCGCCTTTATTATACCAGGTGTTACTGCCTACGTTGCAGATATTACATCAATTCAGGAACGACCAAAAGCGATGGGCTATATTTCTGCCACAATTAGTACTGGTTTTATTATAGGACCTGGCTTTGGTGGTTTTATTGCAGAATACGGTATACGCATGCCCTTTTTCTTTGCGGCAGCCATTGCCTTTTTAGCGTGCATTGCATCAATATTTATTTTAAAAGAGCCACTAACGAAGGAACAGCTTGCAGAAATTTCTGCTAAAACAAAGCAAACAAACTTTATAAACGATTTAAAAAAATCACTTAGTCCACTTTATTTCATTCCATTTATCATTGTATTTGTACTCGCTTTCGGCTTGTCTGCATATGAAACTGTCTTTAGTCTATTTTCTGATCATAAATTCGGCTTCACGCCAAAGGACATCGCAACCATTATTACGATAAGCGCAATCTTCGGTGTTATTGTGCAAATATTTATGTTTGGAAAAATGGTAGATAAACTCGGTGAAAAGAAATTGATCCAATTATGTTTAATTACAGGTGCAATATTGGCGGTTTTATCCACCGTGATCTCTGGATTTTGGGCAGTGTTGGTGGTAACTTGTTTCATCTTCCTCGCATTTGACTTACTTCGTCCGGCATTGACGACATTTTTATCAAAAGCTGCTGGTAAAGAGCAAGGGTTTATTGCTGGGATGAACTCAACCTATACGAGCTTAGGTAATATCATCGGGCCAACGATAGGAGGAATACTATTTGACATAAACGTTCACTACCCTTACCTTTTCTCTGCTGTTATTATGGTCATTGGCCTCGGTATTACATTTGTGTGGAAAGAAAAACAAATGACAGAAAACTTAGTGGAATAATTAGAGAAGTGGGGGAAGCCTTCAGAACAATCAAAATCCGAATTGTTTCTGTGACATTCAAAGAAGCCCTCTTTGTGGACCTAGAAAATTCCCTAACTCGAAAAGTTTTACCTAGTATTATCGTTTACTTAAATACCATTCCAATATAATTAGGAGTTTGTGGAGAAGGCGAGAAATCACTTTTGCATTTATCCACCACCTTCAGAGGAGGATTATTCAGTAGCTTACGTTTTACCTTTCGCTATTTTTCAAGGTGTGCAGTGAGACTGTTTTTTATCCATTATGTTGGTTTGAATGAATTGGAGGTTTATTATACTGTGAAATATATACCCTGTATGATTACAATTGGAAACTTTATTTGCGGACTTCTTGCTATTCGCTCTTTGTTTATTCAAGATTTCTATTCAGCAATGTTCTTCATTTTTGTTGGTATGTTTCTCGACTTTTTCGACGGTATGGCCGCACGTAAGCTAAATGCCGTTTCGGATATAGGGAAGGAACTTGATTCTTTTGCTGATTTGATTACGTTTGGTGTGGCTCCGGCTATGCTCGCTTACAATGTAGCATTGTATAGTATTCCGTTTATTGGGATTTTGTGTACGCTGGCATATGGCACTTGTGGAGCAATTCGCCTTTCCAGATTTAATGTTCATCAAAGCAAGTCTCCGACATTCATTGGAATGCCGATCCCATTCGCAGGAATATGTCTTGTTATATTAAGTTTCATGAATAACTCAATCGTATTAGCATTAAGCACATGTGTGCTTTCTTATTTGATGGTGAGCACAATTAAGTTTCCACATTTTAAAAGACTTGCGGTTGAAAATTCAGAGGTGGAAAGATGGGAATGATTCAAGAATTAATCGGATCTTATGGGTATATAGCAATTTTTTTAATGTTGCTTCTTGGAATCGTTGGACTGCCGATACCCGATGAAGTCCTAATGACAATTGTCGGTTATTTTACAAATATTCATGTCCTGAATTATGAACTTGCTATTCTCGTTAGTTTTGCAGGAGCGCTTATGGGGATGATGATCAGTTATCTAATTGGAAGAAAAGCTGGCCGTCCTTTAATAGCCAAATATGGAAAATGGATAGGACTGAAAGAAAAGAGAATGATGAAAGTGGAAAGGTGGATGAAGAAATACGGGCCGTTCTCACTTGTTTTCGGGTACTTCATTCCTGGTTTCAGACACGTAACCTGTTACTTTGCGGGAATCGGCAAAATGAAATTAAAAACATATATTACGTTTGCTGCGATTGGTGCTTTATTATGGTGTTTCACCTTTATTACAATTGGAAAGGTCGTAGGGGTTATACAGGCTTAATCCTATTTCCTATATTGGGTATTGCCCCACATCCATCAACTTAAGAATTTTATAACGCCCAAAAACGAGAGAATGTACAATTTCACATAAAATTGTACATTTTCTCGTTTTTGGGGTATTTGTATTGACGCTAGTGATAAAGTTAAATACACAATAATCAACCTTAATATGAGAACAAATCTAAAAATTGATTAATTTGTCTAATTAGCAGGTGTGTTGAACAAAAAAATTCAGAATAGTGTAACTTTCCTATTCTTTGGTAGTCTAATTAATAAACAACTTTATGAAAGGAAGTAAAAATGATGAAAAATAAGTGGATAGCCATTTTACTCATCGCCGTACTAGCTATTTTGCCAGGAACTTTTTCGTTGATGGTGCCCCAAAAAGTAGAGGCACAGACTGCCAGTGCGAGTATGACAACTCATAGCTGGCAAGTGTCCTTTGCAGAGGCAATAACGGAAAGCAAAATAACGGATGCCAATGTATACGTAACAAATAGCAAAAATGAAAAGGTGCTAGTAACAATAACATTGGGGGACGATAAAAAGACACTGATTGTTAGCGATTTAGCACCTGGTAGCTATAAATTACATGTGAATAAAGAAGCATTTGCACTAAGCGGAACTAAAACAGCCTCACAAGTAATACCATTTACCATCATTGAAAAGCTTGAAGCTGTAAAATCAGAAAAGGAACTACAACAATATTTCAAAACAATATTAGCTAATTCACGAAAAGAACCGGGCTATGAAGCAACCGCAGAAGTTGAAAAGAGCGAAGACAAAGCGAGTGCAGACAACTCCTCTACAACGAATAATCAAGTCGAAGGAGTGGAAGAAGGAGATATTGTTGTTGTCAAAGATGGCTTTATTTATTCTGTAAAAGATCATGGCATTACTGTAGTAGATGCTAAAGATCCGAAAAATTTAAAGTTAGCGACAACTATCAAGCTGAAGGAGTCACAATATATTTCGAAGCTAGCATTATATGATAATTTATTAATAGTAATTGGGGATAAATATTTAGAAAAAGTAGGCACAAGCATGTCGACAGCTACTTTGTATGATATTTCAAACCCAAAGAATCCGAAGCTCATACGTGAAGTGGGGCAAGAGGGATATTTACAAGATATTCGAATTACAAATGACACATTATATTTAATCGGTAATATGTATCCGAATTACTGGATGCTTAGAGAGCAAAAAACGGTGGATTTAAAACCGAAAACATTTGATAGTGTAGAAGGGAAAGAATATAAGAGCTTACCTCTAGAGAAAATTTCTATTTTACCTAATACAATGGATGGAACATATAGCTTAATTACAGCAGTAGATTTGAAAAATGGTGCAAAGACAACTGCGAATACTAAGGGATACTTAGGTGGTAGTAGCGGACTTTATATGTCAGAGGATGCACTTTATTTAACAACACCAATTTATGATGGATATTCAGTGCCTGCTGCTGGTCGTGTTATGGATATGATCTGGATGCCAAGAACAACTGATACACAAGTTTTTAAATGGAATGTTGATGGAACTGCCATGAATTTTGTAGGTACTACGGAAGTAAAAGGATCCGTGTTAAATCAATACTCAATGGATGAATATGAAGGCAATTTCCGCATCGTTACAACTGAAGGAAATGCCTGGGATGAACAACAAATATCACGAAATCACCTATTTATTTTAGATAAAAACTTACAACATCTCGGTGCAGTAAAAAATTTAGCTCCTGGTGAGAAAGTTTATTCTGCACGCTTTATGGGCGAAAAAGCATATGTAGTAACATTCAAGCAAGTGGATCCATTGTTTGTAATTGATGTAGCAAACCCGAAAAAGCCAACTGTGCTAGGAGAGCTAAAGATTCCGGGCTTTAGTAACTATTTACATCCATTAGATGATACACATTTAATCGGTATTGGCTATGATACCGAGCAACGCTATGATGAGTATTCAAAGCGTAATTTTACGGTTACAACTAATATGAAAATGTCATTGTTTGATGTTTCAGATTTCAAAAATCCAAAGGAACAATCAACAGTAAAAATAGGCGGAAAAGGCTCGTACTCCGAAGTTCAATACAATCCTAAAGCTCTATTACGCAATAAGGAATACAATTACTTTGGTTTCCCAGTTGTCCTTTATGATGCAGGGAAGGGCGATGAAGTCGTCTATAAAGGTCAGGGTGCACAAATCTATGAAATCACTGCAAATAAAGGAATCGTACTAAAAGGAAATATTGTTAATAAAAGCACTGGCGATCAATATGAAAATTGGGAGCAGCGTGTACAGCGGGTAGTCTATATAGATGACACTCTTTACACAATAGCTAACAATGAAGTAAAGAGCTATCAACTAAAAGACTTCAAACCACTTGATACCTTAACAATTAAATAAGCAGAAAGTCCAATAAACTCAAGGTTTATTGGACTTTTTTGTGTTAAAAACCTATTATCTCAATGATTCTGCAAAACGAGAGGTTGATTTCCGTTCCGACTGGGCGCTTTCCTGGGGGCGTCCGATGAGCCGCTTCACTCGCGATGCTCGCTCCAGGGTCTCATCTGTGACGCTAATCCCCGAGGAGTCGCCCAGCCTCCACTCCAATCAACATATCCACATGACATACGTTTTAACAAAATGTTATCCAACTTTTGAGTTTTATCGGAACACTTTTACGTTTTATCGTCCAGCCTTATTCCAATCAACCTTTTCACTTAGAACATATATTTTCTTTCATAAGCAACAATTGTTTTTTGTGCGAAAGCGGAGTGTCAGCAACAACAGATGTACAATTGCTTTCTCTGTTATAAGTCTATTCTGATCGATTATGGTGAGTAGCATATCTTTCACTTTTAACATTAAATTAAATTTATCAAAGTACTACGTTATTGCTGATTGGAGTGGAAGGCTACTCGACTCCCGTGGGAAAGCGAGACAGGCGAGACCCTGCACGGAGCGCAAGCGGAGGAAGCGGCTCGACGCTCGCCCACAGGAAAGCGAGTAGCCTGGAACGGAAATCACCCCCTTGTTTTGCAGAAGTTCATTGACACAATAGGTTTTTTATAAGAAAGGCCAATAAACTCCATCTTGAGTTTATTGGCCTTTTTCTTTGGTTATTTTTGACGATATGGAAGGATTTCTGATACTGTAACGAATTCATAGCCTTGCCCTTGTAAATAAGCAAGTACGGCATCAAGACCATCAGCAGTCGATTGATGAATATCATGCATTAAGACAATGGCGTTATTGTGTAAATTATTTTTGACATTAGGTAGTAACTGTTGTGCATTGCGATACTTCCAATCTAATGTATCGATCGTCCACAAAACAACAGGAATTGGAATTTGAGCGTTAATAGCATCGTTTGTTGCTCCATACGGTGGTCTAAATACAGTTGGCTTTTGATTAATGGCCTTCTCTATCTCCGCATCCGTAGATGTGTATTGATTTACTGCCGACTCTAGTGACAGTTTTGTTAATACAGGATGGTTCCATGAATGATTACCTATTTCATGTCCTCTTGCAAGTACATCTCTTGCGATATCAGGATAATATTGTACACGACTACCAAGCATAAAGAAGGTAGCTTTTGCATGATATTTATCGAGCGTATTTAAAATCTGTTCTGTAACCTTTGGATGTGGGCCATCATCAAAGGTTAAGGCAATACGTTTTTTGTTTGGATCACCTATAGTAATTGGCTTCGTCGGTTTTTCCATAGCAATCTGGAAATCAGAGGCTAACAACGGATTGATAAGTGATAGGGGAAGCTTCACAATTGGAGAACCAGCTGTTCCGCTAGCAATCTCATACTTATCAAAATAGAATTGTAACGAATCATCAACGATAGCAAAGCGGTTGAAGTTAGACCACTTCGGTTCAGTTGATTTAATTAAATCCTCCTTGAAAAGTTCATCCTTTAACTTGAGGTTTTTTTGTAAGTCATTACGTACATGAGTAGCTAATGCCGATAAGTTGTTTTTATCGTTATTTAACAATGTTTCAATGGAAATTAGTTCACCAGTTTTATGATTGATGAAGAACGTTTTTGTTGAAACCTCGGGGTTGGCTCCACCTGTATACAACATTTTTGTTAGAACAAAGGAATAGTAATGCTTTTGATATGGGAAAGTTTCCAAACTAATATTAAGCTCACCCATTACCTCTTTATCTTCATTTTTATTTTTATTCATAGTTGACAGATAGTTTTCTTTTGATTCCGTTATGTACTGTAATACAGCATCGTTAAAAGCTTTATTATCTGTTTCTGGATAGTGAATAGCAAAAGGAGTTCGCTTGTCGTTGGAAACATCTGATACAATACGTATACCTGGAAACGCAGAGCTTTCTGTGGATAGATTACTCTTTATTGATTCTGAAGTTGTCTCTTTAGAGGCACTAATTTTTTGAAACTTAAAGTCATCCTTTGATAGGATAATGACTAAAATAATAGTTGTTAATGTAATGATGAGGCCAATTAATAGGAAATCAATCATTGGGCCCCGTTTTTTTCTGCGTTCCGGCATTTTGATGGATACGCTCCTTTCCTTATTTATTTTTCTATACTTCTTATAAAATCAGACGTGTTAGTCATTGAAAAAGTTATATGAATCTATAAAGTTTTGCTATCAATTTATGGGAAACCCATCTCCATGAATAAATTACCCATTTGCTTACCATTTCTAACTTATGAAAGCAAAATTACTTTGGTTAAAAGTTAAAAAATTTTTTTGTTGAGTTTTTATTTGCAGTTCGATACTATTGGCAAGGAACCTTAACTTATTTCAGTGGGTGCAAAAACACCCACTGAAATAAGTTAAAGCCTCCGGCGGATGTCACTGAATCGGAAAGGAGTTCTTTGTGCCAGCACAAAGCCGATTCCAGACGCAATTATGCCGAGGCATAATTGATAGGAGGGCAGATAACTGTAATGGTTTTACATGAAGTGGATAATGAATTTACGATTGACTGCTTATTGCTTGCAGGTCGAATTATGATTGAAAGTGGTGCAGAAACATACCGTGTGGAGGATACAATGCTACGGATGGCACATTCTCAAAATATGCTGGATGCGCAATGTTATGCCACACCTACAGGAATCATTTTTTCATTGGGCAAGACACAGCCAACGAGAATCAAATCAATTTCCAACAGGGTAACAGATTTACAAAAAATAGCCTTGGTAAATTCAGTATCTCGGAGACTCACATCTCACATGATAACATTAGAAGAAGCTTATGACGAGCTAAAGTCGATACAAAAAACAAATTATTTTTTACCAATATATATTCAAGTCATATCAGCAGCTCTTGCGAGTGGTTGTTTCCTTATAATGTTTAAGGGAGGATGGTCTGATTTCCTTTTTGCATGTTTAGCAGGGGGGTTAGGTTTCCTAGTGCTTTTATTGATAAATGACTTAACAAAAGTGAAATTTTTCTCTGAATTTACGGCTTCGTTAGTAGTAGGATATATTGCTGTCTTTTCAGTGGAATATGGCCATGGTGCGGAGATAGATAAAATTATTATTAGCTCCGTTATGCCACTGGTACCAGGTATTTTAATTACGAATGCAGTTCGGGATCTAATGGCAGGTCATTTTATTTCAGGGATGGCAAAGGGCGTAGAGGCCTTTTTAACAGCTTTTGCAATTGGTGCAGCTATTGCCGTCACTCTATCGTTTTAGGAGGCAGACGACATGGACTATATTGTACAGTTGATTCTTAGTTTTTTTGCGACTGCAGGTATTGCGGTTATTTTTAATGTACCTAGAAGAACCCTCATTTATTGTGGTTTTGTTGGGGTAGTAGGCTGGATGATTTACTTCATACTAACAGAGCATGGCATGGATATAGTAAATGCCTCATTCTTTAGTTCTTTTATAATTGCTATCGTTTCCCATTTATATGCTCGACGCTTCAAAATGCCAATGATTATTTTTATTGTCGGTGGTATTATCCCGTTAGTTCCGGGGGGCATGGCTTATAATGCAATGAGAAATGTTGTAGAGGATGATTATGTACAAGGGCTACAGTATGGATTAAAGGCATTTTTAATTACAGGTGCCATTGTTATGGGACTTGTATTTGCAGAGGTGCTTATACAGCTTATTTTCCGTTCTGTACGTACCGGTAAGGCAACATTCCAAAAGGTCTACAAGAAATGAGACTCTACATCAAATGTAGGGGTTAGCACGGTGGATAAAACAATTATAAAGAAGGAGGTTACGTTTAAAACGTAACCTCCTTTTTCAAATTACTATTTAACTAGTAGTGCTTCAATTTCCTCTGCATGGATTGGTTTACTAATATAGTAACCTTGAATCGCATCACAGCCATAAGAGATTAAAATATCTGCTTGTTCAGCAGTTTCGACACCTTCTGCTACAACTTTAAGTTCCATAGATTTTCCGAGTTGCACCATACCGTGCATTAGCTTTTGAGTTTTTTCGGATTTTAATAAAGAACTTGTAAATGCTTTATCGATTTTTAATGTATCTATTGGTAGAATCTGCATATATCTAAATGAACCATATCCGGTACCGAAATCATCTAGTATAAAGGCAATACCTTCATTTTCAAGCTTACGCATTTGTTGTGTGATAAAGGTAGCAGCTTCTGCTTCTAGGGCGAATTTCTCTGTAATTTCGATTTGAATAAGGCTTGCAGGGCAGCCGGTCTTTGCCAAAGTTCCAAGGATTGACTTTGCCATGTTTTTATCACGGAATTCGCGTACAGAAGAGTTAATGGATACTTTTAAATCATGACCAGCTTTTTTCCAGATTAGTGCTTGTTCACAAGCTTTTTCTAGCATAAAGGAACCGATATTATTAATAAGACCAGTTTCCTCAGCAATTGGAATAAGTTCATCTGGTGAGACAACGCCTATTACTTCATCTTCCCAACGAACTAGTGCTTCTACAGCTGTAATTTTACCTGTATTAACATCAATTTGCGGCTGATAGAGAACTTTTAGGTTTTTTTGATCAAGAGCCTGAAGTAAACGTTTTTCAATTAAAGCTTTACGATTTAATGCTTTATGTGTTGCTTTGGATAGTGAGACGACTTTATCGCCACCTGCTTCACGGACAGTTGTAATAGTAGCAATGGATGCCTTCATTAGTTGGGAGAATGTAGTTTGATCCTCTGGATAACGTGTAATCCCGCCACTAATAGAAATAGGGACAGCAACATTACTGTTATAAATTGGATGTTGTTGTAAATAAGACAGGAAGCCTTGAATGAACCATTCACTTAATGGTGTAATCACGACAAAATCATTTTCGTTAATACGCGCCATTGTGCTATCTTGGAAGTACATTTTTATACGATTTGTAAACTCTACAATAAGACTTTGATCGATTTGCTGATCATGTAACTCTTTTAATGTATAAAATTTATCAATACTTAAATAGACAAAAGAAAAGTTTCTTTCATCCTCGATCATAGTAGAAATCACTTTTTCGAGTCGATGTGCATTCATAAGACCTGTTTCTGTATCGATATAAGCGATTTTTTCAAGCTGATGTTGTATTGTCTTGGACTTGGTAATATCCTTTTCAATTAATAAAAATTGTTGCTCATTTGTTTCAAGATTAAATGTTGGGATAGCAGTAAGTAGTACCCAATAAGGCTGACCTGTTTTTGTAACTTTTTCAATTTCACCTTGCCACGTTTGTCCATTGTTTAAATTACGCCAGATGGTATTTGTGATCTTTTCATTTTCTTTATTTTCAGGGAATAGCTGCCAAAACGTTTTTCCAATCACGCGTTTTGGTGTCCATTGACTCGTTTTTAGAAATTCATTATTACATTCTAAAATGAAGCCATCATGATCAAGTGTCACTGTCATAAATGTAGAGTCTAATCCCTGTTTTAAGTCTACGAGAGTGCTGCTACTTGAGACAGCATTAATCATTAACTCTGGTAGCATGAACATCATAAGAACGAAATGTTCCCCTTGTTCAGTAAATGGTTTAGCTAGTAGTGCTGTTGTAATTTCTTCATTTGTATACGTTTTCAGTTGAATTTGATTAATATACGTGCTGTCATTATTTTGCAAAATAGCTTGAAAGGTTTCTAATGAAAGCTGACGTAGTAAATTTTCATGAATGAATGAAGTGGTATGTTCTTTAATAGTAGTAGCTGAAAAATCAAATAGTTGTTCAGCAAGCTTTCCCAAATTTATAACTTGTCCACCTTGATTCATGACAATAGCAGGAAAAGGAAGTGAATTTAAATAATGTTCATCGATCGTAAATGATTTATGCATATGACTCATGATTATTCGATCTCCTTGAGTAATCTATATATACTATTATTATAGTTAATTATCGGGAATTAGTCATTATGAATATGATTGTAAATATTTGATAATACGAGATTTTGGGACTTTTTTAGCGGGGAATAAGGAAAAAATTGAAGAATAATAACATTTTTTAGTATATATATAGGGAGCAAGGGTTGTATGGGATGGTTGAAAGGAATAGTTTTTTATCGTCTTCAGTGCGATGTTATGGGGAGCGATTGACCTTTAATGGAGTGGTTACTCAACCATACGCCATTGACAGTCTCCTTTTTGTTTAACAATTCGTTTATCTGTCGCAGGTATTATTTTACTTACATATTTATCTTCATTTAGAAGAAGGTGAGACTCTCTTAGTTTAAAGAAACGGCCATCGAAATATCAAGTGTTAGGGATTATTGATACACTTATAGGTCCTTTCCTCCTACTAAAGAACGCTTCATTTGAGGCTTTGTTAGTTAGTAGCAAAGCCTTATTGTAGGAGTAGTTGTTGGTCTCGCGTTTGCACTCTACACATTGTGTCCTGCACGTTTAATAAAAAATGGAGTGTACTACTTGTTGTCGGCTGGGGAATGTATATTGGAGGATTAACGTGTTGGCCTAAAGCCGTCGGCCGTATAATTGATGTAGCATGAAATACATCACAGCAGATGAGACAAGTATCCTTTCTAGAATTGAACCGCTAACAGCAATGGTTATTTCAGTTATCGTGTTTGGTACATCTAGATTTTTGGCAATTAGCTGGTGTTTTCGTTATGCTTGTATATGTAAAATGGCTTTTTGTAGGTGGAGGAAAAGCATAAAAATACTATTTGTGTAGGAGCTATTCACTATTTTTGAAATTTGTGGAACTCCTTTACTAAAAGCAAGGGGGAAGAATGTGAAAGAAATTTTTTCCTATGTAAAGCCTTATAAATGGACTGCATTTATTGCGTTTAGTTTAATGCTGTTGGAATTGTTTGTGGAGCTCGCTCAGCCACTTATCATGGCTAAAATCATAGATGATGGTGTACGAGCTCAAAATCAAGGGATGATTTGGCAATGGGGAATTGTTTTACTTGGCTTATCTTTCGTAGCCTTTATAGCTGGTGTCGTAAATTCATATTTTTCATCACATACAGCACAGAGTTTCTCCTATGATTTACGAAATGCATTGTTTGAAAAAATACAATCCTTTACATTAGCTACTTATCAGAAATTCTCAACAGCTTCTCTTATTACAAGGTTAACGAATGATGTGACGCAAGTTCAGACGGTACTTTTTATGAGTTTGCGTATTATGCTTCGTGCACCACTTGCCGTTGTTGGCAGCATCGTTATGGCCTTTATTGTAAATGCTAAATTAGCGTTATTTTTAGTTATTGGCGCACCAATTATTTTAATTTTTCTTATTTTTATGGTGGCAAAAGGCGTATCTTATTTTGGACTTGTGCAAAAGAGAGTGGATCGTTTGAATCGTGTACTACAGGAAAATTTACAGGCTATTCGATTAGTGAAGGCTTATTTACGCGGTGCATATGAAGCCTCTCGTTTTGACGAAGTTGCCTCACGCTTAAAAATAGATACTGTAAAGGCTTTACGCACAATGGAGTATATTATGCCTGTGCTGTTATTCATCATGAATATGAGTCTACTTGCAGTTCTGTGGTTTGGGACAAAACAAATAGCTTCAGGTACAACACCGCTTGGAGATGTTGTTGCCATTGTCAATTATGCAATGCGTATGACAGGCTCGTTTTCGATGTTTGCCTTTATTATTATTTTTTATGCGCGTGCAAAAGCCTCCGCAGAGCGTATGGCAGAAGTCCTTTCAACTGAGAATGAGATTGAGCTACCATCACCTTCAGAGAAAACGTCTAAAGGTTTGAATTTTGGAGAATTAGCTTTTGAGCATGTTAGCTTTACTTATCCTGGGGGAGACTCGCCTGTACTATCCGATGTAAGCTTTCGAGTGAGATCTGGTGAAAAGCTTGCCATTATGGGGGCAACAGGTGCAGGGAAATCAACACTGTTACAGCTTATTCCTCGTTTCTACGATGTGACAGAAGGCAAAATAGTAGTAGAGGGAAAAGATGCACAGCAATGGGATTTACAAGAACTGCGAGAAATCATCGGCTATGTTCCGCAACAATCTTTATTATTTACAGGAAGCATTGCAGATAATGTTCGTTGGGGCGATGCAGAGGCTGAAATGGATGCTGTGCTACAGGCTACGATGCAAGCGCAAATCCATGCTTCCGTGGAAGATTTCCCGAACGGTTACGAGACAAAAGTCGGTCAGAAGGGTGTCAATCTTTCAGGCGGTCAAAAACAAAGATTATCGATTGCAAGAGCGTTATTAAGAAAAGGGCATATATTAATGCTTGATGATAGTACAAGTGCGCTTGACGTTAAGACGGAGCAGGCGTTATGGGAAGCTTTGAGTGAGGAACAAGCAACAATGCTAGTAGTCACTCAAAAAATTCGGACAGCTAAGGGTGCAAGTCGCATTTTACTCATTGATGCAGGAAAAGTGGTCGCGTACGGGACGCATGAAGAGCTTTTGCAAACGTCAGTGCTTTATAAAAAAATCGCAATCTCTCAACAGGAGGTGGAGGAATAATGGGGTTTTTCCAAAAGCCTTTTGGCTATGAGCCGATTTTGACGAAAGATGATGTGAAGCAAGTTGTTAAGAAAAAGAAGGGACCTCGTGCGACAGATTGGAAAAGTACACTACTACGTTTATGGAAGATAGTTGATGAACAACGTGTACTACTAATTATTGTGCTGTTACTTGTCTTGGCAAGTTCCATTTTGTCTCTCCTTGGGCCGTATTTAATCGGTAAAATGATTGACATGTACGTAACTCATGGAGAGCTTGCAGGACTAGAGAAGGGGATTATGCTGTTAATCGGCATTTATGCGCTATTAGCAGTATCATTATTTTTGCAAAACTATTGGATGATTGGTGTTGCCCAACAAACCATTTATAGATTACGAACGAGTGTATTTGCTCATTTCCAAAGGCTGCCGATTGCCTTTTTTGATCGTCGTCAGCATGGGGAATTAATGAGTCGGATGACGAATGATATTGAAGCAGTTAGCTCAACATTAAATAGCTCCTTTATCCAAGTGTTCTCTAGTGTAATAACGCTTACAGGAACAGTGATCATCATGCTAAGTTTAAGCCCTTTACTTACGGTATTAACAATGACGATTATACCAATTATGTTTTGGGCAATGCGTTGGATCACCCGGAGAACAGCACCTTTGTTTAAAGAACAGCAGGCGGCTATTGGATCTCTGAATGGCATGATTGAAGAAACGATTTCGGGCCAGAGAATTGTAAAAGCTTTCTCTCAAGAGGAACGCATGAAAGCAGAGTTTCGCGAAAAAAGTTTACGATTAAAAAGTACTGGCTTTTGGGCGCAGACATACTCTGGGTATATTCCGAAGGTCATGAACTTTTTAAACAATATGAGCTTCACAATTGTAGCTGGTATTGGTGGTGTACTTGCTTTTTATGGGCATGTGTCAATTGGAGTAATTGTTATTTTTACAGAATACGCAAGGCAATTTACACGACCATTAAATGATTTGGCCAATCAATTTAATACCGTGCTGTCAGCGATTGCTGGTGCTGAACGTGTATTTGCGTTACTGGATGAACAGCCTGAAGAGGAAGCTACTTCAGCACAAAAGCATAAGCTATTAGGGCAGGTGAGCTTTCAACATGTGTACTTTAAATATGAGCAAGCAGAGGAAGCTTACACTTTGAAGGATATTAATTTTAACGTGGAGCCTGGACAAACTGTAGCGCTTGTTGGGGCAACTGGAGCAGGGAAAACAACGATCTTGCAGCTTATTGCAAGATTTTATGAAGTGTCAAAAGGTGAGGTTTTATTTGATGGTGTAAACGTTCAGCGAATAGAACGACAAGCATTGCGCTCGCAAATGGCCTTTGTGTTACAGGATCCGTTTTTGTTTGAAGCATCTGTACGTGAAAATATTCGTTATGGTCGATTAGATGCTAGCGATGAAGAGATAGAGGAAGCGGCGAAGCGTGCAAATGCACATGATTTTATCATGACGCTAAAGGATGGCTATGACACAGTACTTGCTGCAGACGGCAGTGGAATTTCGCAAGGTCAAAAGCAGTTATTGTCAATAGCAAGAGCATTGATTGCTGACCCGAAAATTTTGTTGTTGGATGAGGCGACAAGTAGTATAGATACTGTTACCGAGCTTGCAATTCAAGAGGCTCTTGATGTGTTAATGCAGGGACGTACAAGCTTTGTTATTGCTCACCGTTTAAATACAGTGCACAATGCTGATATTGTGCTTGTTATGCATAAAGGTGAGTTAGTTGAAGCAGGACCCCAACAAAAGTTAATGGAATCCGGTGGCATCTACGCGCAGATGTTACAATCTTCATCCCACCATCTTGATGAGTAGTGTGAAAAGCAGCAGATTCTGTACAACATGTAAATGTACATTACTAAATTTCAATTTTAGTAGTGTACTTTTTATTTTTGCTAAGCAGTGTCTAAGTACTAAAGTGTCTTTTTGAAGTATTGCTTTTACGTACAATACCTCACAATTTCAATGTAACTTTTTTATAAAAGTAGTATAATTATGTAAATGATGGAAGTTATGAGTGAAAAATGATATGTATTTTGAATCTAAAGTTATGGAGAGGGGAATTCATAGAAATAAATATTTCTAAATTGCAATTAAAATAGGCGTGTAGTATGATGGGTTTTTTCTATGATTCTAGTAACTTTCATTCATTATAACCGTCAATAATCATATAAAACTTTTTAATTTACTATATTTAAAGTAAAAGCATTAATAATTGGAAGTTTCAAATATAATTTGTTGCCAGCTTATTTTCTTTCTTGCTACAATAGGGCAATAGTTTGATACAAGAACGGGGTAAATGATGAATATTTCTGTGATGACAGTGTCTTTTCCGTTAGATGGGGAAACATTAAATGAATTAAAATTATTGTGTGAAGAAGCGACTACACATGATTATCGTGTATATGAAACTGCTCTGGGTTTGCCTATGGCGAGTTCCTTTGAATCTAAAGGCTTTATGGTACTTGCGTATGAAGATGACAATGATGTATTAGTTGGTGCAGCTGGTGCAATAGATTTAATGGGGCTTCATACATATGAGTGGTCTTTAGTTGTAACACCTACGTACCGTCAAAAGGGAATTGGAACTGCTTTAATGGATGCTTTACAGACCGGCCTCAAAGAACGTGGGGCAGAAGGTCAATTGGCAGTAGTGATAGATGGCTCACCTTTTGGACACACATTTATTGAAAAGAAGGGCTTTACATATAGCTTTTCAGAAGCCACTTTAGAAACAAGAGCAGAGCCAGTTGAATTAAAGAATGATATCGAAATCATTCCTTATACAGGTGAACAGACAGAGCTGATTGCTATCTATAGTGCAGCTTTTGGAGATCTACCTGAAGAGTCTGAGGAGCTAATCACTTTTAATACATCAACGAATGGACGAAAGCTGTGGGTAGCGCGGAAAGATGGAGAAGTTGTTGGAACAGTAACGACTGCCCAGGAAAATGAAATTCAATGGGTTACAGCATTGGCAGTTCATCCAAACTGTGAGGGGCAAGGTATAGGAACTGCGATGCTTTCATTTTCGAAAGATTATGCGAGCAAAATTGGAGCGAAATTCGTCATGCTGGATGTAGAAATTGACAATAAAAAGGCGCTTTCAGTTTATGAGAAGGCAGGCTTTATGAAGGCTCAGCAAATAGACTATTATGTAAAACAATAGGTGAAGAGTGAGGAGTATGTGCTTTATGCATCGCTTCTCACTTTTTTTGTTCAGCATGAGTCCAAACAACAGAGATAAGGAAGCGGAGAATTTTCAGCTGGAGATAGACGAACTACATAAGGGTGTGTAAGTCCTTTCTTTCAAAGAAAATTCTAAGGGAACATCATTCGACTCCGCAATATAGGGTTGAAAATAATTTCATAGAAATAAGAAGTTTATCAAATACGGATACAATAAAACATTAAATAACTTTAGATTTTGAGTCTAATATTAAATTGTTTTCTTAATAATAATATAAGAAGCTTCTCAATGAATTAAAAAACTATGATATTTTTTCAGAAAAAGTGTTGACCTTTTATAATTAAGAGTGTAGTATTATACAAGTCGTTAAGACAGCTACTGAAAAACAACGAAGTTAAATAAAAAAGTTGTTGACATGGAGTTTGTGACATAATATTATATAAAAGTTGCTACTGAGAAAGTGGCGACGAAATGAACCTTGAAAACTGAACAAGCAAAACGTAATCAATAAAGTTTTTAGTAGCTAACCTTGAGTTAGTGAACGAAACAAAATTTTGGACATCAAACATGATGCCAGCAAAACAATTTGAGCTAATCAGATTTCTTTTATGGAGAGTTTGATCCTGGCTCAGGACGAACGCTGGCGGCGTGCCTAATACATGCAAGTCGAGCGAACAGATAAGGAGCTTGCTCCTTTGACGTTAGCGGCGGACGGGTGAGTAACACGTGGGCAACCTACCTTATAGTTTGGGATAACTCCGGGAAACCGGGGCTAATACCGAATAATCTATTTTACTTCATGGTGAAATACTGAAAGACGGCATCTCGCTGTCGCTATAAGATGGGCCCGCGGCGCATTAGCTAGTTGGTGAGGTAACGGCTCACCAAGGCGACGATGCGTAGCCGACCTGAGAGGGTGATCGGCCACACTGGGACTGAGACACGGCCCAGACTCCTACGGGAGGCAGCAGTAGGGAATCTTCCACAATGGGCGAAAGCCTGATGGAGCAACGCCGCGTGAGTGAAGAAGGTTTTCGGATCGTAAAACTCTGTTGTAAGGGAAGAACAAGTACAGTAGTAACTGGCTGTACCTTGACGGTACCTTATTAGAAAGCCACGGCTAACTACGTGCCAGCAGCCGCGGTAATACGTAGGTGGCAAGCGTTGTCCGGAATTATTGGGCGTAAAGCGCGCGCAGGCGGTCCTTTAAGTCTGATGTGAAAGCCCACGGCTCAACCGTGGAGGGTCATTGGAAACTGGGGGACTTGAGTGCAGAAGAGGAAAGTGGAATTCCAAGTGTAGCGGTGAAATGCGTAGAGATTTGGAGGAACACCAGTGGCGAAGGCGACTTTCTGGTCTGTAACTGACGCTGAGGCGCGAAAGCGTGGGGAGCAAACAGGATTAGATACCCTGGTAGTCCACGCCGTAAACGATGAGTGCTAAGTGTTAGGGGGTTTCCGCCCCTTAGTGCTGCAGCTAACGCATTAAGCACTCCGCCTGGGGAGTACGGTCGCAAGACTGAAACTCAAAGGAATTGACGGGGGCCCGCACAAGCGGTGGAGCATGTGGTTTAATTCGAAGCAACGCGAAGAACCTTACCAGGTCTTGACATCCCGTTGACCACTGTAGAGATATGGTTTTCCCTTCGGGGACAACGGTGACAGGTGGTGCATGGTTGTCGTCAGCTCGTGTCGTGAGATGTTGGGTTAAGTCCCGCAACGAGCGCAACCCTTGATCTTAGTTGCCATCATTTAGTTGGGCACTCTAAGGTGACTGCCGGTGACAAACCGGAGGAAGGTGGGGATGACGTCAAATCATCATGCCCCTTATGACCTGGGCTACACACGTGCTACAATGGACGATACAAACGGTTGCCAACTCGCGAGAGGGAGCTAATCCGATAAAGTCGTTCTCAGTTCGGATTGTAGGCTGCAACTCGCCTACATGAAGCCGGAATCGCTAGTAATCGCGGATCAGCATGCCGCGGTGAATACGTTCCCGGGCCTTGTACACACCGCCCGTCACACCACGAGAGTTTGTAACACCCGAAGTCGGTGGGGTAACCTTTTGGAGCCAGCCGCCGAAGGTGGGATAGATGATTGGGGTGAAGTCGTAACAAGGTAGCCGTATCGGAAGGTGCGGCTGGATCACCTCCTTTCTAAGGATATTTTCGGAATACAAACCTAGGGTTTGTAAGATTACGTTTTGCGTTCAGTTTTGAAGGTTCATTCTTACGAATGAAATACTTCAAAACGTGTTCTTTGAAAACTGGATAAAACGACATTGAAATTGTAACAAACACATTTATTTTTTAAGTTTTTTTATAGGCTTAATAACTTGGTTAAGTTATTAAGGGCGCACGGCGAATGCCTTGGCACTAGGAGCCGATGAAGGACGGCACTAACACCGATATGCTTCGGGGAGCTGTAAGTGAGCTTTGATCCGGAGATTTCCGAATGGGGGAACCCACTACGTTTAATCGCGTAGTATCTTGACGTGAATACATAGCGTCTTGAAGGCAGACCCAGGGAACTGAAACATCTAAGTACCTGGAGGAAGAGAAAGAAAAATCGATTCCCTGAGTAGCGGCGAGCGAAACGGGAAGAGCCCAAACCAAGAGGCTTGCCTCTTGGGGTTGTAGGACACTCTATACGGAGTTACAAAAGAGCGAGTTAGATGAAGCGACTTGGAAAGGTCCGCCAGAGCAGGTAAAAGCCCTGTAGTCGAAAGTTCGTTCTCTCCTGAGTGGATCCTGAGTACGGCGGAACACGTGAAATTCCGTCGGAATCCGGGAGGACCATCTCCCAAGGCTAAATACTACCTAGTGACCGATAGTGAACCAGTACCGTGAGGGAAAGGTGAAAAGCACCCCGGGAGGGGAGTGAAAGAGATCCTGAAACCGTGTGCCTACAAGTAGTTAGAGCCCGTTAATGGGTGATAGCGTGCCTTTTGTAGAATGAACCGGCGAGTTACGATTACGTGCAAGGTTAAGCTTTAGAAGGCGGAGCCGCAGCGAAAGCGAGTCTGAATAGGGCGAAATAGTACGTGGTCGTAGACCCGAAACCAGGTGATCTACCCATGTCCAGGGTGAAGGTGAGGTAACACTTACTGGAGGCCCGAACCCACGCACGTTGAAAAGTGCGGGGATGAGGTGTGGGTAGCGGAGAAATTCCAATCGAACTTGGAGATAGCTGGTTCTCTCCGAAATAGCTTTAGGGCTAGCCTCGTGATGAGAATACTGGAGGTAGAGCACTGTTTGGACTAGGGGGCCATCCCGGTTTACCGAATTCAGACAAACTCCGAATGCCAGATATTTATACACGGGAGTCAGACTGCGAGTGATAAGATCCGTAGTCAAAAGGGAAACAGCCCAGACCACCAGCTAAGGTCCCAAAGTAATCGTTAAGTGGAAAAGGATGTGGCGTTGCACAGACAACCAGGATGTTGGCTTAGAAGCAGCCATCATTTAAAGAGTGCGTAATAGCTCACTGGTCGAGTGACGCTGCGCCGAAAATGTATCGGGGCTAAACGATTCACCGAAGCTGTGGATTGACATCTACGATGTCAGTGGTAGGAGAGCGTTCTAAGTGCGTTGAAGTCAGATCGGAAGGACTGGTGGAGCGCTTAGAAGTGAGAATGCCGGTATGAGTAGCGAAAGACGGGTGAGAATCCCGTCCACCGTATGACTAAGGTTTCCTGAGGAAGGCTCGTCCGCTCAGGGTTAGTCGGGACCTAAGCCGAGGCCGATAGGCGTAGGCGATGGACAACAGGTTGATATTCCTGTACCACCTCCTCACCGTTTGAGAAATGGGGGGACGCAGTAGGATAGGGTAAGCGCGCTGTTGGATATGCGCGTCCAAGCAGTAAGGCGTGTGTGTAGGCAAATCCGCACACTGTAACGTTGAGCTGTGATGGCGAGTCCGTATGGACGAAGTTCCTGATTTCACACTGCCAAGAAAAGCCTCTATCGAGGTGAGAGGTGCCCGTACCGCAAACCGACACAGGTAGTCGAGGAGAGAATCCTAAGGTGTGCGAGAGAACTCTCGTTAAGGAACTCGGCAAAATGACCCCGTAACTTCGGGAGAAGGGGTGCTCTTGAGCGTGCAAGCGCATGAGAGCCGCAGTGAATAGGCCCAGGCGACTGTTTAGCAAAAACACAGGTCTCTGCAAAACCGTAAGGTGACGTATAGGGGCTGACGCCTGCCCGGTGCTGGAAGGTTAAGAGGAGTGGTTAGCGCAAGCGAAGCTGCGAATTGAAGCCCCAGTAAACGGCGGCCGTAACTATAACGGTCCTAAGGTAGCGAAATTCCTTGTCGGGTAAGTTCCGACCCGCACGAAAGGCGTAACGATCTGGGCACTGTCTCAACGAGAGACTCGGTGAAATTATAGTACCTGTGAAGATGCAGGTTACCCGCGACAGGACGGAAAGACCCCGTGGAGCTTTACTGTAGCCTGATATTGAATTTTGGTACAACTTGTACAGGATAGGTAGGAGCCAGAGATCTCGGAGCGCCAGCTTCGAAGGAGGCGTCGGTGGGATACTACCCTGGTTGTATTGAAATTCTAACCCATGCCCCTTAGCGGGGCAGGAGACAGTGTCAGGCGGACAGTTTGACTGGGGCGGTCGCCTCCTAAAAGGTAACGGAGGCGCCCAAAGGTTCCCTCAGAATGGTTGGAAATCATTCGTAGAGTGTAAAGGCACAAGGGAGCTTGACTGCGAGACCTACAAGTCGAGCAGGGTCGAAAGACGGGCTTAGTGATCCGGTGGTTCCGCATGGAAGGGCCATCGCTCAACGGATAAAAGCTACCCCGGGGATAACAGGCTTATCTCCCCCAAGAGTCCACATCGACGGGGAGGTTTGGCACCTCGATGTCGGCTCATCGCATCCTGGGGCTGTAGTCGGTCCCAAGGGTTGGGCTGTTCGCCCATTAAAGCGGTACGCGAGCTGGGTTCAGAACGTCGTGAGACAGTTCGGTCCCTATCCGTCGTGGGCGTAGGAAATTTGAGAGGAGCTGTCCTTAGTACGAGAGGACCGGGATGGACACACCGCTGGTGTACCAGTTGTCTTGCCAAAGGCATCGCTGGGTAGCTATGTGTGGACGGGATAAGTGCTGAAAGCATCTAAGCATGAAGCCCCCCTCAAGATGAGATTTCCCATTACGCAAGTAAGTAAGATCCCTCAAAGACGATGAGGTAGATAGGTTCGAGGTGGAAGTGTGGTGACACATGGAGCTGACGAATACTAATCGATCGAGGACTTAACCACAATGTTTGAAACATTCAATGAACCGTTTATCCAGTTTTGAAAGAATAATTCTTTCAATATGTCTAGTGATGATGGCAAAGAGGTCACACCCGTTCCCATACCGAACACGGAAGTTAAGCTCTTTAGCGCCGATGGTAGTTGGGGGCTTCCCCCTGTGAGAGTAGGACGTCGCTAGGCAACTAAAAAAGCCGAGGATTTATTCCTCGGCTTTTTTCTATGGAAATAAATAATCTTTTGGCCTGTGAGTATTCTTAAAAATTGATGGAGAATCTGTACCATTTACAGTGTTTATATACCGGGCGCTTTAGTTATAAAACATGAAAAAGAGAGATGTATCGTATTTTCAAATTAATATGGTACCTGTAGTTAGGACACTTGAAAAAGAGTGTGCTAACTGCAGGTATTTTTTATATACTAGACTTTCAAGATTAAAGAACGAACTAGAGATTACTATGAGTAAAATTTTATTTTCACCAAAACAGGTACTACAACTTCAAAAAAATCCAAACGTACAACAGGTTAGCGAACGTACGATTACCTATACAGATACATTTAAAAGTCAATTCATTGATGAATACTTCGCAGGGAAAACACCGAGACAAATTTTTAAGGAATATGGCTTTGATGAAGAGATAATTATCAAACGTATTGAACAATCAGCTTTTCGTTGGTGTAAAGCATATGAAGAGAACGGCCTAATTGGCTTAACGGATACACGCAAATCTGGATCAGGTAGACCGATTAAATGCGAATCAACAGCGGCAGAAGTCATTGAAAGACAAGCTGCACGCATTCAACTATTGGAGGGGCAAGTAGATTTACTAAAAAAGCTCGAAGCGACAGAAAGGAGGCTGCTAAACGACAGCCAAAAACTAAGCACAAATAAGGTTTTTCAACTCATTTCAGATACGCTCACTCAGTTTCCATTTAAACGGATGGTGACGTATTTTTGTGACCTCTTAAAGGTTTCTCGCTCAGGCTATTATAGCTATTTACAGGCGAGTGATGCGCGAGCAGTGAGAGAACAGAGGGATTTAAAGGCGCGCGACTTGATTTTAAAAGCCTTTGATCGTCATGGTTATAAGAAAGGCTCTCGTTCGATTAAAATGACACTCGAACAGGAGTTTCAATGTGTAATGAGCCGTAAAAAAATCCAGCGTATTATGCGCAAGTACGGATTGTCTGCCCGCATCGTAAACCGAATCCATATAAACAAATGGCGAAAGCAACGAAGGAACATCGTGTTGTGCCAAATATATTAAATCGTGAATTTAAGCAGTATACCTGGGAAAGTATTATTAACGGACATCAGCTATGTGCCATATAATGGAAAGTGTATGGCTTATTTGTCGACGATAAAAGATGCCTCGACGAACGAAATTTTAGCGTACCATGTCTCAGACCGAATAACGCTCGAAATAGCTACGGAAACGATTGAAAAACTGATCCGTAATAAACGCGCTCAGCTTCATCCAGAGGCCTTTATCCATTCAGATCAAGGGGTTCACTATACAAGCCCACGCTATCAAACGCTCTTAAAAAAACATGGCTTAGGTCAATCGATGTCACGCCGAGGAAACTGTTCGGACAATGCGCCACAGGAATCATTTTTCGGTCATTTTAAAGACGAAGTAGACTTAAGCTCCTTGAAGACACTTGAGGAACTAAAAGTGAAAATCAATCACTATATGGTCTATTACAATAATTATCGTTATCAATGGAATCTAAAAAGGATGGTTCCTGTGCAATACAGAAACCATCTCTTAGCTACGTAATCTCTTTTTTTAGTTTGTCCTTGATTTGGGTACCACATTAAATGCACCTCTCTTTTTCTTTATGTTCATGGATACGTGTGAACTATAGGATACGAGTCTCGAACTGTGAAGACGGAAGAGCGTTGCTAATAGGAAAAATGTGTCTGTGAGGTCGTAAGGTAGCGCCAAAGAATCGGTCAAAGTCCGTAATGAAGGTGAATCTATTGAATTTGATGAGCATTTTAGACCAAC